>AP019861.1:0-421047 GCA_013426755.1 Spirochaetota bacterium
ATCATTGATACATTCTAGTACACCACCAAGCCCTAGTGTACCTACGAATTATTCCAGCTTACTACCACACACAGTAGCAGACTGCCCCAATTCATACATTAGGGCAGCCTACCACATGACTAGAGAAGTATTTAGTCGTCTAGATGTCCTAGTGTACCTACGAATTAGGGCAGCCTACCACCCCCAGCCCCAGCAACAATAGCACTTCTACGTCCTAGTGTACCTACGAATTAGGGCAGCCTACCACCCCCAGCCCCAGCAACAATAGCACTTCTACGTCCTAGTGTACCTACGAATTAGGGCAGCCTACCACTGGAGGTGTGATGAAATCTTTTAATAAAGCGTCCTAGTGTACCTACGAATTAGGGCAGCCTACCACAGCGACCGACGGCACACAGATTCCTTATGGGTCCTAGTGTACCTACGAATTAGGGCAGCCTACCACTTTGTCATTCATGTGTAGCGTTTATTCGCTGTCCTAGTGTACCTACGAATTAGGGCAGCCTACCACTCGTCAGCTTCCTATTGAGTTTTGGTATTTGTCCTAGTGTACCTACGAATTAGGGCAGCCTACCACAGTCAAGTCGAAGAGACGGTTATAAATTTGGTCCTAGTGTACCTACGAATTAGGGCAGCCTACCACACAGAATTTATCATTAAGTATAAAAAATAAGTCCTAGTGTACCTACGAATTAGGGCAGCCTACCACTTTAATACCACGCGCTTGCAAAATTCCTGTGTCCTAGTGTACCTACGAATTAGGGCAGCCTACCACTACAAAAAATAAAATAGGATCGCCTATAAAGTCCTAGTGTACCTACGAATTAGGGCAGCCTACCACTATGGTATGTTGGAAGTGGATACTTATATAGTCCTAGTGTACCTACGAATTAGGGCAGCCTACCACTGACGTTATTGATATTAATGACACGGAGCAGTCCTAGTGTACCTACGAATTAGGGCAGCCTACCACGTAGGCTGGGTGTGGGGTGTAGGATTAGAAGTCCTAGTGTACCTACGAATTAGGGCAGCCTACCACATTTATCAGGTATATTAACACATATTAATAGTCCTAGTGTACCTACGAATTAGGGCAGCCTACCACCGTAAGTTCATCAAAGCGTCGCAAACCCCCTAATTCATCAGTACTTGTGCTGAAATCACCTTTCCTTTTTTTCAAAAAAAAGCAATTTCCCATCTCAATTTTATCTAAAATTTTCATTTTTTCAAAAAAATCAATACGCACCTTTGCTGCTAACCCGTTTTAATTGGCTAGCCCCCAGCTTAGGCCCGGGGATGTTCTGTTTCTTTAATACAGCCTTATCTTAAACAGAGGCTCTGTTTAAGTTTATTCATTGTGGTAGGCTGCCCACTATTAATATAGTATATTTCTCACTTCTTGTCAAGTATTTTTTGTTTTTTTATTCCAGCTGCTACCACACAGAGTAGCAATTCCCAGCATTGATACATTCTAGTACACCACCAAGCCCTAGTGTACCTACGAATTATTCCAGCTCACTACCACACAGAGTAGCAATTCCCAACATTGACAATTTCTAGTACACCACCAAGCCCTAGTGTACCTACGAATTATTCCAGCTTACTACCACACACAGTAGCAATTCTCATCATTGACAATTTCTAGTACACCACCATGTCCTAGTGTACCTACGAATTAGTCCAGCTGCTACCACACACAGTAGCAATTCTCATCATGGATACATTCTAGTACACCACCAAGCCCTAGTGTACCTACGAATTATTCCAGCTTACTACCACACAGAGTAGCAATTCTCAGCATTGTTACATTCTAGTACACTACCAGGTCCTAGTGTGCCTACAAATTATTCCAGCTGCTACCACACAGAGTAGCAGACTACCCCAATTCATACATTAGGGCAGCCTACCACACCTCTCACTAAAAATTTTACCCTTCAAAAGTCCTAGTGTACCTACGAATTATTCCAGCTGCTACCACACAGAGTAGCAATTCTCAACATTGATACATTCTAGTACACCACTAAGCCCTAGTGCACCTACGAATTATTCCAGCTCACTACCACACACAGTAGCAGGCCGCCCCAATTCATACATTAGGGCAGCCTACCACGGCATAGATCGGGGATAGCCTGTTGTCCTAGTGTACCTACGAATTAGGGCAGCCTACCACCGTTTTCTCGCGCTACGGCTTCTGTGATGCGTCCTAGTGTACCTACGAATTAGGGCAGCCTACCACGCGGATAGGATTAGGATTTATGAAAAGTTAGTCCTAGTGTACCTACGAATTAGGGCAGCCTACCACGACAAATCTAATGAAAAGATTAACGATGAAGTCCTAGTGTACCTACGAATTAGGGCAGCCTACCACCTGCTGGAAATGGAGATTTTTATGACTTACGTCCTAGTGTACCTACGAATTAGGGCAGCCTACCACTCATAGGGTGCCTACGTAAAGAGTGGTAAGGTCCTAGTGTACCTACGAATTAGGGCAGCCTACCACCTTGCTTGTTATTTATCTATGGTAACATTAGTCCTAGTGTACCTACGAATTAGGGCAGCCTACCACCGTAAGTTCATCAAAGCGTTGCAAACCCCCTAATTCATCAGTACTTGTGCTGAAATCACCTTTCCTTTTTTTCAAAAAAAAGCAACTTCCCATCTCAATTTTATCTAAAATTTTCATTTTTTCAAAAAAATCAATACGCACCTTTGCTGTTAACCAGTCTTAATTGATTAACCCCCGGCTTAGGCCCAGAGATATTCTGTTTCTTTAAAACAGCCTTAACTTAAACAGAGGCTCTGTTTAAGTTTATTCATTGTGGTAGGCTGCCCACTATTAATATAGTATATTTCTCACTTCTTGTCAAGTATTTTTTTGTTTTTTTACCAATATTATTTTTATTCCAATAATATTAGAAAGTTTCATCAACATTATTTTTCTTTGACTGACATTAGCTTGTTTTTACTAATATTGGGATATTTTCACTGACGCTAGTTTATTTTCACTGATATTGGGGGTATTTTCACTGATATTAATTTGCCTTCATTGAGTTTGCTTTTTTCATTAAATATCAATGTCTAACTCCCATTCTTAACTATTCTTATCTATTTTAGCAATATTCCCCAATGTTTCAAATCCCCTCGATCTCGAATAATTAATGATTGTTTGGTTTGTTTTTATATTTTTGATTCACCCCATATTTTTTCTGAGCGGGATGAGAATTCTTATTTTTCTTGTGATGTTCACTGTTCCCACCTCCTTTTCCTCTATACCCTCCTTTTCCTTTCATCAGTTTATCTGCGGACTCTTTTGTTTTGCTAGGTTCTTTTTTCATTTCCTCTAAGGTTATTCTAGCAATATTTTTTGCCGCATTCTCATCTCTATCATGTTCTTTTTTACACTTCTTACATGTCCATTTTCTTTGCAGCATGTCTTCATATCTATCATATGGATACTCTTTATTACAATCTAGACATTTTACAACAGTCTCACTTATATCATTTTCTGTTTTACACCGTCCACACTTCCATTTTATTTTCTTCATCTTTCCTCTGTGTTTGCAGTATGGACATTTCTCTTCTCCCATAGCCGTTTTTTTAATAGCCTCTCTCTCATGTTCCTTTCCACAATTAACACACTTCAATATCTCGTCTTGCAGCAGGTCTCTAGAATTTTTACGTTCTTCTTTACAATCTGGATTCGGGCATTTTATTATAGTGTCTCCTTCCCTATGTTTTTTTTCACAGTTAGCACAAGTCCATTCTTTAATTTCTATTCCTTCAACTTCATTAGCCGTGTATTTTGTTTTACATGCTGAACATATATTAGTAGTCCCGCTTTCATTAACTTCAAGGTAATGAACACCATACCACCTAGCCTTATACTCTAAAAACTCTTTAAATTTTCCCAGCTGATGCTTTCTCCAGTCTTTACTTGGGTTTCCTAGATTAACCCTTCCGACCAAAACACCATCTTTATTTATTTCAATATCATTTAATGGCCATTCGATCTGATCTTTTTCATTTCTCTTATCAAATCGCTGCTTAGGGTCTTTTAACAGTAAGTTAATACTCTGATGATGCCAGTAGTCTCTCTTCTTATTCGTAATACGCTCATTAAGAATAGCAAGTTTTTTTCTTGCTTTTTCCTTTTCGTTACTACTTAAAACTTTGCCTTCACTTGATTTTTTTTCTAATTTTTCAAATTTATTTCTGCAACACGCCTTCTTTCTTTCTAATCTTTGATATCTTTTCTCTGCTTTGTTATTATATGTTTTCTTTGTTTTCTTATCAGAGTAATTTTGATCTGCTTCTATAGGATTTTTTATCTTACCTTCAGGATATATGCACAGCTTCCTTGTTGATAATCCCAACTCCTTTTCTCCGATATCAATGCCAATGACCTCTTCCTCTTTTATGCTACTGATTTCCCTTGGACGTTTAGTAACCTCACCATGATCGATGACTATTACCACGTAATACTTTCCTGAAAGTTTTTGTGATATAGTGCACTTCTCTAAGACAAATTTTTTTGATTTATCATAGGGTCTATGCACGATACATCTGATCCCACCTTTACTGTCATCGGCGCTGCTATGATTAGCCTTAGGAAAGAGCGGATGATATAATCTATTCTCTTCGAAAATAACTTTACACTGTTTAACCTCATCTTCATCACTATACGTAAAAGAGTTGAGATTTTCTACTCTGCGGTGCGGATATTCTGCAGTCCCTTTTGAAGACCTTCCTTTTTTGGGATCAATTTTTTTACTAAATTTGCCTTCACAAAAATTAGCAAACACAGTGTTAAGATCATCATAGACAGAGTCTAGCATCGCTTTATCTACTTTATCTAAATACAGTTCCCCCCTATTTCCTTTATCTTTTTTATAATTTCTTATAACCTCATTAACCGTAATATAAGCACTCTCATTTAACAATTTATTATTTATTTCTCCTAGCAGATTATTAATGGCTTCCTTCTCTTGTTTTTTCTTTAGCGATGTACCAAATTCAGAATGGATAATTTTCTCAGCTTTATTTTTAATCAATTCTCTTATCAAAGCTGCTTTATGTTCTTCATTTAATCTACCATAAATCTCCTCTATAAACTTTTCTAAATTTTTTTCTGATTTTTCTAATATTTCAGATCTGAGGTCACTGCTTAGTACCTTATTAAATTTAAGGTATGGCTCATATAAAAGTTTAAGCCATAATCGTCTTATTTTATTCTGATCATTTTTATCGAGATCTGTATAGAGCGTTTTGTTTTCTATTTGTTCTTCTATCAGTTTTTTTATATATTCATTTATTTTTATATTGATGTCTCTGTTCTTTATTTCACGATGTTTTTTCTTTATCTCTTCCTTAACATTATTTCGTTCCTTAGGATTCTCTCTCTTTCTCTTTTTTAGAAAAAGTTCGATAAGTTCTCTGGCGATCTTTTTTTTATCTAAATCAGATAGCACCGTTTCATAGTCTGCATTCGGTCCTTGACATTCTGGATTCAGGTTTTTATAATAGACATAAAATTCTTGTTCGATAGTTTTTATACTTATGAGTTTTTCTAGATTGGCTACTACTTTTGGGACGCAGTTTTCAGCTGATTGGGAAAGGTTATTATCAGGCTTATATAAAATTCTAAGTACTAGCCCTATTATTTTTCTTTGATCTTCATTACCTAATTTTTTATAAAGGTTTTTATAAAGTGTCCCGCATTCATAAAGTGTCCCGCCTTTAATCTGTTCTCTTATCGCTTCTTCGTCTGTTATCTGATCCTCATTAGAAAGTTCGAAAAATTCCTGCGCTATTTCTTTCTTGTTATCCTCTTTGGAGCAGATTTTATCTACCAAAAGTTTTTTACATTTTTCATCAATTTCTTTATATGTCAGGATTGCTTCACCAGTAAGTGCGCTATAAAATTTAATCGTCCGATCTTCTAACGCTATATTATAAAATTCTCTCGAAGCCGTAAAATATTTATCCATAAGCTCTTCTTGTGTCTTTGTTGGATAAAGCCGATATTTATAAGCTTTGAGTAAGTTGTTTTTATCCAGATTGTCTTTATCTTTTTCATTCGCATTCATATGGCTGCCTCTTACGATGAATTTGTTTTCTTGCCTGCTGCATTCTCTTATATTTAACTTTGAATTATAAATTTTATACCCAATTACAAACCACTATAAAATCTCACCCGCTACTCTACTATTATACCCTTGAAGTACGCAATACATTGTTAAATGGTGCTAACCTGCTGAGGTATTATCTGATTATTTCTATCATAATAATTTCTCCTTGATGAATATTTGCTCTATATCATGACCATACGCTACCTTGCTCCAATCTGTGTTTATCTGCGTTCATCTGTGGTTAAACCTGCCCCTCAATCTGTGTTCATCCGCGGTTAAACCTAATTCTCAATCTGCGGTGAATTAGTTTCATGCCATCCCATCTGCGTTCATCTGTGCAGTTAAACCTAATTCTCAATCTGTGTTTATCCGCGTTCATCTGTGGTTAATTGGAGTCCTACTTAGCAATTTTCCATCTGTATTTAATTGAAACGATTGAAAAATGATATAATTAATAAATAGGTTTTTAACAATTATTTCTTATAGGTTTTACGTGCATTCTTCAGCAATGACGACGCACTCTCGTTAACATAATGTAACAAAGTACACTAATCTACTCGACTGACACAATTAGATACTTCTCACCGATTTAATTTAGATTAATGTACTGACACGATAAGAATATTTTTTTATAAGGAAAATAAAATTGAAGCGAACACCGATTATTGCCGGCAATTGGAAGATGAATGTGGATGTTGCGGAAGCTAGTTTATTAAGTGAAGCCATTGTCCGCGGCGTTACGAAGTTACCTTCAGCTCCGCACTGTGAAATTATTCTAGCACCGACTTACTTGTGTCTCTTGCCCGTACGAGAGCAATTGATAAAACTAGGGGTAACCTTGGAATCCCTACAAAGCACACCGCATACACCACCTAGCCTTGATAAAGATGCAAATACAGATGCTAATAGGGAGCCAATGCATAAAGACGCCACTGCAGATAATACAAAACCAATGCCAACGAACGTTCAAAACAATACTTCTCAAAATAACCCAGCTCGTCTAACAACCTATCCTAAATATTACGTCAGTGCACAAGACGTCCATTGGGAGACGAATGGCGCTTATACAGGTAAGATTTCTGTATCTATGCTTAAACATTTAAACATTACGCATTCACTAGTTGGGCACAGCGAACAACGCGCGCATTTTCATGAAAGCAATACCACTGTACATAAAAAAGTGGAAAAATTACTCGCATTGGGGCTTACACCTATTTTGTGCATTGGAGAAACATTGACCGAGCGTAAAAGTGGTAATCTCAAAGCCGTTTTACAAAAGCAATTAAACAGTGTCTTTACGACGATTGATTTAGAAGTATTACAGAAAGTAGTTGTTGCCTATGAACCTGTGTGGGCGATTGGTACGGGTGTGAGTGCGACAGCGGCTGACGCTGAAACGACGCATGCATTGGTACGTGAGCTTATCGCTAAAGCGACAACGGCAGCGTTAGCAGAATGCATTCGTATTCTCTACGGTGGAAGTGTCAAGGCTGAAAATGCGCGCGCTTTCCTTAAAGCACCGAATATTGATGGTGTACTCGTTGGTGGGGCGTCCCTTAAAGCAGACAGTTTTGTTAGCATTATTAATTGCCTTTCTTAGTGCCTAAGTTGTCTGAGTTGTTAAAAAATTATCTGCGTCGTGTGATTGCTACGTCATCTAGATAATTTTCTAGATAGTTTTTTTTTACAACCTCTGATAAATAAGCCACCGAAAAATGAATCAAATGCTCCCTCCTAGCAGAGCGACCTATAAATGATGCATCCTAAAAATCTGCTTCATCTTTAAACCTATTGACTTTAATAGCAATCCATATTATATTAATAATGATCTATATTAACTATAAATAAAAGCCAAACGTTTTATAAACTGAGATTAATTGATTTTACCGATCTTATTTTACCGTTCTTGTTTGACTGGAAGCAAATTCGCTACCTATCCTAGATAATCCATAGACCCAATAGGAAAGTTTTACCGAACCCATAAATTTTTAAAGGCGTTGTAACCTTATGACTAGAGTTGTGACCGAAGCTTGTGTCGGATGCAAATACGCTGACTGTGTAGAAGTGTGTCCTGTCAATTGTTTTTTTGAATTGGATGATATGCTGGTTATTCACCCAGATGAATGCATTGATTGTGAGGCGTGTGACCCTGAGTGTCCTGTAGATGCGATTGTGACGGATGACGACGCGGACGACTTGTGGATTGACCGCAATGCCAATGTAGAATGGGATGAAGCTAAAAGGCGTAGTAAAAAAGACGAGGTAACACCTGGACCTAATCGCGATCCCAAATTAATTACAGATTAAATTGATGACCGCTAACTCTATCCTCATAGCATGCATGAAAGACTGGTTTGGTTGATTTATTTTATAACTTATTTACTGCTATCTGATCTGTGAAAAATATTCCGCTTATCTTCTTTTTAGGGCTTACCACTTTAATGTTGGTGGGCTTATTTTATATCAGTCTGCCGCTGGTGTTACCGATTATTCTTGCGTTTATTTTAACACATTTTTGTATGCCGATTAAGACTTTTTTACGGAAATCATTATCTAACACGCAGGCGTCGGTGGTAACATTTTTACTTGCTTTCACGTTCGTGATAGGTCCTTTGGTAGGAATATCGATTCTGGTCTCAAACGAAGCGCGCAATTTTTACGCTCTAGTCACAAGTTATTTCAATGACAACGATAACGACTTTTTTAATATCATCCAAGGAACGTACCTTTATCAAAAGTTAGAAGAGAATGGATATCTAGCATCATTAGAAGCATTGCTGCAGGGAAATTCGATTAAAGACGAAATTATTGGTGCTGTCAATGTAGTGGTGACGTGGTTAGTGAGATCGCTGCGTGCTTTTCTAGTGAATCTACCGACATTTATTGTCAATGTGTTCTTATGGATTTACTTAACGTTTTTTCTTATTAAAGATGGAGATAAGTTTTTTAATACCATTAAAGGCTTCCTTCCGTTAGCAGAAGAAGAGAAAGATCAAGTCGTCAAAGAAACCGTTAAGATGATCAATGCTACGTTATATGGTACAGTTTTAGTGGGACTGATAGAAGGATTTTTAGGGGGTGTGATTTTTGCGATCTTAGGTATTCCTGGGGCGGTGACGTGGGGCGTGGCAATGGCAATCTTAACTATGATCCCAATTGTCGGTGCCAATGGAATTCTAGGTCCTGCGAGTATTTATTTCCTTGTGACCGGCAATATCAGTACTGGGCTCTTTATTCTTATCTTAGGCTGTGGGACGGTGGGGATTATTGAATATATTATTAAGCCTAAGATCATGGGTGACCGTGCGAATGTGCATCCCTCGATTATTGCCGTTTCGGTTTTAGGTGGAATTTATAGAATGGGTCTCTTAGGTGTGATTATTGGTCCTGTACTGGCCATATTAACAATTGCTTTACTTAAAATGTTTAGAAGAAAGTTGCTTCTAAGCACGGCTTCTGAATCCTCTAACCAAGACAGAATACGAGTTGATACCACTAGTGGACGAACAAAGAAAAAAATAGGCGCGCAGGCGAATCAAAGTGACTGAGAATAGTCCAAATTTGTTTCTCGATTTAGATTGAAAATAGACTGACCTTCTCTCGCGATGAAAAAACCTAACCTATATACTAACGGAGTGTTTAGGTCTCTTTAACATGCTGTGTTTTATACGCCTCATAATCCGTAAAATTTCCTGCATGAAAGACCAAGTGTCCTTTCTCTTCAAAAGCTAGAATATGTGTTGCAATTCTGTCTAAGAAATATCTGTCATGAGAAATGACTAGAACACAACCTGCAAATGCTAGTAATGCATCCTCTAAAGCACGTAAAGTTCCAATGTCTAGATCATTCGTAGGTTCGTCGAGCAGTAACACATTTCCTCCTGATCGAAGTAGACGTGCTAGATGAACGCGATTACGTTCACCACCTGAGAGAGTGCCTACTTTTTTCTGTTGGTCAGTACCTTTAAAATTGAAACTTCCAACATAGGCCCGTGAATGAATTTTACTTGTTCCCAGTGAAATTTCCTCTTGTCCTTCTGAGATAGCTTGCCAGATATTGTCGTTTGGATTGAGGTTATCACGAAATTGTCCGACATGAGAAAATAAAACCGTTGATCCAATGTGAATAGATCCAGCATCAGGTTTCTCTTCACCTATGAGCATTTTAAACAGCGTTGTTTTACCCATTCCATTAGCACCGATAATACCTACAATAGCGCCGCGTGGGACGAGCATTGAAAAATTTCTGATCAGAACACGGGAGCCAAAGCTTTTTGAAATGTTTTCTAATTCACTGACCTGTTCTCCCAGTCGTGGTGGGATCGGAATGCGAATTTCCATCTGTTCGAGTTTTTTATCATTGGCGTTGGCAAGTAAATTTTCATAAGCGGTTATACGCGCTTTATTCTTTTTTTGTTGTCCGCGCGTATTTTCTCTAATCCACTGCAGTTCACGTTTGAGTGCTTTCTGGCGTTGACTTTGGGATTTTTCAGCTAGCCTCAGTCGTTCTTCTTTCTGTGCAAGCCAATCACTGTAATTTCCTTTAAACGGATAGCCACAGCCATTCTCGAGTTCTAAAATCCAATCTGCAACATTGTCTAGGAAATACCTATCATGTGTTACAGTGAGGACGGTGCCTGGAAAAGAAATTAAAAACTCTTCTAACCAAGCAACGCTTTCAGCATCGAGATGGTTAGTCGGTTCGTCTAGAATAAGAACGTCCGGTTTTTCGATCAATAGTCTACAAAGTGAAACACGTCTACGTTCTCCTCCGGACAATTTAGCAACTTCCATATCATCAGAAGGAGCATGAAGTGCATTCATAATCATCTCGACTTTGCGTTCAATCTCCCAAGCATCTTTTTTTTCAAGTTCTTCTTGAATAACACCCATACGTGTCATGAGTTTATTCATCTCCTCTTCACTGAGAGATTCTGCTAGGCGGTTAGAAATATCATTAAATTCTGCTAACAGATCAAGTGTTTCTTTAAGGCCTGCTTTAATATTTTCTGATACGGTAAGATTGGGGTCTAGTTGGGGTTCTTGTGGAAGATAGCCTATGACGATGTTTTTATCGTAAGTAACCTCACCGTCATAATCTTTTTCAATACCAGCAATAATTTTAAGGAGCGTTGACTTTCCAGCTCCATTAATACCAATAACACCTATTTTAGCACCGTAATAGAACGATAGTGAGACGTTGTTTAGAATATTTTTACGTGGTGGAACAATTTTAGAAACACCATTCATTGAAAATATAATTTTTTCAGCCATAACGAGCAATTATCAATAGGAACATTGTAACGTTTTATAACGTTTGAGTAGGTTTTATAAGACAGTCAAGGGGTATCATTAATTTTACTGCGTGATCATTAATATCACTACAGCGCCATTTTCATTGGAAGTACTATAATATTGTAAAAGTATTGTAAGTACAATTATCTTCGTATGCGTAGCGTATTCAAATAAAATCTAAGTTAGAAAAATAATTCTTGTTTTTCGTAAAGAAGTTTAGCTTTGCGTTTTAAGAAAACATTTACAAAAGCAAATTCTTTGTTATTATCGATAGAAAATTGTTTGATCTCACGATAAGCCTGTTCAAATCCTTCTCGATCTGCTTGTTCTATCGCTACAAACCGCATATAGACGTAATAAGGGATAAGCGAATAGCCTTTACTTTTTTGCTGAGCAAGTTTATAATAGCGTAGTGCTTGAGTAGGATTGCCACCAATTGCACGACTACGCCCACCGTAATAAGCCATCAATATCACATAAGGGGCACCGTAGTAGTAATTATCGTCTAAGCTAACCAGACGTTCTGCCAATTTACGAATGGTCTCTACTTGAGCCAATGTTTTGATATCACTTAGATCAGAAAATAAAATCATTGCCCAGGAAAAATTTAACCAGAACAAAGCTTCTACCTGAGAAGAATTGACTTGTTCTAAGAGAATGGGAACTTGTGCAGGCTTGTAAATATTTATTGAGAAATCTTTCACTTTTTTATCTAATGATAATAGTGCATAAGAAAACGCTTTTTTATAAAGCGCTCGGCTCTGACGAAGTTGCTGATCAGCTGTCAAATCAAAATCATCATAAGGTCCATTGTCAACATAAGCGAACGCATAAGCAGCGTAAAGTAGACTCAGTTTAGAAGCATATAAGGAATTAGGGGAATATTCATAAATACCTTCTGCTAGTTTCATAGCAAATGGAAGAGATTGCTTGGCAATATCCTCATTACTCTCAGAAAGGATCGCACGTTCTGTCGCTTCAATAGCAGGAAACGCCTCTTTAATAACAAGCCTACGCAGTGAAGCACAAGAAGTAAGCGTTACTCCAAGTAAAGCAATTGCTATCCACACGAGAAATCGCTTGGTTTGTTTAGATTTAATCCTATTTAGAATTTTCATCACGACTCTTCTTTGCATATAACTTTGTGTATGGAATTGGTTGATTGATTGATTGATTACTGTTATTTATCGTTTATAACGACTTCTTTAAAAAAATAATTGCATAAAATACTCAACAATAACGGAAATACTGTGCTGATCGCATCAATGACTTAAAGGCTTATATTTAATTTATCTCACTTCAAGCGGAAGTGGAAATCTTATATTTTCTTTTACAATACTATGTTCCTTGACCGCTTCAACAGTGTAATGATCGGTAAACCATTTAACGATGTCTTGAACTAGATATTCTGGAGCCGAAGCACCAGAAGAAATTCCTACAGTATCCATGTCTTTAAACCACGTTTCATTGAGATCATCACAGCGATTGACTAGATATGCGGGAATACCATAATGGACTGCTATCTCTTTAAGACGTGTAGAATTAGAACTATTAGAAGACCCTACTATGATCATACTTTGAACTTGCTTCACGATATCAATAACGGCCTGTTGCCGATTGGTTGTTGCATAACAAAGGTCTCCACTATCAGGCCCCATAATATTGGGATACTTGCGTTTAAGGGCTGCTATAATGTCCTTTATTTCAAAAGTAGATAACGTGGTCTGGGTGGTGTAGGCAAGGGGCGTATCATGGGGAAAATCAAGTTTTGCTACGTCAGAAGTGTTTTGAACAAGATGCACATGTCCTTTAGGAAGTTGTCCCATAGTACCAATAACTTCTACGTGATCTGCATGCCCTATGAGAATAATATTGACTTGTTTTTTGGCGTAACGTGCAATAGAAAAATGCACTTTGCGTACTAAAGGACAAGTCGCATCAATAAATTTCAATTGACGTTTATTTGCTTCGTCGTAAACATTCTGAGCGACACCATGGGCTGAAAATATAACCAAAGCCCCGTCAGGCACTTCATCGAGCTCTTCTACAAACCGTACCCCTTTAGCCTTAAGCGTCTCAACGACAAACCTATTGTGAACGATTTCATGACGTACATAAATAGGAGGTTTGTAACGTTTTAAAGCCTGCTCAACAGTATCAATAGCACGCTCAACTCCTGCACAAAATCCCCTAGGGGATGCCAATAACAATTTCATTTTTATTGCGATAAATCACATTAGCGATGTGTATTTAGTGACATTCTACCACCTTTTCCCTCAGCTAAACTAATTCATGAGCATAATACTCAATTGCATATTATCATTAGAGTGAAAAAAATGATCATCCTCCTACTTATTATAACATATCATTGAACGATATACATACTTTAATTGCTTTAAGTAACCTTACAAATTTTATATGCTTACCATTTAACTTATCATAAGTTTATTACAATAACTATTCAATTAATAAGTGTTATAAACGGGTGGTAGTTCGTAGATTCATCGGTTACTTATCAAAAGATTATAAATATACTTAAGAAAAATTAACTAAACTTATCAGTAACTTATAAGTTACTGAAATCACGCGTTAATAGGAAGCTGTTTTAATGGCATAAAGCTTTTATGAGAATTTAGAGTAAATTCTACACATTGTTACGCGGTTGTCATACTTTGAATACAAGATTTAATAGAGTTATGATAATCTGATAGCTCTATAATAATAATTATAATTAATTTAAATAAATATGAAAAATATTATAAAAAAAACAGGTTCTACTAAAGTGGTTGCTTTAGGAGGGTTAGAAGAATTTGGAAATAACTGCATATTATTTGAATATGCAGATAACATTATCATTATTGATTATGGACTGAAATTCAATCGTGAACCAACCTTTGGGATGAATTATCTTATTCCCGACATGCGCTATTTGAAAAACAATATAAGTAAAGTAAAAGCACTTATTTGTACCCATGGCCATCTAGACCATATAGGAGGAGTCCATTTTCTTATCAAAGAACTCTCTATTCCTATCTATACAAGTAATTTCACAGCAATGTTGATTCATCAGGCATTCAAAGAAATTAGAAAAACCGATTATGAACTCAATGTTATCGAGGTCAATAAAAAAATAGAAATTGGTCCTTTTATGATAGAACCTGTTTACGTAGACCACAGTATTCCTGATGCCTGTGCCTTAGTGATCGAGACGCCTACAGGGATATTCGTTCATTCTGGAGATTTTAGACATGATCTAGAACCCTTTCAGCGTAAACAAAATAAATTTGAAGCGTTTGAAAAATATGCGGGTAAAAAATGTGTTGCCCTATTTTCCGATTCGACTAATGCCGTAAAAAAAGGTCATTCAATCACGGAGATGACAGTTTATAGGAATTTAGAAAAACTATTTAAATCCTATTCAACACGGCTAGTGTTCTCTACGTTCTCAACACAAATTGAACGTATCAAAAAAATACTGGATCTGGCACTCAAATATGATCGTGTTGTCTTCTTCTTAGGTAAATCTATGCTTACCAACTTAGGTATTGCAGCGAAAGGAAAATTACTTGATAAATATGAAAATACGATCAAACCACTTAAAAGTTATAATAAATATCCGCCTAAAGAAAGTGTGCTTATAGTTACTGGAAGCCAAGGTGAAGAAAAATCTGCTCTTATAAAGTTAGCAACCAAACAACACAGGCAGCTACGGTTAAGTAAAGAAGACGTGATTGTATTCTCGTCATCGGTTATCCCCGGTAATGAACTGTCTGTTAGCAATCTTATTAATAAATTGCTCAAAAATGGTAATACCGTCATCACCAATGACGATCTGCCTATTCATACAAGTGGACATGGCTACGCTGAAGAACTGGCTGTCTTTATCAAAAAAATCAAACCTAAATTTTTTTTCCCGATCCACGGTAATTATCTCAACCTTCTCAAACACAAAGAACTCGCACTCAAGCAAGGTCTTGCCAAAGAGGACGTATTTATTATTGAAAACGGACAGAAATTAGAATTGTTCACCACCCACGTTAAAATATTAGAAAAAATTCGCACGCGTCCTACGTACATCGAGAATGGACAGATATCTGACTGCGATGAACTCGTCTTACAGCAGCGAAAGAAAATCAGTGAAAGTGGTGTTCTCATTCTCTTCATTCACTGTAACCACAATCGCATTGAAAATATTTTTAGCGAAGCCATTGGTGTGACTAGTGTGCATAACGAAAGAAAGCTATTGACATTCTTAACAGAAGTGCTTCGTGACCGTTTTGCTGGAAAGTCATTTGATGACAACTTAAAAAATAAACGGCGTGGTGAAAAGAAAATAACCTCTGAAGTCAAGAATATCCTTTACGAACACTTGAAAATCACACCTGTCGTTAAGGTGGCACTTTATATGAAATCTTAATCCTAAATGTTCCATGTGAAACATAGAATAAGGCATTAGATGATAGATTATATTTCAATTAATGTTCCATGTGAAACATTAACTATGAAGTGGTTTGTTGTGTGAGGTGTTTGACGTTTTCTTCGTAGATAAGTTTAGCCAGTCCTGTGCTTGCTCCGTTGTTCTTAACAGCAAGCAAACTATTTTCATTGGTGAGAAAATCTTTAAATATCTTAGTGGCTTGATTCTCACCCAATAGGGTATCTCCGCTGAGGTTTTTTTCCATTGCTTTAAACATTTGATAGACGAGGAGGGCTTCAAAGTTTTGTGCAGTTTTAAATAGAGCGTATTTTTTCTGTTCAAGATCAGAAATCGCTGCGGGTTTTGAATTTTTATCAATGCCTGATACCGAATTGTGTGCAGGAGGTAGTGGGCTTATGAGGTCTCTGCCTTGTGGAAAGAGTGGTGATGAACCTTCAGAAGTGTTCCTTTGAAAACGATTTAACGTTTGTTCCCATTCATTAGTCGCTGGCGATGTGAGTTTAGCAAAAGATGTTTTATTTGAAGGGAGTGGTGTAGGGATTTTTTTTGCTAAATCACTAGCTAGTGGGTATTTTTTATCTAATACGGGACTTAGTGGTGAGATGAGGGGTGTCGCTAGTAAGCTTAGGGAATCGTTCATAATGTCTTTGATTATTAGATGGATATAGTTTTGTTGAGTGTGTTTTAAGTTGTTGTCAATTATTAAAATTAGAAAATGAGTTCTATTGAAAAATGAGTTCTGCGTTGATGGCACCACTTTTTTTGAGTGCTTTAAAGATACTGCCTATTTGGTATCCGTCTAATTCTAAGGATTGGAGTTCGGTTAAAAGTTCTTCAATGGTTGTGTAATAGGTTTTGGTTTTTTCAGGTGATTGGGCTTCTTTGAGGTATCCTAGCGATTCTAATGTGGGCTGGGAGACATTGAGACTGAGATCTGGAAGTGAAATAAATGACGGTTCAATGGCAACGTTGCCACCTGCGATAACGATTCCCGAATTTTGATCGATGACGACTATGCGTTCAGAAGGGATTTCTACTTCTGTATTGAGAATTTGTAAGATAAGGGCATGGTCTAGGGTGATGTCCTCTTTATGTGTGATAACGATGGTTTTATCGTTGTTAAAAGCGACGTTTAATTTTTTGAATGTGGTTTCTATTTTAGATTTGATGAGGGCAGAGCGATCTAGCTGCGAGCCTTTAATTTTGAGAACGATACTCCTTTGATCGTAGAGTTGCGTTCCTGTCGGTTCTGCTTGGTTAAAAGATGTATTGAAAGTGAAATCTCTTTCAATGACACCCCCATCGACAATGACTGAGCGTGTTTGTGTGGTTGCTTCGGTCGCTAATGTGAGATTGCCGCTTGCTACGATGTAAATAATGCCATTGCCTGCTTTAAGTGGGGTGGGCAGGAGAATTCCATTTGCGAGACTTCTAGCATCGCCTAATGAAGAGACTGTAATGTCAACGGTATCGCCACGTTCTAAAAATCCTGTTGTTTTAGCAGTAACAATGACTGCTGCACTATTGCGCGTGCTGATAAATCTGTCTTCTAAGTTAAGTCCGTTTTCGGCGAGGAGGACACTTAAACTTTTTTGCGTAACACGACTTCGCCTATCACCTGTTCCAGAAAGACCTGTCACCAGTCCATATCCTATAAAAAAATTTTTCTTTACACCCGCTAATTCTGTGAGTTCTCTAATTTTTATAGGATAAGCCCACACGTGGTGGTGTAGCATGATTCCTACTGTTAATGCAAGTACATTAAACACAGTAAATACGTTCACTCTGTTCGAATAGAAACGATGAAATGCAATAAATCGTATAATCTTATTCATGATATGGGGGTGTAAAACTTAAAGATGGAAAATTGAATATATTATAGACAAGGTTATGGAAATAAGAAACGGATAAGAAATAGTTCTGTGAATAGCAAAGGTCGATGGATAACTAGCACTAGGAATTTCTATCATTATGTATTCAAAATAACGGAAAAAAAAGCGATTGCGTAAGTGTTTTTAAAGTGATCTTAAATGATTGCAGTATTAAATAATTACGGTATTTTTGCGGTGTGATTTTCTGTAATAATAGTACAATTATTTAAGAGTATAGAGAATTTATATTGTAATTGCTTTAAACAAGAGGTTTTGCGGTAAATCGTGTTTGATTGATGCAGCCTATAAAAATAGTTAAGTATTATTTTAAGTATTATTAAAAGTCACTGACAGATGCCAATTGCTACTCCAGAAATTTATAAAAAAATGCTTGCGGCTGCACACGCAGGCCGCTACGCTTACCCGGCTTTTAATATTGCTTCGATAATGAGCATTAATGCCGCTTTGCGTGGATTAGAGGCAAGTCGTTCGGATGGGATACTGCAGGTTTCTACGGGTGCAGGAAAATTCGCTTCAGGTGGAAAACTTCAAAACATGAGCTTAGGCGCCATTCTTTTGGCAGAATATATTCATCGCGTTGCAGATGAGTATGATGTGTATATTGCCTTACATACCGATCATTGTCCTGCTGAAACACTGCCTAAGTTTGTAGAACCTTTGCTGGTAGAAACAGAGCGGCGTAGAGAAAATAATCAATCTAACTTGTTTGGATCGCACATGTTCGATGGGGCCGCGCTGCCTATCGATGAAAATTTGACAATAGCAAGCAATCTCATCAAACGGACGCAGGCATTGGATATTATTTTAGAAGTAGAGATCGGTGTTGTTGGTGGTGAAGAAGATGGAATTGTCGCTAAGAAAGATGCTAAACTTTATACGACACCCGAAGACATGCTTAAGGTCGCTGAGACTTTGGGTACGGGTGAAAAGGGGACTTATATGCTCGCAGCCTCCTTCGGCAATGTCCACGGCGTTTATAAACCAGGGGCAGTCAAATTAAATCCCAGTATTCTTAAAGCAGGACAGGCACTTCTAAAAGAACGACTCGGCACAGCAGCTAAGCCATTTTATCTCGTCTTCCATGGTGGATCAGGGTCTAGTGAAGCTGAGATTCAAGAAACATTGGAATATGGTGTGGTAAAAATGAATATTGATACCGATACGCAATACGCCTTCACGCGACCTATTGTTGATCAATTCTTCACCCATTATAATAAAGTCATCCATCTAGAAGGAGAGATGGCAAGTAAAAAATTTTTTGATCCGCGCGGTTATTTAAGAAAAGGCGAAGACGGAATGCTAGAACGTGTTAAAGTTGCTTGTAAACAACTTAGATCAGCAGGACAAACCCTTGTCCGCTAAAAATCAATATCGAGTAGAATGCCGCGGTTCAATTACTATATTTAGATTACTACGCTTTAAAAAATTGCTTCCCAGTTAGAACCTCATAGAAGTAACGGTTGTCTGCAGTGAAAAAAAATATCAAACACGCCCATATGCAAGTCGCTCACATTTATGCTAAACTATCGTACTGTAAACGCAGACAAGTGGGGTGTATCATTGTTAAGGACAATCGCATCATTTCAATCGGGTACAACGGCACACCACCAGGATGGGACAATGTTTGTGAAGACGAAACAGGAATGACGTTTCCTTATGTGTATCACGCTGAGGCGAATGCTATATCTAAGCTTGCACGTTCGAATGAAAGTGGTGATAAGGCTAGTATTTTTACAACTGTAGCCCCTTGCTTAGAATGTGCCAAACTCATGGCTCAATTAGGTATTTGTGAAGTGTATTATACCGATTTGTATAGAGGTGGAACGGAAAGAGGGGAGCAGGCACTTGTTTTTCTCAAAAAATGTGGTATTCGCGTTGAAAGACTGGACACTTCGTTTCCTTCCAATCCCCCCGATAATGATAGCCTTAGTATTGTCATGCAAGCACAGGATAAGCCCGTTAAAGCACATGAGCACTAGGTAATTATTTGTAATAATATAACAGTTTTAGATCGTACTAACATAGGACCTCTATTTGTAATAATGTAACAATTTTAGATCGCACGTCAACGAGTTCTTAGTTTAAGAAAATTGTAGGAAAGTTTGGTAAAATAATGATGCATAAAGGGTGGATACTATTACTAGTGCTCGGTGTCTTTGTTGGGTGCAGTGTGTTTCAAAGGGAAGAGGAGATCACAACTGTTAA
The DNA here is from genome assembly GCA_013426755.1 of Spirochaetota bacterium. Lineage (GTDB taxonomy): Bacteria > Spirochaetota > UBA12135 > COTS27 > COTS27 > COTS27. Next base: position 19,959 of record AP019861.1, read on the forward strand.
TCTCAAACCTGGAACACCAGCGTACTATGACTTTATAGCACAAAATTACTACCAGCGCAGAAAGTACAAGCAAGCCATCTATTATTATAATTTTATCTTAGAAGAATTTTCAGACCAGCCTGAACAGTATGGCGTTGAGCTTGCATGGGCTACTTATGAGATAGGGTTTTGTTATTATAAGATGAAGCAATATGAATTAGCTTATGTTCAGTTTGAGCTTGTGATTGCTAATTACAAAGATTGGGCTGCGGTCACGTTAGCACGGCAGCGGCTGCGGTTTCTTGAGACTAAATTCCCTAAATTGTTCTCAACCCAATCTTAATCTATTTTGTTAAGTAAGTTGATTGCAGTTGGCTTAGTTGATTATCATAATAGTTGTCAGCGTAACATATACTGATATATTGTGCTATTACTTGTTGGCATAACTTATATTGTGTTCTGCGGTTGTGATGGTAAACTTGTAGTGAAATTGGAAATGCAGGGAGAAGGTGAGTGATTTGAATGCTAGAATTTTTGCTTGGCATCCCTATGCGGTTACTTTTTATAGGTGTAGGATCAGTTGTCTGGTATGACGTAAAAAAATGGAGAACATTAAGATTTTGGTGGCGACAGTGATGTTTTTGTTTATCACGCCGATCATTGTCGGAATTGGGGTCATTCTGGTACGGAATACTGATTTTAGGGGTGAAAAATTGGTGTATATGGGTTTAGGAAGTGTATTGGCGTTACTACTTATCAATTTTACGTCTGTACTAAGGCGAATATATATCTTTTTTCATGAAGTGGCGCACATGATAGCGGCAGTGTGTTTTTCAGCACGGATATTTGAATTTCGTGTCCGTGAGAGCAGCGGCTATATCAAGTCCGATAAAAACAATATCTTCATCAGACTGGCACCATATCTACTACCTATCATCTGTTATATTTTACTGTTTATTTATTACAACGTTATGATCTACATGCGTTATTATCACGATCATAGAGAAGGGTATTCTATATTTTTCTTTCTTATAGGGCTGTTTTATGTTGTAACAACCGTTTATAATGTTAAACTTATAGTGCAGGAGACAAGTGATATTGAGAAAAACGAGGTGATGCTGTCATTTCTAATCATTCTCAATATTTATTTCTTGACGAGTACGGCATTGTTTTATTTATTGTTTAACGGTGAAGTGGTATTGGATAAAATTTATTTTTTATGAGTGTGATTTTAGGACTTGACTTTTAGTGCTATTCTTTATAAAATAGCTTGAAATGAGTCCCATTCATTGATTCAATGATCCAGTGGGCAAACGGTATTTAATGAAATTTATGTATTAGATTGAGTGAAATTTGTGTATTATTCCAATTGAGGATGACCTATGAAGAAAACACCCCTTTATGACCGCCATAAGCAATTAAATGGAAAAATGGTTGATTTTGCTGGATGGCAACTCCCCGTCAATTACGGTTCAATCGTTCGCGAACATGAAGCCGTTCGTGGTCGCATTGGAATATTTGATGTCTCGCATATGGGTGAATTTTTCTTCTCAGGAAGCAGTACTCGAACTGCACTCAATTGGCTTATATCGAACATTGTCCCTAAGGCAGAATCAAACCGTGCAGTCTATTCTGGACTCCTCAATGAAGCGGGATGTTTTATAGATGATGTTATCGCAGGGATGTTAGATGAAAATTCGGCTTATATGGTCGTCAATGCCGCTAATATTGCTAAAGATTACGAATGGGTCTCCAGTCGTCTAGCTGCGAAACGAAGTGAGATGAATTGGGATGTTACGGTTACGGATCGAAGTGCCGAGTACGGCTTGCTAGCTATTCAAGGAGCAAAGGTAGATACAGTTCTCAAAAAAATATTTCCTACACTCAGTATGCTTAAACCTTTTTCAATCGTCCAGACGACGTTTGAAGACGAAGCGGTTATCGTTGCTTTTACAGGATACACAGGTGAACCGGGAGTCGAGGTCATGATCCCTAATAATAAAGTGCTACGGCTCTTTGATGTTTGCTTAGAGCTAGGCGTAGAACCGTGCGGACTAGGCGCACGCGATTCGCTCAGACTAGAAAAAGGATACTCTTTATACGGAAATGAACTCAATGAAACGATCAATGCTTGGGAAGCAGGACTCGGATGGACTGTAAAACTCAAAAAAGAGGACTTTATAGGTAAAAAACGCTTGCAAGAACTCAAAGCCGACCCCGCCCAGTACCATAATAGAAATCTAGTTGGACTTCTTATCGAAGGAACTTTGCCTGTTCGCGCTGGAGCAGAAATCATTTCTAGCCAAAATGCTGAAATAAAGCTAGGAACGGTGACTAGCGGCCTCTGGTCTCCTACCCTCAATAAACCTATTGCCTTAGGATACATTGGCTACATTGGCGGTGCAGACCAACTGGACAAGGAAACAGTGCACATAAAAACACGCGGACGGCTTATAAAAGCGAACGTAACAGCCCGTACGTTTGTTTAAATACACACGTTCAATAAATACATTGTAATAGATAATAAGCGAACATAGAAATAAGATATACCAGGATAACATCCAACTTAAAGATAAAGAAAATCGTTGTTTGTAAAAAATAAGGCCAGGACATCTAATGAATCCACTGCAATCTACCGCTACGCGCGCCGAACACGAAACGAAAATCACTTGTGAAGACTTAAACAAATTCTCAGGTGGCGAACGTACATTCGCCTCACGCCATCTAGGTCCAGAAGGTCCTGACGTAGAAGCGATGTTAAAAGCACTTGATTTGAAATCGCTAGCAGAACTCATCACCAAATCGATTCCAAGCAATATCTTAATAGCGGATACGACACCATCCACAGCTTTTCCTATGCTAGCACGTGAAAGTGAACAGAGCGAACAAAAAGCGTTAACAGAACTCGCTGCAATGATGAACAAGAATGAAGTATGGCGGTCTTATATAGGCTTAGGGTATTACGGAACAATTGTGCCGCCACCTATATTGCGTAACATGTTTGAAAATCCAGGCTGGTACACTTCGTATACGCCGTATCAAGCAGAGATCTCGCAAGGCAGACTAGAAATGCTAATCAATTTTCAAACAATGATCTGTGACCTTACTGGAATGGATATTGCCAATGCGTCTTTGCTCGATGAAGCGACTGCTGCGGCGGAAGCGATGACAATTATGCAGCGAACGGCGCATGATAAAACAGCTTTCCGATTATATGTCTCTGAAGACTTATTTCCACAAACGCGCGCTGTTTTAGCAACACGCGCAGCGCCCCTTGGCATTGACCTTTGGGTTGGAAGTTACGAACGATTTTCTGAGGAAATCTTATCTTCTGCAGAACGTGCTAATGAGTTCTTCGGGGCGTTGCTTTCACAGCAAAGCATTACAGGAGGATTAAATGATTTAGCACCTTGGTTAGCAGAACTTAGGTCCGCTAACCTGCGCGTCTCGGTGGCTGCAGATGTTCTGGCGATGCTGCTAGTAGAACCACCTGGGAAATGGGGAGCGGATATCGTTTATGGGTCGGCGCAGCGCTTGGGCGTTCCTGTTGGATTTGGAGGTCCGCACGCCGCGTTCCTAGCGACTAAGGATGCCTATAAACGTCATTTGCCAGGGCGGGTCATCGGACTGTCTAAAGACGCCGAAGGCAATCCTGCGTACCGAATGGCACTCCAGACACGTGAACAGCATATTCGTCGCGAAAAAGCCACCTCTAATATCTGCACAGCACAAGCCCTTCTTGCTAACATGGCAGCTGCATACAGCATTTACCACGGTACGGCAGGACTTAAAAATATAGCTACGCGTGTCCACAGTGATACAACAAGGTTGTTCACCCACCTGAGAGAACTTGCCGCAACCTATCCAACTAAAGGGCTCGTTCTCAATGAGAGCTTTTTTGATACATTGACATTGCTAGTTACAAAACCGGTGTGCAGTGCGATTAAACAGGCTGCAGCCGAACGAAAGATCAATTTACGCTATGGAAAAATAGCCGACCTAGGCGACTTCGCGCGGGGACTGAACACAAAAACAGCGACTTCAAACAAACATTCGTATGAAGAGTTTATAGCGTTCTCGCTAGATGAAACCGTAACGGAGGAATCTTTAATAGAACTTGAAGCAATTTTTGCCTTAGGCTTCACAGGACAAACGCAGCAAAAACAGCCAGCTATGGATAAACAGGAAGGTGCCCCACGGCTACAACCACCTACGCGTATTCCAAAGGCACTGCATAGAACAAGCGCAGCCCTCAATCACGAAATTTTTAACATCATTCACAGCGAGACACAAATGTTACGCTACTTAGGGCAATTGGAACAAAAAGACATCTCGCTTCGCACGTCAATGATTCCCCTCGGGTCGTGCACAATGAAACTCAATGCTGTAACAGAAATGCTTCCGCTTTCTTGGGAAACAGTTAACGCGATCCACCCAATGGCCCCTGCAGCGCAAGCACAAGGTTATCAAGCAATGTTGGTAGAATTGATGGAAATGTTAAAAGAATTAACAGGGTTCGCTGGGATCTCGCTGCAACCCAACTCTGGTGCCCAAGGCGAATACGCAGGTCTTATGGCAATTCGTTCTTATCATCATGCGAACGGTGAAAAAGGGCGTACGACAGCCCTCATTCCGATATCGGCACATGGCACGAATCCAGCAAGCGCCGTTATGGCAGGCTTTCAACCTGTTTTTGTCGCTTGTGTTGACAATGGGGATATTGATCGAGAAGATTTTTCTGCGAAATGCGAACAGTATAAAGAAACGTTGGGTGCTCTTATGATCACTTACCCGTCGACACATGGCGTGTTTGAAGCAGATATTCTCTGGATGATAGAAAAAATTCATGAATGCGGCGGACAAGTGTACATGGATGGTGCTAATATGAACGCACAAATAGGCTTCACGAGCCCGGGTAAAATTAAAGCAGATGTCTGTCATCTCAATCTACACAAAACATTTGCAATTCCACATGGTGGAGGAGGTCCTGGAATGGGGCCTATTGGAGTGGCAAAACATTTGATTCCCTATTTGCCTGAAGATCCGTTTTGTGAAGTCTTTGCTGCTGAAAAGAAGTCTTCAGGAACGATAAAGACGGGTGCGGTTTCTGCAGCACCGTATGGAAGTGCGAGTATTTTAGTGATTTCATACCTCTATATAAAGATGTTAGGGTTGCGTGGGCTTAAACAGACAACGATGATTGCGATTCTCAATGCCAATTATCTGCGTAAACGTCTCGAGCATGCGTATAAAATTTTGTACACGGCTAGAAATGGTTTTGTGGCTCATGAAATGATTATTGATGTTCGCGAATTTAAAGAGACCGCTGGTATTGCTGCTGAAGATATTGCTAAACGATTAATGGATTATGGTTTTCATGCTCCGACAATGTCTTGGCCTGTCGCTGGGACGTTGATGATTGAACCTACTGAAAGCGAAGACAAGGGTGAATTGGATAGGTTTGTTGAAGCTCTTCTTTCATTGCGCCGTGAGATCAAAGCGATTGAAACGGGAAAATGGCCTAGGGATAATAATCCTATTAAAAATGCACCGCATACGGCAATGATGATTGCTAAAGACGACTGGTCTGCTCCCTATACACGCGAAGAGGCGGTGTATCCCCTTCCATGGCTAAGGAATCATAAATACTGGCCTCCAGTGGCACGCATCGACAATGTTTACGGGGATAGAAATTTATTCTGTGTCTGTCCGCCATTATCCGCCTATGAAGACGCAGAACCTTCAGAGCATAATAATACTTAATGACAGAGCACTAATGCGATATAAGACGTGGGTAGAGATCGTAAAAATGCAAAAATTTGTTGCCTGCGTTCTTGAATATAACACAACACAATAGAGCATGATTGATGATTGGCCTGTATCGTTAGAACTTGTCCTAGGCGTAGCTTTAGCATTTTCAGCGTTTTCGTCTGCTTCTGAAGCGGCTTATTTGTCCCTAGACAGAATAGCGATAAATCGCTTGGAGCGTAGCAGGGACTTGCTCTCTAGGGGTACACATTTCCTTAGGAAGCGTCTTTCATCACTTATTATTACGTTACTGTTACTTAATATGTTTGCTAATATTGTTGCGACGGTTGTGTCGGTGCGGCTATTAGACCAATTTTTGGCGCAGGAGCCCTTTTATTTAGCAGCAGTATTTGATATTAAACGTTACGTTTTAGTGGGTGAAATTTTGTTTTTAGTGCTATTTTCATTAGTACTGATCATATTTTGTGAATTTTTTCCTAAATGGCTGGCGGTGTATTATGCAATGGCGTATTCACGAGCAGTTGCCCTAGTGTTACTACCTATTTATACGGTCCTGATGCCAATAACGTTGCCTGTCGCCTGGATGATACGATGGGTGATCAGTAGAATTCAATTTCCCCTAGCGCCCGAGGTTCCGCGCTTAGCCAGTAGTGCGCCGGCAGTCCCCGTTCATTATACAAACAAAACTCCCGCCCGCACTGCCAGCACGCTCTCGCCAGGAAAGATAACGCAGCCTAAAAATACTTCTAAAAATTTACTGGCGAAGGGAATAACGACAATTGCTCCTAAGGGAGAAGTTAAGTCATCGCAGCAGCGTGCTTCATTGGATGACGAATATTTTTTTAGAATTCCGTTCGATCGCGAACAATTTTTAAATTATGCCCATCTAAGTTCGCATGCCGGTGTGCTCAAAAAAGTAGAATTGGGTCTCCTTAAAAATTTTGTCCAGTACAAAAATATGGAAGTGCGGCAATTCATGATTCCACGTGATCGAATCAAAGGCATTGATCTCAGCAAAAAACGTTCTATTGAGAGTCTTAAAAAAACAATCCGTCACTTCCCATTCAAATACATTCCCTTTTACCGTGTCCAGAAGGATAGCATCGAGGGTGTTTTGTCACAGGAGAAATGTGCTTTGTCAATGCATGGACTTGATTTTAAGACGCATCAGGAGCTCCGAAGGAACTTAGAAAAGCCTATTACAATCCTTACAACAAAGAATATCTTAGCGGCTTTAGATGATATTCGCAATTCTGCTTCTGAGGTGGCGCTCGTGAGCGACGAATATGGCGGCATCGAAGGAATTGTGACGTATGACGATATTATTTACAGGTTCTTTGGGCGTGTTCCTGGCACGGAACATAACAATGACCAGAAAACTTTGATTAAAAGTGTTGGAAAAGGTTTTTTTAGAGTGCCAGGCACTACGCCTCTTAGCGATATCAATGAGCACTTCGCTATCAATATGAGCAGCGAAACAGTAGAGACGCTGGGAGGGTATTTGTTAGAACATTTTAAACGGATTCCTAAGCGCTATGAAACATTTAACGACCTTTATTTCGAGTATACAGTCCAGGAATGTACGCAGAAGGGCATTAGTGTGGTTATTCTTAAACGTGTTTCTTCATAAAAGCTATTGTAATATTTGTCAATGATTAGTGTCGTATTGTTTTTAACGTTTGTCTTAATGATGATGTTCTCGTTTTATTTCTCTGGTTCAGAGGCGGGGATTTTAGGGCTTTCTAAGGAGAAGTTATACAGTGATTTAGAACGGAAGAAGCGTGGTGCGGCATTACTCCGTCCATTTGTGCTAAACATTCCACTCTTTTTCTCAGTGGTCCTCCTAGGCAATACGTTATCAAATGTTCTAGCGACCTTTGTAGCGAATAGGTTGTGGGAGAGTCTATTTGGGACTCAGGCGTTGACGTTATTTTTGATTTTCTCTACGGGATTATTTTTACTGGTGGGTGAGATTTTGCCTAAGATACTGTTTAGACGCTATACGCCAGCGATTCTTTACATCACAAGCCCAATATTAGTATTTTTTCGCAATTTGTTTTCGCCGTTTGTCGTGACAATGATGGCGTTAGAACGACTGTTATTCAAAGATATTACCCTTGTAAGATCAAATGCGGAGCAGAAACAGGATAAGGCAGGTGCACCCCCATTCCCGCAATCTGATCTTTCTAAGCGTACTTCTGCGAGTGAAGTTGATTTTTCATTGACTGATTTTCAAGAGATCGTTACCGACAGTGCGGATGAGGGTGTTTTTTCTGCTAAGGATATAGCGGTGATAAAAAATTTGTCTTCATTCTCGCGCATTAAGGCAGAAGAAGTTATGGAGCCGCTTGTCAATCTCTTTATGCTTCAAGAACACCAAGACCTCAATGCCGTCATGAATATCATTGAAAAACAAAAAAGTCGTTATATTCCAGTATACGAATCACGTATTGACAATCTTACTGGATTTATAGACATGGTGGCTGTATTTCGCTCTCGGAAACGTAAAAAATGCGTTAAAACTTTTATCAAGCAAGCTATTTACGTGCCTGAAACGGCAACCGTTGAGAGTCTTTACCGCAAGTTTTCAATTTTTCGTGATAAATTGCTTATCGTAGTCAATGAATATGGAGGCTCTTCGGGTGTGATTACTCTGGATACGATTGCAAACAAGGCGCTTGATCTCGAACGGCGCTATCATGAAAAGGAACGTGAACAGCAGAGCATCAAACAGATAAGTGAACATCTTTATCAAATGGACGCATCTTTAGATATTGACAAATTTAATGAAACATTTAAAGTGCACATTGTAAAGAAAGGGTTTGAGACCCTCGCTGGCTTACTGTTATACTTATATGAAGAAGTTCCAGAACCGGGAATTGTGCTTTATTATGAAAATATTCGCTTTAAAATCATGGAAACTACTCAAGTCACGATTACCAAAGTCAATGTTCATTTCCTATCCGCGCAAGCCAAAAAGCGTAGCAAGCAATCCGCCCAGCAATCAGCCGTTTCTGAAATTTGAATTCAGTACGCTTTCTCTGTTCTAGTAAAGCCATTTAAAAAATTATAATTCTGCCAAGGTTTTTTCCTTATTAATTTTTGTTTCCCGTTGTATTATAAAAAACTTGAAAAAACGTTACAGTCATGCCCGTCGGCATATTAAGGGCCGTACACGTTCTCGTTCAGAGAAGCGCCGCTCTTCCTATAAGCATGTTAGTGCTAAAGCAGGGCGAGATTATTCGAATAAAAAGCCGCAGGCATTCGCTAGACGTAGTCCGTTTAAATACACAGCCCTAGCAGAACGTGATTTTGAAACTTTGTGCAAACGTTATTCTTATGCCACACGGTTTACGCCTGCTGTTCTAAATGAAGCCAAGGAGCTAAGCGATCATTATTTAGCTTCTGAGGAGACATTTATTGCAGAACGTGAAGATTTGCGAAATAACCTTATCTTTACAATAGATGGCGAGGATGCGCGTGATCACGACGATGCGATTTCGCTTACCGTAACAAAAAATACAGACAATCTGCCCGTTTACACGCTAGGTGTCCATATAGCAGATGTTTCATGTTTTGTTACAGATGGAAGTAAGATAGACAATGCTGCGTGTCAGCGCGGCACGTCAGTCTACGTTCCCGGACAGACGTTACCGATGTTGCCAGAAATTCTCTCAAATGGAGTTTGTTCGCTTACTGAGAATGCCGTACGACTCACCGTAAGTGGGGAATTTGTCCTCGATCATACAGGCACTGTTAAAAAAGCACGATTTTTCAGGTCGGTCATCAAAAGCCGTCATAAACTCACCTATCCAATCGTTCAAGCGGTCTTAGATGAAAAATTGTTCTTAGGTGGAGAATTGGACTACACACTTAAGAAAATGCAGACACTCAGTGAGATTTTGCTTGCTAAACGTCTTAAAGAGGGCGCTATCGATCTCAATCTGCTCGAGCAGAAAATCATTCTTGAAAATGATACGGTACGTGAGATTCTTCTTAAAGAACGTACTGCTAGTGAGCGACTTATCGAGGAATTTATGCTCGTGATGAATAGGGAAGTTGCAGTCGTACTTGCTAAATATGAGCTAGGCATCTTTCGCTCCCATGGAGCACCAGACCCTCTTCGCATCGCTAAACTTAACGAGCTGTTAATCAAACTAGGCACACCCGTCAGTACCGAAGGAAGTGAAGATCCCCTTAAAATGAAAATTAAAGTATACAATCGTCTGTATTTAACTCTAGCACAAATAAAAAACAATGCCCGTCACCAAACAGCTGCGTACTGGACATTGCTTGCTATGAACCAAGCTGAGTATAGCGATTTGAATAAAGGACATTATGCGCTAGGTTTTAGCAATTACGCACATTTCACGTCTCCTATTCGGCGTTACCCCGATTTACTCGCCCATAGATTGCTGCTTTCTTATAGTAAAGATCAGTCTGTGTCAGTCGCTGAGTCGTTAAAAATCTATTCCGCACCCCCTATCACGAAATCTGATCTTAAATATCGTATCGAACGTAGCAATATTAATGAACGCAAAGCCATTGCCTGCGAACGTGAATATATTCTCGTTAAAACTATTCGCTACCTAAGTGACCAGACCCGTCATGACCCAATGCCCGCTTATATCACAAAATTTCATCCACGCGGACACGTTTATGCCTGTAATAAGACTACAGGGATCGAAGGAATAATTCATAAAAGCTATTTTTATGGCAAATTTGTACTAGATCACAACCGTGAACGGCTGCGGCGCATTGATGGCAAGGAGGGTGGTTATGGCTTGGGTTCGAGTATTTTTGTCAAATTAGAACGTGTTGACCTCATCCGACTTAAAATTTATCTAGCACTTGTTACAGATGTGGGAGAGAACAATTCTTCTGCAGCCTAAGCAAGCACATAAAGTATTTTCTACGTAGTAGTGTAAGGATAACCCTAAGTGGGGTCATTTTGTTTGAGAAGAAGTGGTTAATTGTTCGACGTAGTAAAAAATGTTTTTTAATTTTATTTCTAGATTGATATTTCTGACGACGGTTGCAGGGTGCATTAAGAGCTCAACTCCTGTAAAGTTAAGAATGCCAAGGATCCCTGCCCGTTCTAACCGGTTAGCCATTTTTTTAGCCAGCGAGTTCGGTACGGCTAAAATCGCCACTTTAATACGATGCTCTTTAATAAAAGGTTCTAACATTTCAATGTTATGCACCTCGATAGCGCAGTGAATATCTGACTTGACATCAAACCCGGCAGTAACTTTAATGGCTTCGTCTTGAAATCCTGAGTAATTGGCGAGTGCCTGTCCTATTTTCCCCATGCCAATGATAATAGCGTGCTGCTCTGGTTTTGCATTGATGATTTTATCGATGTGGTGTCCTAGCATAGTGATTTTATATCCGCCGCGCTTTCGTCCTGGGATAGATAACAATGAAAAATCTTTGCGTACTTGTGAAGGCGAGAGCCCCAATTCTTCTGCTATAGTTCCTGAAAAAATACGTGTGTAGCCTTTTTGATAAAATTGCTTAATGATTTTTTGATATTTGAAGAGTCGTGTGATTGTTTGTTTCATTATGTCCTCCGATTGATAAAGATTTGATAGTTAATGTGTGAATGGGCACTTTCATTATACGCTTATTTTACTGTTGTGTGGATGAGATTATTGAGGCTGAAGGGGTATTTGTTCTATCTTTTTTTTAGGATCACCTTACGTAGTAGGTTTTTTCGTAGGTAAGCCTAATAAAAGGAGAGCTTCAATGATCGTAAAAAAGATAAGCGCTGGAATAAACGTAGCGACAGCATAAGTCGTGATGCCTATAAATTGGGGTAAAAATGCAATATTATCTATAAATAATGCGCTTGCCATAGTCCCCCACATTCCACTCACGAGATAGCAAGGCACAATCTTTAAAATGTCGTCACTGGCAACTATTTTTTCAAATAGAACCGCTACGCCAATAACGAGAATGCTATTGATAACAATAAGGCTGCTAGTTATGAGCACCATCTTAGATAAAGAGAGCAGGATCAATTGGTCTAGGCAGGCACTTATTGAGATAGGCCCTGCTAAAAGTCCGCTTAACGCAAGCAAAAGATCAGATTTTTTTAATACATATCTTGTTGTTACGTAAGTGGTGAGCCCACCTCCGATTCCGCTTAGATAGATCGCTGCGATGAGCAGTCTTAACGAATGCTGGTTAGGTAGAGAAGTATCAAGGTCATTTATTAAAAAATAATGGGCTGGTAGTAGGTTTTGATTTAGCGTGAGTATTAAGCAGACCGCTGCCCAGGTAAAAAAAATAAGTGCATGAGCGCTAAGTAATCGCAGTTTGTGATTAAAATGACCTGCTTTCTGATCTACCGTTTGATCCGTTTTTGGGTCAATACGGCTATTAAGTCCAATTGTCGTTCGTGTTTTACTCATAAGTAAACCAGCAAGTGTCATCCATCCTGCTACCGAATAAATAACGGTTGCTCCTAAGAAATCATGGAAGCCTAATTTCTGTAACCAGCCGTCTCCCCACGACCAACTTCCTAACACCGGATAGAGTATCCCACTCATAAATAAACCCATAGCAACAAGACCAAACCCTGGCAATTTATTACGATGTGCAAGTCCGTTTATTACGATAAGTAACGGCCACACTGCAAGCATGCCATGGAATGCTAAAACGTTCCACTTAAACGGTTGAGTTGTAATTTCATTGCTTGTAAAAATGCTACCAGGCAGTATTGATTGCAGATAAAGCATGAAATTTTTATATAGCCACAGCGAGGACGTGTCTATTCCAAAATGTCTTCCAATAAGCCAATTTTCACCAGGGTGCATTAAGGCACTTCCCATCACTTCGTAACAGAACCACCCTAAGATTAAGATGAAAGGAGTCATTAAAAACTTTTTTGGAGCTATTGTAAGGGCATTCATCTTTAAGCCACTCATCTGAAATACAAGCATTGCTTGAAATAGTAGTCCCATCAAAAAAATTAAGACCGGTAGCAACCAAGCTGAGAAGTCGGATAAAATATTTGTCATGGTACTGTATTATTACGGGTGGACTACGGGAGGTGTTGTTTTAGGAGGTGTTGTTTTAGTGAAAAGGTGCTTTTATAATGACGAGTGATTAATTGCCAAAGGACACACATTAGACACATATTAACATAATGCAGGCTAGTTATGAGACGTGGCAAGATGTCATTGACTCATAATATAATTATAGTATGTAACTGTAAGCTACTTGAAAGCGCCGTGCTTAATTGATATGAATGGATATGATAAGTATTAGGCTTTTATGGACATTAATCATAGGGTTTAGGTGTCGTGTGTGATGATATGAATGGGGCTGTTCTGGTAAAATAGACTGTATAAGAGATGCTTGTAATAAAGTACATTGAATGAAATAGATTGAAATTGTTAACAAGGATTACGATATGCTTAGAAAAATAGTCTTTTTAGACAGAGGGACGATCCCGCCGCATGTTACGTTCCCATCCCTCGGCGTAGGTTACGAATGGAAGGATTATAACTATACACAGGAAGCAGAACTTATTTCGAGATTGAAAGATGCCGCAGTCTGCGTCGTCAATAAGATCAACCTGAGAGAACAGACGCTCAGTCAGTTGCCAGCTCTTAAAATGATAGCGCTCACTGCAACAGGTAGTAATAATATAGACCTGGCGTATTGTAAAAAACGTGGCATTGCTGTGAGTAATATCGTTAATTATGGAACACCGTCAATCGCTGAACATGTTTTTGCATTGATCTTAGCGTTAAAACGAAATCTCCTTACTTATCGTGAGGCTGCTTTCACACAGTGGAGTAAAGGCGTCTTTTTTACTATACTTCATTATCCGATTACAGAACTCCATGGCAGTGTGCTAGGCGTTATAGGAAAGGGCACGTTAGGACGTGCTGTTGGCGCTTTAGGAAGTGCTTTTGGCATGAAAGTTCTTTACAGCGAACGGAAACAGACTAAAATACCTCGCGCAGGCTATACGGCGTTTCCCACTGTTCTTAAAGAAGCCGACATTTTAACGCTCCACACACCGCTTGTTAAAGAAACACAATCTTTAATAGGCGAACAAGAATTACAGTTGATGAAATCATCTGCGATTCTTATCAATACAGCACGTGGTGGCATCGTTGATGAAAAGGCTCTGGTAGCGGCACTGCATGCTAAAACGATCGCTGGCGCGGGCATTGACGTGACAATACCTGAACCTCCACATGAAACCAATGTGCTTCTGTCTTTAAAAGAGATGCCTAATGTTATTTTAACACCACACATTGCTTGGGGGGGTGAAAATTCGCTGCGCCAGGTGAGTATTCAAGTTGTAGAAAACATATCTGCATTTTTCGCAGGGACTTCTAAACGAAGACTGGTCTAAGGAGAGTTTTAAGAGAGGGATGTTCTTAACAGATACGGGCGCTACGAAGACAATCATTTGTGTGATGAACATTTTTACTTGTGTTGTTGTTTATGGAGTTGTTCTTTGCTGAGTGAATGTGGGGTAGTTACTTATAGCTCTGGTGCCTTTTTAATAGTATTATTAACCTATGTCCACTCATATGAAATCTCTAGCTATAAAACCTCAGCGAAGTAAAATTCCTGTGACTATGTCCTTATCGATCCCTAATAGGTCATTTTCTGAAAGGTCAGAATATTTAGCCTTATTGCCGCGTGGAATAGGAGAGCAGGCGGCGCAGGAAAAATTAGTACGGTACGCACAAATGCTACTAGACTGCAACCATCATTTCAATCTTATTTCACGACAGCATCGAGATCTAAAAATGATTATTACAGAACATATTAACGATAGTCTGTTAGCACTTCCATACTTTAAATCTTATACAAAAGCAGCTGAAAAACTTTTTAAGCAGGGCATGGGAGAAAAGACCTCGTTAGCAGGTGCGGCATATAATAATATAAAGAAGGCGAATTTACAGCGCAAATCATTTTGTATTGCAGATATTGGCAGTGGGGGTGGATTGCCTGGAATTCCCTTAGCATGCGTTATGCCGCATGTGGCATTTGACTTGATCGAATCAAAACCTAAGAAAGTGGAGTTCTTGAAAACCGTTGTCCGCCATCTACAACTTCCCAATGTTACGATCATTCCACGTGCCGTTAAAGAAATCAAGCACACGTATGATATTATAACAGCGCGTGCACTGGGGACAATCATTAAAATCTACCACTTGACAAGCCACCTTAAAATGGCGCCGCCACGCCCCACGGTCTGGCTTCTTTACAAGGGACGGCAATGTGTGACGGAGACAGAAATAACAGCTTTTTGTGATCAGGTGAAGAAGACTACGGCACTTGGCAACGCTCCTGCGATTACTACTTATGACCTCAATTCACCTACTAAGCGAGAACGAAGATTGGTCGTATTGAAATCTTTGTAAACGTGCGTAGATAATCAAGTAATGAGTAGATCGATCAAGCAAGCAATAAATTCATTAATGCGTGAAGTAAGTACTCAGTGAAGCTAGGAATTGATGATGGCAGGTAAAGTTATTGCTATTTCAAATCAAAAAGGTGGTGTGGCAAAAACAACCACCGTTATCAATCTAGCGTACGAATTGACACGCTTAGGGAAACGTATTTTAATAGTGGACGGCGATCCTCAGGCTAATGCGACTAGTGGCCTGGCTGTAAAATTTGCAGCCGATAAGACGTTGTATGAAGTTTTAGTTGCTGCTGTGGATGCCCATGAAAGTTTAGTAGAGACGCGTTATCCGGGATTGGATATTATTCCGAGCAAGCCTGAGCTTTCAGGGGCGCAGATCGAACTTAGCGCTCAAGCAGGACATGAAATCTTTATGAAACAAGCTCTTCATGGTTTTAAATCGACCTATGATTTCATACTTATTGATACGCCCCCTTCGTTAGGATTGCTTACGCTAAATGCTTTTACCGCTAGTAACAGCATCCTTATTCCAATTCAATGTGAATACTACGCGTTAGAAGGAATCACACAGCTGTTAAGTACTATAAAACTCGTGAAAGAACATACGAATCCAGCATTGTTTTTAGAAGGAATTCTACTTACCATGTACGACAAACGTACGAAGTTATCCTATGAAGTGGCACAGAATGTTTTAGCACATTTTCGTGATAAGACATATAAAGCCATTATTCCGCGCAGCGTCAAACTCAGTGAGGCGCCATCACACGGGGTGCCCGTAGGTGTTTATGCACCAGAGAGCTTAGGCGCACAGAGCTACCGTCAATTGGCTAAAGAATTTCTTCCCACCTAAAAACTCTTATGCTAGCAATGTGTGTTAAGGAGGCTATTTCATGCCAATGAAACCAATGAAACTAACCAAAAAGGTTTGTTTTCGGGTTTAGTTTTGGGTTTGGTTTTAAAAATAGCGGCAGTAAATGATGATCGATAGTAAAATGAGGCATACATTCAATCGTTTTTAATTTGTAGTAAGGGTTATATTTTCGTTATGAAAGCAAATCCGTTAAATAAAAAGTCTAGAAAACTTCCAGCCGCTAAACTCTTTCATAAGCCCGCACAAAGTCACGGAGCAGGCAAGGGGCAAAATGCTCCGCGGCATAAAGATCGGCGCGGCAAGGAGAAATTAGGACGTGGTCTCTCGGCGTTATTTTCTTCAGACCCCACGCTTAAAAGAGCAGATCTAGTCGCTTCTTCTGCTAGCATAGTAGACCTTCCTGTGAAGCAGATAATAGCAAGCAAAGATCAACCGCGTAAGTATTTCAATGACGAAGCATTAGCAGAACTAGCCGATTCTATCAAGCAAGTAGGGATTATTCAACCTGTTATTGTCCGTCTTAGCGTTGATGATGCGGATGCGGTCAATCCAGACTATGAACTTATTGCTGGTGAAAGGAGATGGCGTGCGGCGCAGCTTGTTGGGAAAAAGACGATTCCTGCTGTCATCATTGGGAGCAACAATGAGAAAATCTTTGAAAAAATGTTAATTGAAAACATTCAACGTGAAGACCTGTCGCCTTTTGAAGAGGCTACGGCTTATCGTGTATTGATGGAGCGCAAAAACCTCCTGCAAGAACAAGTCGCTCGTCTCGTTGGAAAGAGTCGCAGTCATGTCGCCAATACACTACGGCTTACTAAATTGCCACGTGAAGTTCAATCTCTCCTGCAAGCAGGTCAAATTTCATTTGGTATTGCCCGTGCCTTGATTGGACTTGATAAAAAGCAAATGCCGGCTATGTTAAAAACAATTCTTGAAAACAAGCTTACAGTCCGTGAAGTAGAACACCGTGTTGCAGCCATTCTCGCTAAGAAATCACCGCAATCTTCCCTCCCACGTAAAGGAGCCAATCATGAAAACGACCACAGAACTTCACAAAATATTCGTCTTGTTAAAGAACTGGAAGCAGAATTTAGAAAAAAATTGGGATGCAAAGTCACTATCGTTCCGCTTAAAAAGAATGTTGGAAAGTTGGAAATAGAATATTACAGCTACGATCACTTGACGCAATTGACTAAGAAATTTTGAATAAACCCTATAATGGTATAAAATTCATTAATTACCGCATTGTCTTCAAATATTTAGAATATTAAAATAACCGTTTTGCGATAAATCTTTTTTGCGACTGTACCGAATATTTTAAAGATGCTCCTCAATGAGGGTTGCATTGCTCTAAAGGTATGTTGAACGCTCAAAGAAATAACACGTGGTTATAGATAAGGGTACAGATGATATTGCTGGGTAATAAGAATTATATTAAAAATTGCACTCAAAGCTGCACTGAGCATGGTTTCCAAAGTCAATGGTGGGTGCGGAAGTTTGAATCCTTCGTAGCAGCTATCGGTAGCATTTTTAGGTGGAATAGCCGCAATAGCCGCTTTAGGCTATTAATTCCGTTAGTCCTAGCGATATTAGTAGTACCCCCAGCAATCTTACACGGACAGGTTTACTTTAAAGTTGAGACAAAGACCAATGTCGTTCTCAAATTACGTGTTGTTCCTGAAATGAAACAACGTTATGAGCTAGTCATTACAGAAGTCCCCACGTCTGTTAGTAACGATGCTACTAGTTTTACCATGCCAAGTGAGGTTCGGACAAAATTTTTTTATGATGAGGTTGCCGTTATAAGAAAGATTGAAGTTGTGGAGCAGAAGACGTCTCCTGTTTGGAATGAAGCGGACAGTCAAGTCCGTATGGAAATTACGTTTTATGAAACGGGAATACTGCAGAAAATCACTGAAAAACTTGCTTGGGTGGGGGGTAGGACGCTTTATTTCGATCGACTCGGGAGAATTGCGGATAAACGTCTATTTTTCTACGAGAGCGAACGTTCGCACCCTAGCTACCGGTATACGATCGGTAGGACTTTTCGTGAAGTCTACACATACAGTGAAACCGATGTGATTATCGAGCGCAGGCTTTATAAAAATGGTTCTCTGCATGCCGTCCAGACACAAACGTTACCGATTGAGACGGGAGCAGGTACTGCATTTCGTATCAATTATATCAATAAAAATGGCGACTTAGTTCGCTATGAAGAAGTTTTACGAACGACTCCCACGCCTACGGGCATCCGTGAGATGAAAACCGTGTACTCAGCGAATGGAACACGATTAACCCAGCAAGAAATATACTACCGCTCAGGCAAACTCAGTTATGTAAAAATTGACAATCATCAAGAAATCACTTACGCTTACGACACTGCAGGACGATTGATACAAAAAAAACATGAGCATCTAGCCAATCGCAATATTGCTAGGTATTATGATTATGCGTATTATTCGCTAGCAGGCATAAATCGTCCTAGTTTTTGGGGCGCTTTAACGGAATATAGCATAGAGGATTTGCGGCATTATGGGGAGCGTGGACCACACACGTGGCTCGACCAGTATCGATTATTGCGTGTCAATGGCTGGATACCCGTTAAAATGACAACATACACATCACGGGAACGAACGTCAAATATGACAACCACAGCTCCGTCTCCTATAAAAAAGCGTTCAGTAATCGCACAAAAACCAGCTAGCACACGTCTAGAACGGCATTTCCTCCCTACACGACTATTTTCACTACACTTTGAAAACAATGTCCTCACAGAAAAACATGTGAGTACAATGCAGGGAATCCCCTTAGGAAGTTACCAGTATGTTTATGATGACAATGGAAGACTTTATGAAAGTATTTTTACAGAAAATTCTGCAGTAGCTTCGAGAAGATCTACGGCACCCAGTACTACAACTCCCCATATATACCCCAAGACTAAAAAAGTACGCTATCTTTATAGCGATCAACTCACATTGCCAGCAACCGTAACCTCTGCTAAAATCCCCGCTTATCACGGCAATTGGGAGTATTTTGGGCATTCTCTGTTTAGCTATTTAGCAAAGCAAGAACGATCGCTTAGGATGCGTACATTGCAGGAACTTGTTAGTGAATTTGAAAAGTTTAAAGAATATCGTACAGACCCAACCGCTGTACCCTCCGATGCCGCTACAAAATTAATTGCCGATCAAGTTTATGCTAATTTCTTATATATAACGAAGTCTAAGTTAGCACGGGTCCTTTACATTGACGAACAGGAAAAAGTGATGTATTATATAAAATTTGTGACATTGCCTTTACCGAATGGGAAGAAGAGGCTGCTGATACGTTATTACAGAGGAGAGCCAGATTTCTTTTATAATGCGGCTTTTAGTAAACTGCCTGCTGCTCGAGGAGAAGTACTTGCGTCTTCTGACGGACTTCAGCTAGATCGTGGTAATAATGAACGTAATGAACGCAAAGACCGTTTAGCAGGAGAACTGAATAAAGACGGGCAAGTTAATCCCGGAAGGCAAGCAGGTCTTCGTGGCGAACGCAATGCTTTTTTAACAGATGGCACTGCTGTCATTAATACAGCTTATCCAGAAGACCTTATCGTCGAATTTGCTTTTGATTACGACGAATATCTCAGCGCTACACCCAGTCCAGCTACGCCTAGGCTAGAGCCGTCTAATAAAAACAATCGACCTGCATCTCTTATTAATCGTAATTCTCGTACCCAGCTAAGCGACGTATTCCCGTATAAAAAAGAACTCCGTATGCTAGCACGGAGACGAACGTACACCCAGCATGGAGTTCTCAATGAAGAACGTACTATCAATCCCAATGAGACAATAGGAGAGTATATCCAGCGTGAGCGGCTTAGTAAAAGTGAGCGCAATGCCCGTCGTTACGAAGAAGATTTTGTTAAAAACATCCTTCCCTCTTTAAAATAGTGGTCTATTAAAGCCTAAAATATAAAGTATATTCCGTTCATCAGCTAATTTGGCAATGACCAGTGCTCTTAAGATACGAGGGGCATTTCAGTTAATTGCAGAAAAAATTTATCATAGGAGATGAATTGTGACTAACTGTGGACGAAGTACAAGTTCCTAGGCGTAGTCTTTTTGATTGGAAGAAGTTTTGTTGAGCTAAGGTCCTAATAAAAATATCCTATCGTTTCCAGAAAATAGGTTGCAGAATTGCTAGAAATGTAAAAAATTCAAGCCTGCCCAGTACCATAGCAAAAGCACAGATAATCTTACTGAAAGCCGAGAAATGGGCAAATAATCCACTAGAACCAATGCTACCGAAAGCAGGACCTACATTTCCAATAGATGTTGCTGCAGCGGAGAAAGCGGTTAAAAAATCTATGCCCGCAGCAACAAGCAACAGTGAAATAAAGCCAATAGATGAAAAATAGACGGATAGAAAAACAAAGATCTTTGTTACTAGCGGTTCTGGTACTATAAAAGTACCAATATTTAATGAACTGACGATATGGGGTGAAATAGATTTTTTAACTTCTATCGAGATGGCTTTAAAGAACAGGACAATGCGGTAAAATTTTATGCCGCCGCTTGTAGAACCAGCGCTTCCGCCAGTAAAAAACGTAATCATAAGTAGTGCTTGAACGAGGGGGACAAACAGTTCATATTGTATATTGGTGTATCCTGTGGTTGTGGTGAGCGATATGACGGTAAAAAAAGCAAATCTGCTTGCCTGGGGTAGTGAATATTCTGTTGTATAATAAAGGACTCCTGTCACAAAGAGCGAGAGACCACCAATAAAATAAAGGTACCAGCGCACTTCTACGTCACGACGAATGGTATTCATCTTTTTAGCGAGCAGCAGAATGTATAGTGAAAAATTGAGACCGCCTAGTAACATAAAAAAAGCAATGACCCATTGAACGATCGGTGAAAAAGCGGCGAGACTGTTACTTTTTGTTGAGAAGCCCCCTGTTGCTAGTGTCGTGAAGGCGTGATTGATCGCATCAAAGGGTGATAGCCCTAATATGCAGAGGATGATAAATAAAATCGTTGTCAAACATAGGTAAATGATCCAAAGGCGTTGTGTGGTGTCTTTTAGGTGTGGTGTAAGACTTTCTTTGATAGGTCCTGGCATTTCATTAGAAAAGAGTCTCTTCCCAGAAGCGCCTAGTGATGGGAAAATAGCAATAAATAAAACAATAATACCCATTCCACCAATCCATTGTGTGAATGAGCGCCAGAATAGTAACGTGGGTGGGAGTGTTTCTAGATTTTCTAGTATTGTGGCTCCAGTTGTCGAGAAGCCTGATGCTGATTCAAATAACGCATCGACAAAAGTAATGTTTTCCCATAAATATGGAATCGTTCCGATAAAAATCATCGATATCCAGACTAAAATCACAAGAATAATAGCAGACCGTGAAGAAAGTTCCTTTAAAATAGCCTTTCTTCCCACCAAGTAGCACCCGCCACCACAGCCGAGCACACTTATACTCAGGATTAGCCGTGATTTAAGAACAGTGAAATTGCTATACGTGGTTAAAAAATCCGTGAGTGCATACACAGATAACATGCAGGCAAAAGCAATCCAAAGGACACCCAATATTCGTAAAATAACCTGGCGACTCATAAGAGATTAAGAAATTTTTCTAAGACTGATAGCGTGAATTTTACGACGGCTAAACTTTAATTAAATAGCTAAGCGCAATCTAGTTCGATGCAAGTAAGACAAGCTAATTTGACCCAGACAGGATAATCTAACTCGATGCCAATAGGATAATCTAGCTCGATGCAAATAGGACAATCTAGTTCGATGCAGATAGAAGTTCAACGTAAATGAGAATAAGGTCATATTTAAACAATTGCGACACGGTTTCAATACTTAATTATCGGATATAACAAGGTTGTTTTTATGAATAACTTCATCATGTCCTTTGTAGCCTAGTAGAGTTGCGATCTGCGATGTATTGGCGCCACAAATTTTTTTAAGATCGCTAGAATTATAATTCGTGAGTCCTCTGCCAAGCGGTTCTGGTGCTGTATTACGAGAGCTCGCTTGGGCAACAATTGTACAGACGTCTCCTGCGTGAAAAACACCTGTTACAGAGAGAATGCCTTTTGGGAGGAGCGATTTATTGGCACGGAGCGCCGCTGCAGCGCCTAGGTCAATCGTAAGATGTCCTTTAGGAGATATATTTGAAAACAACCATCGTTTTTTGCTGGAGAGCCGACTTGATTTTTTGTTTGCCTTTTTATCAGATGTTGTTTTGAGAGACGTTTTAGCAGAAGTGGGTTCTGGTGATATGATTGAAGAAGGTTTTCTTATGCTGGTTGCTAGGTTTTGTGCGGGGTGCTGCATTACGGGTGTTTGGGGCAATTGGGATGGGGATGCAGTGTTGTGAAGTGATTGAGTAAAGCGGTCAGATTTTCCTAAAAATAGCGTTCCGTCATGATCGTTAAAGATGCTCTTGTAGAGATTTTTGACGGTGCCTGCTGTGATGAGGGTTGGAATGGAGAAATTTTCATTGACTTTAACCGCTTCTAGTTTTGTGACCATGCCACCTGTCCCGTGATGCGAACCTGGTCCTTGGGCGGCAGAAAAATGCATAGGTGTGATTTTTTTTACGATCTTAAGCAGTTTAGCGGTTTTGCTTTTATGATAGAGATAGAGTCCTTCTGTATCGGAGAGAATGATATAAAGATCGGCATCTGCTAACCCACACACTAAGGCGCCTAGCACGTCATTATCGCCTAGTCTGGCATCTTTGGCAGCGAGTGGATCGTTTTCATTGATGATGGGCAGAATGGATAGGTCCCATAGGGCTTGAAGTGTATTTCTTGCATTAAGATATGAAGCGCGGTGATTGATCGAGTATTTTGAGAGGAGTATTTGTGAAATGGTAATGTCTGCTTTAGCGAAGGCTTTGCGGTAACTTTCCATAAGATGGACTTGCCCTATGCTCGCTAGTACTTGCTTTTCGCTGAGTGAATGTGCTTGTTTGGTAGGAAGAAATTTGGATGCGGGGTGTGAATGTGGTTTTTTATAAGTCAATACAGACTTAGCGTGTGTTCTAGCGTGTGTTTGGATAAGATGTGCTTTTCCTGCTGCGCTAGCTCCTGAACTTACCAGGACAACTTTTTTGCGTGCTGCCCGTAAAGCAATGATGAAATCTACAAGTTTCTTCAAATAACGTTTATTGATACCGTTTGTCTGATCGGCGAGTAGGGAACTTCCAGCTTTGACGACAAGTGTCGATGCATCACAGACACCGACTTTAAAGCATTTCTCAACTAAAGCAATCTCTGCTCGAGTATATGAGTTTTTATGTGATTCTAAAGGTGATTTCATGTGGGGTGAAAATAAAAAACTAAGTAGCGGTTCATTGAAAACAACTCAATTAAAAACGCTTCCAGGCAACCTCAATCTTAACGGTCAATGATAAAACAATAATCATTCTTAAAGACGGAAACAATTTTTTTTCCAAGGGTGCAGTCGCTATCTAATCGTTAAAAAGTAATATCACCTCGATGATTTATGAAGATTTTAGCATTCTAATTATATAATTAACTTAAATGAAATTTATGGATATTTCAAACACTGCTGAGGGTTGGGTAGAGAACGGATGACGGAACGAGTGTATTTAAAGGATTATGAGCCTAGTGGGTATGAAATTACTAAAACTTATTTAGATGTTCACATCATAAGTGATCGGAAAGTAGAAGTTCGGTCGCTATTATTTGGGAGAAAGCGGATCGCAAGTACCCGTTTACAGTCTTCACGGTCTAATGAAACGAAATATTTTAAGGCATTGGCAGAACAAAATTCGCCACTTATTCTTAATGGTGAAGATTTGGTTCTACGTGAAGTACGGCTTAACAAAGAAAAACTTACTGCAGCGGCATATCTAGTTACGGATAATGCATTGATCTTAAATAATCCACCTAGTGTCTTTGCATTAGCTACTGTTGTCTGGATTAATCCACAGAAAAATGTCCGCCTAGAAGGACTATTTGCTTCGGGATCTATACTGTGCACTCAAAATGAAGCCACTGGATTTAGCCGTATCACATATTATTTAGACCGCCCCGACGTACTTTCAAAATTTACCATTCGTCTTTCTGCCGTTAAAAAACGCTATCCCACTCTTTTGGCAGGAGGACAACTTATCGGATATGCTGAGAAAGACACGGATTCTAATTGGATTGATGCTAAAACGTCCCGTTTTAACGAGAACAAGAAATTTGATGACTTGTTTTACAATCAAACAGGAATGCAGTTCAATTCATTACAGTCAGGCGATCACTGCGTTCTTTATGAAGACGTTATTCCCAAACCGTGTTATTTAGTGGCATTCGTTGCGGGGCGGCTTAGTAAGGTGACGACTTCGTATAAAACGGCTAGCGGCCGTACGATTGAATTGGCTTTGTATATGAATGCGGAAGATAAGAGCCGCGGCGCTTTTGCGCTTTCAGCACTCGTTAAAGCAATGCGGTGGGACGAAGTAGAATTTGGATTAGAATATGATCTGGCGGATTATCGCATCGTTGCTGCTAGTGCGTTTAATTTTGGCGCTATGGAAAATAAGGGGCTCAATATTTTTAATGCCGCACTTATTTTAGCCGATCCAGCTACCGCTACCGATGAAGATTATCTGCGCATTGAAACAGTTGTTGCCCATGAATATTTCCATAACTGGTCAGGCAATCGTGTGACGGTGCGCGATTGGTTTCAACTCACTCTTAAAGAAGGACTCACTGTTTACCGTGATCAAGAATTTATTGCCACACACCATTCACGCGCCGTCAAACGTATTAGAGATGTTCGCACGCTAAGAACGCAGCAGTTTCCTGAAGACGCAAGTCCTCTCGCCCATCCCATTCGTCCGCTATCGTACGAAAAAGTAGATAACTTTTATACTAAAACCGTTTATGAAAAAGGTGCTGAAGTCGTTAGAATGTTATCCGTTCTGCTAGGACGCAAGCGATTTCATACACTACTTAAACGGTTTTTCAGTCATTTCGATGGTATGGCGATAACTGTAGAAGACTTTTTAGCATTTTTAGAAAAAACGTATGTCGAGTGCTACGGGCCTATTGCTACAGAGGAATTTTATAATGTGCCTTCGAAACTTCAAAATATTAAAACTCATCGCAGTTTTGCTGCAGGTAAGATTGCTTTTAAAAATAGTAGTGAAACTTCAGAAACAATATCAACTACAACACCATGGCAGCAATTTGCAAGGTGGTATGAAACGAAGGGAACTCCAATTGTTACAATCGACGAAACCTATGACCAGGCTAAAGGAATGTTAACGGTTAAGATATCCCAGCATAACCCTATTCGAACAGTAGGGACTAAGACGGCATTGCCCTTACTTATTCCTCTCGAGTGGGCGTTATTGGAGGTTAGGGCACCTAAGAATGGCTCTGCTAAAACCTTAGCTGCAGGACGTTGTTGTTTACGGGAAGCACGGGAAGTATGGACGTGGTCTAATCTTAAAAATAGACCTTACTTGTCCCTGGGACGCGCTTTTTCTGCTCCCGTTAAAATGGAATATAAGCGATCGTTACGTGATTGGATGACAGCCTTTCATCTAGAAAATGATCCTTTCAATAAATGGGACAGCCTTCAGCACCTGCTCCTTCAATTTTTTACAGAATTCAGTCATGTGTGGCGTCGTGAAAAAGAAACCGCTCCCGCTCGGTCAGATGAAAAATCATGGCAGCAGTCTGTATTGCTAGACTGGGTCGCTGAAACTCCATTACAGACATTCTTTAAAAAACTGCAGTATTTTATCCAATCACATAACGACCTCGCTTATATCGCTGAATGTCTGCACTTCCCAGCCAAACAATTTTTTATGACACGAATGGCTGTTGTTGATTTTACTTGTCTGGCAGCGTTTGAACAGAGTTGGTTTTATGCGCTTAAAATTCATTTGTCCGCAGAACTCGTCGCTTTTTACAAGGAGTTAGATTTTCAATTAAAACAATCAGACACGAAGCAGGCAAATGTAGACCACCTGCCCAGTAACCATACGAATAAAAATAAGTCCCATCAAAATACAAATGCCGCAATCAAAACCAACTCGGAAGTAGTAGCTATGCGAACACTTAAAAATACGATATTGCAGTTACTCGTAAAATGTGATCGCCACTATCTTTCTGTAGCACGTGAACAATATCAAACCAGTACCCATATGAGCGATGAATTAATTGCTTTTAAGCTCCTCGTCTGCTATGATCACAAGAATAGTTCATATATCCTCAGTGACCCTGCTTCCAAGTTACCCGCTACAACGAAGGTGGCAACAAAGTTGCGTGCTGCCCACTCAAAGAAATCTACGGGAACTGTGATCGAGCATTTCTATGAACGCTGGAATCATGACTCACTTGTAATGAATAAATGGCTTGCAGCACAGAGTCTTATTGAAGAGGAGAGTATTTTTACACGATTGGTAGCATTAGAGCGCAGTCGTGTTTACAATCAAAAAGAACCCAATAAAGTTTATGCTTTATGGGGAACGTTTGCGCATGCCAATGTTACGGCATTTAATAACAAAGAGGGCAGAGGTTATCAGGCGACAGCTAACGCTATTATTGCTATGGATCAGGTCAATCCTTTTGTAAGTGCTCATCTTATCACTGCTTTTCAACATGTGAAGAAACTTCCTAGTACCCTGCAGCAGCATGCGCACGAAGCGCTTGTTCGTATCCGTACTAGTGTTCGTTCTAAAAATGCATGCGAGGTCATTAAGGTTATTATGGATACGTGACGCAATCCTTAAAAACTCTTAAAAACGCAGAAGTTAAATAGGATATGGAATTTCTATTTTTACTGAAAGGACAAAAAGAACAAAATAGGTTAGAGAAAGATTACAGCTATTATGAATAAGATTTGGAGTACAATTTTACGCAAATTAACTGCATTCCCACATACGTTACGTGCGCTTGGGAAAGGAGTTTTCGCTGAGAGTAAGCATATTTTTAAAAAGTGGTTTTTTGTGGCGTACAATTTGATCAAGATCATGGTGCCTGTATTGATTTTGATAAAAATTGTAGACCAATTGGGTGGGATCACTATTTTAGGGATTGCTCTTAATCCTGTGATGGAGTTATTTTCCCTCCCGGGTGCTATGGGTATAGTTTGGGCGTCTGGTATATTTATTAATATTCAATCCGCTATGGCAGCTTACATTGTCCTAGCGGAGCATTATCCTTTAACGCAAGCTCAGGTGACGCTCTTAATGAGTTTTTCACTTATAGTCCACAGTCTTCCCGTTGAGCAGCAGATTGCTTATAAAATAGGGATGCGCTGGCTTGTCAATCTGGCGATTCGTGTTGCAATTGGATTAATTTATACGTATCTACTCATGCATTTTTATCAATTTTTTAATTTATTACAAGGTGTGGCAGATTACAGTCTTATTGAAAGATTGATCGTTCCTGTTGCAGGTGAAAAGACAATATTATTATGGGTGTGGGAGACTGTTAAGATCTTAGCGTCGATTGTGGGAGTGATCTTTGTTCTGGTTGTTCTGATTCGATTAATGGAGTTGGGGGGTATTTTAGAGTGGCTTGAGGTTCATTTAGCACGGCTGCTCTTTCCGTTAGGCATCGGCAAGAAATTTGCCTCTATTGCTTCGATTGGTTTTATTATGGGACTTTCTTATGGCGGGGCATTTATCATTGATGATGTCAAACAGCGTCCTTTGAATGCTTATGCGGATAGACAAGTCTTTTTACTCATGACGCTGCTTATCAATTTGCACGGTGTATTTGAAGATACACTGCTTATGTTGACGGTTGGTGCCCATATTTCAGGATTTTTGATCGGTCGTATTTTTTTTGTGGTTGTTTTTGTATATGCTTTGAAATACTTGATCTTTAACGTTTCCGACCATACGTTTTATCGCTACTATTTTCTTAAACGAAATATTAGTAGAGAGTGATAGATGTTCGTTATAAGGGATGTTTTAGATGGTATAATTGTTAAGGGGCATACTGTTATTTTTATGAAATTAGACGCCCTATTGAACGGAGCCAAGACGCACATAAGAACGGATATAAATTAAAGACAAATTCATAAATAAAAGCAAATTCTTTTATAAAGTAATAGATAGTATTAAGTGATAGATAATATTTATGGGTATAGGAGTCATCGGACATGACCTTTCAAAAACGGATGCTTGAAGACGTTAATCTTACAGGAAAACGTGTGATTATGCGAGCGGATTTCAATGTCCCCATACTAAATGGGGTCGTCGAGGACAATTATCGTATTTTGCAGTCCATTCCAACTATTGAATATGCGACTAGATGTGGTGCTAGTCTGATCCTTGTCAGTCACCTTGGCAGACCTGCTGGCATGCCTGATTCGCGTTATTCACTACAGCCTGTGGCTAAAGAACTCACGAAACTCCTTGGCAAACGTGTTAAAATGGTCGGTAAGACTATCGGCAGTTCTGTTAAAAAAGCGATTGCCCAGCTTAAACGTGGGGATATTTTGCTTCTTGAGAATGTTCGATTTCATCCAGAGGAAACTTCTAAGGATAAAACGCTCCGTGAAAATTTTGCCAGTCATCTTGCTGAATTGGGTGATGTTTATGTCAATGATGCTTTTGCTGTCAGTCATAGAGAACATGCTTCGACGTCGACGATTGCTAGATTGATGCCGTCTTGTGCGGGGTTGCTTATTAAACGTGAGATTCTTGCCTTTGAACAGATCTTATATGTTCCGCCGCGCCCGTTTATTGTTCTGCTAGGAGGTATAAAAATTGAAACAAAATTACCGCTTATTAGAAATTTACTTCCTAAGGTCGATCGCTTGCTTATCGGAGGAGGTATGGCGTATAACTTCTTTAAAGCAATCAATTTAAACGTAGGCACGTTTAAAACCAATGATACCTATGTTTCTGAAGCAGAAGCCTTGCTTAAACAAAGCGATGGCAAAATAGAACTTCCTTCTGATGTTGTCGCAGGACAGCTAGACCTCGAACTTAGAAAACCTCTTGAAAAACTCAAAGTCTACTCACGTGAGAAGATACCAGAAGATAAATCAGGCTACGATATAGGACCACAGACCATTCGCCGCTGGGGAAATATGCTCTCTTCAGCTAGGTCCATCCTCTGGAACGGACCGGTTGGATTTTTTGAATGCAAAGAAACTCAACGCGGCACTTTTGAGATCGCTAAATTACTCGCCAAGCTTACAGCTAAGGGAACGTTAACTATTGTCGGTGGAGGAGATTCTGCTGCCGCTATAAAAAAAGCGGGGCTCATGAAGAAAATCAGTCATCTTTCTACAGGGGGCGGTGCTTTTCTTATGTACCTCGAAGGAAGTCCTTTGCCAGGGATTGTTTCCTTAGAAGATAAGATCTAAGACACTTCCATTATGCGCAGGATACCACTTGCAGTACTGTATTCAGAACTTTCGCTTACAAAAAACAACTTCTCGCCTGATATGCCTTCAGATCAATTTGGTCTCGTTGCCTTAGGCGGAGACCTTTCGGTTGATATTCTTATCGAAGCGTACAGCAAAGGTGTTTTCCCATGGTACGATGAACTTCCAATAAAATGGTATTCGCCCAGTGAACGACTAGTTCTCTACCCCGATCACTTCTATGCGACACGTACGTTTAAGAAGTGGTGTCTTCACGAAGGACGCAAGCTCATCTATTCAGCGGACAGCGCTTTTTCACAAGTGATCTACAATTGTGCCCAGGCGACTAGAAAAGGACAGGACGGCGGTACTTGGATCAAGGATGAAATGATCTCGGCTTATAAGGAGTTACACAATTTAGGCATTGCCCATTCGGTAGAAATCTGGAACAAAAAGCCAGAATACCGATCCACTCAGCACGACTTAATCCAAAAAGCTAGCATGACGGATTCCAATCGACGCGCTATTGCCGTTAGTCCTGCTGAATGCGATCTCATCGGAGGTCTTTACGGTGTCTCGTTAGGACGCATGTTTTTTGGCGAATCAATGTTTTCTACTCATACAAATGCGTCTAAACTAGCGCTATGGTTGCTATGTCATTTTTTAAAACGGCTTCAATTTACAATGATTGACTGCCAGGTCGCCAATGACCATCTCATGTCGCTGGGGGCTAGTGTTCTTGTAAAACGTGATTTTCTATCCGCACTAGACAAGTCCAATCGTTATCCAACTCTTAAAGGGTCGTGGGCGAGGTTATGGGAAGCAGAACTTGGAACTGAGCTTTCGCCAGCGTTAATGCCAATGTGAGCAGTATTTTAGCAATTTATCAATGATGTTTCATGAAAAATTTGAAATGACGTCCCATTTTCCTAGTTGCCTGGTTAATTGTCTTAGGATCGTCTAGGGTTGCGAAAAGGGTCATTCTTTTAATACGCGCTGCTGCGATATTTCCTATCATGCCGTAGATGCGAAGGATACGACCTTGTTGTTTCGTGTATACGCCTATGGGCGTCTGGCAGCCAGCACCAGCGTAGTGCATGACTTGGCGTTCTATTTTGACGAGTAAGGCGGTCTGGTGGTCATTAATAGCCTTAGCGATACGCTGCATTGACCTATCGTGTGTTCGTGCTTCGATGGCAATCGTCCCTTGGGCTGGTGCTGGGATAATGCCTTGAAAGGGTAGTGTAGTGTAGATAAAAGGTTCTTGCCCTATAAGTCCTAATCGTTCTAATCCTGCTTCTGATAAGACTAATCCGTCATACATTCCATGGGCTAGTTTTTTTAACCGTGTATCAATGTTTCCGCGAATAGCTTCGAAGGTCCATGTTGGGAACAGTTTTTTTAAAAACAATTGTCTTCTTAGACTAGCGGTACCGATGGTAAAATGTGGAACTGGGGTTGTGCGAGTTGATTTTTTAGTCGTACTTGTTAGTGGTGGGTTGATTTGTGTAGAGGAGATTATTTTTGTAGAGGGGAAGTTATTTTTGAGAGCGGTTAACGCTGGCGGATTTGTGCGGGTGATGAGGATATCGTGGGGTGTGGTCCGTTTTAGAACTGCTCTTATCATGAGACCATTCTGTTTTGTCGTAGGAATATCTTTGAGGCTGTGGACACCGAGATCGGCTTTGTGGTCTAAGAGGGCTTGGTGAATTTCTTTCACGAAAATACCTGGTGTGGAAAAATCACCCAGTCCTTTTGTGTGGTTGCGATCACCTTGCGTTTGAAAAGTACGAATCTCAATGGAGATAGGGTGAGGTGCATAGCATGATTCTAAAGCGGATTTAACGATTTCGCATTGTTTTTTAGCAAGCGCACTCTTCCTGCATGCTAAGACCAGCGGTCTTTTAAGGAGTGGAAGTTCTTTCATTTCTACGGCGGTTTGTTCATTGAATGCGATGTTCATTATGAATCATCCTTGCTGGTATAAAACATAATACTTGAAATAGATGATTATTTGGGAGGAGAGCTATTTTTTTTGCCTTTCATTAAGCTGGCGATGAGTTGTTCTAATGCTTTGCTATGGCTTATATCATTTTTGGAAGTCGATTTGAGATTGTGTTTCTTTTTGTGATAATATTGTAACGCCTGATTGATTTCAGCAGGCGATCCATTAAAATTTCCAAACATCTTTAAAAAGGTACGTTTGGTCTCCCACAGTGAAAAATCTGCTTCGAAGTTGTTAATGATTTCTAAGGCAGCTTGGATCTCTTTCTGTCGTTTTAGCATTGTGCGATCAATTATCTTCTTAAGATCGTCTATCGTGTAAAGTACGATGTCTTCTAGTTCTTCTAGGGCAGGGTCTATGCTACGTGGCACTGAGAGATCAATGAAAATAATAACCTTAGACTTTTTATTAAGCGCATTGATAAAGGGTGTTTTTTTGATAAGATATTCCTGGCTCTCGACAGAACAGATTACAATATCACTGCTACTGATGACGTTGTAGCGTTCGGCTAGTGGTTTGACGGTTGCTTGAAATTGATTGCCGAGTGTCTGCGCTTTTTTGATATTGCGGTTGACGAGGGTGATTTGTTTGGGTTTGTAGGCGGTGAGTGTTCTTAAAACTTCCTTGCCCATCTCTCCTGCTCCCACTAGCGTTACAGCCACCTGCGTGGTGTCATAAAGTTCTTTGATAAAATCAATAGCAACAGAACCTAAGGATGTTCCTCCTTCATTGATCTTAGTTTGTGTGCGGACTTGTTTTCCAGCAGCGAGGGCTTGTTCGAAAGCACGTGAGATTTCGGTTGTTACGAACTGGTGTTTGCGTGCTTCGGCGTAAGCGAGTTTAACTTGTGAGAGAATCTGATTTTCGCCAATAACCATACTCTTAAGTCCTGCAGTAACTTTAAATAAATGCAACACAGCGCGCGATCCGTGCATTTTATACATAAACGGCGTGATGATCTTAGCAGCAATATCATGAAAATCGGCAATAAATTTAAGGCTTGCTGCAAAGAGATTTTCATGATCCTCCCCATACGTGTAAAGTTCTACACGATTACACGTAGCGAGGACAATAGCGGTGGTGAGGGTGGATTGGGTTTTTAGATGTGTATAAGCGGTCTTTAGACTGTCCGCTCTGAAGTGAATTTGTTCACGAATCTTAAGGGGGGCTGTATTAAAATTCAATCCTATAACAGTGAGCGCCATATAACAACGATTGACAAAGATTGACAAAATAAGAAAGGGTTGAGAACTTGAAATGTAAAGAAATACAAAGGGGAGCAGTCTTTATAGGCGATGTGGTGCGAAGCAGTTACTAGAAAATATCAAACAAATAAAATAAAATGATAACAAATCCAATGCTTGTTGCCAGCAGCAGCTGCACATGTCCAATGCGTTTTAATTTGACAAGAATGAATATAACCGCAAACAAACCTCCCGCACAAATATACGACAATGAAAGATGATAATATGTCAATGAATTCGCACTGTGAGCGATTGTCCTCATCAGACTGAAATAAACAATGATAACAATCACAAAAATGAATGTGCCTAGCATGAGAAAGGTTTCTATTATTTTATTTAGCGTAGGCAGATTGGGAAGGCGTGTTGTTAAGAATAAGGTTTTTTTCTTTTTTATTTCTGAGAAACTTTGATTGTACAGCATAGTGATAATAAACACATAAAAATAGTTTATCATTGAGAACAAAATGAGCGTAGTAACAAGTTCGTCGATTGGAATAAAGGTTGTGAGGACGGGGGGTGTCGTCTGGTGCAGTGTGCTAGCAAAATTTGTTCCAATGAGAAGCAGTACTGTTGGAATCGGTGCTAGAAAAGCATCGATAGAACGTGCTTTCGGTGGCAGAGCACTGAGTAAAAATCCTGTTACCAATAACCAGGCTATTATGATGAAGCCTTCGGCAATATTGGTGAGTGGAAAATTTTTTAATGCCAGCGCATAAAATATAATGTATAACGTTAGACTCCCCAATGTCAGTCCGTGTAAGATTATTTTAATAAAACTAAGTAAACGAGTGGGCGATCGTTTGGGTGGCTCACTGAGGTCTGCATTAAATGACCGTGGTCTAGTGAACTCCCACACACATAAGAGACTCCAACTTACCGACACTATTGAGACAAGGAGTTTTAAAAATGTATAAAACGGTAAATTTAACATGATTGCTCTCTTTTTAATATATTGTATTTTATAAGGCAGACGTGTTATTAGATGGGAATTCTTATGCGATATGTAGTATGCATGCGATACTGAGGCTGTGGAGATAAAAATTTTATTACTTGTAGGTTTAAGTTAATATTGTCGTCTATTAAAACAAGGAAAGTTCATGGTCTTCGGTGACTGTGGATTTAGCGATAGCTTCTTCGAAGGGTGTGGTTTGAAAGAGTTTTTTTATAACGGGAGTGATTTCATTCTGCCAGTAATGGTGGTAGTCAATGGGTTTTGTGGTATGTCCGTGTGGTTCTCCGCCTGCTTCAGTAATGAGATAGTAGATGTAGATGTGTTTTTTAAATGCACTTTGATCGCGCATGAGGTCTGGTAATTTTTGAGCGGCTTCTATATGAGGTGGAAGGTGTGCTTTGGTATTATATGTTTCGGGAGCTTTTGTGAGTTTTTTTCTTTGTACTAGAAGTTCGTCGTAATTCCCGGCTAGCAGGTTGGCTTTGAAGGTTGTGATTGCATTTAATATATCATCTCCCTTAAGGTAAGCTTTGATGAAGAACGTTTCTGCTTCGTGCAGGACCTTTATTCGATAATAATCACGTGAATGGTTATTAAATTCATCGGTTTCGGTGATAGCAAAATAATTGATAGTCCTTTTTTCTTTAAGAGGCAATTCGGGCTGGTTGGGGATAAATAGCTGGGCACTGCATGCTGCGTCTATGAGGGTGGGGCTTCTGTGTATTGAGGCGAAAACTTTAGGAAGAATGGTTTCATTGGCAGTTTGCAGTAGATTTTTTACAAACGTCTTGTGTTCATTGATGATGTGAGAGGAGTGCTGAGTGGAAGTATTTTTCGCTAATGTGAGACCATTTTTTTTAAGGAGAATGATAGTAGGATCGTAATAAAGGATTTCGGCACCTAATTTTTTGAGTGCTAGCGTCAATTTTTCTACGAGATGGAGCACGTTATCGTAAAGGGCTTTTTTCAAATTAGGAAAAGCAAACCGACTACTGGGTGTGCTAAGCCCACCTATGAGTTGCTCCATAGTAAAGGTAAGGACCTTTCTATTAACGGTATCTGTGCTAGGCAACTGGTCTATGAGTTTAAGAAGGATTTCAATAGCAACAGGCATGAAATGATGTGTGGTATGAAATGATGACCCAGTTGGCGTATGGAATGCTTGCTTAGGGTTTTTTTTAGCGGCGAGCATTCCGTACGGGTCTATTTTGTAATAAAGGATTGTAAGTGGAATGAGGTCTTCTATTTTTAGTGTGGATACAGGTCCTGTTTGTAAAGATGAAATGTTTTGTCCTTCGGTTGGTTGTGGGGTGGGTGCTATTGTAGAAAAGAGGTCTATGCTGGAAATAATACGTTTTTGTTTTAGGAGTGGTAGTAGCATGTGATGAATAATCTCGGCGCTACTTCCTAGCCGTTCTAAGAGGACTCCTGTTAACAGAACGCGACTGATTTGAAATGAAATGCCTGCAAATTTTTTTATGAGCACATAGACGAGTTCGGTATCTTTCAAATTATATTCGGCGAGTTCTCGTTTATTGGTTTGAAAGAGGCGGATGATCTCTTGAATTTTTTCTTTGCCTGTTGCGGTGATTGTTTTATGACGAGTTAGAAGGATTTCTGCTGCGGTGTCTAATTTATAATTAGGCAGTGGGGGTGCTAGCGCTTTAATGATGTCCATGCCTTCTAGAAAGGCGCGGCCGGGTATTTTGATGATGATGTCGCGTGTCTTTTTTTTGTAACTGATAACTTCTTGGTCGTTAAATCCCAATGTGAAAGGGATGTTGTGTTCTTCATATTTTTTCTGCAGAAAACTAAAATCAAAGCCTACGATATTCCAGCCCATAATGATATGAGGATTGAGTTTTTTTATCTCTAAGAGGAAGGTTTTAAGCAGTGTTTTTTCGTTTTGTAAGCTAATGACCGTGATGGGTTGAGTGTTGGGATCTTTAGCGGCTGTGAGGTTCTGTGTTGAGGTAGGAGAGTTTGGGCTATTGGAAGGGGCAACTGGTATCGTTGAGGTAGGTGGAAGATCATTGTTCGGGTCGAGCATCAGGACTTTCTGGATGACGTCACTGTAGAGAGCAATCGAATAAAGCAGTCCATCTTCAACACCTGTTTCAATGTCAATAGAAACACTGTTTAAAGTGGGCACGAAACTTGATGGTTTAATTTTAGGGTTTTCATAGATGACTAGATTTTCATCTTCTTGTGCAGGAGGGCTTAGAAATAAAACACTTCCCTTAATAGCATGATCGATTAGGAAATGGGTCATACTCGTCAGTTCAGATTCGAGAAATGAGACCTTAGGAAAATCGCGTTTTGCTGCTTTGAGTTGAGCGAATGAAGAGAATGTGTAGAGGTGAAGTGCTGTACCATTATAATTAAAAAATGGAGTGGTGCTTTTGCGATGATAATATTTTGGGGCTATCTCAGTTGTTGCGGGCAAGTATGCTTTAAGTAAGGCAGGCCGTTCTTTCCAGATAAAATTGCGGTTGTCTTCTAGGACGCCGAAGAACCATGTTTCGTCTTCGGTTTGCTGGAACCGTTGCAGGTATGTTTCTGCATTGATAATAAATCCATTCACAGGTGATTGAAGGTACGATAATCGTTTAGAAAAAGGTTTTAGCTATCAGTATATATATACGCAATGAGTTTTCCTATGCGTACGTGGAGTGGTTTTATCAATGAGAGGTTTTACTTAGTTGGTTTGGTGACGAAATTGAGAATTTTTTGGGGAAGATAGACCTCTTTGACAATAGTCTGGTTGGCAAGCCATTTTTTGATATTGGGTTCTTTTTTGGCGTGGCTGATGACAGTATTTTTATTGAGGGTTGGAAGCAGAGAGAGTTTTGCGCGGATTTTCCCGTTGACTTGAACGATGAGATCACGACTAGGTTGGGTGAGATATATCTTTTGGCTCGTAGGCCACGTGTGTTCATAAAGTTTTTTAGCAAATGAGTCGATTCCTGCAAGTTGGTTGCATAGATTCTGATATAAATGCGCGTTCAATTCTTCTGTGACGAAGGGGGCAAAAGGATTAAGCAGCGTCAGAAATGTTACAATATTTTCATACATGGGATGACAATCTACCTGAGTTTTAGGGGCGATCGATTGAAATTTGTTTAACGTCTCCATGAGCATGGCAATGGCGGTATTGAAGTGAAGTCTATCTATATCCAGTTCTACTTTTTGAATGGCAGGATGAAGGATTTTATTAAA
The DNA here is from genome assembly GCA_013426755.1 of Spirochaetota bacterium. Lineage (GTDB taxonomy): Bacteria > Spirochaetota > UBA12135 > COTS27 > COTS27 > COTS27. The sequence continues at coordinate 56,757 of AP019861.1, forward strand.
TTGTGTGATTGGTGAAGACATTTGCGAGGAATCCTGAGTGGAACTAGGCTTTATAAGCGAGTTTTCTGTAGAATTCAATGCTTTAACACAGGTTATAAATTGATTGACATAGCGAACGAGTTTGAGAAGGAAGCGTTGGCATCCTTCGATGCCATTTTCATTCCATTCGAGGTTTTTTTCGGGTGGTGCTGCGAAAAGAATGAATAGTCGTACACTATCTGCTCCATAGCGGTCGACCATTTTCTCAGGAGCGATTCCATTTTTCTTGGATTTGCTCATCTTCTCAACTTTTACGATCAGCTGTCCATACGTGCGGTGATAGTGAAGATTTTTGTTCGGTGTGGGCGAGTTGTCATCTGTAATGTTAGTGATTTCTTCGGTTGGTTTGGGGGTGAAAGAAGGGTGTGGCTGGAGGTGTCCGCTAACTTCATCTGGAGTGAGATATTTCTTTATTTTGGGGGCATAATAAGACTTTGCGGTGACCATTCCTTGGGCGAGCAAAGACGGGAAGGGTTCATCATTGGAGGTAATGCCTAAGTCGCGCAATGCTTTTTGAAAAAACCTCGCATAAAGAAGGTGTAGACAAGCATGTTCGATACCGCCAATATACTGGTCAACAGGCATCCATTTTTGGACTAATGCCTTAGCAAAAGGTTCTTTTTTATTGTGGGCGTCAATGTAGCGTAGAAAATACCATGATGAACAGGTAAATGTGTCCATAGTGTCATGTTCACGTTTGACTTGTCTGTTGTCGTTAGTTTGATAATGAGTGAATTCGGGATGGTCGGCTAGGGGGGATTTTGTCCCTGTAAAGGTGACGTTTTGCGGTAAAATGACAGGAAGATCGGAGAGTGGGACTTTTTCAAAGGTCCCCTTTTCGTCTTTAAGCATAGGAATGGGATTGCCCCAGTAGCGTTGCCGTGAAATAAGCCAATCTTTGAGTTTGTATTGAATTTTCCTCCGTCCAAGCTTTTTTTCTTCTAGGTAAGTGGTCATTTTTTCAATAGCTAGTGCTGTTGGGATGCCTGTTAAAAATTGGCTATTGATCGTGATGCCATGTTCTGTGAAGGCTTCGCTAGGCGGCTTGTTTTTATATGTTTCAATGTTCGTATCCGCAGGACAGACGACATGTTTGATCGGAAGTTCATGTGCCTTAGCGAATGCATAGTCGCGTGCGTCTTGTCCTGGGCATCCCATGATAGCTCCTGTTCCATATTCGGCTAGGACAAAATTGGCTACGTAAAGGGGTAATTTTTCATCAGTAAGTGGATGGTCAATGAATGTTCCCGTAAAAATTCCTTTTTTAGCGTAATCACTGTGCTGATCAATATTTTTACATTCGTCAATAAATTTAATAATTGTTTCACGTTCTTTAGCGGGGAGATCAATATAAGCATGTACGGCTGGGTGATTGAATGCGATAGCCATAAATGTTGCTCCATAAAGTGTGTCGGGGCGTGTGGTAAAAATAGGAAATTCACCCTCATTTGGATACGCAGAAGGTGTCTTTTTACTTGCGATTTTGAAATATACAATGGCACCACTACTTTTCCCGATCCAATTGCGCTGCATGGCTTTGATTTTATAAGGCCATTTGTCGAGGGTGGCTAGGGAAGTAAGCAATTCTTCAGCATAAGCAGTGATTTTAAAGAACCATTGTTCGATCAATTTTTTTTCAATCGGTGCTCCCGATCGCCAAGCTTTACCATCAACAACCTGTTCATTAGCAAGAACTGTTTTATCGACGGGGTCCCAATTAACCCAAGCCTTTGCGCGATAGACCAGTCCTTTGTCATATAATTTGAGAAACAACCATTGTCCCCATTTGTAATAATCTGCTGTAGCCGTGCAGACTTCATTGTTATAATCATAGGAGAGTCCTAGTGATTTGAGTTGATTGCGCATGATAGCAATGTTTTTAAACGTCCATACGGATGGAGGAATATTGTTTTCAATGGCGGCATTTTCAGCTGGCAATCCAAAAGCATCCCACCCAATCGGATGAAGAACGTTAAATTGTTTTAACATTTTATACCGTGCTAATACGTCGCCTAGCGTATAGGTTCGCACGTGTCCCATATGAAGATTCCCACTGGGATAGGGGAACATTTCTAGGCAATAGTACTTGGGTCCTGGTTTATGCGGATCGAAACGAAAGGGGTTGGTGGTTTCGTAGTGATTACGCCATTTCTCTTCAATGGTTTTAAAATCGTATTCCATAGCTATTTTATCAGTTTTGTACTGCCATACTCATAAATTTGGATAGGAGCATGTGTATTTAAGAATAATTGTACTTGCGACTTATCGTAACTGCGGGAAGGGGCATGGATTATGGGGGTGAAATTATGGCAGAAGGTATTTCCGTCACATATTAAAAACTAAAAACTAAAATCGTGCTTCGTTTAAGACGTTATATAGTATATCATATTATACGTGATTTGTTTAAGTAATGATATACTTAAGATTATTATTGTAATGATCCCAATAAAAGATTTAACATATCGTGGTGGCATGTTATTAATAATGTTAGTTAAATTTTTAAGAGCAAAATATTCTTTAACCCATAAAAACTCTAGTTTGTAGACGATATTATGATTCAGGCAAAACGAACAATGAAAGCAACAAAAACTATGCGAGGCAGCACAACCTCGAAACGATTAAAATCCTCATCTCCTAGAAAAATGGCTAAAAATAAAAAAAGTCTTAGCGCAAAGACTCCTTCCGCACCAAAAACTAAAACAAGAAAAATATTGAAATCTTGTGTGGTCATAACAGGTGCAAGCAGTGGTATTGGTTTAGAATTTGCAGATTACTACGTCAGTACCCAAGCAGAACACAATTGTACGGTAGTTCTGGTAAGCAGCAATCGTAAAAAACTAGAAAAAACGAAGACGTTGTTTCTAAATAAGTATCCACAATCTAGTATTGTAATACAAGTCTTAGACCTAAGTAAGAATTCGGCAGCTCAGTCGTTAATAGCGATGTGTGTGCAGAAGAAAATGCATCCGCGTGTTCTTATTAACAATGCTGGCATTGGTCATATCGGTAAATTCAATGCCATGTCACGTGAAGAGTTGCGTCGCCTGATGATGCTTAATATGAATACACTTACGGAGTTGACGTATTTATTTTTGGGTCAGATGAAGCGCCGTGAAGACGAGGGGCTTGTGATAAACATTGCCTCGACAGCAGCATTTCAACCTATGCCCTATTTTGCCTTATATGCGGCTACAAAGGCGTTTGTGCTTAGCTTGACGGATGCGCTTGCTGAGGAATACCGTGATGAGAATGTACGATTTTTAACGGTTTGTCCGGGCCCTGTCCGTACTAATTTCTTTGAACGGGCAATGGAAACTTCTGGTACGACTACTCCTACAGCGCGGCTTATAGATTTCTTCAGAGCGAATAAAGCACGTTCACCTGGTGATGTTGTGCAGTCTACTATGCGGGCTGTTAAAAAAGGTACGGTAGGGATGCATGTCGATGGCAAATTCAATCGTATTTTGGTGAGTTTAACGGCGTGGGTGCCTTATCGGCTCCGTCCTAAGCTTACAGTGAAATTTTTTAAAAAGCTTATGCCGTAACGATTATTTTGCTAGTCGTTAGTACTGTATCGATAGCTTGGTTTGATATATTAATAAGGGGCACATATCATAATGCGCACGCATCAGAGTTTGTTATGTAGTAGCGTGGGGCGTAATGATGATAGGAACAGGCTTGCGGCTAGCAAAATTGGAAACTTACTTGAGATTTATTTAATCAATAAGGGTTGCGTCTAGAAAATGAATGTGCTTAAGCGGCTGTATCGGCATTACCTAGAAAAATGGGAAGTTCGTCCTAGTGAATTGGGGTGGATCTGTCTTATTTTTGCTATGACGGGAATAATAACGGTATTTATTCGGTCACAGATAACGTTTTATGTGTGGGGAGATACTAGGGGGTGGGTTTATTATGTGACAATGCCAATTGTTTTTATGACGTGTTATTATGTGATACTGCTTGTTTTGGGTTGGGGAATGGGGTATAATAGAGTTTTCATTCCTATGGTGAAGCGACCTGTTATGTTGGGGAAGAAATTGTGGTTTTATATGAAAACGTGGCGGCATATGAGTAATAAACGCTAGCTAGCGGTTATTACTTGCGGCTAGGTTTGAAGAGTTGTGTCTGAGCGTGCAGAAATAGACCTAAGAAAACGATACTTCTTGTAACCGTTTGGGTTTGAATTAGAGTGCGAGAGCCCTTTAAAAGCAATCGTTTTGTAAAAAATTGTTTGCTTTTGGGAAGATAAAAGCAGATATAAACTGTCCCGACCGGTTTTATTTTTGTTCCACCGCTAGGACCTGCGATTCCTGTAATACTTAGGGTGAGGTCTAGGTGAATTTTTTGTGAATAAAATTGATCAGCTAGGTTTTGTGCCATTGCTTGGGCTGTTTCGGTACTGACGGCGCCGTGGTTATCTAGCGTGGTAATGTTTAAATGGGCTATTTTAGCCTTATTGTGATAAGGTATGATGCCTGTCATGAGATATTTAGAAGCATTGGCTTTAGCGGCGAAGGCTGCGGTCAGTAATCCACCTGTACAGGATTCTGCTATGCCGATCTTCCATTTTTTAGCGATAAACTGGTCGTGAAGTTTCGTGAGGAGTGATTTTTCATTGCTATAGACAAAACTAGGTGTATTGGGAATGAGGGGTGTATGAATTTTTCTTAGTTGGGCAATAATTTTTGTGCGAGCAAAGTGGAGCAGTGCGCTGGGTGTTCTGGCGCCAGCTAGGTTTTTTACTTGGGTGGTCTTTAAGACAACGAGCAATTCTCCGTAATGAGGAAGATAGGCGCATGTTAGATTAGGAATTTTCAGTGCATCAATAGTTGCTTCGACTCGTGTTTCAGATAAACCAATGGCTTTGAATGTCAGTTTGTGAATGGGGGGTGGGGGTGAATTTTTAAAGAAATGGCTTTTTATAAGGGGAAGTACTCTCGTTTTGCATAGCGAAATGCATTCACTGGGCACGCCTGGGAGCATGAAGAAACTTGTAGCGGGAGGTTTTTGCAGTTGGTATAAAAAAGGCGCTGTGCCTAGGTGATGTGTTTCTGCTTGAAACCCGCTTGGAATGCGCGCTTGTTTGAGGAAGCGATTAGGAAGGTTGCGACTTTGCATTATTTTGGTCAGGTGTGCAAGGTGTCCTGAGTGGATAATGATCTTACGGTTGAGCGCTTTGGCTATCGCTTCGACGCTAAGGTCGTCGCTAGTTGCGCCGAGCCCACCTGTAATGATGACAATCTGTTCTATTAGTTCTATTAGTTCTATTGGTTCTGGGGAGGCGTGTTTTTGTGTAGACGTTTTTCTACGGGCAGGTTTTTTAGTAGCGCTAGAGTTAAAAGTCCTGAGTGTTGTTACAATGCTATCAATGTCATCACGTAAGGTTAGCATGCGTGTGACGTGGAGGCGATATTGTGTGAGAATGTCTGCGAGATGGAAGGCATTTGTATTGAGCGTCCTTCCTTCAGTGAGTTCTGTACCTATGGAAATGATACAACAACAGGCGAACTTCATTTATGAAATTGATATGGAAAATGGAGGTAAACGGATTTATGCGTCAAAGTAGTAGAAATGGTGCTGTTTGGCAAAGGAATGAAAGCCATAATCACCTATTTTATCCTGGTAATTTTCCATAGTATCTCCATAGTGGCAGAGAATAGTTTTTTCTTTAATAGAACTGGGTAAACTATTGAGTTCTTCTAGATTGGCGTGAATACCGCCTGGGAAGAATTGACAATCATGAAAAATCCATTCGATATTGAGCGTGCGTTGAAATTCATCGATGAGATTATAATCAAAGGTGGTGTCGCAAGTAAAAAGGATACGGTCATCGATAATGACACCTGTACTCCAGATGGCATCTTTCCAGGATTTGACGTTTTCTGGGAAATGACATGTGCGCGGTGTTTTTATGTTGATAGAGCCTATTTGTGCTTCCCAAGTTTCGCGTTTGAATGACTTATTGCGTTTGAGGGGAGTTAAGTTCCAGAAGTCTTCAAATTGGAGTCCTCTTCCATTGCGGTGTTCTGAATGGGAAATACCACCGCGTAATGATTCTTCCCACAGCATTTTTTTATATAATTTATTGATGTAAATATGAGGTTTTTCTTTGAGAAAATACCTATAGACGAGGGCAACTTCTTCTAAACCGCCAATGTGATCGCTATGCGAGTGCGTGATATAGTAATGTTTAATGTCTTGAAATCCTAGGTCGAGCTGCTGCAGTGAGATCGAGCATTTAGTACCACAGTCTACTAATAAATGGTCATTGCCTTTAATGATAAGAAAATTGGTTTGATAGTATCTTTTAGCAAAAGCAGACCCCGTTCCTAAAAATAGGACAGCAAGACCGTTATCACATTGTAATTTGATAGAATTTTTTAGAGCAGGTTTTATGAGCAGATGTTTCATAATGGGAGCAATCGAACTGGCTGTACGTAGTGAAGCGGACGATGGATGTTACTATAAATATCTATTATTTTAAGTACTGTGATGACATGATGAAATGAGGTGTTATCTATTTATAAAAATATTTTCTTAGCGGACTAAAACACGTCAATTAAGTTTCGATAGGGCGCTGCATAATCTTTAATTATTAAGCGTTAATAAACAGTATAATAGAATCTATTAGGTTTTTTATAATGAGTGCTGCTTATTTATTAAAGCTAACTGAAGTTAACTGGAGCTAACGTTAGGCTATGTTAGCGCATTTTGATCCAGCGAATGGTGTTGGTAGGATTGATTTTAAATGGAAAGCCGAAGACAAAGATGATGTTTTCGTTTTTTTTGACAAGATTGAAGTTTTTTAGAATGTATTTGAGGTCCTGTTCTTTATTGAGATGGCGTTTTATCATGATAGGCGAGACGGCGTAATAAAGATGGCTGTGTTCGAATGTGGGCTTGTAATAACAGGCGACTATGCATGGCGTAGGTGGTCTGAGCGCTGCGATAATGCGTGGTGATTTTCCGCGTGTCGTGATGGCAATGAGATATTTGGCGGTGGTCATTCTAGCGAGTTCTAGTCCTTGTTTGATGATAGGAAAAATAAGTTCTTTCCCGCTATAAGGGTAGAGGTGTTCGGATTGCAGATTTTTTTCGGTCTCGCTAATGATTTTATGCATGACGTCAATGGCTTTAAGGGGGTAGTGCCCGACAGCAGTTTCGCCTGAGAGCATTACGGCATCGACACGCGACCGAACAGCGATAGCTACGTCGGTAACTTCAGGTCTTTTGGGTGTGACGTGAGTCATTAATGTTTCTAGCATTTGTGTGGCGACAATGATGAGTTTGCCTTGTCGTTGTGTTTTTTGGAGAATGAGATTTTGAAGTGAGGGGATCTGTTCGTAAGGAAAATTTTCTCCTAGGTCGCCGCGTGCTATCATGACACCGTCAGAAATAGCAATGATTTCATCAATGTTCTTCACACCGGTACGCGTTTCTATTTTAGCGATGATTTTTAGGTTAGGATTTTTATCTGCAATAAATTTTTTAATGGTGATAATATCCTGGGCACAATTGATAAAAGAAGCGGCTATCCAATTAAAACGTTTTTTACAAACATAGGTCAAGGTGGCTTTATCGCGTTCGTCTAGAATATTTAGTTTGAGGTCGACTTTGGGTACATTGAGTGTTTTATTGGGAGCGAGGGTGCCACCGATGGTGACTTTGACGTCAATGGTTTTAGTACGGGGGTGCGGTTGGATGACTTTGAAGGCAATTTTTCCATCATCGGCTGTGATGACTTGATTGGGTGCGACGAGAGCATATAATTTGGGATGACTGATGCCTACTACTACGGTGGTAGGAGTATCTTTTTGTGATGGATGATGATTTTTAGGTGCTGTTTTGTTGCTGCGTGTATTATTATGGGCTGGCGGGGTTTGGCAGGCGAGTTTGATGACAGTATTTTTTTTGAGAACATGTGAATGCTGATCGGAGCGGATCTCAGGTCCTTTGAGATCGGCGATGAGCGCTACATTGTGCGTGCTCGACGTGGCACTTTCAATGCGTCTTAGAACAGGATTGGCAGTTGTTGGTGTGAAATGTGAAAAATTGAAACGGAGCGCATCGACTTTTTTGATTGCTTTTTCTAAAACACCTTTTTTAAGCAATGCGTGTCCGATCGTAGCAATTATTTTTGTACGTCTTTTACTAAGAATCATAGGTATTGTGGCTGTGAGGGACTTGATTTAAAACTTTGATAATGAGTAGCAAGGTTTATAAAATGGCGATTATGTTATAATAATTAAGATTATGGTTCTAGGTTTGAAAGATCGCGTCTTAGTGAATGCGCTGATACGGTAATAATATAACATGGGTATAAGTTCAATGCTTTATAGCGTAGATAATTATACTATTTTATATTTATTAAGCGGATGCAGAGATTATACCAACAGGTCTTAGCGGGTTATATGAGAGGCTATTGTGAGAGGTTACAAGTCGTAAGTTCTCGTTTGATATTAAATAGCATTAAAAAGCGGATTTGTTTAGGTGTTGGAGAATAACTTTACAGTGATCGGTGAACAGTTAGGTGGTATTACTTAGAGAATATTAGCATGAGATATATATTTAGTGTTGCGTTTAAACGTGAAAAGTTATTTGTATCGCTAGTTCTATTTGTGGTATTTATTGCTAGTGTGACCACGTTAGGACAGGCTGTTGTAGCGGCCAATTTACTCAATTCTTCTTTAGCGATTGGTCGTGTGAGCGAGGATGACCCAAACAACGCCAGTCGGTTCTTGAAGGATGCTGAAGGCGAAACGACTGGTATTTTCTCTAAGATCATCAATATTTTCTATCTCGCTATCAATGAAGGAAATGATGCTGCTACAAAATATGTCATCGACCAGCGCAGTTTGTTATTATTGATTGTCTTAGGCTTTGCGCTACTTATTATTTTAGCGACAACGCAAGTCGTTATATTTGGGAAGAATATTTTAATCAGTTTATTATCATTAAAAATTGCTTTACGGATCCGCGCCCTTATCTTTAATAAGTTACTTGATCTTCCGAGTGCTTATTTTAGAATTCAGCAGAGCGGTGGCGTGGTGTATCGGTTGACGGATGATGCTAGGGTTATTGAAAATAATTTGTTTAGATTGATTGAGAATGGTTTTTTTGGACCTGTGTTGTCTTTATGTGGGTTGGGGCTACTTATTTATCTAGATTATCGCCTGACACTACTGATCTTTCTCAATGTCATTGTGACGGTGCTTATAGTGAATTATATAGCAACGTTTATTCGCAGGGTAGCAAGGCGCATGGCGGAAGGTGGGGCTGATATTAACACGCATGTATTGAAGGTTTTTGCTACCATTTCTGCTATTAAGGTGTTTTGTCGTGAAAAATGGGAACGCCGCAAGTATAGAGGGTTTTTAAGAAGATACCTTAAAAATTGGCTTTCATTTAATATTCTAACAGGGCTCGTGCGCCCTGTCAATGAGATTGTTGGACTGGTGGGTGTTGTTGTGATTATTTTTTATGGCACGGTGCTTATCTGGCGTGGAGAACTGACTAGTGAAGGATTATTTACGTTTTTATTCGTACTACTATATATCGTTCCTTATTTTGAGCGCTTGTCTTCAGTGAGTCTGCTCCATAGTGAATTGCAGGTATCTGTGACACGAATTTTGGAGATTGTCAATAGTGAAAAAGAAGTAGATGCCCTTAACATGGGAAATGATAAACTTCTTAACTATACGGGTAGGGTAGAGTTTAAAAACGTTAGCTTTGATTATAGCCAGGAGAGCGCAAAAGTCTCTCAATTAATGGGAACAGGTGACAAAAATACTGCTGTTGTAGAAGATGCGCCTGCTATTACCAGCACGGAGACTGCGCTAGTTGGAGCCAAAAAAACGCAATTTTCACAGCCACCTATCTTAGACAATATTTCTTTTAAAGTGGCGCCTTGTGAATCTATTGGTCTGGTAGGTGAATCGGGGAGTGGCAAAACAACCCTTGTCAATCTTATCGCCTTATTTATGAGTCCAACTAAGGGTGCTATTTTCTTTGATGGGAAGCCTGTGACTGATTACACGATAAAAAGTGTTCGCAGACATATTTCAATGGTTTCACAGGAAACGTATTTATTCAATGCTTCTATTTTAGAAAATGTTCAGTACGGTAGACTCTCAGCAAGCTATAAAGAAGTACGTGAAGCGTGTCGGTTGGCAAACATTGATAATTTCGTAGCGAGTCTAGAAGACGGATACAATACACATATTGGTGAGAGCGGTGTCAAGCTTTCTGGCGGACAGAAACAGCGTATTGCACTCGCACGGGCCCTTCTTAAAAATTCTAAGATATTAATGCTCGATGAAGCAACGTCCGCTCTAGATTCGCAGAATGAATTAGAAGTACAGCGGGCAATTGAGGTCATTATGAATCGCCAAACGACGTTTATCATTGCCCATCGTTTCTCAACTATTCTCAAAGTCAATAGAATCATGGTCCTAGACAAGGGAAAAATAGTCCAATTTGGTACTCACGAGCAACTGATGAAACAAGGTGGTCTATACCGTTCGCTTTACAATATCCAATTTAACAGAGAAGTCGCAGCAGGCGTCTAAAATGATATTTTGATGATATTTGATAATATCTTCAAAATAGTTCTAAGATGTTTTTAAGCTATTTGTGTGTGATGGCTAGGATTGTTACTCGAGCAATTCACTGACGGATAGATTTTTATTGAGATGGGCGATGACTTTAGCAAAAAGGTCTGTCGCATCGAGGGTATGATACCATGGGAATTGACGGAGTTCATCGTCCCACCAGACCGCATTGGAGCCAATAATTTTATTAAACAGATTCTCTTCCTGATAAGCGGTATTAAAAACTTTATATACCTTACGGCTGAAAAAAGGGAGGGCAACTGCTGCGTAGATGTTTTTAGCGTCATGTTTTTTGAGCAGACGGCAGGCTGCTAATAAAGTACTTCCTGTAGCGAGCATGTCATCACAAATAAGAATATCGCGGCCGCTCACGTCCCCTATGAGATGCATGTTGCTAATGGTAGAAGGCTGTGAATAATTGCGTACTTTGTCGATGATGGCTAGATCGGTTTTAAGATTTTTGGCGAAAAACACACCACGTTTAGCGGAATTGACGTCTGGTGCGACGATCATGAGATTGTTTTTCTGAAGACCGCTACTTTTTACGTATTCGATGAGAGTTTTTCCCATGTGAATATTTTCTACTTTAAGATTTAAGAAGAACCCTTCAATGGCTTCGGAATGAATGTCTAGCGTGAGAGCACAATTGGCACCGGAATTTTGGAGCAATTCTCCCGCGACGCGTGCTGTGATACTTTCGCGTCCCTTTCGTTTGTCTTGTCTAGAATAGGGGAATTGGGGAATAACGGCTGTAATGCTGTGTGCGTCTGAATAATAGGCGGCATTGATCGCTGAGGCTAGGGCGATGAGGTTATCGTTTACGGATTTTTGCGTTAGCGGGTCGTCAATGAGTTGAACGATATAAACGTCTGCACCACGGATGCTTTCATGAATAACAAATTTGATCTCACCGTTTGCGAATTCTACTTCTTCAGTTTTTATCGGGGCGATGTGTTCTACTGGGTAGTCATGGCTATTATTGAGATGGTGACATATCTTCTGAGCAAAGGCACGTCCCGAATTAAGAGCAATGATTTTTAACGGATGTTTAGGAGCTTCTAGGGCGATTTTTTCTTCAGATAGATTTTCTGGTGGTGTGGCGAGTTTATTTTTCATGAGTGAGATGTGAAGGGTGATTGTGCTACTTGGAATAGTTGCGATAATATGGGGTTATTGTTATAGTTCTCTTCTGAGAAATATATGGATGGATATGGGTATATGACGTGGTGAAGTAGAAGTTATATACTATTTATACGCGCGTTCACATTATATTATCTATTATTATATTATGAGCGTGGAGATTGCTAGCGTAAAATAAGTTTATTGGGTTTTTAATATGAAGGTTATTTATTGGAAGCGGCGTAATTCTGAGCGATATGTTTTATAAGCGAGATGATTAAGCAGTGTATTTATCGGAGGCTTTGTTGATGAATGGTTGGGATGAAAGCGATTTGGCGGGGTGGGGTGATTTTTTGCGGCGTTATTGATGTGTGGTATTTTATCGAGGGATGGGTCATCTTTTGAGAATAGGAGCGCACGTTTCATGGCTATTTCATCTAGAAATCGTGTTGTGACTAGGGGTGTGAAATCATTGTATAAATGGTTGTGAAGGTGGTCTGCGTTTTGATAGGACGCTTTTCTAGCGATATACCATCCCCAGTCTCCGAAGCTTGGGATCCAGGTGTGAAGTGGGATGGGTGCAAAACCTGCTGCTTCAATGGTAGCGCCAATGATAGCAAAGGTATTTTTAGCGTAGTACGGTGATGAGGCTTGCTGGACAAAAACACCATCTGCCGCAAGTACGTTATATAAATAGGTGTAAAATGATAGCGAATAGAGTTTAGCAAGTTCTATTTTCGTAGGGTCTGGGAAATCAGCTATGATGAGGTCAAATGTGTACTTATGGGTGAAGGTATCACTGCTTAATAACTTTAAAAACGCGTAAGCATCTAGCGTATAGAGATAAATTTGCTGGTTTCCAGTTGTCCGATGAGGAAGTGTAGACCTATCTATCTGTGGCAATTCTGTAAGAGTGGGCTCAGGATTAAGGGGATTAAATGTGTGTTTGAATATTTGTATTTTAGAGTGATTGAGGCTATTTTGATTGAGTGTGGTGAGATTAGGATGTGTTTGCGCGAGGTCGATGAGGTCGGCATCTATATCGACAAGGACAATGTTATCAATGGTTGGATATTTGAGCAGTTCGCGGACAGCTAGACCATCACCGCCGCCTAAGACGAGAACATTTTTTCGAGTGTTTTTTTTAGAGGCAATCAAATTTTCTGCGACTGCCGGTGGCGATTGTGATTGTACCGAAGGGTGTTTCTGGGCGTGAATGAGAAATAGGGCGGGATGAGTGAGCATTTCATGATAGATGTGTTCATCGCGACTGGAAAATTGGAGGTGTCCGTTCAGATACATTCTAAGATCACCTTGTTTGCTTTCTGTGAGGACAATGTTTTGATAGGGGGTGGTTTTACGAAAAATGACGGCATCTGTGAAAAGGCGTTGTTCTAACGTGAGTGTCCAATGATTGATCCCAAAAATGCCATAGAGGAAACTTGCTATGGAAAGGAAAATGGCTGCTAGAGATAGATAAATGATTTTTCGTTCTGTTTCGCTATGGCGGTATAGGAAAAGAGCAATGGCAACGGTTGAAATGTTACAAATTGAGATAAGAAAAGCGGCAGCTAGTGTTGTTGGTAGCCAGTAAACCAGGGCGTAAATCCAGACGAGGGCACCGATAAATCCTCCCCAGTAATCGAGGCGGAGAATTTGTCCCAAGTTTGCACCCAATTTTTTCTTAAAACGGGCATTCATACGGATAAGGAGGGGTATTTCCATCCCGATCATTAACCCAATCGTAAAATGCATGAGCATCTGCACAAATGTAAAGTGGAGGCGTTTTAAGACAAAGACTTCAAGTAAAATAAATCCACCCCAGCCCCCTAACAAAGAAAGTAAGATCTCAATGATAATAAAGCGACTAAATATAGCTTTATCAGGAATTCGTTTTTGCATATCTGCCCCTATTCCCATAGCAAATAACATGACAGCGATGGTGAGTGCCCATTCATGAACGGTATTGCCTAAGAGATCGGAGGCTAATTTTGCGAATGTGTATTCGTAAGCCATTCCACATGCTCCGGTCATGAAAGCAAGTAGAAATACAGTCCAATTATAATAAATAGGGTTTTGTTTCATAAAAAACGATTTCTTTTACTAAAAAACAGCTAAGGTGGATCGCAATATTCGCTTCTAAGGTGTGTGATAAGGGCTTTGATGGTTTGATAGGAAAATCCTTGTCTGCTTAGATAGTGATGCAGATCGGTGTGTGCTTGCGGTTTTGCTGCTGTGGTGGATTGGGTGATCAGGTCTTCAATTAACGTAGCTACTTTCTTTTTGGGGCTATGAGGAATGTAGGTTTTTTTGAGAATTTCTAGATCTGAGTAGGCATATTTTTCTATGAGCGTAGCAGGGATTTTATGGCAGGTTAGCTCATAAGCGACTTGTGTCCATGGTTTATGGGCTTGCATGGAGCGTATTTTCACAAAAGCGGCTGTAAATCGTTCTGGGTTTAAAAAGTCTTTTTCATAGCATCGGTTTATAATCGTATCCGTCCACTCCTCGGGGATAGCACGCTTAGTACACCACAATTGCAGCTGGTACGGTGACCGTTCTCCTTTTGATAAATAGGCGTAAGCTTCTTGCAGCAGAAAATTTTGCTCTGTTTTTACAACATCAGACAATGGAAGATTGATATGCGGTTCTCTACCTTTGCGTACGTCTTTGATGATATCAGCGGCTGTGTACTGGCGTAATGTCGAGAGGGAAATAGTGAATACTATCTTACGGTCTAGCTTAATTTCATAACGTACAGGCTTGTGGTTACTTTTTTTTATAGTAAGAACACCCATCGTGATTATTATCGTACCATGATTGTTTGCTTGGGAGTAGTTTTTTATCGTTAATACTTTGAAATGCTTTGAAATACCTTTACAATGCTTTTTTTGTAGCGGCTGATTATTATAGCGACTATTTATAAATGATAGCATGCGATTGCTAGGTTCGATGATAGGATATATTTAAATTTATTGATAGCAAATATATAGAAAAAAATTGATAGAAAAGACCAATACAAAACTAATAAAAAAATGAGCAGAGCAACTATGAAACCTAAAATTAGCCCAATCCAATAAGAGACCACTCAATAGGAGACTACTAATATAGAGATATCCCCCTAAAATAAGGAAACATGTCGAATTATGTCAAATTATGTCGATAGATAGTAGTCAAAAGGCGTAGGAAGGATAAAAAAGAAGTTAAAGAGACGATAGTTATGAAATCTAAAATGAGTGTAAATAAAACGGGTGCCAACTTTATTCCTGCTAAAGCAGACTATCAGCAGTGGGCGGATGCCCTTATCGATAAGGGTGCTTTTAGTGACGACGTTTCGTCCTATCGAGAATTGAGGCCGCTTAAAATGTTATTTAAGTTATTGAGTGAAGAGGTGCGCATTCGAATTTTGTGTTTGCTGCAAGAAAGCGAGCTTACAGTTTCAGAAATTCAACAGATATTAAATATCAAGCAATCCAATCTCTCGTCACACTTAATCCATCTCAAAGAAAACAATATCTTACAAAGTCGTCGTGAAGGACAGCACAGTTATTATAAGATCATCCAGGCTAAGAGCGAATTTTTTATATCGTTACTGGAGCGTGTATTAGCAGCGGCGCGCCGTGAGCCCTGGTATGAAAAAGACCGCGAACTTCGTGATGCTGTTATCACAAAACGTAGAGAAAACGTCCTCGAGTACTTCCAATCCTCAGACCGCAAGCAAAATGATAGTGCACCAGGACAGGTCATGGATGTCTTAGTGATTGGTTTTCTGCAGCTATGGAGGGGAAAACGTGTGATTGATTTAGGGTGTGGGACGGGGCGTATTGCGCGCTTATATGCCTTAGCTGGGGCAGAAGTAGTGGGTGTGGATAATTCTTCTGAGCAGATTAAAAAAGCCAAGCACATTGATAGGATAACGTTTACGTGTTTTAAGCAGCCAGATACGGTACGGGCGGTGTCTTATGTCTGTGAAAATATGGAACACACGTCTCTTTCTGCGGAGAATTTTGATCTGGTTGTGATCTCGCATGCACTTCATCACGCCCCTGAACCTAGTCGTGTTCTACGTGAGGCGTATCGGTTACTTAAACCTGGTGGGCAACTACTTATTATTGATCTCGATCAGCATCAAAATGAAAGTTTACGTGTGCGCTTTGGGGATTTCTGGCTAGGTTTTGCGTCCGCTACTTTTAAAGGATGGTTGCGTGAGATTGGTTTTACCCTCTGCTCTTATCAAGTCTTACAGCATTACCAATGCGAAGAAGCGGTACTGCCGTTTATTGCGGTAGCTGAGAAGCCGTAATATTCCTAATTGCTCTACTGTGTCGATGATGTCATTTTTCATTGTTAATGTTCATTGTTCATTGTCAATGGGAGGCTTCTAAGGAAATTCCTAAGTACAATAAACTTTCACAGAGCACTTAGCATGATCTGTTTTGGGGCATATTGTGTGGAGAGAATGTGTTTGTTATGATTTTGCGTGTGTCTGCAGGGGCAGTAAGTGAGCACAATGTAAGTTCTATGGAAGAGTAAGCTGTGTAAGCTATATAAGTTGTGGGAGTTTTTTAGTCACGTAATTTATCCCAATAGAATAAGCGTAGAAATGTTTTTATTTTTTTTGGGTTTGAATGGAAGGATCAAGAGTTCTTTAACGGGAGTGAGATAGGCGAGTTGCTGCTCATTCAAGCGTGGTGCGAAGAAGGTTTTAGGGGCATTTTTAATAAATATAGCTTTATTTCTGGCAAGCAACTCACTAAAAATGCGTTCTCGTTCAGAAATGATCAATTCCTCCGCAGTGCTAAAATCAATGCCATAAAATTCGCTGACCTCAAATGCCGCATAAGCCTTAGGTTTTTGTAAAACGAGGATCAATGTCAGATCATGTGGGAGCAATTTGTGGAGTAGGGATAATTTGGGTTGATCTCCGACTAGTTGTTTGGCATGAGCGGACAATGTTTGAATGATTTGCGGGTATTTTTCGGTGAGAATGGATAGATCGTGATCTTTTGGGTGCTCTGCTATGTGGGAGGTGCGATCTTCTTGGATTTGGTGCTTAGAGGATGCAGTGGAAGGTGATTCTTTGAGTTCGGCTACTAAGGAGAGGATCTCAGTATTTACGGGTGCTTGTGGTGCTGGTGTGGCATCTGCTGGGAATTCTAAAACGATGTCTTCGGCGGCGGTTATTGACTTAATGGCTGGGGTGCTTGGTGGGGAAGTCGATCTGTCGTGGTGAAGTGGAGGTGTGCTTTTAGGCGGTGGTGTAGATTTCTTAGGATGGAAGTGCTTTTTTTTATTTATAACGAGTACATGTTTTAGGTGCTGGAAATAGGCTATGAAGAGAGAGGATCGCGGCAATGAATTGTAATTGTAAAATCCTATATAGGCACTTAGGATGCCTATCATTGCGAGGCATGTGCTTAGCATGAGCCAGCTTAGGACGGGAATGTCTCCCCAGCCGCTATTGTAAAAAATACCGATTAAGAGCCCATTGGAGAGTTTTTTACCGATAAGGCGATTGGAATGGGTGGGGTCTCGTTCATTGACGGTGGTTGTTTCAAAATTTTCATAACTAGCATCGATCAGCCATTCAATGGAACGAAGATAATCTTCTTTAACGCCATTTTGCTGAGCGGTGTAAACAATTCCGTAGCGATAAAGAGTTAGCTGTGTTTCATTGAAATTGGCAATGGTCTGTGCAAAGAGTTCGTGGAATAGTTTACGTAAATTGAATAGGAAAACGACGCGTTCTTGATTGGGCGTGAAAGCAAGAAAGCTCGTGATAGCCAGTGTCTGTTGGTCTAGGAGTTGGACGCCATTTTGGGTGGGGGGGATGATCTGGTCTCTTTCAAGTGGAGAATACGTGTATACGATGTTATTACCTTTGTCTAGAAGGTAGAAATTGATGAGAAATGGGTCTGAGAAGCTAATGCTGTACCGTGTTTTTCTTCCCGCTAGGGTTGCTTTGAAGAAATTTTCAATGTCTTCAGTTCGAATCGAGGTATAAACTTTGTTTTCTAAGACGGAGACCTGGTCGTAATAGCGTTTGATCACCGTATCAATGGTCCCTAAGTAATGATTGCTTTGTTTAGATAGATAGGCATGATTTCCGTAAAAAACATTCCAACTGAGGACTAGTAAAAAACCGCTTAAAATGATAAGACATGAAAATAAAATAGCTTTCACTGCGGTGGGTACGATTGTGGATGGATGTGGTATGATGGCTAGTGCGGCTTATATTCTTAATATAAGATCACTTTGCTTGGGAGGTCTCTACATGGCTATGACATAGCGATACTAGGTTAGGTGCAGGAAGACTTGAAGAAGGAAAAGTAGTCTTATATTACTCCTGCTATTTGGATTATTATTTGTTTAAGACGAGTAATAGGAAGCCGTCAATAAGAAGTTATAACGTCTTCACGGTAGCGGGTGTGACCAGGTATTTTTTATACAATACAAAGTGATAGTGCTGAGTGGAAAAGATTTGGGTACTATTTGTTAGATAAAAAATTATGAAGGTTCTCTGGGTGGTGGAAGATTAAAAGGGGCAAGGTCCTCTTCTAGGTGTGTGGCTATGATTCGCTCTTCTTTGGGTGGAATAGGATTGGGGACAATAGCTTTCTTCGGATGATTGGCGGTATGCTGCTGTGCGGGGTTCGAATTATTAAAAAAGGGCAGTGGATTTCGTTTAGGTTGTGGTGCGAAGGCTTTTTTTACGGGCTGCTTGTTGCGGGCTGTGGCAGTTGTGTTATTATTAGGGTAATTAGTATTTGTAGGTGTCCGCTGCTCTGGAATAGAGATAGATGCGCGTGATGATGAGTCTAAATTTAAATTAGTATTGTTTCTTGCTTGGTTGTGAAAAGACTGTGGAGGTGATGGCGGCATGGGGCGCTGAGGTTTGGAGCGGGGCGGATTAAAATTTAATCCCATGTGATTACGCGCTACAATATTTTTACCAAAATAAGTTGTGAACGAGACAAACTTAAACACGCCATCAATGGCTACTTTGCTTATGAAAATAATAAACACAAGCGTGAAAACAGAAAAAATATTTCCCCAGATATTATTGCGTTCGACAACCATGCCTAGCGAATATTCTACATTGTCAAAGTCTAGTTTAATATTTTTTTCGTGAAGATTAACAAATGTCTCATAGAGTCCTATAAAATTGTGGTCTCCTGCTGTGGTTTTAGTTGCGGTGTCTTTTGAAGAGTGGGCTAGTTTCTTATTTTTATGATAGGTGGCTGCGTCGTAATTGTCAATGATAATGAAGTCTTCGCTATCTTTTAGATAAAAAAGTTCTTTACTTGCTTCTAGGTAATTGAGAATGCGTGTGAAGAAGACTGGATTGATAGTTTGTGAGATTACAAAAACGGGTTTATTTTGGTGTGTGACACTTGAGAGCAGGACGAGGTTGGCGCTGTTTTTGTGTTTGAGAAGTAGATTATTTTTTTCTGTGACTTTGCCTAGCAATTCTTTAGACAGGTAATAATCTGGGATATTTTTATGTTTGAGAGAGACTATTCGTGAGCTATCGGTATTGTAAATAGAAAATTCTAGAACATCTCTATTTTGTTCTAGGTGTTTTTGCATATCACGTTTAGTCTTATAATAATTGTAATAATTGTTATTGTGTTGGATGAGAGCGAGGAGGGTTGAGTTGGCGACTTGGTCTTGTGTTTTGATGAGGAGATTTTTAAAGTATTGGTCTAGACTCTTGGAAACCATAGTGAGTTTGTAGTCTAGCAATTCTTCTTGGTTACTGGGTTTAATATTGGGGTAGAGAATCTCCATAATAGCAGGAGGAAGTTTGCTTTCCCATGTTTTTATCGAATTGAGCGTTATACGAGAAATCTGGCTTAGCCAGTGATTCTCTTTGAATGTGCTGTGGGTGAGCCAGAAGAAGATAAGAAAACTGGCTGCGAAAATACATACTAACTTAATGCCGAACAGAATCCATTTATTTTTATAGCGGCTAGCCGGTTTTTCAGATGTCGTTTGGTCCTGAGGTGTTAATTGCTCTTTCATGGGTAGTCTGGTAAGAATCCTATAAGGTTTTGAAGGTCTTGCTATTTTTATTAAATGAGTTAAATTTTGTATATTTATTCACGGTGCTAAGTTATTCTTTCATAGTGGCTCATCAGAGCGGGCATAAAGCATTGGCTAGCAGAGATAAGATTCCTTTAAAAAGCTTATTTTAATAATAAGTACGGAAAAAGTCAATATTATCTTTAATATCGGAAGGTATTTAAATAAATATACAGCAATCTTATAAATTTGGTTTAGCAACTCAATCTTTAAACAAATTTATTAATATCTGTTAATACTTCTAAATACTTCTAAAAAGTTGTAAATTCCTTAATTAAACGGATAAAACCAAATATACCAAAGTGATCTAATGGCTTTAAGTAAGCTTTTGCCTTACGGCGGCTGTATAAATTTTATATCAGTAATGGTATTAATAAAAATCCTACTGAGTTAGGGTTGAAATAAATGCTATAATCAAGGACTTGGGTATTACTTGAGCATTATGAGCATTACTGTAGGCAAATCAAATATTTAAAAATCATAAGCGCTGTATGGACTGCAAGTTAGAACAAGCCGAGCTAGTAGGAATATTTAATACGGACAACGCTTCGTGTTGCAGCCTTGCTAGCAGAAAGTGTTCTGTATTTCCAGCAGGATTAGTAGCTGGGAAAGAACGGTTGTCTACCAAGCGTACAAGTAGTGAGACCACCGATAATAAGACGCGTCGTAAAAACGCAGCCCCACACATCATCATTGACCACAAAAATCAATCACTTAAAAACAACCTTTTTAAACAGAATACTTCTCTATCAGCTAAACCGTACTTAGGGGAATCTCTAACATGCACTCCTTTGTTTTGGGTGAAGATGGATAAAAAGCATGCTAATAAAGATCATGCATCATGGCAGCGGGCTACGGTTTATAAGTGGACGTTTAATGTTCTTAGGCAAGCTAAGGCAGCAAGCATTGTTTTCGATGGAATTTTGCAAACCGAAGTAAAAGCTCTTGACCAGGCAGAAATACGTATTCAAATCTCTTATACGCTTAATTGGCGTAACGAATGGGTTGTGCGGCATGCTTATGAAGCTAAAACCGATGTTAAAATCATGGCAACCCAAGGAGTGCTGTTCCCCTTAACTAGAACTTCTTATCAAAAATTAAAGAACAAGGTTAGAAATGTCCTTGAAGAACAAAATGCCTGTCCGCTACTTGATGTAAGGTGTCTTACGGATACTGAGGATCATGTGAGTGTGCATGCTGTTCCGCGTGAATTTTCTACGCCGTCTTCTTCTCTTCGCCTGCATGATAAGGACGCTGGTAAAAATGCTACAGAAAATGCCGCAAAATTAAGCCAATCATATCAAGTAAAGTGGGGTAGGAATCTCCATCATTGGTTCTCTATACCGCTTGTTACGGAGAGCGCGCACAGTATTTTTAATGTTGATATCTATTCTGATGCGACAGCGTTATATGGCAGTCTTAGAAAAATAGGAGAGGAGACGTATCTTTATCTAGATGTCCATAGCTTTTTGCCATTGCCTAAGAAAAAGAATTCTGAAGTAAAAGAGAACTCTGCGATAGAGGATTCTAACCCAAAGTACAAAAACGCACCACACCTGCCCGTATGGACGCTACGGCGTGAGAAACGTTATCAATACACAACGATTTACCGCTTCACTTAAAAAATTGAGTTTTCTTTTAAATTAGATTTTTATAACAGAATAAATGCCCTTATAGCTAGCATGCTAGTATTAATGTCAATATATGCTGATAATATATGCTGATCTGTGCCGATATATAAAAGCGATGACGACAACTATTAGACGGCAGCTGTTAATGAGTTTAGGGGGAGCTATGGGTAGCAGGTTATGAAACGTATTTATATCATGTTAGAAAAATTAGTATCACGAATGATGCTTTTTTTGGGCGAGAGTCTTGTCAAAATAGAGCATCATACCAAACGGAGCATCCAATTTTATATGGTGATAGGTGGGTTGATTATTGTTATGGCTTGGGTTTTGGCGTACTATGTTTCTCCGTGGAAGCCTTTACGTATTGATCTGGGGGCTGAGGAGGAAGGTCGCGCGGCGCCTGTGCAGACACCTGCCGTACCGTTGCCGCAGCGCTATCTGTATTTCAATGATTATTATTTCTTTGAAGAAAACCTTGATCTTAAAGTCAGTCCAGAGCTCATTCTAAATCCGAGCCAGCCTACCCATCTCAATAAGGACGAATTCAAATCACAATTTTTAGACAGTGAGTGGTTCTCCAATGATAAAAATATCATTGATAAAGAACTTTCACGGCTCGTCCGCTAGGTGGTTGTCTTGCTTAGATACTGAAAAGCCAGTCTAGTTCAAATTTTCCTTCGGACAGCGAAGCGAGATTATAACGGCTAGGTTCTTAGGTATGAGAAGATTTTTTTGTTTTAGAATTAGTGGTGCTTGTGGTAGATTTTTTAGCACTGGAAGGTGATTTTTTTGTCTTCTTCTCTAGCACGATCTTGTCATTGATCCAGTCTAGTTTAACGTGAGAACCGTCAAGGATTGTTTTATTGATGAGCGCGTCTGAGAGCGGGTCTTCAATGTATTTTTGAATAGCACGTCTGAGTGGGCGTGCGCCGTATAGTTTATTGTATCCGTCTTTAGCGATAAGGTCTTTAAGTGTGGCGGAGACGTCGAATGTGAATTTTTGTTCAATAAAATCTTTACGCATCTCGTTTAGCATGAGATCAATGATTGATTGAATGTGTGATTTTTCTAGTGATTTGAAGATGATGACGTCGTCTAAGCGATTGACGAGTTCGGGTGGGAATTGATTTTTGATCTCTTTATTGGCAATTTCTTTAAGTTGTTGGTAAGAAAGGTTGTTTTCGTGGGTTCTGAAGCCAAATGGCGAGCTGTCGGTCATTTCTTTGCTGCCTAAGTTAGAGGTCATGATGATGATTGTATTAGAAAAATCTACGACATGACCGAGTTGGTCGGTTAGTGAGCCGTCTTCTAGGACTTGGAGTAAGATATTAAAAATATCGGGATGCGCCTTTTCTATTTCATCCATGAGAATAATAGAATACGGTTTTCTGCGAATGTAATCGGTAAGTTGTCCACCTTCAGAATAGCCGACATACCCTGGCGGTGCTCCTAGCAATCGTGAAACGGTATGTTTTTCCATAAATTCAGACATATCTAGCTTGAAGAGGGCAGATTGCGTTCCGAACACGAATTCGGCAAATTGTTTAGCAAGCTCCGATTTTCCTACGCCGGTAGGTCCTAAGAAGACAAAGGAGCCTGCGGGGCGTTTGGGATTTTTGAGGCCTGCTCTTGATCTTTTGTAGGCACGTGCGAGCACTTGAATGGCATCTTTTTGTCCGATGATGTGTTCGTTAAGCGTTTTTTCTAGTGTCAGTAGCCGTTCTGCTTCATTTTTTTCCATGCGTGAGACGGGAATCCCGGTAATGCTCTCAACGACGTTGGCTATATCAGTACTTGTGATACGTGTACGTTTGGTTTTTTGCTGCTTGCGCCAGTCTTTAAGGGCTTCTTCTAGGTTTTGTTTTTGGGTACGAATTTTGTCACGGAGAACGGCGGCTTTTTCGAATTCTTGTTTTTTGACGACTTCTTTTTTGCGTTGCGAGAGGTCTTCGATTTCTAGTTCGATGTTCTTTAAAG
Source organism: Spirochaetota bacterium (assembly GCA_013426755.1). Taxonomy (GTDB): domain Bacteria; phylum Spirochaetota; class UBA12135; order COTS27; family COTS27; genus COTS27. The sequence continues at coordinate 80,218 of AP019861.1, forward strand.
AAGCTGGACGATTGGATCTTGTGATGCGAACTTTTGATCCCGCTTCGTCGATAAGATCAATGGCTGTATCGGGTAGTTTGCGGTCACTGAGGTACCGTTTAGCGTATTTGACGGCATTTTCTAGGGCGTCTTTAGTATAAAGCGAGTTGTGGAAATCTTCGTAGCGATGTTTGAGTCCGTTTAAGATTTCAATGCTGCTAGCTAGACTGGGTTCGTCAATAAGGATTTTTTGAAACCTGCGTGCTAGGGCGCTGTCTTTTTCTATATATTTTTTATATTCATTGAGCGTGGTGGCGCCGATGCATTGGAGTTCGCCGCGGCTGAGCGGGGGTTTGAGGATATTAGAAGCGTCCATGCTGCCTTCAGCGCCGCCTGTACCGATAATTGTATGAATTTCATCGATGAATAGAATGATATTCCCTGAGCGTTGTACTTCATTCATGATGTTTTTGACGCGTTCTTCGAATTCGCCGCGGTACTTCGTTCCTGCAATACAAGCTGCGAGGTCTAAGCTGAAGACCCGTTTTGAAAGCAAAATCTCAGGGACTTCTTGCTGCTCGATGCGAATAGCAAGCCCCTCTACAATAGCCGATTTCCCAACACCAGGCTCACCGATAAGCACGGGATTATTTTTAGTCCGCCGGCATAAGATCTGAATCACACGTTCAATTTCTTTTTCTCTAGCAATGACGGGGTCTAATCTATTGGCTTTGGCTAGATCGGTCAAATTTCTAGAAAAACTGTCAATTGTAGGTGTTTTGATAGCCTTTTTTTCTGCTATAAGGTTGGAATGGGGGTTTTTATTGTCTGGGGATTTATTGAAAGAGCCGAAGCCGAGCATTTCTACAGTTGTTCGCCTCAGATCATCGATTGTGATCTTTTGTGTGGTGAGCAATTGGTGAATAATGTTATCGTCTTCACGAAAAATACCTAAGAGCAGATGTTCTGTCCCAATGTAATGGTGATGAAGCGTTCTGGACTCCTCTAAGCTGAAACTAAGTATTTTTTGAATGCGCGCCGAGGGTTTGATCTCACCTATCCGTAAGGTTGGAATTCCTGTTTTAACTTCGTTTTCGAGGCCATAGCGTAATTTTTCTAGATTGACATCTAGTTTTTCAAGTACTTTGACCGCAATACTGTCCTGATCTTTAATGAGGCCAAGTAAAACGTGTTCGGGTTCCACTTTGTCAGAACCTAGTTTTTTGGCTTCTTCTTGGGCGTATTGTGTTATCACGCGCTGTGCTTTAATGGTAAGACCGCTATCCATGATTAAACTCTCATCATTAATTATAATTATAATCTATCCATATTTATTATAATACACATTTAATATAATACTTTTTGTTCGTCAGTCAATTAAAATATATTGAAAGAATACGATTTAGCAGACACGATTAAAACAATCTCTTAAAAGAACAAATTTTCGGTCATACTCTCAGTCATACGCTAGGTTATTATACTCTCGGTCACATATCCTCAGTCATATGCTAGGTTTTGCTAGGTTTTAATCAAATACACGGGCATAAATCTACTGATATATAATAGTATGAAACAATTATTACAAAATAATTATATAAAATAACAGTACGAAGTAATAATATGTTATTGACGGGTATTTATAAATAAATTCGGGCAAATGTTGATGTGGTTTGTTAAATCGTATTCATAAATCGTATAATTAGACCGTATTCATAATAATTAAACTGTATTCATAATACCGCTACGTGTCAATGTCGTATCAATATCTTATCAATACAATGCTGTATCAATACTTTATAATCGCATATCTATACAATCCATATAATATTACACGTACGCTATACTTATAATATTAAGAGTTATTTTGTATATTGTCAAGTAGTAAACGTAAAAAAGTGCATAACATAGCTAGTAAACTACATTAAACCGTAAAAATAAAGGTAAAAATTGAAAAACACATGAAATATTTGCATATCATACAGGATTTTGAAATAGCTACAGATCGCACAAGTTCTTTACAAGTGTTTTTAACGATTGGGATTAATTATAAAATATACAGTCCCAATTCTTAAATATACGGTCTCAATCCTTGAATACACACTCCTGATTCTTGAATACACACTCCTGATTCTTAAATATACACACCTGATTCTTAAATATACAGTCTTTTGAGCTAGCAGTCTATAATTAATAATCTATATATTTTTAATTGTAACGTGTATTAATGGGTTAAGGCAGCTTATTTAAGGATATTTGAGGATATAATGTTTTTAGGTGTTATTCAAAAGTAAATTTTTGTAAATTTAGCATGATTTCTCATGATTTTTTAATACATCTCGCTATAAAATTGAATTCGAGTAAAAAATTTTAATAACAATTTTTTTTCATTGAATGCGTAAAAATAGGTGTGGATTTTTTATGTAAACGTGTATAACCTATGTAAATGTGTGTAATTAGGGGTGGTTAACAATTATTATGGGTGAGTTAGCAATTTTATTTATAAGGATAAATTTATAGAGATAAACGTTAATGCAATAAAAAACGCAATAAAAAAACTTGATTTTTTATCAAAAACACTTAATTTAAATATAAGAAGTTGTTAATATAGAGAATAGAGAAGATTCTTGAATTTTTCAAGTGAAAGAAATCTCAATAAATAAAACATCAGAAATCTATTGACTCAATTATTGAATACGATTAAATATTGACTGACAGAGGTACCATTAGAAATGGAACGACAAACCCTTAAATTATACCTAATCACAGCATGTACGGGCTTCTTTTCAATGTTAGCAGGAGCAGGTCTAGTACTTTATTTGCTAGGGTATCCACTAACAACGATTCAAAGTCCTGCTGCGCTTTCGTCCGAAGCACGTCTTTACACCGAAGCACCGAATGATTCTGTAGCTGTAAGTGGATCTAATCGATCTATTGTGAACATTGCAGCTTATGATAAACTCAGCGATAAAGAATTGTCTTCTTTGTCCTTACAGAATGCGTTTAATCACGTTGCCAAGCAGGCGATTCCTGCTGTGGTGAGCATTCAGGTGACTGCGAAAAGATCAGGGAATAATCCCTATGGACAATTCAGCGAAGAGTTTTTTCAAAAATTCTTCGGGCAACGACCAAGAACACCCCAACGTGAAGTTACTTCAGCAGGATCAGGCTTTGTCATCAACAAAGACGGTTATATCGTGTCTAATTATCACGTTATCAAAGATGCGAGTTCGGTTGCTATTTTTTTTAGTGATCATGACAAAGAATATAAAGCTAAGGTTGTGGGCGTTGATCCGGATACCGATATAGCGCTACTCAAAATCGAAAAAGAACGAGGCGATTTCCCCTTCCTTCCCTTAGGCAATTCAGACACCGTTGAAACGGGCGATATTGTTATTGCGATAGGCAATCCATTCGGTCTCTCCCATACGTTTACAACGGGTGTTATTTCTGCTAAGGGAAGAACGGGCATTGCGAACAAGTATGAAAATTTCATTCAAACCGATACGGCGATTAACCCAGGCAATTCTGGCGGTCCGCTCCTCAATCTCCGTGGAGAAGTTATAGGAATCAATTCAAATATTCTCTCACGGACACAATCTTACATCGGTCTTGGCTTTTCTATTCCTATCAATATAGCCAAAAGTGTTGTCTCAGAACTCAGATCAAGTGGCAAGGTCGTACGAGGTTGGTTAGGAATTTACTATCAAGATATCACTAAGGATGTTGCAGATGCTTTGGCTACCGATAGCAAGGGTGTTATCGTTGAGCGTGTTGTTGAGAAGAGTCCTGCGGAGAAAGCAGGTATTAAAGCGGGCGATATTATTAAGGTGTTTAACAATAAAGTTCTACGCGATGGTAAAGACCTTCTTTTTCAGATTTCTAAATTGAAAGTTGGCGCTACAGTTCCCCTTAAGGTTCTTCGTGAGGGCAAAACTCTATCTAAACGCGTTCGCCTTGAAAAACAAGACGAGGTTGCCGTCGTTTCAAGTTCTGCTAAACCATCGAAACCACAGGCCAATGAACAAAAATTCCGTTCTATTTTTGTCCGTGATATGAATAACTACGACCTTAAAACTTACAATCAAAAAAAGCCTTTCGGCGTTGTTATCACAAAATTAGAAGAAAATTCACCGCTTACCTATTACGGCATTTCCAATGGGGATGTTATAGAAGCTGTCAATAGAAAACCGACACCTTCTGTGGATGCCTTTAAGAAGGCTATTGCTAAGGCGGGCAAAAAAGACAAGATCTTATTTCAGATTCGTAGTCAAGCCTCTGTTTATTATATTGTATCTAATTTTTAAATATAAGTGCATTGTTCTTCTATACAAACTTCTCTCTCATTCTCGTAGCAGGTTATAAGACTAACAGTCTGCTTTTTAAGTTTAGGTGAGAGAGACCGGCACCTAGAAGAAGAACCAGCAGCGAACCAATGATGTCAATAATGTCAATGATGTAAGTAGTACACGGTGCATTTTGAGTGCTTATTCTAGGTGTTACGGTTTTAGAGCAATTGTTATGTTATAGATTCAGGTTTTTTAGAGAAATTTTCTCCGTAGTCCTTATCATTACTAGCGAATCTAGCAAGTAACGAAGTGTATTGATATAACAACCCAATTTTACGGACGTCTCTTTCTAGATGTCCCTTTATCTAAAAACAACCTTGTTGTTATATGATGTGGTGTGTATTACAATGTAAAGATAATGGTTATAATGCCGTTTATAAAGTATTGAAATACGTTATCGTAAAGAGTCAGATTTTCTAGTCAAGTCATTGAAAATCGGTTGAAATGAAACGTTGTTTAGTGATTTTATAGCTGATTTTATAGAAATGAAGATCAAATTTTGATTAGGGATTTGGGATTGGGTGGCTATTTTTAAGGAGATTTAATTGATTTGACCTGCAGCATGAACGTAAGTGCAGATGATATGGTTATGAACACATTAGGCAATTATTCAAAGAGAGTAGCCCTTATATTTCTTTTAGGCTTCTCAATGTCGTTTTTATATGGACAGAACAATTCCGCTTCACAGCAGACGACTTCACGGTATTCGTCTAAGGTTTTCTCTGAAATAGATTATCTCACACGGTTAGCTAAAAAAGGTCTCAAACGCGAATTTAAAAAACTTCGCGCCCAAGAAGAAGCAGCCTACACAACAGAGTACAATGCCATCATTGAAGGCTCTGCTCCTGTAACACAAACAGACCCCAGACAACAAGAAGTCTCAGGCGAAGACCCTAAAGATGTCGCCTTACTAGACGGGCAATTTTCACTTCCACCGCCAGCAGAACCAGAACCTATAGAACCAGAAGTTGATATTGATTCCTTTGTGCACGCCCTTTATAGAAAAGAAATTCCCATCGTTTCAATCAATGTCTACGCTGAGAAAAATAAAGAAGAGATTAATAAATATTTATCGCTCAAGCTAGAAGGTATTTATTTCAAAAAATATCCGCGCTTTCTATTTTCTAAAGCAAAAGAATTCTTCAAATATGAGTACCGCGAAGCTGAAGAAGCATTCGTCCTCTCCTACGGACCGCAGGACAATGCTGAAATCACTGAAACACTCGTTGCCGACAATAAAGATTATTACGCGCGCATATATTTCTTTCGGCTTTCGGATAGAAGCATTCTCGATATCAATATTTACGACGTCGATACCCACGAAGTTGTCTGGGGCAAACGTTACAGTATCTATGTTTCCTTTAAAGAGATCAATCTCGCTTATCGCTTTTCGTTAGGAGTGTATATTGCAGACAATACAGCACTACTGTTTACAAATTTTATAGGAGTGCGATTGCCTGTGATTGGGATTTACGGGATTTTCTTTTCACTGGGTGTTATTGCCGTTGATCCACTAGGTGCACGGATTTATTTCAATTATTCTCAAACAGCCGCTACACTGTTCACCTTTGCAATAGGCCCCCAGATCAGCTACAGTTTAAATGAATGGTTCGGCCTCAGCTATATATGTTGTGAAGTTTTTCTAGATTTTCAATTTGGTTATAAGAATAATTTCACCGTCAGCTCCTCAGCTGCCTATTCAGCTAGCGAACCGACACTCAGGCAAAACTTCACGACCTTACTCGGGCTCTCGCTGAGTGTCCGTAGGCTATTATTTTATGCCCATTATGACGCACTCAACAATGGATTCGGCGGCGGCATAGGTTTCAATTTCTAACAAACTATTGCCCTGTATCCAGAAATTAGCGGTCTCTTCATTTAAAAATACAATTAAAAATACATTGGTGTCAATTGTCTGCAGAAAAAAGCTGCAGTCATTTTAAGAATTAGGATTAGAGGAGTAATCCGTTAAAATAGCTTTGATAATGCCGTATTTGGTGATGAAGTCTGCGCGTAGCGGAATTCGTGTCACATCATTGGATAAGTAGATAAGTAGGTCTTCTTGTCCATCAATCACCTCAGTTTTATTGAGTAGCGGACGAATAACGATCACTTCTTTTCTTCCAAAGCTAGTCCTAATCGTCTTTATTTCAATAGGCTCAATGCCAATTTGAAAATACCGTTCTCTAAAAAAGCAATTGCGATAAATAGTAGTGCCAATATTAAGATCAATTGTCCGTGAGAAGTAAAATGCTGCTGCAACGCTTACTCCACCTTCAGGAATCTGGTTGTAGTCAACATTGGTTATTTTGAAAAGACCGTCTTGTAAGTGACCGAATGTGTAGTGGTTACGCTTGAGGTCAAAGTCTTGAACGTTATAATAGACGCGTTTATTTTCACGTTTGTCTTCTGTGTAACGAAGTGTTTGATAATTAGCGAGTAATGACTTGGAAATTAGTGAAAGACGTAATTTATAAACCTTCTCAACCCATGGTGCGGTATACGCTTCGATTTTAAACGTAATTAACTTGTTATCTTTGCTAGGAAGTGCGGACATAACGGCTGTTCCTCCTGAGAGCCCTAGGAATCTGATTTTAAACTGTAGTCTTTCACCTGCTTCGAACGAGCGTCTAAATTTGATCTTCCCGTCTGGAACAGCAATGTCCGCTGCTAATGGTTTAAGCGTAACTTTATCGGTGATTGGGGGGCTCTGACTGGACTGAGTACCGGTCTCGTTTATAGGATTATCACTTTCATTAGCCGTTACTTCGGCGCTGTAGCCGTTTATCTGTGCTACGGCTGTTATTATTAAGGTGATGACTATGACACGGAGGATAGCTTTTGCATCCTTTCTTTGTTCGTTAAATAAACTAAATTTTGCCAACTTCGATTTAAGTATGGCACCAACAATGCCCAGCTTTTCAATAAATAGGTAGATAATATTCATTCAATTCATCTAGAAAACGTTAAGTAATGTTAAATATTAATATAGCAAAATATTACGGTGCTAGCTACATCTTATACGATTTTATCATTGAACCTTGCTATAAAGATGCTTTATTTAGGCACGGGTACTTGCTAGCAAACTAGGGATATTTACTTTAAAAGTACATATAACGACGGCGTTTTCTTGAGAAATTAGAGATTTTTATAATATAATTTATAATGATAACTTAATGTATATAGGTTTTTGCTAAAAATCAGGGTTTGTTTTAACGGTATCAACTGAATTGTATTTAATAGTTTAACGAAGTAACTCATTTATTAAAAATAATTGACAGGGTCAAAAAATATGTTTATGAAAAATACTAAAAATCTATATCGCTTAGTGATAAAGTACGGTCAGAAATGCTTGCTTTTAGCAACGATGGGCATTTTACTACTGGCATTGATAAGTTGTGGTGATAACAAAGGCGGTGGTTATGGGTCTGCTAGCGGAGAGAGTTTTGAGTGGAAAATGGTCACCACGTGGCCTAAGGACTTCCCGGGGCTAGGCACAGGCGCTAATAATCTCGCTGAGGTTATTGAAAAAATGAGTGGTGGCAGATTGACTGTTAAAGTCTATGGCGCAGGTGAGCTCGTCGGTGCTTTTGAGAGCTTCGATGCAGTGTCGCGCGGCACAGCTGAAATGGGACACGGCGCAGCGTATTACTGGAAAGGTAAGGCTCCCGCAGCACAATTTTTCGCAGCCGTCCCCTTCGGCCTCACAGCGCAAGAGATGAATGGCTGGATCTACCATGGCGGAGGACTCGAGTTATGGGAACGTGTTTATAATGATTTTAATCTCGTTCCACTCGCAGCAGGAAATACAGGCGTGCAGATGGGCGGCTGGTTCACTAAAGAAATCAAGTCTATCGCCGATCTCAAAGGACTCAAAATGCGCATCCCAGGCCTCGGCGGTGAAGTCCTCAATAGATTAGGTGGTGAACAAATAAGCTTGCCAGGAGGAGAGATCTTTGCTGCCCTCGAACTAGGCACCATTGACGCTACCGAATGGGTCGGTCCCTACAATGACCTCGCGTTTGGTTTTTACAAAGCAGCCAAATTTTACTACTACCCAGGATGGCATGAACCAGGGACAACACTTGAAACATTTGTCAATAAAGAAGCCCTAGCCGCGCTGCCTGAAGACCTGCAAAGCATCGTTCGTATCGCAGCCCAAGCCGCTAATATGGACATGCTAGCTGATTTTACAGCACGGAATAATCAAGCTCTAAATACGCTTATCAATGAACATAACGTGCAGTTGCGTCGCTTTCCTAACGATGTTCTTAAAGAATTTGCTCGTGTCACAGAGGAAATCCTTAAAGAAGAAAGTTTGCGTGATGAACTTTCTAAAGAGATCTATGATTCTTTTATAACGTTTAGAAAACAAGCAGATACGTGGCATGAAATCTCTGAACTCGCTTATCTCAATGCACGTAAAAACAATTTAAAGTAGCTTCCTATATGACCGTATAGTGCTTCTGATCTAAGGTGTCAATCTTTATAATATATCTTTAATACAATAAGCGTATTTTTGTATACGGGTGTATTAGATTGACACCTTTTTTACGGCTGTTTACTAGATCGGAGACAATCTACTTTTATAATAAATTTTTGACTCATATGATATTTGATAAGGCGATGCGGGTGCTCAGTAGAACGGTTTTAAAAAATACTTTAAAAATGATCTTATGGAGTCCTGTTGGGTTTATCGTGGTGGGATGTTTCAATGAAACTACCTGGTTTGCAGATAATAATAACGACGCGGCGTCTGCATTGAGTGATAACAATAAACCACAGCATTGGAAAATGGTAACGGCGTGGCCTAAGGACTTTCCAGTCGTAGGCACGGGGGCGAATTATTTTGCTGAAACCCTCACCGAGCTTAGCGGCGGACGGATTAAAGTGACTGTTTATGGGGCAGGAGAACTGGGGAGTGGCTTAGAGGTGCTTGATCTCGTTACTAGTGGTGTGGCAGAACTCGGGCATTCGGCTAGCTTTTATTGGCGTGGCAAAGTAAATGCCCTCCAGGTCTTTGGCGCCATGCCTTATGGTATGACAGCTAATGAAATGAATGCCTGGCTCTATCACGGTACAGGCCTTAAGTTATGGCAAGAACTTTATGCCACGATGAACATCGTTCCTTTCCCAGCAGGACAGACAGGAGTCCAGATGGGCGGCTGGTTCAATAAAGAGATCAATACGCTAACCGATATCGAAGGACTACGCATGCGCATTCCTGGTCTTGGCGGTGAGGTTTTTGCTAAAATGGGGGGCATCCCTGTTGTTTTGCCAGCAGGAGAGATCTTCTCTAGCTTGACTACGGGAACGCTAGACGCTGCAGAGTGGTCTGGCCCTGCTAACGACCTTCCCCAGGGATTTCATAAAGCCGCTGAGTATTATTATTACCCAGGATGGCAAGAACCAACAACGACCGTTGAGCTTATCATCAATCGTGAGATTTTTAGTGCCTTGCCAGCAGACCTTAAGAGCATAATCACTTACACCGCACAAGCGGCTAATATGAGTATGATGGCTGAATACACCTATAAAAACATTACTGGACTAACGCATATTTTAACCGAACGCTCAGATATAAAAATTCGTCCTTTTCCTAACGATGTTATCGAGCATTCACATGAAATGTCTCAGCAAGTGATTGCTGCGTTAAACGCTAACGATGCTGCTTTTTCCAAGATTTACCTAGATTACAATCAATTTTTAATCAATGTCGCCACGTGGAGCGAATTTAGTGAACGCGCTTACCTAGAAGCGCGCAGCGAGGTTATACAGTAGTGAAAACAATTGCTTTCAAGTCTATCGTTATTAAAAAGGGCTAGTCATGAACCTAACGGTGTCGCAGGCAATTAAATCAATCGCCGCTTAAAAAAGGTTAGCCATGAAGACGAATATGACTTCTCAAACCAATTTTAAGATCGCTTTTCTCAAACGGATCATGGTCGGCTTAGACCGATTTAATGAAGTGGTTGCCAAATGGAGTGCGGCATTCATCATTGGGATCACGTTTATGTCTGCTTTTATTGCTATATTACGTTATGGATTTCGGACAGGGTCAATTGCACTCCAAGAAAGTGTTGTTTATATGCATGCAATAGCATTTTTATTGACGGCAGCGTATGGATTGAGACGTCATTATCACGTGCGCGTTGATTTGTATTATAGCAAGCAGTCTGATGAAGGCAAAGCAAAAATCAATCTCATCGGTACGATTGCATTGTTATTTCCCGTTACGGTGTTCTGGTTTTATATTTCATTAAATTACGTTGCAGCGTCGTGGAAATATTGGGAGCGTTCTATCGAAGCGGCGGGATTGCCTGGTGTCTTCTTACTTAAAACATTCATCTTAATCGCCCCGGCTATGCTTATTTTACAAGGGATCGCTGATATTGTACGCCACAGTTTGTTCTTAACGGGGCATATTACTAAGGAAGAGTGGGAGTGATCACACGAGCTAGCTTGTATTTGTAGATATTAGGATGGGTGTTATTGAAATAAATTTTATTGTAGCTGAGATGAATTTGTAGCAGTGGTTTTTTTTGAGGATTTCAAGCTGTGGAGTATTTAGCAATCATTTTATTCTGTATATTGATAGCAGTACTCATTATGGGGTATCCTGTGACGTTTTCTTTGGCGGGGACAGGACTGCTTTTTGCGTTTGTGGGAATTTTGTTGGGGTATTTCGAATACAGTTTTCTAGAAGCTATCCCCAATCGTATTTACACGATCATGAAAAATGAACTTTTGATAGCCGTACCGTTATTTATTTTTATGGGGGCAGTGCTAGAAAAGTCAGATATTTCTGAAAAACTCCTCAATAACATGACTTTGCTCTTTGGTTCATTGCGTGGCGGAATGGCTATATCGGTCACTGTGGTTGGCATGTTAATGGCCGCTTCTACAGGTATCGTGGGAGCAACCGTTGTAACAATGGGATTGCTTGCTTTGCCGACAATGCTACGACGCGGCTATAATCCACGCATTGCAACAGGGACTATTTGCGCTTCAGGAACGCTAGGGCAAGTCATTCCTCCGTCTATTGTCTTAGTGTTGTTAGGAGATGTTATCTCGGCGGCATATCAAAAATCACAAATCGAACAGGGAAGTTTTTCGCCTGATGCGGTATCGGTGGGCGATCTTTTCCTAGGAGCGCTTTTACCTGGTATGTTGTTGGTGGCTTGTTATTTGATCTATTTAGCTATAGCAACAGTTATCTTTCCTAAGTCAATGCCCCCCATTCCGTTAGCAGAGCGTAGAGAATTGATGGCGCGTGGTAAATGGCATTTCACGCTCAGTCTTATCAGTGCGCTTATCCCACCGATATTGCTTATTGTTTTAGTTTTAGGTTCTATTTTGATAGGGCTTGCGACACCGACTGAAGCGGCGGCTGTGGGTGGTGTGGGGGCGTTACTGCTTGCCTTATTTAAGCGTAAACTCAATCTTAACTTATTGCGTTCTGCGATGTACACGGCTGCTTTTCAGAGCAGTATGGTATTTATGATATTAATCGGTGCTTCGATATTTTCATTGGTATTTAGAGGATTGGGTGGTGATGTTATTGTTGAGGAGATGCTGACGGGCATTCCTGGTGGGAGTGTAGCTGCGTTCTGGTCTGTGATGCTTCTTATGTTTGTGCTTGGGTTTTTTATTGATTTTATTGAGATAACGTTTGTGGTGGTGCCTATTGTTGGTCCTGTACTTATGTCGCTTGGAATGGACCCGATCTGGCTTGGTGTGATGATAGCTATCAATCTCCAGACTTCGTTTTTAACGCCGCCGTTTGGATTTTCATTGTTTTATCTGCGTGGCGTCGCTCCGAAGTCTATTCTGACCCGTGATATTTATATGGGGGTGATTCCGTTTATTATCATCCAATTATTAGTATTGATTGTTTTGTTCTTCTTTAGAGATATTATTACGTGGCTACCTCATCAAGTATATGGCTAGTTGCTGTTGGATGATGGTTTTTTTTAAGAGCTAGGTAGTACGTAGGCAGTACAAGCGTTTTTAACGAGCTCGGCGGCTAGGGTGTGTGCTGGCATTTTTCTTAATTGGGCGATAAATTTTTGTGTGTGAAGGAGGTAAGCGGTTCTATTCTGCTTTCCTCGCATAGGCACAGGCGCTAGATAGGGAGCGTCTGTTTCAATGAGCATTTTTTCAAGTGGTATTTGGCTTGCGATTATTTGAAGATGAGTGGATTTTTTGAACGTCACGATACCTGCAAAGGAAAGAAACGCTCCGAGTTTTAACATCAGCCTCGCCTCAGCAGCATTTCCAGTAAAGCAATGCGATATAATAGGAGTCGTCAGGTGAATGTTTTTTAAGAGGGTATAAGCATCTCTGAAGGCACTTTTTGTTTCGCTACTTCTCAGGTGGAGTGCGACGGGAAGGTGGTACTTTTTAGCCAGTAGGAGCTGTTCATGAAGCAATTTTTTTTGGAATTTATGATGGGCGGGATCGGTTATGTGGAAATATTCTAAGCCTATTTCACCGATGGCGGCAATTTTTTTAGTACGCGCGTAAAATTCTAATTGCGCTAGGGCATTATCAAGTTTAAGTGGGTCTAAGTCTGAATGCGGGGCAATGGCGCCACCTATTAAGATTTTAGGACTGGTGGGTGGGAGCGTATTTGTTGTGGGCTTACTTGAGGAATGTGGACTTGAGAGCAGTTGCAGTCGTTTTTCAATGTCTGAATGAATGAGACCTGCGTCGAAGATATGATCGATTCCTAGTGCGTGTGCTTCGGTGAGGTGATCGGCTAGGGGAGGTGACTGCGGTAAAGTCAGATGACAATGTGTGTCGAAGTAATGAGGCACAGTATTATCAGTATGAAGGTGTAGGGGCTTGCAGGGTGCTGATCGCTAGTAGCCTAATTGAGAGAGAGAAGGGGAGGGAGGGATGTTAATAACGAATGAAGCTAAATGCTGCTGGTGATGCGAAGTGTTCAGCGATTTTTATATTGTATCCGAGCGTGTGTCCTGTTTGTCCGAGGTGTTGTTGTTTTTTGACGAGATCACCTACTTTAACGTTGGGATTGTAGATATTTCTGTAAAAGGTTTGAATGCTGTAATCATGTTCTATGGTGATATTCCATGCTAGCGGGTCGGTTAGTGAGCGTGTTAGGTTACGGACAACACCGTTAGCGGTTGCTATGACGGGTGTATTGGGGAGGACGCGGATGGTAGTTTCTGTATGGAAGGGGCTATTCGAGGAAGTCGTGGTGGCGGTGTAGTTAGAAGGTGTTGTTTCTGTGGTGGTTGTGTTAATTTCACCCCAGCCGCCTTCGATTGGCCACAGGATAGGCAGCGCGGATATGAGTCCTTTGTGACTGGTGATTTCGCGATAAAGATTACTTAGGACTTGTTTATTGGCTTCAATGGTGTCGAGGTCTTGGTTTAGGACGTTGATGAGTTCGGGTGCGGCGAGTAATAATTTTTGTTTTTCTTCTAGTGCGGTTTGGTAGAAGTTACTAGACGAGGCGAGCGTGGTTGGGGGTGCTAGGTCTGCTGGGCGGCGTGTTTTTTTTTGGGGGGTGCCACCACCTATGGCGAGTGAAGAGGAAGCTTTTAGGTTAGTCCAGCTGGCGAGTTGATTGCTGATATAAGTTTCTTGGGGAGCAATGGCAATCGAATGCGTTTTTAGGTGGTTATGATATGCTGTGATGAGGTTATTTATACGTTTATTGTGATGGTTTAGTTTCCACAGTTCTAATTCATTTTTGAGTGCTAGAAGACTTGTGCCTATTGTGTAGCTAAGCAGTATTGCTAGCATGAAGAGGATACTTCTGATAAGAGGTTTACTTAGGCGTAGTTGGAATCCTCTGAGGCGATGGCTGGGGAGGATATGAATGACGAGGACAGAATTAGACTTCTTTAGACCCTTAAACCAGGTGTTTAGTAGTGATGTCATGGCAGCGTATTTTTAAGGAGATTTTTAGTCAATTTGATAATGGATAGCAATCAATGAATTCTAGTTTTCAATTATTAATCGTAGAAAGGTATTATATCGTGATAATACCGTGATATATAGTGAATTTACGGCAATGTAGGTGTAAATTTTGAATTTAAACCCTTTACAAGTATAATGGGTGATTTTGTATGAGAAGAGTAGTGATTTTAAGCTGTGTTTGGGGGTAAAGCAGTGAGTGGTTATGGGAAATAACGGGATAAATTTCAGAATTTTCTTATAAATAGGGCTATCACTAGGTCTATTCCATACAATAGAAAAAACTTATTTCTTAAAGAAAATTTTATTTTACTAAAAAAGACTGATTTTCCTCTATAAACGCTTTATTTTAAAGATTTTAGATATAAAATAAGATTTTGGATATAAAAATTGGCTAGTGTGTCGTCTGGTAGCAAGAAAGGGGAGATGGGGGAGAATATTTATAAGGAGGGGGTTAATTTGGGAATTTATGACGATAGAGGAGGCTCACGCGATTAAGGAATTCTTTTTCTTCTTTGGAGAGAGATTTGAGTCCTTTCTGGGAGATAATATCGAGCAGTTCGTCTATTTTGAGTTCTATTTCATGTTCATCCATGATGGTTTCATCGAGGGGTAGTGAAGATTTTGTTTTAGTAAGGGTTTTGAATGAGAACTTGTTTTTAGCCGTGCGTTCGTAAGTAGACACCGGACGGATCGCCCGCGGGTGTCGTTGAAAAGGTTTTACAATCCATGATCTGAGAATTTTGTAAGGATGCGAGAATAGAGAATGATTGCGATAAAACAGGAAAAAGAGCATTCCACTCACCACACCGCCAATATGACCTGCATGTGAGATGTTCTGGACAAAAAACGCTGAGAAGACAATCGTAATACCCAATAAAGCAACTATTAAATACTTTGCTTTGAGCGTAACAGGAATGACAAAAAAGAGGAGCACCGTGATATAACGCTCGCTAAATACAAGCGAATAAGCGAGCAGAACACCAAATAATGCACCACTTGCGCCGATCGTGAAATTAAACGGAACAGCCCCAAGTAAAATGCCTTTAAGGGCTTCATAAGCAAAGATAAAAACGCCCGCACCAAGCCCGGTCATCAGATAAAATTTTATAAAATTGCGTGTGCCCCACGTCCGTTCTATCTCGCACCCAAAGAAAAATAGGGCAAGTAAATTGAAAAATAGATGCCAGAAACTCCCGTGCAAGAACATGTACGTAAAAACCGTCCACGCTTGATAATTTTCAATGATTCCTGCGTAATTGAGGGCAAAATGGCTTAGCATAAATGAATTGTATTCATCCATACGGCCTGTGATCACCTGCAGTAAGAAGACGATAACATTGATAACGATAAGGTTTTTGACGCCAGGGGTAAGGAAACTTCCGTACATGATGAACCCAATTATAAAAAAAAGTGATTAAAGTAATGATCTTGTATTTTGTGATGTTCTTTTTGTATTTCTATTTATCCAGTGCTTCTCTTCTCTTATTATGCGTAGGACACGCTGTAATATATGCAATATACGCTGGTGTACACTTAGTACACTACGCAATGTATGCTGTGTGCATTAAATACACTACGTAATATACGCTGTGTGCCCTTAATGTGGGCTGTGTTTTTCATAAGGGTCGTTAATGTTTAGCGCTAAGCACAATTAAAAATACGAAAAGAGCAGCTAATCTCAGCAAATCACCTATTATAATAATAACTGAATTTTCTTTAAAAACAACAATTTTTTTATTAGCTCTACATTAATTATATCATACAATGCGAAGCCTTAAAAATTAAAAACGCATAACGCCTAAGCGCATAATATCTAAATGTTCCCAACCTGAACCGATAAAACTTCAATGCATAAAACTTAAACGGGTCAAATTTCAATGCATAAAGCTTGAATGGGTTAAATTTCAATGCATAAAGCTTGAAAGGGTTAAATTTCAATGCGTAAAACTTGAACGGGTTAAATTTCAATGCATAAAGCTTGAACGGGGTAAATTTCAATGCATAAAGCTTGAATGGGTTAAATTTCAATGCATAAAGCTTGAAAGGGGTAAATTTCAATGCATAAAGTTTGAATGGGGTAAATTTCAATACTTAAAGCTTGAATGGGTTAAATTTCAATGCATAAGACTTCAATGCATAAAATTAGGTATGGCATTATTCTAGTACACGCTTCTTAATTATAGGAAATATGCAATGATAATGATTTTATTCTCGATGTTGTCGTTATTTAAAGCGAATTGAAATGAAATTGAGGTCAACTGAAATCAATTGAAATCAATTGAAGCGAAGTTGAGGCAAAATTAAAGTCAATTGAAGTGAAATTGAGGTGAAATTGAGGTTAAATCGAAGTGAAATTTGAAGTCAATTGGTATCAATTAGGACCAATTGGTATCAATTGGGGTCAATTAGGATCAATTGAGTTGCTAGACTTTTTATCAATGTATTAGGCCTTTTTTTATGCACTAGGCTTTTTTGTTGTAGTAAAGTGTAAAATTATTTGCATAAAGTGAACGTCTTACTATGAGCGAGCTATGAGCGAGTTTCTTACTATGTTTTTGGAGTTAATCGTTGTGTTTTTATATGATTAATCACTGGTGATGAAGGACTTGTAGGAATAGTATATCCATTGTATGATATATGAAGAACTGCGGTTTTAAGGGCTGCGGGTTAAGAATTTTTTTTATTTATTATTAAAATCATAAGACTTATAAAATTATAAGACTTATATTGAAAGCAGTAAGTTTAACAATTGATGAGAGAAGAGATTTATGAAAAAAGACATTCATCCTGATTATCACCCTGTTGTGTTTAAAGATGCGGCGAGTGGTTTTGAATTTTTAGGACGATCGACTTTGACGGGCAAAACAAAAGTCAAATGGCAAGATGGGAAGGAATATCCTATTTTTAAGATGGAAATATCTAGTGCTTCACATCCATTTTATACGGGAAGTGATAAAATTGTCGATGCTGAGGGACGTGTAGAGAAATTTCAAAAGAAATTTAAACTGAACACCAGCAAAAAATAACATGACAACTATGCTATACTTAAATAGGGGCATTGAAGTAAGTCTGCATTGGACTGCTAGGGCTTGATTGGCTGGTTATCAATCGATAATACGGACTCATTCATTAGGACATGAACACATCGCTTAAAAAAGAACGGTTGCCATTTTTCCCGCTCAATATCGCTGTTTTGCCTAGTGAAAAGCTGGAATTGTACATCTTTGAGGAGCGCTACGCAGAATTGGTTCATCAATGTGAAGAAAATGATCACGGTTTTGGAATTATCCCCATCTTAGGAGAAAAATTGTTGCCTTATGGAACGGAGGTGGAAGTGCTCAAGGTTAAACGGTCATTAAAAGGAGGCACGTCGCGTATTACCGTCTGTGGGAAACGTATTTTTCAATTGTTTTCATTTGAGACACGTATGGATGGCTTGCATCTTTACAGTGGAGGCGATGTTGTTTTTCGTAATGATAAGTTAACGGCTTCTTCAGTCGCTTCTGATCGCAATGAAATCATAGCAAATTCAGTACATAAAGTCGATCCCCAGCTCAATAACGATGTGAAATGGGACGATTTCGATGAGGCTCAGGCTACTTCTGTAGAACGCCACTCGGGGTTGCGGCTGCAAAAACAGGTCAATGTCATGTTTATTGAGATCTGCGATCTTATCAAAAAGAAAGGTGGCTTTGCGTATTTTGATCATGAATATTTCTCCCTAGCCAATAAGTCTCTATTGGGGTCTCCATTGAAAATCAATGGAAAGCTAGACGATTCGTATGCAATCGCAGCACAGATGGGAAATTTCAATCTACGTGAACGCGCACGATTGATTGCAATGGATAAAGAGGAATATAGACTTAAATTTATTTACAAACGCATGAAGACATTGTTAACGGCACTTAAAAACGTTACGGGTAAAACTTCTTAAGCCAGCAATGTAAATAAAATCAAGCAAGTAAGCAAGTAAGTAAATTCAAGGGTATGGGATCAATAGTATTGGATCAGTGGTATTAGATAAATACTTAGTGTGAATATAACGTTATATGTACAATCACCGCAGCAATACTAATGTTGCCTTCATGAAAAATAATTGTATCGAAGAGACTTGTGCTAGCGATGGCAAAGATTATTGTTATAGACGACGAAAAACATATAGGTGAGAGCATTGAGCGGTTATTGACCGAACAGGGATATGACTGTGAATTTTTTTCTGAGCCGAAGACTGCCTTAGCGTATTTGGTTGCTGGTGGGGACGCTGCGCTTATCCTGTTAGATGTGTGGATGCCTGAGATGGACGGATATCTTGTTTTGAGAAAATTGCAGGAAAACGACATTAAAATACCCGTGATGGTCATGTCAGGTCATGCCAATATATCGCTATCAACACAAACATTTAAGAGGGGTGCTATAGATTTCCTAGAAAAGCCATTTCTCCCCGACGTATTGCTCGCAAAAATCAAGCAGATCCTAGAACAGGAAGGACAACGCGTCAATGCCAAACAAGAAATTCATATCCCTAGCGCCTGTCTAGAAGAGACCACTCTGCCCCAGCGTACTATAAAAAAAAATATTGTGCTTAATGGCATCGGACTTCACAGTGGCGATCAAACAGGACTTATTTTGTCATCACTTCCTGTTGGAAGTGGAATTATTTTTGAAGACATCGCAACAGCACATACCGTCCCTGCGTTAGCAGGATATGTGGGATCGACTGATTACGCTACGATGTTAGAATGCAGAACCTTTAAGGTGAATGTGATCGAACATCTTATGGCGGCTTTTCATATTTATGGCATTGACAATGTTCGCGTGAAAGTATCTAATGAAGTTCCTATCTTAGATGGATCGGCATTGCCTTTCTGTGAAGCATTGGAAGCTGCTGGCATCGAAGAACAGGATGCGATGAAGCGTGTCTTTAGAGTCAAAGAACGTTATACGTGGGAGGAGAAAGCGAGTGTGGAGCCTAAGTTTATTCGGCTGGAACCTTACGATGGGTTTAAGATTGCTTATCAATTGGATTTGCCTAAGGAGTATGGCAATCAGTACCATGAAGTTGAATTTGATTTTGAAGACCGTCAAGTGTTATTTAAACGTGAAATAGCTCCATGCCGCACGTTTGGGTTTCTAGATGAAACACAGCACTTGCAGGCGACGGGAATGGCACTGGGAGCTAACTTGGGTAATGCTTTACTGCTCCATGATAATCGCGTGGTTAATTCTAAATTGCGTTTTCCAAATGAATTTGCTCGTCATAAGATTATAGACATATTAGGTGATTTTTATCTACTCGGGACTGGGATTTATGGGAAAATCACCGCCCGCGCTACAGGTCATCGCCACAATGTCTCTCTTATTAAAAAAGTCATCAGTCAAGTTACCGTCAATTCTTTATCTGGATAACGATTGACAGAGAATGCGTTTTAGCGGACTTAGACCCTAAGCATTTGTATTTACATTGGGGGGAAAGCTGCATTAATAACAATAAGCAGAAATATATTTTATATAAAGGTTATGGAACTACACGTACTGAGCCGTTTGTGCTGCATTGTTTGTGTGGATTGTCTGATGGGCGCATATTAGACCGTTATAAAACCGATTATAAATTAGTAAACTTGTTAGCATCGGTCAGTTAAGGCGGTTAGAGTTTGTTAGCTTAGCTTAAATGGTGTGGCATGAACGATGAATCAGACAATGAGCCAGAAATCAATTTGAAGAACAAAGAAAGATGTTAAAGCGACTGAGTATTAAAGGCTATTTGTTTATAGAAAAAGCAGAATTAGATTTTTCTAAGGGGTTCAATGTCATTACGGGTGAGACTGGCGCTGGAAAATCAATCGTGCTCGGCGCACTGAGTATTTGCTTGGGGGGGAAAGTGACTAAGGACGTGGTTCATCCTAGGGCGTCTTATGTCAGTCTTGCATTGAGATTTGAACTTGGTGAAAAAGAAGAGCTTTCACGACTAATAAATAAGTATCTGCAAGCAGAAACAAAGACGTCGGCGCCCCCGCCTACCACCGAACAAGCAGCGACGCAGCCACTCTCACAGCAGGCACTCATACAGCAACGCAAGGAAGTATTTGCTTCTTGTGAGAATGAAACCAGCTGTTACACCATTTTGACAATGGTTTCTAAAAAAGGAGAACTCTATTACTTTATCAATAACATTCCTGTGAAAGTGGAATTTTTAGAGCAAGTGGCACCACTGTTAGTGGATATTCATTCGCAACGGCAAAACCAGTATTTACTTAAAAGTGCCAATCACATCTATTTTTTTGATGCTTTCTTAGGTTACAAGGAAATAAAAAAGCGCTATCAGGTCAGTTACCGACATCTCAAAGGACTTCGTGAGAAGTACGCAGAGCTCGTTAAAAACAAGGACAGCTGGGCACAGCAAAAAGATTTTCTGCAATTCACAAAAACCGAACTGGCAGAACACCTCGTAGCAGGTGTCGATTACACAAAACTCAAGCACCGTTTAGCAGGGTTAGAACAGCGTGAAAAAATTGCAGCCGAATTACTTCATTTTGAAAAAGCAGCGCGCACAACGCTAACTTCACTAGAAACAACGCTAGCTACCCTAAGTAAAGCAATGCAGATTATTCAAAAAGGCTCTGCTTCATCCTCTCATGAACTAAGCGCCAATTATTATGCTAAGGTTTATGGAGAGTTAGAAGGTTGTCTGGCGTCGGTAGAAAGCATTGTGACGCCGCTTATAAAAGACATTGATCGAAGTGATATCGGATCGCAGCTAGATGAAGTGCAGTCGCAGCTTGCTGGCATCGAGCTACTTGAAAAAAAATATAAATTGGACGCTGCAGAACTTCATAAAAAATACGACGAGGTGACCGCTAAGTTAACATTCCTAGAAAATAGTGAAGCGACTATCGAAGAGCTTCTTAAAGAGATTAAAGTAGCTACCGCCCAGGCGCTTGAGCGTGCGTTGGTCTTACATCAAAAACGTGTAGCGGGCATTGCATTATTTGAAGAAAAATTTGAAGCAGAACTTAAAGACTTAGGTATGGCAGAAGGCTCTCTTAAGGTATGGGTGCGGCCTGAGAATTTAGCTAAGACAAGTCCTTCTCCTCAGATGCTAGCTAAACGGTTGAGGGGAGAGGGGTTTGATAAATTAGAGTTTTTGTACCGGGCTGCTGCTGAGATGAAAGCCAAACCGCTTAGAGAGATCGCTTCAGGCGGTGAATTGTCACGAATGATGCTTGCTCTTAAAAAGTTGTTATCTGAGAAGATCATTGTCGGAACAATGCTCTTCGATGAAATAGACGTAGGTGTAGGCGGTCTTACGGCAGCTAAGCTTGCTGTTAAGATCAAGTCACTTAGTGAGAATCGCCAGATTATAGTGATCACACATCTTCCACAAATTGCTCGTATTGCGGACAGGCATTTTCTTATCGAGAAGAAGGCACAGGACGAAAATACCGTCACTAATATTGAGAAATTGGGTGACGCTGGGATTATTTCTGAGATCTGTCGTATGTTGGGAAGAAACCCTACACAAGAAAATTTAAATTTTGCTGAGAAATTCATAGCTGAAGACGCTTAAAATAGACTTTGGCTAAGAAGTGGTTTTATCACAAAAAACGCGCCGAGAATGGATCAGAATTGTTTCTGCTCACGAGAACAGGAACAAACCAGCCAGCACAACAGTAGATCAGGGGTAAAGTAGTGAAATATATCCCTCTTCATAAGAGGAATAAAGCAACTTTTACAGCATATTTAAGGGATAATTTAGTGAAAAACACTAAAACCCCCCCCATAAAAGGAGTTAAATGGGGGGGAGAAGAAACGCGTTTTCTACAAATCAGTCGAAATTATAATAGATGTTGTGAAGCATCAAAAATTCCAAAAACGCGTCCGATAGCAATAATATTAATGATATTAACAAATACCCTCTAGTATAAGTATAACAGAAAAAAAACAAAAAGTCAAGTCAAAAAAGCTAAAAATTAATAAAAAATCTAAAATTTCCAAAATTTTTAAAAAAACTATTTAAACATGGTAATAAAGAGAAAATTCGTAAGGATTAGGGCGCAACTTGATAGGTTCGATCTCAAATTCCTGTTTATAAGCAATATACGCATTTAACATAGTATCGGTGAAAACACTACCTGCTTTAAGCCATTCTTGGTCGTTATAGAACGCGGTAATGGCTTCTGAGAGATCATGAGAAGTGGATTGGAGTTTCTGCAATTCTTCAGGAGGGAGGTTGTAGAGGTTTTTGTCAATAGGCTGGCCTGGGTCAATTCTATTTTTAATGCCGTCAATGGCTGCCATGATTATTGCCGCGAAGGTTAAATATGTGGAGCCTGATGCATCAGGACAACGAAATTCTATACGCCTACTCTTAGAATCGCTGCTGTAAGGAATACGAATGGCTGCTGAGCGATTGGTTGCGGAGTAGGCTAATTTGACGGGGGCTTCATAACCTGGGAGCAGTCTTCTGTAGGAATTGATGGTGGGATTGGTGAAGATTTGAATGGCTTTGCCGTGTCTTAGGATTCCGCCTATCGCGTAGAGGGCTGTTTCACTGAGTGAGCTGTATTTATCGCCATGGAAGATATTGACATTGTCCTTCCAGAGCGAGATGTGGACGTGCATGCCTGAGCCATTGTCTTCGAAGATAGGCTTGGGCATAAAGGTGGCGGATTTTCCATGCTGGGCGGCAGTATTTTTAACGGCGTACTTGAGTTTATTGATATTGTCGCCTGTGATGAGGGCTGTATTAAATCGTGTGCCTATTTCGCTTTGACCGCCACTGGCGACTTCATGATGATGAATTTCAGGTGTGACGTTCATTGTCTGGAGGTGGGAGCAGACCTCAGCGCGAAGGTCGATTAGCGTGTCCATCGGTGGAAGGGGAAGGTAGCCGCTTTTATGTTCGATCTTATGTCCTAACGAATCTTCATCCATACTAGACCAGGGCCCTTCTCGGCTGGCTATTTCGTAACATGAGAAGTGCTTTTCAGAGTTATAACGGATGCCATCAAAAACAAAGAATTCTGGCTCGGCGCCTATATAGGCTAATGTCCCGATGCCTGTTGACTTCAAGTAATCAAGAGCATTGAGAAGGATAGAACGAGGGTCGCGTTCGTACCGTTGTCCTGTGCGTGGGTCAAAGATATTAGAAAAAAAACACAATGTTTTCTGCTGCCTGAAAGGATCGCTAAAAGCACTTTCAAGGTCAGGTTTTAAGATCATATCAGACTTTTCTATGCTTTGCCAGGCACGAATAGACGACCCATCAAATGGAATGCCTTCTGCTAGTGTGTCTTTTGTCACACTACTAGCGGGTATTGAGACTTGGTGGACTGTCCCAAACAGATCGCTAAACTGCAGATTGACAAATTGTACTTTTTCTGAGCGAATACGTTCTAGCGTTTTTTGAATGGGGTTTTCCATATTAAAAATTTAAGAAACTTAGCGAATAACTTCAGAACTGCTAACTAGATAAAATTTATATTTCTACGATAACATTGAAATGCATACCAATTATAATACGTGTTAGCTGTTTTTGTCAATAGCTCGAGCAGGAATTTCTTAAAAAATTGCATAATTGAGCCATAATGATTACACATCACCACTTTTAGTACGCTATACTTTTAGTACGTTATACTTAAGTGTAGTATTAAAGTGGATACGGCGGGTGGAAATCAACGATTGTATAGGGTGAATTGTAGGTAAATTGTAGGTAAATTATAGGTGAGTTGTGATTTTTATAGGTGAGTTGTGATTTCTGGGCATTGGCTGGTCAAAAAAGATGAGATAAGGGGTGAGATTTGTAATCGTTTATAATAAATGTTCATCAATGTCCATAAATTCCTATAAATCCTATCAATGCATGTCTATGAAGTGGGGTGAAAGGACAAGGGACCAATTAGCTGAGGAGAATGTCTAAATTAACCATTGAAAAAGGAATGGATTATGCGTACGGTTTAGCGTTCTTTGGTTGAGGATTTGGCGGGTGCGTGGGATTTATGATTTTTTTTCTGATTTTGTTCGGGTAATTTGACGTGGATGCGAATAAGGCTATTTCCGCGTTTGTGTTTTACTTTAAAGTGAACTTCATCACTAGAAACGATTGCCCCCAACTTAGGCACGTAGCCTAGCAGATCAATGATATACCCACCAAGTGTCTCAGCTTTATCACTTTCAAGGGTTAAACCTGTGATGTCATTGATCGTTTCTAGGTCGGCGCGGGCGTCAATGGAAAATTTATTAGCAGCAAGTTTGATAACAGTCTCTTTTTCATTGTCAGACTCGTCTTTAATATCCCCAATGATCTCTTCAAGGACGTCTTCCATCGTAACAATTCCTGAGAAGCCGCCATATTCATCGACGACAACGGCCATTTGTTGATGTTTGTGTTGAAAATCTTTTAATATATCGAAGATTTTGCGTGATTCGGGGATGAAGAAAGGCTGTGTGAGGTGTTTTTTAATGTGGGCTTGTTTTTGTTTCTCGTTTTTTTCGTAAAAATAGCTAAAAATGTCTTTAATGTGTAAAATGCCTTTAATATCATCGATATTGCTATTATATACAGGAAAACGTGAGTGCGTTGTTCTCGCAATGAGGCGCTGCAGCGCTTTAAAATGGCTATTAATATCAATGGCAATCACATCCACCCGTGGCAGCATAATATCCCGTGCACATAAGTCTCTGGATTCCAGGACATTGATAATGGTTGAGAATTGCTTGTAATCGATGAGATTTTTTTTGAATAGCCTGCGGATAGTTTTTGTAGCGGAATTGATCTCTATCGTAGAGTGTGTTTTTTTAACGAGACTGTACCAATTCATATAATTTTACCCAGTTAATATCAATATTTTTTAAGATAGTTTTTTGTTTAAGGTAGACTTTAGTAAGACTGGCGCGTTTGTACGAATGGGTGAGCCCGTAAAGGTGTAACATGCCATGGAGCAGTGTTTCTATGAGAGCGTATGCTAGAAGTCGATTTTCCTCACTGGCTGTATTGAAGATAACCTCAGGACAAAGAACAATGTCTCCCTCGATGGGGTCGTGTGGACTTTCTGTGTAAGAAAAGGTTAGCACATCGCTAACATCCTCGCTCGTGTGGTGAAATTTCTCAGCCAACTTAGTGATCTCTTCTACTTCCATAAAAACAATCGTAACATGTTCATACGGACGTTGATACAGTTTTGCCAGATAAATTAACAGTTTAGTCGCTTCACGTTTAATAACTTGCTGCCACATGGGTTTAGTGATGAAGGCTTTATAATCATGGTAGGCTACTAGCTCTGCTGCTGTGCTAAGAGGTGTGATTGCCGCATCATTCGTTAGAGCGGTGTTTTTTTTATGGGAGGATTTTTTGAGACGATTTTTTATTGATAATGCTGTCAAAACCTTTGCTACTCCGTCACACGCTCATTATAGCTCGTTATAAACCTTATTTATTTGAAGACTGTTCATGCTTGTCGATTATAATATAGACTGCCATTAATAACACGTAGTATAAATAATATATAGCATAAATAATACATATAGCATAAATAATAATAGCGTTAATATAGCGATAATATACTCTAAGTATACTCTATGTATGCTCTATGAATAGCTAGTGGAAGATAGAATAATGAACTCACAACGAAACGATCTAATAAAAATTTCCTAGTAAAATAGCCAGCAATCATAAATATAACCAGTAACCGTAGACGGTAATGATTGAACTTAATAAAAAAAGTAAAAATCCAGTGATTAATGGTTCATGGAGTAGTGGAGTTGGGGGGTACATGCGACTATTTAGTTAGTTTTACTGAGGGTGAGCAGATCATTGAAAACGCCGTATGCGGCGGTGAATTTTCCAGCGCCCTTCCCAACAACAGTGATCGTGCCAAGGAGGTCTGTTTCAAAATTAATCGCATTAAAATTACCTGTCACGCTAGCAAGTGGGTGTGAGAATGGAATTTTTTTTAAAACAACTTGTGCGGATATAGTAGTTTCCGTTTTTTGCTCGATGCGCCCAATCAATTTATAACATGTATGTTCGGCATGAGCAGATTTTATAGCGGCTAAAGTCAATTTGTCAATGCCTTCATAAGGCACAGCAGCAAAATCAATAGCACCTGTAAAGAACGTTTTAGCCAGAATCACGGTTTTTAACATGGCATCCTTTCCTGAGATATCATAACTGGGGTCGCTTTCTGCATATCCTAGTGTTTGCGCTTCTTTGAGTGCTTCACGGTAAGAGACACCGTGTGTCATTTTATCTAGGATGAAATTACTCGTACCGTTTAAGACCCCTTCTAAGGCGTGTAATTTTGTGCCTGCAAGCGCATATTTATGAAGATTGAATACCGGTGTACCGCTTAAAACCGTTGCTTCAAATAATAAGTTACAATGGTTTGATTGAGCCAATTGATTTAAAGGGTCATAATGTTCTGCAATAGGTCCTTTATTGGCAGTGATAACATTTTTTGAAAGTTTGAGGGCGTGTTCGATATGACGGAAAGCTGCTGTGGGTGTTTTAGCGATAATAGTCGGTGTCAATTCAATAATAACATCGTGCAGTGGATTGGCAATAAAATCTAACACGTCATCAAGTTCTGATCTTTGCTCCTGTGCTGTTAATTCTTCGTTGTGGGGTGTTTCTGCGACAGTGGCGGTTGGGTTTGCTGCTGTTGTGGAATGTATTTCTGGACGGGTGGGTTGCGTGTGGAGGGTTGTTGTTATGGAGTTATACTTGGGTGTTTGAGCTAAAATGGTGGGGGGTGGCGTGGCTGTGTGCTCTGCCGCTGAGGTATGCTTTTTTTGTGAAAACTTGACTGCTTGTGAAGGAGCGAGGACTTCTTCAATGTTTTCTGCGTTGAAGACGCCATTATTTCGTGTGATGATCCCAGATACGCCTATTTGCAGGTTTCTTTCTGTTAAAAGCCACGTTGCTTTTTGCGTTAAAATCTCCAATAATCCCTTTCCGACCGTACCCATTCCCACTAAGGCAATGTTTAATGTACGAATTTCTTTAGAATGCTGCAGAGACTTCGGATCGTTCATAAATATTTTGATAGCAATTCTTAGATAGTTCAGAGGAGATTCTTAAAATAGGTTAGAAGGAATTTTTAAGTAGTTTAACAGGGATTCTTATTCAATAGGGATTTTCAATAGGGATTTGTAGTCCGGTAGAAATTCTCAAATAGTTAAGTGAAGCGTAATTAAATGAAGCTTCTTATTTATTATTAGCCGCTGTCGGTGTTTATACGATTTATCTACGATTTAATTCAATTTTCAAGATTTATGGAGTATTGTAACATTGAACGTATTTTGATAGTACCAAGTTTCAAAAATACACTGTTTTGGTTAAATTTCTAATTAAACTTAGGGCTAATGAACGTATTTTTAGTGTTATCTTTGCATCTAGAATTTTATTATATTGAAATATGTAGAATTTTATTACATTGAAATGTGTAGAATCTTATTACATTGAAATATGTAGAATTTTGTTATATTGAAATGTGTAGAATTTTATTACATTGAAATATGTAGAATTTTGTTATATTGAAATGTGTAGAATTTTATTACATTGAAATATGTAGAATTTTGTTATATTGAAATATCTAGAATTTTATTACATTAAAATCATACAATTTGCTTGTAAATCAAGGTTTAATAGTTATTTGACTACTACTTGACTACTACTATAGTTATTGGGCTACTGCTGTATTAGCAGATAAATCTGCTTATAAGTACTTGGAGTACTTGGTTCTAATACCGAGATAACAATAGAAATTTTATGATATAATCTATATTTTACTGAACGTTCTTGGTATTTGAAATTGATATTTGAAATCATTGTTTCAAAATTCGCTTAGAGCCATTTATTTAAGGTTTCAAAACTAGCTTAGAATCATTGATTTAAGGGTGTTTTGTATGGGGTGCTTGGCATAAGGTGTTTTGTATATTAAGGTTGTTTTAGCAGTCGCTTACAGTATGAAAAGCAGTCGTTTACAGTACGAAATACCGTAAAATAGCCTTATCCCACATACCCCATATCCTAATATCCTATGCCCTAATATCCTATACCCCCTGACAACTCACAAAATAACTGTTAAATCACACAATATAACCATTAAAAATACCCCTTGACAATTATATTATATGGAAAAATCATTTAACAATATCCTTATTACGGGTGGGACGCGTGGTTTAGGGTATGCGATTGCAGAAAAATTCGCTCGTGCAGGCTATAAAGTGGCTATTGCAGGCCGAGACCTAGACCGTACCCTTGAAAAAGCCGCTTTGTTAGCAAAAGACTGCAATGCTCAGGTTGTCGGTGTTTGTGGCGATATCGCTTCACCGCCAGGAGCTCAGCAAGTCTTCGCTAAGGCTAGAGAAGAGTTGGGTGTTATTGACATTCTTGTCAATAATGCAGGGTTAACGCGCGATAATCTCCTCCTTAGAATGAAACCAGAGGACTGGGACCTCGTATTGAGTACGAATCTTACCGCCCTCTATCATTTGACAAAATTAGCCCTTAAAGACATGCTTAGAGCAGGTGGTGGCCGCATCATCAATATTGCCTCAGTTGTCGGTCAAACAGGCAATCCAGGACAGACCAATTACGCCGCTTCTAAAGGTGGAATGATCGCCTTTACAAAGGCGCTTGCACGTGAAGTTGCTGCTAAAGCGATTACCGTCAATGCTATTGCACCAGGCTATATTGAAACGGATATGACGGCGGTTCTCGATGAAAAAGTACGCGAGCAATTGCTTGCTACGATACCGCTCAAACGGTTTGGGGCGACGCATGAAATTGCCGCTGCAACTTATTTTCTTGCCAGTCAGGAAGCCGCATATATAACAGGGCAAGTTCTAGCAGTTAATGGTGGAATGTATATGTGAAGTGCTTATGATGTATGATGTGAGAGGGTTGCTACGTGTAGTTACGTGTAATGTCAGGTGTTTATTATGTATGATTGCTACGTATGAATTCGGTATGTATTTCTCAATAGCACCACAATTTTAAAAATAACACTATAAAAATAGCAATCAATGGGTCTTTTCAAGAGCAACATCATAAAAATAGCAATTGATGGGTCTTTTCAAGAATAACATCATAAAAATAGCAATTGAAGGGTTTTTTCAAGAGTAACATCGTAAAAATAGCAATTGATGGGTTTTTTCAAGAGTAACATCATAAAAATAGCAGTCAATGAGCTTTTTCAAGAGCAACATCATAAGAATAGCAATTGATGGGTTTTTTTAAGAGTAACATCATAAAAATAGTAATCAATGGGTTTTTTCAGGATAACTTAGCATATATAACCACTATTTTTACCTGTTCTAATTTTATAGATGTGAATTTGGATATGAATTTGATTGTAGATGAATTTGATTGTATTTATCACAATGTCATATTAATATTTAATAACTCACTCAGGTAATTAACTCCTTTTTAGTGGTTTTTAACTATTTTGACACTGTTTTATGGACGCTTGCTATGAATTAATGCTATAGTTGTTGATAACGAATAGTACAATATATCAAACAATATATCATATCAAACAACATATCAAATAATCAAGGAACATATCAAAGAATATATCAAATAATCAAAGGACATATCAAACAATATATCAAATATTAGAGTGATTCGTGAATAATTCGTTGTAGCGGTGGCTGTATGTATTTTTAGGGAGGATTTCCTTAATTTATAAATTATTCTTGACAGATGGTATAATTACATGTCAAAATTTTTACATGTCAAATCTTTTTCCTAGCTGCTTGGTGGGTAGAAGAAGACTGAAAACAGAAAACGACTGAAAATAATTGTTGGATTGATAAAAATTGAATTGGTAGAAATTGGATTGATAAAAATTGAGTGACACACCCCAAATAACACGTTTACCCTAAAAACACATTCACCCTAAATAACACGTTTTAAGTTAATTTTAAATATTTTGAATGAGTGACCACATTACAGATAAAAAATTTTAGAGGATTGAAAACATGGCAGAAAATGTAGATTTTGATAAAGTCAAAAAAATCATCATTGATAAGGTCAATTGTGACCCTGAAAAGGTTAAAAAAGAGGCTTCTTTTGTAGACCTTGGCTTCGATTCACTGGATGCTGTTGAAACCATTATGGCGTTCGAAGAAGAATTCGACATTGAAATCCCTGATGAAGAAGCAGATAAAATGAAAACCGTCGGTGATGCTATTGACTGCATCTCAGAAAAACTCTCAGAGAAAGCTAGCTAGATCATGCTAAATACATTCCCTAGGGAGAATTTATTTTTTTCTAAGCAAAAACAATAATCACCACCTAGCATTTAGTTAGCACCTAGCAAGTGTTAATGTTTGCTGCTCATAACAGTACTAGACGCTATGGTTTTTTAAGATGGATGATGTGTTTGATAGCTACTTGATAGATGATGAGTCAGTTTTGCTAGTAGTTGCCGGGTTGCCAGTGATTGCGAGCATTTGCTGGTACTTGTTAATGATTGTTAAGAATTGTTAAAAATTGCCAGGGGTTGCTAATTAAAATTTCTGTGAAAAAAAATTCTGTGAAGGTTTCTTTGAAAACTTCTCGGTGCAGTTCTTAACCATAGAAAAAAGCGTCTCTTCTCTTTGGAGTAAAATGAGATTGTTAATAAAATATAATCATAAATATTTAACATAAGTCTTACACAATGGCAGCAGAAAGACGCGTAGTCATCACAGGCCTAGGCGCTATAAGTCCGCTTGGCTTAACCGTCCCTGAGATATGGAAAAATACGCTAGCAGGCCGCTCAGGAATCAGTGCTATCACCCAATTTGACGCTACAAGCTATACTTCTCGTGTAGCAGGTGAAGTACGTAACTTTGATTACAAAAATTATTATAAACCTGAAAGCATCAATAAAGCGAAACGTTTTGATAAATTTGTCCATTATGCCATCGCCGCAGCGAAAGAAGCCATCGCCGATAGCAACCTAGACCTCGCACGATGTGATCCTAAACGCATCGGAGTCGTCCTAGGCGCCGGTATCGGTGGTATGCACGTTCACACGCGCGAATATG
Organism: Spirochaetota bacterium; assembly: GCA_013426755.1. GTDB lineage: Bacteria > Spirochaetota > UBA12135 > COTS27 > COTS27 > COTS27. The sequence continues at coordinate 111,528 of AP019861.1, forward strand.
AAACTTACTTTAAAAAAGGACATAAACGCATCTCACCTTTTTATGTCCCCACAATGATTGGCAATATGGCAGCAGGACTCATATCTATCGAGCATAACTTCCAAGGACCTAACCTCTCAGTCCAGACGGCATGTGCTTCTGCTAATCACGCCCTCGGTGTGGCTTATTACACATTAAAAAGTGGTGATGCCGAAGTTATTGTAAGCGGTGGATCGGAAGGTATCGTCGAGGCAGCGACTATTTCTGGTTTCTGCAATATGCGGGCGCTTTCTACACGTTATAATGATACGCCTAGCGAGGCGTCGAGACCGTTTGATAAAGGACGCGACGGCTTCGTTATGGGTGAGGGCTCAGGCATCATTGTCTTAGAGACGCTAGAACACGCTCAAGCACGCAATGCACGGATTTATGCTGAGCTTAAATCAGTCGGCATGTCAGGAGACGCCTATGATATGGTCGCTCCGTGTGTTGATGGAAGAGGTGCCCACCTCGCTATGCAGGCTGCACTTAAGAAAGCAGCCATTGATCCAACCGCTATCAATTATATCAATTGCCATGGCACGTCGACACCACTAGGCGATATCGCTGAAACAATTGCTATCGATAAACTGCTTGCTAAAAATTATTCTAACGTCCAGATAGGCTCTACTAAATCTATGACAGGACACATGATAGGGGCAGCAGCGGCCATTGAGGGCATCTATGCGATATTAGCTATTCGTGACCAAGTCATACCTCCCAATGTCAATCTCTTCGATCTAGACGATGATATCGTTACTCCTAAAACAGCACTTCCTACCGTAGCAACACCCTATGAGACGACCGTTACAATCTCTAATTCGTTCGGATTTGGCGGACATAATTCTTGTGCTGTTTTTGCTAAAATCTAATGGCTTCTTAGCAGTACCATTCACTAAGCGTGTGTACGGTCGTTTTAAGCGTCCCTTAGCACGTTTGATATGAGGAATGCTTTTTTATGAAAGTTGTCTCGTGTAGATTGAAATCTAAGGTTATTCCTAAACAGACGCTAAAAGAGTATTTAATCCCCACCCGCTATCATTCTGCGTTTGCTTATCAGAATGTTTATCAAAAACCGCTTAAAACCACTGCACCAGCCGAGCAAGGAGCAACACTCCCAGTACAACAACAACAATACAAACCGTACACAAAGACGCAATTAGCAGATTTATTCCCAGCCGTCAATTTTTCGCTTCCGTGGGTTATTGAATTTGGAACGGGAACGGGTGAATTTTTGATCGCAGCTGCTCAGCAGCATCCCAATAAATTATTTATAGGCGTCGACGTGGCTAGACCTTGTATTGAGCGAGCTATTGCTAAGATCGCCAGTCTTAATCTCAAACTGCAACATGAAAATAAGGAACCTAGGGTCACCAACCTTCTTTTTTATAATGGGTTCGCTCTAGATTTTTTACAAGCCGATTTTATTCACTTCCCGCTCACAGAAGTGCTTGTTAATTTCCCAGACCCATGGCCTAAGAAACGTCATCACAAACGACGTATTATTTCCACTCCGTTTATAACCGCATTAACACAAGCACTCGTCGAGGGGGGACTGCTTATTACCGTTACCGACGTAGCCGCGTTATATGAGTATCACCTTGAAATCATAGCAATCAATCGCGCATGGACTGCGCTTAGTTTTGATAAAAACTTACCTGCGTATGATTATTATCGATTCTGCTCACGTTATGAACAGAAAAACCTCGCCCAGACCAAGCAATTTTTTTATACCGCACACAGGCTAACAGCGCTTTCTAAAAAACTTTAAAGAATTTTAAGGAATTAAGTTCTGTATAAAAAAGCCGTGTGAGTACGCTTTGCGTACTCACACGGCTTTAGTGGGTTGGTATCATCTAAGTGATAGTTTTTTATGATGGTTTTTTACTTTAAGTAAAGAACACAGCTTAGTGGATAGCTATTTTCTTAACTTCGTTATCACTGATGACTTCTGGTTTTTTAGGAAGTGTTATTTTCAGCACGCCATTTTCAAAGCTAGCATTGATCTTATCAGCGGCTACGTCTTCAAACGACCAGTAGCGTTCAAATGTGCCGTACTGAGCTTCGATTCTTGCGTACTTGTCTGCTTGCCGTTTGTAGGTATTTTCGCGTTTACCTTTTACGGTAAGGACATTGTTTTGAAATGAGACTGTAACGTCTTTTTTCGTAACAGCAGGAAGGTCTAGTTCAATGCTATAACTCTTATCTAACTCGATAAGGTTTGCAGCTGGATAAAAGTCTGCACTCTGACTAGTGGTTCCTGTTAGGTCCGTCTCGAATTCTTTTAGAAAATTGTCAAAAGTTCTAAAAGTTCTAAGAGGATGGGTTCTAAATGGTGTTGTTAGTAGGGTCATGTTGTCTGCTCCGTAAAAATGATTTAATAATGAGTGTATGTTGTTATAATTTACATTATCCGTTACTTAACACTCCATATATATCAAAGACCGTGCCAACTTTTTCTGATCTTTACGATAAGATCGCTACATTTTACGGGAATTTTACGGCTGTATTACGGTTGTAGGGGGTAATATCTGTGTTAAATACGTGTCTATTTAACACAAAACATTGAAATCTCCTAGCTATTAAGGGACAAAATCTCACATGGGTAACATGCGATCGTGTCAATCATTCCTAAAATGACACACAATTGAATACCGTTATGTCTGCAGGTAAATTTGATCGATCCGTACGAGTCTAATGATAGGATAAGACCAATTTATAACGTTGGGTAACGTTTGAGTTAATTTTTATTCTATTTCTGCATTTCTATCTTTTTATGAATGAAGGTACTGATCTTAAAGGTCGTAGCACGACGCCTGTACCACAGATATCCCTAGCAGAGCTCTTTCAGACGCTTGTAGCGGAATTTGCACACGCTAAGCCAGTTCGAGAGATTTTAGCTAAAATCGCTGCGTGTCCAGCAGAAATTTTTACGGGAAGTTTTACAATAAGTGGAACAGAAGGCTTTGCAAGTGCGCTAGCATTGATTGTTATTAAAGATATTTTAATAAAACAAGCACCCGATCCTGTTCTCATGGCTATTATGGAAACGGAGCGTGATAGCGAAGCTGTGATTCACGATCTAAAAGTGCTCACTGAGTATTTAGACCTCGCCTGCGCACCTCTTCGCTTAGCCTGGTATCCGATGCTTTCTCCTAAAAATAAGCGTGATCTGACCAATACGTTTGACCGAACAGTCCATCATTACAGACGCCACACAGCACTTCTTATAAAAAAAGAATTGACAAAGCATGCAATTGATCCAAATTTCAAATCAAACTCTAAAATGCCTTCCAGTCGCAATATTCTATCGCTCATAATAGCATCCACTGAAGCGGCGCAGTCATGCGATCATCTGGTAGGTAGCAGCGCTGCTGCAGCACCCCCTCTGCGTCTAACAGCAGGAAAAAAATTTGATAGAAATATGCTCCTAACTAAGCTTGCAGAATGGGGGTACATAAGAGAACATTATGCCAATGAACCAGGTGAAGTGGCAGTACGTGGTGATATTTGCGAAGTTTTTGCTCCCAATTCGCTAACACCTGTACGGATTTATTTTTTTGGCGATGAAATAGAAGTCATTAAGCAAGCACCCCTTCGGAGAGAACACGCTAAGACAGAGCATGCAGTTATGACCGATGCCCCTAGTTCTAAGTGGATAACGCTCACAGAATGTCTCCTATCGCCATTTATTACAAAACCCTCAACCTCTTCTAAAACGCTCCTAGACCTTCCTGCATGGGCACGTACTTACCATAAAAACGTTTTTGTTTTGAATTTCAAATCTTTTCATCGTACCGATAGCAAGCGTCATTTTCACTTTCCAACTCTACCTGCATATCAATTTAATAACCAATTAGACAAAGTAGCCCCAACACTTAAACGCTACACTGATGAAAGCAAAGCCAATTATATCTTCACAGCAAATCCGCTACTTACTAAAATGCTCCTCCAGTTATTAGACACACTTCCTCTTAGAGAGGCGAAGAAAGAAGCGAAGCGCAGTTTTGAAAAAGAACTAGCTAAGCGTCCCCTAGTTAAATCACGACAAGTGCAGTCCGCTACTTCCTCACAGCAGAAGAAAAATTGGATTACAATCGGTGAAGTGAGTCTTTCAAGGGGCTTCATGGGCGGAGCGGTCAATGTGTGGACTGCTGAAGAACTTTTTGGAAAACGGATGACGCGTCGTGCCCCTCAGGTAACAGCTACGGCAAGTGCGCCAGAAAATTTCTGGGAGACTTTTTTAGCGTTAGAAAAAGATGATTACGTCGTTCATCTCCATCACGGCATAGGAATCTACCGCGGCATCGAGCGGCTTACGGTTTCTGATCGAGAAAAAGATTACTTTAAAATAGAATATCAAAACCAGGCCAAACTTTTTATTCCCGTCGAGCAGATTAAACTCATTCAAAAGTATATAGGCGACCGGACACAAGTACGCATAGACGCCTTAGGTAAAAATCATTGGAATAAGGTTAAAGAACGCGCTAGAAAAGTAGCAGAGCGCATCGCTAAGAAATTATTCACTCTTTACAGTAGACGCACAGCCCTTCGGGTAAGTCCGCTTCCTAAGGAAGATTATTTTCAGCACCTCTTTGAGATGCGATTTCCATACGAAGAGAGCAGAGACCAGGTGCGCGCCATTGAAGAAATTAAAACCGATCTAGAAAAGGACGTTCCTATGGATCGACTGCTCTGCGCAGATGTTGGGTATGGCAAAACAGAAGTCGCTCTTAGGGCTATTTTTAAGGTTGCTATGGCAGGCAGACAAACGCTCGTACTCATTCCTACTACATTACTTGCGATGCAGCATTATGAAACGTTTAGCGAACGATTTAAAACAACGCCTGTTCGTGTCGCAGTCCTCAGTCGATTCACTAAGGCTGCCAGTGAAAAAATAATCTTAAAAGAGGTGCAGACGGGTAAAATAGATGTTCTATTAAGTACGCATAAAGGACTCAGTAAAAAAGTCAAATTTCATAAACTAGCGCTCCTCGTGATCGATGAAGAACAGAAATTTGGTGTCAAGCAAAAAGAAATGATGCGTGAAATATATCCAGCAGTCCATGTGCTCAGTCTCTCAGCAACCCCCATTCCGCGTACATTACATTTATCGCTTTCATCCTTTCGGTCGCTTTCGTTTATAACCACGCCTATTTTAGGAAGACGTCCCGTTCATACAACGGTTGCCCCCTTTGACGACCAGGTGGTGAGAGATGCCTTTGATTACGAATATAAACGCAGCGGCCAATGTTATTTTATTTATAATTACGTTCAGACTTTGGCAACATTTGAAGCGAAGCTTAAGAAGATCTTGCCGGCAGCTAAGATCTTAAGCATTCATGCTAAGCTCGATAAGAGTCTTATCGAGCACCGGTTCCAGTTATTTCGGTCAGGGGCTTATAATGTACTGCTTTCTACGAACATTGTCGATGCTGGCTTAGACTTGCCGCGTGTCAATACGATCTTAGTCTACGACGCCCACCGCTTTGGGTTAGCACAACTGTATCAATTAAAAGGACGTGTTGGGCGTAGCGATCGTCAGGCGTATGCGTATTTATTTTATCCACAAAATACAAAGATGAGTGTGCAAGCCAAGCAGCGGTTAAATTGTCTAGTGAGGTACGCACAGCTAGGATCGGGCTATCAGATTGCTATTAAAGATTTAGAATTACGTGGGGCGGGTAATTTACTCGGGCTCGAACAATCAGGTACGGTTGCCATGGTAGGTCTTGAATTTTTTTCAAACCTCCTAAGAGATGCCGTAGCAACACTTCATCACAAACAGCACACACTCCCGCTTTATTACGAACCGGTAATAGAATTGTCTTATCAAGCGTATATCCCAGATGATTATATCAGGATGCCTTCTTCCACAGAACGTTCTCTAGTAGAGGTTACTGAGGGGGATAATGAAGCGAGTAAGCGTGGTGAGAGAATCCATTCCCTAGGAGATAGCGAGCAGTTAACAGAGGTTACAGCGATTAAGGGAACATTGTATCGTAAGATCATGACGGCGCGAAGTCACAGCGTCCTTAGAACGTTACAAAAAACATTGAGCGATGAATATGGAAGCATTCCTAAGGTTATGGAAGGACTATTTGCTGTAAGTGCAATTAAGATTTTAGCCAAACGACTTAGAGTTCTAGCCCTTATAGAAAAAGACGAAGTACTAGAACTTCGGTTTTTAAGCACAGCTAAACTGTGTCCTCTAAATATCCGTAACCTGCTAACCAGTGGGTACATTCAAGTCCGTAAGGAAAGCCCTGCATTAACCGATCCACTTGTCCGTCCGCCTGAAGAAATGATCTCCATACAGACGCCAGTTGAAAAAACATCTCAAAAAATAGCTCTAAACCCCACGTCCCAGCCACAATCACCCCAGCTACAATCACCTAAGACAGAAAAGACGCAAATCGCTGAGACAAAAGTCTATTTTGCACTCAGTCGATTTAAAGAAGGCGATAAACCCCTACGGCTAGCAGAAAAATTATACTATGCAAGAATATTGCTAATGATGATGACCGATGAAAGCAAACCAGTAGATTTAGCTGCTTTTAAGCAAGGCAAACACGCTACCCTTGAAATATAACAAATATAACAATTGTCCTAGTTTTCTAATGTCTTAGTTGACTAGCTGGGTTGTTTTTTTTACCGATTGAGAACAGGTGTTTATATAATACAATTATGATCGAACTACGTATCATTGATATGTTAGGGTTATTTTCAATACAATATTTAATACGATATTCAATACAATATTCAATACAATAAGGACAATCCTAGTCAATGAGTACGGGAGGCAAGCAAGTAGCACCAGTAGAGTTTCAAAATGCTCTTAAAGGACAAAAACGTGCTCTTACCATGTTATCTAACATGGTGAGGTATGAAAAACTTCATCATGCGCTGTTTTTTTATGGACTACCGACCGTAGGAAAAACGACGGCCGCGCTTAATTTAGCAAAGGCATTGTCATGTCAATCTTATCAGAGAACAGCCAGTGAGAGCAGTCATCACAAAAAGACCAAGCAGTTAGAAATAGATGAAACAGTGACGGGTAAAACGTCCATTCGTCCGCTCATTCGGTCGCTTGGGTACTGCAATCATTGTCAGTCATGTCGTGCGATCAATTTTTATAAATCTGATCGTGTATTACTATTTTCACTGGATAATAGATTGCCGGTGATTAGGTTTTTGCAGGGGTTATTGATACGATTTTCAAAAAGAACGCCGCCGTCACCTATGATTCACCAATCGTTCATTCAAGCATTTATAAGTGAGTGTTATCTGCTCATTGCTAGACATAAGCAGAGTATGTTGACACTTCTTAAACGAAAAAAGGTATCGTATCCTGAGGGAATTGTGATCGATGAAAAGCAATTAGAAAAACGTCTTTATGATCTCTACAATGCATTGAATGTATTTCACGAGACGGGAAGTAGCGCTCAATTTTTAGAAGAGGCTATGATTGAAGATTTGACGGTTCTTCAAAATTCATTGGACCGAACGTACTTGGCGAAGGAAAGTTTGGATCGAATCTTCAGCTGGGCACAGCAACCCCTAGCGACAGTAAACCCTGTTATGCAGTCAAAAAGAACTGCAGCCGAAGAGGTTTCTGCTAGCAGCGATCGTAATCTAGCGGCTTTTAATAATGAAAAAATAGTCATTATTAAAGGAATAGAGTATATTCATCCATTGGCGTTGGGGAAATTTTTAAAAATTTTAGAAGACCCCTTTCCGCACACACGATTTATCATTATTACCGATAAATTGGAAGCTTTAGCGGGAATGACATTGACGCCGTTATTAAGTCGTTGTTTCAAAATACCGTTTGCTGAATTGACTGCGCATTGGACGGGGGTAATATTGCGTGAAAATTTTGGCATTGAGAGTAGTCGTCCGTATAAAAATCTAGCTACTTTTATCAGAAGTGAAGGTGCTAGTGCTTGGGTACGCTCTGCGGGAGATGATGTAAAGATTCCCCCCCATGCTAACCATGTTACGAATGTTAAAAGTAAAGCCAGTGAAGTGGAAGCACTTAAATCTGCCGATAATGATGCTAACATGCGTTATCAGAACTTAAGTGAGAGTAAAGCCAATGCCAGCAAGCACGACGTTACATTGATAGTGGCACTTTTACAAGCATGGAAAAGACCGTTATCATATCTACATTACTTAGCAAAGGAACGTCACGATGAAATGGAAGGGTTATTAAAGGATTTGAAGGCTCTTTTAGCACTTTATTTAGAAGCCAAGTTCATTAAGGGTCTAGCGGAGGAAAATTCTTCTAATCCAGCAGCATCCCCTTCTTCAACCACAGAAGAAAGCAAAAATTTGTCCTCAACAAATTCTGGCGTAATTGCACCGAGTCCCTCGAACCCCCCGAGCCAATATTCACAGCTAGAACAGAAATTGATAGCAATGCTGGAAGCAAGGGCTTATTCGTATAAAAAAATTTATGATTTTAGCGTAGTTATTCAAAGATGCGAATACCTTAGAGAAATAGGTGTTATCAGCAATGAAGCTATTCTCAATCGGTTAGCATTATTTATCAGGAAAATTTATTAAAAATTTGTTTGAAATGATAAAAATTTACCTATTTTTTACCGTATATGGAGTGGAAGCGCTAGCTAATGCGAAGATGCCTTAGTTAATGATTGCACTTAGGTAGAATAGTGAATTTGCCCCTAAATTTTTAGTCAATCAGTGAGATTTTAACCGATTTATGCTTAATGTTTGTAGAGAGAATTGATTGAAGAATTGTTTTACAGGTGTTCTCAGGAAATTTATAACGAAAGTCGGATTGTTTGATAAAAGAAGTGATGAGATTTCTTTAAAGATATTGTTTTTTATGTTATTTCAATGTTATAATTGGCTGGGCAGGTCGTCATTTTTGTGATTTTATTAGTGATTTCATTGTATTTTTATGATATACTTTATGACATATTTTATGGTATGCTGTGAGTGTAATAACGAATACTTGGTCTATGGGAATACACTAGATTAAGAAAAACTTCTGTTTTTTATACGTCTGCATTGTAATAGAATAGTAATACTGTAATAGTAATAGCATTGTAATAAAAGATCAGTTAAGGATCAGTTATAACAATTATTTTAATAAGATTAAAGTTCAATATGTATCTAATTGGGGATTAGTTATGAAAATAGCACGTCAGACAAGTTTATATCCGTTAAAACGTATTTCTTTGTTAATACGTATGTTGACTAGTGGGTCCACTGCAGCTGTGGGCATGTATATCCTATTTTTTAATTTAGGTGCGGCAGTATTATTGTATGCGCAGAATGATAATAACACGACTACCGCTGAGCCAAGTAGCGCCGAGCAGCAGGCAGCTGGCACAGAGACCGATTTGTATAAAAATTCGTACGCTAAAGAACTCGCTGCGGCAGGTGCGCCTGAGAATATTGTTCGCTATGAGATATTTTCACCTAAATTCCCTGAATTGGATGAAACCTTGCGTGATGCTGACAGGCGTTATTTTGAAAACATTCTTAAAACACTAGACCAGATCAAAAACGAACTCAATAGTACTTACATTAAGATTCAAGACCAGAAACAAAGACTAGACAGACTGGCGACTTTACAAGGACGCTATTTTTATCGCGCAGACACAATGCTTAGCACCAATTATTATGAAAAAACAGTTCCAGTCATCCGTTATAATTATTACCTTGAAAAAAGTCTTGGATTCCTAGAACAATTGGAAGCTTTGATCGAACGCCGTGAAGGTGCCCTCCGTGCGGACATCGATGAAGCAATGTTATCTAGAGTTATTTATGAAGTGAAAACGTTGCTTGGCATTTCCTATACGTTTAGAGGCGGTAATAGAAACCTATTCCTAGCCGCTAGGCAATTTGAGTACATCCTAGGTGACAATAAAGACCAAATCTCCTACTTCACGTCTGCCGATCAAGAAAAAACCGCTTACTATTATCTAGCAGGTATTTACGATCGACTTTACAATAGGATCAATTATTCAGACGAAGTCAGAGGATTGCCCCTCATTCGTAAAAAATTGTTTTATCTATGGACATTAGTCATTCTCAATAACAATGACAATGAAGCACTTCGCGACGTCAAACTTCAAGACCTCGCCGATAGATATGTCTCGATCATAGATTATGAAGGTGCCAATTACAAGCAATTTTACGCTCCTTACGTAGACAACATCATCAAACGCTTTAAGCAGGTAGATGAATTTGTCAATGAAGCCCCTTCTACTACGTCGTTGCTAGAATCAGATGCTAATGCGTCTGAAGAAGTAACAACGCCCGCTGCTCCAGCACCTGAAGCTGCGCCGCCTATTGAGAGTGAAACGGACGTTCCGTCTCCAGCAGGACAATAAAAACATAGCCCCACTCATAGTCCCACTATAGCGCAACTGCCGTATCTTGCTATATCGGTCATATCATCATAGGCATTTATTCTTAGATAAATGCCTAACGGCTGGTAAAGAAAGCGTGGTATTGCTAAGTACACTGGCTAAGCAGTGCTAAATACACTGCAAAGGTCGTGCTAGTGAAGTTGTTCGTTGGTTATTTAAGTATTATTTTTAGGTGCGGATTTCTTTTTGTGTTTATCGGTAGAATAAAATGGGAATGTGAGCGATAAGAGGAAAGCTTCCCGTAAAATCCGTGTGTCTAGCTTAGAGAGTCCTTGCTGTCTATTAGTAAAAATAATGGGGTGTTCGTATAAAGTAAATCCAAGTTTATGGAGGACGACGTTCATTTCTATCTGGAAGGCGTATCCTTGTGAGCGTAGCGCAGACATAGAAATGGCAGCTAGTGCGTCTCTACGATAGCATTTGAAGCCGCTTGTGAGGTCGTGGATCGGCAATTGGCTGATAAGTCTGGCAAAAGTATTTCCTGCGTATGAAATGAGAATACGAGATAATTCCCAATTGATAACGCTCACTCCTTGTTTGTACCGTGATCCAATGATGACGTCGTACTGATCTGCCAATGTTACTAACTTGGGAATGCTTGTTAGAGGGTGTGAAAAGTCTGCGTCCAATTGGACTATTTTTTCAATGGGATATTTTAATATTTCTGTAAAGCCACGTTTGTAAGCATTGCCGAGACCTGTTTTTTTTTGCTGTTTGACGAGGACAATATTTTTATATCGATTGCTATAAGCAGCGACGTGTTCCCATGTTCGATCTGGAGAATTGTCGTCGACGATCATGATAGTTGCTTTGGGCATGATCGTTAGCAGTGTTTCTAGTAGATTTTTTATATTGGCGATCTCGTTATATGTAGGAATGACGATACCTACATCGGGGTAGGCTTTTTGGGGGTGGGCTTTTTTTTGATAAACTTGTTCGGTGTGCATGGCGTGATTTTGATAAAATAGTCCCCTTTTTATATAAGAGTGTATTTTTTAAGATTAGCGTGATTTTTTATCAATCCATAGATAAGCCTGATCGGTAAAGGTGCTAATAGCGCTAATAGCAACTAAATAATAAAGAGTTCGATAAAAAATTATACGTTAAAAACAGATAAAAGGGTTATAAAAATACGGGCAAAAGTGACTTAGTCCAGTATTCAGTAGAAACGCAGTAACAATAACCGCAGTAGCAATAACCGCAGTAGCAATAACGATAAACGATAGTCAATGAATATTTAAAGAAGGGAAGAGCATATTTTAATGAAAAATCGGCTAGTTCAATGCTATTATAAACGTGGTTATTATTATACTATTTTATCAGAGTGTTAGAGAGAATAATTATAGGGTGTGATGTTATGACGACGTGGCTACTGGGTTTGGTTTGTAGCGGTATTGTATTGTTTGGGAACCAAGCTAGGCGTACTAAAAATTGTGATGACAATAAGCACGTGATGAAGCACGCGATGACAATAAGCACGACTACTCTGATGAGATTAAGCACTACTTGAAAGATGACAAGTATGCTATCAATGATGATAAGCACTACCGATAATCATTGTCTTATGGTGATGATAGTTGTGTGGTTGTACGAGGATAGAGTGTGATTTTTTGAGTTTGAGTTTATAATTTATAGAAGTATAGGGTTGTAGTTAAAAGTAGGGTTTTATTTTTCTATTTATTATTCTATTTGGTGGCAGAATCTTTGGGGTGCGGAGAATACGCGTTTAAGTGCTAGACATGGAATCATTATTTTATGGGATTAGATATCGGAATGTAGCCATTGCTTATTGTACGCAGGAAGAATTACTGTTAAAACTTATTAAAACGGCGACTGCAAGCCAGTCTTTAGTGGTAGCCCCTGTCACACTTAGAGACTTGGTAAGTTTCAAGTTCAATTCACGTAAACGTAAAGAATTTGCTGCGCTTAGCTTAACTTTTCCAGTAACACGTTCTATTTTGAAGGCCCTTGCAAAGGAATTTAAACCTGAGGAGGAGCTTTTAGCGGGAAAAATCTTCATAGAATTAACCGATCAGATTGCACGTAACGATCTTATGCTAGTCGTATGGGGATTAACCCCTGACCAAGAAACACAACTCAAAAACCGTTTCAAATTGTTACTTGACAAGATTCCTAAGTCAATATATTTATCGGAAGCGGTAGAGCGTACACATGCTTATGATCAGATAGAGGTATTTATTCGTAAAACAGAGCCTGATGTTGTCTATATGACGTGGCGTTGTTATCGTCAATTTCCCAATGTCGCTGACCTTTTGCCACGTTCTGTGATAATCATTATTGACATTCCGTTAGCTATTTATGCGGAAATGCCGCCTAAAAATATTGTTTTTAGTAAAATCAAAACTTTTTTCGGCTATTTTAATCTCTGGCGTGCTCTGAGGTTTTTATACGGACGAGTTATCCTTGCCAATCTCAAAAAACAAAGAGGCAATTTGAAACCATTGCCTTAATACTTTATTAAATACTGTACTTTATTAAATACTGCTTTATCAGATATTTTATTAAATTTGCACTGCAATTTTCTTATTTTTTGTGTATAATAACGTATAACAAGAGATGCAATAAAATATGTGGTTATAACTGTATATATATCTAGGTTATGCTGGCTTATGCTAGGTTATGCTGGGTTATTTTAATTTATTTCAGCTAAATAGTCTAGGTTATAGGTTATTGAAGTGGTTTACTTATCGATACTACTACAATTTATCAATAATACCACAACAAATACCACGCAATTACCACACAACTACTACCCCAATCACCACATAATCCCTACATAATCGCCATAAAATAATAATTGCCGTATGAAATAACCTTATTCCAATCGGACAATCATTGGACTTAAATGCAGGTATTTATTTGAATTATAAAGTACAATATAACAGTAAGCATCATCATAACAGTAAGCATCATCATAGGTATTATTAATAATAACGAACTATATCACTTTAAATAATGAACGGCACAATCAATCTTAAAGCATAAACGACGTGATTTTGAGTAAGATCAGACTTAGCAATGAATAATAGGAAAATTGAGCAGGAACTCGCGTAGGATAAAATTTTTAAAGAAATAATGGAACTATGGAGAATTTATTAGAATTTTACCAGAATTTACCTTCATTTGTCTCGCCTGTTATTTTCAGTATAGGTGCATTTCAATTGCGGTGGTACAGTTTGGGTTATATCGTTACGTTTATCGTAGCAGGAGAAGTTATCAAGTGGCGTATTCGTCATAAAGAAAATACTTTTCCAATCACGGCACTGGACGTGTATGATGCGTATTTTTACACATTGCTAGGAGTGATCTTAGGGGGTAGGCTGGGGTATTTGATTTTTTATGATTTCAATTTCTTACAAAATTATCCGATGCAGGCCTTTCTTCCATTTAAGATCGATGAAAATGGGTGGACGTTTACGGGTATTTCTGGAATGTCTTATCATGGCGGTCTTATTGGGTTTATAGTTGCCTTTTATGTGTTTATTAGGAGGAAGCAATTTTCTTTTTTTAAGGTGCTGGATTTCTTTATGCCTGCTATTCCGCTTGGGTACACGTTTGGGCGGCTCGGTAATTTTATGAATGGTGAATTATACGGCCGTGTGACAGAAGTATTTTGGGGCATGTATTTTATCAATCCCAATACACAACTTCCATTTGATACGCTCCGTCATCCCAGTCAGCTTTATGAGGCTGCGATCGAGGGCATAGGTGTTTTTGCAGTGTTGTGGACGGTACGCAATTATAAACTGCCTACTGGAACGCTGAGTGGTCTTTATCTTGTTTGCTATGGTGCGGGGCGATTTATTGCCGAATTTTTTAGGGAACCAGACGAATTTTTTAAAGACCCAGGCGAACTTGTCGGGACAGTGTGGGGCTTTATGACAATGGGACAGGTGCTTTGCTTGGTAATGGTCTTATGTGGTGGATTTATTTTATACTGGGCACGCACGGTGCAAAAACCCGCTACTTCTTAGCATTGACACTAATGGCTAGCAATTAACGTCTTCTAATACTTGATAACTCAATTCCCTAATTGTAATTACTTTTATGTACAGTTATTTATTAACATAGGTTGTTGTATTTTTGGTGGCGATTTTTAAGCAAAGACATATAAAACTTCTCATAGGTGCCTTATTATTAAGTACTGCATGTAGTTTGCAGAATTTATGGAATGATGAACCCGCACTGGGCGAACGGTCTCTATCTACAAGCAGCATTCCTCCACTAGCAGTGGCTCTGCTAAATGCAGAACCAGTACCAGCACATCCGCCTCTAATAAAAGCATCCCCGTTAACATCTCTTGCTAATAAGCGATCAAGTATTGACCCTTCAGACTTTGCAACCACAGATGATTTCAAGCGTGGTGCTACGCTTACAGGACGAACGCGGATGGGCGATAATCGTATGGTTGATTTCAAGCTTACGGTCTTATCAATAGTTAAAAATGCTACGCCTGCTACAGATAGCATTTTAGCAATCATTGAAGACGAACTTTTTGAAAAAACGGGTGTTTTAGCGGGAATGAGTGGATCGCCTGTTTATTATGAAGACAAACTTGTGGGCGCGATTGCCTATACGGTAGCGTTTTTAAAAAAACCTATCGTGGGCATCACGCCTATTACAGCAATGTATGAAATCGTTGATTATGAAAAGCAAAGTCAAACATTGCAGAATTCACGTAACAAAGACGGAGTGTATAACGATTCGCTACGGCTACCAGGGTATGATTTTACAGACTTTGCTAAAAAGCTACAATTTTCAAATAATCTCCATGCCTTAGATACGGATGCGATCGTAAAAACACTGATTCCAGAGGCTCATCACTTTGAAGCAGTGCAAATTCCATCCTGGTTCTCGAAGTCTCCCAAGTCGGCGGAGTCCCAAGCACAGCAGCAATTTAATAACTTCACCAGCCAATCGTCAACAATTTTACAAAATAGCAGAACAAAGGCTGGAATGATGCCCATTGCTATGCCGCTAGCGGTAAGCGGACAATTTTACCTATCCGATCACGAACTTTCAATGGTAACAGGAATGCAGAACACATTGTTAACATTAGGTGGGGGAGGGGGAGAAACAGTTTCCCGGTCAAAGTCGCGTCCATCCAACCTAGGTCAATACAGTGCTGCTGAAAGCCCAGCTGGTGACGATTTAGCAACTCCTCCAGCAGATAAAGGATTTAATGCAATCATCCCAGGAGACCTTATCGGTGTCAATCTAGTGCGTGGGAGTATCAATATATCTGCTTTTGGTACGGTAACTTATGTGGGAGATGATTATTTGCTAGCCTTTGGTCATCCTATGAATCTACTAGGAACGACAGAAATATCGCTTTATACAGGTTTTGTCGATGCGGTGGTGCCGCGTTTAGATTTTTCTTATAAAGTCGGACGGCTGCTTAAAGAAGTAGGAACGATCAAACAAGACCGTTACCCGGGCATCTTAGGTGTGCGTGGTCATAAAGTGCCACGGCTTCCTGTGACGATAAGATTGGAAACACCGCTGATTAAGAAAGAGCTTGATTTTGAGGTCATTCAGACCCGTCCATTCGTGCAGCAATTCACAACACTACTCTTTTTAAATAGTTTTGTCCAGTTCGAGGGACTGGGCGGGAAGACTGCTTTTTCCTATCGGTTAGTATTGGAAAACATGAACGGCGACAGCCTCGAGCTAGATAGACGGCTCCTTTATGGATCGGTCAATGCCAATATTGCTTCCTTAGCGAAATATTTAAATCTCCTACTTCAAACGGTCATTGACAATGCCTTTGCTGAGACGCCGCTTAAAAGCATAGTTATGGAAATCACGTCTGAGGACCAAGACCGTTTTTCTGTATTGGACTACGTAAGTTATTCTAAGCAACCGTATCGTGCGGGTGCAACCGTTCCGTTCACACTTGGGTACACGCGCTTCCAGGGGGGGGCTTATCAGAAGAAATTTGACTACACTCTACCAGCGAATCTCGAAGCAGGATACTACACCGTTAACATTGCTAATGAGGCGTTATTTACGGAGCAGGATTTATTGCGTCATCCTGAAAAATACAAACCCTATGATCTAGCGACGCTGTTTGAATTGTTAAGTTTTGCCCCCGATCAAGCCGTCCTCGTTGTCTGGTTAACACATACAAAGACAGGAACTTCACTCAAACTTAAAAACAAAGAGATCTATCCCAATCTTCCTAGTGTCAAACGCAACCTCCTGCTAGCATTGCCGCAAACAGCGACAACTTCGCTTAAAGAGTTTATTGTTCACAAACAACCGCTAGCTGAGCCGTTCTTAGGCATGCAGACATTTCCTATTGAAATCAAAAATCCTTAAAAGTATTTTACAAAACTTAGATTGTTTTCACTATGTATGATAAAAAATGAACTGTGTATGGTAAATATAAGAAAGAAGATGACTTTAACTCGGAAATTGACTTTGACTGAACGGGTAGCCGTGATAGCTCATCTGCCTTACATTACGAGTAAGGGTAGGGGCATGCTACTGATTTTAATGATAGTAGGTGCATTTTACGGGGGAGTGCTCCAGGCTAAGAAGAGTCGTGTCATGGCGCTAGATTCGTCTAGAATCGCTACGGGTGACTTTGATAGAGTAACGCTTAACACGAATGAAGAACTTGTTCTCACACCAGGGCACACGAACCTTACGGAGCTAGGAATGAAGGTCGTTTGGGATACTGCTTTATGGCAAGAACGGACGAATGAAGCGGCTCATTTGTGGCTAGGTGGCGGCAATGATGGACCTTTGATAGCAGTCGATACTGATTTTAAGACCGTCTTTAAAACAAACCTTCCTTATTCTGAGATCACAGCCTTAGCAAGTATAAGTTCGGCAGGCGATCGCAATAGGACTCCTAAGACTCCTAATTTAGCAAAGCACCCGCTATATTTAGCAAGTGGCCCCAATGGTGCTTTATACAGATTGACATCCGTAGCGGCTAATAAAAAAAATGCGAAGCGAAGCTACACACTTGATAAAGTAACAACAGTTGCTGAGCCGTTTATATGGGACCTTATCCTAGCAGATTCGGGGAAGCAGCTTTATATTGCAACAGGCGGCAATCAAAACGGCGCCGTATATAAGCTAGACCTCACTACTGCTGTAAGGGGCACTTCTGCTAAACTTCTTGAGCCGAGCAAACTCTTCTCGGTCAATGAAGCGAATATTCTCAAACTAGTTCTCTATGAAGACACCCTATTAGCCTCTTCTTCGCCGCAAGGAAAACTTTACAGCTATGATCTTAAGACAGGAGACCTTTCTGTTCTCTACGATAGCTACCGTAGAGATATAGCAGACTACGTATTAGACCGAACAAGGGATACGGTGTATTTAGCAACGCTTGATCCAGCAGCAGCGAAACAAAAACTCCCAAGTAGCCCTAACGGAATAAATGTATCGACGCCAGCCCCTACGGCACAACATCAAAATTCGAGCCTAAATAATGCTCTAGCCTGTCGTCCTCCACTAGCCAGTCAAAGCACTCAAATCAATCGATCGACACAAAACAACAGGCGAAGTCAAAACGCAGGAGCGCAGGCGCTATGCCAAGGTGATTCTGTTATTTATGCGATAAGATTGTATCGAAATGCGGTCAGTGGTAAAAAAAACTCTGCCGCCACTAAGCTTAGCAGTAAAATAAACGGTGTTGTAAGACGACTTCACGCGCCTAAGACGGGCTCAATTGCAAGTCTTATGCTCGATGATAAAGCGGATGCTCTTCTTTACGCAACGATAGAACACAGTACGATTTATAGGTTATCGCTCACGACATTTGCACCAAAACTTCTTTATACAAATCCCAGTACAGCATTAGCGAAAATGGTGGTTTTTTCAGGAACTCCACATTTGATAAAACTTGATACAAGTGCCGTGTATAAACTCCAATCCTCATACAGTCAAACAGGTGTTTATACTAGCGAGGTTATTGCTTTTGATGAAGATGTTAACTGGGGGCGATTGGTCGTTGACAATTACAGTTCGGCAGATGGTGTAAAAATTGAAACGCGCACTGGTAGAACAAAGCTTATCTTAAATTCGGCTGCTGCCCTACCGGGACTATCCATATCGGAAACTCCGCTTTCTGGTGGTGGTGATGATGACGCAACGGCTACTGGAAATGAGGACCAAGCTACAGTGCAGTCCAAACAAGAAACTGCGAATAAAGATGTGGGTAGATGGTCACATTGGCGTACGCTAGCGGAGGATGGGAAGATCACCTCGCCGCCTGGTCTATTTATGCAATTTCGGCTCACCCTAAGTCCAAAGAACAACACATCGCCACGGCTTAGAAACATCAGACTGTATTACACAACCTTTAATACAATACCAGAAATATCACCTATTCAAATAGCGTATAAATCAAATGAAATCAGCGCTGGGAGTAGGTCGCGATCGCAGAGTGAATTTCCATCGACAAGCCCGCTTGCTTTTTTAAATGAACTCAGTAAATACGCCCGTGAATACGTTCTTTCATGGAAGGTTATAGCAAATGATGATGATATTCTTAGGTACACGTTAGCAATGCGAAATATTGATGATCCTAAGCGAACGTGGAATGTTCTAGCTAAAAATTTCTTCTCACCGCACTTTGTCATTGACAATCGCAATTACCCAGATGGAATTTATCAATTTAGATTGACCTACGATGATTACTTAGCCAATGGCAGTGAGCAGGGATTTATCCGTGAAAAATTGTCATCCTATCATGTTATTGACAATACGCCGCCACAGATAATCGCTGCTGCCAATGGTAAAGGGAGTCGTGAAGGAAGTCGCTTTGGATCAAAAATAGAGTTTTCTGTGACGGATCAATTATCGATGATTACCCGTGTCCTCTATTCATTTGACCGGACTAATTATTACGAACTTCTGCCAGTAGACGGTGTGAGTGATGCTAAAACAGAATATTATGCTTTGACGGTGCCCCAAAATTCTACCCCTAGCGATTCTAAAACGGCTAAAGGGAGTGGTGAGCAGAAAACAATACTTCTTATCGCACGGGATGAAGCTGGAAATATAGCTTCAGCCTATTTTTAACAGTCCGTATTTTACTAGGGCGTGTGTCATTATGACCTAGTGTTTTATAATTTCCTAGCTGTGAGAAGTCTTATTGGGTGGTCTCAACTGGGCAGACATTTATGGCAGACATTTATCTTAGGGAATAGATCGCTTGATGAGAGCAACTGGTTTAGCCTATTTTACGGCTAGATTTATTTTATAACGTTGTTATGAATGTAAGATGTGCATAAACTTTAAATGAAATGGGTAGATTTTAGTATCCTTTATAGCTAGGTGGTAGGCTTTAAGATAAGTGTTTAAAGAGTCGATAGTATGGATAGGGTGATTTTAAAGAGTATTGTGGCTAGGGGCAGATAATAGCAGGCAGTGATAATAGCAAGCGGCAGTCAGTGATGCCTCTACGGTAACACTAGTTCAATCGGGGAATGAGAGTTTTTTTAAGAAGGCAATATATAAAGAAGGTAATAGATAGTTCTTTAAAATTTTTCTAATACATGTAGTGTGGTGGGTAAATCTCAATTATCCTTAATTGTTCTTAATTGTCCTCAATTGTTCTAAGGAGGACAATTAATCAACGTAGCATCAATATAGCATCAATATAGAAAGCGATCATATATAAAGCAATTATAATAGAAAGTAAAGTACAATTTTTATAAAGCAAATGAAGACATATACGCGTTGTTATCGGGGTTTTGATAAATTAGGTAGGAAGACTACTATTAACAAGCAAGGAACATTGCGAGCAAAAATGCAAGGCGAGGAGGCTAAGTTGTTATTAGAGAACAATTGGCCTGTGCGTGTGTTTAAGCTTGGTAATGGTCTGACTATTGCTATCGAAGAGCAATTTGAGAGTGAGATGGCTGCGTTTTATTTGCGTGTCAATACGGGTTCTATTCATGAAGTAGGTTATTATGGGAGTGGGTTATCGCATTTAGTGGAGCATGCTATGTTTTTGGGATGTAAAAACATTCCTGAGAAAGACGGATTTTCGCATGTGATTGAAAATCTGGGGGGCGTTGATCTCAATGCTTACACGACCTATGATCACACGGCGTATTTTGCAACCGTTTTTGGTACAAAGCTACATCTTGCATTGCGAGCCCTATTAGACTTTATATTGTACCCACGGTTTCCTAAACGGGCGCTTATTGAAGAAATGGGAACAATTCGCAGTGAAATGCAGATGGTAGAAGACCGCGCAGGGTGGGTCTTTCATGATTATATTCAAATCAAATCTTATCCACGCCTTCCGTATGCGTATCCTATCATTGGATTTAAAGAAGTATTTAATAAGCTTACAAAAGCAGAAGTCAAACGCTACCACAGCAACCAATACACCCCCACAAATATGATCTTAACGCTTAAAGGAGCGGTGCATACGGATAAAATCATAAAATTTATTAAAACCTTCTTCAATACACAAGTACTAGAATACAAAGAAAATAGCGATTTAGTGCATCAAAATCACGATAACGTCTCTAATCATCCTTCAAAGTCTCCGCAGCAAAAGTCAGGAATACAATTTAAAGAGCAAGTAGCTAAGTTAGAGCACAAAGTCTCACAAAATAACCTTATTCCTAAGCTAGAAAAAGTAGGTGCGATCACACATCCGCGTGCTAAATATATGCAGATTGCCTATACATGGCGAACACCTGTGTTTGGTTCAAAAGATGATGTGCTGATAAATCTATTTGGTTCATTTCTTACGGGCGGGAAGAGTACGCCACTTTACGATCACCTCAAGGAAAAATTAGCATTAGTACACAGCATTCAAGCGCATGCCTTTATTCCGGTGAGGTACTTCAAGCGTGATTATGGGACTTTTACGTTATATCTCAAAGCAAACGAAAAACACCCCTTTTCACAAAACGAAACAACAATCACAACCTATATAGAGCGTATCACACAGGAATTATTCGATACACTTCGTAAAACATGCGGACATACTAAGAAATTGCCTTCACAAACCACACGAAAGCTAGAACAATTGCTGATAGCACTTAAAAATGAAACCATTAAGGAAATCATCGATGAACGCGAATCTTTAATAGAAACGGCTAGCAATATCGCAGGATCGCTTCATGCAACAGGACAAACCTATTATTCATTGGTGTATTTGAACAAAGTTAGAGAATTGAGGCTCTCTGACTTGTTAGCAGGGCTTAACAAATACCTTCTGCAAGCTCCGTATACCTTAACGGTACTGAAACCGCACAATCATTCTGAAGAAACCAATTCTAGAAATAATGATTCGCAAGGTAAAGATTCCAATAAAAGCAATTCTAAAAAATTAGCAGGATCGCGCCAGCAAAAAAGGGTCACGAAAAATTCTCTTAGCCTCCCCGCTTCCCGTTTCAAAGACCACGTGGCATTACTTCGTAAAAACCTCAAATTTGAAAATATTGGTGATATTAATCGAGCAAGAGCACAATTTAAGCGAAGTAATTTCACTCAAAATAGTCATCTCCCGAAACACGACGTCTCAGTCATTTCTAAGCCAGTCTGTGTAAAAACTACATCAGTAACCCAACAAATAAGCAATACCTCACAAAATACCCCAAAAAATGCCCCACAAAGTACTCAAAAATACACCCCAAAAGACATCCAGAAACTATCCAAACCACGAAAATTTCCTTCACAATCTCCGCTCCACCACTCAAGTAAACCAGCTATAAAACGTAACATTCTCGCCAATGGCACTGTATTTATAGCCGAACGAAAGACATTTCTTCCTAAGGTGGCACTCGTTGTTAGATTTAAAGGAGGACAAGCTTTTGAAGGTGAGCCTTTTACAAAGCAGAACAATGCTTCTTATATTAAACAGCTCCTTGCTAGCGTAGGTCTTGAGGACAAATCTTATATTCCCTACGGTGCGTTTGCATTTTTAAGTAGATTAACGTTCACGTCCAATGCGACATATACTAAAAAAGCACTCCATCAATCACTTAAAACACATGCTATCGATTACGAAACGACGTCAGGATCGGCTTCGTTCAGTTTCATGCTTTCTTATCTTAAAGACAAACACGATCTGATCTGTAATGTTCTAAGCAGTATCTTACTACGTGGCGATTTTAAAGAAACGGATATAGCTAAAGAGCGTTCGGACCTTATATTTCACATGAGACGTGAACAAGAAAGCCTAGAACGACTTTCATTGCAAGCATTCAATAAGGAATTTTACGCAGGCACACCTTATTCGATGCCCCTTAAAGGCACTGAAAAGACGATTAAGACCATTTCTCCCACATTACTTAATGGACTACGTAAGTTATTTTGTACGGGTGCTAATATGGTTGTTTCTGTAAAAGGTGATATTGAGGAAAATGAGATCGCAGCGCTTAAAAATTTAGTTAGACGACTCCCCGCTTACAATAAAAACTCTAAATTTCCCTTGCTGCAATCAGCTAATTCCCAGTTAGCTAGTAAATTGAAATCTCATCCCAGAACAAATCATCCCAGAACAAAAAACCATAATAATCATAACAATCATAGCAATAATGTGTCCTCTAAATCTCCCAGTCGTATAATGGCATTACCCTATCCTAAATATACATTGCGTCCTATAGCCAGCCTTAAAATAAATAACCGTTTTATCAAGGTTACAGAACCGACAGCACATGAAACGTATTATAAATTGGGATTTCGTGCGCCTACGCTTAAGAGTCGCGACGCGCTGGCAATGGCTGTTATCAAACACCATTTTTCAGGAATGAGTGGAGCGTTGTTTAAATTGCGTAGTGAAAATTTTAGTAAAAATGGACAGAACCTAGGGGGACGTGCTTATTCGTTGGGATGTTATTCGCATACGGAAAGAAATTTTGGTGCTTTTATATTTTACGCTGCCCTTAGAAAAGAGGCTAAAGACGAATATTTGTTTATGCGAACGGCATTTCTTGCAGAGACGGAAAAACTTAAAAAAGTTTTACTCACGCATAAAGAATTGTTATCCGCTAAAGACGCTATTCGTGCTACTTTTATGATGCATGCCCTTGCCTTATCCTATCATGCTTCATTGGAGACATTGTATGAGATTTATGGGATGCATTATCTTAAATGGAAGCAAAAAATAAAGCTACTAGCCACGCTTACGGCACTAGACATTAAAAATATTGCAAACAAGTATTTTAAAACAGACGCCTATTTTGAACACGTTATTCAAGGCGATCGCAAGTAAATAGATGGTGAGGTGGGGGTGGTTTATTAGGTGTGTTTTATGAATTTTTTCTGTAGATCGCTTAATTTTTGCATGGCTTGAAGAGGTGTGAGGTTATCTATGTTTAGAGTGGAGAGGAATTCTTGTAATTTAATGCGAAAAGCGTTTTCTGTTTCAAATTTGGCTTCGAGGGTTGCTATTTCATTTTGTTGTGTGATAAGTGAATTGCTAGTGGGTGTTAAGTCGTTAGCTGTACCTAGTTTTTCAAAATACCTGAGGCGCTCTTTTGCTTTAAGAATGACTTCTTGGGGTAGTCCTGCGAGCCTGGCGACGTGGATTCCGTAAGATTTCCCGGCGCACCCTTCGATCACGCGTCTTAGAAAGAGCAGGCGTGTGCCGTCTTCTTTGATGCTGAGCGTATAGTTCTGAACGCCTTTTAAGTGAGCGAGTTCTGTAATCTCGTGATAATGGGTTGCAAAGAGTGTGAATGGGCGTTTCTTAGGGGTCTGTGTCATATATTCTAGGACACTCCAGGCAATCGCTAGACCATCGTAAGTACTTGTCCCGCGACCAATCTCGTCCATAATGACTAGGCTGTGATGTGTTGCATTGTTAAGGATTTCAGCGGTTTCGTTCATTTCTACTAGGAAAGTCGATTCGCCTTTAGAAAGATGGTCGCTAGCGCCTATTCTGGTGAAGATTCTATCTAGCACAGGAAATTGTGATAGCGTTGCTGGGATATAAGACCCCATATGTGCCATAATGGCTAGCAGAGCTGTTTGTCGTAAAAAAGTTGATTTGCCTGCCATGTTAGGTCCTGTGATGATATGCAGCGTACTGGTCTGCTTATTCATGGCTAGAGAATTGGCGACAAAGTCGTTGCGTTCGATTTGGTCTATGACAGGATGTCTGCCATCATGGTAGCTTAGAGTGTCGGTGGCTGCGAAAGTGGGTCTTGTGTATTTGTAGGTGATTGCTAGATATGCGAAGGTGCTCCAGATATCTAGGTAGCTTATCGCAGCGGCTATTCTTTGAAAGAGATCAATGTGCTCTTTAACATAAGTGATAAGTTCGGCATAAAGCTTACGTTCAATATCAACTATCTGAGAAGTATTTTCACGAACACTTTTTTCTAGTGTTAATAATTCTGTGGTGACAAACCGTTCTCCGCCTACAAGTGTTTGTTTGCGTTGGAAATATTCTGGGACGGAGCCTAAGTTTGATTTGGTGATTTCAAAAAAGTAGCCCATATTTCCAGTGAATTTGAGTTTCAATGTTGAAATATTTGTTTTTTTCTTTTCCTGGTCCCATAACGCAGAAAGGTTTTTACTGAAATCACGTTTATTTTGATTGAAGGTTTGGAGGTCTGGGTGGGCTGTTTCACAGATGACGCCGCCTTCTACGAAATCATTGTTCGGTTCTGCTAATAGAGTTTCGTCTATCTTAGCAATGATTTGGGTCAAGGCAGTATTGGTTTCTTCGAAGAGTGTGGATTCTCTAAAAGACTTGGGGTTGGGTTGTTCTTTTTGAGATTGCTGCTTGGGTGTGGGTTGGGTTGGGGTATTAGGGTGGTGGGGTGGTTCTGGTTGCGGAGTATTTTTTTGTGAAATTTTGCTAAAAAACTCGTTTAATGCGTTAAATCCTTCGCCTTGTGAGAAAGGAGTTTTGGTGGGTGGAGCGGCTGTGAAAGATTTTTTTTCTGTTTCATGTACAGGGTCTTTTTGTGAGGGTGATATGTTATTATCATGAGTGATTTCTGATTGCAGTTTTGTAAAGAGTTTTTTTATCAAAGATAGCGACTTCGTTAGTGCTCTGAGTTCCTTAGGAGCGAGTTTACGCATGCCTAGTCTGCCGACGAGCCGTTCAATGTCTTGAATAGAGCTTAATTGTTTTCTAAATTCTTCTAGAAATAGGGGTCGTTTATAAAACCACGTGACGCGATCGAGTCGTTCTTCGATGGTTTCTTTTCGTCCAAGCGGGCGCATGATAATTCTACGTAAAAATCGGGCGCCCATAGCCGTTTGTGTCTGGTCGAGAACGGATATGAGGGTGTGTGAGGACGTTTCGTCATAATTATTTTTGAATAATTCTAAATTTTTGATAACATTGGTATCTAGTAGTAGGTAGTCATTTTTTTTGGTGAGTGTAGGTATTTTAAGATGATTGAGGGTGCGGTGTTGTTCTGTGCCTGCGTATTTTAGGAGGTGTGTTAGGATTTGCAGGTATTGTTTGTAGTGAGTGTGTGGGGTGGTTGTGGTGGGAGGTGTTATTTTTTTTTCGTTAGCTTCTTTTTTTAGATCGGGGCTTATTTCTGCGAGTAGTCCCCAATTTTTCTTGAGTGTGAAGGCAAGTAATTCAGGAGACTTGATAGTATTGTAATAACTAAGCAGCTTTTGTTCTAAGGTTGCTATGTCTGTGTGGTCGGGTTCTGGTTGCGGTGTGTATGTATTGATGACGATGAATTTATTGCGTTCTGTGAGGAGGTTTCTAAGTGGTGGTGTTATGACGGTTTCGTCTACTAGGACTTCACGAATATTCATCGTGATGATCTTATCTATAATAGAACGTTCGCTGCACTGTCCCCAATCAATAATTTCTATTTCACCTGTAGACACATCTAAAATACACGCTAGCCATGTAGGAAGCATGAATAGGTCTTCAGTTTTTGCTGTTAGTGCTAATAAGTAATTGTTTTCTTTGGTAGAAAGGGTATTCCATTCGTGAGTGGTGCCTGGGGTGAAGATTTCGGTTATTTCACGTTTGACGATTTTAGAGATGGTTTTTCTACTATTTTTTTTGGGTGAGATGTTCATTTTTTCGGTCACATCGTCACTTTGGTCGACAACGACAACTTTTTTGCCTTGCTCGATTAGTTTTGCTGTGTAGACGTAGAGTTGGTGATGGGGGATGCCGCACATGGGTTTTCCGCCGCGCTGTGTCAATGTCAGAGAGAGTAATCTGGAGGCTTCGATCGCATCATCTAAAAAAAGTTCATAAAAATCGCCTAATCGGAAAAATACAAATTTGTCTTCATGATCTTTTTTTATGTTGTAATATTGCTCCATCATTGGAGTTATTTTTTCTTGGGGATTTATCATTTAGAATATTGAATTTTTATTTATATATTGTATAAAAAATTGCAATTTTTATAGACTCGCGACTTAATTTATTATATTTTATAATACAAATATCATTAATAAAAATATTTTTTCTATTTTGCATACAGGTACGTGTATATAGGGTTATACGGCTACAATCATTTATGGGCTGTTAAATAATAACGGATAGGTGGGGGGTATTTTTCTGAGGTTTGGAGTACTGCTGGGCTATTTTGGGGGCTGAGTCCTTCGCTTAGTGAAGGAAAGGGCGCCCATACGCTACGTCGTTGTTCTTCTGCTGTGAGCGTGTTTTCATAGAAAATATCAATGTTTTGAAATCCTGTTCGGCTCAGCCATGCGATAAGCGTGTTTCGTGTGGGCAGGAACCAGAATCCACGTTTTTTTGTGTAGGTACGGCTGGGAAATAACGCGATATTCTGTTCATCGGAAATGCCTTGGCAATCAATGATCACGCTTCCGCCTTTTTTTAGTGACCGATGTACTTGTCTCAGTATAGCAAGCGGATTGGGATGATGATATAAGATGCCTAAGAGTAAAATGATGTCAATGCGTGCTTCGAAGTAATCAAGCGCTTCGTATCCTAGCGGAGAGAGGTAATGATTAGCAAGTAGATCGTGGTTTGAACTGGTTATAAGGCATGTACGGAGTAGATCGTATTGGGCGACGTAGCGTGCGGTTGGTTCTAGTCCGAGCACCCATTTGGCACCACTTTCTGCTAATCTATACATGAAATACCCATTATTTGCTCCTACGTCAATAATACACTTATTGTTACAATAAGGTAAGATAACGGGTTTGATACGTTCCCATTTTAGAGAGCTACGCCACTCACTTTCTATGAGGTGTCCTAAAATGTTATAAGGTCCCTTACGCCATGGAATAAGGGCTTTAAGAAGACCAGTCAAGTACGCTGGGAATGTAATTGTCGTTGGATGTTCACTTGCGTGAAATTTTTTTGCGTTGAGATTAGAACGTCTTGTGGCTAAGGGAAGGCTTATATTTTCTGTATGGGCGGAGGTTGTTATATGGATAGCGTCTTTTTTTAGGACAAGTTGTGTGGTGGGAAGTACGGAGAGTAAGGTAGCGAGGTTTTTATAAAAATTTTTATAAGACTTTAAAAGAGCCCATTCTGTTATAAAACTTTTTTCAAAAAAATGATGGTAGTTTGTTCCCAGCGTATTTTCAAGCATCATACTTAAACGGGTGTGCTCGTTTGAAGGGGTGGTGTTATTTAGAAAAGGTCTTATTTTTCTAGTGAGCTGATAAGGAATATTCACTGTAGCATATACTATAGGGGGCGTAATATTACTGTGATCGCTAGGTTAAGATAAGTAACGGTTATATCATTATAAAAATGATGGGTCATGGTTTTATTGCAAGCAGGGTTACGAAGTTATACCATTTGAAGAGGATGACGGGTGGTTTGAACCCGATCTCTATTAAAATGGCAGTCAGGTCTTCTAGGGTTAATTCTGTAAGAACGTTTTGTAATGCGCGTCTTTTTCTAGCGATTTCTAGTAAATGGTAGTCGTTGCGTTCTTTAAATGCTTCATAATAATTTGTGAATGCGTGATTGAGGCTGTGGTGAGAATGTTTTATTTTTTCGCTGATAAGCACTGCGCCGCCACTTATTAATGCGTGATATATTTTTTCTAGTAGGTGTTTTTTATGATGGGGAGGGATAAATTGTAGTGTGTATTGGAGGACAATGCTCGTTATGTGCTGATGTGTTTGTGGGGGGAAGGTATGTGTTTTTAGTTCGGCTTCTTCAAATTTGGGCTGTATGTGATTATTGGGGTAGCTATGTGTAGGTGTTGTGGGGATTGTAGGGGTAGACGGGGATGCGGATTTATCGGTAAGTGGAGTTAAATATTTCTTGCGTGCTTGCTTGTTCATAGCAGGAGCGTTGTCTAATCCTATGAGGTTAAAGCGATCTTTCCAATGGGGATAATTTTCTACAGATGCCAATGTTTTTGCAAAAGCTGTTAAAAAATTTCCCGTAGCCGAGCCGAGATCATACATCCACCACATAAGGGCGTCATTTTTCATAAAAGCTTGCCCGTGGTGAGTTTTTAATAAGTCTGTAAAATGTCCTGTTAAGGTTTCAATGCTCATTCTTAGGACTTCTTTATAGTAGGGAATAGACCGACTGACCATGTTATCAAAAACGTGCGCTGTTTCTTCGTCAAATTTGAAACTTCCTGCTGCAGGACAATAGTTTTTGTAGAGTTCATCTTTCATGCCGATCATGCTACTTATAATTGTTAATTGTGATGGTGGGTGGTACGAAGAAACATCTTACTGATATTTTCATAAGGTTTGAAATTGTTTTCGGGTCGTGTCAATAGTGTTAGGACGGTGACGGTACCATTTTCACCTGCTAAAATAACTTCAATATTCCCATCTCCTGTCATATCTGCGACAGCTGGCGTTGCTGTTAAGGCGTACCCTAAGGCTAGGGGCGGGAGGAGGTCTTCGCCATTTTGACCATTTAGTAGGAACAGTTCGCCTTGCCTGGAAGCAATGAGAATATCTGTGATGTGATCGCCATTGAAATCTTCTAAGATAGCTGAGCTTAGAAATGTCGCTTGATTTCTCTCAGCCAGTAGTCGTACGTCGCAGGTAATCGCTACGTCGGTTTTATTTGTGATAGTTTCTGTCATTCCGATTGTGTAAAAATCACCTCTCGTTGAGATGGCTAGTAATTGGAGTTTTGATTCGGTTGTATAAAAGATTCCTTTTCCCAGTGCGCTTACAAAAAGTCCATTGAGGTTAAATTGACAATACCGTTCGCCCCAGGCAGAGAACAATTCTCCTTTTCCAAGATGCGTGATTAAAGCAAGTTCCATTCCTGGTGCGGTGGTTAGGAAATTCCCGACATTCATAGCGCTGCGAACACCGTCTTCAATGTTATTTAATAAAGCGGCTTCATTGGTTACAGAAAAAATCCAATTGGGCGCTCCTGTTTCGGCATTCAGTGCAGCAATCGTTCCTTTCGTACTCGCTGCGATGACGAGATCAGAGGGCAATTTTAGTGTTGTGTCTTCACGTTGCGTAGCAATAGTCTCTACCTCAGCAGGTGAAGGTAAATGATCGGTCAATAGGAGAACAGGTGGAGCAAAAAGCACTTCATTTTTATCAAAGCTAATATCGTTTGTCCACACCAGTCTTCCATAACGGCTTTCATAGGCGCTTACGGTGCCCTGGTTGTCTCCAATAAACACCATTCCTTGCTGGTTGTGGGTGATGCCATAAGCGGGTGTCCCGAAAACAAGGCGATTGCTTCGCTTTGCATTGCGTGATCTATACAAATAATCTCCTTTAGTCTGGGCTGTTGTGATGGCAAGGACATAAAAAAGTCCTGTTTCAGCAATGATAAAAGGTTCGAGTGCGGTTGTTTGTTGGGTATGCGACTTAGTGGCAGGCTGTGAGGTTATTGTTCCCACGTCTATCATAAAAGGTGAGGCAATGATTCGTTCGCCTAAGTTAAATTCGTATACTAAGCTTCCATCATTACCGGCGAAACCGTAAATCGCTCCTAGCGAATTGGCAATGAGAATGTCGCCTCCTTTATTAGCGTCTAAAGCACTGATAAGCGGAGAAGCTAAAATTTGTCCAAAGGTATCTATTTCATATAGCCTGTGCCAATTAAACAAAGTTACTTTACGGCGGTCGTGTGTTATGAGTTTGTCTTGTTGGGTGAGTGGCGATGGTTTTTGCGTTATGAGATAGAGAGAGAGGCTTATTGCGATAACGGTGCTTAGGCCAATAAAGACGGCGGTTTTGCTCCAGTGCCGAAATTGATAACGGCGGAGGAAGATTCTAATCTTTTGAATGGTTATAAATTTCCACCACCACCACTGCCATTTAAATTTAAAGAACATGTGTTTAGACAAACATTAAACAATTCAAATAAAAATTGAAGTGTAGTAGGAAAAACAATAAGTTAATATCAGATCATATTTTAGGGCAATGTTTCTACGAGTGGCGACATGATAATCGCTTCTCCTAGTTTGATATTGGCGAGGGTGAAATAATCACGTACTTCGCCTAGTGAGACGCGTTCTTCGATTTGTTTGATGGGAAAGGGTCCAAGGAGCGTGGGTGGGGCGCCGATCTGGTTTTTTTCTACATAAAACGTGGGATTTTCGGTGAGCGGTTCTAGGATTTGCCGTTTTCCTAGTGATAGAATTAGTTTGTTATCGGTGATGCGGAGGATACGTCCGCGGCGCTTCATTGATCTTTCTAATGTTTGCTGCCACTTCTGGAATGCGGGGAGCAATCGACTTTTATTTTTGACAATGATGTCTCCTTCTTTAATGATATTTCTTGAATTGACGTTGGTGACGGTGTAGGTGAATTTCAAGTTTTTGGGGTTATCTGTTATTGTGTAGGCTAAAACGTAGTCATAATCTTCATTTCCTAAGGCCTGTTCTAGGTGATGGGTGCTTGTAAAGGTGGGTGTGAAGTAATAGGAGGTTTCTAATGTACTTTCTAGCATCGCTTCGATTAGGGCGGTGAGATAAAAAAATGTGGGCGTTTGGTGGGCAAAATTGACAGGTGGTGGCGTAACGACTAAGAGACGGATACCTTCACGAAGATGTTCATCGCGTGTGATATTGTAGCGATTTTCTAAGTCGCCGCGTGTGGCTTTTTTTACGAGTTCAAGACGTGTTTTGCTTTTGTAGTCTTGTTCTGCAGGGTCTTCGTTTTTTAATGTCGTAATGATGTT
The DNA here is from genome assembly GCA_013426755.1 of Spirochaetota bacterium. Taxonomy (GTDB): domain Bacteria; phylum Spirochaetota; class UBA12135; order COTS27; family COTS27; genus COTS27. The sequence continues at coordinate 143,004 of AP019861.1, forward strand.
GAGTTCCTCTTCATAAGCGCGTAGAAGTTTGTTTGTTATTAAAAAATCTAAATACGCTTCACGAACAGTACTGTCTTGTGGAGCAAGTGAGATGGCACGTAAATAGTAGGCACGGGCGACGTTGATATTGCCTTGGTTAAGACGGGTGGTGGCTTGATTTAGATGATAAGCGGCTAATGTTTCACGCACGGGATGTGTGAAGCGGGTATTATGGGCGACAAGTGTTTCGTAAAAATAGCGCGGAATTTCGTTTTCATTGTCATATGTTAAAACGGCGGCTAGTTTATTATAGAGGTTGGCTTCAGGTTTAGCTTTTTTATTGAACGTCCAGTGTGAGAGCGTTTTTCTGTTGTATGTTCTAGCTGAGTGGGGGGGGTAGGCCTTTTTAGCAGGACGTAGTTCGGTGCTTTGTTTATATGTTAAGAAATAGGCGAGTGCTTCTATATAGAGCCTGCGGGCGCGTTCTTCACGTGTTGTGCCTGGGTGGTTTTTTAAAAATGTGATGAGATCGGAGTAATTTTTAGTGGCGTAGAGAAGGTCTATCTTCTCAGCAATGTACTCTCGTTGGTTGGCATTGAAATATAAGGCGTTATTTATGGCTTTAAGGGCGTCGTTGTAATTTCCTGTTCTCCGATAAAACAGTGCTTCTAACGCTGAGAAATTAGCATCACGTTCAAATGTCGCTAGATATTCTCGTAGTAAAGAACGAAGAGTCTTCTGCGGTAATGGTTTTTCTAGCAATTGCAAGTGAATTTCACAATCGAACCACTGTTTGTCTTTGCCACTGAGGTTTTTGTAGGCAGTACTGTGTTTTTGGGCGGCTAGTGTATTTCCAATGAGTATAAATGCTTTACAGAGGAGGAGGTGTGCTTTGAAAAAGCGCGCGTCTTCTGCTATTAGCTCGCTAGCAAGGGAAATACTCGCTAATAGCTGCGTGCGTTCCTCTTTAGTATAAGCAAGAATACCCGTTCCTCGCATTAAGCTAAGCGTAAGGTAGCTATTTTGAGTTGCTTTAGCGAGTTCTAATTGAGCTGTTAAATAGCGTGTCTGGCTGTCATTGCGTCGCGTGCGAATGAATGTCAATTCGATTTCACTTTTTTCAAACAAGCCCTTTTTTAAATAGACCTCAAATAGCAATTCTCGGATGGCTAAGTTTTCTGCGTATTGATTTTTGAGGCGGAGGGTGCGACTTAAAGCTTCTTCTAGATCATGGTAATCGATTTTATTGCGAATGACAGCCAATTCTTCATTTAAAAATGAAGAACGAATGCGTCTAGACGGGGGTTCTGTATTGAATTGAGTTATTTTGTTAGTTACTGTTGGATTTATGATATTCTGCGCGGGTAGGTCAATTAGGATTGATTGGGAGGAGGTGAATATTACCACTAATCCTACTAAAACAGTGATGCGAACAATGATAGTGATACGAAAAACGTTTTTTCGGATATTTGAGGGGAGGGCTGTATTTATGTCCAAGGTCATATCCTTACTAGAATAGGTTATATCGCCGTTTATTAAAAGATAAACTCTTAATGAGAGGCTTATAACAGCAATGTGCTAATCATCGAACGTTCACCACTATCATTATTATAGTAGGCACGTTAAAATTTGACGGGCTTATAGTTATATTATTATGAGGTGAGCTAATTGCTGGGGGCGGTGGCTTCGGTCAAATTTTTAATATACTGCACAGTGCGTTCGGCTTGAATGATACGTTTGCGATAGTTTGTATTGGCGCTGAATTCGGTTGCTGCTGAGATGTAAAGTTCGAGACGCTCTTGGCTCTCTATTAGTTTATCGGTGAGTTGTTCTAGCGATGCTCCTGTGCGGTACTGCGCTAGGGTTTGTTGAAAAATAAGAATGCCGCGTGTGTAATCCAATTCCCACAGCTTAGGGGCTTGGGTTAAAGTTCCGTAATTGGCTTCTAATTGGTCTAAAATCCGTAGTGCTTGCGATTGGTCTTGGGGGCCTATAACGGAGATCGCATCTAGATACCAATGAGTTGTAGTTGCGTCTTCGGCTAGCAATTCATTATATATATCCACAGCGTCATAGCTTCTTCCTAGGCGCATGTAAAGTTGTGCTATATCACGTACCTTTTTTCGCGACCTTTCAGTTATAGCAGCGGATTTTTTTTCTGATAATTGCTGTGGTGAAGTGTTAGAGAGCAGGTTAGCTTGCTGTTCGAGATTTTTTGCCTGAACGATGAGCGCATCTCTGTCAATGTCCGTACGAGAGGGTTCTTTCAATTGAAAATAGAGTCTGCGATTGAAAATGGCTGCTTTGATATTAGACTGGGCGCGGTCTAAAAGTGGTGTGCGTTCGTCCCATTTCTTATAAGCTTCACTGAGTAGGATTTCGGCTGCTGTTAGATTTGCTTGCACGAGTGGGTAATAATTACTACTGGCTCGCTCAAAATAGGGAACAGCTTTGATAAGGTCGTTATTGTTTTTAAGTAAATTGGCTACGTCGTACATAAATCCATTGTTATCGTAGACATAAGGTGCTGTTTCTAGGAGGACGGTTTCAATCATTTTCTCTTGTTCGTTCGCTTTTTTAAAGAAATCAAGATTGTTCTGAGTATCACTTGAGTCAATGGAGGTTTTGGTGCGGTAAAATTGATTGTAGCGGAAGTGCATATCGCGTTTGAGTTGTGCGTACGAGGTGTAAATGTCGCGCGCTAGCCGTTCCCAGTAAGGTGCGTTGGCTACGTTGCTGTATGCAATGGTGTATTGGTCCCAGTAGTCTTTGTCTGCTAGATTTTCTAGTGGTCTAAATGGTTTTAGCATGGTCAGTGTCTGCGCTGAGGCTTCTTCTAAGTAACCTTCGTCTTGCAATGTGATTAAGAAGCCTTCGAGCTCTTCGTCATTGACGGTTATTTCCATGAATTGCTGCATGTAGCGTTTTATAGTAAAGCGTGTTCCTTGTCCTTCTAGGATTTCTAGTACGTCGATGACAGCGTAGCGTGCTGGTGTGACGCGGTAGAGCAGACCAAGTGGTTTCAAATACCAGGGGCCTAAGTATTTGAAGTCTTGATCACGTAAATTACCCCCACTACGTAGGGTCATATCGTAAATCGAAGGTGAGACCATTGCGTGGGTTGTTTTACGAATATTTTGTGTGCTACTGAGGTTGTATTGGGCATTGAAAGCGGAGCGTTGGTTGGAAGGCAGCTGGTCTAGGATATTTTGTTTGAGTGTGCGTAGTCCTGGTATGGAAAGACGTTCTATACCGGGTCGTTTCCATGTGAGATAAATAGGGCGTTCGGTTGAGAATAATTGAAAATCGCGTAATTCACGGATCATCTGCACATCGGCGGCGCCTGTTTTAAAAAAATCTCCATATAACCTGGGGAAAACATTGCCCTTCTGGTCAAAAAAATCAATGTCAGGACGCTTTTTTTCTACTAAGGCAAAATACAATATTGAAAAAACTTGATTGTCGCCTCCTTCGGTCATGAAGATCGAGTTAGGTTCAGCGGTTATGAGCATATTGTGTGGGTAGTGATAATTGACGAAATTGTTCTGGTTTAGGTTACGGAGACTTGTTTTGGGGAATAAAAACCATTTTTTATGTTCCTTAGAGATTTCTGTTCCTAACCCAAACAGTAGGATGACAAAGAAAACACTACTTACGAGTAGTGTGGTAACAATTATTTTTATGTTCATAACTGAGTTCTCGATCTTTTAGGGGAGTTGATTTTTAATTGCGTTGTATTAAGTGGGTGGATACTATGTTAAGGGGTTTCTTGTACTGGCGGAGTGCTTGTGGCAGCAGGCGTTGAGGCGGCAGTGGAGCTAGGAGGGGGCGATGAAGGGGCAATGGGTTCGGTGTTTTTCTTAGGTTTTTTTTCATTGGGGGTGAGCAGATTAAGTGATTTCTCCATGCCAACGAGGAAGGCGGCGACACCAAATGCAGCCATCACGGATAACAGAAAGTACGACGTGATATAAAAAACTTCTACAATGGACAAACTTTGCGGTGTCGGTTCAAAGTTAAGTATAAATACCAATTGAATATTAAAAGCAATGAATCCTATTGTGTAAATAATGATGAACAGCGGATATTTGAATAGGCCGTAGAGCCAGCCTAGGCCCATTGTGATGAAAAAGGGCAGTGAATACTGCATGCCGTGGATATGTTCAATGGAAAGTTTGATTTGGTATAAAATATTAGGCAATGTACGTTCAATATTAGGTGATGGGAATTGTTTTCGATTGATGATGGAGAAGAATTTTGCTAATTTTCCCCAGCCCGTCAGTTCTTCGCCAATGCCACCCCAATTGATAGGTGGACTCGAATGCCCACGAATAAGCATGTAGAGATAAATCGTCAGGCCTAAGTAAAGCATACCGAAAAATTTGACCACACTTAATGCTGTGCGTTGGTAGGGATTGTTGTGATCGATCATGTCTTTGGGGGCGAATTTGAAGCCTAAGTAGTACGCTAATAGCAGGAGGTTTGCGAATACAAACCGCAGCACCCCTTTTTTAGTGTGTTCGTGATTGTTTTCATAAAGACTGACTTCACGTGAGTATAAATGGGCGAAATACATCACCCAGGCAAATAACAGCAGGACAATGACAAATAATAGATGGGGCAATCCTTTTTTAAATTGTGTGATCCATTCACGGCGCGGTAAAATCTGAAAACAGATCAAAACACCAGCAATGTGAATGCCACCTAGTATTTCTGTAATCGCTAACGTTTGGTGTCCGCCAAGCCCAAATCCCATTAAAAACGCATATGCCAGTAAATATGGCTCACCGAAGTACAGATGAGGTGAATTGGCATTTCTAATCACATCGTCTTGCCAGATGATGAGGATAAGTAGCAGCAGTGGTGGGAAAATGGATGAAATGGTATAAACTTCCGCCATTCCTGCCTGTGCCCAGAATGTCTCAGATAGCATAAAGGCGCTCGCACCTATAAGAGCGGCGACAATCGCATAACCACGAAGGATGCCCATCGACAATAGCAATTTCATATACAGCAATGCACAGAAAAACAAAGTTGTCGCAGCAGCGGCGGCTGAGAAAAAGTTCGCATTCCACGCAGGACTGCTAAAGGGTATAAATGTAAATAATTTTCCTAAAAATGAATGCAGCGGATAGCCAGGCGCATGTGCGATTCCTAAATAAAACATGGCTACCGTCAGCTCACCATTATCGCCAGCAGACATCGACGGATGCATCGTCAATGCATAAAAAATAAGCGCGGCTACACTAAAAATGCCCGCCGAGACGAATTCCCACACTCCCAAGCGAATATTACGATAACTGCCTAGTAATTTTTTATTGAAATTTTCTATTGTCATAGTTAAGGTTGCTATTTTTTAGCCTATTTTATGGTGTTTAACATGTTTTATGAATGTTATGACAGTCTAGCAATACAGTACATATACGGCAGCGTATAGCATGACGTATAATATTACCTATTCTATTATGACCCCTTATTCTATTATGACCCTTTATATTGTGATCGTTATTAAGTGATCTTTATTACTATTATAATCTTAAATACACGTCTTTATTAGAAAAAATTTATTTCTTATAAAAGAAGCCGTTAAATGCTATATTTTATCAAAAAATAGCAAAACAAGCGTGCTATTTTTCATAAAAAAAGCCGTTAAATGTGGTTTTTTACGGTATAATATGTATTGAAAACGGGGTGTGAAGTTAAATTGAAGTTATATTGAGTTCAATTGAAGCTGCGTTAAGTTTAATTGAGTTTGATTGGCGTTCTCAAAAAAAAGTCAAGTAAAATTTTGTTAAAATTAAAAAATTTTAAAAATAGAGGTTTGATTCATAAAATATGATATTTTGTTGTACTATCTGATAACAGGCAGCCGATCGCAATTGATCTCCAATTGATCTCAGTAGATCAATATCTATAAGCACAAAACGATGTAATAGTTTTGGTCTCGGTTTATGAGTGGATTGTGGAGTCTGTGTGAGTTGAATTGAGTTTGATTGGCGTTCTCAAAAAAAAAGTCAAGTAAAATTTTGTTAAAATTAAAAAATTTTAAAAATAGAGGTTTGATTCATAAAATACGATATTTTGTTGTACTATCTGATAACGGGCAGCCGATCTCAATAGATTTCAATAGGTCTCAATAGATCGCAATTGATCTCAATAGGTCAATATCTATAAGCACAAAAACGATGTAATAGTTTTGGTCTCGGTTTATGAGTAGATTGTGGAGTTTGTGTGAGTCTGTGTGAGTTTGATTGGCGTTCTCAAAAAAAAGTCAAGTAAAATTTTGTTAAAATTAAAAAATTTTAAAAATAGAGGTTTGATTCATAAAATATGATATTTTGTTGTACTATCTGATAACGGGCAACCAGTCTCAATACAATAACAGGCAACCAGTCTCAATGATAACAGGCAACCGTTCTCAACCAATCTCAATAGATCAATATCTATAAGCACAAAAACGATGTAATAGTTTTGGTCTCGGTTTATGAGTAGATTGTGGAGTTTGTGTGAGTCTGTGTGAGTTTGATTGGCGTTCTCAAAAAAAAAGTCAAGTAAAATTTTGTTAAAATTAAAAAATTTTAAAAATAGAGGTTTGATTCATAAAATATGATATTTTGTTGTACTATCTGATAACAGGCAGCCGATCTCAATAGATTTCAATAGGTCTCAATAGATCGTAATTGATCTCCAATTGATCTCAGTAGATCAATATCTATAAGCACAAAACGATGTAATAGTTTTGGTCTCGGTTTATGAGTGGATTGTGGAGTCTGTGTGAGTTGAATTGAGTTTGATTGGCGTTCTCAAAAAAAAATCAAGTAAAATTTTGTTAAAATTAAAAAATTTTAAAAATAGAGGTTTGATTCATAAAATACGATATTTTGTTGTACTATCTGATAACAGGCAACCAGTCTCAATGATAACAGGCAACCAGTCTCAATGATAACAGGCAACCGTTCTCAACCGATCTCAATAGATCAATATCTATAAGCATAAAAATGATCTATGAGTAGGTTGTGGAATAAGTAAATTGTGGAGTCTGTAAAGCTAGATTGAGGGGTCTGTAGATGAGGTCTATGTGAAATGAAGATTAGATTGAGTCTGTAGATGGGAGTCTGTGTGAAGTGAAGAAGATTGGCTTGTTTGATGCAATGATTAGCTTGTTTGATGAGAAATAAGTTGGAAGACGAGGTATCAATAATTAACTTGATTGATGAGAAATAAGTTGGAAGACGAGGTGTCAATGATTAGCTTGTTTGATGAGAAATAAGTTGGAAGACGAGGTGTCAATGTTTATATTTATGTTTATTATGACTAATTAGCCTTAGGTTTGCTGGTGATTATGAAGTTATCACAATTAGAAGAAACTTTGAAAGACAATTTGCGTGAAGTGATGGCTAAGTTGCCGCGTGGGTTTGTGATCTTTTCTCTGGTGGGGACGGTTGTCCTTGCGGGTGGAAGTGCGTTTATTTTCGCTTCGATTTACAATCTACGTGGTATTAAGAGTCTTGAGCAGTACCGTCCGCCCACAATTACTCGTGTTTATGATACGAAGGGAAGACTGATTAGCGAATTTTACAAAGAACGTCGAGAATTGGTACCCTATCGGAATATTAGTCCGCGTATTATTGAGGCTACGTTGGCGACTGAGGACAAGCGATTTTTTTCGCACCTTGGCATAGACCCGTGGCGCATCGCTAAGGCACTGGTCGTCAATATTCTTGCTATGCGTAAAGAACAAGGCGGATCGACGCTCACTATCCAATTAAGTAAATTGCTATTTCTTGACTATGAAAAGACATTTCGACGCAAAGTTACGGAATTGTGGTATGGTATTCAGATTGAAAAACAATACTCCAAGCAAGAGATTCTGTCCTTTTATCTAAACGAGCTCAATTATGGACACGGTTCATATGGAGTGGAATCGGCAGCGCGGTTCTTTTTCAATAAGACAGCAGCAACGGTCAATACGAGTGAGGCGGCATTGTTGGCGGGGATTCCAAAATCGCCCAAGTACTACTCGCCGATTCGTTACCGAGAAAATGCAATGCGCCGCCATAAAATAGTCTTGCTCGCCATGGTGCAAAATGGTTACTTAGGCAATACAGAAGCCTATGAGGTGTATCGCACATTTTGGAATGGTTTCTTGCAGGAATTTAAAAGCAGGACGGATACGTTCGATCAATCCAGTACCGATGAAGCGCCCTATTTCACAGAATATATTCGTGAAAAATTAGAAGCGGACTTAGGCGACCACGAACTCTACCAGCAAGGTATCAATGTCTACACAACACTTAATCTAGACCACCAGCGCAGTGCACGTAAGCATTTGACAGAGGCGATTGCTAAGCAGAACAGGTTTAAAAAGCGAGAAACGAAAGCACTTCCGCTCGAGCTGGTACGAACGGTGGCTATGCAGGTGGCTGCGGTGGGTGAAACGTTAGGATTGCCGGGACTTATGACGGCTAAGAAGATCACTAGCGAGCTTAGTGAAGAGACGATCGAGGGGCGGGCAAAGTTAGAATTGCGGCATATTGCTGCTATTACAGGGCTTACGCATCTCTGGCAGCACACGCACAATAAATACGAATCGACAACAACCTTAAATCTTGCTCAAGACGCGGCTGAGGGAGCGTTTATTTCATTGGAGCCGAGCAGTGGTTATATTACGGCTATGATCGGTGGTCATAAATTCAATTATTACAACCAGTTTAACCGCGCTATGCTTCTCAAACGCCAGATCGGATCAACGCTCAAGCCGTTTATCTACTCTATAGCTATGGAGCACGATCTTATCACAGCAGCAACTGTTCTAGAAGATGTCCCTACTGCGTATAATAAGTACATTCCTAAAAATTATAGCGGACAGTATTACGGACAAGTCCTCGTCCGTGATGCGCTTAAAAAATCAATCAATGTCCTTGCCATAGATGTGCTCCATCGCACGGGCATTGACGTCATGCGAACGGATTTATCTAAGATCTTTCTAGCGACTACGGTGTCCAAGCAAGACCAATTATTCCCCGATGATCTTACCCTAGCCTTAGGAAGTGGTAGTTTTTCACCGCTGGCATTAACGACAGCGTATGCAGTGCTAGCCAATGAAGGCAAAAAAGTACTGCCACGAACTATTCGCTACGTTACAGATAACAATGGTGAGATGATAACCAATTATGAAACCGCTTATCTCAATGAAGCAGAAACGCAGCTTATTTCACGTGAGACGACGTTTATCATTACGGATATTATTAAAGAGGTTTTTACAGCGGGAGGAACGGCATTTATTCCGAGTTTGGTTGAAAAGTTTAACCACGTTCGAAAATCGTTTGGTAAGACGGGAACGACTTCTAACTGGACGGATGCCTGGTTTGCTGGCGCTAATAAAGCAATCGCAGCAGTTGTGTGGATCGGCTACGATGACAATAGATCATTGGGTTACAATAGAACAGGCGGTGTTGTCGCCGCTCCTGTCTGGTTAAACTTTCAAATCGACGTCGCCAATGATATACGCGTTGATAGAATCAGACCACCTAAAGGTGTTATTAGAAAGACTATTTGTAAACAATTGGGTACATTAGCGAGTGATGATACATTGCCTGCGGACACTTACGATGAATATTTTAAAATTGACACTGTCCCTACCGAGATTTGTGATTACAGACGCCAGGAATTAGACCGCAATGAAGAGTTCAAAACTTTTGCTTCGTCTGAAAACAAACTTAAAAGCAGAACATCACTTCAATCTTTAAAAGCAGCGCTCGATGAAGTAGAAAACTAAGGACATTGGTTTTTGTGAAGTAAAAAACTAAGGACATTGGTTTTTGTTTTGCTCTGCCAGCACCTATTTTACGTGGCTAGGATTTTCTTAGATCAGCGTCCTTAGACCCATGTCTAGTCAATATTTTCTAATCAGTACTTAATCAATGCTCTTTATGTAATCAATGTTTCTTGTGTAATCAATGTTATTCGTCAATATTCTTCGTCAATGTTATTCGTCAATGTTATTCGTCAATATTCCTGGTCAATGTTATTCGTCAATGTTCCTGGTCAATGTTATTCGTCAATGTTCCTCGTCAATGTTCTCTGTTCAGCGTCTGTTTAATGTTAGATCAATGTTTAATCAAGGTTTCATGAGTATTCTCTATTTAGTACCTAGGCAGTGTTTGATCAATATTTAGTTAGTGTTTGATCAATATTTTTTATGCAGTATTTTTTATGCAATGTTTTTTATGAAGTGGTTTATTATTTTTTGCTGAGCTTTGATGATTTTATGTGGTGTATATGATGTGTGGTGTGTGTGAGGTGTGAGGTGGGTGCTGGCTTTATTTTTTAGTGAAGACAGGGTAGTGAAAAGCATGGGCAATTGGGCTATTTCATGGTAGACTATGACAATATAGCCGTACAACAATTATCTATAACAATATAGCTGTATGACAATCATCTATGACAATATAGCCGTACGATAATCTATGACAATATAAACAATGCGACAATCTATGACAATATGACAATATAGCCGTACGACAATTACAGTAATTTGGTAATCATAACAATTGAGTCATTTCTAAGATATGATTGATATTAAGATATTCATACACTCGTATATTTATACACGTATACACTTACACACGTATATCATTATTTTACAGGCTAGGTATCATTAAAAATAATAGCACACAATTAAATAATAGCACGCAATTGAATGGCACGCAATCAAACAGGTACTCCATAAGTAAGGAATGCATTAATATTTATTATTCGTAAGCAGGAATAAGGCACGCAATCAAACAGGTACTTTATAAGTAAGGAATGTATTAATATTTATTATTCGTAAGCAAGAATAAGGCACGCAATCAAACAGGTACTCCATAAGTAAGGAATGCATTAATATTTATTATTCGTAAGCAGGAATAAGAAAGTACAAGGAAATATAAGAGAGTATAAGAAAATGGCAGAGCGTGTGGATTATTTTTCTAGGAAATTTGAAAAAAAATTGAAGCTAGAAGAACTCATCGCTGAAAGTGCGACGGTAGAAAAGTTCCTAAAAAGGGTACTGGAGGTAGTGGCGAATGAATTTCCCGCTCGCGTGGCAAGTGTGTATTTGTGGGATGACGGTGAGAAGAAATTGCTCCTTACAGCGACGTATGGCCTGAATGCAGAATTAGAACGCAAGGTCAAATTGAAAATGGGAGAGGGTCTTGTCGGGCATACTATGAAGACGCATAAACCATTGCTGCTGGCTAAGGCGAGTGCTGATCCACTCTTTTTACCGATTGATGGGCTGGGGGAAGAACGTTATGATGCTTATATGGTTGTTCCTGTAGAATTTTCTGGCGATAAGATCGGTGTGATGGTTTTACAACGTGAAACAGAGAATGCTTTTACAGAAAATGAATTGAAAGCATTTAAAGAAATAGGAGCGCAGGTGATGAAGCACCTTAAAAGCGCTGGCTTATTATTGTCTTTGCGTGGCAGTGGAACGACTAGTGAAGAGGTGGATATTGAGGATGGTTCTCTGGAGGTGGGGTTCTCTGATGCTGAGGACATGTACGGTGTTGCTGGAACCATTGATTCGGATGAATACACCGCACAGGTCAAACATCGATTGCTGCATAGAAAATTACGCAAACACATGCAGCAGCAGTATGTTTTCATTGCTAAAAAAGCAACAACAGCAACCACACTAGCCACCCAAGGTGAAGGTGTGATCAGATCAAAACACGTTTCACTCAGTGATTTCGATACGTTCTTAGGAAAAACAGTTTTAGTAGAAGCCGATTTTGTGAGAGCTGTCAAAAAAACAACCGAACAGATCCGCAAACTGCAGCTTTCATTGAGTGAACATTTAAGTGAGTGGGCACACAATATATTTGTTGGACATCTGCTCATATTAAAAGATGAAGCCTATACAGGTAAAATTCGTAGACGGATAGAAGAAGGGATAGCACCGACTATTGCCGTAACACGCGTCACGCGTGCGTACATGAGATTTTTTAGTAAAAGTAATATCCCATCTATTCGTGAAAAAGCGCAAGACATTAAAGACTTAGGCCTTCGGTTGCTTAAAAATCTAACCACCGCTGAAGCCGAACAAGACCTAGAAGAGAACATTAAAGGAAAAATCCTTATCACCCGCGACCTGTACCCATCGGAATTGATGTTTCTCAAATACCAAGGAGCAAAAGCCGTCGTGCAAGTTTCATCTATCAATGTATTAACATCGCATATGTCCTTAATAGCAGGATCATTGAAATTGCCTTTTATGATCACGCAAGACGAGAGTATTTTGCGTGCTCCGTCTAGAGAGAAAGTGCTGTTAGATTTTGAGAATGAACGCATCTATGTGTGTCCTGCTAGAGACCTTCTCCGTACGTGTATGGCGCGTGAACGTACTAGGGTTAAAGAAGAACGTATTGATCCCAAGCGCATTAAAACGCCTACCTACACACAAGACGGTGTTCGTATTAAAGTGCTAGCTAATATTAATCTGCTAGAAGAGACTAGAGAGCTTAAGAAATGGGGTACGGATGGAATTGGCTTATATCGGAGTGAATTTCCATTTATGGTGCGTAATACATTTCCTAGTGAAAATGAGCAGTATCATCTCTATAAACGTATCATTTCTGCTAGCGGTGGGAAAGAGGTTGCTATTCGTACGTTAGATGTGGGCGGCGATAAAATACTTCCTTATGTAAGCGATCATCAGTTTAATACGAATTCTATCTTAGGATTGAGAGCGATTCGCTTTACGCTTAAGTACCGTGAAGTCTTCATCGATCAACTCAAGGCAATATTACGCGCGGCTGTTGGCATGCGTGTGAAGATCATTTTGCCGCTTATATCATCGCTCGAAGAAGTTCGTGAAGCTAAGCTAGTTCTAGCCGAAGCTAAAAAACGACTCGATCACTTAGGCGAACTTTATACAGAGGAGTACAGTTTAGGGATCATGGTCGAAGTCCCGTCTGTCGTCTGGATTTTAGATGAGCTGGCAGATGAAGTGGATTTCTTTTGTATTGGGACAAATGATCTCGTCCAATACTTGCTTGCTGTCGATAGAAATAACGATATGGTTGCTAATTTTTATTCACATTATCATCCATCCGTATTGCGTATGATCAAAGCGGTCATCACGGCGGCAGAACGTAATGAAATCCAATGCACCTTATGCGGGCAAATGGGCGAAGACTTGCAGATGATTCCATTTTTACTCGGAGTTGGGCTCAAACGGTTTAGCGTTAGCTTAGCTAATTACGGATCGACATGCAGCGCTATCGAACAGTATTCTACCCATCAAGCAACCATCATAGCGAACCAATTACTTAATGCAAGTCATGTTCGTGAAACTGAAAAAATCCTTCAAGAAAATTTACTTGCTTGACCATAGCATTCACTGATTTAGCAATGGCATTTAAAATTGATCAAACATTTAAACCGTGTGGAGATCAACCGCAGGTTATAAAATCTATCGTAGAAGGGTTAACGGTTGCCAAGCATCGTTATCAAATGATTAAAGGAGCTACGGGAACGGGCAAAACTTTTGTCATGGGTAAAATCATTGAAGCGGTGCAGCGCCCAACGTTAGTGCTAGCACATAACAAAACACTCGCAGCGCAGCTATACCGTGAATTCACACAATTTTTCCCAACCAATGCAGTAGAGTATTTCGTTTCCTATTACGATTACTATCAACCCGAAGCGTATGTCGTCAAACGTGATCTTTATATAGAAAAAGACTCCTCTATCAATGACGAAGTAGATAGATTGCGATTGAAAGCAACAGCGGCGCTCATTGAACGTGAGGATGTGATTATTGTCGCTTCGGTTTCGTGTATTTATGGGCTAGGTTCGCCAGAACATTATAAAAAAATGTATGTTTTTTTAACAGAAGGCACCATCATTGAACGTGAAGCATTGCTCGCTCAATTAGTCGATATTCAATATCAGCGCAGTGATGATGTTTTGAAACGGGGTACATTTCGTGTACGCGGCGAAGTGGTCGACATTTATCCTGCTTACGAAGAAAATATCATTTATCGCATAGAGTTCTTCGGCAATGAAGTAGAAGCACTCAGTATTGTAGACGCCCTCAATCAAAAAAAACTAGAACACCGTACGAAAATCACAATTTTTCCTGCCAAGCATTTTATTATGCCAGAAGACCGTATTAAACAAGCCTGTGTCAGAATAGAAGCAGAACTCGAAGAACGGATAGCAGAATTGGATGCTATGAATAAACCGCTCGAACGCGAAAGATTGCGGTCGCGTGTATTGTATGATCTAGAAATGCTTAAAGCCGTCGGGCATTGTACGGGAATTGAAAATTATTCTAGACACCTCGCAGGAAGGGGGCCAAGCTCACGTCCAATGACATTGATCGATTATTTTCCAGATAATTTCCTAGTGTTAGTCGATGAATCACACGTCACGCTTCCGCAAGTACGCGGTATGTATGAAGGAGATCGGTCGAGGAAGACGACGTTAGTCGATTATGGCTTCCGTCTCCCCTCAGCGCTCGACAATAGACCCTTAATGCAGCGTGAATTTTTAAAAATCTGCAATCAAATGATTTTTGTCTCAGCGACACCAGGTCCTTTCGAATTAGAACATTCCAGTAATACGCCCGAATTAATCAATCGCCCGACAGGATTATTAGACCCCGTTATTGAAGTCCGTCCCGTTGAAGGACAAATTGACAATCTTATCATGGAGATCAAAGCACGCCTCCGTGCTAATGAGCGTGTGCTCATTACGACGCTCACTAAGAAGATGGCAGAAGAACTCACCACTTATTTGAAAGAACATCGGTTTAAGGTGGGGTATATGCATTCTGATGTTGAGACGATCGAACGGGTGGAAATCATTAAGGCGCTCAGACAGGGAATATTGGAAGTGCTCGTGGGTATTAATTTGTTACGCGAAGGATTGGACTTGCCTGAGGTCTCGTTAGTGGCTATTTTAGATGCCGATAAGATAGGGTTTCTAAGGTCGCAAAGCGCCCTTATTCAGACGATCGGCCGTGCATCACGAAATATTAATGGTAAAGTACTCATGTACGCCGATAAAATCTCTATTGCAATGGACGGAGCGATCGCTGAAACACAGCGCCGCCGTACCATTCAAACAGCCTTCAATAAAAAACATGGCGTTATTCCAAAAACAATCATTAAATCCGTAGAAGACATTATTGTAAGAAAACGGCAGGATGATAAAAATACGGATGCTTCTAAACCCGCCGCTTTTGCTAGCCAATTTGCTCAAGCTAACTCCACTAAGGACCTTAAAAACCTTGCACGAGAGGTTGACTTTAAAATGCGGCTCGCTGCAGATAAGATGGAATTTGAAAAAGCAATACAATTTCGCGACCAACTTGCATTGATTCAGGATAAAATTAAACTCTAATCGACTCAGGACAAAATATAACTCTGGTGGATTCAGGATAAAATACAACTCTGGTGGATTCAAGACAAAATACAACTCTGGTGAAAATATGTGTTGTTTTTATATTGATTTTGCGTTCAATCAGTCCCGCGTTATTTATGACCCGATATGAGTATTTTAAACATACAATATAGTGGATGGATAATATATAATGGATTGCTAATAATGGGTTAATAATAATGAGTTAATAATGATGAGTTGATAATAATAATTGAATGATGGATAGTAATTTAGTGATTGATAATCATTAATGAGGCGATCAGTCGAACTTTTACAAGTAAATCTCTAAACAGCTAATTTAATATAAAATTTAGAAGTGATATAAAATAAGTAAATCTATATTTTAATAATGATGAATGGGTTTTTTATAACCAAGAAGGAAGGCAGACATGAATCAAGTAACAATTATTGGTCGTATTACGAAAGAGCTGGAATTACGTCAAGTGGGAGGTGATAAAACTCTACTGACGTTCTCTATTGCATATAATGATTCTTATGGCGACAATGAGCACACGAGCTTTTTTGATATTACGGCTTGGGGCCGCCAGGCTGAGGTGATCGCCCAATACTTTAAAAAAGGACAACGCATCGCTGTTGTCGGTCGGCTTAAGCAGGATAGATACGAAGCTAAGGACGGTAGCGGAATGCGCTCACGTGTGAATATCGTTCTGCGTGAGTTTTCATTTATTGAACCTAAGGGGTATACGGCAGCTGCTTCAGAAGGCGTCCCTCCTTCAGAAGCTCCTATGCAGCAGCAGGAAGCCAATAATCCACCTCTAATGGACGATGATGAAGTCCCCTTTTAAATAGTACACACTTGTAGCGTTAGAACGTTAGAGCATTAGAGCTATAGGGCTACTTGGCTATTATGTTATATGCTATATGCTATATATTATTTAGCTGTTAGGATCATTTCTTAGCTTTTTAATAAAGGCAAGTGTTTCTTTGTCTTTGCCTAATACGAGTAGGGTAAGGATGAAAAACGCTAATAAAAAGGCTGTGACCATGATGTCTCCTAATTCGAAGCATTTGATAACAAGGGTATGACGATGGGCGTCTTTGAGTGTCGTTAGTGCGAGATCAATTGGCTTTCTTAGATAAAAAACGCTGATACTGGGAATGACCATGAAACTAAGGTAATAAAAGAATTTTTTACTGAGTTCCTTTAAAATAGAAAACGAAAACAAGGGTAGGCTAGTGGTAGTTATAATACCAATGTATAACACAGTTGTGAGTACAGTAGCCGTAGTAGCGCCTAGGGCAATCATTGGAATTTGTGGGTTTAGATATGTATAAAGAAGTGAACATCCTACACTGGTGATGAGAGAAAAAGCAGCCCCCAAAACGACAATGCGACCTCTGCGCGCAGAATATAATGTTTGTGTGATCAGGCGATTGATTGCAATAAATGGGAGTCCTAGTAAAGAATAATACAAACATTGGGCGGTGAGAACAATGCTCTCTTCTTTAAAAGCACCAAAGCCAAATACAAGCGACACAATGCTTTCATGTACCATGAGCGCCGTTAGACTTGCAAATAGCGTTAACAAAATGATTAAAGACAGGCTTTTTTTGAAGGTCTGTTCAAATGGGTCTGTGGCTGCTTGGGAAGCGAAGCGCGAAAGGTCGGGAAAGGCGGCGGTGAGTACAGGATAGACAAGGAGAGCAAGCGGAAATTCTAACAATCTGTTTGAAAAAAAAAGTGCTGTAACACCACCTGCACCTAAACTGAGTGCTATCGGGTCTAGTAGGAGTAATTGCAATTGATGAAATAACGAACTTCCTGTCACAGGCGCAATGAGTTTAGCTAGGGCAGCTAGACGCTTTTTTCTCAGGCTTCTAAGGTCTACTTTGATAGCAAAACCTGTTTTTTTTAAGGCGAAGACGACAAGGAGTAATTGCAAAATTCCGCCAATGATAACAGAAAGACTTAAAACAAAAGTCGCTACCAGTTTAGCCTGTTCGCTACTTGAATAAAAGCGTATAGCAATGAGGATTCCTATAATAAATACGACATTGAAGACAATAGGAAGGGTTGTTGCTATCTTAAAACGATCACGTGTGTATAGTAGTGCTGAGATAAGCGATGCTAGAGAGATCGTGATCAGATATGGAAACATGATCATCATGAGCATGGTTGTATGCGTTGTTAGGGCGTTTTTGGTTAGAAATGGCGGTGTGAGTGGAAATTGTGCCTGGCTGTAAAGAAGGGTTGTGATGTACGGTGCCAGTAAGATTCCTCCTACAGTCACAATGACAACGGCTATCAATGTGATCGTAAACAGAAAAGTGAACATCCTTTGCGTTGTTATGGAGGCGTGTTCGTGTGGGGGGATTGGTGTTGTTTTAGGGTGTGGGAGTGCTTGCTTGGGTGGTTTTTGAGTTTTATTTGCTTCCGCGTCACTTAGCATGGGAATAAAGACGGCGGACGCAGCGCCTTCTGAGAACAGGCTACGCAGAAAGTTAGGTAATTTTAGAGCAATCGTGAAACTATCTGCTAACGCAGACGTTGAGAGCAGCGCTCCTAGTAATGTACTACGGATCTGCCCTAAGATGCGAGAAATAAGCGTTAAGAATGAAATCTCACCAATGTTTTTGAATTTGAACGTGAACAAACTCAATTTCAACTTTCTGATAAAGGTGCATACTGAACTGACGTTAGTGAACTCAATCTTTGTGAGCTCAATTTTTGTAAGCTCAATTGTAATCTCAATTTTTTTTACGGATTGGCATTACTGGACTAACTTATTTTTAAAGAGATTTTTCATGAGCTTGCGTAGGTCTGTTCCAACCGTTTCAATAGGGTGGAGTTGTCCCTTTTTACGGGCAGCGGTCATTTCTGGCTTCCCACTATGGGCTTCTTGCATGAATTTTTTAGCAAAAGCACCATTTTTTATGTTTTTAAGCGTCTCCTCCATAGCCGCGCGCGTTTCTTTGGTGATAATAGCAGGTCCTGTATGGTAGGCGCCGTACTCAGCCGTCTCAGAAATAGAGTACAGCATGTTAGAGATACCGCCTTCGTAGATCAAGTCGATAATAAGTTTCATTTCATGGAGACATTCGAAGTAAGCCATTTCCTTAGAATATCCTGCATTGACGAGCGTTTCAAACCCCGCTACGATAAGCTGTGTGAGACCACCACAGAGAACGGCTTGTTCGCCAAAGAGATCGGTCTCAGTCTCTTCTTTGAAAGTTGTCTCTAAAACACCTACACGTGTCGCACCAATTCCTTTAGCATGAGCGAGCGCAAGATTCTTAGCAGAACCTGTTGCATTTTGATAAATGGCGATAAGCGCTGGGACACCTGTATTATTTTTGTATTCACGACGGACGGTATGGCCTGGCCCTTTGGGAGCGACCATGTAGACGTCTATGTCCTTAGGTGGGATAATGTTTTTAAAGTGAATATTGAAACCGTGTGAAAAGACGAGCGCCTTGCCTGGTTTGAGATGCGGTTCTATATCTGCTTTGTAGACTTTCTGCTGCCATTCGTCTGGAATAACTAGTTGGATAATGTCTGCGGCGGCGGCGGCTTCTTGTGCTGAGATGGGGTTGAAGCCATCTGTTTTTGCTTTATCGTAATTGGGCCCGCCAGGTCGCTGGCCTATGATAACATGGATACCACTGTCGCGTAAATTAAGTGCTTGCGCGTGTCCTTGCGAACCGTAGCCTATGACGGCAATCGTTTTATCTTTATACGCTGCTAATTGACCGTCTTCGTCGTAGTAAATCTTCATAGGAGGGGTCTCTCTCTTCTGGGTGAATTCTGCTGGGTGAAATTTTAATAAAGATTGCTGTAATAGTTGATTGCTATAATGGTTTTAGGGGTGTTTTTTAGAGATTTTTTAGGGGTGATGGAATTTTTTTAGGTGGTGTTCGTTTTAACGTGTAGGCTCAATAAGGCTAAACAGACGGGTATGTTGTTGGGGGCGTAAAAAGACAGCGCAGCTAAGTTTATTCGTAAGTAATAAGGGTTACTGGAATTGGAATTTTTTTAAAAAAAATCCTTAGAGAATTTCCTAAAAAATTCTTTAAACTCACTACGCCTAACTAGACCATTCGCCTATTATTCTCTACCACGGAGCATGCTGAGGAGTCGTAGAATTTCAAAATACAGCCATACCAACGTTACAAGCAAACTGAAAGCACAGTACCATTCCATATACTTAGGCGCACCGAAGGTCTCCGATCGTTCAATCATGTCAAAATCTAACAATAATGAGAACGCAGCTATGATAATAACAAAAGCAGAAAAGCCGATTGCAAGCCAGCCGCCTGTAAATAAGGGCACCTGCATAAAAAATGACAAAACAAATGATATTAAATAAGTTGCCATAATTCCCATTATTGCTGAGACAATAATAGAACGAAAGCGATCGGTCACTTTGATAGCTCCTGTTCGATACAAGATCATCATGATGAAGAAGACAGAAATAGTGCCTACGATAGCTTGAAAAGCAATGCCTGGGTAAGACTGCTCAAGAAAACTTGAAATGCCGCCCAGTAACAATCCTTCCAATATCGCATAAATAGGGGCAGTTATCGGGGCAATACTCGGCTTAAATGCCGTTATAATAGCAATGATAAGCGCTCCAAACGCTGATACTAATGTAAAAGAACCTAAAGGTGAATTCCAGCCTACGAGCGCCCCTGCAAATACAATCATCAATAAAATAGTTGTTTTATTGACCGCACCATTGGCAGTCATCGCCGTTTGTCCTGTTGTTTCGCTAAGCGCACGGATGCGTTCTTCGTTTAGCATTGGGTTGCTACTTGTTCGTTGGTATGCTCTTTGTTGCATTGTGGTTACCTCATGGTTGTAGTTCTGTATTGTAGTTGGTGTATAAGTTAGTGTATGAATGGGTATGTTTGGGTTTAATTGGGTTGTTTTAACAGTGTGATTTGTGATAAGTGATAATAATCTCAGATGATTTAACGATTTATGAAAAAACCTGAAAGATCTAGCGTTTTTTATTCATTCTGCATGGTTGCGATTGAGTTGTGATTGAAGTTACGATTGGTTATGATTGAAATATTGATAAATTTCTTATCGCTACATTTCCTTGTTGGATATTTATTTATGAATAGCAATTGTTGACTTGTGTTTACATGTGTTGACTTGTGTTTAGCTGTATTTCCTTGTGTGATCTATTATAACATAAGGTTTTAAAGCATGGTTATTAAATTATAACCCGTACTTTATAACCCGTCACAATCTATAACCTATCCATATATCATGATACGATAATACTTGTAATACGATAAAATACGCGTTAATTTTAATAAAAGACCTGTTAGATTATATAATCATAAAGTCAATTGCAAAGTAGTACACGCTAGTGGTGAATATTGATAATGGGTGTTAATAGTGGGTGCGGGCAGTGTATTTTCTAAGAAAGATTGTAATAAAGTGAATTTACCGAGTGGGGCTTTTTTATGAACAGGATTATTACCTCATCTAACCTAAGTAGGAGGAGCGATCAATAAATAACTTAACAATAAATAAAACAGATAGGATAAGTAGACAATAGGGTTTTTCCTGGTCTTATGATAATATACGTAAGGAAATCTTATCTTTCTCTAACGAACCATATAACATAGACAAAAAAACATACATTAAAAATTTTGCCGAGATAGCTCAGCGGCAATCAATCGTTATTTATCATGAAACAATGTTTAATAATAATATAACACTCCTGTTTAAAAAAGCAAGTTTAAAAAAAACATGCGTCCTAAATTCATGTATGTAATGGTATGAAAGGATATAGGTATTATTTTGATAAATCTTTAAATATTAAAGAATTTTACCAGGTTGTTGTCTCTGGAACTGGTGAAGATGAAGAGGTGATTGCCAAATTATCGGTGAATTTTGTCTCAAAAGGAAATGCAGTCCTAGGTAGAGATAAAAATGCCTCCGATATCAAAACGTCGTCTAATATCTTCTACGATAGTTTCAGTCAATCTTATATTGCCCGTGAAAGTGGTTATGTGCATTGTGATGAAAATCAGATTTTTCTCTATCCGTTTGTATATATCGATGACAGAAAAATAATGGCATCTGCGATCGTCCCCATACATCAATATGTTTTAAAGAAAATTGACGTGCATGTGCTTGAAAAAGAACTACAACAGAGCCGCTTGCAATTTAACGACCTTAAAGAGATTATGGAAGATATTATCAGTCTTTATGAAACGAAAGGCGGCAAATGTCTTCTCAGTGAAGGGGTTGCTCCCAGAGTGCCTATTGGCGGCGTCGTGAATTTAGCAGCTAGCCAGACCGAAGGATTTGATATTTCCTACAAACTCAGAGACAATTTTCTATCTTATGAAAAAATTAAATTTGCCGTTAAGGTCATTAAAGACGAAGCCATAGGCGCCTACATGCCGCCCGTAGCGGGAAAAACAGGTATCGATGTCTATGGCAAAGTTCTAAAATGCAATTCAATGCTCACGCCAATAGAAACACGAGGCTACGGTAAAGGCATTCGCATCGATCCTCAGACAAAGATAGCTTATGCTGATCTCAGTGGCACAATGAAATTTGATTTTGACAATATTCTCATTGTAGCGAAGACGCGCACGATTTATCATGACGTTAACGAATACATTCTTTCTGATGAAGACCTGATCGTAGAAGGTTCTGCCCTTGCTCGTGCGTACATTGTCTGCAGTGGCAATGTGACTATTCGTGGCAGTATCGAAGGCGGTCGGGTTATTGCTACGGGAAGTATTGTTGTCGAGGGGAGCATTATCAATCGCGCTTATGTTAAAGCCGATAAAAACATAGAATTTCAATTTGCTTCTAAAGCAACCTTGATAGCCAAAGGGTCTATAAAAGCACGTAAGTATATCCTCGATGTGAAAGTGCATGCTATGGGCTATCTTAAAATCTATGATACCGAGCGTGGTTCTATCGTTGGCGGAGAGATTCATATCGGCGGCAATGTCTCGGTAGCAATGGGAGGTTCAACAAGCGGCAAAGCAACTCAGATAGAAATATTGCGATTCCCACACCGCCATTTGATAAACGTTAATCTGCAAGACATCAAGTACCAACGAGAACTCATCAATGCAGAATTGAAAAAATTGGCAAGCATTTATGGAGTACGCTACATAGAAGAAGGCGTGCCGCTAGACCCACAAGACAGTCGTTATGACAAAATCCAACGCGCTAAAATGCAAGCTGCAGACCTAAATACCCAGCTTAAAACCCTCAAAGAACAAGAAAATCAATTAAATCAAGAACTTGACCTAGCCGCTACAACTCCTCTAAAAAATACATATGCTAACACATACACCAACATATACACTAACACACAAGCTAATTTAGCCACTTCCACTCAAACAACGCCACCAGGCGGCGCCGATAAAAGCGATACAACGGCTAATATCCATGCGGTCACATTCACAAAAGCAGCCTTTCCCAATCTTAAAATCACAATCCGTAACAAAGGCACGCAATTAACAGAAAAATACACCGGTATACAATTTTATCTCGATGCTAAAAGTGGAAGTATTGCCAAACGGCTTCTATAACCCGCTTGTTTAGTGGGGTATTTTTAAACGAAGTATAGTATATAAGTAGCGGTCTGATTTAATGCCCACTGCCTTTGTTTTGTAATGAAACATGGTTTTTTGTTTGGGTTATTTGTTGCGGTTTTTTTTATTGAGTCTAAGGGATCGCTTATAAAGTAGGAATTTTGATTTGAATGTGTTAGCTTCGTTAACTTCATTAGATTTAGATGATTTTCTGGATCGGTTTCTAGAAGAAGCGGTAAGTGTTTTAGTCACGTCTTCGGTGGTACTTGTCATCGACAAGCCACTGCCTGGCAATATCAATATGGACCGTGATAAAAGCTTATATGCGTACTTAGCAAACAAATTAATACCTGCGTCGTTAAAAAAAGCAGCGTACAAGTCGTCTTCTGCTACGTCTTCTGCTATGAAATCCTCCTCATCACCGGCAATCATTCGTATTTATCAATGGCAGCATCCCACGATCACAATAGGTAGAAATCAACCTGCATGTGAAACTTTGTTTGATATGGAGTCCATTTCGGACGCTAATATTTCACTTGTACGGCGTATTACAGGTGGGCGCGCGGTTTTACATGCCCATGAATTGACCTATGCGGTTATGGCGGCGGCAGACCATCCTATTTTAGGAGGCGGTATTAAAGAGAGTTATACGGCTATAGCTAAGATTCTTATGAATTTTATAAAAACGGTCACGCAAACGGGTACTCCAGAGATTCATTACGTGTTGCCGCGTGCACAAAGGTCGCAAAATTCAGCTTCATGTTACGACAGTTTAGGCTGGGCAGAAATCACCATAGACGGACGGAAACTCATCGGCTCAGCACAACGGCGCAGCAAAACAGCTTTTCTCGAACACGGTTCTATTCCAGTGAATCTTCCCAAAAAACAGCTAGAATACTGGCTCAAACCAGCCATGCAGCCCACTCAACCTGTCAATTATACCTCGTTAAGCCAATTTACGCAAACACCTCCATCTTTTCAGCATTTAAGTCATACCTTAGCTCAGTGTTTTCTTAAAGCGCTATCCTAGTCAAAAAATAAGGTTTTAAAACAAGATTTTTAAAGTCAATGGTCAATTTTAGGCAAGGTTCATGTTATAACTAATCGTAGGTATTATCCACACAATTTTTATCATAAGTAGTACTGGAATAATCAGATGAAGAAACCCGCTGTAACCATATATGACACGTCCCTGCGCGACGGACTGCAGGGCGAAAAAATTAAACTCTCCTTAGAAGAAAAACTGCTTGTCGTAGAGGAATTAGATAAATTAGGTATTCATCACATCGAAGGTGGATTCCCACTGGCAAGCGACCAGGAACGTGAATTTTTTATGCGAGTACGCTCGTTAAAGCTCCATCACGCTACTATTTGTGCCTTTGGAAGTACGTGTGCCCCGCAAGAGCAAATTTCTACTTCGCTACACCTTAATGCACTGCTGAAAGCTGAAACAGAAGCGGTGACTGTAGTCGGAAAATCATCAGACCTTCATGTTACAGAAGTTCTTAAAACAACTATGGCTACTAATCTTAAAATAATTGAAGGGTCCGTAGCTTGGTTGAAAAAACACGGACGGCAAGTCATTTATGACGCAGAGCATTTCTTTGATGGCTATCTCAATAATCCTAAATATGCTCTTCAAACTTTAACAGCAGCGTGTAATGGAGGCGCGGATATCATTGTCCTCTGTGATACCAATGGAGGGACGATTCATCACGATCTTAAAAAAATCCTAGCCGCTGTCACAGAGCAACTAGCGCTAGCTAAACTGGGCGTCCAGCTAGGCATTCATCTTCACAATGATACAGGAATGGCGGTGGCTAATTCGTTATTGAGTCTTGATTATGGTGTGACCCAGGTGCAAGGTACGCTTAATGGCTGGGGCGAACGGTGTGGAAATACGAATCTAGCATTGGTGATGGGAAATTTGCAATTTAAATTAGGACTTCCATGTGTTACCGCCGACCAGATCCGCCATCTCACCTACGCCAGTCGTCGCTTAAACGAGATAGCCAATATTCCCAATGATGACAAATTAGGTTATGTCGGAAGAAGTGCTTTTGCTCATAAAGCAGGACAACATGCCGATGTTCTCTTCAAATCCGCTCCACTCATGGAACATCTAGACGCTACGCTTATAGGGAACAACCGACGAATATTGCTCTCCGAATTAGCAGGCCGTGCAACCGTTTCTTTTAAAATGAATAGATTCGGTCATTTCGATAAAAATTCGGCAGAAGTAAAGACCCTCATCACCAAACTCAAGAAAGCAGAACAGGCCGGCTACGAATACGAAGCCGCTGAAGCGTCCTTTGATCTCGTCATTCGCAAAACACTCGATCAATATAAGAAATTATTCACGCTTATCGAGTACGGTGTTTCAATAGAAAGCAAACGCCTAGAAGAGCATGCTACCGAAGCTAAAACCACAGTCACCACTACTGTTCCAGAACGCACCAATGCCTTTGTCCGTATCAAAGTCAACAACCAAGAACTCTCAGGTATTGCCTCAGGGCAAGGACCAGTATCGTCTCTAGATAAAGCACTCAGAAAGGCGCTGCTAGATGTATATCCCTTTATCAGTGAATTAAGTCTGTCTAATTATAAAGTGCGTGTTTTAAATGGCCATCAAGCCTCTACGGACGCTAAGGTTCGCGTTTTTATTGAAACGCACAGTCACAATAAGAAAGCTCCGTTTAAAAGATGGGAGACTATCGGTGTTTCCACTAATATTATAGATGCGTCATGGCAAGCGATAGTCGATTCGTTTGAATTTTATTACAACGAATTGACCTATCTACATAAAACTACCCCTGAACCTATCCATGTAAAATCACACACATAACACGTAACTTTCTTATCAATGCTGTATACTCTAAGAGAACACTGAGAGAGAATTACTGAGAATATTTATTTTAATAAACTTGATACGGAAGGGGTGAGTATTGAATATTGAATATTGATTTATTGGATGAATATTTAAGAACGTGCTAAGTAGCGAGCTGATGTTGAGTATTATGCCCAATATTATCTAAGTAATGTGTTAAGTAACGTGCTAAGTGACGTGCTAAGTAATGTGCTAAATAGCTGCTAAATAACAAGCTAGATATTAGATAATAAGCTAGATATTGTGTTAAATTATTAAAATTTTTTTCATTCAATCAACGGTAAAAATGATGCCTACAATGATGCTTTGTAACAGTAAATAGAAATATTGGGTGGTGAGATTATAGCGAAATACCAATCAATACCAATCATTAGAGCGTCATCAGAACGGTTTTAGAGCATCACTAGAGCGTCATTAGAGCGTTATTAGGGCTGTTAGCGGGTTAAATTAATAAAAAAGATTGAGAATTGTAGAATAATTGTAGAATAATAGACTAACTTTCTTAAGTTCCTTTAAAATACACCGATTATTTTAAAGGACACTCAAATAAGAATTTTTTTATTATATTATAAAGTTAGAGTAATACAGATGACAATCGATAAAATATCAGCTATTGTTCAGAAATTATACGGCGGTTCTAAGCGTGTATCACATCCTGCAGCTCAAAGCAACGTAAACGGAACAGATTCTATAAAAATATCCGCTTCCGCACAGGAAAAACTCAAAGAAAAACGTATCGAACAAGCCAAATTACATCTTGAAAACTATCTCGTCAATGGTAAAATTGACCCTAAAGTGCTTGATGAAGTGAGCCAAAAGGTAGCCGTTGAACTCGGTTATCTTCCAAATTTTTCTAAGCATACAGACACTTCCGATTCGTAGCAGCCGCTCGCACCAGTCACCTATCAGTCACCTGTAAGTTCTAATTGTGGTTGTTAGGTTGTTATGAAGTCATTTTTACAGCCACTACCAAGTAGGTGGTAAAGTAGGACGGACTACTGGATTGCTAATAATGAAATAGAAAGTTTTTCCTATGCGGGTTCGAACAATTCCAAAGATATTGTTTATACTTTGTGTGACCGTTTTCTGGTTATGGGGATGGTGCTACGGTGAAGTGTATCGCATTACGAATTTCAATGCCCTTACGCACGCCACTTCAAACATTGTTATCGATAATAGTACTGAAACGTTAAGGGTTTATCCTACGTACCTTAGAAAACCTAATGAGATTGTGAGGTATGATTTTTCGCTGCGTGATCGAAGGTCTCGCGCCCCTCGCGTAGGGCAGCCTGTATTCACGCGTGATGATGAAAGATTGACTTATGAAGGGTATTTGGGTACAGCTCTCGAATTTAGACGGCTCTCACCACCGGTTGCTGTGGCGGTGCCTGAATATTTATATCAAAAACCCGTTTATGGCTGGGGACTGGAATTGTATTTCTACCCAACCGCATTGCAACGCCATGCAAAACTCCTTCACAGTTCTAGAATAGTAAAGAACATTAAAACGAGTATTCCTTATATCGAAGAGTGGTTGATTGCAGTTGAAGCTGGCAAAGTCGTTACCGCGTTACAAAATTTATTTCATACGATTGACGGGAAGACAGGCTCACTAGAACTCACGAGCGAAGCGCTTGTAGATATCGGTGCCTGGAATAAATTGCAATTGTGGTATGACCCACAAACCGCCACAGTAGAACAGTGGCTCAATGGTCGATTTAGCGCTCGAGCACAGGCTAGTTTTCCTGACCGATTGCCTACGAGCAGCTATTACTTTTATATGAATGCAGGCGATCAGACCCTTGCTAATAATAATATCAATCGTTATGCTAACGAGGCTGTAAAACCAACACACGACTTTAATTTAGGTGAGAGATTTTATGGACGGATAGATGAAATTGTATTTTACGATGCTAAACTAGACCCTACGGTGAGACCGCATGAAGAAAGAATGCCTGCTACTGAGCGATCAGCCTTTTTTACGGCGACGTGGAGCAGTCGTGTGGTTAGATTAGAGCCGTTTACACATATTTACAAAGTAGAAGCGTTAGGCACGGCTATTACTACGGACGCTGTGAATGTCTACGTTTGTGCAAGCGCTGATTATTTTCCTGAGCAGTCCTTCCCGCCTGTTGCTAGTGACCGTGTCAATTGTCAAACAGGTGTATTAGGACGTGATTTCTCAGGACGTACCGATTATTTTTATTATCAAGTATTTCTGCTGGTAAAAAGTAGAACGTACCCCTATCCAAATTTTAGTGAGATCACATTGTCCTACGCTAGCGATGATCCACCGTTTACACCTGTATTGACAGCCGTTAAAAGCCTTCCTGGTGCTATTTTCTTACAATTCAAAGCCGGTTTCGAAGACGATATAGCAGGGTATGTGCTTACGTATCGTAGTGAACGGGAGCGTCTGGCTAGAAAAATAAGAATTCCGCTATCCATGCTTACGCAAAACAAACAAAATATTTATGAATACAACTACCTCTTAGACAATCTAGCAGGCGGCACAGCTTATATATTGAAATTGCAAGCTTACGATCGGATTTCTAACGACGGCGAACGCGTTTCGTTAGGTTCTGCGCAGACAACCATCGTCACGCAGCCTTCTATCAGTAGTAGCACTACCACCACAACCACTACCACGCAAGATTTTTAATCGCACACCCGCATATCATTGATAGATTAAATCATATTCTCGTAAATAAAAAAAAATTTTATTTACACGTGTTGTTTTCTACAACGGCTGGCTGCTCTGCAGTGTCCACTTGTCTGAGACCAATAAAATGTCATTATCTGTTAAAACAAGGCGTATTTCTTAGCTGCTCTCGTTTAAAGTTAATAAAGGCCTGTTTGATCTCTGCTAAGATCTCGTATTTTAGTAGCAATTGTAGTTTGAAATTAGCTTGAATTAGCCTGAGTTAGCCTGAAATGACTTGACAAGCTTTATTTCATAGTCAGCGAACGCTACAATGTAAAATCGTAATATTTTACTAAAAGATATAAACTTTTTAATAATATTTTATGAGCACATCTTATCGATAATGCATGTCTATGTTACGATAATAGGTGTATATGAATACGATGATAGTAATGACTCATAAAAGATTGGCTTTACATCTGATTATGCTAGGAGTAGTGGTCTTAATGTCCGTAGGATATGCCCAGCGCGTAGAAGACCAGCGTGTAGAGGCTTACGACACTTCGCAAATAGGTATCAATTTTCAATATTCTTTTGAAGAACTCCAGGAATCACTAGACGAAATGTTTAGTGGCGTTATCTATGTAGATGAAAGTTTTGAGAATAATTCTAACGATAATATTTTAGCTGAAGTACGCAAAGATGGAGCTATGCGGGTGTATTCTGCTGACGATTATTCCAAGCTTTATGTGACGATTCCACTTGATATTGAAGTGGTTTACAAATTTGATGAGGCTATTCGCGGTAAAATTCTCTGGTGGAGACCTAAAATCCAATTAAAAGAACACAAGGAGCTAAAATTTAAAGTTTTACTTAAATTTGAACTCAATCCCCTCTTAGACAATGCATTAAAACTTCGTGCGCGAACAAAGGTTTCTTTTGATTGGATCACCTATCCCTATGTTTCGTTTTATTATATATTTAGATTTCGCGTCCAAGATCAAGTGGGCGGTAAATTACAGAGTACCCTAGATAAAAATGTTATTAAAAGGATAGATGAGTATATAAGCGAGCGTGTCGACGTTCGCAAATTTATTTTGAATTTTCAAAGAAAAAACCTAAATAGACCCATTTTACTAGATGAAGAGACTCTTCTATGGGCAGTCGCCAATCGTTCTCGAGCAAAAGTCTCACAATTGACATTCGATGAAAAGAATATCTACGCCAATATCTACTTTACATTTCGATTAGACCTGTTTTGGGATGAAGACGGTGCACGCCAATTTTCATTAGCAACCGCTGAGGTTAAAAATTTTGCTCCCAGTCTTACCGCTAAGCAAAATAGTAACAATTTTACTATTTCTACGCCAGTACGCTTAGGTGCGGCTGCATTACAAGGTATCATAGCGAAACGTATTGTGCGAAACCCTGTTTTAATCCAGGAAGGCAAAAATACGATCCGTGTACGCGAAATTTACTTGAAATTCCAGGACAATAGCATGGTCTTCGACGCCTATCTAGAAACAGTCACCGGTAATAACCCATTTGAAATGGTCGCCACCGTCACAGCAACGCCTATGTATCTCAACCCCACCGCCTCCATCGAACTTATCAATGTCGATTATAACCTCGAATCAGATAGTTTCTTCTTATCGCTGTGGAGCAGTGCTAATAAAAAACGATTGAAACAAACCATTATTGAAAATGTTAGACTGCCCGTATCTCAATTGGCTTCTGATGTTAAGAAGATGACAGAAAAAGCGCTCTCGAAATTATCCTTTTATTCGATCGGCGATCTCGATGTCAATCTCAATAAGGTGACTATTGAAAACGTTTTTATGGAAGAAAATTATATTATTGTTTTAGTCGATTTCAAGGGGACTATTACGGTCAGCTTAAAAGACCTTTTTTAAGTGCCATTACAATAATATGTCTTACATATCCCCTACACATGTCTCTACATATGTCTACATGTCTATGACGTATGCCTCTTTTCTTTGTATATACCTGTATATAAGTTTGTGCGTATATGTCTTACATATAGGTTTGTATAGATTTGTATAGGTTTATATGAGTTTATATGGTTTTTCAGATATTTTTTACCCCAGCTTACCGATCACAATTACAAAAATCAAGTGAAAATACTAGGATTTTTCATGAAATGATAAGCCGTTTGATAAAATTGGGCTTTGAAATAATGGCTCTAAAATTCATTTTTATAATACAATAAACATAGCGGCTGGAAAGGTAGTTTTCAGGGAAGCCTTTGTGAGAGAGGCCTGCTTAACTCCGTCAGGGTCGGAAGACAGCAGCGGGCGGCTAGGTTTTCTCGGCGTAAAGAATCTTGTCTGAGATTGTTTTTCTGGCTGCTTGACCTTCATTTTGTAAATTAATTGAAATTTAGTCTTGATTTGATTGAATTTTTAAACCACCTAAAAAAGGTAGCGCCCCTACTGAAATCAAACCTTAACGCAATCACCACTTACTATAAATCTGCTTATTATAAATTGGCTTACAAACAGTACGGCGCTAGCACGTGTCGGTTTTTTATCTTTGCCTAGTCCCCCAATCCTACACCATGAGTACCATACACGTGCACATATACCCATCATACGTGCCTATAAGTCACAAGTAAAACGATAGTCTTAAAACGATAGTCTATTTATTAGCCTCAGTAAGCCATTGTAATATAGCATGAAGGATGAGAGTTCTAAGACTGATAAATGCCTACCGATCGACTGATAAATGTCTATTCATCAGATGTTTTCCTATACTGTAATATAAAAGCTTATGTATAAGATCTTAGCAAGAAAATATCGTCCTAAGTGTTTTAGTGAAGTCGTTGAGCAAGAACACGTCACGCGGACATTGATGCGTGCTATTAAGACAGACAGGGTGGGGCATGCGTATCTTTTCTCAGGGCCACGTGGTGTCGGGAAAACGACAATTGCACGCGTCCTAGTGAAAACGCTTAATTGTTCTGATCTCAATAAAGATACCCTCGATTGCTGCGGAACATGTCAATTTTGTAGCGAAGTCGATAAAGGTATTTCACTTGATTATCAGGAAATAGACGGCGCGTCGCATCGCGGAATCGACCAGATTCGTGAAATTAAAAACAATCTCCCGTATGCTTCTGCCAATCAAAATTATCGTGTTTTTGTCATTGACGAAGTACATATGCTCACTTCTGAGGCATTTAACGCCATGCTCAAATCTCTAGAAGAACCACCAAGTAAAGTCATTTTCATTCTCTGCACGACAGAAAGTGGGAAGATTCCACTCACTATTCGCTCACGGTGTCAGCATTTTAGATTTAAGCTCCTTTCTCTCAAAAAACTTCAAACCATCCTAAGTACAATCACCACCAAAGAAAATATTGACGCCGAGCAAGGAGCATTGTTTTACATTGCCAAGCACGCAGCAGGGTCCATTCGCGACGCCCAAAACCTCCTAGAACAAGTCGCTGCCTACGCAGGAGACAAAATCACGCAAGATAAGACTCTCATAGCCCTCGGTGAAGTGTCTAAACAAGTCCTCTATGACTTTGTTTCTCAATTGCAACAGAATGCCTTAGCTAAAAATTACCTCCTTATCGAAGAACTTATAGCAGCAGGTGGTTCATTTAATGTCTTCTTATACGAATTGGTCTCCTTGTTTTCTACGTTTATTTATCTGCAAGAAGGACTTAAAGAAACGCATTTGCTTAGTATGAGCGTTGAGGATATTAAATTATTTTATGATCTCAGCCACCGTTTTGAACGCCATGAACTTTATAAACTTCTAGATTGCCTCTTCGAATTTATCCAAGAACTCAAATACACCACAGAAGAAAAAACGATACGCAACTTGACCCTTATTAAACTCCACCGCTACAAAACACTGATCACTAGCGAAGAGATTCAAAGTAGCCTTAATCTGCTCGCCCAAGCAAGCGATCTAACAGGTGGAGCAGCCGCTAAAACCACACCTTCACAATCAGTCTCACAACCACAGCCAACCTCACAACCACAGCCAGTCTCACAACGCATTGTAGAAAAGTCCTCCCCTCCTGTAAAAACTCCCTCTCCTCCCGCTGCCACAAATACATCTGAGAAAACTATTCCACCGCTAAAACAATCTTCTCTCCCAGAAGATCAAGACCAAATTCACAGCGTTACTTCACCGTTCAACCTTATCGGTGACATAAAAACCGTCTCTCATACAGCAGAAAGCGTGGCAGCACAAAAGAAGCTAGCGCCCAATACTACGCCGCTAAAATCGTTAACAGAGCGTCCCGATGAAAATTCCAATGAAACCCCTAAAAAACCAAGTGCTAATCATAAGCCAGTCCAGAGTAATTCCGTAGCCGCCGCCTCTTCTAGTAAACCTTTAATCATTGAAACATGGGATGAAACCACATATCGATCCCTACTGAGGTGGGCTATGCAAAATGGGGATGAAATATATCAAAAACTCAATAAATTTCAATTTGAACGTTATGATAACAAGGATGAACTGCTGCAATTACTCTTAATAGAGCCGTTATCATATTCCCAATCAGTATTTAAAGCAGAACTTATAACATATCTTAAAAAACAGACTTCTGATCCGTTAGTGACTATTAAACTACCTGTGAGAGCTATTGCAATTACTCCCAGTATTATGCTTAAAAATACAGAAAATGTTACGAGTGTTTTTAAAGATGCTAAGAGGATTGAGGAATGATTGTGATTGAGATGATAGTTTCTGGCTAGGAGTGTTAATTTTCTATGTTTTAAGTAAAACTATAATATAAATAATTGAGAGTACATGTTAGCTAAATATCATTATATAAATAATATGCTATAAATAATATGCTACGAACAATATGCTATGCATAATAGGCAGTGATGTGAGCCATTGATAAAAACTAAGAGGAAGGTCAAAATCTTATGAATATGAATATGAATAACATGAATGAAATCTTTAAGAAAGCACAGAAGATCCAGAAAGAAATGATGGACCAGCAAGAAAAATTGGCGGAACAGGAATTAAAAGGAAGTTCCGGTGGTGATATGGTTAATGTCATTATAAATGGCAAATTTGAAGTGCAGCGCATTACCTTAGATGAGACTGTATTTAAATCTCAGGATAAAGAAATGGTCGAAGACCTTATCGTCTCAGCGGTCAATGATGCTATAAAAAAAGTTCAAGCCGCATCACAGAAAGGTTATGGTGATCTTATGGGTAAAGCAGGATTGCCTCCTAATTTCTTAGGTTCATAGCTAGCACTTATGAGCCGTGAGTCTTTGTGTAAGCTGGTTGGTGCAGCGGCAAAACGTTATGATGTGATGAAAAATGAGCAGTCGATATGGGCAGTTGCAAGCCGATTCTCGTTATCAGTTATTATATTTAATGAAAGCAATATGGGTTAAAAATTAAGTATATATGGCTTCATCGTTTAAGATCGCTTGTGATGCGTTTAGTAAATTGCCTGGTGTCGGACGTCGTTCGGCAGAAAGATTTGTATTTTATTTGCTTTCTCATAAAAAAGACAATCAAGCCATAGTCGAAGCGCTTAAACAAGTTTATGAAAATACCACGTCCTGTCCGATCTGCGGTCTTTATTCAGAACACAGTCCTTGTAAAATCTGTAGCTCATCTAAACGTGATCAGGATATTATTTGTGTCGTCAAAACGGCGCACGATGCTTTTAGAATAGAACGGTCGGGTGCTTTTAATGGCCTATATCACGTTTTAGGTGGATTGCTCTCGCCATTTAACGATATTTATGAAAAAGACCTCACGTTAGACATGCTCGCTAAGCGTATAAAAAATACAACAAGGGAAATCTTTATTGCTTTTGAAGATACGATTGAGGGTGAAGCCACCGCTAGCCTCCTGTGTGAACGTCTACAAAATGAACAAGGTATTGTTTTCACGCGCATGGCCGTCGGTATTCCATTAGGTGCAGGACTCGAGCATGTCGATAGTGAAACATTGAAATTATCGTTAGCGAAACGCACGCCACTTGCTAAAACTGACAAGCCCCCATCTTCTTTAACCTCCTACTAAAAGACGTGATACGATATAGCGTACGATATGGCGAAGTTAAAAAATTGTTTCCTCGGGGGGTTAACAGGTTCTATCGGGCAGAATACCTGCTCTGTCCTCGCTTATTTGTATGAAAATCATAATAAAGCGGCGTCGTTAGAAAAAGTAAATCGTTATCGGTTGGTGGGCTTTTCTGTTAAAAGTCGTGTTGCCGATGTTATTGCGATCTTACAGAAGTTATTGGCTGGGGATGGTGAAAAAGAATCATTTTTAGCATTGAAGACGGTTGCTGTGAGTGATGCGGCTGCGCGGGAAAAACTTAAAGCGTTCTTTAAAACAGTTCAATGCCTTAAAAAAGTTGTCGTGTACGAACGTACCGAACTTGCATTGGCGGACAGTGAGGCAGATGTTTTTATCAATGCACTCAGTGGAAGTTCTGGGCTAGAACCTACGATCTGTGCTTTAACTTGCAATATGCGAATTCTCTTAGCCAATAAAGAAAGTCTTGTGATGGGGGGGAGTCTTATTAAAACACTTTTAGCTAAACGTGGAGAGACAATTGACGAAGTGATCCTTCCTATTGATAGCGAACATAAAGCTATTCAAACATTAAGTCATGGTTGGCGTCGTGATCAGGTAGCTAAGCTGATTCTTACGGCATCGGGTGGTCCGTTCTGGGAGAACGAACTAGCCGATCCGACACCAGAACAAGCACTCGCCCATCCTAATTGGAACATGGGTGCTAAAATTTCAATCGACTCAGCGACTATGATGAACAAGGCCCTTGAGATTATTGAAGCGCATGTTCTTTTTTCACTACCCTACAAGCAAATTTCTGCTATCATTCATAAAGAACAGGTGGTGCACGCTTTTTTAGAACTCACGAATGGCGAATGTTTGGCATTACTTGGGGCAAATGATATGCGTTACGCTATCCAAGGTAGCTTGACGTATCCAGAACTTATGAAGGGGACTTATAAACCTTTTAATCTAACCGATCATGCCAATCTCACGTTTCAGGCTATTCCTAAGGGGCGGTATCCCCTTTTTGAGCTTGCATGTGTTTGTGGCGAGAAAGGAGGCGCATGGCCTATTCTTGTCAATGCGGCTAATGAAGCTTGTGTTGAGGCATTTCTTGCGCGGTCTATCACGTTTAATCAGATCTCTACTTATGTCGCTGCTACTCTAGAACGTTACGAAAAGAAAAACGTTCTACACACAGAACTCACTTCACTAGCAGCTATTATGGAACTTCATAACGACGTGAAAAGAGCTCTACGCCGTCATATAGCTGCCTTATAAAACTAAGCACAGGAAAGTTATTCTCCAGATGAAGACGTGCCTGAGGTGAAGGAAGCTTAATCGTGATAAAGTCTTTATCGAAGTGTCCGTTCTTTATTAAAGGACAACGATTAGGTTTGAAATTCTTAGCTGCGTCTGTGTATGTACTGAGATCAATACTTAAATCTATACGGCGTGCTGGTGAGCGGGGGCTGAATTTTTTTCACGACCACAGGCAATCGAAGTTTCACTTCATCGCCAAGCTTTTTAATAATAAGGCTGCACCTCACTCTCCAGTTAAGGAAGACCCTAGCTGGCTTGATAAAAAAATAGTTAAAAAGCCTGTTCTAGCTAGGATGACAGCAGCTAATCTTTCTTATATTAATACAACTGATACTTCTCCAAGCACACAAAAGCTCAGCGATGAAACATTAGCGGTACTCAAAAGATTTAAAATCTCGCATGCTGAGTGGATAGAGCATACTACACCGACTAACATGACGTATTGGCGTGAGCAGGGTTTTATTATTGAAGAGATTGTAATATGGCCGCGTTCACTTCGTGAGCTCTGGTGGGTGCTCGCTGCGAATGAAATTTTACTGGAAGCAGCGGACATAGAAAAAGTCCATCAATTATCAACATGCCAAACAGCATCGGGGACTTCTGTAAAACTAGTTAAAGGACAAATGTTCAATCGCAACCTCACGTGGATCACATTTCCTATCCGCTACGAACAATACAGTTCGCTGGTCGTAGAACACAGTTGTCTTAAAGGACAATTTCAATACATCCAAATGGTCTTTGCAAGCGATCGTGATAGAACGGGGAGACTTTCTTTAAAAATACGCTTTACCGTCATGCTCCGTTCCCCTAAGTTAAAACTACTCGTCATGCCTATGGTCAGGCACTATGTTAATAAATTCAAATTTTTAATAACCGACCTAGCTGTGATCGAAGACCCTCTACTCACAATGTTAAAAGATAGTGTTGAAACCGACTTTGAAACTTCAAGATACTACCTCAGTCTTTATCACCACATAGAAACGGGCGCTGTAGCAAGTTCTAAGCGATTAAAAGATCGTATGGCCAGTCAATTTTTTACAACCCACCATGAACGACGTTATTTCAAATGGTACGAAACAACCTGGAAAACACTCGCGCATTACCAGCATCACCAAAATTTGGAACAACCTCCATTCCCACAAGCACAAGCAGACCTCTTAGTAGAACCAGCGGATAAGAACGTGATAAAGTTATTACGACTGTTAGCTAGACTGCCGCGTCCACTTAAAAATTCACTCGCTCCGCTAAGTATTGCCAAAGTACTTGATTTGCCAGCAGAACAGGTGCTCAAGCTCTTTGCTCAAGCTTGTGCATTAGGTTTTTTAGACCTTAGGTTAAGAAGCATCTGTCCGCTTTGCTTAGAATACTTTGAAATAGACAGGGCAGCGCTCACTCAACCAACGTCACCTGAAATAATAGCTAGCAGTCATTCGCTAGATTGTCCGTTCTGTACACACGTTTTTAAGACTACGCTAGCTGAGCTGGAGAGTTCGTTTATGGTCAATGAAGAACATTTTTATCATAACACAAATAGGAGTCGTGATAAAGAGCCTAGCCGTAGTTTGTTATCGCATTCACCTGTTATGGATAACCTGTTACTAGAAGAACAGATCGCAGCGGACACGAAATGGTCACGGCAATTTCTACTCGATGCTGGAACGTATCGTTTGATCTGTGGTGGGAGCAATGAACCGATTGTATTTACAATGCGTGAGCCTACTCTCAAAGAAGAGCTTTTAACGGAGGCTATTATCGGGGAGCCAAATTTTAAAGAAAGTCTTACAACAAAAGCATCCCCAATGCCTCACCTTCCGCTTGTTTGTACAGGCGGAGGAAAACTTGTTCGCATTGACTTTGCTACGGAGCGTACAGGAAATCTAGAAGGGTTAGTATTCTCAGGAATAAAACTTCGCATTAATATCGATACCAGTGTGCATCTAGATAGCGGTGATATTGTTATCAGGCTTATTAAAATGCCTTCAATCTTATGCGAACAGGTGCAGGATTTTGTTATTAAAGAGCAGTATGATATTTTGTCATTGGAGCGAATGTTTCCGTATTTTATTAAATACGCGCCAACGACTTTGTATGAATTGTCACCTGCTAGTAAAGACAATTTTCATTTTCAATTTAAAAAACTTCCCTTTCTTCTTTACCAGGCACATTTACCGTCTCGTACGTCTGCAAGCATAGTCACGAATGGTACGGACGGTGAGTCTGCTACGGAGCACGAAAAAAAATGGCTTAATGACCTCATCAAAGCGCAAGGAGTGACGGCTTTCTCTGGTTTTTGGGGTGAATGGTTATATCTAGTTCCCAATAAAGACGTTTTACTTAGGCATGCGTTGGCAGGATTTGAACATTTTTTTTATGCGAATATTCCTGTTAAACTGATCTTGGGCATTGGAGGGGGGACTTTA
Organism: Spirochaetota bacterium; assembly: GCA_013426755.1. Taxonomy (GTDB): domain Bacteria; phylum Spirochaetota; class UBA12135; order COTS27; family COTS27; genus COTS27. Next base: position 181,270 of record AP019861.1, read on the forward strand.
TTTGAAGAATTTGACCCTGAGCTGGCTTCGCAGTGGTTGGTGACCGCTAGTTCTAGCAAAGAAGTTACTAGCTGGCTTCCTCCTAAGAAGCGGCAGATCACGGGTGCTATCTGGGATCAATTTAAGATTTTACTTAGCGTCCACCATAAACCTGGACTTATGGTGAGTGCGGAGTTCTTTAAAATGCCGCTTATGGAAAAATGGCTGCGTGAGCATAAAGTCGACATTAATCGCATGGCTCGTTCAAAGAGTGTCCGTGCGGTTAAAAAACTGTGGGAAGGTGAAGAGCGTAAGCTAGCAGCAGCTACCGTGCTTGGTGATTATTATCTGATCACACCGTTACCTGCAGTAGTAGAGAAGGAGGCTATTTAGGGCGAACGAGTGAGAGAGTGAGAATTAGTTTAAATTTATTTAGGGGTGCTGTGAGATAATTGTGTTACGCTAGTTATTTTCTTTTGGATACGAGCGCGGTGAATTTGACTGCCCATAGTGATGTAGAGCGCCTCAGCGGCTTTATAATCGGCTAGGGCATTTGCATAATCTTTAAATAAAATATAGATCTGCGCTCGGTCTGAGAAATGTTGTGGGTTCTTAGGGTCATTAAATAGTTCATCACTTAAAATACGGAGACTTGTTTGATAATGATTTTGTGCGCCTGCTCTATTGTTAAGGAGTTTTTCTACAGTAGCTAAATGATAGTAGGCTTTGCTTGACAATGGATCAATGGCTAAGGCTTTAAGGAGCGCTTTTTTGGCAGCGGCTAGGTCGTTTAGTTTTTGAAGAGAGACTGCTTGGGTGATATAGGCTTCTGTGTAGGTGGGTGTGATAGTGAGTGCTTTTTCTATATCCGCTAGCGCTGCTGGATGATTGTCTAGCTCAGCGTGAGAGATCGCTCTACTTAAAAATCCTTGTGCTAAAAACTTGTTAAGCGTTACTGCCCGGGTAAAGTCGCCAATAGCCGTAAGATGGTCACCTACTGTAGCCTTACTGACACCGCGATTGTAATAGGCGATTTCATTAGCAGGTTCGTGAAATAGAACGTCGGTGAAGTCTGCTATCGCTTTTTTTCCTTCTGCGATCTTAAGATAGGCACTTCCTCTGTAATAATATGCTTTAGGATTATGGGTGTCTAATGTGATCCAAGTGCTATAATCTAGCGTTGCTTTATAGAAGTGCTGCATTTGCATGTATAAGGACCCTCTGTAGGAGTACAGTTTTGAATTTCTTGGATCGAGGTCAATGGCTTTGGTGAAGTCTTTTTCTGCTAGGGTTAGAGCGTCTAGCTTAAAATAGCTTAGGGCGCGTTTTTCATACGCAGCGGTGAGATTTGATTGCAAGTTTAGTGCTGCGCTTAGCAATTTAATCGCCTCAGCGTACATTTTTGTGTTATAAGCTTCTGTACCTTGTTTGAGATAAAACCGTGCTTCTGCGCTGGTTTTATTATAATCTTTTTCACCTACTCGCACATTTAGGACAGTAGGTTTCTTAACTACGGAGGCGATCACCTTAGCCGTTGCGAAGAGATGTGTATTTAGAGAATGTACTTGGGGCGCCTGTGCATTGAGGGAGAAGAGATTTAGTCCAATTATTACGCTACTCGCTGCTAATTTCCAGGTGAAAAGTCGTTTTAGAGTAGACTTGTAATGATTTGAGCGCAGTACGTTGTGTGGGGCTGCGCCCGGGATAGCTGGCTTGATTTTTACTAGTTGGAACATCGACGTTAAGGTCTGGCTTAATAATGACTGCTGTAGGGGTGTTTTGCTGCATATATTATACCTATAAATCTTTGTTTGTAAGTAAAAAATAGGGGTCAATTGATTTTTGCAGTTTTACTAGCTGGGATTGATTGAAATTATATTCTAGTATTTAAGTACGGTATAGCAGATTAAGAGGCTTAAATCAATACGCGGTGTTATTGGCACATTCCAGCGGCAATGGTTGCAAAAGTATTGGGATCGATTAAAATAAAATTACCATTATGGCGATTTTCTCGGTATGCATCGATAAAGAGCGGTTTTGAAACTTGAATCTTAACAGTAGCAATGTCATTTGGAAGTAGCGTCTTAGAAGGAGGTTCTGCTGCGAATGTATGAATATTGAGTTTAGAAATGACTTGTTCGATCTTTGCTTTTACGACTTTACAGCCGTGTTTGAGGAGATAAGGTGTTTGGGGGTGAAGTGGTTCTGTATGGAGTGAGCATAGGTATGCTGTGAGCGTACTAGTAACGGTGGGTGGGTGGTCATGTTCGGGAATGAGGAGCGTTCCTCGTTCAGCTGCGATGTTATCACTTAATTCTACAGCGATCGACATAGGATAAATGGCTGCGGGGACTTCCTTTTCGGCAACAAAGATCTTAGTAATGGTTGTTGTCATGCGACTGGGATAGACGGTTACCTTTTGCTTCGGTTTAAAGACGCCACTTGCGACCTGGCCTGCGTAACGTCTGATGGGGGTATTTTTAGGTGAAGTGGGCTTATCTTTCAGAAGTGCCATATGGGGCGCAAGCGTATTTTTAGAGGTAGTCTTAGGATTAAAATGAATAACGTGCTGGATAGGAAATCGTCCGTGTGGGCTGGTGTCGTTTATAATTTTAATTTTGGTTAATTGGTCACGTAAAGGAGGTGATTTGTACCACAGCATACGAGTGCTTTGAGTGACGACGTTATCGCCATTGATAGCTGAAATGGGAATGTAATCAATTGTTGTAAAAGAGAGATTCTTTAAAAATGCTTGCAGCTGGGTTTGAATATCATAAAACACACTTTCTTTATAAGCGACTAGGTCCATTTTATTGACACAGACGATGATATGCGGGACGTTTAAGATAGAACTGATGATAGCGTGGCGTTTGCTTTGCTCGGTTAAAGGTTGTGTGGCATCAATAATGAGGAGCATCAGGTCTGCAGTTGAGGTTGCTGTGATCATGTTTTTTGTGTATTCAATATGCCCTGGTGTGTCTGCGAGAATAAATCTACGCTCTTTATGGTAAAAATACCTGTAAGCGACATCGATGGTAATACCTTGTTCGCGTTCGGCTTTCAGTCCGTCGGTGATATAGGCTAGGTTTTGTGCTGTGAAAGAGTTTTCTTTTATGAGAATATCTTTCTGGTCTAGGTAGAGCGCTTTACTGTCATAGAGAAGTCTTCCTATGAGAGTAGATTTACCATTGTCAACGCTGCCTGCTGTTACAAGCCGAAGTAGATTGATTTTGCTAAATGGATTCATAACATTATTTAGGAATGTATTAACAATAGCTGGGGTGTTATTTTTTATGAAGGAGTGGTTTTGTAAAAATGTGTTAAAAGTAACCTTGTTTTTTGCGTTCTTCCATAGCGCTGGTGGAGCGTTTGTCATCGAGGCGTGATCCGCGTTCTGTGTATTGGGTTGTGCGTAATTCTTGAGTAATGGCTTTAACTGTTTTTGCTTGTGAAGGGATAGCTGCTGTACATGTCATATCTCCAATGGTACGAAATCGTATTTGCTTGGTTTCTGATGTGAATTGATACGTAGGATCGATGAATGGCGATACTGGGATGTAGCTATGATTTACTTTGATGACTTCACGGTGATGAGCGAAGTAAAGATCGGGAATGGCGATATTGTTTTTAAGAATATATTCCCAGACGTCGAGTTCTGTCCAGTTGCTGATGGGGAAGATGCGAATATTTTCTTGGGGTTGGATGTGGGTATTGTAGAGGTTCCATAATTCTGGGCGTTGTGTTTTGGGGTCCCATTCGCCGAAGGCATTGCGTAGTGAGAAGAAGCGTTCTTTTGCCCGCGCTTTTTCTTCGTCGCGTCTTCCTCCACCGATACATGCTTGGAGGTTATGCTTAGATATAGTTTCTAGCAGAGTGATAGATTGGATGGCGTTTCGTGAAGGAAAAGGACCTGCCTCTTCTTGTGCTTTGCCTGAGCGAATCGTTTCTGCTACTGAACCGATGATCAGTTTTAATTTATTTTCTTTGACAAAATTGTCGCGAAAATGAATCGTTTCTGGAAAGTTGTGTCCTGTATCAATGTGTAAGAGAGCAAATGGAATGGGCTGTGGATAAAAAGCTTTAGCAGCGAGATGTGCGAGGGTAATAGAATCTTTGCCACCTGAGAATAAGATAGCTATTCGTTCGAAACTGGCTCTGCTTTCGCGTAAAATATAAATGGCTTCTGCTTCGAGAATGTCTAAATGACTTAGGGCTTTCATAGAAAATAAATAATTGAGAAAAAATTATTGAAAGAAGAACAATTATTAAATAAGATAGAAAGTAATAAGGTATAAAAAATTATTTGTTTTACTAATCATTAGTGGTATTACAGTTATGTGGCAGCAGTTGTTTTTTTTGTGAATAAAGATTGTGAGTGGAGGTTTTTTAAGTAGCGGTGGGAATAAAAGTTAGGTGGTGGAAGAAATAGAGGGTTGAGTGGGTGAGGAAGAGGTATGGAGTCCACATTCTCGTGTAGTAGAGAGTTCCCACCACCAGCGTCCTGCTCTAGCGGGTTCGTTGGGTTTAACTGCGCGCGTACAAGGAGCGCAGCCAATACTTGGGAAGCCATTGTCGTGGAGGGGATTGTATAAGATTTTATAGGTTTTTACGACAGTGCGCGTCTCTTCATAGGACCAATGGATAAGGGGATTAAATTTTATAATACGATATTCATGAGCGATTTCTAGGGAGGGTGCGGTGGAGCGTTCGGGGGATTGTTCGTTGCGAATACCTGTGATCCAGAGCTCAGCTTGTGAAAGGGCTCTTTTAAGGGGGTGTATTTTGCGAATAGCACAGCATTTTTTTCTTAACGAGATAGCTTCTTTAAAGCCATTGATACCATGGGTGGTTACGTATGTCTCTATTTCTTCTGTGTTGGGATAATAGACACGAATAGGCTTATATTTATGGCTTGTTTCGTGTAAGAGTTCATAAGTTTCTTTGAAGAGCCGACCTGTATCTAGGGTGAAAATATCTATTGGGAGGTTATTTTTAGCGATGATATAGGTGAGGACTTGGTCTTCTAGTCCGAGGCTTGTAGAGAAAGCAACCTTTTTAAAGTGGGTGCAGGCTTTATTAAGGTCTGTTTCGAGCTCAGTGACTTTGCGGCGGAGTGTGGAGTCTTTTATTTTTGTCGTGGCAGATAGCCTTTGGGGAGCAGGTCGTGGGGAAGAAATTACTTGAGTTGAGGTGGTTTGCAATTCCTTAGAAAATTCAATTAAAGAATTTTTAAGCGTTGTTATATGATGAGATGATGACATTAGATAATAATACTGGATAATAATACTAGATGGCGATGTTAGATGATAATATATTAGATGGTGATATATTAGAAGAGGGTATTAGGGGGTTATTGGATAATCAACTGTGATGTGGTGAATGATTAAATGCATCAAATAAATTTTGCGGTTATGGGGATAAATAAATTTGTGATTATCTGGTTATGAGAAGGAATTGAAACTAAAGGCTTGGGTTTATGATTTTAGGAAGGTTTTTCCGTAAGGAATTTTTAACCACGTGCGCTCATGAAGGGTATAAAAGACAATTTTAGCAGTTGTTTCTATGATAGTCACTTTAATACTGATATTTAGCGCGGATGTTGTTAAAAATGGATTGGCTGTACTTACAATACTAAAAGTGATGATAAACGTTAAAAGTGAAGCAATGATGCGCCATGAAATGGCTTTGAGAATACTTCTTTTTAGGTGTTCATGACTTTGAGCAGGATTATTTTCTAAGGTCATAGTATCTGCTGGAGTCCTGGTGGTATTAGTGGTGTGTGGCGGACGAGATTTGTTCATAGGTTTTCGTTTATCTTGCTAATGAGAAGTTAAAAAGTTTAAAGAGTTTTAAGATCAGCTAATATCAATATAGATTGGCTAATATCAATATAATAAGTACCGATCAGGTAAAGAAATAGGTTAATTGAAGGAATTATTTTATAACAGAGGCTGTGGTTTCAACCTACGTATTATAGTTTAATCAATGAGATTATGCTAAATGAGGAGGTGGTTTTATTGCTACAATAACTGTGGTTATTGTAGTGATTGAATGGGTTCTATACGGATGTCCTGAGGTGTTTATTTTTAAATGTATTTTGGGTTTCTGGTGAAGTGGGGTGAAAATGTGAGTATTCTTAAGGATATAGAGTATTATTTAAGGGCGAATGTCTTGAAGTAAATTCTCAGCGGTAGGTTTACTGATATAAATAAGGGGGCTCAAGCAAGCGGTACAATATGCGTCATAAGGGTTTACATTTTGTAGTGGCTTCTGAAATGGAGGCACTGTTAGCAGCGTTTTTAGCAGGTTTCGAGCGTAGTTGGGTTCATTCTGAGAAGACGTCGTTGAAAACTCACAAGGAAGTTCCCACTCAACGTGAAATCAAGCAAAAATCCAAGCAGGAATCCAAGCAAGAGCTTGAGCAGGAGATTAAGACCAGCAGGGGAAATAATGCCTTCAAAACACAGTGGATCCTAGTTGAAGGGGCGATGAGTGCGGAGATTTTGAAGCGGCATCTAGCAGGGGCTGGCAAAACGGGTATCGGTTCGGGATTAAAATTTCTCTACTTCGCACAATTGATAGAAGAGCTAGAGCGTGTTGTCATAGCAGCAGCAGACCTGAAGTCTTCCCAGGACAAAGAAATAGCGAAGATAAAGAAACAATCCTTTACTGAGAATTGTTATCATCGCGATCTGCTCGGTTGGGTGGTGATGAATATATTAACTGAGGTGATGCATGGAAGATGGGGCGCTGCAGAACTTACACTGGCTCCACTACGCAAGTATTTGGAAAAATTGCAGAGACCTGAGTTAGTGCTGGCTTTTGCTAAGGCACTTGGATATATTTTTGAACAGTATATTTTTTATCGTGAAGACTGGCTTAGCGGATGGGAACAGCACGGACAGACGACTAAGTTTGAAGGGAAGCATAATCATAACGACCCTCCTGCACGTAAAAAAAATAAATTTTCTTTGAATGAAACCTTTGCCACCCCATTAGAACGCGAAGTGGCTACTTGGCAAGGCTGGTTATGGCGTGAAGTACGACGTGTCTTAGCGCGTGACCATAAAGCTGAGCGGACACGTACACTGGCTTTATTACTAGCGAATATACCAGAAAATTTGTGGCCTGAGGAATTAGCAGAGTTATGGATTTTCAATGTGTCATATATTCCACCGCCCTATGGGGCTCTATTAGGAGCGCTGGCTAAACGTATGAAGGTCTACTACTTTAAGTGGGACCTAGCAGCGCATAAAAATGTCGCGAAGTTGCTTTCTTGTGATAAAGAGCACTTTGACTTAGAAAAAGACGCACTTGCTAAGACAATCGGAATGGGAAAGTACCGTGCTAATTTCCTTGCGTCCTTGCGTAGTTATTTTTATGATGTAGGTTGCCCTATCACAGTGCACACAACCAGTAGTGAACGTGCGAAAGAAAGCGAAGAATCGCATTTTTATAACAATACGGACAAAAACGGAGCATGGGATACAATTTTACAATACTTAACAGCCAGTGACCGAATTAAGTCACAGCGCTCCCATTCGTTAGCAGCTCTTAAAAGATTTCTATTTAATAAATCAGAATTACTAGAAAAATCAGAACAAGCTTTATCAGATGAAGAGCGTGAGAGAATACTGCTAATCGATTGGATAAGAGCGCTTGCCAGAGAGCATGCAAATCACTCCAATTCAGCAAATCACTCCAATTCAGCAAATCACTCCAATTCAGTAAAGCATGTCAATTCAGCAAAGCATGTAGACCATCCGAATTCAGCAAAGCATGTCAATTATTCCAATCCAGCGGCTCTAAATGATAGCAAAGCGCTTAGGTTATATAGCGTAACAAACAAGTACCGTGAGGTAGAAGTTCTGCATGAAATGTTAGTAGAATTATTTCTCAGTGATGATAGGTTAGTTCCAAGTGATGTGTGTATTAAGGCACCGGATATAAAAATTTACGAACCTTATCTGAGAGCTATATTTGATCGCGGTCAATTTTTTCCTTATACGCTTCCGCGTTCAAGTGATCGGAATCTAACCGCACAGCTAGAATCCTATGAATGTTATGAATATGTGCAGTTGTTAGAAATTCTTGGAAAAAAAGAATGGAAAGCGAGTGATTTTGAAATGCTTATCAGGATTCGTACTGTGTTCGAGCGTGGTTATGCGGACTATGGCGTTATTCAATTATTCACAAAGATATTGGAGCAATTTTTTATAGATGGTCCTCAGTTTTATGGGGCACGAACAAGCTCTTATAAGCGCACAGAGAGTTTAAACGAGGATGAAAAGGGTACTTATAAGCGTAGAGAGAATTCAAATGGGGATGAAAAGAGCAATTATAAGCATAGAGAGAGCTTAAATGAAGATGAAAAGGGTACTTGTGAGCGTAGAGAGAATTCAAATGGCGATGAAAAGAGCAATTATAAGCATAGAGAGAGTTTAAATGAGGATGAAAAGAGCACTTATAGTGATAATGCCACCTCCCAATTCTCTAATTCTGGGGTCAATCTAGAAAATTTTGTTAATTATCTAGAATATTTACTGCAGGAGCATTACGGGATGAATGGGGTAGAATCTAGGGGAGGAGACCGTAGACTTGCATTTTACTTAAGCAGCAATGAACTTATGGTGTTAAGCACGTGGTTGGATATTTTAACGGGATTGGTAGGATTTCAGGCTTTTTTTAGTGGCAGACATCCATTAGCAGCATGGGAACAAGAACTTCTGAGGTTGGCACGAGTGTATTTCCCCCAGAAAGACCTTGTGGTGAGTGATTTAGTGCGGAGGTTAGAGTATTTTTTTGACAAATTTAAGCAAGTAGGTTCTTTGCTAGCCGAAGGTGAGTATGCTTTTTCGCTTATGAGAGTTGTCATGAAAGAACAGCTACTGCAGAAGAAACGTTCTTATGATGTGCCGTTATTGACTGGGGGAATTGTTTGTGGGTCTATATTGCCGCTGCGCGGATTTCCTGCTAAGGTGACGTGTCTTTTGGGTATGGACAGCGAAGCATTTCCAAAGGAAGTATCGCATAAAGATTTTGACCTAGCGGCAACTACGAAACAGCGGCACACCGATAGGAATCCACACGAAGAAGCTGAGGGGTTGCTATTAGAAATAATAGCGGGAACGAGTAGTACGCTAATTGTGAGTTTTTCCCATCAGGCTATGCTCGAATGTCGATGGGAACAATCCTATCATGAAACGTTTATGAGAATGGCCTCACGTCCTGTACGAAAATGGCTCTATTTATTGCTAGAACGCGTCCATTCACATAAAGATTTCCTATATCAATTTAGCAATCATTTTGCAAAGCTGCCAGAAAAGACACCAGAACAAATGAAACTACTATCGTTTATAAATGCGAATAGTAATACCAATAATAATATCAATAATAATATCAATAATAATGTAGATGATAATACGAATGGCGGTGACTGGACGACTTACTTGTTACAATGGTTCTATGAAATTAAAGAAGAAGATGAACTTAGATTGGCAATGATTCCTGCCATTCCCAGGTGGGATTCCAATAAGCGTCATACGTGGCAAGGAGACGGTCTGATAAAAAAAGAAGAGGCGACTTTAAGAGCAGCGACTTTGTTAGCTACCCGAAATACTCCTACTGAGCGCATGCTACCAGCGACTTATAAGGGATTTTATGCTGTTCGATCGGTACTGCAGTGGCGTGATGTCAATTATTTGAGATTTCTTGCGGCGTTATGCTATAAAGATGCTGAAATGAGGCAGAAAAAGGAAGTAGGAGGTGAAGTGACCGGTGATTTTGCTGACGAAGTTGTATTAAGTGAGGCACTGGCTGTGCTGAGTGATGCTGTACAGTGGGGACTTAAAAATACGCCAACCCAATTGCATTATGATCACACACTCAATAGTAGAGAATCCACACAGAATAATAGAGAATCTATACAGAATAATAGAGAATCTACACAGAATAATGAAGAACTTACGCAGAGTGGCTCTGTACAAATTGAAAAACGTGACTCATTGAAATCAGCACAAGAAAGTTCAAAGAAAATTTCCTTAACCACTCTCCGTCATTTTTTCAAACATCCGCTTAAATGGTATGTAAAAACCTATTTGAACGTTCCAGCAAGGGTGTTTAAGGTTTTGACCGAAGACTATATATCCTCGACAGCCACCCATCAAACCACTCAATATAAGCATAGACGAATGGTCAATGAGTGGATCAGTAGTATTTTTGAAGAAATAACCGAAGAATCACGAACAGAGTCGGGGAAAGATATTAATCACGCCGCAAGTAGCGTTGTTACAGAAATAGAGTCGGGTAAAGACATTGACCCTGCCGTAAGTAGTGCTGTTACAGAGAAATCACAAGTTATTTCCTCAGAACCAGAGGTAGCAACCCGTACGAAGCCAATGCACACCAAACAGTCTGCTAATGAAGGAAAGCATGATAATTCATTGTCTTCGCGTGAGTTGTCGTTAGAAGAGGCTATGCGACTGTTAGCAAGAGAATTTTTGGTCAGATATTCTACAAAATATCCAGTGGAAAGTGGGGAAAAATACTCGGCTAAAATGAAAATGGCGCATCAAGAAAATAAGCCCACTAATCCACAGGTAAATAATAATAACAATAATAATAATAACAACAATAATAATAACGAAGAAACAGCGAATTTTTACGACCACTACGAATTAGAAGCACTACAGACGTTGCTATTAGGCGAGAAATGGAAGCATTTATGGGAAGAGGTGTGGAGTGAATTTTATCAAGCGTTGATCTATCTGAGCGGTAAAGCAAATAACTCTGCTAGCATAGATTTTAACGATGTCTCGCGATACGGCAGATCACTACTTTTTAAGAAATGTGGAGGAGAAATTGTTTTAAAGCGGGTAGTAGGGCTCAATAATCTAACTACACCCGTTCGTGGTACTGTGGGAAATGTCCTTATGTTTGATAAGGCGGGGGCAAGAAATACTTCAATGCGGGAAGTAACGGAGGAAATAAAGGAAATGCCCTATCCGATGTCCTATCCGTATTGGCGGCTTGATGTGTATTATGGAAAGTTATCGTTTTTAGAAGGGTTGTTATGGTTAATGGAAGTATTTTTTTTGGTCGTGCTACTTGGGAAGCGCGGGGCTTGTGGGGGTATTAAAAAAGCGGACAAGGATCATTTAGCCCGTTCGGATGGAATTTTCTGTGGTGCTGTATTGTGTCTTTTAAATGAAACAAAAAGTATGCCTAGTGCTACGACGTATATGCTGGAAGCTTGTTCTCACGAAGTGGCAGAACAAGGCTTGGCAATAATAATAGCCTGGTATGAATATGGACGTACCGTGCCGTTACCGTTATTTAAGAACGGAACGGATAAGATTATGGAGCTTTTTTTAAAGCGGGTGCCAGTGGTGGGGGCTGAGCGTGAGACATTGGACCTAGATTTTTATAAAGAAATGCTTGATATTGTAGAAAATGCCTGGAAGAATGCAGACAGTAAGGCGCCAGCCCCCAATCAATACCGTTATAATCGAGATTATGATCTCAATAAGGTCTTATTCGCTCATATAAATCAAAACCCTCTTAATAAAGAAGTTGCTAATAAAGAAATTGCTGCTATGACGACTTTAAAATCTAAAAATCACAGCCCCTCATCAAATACGCAAGTAGCACAATTTCACCAGGATAATAATAATAGCACTAATCATCTCCGTAAAACGTACCAATATATGTATGATTTATTAGTGTTGGTCTATCCATTTTTGAGACGGACGAAGTGAATGACTCTTAAGGAGAGGACGTTAGGTGAAAAAATTGAAAGAATTTAAAGCAGAAAGTTTTGCATTGAGTGGGAAAGTGCTTGTTGAGGCAAGTGCTGGTTCTGGGAAAACGTATAGCTTGGTTGTGGTGTATATACGGCTATTGATCGAAAAAGGTCTAGCACCAGCCCAGATCGTTATCTTAACCTACACCCGTAAAGCTGCTGAAGAGATCACCAGGAGAATTCGTGACCATCTACAAACAATCATAGCAGAACTCAAAACTAAAATCGACAACCTAGCCTCTTCCAATTCAGTTAACAATAACGAACTATCCGTAGCAGCTAAAAGTGACGTATTTACTAGTCTCTTAGACCGTTGGTGTTTAAGTAAGGGTCATGACGTGACTGCAATTAAAGATTTAATCGTACGATTAAAAGAGGCGGACTTCAATCTAGAAAATGAGATGATCACTACATTTCATAGCTTTTTACTGCAATTGTATGAAACGTTCGCTTATACGACGAAAGTACCTCTGCGTATTAGTATTAATACTTCTAATACGTTATATTTAGCAGAAGTCATCGAAGAATTTGTGACGGGAACGTTTTATAATGCAGCCATAAATCCGTATCGGTTGTATTTTATGGCACGTGAAATAGGAGCAGCCGATTTTTATAAGAAATTAAAACCATTCTGGGAGCGTAGTGAAACACATCTTCTAGGCGGTGAAGAAAGATTGCCCGAATCGGACAATTATACTGCATTGCAGTCAGAATACAAAACGGCACGAAATAAGCTACTTCAAGGTTATACGGATTTTCTAGCCCTATGTCCGCTACCGATACCTATAGCTACTCCGTTAGATGATGCGCATTTAGATCGTCATGTTTTAAAGGATAAAGATAAATATTTCAATGATAAACGGTATGATGATTGGCAGCGTCTTATTAAAACACGTGATTTTTTTGCTAGTGAAGAGCGTATTTCGGATAAAGCAAAGCATTTTTTAAAGAATATGCACCAGCTAGGGCGCATTTTAGAACAAAATACACAGCTAGAAATAGAATTAGCCCTAGTGATTAAATTCGTAGTGGAATTTTGGAATGAAGCGGGTGCTAAGGGGGCATTTAAAGGCGTCCTCAAAGATTGGACTACTGAAGACATGCTAGAAAATGGCATCTCGAAGTGTAGAGCTAAGGCATTAAAGGGAAGAAGTGCTTTGGTGAACTCAGGCAGCCACGAAATAGATTTAGCTATGGAATCATTAGTGCAGACATACAGTGCTTATTTATGGGTGTTAGGACGGTTGCAGCTTCATTATGATGTGGTCTGGCGTTATTTTTTGACGCGTATTTTACGTGAAACGCGTGTCTCTGTACGTGAAAGACGACTGGCTAAGCAAATGATGACGTATGAAGATTTGATTATGTGGGCATTGGAAATGAGTTCTCCGCCTCCTTTAAGTATTTCCACAGATCAAGCCACGCGCTTAGCTGCGGTGTCAGATAAAGATAGCAAAGCCACGCAATCTGTAAAGGACATTCAGAGAAAACAGCGTCAAGACCAAGTCAATATTGCCAGGTTACTTAAAGAAAAGTACCAGGCAATCATGATAGATGAATTTCAAGATACAAACAGCAAGCTTTATAACATAGTCCAACGTTATTTTGCTGAGATTCCATTGATGGTATTTATAGGTGATCCCAAGCAATCCATATTTTCCTTCCAAGGCGCCGATCTAGACGGGTATATTCGGATGCGAAGTTATATTGAAAATCTGCCTGACGGACATATTTATACGCTGAGTACCAATTACCGGTCACATCCACACTTGGTGAATATCCTCAATACCCTTTATCAAGAAATAGACGATTCTAAAGACCCATTTCTATCTAATAATAAGATTGAATATTCACCTATGCGGGCTAGTCGATCGGAGAATGAAACTATACCAATCACAAAGCGGTCTCGTGATGATAAAGCTGGCAATGTCCCTGCTAAAAATCAAGCGCGGCTTACGTTGTGGACTTTTGATGAGACTCCTAAACTGAAATCTGATAGACACGACGCGGCTGCGAAGCTTATTGTGGCTACGCTATGTCGCAAGTGGGATGCATATAACATTGAGGAAAATCAAGCCCCGCACCTAAGTAACGAGGCACTATATAACCGAGCGGAGTTAGACGTAAAAAACGATAGCGCTGGAAATAAAGAAACAGCGGCTAAACCATTCTGGTCTCAATTTGCTATCCTGGTTATGCGTAATGATGGTGATGAAGGCGGCAGGAAGTTAGCACAAACACTGAGCGCAGCGAAAATCCCAGTACGGTTTATAGAAAGTGAGCGCGATAAGAAATTATTTAAAACTTCTGCACCAGCAGACATGTACCAATTTCTAAAAGCAATCTTGCTTGCCGATGATGATCCAAGCGCTGCGTTGACCTTGCAATCCAAACAGACAATCTCGAGGTCGCAATTAAATAAACGACTCTATTTCAGTAAGGTGTTTATGCAGAAATTACGTACAGAGAAGAGCATTGATTACCATAGGCGTCTTCTTATGACACCGTTACTGAAATGTGATTATATGCAGTATCTGGTTTTAGGCGGTAGTCATTTTGTTTTAGCGAGTATATTCAGTTCTTATAAAACGTTATGGTTACGTGAAGGTTTTTTTGCAATGCTACATACATTTCTTATGACCGAAATTCCTGATTTAGTAGAAACGTCATCTGATCTAACTTCGCTGGCAGCTGGTGAAACGCGAACACCACTTAATAATGTATTGGCGCACTTTAAAGACGCTGATGAAGCGCTGCTCTATTTACAAGAATTTACAGAGCTCGGTTATGCCTTAGCTGAGGACAGTAAGAGATTAGCGCCCTACCCCCAAGAATTACTACTTAATCTCCTATCTATAGTCATCGAACCAGAGGATGATTTAGCGGCAGGCTATTTAGCAGACCTCAAAGAGGAAACTCAAATAGAGCATTTTTCTGTGACTCACCTCTCACAGCGGCTAAATCACATGCACCATTCTCCCGTTAGCCTAGCGGACCTCAATCTTGTTACTACGGAGGATACACCTACTAGAAACCCATTAAGAGGAGAAAAACAAAATCCACCTTCTAATGATTTTTCCACCAAGCCTTCTGCCCTGAAATCACCTGCAGCAGCAATCTTTCCACAGCCCAAGCATGCGTATTACAGTCAAGGCGAAGAAGACGTTGTGCGTATCTATACGATATTTGGCAGTAAAGGTTTAGAGTTTGATACGGTATTTTTGCCATTTTTGATGGAAACGGGTTTTGCTATCCCTGATAAAGTAGGACTGATGGAAAAACCAATTAAAACTTCAAAGTCACCAACTCAATGTACGACGCCTCACAAATTAGAGCATGAAGAGACGTGGTTTATTGATTTATTAAGCAGTCATCCTACGCTTGAAACGATTCGTGGGTATGAAAGTGAAAAAAGGCGGCTCTTATACGTGGCGCTCACGCGTGCAAGGGAGCATATTTTTGCCAGTGTCTATAAAACCTCAAAAGCAACACGGAAAAACGTAGAAACAAGTCAGTCGCGCCCCTACAAAGCACAATGTGCGTTCAGCAGTCTGTTAGGTATCAGTCATTTAACAGATGCAGATGATTCTATAAGTACGTGGTTTTCGCATATTCCTGCTAACCTTATTGAAGTTAAGAGTGCCGATAAAATGCTACTTGACATTGTCCTAGCCAATTCTACAGCATCGGATCGTGAAAGTGGTGAGTCTATCACGGGTGCTAGAAAGGCTGCTAAATCACATGCTAAACTCCCAATTTCAGCACTCACTACGGCTACGACGCCTTCTGCTAGCTTTAATGCTAAGTTATTCTCGACATGGATTCCAATTAAAGCATTAAGCGATCTCTTTAAAAGTAATCGTCGCGCTACAGGGTATAGCAGTAGTTTTACAACCTTGATGAGACAGCAAATGGTGAGCAGACCAGATTTTTTATCCGCTTCGTCAGTTAAAAATACGAATACGCCGCGCACAATTCAAGCTCCAGCCCAAATATCATTAGGAGAACACGAACGCAAAAAGTTACGGCGAGAACAATTTCTTACAGAGCTAGCAGACAATGTCACTTCACATCATAGCCGTTATCACAACGACGACAGCCAAGGAGAGCGCTACTATGTAGATTCGCTGGCAACCGAAGAAGATTTAGCAATTGAAATTGAAATCGAAGCAGAACGTGAGAGTGAGGTAAATGATGATGAACTCAATGCAGCAGCATTCCCTCTTATTTCTACTGAGGCAGATCGTAACAGCACAGCTTATCACAGTGGACGTGAAAAACAAAATAGAAAACTTGATCCCATCACCAGTACTCTAAATAGTAGTGGTCATAGTAACAAAGAAGGAGAAAGCACTGATGAAGCTTTCAAATTTTCTACCGCACTGCGCTCTTCGGCGTCACAGCTCCCCGATCAATTAGCAGCAGATTCTTCGGGAAATACGACTACCCGTACGGTTACGGAAGTTGAAGCTGGCGTAACGATTGATGACAAACTTCCTTCAGGTGGAAATTGGGGCCGTGAAATAGGTAATTTCTTCCATGCTTTGTTAGAAGGCCTAGCATTTGATCTTGCCACTGAACGAAATAATGCGTTGTTTGAAGAAAAATTGACCGATCTATTACGTACATACCGTGGGTTAACGTCTTATAAGAACGCCATTCGTGAGCTTGTCAAGGCCCTCTTCGAAGTTCCCCTTCCGTTATTAACAGCTTCACAAACCGACTCCCCGCAGGTAGAATCTTTACAAGTAGACTCCTTACAGGGTGTTTCCCGTCTTAAAAAAGGTGTTTTCAGTCTCAAAAATATAGCTAGGGAAGACTGCATGTTTGAAATGGAATTTATCCTTCCCACAGCACTTCCAGAACACGCGTTAATGACGCAATTGCAAGCAATCATCACTCCTAGCACTGATCACAATCTAACAAAACATTCACATCGCAATGTCAATCACGCGAGTGATTCTGCTAAGCAAGGGGCGTATTTTCTATGCGAGGCTGGTTTTGTTCGTGGGTTTATAGATCTTTGGTTCAAGTATGAAGGGCGTTACTATTTATTGGATTGGAAAACAAACGATTTAGAACGTGAAAATGCCTTAGCGGAGGATGAAAGGGCTGTTCCTATTGCAGACCTGTATAGCCGTGCCCATTTAGAACGCGTTATGGTCACACATGGTTATCGATTGCAGTATCATATTTATTTACTGGCATTACATCGTCATCTAGAGCGAACATTGGGTGCGGCGTATCGTTATGAAGAGCATATGGGGGGTATTATTTATATTTTTATTAGGGGAGTCGATAAGGCTAGGGGCGTATTTATGGAAAGAGTCGCTAAGAAGACGTTAAGTGCTTTAGAACAACTCTTTAAATCGCCTCACCGTGTCAAAGAGAGTGTCATTACAGCAGAAGTCACAGAACCTACGGTGAAAGAGTATTCTAAAAAAAATCACTGGAATCCTCCTTTATTTATGTAGGGTAGGAAGGATAGTTTACGCAGTGGTGCGTGGTGGTGTGATAATCATTTTTTAGGATGTGATATTTTGGATATGATATATGTTAAGGTTCTTTAAAGGTTTTATAAAAGTTTTATAGCGGGAATAACTCTATGGCTGAAACCCCATTTACAACAAAAAAAAGAGATCGCACGCGATCATCACCTCCTAAAAACAAATCATCTGATCGTCTGCTATACGGTAGGGAGGATTACTTTGAGAAAGACGATCTATTGGGCGAGTTTGCGTCATTGTGTTTTACGCGTGTGGATCGGATGTGGGCGCGGCATGGGTTAAAGTTTTTAATGACGGCTCCAAATACGTTTTCAGATGAGTTTAGCTCTCAGGAAAGAGACGCTTTTTACGTCACGTTACTGCTGGCAAGTTTATTTTATCGTGCGGGGTATGTGGGGTTTGATATGAACTGGCTTGCTGGAAAGACGGCTCAAGAATGGATGCTCCACGCACGAAGATGGGGATTGCCTTATACAGAAAAAATGATAGCTTGGGAACAGGAACGATTTCGTCTTGTGCAGTCCTATTGGGGCTTGCCTGTTTGGAATGCAGCTAAAATGCGTACTGTGGAGAGTCTTTCCAATGCAGATGCAGTCACTTATCGATTGCCGTCCCAATCTTTTTGGATGGATACACTGGTACACGTCATTACGTGGCAAAAGACTTATCAATTTCCGTCTCATCAATCCCCCTTTATAGCCGAATTGCCAGTGTCAGAGCCCGTTAGAGTAACGGCGGCGTCTTCTCACGAAATGCTTACGGCACTTCCAGCGGCGGCACTATTTTTTAAAAATAAGCGCTGGGTCTACATGGGTAAAAAATACCGGCAAACTAGAGAACAGATCGCATGGCTAGGAAAAAGAATGCCCATTAAGAACGACAGCATTAGAAAATACAAAACAAATACATTAGAGAATTTCAAGCTGCGCGCATTTGATGCTTGTTTAGAGATATTTAAAGCACTGAGCACGACATGGAATTCTCCTAATACCTATAAAAATCTTCGATCAGAAGGATATTCACAGCGTCTTTGTGAAACGAGCGCACGGACTCAGCGCGTCCTAGCGAGAGAAGTTTCTGCCAATGCTGATCTTAAAAGGTGGTGGGGTGGAGCGGCGCGTATTTTATTTGTTGAGACAAGGTCTGATGAAGAAAAGATAGCTTTTATCCTCTGGCTTATTATCATTGAAGCCTATGAATACGCTAGTCGTGGAGCTGGTGGAGTTGTGAATGGACTGAGTGGACTGTCTGCACCGTCTCTTCTCTACCTTACTGCGAAAGAACACTACGCTCAGGCTAGTGGACTTGTATTAAGTGGAGTGCTTACTTTACTCGGTTGCCAGAGCAAGCAGGTGAGTGATAGCCATGATCTCAATTTAAGCCGCTTGGAAAGTCTGTTAGGACGTTCTTTGGAAGAGTTTTTTAAAGAAATACCATTAAATCCGCCGTGTGCTCTGCATGATTTTATCGGGATGCTATCGCGCAGTGGTTTTTACAATGTTTTAACCGCTCCACGCGATAAAAGTCTAATCAGTCTTAATTCTACGATTGTCTTAGAAGACTACGGAGCGATGAAAGGTTCTTTGCTTAAAGAGTTTTTAGCAGAAGTCCCTGCGAGGACGCGTATTGTCTTTATAAAGACCGCTTATGAGTGCCACGCGAATAGTGAGCATAGTTTAGAATGGGCTGCGTGGGGAGAAATGTTAAAAACTCAAGCCGCTCTTATAAAAGAACAAAAAAGAGAAAACACACAGCCTACACAGCCTACACAGCCCATTAGTACGTTGCATCCTACCTATAATAATAATAATAAAACCTTAGCACAATATCTAGCTAGCTCTATATACGTAGAGCTAGGCGGTGATTACAGCTATGAAAAGTTAGAGAATGAAGCTACTGTGAGCCATACTTCGTATGCAGTTACGTCAATGTCCTATTGGGAAGAGTATTTGCGTAGGTTGATAAAGGATCACGAGCGGTTATTAGCGGCTAAAAATAACAGTGTAGTACGGTCTAATGATAAGAAAACCAGTACGTTGCTTTCTGCTAGCAGTGAAGATGCTGCTACGAAGGTTGATAGTTTAGGATCGCTTGAAGCGTACGAACGAGCGTGTGTGAAATTTTATCGTGAATTGGAAAAACAATGTTCTCTGCAGTCTTCTTCTCATTCACTATGTCTTTTGCCCTATGCCTCGTCAGATCAATTGCACGGTCTTATCTATAAAACGATCGTTGTGACTTGGGAGACGCATTTTAAAAATTTTGCGCTAGAACACTATTCTACTAACACAGCGACTGTGCATGCTAAATTAGCCTCTGCTAAAGCAGACCTGTATCCGCCAGCTGTACTGTTTACGCCATTTAGTAAGGGTGCATTCAGTTATCACCGTCTCAATCAATTCATCGAAGCAAGTTTAGTAGCCCAAATGTCATTACCTCGCTCAGCGTATGATGATAAGGCGAAGTTGGGGCAATTTTTAGGCTATCCTTTGAGACCTGTAAAGATTAAAGAAGCCTATATGAAAAATGCTTTCTACAAAGGCGAGCGGGGTGTTCTCATCCCTAGGGACAGCTTAGCTTCGCAGCCTAGGTCACACGTAACAGGAGCTTATACCGAAAATTACAAGCTACGCTGGGAGAAAGAAAGTTGGCTGTCTGTTTCAAAATCCCTACCTCCATCACCAGCAGCAGCTATTCCACCAAGCCTAGCGGTAGTGGATAAAGATTTTAGCCGTGATGATGAATATATCTCTAATGTTAAAGCAGTAGCAATGGCAAATAACTTAAAAAAAACTTACAATCAGTACAGTAATGCTTATGCGATGTTATTAGCGGGGAGCAAGCGATGCGCTCAGCTATTAAGTCCTGCATACGCCCTTTCATTTAGAGAAGCGTATCCTGAGCGAAATTGGCGGGTGGTTGCTGGTCTGATAGCATTTCCACCTAACTTGGCAGCCCTTGATTTAGCGGCGCAGCCGTCAAGTTATGATAAGATTATTGTCGGAGACCGTCCTATATATGATCATTTGCTGCACAGTACAGCGTACTTGATATCGCCTTATACCCTTCTAAAAATGCTGCATCTTACAGAGGAGAAGCTTTATTTATTTATGAATGAACATACGTTTATTAAAATCATGACGCAATCACTCAAAAACCCAACACCTGCAAGTAAAGTATCTAATTTAGCTGATTTCAGTTACGAAGGTACTTAGTATAATATAACAACAATGCATGAAACGGCTAAAATTACTTATAGCAAACGTGCTACTACTACGCCTTAGGAATGCTTAGCTATTATTATTATAATAGGTGGAGGTGGTTACATTGGGTGGGCAGGTAGATTTATCACAGGTTAAAAGAGAGATTCCTGCGGCTTCGATGTTGAAATATGTCTGGCGTCTTAAGAGGTTTGTTCATTGGCAAGTGCTTAAAAATACGCCTAGGGCTCAGGAGATCGCGCGTGCAAGAATCTTTGTCTATGAGGAGCTACCATCGACGCAAACACTTATCTCTGCGGACAAGGTGAATTTTTTCAAATCCTGTGATATTGTCGTAGCGATTCATCAGAGCGCAGGATACGGTCGTAAAACACGGCGGTGGCAAAGTACGCCTGGTGCTTCTTTGACGATGTCGTTATGTTTAACGGGGTTGACGGAACGTCATGTTCCTATTTTCTACACACAATTGATCGGTCTTGGGCTTATTGAATCTTTACGATATTTGAGCACTTGTTCGGCTACTGAAATAGCCACGGCACTGGCGGCTATAAAGAAGTTACCTGGGCTGCTAGCTATAAATAAACTAGGCGAGCTAGGCGAAGGGTCCTTAGCAGGAGTCCCGTTAGCTACTCAGTCGTCTAGTCTTCCATCACCACTTGGATGCACACTTAAATGGCCTAATGACGTACTTGTCAATAATAAAAAAATAGCAGGAATTCTTATCCATCGCAGCCACTTAGCAGGAGAGGCTAGTAGTAGTGGTAATAATAATAGCACAGATACTAGCACAGCAACTATTATTACCGATGTTGAGAATAATGATAAAAAAGAGGATAGCCGTAGGTTAAATCCAGCTACAACGACGAGTAAGCTTGTTATTGGCGTAGGTCTTAATGTTTTAGAGGCTGCTGAGGAGTTGTGTCGTTATGATCGTCTAAACGACCTTGCTAATGCTAATGAGCAAAGTAATGATCATAAAGGCACGACGTCATTTTCTTATGAAACGGGGCGTTATGTGAGTGTGTGGTGTCATTTGCGGGTACTACTGGAAAAGTTTTTTTTATTGGAGACACTACATTTGCGTCGTGAGTGGGGTCTTATCGTAGATCAGTGGCGTAAGTACAGTGATCTACTTGGGAGAGAATTTGTTTTAGGTGAGCGTGCTACGGGAAACTGTGATCTTTGGGGGCGGTGGCGTGTTCTTGCTATCACTGGAAGAGGAAGTGTCTTGTTAGAACAGGTGGAGGCGGAGGTTAACGAGACGTCTCACATTGCTTTAAGTACACCTGAGGCCAATTTTAAGAAAAATTCTAACAAGGATAAAGGCGCCCCTAAGCGTATGGAATGGAAGTTAGCAGACCTTGAATGGAATGATTGACATATGTTTAGGATAAGTAGCGTTATAGCTTTGTAAGATTCTAACATTAATAAGACGGGTCTAAGCAGTCATATTTCTGCTGGCTACCATAAAAATGCGCCCCTAAGCGTATGGAATGGAAGGTTAGCAGACTTTGAATGAAATGATTGATATATGTTTAGGATAAATAGCGTTATGGCTTTATCTATTGTAATTGAAGGCTGGAATGGTTGGACTTGAATTTTAAAGTGCTGGTTTGAGTTAAGAATTGAGGCATTGATTCGAGTCAACTAAATTTTTTGAAAAACAGTATTTTAATAACATGTATACAAAATCAATAAGAATGTGATTATCTATTGTAATTGAAGGCTGGAATGGTTGAACTTGAATTGTAAAGCGTTGGTTTGAGTTAAGAATTGAGGCGTTGGTCCGAGTCAACTAAATTTTTTGAAAAACAGTATTTTAATAACATGTATACAAAATCAATAAGAATGTGATTATCTATTGTAATTGAAGGCTGGAATGGTTGAACTTGAATTGTAAAGCGCTGGTTTGAGTTAAGAATTGAGGCATTGGTTCGAGTCAACTAAATTTTTTGAAAAACAGTATTTTAATAACATGTATACAAAATCAATAAGAATGTGATTATCTATTGTAATTGAAGGCTGGAATGGTTGAACTTGAATTGTAAAGCGCTGGTTTGAGTTAAGAATTGAGGTGTTGGTTCGAGTCAACTAAATTTTTTGAAAAACAGTATTTTAATAACATGTATACAAAATCAATAAGAATGTGATTATCTATTGTAATTGAAGGCTGGAATGGTTGGACTTGAATTGTAAAGCGCTGGTTTGAGTTAAGAATTGAGGCGTTGGTTCGAGTCAACTAAATTTTTTGAAAAACAGTATTTTAATAACATGTATACAAAACCAATAAAAATGTGAGTATCTATTGTAATTGAAGGCTGGAATGGTTGAACTTGAATTGTAAAGCGCTGGTTTGAGTTAAGAATTGAGGTGTTGGTTCGAGTCAACTAAATTTTTTGAAAAACAGTATTTTATTAACATGTATACAAAATCAATAAGAATGTGAGTATCTATTGTAATTGAAGGCTGGAATGGTTGGACTTGAATTGTAAAGCGCTGGTTTGAGTTAAGAATTGAGGTGTTGGTTCGAGTCAACTAAATTTTTTGAAAAATAGTATTTTATTAACATGTATACAAAACCAATAAAAATGTGAGTATCTATTGTAATTGAAGGTTGGAACACAATTCTTGACGAGGACAATAGCAGTGGTAAGAGCAGTAGTAAGAGCAATTTTTATAGGATTTTTAATTAAATAACACGTGAGTTTT
Organism: Spirochaetota bacterium; assembly: GCA_013426755.1. Taxonomy (GTDB): domain Bacteria; phylum Spirochaetota; class UBA12135; order COTS27; family COTS27; genus COTS27. The sequence continues at coordinate 204,486 of AP019861.1, forward strand.
GTAGTACCCATTGATATTGATTGATACTTTGATTTAACATTTCAATTCAATACCCTAATTTAATAATCTAATATAAAGTCCTAACTTAATACATTCAATTAACACTCTAATTTGCTAATCTAATATGATGTCCTAACTTAATACATTCAATTAATACTCCAATTTGCTAATCTAATACAATGTCCTAACTTAATACTCCCAACTAATACCCTAATTTAATAATCTAGTATAATGTCCTAACTTAATACATTCAATAAATACTCTAATTTGCTAATCTAATATAAAGTCCTAACTTAATACATTCAATTAATACTCTAATTTGCTAATCTAATACAATGTCCTAACTTAATACATTCAATTAATACTCCAATTTGCTAATCTAATATAAAGTCCTAACTTAATACATTCAATTAATACTCTAATTTACTAATCTAATATAAAGTCCTAACTTAATACATTCAATTAATACTCTAATTTACTAATCTAATATAAAGTCCTAACTGAATATTCCCATTTAATACTCCTATTTAGCAATGCAGGTTAATAATCAATGAGAATTGAGTTTGAGCAAGAATTGACTTTTAACGAGAATAATTGTAAAATAAGGGTGGTATGAAAGGTATGAATGTAGCAAAAACACTACCGAAATGACGATAACGGAGCAATACTGCTAGTGATTGTGTGATGCGATTGTATAATATAAGTAGAGTTTTGCAGTAGGGTTTTATATAAGTAGAGTTTTAGCATGGTTGCCCCTGTAATGATTGTATGCGATTTAATGGTTAATGAGTGATTTAATGGTTAATAATGTTAATAATGGTTAATAATGTTAACAATATAATGTTGATCAATGAAGTCATATTAGCGAAGTTGTTAGTGAAATTGTTAGTGGAATTGTGTTAGAGTGATGCGTATTATTTTTATATGAGAGCGTGAATATATATTAGTGTGTTGTGTTAGTGTGTGTTATAGATACCAGATAGAGTAGATGCTGGGTAGAGAAACGTTATGGAAAGTTTTCAATTAAGAAGTGCTATAGAAGGTATTGCGGTCAGTAGTGATATTGATACGGAGCGTGTTATCAGTATATTGACGGATGTTATTAGCGAGGAATTTGCGGGGTATCTCAATATTCTAGAAGACCAGGTTGCTGTTGAGATAGACGATGAAATGAACATGAAGCTCTATCTATTGAAAGAATTGGTTTCTGAGCCGACAAATGATCTTACGGAGATAGACGAAGCACAATTGACACAATTAGAGAAGAAAGCACCTTTAGATCGCATTGATAAAAAGGTTAAGGTGCCAACTTCACTGGCTATTCTTTCGCGCAATAATATCAAGCTCTTCAATCAAAGCCTCCTTTATAAGCTTAAAAACATTAAAAAAGAAAGCATTTATCGTGAATACAAAGCGCGTGAAGGCAGTCTTGTTACGGGAACATTTCTTAGGCGTGCTGGGAAGCATATTATTCTTCACTTAGGCAGTGCTGAGGGAATTTTGCCCTACCGTGAGCAGTGTTATCGTGATAATTTTAGACCTGGTGATATGGTTAAGGCTTATATGAAGCGTGTTGAGATTGACGGGCGGCGTGAACCTCTTATAGAGCTCAGTCGTGTCGATGTCCATTTTGTATTGAAGTTACTTGAAAACGAGGTTGAAGAGATGGCGGCGGACATTATTCGCGTCAAAAAAATTGTTCGCGAACCAGGTCGCAAAACTAAAATCATGGTGTATTCGACAAAATCTGAAGTCGAACCAGTCGGTACATGCGTCGGTCTGTATGGCAATAGAATTAAAAATGTCATGAAAGAATTGGGTGGAGAGCGTATAGATATCATAGCCTATTCTACGAATATCAAGGAATGCATCTCGCGTGCGCTGGACCCAGGCAAAGTCGTTCATGTGCTTATTATTGATCACGAGCAAAAAGAGGCGCTTGTTGTCGTTGAAGACGATTCTTACCCGCTTGTTATAGGGAAAGAAGGCAGCAATATTAAGCTTGCTTGCAAGCTACTGGGCTGGCATTTGTCTATTCGCGGAGAAAGTCAAGTTAAAGACCACCCTAAAATCTTAAATAGCTTTTCAAAAATTGAAACACTGTTTCAAAAACAAGAATCCGACCTAGAACAACTCAGCGAAGTGGGCGAAGAGATTCTTGTCAAACTCATGAATGCTGGTATTGAAACGGTTGCTGAGCTTTATGAAAAAAGCGAAGACGAGATCGCTTCGATTGAAAATGTGACTAAGGCAGAAGCGGGCAAACTGCGTGCTTTTCTAGACGAGATAGTCGAGGTGGTTGAAAATGAAGACGAGTCGCGCGAATTTCAAGAAACCTATCTGGATAAAGTCGAAGACAATCTAGAAAATCTTGACGTCGACGAAGACTTAGAAGAAGAGATTCAGCAAGTCGAATATGTGGTCTGTCCGTCTTGCAGTTATGAGTTTGAGTATAACGAGCAGCAGAGCTGTCCTTCATGTAAAGCTGAATTTGAATTTGAAGACTAGGGGCCTATTCTAATCGCTATGCAAGACAATACAGCTAAAATCTACTTTAAAAAGACTTCTGAGGGAAAGACTAAGAAGGTTGTTGTTAAGCGGATCAAAAAAACGCTTAAGCTAAAAAAAGCTAGGCCTAAGCTTCCTGCGGCAGCTGTCTCCAGTGCTTCGCCGCATCCGCGCAAGTCGTCATCTAAAGCGCCGTCTAAACCAGGTGAGAAGACGTCATTTCGTAAAGATTATAGCAGTACTTCAGGTGCTTCTGCAGGAGGGCATAAAAAAGCAAGTCCTCATCATAAAGCGAGTCCGCATCATAAAACGAAGTCCTCTGCTAATGCAGCCAGACGTGGCAGTGGTAGTGGTGGTAGTGGTAGTGGTGGTGGTCTTAAAAAACCTTACTTCAAAGACCGCCGGGACAAACCCAAAGACGCCACCACCTACGCATCCAAAGACGACGTTACCGTTCCATCCAATATCAATGACTTGCTAGCCGATAAAATAAAAAGTAATCTTCCACAACGTCTCCACGCGAACAAAAAAAAGTCTAAGATCTATATCACGAAAAAAGACACGAAACGTGGGAGTTCCTTTGAACGTGCCTCGTCTAAGCGGAAGCTCAAGCGGTCTTCATTTCGTATTTATAGCCGTGATGAAGGATTTGAAGCCGAACAAACACAATTTCATGACCAGACGCCCTCCACCGGTCCGAAAGTAGGTGACGGTGATGTTTATACCAATGTTCCCAGTAAAATAGAGATCGGTGAAGTCGTGTCTATCGTAGACCTTGCTCGTAAATTAAATCTAAAAGCATCGCAACTCATTAAGAAATTCTTCTCGCTTGGAGTTGTCAATCTGCGTATCGGCGATAAGATCGATGCCGACTCCGCTCAGATCGTCTGCAATGAACTTGGCTGTGAAGTAGAAGTTGTCTCACTTATCGAGCAGACAAAGATTGAAACCGATAAAGGCAATCCCAAGGATTACCTGCCGCGTCCTCCTGTATTGACGATAATGGGACATGTTGACCACGGCAAAACGACATTGCTTTCTACGATAGCAGGGACTAAGATGCAATCGGAAGCAGGCGATATTACCCAGCATCTTTCTGCCTACACGATAGAGCGTCCTAAGCGAAAACTTATCTTTCTAGACACACCAGGGCACAGCGCTTTCTTTTCAATGCGTGCCAAAGGTGCTAAGATCACCGATTTTCTGCTGCTCATCATAGCTCTTCCCGAAGGACTCAAACATCAAACATTGGAAGTCCTGGCTCTAGTGAAAAATTCGGATATTCCAATGATTATAGCCGTTACTAAGATAGACCTTATTAAAGACCTTAAGGAACGTGAAAGACTCTTAACCGACCTTAAAAACAAACTCGCTGAAAAAGAAGTCAATCTTAAAGAATGGGGCGGAACGGTGCCTTTATATCCTATCTCTGCAACAACGCGCGAAGGCATCGAAGAGCTACTGGCAGGCATCGAAGAGCTAGCAGAAAAGCATAAAATCACAGGAAACCCCAAAGTACGCGCCTATGGCTACGTTATAGAATCACAAGTCGTCTTAGGACGCGGACATGTCGTTACCGTTGTTATTAAAAATGGAACAATGCAAACAGGGGACGCTTACTTGTGTCATAAAGCTTACGGAAAAGTACGTGCGTTATTTGATGAAAAAGATAACAAAATAGACCGCGCCTATCCAGGAATGGTCGTCCGTGTTATCGGTCTATCTAAGCTTATTCCCTCAGGACAATTTTTTCAAACTATTGAAAGTGAACGCCACGCCCGCGCCACATCAGAAAAACGCTACGAACTCGAACAGCTCACCGCCGCTTCGGATGTTAAAAAAGTTACTATCTCCAATCTTTTTTCTGCCATGCAGAAAGAACAAATTAAAGAATTTCGCCTCATCATTAAAGCAGATACTTACGGCTCTGTAGAAGCTATTCACGAAACACTCAAGCAATTTACCAATGACGAGGTTAAAACAGCCATCATTCATCACGGTGTAGGCAGCGTCAATGAAAATGACGTCCACCTCGCTGTCACAACACAAGCACAGATCATTGCATTCAAACTTAAAACTTCCGCTAAAATTAAAGCAGCTTGCGATAAAGAAAATCTTGTGCTAAGGCATTTTGAAGTCATTCACGATATTATTGACTATGTTAAAGAAAATCTTGCTGGGATGATGGGTGAAGATATTGAAGAGATTAAGGAAGCTCAGGCAAAGATCAAGGAAATCTTTAAGATTTCTAAAATCGGCAAAGCCGCTGGCTGCGAAGTCCTCTCAGGCAAACTCAAAGCTTCGCATCAAATTCGTGTTTTGCGTGATGAAGCTGCCGTCTATACAGGGACAATCACTTCGCTTAGGCGATTTAAAGACAGTGTTGCTGAAGTTACTGCGGGTGCTGAATGTGGTCTCGTCCTCAAAAACTTTGAAAATTTCCAAGTCGGCGATACCATAGAAACCTTCACAACCAAAGTTAAAAAACGCGCCCTCAATCTCGAAGAAAAAACTTTTTCTTAATTAGCTTTCTTAATTGGCTTTTTTGATTAGTTTCCTCAATGGTTTTTCTTAGGTGGGCTTAGCTATAAAACACTTGTTGGTATAAAATACTTGCTACATAAAAAATATTCATAGTTTAAAAAAAGTCTCAATCAATTTTTGTCACCGCTGTGTTCACATTGTCTCAATTAGCTTAGCTATAAAACACTTGTTGGTATAAAATACTTGCTACATAAAAAATATTCATAGTTTAAAGAAAGTCTCAATCAATTTTTATCACCGCTGTGTCCACATTGTCTCAATTAGTTTAGCTATAAGATACTTGCTGCTATAAAATACTTGCTACATAAAAAATATTCATAGTTTAAAGAAAGTCTCAATCAATTTTTATCACCGCTGTGTCCACATTGTCTCAATTAGTTTAGCTATAAGATGCTTGCTGCTATAAAATACTTGCTACATAAAAAATATTCATAGTTTAAAAAAAATCTCAATCAATTTTTATTGCCGCTGTGTCCACATTGTCTCAATTAGCTTAGCTATAAGATGCTTGCTATATAAAAGAATATTCTTAGCTAAACTTTTCATATCATTCAATCTGTGTTTATCTGCGTTTATCTGTGGTTAATTCAATTCATATATTTTAATGTCTGTTTAATTGTTTTCATATAACCCAATCTGTGTTTATCTGCGTTTATCTGTGGTTAATTCAATTCATATATTTTAATGTCTGTTTAATTGTTTTTAGATAACCCAATCTGTGTTTATCTGCGTTTATCTGTGGTTAGTTCAATTCATATATTTTAATATCCGTTTAATTGTTTTTAGATAACCCAATCTGTGTTTATCTGCGTTTATCTGTGGTTAGTTCAATTCATATATTTTAATGTCTGTTTAATTGTTTTCATATAAAACCCAATCTGTGTTTATCTGCGTTTATCTGCGGTTAGTTCATTTCATATATTTTAGTATTCGTTTAATTGTTTTCGTATAACCCAATCTGTGTTTATCTGCGGTTAATTCAATTCATATATTTTAATGTCTGTTTAATTGTTTTCATATAACCCAATCTGTGTTTATCTGCGTTTAGTTTATTTCATATATTTTAATATTCGTTTAATTGTTTTCACATAACCCAATCTGCGTTTATCTGTGGTTAGTTCAATTCATATATTTTAATGTCTGTTTAATTGTTTTCACATAACCCAATCTGTGTTTATCTGCGTTTATCTGCGGTTAGTTCAATTCATATATTTTAATGTCTGTTTAATTGTTTTTAGATAACCCAATCTGTGTTTATCTGCGTTTATCTGCGGTTAATTCAATTCATATATTTTAATGTCTGTTTAATTGTTTTCATATAACCCAATCTGTGTTTATCTGCGTTTATCTGCGGTTAATTCAATTCATATATTTTAATGTCTGTTTAATTGTTTTCATATAACCCAATCTGTGTTTATCTGCGTTTATCTGCGGTTAATTCAATTCATATATTTTAATGTCTGTTTAATTGTTTTCATATAACCCGATCTGTGTTTATCTGCGTTTATCTGCGGTTAATTCAATTCATATATTTTAATGTCTGTTTAATTGTTTTTAGATAACCCAATCTGTGTTTATCTGCGTTCATCTGCGGTTAGTTTATTTCATATATTTTAATATTCGTTTAATTGTTTTCACATAACCCAATCTGCGTTTATCTGCGGTTAATTCAATTCATATATTTTAATGTCTGTTTAATTGTTTTTAGATAACCCAATCTGCGTTTATCTGCGGTTAATTCAATTCATATATTTTAATGTCTGTTTAATTGTTTTTAGATAACCCAATCTGCGTTTATCTGTGTTTATCTGTGGTTAATTCAATTCATATACTTTAATATTCGTTTAATTGTTTTCATATAAAACCCAATCTGTGTTTATCTGCGTTTATCTGTGGTTAATTCAATTCATATATTTTAATGTCTGTTTAATTGTTTTTAGATAACCCAATCTGTGTTTATCTGCGTTCATCTGTGGTTAATTTATTTCATATATTTTAGTATTCGTTTAATTGTTTTCACATAAAACCCAATCTGTGTTTATCTGCGTTTATCTGTGGTTAATTCAATTCATATATTTTAATGTCTGTTTAATTGTTTTTAGATAACCCAATCTGTGTTTATCTGCGGTTAATTCAATTCATATATTTTAATGTCTGTTTAATTTTTTTCACATAACCCAATCTGCGTTTATCTGCGGTTAATTCCTTTATAGCAACTTCAATATGCCTCATGCCTTTCGTAGAAGCCGATTAGAAAAACAACTCGCACAGCGGTTAAGTGAGATCATTATCTTTGAAATAGATGACATTCATCTCAAAGATGAAATCATTTCAATCACACGCGTCGAAGTCACCAAAGACTTCTTCAAAGCATCAGTCTACTTTACCCTCCTCAATCACAACAATAAAAATCGAGTCATTAAAGCGCTCTACCGTGCATTGCCGTATACCTACAGTCTTCTTATCAAGCGCATTCGCATTAGAAAACTTCCTGAATTGAAATTCTTTTACGATCAAACTACAGACTTAGAACGTGAAACTAGCGAACACACATTCCGTATGCAGAAAACTAGGCAGGCTATCGAGCAGACTGCAGACCTTAGAGCAGAATTGACCGCTGCGGCGGGTGATTTTGCTGATCCTTCGATTGCTGACGTGACGCATAAGCATAGTGCTAAGCCGCTCCTTCCAGATACGGATGAAGAGAGTACAGCTGAGACTTCTAAAAAGAGTCCTCCCTTTAACCCCGCTTCTAATAAAGACGACCTGTAAGGCTCTAGTTTAATGAAGATTGAATAATTGAGTAATTGAATAATTGAATGACTTTATTTACTGCGGCACATTGACTAGGAATTATATAAAAACACATGATTTTACCAGATCGCACATAAAATAATGTGATTTATCACCTAACCATAGTATTTTAATGGTATGATAAATGATAATCCTGAGAATTGGGTTCTTGTGTTTCTGTCGTTTAATGAGTGACTCAATGAATAATTCAATAAGCCGCTCAATACATGACTCAATGAAATAACCGTGAACCTATACTCATAAATATAATAATTCATAAACAGTGTATAAAAAATAGTGATATGAAGCTAAGATGAAAAAGTTAATCAAATTATTTAGTCTCGCAGTAGTGACAATATCATTGGTTGTCAGTTCTAGTGTGGCTAAAGTCGATGGTGATACTATTGTGCTCGGAGCTGCGATCTCTCTTACGGGAAAGTACTCGACTAATGGTAAACACACAAAAAATGGCTACGATCTTGCTGTTCGTGAGATCAACAAAAAAGGCGGTGTTACCGTCAATGGCAAAAAATACAAAATCGAAGTCAAGTATTATGACGACGAATCCACGCCAGCACGCGCCGCACAATTAGCAGAACGTCTCATCAAACAAGACGGCATCCAATTTCTCCTAGGTCCCTACAGCTCAGGCCTCACTAAGGCTATGGCGCCTGTGAGTGAGAAATACAAGGTCCCCATGATCGAAGCTAATGGCGCCTCGCGCTCTTTATTCACCAAAGGGTATAAATACTTGTTTGCTATATTGACCTCAGCCGATCAGTATTTATCGGTAGCAATCGATGTTCTCGCTGAAAAGGCCGAGGAAGCAGGCAAACGCCCACGCGACATGAAAATAGCTATCGCTATGGAGAATGATCCCTTTTCTCAAGACGTTCGCTTAGGCATCCTCGAAGCGGCTAAAAAATACAAAATGAAAGTCGTTATCGATGACAAACTTCCCAAAACTCTAGATGATATGGCAGCTACCCTCGCTAAAGTAAAAGCGGTCAAGCCCGATATTCTAGCTGTCTCAGGACATGCCAAAGGCGCCGCCACAGCCGCCAGACAAATAGAACAATTCAAAGTCAATGTCGATATGATCGCCTTAACGCATTGTGACTCGGCTGCTATCGAATCTAAATTCCCTAAGGGCTCCAGCCATATTCTCTGTGCTCTGCAGTGGCAGAAAGAGCTTACTTATAAAGACGACGATGGCGTCTTCGGTACAGGACTAGACTTTGTCAAACTCTTTAGAGAAACCTACAACTATGAACCGCCCTACCAGTCCGCAGAATCAGCCGCCGCCGTCCAAGTGTACGCAGATGCCTTCGCACGCGCCAACTCTTTTAATACCTTAAAAGTACGCAATGCTATCGCTAAAACAAAAATGCAGACCTTTTATGGCAATGTTCGCTTTAATAAAGCAGGACAAAATATTGCTAAACCTATGGTGCTTTCACAGATCATAGACGGCTCGTATAAAGTAGTCGCTCCGACTAAATGGGCAACAACACCCATCGTTTATCCTAAACCTAATCTTTAATTTTTATACCCATCCTTAACATTCAGATAACCGCTATAAAGCTAGCAAGCACTACTCGAACTTGTGCTAGTTTTTATTTGTAGCGGTTATCTGGTGAGTTGCTTGTTAGCAATAATTTATGGGGGGAATTAACCACAGATGAATACAGGTTAGATTCTTATAAAGGAATTAACCGCAGATGAACGCAGATTGGGTTATGAAATGAATTAACCGCAGATGAACGCAGATAAACACAGATTGGGTTATGTGAAAGAAACTAACCACAGATGAACGCAGATAAACACAGATTGAATGATATGAAAATAATTGACTGCAGATGAATATAGGTTAGATTTTATGAAGGAATTAACCGCAGATGAACGCGGATAAACGCAGATTGGGTTATGTGAAAGAAACTAACCACAGATGGACGCAAATTGGGTTATGAAATGAATTAACCACAGATGAACGCAGATAAACACAGATTGAGTTATGCGAAAACAACTGACCACAGGTAAATATAGTTTAGATTTTATAAAGAAATTAACCGCAGATGGACGCAGATTGGGTTATGAAATGAACTAACCGCAGATGAACGCAGATAAACGCAGATTGAATGATATGAAGACAATTAAACGGATATTAAAATATATGAAATGAATTAACCACGGATGAACGCAGATTGGGTTATGTGAAACAATAAGTATCATTCTTAAACCTTAAAAAAATTATCATCGTAGCAGACAAAAACATAAAGTAGATAATATGAAAGCTTCTGAAAAATTACTTTTGCGATTTATAGAAGGAAACGATAAGAATTTTATTATTCCCGTTTACCAACGAAACTATGATTGGGGTAAAAAAGAATGTAAGAAATTGTTTAATGATTTGAAACTTATAGCTAAAAATAAATTAAAAAATTATTTTCTGGGTTCTATTGTTTCTATCGATATAGAAAGAGATAAATTTTTTATTATCGATGGGCAGCAAAGACTCACAACCATTTCATTATTACTGCTAGCGATGTATGATTTAGTAGACTCCAAACAAAAAGAGGCTACAAAATTTATAAAGGAAAGAATAAAAGATGAATATCTTATAAATAAATATTCTGATGACAAAACAAAAAAAATAAGACTGAAGCAAACTAAAAAAGATGCTGATAACTTTTATTTTCTTGTCAATGATGATATTGATAAAGTAGACCGTAATTCTGGAATCTTTGTTAATTATGAGTTTTTTAAGGATGAACTCAAAAAAGAAAATTTAGATGAGATTTATAATTCGATTGGAGAACTTATGATTGTAGATATTGAGCTAAAAAAAGAGGTTGATGATCCACAGCTTATTTTTGAAAGCTTAAATTCTACGGGGTTAGCTCTTACCGAAGCAGATAAAATAAGAAATTTTATTTTAATGAATGAAACTGAAGAAAAACAAGAACAATATTACGAGACCTATTGGAAAAAAATAGAAGAGAATGTTGCCTTTAAAACAGATAAATTTATTAGAGATTTTTTAACCTATAAAACCAGAAATATTCCTAATATAAGAGAAGTTTATTTTAATTTTAAGAATTATGATTCTAATAAAGATACTGATAAAGAGGGACTCTTAAAAGAATTATTACGGTTTTCAAAGTATTATCGCTTTATCTTGCACCCAGCAGAATTTCCAGACAAAAAGATTAGTGAGCTATTGAAAGAAATACAAACATTAGAAGTAAGCGTTTTTAATCCCGCTTTACTAGAACTACTAAAAGATCATGACAAGAATCGTCCCAAAGACGATGATGACGACGTAGTCATTGATGATACGCAATTAAAAGAAATCTTACAAACTGTAATTGATTATGTTTTTAGGAGGTCTATTTGTGATGTTCCAACAAATGCTTTAAATAATATATTTGCATCTTTGATATCTGATGTAAAAAAGGAGAAAGATTTTTCCAATGAACAGTACGCTGAAATATTAAAACATATTTTAATTAAAAAAGGTTCGAGTAGACGCTTCCCTAAGGATAATGAAGTAAAAGAATCGCTACTAATAAAAAATGTTTTTCGTATGAAAAATAAACAATATTTTCTTACAAAATTAGAAAATCATAAGAATAAGGAACCAGTAGATATAGAGAATCTTATAGAGAAGAAAAAAATACAAATCGAGCATATTATGCCGCAAACGCTTACAGCTAAATGGAAAAAAGACTTAGGGGAAGACTGGGAAACTATTTATAGTCAATATCTGCACACACTAGGCAACCTCACATTAACCGGATATAATCCAGAATTAAGTAATAAGTCCTTTCAGGATAAAAAAAAGTGGTTTGAGGATAGCCGCTTTTATTTTAATAAATATTTAACAAGGATTGAAAAATTTACTGAAAAAGAACTAAAAGAGAGAACAAAGCATCTTACAGAAAGATTTTTGGAAATATGGAAATACCCGCAAACCAGTTACGTTTCAGATCATGAAACAGAGCAAAATGACTTTTATACATTAGAAGATATAGAAGAAATTGACTTTACTGGAAAGAATATTGTATCTTTATCTGTATATGGTGGGAAGGAAATAGAGGTAAATAAATGGAATGACTTTTATGTAAAAGCAATAAAATTTTTGCTTGAATTTGATCGTGGCTACCTTGAAAAAATAAGAGAACTAGGTATTGAGATCGGCAGTAAAGAAAAAGTAGGACGAGGACGACGCAGACCTGAAGAAGTCATAGATGGAATTTATATAAATGTTAATTTTGTTTCAAATAGGATGCTAAAGCACTTAGGGCAGATAGTTGATGCGATAGGCTTTGGTAGGAGTGATATTAAATTTCAGATTGAAAAAGGTTCAGATAAAAAAATAAAAGTTTCAAATAAAAAGACAAAATAACAAAATATTTATACGTTAAATGATATAAAAAAAAGAGGCTTTTCTAAGAAATAAGATATTTAAGAAGACGAGGTTTCGAAAGAAGCAAGTTAGATTTCAGATAAAAAACAAAACAAAATGATTTTTATACATTAGAAAACAAAAAAAGAAAGTTGCTTTATTGGAAAGAATATAAACTAACCACAGATAAACACAGATTGGGTTATGAAATAAATTAACCACAAATGAACGCAGATAAACGCAGATTGGGTTATGTGAAAACAATTTATAAATGAACTAACCACAGATGAACGCAGATTGAATGATATGAAGACAATTAAACGGATGTTAAAATATATGAATTGAATTAACCACAGATGAATGCAGGTTAGATTTTATAAAGGAACTAACCACAGATAAACGCAGATGAACGCAGATTGAGTTATGTGAAAACAATTAAACGGATGTTAGAATATATGAATTGAATTAACCGCAGATAAACGCAGATTGAATAATATGCAGACAATTTATAGAGATCAATTTATAGAAATCAATTTATACAGACAGTACATATAGACCAATTTATATAAACCATTTATAAAGATAATTTATAGAGACGATTGTGCCATGCAGGATCTACTTATCTTTTTTTCAAATCCACCGCTTATCGTCCAGGCAATATTAAATGGGCTCGTTATAGGCGGACTTTTTTCATTGGTAGCCTACGGATTGGCGCTAGTTTGGGGCGTCATGAACATTATCAATGTCGCACAGGGAGAATTTGTCATCCTTGGTGCTTACGTAACCTTTTATTTTGCTAAAACAGGTTATTCACCGCTCTGGAGTATTCCATTGTCTATGGCGGTTCTCTATCTGATAGGGTGGTTAGTCTATCGGACAATCATTTTTCGGATCATTGATCGCGACCTTTTTACTTCTTTGCTAGCGACTTTTGGAATCAGTATTCTCTTGCAGCAATTGATGAATCTCGCTTTTGGAGCGGATGTGCAGATAGTCGATGCTCATCTTCCTACGCTGTTTATTATGGACCATGCGGTGGCTATTCCTGTCATTCGGCTTATTTCATTTATTCTGGCGTTTGTTATTGCTGCCGTAATGGTTTTGTTCTTGAAACGAAGCCGCCTAGGTCAGGCCATTCGGGCAACCGCTCAAAATGAACGCGCCGCTAAAATCTTAGGCGTCAACACCCAACGCGTTTATGCTTCTACTTTTGCTATCAATGCCGCTATTTGTGGAGGGGCCGGCGCTCTCGTTGCTATGACGTTTTCTATTCATCCTTATATAGGACTTCCTTATACGGTGCGATCGTTTATGATTGTTATTTTTGCTGGCATCGGTAACTTTTCTGGTGTCATTCTCTCTGCGTTTGCACTCGGCAGCCTCGAAGAGATTGCTGACTTTGTCTTAGGTGCTGAGTTTAGACTTGCTTTTATATTTTCACTCCTTGTTATTGTCCTCGTCTGGCGCAATTGGCGGCTGGGCAAAAAACGTGAATACTTAAAGTAAGTATCTTTTGCTCCTTGCAACGTAATAAATCATTTTATTTGAAAAAAAACTTTTAATTTAACAAACTTTTTGGAATTGGCTATATAGGATTATTATAGAATTGTCTGTATAGGTTTAGCTGTATGGAATTGTTTTATGATTGACTGTATGGGATTGTTTATAAAAGTCAATATTTTTTAGAGGGTTTTTAGCGATGAAAAGTTCTTTACAGAAAAATTTATATGGGTATATTATATGCATTATTGTAGGCATATTTATACCACTCGTCTATCCTAGTTTTGTCGTTCAGTTTGCTTTCGCGTGGCTTTTTATCGTCATGGCACTCACGTGGGACCTGCAAGGCGGACAAATGGGCTATAATAGCTTTGGAAACATTGTCTTCTTTGGTATCGGCATGTATACTTGTGTCGTGCTTCAGATCATTCCCTTCTTCTCTTTAGCAGAATGGAGTGAAGGCGGCGGTGAAAAAACATTCACACATACTAATGCTCAGTACTTTAGAGGTCTCCTACTTGGAATTTTGGCAAGTGGCTTTGCTGCCTCGCTTATTGCTGCTGTGCTTGGAAGTCTTATCCTTAGGATGCGCGGACATTATTTTGCTATATGTACTTTGGCATTGGGGGTGGCTGTTGGAGAAATGGTTTCTGGCATTGAGATCTTAGGCGGCGGCTCAGGTATCTCTGTTCCTGTGTGGCCCGAAGCAGCAGGTAGCATTGACAATCGCAACCTTCTCTTCTACTACCTCGCCTTAGGACTCTTCGCTCTGTGTTTTTTAATACTCCAATTGCTCCTCCGTACAACCTTCGGCGGCACTCTCAATGCTATTCGTGATGATGAAGATAAAGCCGAAGCTATGGGCATTGCTGTCGTGAAGTACAAAATACTCGGCTGGGTGATCTCTGCATTCTTCCTTGGTTTCGCAGGGGCCATCACAGGCAATATGGTCGGTTTCATTGACCCTATAGACGTCGCTTTCGCAGGTGCTACTTACGGGGTGTGGATGATCCTTATGGTCATCATGGGCGGCAAGGGAACACTGTGGGGACCGGTCATCGGCGCTCTTATCTTTCATGTCTTTCAAGAACTCTTCTGGACGTACTTACTTGGCTGGCAACGCGTCGCACTAGGAGCGCTTATTGTTATCATTGTCGTCTTCTTCCCAAAAGGAATCCTCGGCTACTTTCAAACACGCTCACAAGTAAAAAACCTTTCACGGTCCACTTAACTACCTTTACTTAATTATAATTCACTTCACTACAAGTCAATGTCATAACACCTTTACAATATCTTTATAACAGTCTATACGCCATCATTTGTACGGATAAATTTTTGTTATGAATCCATCGTCCACGCACCACCAGCGAACTTCTAATGAAGTTCTTCTTAATGTTAATCAAGTCGCTAAAAGCTTTGGCGGCGTTATTGCCAATAACAACGTTTCTCTCAATGTCAAAAAAGGCGAAATTGTCGGACTCATCGGCCCCAATGGCTCAGGTAAAACAACGCTATTTAACTCCATCTGTGGCTCTCACCCTATAGACAGTGGTAGCATTGTATTTAAAGACGAAGAGATTAAAACTTTTTCAATCGCAGAGATCGCACGTAGAGGCCTGCTTAGAACATTCCAGCATACTAAAATCTATACAGGCGTCTCCGTCTTAGACAATGTCTGCATAAGCTTCCCACGTAAAAAAATCCCTAGCTACCTAGAAATGTTTAACAGGCTTTCTAAAGAAACCATTGCTAAGGCAGAAGACATTTTAAAGTTTGTCGGTCTCTATGAAAAGCGATTTCTTCTAGCGGGATCGCTATCTTTCGGGCAGCAGAAACTTCTAGAATTTGCCATGATCCTTATGAGTGAACCAGAACTTCTCCTCCTAGACGAGCCAACAGCAGGTGTCAATCCTACCCTTATCAATGGTCTTATTCAAAGATTGATTGATATTAATCGTCGCTACGGAGTCACATTGCTTGTCATCGAACATAACATGCGCGTTATCATGTCGTTAGCACATCGCATTTACTGTTTGGCGCACGGTGAGGTCATAGAATCAGGACTTCCCAAGCAGATCAAAAACTCTAAAAAGGTTATCGACGCCTACCTAGGAGCGAAGTAGTAAAATCACCTCTCACCACATAAACTAGACATTTTATCTTAACCTACGTATATTTTAATCGTTACTATCTCATTTAGCCAGTATTTAATATTCAACACGTAACACTCAATATTCAATACTCACTCAATATTCAATACTCACCATTTAAATATTATTTACGATTATTAGTTCCAATGATTCATTAACGATTTGTAATGAGTATCTAAAATGTCTCCAAATTCTACCCAACCGTCGTCTCCTCGACGTAAAAAATCATCAATCCAAGCCGCTTCTAACAAAAGTAGAAAACAGACCAAGTCTTCAGCACAGTCAGTAAAGCGAGCCACACCCACTCACCATGCTTTACGGACTAAAAAGTCCTCTTCACGTATCACAGGTTATGGAGAAGGAAGTGTGAGCACGGTTCTTTCCGTCGATAAAGTCACAGCAGAGGTCGGTAAGATCGCTACCCAAGGACCCACCATAAAAAAACTACAATCTCTAACAACTCAATTGCTCCCTAAAAGAAGCAAATCTTCTGCTACCACCAAAGCACAAAAAAACCGCTCAACTTATCAAGCAGAACAAAAACCACCTACCAGTACAAAAAGCAGCGCTGCCCACTACTTAACCTTTACTGGCGTAACGGCAGGATATGGCAATATGACTATCTTAACCGACTTCAATCTTTATCTAGAAAAAGGACAATCTCTCTGTCTAATCGGTCCCAATGGCGCTGGAAAATCAACCGTCCTCCATACTTTATATGGCCTCACGCGTATTACAGCCGGCAAAATGACTCTCGATGGAAAAGACATCACAGCATTGCCTCCCAATGAAAAACTAAGGCAAGTTAAAATTGCCTACCTATTACAAGAAAATTCTGTCTTCCCAGACATGACCATAGAAGAAAATCTCCTCATGGGCGGCTTCCTTAAACCCAATCAAGACGAAGCACGCACTGCAATGGAACAGGTCTTATCTAAATACGACAGACTTAAAGCACGTAGAAATCAGAAAGCTAGTGTCCTCTCAGGTGGCGAACGCCGTCTCTTAGAAATTTCTAGAGCTCTTATCATGAGCCCAGAGGTTTTACTCATAGACGAACCTTCTATCGGCTTAGAACCCAGGTTTATTGATATGGTCTTCGACATCTTAAAAGACCTCAGAGACAATGAAAAAAAGACTATTCTTATGGTCGAGCAAAACGCTAAAAAAGGTCTAGAGTTTGCTGATCTAGCTTACGTCTTAGCCAGTGGCAAAACAGTCCTAGCTGGAACGGGTGCTGAGCTTATTAAAAACCCCAGAGTCGGTCAATTGTTCTTAGGCGGCTAGAATACAAAATAAATTAACCGCAGATAACCACAGACGAATACAGGTTAGATTTTATAAAGGAACTAACCGCAGATAAATTGCAGATTGGGTTATGTGAAAACAATTTATGAAGGAACTAACCACAGATGAACGCAGATTGGGTTATGTGAAAACAATTTATGAAGGAACTAACCGCAGATAAATGCAGATTGGGTTATGTGAAAACAACTGACCACAGGTGAATACAGGTTAGATTTTATGAAGGAACTAACCACAGATGAACGCAGATAAACACAGATTGGGTTATATGAAAACAATTGACTGCAGATGAACATAGGTTAGATTTTATAAATGAACTAACCACAGATAAATGCAGATTGGGTTATGTGAAAACAACTGACCACAGGTGAATACAGGTTAGATTTTATAAAGAAATTAACCACAGATGAACGCAGATAAAAGCGGATTGAGTTATGTGAAAACAATTGACCGCAGATGAATATAGGTTAGATTTTATAAAGAAATTAACCGCAGATAAACACAGATTGGGTTATGTGAAAACAATTTATGAAGGGAACTAACCGCAGATGAACGCAGATAAATGCAGATTGGGTTATGTGAAAACAATTAACTGCAGATGAATATAGGTTAGATTTTATGAAGGAACTAACCACAGATAAATGCAGATAAACACAGATTGGGTTATGCGAAAACAATTTATGAAGGGAACTAACCGCAGATGAACGCAGATAAATGCAGATTGGGTTATGTGAAAACAATTTATGAAGGGAACTAACCGCAGATGAACGCAGATAAACACAGATTGGGTTATGTGAAAACAACTGACCACAGGTGAATACAGGTTAGATTTTATGAAGGAACTAACCACAGATAAATGCAGATTGGGTTATGTGAAAACAACTGACCACAGGTGAATACAGGTTAGATTTTATGAAGGAACTAACCACAGATAAATGCAGATTGGGTTATGTGAAAACAACTGACCGCAGATGAATATAGGTTAGATTTTATAAAGAAATTAACCGCAGATGAACGCAGATAAACACAGATTGGGTTATGTGAAAACAATTGACTGCAGATGAACATAGGTTAGATTTTATAAATGAACTAACCACAGATAAATGCAGATAAACACAGATTGGGTTATATGAAACAATAAGTACCGTTCTTAACCCTTGAAAAATTATCATCGTAGCAGACAAAAATATAGGGCAAATAACATGCGAAAACCTGCTGAGAAAAGAAAGAGAAAACCTTTAGAATTTAAATCACTTTTAGAATTTATACAAAAAAACGATAAGTTTATTATTCCCGTTTATCAACGAAACTATGATTGGGACGAGAATCAATGCCGGGAATTGTTTAATGATTTGAAGTATATTTCTAAAAACAAGTTAAAAGATTATCTTCTGGGTACTATTTACTCTTTCTATAAAGAAGGAGGTAAAGAACGCATTGTCATCGATGGACAGCAAAGACTCACAACTATTTTTTTATTGCTACTAGCTATGCGTAATTCAGTATCTTCTGGTAAAAGGAAGGCTACAAAATTTACAAAGCAAGGTATAAATAATAAGTATCTTATAAATGAAACAAGATATACCAAGAAAAAGGAAAAAATAAAACTAAAGCAGACTAAAAAAGATGCTAATATTTTTGATTCTCTTATTAACGATAGTGTTAATAAAGAAAGTTCTAAATCTAAGATGCATTCTAATATCTATAAAAATTATAAGTTTTTTATTGATGAACTCAACAAAGAAAATCTAAAAAAAGAAAATCTAGATCTAGATAAAATTTATAATTCGATGGAAGAGCTCATGATTGTAGACTTTTTGCTACAAAAAGATGATGATCCACAGCTTATTTTTCAAAACTTAAATGCTACGGGGTTAGCTCTTGCCGAAGCAGATAAAATAAGAAATTTTATTTTAATGAATGAAGATGGAAAAAAACAAGAAGAATATCACAATAAGTATTGGAAACAAATAGAAGAGAATGTTACCTTTAAAACAACTGAATTCATTAGAGACTTTTTAACCCATAAAACCAGGAGCATTCCTAATATAAAAGAAGTTTATTTTAATTTTAAGAATTTTTACTCTAATAAAGATACCGACAAAAAAGGATTCTTAACAGAATTATTACAGTTCTCAACATATTATCGATTTATCTTGCAGCCAGTAAAATTTCCAGACAAAAAGATTAGTGAGTTATTAAAAGAGATACAGACATTAAAGGTAGCAGTTTTTAATCCTGCCTTACTGGCACTGCTGGCGGATTATGACAGTAACAAGATCGACAATATTCAATTAAAAAAAATCTTGGAGACGGTAATTAGTTATGTTGTTAGGAGGTCTATTTGTGATATTCCAACAAGTAATGACATCTTTTCATCTTTGATATTTGATGTTAAAAAGAAAAAGAACTACGAACAGCAGTACGCTGAAATATTAAAACATAATTTGATGAAAAAGGGTTCGATTAGACGCTTCCCTAAGGATGACGAGGTAGAAAAAGCACTCCTAACAAAAAATGTTTTTCGTATGAAAAACAAACTGTATTTTCTTACAAAATTAGAAAATCATAAAAATAAGGAACCAGTAGATATAGAGCAGCTTATAAGTGGAGAAGTACAAATCGAGCATATTATGCCGCAAAGAATTAAAAATGCACCTAAGTGGCAAAAAGACTTAGGGAAAAATTGGGAACCTATCCATAGTGAATATTTACACACACTCGGCAATCTTACATTAATTATATCTAAATCTAATATAGAGATAAGTAATAATCCCTTTAAGTATAAAAAACAGTGGTTTAAGAAGAGTCGTTTTTATCTTAATAAATATTTAACAAGGATTGAAAAATTTACTGAAAAAGAACTAAATCAGAGAACAAAGCATCTTACAAAAAGAGTTTTAGAAATATGGAAATACCCGCAAATTCAAGAAACAGAGCAAAATGACTTTTATACATTAGAAGATGTAGAGAGAACTGACTTTACTGGAAAGAAAACTATATTTGCTGGAAAGAAAATTATATCTTTATCTATATGTGATGACAACAAAGCAAAGATAGATAGCTGGAAAGACTTTTATGTAAAAACAATAAAATTTTTGCTTGAATCGGACCCCCGCTACCTTGAAAAAATAAAAGCATTACCTAGTATTAAGATCGGCAGTAAAGATCAGGCAGGACGCACACCTAGAAAAGTTATTGACGAAATTTATGTAAATGTTCGTCCTACTTCGGTATCAATATTAAAAGATTTAACTAAGATAGTTGATGAGACAGACTTTGATAAGGGTAAATTTAGATTTTGGGTTGAGGATGACTAGAACCAATTAACCGCATATTAAAATATATGAAATGAATTAACCGCAACTAAATGCAGATTAGGTTATATGAAAACAATTAAACACATATTAAAATATATGAAAACAATTGACCACAGATGAACGCAGATTGAATGATGTAAAACGAATTAACTGCAGGTGAATATAGGTTAGATTTTATAAAGGAACTAACCGCAGATAAATTGCAGATTGGGTTATGTGAAAACAATTTATGAAGGAACTAACCACAGATGAACGCAGATAAACGCAGATTGAATGGTATGAAAACAATTGACCACAGATGAATACAGGTTAGATTTTATAAAGGAACTAACCGCAGATAAATTGCAGATTGGGTTATGTGAAAACAATTTATGAAGGGAATGAACCACAGATGAACGCAGATAAACGCAGATTAGATTATATGAAACAATAAGTATCATTCTTAAACCTTAAAAAAATTATCATCGTAGCAGACAAAAATATAAGGTAGATCATATGAAACCTTCTAAAATATTACTTTTGAAATTTATAGAAGAAAACGATAAGTTTATTATTCCTGTTTACCAACGAAACTATGATTGGGACGAGAATCAATGCCAGCAATTGTTTAGTGATTTAAAGCTTATATATAAACAAAGATATAAAGAAAATTTAAAAGAATGCTTCTTAGGTTTTATTGTCTCTTTCTATGAAGACGGAGAAGGACGTATTGTCATTGATGGGCAGCAAAGACTGACAACTATTTCTTTGTTGCTTCTAGCTATGTGCGAATCTTCTAAAAAAAGCAAGGCTACAAAATTTACAGAGAGAGATATAATAGATAAGTATCTTATAGATAAACCTTCTGGTGACGAAACAGAAAAAATAAATCTGAAGGAGACTAAAAAAGATGTTGATAATTATTCTTCTCTTGTTAAGTCTGTTATTTCTTTCGTTAACGAGGATAAAGGAGAAGTAGATCTAAAAAGAGTAGATCTTAAGTCTAAAATTTATAAGAATTATAAGTTTTTTATTGATGAACTCAAAAAAGAAAACCTAGAAAAAGAAAATCTAGATCTAGATAAGATTTATGATTCGATTGAACAGCTCAGCATTGTGCATGCTTTTCTAAAAAAAGGAGTTGACGATCCACGGCTTATTTTTCAAAACTTAAATGCCACGGGGCAGCCCCTTACTGAAGCAGACAAAATAAGAAATTTTATTTTAATAAATAAAACTGAAGAAGAACAAAAAAATTATCACGATAATTGGAAAGAGATAGAACAGAATGTTATTAAAACAGGTAAGAAAGTTACTTATGAAACAACTGAATTTATTAGAAATTTTTTAATCTATGAATATAATAGATTTCATAACAAAGGCAAAGTGTATTTTGATTTTAGGGATTATTATCTTGAAGAAGTTAAAAATGAAAAAAAATTCTTAAAAACATTGTTACGGTTTTCAGAATACTATCAAGCTATCTTAAAACCAGAAAAATTTGAAAACCTAAAACTCAAAAAAAACCCAAACAAAAATAAGGAAATTATAGGTTTATTAAAAGAATTACAGACATTAAAAGTAACAGTTTTTAATCCCGCTTTACTAGCATTGCTGGCGGATCGTAATGATGATCAGATCGATGACACTCAGTTAAAAGAAATCTTAGAAACGGTGATTAGTTATGTTTTTAGGAGATCCATCTGTGGTCTCCCAAGAAATGCATTAGATAATATATTTTCATCTTTGATATCTGATGTAAAAAAGAATAAAGATTTTTCCAATGAACAGTACGCTGATATATTAAAATATACTTTAAAGAAAAAAACTTCAAGAGGACACTTCCCTAATGATTATGAAGTAGAAAATTCATTGTTAGAGAAGGATGTTTATCTTATGGACTCTGTACGGTATTTTCTTACAAAATTAGAAAATCATAAGAATAAGGAACCAGTAGATATAGAGAATCCTACAAGTGAAACAAAAATACAAATCGAGCATATTATGCCGCAAACGCTTACATCTACATGGAAAAAAGACTTAGGGGAAGACTGGGAAACTACCCACAGTCGATATCTGCACACACTAGGTAATCTCACATTAACCGGACATAATCCAAAACTAAGTAATATGCCCTTTGAGAAGAAAAAAGAGTGGTTTAGAAAAAGTCGCTTTTATCTTAATGAAGATTTAAAAGGGATTGGAAAATTTACTAAAGAAGAACTAAAAGAGAGAACAAAGCATCTTACAGAAAGAGTTTTAAAAATATGGAAATATCCGCAAACCAGTTATAGTTCAGATAACGAAACAAAAGCTTCATGTAAAAAAATAAAAGTTCTAGATCAAGAAACAAAAATTTTAGATAAAGAAACAGAACAAAATGACTTTTATACATTAGAAGATAAAATTAACGTTTCTAGAAAAGAAGTTATATTTTTATCTATACGTAATGAAAAAAAAGCAGAGGTAAGTAGCTGGGCAGATTTTTATAAAAAAACAATAAAATATTTACTTGAATTTGATCGTGGTTACTTTGAAAAAATAAGAACACTACCTAGTATTAGGATCGGCAGTAAAGAGGGAGCAGGAGATAGATCTGAAGAAGTCGCTGATGGAATTTATATCAATGTTAATTTTGATTCAAATAGGATACTAAAACATTTAGGACAAATAGTTGATGTGATAGACTTTGGTAGGAGTAATGTTAATTTTCGGATTGAAAAAATTTCAGATAAAAAAACAGAAAATAATGACTTTTATACACTAGAAAATATAGAGAAAGTTGACTTTGCTAGAAAAAAAGCTAAAAAGGAAACTATATTTTTATCTATATGTGATGAAAAAAAAGTAAAGGTAGATAGCTTTAGAGATTTTTATTTGAAGACAGTACGGTTTTTACTTAAATATAATCCTGCTTATTTAGAAAAAATGAAAAAAATACGCAGTATTAAAATAGGGCGTGAAGAGGAAGCAGGACAAGTGCCTAGAGAAGTTGTTCCAGGAACTTACTTAGATGTTAATTTTGATCCAGATAGGATAGTAAGACATTTAAAACAGATAGTTGATGAGACAGATTTTGATAAGAGTGATGTTAAATTTTGGATTAAAGACAAGAAGACTAAAAATAGTTAAAGCTACTTGCTTAGGAAGGTGTAAGATTATTGATAGTATGTGCTTCGAAGAGAATTTATCTATTACGCTTATCACTACGGTTATTAACAATGAAAAAATATAAAGTGCGAACGTCTTTTTTATAGCAGATAGTGATAATATGATTTTAGAGGAGCGTCTTAGTAAAAATTGACACGACCAGCACGAGAATCTAGCCATTCTGCCCGTAAAAAAACCAGCCGTCCTCAGACTGACGAGCACAGATCACCGCATCATTCTAAAGAAGGACACCACCATTCTTCCAATCATAGATCGAAGCATACCATCGCATTTATAAAACGTTATTATGCGATCATTGCCACGTCTGCATTAGGGCTCGCATCAATATTCTTCTTCTACGGCACGCAAGCCAATCTATCTGGAATGTCGTTATTAGAAACATTTCTAGCAGCGACGATTGTTTATGCAGTGCCAGCGCAACTTATCTTAGCAGACCAGGCAATTATTCGTGGTTCTGTATTAAGCATATTTATAGCAGTGCTCCTTGTCAATATGCGATTGCTACCAATGACGATGGCGGTCATACCTAAAATAAAAAGTCGTTTCATGCCGTTAAATATTATCAATGCTCACTTTATTGCATTGACGACGTGGCTTGGATTTTTACAGCTCGACCCAGAATTAGACAATTATCCT
Organism: Spirochaetota bacterium; assembly: GCA_013426755.1. GTDB lineage: Bacteria > Spirochaetota > UBA12135 > COTS27 > COTS27 > COTS27. The sequence goes on from AP019861.1 coordinate 228,800, forward strand.
GTTATCAATAAAGCACACTTTTACTTCGGACTTGGCGTCTCGCTGTGGACAATTGCTTGGATCATGGCGGTCTTAGGCTACTTAAGTCAAGGCGTCGTCAGTACAGAAGTGCAGTTAGCCTTCGTCTACGCTAACCCCCTCTATTTCCTGCTTCTGATCTTAGGACAAACTAGGAATAAACAAAATTTCTTACCCATTATCCTAGGCGGACTGCTCCTACCTTTCCTTGCTCTGCTCAGTTTGCAGTGGAGCGTTATTTTATCAGGACTCATCGGCGGAACTGTTGCTTTTTTTATCAATACATACCGTACTAAACAGAATACCGATGCACACCACACACATTTAAAACAACGCAAGTAATATAGCTAGTTTTTTTATATACATTTTTATGTACATACCATACTAAACAGAATGCCAATACACATTACAAACGTAAAGTAGTCGCAAACGATATGATCAGTTATTAGATAAAAATAGATGAGACTAGACGTGAATAGGTGAGAGTAGACGAAATAGACGAAAGTTAGGCAAGAGCAGACGAGACTAGGTGAAGGTAGATGGGAATCAGCTATGGCGGATCATCCTTATTATATATTGAGTATTATTGGTGTGGCGGCAGCGGCTACATTTTTCTGGCGTATCCTCGGAACGTATATTGGTCGCAAACTTGCCATCGACCATTTCATGATTAAGTGGGCAACCGCAACCGCTTACAGTACGGTAACCGCTCTATCATTCAAATTACTTATCTTTCCAGAAGGTCCCCTCGGTGAAACAATGCTCCTAGATAGACTAATTGTCCTCATTGTAGCTGTGGGTGTGTTTTTCTTAGCTAAAAAAAACATCCTTATCACTTGTATTTTCGGTGTGATTTTGTTTGGTGCTATACTTTATCTCAGACAGTAGTCAAAAGTTTAAGTTTATAACCTATTTGTTATTTTCTTTTTTAGTTGACTCTGATATTATTTTTTCTGATATTTTACTCGTGATATAAACAACTTGAATAAATTGTTTGACAAGTTCTAATATAGCCTCTGCATCTTTATGAGTTACGGGGTGTTCGTTCGAGTGGGCTCCATCATTACCAACTAGTCTGACTGCATCTGCCCATTTTTTTATGTCTTTGGTAATAATTCCATCTTTTTGAAGAAAAGCTATCTGCCCTCGGAGGTTCTCTTTTTCAGGGGCTCCTTTATCTTTGCAGCATTTTTCTAGTATTCGCCTCGCCATAACACCAGTCGCATTGTATGCTGCAACAGAAAAACAATCAAGAGCTTCTTTTAAATCTGCTTTAATAAAATCAGGAGTTTCTGGATGTGGCTTTCCAGCGAGAGCTTTAGGATGTATCTCAACTATCTTTAAAGTCCCTATATCACGTAGCTCAAGTAAAAAATGTTGTGCACAGGCATTGCATCCAGCTATTTGATAAATTGATGAAGAATTAGTTATAACAGGACTTCCTCTACGTGAGAGTTCAGTATGTTGTTCGCACTTTGGACAGTATATAGAAAGGAGAGATGCCATTATTTATTCCTAACTTAAAAATTGTTATTTTAATCAAATTGTTTTAAATCAAATTGTTTTTAAACTGAATTGTTTTTTAACCGGTTAAGTACGTCATAAGCAAAATAGCTAATAATTAGATCCGCTCCAGCACGTTTAATGGCAGTAAGGCTTTCAATGATAGCCAGCCGCTCATCAATCCAATTCTTCTCAGCCGCCGCTTTAATCATAGCGTATTCACCAGAAACTTGATAGGCCGCTACGGGAAGATTAGAAATTGCTCGTACCCCTTTCACAATATCTAAATAAGGGAGTGCCGGTTTAACCATTAAAATATCGGCGCCCTCATCTATGTCGAGGGTTGCTTCGTGAAGGGCTTCACGGCTATTGGCAGGGTTCATCTGATAAGATTTTCTGTCGCCAAATCGCATCATTGATGAAGCGGCCTCACGAAAGGGACCGTAAAATGCCGAAGCATACTTCACCGCATAACTCATAATAGGAATGTCAATGAAGCCATGCTGGTCTAATTGTGTTCGTATAGCACCGACCATTCCGTCCATCATCCCTGAGGGAGCAATCATATCACATCCCGCCTCAGCGTGAATAAGCGCTTGTTTGCCCAACATGACAAGCGTTTTATCATTGTCGACAGTGATTGTCGTATTAGGATGCGTGGTATTTCCTTGTTGAGAATAGTTTGTCCCAGCAGCGTTTTCAGTAGAAGTAGGTATGTCAATATGCCCACAATGTCCATGACTGGTGTATTCACAAAAACAGCAATCGGTAATCACAATCAGTGCTGGAAATTGCTTTTTTATGATTGTAACCGTTTTAGCAATAATTCCCTCATTGCTGAGGGCATCACTTCCTCTGGTGTCTTTATGGGCTGGAATGCCAAATAGAATAATGGCTTTAAGGTCTACTTTTAAGTAGGTTTCTAATTCTTTAAGGAGGGTGTCTGGGGAAAATTGGAAAATACCTGGCATGGCTGCAATTGGATTTTTAATATTTCTTCCAGCCCGGACGAAAACGGGCATGATGAAATCAGTAGCATGAAGCGTCGTTTCTTGTACCAATTCACGCAAATGCGCATTTTGGCGCAGCCGCCTGGGTCTATGTGTAAGAAATGACCTGGTATTACTCTTACGCTCAGATCCAATTATGTTACTGCGATCAGGCTTATTTGAAAAAACTTTGTTCATGAGGATTATTTAATTGAATATAGTCTTATACAATAGATGCAGCAGATACAGTGGATACAATATGTAGAGTAAGCTAGTAAAGGTTAGCTGGGATAGTAATATAATTTAGCTGGGATAGTATATAATAAATATGCGACCACTTGCTATATTTAAGAATGGAGTTTTTTTAAGAATGGGGTTTTATGATTGATGTTGTGAAAAAAGCATGGGCTAGTGAGATGGTTGTTAAGTGATCTGCTGCTGCCATGAGTTCTCGTGTGCTGTGCATAGAAAGCATAGGCGCACCAAGGTCAATCGTTGTCGCTCCGAGTTCACGTGCTAATAGCGGACCAATAGTCGCACCTGAACCAATATCACTTCGCCCCGTGAAAGTCTGCATTGGAATCTTGTGTTCTTCTGCTAACAGACGGATAAAGGCTTCACCGCTGCCATCGGTGATGTACCTGAGGTGTCCTTGTTTTTTTAAGGCAGGTCCTTTACCGAGCAGTGGTTTTGTCAGATCGCTACTTAGGTGTGGATAATTGGGATGGCTGCCGTGCGCCATATCTGCTGAGACAGCAACTGTCCGATGCAGACTCTTTAAAAGCTCTTCATAAGAAAATGAGAGACAGTCGTAAATACGTTCTAGCGTTTGTAATAGAAAGACAGAACTCGCACCTTCATGAGAATTGCTTCCTATTTCTTCGTGATCGAAAACTGCTAGGATAGGGAGAGTTTTTGGATGGAATGTATTTTTATTAGTGGTGCTAGAGGCATTCGTTAGTGAACTGAAAGCGTACAATCCTGCGTGCGTCATCGCAAGATTATCTAGTCTTCGCGCTGCGATAAATTCACCACTCACACCAAGAATACTAGGAGCTTCTGCTGGAACAAAGGCCAAGTCCCAGCCTCGAATTTTTCTATGAACACTCTTTTTATCAATTGTTTTACTCTTAGATGTTTTATCTTTAATTTTATTGGCAATGTGGTTTTGTAGTATGGTTTCAATGTAGTTTTCTGTAGTTATTTTTTCAGAACTGAGCCCTAGGAGTGGTCTTAATTCTAGTTCTGAATTGGGTGTGGATGCAGGGCCGTTAGGTGGGGTAGGGTCTGATTTGAGATGCACAGCTAAAGCGGGAATAGTCACTGGAATTTCACTCAGTGCAACGAGCTTTGTTTCAAATGACGATGATAATAATTGGGCGGCTTGTTTCGACTGGTTAGCTTGCAGATTTCGTTCTAGGAACACACGTCCTGCTAGGATAAGGTCGCGGTTAAACCAACTGTGCATTGCAATGCCACCATACGGCTCTGAGAGAGCGATATGACAATTGTCCTTCTCAAGCGTTGACAAACTTTTTAATTTCAATGCAGGTGAATCGCTATGGCTAGCCCAGATGGTAAACCGATTAGGGGGAGCTTTTTTATTGGGTGGCAGGATAAAGGCCAGTACATTCCCGCCTCGCTTGACGACGTACCGTGCCCCTGCTTGAAGATTCCACGTTCTATCAGGCGATAAAACGGTAAATGGATTTTTAAGCTGTGTTAATTGCTTGACAATGTATTCGCTTGTGTGATAGGACGTCGGAGTCGCCTCTAGAAATGTCAATAGGTCTTTGATAAGAGTCGCTTCTTTCACGAAATATTTTCTTTAGATATGTGAGGGTAGTTTTTTCAAGTTTTCAAGTTCATCTTCAATGATTCTAAATTCATCTTTAAATCTATTTGAGGTTTCCTTATTATAAAATGGAAGTTCAATGAGTCTATGATTCTTAGTTGCTTATCGCAACAATTAACCACAGATGAATACAAATTGGATTTTACAGAAAGGAATGAACCGCAGATAAACACAGATGAACGCAGATTAGATTTTATATAATGAATGAACCACAGATGAACGCAGATAAACACAGATAATTTATTTTGAATCGATCATTCTTTTTATTTCTATTTTAGGATTACCAAGATTAATTAACAAACCAAGTGTAATATCTCTTGCTTTTAAGTAATTTAATTGACCCGCAGATAAACACAGATGAACGCAGATTAGATTTTATATAATGAATGAACCACAGATGAATACAAATTGGATTTTATGAAAGGAATTAACCGCAGATGAACGCAAATTGAGTTATATGAAAGGGCATCACAGCAGGCTCAGGCTTATGCGTGGTGAACTTCTTTCTTAAACTAGTGCTGATTATATCCTCGACGTTCTTTTTTTGTGGTGGTGACAGTGTCATTGTATTATGCTTTGAGATGTCTTTATGTCATTTATTAATTCTTCTGTTTGAAGTGAAGAATAAAGTGCCTTTCGTTTTCTCAGATAATTTTTATTATTTATGAACTCAACTGCATCTTTAAAAAATGTTTTAGCACTATTCTTATTAGACAAATATTTTATTTTGCCCCCAGTATCTTTAAATTTTTTTTCTAAAAATAAATGACAAGCAAGCAACAAGATCATATCCATTGTTTTAGAATGTAATTTTATTTCCATATTAGTTGAGAAGGTATTTAGCCAGTAATATAAAATTCCGCAGTAATAGTAATCTTCAGGATCGTGGTCTTTATAGAATATTTTTTTTGCTTGATATTTCTTTATTATTTTATCGGTATAACTCTTCATTTTATGTGGTTCTCTTAGAAAAATAGATATGTAGACTTTTGCTAAATTTTTAATATTAATTTTCTGGGCATAATTTTTAATATTATAATGTTGTCCTCGTTGTCTTTCAAAGTATAACTTCAATTTATTTTTTTCAATGGAGCCAGCAAAATATTCCTCTATTTTTTTATGAAATTTATTTAAAGACTGCAGATCTTTAGTTATAGCATTTTGATTATTTGCTGCAAAGATGATTTTCTCCTTTAAATCATTATCTTCAGTGGCGATCAACTTAACAAAAACCTTTATATTATCTAATTTTTTAGCTTTTTTATTCTTTTTGAACTGTTCATATAGTACATAAGTAGTTTGACAACCGTTGATAATGCGAGGATATGTTAGAGAAAAAGTATCATCTTCAGTAGGGTGTTTTATTATCTTGCTGCATAAAATAGTTAGCCCATTGTTTAAATATATAAAATAAGAATTGTCTTTTTTATTACGAATAGTCTCTGTAATATCATCATTTACTTTCGATTCGGGAATACGAGATCTTGGATTATCAACAAAAAGTCTTTCTTTAATGTTATCGTTCTTTGTTAGGATTAGTTTTTTTAGTTCTGGGAATTTTATTGCCGCTAATAAACTCATTTCAATATTACTTTTTTGTTCGTCTACTCGAGTATTTTCGTCAAGAACTAGCTTAACCTTGTGATACTCTTGAATTTTGTTGTAGTATTTTATTATTTCCCTATTCTGCCAGAAGGAAATGTTATTTAATTTGTAACTTCTCAAATCGCTGCGATTGTTTATAGCCTTTTTTTGACTATCAATTAAATTTTTATATGAACTGTGGTTTGTAATTGCTGATAGGTAATATAAGTCTATTGTGATTTCTTCCTGCAGACGACCCCTATACGTTTTTCCTAATAATTCCTCCAAGATAGTTGAGAAAGGTTCTATTGGATTTGCTTTATTTTTAATTAAAAAATTAATAACAGCACTAACAAATCCTGTAAATTTATTTTCATCAAAACTTTTTTGAGTTGTAGCTTGAATAAATCCAATCTTCACTATCAATTTTTCATTCTTGCCTAAGGTATCTAACTCGGATAGATCGTGTATTAAGCGATCGTTAATGATAATTGCTATACCATCAATCCCTTTTGCATTATTAGTTGAGACTGCGTTTAAATTTTCTAATTCTTCTTCTCGTAAATTTGATACGACAGTATGATTTGAGAAATGTTCAAAGATATCACCGGGACTAGATTTTTTTAGGGTGCCATGCTTATTAGTAAAATCATTAATTACACTATTAAGCCCAATACTAAAATTATTCTCATTCTTTTTCTTATTCTTTTTCATAACGTTATGCCTCTTTAAGATGAAATATTATCTCAGCGTACGCTGATTTGTCTTTTTCAGTTCTATTTAAAACAGGTCGTTTATAGCAATGAACTATCTTCATAGCCGATTTTTCAGCAATAGTCGGATATAGATTATATTTATCATTGGCTACCAGAAAGACGTCGTAGTCTTTAAGTAGATATTTTTTGGCATGGACGAGGACCTTAGCAATACTCTCAATATAAGATTGGCGTGCTGCTCTACCCTGTCCCTTAGCTAGGGGGCCTATTTCTAAAGAATCATTACGAGGAAATCCGAATAAATCATAAGCGTAAGCATGTTGTTCGTGATAATCTATCAATCCAATATAAGGAGGACTTGAAAAAATACCTTTGATTTTTTGCCGCTCGATCAATTGCGCAAACGGAGCAATTTTCTTTCCCAGTTTTGTTTTGAGGTCAATGTTCCTAGCATCACCTTGCAGACAAGTTTGAAACGTATCAGTTCGCAATGCATTAAATTCATAAAGCCGCTTAATAGTATCGTCACAGTACCGTTGCCACCAGGCAAGGATAGAGAATAACGGTTTGCATATCTTACCATGCTTCCTGCAGTAGTACGGATGTATTACAGGATTTTTCAATGTCGCCAGATCAGCATGGGTAGTTGCACGACAGGACCTAACAGTTCTACTGAGAATAATGGCGATGATTTTTTTAACAGCTGGGCTCTTTATTCTCTTCACTTGCTCGCAAGTGAAGTCAATTTCTTTTTTAACAGGTTGCAGGTACCATTTTTCAAGAAAATTAGTCGTTTTGTTTGAGTGTATCTGGAGGTTGTATTTTTTTCTTAATTGATCAAATGTTTTGGTGAATTCTTTTTCTTTTGTTGCGGCGTATATGTGTTCTTTAATTTCTCCGCGCCGTGCTTTAATTTTATATTCGGGCGCTGGGAAGTATTTTTTGTTGAATTGATTGAGTTCTGCAAGTAAAGCATTTTCGAAGTCAGTATTGTTATGCCGAGCAATGAAATCTTTGAGTGCCTGTGTGATCGCAGTCAAATGATAGTTCAATGCTTCAAAGTCCACTGTGCCGACTTTTACGTTAGCAATCAGGGTATTGAATGTGGAGATATCAACGCCTAGGGCATGGATGCCTAGTTCGTTAGCTTGAACCATTGTCGTTCCACTTCCGCAAAATGGATCTAAGACAATATCTCCTTTTTTGAAATAGCTTTCTCGTTTGAAGGTATCTGTATGATCGTCTAGGAAATACTCTGCTAATTGGGGTATAAATTTTCCTTTATACGGGTGTAGTCTATGAACATGCTTGGTAGTCTCTTTTTCTTTTAGGTGTTCGAATGACAACGCCCAGTTCAGGTCTGTTCCTAGTTGTTCTTTCCAATTTAGCTCTCGCCGGCTATTAAAACTTTTATAATAAGTTATTAAATCGTGTTTATTAATAACAGTATTCCCACTTTCTCCATATTTTTTTATTTTTCCGTATTGTATTAGGTATGCAATATTGGATGTGGTGACGTTTTTCTTTAAATATTGACTAGCCCATGTGCTAGCTTCTCTTATGGTTAATAATTTTGTTGTCATTATTTATTTTCCTGATAGCGACCGCTAAAAATGTCAATAGGTCTTTGATAAGAGTTGCTTCTTTCACGAAATATTTTCTTTAGATATGTGAGGGTAGTTTTTTCAAGTTTTCAAATTCATCTTTAAATCTACGTGAGGCTTTCTTATTATAAAATGGAAGTCCAATGAGTCTATAATTCTTAGATTGATCCGTAATAATGTTCTTATGTCCGTATTTTTTCATAATATCTTCTAGAAATTTTTCTTTCCAGTCTTCTTTCCCACCATAAAAAGGACTGAGGTTCCATGCACCCTGCCCCCATTTTTTATCTGGGGAGGAGAAAAGATCGGTTCCTGAACCCTTGTATTGGTTTCCCTTAGCTTCTATGAGGATTTGATAATAATCATCATCATGATTTTTATGTTTGAGGAAGAGTAAGTAATCAGGACAAAACCCCCTTCCTTTATCGAAGTCGTAGATCTTATAAACCTCTTCGTTTCTAAGCAGCCATTTTATCTCGTATTCATCTTTGCAGTCTATATGGTCTTTAATAAAATCAACTAGCGCTGATTCTTCATCTGTTTCTTTGATAAGGTTATCTAAGGCATACCACCCACACTTAACTATTTTATTTGCTCTAGTTTTATTTTCTTCATTATCAAAGTCTTTATCTACGGTCACGGATTTAGGTTTATCAAAAATATCTTTAAAAGCCACGGGCTCAAAGTTACTGCCTTTATTTTCAATAATCTCTGCACTCAGTTTCTTAGCAACGTCTTCTAAAAATTGGCAGACTATTTTTAATTTCTCTTTATTTTCGAGGTTTTCCCAAGCAGTAACAGTTGTCCTTATGAATATTTTAGGGTTTTTTAATATATCGTCCTTAGTTCTTAAATCATCTATGCTTTTAATATCTAATTCCTTGCTTAGTCTATCAAAACGAAATAGCGAATTTTCATCTTTAGCTTTAATGTGTATTGCTTTTCTAAAAATAGGATACTCGATCTCTTCAAAGGGTACTTTGATACGTCTTATTTCTTTTTTACTGATTTCTTGTCTAGAAGAATAAGTCTCTTCGGTCCTTTCGGTTTTAAATTGTTCTTCTGTTACTTCTAAGGCGGATGTGATATACGGCCCGAAGGGTTCCCTCTGGATTTCATTTAGTGACGTTCGTTTCCTATTGGGATTGGGTTTTAGTTCATTTATCAAGAGGCGTTTATCTTTATATAAATCACTATTTCTAAAATCGTCTTTAATTTTCAGTATAACAACTTTTTTATCACTAATATACCCATCTCTTCTGAGTTCTTTTTTAAGATGAGTGATATACCTTGACTCTTCGTCGTAGGTGTAATAAAATAATTCTTCTAGCATGCGTAGTTCATGATTGAGATCTTTATCAAACTTTCTTTTATTTTTAGGGTATTTAGTATTTAGCTTTCTATCTCTGTAGGCAAATGGAAAATAGCGGATGCCTCGCCCGATAAGTTGTTTCTCTTGTAGGGTGGCGTCAGGTGTTTTGTCTTTGTTTCTCCCACCAGCATTTTGTCCTTGATAGAGCCGGACAATATCAAAGAGATTAAGGACGTCCCACCCTTCTGTCAAACGTTTTACGGTAAATATAGCTCTGATGTGATTGTCTTTATCTTCTAGGTTATTGAGTTTGTTGTCTTGTTCTAAGGAAGTCTTTTCTGTTTTATTTTTATTGTTCTTTGAATTGGTGATTATAACGGTTCGTTCATTGAAATTTTCTTTAATAAACTCGACTAGCTCACTGTTCTTGATATTTTCAGTTTTAATGAAGTTAAGTAACGCTTCGGTTTTTGTTTTTCCTGTTTGATATGGGATCATACTGTCGGTGGCATTTAGCCGCCTTTCGATGTTATCTAAAAATTTTAGATCAGAACTCTTAATATCTTTTACCAGGTCTAAAAAAAATTTATAATCTTTAGCGGACTCATCGATGGTCTTGCTTCTAAATAAGATAACCGGCTTAAAGTTAGCAATGTCGTATTTGAGTGCTAAGCGATGTCTGTACCAATGAAATAATAATGCCTGCAGCATTCGTTCTTTTTTATCAAGCGTGGAAGAGATGAGATTGATATTTTTAGCGTGTCCTGATTTTAAGAAATCTTTAAGTGTGTGCTCATAAACGATCTTATCTTTATACTTTTCTTTTACCTGGTCTCCCTTTGGGATCGTTGCTGTAAATTCTAAGAGGACGTTTTTGTTGGGGCGATCTTTCTCTAACCCATTTTTATTTAAGAGTTTATTTACAACGGTTCTCTCCCAACTGGGTTTTTCCTCGCTGTTAGAATTAGCGGGAGAGGATGCATCAAAACCTAGTGTTAATTGTGTGCCGCTATTATCTTTTGATTCCTTATTCAAATGATGTGCTTCATCGCCAAGGATTACGAGATCTTTTTTAACTAATTCACTTAAAACAACCTTATTCTCCCTTTCTGAATGCAGGTCTTTATGAAGTTGTTGAATGGTCGTAAATTTGATCTCAATTACCAACGGATTAGGATAACGGCTAAACGTCTCTACATTTTTTATGGAAATGATCTTATTGTCAATTGTGATTTTATCTTTATAAAGATATTTTGTATGGGTGGTATCGATGAAGTTGTTTTCTGTTTTAGCGACAATGTTATTGAGATTCCCGAAAAATAGAAAGTGCCTATACCCTTTTTCTTTATAATAGTAAAGAATAAGGGCTGCCATTAAAAGTGTCTTCCCCGTTCCCGTTGCCATATTAAACATTAGGTGAGTAGGAGAATTATACAGTTGCTTTTCTTTATCTCGCTTTTCTTCATCGATTAAAAAATATTTTAATGCCTGTTCCTGCCACTCATAAAAACTATGTTTTAAGTTGGCGGGAATATAAGGTGGTATTTCAGGAAGTGGCGTCTTTCCGTACTCTACTGCTGAACTAATTTTTTCGTGGAGTTCACTCATTTAATGATTCCTTAGGAGCTAAAACGGTTATGATCGATAGTCTTAAGCAATTAACTGCTTTGCTTTTCTGTTAAAGTTTTCTTTATCATCTAGAGATACCGAAGGACCTGCTACATTGATTAGTCTTTTAATTTTTGCTCCCCCAATGGTGTTCATATCATTAAAGACTATTAAAGAATTGAATTCAAAATCTTTTTTATCCTGTTGCGTCCTTAGTAATCTTTCTAATATAATGGTTGTTTGCTGTGCTTTATCTGAATTATGGACAGCAAAGATAAATGGATAGTATCTTTCTCGTTCCGTACTGAGTTTGTAGTCGATAGGGTAGTCTTTAGCATTAGCTAATTTGTCGAAGATGTAGTCTTCTTCGATATTAGCTACTGAAAAGATTTTTATTAATTGTTCGCGCAGGTCCTCATAAAAGGTGCTTTGTACTCTTGCTTTATTTAGAAAAGTGATGTCTGATATTTTAGTTAATGCCTGACCTAATTTAAAGACATGCTTTGCGATCTCTTCGGCAGTACAATCTACAAAAAACTCTCCATCCTCGGACTTCACGTCAAATTCATTTTTAATGTTTTCTAATAAAATTTTTCTGTTCCCATCGTTAAATTTATCAATATCATTTTCATAACTGAGATGCATAAGCGTATGCCCTCCATCGCTAACGCGGAACCCTCCTCTTGCGAGCGGATTTAAATATATTTGATAACTGTCTCCATCAGGAAAAGAAAATGGCGTCTCGATAAGAGTACTTCCTGCATTGCGTATGATTTTAATGTCTGCACAGAATGAACGACATAATTGCTCTTGTAGGGCTTTAATTTGTTTTTCCGCTAGTTTCATAGGCCTTCACTAATGATTTCCTTGAGATTTTTTTTAGAACTTTTATAAACTTATAAATATATGTCTGTAAGGAGTTCTTTATTATTCGTGGTGATAAAACTTCTCTGTTAGTTTCATATCTTTTTTATTCAGTTTAAACTTTTTATCATTCATCTCACTACGAGGAATATACATGTGATTGAGGTCTAGCATTTTTAAGAACATTCTTTTCTGCTCTGGCAAAGAGAGTTTAATAAAGTTATTTTCTTTGATAATAGATTCTTGAAATTCTTTAATTGTAATGTTATAGTTTAAAAAATAATCACGGCAGAGAGTATTGAACAGATTTTTTAACTCGGTTAGATTTTTACAGGCATTTATTTCTTTTCTAGCCTGTTCATTCCACTCGGCAAGTTCAAAGTAAATAAATTCACCACCACCTTTCCAGTTTATAGATTTAGAAATACCTCCCTGTTCGCCAGCTATGACTTTTTTAAGGCGCTCTACAGCAATGGTTTCTATGTAGTCCATCTGTTCGATGCCAATGTATCGTCTTCCCATTTTATGAGCAACTGCAGCCGTTGTGCCACTGCCAAGATGATAGTCAAGTACTATATCATTTTTATTTGTTGTCATCTTAATAATTTGCTGAATTAATCTTTGGGGTTTTTTCCCATTTTTAAAATCTATTGTATCTTCTTTTGCTACATTCCCCATATCAGAATAAAAACTTTTCCAAAGATTCCCTCTAATTCTGCGGCGCCCAAAAATTGGAACATAGTCATCTGTTTCCCCTAATGTTGCGGATAATGGTTGTAATTGCCTTATTTTTCCACTATCTAATTGATAAAGTATATATTTTTTGTACTTAACTACTTCGTTATTATCCAATCTTTTTTTTATATTGTCAGGGATATTTATACTTGCCATCAATGATTGGTGTAGACAGTCAGCATATTTTTGATAAACTAATTTTTTAAAGTCATCTGAAATCTTCATTAATTCTTTAAACGAATCAAAAGATGGTAATAGGCGATATTTGTCAAAATATTTTGAAAATGTATTTTGCTTTTTCAACCATTCACCAATTGGCATCATTTGATATTCTCCGTTATTTTCTGATAGAAAAATTGAAAAATGATAGTCATAACCACTAACTCCATCATATAGAATGCTTTCTACTTTCCAATCAGGTTGTTTAGAGTATACGAGAATATATTCACTGTTTTTAACAATTTTACCTTTTTGAGCTGCGCCTACTTTCATTCCTTGTACTAATGACATCTCAACAGTAATGTTTGTTACAAAATTATCTCTGTTAAAAATCTCATCCATTAGCACTTTTAAATAAGCCTGTTCGTTATCATCACACTGAACGAATATGACGCCATCATCTCTTAGAAACTCTTTCGCTACCTCTAGACGATTTTTCATAAATGTAAGCCAGGTGGAGTGATTAAAATTATCGTTATATTTAAACCCATCACTGCCTGTATTATATGGAGGGTCGATGTAGATGAGTTTAACTTTTCTTGTGAATTGTCTTCGTAGGCTATGGAGGGTAAGTAGATTATTTCCTTTGATGATCAGGTTTTCTTTAATCGTTCCGTCAGCATCTCTATCAATTTTTTTAACTTCTGATGTACCATTTTTAGTAAAACGCTTCCAATTGACAAGTGCCTTCTCGTCAAAGAGTCTGTCAATCTCGTCATAGGCAAGTATTTCATTGAAGAAGATCTCTTTGCGGGAGGCTTTTTTTTTATTCTTATGATCAGTTTTTCCTCCATTTTTAGACTTAGTCTTTTTTTCGATGTACTTTTTCTTTTTATCGGAGTATTCGAAATAAGTATCTGTCCCTTCTTCGGTACTTTGCCCGCCTTCGAGAACACAATCTTTATAAGGGAAGTTAAGTACAATGTCGTGCGACTCGTTTAAGAAGCGATCGCCGTCGCTGAGTCCGATTTTATTTTCGTATTGTGTGTAGGAATTATTGATTTTGTTTTCCTCGATGAAAAATTTAAAGTCTCTGGTCTTAAAGACATAAACATTTTTAATGGGCATGAAGAAATGCTTTTTTAAGGAAGGTACACTTAGCAGTGAAGCAATGATTTTTTTATAGAGGGCATTGTTATTTTTACCGAAGGTATCCAGGAGGTCGAAGAGTTTGGTTTCATTGAGAATATTTTTCTGCTCGTCAGCCCAGATTTCGGGGATTTTTTGTAGAGTCTTTAAGATGGTGGTTTTTAATTTTGTATCAGCCATAGTGTATATTATAGTATGCTCCCCATTTTTTGTTAGGAGGTAGGAATTGGTTTAAGAGATAGTTGTAAGAAAACGTTATGAGACTGTAAATTGTTTGTGTTACGATTGGGTGAGTGAGTTGAGATGTGGGATATTCTATCTGTGTTTATCTGCGTTCATCTGCGGTTAGTTCTTTTCTTATAACTCAATCTGCGTTCATGTGGTTCATGCGTCCTTACGCAAGATTTTTTCCATTTTGCGACCTTTTGCGAGTTCGTCTACTAATTTATCGAGATACCGTACTTGTTGGGTGAGAGGATTATCTATTTCTTCAATACGGTAGCCGCAGATCGTCCCTGTGATAGATTTTGCATGGGGGTGTATATTGGCTTGTTGGAAAAACACTTCGAGAGTTATGTCGCTATCAATGAATTTTTGAATTTGAATGTCATTGAAACCTGTAAGCCAATTGATGACTTGGTGCAGTTCTTGTTGGGTTCTGCCTTTTTTCTATCTTTGTTAGATAGTGAGGATAAACGGAAGCGAATTTCATTTTTGCGATGCGCTCATTGTGTTTTTGGGTTGGTTTCATATAACTCAGTCTACGTTTATCTGCGGTTAGTTCCCTTTCATACAACAATCTATGTTTATTTGCCGTTCATTCCCTTCGTGAGGTCTAATCGCTGTATTCATCTGTGGTTAATTTATTTTATGCGACTTAATCTTCGGTGAGGAAAGCAGCACCGAAGACGCCTGCGCTATCGCCCCACTTGGGTTGAGCGAGTTTGGTAGCGAAGTAGATATTGAATGTGAGGTCTTGAGTTTCAGTGCCAACATTTTTAGTTAGTCCATTAAAAAAGTATATATCTTTCCCAGTTACTTTTTTTGCTAGGCGGTAGTGATTAAATCTATTAACACTTAGTCTTTTATTGTTTTCGTAGCTTTCAAGATAATCATATATCATTTTCTATATTAAAACTTTGTTTCTGTGTAAAAGATTTATACTTATGCATAGTTACTTCTATTAGTTTCATGTCTTTCTCCTGATTTTATTGTTTATAAAATTGAGTTGTTAGTTTGATATCTTTTTTATTCAGTCCAAACTTTTTATCATTCATCTCACTACGAGGAATATACATGTGATTGAGGTCTAGCATTTTTAAGAACATTCTTTTCTGCTCTGGCAAAGAGAGTTTAATAAAGTTATCTTCCTTGATAATACATTCTTGAAATTCTTTAATTGTAACGTTGTAGTTTAAAAAATAATCACTGCAGAGAATACTAAACAGATTTTTTAACTCGGTTAGATTTTTACAGGCATTTATTTCTTTTCTAGCTTGTTCATTCCACTTGGCAAGTTCGAGAGTAATAAAATTTTCTTTTTCTAGTTCTCTTAAACTTTTTTTATTTCCTTCTTTTGTTAAAGTTGATAGTTTTTCTTTTTCTTCTTTGATGTGTTTCTGTATCACTTTCTGCATTCTTTCCTGACAGACGGCAATGTGTTCGTCTAACTGTTCAACAAGAATAAATTTTCTATTTCCGCCGTCTTCTTTGTTTAACTCTAAGACAGCATGTCCAGTTGTTCCACTACCTGCATGAAAGTCCATAATAATATCATTTTTGTTGGTGGTTATTTTTAGAGTGTCTAGGACGGTATAAAGAGATTTTGGAAAAGAAAATTCATTACTATTAAGAAATTTTTCTAATAATCTTATTCCATGATGATTAGCATTGTATTTTTTATCTGTCCATACCGTCGATACTTTTTGCCCTTTATCAATCCTATATTTTTCATAAATAACTATTTTGTCGTTTTCTAAGAATGCAGTTAGTTCCCGCTGCTCTATTTTTATTTGTGTTGATTTTTTTGATAATTTCCAAGTTCTATCTTGCTTGCCTTTCGTTATTGGGTACACTTCGATATAATTTTGATTTTCTTCAATAGAGATATTTTTTAAATCGGGGCTAACGAATAGTGGATACCAAAAAGACTTTTTATTTATCTTTAAATTATTATCCCCGCCTCCGAGTCTAATAAAATTCTTTAGTTTGTATTTTCCTTTATCATCCTCTTTGTCAAAAGTTTTTAGGAAAAAATCATTTAACACAACATCTTTAAAATTTGCCATTTCTTTTTTCTTTGAGTAGACAATCATATAATCATTTGTTGTTGAAAAATATTTAGCTTGATTTCTTCCCATAGGATTATTTACAACCGTAATAATACCTAACCGATTTTCTCTTCCGAAAACCTCATCCGCCAGACAACCTAAATAAAACAATTCATAATGATCTATAGCAATAGCAATAAATCCATCTTCTCTTAAAAATTCCTTTGCTACTTCTAAACGGTTTTTCATAAAGGTTAGCCAAGTGCTATGATTAAAAGAATTATTATAAGTAAAAATATTTGCCTCTCCTCCTGTATTATATGGAGGGTCGATGTAGATGAGTTTAACTTTTCTTGTGAATTGTCTTCGTAGGCTATGGAGGGCGAGTAGATTATTTCCCTTGATGATCAGGTTTTCTTTAATTGTTCCGTTAGCATCTCTATCAATTTTTTTAACTTCTGATGTACCATTTTTAGTAAAACGTTTCCAATTGACAAGTGCCTTCTCGTCAAAGAGTCTGTCAATCTCGTCATAGGCAAGTATTTCATTGAAGAATATTTCTTTGCGTTTGGCTGTTTTTTCAATGTACTTTTTATCTTTAATGTGCTTTTTATCTTTATCGGAGTATTCGAAATAAGTATCTGTACCTTCTTCAGTACTTTGCCCGCCTTCGAGGACACAATCTTTATAAGGGAAGTTAAGTACGATGTCGTGCGACTCGTTTAAGAAGCGATCACCGTCGCTGAGTCCGATTTTATTTTCGTATTGCGTGTAGGAATTATTGATTTTGTTTTCCTCGATGAAAAATTTAAAGTCTTTGGTCTTAAAGACATAAACATTTTTAATGGGTATGAAGAAATGCTTTTTTAAGGATGGTACACTTAGCAGTGAAGAAATGACTTTTTTATAGAGGGCATTGTTATTTTCACCGAAGTTATCAACGAGGTGGAAGAGTTTAGTTTCATTGAGAATATCTTTTTGCTCGTCAGCCCAGATTTCGGGAATTTTTTGTAGAGTCTTTAAGATGGTGGTTTTTAATTTTGTATCAGCCATAGTGTATATTATAGTATGCTCCCCATTTTTTGTTAGGAGGTAGGAATTGGTTTAAGAGATAGTTGTAAGAAAACGTTGTGAGACTGTAAATTGTCTGTATTACGATTGGGTGAGTGAGTTGAGATGTAGGGTATTCAATCTGTGTTTATCTGCGTTCATCTGCCGTTAGTTCTCTTCATGAAACCTAATATATAGTCATCTATGATTAATTCTTTATGTGAATGCAATCTGTGTTTATCTGCGTTTATCTGCGGTTAGTTCTCTTCATGAAACCTAATATAGTCAATCTATGATTAATTTTTTATATGAATGCAATCTGTGTTTATCTGCGTTCATCTGTGGTTCATCCCTTTCGTATAACTCAATCTCCGTTCATCTGCGGTTAATTTATTGTACAGAGTGCAATCTGTGTTCATCTGCGACTCATTCCTTTCTTATAACTCAATCTGCGTTCATGTGGTTCATACGTCCTTACGCAAGATTTTTTCCATTTTGCGACCTTTTGCGAGTTCGTCTACTAATTTATCGAGATACCGTACTTGTTGGGTGAGAGGATTATCTATTTCTTCAATACGGTAGCCGCAGATCGTCCCTGTGATAGATTTTGCATGAGGGTGTATATTGGCTTGTTGGAAGAACACTTCGAGAGTTATGTCGCTATCAATGAATTTTTGAATTTGAATGTCATTGAAACCTGTAAGCCAATTGATGACTTGGTGCAGTTCTTGTTGGGTTCTGCCCTTTTTTTCTATCTTTGTCAGATAGTGAGGATAAACGGAAGCGAATTTCATTTTTGCGATGCGCTGATTGTGTTTTTGGGTTGGTTTCATATCATTCAATCTGTGTTTATCTGCGTTCATCTGCGGTTCATCCCCTTCGTATAACTCAGTCTACTTTCATCTGCGGTCAATTGGTCTCATATCATTCAATCTGTATTCATCTGTGGTTAATTTATTTTATGCAACTCAATCTTCGGTAAGGAAGGCAGCACCAAAGACGCCTGCGCTATCGCCCCACTTGGGTTGGGCGAGTTTGGTAGCGAAGTAGGTATTGAATGTGAAGTCTTGAGTTTTTTTGCGACCTAGGGTGGTGAGGTCAGGAATGTTTCCAACGCCGCCGCCAAGGACGACGACGTCTGGGTCTAAGATATTGATGACATTGGAGAGAGCAAGGCCGAAGAAATAACAGAGACGGTCAATGGTTTCTTTGGCATGGGGATGTGCATTGGTTTTGGATTGTTCGTAAATGGTTTTGAGAGGAGTTTTGCGCTTAGGGTCATAGAAACGTTCTAGAGCAGGTCCTGAGAGAATGGTCTCAACACAGCCGATTTTACCGCAGTAACATTTGCCACCTGAGGCGTCTAGGAAATTGTGTCCCCATTCGCCTGCGATACCCATGTGTCCGTTAAGGACTTTGCCATTGACAACAATGCCGCCGCCGACACCCGTGCCCATAATAATGCCAAAGACAACTTGTGCATTGGGAGCAATCTCAGGAACAATGCCGATTTTAGTCTCAGCGAGCGCGAGACAATTGGCGTCATTGGCGATTAAGACATCACGAGCAAGTACTTTTTTTATGTCGTTTAGGAAAGGTTTTCCATTGAGAACGGTAGAATTGCTATTTTTGAGAAGTTGTGTGTGCGGGTCAATGGATCCTGGTGTGCCCATGCCGATTTTATGGGCTTTTAAGTGGAGGGTTTCTTCTAAGTCAGAGATGAGGTTTTTAATTTGGTTTAGAACGTGAGCGTATCCTTTTTCGGCTTCGGTCGGAATGCGTTTGCGTAGCAGAGTTTTGCCTGTTTTATCGAGGACAATGCCTTCAATCTTAGTCCCTCCTAGATCAATACCCCAATACATGATAATAACACTCCCTCGAATCTAAACGCTCAAGTGTATCATAGCATAACATGAAAGAGCATTCTATATGGTGAAAGAGCGTGAAAAAACTTGACTGCGAATGTTAAGTGATTTTTTAATATTGCTAGTTAGTTATCGATGTTATAATACGATAAATAACCTGGTCTTGTCATAACAAATTGACCGCAGATTGAATTATATGAAAGGGAATGAACCGCAGATGAACGCAGATTGAGTTATACAAAAGGAATGAACCGCAGATGAACGCAGACTATCACATGAAAAGGATGAACCACAGATAAACGCAGATGAACGCAGATTGAGTTATACAAAAGGAATGAACCGCAGAGCAACGCAGACTATCACATGAAAAGGATGAACCACAGATAAACGCAGATAAACGCAGATGAACGCAGATTGGATTATATGAAAATAATTAACCGCAGGACAATACCCTACATCTCAACTCACTCACGTAAAAATTTCAGCATTTTATCTCAGTGATTATTGAGTTAAGAAGAAACAATGGCTTCAATATTTGATTTCAATGATTATTGAGTTAAGAGAGGTAAGTATTAATGAAATGTTATTTAAAAAGAACAAAAATATAGAGAAAATATTGATACAGAGAAAGTACAGAACATGTCAATTATTATAAAACTACGTCAATATACGAAACAACGTGAACGTCGCTGGGTAAATTCAATGGTATGGATGCTAGTCTTGAGTGGAGTAGGATTATTGCTATTGGTTGGGACTGGCTACGCCCAGCAAGCAGACGAAGTTGTGCTCAAACACAGAGGCATTTACGATGAAGTCACGACAGCTTATCAGAAAGACCGTTATACATTGGAGCGTCCATTTGTGCGTGTCAATCCGTTTGGGAATAATCCATTGGTGGCGGAGGTGAGGTTTGCTTCTACTAGAAACGTTAAGGTGAGTGTGTTTGTTAAAGAACTCAATGGCGGTTACAGTCGAACAGATTATAAGGAGTTCGTCAAACAGCATCGCTATCCGATCTTAGGCTTGTACCCAGCAAAAACGAATGAAATTACGCTAGTAGCAACAGATCGGAATGGTCGTAATTTTCGTAAGGAATTGACTATCAAAACGGATGCATTGCCAAGCGATTATCCAGCAATCGGCAGTGAACTTAAAGTTTTACAGCGAGATCAAACAAAACTTAGATCGGGTTATTATTTTATCATGCTTGTAAAAAGAAAATTGCCGATGGGAGCGGTGTTTCTGTATTCAGCAATCGATAGCACAGGACAAGTACGCTGGATCAATACAGAACTCAAGGGGCATTTCTTCAAACGTACCCAATACGGTACAATGCTAGTCTCACTCGAAAATACAGCCAATCTCTACCATACGGACACGATTTATGAAATGGACGACTACGGACAGTATCTGCGTAGTTGGAAAATTCCTGATCTAGTGCATCACGAAGTGTATGTGCTTTCTAATCGCAATATGTTACTTCTATCTAATTCTAAAGAATACATTGAAGATACGATTATTGAACTTGATTATAAGACGGGTAAGGTCATTAAAGAATGGAATGTTGGCGATTATGTTCCAGCGACACGTGACCCGTTGCCTGGCTACACGCACGTTCGAAATAAAGATTGGGCGCATTTAAATAGTCTTGATTACGATGAAAGTACCGACTTGATCTTAGTCTCTTCACGCAATCAATCTGTAATCGCTGCTATTAATAAAACGACTGGAAAATTAGCTTGGCTTTCAGGACCACATGAAAATTGGGAAGACCAGCAGCGACCGTATCTGCTCAAATTACTCAATACAAACCTTAATAATAACAACAACAATAACATAAACAGCACAGCAGGTATTCCAGAATGGCATTGGGGGCAGCACTGCATCCGCGCCCTACCCAATGGCCGCATTCTCGTCTTCGACAATGGCAGGAGTCGTAGTTTTAGTTTTGCTAAAAAACGATATGCGTTTCAAACGTACAGTCGCGCTGTTGAATATGTTGTCAATGCTAAAAATAAAACGATTGAACAGGTGTGGGAATTTGGTCGCAAGTTTGGTCATGAGCTTTATTCTTCGTATGTTTCTGGAATTCAATCTTTGCCAGCAGCGGGCACGCTACTTATTAATTTTGGTGGTATTACTAAGGATTACTTAGGCAATCCCGTAGATGACGCTGCGAGTTACAATAGCGCCCGAATCTTTGAAGTTACTAAAGATAGCAATAAAAAAGTTCTCCTTGAGGTGAGTATTCGTTCAGGCGACTACACGAAACGCTATGGATTTAGAGTGTATCGGGCGGTCAAACACCCAACACTCCATTTTTAACTTCCCCGCAGGTTCTTATAATCTGACAATGCATCCACCAGTCAATTAATCACAATCAAGCAATCAATCAAGTCAATTAATGCCTCATTCAAATAACGATCCATCCCAGCAGGCAGGGGACTCTCCAAATAATCCTGCGAATAGTTCTGCAGGTGATAGCGCAGGAGTTCATTTAAAAATGGTTTCGCCTAACAGTCGGCATATGAGTGGAAGGTTATTACTGAGCGGAAAATTTTTAAGTTATTTTTCTTTATTGATAGGCTTAGTGCTTCTTTCAATGTTAGGAAGTTCGCTTAGCTTGTTTGATACGGGAAGTGGTGGTACTTGGCTGTGGAGTTCGCTATCGCTAGCTTATACGGTACTTGCTGTTCCTGCGTTAGCGTATATTACGTTTCGTTGGTTTTTTCTGCATACAGAAGTCTGGCTTAAAACAGCGAGTGCTCAGGAAATAGTCGTAGCAGAGAACAACTCTTCTTCTGTGCTGCAGCAAAATCCTTTAAGGAAGGATTTTGAATTGGGAGCGGTAACGCTTACGGGCAGTTTTGGTAATTTCTTGGTGGCTTATTTTCTTTCGTTTGGTGTTCTGGTGTTTACGCTTGGAATTGGATTTCCGTATTATGTGTATGAGCAGAAGGCGTGGTTTTTTAAAAATACGCTTATAACGTTTCGGTCTTCAGGTAGGCGAGCGAGATTGACTCTTGCTCCTAATTTTAAAGCGTATTTCTTTAAAAGTTGGGGTTTTGTGTTGTTGTGGGTAGGTGGCGTGATTGTCATTCCGTTAGCATTACTTTCAGCTTGGTTTAGTGGTGCTTTCTGGAGTGGAATTTTCTCAATAATACTTATAGTGCTCATTGTTGCATTGATGGTGATGTATTATTTTTATTGGAGTATGAAATGGCTCTTAGTCCATACGAGGTTTATATTCTTATCTGATCCGAACATTCCTACTTCCGCGCATGATGCACCGACCCGTACAGCAGTCAATTCAAACCTTCCACCTAGCACAACCACACTTCCTCCTCCTTCACATCCTCCATCTCCTACAAATCCAGCAGAGGTCACTACTACTGCTAGTGCACAACACTCAATACATTCAAACGCCACCACTCAGCAAAATCTACACACAGACCGCCCAGCGGCGCGTGGTTACAAGCACTTTGTCTTTACAGGCAATTTCTTTCAATATCTCGTCAATTCCCTATTCTTCGCGCTTGTAAGCATAGCAACGTTAGGACTCGGCGTGGTTTTTTATGCCTATTGGTTTGGTCGCTGGTTCATCAATCACACAGAAATTCACGGCTAAATTCTTCCCCGTAAAACAGCGAAGATGATGATACAATAATAATGGATGATTGCAATTAGTTCTTAATTGCATTTTATCCTCGCTGATCGAAGCAGGAGAGGTGGCCGAGTGGTTGAAGGCGCACGCTTGGAAAGCGTGTATACGGGAAACTGTATCGCGGGTTCGAATCCCGCTCTCTCCGATGATTTTTTGTATTCTATCTACTAAACATTATGTTTATATGTTAGAACACGTCCGATGTCCACTTAAAGAGCCAGTTGTATTAAATTACTTGACTTTTTAAAATATATTAGTATATTTTAAGAGTATAGTTATTTTTTTAATGCTTTTAGGAATGGAGCTTTTGTGTGATGAAACTTGTTAAATTTAAGAAACTTGTTAAAAAGATTCGGGGTGGTGTGAACTTGCTTCTGATATAACTTTAATTAACTATTCTTAAGGGGTCAATTTACAATGGGTTTAATAAAAGATATGTTTGAAAAGCTTGAAAAAGCAGGATATTCTACCCCTAATCTTGAAAAATCTAGTAGTAGTATATCTTACGGAGAACAAACAATATTGAAATTATCAAATAGTGAATACACGTTGAGATTTATTCTTAATGATGATTCTCTTATTCCAGAGAAGAAGTTAAAAAAAATTGTTTTTCCAGAAACGTTCAATATTATGGATTATCTTTATTTTAATGAGAAAAAAAAGTATTATTTTTTAAATGAATTTTATTTATTTAGTAGAATATTTACTAAAGGTGAATATAATAGCAGATATATAACTGAAATAACAATTAAAAAAATAGGTAAAAAAGACTTTATACGACGCACTAAAAAACGAGATTCTGAAACCATGAAATTATATATTAAAGAATATACTTTTAAGGATGTAATGCAAGAAGTTTATGAGATTAGGAATACAAGGCAGGCATATAGTAATTCATTAGTAAATCATCTTACAAACGACAAGGCTAAGAAGTTTGGTATTAAAGTGGGAAGAAGAACTTCTATTGAAAAAGGAGAGCTAAAAATTACATTGGATCGTTTAAATCTCAAAACAAAAAAAAAGAAAGATGACTTAAAAAAATATTTAAATAATGAGGATATAAAGTCTGCTGAGGTTTTATTTGATAAGATGAAAGAGCATGAATTGTTTTCACCTGGGTATTTAGTTAAACTTAATGAAAAGTTTATAAAAGAAAAATTGCAGAATATTATTAAACTTGGAAAAGATATTCTTGATATAAAAAAAAGTGATATTAATAATCCTAACAGTAAACTAAAAAATATTTGTTCCAAACTTAAGATTAATTCAGTAATTAAATTGGAGAACATATGGCAAAAGTACTTTAAAGACAACCTCCTTTATTTGATATTTACCTATAAAAAAATATTTGAAAAAATTGAATTAAAAAATGAAAAAGGAAAAGGCAAGATTTTAGATTTTATTGGGATAAATCATTATAAAGGAGTAGATGTTATTGAGATAAAGACCCACTTAGCTAGAATTTTAACTTGGGATAAAAGTCATGATAATTACTGTTTCACTTCTGAAATGAGTAAGGCTATAATACAAACTAAGAATTACCTCGATTGTATCACAAGAGCAAGGTTTGTAAATCCTGAAGATAAAGAAAAAATTACCAAATTTACTGGAGAAGAAAATCTTTATTCTCCGAAAGGAATTATAATAATCTCTTCTGAAGGGAGGGAATTTAACGTTGGTAAAAATGCAGGGGAGGATAGAAAAGAATTGGGTAAAAGAGATCTTACAAAATTAAGAAATAGTCTGAAAGATATAGAAATTATTACTTTTAGCGAAGTTATAAGTTTAGCTGAAGAATATATTAAAAATATAAAAAATTCTAATTAAACTTAAAAGGGTACTTCATCATCATCTGAACCTGTTTCATTTGCATTGTAACTTGGTGAGTTGTTCTTATTTGTAGCATCTCTTTTATTATTTGAATCTTTTTCATCTGTGTCGTCACTAGATGTATTATTCATATCTGCAGTAATATCATTTTTATCATTTAATTCTATGATCACAGGTTGTTTTAGTTTTAATGCTTTACCGGTTACGATAGCGTGTCTCTCTTCTAAAGTTGAGAGAGCATTTACATAGCTTGAACCTATATAATTATTTAAAAACTCTTTTCCTGTGTCGTCAAACATTCTCAAAGCAAAGATCGTATTACACTGACTTAAAATACTTTTACTGACATTTGCTGTTCTCTGTGTTATGACCATACTACCCAGTCCATATTTCCTACCTTGTAAGATGACTTTTGCAGTTGCGTTTACATAATCTTGGTCTTTTTTATTATCTGTTGAATTCCACTCAGGTATTAAGGAGTGTGCCTCTTCAAAAACAAGTAGCACTCTAGCTTCATTATTTTCACATATACCCTTTTCTTTAATAATGTTTAATATTTTTTCTGAGATATATTTTGTTTCTTCAGCCAATCGTCTATTAGTCGGATATTTATCAGGATTAACAATAAAAACTTTCTTATCTGGTTTATTATTTATAAAAATTTCAAAATATTCCATCGGATTTCCTGAGTAAGAATATATTTTAGATTCATCTATATACTTAGGTAGTTCTTTTTCATACTCACCTGTAATATCAATACAAATAATCTTTGTATCATCAGTACGTTCGACAATTTTTTTAATGAGTTCAAACGTCAAACAAGACTTACCTATACCTAAGATGCCCAGAATAGCTGTGTTATGAGTCACAAGTGAATTGTAATCTTTTACAGGTATGCCATAACTAGTTCTTGGTAATTTCCCAACTATACTATTATCGTTATTATCAGACTTCTCAGCATCAACTAAAAGAAATACTGGCGTATAAGTATAAGGTATCCATGGCACAAGTTCTAACTCTTTCTCCGTTTCGTTGTAGTATCCTAGTTTTCTAGCAGTAATGGTTAAATACCCATAAATATGATATTTTTCAAGATTTTCTTCGTCGGTCTGGGCGTTAACGATCTGATATAAAACGTCTTCATTTTTATTATGTATTTTTGTTTTAACAACAGTGCCTTCTTTGATTTCTTTATACTTATTATGCTCATCATCTAGGAGCAACTGAATTTTAATTTCATTAATGTTAGAACCCTTTACAACATACCCAATGTAGTTATTTCTATTTCTATAAAGATCATCCTCTTCTAATGCGCCTTTGAATTTTTGGTATTCATTTTCATTATCTCTACTTTCTTCGTTTTTAATATTAATTTTATAAACTGCGTTGCTGATAAAGTAGATAGTCTTTTTCTGATTGTTTAAATGGGAATTCAATTGATTATAAATTTGATTGTCATTTAATGCATCATTGATCGATTTGCTTTTTTCAATGAGATGAACGGTGATCCACTTTTTATTTAATAATTGTTTTTCATGGATCACAATTCCAATGGATGTTTCTTTCAGTGAAATTAAAACTATATCGCCTCTTCCCACATTATATTTGTATTTAGAATAGTCAATCTCAACTTTATACAAGAGTGGATTTTGACAGCCGATGGCTTCACCTATTAGCTCAATATTCTCTATATTTTTTTTAGAGGGACAAGATTTACAGAGTTTTTCAAGCCATCTACAGAGTTTTTCAAGGCATCTTTCTCTAAAAAAAATCCAAAATAATATTAATAAAGTTAGCGTAAGTTCGTTTTTTTTAATATAGTAAATGACTATGAACAGATAGAGGATCGAGAATATAACGATTGGCTTTCCTATTTCTACAACTATACAGTAGAATTTATAGTAGAGTTTATCTTTATTCTTTTCAATATGAGACTTTGAGAAATAGATAAGGAGAATAGAACAGATTATAAGAACTCCAAATCCAAAAAGTAATGGATAGTAAAATTCGTTTGAAGAGTATTTTGAAGAGTAATTATAACCTAATAAAGCTATAAATACCCCAATAGCGTTTACAGTTACATTAGCTGGTTTAGTAAAATAGGGCTCAGTAATGTATGTTCCAACAATAAGGAGTAATGTAGCAGTCCAGAACAGAATGCTATAATCTTTTTTTAAATTTAAGAAAAAAAGTGGTTCGCCACTTAAATACATACATAGACCTAGAAATATAGCGACATATAGTGATGCAACCTTAATTCTTTCTTTGTGATTCAGCGGTTCAGTTTTCATAATTCATATTACTATTTGGAGAGACTATTATTAGATTTCTGCAATCAATTAACATTATAACATGTTATTCTAATTTACAAA
Source organism: Spirochaetota bacterium (assembly GCA_013426755.1). Lineage (GTDB taxonomy): Bacteria > Spirochaetota > UBA12135 > COTS27 > COTS27 > COTS27. The sequence continues at coordinate 255,947 of AP019861.1, forward strand.
AGCAAATTGTGTCTAAATAGTAATGAAACTAAAAGCGAACACTCTCAGAAATAAAACAGGTACGCAGACGAGTTCTTACGGGACGACTGGGCGGATCAATCACGATGCATCAAAGTTTTACACGAGCAAACTTTACCAGGAACTCAATCCTCAAAATCAGCAGTCTAAGCGAGACAATGTCGGTTACAAAGAAAATTTAATTCCTAAGGCGAGTTTGAATAAGGTTTTTTGTAAAAGCAGTGAAAAGTTAGCCGAAGTGCCTGATGCTAGCGTGCACCTCATGGTAACGTCACCGCCGTACAATGTCGGGAAAGCCTATGACGAGGATTTATCGTTAGCCGAATACCGCGCACTGCTAAGACAAGTTTTTTTGGAAACCTACCGTGTCCTAGTGCCTGGCGGTCGTGCGTGTATCAATGTAGCGAATGTAGGTCGGAAGCCATATATTCCGTTACACGGTTACATTATAGAGGATATGCGGAAATTGGGTTATTTGATGCGGGGTGAAATTATCTGGGATAAAGGAGCGAGTGCAAGTTCTTCGACGGCTTGGGGCAGTTGGCTTAAAGCGAACAATCCTGTTCTCCGTGATACGCACGAATATATACTCATTTTTTCTAAATCCTCGTATAGCCTCAGTAATCAGAGTCAAAAAATAAGCACAATTGCTAGAGAAGAGTTTTTAGAATTCACAAAGAGTGTCTGGTCTTTTCACGCAGAACGCGCTAACCAAGTGGGACATCCTGCTCCGTTCCCGATAGAATTGCCCTATCGTCTGATTCAATTGTATACTTTTAAAGGGGATGTGGTTTTGGATCCGTTTGCTGGAGCGGGGACGACTTGTCTAGCCAGTCTGAAGACGGGAAGAAATTTCATTGCCTATGATATTGAGAAAGCGTATTGTGATTTAGCCAATAAACGGATCGATCAATTTCAAACTCAGTTAAAACAGAGAATGCTTGGTTTTGCTAAATGAACGAACTCCGATGGGCTTAAATTGAAACGAAGAGCTCGTGATAGCGCTAAGCAATGAAATATAGCATGAGGTGTTCAGGTTGCATTAAGCGGTTTAAATATAGAATATTCTAAGAAATATAGGATAATATAATAACGTTAAACGAGATCAGGTTTCTGCAATAAGAAATATATCGAGAATGTATGGGTTTAACTAAGTGGTAGTATCTGACCAGGTGAGCACGGATTATAAACATGAATCGATCAGTACTGAACAAAAAAATAAATAAAGAGAACATTCACGCGTTAAAGCGTGACAGACAACATTTGACATCGTTTCTACACAAGCAAAGTGACTCGGCTATTATATATTTATTGGAAAAACTGGGGAGGTTAGAAAGTGAATTCAGTAGCGAACCATTAGTTGATTTGTTAAAGCACAGCAATGAGACAATCAGATCGCTTGCTATAAAAAATCTTGCAAAAGTAAATGCGATTTCTTTGTTGGGTGTATTTGCAGCTTCTGCTAAAAATGATACAAGCACAGAGGTTAGACGAGAGGCTGTTTCTGCTATTGGTAGACTGAGAAACGAGAAAGCAATATCAATTTTAATAGACTTGGTGTCCGATCAAGACCCTAAAGTTGTGATGCAGGCTATAAGGGGATTGCTAGTTTTCCCAACCAATATTGAAGCAAAAAAAGAGCTAGTCAAATTAAAAAATCATCCCAATGAGCTAATAAAAGAAATTATAAGCAAAGAGGTTGATAATGTTAGTTGTGTTTCGGTAAGCAGCGAGCATCACGATAAGTTCCCTCTATATTTAAAGAATACGATTGTTCATAGTGATGTTATGAATGTATTCAAGCATATTCCAGATGAGGCTGTGCATTTGACGTTTACTTCTCCTCCTTATTATAACGCTAGGGATTATTCTATATATCAGAGTTATGAGGAGTATTTGCGTTTTTTAGAGGGAGTGTTTCTAGAAGTTCATCGCATTACAAAAGAGGGTAGATTTTTTGTTCTCAATACGTCCCCGATCATTATTCCACGGATCAGTAGGGCGCATGCTAGTAAAAGGTATGCGATTCCTTATGATATTCATCCGTATTTGATAAAAATGGGTTGGGAGTTTATCGATGATATTGTCTGGGTCAAACCGGAAGCGAGTGCAAAAAATAGGAATGCTGGATTTTTACAACACCGTAAACCGTTGGGCTATAAACCTAATGCTATTTCTGAAATGGTAATGGTCTATAGGAAAAAGACAGGCAAGTTAATTGATTGGAATATTCGCCAATACGGTTCGGACAAAACAAAAGAGAGCAGAGTCTTAGGAAAGTATGAGACAACGAATGTCTGGTATATTTCTCCTGCCTTTAATAGATTTCATAAAGCAGTATTCCCTATAGAATTATGTGAAAGAGTTATCAAGTACTATTCATTTGTTAATGATCTTGTTTTTGATCCATTTGCGGGGATAGGAACATTGGGTAAAGCGGCTATAGATCTAAATCGAAATTATTTTCTAACTGAGCAAGAAGCACAGTACGTCAGTCATATGAAAGAAGATTTTTCTAAGCGATCGAGTTTGCTTAGACTAGATAGAGTGTCCCCACGATTTGTCAATCTAGCGGATTTTGTAATGTTGTGTAGGAAAGAGAACCCATGACAATAACAGACCATGTCATAAAAGATATAATAAAAAAACCGCTTAATAGTGATGATTACAGAATAGAAATTATTAATCTTATTAATAGTGAGTTTCTGCGATTTTCAATTGGTTTCTTTAAAGAGATATTTGCTGCTAAACTAGAAAACAAAGATATTTCAGTTGATTGGTATAAAAAGACTTTTTTAAATTCGGATCTTTCAGCGCAGGAAATTGCTATTAATGCGGGTTTAAATAAGAAAACGATTCACAATATGTTCAATTCTTCAAAAAAAGAAATTGTACTCGATGTTGCTAACGAACATTATACAACGTTGCATGAGAGCATTAAAAATTTGGTTGATACTCAACATGATATAGAATTGACTTTAACCATAAAATTTAATAAGGTTAGTGTTGATCTCAATATTAGTGAAAGTTTAATAGTTATAAATACATTAGCTGTAAAAAGGTCTGAGTTAAGGGGTGGGTTGTGGAGTACAGCTGGTAAACGAGTTGAGAAACCATTAATGGAGACAATTTGTAGATTATATAATGTGCCAGCCGAAAACTATGATTCATCGAAAATTAAAAGAAATGCGTCAGCAAAAAATTCTATTCAAAGAGAAGTAGACTTTTATTTAATCAAAGGAGATAATAGCTATAAATGTGAAGTAAAATTAATGGGGAAAGGAAATCCTGAAAGTGCGGATGCAGCTATTGCGAGAGACAGCAAGATTTTTATAGCAGATAAACTTTCAGATACTAATAAAATGCAATTAGATAGGAAACAAATTAAATGGGTTGAATTAAGAAGTCACCAGGGTTTTAGAAAATTTTCTAATATACTAAAAGAATTAAATATTCCCTATACGGAATTGCCCAGTGATGATCTAGATAAGAGATTAAAACCTATATTTAAGAAAATTTTTAGGCATCGTTCGAATAACAGTTAAATCATTATGCTTGGTTTTACTAAATTTTGCTAAATGAACGGACTTTATTAAATACAGAGTGTTAATTCAGATAACGAGGATAAAACAATGCACAATAGTCTGCAAGATAAAAAAATAGCTCGAACACTTGATCGGCTTTATAAAGACATGGGAGAGTGGCGAGAAACTGCGCATACGATTAAAATACTGCTTCGGCGGATTTGGGGCAGTCGTCCTAATGGAGAAGAATTAGCAACGGCATATCTTGCGATTCCGCGTGATAAAGGGGAATTACTCTATACGCTACTCCGTTCATCAGGGGCGCGTCACGTGGTAGAATTTGGAATGTCGTTTGGAATTTCAACGCTATATCTCGCTGCTGGAGCACGTGACAATGGCGGAACGGTCATCACGACAGAAAAGGTAGCGGTAAAATGTGAAGCTGCGGCTAATCATTTTAAGGAAGCAGGCGTGAGTGAGATTGTAAAGATTCTTAAAGGAGATGCGCTGGAAACGTTAAAAACGGTCACAAAGCCTATCGAATTTCTATTTCTAGATGGCTGGAAGGATATTTATCTGCCTATTGTAGAAATGCTTGAACCACGTTTTAAGAAAGGGACAATGATTGTCGCAGACAATGCAAAAATGAGAGACGTCGCTCCTTATCTTGACTATATTCGCATGCATCCCGAGAAATATGCAACATGCTTTATTGATAAACGGTTTGGCGGAATGGAAGTCAGTTGTTATATAGGAGATTGAAGATCAATTGGGGAATGGAAGTCAGTTGTTATGTTGGAGATTGAAGAACAATTGAGGAATGGAAGTCAGTTGTTATATAGGAGATTGAAGATCAATTGGGGAATGGAAGTCAGTTGTTATATAGGAGATTGAAGAACAATTGAGGAATGGAAGTCAGTTGTTATATAGGAGATTGAAGATCAATTGGGGAATGGAAGTCAGTTTGTTATGTTGGAGATTGAAGATCAATTGAGGAATGGAAGTCAGTTGTTATATAGGAGATTGAAGATCAATTGAGGAATGGAAGTCAGTTTGTTATGTTGGAAATTGAAGATCAATTGGGGAATGGAAGTCAGTTGTTATATAGGAGATTGGAAGTCAGTTGTTATGTTGGAAATTGAAGATCAATTGGGGAATGGAAGTCAGTTGTTATATTGGAGATCGGAGATCAATTGAGAAATGGAAGTCAGTTGTTATGGTGGAGATTGAAGAACAATTGAGGAATGGAAGTCAGTTGTTATATTGGAGATTGAAGATCAATTGATTTTTTAAATATGAATTGATTTTTTGAGTGTCAATTGGCTTTTTTTATGGTATAGTCGTGTATTAAGTATGGTATAGCGATGTATTAAGCTTTATAATGAATATTATCTGCATTACTAATGGCAATTGCAGTGCAGTGAAGAGTATTGAAGTTGCGATGAATAATACCTGTATTATGAATGGCAATTGCAGTGAATAGTATTGATTGACTGAATAGTATTGAGTGTGGCATAGTGATGTATTAATTTTTGTAATGAATATTATCTGCATTACCAATGGCAATTGCAGTGCAGTGAAGAGTATTGAAGTTGCGGTGAATAATACCTGTATTATGAATGGTAATTGCAGTGAATAGTATTGATTGATTGAACAGTATTAAGTATGGCATAGTGATGTATTAATTTTTGTAATGAATATTATCTGCATTATCAATGGCAATTAATAAAGAGTATTGAAGTTGTGATGAATAATACCTGTATTATGAATGGTAATTGCAGTGAATAGTGTTGATTGACTGAATAGTATTGAGTGTGGCATAGCGATATATTAAGTTTTGTAATGAATATTATCTGCATTATCAATGGCAATTAATAAAGAGTATTGAAGTTGTGATGAATAATACCTGCATTATAAATGGCAATTGCAGTGAATAGTATTGATTGATTGAACAGTATTAAGTATGGCATAGTGATGTATTAATTTTTGTAATGAATATTATCTGCATTATCAATGGCAATTAATAAAGAGTATTGAAGTTGTGATGAATAATACCTGCATTATAAATGGCAATTGCAGTGAATAGTATTGATTGATTGAACAGTATTAAGTATGGCATAGTGATGTATTAATTTTTGTAAAGAATATTATCTGTATTATCAATGGCAATTAATAAAATAAAGAGGTACTCAAGCTATGATCGAGCCCTTTCGTATAGGCAATCGGAATGTTTACTTGCGGAAAGCTATAAAAACTCCGAATTGGAATACAGACCGTGTATTGACACAAAATACGTTTAAATTCGCTGAATTGTGGCTTAGTAGAAATAAACAACACATAGGTTTTAAAAACTATGAGGTTATCAAATCATTATGGAAACAAGCGGAGAATTACTATACAGTTTCAAAGACATTGCCTGCGGTTGCTGCGCCATTGACGTTGCATTACTGTTATTTGAATGCGATCAAAGCACTGCTTCGGTTTAAAGGCATTCAATATAAATATACCAATAACCATGGTATTTCGGGGAGTAATTATATCAAAGGAGGATATTCTTCTGCTAATGAGCGGACATTGGAAAGCGAGGTTGTGACGTTAGACAGTGAAGGCGAAAAAAAGGGTATTACGCCAACGTTATCAAAATACTTAGGAGAACCAGAAAAGCACCAGCATCATACGCTTAAAGACTTACTGGCGAATCTAGTATTTATTCATCGGGCGTACGAGCATACATTTAGAGAGGAAAATCATTCCTTTGATCCTGAGCAGGAATTTTTTATTCCGTTAAAAAATGCTGGGTACAAAATAAATAAGGAAACGAATAGAGTCTATTTTTCCGCTGAAATAAAGGACTTATTCTTAGGAAAGACAAATTTACAATCTCTAGCGTCCAATCAAACAGTAGATTTCCACGAGGACTTTGAAATTATAAGAAAGCACGACAAAAACATCATTCAAAGCAAAAAAGATATTGAGTGGCTGCTTGCTGGTGTCGATGAAAAAGAAAAGAAGGCGGCATTTACAAATTTACATGCGTTTCATCGAAAATTGCGTATGCATTTAGACTATATTTCCGCTCCACTAGACCTATGGTACATCAAACAAAATAAAGTAAACAATACTCCTATCATCAAACGTTATAATATAACAATCATCATGTTAATCATGCACAGATTGAGTGAATTAGCCCGTTATGAACCTGGTATCCTTGCAGAATACCTTGATAGCAGGGCTAATTGGTTGCTTAGAGAGTTTATTCAATTTTCGCCCCATCAGTTTATTGATGAATTGACATGTGAAATGACGTCATTAGAACTAGCAGTTCCAGGTATTCGTCCGTAAAAAACTAGATCTTCCTGAGTGATTTTCCGCTACCATTATAACGCGACAAAGTCGGTTGTTAGACAGTGTCGGTTATTGTAACGTAAAAAATGGGTAGCGTTGTTAAAAATCAGCAGCGTTATTAAAAGTCGGCAGCGTTATTAAAAATGGGTAGCGTTATTAAAAATTTCTCACAATAGTTATGAATGACCGCAGTACAGCATTATGCCGGTAATAAGAATAGATTCTCAATCTGCATTGATAGGGAGAAGTAGCAAGTGAGGATCAGTAGCAAGCGAGAATTGGATTGGTTTGCGCTTGTGTGGCGGTTGGTTATTTAGATATCCTCTTCTTCGTCTTCATCTAGATCGGTTGATCTTCTGGCTGTATTTAGAAGGGCTTTTTCTAGTGTGCCTTTTGTCTGGCAGATTATTTTAGTATTATTGACGTCATCTATTCCTTCGAAGCGGTTGGCGGTTGTGAAGGAGTAAGATTGATTTATGGCGTCGGTAATTTCTTCACCGGTTTTAAATTGTGTTTTGCTCACTAGGGTATAGAGGATATTGACACGGACGCGAGTACGTTCGGTGTCGCGTTCTAGGAAGAGGAGATTGGCTTTTCCGTAAAGTTGTGTTGAGCGGATAACGGTTACTTTTTCACCATTGGTTTTAAAGCCTTTGCCAAATCTTATAGATGAGACGGGATCGTAGGTTACATTGCGTGTACCTGATAGCCGGCGGTCTTTGATGGTGAAGTTACCACATGTCACGTATTGACCTGGGTCTGTTTGATCGAAGGAGATATTGATAATGCCGGCTTCACGTTCACTGTTTTCAATGAAGAAGATTCCCTTAGTCAATTGAATAAGCGAACGTTGCCATGCTTCAGTGAGAGGACTCTGTGCGGTTGTACCACTTTTTATTTGAATGGATTGTGGCGTGACGTAGGTAGCATTCTTTTTGATTGAGGCACAATTTGTCAATGTGATGATGCCAATAAATACAGGTAGCAGTACAGGTAATTTTACGGCATTTGTATATAAATTTGTATATAAACGAGAGAAATGCTGCTTATTTTTAGAAATGTTTTGAAAGTGTTTTTTCATAGTGATTTTTTAGAGAAATGATTTTAGTAGAGTGATTGTGGTTAAAATGAGGTCAAATTTGATTGAAAACGATAAGGACTTTTTAAGTGAGTTAATGGGAGTGATTGCGGTTGAAATGAGGTTAAATTTGATTGAAAATGATAAGGATTTTTAAGTGAGTTAATGGAGTGATTGTGGTTGAAATGAGGTTAAATTTGATTGAAAACGATAATGGTTTTTTAAGTGAGTTAATGGGAGTGATTGCGGTTGAAATGAGGTTAAATTTGATTAAAAATAATAAGGATTTTTAAGTGAGTTAATGGGAGTGATTGTGGTTGAAATGAGGTTAAATTTGATTGAAAATGATAAGGATTTTTTAAGTGAGTTAAGAACGGAAGGTGCGCCATAATGCAGAAGCTTTCAGTACAATAAACATCCCTACAACAATGAGAAAGTAGGTGTAGCTATTTTTAATGATAGCCATGTGAATGACTCCAAAAATAAAAGTTCCATAAAATAAAAAGCGTGTCCGCTCCCAATAAGTTTTGAGTAGGCGTTGTGAAAAGTTATTTGAGGTGATTCCAATGAAAAATGCTGTTAAACTTGCTAAGAAGCCCCACGACCATGCACTTTGAAGATTAGTGATGCTATCGAAGGCAGCTGCAAAATTTTTAATTGTAAGGGCTATGAATAAGACATGAAAAAATATTAACCATGTAAAAAAAACAAGCAATTCGCGCTCATAAGAGAGAATTTTTTCTAATAAATTGCCTAAGAGCGTTGTTGTCACCAATAGGTCATTAATCACGCGGATAAAAACAAGTATTAAAAAGATAATCCAAGCACTCTCTCCTATATTAAACGCATAAGTTCTAAAATCTTGTCGTGGAATACTCTCATAAAGATAAAATCCACGGACACAGACTAGCACAGGCGTCAGTGTATAAACGATAAACTGGATAAAGGCCCTAAGTGACATCATAAAGCTTGTTATAACGTAAAATAGTCCATAATAGCGTGTTATTAGTAGTATTAATTGTTTTTAAAGACGTTGAAGGGGCATCAAAAATCATTAGAAATCAGTATCATCATACGATGTATACAAATTATATTATATAATTATGGCTACAATCATTAACTATAAATACAGTCTATATCATATAATAATATAACATAGATAGACCTGTAATAAACATAAATTTACATGCTGCTTTATGGGTTAGGAAGTTATTTGCGAGAGATTGAAAAAAGCTGCCAGGAATGGAAGTTGGGGTTAGGATATAAATTCTAGCTGGGGATGGAAATTCTGGCTGGGAAATGAAAATTCTAACTAGAATGGAAATTTTGGCTGATGATGGAAGTTTGGGCTAGAATGGAAATTCTGACTGGAATAGAAATTTTGGCTGAGGGTAGGAATTTGGGTTAGAATGAAAATTCTGGCTAGAAAGCGATATGGGTTCTGGCGGGTTATATTGCTATGTTAGTGAAGAACTGCGTTCAAAAACATTGTAAATTTAAGCTAATTTAATACAATCTTTAATACAATCACTAGTAAATTTTTAATTTAAAGAAAAATTGAGGTAATGAACATGATTAAAAATATTTTCATGATTGCGATAAGTGCAGCACTACTTATGAGTATAGGGTGGGGAAAATCACTTCGCTTAGCCTATGATGCAGACCCTGTATCAATGGACCCACACGAACAACTCTCAGGGGGAATGTTGCAATTTTCACATATGGTCTTTGATCCCCTTGTACGGTGGACGCAAGACCTTAAATTTGAGCCGCGTTTAGCGACCCAATGGCGGCAAATCGATGCCAAAACGACACGATTCACATTACGCAAAGGCGTCAAATTTCATTCAGGCAATGAAATGACTGCCCGAGACGTTAAATGGACGTTCGATAGATTACGTAAAAGTGCTGATTTCAAAGGCATTTTTTTGGAATTTGAACCTATTCGTGTTGTCGACGATTATACGATTGATATAGTCACGAAAGGCCCTTATCCACTCGTCCTCCATACGGCAACGTATATCTTCCCAATGGATCGGAAATTTTACTCCGGTAACGATAGCCAGGGACGTTCTAAAGCGTTAGTCCAGAAAGAAGCGAATACATTTGCTTCACGAAATGCATCAGGGACAGGCCCTTTTACCGTGACAAAACGTGACCAGGGTGTTCGCGTTGATTTTGCTAGGTTTAATGGATATTGGGATAAAACTTCTAAAGGCAATGTCACAAAAGTGATCTTAACACCTATTGCTGAAGGGCCCACGCGTGTTGCTGCTTTATTAGCGGGAGATGTTGATTTTATAGCGCCCGTTCCGCCTAGTGATCTGTTTAAACTTCGTAAAGAACGGAAGATCAATCTAGTAGAACTCCCCGGGACACGTATTATCACATTTCAGCTCAACCAACAACGCCGCAAAGAATTTAGAGATGTGCGCGTCAGGCAGGCTATAGTTCATGCTATCAATAATGATGCCATTGTTAGCAAGATTATGCGTAATTTCGCAACAGTCGCCGCCCAGCAAAGCCCACTAGGTTACATAGGATACAATAAAACCCTTAAACCACGTTATAATCTAGCCCGCGCACGCGAACTGATGAAAGAAGCAGGCTATCCCAATGGCTTCAATATTACCCTCATGGCACCTAACAATAGGTATGTCAATGATGAAAAAATCGCTGAAGCAGTCGCAAGTATGCTCGCTAAGATTAAGATCAAAGCCTCTGTTAAAACTATTCCCAAAGCACAATACTGGCCTGCTTTTGATGCTCGTGAAGCAGATATGATGATGATTGGCTGGCATTCGGATACCGAAGATTCGGCTAATTTTACGGAATATCTGCTAATGACTTTTAATAAAGATACAGGACGCGGACAGTACAATAGCGGCAATTACTCCAACCCTGAGGTCGATAAACTCGTCACAGAGAGCGCTAATGTTGTTGATGAAAATAAACGGGCTAGGATCTTACAGAAAGTTGAGAAACTTCTCTATGATGACGCTGCATTCGTTCCCCTTCACTGGCAAAATCTAGCTTGGGCTTCACGTAAGGGTGTCGATATTAAACCTATTGTCAATGTTCAAAACTTCCCATACATAGGAGACCTTGTCATTAAATAATTCCTTATATCAGATCATAGCATCGTTATGCTAGCAAGGTTATCTAAGAGACGATAAGTGTCTTTGTAAAACCTTGCTAGCCTAGGATGAGCTCTATTAAATGAGTGGGTAGTAAGCTAACTTATTACTAGGTCAATTTACTATACTAACTATATACTATTAAGTCAATTTATTAAGATGATGTCAATAAAGTGCAGTAGCAGAGGTGATTGGTTGTGTTAAGTTTCTTCTTAAAACGAAGCTATCAATTTATTATCGTGATGCTAGTGATCAGTTTTATTGGTTTTAGCATTCAGGATGCCTTGGGGGATCCGATTCATCAATTGGTTGGAGAATCGGTTGGGTTGGCGGAGCGTGAAAAATTACGCGAAAAACTCGGCCTCAATGACCCCTTTTTAACACAATACGTAAGATTCGTTAAAAATGCGCTCACAGGTGACTTAGGTACTTCGTATTTCTTCAAAAAACCTGTTATGGCAGTTATTTTAGACCGCTTCCCAGCAACGTTAGAATTGACGCTGGCAGCGTCGTTTATTGTTATTTTCTTATCGATTCCGCTTGGAATTTACTGCGCAGTCTATCCTAAGCACGTGCTCGCTAGAACTATTATGACTTTCAGTATTATAGGTATATCTATGCCCGTATTTTTAACGGGAATATTACTCATTTATATTTTTCCCGTACAATTAGGCTTATTGTACTCGTTTGGTCGGGGTGAGACTTTGATGTTATTTGGTTTTTGGGAGACCAATTTCCTTACTCAAGACGGATTATTACATATTATTTTACCTGCTATATCGCTGGCATCTATTATGCTGCCCCTATTTATTCGCTTGATACGAGGACGGATGGTAGAGGTGCTTTCTGAGGAGTATATTCATTTCGCAAAGGCACGCGGCTTGACTAAAAACAGGATTCTCTACGTCCATGCATTTAGAAATACACTTATCCCCATTGTATCTGTTGCAGGTGTGCAGTTTGCTACGATGATTGCTTACACGATTCTTACCGAAACGGTGTTTCAGTGGCCGGGCATGGGTTTTATGTTTATCGAAGCAGTGACGCATAGTGATATTCCATTGATCGTGGCTTATCTTGTATTTGTTGGATTTGTCTTTATGGTGACGAATACCGTTGTTGATATACTTTACTTAATGATTGATCCGACAGTCCAGCTGGTCAAGCAGAAATTTTGATAAAATCGTTTGAAGATACGATTTTTTTACTAGAACTTCTTTACTAAAACTTTATTAGGGAATGTATCATGTGTGTTGAGCGTGGTAATTGTACTGGGTTGCTGCTTTTTAAGAATGGCTTGACAATAAAACAGTGCATCACAGTACTGCCTTTGGGTTTCTAAGATCAGCTTTTTAAGTTAGCAGAGGATATTGTTTTATGAAAGAACGGACCTTTTTTGAAGTCGCTAGGAATGATTATCAATTTTTAATCACCGCAAGTATATTAATACTGTGGCTAGGCGGCGCCTTTCTAGCTCCGTGGCTTGTTCCACAGAACCCGTATGATCTGACGTCATTTGATATCCTCGATTCAGAATTGCCACCGGCTTGGATCGAGGGTGGAACGCGACAATTTTTATTCGGTACAGACCCACAAGGACGCGATATTTTGAGTACGGTCTTCTACGGTATGCGATTATCGCTTATTATTTCAATCAGTGCTGTGATGATTCAATTGATGCTAGGGACATTTTTAGGACTTATGGCAGGATATCTGGGCGGACGCTGGGATAGTTTTATTATGCGTACGGCAGATGTGCAGTTATCTCTATCAACATTGATGCTTACTATTATTACCCTTGCTATTATTAAAAACTTTTTTGCGCAAGAAGTTTATGATCGGCTGGCTATCTATATGATTATTATGGTTATCGGAGTAGCCGAATGGCCACAGTACGCACGCGTGGTGCGCTCAGGCGTTTTAGTAGAACGTGAAAAAGAATACGTCGCCGCTGCTCGAGTAGTGGGTGTTTCGCCTCGTATTATCTTATTTAAACACATCTTTCCTAATCTAATTTCACCGCTACTGGTTATAGCGACAGTTCAAGTTGCCAATGCTATTATCAGTGAAGCGGCATTGTCTTTCTTAGGATTAGGCATGCCCCCCACACAGCCTTCGTTAGGACTTCTTATCAGTAGAGGCTTTGAATATATATTTAGCGGTGCGTGGTGGATCACGTTTATTCCTAGTTTTTTTCTAGTCGTTCTTATTGTGACAATCAATATCCTCGGTGGGTGGTTTGAAGATTATTTTAATCCTAAACTCTACAAATAACCTATCCCCCGTAACCGTATTTCCGTAGTCAAATAATCATCAAGTATTCAAATCTTTGTTAAATAAAAATTGTACTCCAAAAACCGTACTCCAAAAACCGTACTCTAAAAATCATACTCCAATGAAGCTCCTCGAAATAAAAAATCTTACCCTCAGTTTCCAATATCCTAATAAGGAGGTCATTGCGTTAGATGATTTTTCATTGACAATTGCTGCTGGTGAGCGCATCGGTTTAGTAGGTGAGAGCGGAGCTGGGAAGTCTCTAGCTATTTTTTCAATCCTAAAACTACTCAAACCGCCATGCAAGATAAAAAGTGGCAGCATTCGTTTTTGTGGACGCGAGATCACGACAATGAATGAAACAGAACTCAATAGATTACGCGGTGATAAAATAACGATGATCTTTCAAAATCCACTTGGCAGTCTTAATCCTGTTCTTACTGTAGGCACACACCTAATCGAAACTGCGCGCGCCCACAGCTCTCTTTCCTATAAAGAAGCTTATGACCTTGCTTGTAGTCGCTTAAATGATGTTAAAATCACACGCGTTCATGAGCGGATGCGTGCTTATCCGAATGAATTCTCAGGAGGGATGCGGCAACGTATTGTTATTGCTTGTGCTTTGATGACAAACCCACAATTAATGCTTATCGATGAACCGACAACAGCGCTCGACGTGACAATTCAAGCAGAGATCATGGAACTTATTTATAATCTTTCTGTTGAGAAGAAGTGTGCTTTTATACTGGTCAGTCATGATTTAGGATTGGTTTCTCAACTCACAGAACGCGTGCTAGTGCTTTATGCAGGACAGATCGTAGAAGCGAATGCTACTAGGCAGATCATTCGTTATCCACACCATCCTTATACTAAGGGGTTAATAGAATGCTTGCCCGAATTCCAGCGAACTAAAAAACAATTGAAAGTCATCCCAGGCAGAATGCCAGGTCTAGATGAATGGCCTGTTGGCTGTAGGTTTCATCCACGTTGTGATTTTGCTAAGAACGACTGTAAGGAAAAAATGCCTGCTGTGACCCGTCTAAAAAAAGCAGTGTCTGCCCCAGTTAGCAATGTTAAAAGGACTTCATCGCTTAATACCCCAGTTGCGCCTTATGTGAAATGTTTTTATCCATTGAATGAAAAAAAACCATAATTTGTTGTGAATGGGTGATAAGAAGAGTTGTCCTTTGCTAAATCACGCAACAATGATAAGTAATGATAGCAGGTTTCTATGATTATAAAAGGGTAATGAAGTTTTATTATTAAGATTTTTTTGTATATGATTGAGATGAAACCTTTACGTGCTTCTAGTCGTTCGCTTGAGCGATTTCTCTCTATTAAAAATGTTTCAAAGAGTTTTTCCTTAGATGTGCCTTTTACAAAAAAATTGGCTGCTAGAAAACACGATACAGCAGCTAATGACATTAAAGCACTCAATGATATTAACTTAACTATTTATGAAGGCGAGACCATTGCCTTAGTGGGTGAGAGTGGATGTGGAAAGTCTACACTTCTTAAAGCCATATTGAAACTTATGCCTATAAGTGGTGGAGATATATTATATCGGGGCACGTCTATATATGATCTCAAAGGAAAAGCACTGCGTGATTACCGTAGGAAGTTTCAAATGATCTTCCAAAATCCGTATGCTTCGTTATCTCCACGCCTCCGTGTGAAGACTATCCTACTAGAACCACTTAAACTTCATCATAAAAATCTCTCACGTGCTCAGATGGAAGCACGCGTTAGAACAATGGTAGAACGCGTGGGTCTCAATGAAAATTGGCTCACCCGATATCCCCATGAATTCTCAGGTGGCCAGCAGCAGCGCATTGCTATTGCTAGAGCGTTACTTGGCAAACCTGAATTTTTAGCCGCTGATGAACCTGTATCGGCGCTCGATGTTTCCGTTCAAGCACAGATCTTAAATTTACTCATCGCACTTAGAAAAGAAGAAGCCTTTACGTGTTTGTTTGTGACGCATGATCTGACAATTGCTCGTTATTTCTCAGACCGCGTCACCGTCATGTACCTCGGGCAGATCGTAGAAATGAATACCAGCAATGCCTTGTTTGCTAATCCTAAACATCCTTACACACAAATTCTTTTGAAAGCGATACCTAGTTTTGATAAAAAGGTAGATGATTATATTAAGATGAAAAATGTAGGGGGGATCGAACCAGATAGTACGGAGCACCCGTCATCACTCTCTGATGGAACACAAGGATGTCTTTTTACACCACGCTGTCCTTATGCGAGTAAAAAATGTCATACAGAAGCACCTGTTCTACGAAAAATTACTAAAAATAGTACAGGTGTCGTTGCCTGTCATAATGTTTAGATCAATGTCTAAATGATAGATCATGATATAGGCGATGCGTCAGTGTCCAGCTCTGAAAAATTATTGTGAAACTCTTTGAAGCAATCGTAATTATACTTATTGCCTTGATTTCGGACATCTCCGTCACGATCAATGCGTAGAGAAGTTTTTTGATTATCCGTAATTTGATAGGACTTTATATTAATATCATCAAATCTTATTATGTCGCCAGTTCTAAACACGTAATAATGAACGGTAGTGGTAGTAGTTGGGCTATCGTCGTCTTTAGTGGTAGTAGTTGGGCTACCGCCGTCTTTAAAAACAGCAATCCACACATAAAATACGTCACGCATTATGTATCTAATTTTAGGGTGAAAGCTAAATTTTTTTGTATCGGTGTTATTTTTTTCGGCGATTCCTTCAGATGTTTTAACCTGTAAGTAACGAACTTTGATTTCTAATTCTTTTTCTTTACATTTATCACATTTGTTGGTGACACATTTTCTAATTTCGCTCTTGTAACTTTTTTCGCTTATGTGTTGATTAACAAATTTTCTGCAATGAGTACACCAGTATTTTGTGATGATAAAGTCTATACCTTCATCTATATATGATCTATGAACTTGCCATCCTTTAGCGTGCAGTTCCATTGCAAGCCGCATTTCACCATAGAGACCAATAATCCGTTTCTTTTTATCAATAGCTTCGGTCATATGCTAAGTTCTGTGAGGTTCTTATTTTGTATAAATTTGTATACACTTTTTTTCAAAGTTAAGTCTTTTTCAATTCCAACTCCAGTTCTTCCCAGTTTTGAAGCAACTTTTAAAGAGGTGCCTAGTCCAGAAAAAGGGTCTAAAATGGTCTCGTTTTTATAACTAAACATTTTGATAGCGAATTCAGGTATTTCTTCAGGATAAGGTGCGCTGTGTCCGAGAGTATTTTCACCTTTGCAGTTAATCTTAATAACAGGCTTTATTTTTCTAATATCTCTACGCCAAGCATAAATAAAATCTTTATCGATACTTGATGGACTGTTTTTTTTCTTAGCTTGCGTGAAGTATGTTTTGGCACTGAATCTTTTGCCTCTGTTGGATTTGCTGCGAACAAAACAATCTTTATTTTTACATTCCCAACTTTTTAGACCCTTTTCTGTATAAGAATTTCCATTGACATTTAAAGTGCCGCAGATCGGACATGGATATCTAGTTGTGTCAAGTCTATGTTTATGGAAAATTAAAATATGTTCATAACAATTTATAGGATATTGATAAAATGGATAAGGTCTGTCTCCATTTTTGTGCCGTTCGCTCTGTACTTCTCCTTTGTCCCAGATGATGTCATCAACAAACGTAAATCCAATCTCCTCAAACAACGTAATAAAGTAGGCCCCTAAGGGAAGTCGTCTTTTCCCCCAGACAGATGTTGTTGCTAGATTATCATTATCAAAAATATCGCCTACATTGAAAACGAAGACTCTATGGTTATCGAGAACTCGGTAACATTGGGTTAGTATTTTCTTCATCTCTGCTAGGTAGTCGTTGATATTTTCCCACCTAGAATAAGCTCTTGCATTATAGTAGGGAGGTGAAGTGACCATGCAGTGTATTGATTCAGACTTCATTTGTTTTAATACATCATAACAATCTCCCCATATCACTTTTAGGGTACTCTTTTTATTTTTAATGAAAGCATCGGTTTTTTTGTTATGACGGTATTGGTTCTGGTAGAGTTCTTTTGTAAAATTATAATAAGTTTTTGAAAATTCTGCTATGACTGTTTTTATATCGGATAGGTTATTAATGTAATGTAATTTAGTTAAGAATTTCTTATAAATACTAGGCTTATTGAAAAGTTGTTTTAAGTAGGGTTCGCTTTTGGCTAGTATAGTCTGCAGATAATTTCTTTGGGAGGGAGCAACTTGGAACAAAAATTCTGAGTCGTCATAAGAACCAGAATACGTATGGTTTTTAGTAGTTTTTAACATTTTTTGATTGACGTTAATCGCAAAAGATAAATTATCATAATAATTAATGATAATAGACGCAACTTTTTTCTTTTTAAGATGTCAATAAACTAGCAAAGATGAACACATGTATTATTTTATTATGAAATTCTAGTATGCGGTATAGTTTGGGGGCGTTTACTTCTAAATGTGTAGAAAGCTTTGAGATCGAGAAGGAGTTCTGCTAGCTCGTGGAGTGGATATTGAGTGGCGCTGTCAGAAAGTGCTTCTGGCGGGTTAGGATGGGTTTCAATGAAGATTCCATTTGCGCCAGCGGCGATTTGCGCCCGTGCTAGCGTCCGTAGTGAGGTTTTATCGCCACCAGAATGAGTCCCTTTTCCAGCAGGTTTCTGCATAGAATGAGATGCGTCGTAGATATAAGTCACATTCATCTGCTTAATAATATCAATTGTTCTAAAGTCAACAACAAGGTCTCCATAGCCAAAGAAAGTCCCGCGTTCACAAACCGATACAGGAGTACTTCCACCGCTTAGACGAAATTTGTCAATAGCATTCTGCATTTCACGTGCGGCCATAAATTGTCCTTTTTTGATATTGAGCGCACAAGGGGTTTTGGCAGCTGCGATGTAAAGATCGCTCTGGCGGGCTAGAAAAGCAGGAATTTGTAGAACATCTAGAACTTCTCCTGCCTCAGGAATCATCTCAGGGGTATGAATGTCTGATAGAATAGGTAGCTTGAATGTATCTTTGATTGTTTTTAACATGGCGAGACCCTTAGTGAGGCCTGGTCCGCGGTAATTTTTAAGTGCCGAGCGATTGGCTTTATCAAAGGAGGCTTTAAAGATAATAGGAATATCATGCGTGGTAGCAATATTTTTAAGTGTCGCAGCTACAGTTTCAAGGAGATTCCCCTCTTCTATCACACAGGGCCCTGCTATGACAAAAAATTTATCTTTTGGAAATATTTTCATTACGGTAATAATTGCTACAAAAATGCGTTTACTAATGCGCTAAGCTGTACAGTTAATAATACCAATGCAGCTTGATACTACGTTTAACGATAAAGTTTACACATCAGGCACTACGGTGGAGTTAATTTTTATGTGAACTCAATCATTAAAAAAGAAGTTCTAGCGGGTAGCTCTATGTTTTATGAATGAATCGTAGCTATTGTACTCGTAAAAAGAAAAGCAGCCAGTACCGTCATACGCCAATAGCAATTATAAGATACTAGCTGCTTAGGACATTTCCATAATAGCTATATATAGAGTAGTATAGAAATATGTATTAATATATTTTTAGCGTCTTAAGAGAAAAGAAAGCTATCCTTTAAAAGCTATTCTTTCGGGATTAAAATGCGTTGTCCTGGGTAAATGAGATCAGGATTAGCAATGAGTTCTTTATTGACGGCATAGATTTTTTCCCAGAGTTTTGGGTCTGCTAGGAATTTTTCGGCTATGCGCCAGAGGCAATCGCGACGTTCTTCATTGAGAATGACGATGTAATACTGGTCATCTTCGAGTATTTGATCGAGCAACTCACGCGCCTTTTTTGTAGCGGCGTAGGAATCAGGAAAGAGTACTTCTGCTAATGTTGTTTTAGCAGTTTCCTGAGCGGCTTCGGCTTCTTGTAAGATATCCTCCAGATTTACTTTGACAGCAATAGGTCGCTTGGTTTCAATAATAGTATCCGTCTCTGCCACGAGTGCTGTAAGTGCAGTCAGCAAAGCGGTATCAGAAACTTCTTTAGAATCGATGTAATTGGCTTTGGCTTTACTATTGTCAGGGCTCTTTTTTTCGCGAACGATTAAGTCTTCACCTGAAGAAAAGTATGTTTCGGCAGAAGTAACTTCAGCTTCAGCATATTGGCTGGCTTCCATTTCTGTAGCAAGAGCAAGATTAGCAGCTGCGAGATCACGTTCTCGTAACGGTGCCAATGTTCCACAGTTGCTTAAAAACAAACTACTTGTTATCATGATGAACATCATAACGTATAGTTTGGCTTGGGTTAGATTATTAAGGTTTAGGGTCATAGGTAAAATACTCCCATCAGTTGTTCAGATGTTAAATAATAAATGTTCAGTCAATTTTTAAATAGTATGTGAATTGAGTTTGTGTGCTGTATTAAGCAAAGTTATAAAAGTATTAAGTAGAAGATCGGATGAAATTAGATTTTTGTAGTAGTGTGAGAAGGGAGATGGATCGGGTTTTTTAAGTGGGAGAGTGGGTTTAAGTTTTAGTGATATCTATTAAGATATCTAGCGTTTCTTGGAGGTAAATATCTTTTTTTAAGGTGGAGTACCAGCGTGAGCGTTGTTCTAACTTTTCTTTGTACCCGTTTTGTTGTGTCTCTTGGGTGGAAAGTTTTTTTTCAATGATATTGAAACTGAGGTTTTTATTGAGGTCTACTTTGTATTGGGCTAATTTTTTAAGATAATTTTGTCGTTTGAGGA
Source organism: Spirochaetota bacterium (assembly GCA_013426755.1). GTDB lineage: Bacteria > Spirochaetota > UBA12135 > COTS27 > COTS27 > COTS27. The sequence continues at coordinate 276,058 of AP019861.1, forward strand.
AGGCTTGATTGTAATTGAGCGAGAATTGTGTTTGTTCTTGTTGTTGTTGGATGAGATTGCTACGTTTTTGAATGTTTTTAAAGGTTTTGTTACGATCAGTGCGTGCGGCACTCTTCTGGATTAGGCTTTCAATAGGATATTGGAATTCATTCCATTTAGAAAAGAGGATAGGACGTAAGGAGTCATTGGTGAAGCTACTTTTTTCATTGGAGAATGGAATAGCGATTGAGGGGAGAATAATATCTGGGCGTACGCCTTGTGTTTGCGTGCTTTGACCTGTGATGCGGTAATATTTTTGAATGGTGAATTTGAGATAACCTAAGTCTTGGGCGTAGGACCGTGCTTCGGGGATTTTATTTAAGGAGAAAAGGGTTTGGACGGTTCCTTTTCCGAAGGTTTTATCGCCTTGTCCGACAACGATGGCGCGTTCATAATCTTGGAGGGCAGCAGCAAAAATCTCTGAAGCAGAAGCACTTCCATTATTGACGAGAACGACCATAGGTTTTGTGAAGATAATGTCTTTATTGGTGTCTTTATACGGGGGATATTCGCGACTATTGTCTCGGACGCGGATGATGGGACCTTCTGTGATAAAAAGTCCTGACATAAGGATAGCGTCTTCGAGCGAGCCTCCACCGTTATTGCGTAGATCAAAGATGAGACCGTCGACGTTTTGGCTGTTTAAGTAATCGAGTTCTTTGTGGACGTCCGTTGTGGAGGTGCGTTCTCGATCGTCATTAAAGTTTCTATAAAATTTAGGTAGATAGAGATAGCCATAGCGGGCATTGTCTTTAAGAAGGACGGTAGAACGTGCATAAGTCTCTTCTAGGATGATCTTATCGCGAATAATGGGAATGACGACTATTTCACCATTTTTCTTTTTAACGGTGAGTTTGATGAGAGTGCCTTTTTTTCCGCGAATGAGTTTTAGGGTTTCATTGAGGGTTAGGTTGCGAATGTCTACGGGCGGTTGTTCTTTCTGGGCGACTTTCATAATCATATCGCCTGCTTTGAGTTCTTTCTGGCGATAGGAAGCGCCGCCTGGGACGATGCGGACAACTTCTACGAGACCGTCACTTGCTTTACGGATTTCAGCACCGATGCCTTCTAATTGTCCTGAGAGACGAATATCAAAAGTTTCTTTTTGAACGGGGGGGAGGTAGCTTGTATATTCATCATAAGTCTGTCCTACTGCGTTGACGTAGTGATTGACGTAGTCGCGGCGTTTGAGGGTGATTATTGTAGAGAGGAAGCGTTGGGTCATGTCGTCGACGTTTTTTCGTGCTTGAATGAGTGCTTTATCAAAGTTTTGTTTGACAGATTGTGGGGATTGATTGGAGCGGCTAGGATCGAGAGGGTTTTCTGCCTGAATGAAATTGGTATCTGGGAGCACTTCTGTTAGCGTCTGAGAAATGACTTGATATTTAAGGCGTTTACGCCACCGTTCGATGAGTTCAATTTCATTTCTAGCATAGGGGAGATTGGTATAATCGCTATTAAAAGTTTCATTGATTGTGAAGTCAAAGGGCTTGGAGAGGATAGCATTGATCTTATTTTTAAGTAATTTGATGCGATCATTGATAAGTTCTTCGGTATAGGTGGGTATGACGAGGATGTTTTCTAGATTGTCTTTGGGGGTTTTGAAGTTGCGCAGCTCGGCGACTTCGGGTTCTGTCAGGAGGATCTTATAGGGGTCGACTTCGGCTAGGTAATTTTCAAAAATAGCATCAAAAAAGTCATTGTCAATGGTTTTTTTTAGGAAGTGGTATTGATTGAGGATACGGATATTGGCTGCAAGTAAGAAATTTTCTTCATCAACGGTAGTTTGTGAATTGACTGAAGACGTCAACATGGACGCTATAAGGGAGAGCAGGAATATATTTTTTTTCATTGGAGACAATATTTTATGAATAAAAAGGTAAATTTTACTGTGATTTAGTTACTATGAGTCAGTTACTAGTTACTATGAGTCAGTTATTACCAGTTATTGCATAAGGGTGCGGTTTTATAAAATAGGGTGTGATTATTTAACCGACTTCACTTCGCAAAGAGTGGGAGGAGCGGTTACATCAATGGGGTAAAAGAGTAAGATCTGAGCAGTAAACTTGTAACAAGACTGATATTTATAATAAAATCACGGCTAATGGTGTGTATGACAACAGATATATATTTACTTATGATGACAAACACATATTACTCTATTATATCATAGAAATTTCAATTTATTAAAAAAAACAGCAAAAAGGGTCGGTTGAATATTATTTTATGGATTGCAACTTAAATTTCAATCATATTTAGAGGTATTTCCTATTATAAAAGTCTAGTAGTAGTTAAAATGATGTCATTTTTTTGTAATTTTTGAATGAAAGACACGTAGGCATGTTAAACTATATTTTCCAAGTGAAATACTAGCCCATATATGCCTATATTGTAATAGATTCGTGTTAGATTCGTATTAAGTCTGCCTCAGATTCGTGGATTCGTAGTGTAGACCGATGTTAAAAATTGAATTTTTATGATAGGTGTTAATTGTTGGAAGGAAATTAAAATGAGTTGTTTTTAGCGGTAATGCAATGGGACGTTATGATTTGAGACGTGTTTTGACACGAAAAGATTTTCCAGCGTTTGCACAGCACGTATTATTGCCTGCGGTGCTTATCATATTGTTATTGATTTTGAGTATTTATGGCGTGCGGAGCTATATTTTAAGCTATGAAAAGAAAGTAGCTAGTTCTTTACACGGCTTGATAGATGATTTTGAGAATATTGAATTTGAAGAGGGAACGTTAGCTTACGAAGAAGAGATGACGCAATTAGCCGAGGGCTTCATGCAGTTATACGAACAGGCAAAACGTAGCTACAATGGGAAACGTGCCTTATATCATGCGGGAATGACGTACTATGTTTTAGGAGAATTTGACCGGGCAGCAGAGTTGCTTGACGAATTATTTATGCGGTCTAAGAAGTTTTATCTCGCTCCCCAAGCACTTTATTTTAGAGCATTGGCTTTAGAAGAAGCCAAGCGCTATGAAGAAGCATTAAGTGCCTTAATGTCATATGAAGAATATTATAGCGATAGTTCATTTTTAACAGCAGAAGTCCAACTCGCTAAGGGACGCAATTATATGTGGTTAGCCGATTACACCCAAGCTGAGGCGGTATTTTCTATGCTCATCAAAAAAAGCGAAGCGGACACATCACTACTGGCAAGCTCCCTAGAACAAAATGATACCGATGCCAGCGAACAGACTTATCATGAGAAGGCACAAGAATTGCTCGATCTTATGAATATCATCAAAGCACAGCAGTCTTCTTAAAAAGATCAATTGGCATGTGAGCCTGAATTCAATTGCCGTAGAACCTAGCCGATGAAACTAGCTTATCTGAGGCAGTTAGCGTAACTCCCAGCCGGTGAAATTGAAAGCTTGTCTGAGAAAACTGGTGTAGAACCTAGTCGGTGAAACTAGCATCGGTGAGATTAGCTTACCTGAGCCCACCTGGCGTAGAATCTAGACGATGAAACCAGTTTATCTGGGGCGGTTAGCGTAGTTCTCAGTCGGTGAAATTGAAAGCTTGTCGCTCCTGAGAAAGCGGGATGAGGAGAGCCCCCATCCCTAAGATGAACCTACTTTTGGGAGGACTTGATTTCGGCTTATCTTACACTTAATATCGGAGTGTTAATGTGCAAACTTTAAATATAGCAAGTACTTCTTTACGAAGTAAATGTTCTTTAAAACTTGCTAAAGTACTCATTATACGGGGTTAAGTGGGGAGCGATACATTCAATCTTATTCATGGGGTCTAATCTTACGTGCCTCGTTTATCTTATCAAAATCTATGCCAATACTTCACATAACTTAGCTAAGGCTAGTCATAAATGTCTATCATTGCTTAGAAGAAGTTCATTCACAGAAAAACAGTTATCTAGGCGAGTTTGTGGTGTGCCTATAAAGTAGTGGTGAGCTTTAAATATTAAAGCGCTAAGTTCCGTTAGTTTGATCACTAGAATAGAGCATTTATTGAGAATTTTAATTCTAAGCAAGAATGATACTTGTTAATGGATACTTGTCAATATAACGTAGAATTACGGCATTGTAATAGAGTAAATCACTGGCTTATGCGTCGTCTAGGATAAGTTGTCTGAGATAAGTCGTCTAAGAATGGCTGGTAAATGCTTAGGCGTGGATGGGTAGAAAAATTATTTTTATTGTACTGCTTTCTGTATTTAAGGCCATAGAAAGATAGCGAACATTAAATCAGTTTTTGTATTTTTTATAAAGCGGTATGTTTTTAGTGGATTAAAGATTGTGAGCGTATGGAATACTTTGCTAATAGGACTGCTTTTATAGGACTGCTTTTATGGGTGTCTTGTATTGGGGTAAGGTGGAATCATGGGTATTTATTAGCACAATTAATCGATCTACCCGCTACAAAGTCAGTCATACAGCATGACAATACTCGGCGTGATGGAGATGTGCAGGATGCGAGTACGGTAGGAGCATTGTCATTTCGACATGGAATTTCAGCGGATGTTCCTAAAAAATCCTTATCGCATAGCAATCCATTTCTTCCAGTGACCTTAGAAGCACTTAGCGAACCTAAGCCACTTGTACTTAAAAAAACTGCCCTTTCTACAAAAACTAAGCTCAAGGTCGTGTTTCTCATCGACAACAGTAAGAGTATGGTACACAATGATCCTGAGAATCATCGTTTTTATTCGGTCATTGAGTTATTTAAAACCGATGTGGTGCGTAGAAACGTTGACGAGGCAGCTGTGATCGTCTTTAGCAATGAAGCGCAGGTCTTAATACCCTTTACTGCAGCATCCAATGTTACTAGCCGTCTTAAAAAGAACCTAGCTAGCAACAAAGTTAATTTTTTCTCGCAAGGCAAAACCGACATTAATGCGCCATTTGAAATCTTAAAAAAAGAACTCCTTACCCGTGATAAGCTAGCCAAGGTTAAAAAACAGCTAGCTGTAATATTTCTTTCAGATGGGGTAGCGACATTGCCCTATGAGCAGACGCATTTATTTTTACAAAAACATCACATTCCTATATTTACGATAGGCTACAATATCTTCAAAGCATCACAGCAAACCAAGCAACTAGCCCAAACCACGAACACTTCATCGGTAGTACAAAAGACCAGCAGTAGCCACCCACAGCCCAATAACGATTTCAATGAAAAATTCCTCCGTGTCTTAGCAGAGAGCACAGCAGATAATAAAGGTCGTACAGGACAATATCTAGCAGCCTCAGAAAAATCTATTTTCTTAGTTTATCGAGAATTATTTCAAACAATGTCAAAGCGCTTGACGTCCCTACGTATATCTATACTAAAAAAAACCTACGCTCCCAATGAACTACTTGTTTTTCGCTACGGCTTTGTTGGTGCAGGCACTAACAATAATTTTACCAGTACGGATCACCTTGCTTTAAGGAATTGTTATGTTACGGGTGATGCGGTACTTTATGCAGATAGTGCTGAAGTGGGTTACTCGAACATTGAAACCTTACGATCGGTAGAGCAGGTCAAATATCTAGCAACGTCTACTTCGCTTACGCGTTTTAATCGATCGTCAAGTACTAGATCAAAGATCGTAGCTAAAAGAGAATCGCATAAAAAAGCCAATTTACCAGAAATCATGTTTTATCCACTTCCACAAGGACGTTATAACGTGACGGTACGGGTAAAATGCGGTACTTTAGCCGAAGCAAAACAGACATTTACGATAACCTTTACAGAAACAGCCCTGCCATTACAAATAACGGATACGCTCTATTTCACGACGGGAGCGCCGTACCCTAAGGAGGATTATTTCAATGTTTATGCCTATAAAGACCTATCTGTCTTGGGCATTTACTATCATTTAGCAGAAGTTCTAGAAAACAAAGGTTACTCCCCAGTACAGAAAGTTTCCCCCACGGCGTACAAAAGGTCTTTTGCAGTCTCTTTTCCAGAAAGTAGATACTTGTTACGAGCGGGAGAACATAAATTGCAGTCTTATCGAATTGCCTCCAGACCCAATGATCTACTAGATGACATGTCGTACAATAAAAATAGGTATCACGAGCGGTTATCCTATCATGATAATAGCAGTAATAATGATAGTAGCAATGAATATAGCAGCAATGAATATAGCAGCAATCAATATAGCGGTAGTAATGGAAATAATGAAAACGTCTTTGCAGAGCAAAAATTCTCCGTTCCACTAACACATCATAGAACGCATCATCCTATATCTAATCACACTCACACGAAACCTAAAGTTATAACGGCAAGTAGTAGCAGTAGTACGTCTCTAAAAGAGACCTCTGCTACCAACCGAGCACGTTCAGAGCATGGGTTCATTGAAATCGTGACAAGTGAAGGACGTTATTTATATCATACCTTCATAGAAATGACTTCTGCTAGTAGGGAGGAGGGGGAAGGATTTATGAGGTCAGCTCTGATCAAACCAGTGCAGCGCTATTATTCACCTATGCAAAAAGGAATAAAAAATTCGTCTGCTCGAGGTTATGTCCGTAACCATTTAGTACTGCAATTAACACTGGGAATACTTATTGGAATGATGATAAGTGTAGGTTTGATTGGACTTAGATATTTGCGGCGGCGGGCGGTTCGTTCCCCATCTGCTGCTGTGATTTCTTATTTATCAAAAAAGTAAATAATAAAAGCAAGCCCTATTCATCCTTCTAGCTTCTAGCCAGTCAGTTCAAAGGGAAAGGGTTTACGTTTTTCTGTAGTTGCACACGGAAATGCTTTTTTTAGGTGAGTTAGTGATTTTTGTTGTAAATTCTTAGTCGTTAAAAATGTTTTAGCGATCTGCTGGAAACAGGAATTTGTAAAGAGGACTCGTTGGGTGGGATAATTTGCTGTGAGATGAAGGACGGCTTTTAGATCGAGCGAGGGATGTTCGCTCAGTTCGGGTGCAAAGCGGGGATTGAGTGCTCCGCTTAAAATAAGAATAGGATGAGAGCTTAGAGTCTGTGTCGTTTGGGTTTGTGCTGATTGGTGCGGCTTTTTGTTTTTATTGAAATCTACTACAACATTACAGGGTGAAGTGTTCCATTCCGCTAGGACAATAGCTTTAAGTGGTGCTGAGAGCGCTATTTTTGTTTCGCTTAGCTTTCTGTTAAGGGCAGCTTCGGTTAAGGAAGGTGCTAAGGCGTTTCTATCTCCACATAGCCATAATTGTTGAAAAAACGCATGCTGTAATGCCTTAGTGGGGTTTTTCGTATAAGCAGGTGGTGGTATGGGGATGGAATGATGGGGTGAGAAGTAAGTTCCTTTACGGGCTAATTCTAGCAGTGCTGGAAGGTGAATGCTGCTACTACTTTGATGAAGTTGATTGAGAATGTAATTTAGGTAGCCATGGGCGTCTAGGTAGTAATTTGAGAGCGTTTTTTGGGTAGCTGTTGGGGATGGCTGTTGGTTTGTTGTAGATGTTGCGATGCCTTGGGAAGTAGTGGCGAATTTGGGTGTGATGGGGTTTTTTGTTAAGGCAACAAGAATCTCTTCTAGCACTGCTGTTAGCGAAGGTTTGAACTTTTTTTTACATGAAGGGTGAGTAAGACAAGCTTTATCAAGCCGTTCGAAGAGACTCTGCAAAGTCCATGGCAGATCATCTAGTGGATGGTAGCCTAGTGGGTAAATGTCTTCAAATAAGGCGCGGTCTATATGAGAAGGGGCTAGCTGGAGTACTTGGAGAGCGGCGCGTGTGCTGTAGGAAGTGGCAACGAGATGAATTTTCTTATAATTCATCTTTTTTATAAAAGTAGCTGTGTCATGAGCAAGGGTTTGGCTGTTATAATGACTGGGATTGAAATTGGCAGTGGTTTTGAGTTCTGTTAGACAATCTTTAAAAAAGGTTTGATAATAAGCGCCGCGCGTGAGCGGGTCTGGGTTAGAGGTTGCTGTGGTGGTGGCTAGTGTGTTTTTACAACTGAGCAGGGATTTTTTCAATGCTGGATGAAGTGATGCGGGAAGTGGTTTTTGGGGGGGCATTAATTGCGAACCGAAGGCTATGATAACGCCATTCCAGCTTAGGGTTTCAATGATTTTTGTTAAAAATTGTATTTCGTACTCAGATGTAAAATGAGCGGACGCAGCGATTTCATTGGGCATTAATAGAAGCGGTGCGGGTGAAGTGTGTTTTCTAGCAGAACCGATCCATACTCCCATTCGTGGGCGTGGGTGATGATCGGTTGAAGTTGTTGTTACTGGTGGTGTGAATATAAAACACTTGATAGGTCGTTTTTTAAGCACTTTGTTTTTCAATGGTTTAAGTGGAGGGGGGCATTTGACAAGTGTTATTTCGGGGTGGTGTTCATTAAAGGGGTAATTTCCTTTATGGGTGGTGGCACAATTTGTGATAAGGAACGTGATTCCTATTAAGAGACTCATGTGACCGATGAGATGAAACCAATTTGTAGGCAGAGGTTGATCGTGCCTTTTTTTCTGGAACGTGTGAAATATCATAAGGGTAGGAGAGCAGGTTTTGAATGTGTTGCTGAGTTAAATGTAATTGAGTTATGGTTGAGAGTTGGGTTTAGACGGGTTTAAGATTTTCTTTAGCGAGGATGTATTTAATAACGCTATCTGTATTGTGATGTTCAATAGAGAAAGTGGCTATGGCACTGAGTTCTGGGGTGCTATTTTCTACGGCAATGGCTGTTCCGCCGTGTGATTTAGCGGCTTCGAGGAGTGAATAATCATTGACATTATCACCGAATACAATTAAATTTTTAGGAGGAATGGCTAATTGCTGAGCAACCCTAAGGGCGCCGTGTCCTTTTGTCCCGTGTTCGTGTTGCACGGTTGTCCATTCGTAGACTTTTCCGTGAAGGGTCCTTTCGCCCATGGGATAAATGGCTAGATCTTTGTCGAGCTTGTGGGTGCGTATTTTTTTTAAGATCTCTTGTCCTTTACGTGAATGTTCTACCAATGTGAAAGAAATAGTGTTTTTATCGTCAAGATTTTGAGCAAAATCTTCCTCAATGATGCGGGGGTCTCTTTTTTGGTAGCGTTCGTCTATAAATTCTTGAATGGGAATATTTCTACGCTGGGGAGGAGGTATCGAGCAGAAGGGTTTATGTGTGTGAACATGTTTTCCTGAGGCAAGAAAAGTAGCTTTTTCTGCTATGAATATCTCTGTAATGGCTTTAACGGTTTCTTTGGGAAGAAAGGAAGTGTAATATTCATTTTTAGCAGAATAATCGGTGATCCAGCTGCCATTCATATGAATGACGGGTAATTTAAGCGGTAGTTCACCTAAACGTTCTCGAATTGTAGTGAGACTTCTAGCACTTGCAATCGTGAAAAGAATATTATTTTCGATGAGATTGATAAGATTGCGTCTTGAGAATGGTGACAAGTATCCTGTTTTATCAAATAATGTTCCGTCTAGATCACTTATATAAAGATATTTTGTCATAAGCTTAGTGATAATAAACAATCGTAACCTTTCGTAGACCTTTACGGTGTTAGCGTATTTTCAGTGATGCAATGGCAACAAGAGCAAGAATAGCGCCCATAATCCAGAACCTTGCAATGATTTTACTCTCTTTAATGCCAAGCAATTCGAAATGATGATGGAGCGGTGCCATTTTAAAGAATCGTTTCTTAGTCAATTTGAAATAAGTCACTTGAATGATCACGGAGAGCGCTTCTAAAACAAAGACACCCCCCACTATAGGCAGCAATAATTCCTCTTTAAGCAGCAGCGCCGTAAGCCCAATAGTTCCACCTAAAGCTAGTGATCCCGTATCGCCCATAAACATTTCAGCGGGATGGGCGTTGTACCAGAGAAATCCGAGACAACTTCCTGCTAATGCGCTGAGGAAAACGGTCAATTCACCAATATTGCTTAAATGGGGTATTTTGAGATACATTGCCATAATACTATGTCCTGTAGCATACGTGATAACAATAAAAGCACTGAGGATAAATAACGATAAGCCGACAGCAAGCCCATCAAGACCATCACTCAGATTAACAGAATTAGAACTGGCAATGATGACAATAATAGCCAGTAACCAGTAGCCACTTCTTAGATCAATCCATGTATCTTTGGTGAAGGGGATAATGACTTTAGAATATTGTAATAACGTTGTTTTGTCTGCGTCTAGGAGCGTGAAAGTGGGTTGAATTTTGACAATAGCAGCAATGATGAAGAAAGCAAGCAGGCATTCACAGGCTAGTTTTGTTGTCCAGTACAAGCCACGACCGTGATTATGCGCATGTTTGATGTAATCATCGATAAAACCAATGCCAGCAAATCCAATAAGCGTGCATAGAGCTAAGATCGTATAAGGATTGTCCCAGCGGCCTGTAACCAGCAATGTGATAAGCACAGCGGCAATGATAACAAGCCCTCCCATCGAGGGAGTGCCCTTTTTCTTTTCATGGGTTTTAGGCGTTAATTTGCGTGGTTGATGATTTTTCTGGGTCATTTTTAGGATATAAAATCTGCCGAGCAGAATGGTCAGACCCATCGCTATTAGAGCTGCTGTAATTGAACGAAATGTGATGTAGCGGAATAAATTAAGCGCACTGATGTATTCTGAAAGTGGATAAATGAAATGATAAAACATGATTTACGTGTTATGACCACAGAACGTTAAAAACTCACTGAGGATTAATATTTTTAATATTTTTGTTTCAGAGTTTTTATAAGTGCTGAGACGACCTTGTCTAATTTCATGCCATTAGAACCTTTAAAGATAACAATATCACGCGGACTAATACATTGAAGTAATGTTTCAAAGAGGACTTGCTGCGTAAAAAAATGATATTTGTGTCTAATGGTAAGTTGTTTATAAGTGTTTAACATGAGTTTTCCATAACAAAAGACCATTCCTTTAGCAGAGAGCGTATGGTTTAATAATTGGGCTAACTGGTTATGAAAAAAAACTTCTTTCTTACCTAATTCTAACATGTCTGCGAGAACAAAGATAAGATTTTTAACTGAAGACTCTGCTTGTAATGGAGCAAAAAATTTAATAATATCAATCATCGACGTAGGATTGGCATTATAAGCGTCGTCAATGATCTTAGGGGCATCTAATTTCTGTTCTAATCTTCGTTTCGCTCCTGTATAAGTGGTGAGGGCTATTTCAAGGTCTTTCTTCGTTAAGGCAAATAAGGGAAGCAACTTCTCTCCTAGTGCTAAAAATTGTGAGCTGAAGGGAGAGCATGCAGGCAATTTTATAACAGGGACGTTGTTTTTAGCAAAGATCAGCGTTTTTAATGCAAAGGGCTTTTCTAGTATGATTTTATGTTGATAAGAGGTGCTATCGTAGGGATTGCATTTCAATTGATATTTTCTAGCTTGCTGTTCAATGACATTCCGTTCTGCGATATGGGTAGGATAAAAAACGTTTCCACGCGGTAAGCTGTGGCTACTTCTGGAATCAATTTTTTTATAAGAACGCTGGTGGTGAAAGATTTCTGCTTTGGCGCTGGCAATATTTCTTAATGATTTCAATTGTTTAATATGAGCGGGGAGAATACTTGTTATGATCGTTAGATCAGGTCGAATTAAATTAGACAGCCACTTGATCTCGCCTTGTCCGCTCATTCCTAGTTCGAACAGATAAAAATCGTAGGGTTTGGTGATAGCAAAGATTGATAAGGGCACGCCTAGGGCGTTATTGAAATTTTGGGGGGGATTGTACACGTTATATTTTTTAGCAAGAAGTTTCATTAGAAAATGGCGTGTTGAGGTTTTGCCTGCGCTTCCTGTAATGGCTATTTTAAATCCTGGGAGCAGTTTAAGTTTATATTGGGCTAGCAGACCTAGTGCTGTTATGGGGTTACGAACGGCTAGGTAGTAGAGGTTGTGATTTCTCAGCCAAGTTTTTAGTGACTGGGGAGGTTGGGCTGCGATTTGCTTGGCACTGGAGTTCTGTTGGTTAGGTATTTTTTTAAGTGGTGGCTCTTCAAACACACTAGGTTGGGCGAGGTCTTTAGCGTTTAGCATAATTGCCTGGATGCCAAGGTCATAGGCTTTTTTGATGAAGTGAATGCCATTGAAGTGTTCTCCTTTTAGTGCTGTGAAAAGCGTGAGGGCAGAGGTGGGTTCTGGGGTTTTTGTAGTGGTATGTTTTCGTGTATCGCTAATCACACTTATTTGAAAAGGTTCGGTGGCGGTGGTTCTAGGAAGGTGCTTTACTGAGGGGGAATAATGGGAATGAAGGGCGCGATGTTTGGTGAGAATGGCTATTAGGGTCTGCCATGTAGTAAGGTGGAGGTCTGTTAGGGGGGGTGCTGATTTTTTTGCCATCTTTTCGTGGTGTGATGTAGTGTAGGTCAGTTAACGGTATTTGGGTGATAATAGCTATTAAATGAATGTAGATCAAAAAATAAATGGTTTTACTTGTAGACAACGGATTAAGCTTGGCGGCTACGGTAAGCTTTTTTAATAAGTGCCACTTCATTAAAAGGTTTCGGCGTGCCCCCTAGGTTTTCATAGCGTTCATGTCCTTTGCCGGCTATGAGAATGATTGCATTCTCTTCTAGTGTTGTGATCACGTGATAAATAGCTTTGCGTCTGTTGGGAATGATTTTATAATAGCTAGCTTGTGGAAGGGTGGGTGTAGAAGTTTTTTTGAGGAGGGGTAAGATTCCTTTTTCGATGTCTTTAATGATAGCATGAGGGTCTTCACTTCTGGAGTTATCTGAAGTTAAGAACACACCATCGCTTAGGAGATAAGCGATTTTTCCCATTTGTGACCGTTTGCTTGGGTCGCGGTCGCCGCCACATCCGAACACAACGTATAAATTTTTGATGGGTTTATTCGTGGAAGTAGAACGAGCTGAGGGTTTTACTGAGGGGTCTGAGGAGGCTTGGGTGGACTTCATACTAGGTTGATGGCTAGGCTGATCGCTAGTTTGATAGGGTTTTAAAGCTAAGAGAGCTTCTTTTAATGCGCTAGGTGTGTGGGCGTAGTCGATGATGACGGTTGGATTTTGTGGAATGACGGTCTGCATTCTTCCCGTAATAGCAAAGGTTTTACAGGGTTTATTGAAGTTGCGGTTAAGGTTTTTCCATAGGTTTAGTGGTGGTGCTGGAGAACGGCTTGCTGAGATGCTAGCTAGTTCTAGTAGTGCTAAGCCGAGATTCTCTCCATTCATAGCGCCAATGAGATTTGTCTGAGTTTCATACACTAAACGCGCTTTTTTACTGTGCATGTGATGGCTACTACTATTATTATTAGCGTAGGTTTTATCTAGTGAAGTCTTTAATGGTTGGGTGAGTGTTGTTTGTGTGAAGATTTTAGAAAATTCGGTTATAGCTTTATGAAATGATTGTGTTGGAGGCGTAGATATTGGATGGTTCTTAGGTGGGCGTGGCAGAGCAGTGGCATTGAGTGAAAATTTAGAAAAAAATGCTTTGGATAGCTTGTTCTTGCTTAGCGGGCGCATACTGTAGCTATAGAGATGATGATGTGAATGATTTATTAAAGGGAGGAAGGGAGGTGCTCTTCTGTAGTTAGCGGGCTTTGTTGCGGGGGCGCCTTTTGTGTGGTGATAGAGGGCTTTATTTAGGCTGTGTGGGTTTTTATTTAATGTTGAGGCGGCTAGGGTGTCTGATGTGAGGAGTCCTAGCTGCAAGTCCTTATAAGCGTAGGGGGCGAGAATGGACTGCAGTTTTAAAGCATGTAAAGTGCGCAGCGAGATTAGAAAGCGTTTGTTCGCATGGACACTTTTTTGCAATAACTCTAAAATCATGAGCTTGCTACGTAGATAGTCTGCTACGGAAGAGTGGTAATCTAGATGATCGTGTGAAAAATTGGTGAAAATAGCACTCTTTAAGTCAGTAGCAGCCAATCTTTGTTCTTTAAGTCCATGTGAAGACGCCTCTAGAAAAACATGGTCAATCGCATTTTCATGCATGACGGCTAAGACGTGTTGTAGATCGATGGCATGTGGTGTTGTATTGATGCTTTCTGTTAAAATAGAGGTCTGTTTGGCATGGAGAGCTGTTTTGTAATGAATAGAAATCGTTCCAATGATGCCTGTACGAAGTTTTAGGGCAAGACTTAATTGCTCTAAGATCCAGGTAAGCGAAGTTTTTCCATTGGTGCCTGTGATGGCGGTTACTGATAGATGACGACTGGGATGATTGTAGAAATTTGCGGACAGATCGGCTGCTATATTTTGTGTACTCGGAACAATGATAAGTTTTGATCGCAAGGATGGTGCTAGGTGGGTACAAAATTTACGAACAGCCGCGCGTGTGACAATAACGGCGCCTGCTCGGTTAATAACAGTTGGGATAAACCTTGCTCCGTGTAGCGTCTTCCCAGCAAGGGCAATAAAAACATCACCTAAACGGATATTAGCGCTATGATGGGAGAGATTTCGTGCGCTGAGTACTTTCTTAAAGAGCTTGGGATCGGATATTTGTAACAGGTTACGAAGAGTGGTTTCTGTCTGTATGGATCGGACATCGATGAGAGACTTTTTAAGTGAGCGAAGTTTCACGATCGTTTGTAAATTTCATGTCACGGATAAGACGGAGTAGAACAAGTCTAGGTTCTTAGTGGAAATGCTTTGTAGCAGACTCGCTTAATAATAAAACATGGGCGTATAGGTGACGGGTCACAATAGAATAATTTTAAAGCAATCTTATAAAAAAATCATCAATCAAATTTACCGATCCTACAGGTTACTTGGATAGATTTACTTCACCTAAATGAGAGGTGGTAGTAGCGTCAAGTAAAGAGGTTGCCTGTGGAGTATCGGTAATGACGACAATAGGTATTTCATAGAGTTTAATGTCTTTCCAATCACGTTTAAAGCGGTCATGTTCTAGAAAACTGGTGTCTGAGGACGATGAAGGTGAGAATTGACTGAGTTGGCTGAGTAGGGTTTGTTCTTCTTTGAGGGCTTTATCATAATTTAGGCTAAGTTTCATGTAAGCTTTGAATTCTTTTTGATACAGCACGGTTATAAAATTTTTCAATACAAATAATCCTATGATGAGAAAGCAAAGGGCGATAATGGCATTGCGGATGAACGGTAGGGAGTAGCGCTGCGGGGAATAAGAGGTGGTTGCTGCTGGCGGTGGTGGTGATTGGCTGTGTGCGGTGGTGTGTGGAGTTTTGTTAGCGAAGGGTAGCCGATGAAACATGATATAACCTTATAAAGAATGAGAAGTTTTGATGAGGACACGCATTTTAGCACTCCTAGCTGATGCATTGGACTGTATTTCGGAGTTGGAGGGCTTGATTACCTTTTTAGTCAATGTTTGAAATGAAACTTCACTGCGTTGTTTAAGTGGCGTAGGGGTTAGTTTATTTACACCTGGAAGTGATGACTGGATTGTAGGTTGCTTGTGTTGTGTTGTAGACTTAGAAGGATGGAGGGCGTCATTGTGTAAATGAAACCCTCCAGTTGGGGTGAGGTATCTGTATATATTTTCGTTTAATTGGGTGAGATTCTTGAATAAATTTTTGATTTCTCTATCTTCTAGCGAATGGTAAGAAATGACGGCAACTCTCCCGTTATCGCGTAGTAGTGATAAGGCTGCTAGGATGCTACTGCGAAGAATAGTGATCTCGTCATTGACGCGGATACGTAATGCTTGAAAGATTTTTGTAGCGGGGTGAAGTGATTTCATGCGCATGAAGGGAGGTGAAATATTTTGGATAAAGGTAGCTAGTTGTAGACTGGTGGTGAAGGGCGTTTTGCGCCGCTCTGAAACGATGGCTTGGGCGTAAAACTGGCTGCGTCGCTCTTCTCCATAACGCGTGAAGAGACTAGCGAGTTCTTTTTCAGAGAAATGATTGATGATCTGGTGAGCGGTCAAGGTTATCTTCTCAGGGCACAGGCGCATATCTAGCGGTTCAGCTTTGGAAAAAGAGAACCCCCGTCCGCTTTTAAAGTAATGAAACTTCGATATGCCGAGGTCAAAGAGAATAACGTCAATTTGCTTGGCATAAGCGGCTAGCGATGAGGCTATATTTTTGAAATTATCATTAATGTAATGGATTTGTGGGCTAAATTTTGTAAGTCGTTGTTTGGCGGCATTTAAGATGATGGGATCGCTTTCTATGCCAATGACTTGTTTTCCTAGTGTTAGGAAAGCTTCACTGTGTCCCCCTTCACCGAGTGTGGCGTCGACGATGAGTTTGTCTGTTCGATGAAGGACGTGCGTTAAAATGTGGGAGAGCAGGACGGACTTATGATAGGTGTAGGGAGTAGGGATTGATTTTTTACGACGGGTATGGGTAACGGGTTTGGGCTGCGAAGTTTTAAGCAAATACCTATTTCGCTTTTGTACCATGGATGTTTTTTATGGATGGATGAGTGGGTTGGTGTTGTTGAGAAGGATAAGAAGAGATGTGGATTGGATTATCTGCAGTGAAAAGTGGTCTTTAATAGCAATAAATTCAAGATAATACCAATAAATTCAATAAAAAATCTCAATTCAATAAATCCCGATCCAATATATAAACTTCACTTATAAAAATAAAATATCAATAGGTCGGTGGTTGTCAGTTGCAGTCGGTCACATCATTTCAATCATGTGGTTTTGAGGCAAGGTTGTTCCTTCGTTTATGAGAAAAATAAGCCGTTATGCAAGCGACAGCAATGCCCGAGATAACGCCACTCCAATGGCTAGAATACGAGATATCATCTGGAAGTGTGCTATTGGGTGGAAATAGGCCTGTGATCAAGTATCTGTATGCAAAAAACACCATAAGGCTAGCAGAGATCTGTAAAAAACGTTTCTGTATAAAGCCTGAGAGCACAATAAATGCAGCCAGTCCATAAATAACACCACTTGAGCCAATGTGAATGCCTACACTTGCAATAGTCCATGTGAGCAGGCCGCTTAAGAGTGTTGTTACAACGAGGACAAACCAGTAGTCACGTTTATAAAAAATAACTAAAAGTAAGAGCAGTGTCCATAAGGAAATGATATTTCCAACGAGGTGATTGAGGTTAGCGTGAATGAAGGGAGCAAATAAAATTCCACTTAGGTGAGAAAAATCCCTAGGAATAATCCCTAAGCTTTTGAATGTGGCTGGCAGGAACAAATAATCAATGCCGAAGACAATGACTATAATAAAAATGGGAAGTGTTGTCCAGTACAGAGTTATTTTGAGAAGTTTGAAAATATCTTTCAATGTTTGAGTTAAATCGGAGCATTATTTAAGATGAGGGGTATTTTTATATATAAAGTGTTATTGGAATATGTGTTCTTAGCTTGGCTTATAATGGATTAAAAATCTTAGTTAGAACAAATTTATCGTATAAGAAGGCAATTTTGTGATTTTCAAATAAAGTTAGCAGCAAAAAACTCAGCAAAAATTACGATTTTTAGACAAATTGTCATTGCAATGTGTTAAAAACTTAGTGAGAATTACGATTTTTAGATAAATTGTCTCTGCAATGTTTAAAAACTTGGTGAGAATTATGATTTTTGGGTGAGTTATCCTTTTAATGAAAGTCCGTCTAGTTTGGTGGAGGGTGTTTTATGAGAAGAAGTAGAAAAGTCTTTCTGGGTGATAGTTTTCCACGCTGAGAGCAATTCTGAAAGAATTTTATTGGTTTCTTCGATGATTTTTTTATCTTTGTCTTTATTGGCAATGCGTAGCCGTTCTAACAGGTAATCATAAAGAGCGTCTAGGTTACGTGCAATCTCTCCGCCCGCTTCTAAATTAAGCGATGTTTTCAATTCGACAATAATATCTAATGATCTAGAAATAAAATGATTGACTTTATCATAGGTTTTAAAGTGCATGTTTTCAATAGCTTTTTCATTAAAACGGATAGCACCTTCATAGAGCATAACAATAAGTTCTCCACGTGAAGCACTAAAAATACGATTGTCTTCGTAAGCCTTTTGATAAGGATTTTTCATCATGATTTCAATAGGTCCTTCTTATGTGTATTATATATTTAAATATCGTATATTGTTACGATAGATTAAAGATTATATTAAATACTCGAATACGTAGCTAAGATTTTCTAAAAACCTTTCTTGAAGTAAATTACCTGATAAGTAAGTAACCTGACCTGATAAGTAAGTAATCTGATAAGTAAATAATCTAATAAGTGAGTTATCTCATACAAGTAGTGGTGAAGTAGTGGTCAGTTTTGTACAGACTCTGCCTTAATGCTATATCAATGCTATATCAATTTTGTAAGAAGTTTACAGAATTTACAATAACAATCAAAGAGGACAAATTTAAGGGCGTAAATTTAAGGAGATAGCCTTATAGAGCGTGAGTATTGAGAGCGTGAGTATTGTTTGTGTTTTTAGGGTATTTGTATATAGGATAGCAATTGAGTTATGGTGGGTGTAGTTGTTCTATGTTTGATTATATCGGATAAATTTTATATATTCCTGAAGTGAATTTGGGGTTGTGAAGAAAAGGTGGTGTGTCTAGTATTCATTTAAGCAGGAATTCGCCTGGGGCAATTTTTTTAATAAGATCAGGCGAGGTAAAATCAAACTGG
The DNA here is from genome assembly GCA_013426755.1 of Spirochaetota bacterium. Classification (GTDB taxonomy): domain Bacteria; phylum Spirochaetota; class UBA12135; order COTS27; family COTS27; genus COTS27. The sequence continues at coordinate 294,538 of AP019861.1, forward strand.
GCAGCAAAATCAAGCTAGGTAATACAATCAAGCCAGGTAAGATCAATAAAAGCATAATTTCCTATGAAGTTAAATCTTTGGGAGGTGGTTTAGAGGAGTCTTTGTCTGTGGGTGCTTCGCTTAGTTTGTTTAGAATGGGTTCTAGACTGATATTGCCTTTTTGGTTGATAATTCGGAGTTTTTCTTCAAAAGTGGCTAGTTGTTCGTAGGTATGAACAACGATCTTCTCAGCTTGTTCGTAAAGATTGAAAGCGGTAGCGAGATCGTCTTCACCTGTTTCGAGACGTCCTACGATAGCTTCCAATTCTTTAAGAGCTGTTTCTAGAGATTTGCTCTCGGGCGCTGGAGATTTGTCTGCTGGATTTTTCATAAGAAGTAGTTTTAGAAGTAGTATATAAGGAGTAGATTATAAGGAATTGTTATAATTTAGGCATTGTCATAATCAAGAATCGTTCTAATCAAGAATTGTTTTAATCAAGAATTGTTCTAATCAAGAATCGTTTTAATCAAGCATTGTTTTAATCAAGCATTGTTCTAATCAAGCATTGTTTTAATCAAGCATTGTTTTAATCAAGAATTGTTTTAATCAAGAATTGTTTTAATCAAGAATTGTTTTAATCAAGAGTTGTTTTAATCAAGAATTGTTCTAATTAAGAATTGTTCTAATCAAGAATTGTTTTAATTAAGAATTGTTTTAATCAAGAATTGTTTTAATCAAGAATTGTTCTAATTAAGAATTGTTCTAATTAAGAATTGTTTTAATCAAGAGTTGTTTTAATTAAGAATTGTTTTAATTAAGAATTGTTTTAATTAAGAATTGTTTTAATTAAGAATTGTTTTAATTAAGAATTGTTTTAATAAAAAATCGTCATCATTAAGCTAAGAAGGGTTGTGATTCATCAAGAATCGTTATAATATTGTAGCATGATAGAGTTATGGTTCGCTTTGATAAGCATATTGAGGATATCTTCGGTGACTTTGAGTTCGGGTGGCTGGGGCGGAGTGTGATGAATTGTGAAATAATGTGGGTATTGGATGACAAACCGTGTATAAGCGCTGTCTAGTGAGGTGCTACGACGGGCAATTTCATTGAGCGTTTTATGAAATAAAGTTAATGAGCGTTCTTGGGTAAGGCCTGTACTTTCTGGTATCAAGCCAGAGAGTATTTCAATAGTTGTAAGATAGTTTTTATTGTAAAAAGCAGTACTTGCTGCTAAATAACGCATGGAATGCGATTTAGCGGTTTTAGTGGCTAAATAACTTTCAAACCTAAGTTTGATCGCTTGTTCTGTTAAATCAAGGGGTAAAGGTGTGCCGTCTAGGGTTTCTAGGTCGGTTAAAAAGCCATTTTCAGCTGGAATGTATCCTCTGGGTATGTCTATATCGGTATTGATATGTTCTTTGAGGTAAGAGACTTCCCACCACATGCGATTGTCTTCTCCTTGAACTTTTCCGAGTAATAATAAAGGTTCCCAAGCAGCAATTCTAGCAAAATTACGGGAACTGATGAGATTGCTACGATTTCTGATGACGAGGCCACCTGTTTTGGAAAAAACGTGGATATTGAGAGGTGGGAGCTGTGGTTCAAAAAAGTCTTCATATTGGGTTATCAATTCCTCAATGTAAGCAAATTTCTTGCGTTCTGCTGTACTAAAAAATTCAGGATTGATGAGCGTTGGGTTTTTAGCTAAATCATTGTAATCGACCATGTTGGGGAAACGGGTTACCAAGTAGTAAAGATGGGCAAAATTAGCATCATGATCGGCAGCTGTTGCTGGTGCGAAATTAAAGTCCTCTAAATAATACTCGCGAAGAACATTCCATTCTAACGTGTAATCAATACGATTTTCTAGTATTTCACGAAAATGAATGTGATTGTACTGCAATGACTGTTCGCTAGTTTCTATTAAACCAAATAAGCTCAGTAATTCTGCGTCTGTGGCTAGAAATTTTTTGAATGCATAAGGAGTCCTGCCATTTTCACATAATTTTTTAAGGCTTAAGCCCACGTAGTAGAGCAACCGATTTTTATTTGAGACCTCTGATTCGTAAAAAATTGTCAGGTAATTTTTATAAATTTGTAAAACTTCTAAATAGGCGCCTGCTTTAAATTTTTCCTCTGCCATTTCAGTGAGCAATTCGTAATGATAAAGTGAGGCATTGATGGTTTCTTTTTCAGGAAGAACGTCTAAATAAGGATCGAATGAGATATTAGGGTTGCGCTGGCAGCCTGTTAATAGTAGTGATAATGCTATCGAACAGAGAGTGAAGGTGGCAGATAGGGTTAAGAGGCGCATTTTTTTATAATTTCTACGTATTTTTATAATTTTTACGTACTTAGGGTGGATTATAGGGTGGATTATGTCTCAGATGGATTATATTTTGGTATTTATCAATGGCGAGCCTTCTTTATTTTATCGGATGAGTGATTAGTATCGTCAATGGTGAGCATTCTTTATTTTATCGGGTAAGTGGTTAGTATTGTCAGTGGTGAGCATTCTTTATTTTATCGGATGAGTGATTAGTATTGTCAATGGTAAGTATTCTTTATTTTATCGGATTTTAATATTCGTAATGTTTAGTATTCTTTAATCGGTTTTTTATTGAGTCATTGAGGTGAAACAGACTTATTTTAAGTCTAATTTAAGTCTAATTTAAGTCAATGGGGTAATAGATAATGATATAAAAACTCCTTTAAAAGTAACAACAAAGCCATGACCTCGTTAAATTTGTATTATTGATAGCATTTTGTCGGTAGCTGGACTGTTTTTAATAAATATCACGATATAGACATAATAAGACGATATTTACATAACATACGATATATACGTCATACACAATATGTACATAATACACGGTAAAATCAATATTTTTTACAGCCATCATGTATTAAATGATAGTAATATTTTACGTGCCTCGCCTTTATTGCAAGGGGTGCTTTTTATGAAGTGCTGGTTTCGTACAAAGTGTTGAGTGTCCAGGTATGAACTGTGGTATTTCCAGGTATGAATTGCTATCAAATATAACTTTATCATTTAAAACTCCTTGTTTTTTCAGGTATGAACTGTGGTATTTTCAGATATGAATTGCTATTAAATATAACTTTATCATTTAAAACTCCTTGTTTTTCCAGGTATGAATTGTGGTATTTTCAGATGTGAATTGCTATCAAATATAACTTTATCATTTAAAACTCCTTGTTTTTCCAGGTATGAACTGTGGTGTTTTCAGGTATGAATTGCTATCAAATATAACTTTATCATTTAAAACTCCTTGTTTTTCCAGGTATGAACTGTGGTATTTCCAGGTATGAATTGCTATTAAATATAACTTTATCATTTAAACCCTCTTGTTTTTCCAGGTATGAACTGTGGTATTTTCAGATATGAATTGCTATCAAATATAACTTTATCATTTAAAACTCCTTGTTTTTCCAGGTATGAACTGTGGTGTTTTCAGGTATGAATTGCTATCAAATATAACTTTATCATTTAAACCCCCTTGTTTTTTCAGGTATGAATTGTGGTGTTTTCAGATATGAACTGCTATTAAATATAACTTTATCATTCAAAACCTCTTGTTTTTATTATGATCCTTCGTACAAAAAGTCGCTTGAAAGCAAAAACAGGCATTGAACTCACGGCAATGGTCGATGTTGTGTTTTTGTTAATCATATTCTTCATGACTTCATCTACATTGGTGAAGGTTCGTGCACTCAAAGTAGACCTCCCGCAAGCCAATAACGCCCAGCGTGAAATCAAAGACCAAATCACGCTCACAATCCAATCCGATCGGAAACTTTATATCAATGGCCAACAAACCTCTGTAAGTGACCTAAAAAAACAACTTGAAACCCTAGCTACCGCTACCCAGCAGCCTGTTGTCATTATCGAAGGAGATAAAAATGTTGCTTATCAAGATATTATTTCATTGATGTCTCTCGCTAAAGAGGCAGGTGTCGTTCGTGTGTCCCTCGCAGCCCGCGTCCAATGATTAAATCATTGTGATTGTCTTTATGGATTGTCCTTATTAGATTGTCCTTATTAAATTGTCCTTATTAAATTGTCTTTATTAGAGTATCCTTATTAGATTGTCTTTATTAAATCAAGCTTTTAAGACGATTTATTTATGTGCCACGTATTCAGATTTTGCTTCATTCAACGGTTATTTTCTACATTGGTTTCTGCATGAAAAAAGACGCAATGACGCACGATCCGAGATACAGTAACACCAGTAGCTCGGCAGCCGAAGACTCCGATCGCAAGTGGAAGTGGGCACTTATCGGGTCTTTTATTTTCCATTTGCTCTGTTTAGTCATTGTTTTTTTGGGGGCGAAGCAAGAAGAAGAAGTGCCTGCCGCTGCTGTAATAGTAGAATTCAGTCACATTTTGCCTGCCTCAGGGAGCGCTGCTGCCACAGCCATCACAGGTAAGACAACGCAAACCCAAGCTAAAGCCCTAACACGTCAGTCTTCTTCTCCATCCAATAATCGTCAAACCGCTAAATCCGTCACAAAAAACAACCACGTCGAACGAAAATTGAGCCTAATACGGAGAACAAAACCCCAGCCCTCAGCAACATCCGTTCAATCCAAAATAACCACTTCACAAGCCAATCTTAATCCAATCCCAAAAGCAACTAAGGAATTAACCCTCACACGAAATAATCGTTACGTGAATCCTACACAATCCCCCCAAAAATCAAGCCAAACCGCTAACAAAGTAGCATCCGCAAAATCTGCTCATGCCAGCAATTCATGGCAGAGTTCGTCTGTAGCCAGAGCCCAGAATACACCTGGTCGTTCGGCTAAGTCTGCAAAAAAGTTCACTAGGAGCGCAGCACAAGGAACGGGAACTTCCCAAAATACGCACGCATCGGGCGCCTCTTCATTTAATTGGAATAGCGGTTCAAAAATACGCAATCTCTTAGCCACGCAAGAACCGCCCCTCCCCACTGCCATCCGCAACCAAGGTATCCGAGCACAGGCAATCATAAAATTTAGAGTCGATAAAAATGGACGCGTATTTAACGTTTCTCTTATTAAAAATTCAGGATATAATGAACTCGATGACTGGACGGTTAGATATGTGCGGACATTTCGTTTTAATCGTGTGACTGACAATTTTGTTTATGAAGCCCAATACACACAATTTTTCAAGCCCTAGAACCTTCCCATTGATAAATAATGGATGAAATCTAACGCACATAATATTTCAAGCCCTAGAATTTCCCTTTGACAAATGAAACGTATTATTGAGAGCAGAAATATTGAGAGCAGAAATATTGAGAGCAAAAGTATTGAGGGCAGAAGTATTGAGAGCAAAAGTATTGAGGGCAGAAATATTGAGAGCAGAAGTATTGAGAGCAGAAATATTGAGAGCAGAAGTATTGAGAGCAGAAATATTGAAGGCAGAAATATTATGGGCAGAAATATTATGGGCAGAATTATTGAGGGCAGAAATATTGAGAGCAGAAGTATTGAGAGCAGAAGTATTGAGAGCAGAAGTATTATGAGTAGAAGTATTGAGGGCAGAAATATTGAGAGCAGAAATATTGAGAGCAGAAATATTGAGAGCAGAAATCTACGGTTAGGTCATTTGGGCTGGTGCTTTATCATTGTGATAGGAATGATTGCCAGTACGATTGCCAGTACGGTACACGGATTTAAATATCCGGTCCGTGATATTCGTATGACGTCTTTATTTGGCGAGTCAAGGGGAGATCACTTTCATGCGGGCATTGATTTTGCGACGCGCCAGCCTGTTTTTCCTATCACAAATGGTGAAGTATTGTTTATTAAAGACAGTACGACTGTTCATGATTTTCATTCTGGCGTTGGCAATGCTGTTATTGTCGAGCATGCCAATAATCTTAGAAGTTATTACTACCATTTAGAACAAAATTCTATTCCGCCTGGTCTAACTCAAGTTGATTCTACGACGAGTATTGGTATTGTTGGTAATACGGGGTATTCTTTAGGCAGCCATCTGCATATGAATGTAGAAGAGACGAAGGAGAACTTATTAATCAATCCACTTACTATATTGCCCCTGCAATCAGATAACGTAGACCCACAGATTATTTCATTTTTCTTTAAGATTAATGAAAAACTCTATTCTATTAAAAAGAAAAAAGCGCGTTTTCGCTACTTAGGGCCTATTGAAATGTATACCGTAGTCGCAGATTACCTTTCAATTGCCGATAAAAAGAAGGGTAAACGGGTAGGCGTGACTTCACTTACGTTACGTATTGATGGAAAGATCTTTCAAAGTTATGATTTTAGGAATCTTATCAAACGCGCAGAAGGATTGGTCTTAACCAATGATATTTCCTTTAAAGATGTCTATGGATTGCCTTATAATTACAAATTGGGAACATTCACTCCTTCACGTGAGCAGCATTTATTTGAAATCATTGTTCGTGATTGGCATAATAATGTCAATCTGGCTTCATATACAATTAATTTTAGAAATTAGTCTTAATTCTTATCATTAAGGCTAGGAATGTTAGCTGGCTGGCGTGATTGGGGCTATTTTTCTGGCGGCTATTTTTAAATTTTGAATGGTATTTTGTTAGATCGTTATATTTTCATCAGGTCTAGATTAAATTTTGCGGCTGGGTTAAATTTTAGGCGATAAGTTAAAATTGTCTTTTAGATTGCCGATTTATTAATGGTGTACGTAGTTAACTATTCTTATACTGGTAAGATCGCTAATAATTTTAATGATTTATCCCTACTGTTTTTATTAACCTTTTTAACTTCGCTAAAAGCATTATATAATATGACTGTGTTGGATGTGTCCTGAATGCATCTTAAATTCGTCTTAAATTCATCCTAAATTCAATCTTAAATAGCTTTCTTAGATGTATCCTAAATAAAAATCACCAAGTACAAACCTATTCCTTCTCAAATTTCTACCTAATATTCCTAAAAAAAATTTGCCTGTTCGTCACATAGTTATAAATTATTGAAACAATTTTCTATCGCAAGATTATTTGAGTACCCGATCTAGCGCCTAAGTAGCTGTTAAGCCATGCGACAATCGATAAACATTGTCCCAGGCAAGCTGTTTACAAGAAGGCTAGTGACCAAATTCCAGTAACGTATTTTTTCCAGTAACGTATTTTTAGTAGGTATGGTGGGTTTTAAAGTATGACAACTCAACAAAGTCGTATTATGCAGAAAGTGCAGTTTCCAGCTGGGAGCATTCTCTTTTCACAAGGTGAGACCTCGCGTGAAATTTACATCCTTAACAAGGGCATTATAGAAGTCTTAACGGGAAACAATATAGTCGCCCAGATCTCACAGCGCGGCGTCTTTTTTGGAGAAATGGCTGCTATCTTAAAAGAAGCACGTAATGCAACATTGCGTGCGCAGACGGATTGTGACTGCATCGTCCTTTATGAAAAATACATGGACACTATTATCAGAACGACCCCAGAAATAGGTCTCAGCCTGGTGCGCATTTTAGCCCAGCGGCTCAAAAAAACAACCAACAAACTTTCTGCTATGCTAGAAAGAGACAGCAATGCTATCAATCGCTTTAAAAATCCTTATCAAGTCATGCTAGCGTTAGAAATGATTTCTACCGAACACTTTGAAAGAGCGGTCACAGCCATGCGTGGTGAACATGCGTCGCGCCCATTTATTTATTACCTCAAACAAGCCGCCCAAGTCGATAAAGCCGATATCATGACCGTTATTAATCTCTTTAAAAAATATCACTCGTAAAGATTGCAGCCCCCTAGTAACCTATTATTATCGCCACGCAAGTTCTATTAAGCGTTATGCGAAATTCGGACACAACAGCCACGTTAGTATTCTTTTGCTAGCAGTTTTTTTGTACGGTAAAGTTTCAGTGAATGGGTGTGATTTAATGGGTGAGTGTTATGGAATTGCTTTATGCTTGCTGGCATGCTTTTTTGCTGCTACTCTGCTCTGCCACTCTGCTGCTATGATGTTATTAATTACCGTTGGAGTCTCTAGTTTTTAAGTATTATGGGAAAGACACCTAACACTACATCTATTAATCGCCTTGATAAAAAAGCGTCGAGGAAGGCAAAAACCACGAGAGCAGAAAGCTATCGATCACCACTAGAACTCCGTTATGCTTCGGATGAGATGCTTTATTTGTTTTCTGCGGAGGCTAAGGCTAAAACGTGGCGCCAATTGTGGCTTTATCTAGCTGAGGGGCAGAAAAAATACGGCCTGCCTATTAAACCAGAAGCGATTAGGCAGATGAGACAAAATGTGGGAGAGATTGACTTTAGCCGTGTTGAGCATTATGAGACGAAATTTCGTCATGAAGTTATGGCGCATATATATGCTTTTGGTGAAGTTGCCCCTGCTGCCAGCGGAATTATGCACTTAGGCGCAACGAGTGTTTATGTTATCGATAACACAGACATCATAGAAATGCGCACCGCGCTCCTGCTTATAAAAAAAAAGGTTATTAACATCATTGAAAACCTTAAAGCACAGGCTAAGCGGTATAAAAACCTGCCCACCTTAGGCTATACACATTTTCAACCCGCACAGATCACAACGGTAGGTAAACGCTTTACGCTCTACATCCAAGAACTACTCCTAGACTTAGAAGAGGTCGATTATATTATTGAAACCCTTCCGTTTAGAGGAATTAAGGGCGCTACTGGTACGCAGGCTAGTTTTTTGACATTGTTTGCAAAAGGCCGCAGTGCAGAGGAAAAAACGAAAGCTTCAAATACCGTTCAGAAGTTAGACGAATGGATCGCTCAAAAATGTGGCTTTAAAAAAGATCGATTGCTTATCGTCACAGGGCAAACAAGTTCACGTAAATTAGATTATCGCATCGCATCGTGGTTATCTAGTGTCGCTCAGACAGCAAGTAAATTCGCTACCGATCTAAGACTGCTCCAGCATAAAAAAGAAATCGAAGAACCGTTTGAAAAAGATCAAATCGGCTCTTCAGCCATGCCGTATAAACGCAATCCCATGCGCTCTGAACGTATCTGTTCGCTAGCCCGTTTTATTATGTCCCTCCCTAATACATTCGCTTACACCGCCTCAACACAGTGGTTAGAGCGAACCTTAGACGATTCGGCGAATAGACGTATCAGCATGCCAGAAGCATTTCTAGCCACAGACGGTATGTTAGAACTCATGCGTAATATTACGGGAAACCTGGTCATTTATCCTGAAATGATCGATAAAAATCTGCAATTAGAATTGCCCATTATCGTTTTAGAGACCTTAATGCTGCGTCACATTAGAAAAAAAGGTGCCAATCGACAAAAATTGCATGAAACAACACGTGAGATCGCAATGACCCTCCATGAAAAAATTAAATACCAAACCCTCGACCATCCACACGAACCCCTTCTCGATCTAAAGCCAAAACTTATGGAAAAATACAATCTCACTGAGGCTGAACTCACGTATTTCATCAATCCCAATAACCTTATGGGGAGAAGTGAAGAGCAGGTCGACGCCTTTATAAAAAAACTTCAAAAATGTCTCGCAGCTTCAAAAAACCAATTCAAATCTTATGAAAAACACTTCAAATTTTATGGAGAAAAACTTTCTATAAAATCTTTTGATAAAAAAGCACCTAAGATCAAGGTCTAATATTATTATATCCCTTGCTGTGACGGATAGTCGCTCAGAACACCAATGATTAGAGGATTTCTTAGGGGATTTTCTTAGGGGATTTATTTCATTCGTTTGGCGTCAAGATTTATAAGGTTCGTGGTATACGATTTTAGTGTGTGTTATGAAAAGACGTTGTTATGGAGTGTCTCTTTTAGGTGGTAGGATACTTTGAGTTGGTTATGGATGAACATACTCTTATCATCGTTCAAGCACGCCTCGCCTCTAAACGCCTGCCTAAGAAATCTATCAAAATAGCAAAATCATACCCGCTAATTGTTCATCTTTTAGATAGACTAATACTAGCAAAATTGCCACTTGTCCTAGCCGTACCTAAAAGCGATAAAATCATCTTCTCAGAGCTCATCGCAAAATACTATCACACCTATTATCATCATCATCATACCCATAATACCACCCATAATAATAATAATAATAATAATAACAACAAAGATGACACGCAGACTAAGCTAGCCGATACCGAAAAATCTCTCCGTAACAGGCTATATCTCCTCACTGGAAGTAGTGACCATGAAAATGACGTTTTAACACGATTTACAGAAGTATTGACCGAGTTTTCATCACTAAGTGGTGCTGTGATAAAAAGAATTGTTCGTGTGACGGGCGATAATCCATTTATTTCGCTTTACTGTCTGCTTACCCTTATTAGAACACACATAGAAATGAAGAGCGAATTGTCCTATCATAGCGGTCTTCCATATGGTGCTGGTGTAGAAATTGTCTCAATTCCCGCTTTAATGCAGGCTGCCGACAAAGCCACCGCTCCTTATGATCGTGAACACGTCACGCCTTATCTTCATAGTCGCCCAGAACAGTTTAAGAAAATAGTCGTGCCTGCTCCTGAGGGTTATGTGAGCCCACACCTACGCGTGAGTGTCGATACAGAGGCAGATTTTAGAAATTTTGAAAGAAGATTAGACCGCTACCAAAGTATTAAAAAATCACAATCCTGTACACCTCCCCTGCGAACAGTGATCCCCCTTAGAAAAATAATAGAAGCAGAGAGAAAAAAGACGCAGTGAAGTAACAGCATTGATATATGATCTTAAAAAGAGGCCTCAAATAATAGATATACGGCTTATACATTCTTGTGATCGTAGCCCATCTCTTTTAACGAAGTTCAATTTATTGAATGAGTTCACTCGGCATGTATTCATCGGTCAGTAAAAACCCCCGCTGCTCTTTGTTCTCGTAGTTAAGCGTATTGAAATTCGCATACGAATGCCCACGTAGAAGTGATAATTTGTCCTTGATTGTGATAGCATTGATAAAATTTTCAAGGGCTGCTTGTTTGAGAAGGTATGGATTGTCTCGCTGTTGCGCGCGTTGTTCTGCTTTCACGATGCCTAAATTATTATACAAATCTGAAAGAATGCTCACCTCAGTGATCACGGGATCGGTGACTTTCCCGTTAGCCTCTGTATAATGATTGTAACTTGCTATAAGTTCTGTAATGCCCTGTTCTATTTTGGCTTCCGCTAATTGATACCGTCCTAGCAGTAAGTAGGCATTGGCAATGGCATAATCGAGCACATAGCGTTTAGTAATACGCGGATCGGCTAATAATTGATTCCAATAGGTAAGTGCTTTTTGTAATTTTTCTTCACGGTCGGCGATGAGGACACGACGTGTCAATTCAGGACCTAAGTCAGGCTCAGCTATAACCGTAGTCCCTAAAACATTGTCTGCTAATGTTTCTGCTAGTTGTGAAGGAGGATTGGGTGGCGGGGGTGTAGACGGACTAAGGTAACTGGTTGTTTGCTTAGAGCTATTATTATCAGTTACCGTGCTCGGTTCTGTATAACTCAGCGCTGCGCCCGTTTCTCCTAAGTGAACACCTAAATGTTTGCTAAGTCCGTAATATGTGTACCCTAAAGAATACACCAGGTCTCTATATTCATCAGTTGTCTCAGCGAGCGGCCTTGCGTAGTAAGTGAGATTAGCGAGGGCTTTAAGAAAATAGGTTTCAGCATTGTCAAAGCGTTGTTCGCTGGTGAGATAAATCTTGCCTAAGTAGTAATTGGCAGTCGGCTCTCCACTATAAAGATCGAGCGCTTGGGTGAGCGTTGTCTTAGCAGCGGTGTAATCGCCCAGTCTGTATTTCAATTCTCCATTTAGCGAATATAAAATGCTAGGTTCAAATTCAAATGGACTGCCTGTTTTTTCATAAAGATCAACACCTTCACCAGACCATTCTAAAGCACGTTCTAGATCGTCTGTGATGAGATTCCAATTTCCCATACTGTAATAAAAAGGCAGATAAGACGCTGCCCCTTCATATAACTTCCTTTGAATATGTTCGATATGTGTGACAATGGTATTATTCTTCTCAGTAAGGGCAATGGAACTCTCACTTACGGGGTCGATGCGACTGTTGTCATTTTTATAAGTTGTCGCTAAAAAATCAATGTACGTCGTAAAAGCTCGTGGTTCGATGTATTGGCTACGACGATTATTGATATTAACATAGAGGTCGCGCGCTTCGATAAAATCATTGTTTAAACTACTTGCCTCGAGGAGCCGTGCCATGTAAAATAACTTACGGGTAAGACGACTGCGTTCACTACTGAGTTCGCTGAAAATAAATTTAGCACGATTGAGCCTTTTAGCGCGCGCGGTGGGTTCAACTTCTTGCCGTCCCCAAGCAATATGATATTCGCCATCTACTTCGCGAACATTTTTATCACTGGTGGAGAACGTCGCCTTTAAAAAATCAATTTTTTCACTCGCCTCAGGAAATTGTTTCCCATCGATAAGTAATCCCGTATAACTGAGCAGTGTTTTCTTATCGGTAGGGTTTCCCCTAAGGGCAATAATATATTTCTGCTCAGCAGCTTCAAGATTGCGTTTTTTATAATGATAAAGAGTCCCCAGCCGATGGATAGCCCTTGTGCTATGACGAATGCCTAGCGCACGACGAAAGTAATTTTCACTTACAATAAAATTATTTTTGTTCGCTTGACTGTAAGCACGTTCATAGAGAATAGTTGAGTGAATATAATCAATTCCATACCTATAAATAAAAAATCCAAAGAAAGCCAGTAGGAGGACTAAGACCATCCGTTTAGCAAAGGTCGCTGCTTTTTCTTTCTTATAGAGTTCATCGACAAGTTTGATTTCTTTATGCGAAGGTTTAGTAGCTGTTTCTTGGTATGTTTTTTGAAAGATTAGATTGCGAACGAAGTTAGCAATGCGCGAGGGGTCTTCGTCAGCGAGAACACGTCTAGCAATATCGTCTGCTTCAGCATGTGTGACAGTATTGTTTTGGGTAAGAGCGTTTAGGATAATATTTCTATTTTCTGCTTTAAAGCCACGAATGATATGAAATGCTCTATCATAATCAATATCACTGCCTACGCGTGTAGGAGCATCGGCTATCGGTTGGTCTGGTTTTATTTCACTGCTAGCTGTGGGCTTGGTGAAAGGTTCTGGTTCTACTTGTCTTTCTTGCGTAGGGGGAGGGTCTAAGTTTTCTTTTAACGAGGGTGTTTCAAAATCTAAGTTTTTAAGGTCAATATTGCTTTCTGCTAACGAAGTAATTATTTTTTTAGGTGGTTTGGAAGCGGGAGGGGTGCTAGAGGCATCTAGTTCATCCTTGTCTGTTTTTGCTTCTGTTGTGGGTAGTGGTTGGTGGGGTGATGATGTGGTTTTGTTTTCTGCTTGAAGGGGTTCTGAGCTAGCGGCGGCTACTTGCTGGCTATCTATTTTATCATCGAATAAATTTTCAATACCACTTATGCCTACGTTATCGTCTAGTAGGGGAAGATCATTTGTTTGCGTTGCGGTTGAAGGTTTTATTTCAGAGGGGGGGTGTTGTTTTGGGTGAGAGGGGGAGGCTTGTGTACTAAATTCTTCTTCTATTTGGGGGATTTGTTCTTCTAGATCGGCTTTGGGGGTTACTGGAGTAGGCTGTGGTTCTGTTATAGCGTTTTCTTCTTCTTGCGGTGTGGTTTTGGGTGTAGTTATCGAAGTGGTTTCTGGCAGAGGAGCGGGCGGCTGTTCTATTGAGGGAAGAGACGGCTTATCATCGTGTGATGGAGGTTCTTTAGCTATTGCTTGGAGGTTTGGATTGGGAGGCGGAGCTGTGGCTGATTTTGGAGTGGAGGGACTGTCTATATCTATAACATTCTCTGGAAAAGTATCTAGGATGGCAGCACTTTTCTTTTTGAGTGCTTGCATATTATTAGCGTCTAGTTCATGACCTTCTATAGTAGGAAATAATTCTAAATTTCCTGTATTGATTTTAGCAAAATTTGAAGTGGCAGCAGGCTTTGGTGAACTAGGTTTTTCTTTTGTGTGAGGAGGCGAAGGTTGCGGTGATGAAGCAGCGCTCGTTGGTATCCCCGTGGTTGTGCTACTATTATTATCGCTAGCTAGGAGAGTTGAGGGTGTGGGTAGCGGTGTGGAGAGGTCTTCAGGAATATTAAATTGGGTGGTGGTTGTTTTTTTTGTTGTTGGGGATGATTGGGATGGTGGAGGCGTTTTTTGTTGTTCTAGGATCTTTTTTTCTAGGTCGGATGAAACCTTTGTCCGTCGTTCTCTGGAGAGTTTTTCTAGATCAAGGGTAGATTTTTGTTGGGGTGGTTCGGGTTTTTTATCATCATTTTTATTAGGATCGACGGATGATTTGCGGTCGGTTGCTTTTTTTATAAGTTTAGTGATACGACTTCTGCGTTCTTTTTTTTCTTCAGTATCACCGTAATTTTTTGATGCTTCGATAGCTTGTTTACTGAGTTCTATTTTTTCTTTAAAGCTTTCTTCACGTTTTTTAAGGGCTGCGATTTTCTGTAAATAGCGTTTGTGGTCTAGATCGACTAGAGTTGTTAAATTCTCTTCGTCGAGAATATTTTTGAAGTTTTGAAGTTCTGCTTGGGTAACTTCTGCGGGAAGTTCTTTTACCAGTTTATATAGTAGCGCACCTGCTCTGTCAACTGTAGACCGATCCATGTGAGTATTGCAATTACTGTTATTTAAAAATATTTAATGATTATGCTTAGGGTATGCTTTATTAAGTTAAGCAGTGGTATTCGTTAATATTATCGGATTTTTTTAGAATATCACCATTTTCTATGGGGGTTATGTGATTGAGGTTATAAGATTAGAGTTATAAGATTGGGGCTGTAATAAGTACAGCATAAATACATAAAAATATAAAAAATAAGCTGCTATAAGTTCTAGCAAATCAGTAATATTACAGAAATTTGACCAATATCTAATGACTATGATACAATGGCTCTTATAAAAAGTGATATGAAAGATAAATTAATCCTTAGACTCAGCTAAACAGAGCGTTAATAGGTCGTTTTGGCTCTTTTTTAAATCATAACCTTCATTTGCCTTCTGCATTAAAAAATTTTTCCAGGCATTTTGGTGATTAACGGCAAGGTCTAAAAGTGGATCATTGCCTTTAATATAAGCGCCTATATTGATAAGGTCTTCCATCTCCTGGTAACGTGCGATCCATGAGCGAAGTTTCTGCGCAGCTGTAATCTGAGTCGCATCATTTAGATGATGCATTAAGCGACTTATGGACTTTGGAATGTCAATAGCAGGAAAATGTCCGCTTTCTGCTAGTTTTCTAGCAAGTACAATATGACCATCGAGCACACCGCGAATCGCATCGCTAATAGGTTCATCTAGATCGTCTCCTTCTACTAAGACATTGTAAAAAGCGGTGAGGAAGCCGTGTTCATTGTTTCCTGCGCGTTCTAGCAGTTCATTTAATACTGAGAACACAGAAGGCGGGTAGCCACGGCTAACAGGAGGTTCCTGGCGTAGTAGTCCTATTTCACGCTGGGCATAAGCTAATCTAGTAAGCGAATCTACGATAAGAACAACAGATTGACCGCGGTCTCTAAAATATTCACCAATGGTTGTCGCTGTGTAAGCCGCTCGTACGCGTTTTAATGGCGGGTCGTCTGGCGAAGAGACAATCACGATAGCTTTTTTAAGGCCACTTTGCCCGAGTCCATTTTCAATAAAGTCTTTAACTTCACGCCCGCGCTCTCCTATAAGAGCAGCTATAGCCACATCACTGTCACTGTGACGACTGATCATAGAAAGCAGTGTCGACTTGCCTACACCTGTTCCAGCAAAAATGCCAATGCGCTGCCCTTTGCCAACAGTAAGCATGCTATCAATGCTACGGACACCTGTTGCTAAAGGTGTGTCAATAGCTTTTCGTGTGAGAACGTGCGGTGCTCTTCTAAAAAGCGGTCTAGCTTCCGTTGTGATAATAGGTCCTTTGCCATCGATAGGCCTGCCAAGACCGTCAATAACACGACCCATAAGCGCAGGCCCTACACCTACAGTATAACTCTGTCCTCGCTTAGGAAAGCGGATGCTTGCATGCAGTGGGAGTTCAGTTGTCGCTTCCATAGCCATGATAGAAAGACGATCGTCCTTCATAGCAATGACCTCGCCTAAGATAGGAGGATTCTGTTCAGAAACGATAGTGCATTGACTGCCTAATTGGATTGTCAATTCTGCCGAAGTGTGTTTTGGGTACCCATCTATGGTTTTTTCTGAAAGTCTAGTTTGAGGTCTAATGGCTTCGATAAGACTGCCACGGATAGCTACGATTTTAGTTGTTTCAATAATAAAGTCGTGGTGGCGAACTCTCTCAAGACAATTCGTGAACATGTTTTTCATAAGCTTTGGTGACGTCTAAACACATGCTAGAATGATATACATCTAAACTTGGGTGCAGAACCTTAGTGGAAGAAAATTGCGATCAAGTACGACGAATGCTAAGAAAATAAGCGTGGCTACTCAATGCGCGGTTTAATGGGTGTGAAATCGCGGATAGCCAGTTCTAATTCTTGTAATTGTGAAGAGATCCGTGCGTCAATTGCGCCAATATCACTTTCGATAAGGCAGCCGCCAGGTTCAATAGCAGGGTCTTCGAGAATAGTTATATTTTTAATACTTTCATACAAGGCGTAAAAGTCTGCTTTATGTTTTTCAGATAGGTCTAAGTCGAGTGTATTGACATGAATTTTGATATGGACCCATCCATCTGCCCGTTTGAGGGCTTCTTTGATCGTGTGAATGATGAGATTGCGATTGTCATCGGTTAGATTTTTGACAATCTTCTTAACGAGAACGATGCATAAGTCGAGTAGATAAACTTCACTGCGTTCTATGAGACGTGACCGTTCGCGAATACTTTCTGTTAGCACTTTCTTAGTCAAGTGCTGGAGTCGTTCGCTTTCTTTCCGTCCTTCTGTAAGGCCTGCTTCGAAGCCTTTCTTTTCACCTTGGGTGTGGGCTTGGTTTTCTAGTTGGGTTTGATTTTTTCGTGCTTCGGTTAAGAGATTTTCACCTTTTTGTGTGGCTTCTTGAATGATGGTTTGTGCTTGTGTTTCTGCTTCTGCTAAGATAGATTTTTGTTTTTCAGCGGTCTCTGCTAAGGTTTTTGCTGCTATGTTTTGTTGTTCTGTTTTGAAGTGTTCTAGTTGGGATTGTTGTTGTTCTAGCTTAGTTTGATGTTCTTTGTTTAGGTTAGCGATATTGGTTTTGAGGGTGGCTAGTTCTTTGACGGCGGTTGCGATAAGTGTTTGGGTTTGCCGTAATTTGGTTTCGCGTGATAGTTCACTTGCTGCTTTAAAGTTTTTAGAGGTTGGTTTGGTTGTAGTAGGGTCTGCTGTGGCGGCTTGATACGAAGTATTGTCCTCTTCGGTGAACGTAGAGATAGCCTCAGTTTCTTTTGTTAAAACCACTTTTTTCGAAGGAATAATGTATGTCTTCATGATAAACGGCAATGGTAGTTAAAAATTGATAAAGCAGTAAAAATAACGGGTGGATGATGAAGTCGGTTAGTTTAAACGAGGTTAAACGAGATTACTCTCTTCGCCGGCGCGGACAATGAGAATTTCACCTTCCTCTTCCATTTTTCTAATCACATTGACGATGCGTTGTTGGGATTGTTCCATATCGGCTATTTTTATAGGGCCTAGGAATTCTATATCTTCTGAAAGAATAACAGCTGCGCGTTTACTCATATTGGTGAGGATTTTTTCTTTGACTTCTTCGTCAACAGATTTGAGTGCTTTGGTAAGATCGCTCATATCAACTTTACGAATGACTTTCTGAATTGAGCGATCGTCGAGAATGATAATATCCTCGAAGACAAACATCCGTTTTTTGATCTCCTCAGCGAGAGCGGGGTCTTTTTCTTCTAGATTTTCAATGATTGTCTTCTCGGTGGCGCGGTCGACGAGATTGAGGATCTCGGCGGCAGTATCGATTCCTCCAGAAACGCTGAGGTCTTCTGATTCAAATGAAGAGAGTTTGATTTCTAGAGTACTTTCTACTTCACGAACGACTTCAGGTGTTGTGCGGTCCATGATAGCAATACGCCTTGTGACGTCGGTTTGAATATCGACGGGCAATTGAGAGAGGATTTCAGATGATTTCTTAGGTTCTAGGTATGTGAGGACGAGAGCGGTGGTTTGGGGGTGTTCGGATTGGAGTAGATTGACGAGGTGTTGTGCATCGGCATTTTTAATGAAATCAAAAGGTTTGATCTGCAGCGAAGAGGTTAAGCGATTAATGATCTCACTGGCGCGTTGTGATCCTAAGGCGGCTTCTAAGATTTCTGTAGCATAATCGATTCCCCCCGCTATAATGTGCCGTGATGCCTTGATGAGTTCGTAAAATTCTTTAAGAATGATATTTTTGTCTTCTAAGGAGACGTTCGAGAGCCGAGCGATTTCAAATGAAATGCCTTCAACTTCTTCATCCTTGAGGTGTTTCATGATGCTAGCTGCGTTTTGGGAACCCAGGCTGACTAGAAAGATAGCTGCCTTTTTTCTGCCGCTGGCATTTTTTATAGATAAGGTTCGTTGTTTTTCGCTTTCTGCCATAGTATTTGATTGGAAAATCTATAAAAAAAAGCTTATAAAAAAGGCTATAAGGAATATATAAAAAAAGTTATGTTTAGGTTAAAGACAATGACGAAAAATCACTGCTTTGAATAAATATACTGTGGGTGGTCTGTGAAGTATTTTCTATGATTGTTCTAATATTGTTGTAATATTGTTCTAATGGATTATATGGTTCGTTGTTGTGATGCGTTGTTGTGATGTCGTTATTACTGTGGGGTGCGATAATTTATTTTAGAATGGTTTAGGCGTCAATGCGTACAAAAACACGATAGATAGCGATCAAGCGGTTATGCAATTATAAAAACTGGAAGTTTAATTCTTTTCACTCATGACGGTGGAAATGACGCGTGCGGTTTGTTGTGGATTTTCACGAATGAGAGCTTCTATTTCTTGTGTGAGGCGGATAGATTCTTGTTCTTGTTGCGAAGGAGGTGTTTCTGAGATTTCCATATCGTCAAAGTCTCTGAGTGCTCGTTCACGTTGTAGTTTGCGTAACAGTTCCTCTTCTTCTGCTTTAGCGATTCTGTATTGTTCGATAAGGTTTCTGATCCAGTGAATAATCACAATAAGTAAAATAATCGACAGTATAGTGATAGAACCATAGATAAGAGCCAAGCGAATACGATAATTGCGTAGATAAATGGCGTCTTCTTCAGCAAATTGCTTTGTGCGGTCAAATTGAATATTTTCAACAACAACGCTATCTCCGCGTTCGACGTTGTAATTGATAGCGCCCTGGACGATATCTCTGAATTTTTGGAGTTCTTCTACAGAAACGACTGTATAATTGCGGACAAGTTTATTATTAGAAAGAACACGTGCTCCATTGGTATTGTATTCATAATCCCAGATTCCGTCTACGGTTACGGAAACGGACTTGCGGATAATCTCAGTGGCGTCTTCTTGTTGGTCGAGGACGCGTTCGCCATTGACGTAGTTATTGATAGCTTCATCTTTATTGTAAATATTTTTACCTTCTAGGCTTTCTTTGTAACCTGGGGGGAGGTTGGGTTCTTGGCCTGGGGGGCCTTCTGGGATAAAGCCTAGTCCTTCAAAGTTTTCTTTGAGTGTTTTGCTACTTACTTTGACGTTTTCTTTAATGACTGAGTCATCGTAGGGCAGATTGGGGGTACGTTTTTTGATGACAACGGGTAGGATTTCTTTTTGTTTGATATTGACCTTATCGAAGCGTAATTCTAGGTCTACGGCGACACGGAATCTGTCGCGTGGTAGTACTCCGTGAAGTGAAGTCTCTATTTTCTTTTTAATTTTGTTTATTTCGTGATCTTTGACCTTATTTTCTTCGACGGCTTGTTTGATCTGGAGTTCGTAGCTTTCTTCTGGAAAAAAATTGATCTGGTTACCTGTAGCATCGGTTATCACAATGTTTTCACGGGCAAGTCCGTCAATGCCTCGTGCGACCAGATTTTCAATGCCCTTAATAACTTTAGGGTCTTTGAGTCTATCAGAATACCCCTCAGCAGCCACTAAGCTAATAGCCGCTTCGACATCTGAGGCTCTATCTGTATAAAGGGTGTCTTCTGGAACTGAAATAGAAACCTGGGCACTGTCAACCCAGTTAAGACTTTCTATGTGTTTACGAATTTCACCTTGAATAGCACGGCGTAATTTGACATTTCTATCAAATTCTGTAGTTGTCCAGCTATCCATATCGAAGAGTTCCCATCCTTTGATGCTAGCGGGGAGGAGATCGTTTTGGGCTAGTTCGATGCGTACTTGTGTTCCGGTGGCTTCATCGGCAACAACGATGTATTTGTCTTCTAAGATCTCAAAGGGAATATTGAGTCTTTCTAGCTCTGCTGAGATGACTCCTATTTCTTTTAATGAAATGGGCTTTTTAAATAAGTAGGTGTACTCGACTTTAGTCGAGTAGGTCAAAGAGAAATACGCACCTACTATTAAGATGACGACGAGTGCTGCAAGAAAAATACGCTTAGGTAATGATAATCTTGAGACAAATGCTACTGCATTGTTAAATAATTGACGAAGTCGTTCAGGCATATTTTTCCTCCCAAAAAAACCTGCCAGGTGAGTTAAATTAAAATTTAGAGTCGTAAAACTAAGGTTCTCATGGTCTATGATCGGTAGGATCAAATAGAACTTTAACTATTTTTTATAGGACCTTAATTATTTTTTGTATTTTTTATCGTGAATAGGCATTAATCGTAGGATTTTTAGCGGAGTTGTTTAGATTTTTTGTGGTTATAATAGAGTAACATCGCTAATGTTGTGAATATGACGTAGATGAAAATGATCCATCCACGCCAATTATTGTCCTTTGGGTGATCATAAAGGGGGTGGGGTGCTGATTTAGACGGGGATTTATCATCGTTTGTGGAGTAATGTGAAGTAGGCAATTTGAATTCTATAACGTGATCACTACGTTTGACATAGCCGCTTAGCAGAGCGGCGTGTTCTTGCTTAGGACTGAGGTTATTTTGTGAGGATGGGGTATTTTTCTTGGGATTTTGATAGATTGTTTTGAGTAGCACATGTTCTCTTAGGTTGGCAAGGACACGCTTTTGTTTTTCAATAACTGATATAAGGTGATCGTTTCTTGTTTTTAGGTGCATCCATTTAATGTAAGCTTTATTTATAGAAACGATGAACACTCCTATTCCTGCTAACAAAACAATGATAATAACAACGGTCGTCTTTTTTTCCATAGCTCATTATATATGAAGTTATCGTATATTATGTTATCGGAATATCTGGTGGATAGGGTAGTAAGTTTTGGTTTGCTGGGAAAATAGGGTTGATATTAGGAGTGATATGATAAATTGGATAAAAATGAATTGGATAAAATTAGATTCAATAGCATCTTATTTTATAACTCTGTGAGAATTGTTATAAATTGTCATAAAATGCCATAAATTGTCATAAAATGCTGTGAGTCGCCATAAATACCATAAACACCATGAAAGGCTATCAAAAACAACGACAATGTCGCTGGGACGGTTAACTTTAAGTTCCTGCACTTGAGATGTCAAATAAGTTTTTGCTATTGAGACGTGAAATGTCAAATAAGCTCCTGCATTGAGGAGTAACACGAGTCCTTGCACTGAGGCATAGAAAATTTAGTGTGAATTCTTACGGATAACGCATACGTTACGCTATCAATGCGCTATCAATACGCTATCACGACAGAATACGCCATTATGAGACAGAATATGCTACTACAACAGCAAATTAAGGTAGCAATTCAATATTTTTAGCAATTCACAAGCGACGTACTATTGTAGGTGTGTTACCGTTGGTTAGCAATGTGGAGGGGCTAATTTTTAGCGTTGAGTGCTATTGATCGGCGAATTGTTTGAAATTTTCTTGAAAGAGGTTGACAAGTTCTTTGGCTTTGCGGTCGTAGGCTGCTTTATCAGTCCAATTTTCCTTAGGAAAGAGGATTTTTTGAGGCACAGCAGGGCATGTCAATGGAATTTGAAGATCAAAGTAGGGTTCTTTCTGAGTAGGTGTTTTAGCGAGCGTGCCATTATGAATGGCATCAATGATAGCACGTGTGTATTTGAGTGAGATGCGATTTCCTGACCCGCCGTAGCTACTTCCGATCCATCCTGTATTGATGAGCCATGGTTGTGCACGACTGGATGAGATTCTTTTCTTAAGCAGATCAGCGTATTTTTTGGGATGCCAGACCATAAAGGGGGCACCAAAACAGGCTGAGAAACTTGCTTGGGGTTCTTTGATGCCTACTTCAGTTCCTGCTATTTTAGCGGTATACCCACTTATAAAGTGATACGTGGCTTGCTCGAGGGTGAGTTTGCTTACGGGTGGAAAGACGCCAAAGGCATCGAATGTTAAAAATATGATGTGCTCAGGTTCTGCTCCAATACTCGGTATTTTAGCATTAGCAATAAACGTAAGTGGATAAGCCGCCCGCGTATTTTCTGTAATAGACCGGTCTTCGTATAAAGGTTCATGTGTGGTAGGATCAAGCGCAATATTTTCTAACACTGTTCCAAACCGAATAGCATCGTAGATCTCAGGTTCCTTTTCACGTGAGAGATCAATGCACTTAGCGTAACATCCCCCTTCAATATTGAAAATGCCTTCATCACTCCAACAATGTTCGTCATCACCGATAAGGTTCTGCTTAGCGTCTGCTGAGAGAGTTGTTTTGCCAGTTCCTGAGAGACCAAAAAAGAGGGAAACTTTTTTATCGGGACTTTCATTGGCAGAACAATGCATCGATAAAATGTTTTTTTGGGGCATAATGTAATTCATTACTGTAAAAACGGCTTTTTTCATCTCACCTGCGTACTCTGTGCCTAAGATGACAATCTCTTTGCGTTCTAATGATAGGGCTACGCTTGTTCGTGAGGTCATGCCGTCTGTGTATTGATTGGCTGGGAACTGTCCTGCGTTATAAATGACGTAATCGGGTTTGCCAAAGGTTTTGAGTTCTGCTGCTGTTGGAGTGATGAGCATGTTGTGCATAAATATGGCGTGATATGCACGTGAGCAGATGATGCGAATCTTAATGCGATGTTTTTTAGGGACACCAGCAAAACCATCTAAAATATAGAGGTGCGGTTGTGTGTTTAAAAAATCAATTGCCCGCTCACGGTTAATCATAAAGGTTGTTTCACTGAGTGGAATATTAGCCGACCACCAGACATTGTGCTCACTTTCAGGGTGACGGACAATACGTTTGTCCTGTGGGCTTCTGCCCGTTTTTTTCCCCGAATAAATGACAATAGCACCCTTATCAGAAAGCCGGCCGCCTTCATGGTCTTCTAATGCTTTTTCATAATACGTAGCAGGGGCGGCGTTGCGAATAAGGTCTGTTACGGTAATACCATAATCCTTAAGATCAGTTTGTAAATGCTTCATTTTAGCTATTTAATCATGAACTAGTGTGGTTCTCTGCACTAGCGTCCTCCCAGTTAGATTATACAATGAATGACGATAAGCGGTCAAGTGTTCTTTGTCAAGAAAAATATTACTGGTGGAGATGGCGGGAGTCGAACCCGCGTCCATCTGAGAGCCATCACAACTTCTACATGGTTAGTTTCACTATTGATTTTCGTAGAAAGCGTATGAGGAAACGGTCATCACTTCTTTCTCTTAGCCTCCTTTATACGAATACGAAAGATGAGGCCCCTTTCGTAGCGAGTACTAAACTCAATTTAATAATTTGCATTTTTAAATTGAGCTGATAAGTATTGAAAGAGAATTTAAAAACACTTAGCACCACCTGTCTTTAAATCTCCTGCTGCTTTTAATTAAGCAGCGAGTGCAAGATTGTTATCTGCAGTTGTTACGATTGACGTTCGTTAAACGTCCATGCTATTGTCATGTCTTCTTCAAATGTCGAATCCAGTACATCCCCCTTACTTATTATATTATATATTATATCGCTTACTTAGTTACTTAGCTATCGTGCTGTTATCAATTGATACATTAGGAATTGAATTGTAATGGGGTTGAATGGTATAATCGGTGATTGAATTGTGATTGAATTTTAGGTGATTTCTAATGAATGAATGTGTTTTAATTGGATTAGGGTCATGAATACTAGCCAGTCACAATCACTACACAATGATTATACCATCATTGTACAGTCGTTACACAGTCATTACTTAGCCCGCTGGTTTATATGACGATCCAATGATAATTGGCGACAATGATAATTGACAACAATCATAATTGGCGACAATGATAATTCGCGACAATGTTTCACAATCATTATATATTCATATATATTATCATCATATTTAAAATATTTTATGTATTTTAACGTATTTTGTGTGTTTTAAGATTTTTAGTACGTGTTTTATGGTTGCTAGGAGTATATGTTACAATGACCGCTGCTAAATTAGCGGTGATAATGATGGGAGCTTGTTTTTTGATGAGGGCTTGTTTTTTAGGCAGATTGTAGTTAATTGATGGTCTATTTGTTCTGATTTAATCTTGATTTTCATGATAAATACACAAATATTAAGAAAATCAGTCAATTGTATTGAACCTATAGTTATACGGCATAAAAGTTGTAGTGTATTTAAAAAATGGGTTTATTATAAAATACCTGATCATAAAAAGCAAATCAATGGTATTATTTAGGTCTTAATCTCTGTTCCTTAGCATAGGAATCTAGTTTTGGAATTTGATTTTTTATGAAAATCTGGTTTTTTATTTTTAATAAATTTGAATAGGATAAGGCAAAAATGAAGCAATATGGTGATAATCTGTTGAGAATTGATGTGATTAAAGCGGGTTTAGAAAATTTATCGGTGCAGACAATCGTTTTAAGTCTGATGTGGGTTGGATTATTGGTATTAATGGCGTGTACGAATTCAAATCTTGGAAGATTGGCGGATGGGTCTAATCCACCTGAACTCGTTATCGTTAGAGTAGAAGGTGATAAGTTAGGCAATAATATCGATACAACGAGAGGTGTCGGAAATGTCCTCTCAGGGAGATATTTTGTTGACGGGCGAATTCAATTTGCCAGTGGAATTTCCAATAATACGTATAGGTTTTATGTCAATCCTGAAGTGGATACAAAGCTCACGATCTATCCAGCTAGGCTTAATCCCAATAATAATTATATTCCTGAATTAGATACGCGTTATGAGGCTGCGTACAGCGTTACTGCTCCCAGTGATCTTGCTACTGTCACAACCAATGCGAGCGATCATGGTGTGGTCACTTTTCTTAGAAATGCGGTGCGTCGTGAAAGCTTCGAGGTAAATATTGATTTAACAGCCAGTACTACTGATAATAGTACTCCTCCTGTAGAGGCTATTACTATTAGGCTACGGGTGATTATTCACGATGATGATAATGATGCTCGGATTATGAAGAGGACAGGCATTAGTTTTAAAAATTTTCCACAGGAGAACGTAATCACTGCAACAAATGTCGCGCGAGGTATTTTTACTAATTTTCAAGCCAGTCGCGCTGCTGCAGCTAATAATTTCTCTATGGAAAAAGGCACACTTCTTGGATTTTCGCCATTTGTTTCTACCTATCCGTTTATCGTAGGGAGTGCTTACCCTGGTCTGGGTGATATGGTAACATTGCGATCCTTTATGCAAGACAGTAATAATAACGATATCTTAACGGTGCCAGATACAAGCAAACACATGATTTATTATAGATTAGAACTTGAGCCTAGCCTTGTATCGGCTCAGCGCAATTTTGGTATTACGGTCCCTTCGGAAACAAATCGAATGCAGGCGGATATAACGACCTGTGGAACAACGGACTATTTAACGGATTCACTTCGTTATGAAACGGGTAGAGACTATTATGTTCAGGCATATGTTCTCGATAAAACAACGTGTGATCTGAGTGAAGCGACTGCCTACGACTTTTCACTTACAATCATTGGTGATGCTAAGATAGAAGGGACATTGCGTAATATCGCTTCGAGTAGTGCTCAGAATCTTAATTTTAACAGTGAGACGAACGAATTCACCAATCTTACCCCAGGTACTTATGAAATAACACTGGATGGAATAGGTGATTTTACGGTTATTGCTGATAATGATGCCAAATTGCTTTCTCCAGGAATTCCACCCAATACGTTCACCATTCCACTTACCAGAAATGCCCAGACACAACGGCTTAAAATTTTCTATATTTTGCCAGGTTCGTTAGCTAGAAATAATACAGAATGTATCATGGTGACAGCCGAATACAATGCCTCTCTCACAACGTTTGCCTCACAAGGAATGTTTATGAATACGGAAGCATGTTATATCTACACAGCAGAACCTCTCACGCTTACATTACAGACCACACAATAGTCAACCTAAGTTTCAACCCAAGTTAATTTAAATTAATCCAAGTTTCAATCCAGGTTAATTTAAGTCAATCCAAGTTTCAATCCAAGTTAATTTAAATCAATCCAAGTTTCAATCCAAGTTAATTTAAGTCAATCTAAGTTTCAATCCAAGTTAATTTAAGTCAATCTAAGTTTCAATCCAAGTTAATTTAAGTCAATCCAAGTTTCAATCCAAGTTAATTTAAATCAATCTAGTTTCAATCTAAGTTAATTTAAGTCAATCTAAGTTTCAATCCAAGTTAATTTGAGTCAATCCAAGTTTCAATCCAAGTTAATTTAAGTCAATCTAGTTTCAATCCAAGTTAATTTAAGCCTAATCTAAGTTAAACTAAGATGACGTCTTAAAAATACCGTATAAGATGTCAATAACGGTGAATAAGAGCGAAGGTTGGCTACCTGGAATGTGAGCTTTTTTGTAGATTATAGAGTGTTTTTAATAGATTGATAGCTGCGGTTGTAGGTGTGAGGTTACGTCGTTCACCCATTGCTTTTTGTGTGGCAAGGATTTTTGCTAGTGAGAGCATTTTCTTAGCATTGTTTCTAGCGTAGTTTTTAGCGTTGTTGGGGGGTATTTTAGTAGTAGTTGTGTGCGGATAGTTATTAGGATGAAGTGTGGAATGAGTTAAGAAGGTAAAATGCGGGACATTGTGTGTGACGGTAGTCACTGTGCTTGCGGCGACGCCAATACTTCTGCCGCCGTAAATCCCTGTTAAAATGGCTGTTTTCACGTGATCACCAATAAATGCTCCAACAAATACTCGTCCTGTCTGGACTGTGCCACCGGTAAGTCGTTGTAAGACAATGTGTTCGTAGGTGTTTTTGAGGTTAGATGTGGTGGTTCCAGCACCTAAATTGACCCAGGATCCAATGATTGAATGACCTATGAACCCAAAATGGCTTTTATTACTAAAATCATGAAAAATACTACTAGTCACTTCCCCGCCAATGCGCGTGTGATGTCCTAAACTACTATTGGCAAGGATGCTATTAGGAGCGGTACGACTGTACATTCCGATGTAAAGCGGTCCTGTAAGAACGTTATAGGCAGATATTGTTGTACTGTGTTCTAGTAGAATAGGTTTTTGAGCTGTGGCGTGAAAAGTGCACTTTGCTAGATTGTTTTTTAAATCAGTAGTGTGATTTTTAGTTATTTGGAAGGATGTTACGGGTTCTGCCTGGTGAATAAATACGTTGGGTGCTATTTCTTCGATCTTAGTAGCTGTCTTCACTTTATAAGCAATCTGCGAGGCTAAGAGTACTTCATGGCTATCTAAAATTTCATGAAGTTCCGTGCCAATGAGTTTAGTCGCAGAGAATTGGTATGTGGTCTTAGGGTTGGGCTGCTTGCGGGTTATAGCGTGCTTGATTTTTTCTAGAAGGTCGGTTTGATGGGCGACTTCTTCTGATGTGAGCCAACCAATGATTTTTTCAGCATTTAAAGCATGGGCTGCGGCAAATGAATCAGATTTAGCCGATAATACAGGTTCTGCAGCAAATTTTATAGCGGTGTTTTGTTCTAGCCAGAGCGTATTAGAAATTTTACGTTGCAGCGAGGTTTTATCAATTAAATACAGTGTTTTTAGGAGTTTTTCTATAAAGGTTACATTTGGAACGAGGGCGGCGTTTAAATATAAGATCGTTTTAGATGGCTGTAGTGTAGATTTTGCTGTCTGTATGTTATTTGTTTGCGTGTTATAATGGGGGTCTAAATAGCTAGATTTTAATAAAGTACTGGAAAATAGATCACTATGAAGACGTAACTTAATGAGATCATAAGAAAGCATTAAGCCAGTTGCAGCTACTTCTGATCGGATTGGGTTCAGCGGTTCAATCGTCACAGTACAGTCGGGTAGTAGTGTTTGAGCCATTTTTGAGATGAGTTCTCTCAGTGAATATATTCCAATTCTAATTTCAAAGAGAGCTCTCGTCGCACTAATGGGACTTAGCCGATCAATGATGGAATATGGCTCAAAAAGTACAATTTTAATCATAACAGACGCAATCAACTTCTTACAAGGACACAAGCGTGTAAGAATGTGGATTAAAAGAAATTTCTAACGACAAGGGCAAAGGCAATGCCTAATTTTCCCTTTGTCGCATTGATATTTGATCCTGTTTTAATGCCTGCTATTTGCAAGGTGGTTTTGAGTGTGATGCCGTAACCTAGTTCTGTGATGATGACGTTATTGTTTAAAATACGAAATCGTGAAGTTCTTCCTAAGTGGATATTAGAAAGTTCGGTGGCAAATTGGAAGTATTTATGAAATCGTAAATGAAGGGAGAAAAAGGCATCTGGTGTGTCCATTTTGAAGATCAAGGGATAACGGACGCCAAATGAAAAATAATGCGGCGAATATAGCTTCTCAGGCGCCCACGCAAAGCCCAATGTCAATACACTGTAAATCCCATATAATTTAGTCTTCCCAAATGGTTTAAAATTGCCTCTATAGATAGCATCGTACCCAAAGGCTAGGTCTAGCGAGGTTAATTTTCCAGACGGAAGCGGTATTTTAGCCTTAGCGTAAGCATTGGGAATGCTAGGAACGTCTGGATTAGTTCCAATGAGATTGTCAAAATACTCGACAATGCCAAGATTGAAATAAGGGCTAGCTCCAAATTCGGCACGGAAAAATAATCCGCCACTGTCATAATAATGTGTTCCGATACGAAATTCACCGCGTTCTAGCGTTAACGCCGTAGGTGTTTCAAAAATTTCAGGTTCATTCGCCCATAAATACCCATTCCAACTCACTAGTGTTATGAGCACCCATAAATTGGTTCTCAAATTAGGTAATAAAAGCGAATATTTTTTTATAAAATCAAACATTACAAACCTTTAAAAAGCAAGCAATTCTCAAAATAATCTTTAATAGATTATTGGCTTTGTGCTGCTGTATTGTAATATTCGGAAAGAATGGTACTTTTATAAGTATAAAAAGCAAAACCTTAACAGTCTAGCTGGCTTGCTCCACCACCTATAATCAGTCCCATGGTATAATCTAAGCTAGCTTCCACCACCTACAATCAATCCCATGGTATAATCTGAAAATGCCACATTTAAAGGTAGCATAACTCAATCATGCCGTAGACGTAGCTATTTAGAGATGCAGGAATTGGATAAATTTTATACAAAGCGTGAGGTAGCCGCTTTATGCTGGGAGCAGTCAGTACCGCTACTTCAAAAAATCACCCACAAAAACGTAAACAATTTGTTTTTTATAGAACCCAGCGCCGGGCAAGGTGATTTTTATGATCTATTGCCAGGTAAAGCCCATAGAAAAATAGGTATCGATCTAGCGTCTCTGCGACCAGATTTTATTAAAACAGATTTTCTTAACTGGGATTATAAGACTCAGCGATTACCTCGTAGTTCTTCACGAACCACAGTTGTTATCGGCAATCCGCCGTTCGGACACAGAGGCCAAGTAGCAGTTAAATTCATTAACAAGGCAGCCACTATAGCCGATACGATTGCCTTTATTGTCCCCGTGATATTTAGAAAGTATTTCATCCATAAACTTATTAATGAAGACCTGCAGTGGATTTACGCTGAAGATCTCCCAAGAGGAGCATTTTACACGGATAAGAAGCAAACATACGAAGTCAATACAGAGTTTCAAGTATGGACACGTCTTAAAAGCAGTTACAAAAATAAAAGATTGTACGAACCGCCACCCATTAAGCACGATGACTTTATCATGCACCAGTATAATAATACGAAACAAGCATTGAAAGTATTTAACAATGATTTTGATTTTGCCGTTCCCAGCCAGGGATGGCAGGATTACACACGACGAGAAACAAAAGAAGCCAAGTGCGAAAAGCATAAACAATGGATGTTATTTAAAGCACCCAATCAAACTATTTTTGAAAGACTTTATAAGGGCATCAATTACAAAACTCTGGCAATGAAAAATGTTACCAGCATTCCAGGATTTAGAAAAGGTGACGTCGTTAAGGAATATACATGCAAATATGGCTAATATCAAAGATCTATTTAAAGATATACAGGATAATAAAGAAAATTATATATCTCAAGGAAAAGGAGAGTATTTTGAAGAACGCATTAGTGCAAAATTAGCCAATATAGGGTATGTAAAATCTATCAAAAGTGATATCGATAATGGTAAAGATTCATATAAAAAAATTAAAGAAATTGTGTTGTCCGAAGATCATGAACATATATTAAAAAATACATTCACTACAAAAAGTCAGCATTTTATGGTACAGCCATTTGGATCACAAAACTATCCTGATTTTTTAATATTTGATAATAATAGAATAATTACAATAGAAACCAAATTTATTGCCAGTAAACAAGGAAAACCAGTATGGAATAGTGGTCTGCCAAGACTTAATGGCATATACCTATTTGCTTCACGTGAGGACGTTACATTTTTTTTAGGCAAAAACTTATTAAGTCGAACAGAGATAAATGAATTACATAAATTCTTTAAGGGATTAAAAGAATATCAAAGTGAATTTAATAATAAGATGAATGCCCAGAAATACGGATTTGCTGTTTATATCAGAAAAGCATTCCAACAACAGAAAAAGTTTAATAAAGCTGCTATAACTAATTTTTTTACTAATCCAGAACGAGAAAAACTGGAGGAAGCGGTTTTTGACTGTTTGGACTGATAAGTGTATTATTTCATTTAAATATTTAAGGAAATATAAGACACTTAGTAATCTGCATCTAATATTATAGAGATCAGTATTACTAAATCAATGATAGTTCTATAATGCATATTATTGAAAATAGATGAAGTACTCTTTAAAAATAATTGGCTAGGCTTGAAAATAGTAGCCACGTGGCTTGAAGTAGGGGAGACTAGCTTGAAATATAAAGGGGACTAGTGAGCACATTGCTAATTCAAAGGTTATCCGCCTATATTTTCATTTAAAAAAGCTTGTAAGTAGACTAAGTAAAGCATCAGAAAAATGATGCCATTTCTCCGTGAAAGTGTGTAGGCCTTCCCCGTAAAGCTAAATAAAACAATGATCATAATAATAACGCCATTGACCCAGAGTTCACGTGTGTAGTCGCTAATTGCCGTAAGTGGAGCAACAACGGCGCTAACGCCAATAATAGCAAGCAGATTAAAAATATTCGAACCAAGCACATTTCCTAATAAAAGATCATTTTCACCTTTTCTAAAGGCAACGATTGACGTTACCAATTCAGGCAATGAAGTTCCCAGGGCAAGTAAAATCACACCTGCAAAAGCTTCATTGCTATTAAAAACGGTTGTTGCGATAACGAGTACATTGTGCGAGACCCATTCACTGCCACCGCCAATTAACACGATGCTTATAACAAGTAGACTGCCAACCTTACCCCAGCTAAATGATTGTTCTACCTCAAGTTCTTGCTTAGGAACAGCAGTATGTTCTAAGTTAGCAGATGAAGTTGATTGGGGGGCTTTTTTTTTCAAGCTAAAATAATAGAGTAAGCACAAATAAATACCCATTGCCAAAAGAACTCCTAATCCCTCCACAGAGTCTATCGTATAAGGAGTCACATAAAAATAAAAGAGTACGAATAGTAGCAATGCGATAGCGCCCATTGAAAGGTGAGTTTTAAGGACTTCCTTTGAAACGACAATATCTCCCAGCGCAGCCGCCGTTCCCAGTACTAATAAGCCATTGGCAATATTACTTCCAAGTACGTTGCCTACAATAATATCACTAGGTCCCTGCTCGATGCTAATTGCAATAGAAACCGCTAGCTCAGGCAACGAAGTTCCAAACGATACGAGAACAATGCCCACAATAAGTGGTGAAATTTTAAGACGTGTCGCTATTTTCATAGCTTGATTGATAAGAATATCAGCGCCTTTGATAAGCATGGCTAACCCGACTAGAAAGTACGTGAGCGCTAGAAGTGTAGGTAGATTCATTTGTTTTAAGTTACTCCATTAATGTTATTACGACGGTTGCTGTGAATTAGAAATTAAATCAGTGGTTATACCCTGGTTCAATGTAAACAGGACGAAGAGTTGTGTAGGTTGTTTTTAGGTTGAAGAGATTGTAGAGATGTTCATGATAAAAGAGCGTGATGAGATTTTCTTTTAATAGTGAAGTAGGTGCGGTTGGCAAAGATGGAAGTTCTATTATTTTAAAGTCTTTATTTTTAGCAGTCGCTGATCTTTCGTTAGTGCTTGTTGGGTTAGAAAGTAGGTGGTATTTTTGTAATCGATGAATTGCTAAGTTAAGCGAAGTATCACTTTTTATCACCATGTTAATAGGCTCGGTAGGGTGGCTGCGTAGCGATTGCAATTGATTTTGGATGTTGGCAGAGAGTTTTTTTAGGGGTTCTGTGGTTGTTATTTCATAGGGTGTTCCTAAGGGACTGGGAATTAACTTAGGAAGTGGACGCAAAAATTGGGTGGCTGTTTCTGTATTAAAATGTGAGGTATTTTTGTAATGGGAAGTTGTCCTAGTTGCTATGGGTTTTAGCTTTGATGGGATGGGCTGCAATTTAAAATACTGTATCAAGTTCGTATTTTGGGGGCTTTTAATGATAAGTGCTAAAATAGTAGTGGCTTTTATATTTGAATGTTCGGGTGATTTAGCCAGTTCATAGCTGGCAGCTAGGGCTAGGGGAAGAAAGTTAGAACAGGCATAAACATTAATGTGTGGATGAATGAAATTGATCGTTTGGGCGGTGATAAGAATAGTGCGCGTGGTTGTAAAATAATTTGGGCCTGTCAGGATTCCTAGTGCGTCGAGGTCTTTGATGGAAATGTTAGCTAGTGTAAAAATTTCATGGAGCCAGGAAAGCATGTTGCGTGAGAGGTCTGTAACAACAAAAGTTTTAGCAATGATCTTAGCTTGGCTGGTCTCAGTAGACGAGTCATTGCTAGCTTGCTTGCTAGGTAGGTTCAGTGCTAGGATAATGTTAAGATATTCTTTATTCCCCTCTTTTATAGCGTACCATGTTAAGAAAGTCATGTGTCATTTGGAAGTCATATACACGGGATGAATAAAAACATTGCGTGAATAAAGTAAAAAGCGGTGTTGTTTTTTAGTATTATTGAAGTTATTAGCGGATATCGGCTGTGTGGGTGTCGTCTTGGAAGATAAGCGTGATGCGATCGGATTTTTTGAGGGCAGCTGCGTGAGTTATTCGGGTTTTGTCTTTCTCGATAGCTGCGTATCCGCGTTTTAAGATCTGCTGTGGTGCTAGAGAGGAAAGCAATTGATTTAATCTCGAGAGTTCATTGCGCGAGGTTTGGACTAGGGCATTGAGATTGCGAGTGCAGGCGTAACGTAGGAGGCGTAATTGGTGGTGGTGCGTGTTTATTTTATTTTTTAGTAAAGACTGCAGTTTGTATGGAGCAGCTCTATCTATTTCATAGGTTAGGGTACGTAGTTTCATTCTGATCTGTTCATGGGCTACCATTCTTAATGCGAGGATGTTTTCTATCCAGCGGGCGCGGTTTTTAAGAAGGTGTTCTGCTGCTGCTGTGGGTGTCGAGGTGCGATAATCTGCTGCTTCATCCGTAAAAACCCAATCGGTTTCATGGCCAATGGCTGAGATGATAGGAATAGTACTCAAAGCAACAGCGCGGACAACAGCGGGATTATTAAAAACAGCCAATTCCTCTATACTGCCGCCACCACGGGCTAGGACGAGAATATCTGCCAATCCTTCTTTATGAGCGCATTTGATCTGCTTGACAATCCCGCTAGCAGCGTCGCTTCCTTGCACTGGGGTATCATAAAGGGTGAGGGCAAAAGTTCCGTAGACGTGCTTGGCGGCTTTATTGAAAGCATTGAGCATATCGGAAATGACTGCTCCTGTCGAGGACGTGATAATACCAATATGGGTGGCACTGAGTGGGAGGGGTTGTTTGTGCTCGGGAGCAAATAAACCTTCTTTGATAAACTTTTCACGTTGCGCTAGAAAAGCAAGCTGCAGATCACCTACACCTATCGAACGAATTTCTTGAATTAACAATTGACAACTTCCACGTTTTTCGTAAAACGTTAATGAACCTAAGCATTCGACAATAGTCCCTGCTACGATGTTTGCTTTTAAAGCGGGATTTCTGACTAGTTGTGATTTGAAAACGGTTGCTTGTAGGAGCGCGTGCTCGTCTTTGAGTTTAAAGTATATGTGACCGAGTGCAGACTCGGCTAGATCTGAGATCTCTCCTTTGATCCAGATCGATGTAAAATTAGATCGAATAATGCTCGTGAGGCTTTTAGTGAACTCACTTACCGTAAAGATAAAAGGACTTTCAAACTCTTCGGCAAGTGCTTGGTCACTGGGTGTCAAGTCTTCTTCATTGGGATCAGCATATGTAGATAACATGGTTGCAATTTCAATGTTTTATGATGGAGTAGGTTTTTTTAGCCGGGTAGTCCTAATATTCCAATGGTCTAATGTTATAACGGCATATCCTACAATGGCATAATCCTTAGTAGCCTATAATAGAGTTGTTACGGAGGAGTTGTTACGGAGCTGATGGAAGGAGAATGTACTAGGAGCAGGAAGGAGAGGAAATTTTTACTTAATAGGATTTAATTTAAGGAAGGGGAAGCCATTATTGATATCAGGGCGTAGTTGCCAGATATTGTTAAAATCCCAATTTTGAAATGTACTGGCTTTTTTTAATGACGGGACATTGGTACCTCTATTTCCTCTAAGCGAGCGAGCTTTTTTCTTTTCTGTAAGTTCAATATTAAAATTTTTGATGGGGTCAATGGCTCTAAAACTATAAAAGTTATTTTTAAGTGTATTGCTCCCTTCGGTGCGTCCTGCGATACCTCCAAAATCTTTCAATTGGGAAGTATCATCTTTATCTGGAGTGGGGATAATCGCTCCGCGTACGTAACTGTTGAGAATGAAGCTATTGCTACCTATGATGCCCGTGATGCCGCCTACATTGTTACGTGCTCTGAGGCGGCTTTCACTATAAGTGTTGTTGATTTTGCTTTTATTTAAGGTGGTGCCTGAGATGCCGCCTGCGGAAGTGATAGCGATGATCTTACTGACTGTGTAAGAATTTAGAATTTCGCTGGCGCTGATAGTCCCTGAGATGCCGCCTACTTTTCTAACGCCCATGATTTGAGATGTTGAAGAGGTGCGATTAACGGAGCTTTGCAGTAGTGATCCTGCTACACCGCCAATATTGTTACGTCCTTGTACGGCGTTTTGAGTGCTGCTCTGGTCGATGCTAATATCAATGCCACGGCCGATCAATCCTCCGATATCGTTAACACCAGATATTTTAGCAAATGATTTAGAATTAACAATCTTTACGCCACTGTAAATTCTACCTCCGAGTCCGCCAACGGTGTCTTTTCCGATCACTTCGCCATGACTTCTGACATTGCTGATAACGGTATTGCCGCTGATGCGTCCAGCAATACTGCCTATCTGATCACTTCCTTTGACCCTGCCATAAAAAACAATGCGGCTTATAACAGAAGCGCCAGTGATCTTCCCGGCGAGACCGCCTGTGAAATTCCCACCCGTAATTCCTAGTTTGCTAGTACGAATGACAACATCACGGATAGTTGCATCTTTAATTGTACCGAACATGCCAGAACTTCTGGAAGTGTTTTGGAGCATTGTAAAGTTATTGAGGGTTAAATTTTGTCCGTAAAATTTACCGGTGAAGGGGTTGTTATCATTTCCAATGGGAGTAAACGTCACGTTGGCGAGATTGAGATTCTTCATAACGGTGTAAGTTCCTGAGAGCGGAAATTGGGGACTTTTACCTATTTGGGTTAGTGCCTGCGGCGAGGTGATTTTTATAAAATTTTCTTGCTGCAGTTGTCTTTTGAAAGTGTCAACGGTCTTAGCGGTTGTTGTATTGACAATATTCACGGTCAATGTAAGTTTGCCCGCACCTAGGTCGCTTATATCAAGTTTCTGCGTTATTGTGGCTGTATTGATATCAGCTTGACCTGTTACATTTGGGGTTGTTTTGTCGTTGTCTGCTAGTATGTAGCGATAGCTCAGTTTATTTTCTTTAAGAAAATCAATGCTCGCTACAAAAAGCGTGAATGAAAGATTGTTAGGGTCTCTGGCTGTGATGAGACGACGACTCAATTCTAATGAGAAGCCTTTTGTTTTGAATGATGCTGGGGGCGAAACATTGCTAGCCCCGTAGGTGTCTGAGGCAATGATTTTCCAGAAATACTCTTGCTTGGGTCTGAATTCTAAGTCTTTGAGTATAAATTTGTAATTAGAGAGGGGTCTGCTTTTAAAGAGTGCTTGTTCTGGGGTTAAATTTTCAATACGGGTATCGACGAGAACAGTATAAGTTTCATCATTTTCTAGATATGAAGGTTTGCTCCATGTGAAGGAGACGCCTTTTCTATAAGAAACTTCTGGGTTGACTAATGACGTATCGGGGTCAATGGCAATGGGAGTAAGCGGAGTAGGTGCTTTGGGTGGAATATTTTTTCCCGTGATGAATCGATAGGTGGAAGAACTCGTAGCTGACTTACCATCTGTGGCTACGATTTTCCAGAAATATTGGGTGCGGGGGACTAGATTTTTAGCGGAGACAATGTGACTGGGTTCTTTAATATCAGTGGCAATTACAGCCGTCTTTTCTTCTAAGTAAATATCATCTTCTGTACGAGAGAGGTAAACATTGTAAGAGATCGGGTCACCGTCTAGGTCTGTGCTCGCTTCCCATGACAATAAAACACCATTGATACGTGGGAGATCATCCATGCCTTTTAGCGGATAGGTCAGTTTGGGGCGTGTGGGTGCGTTGTTTGTTGTTGTGAAACTTGACAATGCCGAGATGAATTGCGGTGGTTGTTGCTTGGGAGGTGATTTGGATTGGGAAGGAGTGTTAGGTGTGGTTGTTCCGTTTATTTTCCAGTAGTAGGTTGTTTTTGTATTGAGTTGGGTTGTGACGGTGTAATTTGTTTGAGTTATGTTCTCAGCGAGCAGCGCCTCTGTTTTTTCTAAGACCGTAGCGCGCTCATTGGTGCTTAGGTAGATGTTATAGTATAGGGGGTCTTCTGCAGGAGTAAAATCTTGAGGAGGATTCCACTCGAGATCAAATGGCAAAAGACCATTGATGCTTCCACTGTTATTAAGCGGCGTTAAGATCGTAATAGGTGTTCTTTCGTAAATCGTTATGAAATCTGTTATCGGAGCGACGCGGTCGGAAAAGGTATCACTTGCTTTTACCGTCCAGTAATAGGTGGTATTAGGAGCGAGCCATCTATGGGGAATAGTGTATTGTGGGTTCTTTAATTGGATCACTTGCAAGATATTGATTTTTTTGAATTCTTCTTTATTGGAAGCGGGAACACGGATAGCATTACGGATCGCTTTAAGATCACTAGATAGGTAAAGGAAATATGAAATAGGATCATTGTCCGCATCTACACTAGGCGTCCAGTTAAATTTTGATCCACGACTACTGTCGAGATTGATCGAGGCACTGACGGTAGGGTTTAGGATTGAAAAATCGCTGGGCGCATTATTGGTAACGGTTGTGAATGTAAAAGAACTGCTTGCAGCTGTGTCATAACCGTCGCTGGCTATAACTTTCCAATTAAATGATGTTTCTGGATTGAGTTTTTTAGCGTTGATGGTATAAAAGGGTTGGGTTGTCCTAGCTTCAATGATAGGAGCGATTTGAGAATTGGCTTTGTCTGTGACTGGAACGTCTGGCTTATTACCAGCGGTGGTACTGCTATCATAGACGAGGACTTTGTAAGAAATGGGATCATTGTCTGTATTGGTGCTTGGTTTCCAGGTTAATTTTAAATTTTTATTGCGTTCGATGGTGGTTGTTTGATCGGTAGGGTAGACTAACGCGGGAGGGGTTGGAGGCGCGTTGGGATAAAAGGTGATACTGAGTGTTCTAGTAGAGCGAATGCCTTGTCTTCTCCCGCGAACGACGTATTTTCGGGTGGTGGTTTTAAGGGCTGTTTTATTTGGATTTAACGTAAGAGACCCGTCTGCGTTGAGATAAACGTATTTATCGATGGGTGAGATACTGTAAAAAACATTGCCTCTAGCAGAGCCTTTAGTTGAGGGTGCTTTGATGGTTATATTGCGTTGTTTTGTTTTGAAGCGATACTTATATTTGTCGTATCTGAATGAAAACGTAGGTTTTTCAAAGCGACTGGAAATGGTATAGTGTTCGTTATTTGTTTTATTTTCTGCTATGATGATGAGTGGCAATTGCCGTCCTTCGAAGAAACCTTTGGCTAGAAATAAAGTGAGATTGGTTTGATCGCGAATGACCTGTCCATTAACAACTATGCTCGCTCCTTCTGGCAAAGCTAGATCAATAATAAACTTTGTTTTAGCATTGATAACTGCGTTGGGATTGAGGTCTGCGGCGGTTAGGGATAGGGCTATGGTTTTTTTTTCGTTGTCGATGGCAAAGTTGACGTCTCCTGTAATAAAGGGGTTTCTTGCCCCAGAAAGCGTAAAAAGTAAAATGTCGGTGCTGTCAGAAAATTCTTGTTGGATGTTTCTTTGTCCGATTGTACTTGTACAGCTCAGCAGTACAATAAGTACTAGGAATGTGCTTATTAAGGCACTGATGATAGAGGAGGGACTCCGTTGGAAACGATGTGCTGTTGTTAAATGTTTTTCTGAAGAACAAACACGTGAATGCAATGCGGCAATGGTATTATTTTTGAGATTTGAATTCATTTTTCAATTAAATATCATAAGATTCATAAAACAATCGAGGGTATTTAGAGAATTCGCTTTTTTGCTGCGGAGAAAGATCGATCTGGTAGCGAGGGAGACCCCTCCACTAATTATGGCTATTTTATAAATGACTCCCAGTAAAATGTGATTTAACTAAGGCAGTATCACTCCTTTAGACTCTATATACACCTATATTCACGTATATTCTATAATGGTTATATGATTAAAAACGGGTTTTTTTAATAAAAGTTTAATGAACATTTGCCTAGGATAATTTACGCGAGATAAAATGAAGGAGAAAAGCAAAAATACCACATGATCTGTAGAATCAAACTTATTATCTAAGATTTATATGACGATAGTAAAAACAAATGGGAGAATGGCATATGGGAAGGAAGACTTTGCATTGGGAATCTCCATATTAGAAAACTTGGTATTATTCGATAAAAAACACTGAAAATAACGTATCTACTGTTAACATATCTACTGCAGCTGGCTCAATGTACGACCTGTCGATCTCAATCATTCTAACATGTTTTTCTAAGATCAAGTAAATGATATGTTAATATCCATGTGAATTAGCAAATTTAAGGTCTAAAGTGAACATTTCTTTAAATATATGTGCATAGAGTGTTAGATTGTCTGTGATTTCGAAGCGTGAAGTTCAGAGTGCATATTATAATTTTCAATTACAAAAAATCGTAAAAAGAGCTACAAATCACAAAAAAACCACGAATGGTATAGAAAGGCTAATAGCTGCAGTGAGTTTGCAGTGATGATCTAGTATAAAGACTATGTGAAGGTTATGAATGGTTACAGCTACGTTATATTTTACTTGGGTATATATTGATGACTGGGGTATTTGCCTTAATTAAATAGGGCATCGAAATAAAAAAGCAATTTTATCACAATTAATTATCACAATTAACAATCACGATGTTGGCACGTAGCCAGTGGAAATAAATTGGATTGGTTAGATGGTCTTTGGTTGCAGTCGTCTGGGATAATCGCAATTGGGAGTAATTGTGACGGATTGTGATTAATAAGCGAGATGAAGTTATGAGTATGGTTATTAAAGAGCGAATCAAGGGATTTATCTGTGTTACGGCGCATCCTGGCGGATGTCATAAAAATGTGCTAAGCCAGATCGAAACAATAGAGCGCAGCGCGAAAGTTCCCACCCAGTTTAAAAAAGCGGTTATTATCGGTGGAACAACGGGATATGGTCTTTCTAGTAGAATTGCGGCAACTTTTGGAGCGGGGTGTGGTACGTTAAATATCTCCCTCGAACGTCCACCGCGCACTGGACGTACGGCTAGTGCGGGATGGTACAATACGGTTGCTTTTGAACAGATTGCACGAAATAAAGGCTATTTTGCACGCACCCTCAATGCAGATGCGTTTAGCCAGGCGACTAAAGAACGTGCTTGTGAAATAGTTCGCAGTGAGTTTGGGGACATTGATCTTCTGATATACAGTGTCGCTGCCCCTAAGCGCGTCGATGAAACTACGGGAATATCCTATCAATCTGTCTTAAAACCAATTGGAGAACAACTCACGTCTAAAACGGTCAATGTCGCCACACGTGCAATCAGTGACGTAACTATTGCTGCGGCCAGTGAAGCTGAGATTACAGCTACTGTTAAGGTTATGGGCGGCGAAGATTGGGCTGCTTGGGTGGAAACATTCCTAGCGGCTGGACTTTTAAACAAAAACTTTAAAACCCTTGCCTATTCTTATATAGGAAGTCCAATTACAGCGGCTATTTATAGAAAAGGAACGATAGGTCGTGCTAAAGACGACCTAGAACAAACGGCTATGCAATTAAATGAAAAACTCGCCGCATCAAAAATCACTGGCGCCGCCAGTATTTCTGTCAATAAAGCCCTCGTCACACAAGCTTCTTCTGCTATTCCTATCCTTCCGTTATATGTCTCTATTTTATACAAGGTCATGAAAGAACACAATCTCCATGAAGATACGACCGCGCAGATAAAACGGCTTTTTTCGCAAATAAGTCGATTAGAACAGGAAAAAACCACACATTCGAAGTCACATTCACAGTGGCCTCCGTTATTTAGATTGGATGATTTTGAGCTCAATCCTAGCGTTCAAGCAGAAGTTTCACGCCGGTGGAATGCTGTCAATGAAGCCAATCTCAGCGACATGGCTGATTTAACGGGGTATTGGAATGATTTTTTAGGTTTGTTTGGTTTTGGCAGGAAAGACATTGATTATGATCTGGAGGTAGAAGAGAATCTTCCCCTTGATCTGTTTTGATGAATAAAAACCTTCTGATAAATAAACCTTTTTTGCGGCTAGTTTTCAATCATATCTCAAATATTTCAAATATCTCAAATATTTCAAATGCCTCAAATATTTCAAATACCGCAGTCCCAAATACTATACCTTAAGTATCTCAAACACTTCAAATACCGTAATCTCAAATACTATACCTTAAATATTTCAAATACCCCAAATACCGCAGTCTTAAATACTATACCTTAAATATCTCAAATACCCCCAATACCACATCCCCAATACCCCATCTTAAATATTATGTCTCGAATAACCGTATCTCAAACATCTCAAATATCCAAGTGATATATGAACGATATGTTGTAATACTGTAAAAAGTTAGTAATACATGGCCGACAACGTTAAAATGGTGAAATCACTGCAAGAAACTAAAAGTGCTCCCGCTAAAAAAGTAACAGAAGCAACTTATCGCATGCAAGCACCTACTTTAAGGCAAAATGCTCATAAAGAACCATTCTCAACGCTACAAAACAGTAACACTCTTCAAAATTTCCTGCAGGCAATTGATAACATCTTTACAAATTATCCCTATAGACGTTATCAACATAAGTTCACAAAGATTGACTTAGCAACATTGGGGGCGTTTTTCCGTGAAAATTTCTTAACGCAACGCTACGCCTGGGTGGTCACTCGAGAACAACTCGTCAAAGAACTCCAATTATTAACAGATAGTAAACCAATATCGACAGATAATCACTCAGATCACCCAGTATTGACAGACAGTAAGCCAATAATCACATCAACTGCGGACATTAAAGAATTATTTCAAATAGCAGAGAATGCTAGTAAAGAACAGCAGTCTCAGCAGCATTCCGCTCAACAAAGCAATGTAAAATATAACGCTAGCGCTCCACCTCTTAATTTTTCCGATCGTGTTATAGGAATAGGTTCTCTTAAACCATTTGCACTGCTTTCAAATGTATTAAAAAAGGAAGTGTATTTGCTTAAAGATTTTTTCATTGCTACTTATGAGCAGGAAATGAATAGGCAGGAAATGACCGATCGCACCGCAAAAAAAGCTAATTTTGATGTGAATGTTGAAGAAAAAGCGTATCACATATTGTGGCAGAACATGCTTAAAGCGATGTCAGGTGGTCGAAAAAATAATTTGCCTGCAGATAGTTTGCCTGTAAATAATTTGTCTGCGAATAATTTGCCTGTGTCTACGCTAACCGAAACAAACGATGGCAGCGAACAAGCCGCAATAAAAAGTAATCCTCAATTCATAGTCACACGTCTTCCCTCTGAAAACACAGTTGCTATCAATGCCCTGCTTAATAATGGTTTTTATTATGTGGCTAGTGAAACGATCTATACGCTTGTTCTGGCGGAAGAAGACCCATTTCCTGCTATTTTAAAAAGGGACCTTGCTTGTATAAATGATTTAGCGTGGAAAGAGCCTGATCTTTCCTTTCGGCTGGCGCATTTAGCGGATCTGCCAGCACTTACGGCGCTTGTCGCTAAGACAACCTTTCCAACGCGTTATAGTTATGACAATCATTTTACTTCTGATATGGTACAGCAGATCTATCAAGAAACCCTCAAGCAAAGCTTCCAATTAGATAATCATTATGTGTGTTTGTGTGAAATGAACGTCAAAGGTGACCGTGTGCCTATAGGGTTTGTCTCATTTATTGTCAATAATTCGCTTTCTCAAATAACAAATAAGGGATGGGGAAGTTTGGATTATATTATTGTCGATGCCGCTTATAGAAAAAATGGCTTAGCGACACTACTCAATGCTTGGGCGATTAAATTTCTTTCTTGTCTAGGTGTTCGTATATTTCAAGTTAAAACACTTACACAAAATTATCCCAGCACGGCACTTCTTATGCGAAGTGGTTTCTCAGCCACAGCTAGCAATGTCTTACTTCACAATTCGCTATCTTAAGCTAAATCTCACTTCATAACTTGCTATCTTAATACAATACATCTCAATATAATAATAGCTCAATCCAACATATCCCAATCCAATATATCTCAATCCAATATATCTCAATAACGAATAGCAATAACCATTCTAACTGCACTTCTGTGGCTATTTAATACATTAAATGACGATAATAAAAATAGCATCATACATCATACATCATGGCATTGTGTACGATGGTGGCTAATAATAAAATAAATTGAGTGTATTTAATCGGTTTTATTCGTAATAAATCATGTTAAACTCGTATTGACTTTATATAATATATTGCCTCTATATTTTTTAACGGCTCTTCATATTTTTTATTAGTGGGTGTTTTATTCTTAATTTATATGTTTTTTAAGAGTTGTTTTTTGGGGGTTGTTTTTAAGAACTATGTTTTTAGGTTAATTTTAGGATTTATATTAAGAATTACGTTTTAAGATTGACATTTGGTATAGAATATGCTATCTTTTAAAGGGAGTGGTTATTGAAATAGCATAGGATAAGTTTTTTGTATAAAGAAAGAAGGTATTTATTGAAATAGCATAGGATAAGTTCTGTGTTCGTTATTATTCACAGAGAGTATTTATTGAAATTACTAGTTTTTTAAATAAAACATGGGCATATGGGTTCGGTATGCCGTCTAGTCGTCAGTATTAACAGAGAAAAACAGAGAAATATACAATTGTGTTCGTTATTACCCCGCTAAAAAATTTAAAATATTGAGGTTGGTCTATCAATCA
This sequence comes from Spirochaetota bacterium, assembly GCA_013426755.1. GTDB lineage: Bacteria > Spirochaetota > UBA12135 > COTS27 > COTS27 > COTS27. The sequence continues at coordinate 338,532 of AP019861.1, forward strand.
TGGAAAAATATTTAAAAATTGTCTTTTTTGTTCAGATTTTTGTTATTGCCGTCCTAGTCTACTACAGTATCCAGCTTAGACAGAAACAACAATCACTTTCATCTCATATCAATAATACGCCTACCTCAGAACATATCACGGAATCCACATCCAATCCCGATCAAGAAACCTTAATAGCGGGATTCCAATCATTGAAGAATACCTTCAAAGGATTATGGAAGAGGGAATCCAATCATTCTGCTGCTCATTCTTCTTCAGATGAAAGCACAGGAAATTCTGCCTACTTAGCCAATACACTTGAAAAAGAGAGTTCCTTAGTCGTTTCTGTAGAAGAAGAACCTACCGAGAACCCGGCACAAAACCTCTCCGATCTACTGTTTTCGCTTGAATTGTATGATCTTCCAGCCGCTAAAACGGAGGTCTTCTCGCACACCCTCGGTAGCGAATATGAAGACATCAAAAGACGCTTCTCTCCAGACGCACACCTATCTATCATCAAATACGGTAGTGATGACTTTAAAAATTCTACGCTAAGAGACAAACTTAACCAAGTCCTAACAATAAAATTATACGTCATCGTTCGCTTCCATAATGCCATTGATTTTCCAATGATAAGCAGGTTGAAACGGGCTGGCTTCTCGCCGCTCAATCAATTTCCACTCAGCGAATATATCGATAAAAAATTGGGCGTTTTCTATGTGCGCTACCATAAATTGCTTCCAGCGGTATCTAGACTCACCAATATTGCCGACGTGTACATTTTAACCCAGTACACAGCACGCGGTTTTTATCAACTGGGCATGAAATCGCTCGCCGTAAACGATAACCTAGAACTTCAAATCAATATTCCTTTTTCAAAAAATGGACGCGAACTCTTATATAAAAAGAATACCATTGCAGGAACAACCAATTTTTCTGAAAAAGCCAGTGACCCACTTAAATCGCTCGTCTCCGTTCCATTCGCCAAAGGACAAATCGTTACTTTTCATAGCGATCTAAGTTATAAAATTGACCTAGAACAACTCGTCGATACCCATATCATCGTCCAGGGTAAGAATTATACGATTAAGCCTTATCTAGCCACCATGCAAGAACAAGCTCCAGAAATCCATCAAGAATTTACCCAATTTTCTGAAAAAATTGTTCCCTCCGCGTATATCGACTCGCTTATCAGAAGAATTGATACCAATGCTCCTATATCAGACCTCTGGAAACAACTCACACGGATTCTCGATCGTGAAATCAATTATGATTGGCAAAAACGTGATCTCTTCTTCAGTGGCAATCTCACCTACTATAACATCAAGGATATGTACATGACCGCTGAAGAATTAGGTCGCAAACGTGTAGGTGCCTGCACAGAACGTACTGCCCTTGAAATAGCTGTTCTTAGGAAATTAGGCATCGCTTCACGCGCCGCAACACGACTTTATCATATTTATACAGAAATCTACATTCCAAACGCAGGCTGGACAACAACTTCCCTCACCTTAAACGAAATTCCGCTCAATGCAGCCGCCGATGAAAATATGTCTTATTTCGTTTCATGGGAACCCAATCATCCTATTCGTCTCAAATGGGAAGGGTATCTGTACCCCAATATTATTTACTGAGACCCTATTATGATTTATGGATATCTTGTTTATTGAGGTGAGATTAGAAGGTATAATGCCCAACTGACTTGCAGATAATCTTTTCTTAATACCTCCTTGTTATTAATAATAAATTTACTTCTAACTATATTTCTAAGTATTTCGTCATTTATTGATTGAATAAGTTTATTTAATGTGAGCTTATCTTAATCGGGCTTATTGTCAGAACAGAATATATCTAAGGACAACTACTCTAAGGATAACTACTTTCCTAGGCTTGATAAGATTGTAATAAAACCCTTACGCTAAGCGCAGTAGTTTATAATTGCTGTCTGCATCTGCATATATTCGTATACAGTTATATATTTTAAATATTTATGGAACTTAAAAAATACCTTAAACTTAAAGATAAAGCCGATGGAGAACTACATAGACATATTATCATTGCACATCGCAATTGTCCTGACGGCGCTGCTACAGTTGTTCTGGCTAAAAAGGTCTTCCCAGATATCTTTTATATCATGGCGTCTCATGAACGTATGCATCATGAAGCACTGCAAGCAGCAGAAGTTCTAGAACCAGGGGGCATTTTAATCATTGCAGATATTGTCCCGCCCCAAGAAACGTTTTCTAAATTATTTGATATTCTTGCGGCTAAAAAAGCTTCGTGCCGCGTTTATGATCATCATCAATCCACGCAGTGGCTAGAAAATATGACACTTCCTACACATCTTAAGGGAGAGATTATCTTCAATATAGAAAAATGCGCCACTAAAATTTTTTTTGATCATTACCTTCCCACCCATCCTTCACTAGCCCCCTATGAAAAATTTGTTCTTTATACCAATGATCGCGACCTGTGGATCAGGAATCATGCCGCCAGTGATGAACTGGCTTATTTTCATAGATTGCTAGGCGATGTGGGTTATATTAAACGATTTCTCAAAAATCCAATTCCAGAATTTGTCGACGACGGCAAAATGATCCTCAATGCCGCCAAACATCATCAATATCTTCGTGAAGAACGTCTTCTTAAAAACATTAAAATCCACTCCGATAAAGACAATTATAAATACGGTCTTCTTTACGGTGAGAGTGAAAGTTCTGATCTCCTCAATAAAGCCCTCGAACGCTATAAGTTGGAGTATGCTTTTCTTGTCAATCTGCATACTAAACGTGTCAGTATGCGTGGACGTGGAAATTTAGATTGTGCTCATTACGCAGAACAGTATGGTGGCGGCGGACATAAAAAAGCAAGCGGTTTTTCCATTCCCGTTAAAGAACCGCTCCTTTAAAGACTGCTCTTGTTACTTACAGATGTAGAGATGTTATGAATCATCGTCGTACAGTCATTGTTAACTTCGGAGCGGCTGCTTTGACGATACCCCTTTTTGTAAGTGCTTTCAATAAACTTACGCTCCAGCCTTCAATGGTAGAGACGATGCGGACTATGGGCTATGATACTATTATTCGTACGATAGGGTGTCTGGAACTTATAACGGCTATATGTTTTGCTATTCCGCTTACACGTGCTTTGGGGTTCTTTTTTATCAATATTTACTTAGGGGGCGCTATTGCTGCTGAGCTCGCCTCAGACCCTTCACAAGTCATCGTCCCTTTATTTATGATCATAACTGCATGGGTGCTTATGCTTTATGATGATGCTAAGTGGCTCCTGCGCGGATTATTGAAATAGTATGGATTAGTTTTAAAAGAAATTATTCTATGCTCGCTCATTCGTTCACTCACTCTCTAAATCACTTAACAAGACCTCTTAGAAAATAGAAAATCACCTAGCGTGGTTCTCGTGTGGTGTTCTTGGGAGTGGTTATGCGATTTTAAGCTGAAGCCATATTAGTCTTCAGCAGCAAACAGGGTGACGGCTTGTACAGCTTTTTTCCAATTTTTGATAGCATTAGCGCGCTCAGCGGCTTCGCTCGCTTTTTCTAGATGGGGCGTAATTAGAGTGCCTTCTTTGTTGAGTTCATTAAAAATGCTTTTATCTTTATAAAGCCCTGCTTGAAATGCAGCTAGATACGTCGCTCCCAATGCCGTTGTTTCTAGGCTATTAGGACGAATAATATCTAGCCGATTGAGTTCAGTCATGAAGCGAAGTAGCCAATCGCTAGTCGCCAGACCTCCATCTACGTGTAGACTGGTGGGTTTGATGCCATCGCGTGTGAGCACTTCTATCAAATCATACGTCTGAAAAGCAATGGCTTCGAGACCTGCGCGGATAAGGTGTTCTTTTGAAGTGCCCCGTGTAAGACCAAATACAGCACCACGCGCCCGGGCATTCCAATGTGGAGGACCGAGTCCATTGAAACTAGGCACGATATAGACGCCGTCGCTACTGGCTAATTGGGTCGCCATCAAATCACTTTCATCATAGGAGGTTATAAAATTCATTTTTTCTTTAAACCATTTCAATAACGCTCCTGCTATAAAGATAGACCCTTCGATCGCATACTGCGGCGCTTCGTCTTGCCTGCGACAGGCACAGGTCGTAAGCAGTTTGTGTTTAGACAAAAGTGCTGTAGCACCTGTGTGTACGAGCAAAAAAGCCCCCGTTCCATATGTGCTTTTCATCATTCCTTCTGTGAGGCAGCCATGTCCAAATAACGATGATTGCTGGTCTCCTGCGACGCCTAAAATCGGCACGGGTGTTCCTAAGATATCTTTCGCTGTTACGCCAAAATGTGAGCTAGAAGCTACAACACGCGGCACCATAGCAGCGGGAATGTTAAAGATTTTTAGCAATTCTTTATCCCACGTATGGGTATGAATATTGTATAAACTTGTTCGTGCAGCGTTTGTTTCATCGCTGATGTGAATCGCTTTTTCAGAGCCCGCGTTAGTTGTATTTCCCCGAGTAAGCCGCCAGATGAGAAAACTGTCTATCGTGCCAAATAAAAGTTCTCCGCGTTCTGCACGCACTCTCGCACCAGGAATATTATCGAGAATCCAACTGAGTTTTGTTGCACAGAAGTACGGGTCTAAATAAAGACCTGTCTTTTTATGGACAATATCACCGACGCCGTCGTTACGGAGGCGTGCACACATATCCGCTGTACGTTTGTCTTGCCAGACAATAGCCTTGTACACCAATTGACCTGTCATGCGGTCCCAGACAACGGTTGTTTCACGTTGATTGGTAATACCGATGCCAGCTAGTTTTTCTACGGGAATAGTTGCTTTTTCGATGACTTTACGCATGACGGCAAGGGTGGATTGCCAGATCTCTTCTCCATCATGCTCTACCCAGCCACTGTGTGGATAGTATTGCTTGAATTCTTGTTGAACTAAGGCTACCGCCTTATGGGTAAGCGTATCGTAGATGAGGGCACGACTGCTCGTCGTGCCCTGGTCAATTGTTAATATGTGGTGTTTTTCCACCTTGAAACTCTATTATAAGGTGTTGATAAGATAGAGTTTAATACCAGTCATGTCAGTATGATTAGAAGAAAAAATACAGGTTTAAAGGTGATGTTTTGATTCTTTGAGAAGAAATTAGGCGCATCTTCCGCTACTAAGTTCTCGTTTTATAGCATCAATCTCACCTTTATTTTTTTGAATAGCTAGAGCGGCTGGTCCATCCCCTTTGACACCGATAGCAATGAATGCTAGCGGGAAGATGAACATTCCCCCAATAATCGCCCCTGTTACTAGACCTCTATCTTTTTTAGCAAGTTTTTTCTGTACGGGATAGAAAGAGTCATTATCTGCCATCAATTTATCAAGTCGTGCACTTAGTTTTTCACAACTTACAGCACTTATATTTTGGGTGAACGGGTGAGGCGCTAATGACTTAGGAGGGGTTGCGCAGGCAGTAAAAAGTGCGAGTATTCCTAGCATTAAAGCAGTAGTTTTATAGATTTTCACGGAAATTACCTCTGAATTTTTATTTAAAAGTGGATATTGTTTTAATAAAGGTTATTAATAAAGACTGTGTGTCTTATCAGTAAGATAGTTGGTTAAATAGTGGGTTACTGGTGATTAAAAATTATTATATCCATTATAACATATTATTTTATTTATAAAAAGTTAGTTTTCTAGTAAACGAATAGTAAAGATCAGTTAAAGTGAGGTATTTTTGGGCTATTTTCAATCATTGCCATCATTATTAATATTATATCCTATTAATTTATCACAGTGTATGAGTAGGTGCTGGTTAGTGGTTCCACCAATTTTCTGGCATGACTAAGTCTTCTCTCCCTGCATGATTGGGTCTGTCTAGCGGATGGGGAAGATTGACGGGGTTATTGTTTTTTAGCTTTTTAGCATAATCGTTACGTAAAAAAGTGCATTCAAAAACTTCGGGCGCTTCTATTCCATGCTTAACGACAATACCGTTATGATTATTGAGATGAACGTGACAGATAGAAAATTCTTGAAATAGTTTTTGAAAGATGCTCTCAAAAATACTAAAAAACTGCGGATAGAGAATATTATCAACGGAATGAAATTCCACTATTATACAAATAAATCGTTTGAGTGTCTCAATTTCTTCTGTAAGAAAAACGTCGTATTCTGATCCCTCAATGTCCATTTGCAGTAGCAAATGGGTATCCAGCGGCGACACGTGGCTGTCAATCCAATGTTTTAATGTTATAAATTGATTTTTATTACGATTTCCAAGAAAATTCTTATCGAAGACAAAATTTGGGTTTGCAGTAGGAGGGCTATCGATACTGGCATCGGCAAGGAAACATTTGATTGCGTACTGATTGGCGAGGATCTCCTCGAAGGACACTTTCCGCTCAACGCCAGGACTAAAACAATTGCTAATATCACTTAGTATTTTAGTTGGCACCAAATAACCCCCATCCGTATCTTTACCGATGCGTGTAAGGTCTACGGAGACATAGTTAGTTCTAAATAGCTTTAAAAATTTTTTTATGGCTATAAGTCTTATGGGCCTAATAAAAATCCCACGTCGAACAATAGACCACTGCATTTTACAGTATTTAGTCCAGTGGTCGTATTTTTTGAAGGAAGAAGGCATTTTTTCTTAGCTTACGCAATATTTTATAACAATAACGCCAAGTGAGTTGGGATATTTTTAGAAAATTTCTTCTGTTAAAGGCGATAGCTGGCTGAGAGAACTCCCAGTTTCCTAATTTTCTCAGATTGCTTTCAGTAAGAACCTAGTATTTTCAGTAAGAATCAAGTATTATTAGCGTCATATTAGTGTTATATTAGGGCAGTTGAGATTAGGGCAGTTGAGTGGTTAAGAAAAAATTACGAGAAAAACAAGTCATCCGTGATGACAATAGAAATCCACAGTATCAAATAGATAACAGACCCTGTAATCACGCGATGAGCAGAACGGGTGACTGTGTGACGGTAGGCACGAAAGACCTCGTTTAAGAACCAAAACGCTAATAAAATGTTTGCAATGTGGTAATACCCACCTAACCTAGCATGATAGTAAGGCAGTAGGATACTTATGAATATAAGTAACACTGTGCATATAAGTGAGCTACCAAATGTAAGTTTACCTGTCTTATCGTTAGAACTGATCATTTTATAGCCAGCTTTCAGATAATCGTCTTTATAAACCCAGGCAATTGCATAGAAATGTGGATGCTGCCATAGAAAAACAATCAAAAATACAAGTAATGTTGCTGGTGTGATGGCATCTGCTGCGGCTACCGAACCTCCTAGTACGGGAAGTGCACCTGGCAATGCGCCAACTGTCGTATTCCATGCACTGATGCGTTTAAGCGGAGTATAAATAAAGTCGTATAAAATACCCGTAGCAAGCGCTCCCAAAGCAAGAATCAGCGAAAATACTTGCCACATAATCACCAGTCCCAGACAAACAAGCACACTTCCAAACATAGTTGCCTGCAGGGGTGTGATCATCTTACTAGGAATGGGGCGATTTTTTGTACGACTCATTTTTATATCCGATTCCCATTCTAGAACGTGATTGAACGTACAGACGCCTCCGCATACACAGGCTGTCGCAAAAAGCATAATCCCACAGTTTAATATATCCAGTCCCCCGCTAGCGACATCTGCCGCAAGATAATAGCCAAGAAAAGCTGTAAATATAACTGTACGCGTGATTTTAAGCTTGATAAGCGATAGTAATACGCCTATTTTAGTACCTATTGATATCATGTCTTGGTTATTAAGACTTGCTAATGCCATTCTCTAACAAATTTCTAATGGATTGCATTTTATATAAAGTATGTATGATATAAAACGTGTATGGTTATAAAACATGTATGATATAAAGCATGTATATTTCTAATGTTCTTAAACCTTTAAAGCAGTACACGATGGTTAAATGGTGCTTAGTGGTTGTGATAGCGTATCGAAGACAATTCTTCCTCACCCCGAATGATAGGGAAAAGAACCGTGTATTTTCTGCTTTTCTAGAATATGAGCCAATTTAGGTTCAGGAGGTTGCCAGTTTTCAGGTTTCAATACTTTCCCGTCTGAACGCCGCCGATTGACACCCTTAGCCACTTTATCCATGTTAGCCGCATGGACAATCTCAAAGAGAGGATCAAGATTAATGCCATTTTTACAGGCTATGTGCAGAATGTAATAAATCGTATCCACTAAGGCATCGGATTGATCGGTAAGCGTTTTAGCAGCTTTGAGCTCAGCCAATTCATCGTTTACCATTCTCGTAATGAAACTAACGTCTTCTTTTGTAAGCAGATTGGGTTGATTGGGAAGTGGCCGCTCTGCTACTTTAATAGCGAATTTTCTTACCTGTTTAGCATACATTTCTAAGTCACACCAAAGATTAGCAGTCGTTTTTATTGGCTACAACTTGTACCCATCCATAAAATGCCGTAATACTTCCTTGGTCATATAGTATAATTATATAATTATATTGAGAAAAGGGTCTTAATAATGGTCTTAATATATGACCGTGCCTATATATTTATTTTTATGACAGCTACGCGTATTTAACACATATTTGACACACATTTAATAAGTCCGTATTTATATGGCTAGAAACTTGCTTCATGTAGCGTTCTTAATAAAAATGTTTTTAAAAATTAAGCTTAAAAATTAGGCTATTGACCTAAAACAAAAATACCACCAGATCTTATAACAGGTAATAAAAAAATAATATGAACACTGCACCTCTAAAGTACAAAAAAACCATTTTTCCTATAAATAATAGAACACTCAAATGTTTGTTATGGCTATGGCTGGGCTCTTTGATAATAGTAGCAGCAGTCAGTGGCTGCGCTTCGAGTACCGCTGTCTCAGATGAAGCTGACTTCTCTGTTGCCCTAGACGGTACTCCGATAATGATCGAACCTGTTTTAGGCAGAATCAATGCTTACACGGTAAGTACAGCGATACCTATCACCAATGATAAAACCTTTGTCTTCCAAACTAAATCAGCAGGCAATGAACAGATCCGTTACAGCGCACAAATCATGACACGTTCGCTAACGCCCTTCACATCCGCTACCGATGTCTCAGCAGAGATCAATTTCAGTACAGGTGAAAATTCTAATAGGCTTGTCATTCCTCCCAGAGCAAGCGGACTAGCGGTAACCGTCACAGCAAATGTCATAAACCCTGCCTCGCCAACCATTCCCTTGAAAACATATGTTCTCACATTCAATACCATTACGGTAGGTAGCCTTAGCGCATTAGAACTCACCTACACACACAATGATAATGTGGTAACCGGTGACAGTCCCTTAAAAAGACCTATTGCAATTCCCATTGCATTTGCTCCCGAACAGTTTGCTTATACGGTCACTGTACCCGTCTTCGCCGCAGGAGCTGTTATTTCTGCAGCCCCTTCCCCAGTCAATACAAAATTCACCTATACATTGCCGAGCGAAACTAATATCATGCCAGGAAATCAATCGATTTATCGCATTTTTATCAGTCCTGCCAGCGATCCAACGGTTATAGTAAGTACGTATACCATAACCATTAACGCCGAATTTCCTATCCGAGTAACGCGTTCGGATATAAATAAACCCGTAACGTTAACGATTGACAACGCTAACAATAATAACAATGGAGTTAGAGCAGTCATTCCTAGTGCTTCTACTAACGAAGTGGATATTAATATAGAAGACATTGACTTTATGAATATTCCCGTTACTGCAACTTATACGCTTGAAAGCGTTGAGAAAGATAATACCCCTCCTTATCAATTGGACACAAGTAAAGTTTTGGCATCCAATTCAGCTGGCGCAGTTGTTGTCTCGATAAATCCTTCAACAGGGAGACTGAATGTCTCAATGATCGATCAAGATTCGATAAAAATTAAAGTTCAAGTACGCTTCGATCCCAATACACCAGGAACATCTAGTGATGATGTATTATTTTTCGTTACAATTGAAAGCGATACAGCGTCATTTCTTAGCGAATTGACGGTTATTTATGATGATGACGGTATAGCGGGGAGTGAAGGAACAATAACAGTAGGGTCTACTAGCATGCCCGTTAATTTAGGTCGTATGCCCCAAGTTCTTATCGGTACTTCTTCAGCACTTCCATTTGTTTATGACCAGCTCTCTTATACAACCGAAGCTATTTATAATCCTGCTACCGGAGCACGTGTTATTGTTAACCCAGGCACTCCTCCGACCGACCAGACACTAACAGTTACAGCTATGATGGGTAGTATGGCTATAACTCCTGTTATGAATGAAGCGAATTATATCTTTACTATTCCAGCAGAAATGCAGGCATTGCCTATTACCCTTAATATTAAGGCCGAACGCAGCTCTTCACCACCATTGCCACCATTGGAATATGAGGTTATCATTCGTCCCATAGAACAATTAGACCCACAATTAGCAGGAATTTCACTAAGTTATAATAGCACTGATAAGGAAGCTGAGCGTTTTAATATTTGGCGAACAACAGAATCCAATCCATTTGTTCGCGTCCCAGTTGTTGATCCTAATAATCCACCACGTCACACATTTGACGTCACACCAACGGCTACATTTACTAAAGGTGAGGGAAGTGTGCTCGTTATCAGTGGGTTTTTTATCGATGGGAATGACCAAGCTCCTAATCCACAAATTATAACAGATCGTTCTATCGTCATAGTGGGTGTTTATATAAATAGAGCACCTGGCTTCACAGAAACTGGCGAAGTGGCTACAGGTGACCATTTGTTGCCTGATGAACTTGCTGCTGGCGATGGTAGAATATCTCTTTCTACTCTAGCTACAGGTTCTACGGATATATACTTAGTCGTAGTAGAAAATGTTACACTTCTTAATAGAGACCAACCGCCAGGCCAGGACATTGTCCCGTTCCCCAATAGAAATTTTTATAAAATGACGGTTACTATTAAATAGGCATTCTAATGACTAGTTAGAGTCATGGGTAGATTCTTCATCTCCGACTCCCGTAACACTTAAGCTACCACCAATAAGAGTGTCGCCCTGGGCACTCGCAGTACAGTGACCACGTCAATGCAGCTTACTAGGGCTGCATTCCATTCTCAATATCGCTTCATACAAAACATGGGGATTTTTTTATTAAAAATCTCTAAGTAAAGTTTGCTTTCTGCTTAAGAAAGCAATTGAATTATTTTAGCGTGACCTGGTTTGATCAGGATTTGCTTTTAACCGATTAAAAGTTGTAGCTCCAAGTTATAACTCCGTATACCCCTGCATACAAACTAAAAATTTAAATTATTGAAATATATGCTTGCTAGATAAGAAATTTTTTTAAAGATTCCGAAATACTGAAATAGCACGTTATTTATTAAGATATTTTTAATAATAGTTGTAATACTTATCACACGTCATAAAAGACAGCAGCGAATTAAAATTTGATAAATATCAGTTTATATCATACAAGTAAAAAGTAAAAAATAGTAATTGAAACTACAGAATCGATAGGTTATAGGTATAAAAAATGAGAATAGTAGCGACTGGTTTAGTGCAACTAGTGAGGGGAGGTCGAAAATATGATGTAGTAATGGGCTTACTGATGCTTTGGGTGATGTTAGGCTGCACGGTTAAAGTACCTGCTAGCGAAGCCCATCAAAAAATGACTTTAACCTTAGGAACAATGTCTTTTAACGTGGTCAGAATCACAGGAACAGCAACTCAGTTCGAAGTACCTGAAATCATTCATTTGACAGAAACAGGAGCGTTTGAATTAAATACGGACTTAGAACCAGCCACTACAGCAGTATATACACTGCAGTCTGCATTAGGACAAATTACGACTTCTCAGGAAATGGCAGTGCCTGTAACGGATATAGCGTTTGGTACAGACGATAAAACTAATATTCTTTACGTGCCACTTATAGCAGAACCTACTGAGATTGTTGTTAATATTGATATTGTGAGAACATTGGATGATAAGCACGCCGCTTTAGACCCTGGTAATGGACCTCTTATTACATATTCATTGAAGTTTACCGTAATTGCCGCTCCTAGGTTGAGTTCTTTAGCAGTGACGTACACCCACGATGACACAGTCACAGCAGCGCCTTTACGAGGGCCTTTTTTATTACCTATGACATTTGATTCTGAAACATTCGCCTATGAAGTGACGGTCCCTAGGTTACCAACCGATGTGACTATTTCCGGAGCGGCTCAGGTTATTAATGAAAACTTTGAATTGAAGCTTCCTGCTGATCTTAGCGTCCCCATCTCGACTAGTCGTGTCCGCTATGAACTTCATGTTAACCTGCGTGGTGCTGATGATAGGCGAGCGGTCAAATATGGTGTTACGATTAATTTCAAACGGGCAGTTAGTTTTGTCCGTGCCGATCTAACAAGTCCTATCGTTTGGAATGATCCACACAATGCTTACGTAGCCAGAACCACCAGCGCTGAAGACCTTCACATTCAAATCACGGGTGATAACAAATTTCCAGGCCTCAATGTTAATGCAGATTACCAGCTTATAAATGTGACTGGATCAGGAATTTCTTATGTGGTTTCAAATAAAGGGACTTCTGCGTTAAGTGCCGATGAGACAAAATCAGTGACTATTGAACCGACAGCAAAAATTCTTACATTGCCAGCAACCGAATTAGGAGAATTAGTCGTTACTGTGGGAGTGGTTCTTGATCCAGATACACCTCGTGATTTTGCAGACGACTATACGTATAGATTGACGCTTAAAAGTGATATTCGTTCAATTTTAAGCCAATTAGAACTCGTGTATGATGATGGCGATGTTTATACAAAAGGACATTTGAAATCTAGTTTAGGACGGCCTGCTCACAAAGTTATTGGAGACTTTGCTGCGGCAGATAGTAATACGCTTTCCTTTCTCCCCGATCGCTTTACGTATCAAGGACAAACCATCAGTGATCCCAATGTCCCAGGACGTGTGCATATTACGGGGAGAAAATTTCATAAAAACGATAGCCTTCGTCTCAGTGTCCAATACGGTGATGGAACGATTATTACCAATAGTGAACGTGTTGATGCAGTGATGGAGTATGAATATGTTATTGAAGCTATTCGTGCGGGGACCTCTTCTATCAGCATTGAAGTGATGGTTGTAAGTAGCGATACGGGTGTGCGGCCGTCAATTTATCAAATACAACTTGATTTTAAGAATCCAATCGTACCGCGGATCGGTGAATTGACATTACAGTATTTAGATAGCAACCGTCCTCCCAAACAGGTGAAAATGAATCAATTTTTAGTAACTGCTGGGGCTAATAGGGGTGATTTTGAAGGAAGTAGTTCTCCTACCTTTACGAGTAGTGGACTGGGAACGCTTGTTTTAGCAGGAAATTTTATAGATGGTTCTGATGTTAGTAGTCCTCCCCGTCCTGTCAATGATAAAACGATTCGCCTAGCAGGAGTTTATTTGAATGCTCTACCAGAACTCGCTGTGGCAACCTCTCCTATAAGGGCAGATTACCTTAGTGATGCTTTAACGGGACAAATTTCAATTCCTATTACCGAAGCTAATCTTAATAATACTCTCACGTTATACCTTGTCGTTGTAGAAACGGTGACAGAATTTAATAGAGGATTTAGTGGTAAAGTCAATGAAGAGACCGGAGCGGAAATTATTTACATCACACCCAATCAGAACGTGTATAAACTCTCGATAACATTTAACAGTCGAACCAAACCTAAGTTTTCAAATTTTGCGGTTGCTTATCAAGGATTGGGAGAGTTTCAATTTTCAAACATTGCCAATGTGGACGTCGTTACAGGTAGTGCAAGTGCTTTTCCTAATGGAGTAACGTCTTATACGAATCGTGACAGTGAAACGGGAGCATTGACATCGATACTTATCAATAAAACTGGCGGTCATGTGTTACTCAGTGGAACGCTTTTAGAAAATTTTGAAATTTATCGCGCCTATGTGAACAATAAGGCAATAACGATTGACCAGGCCCTCGCTAGGACTCCTATTGTTATTGAGCAGGGGGTAAGTAGTGTTGTTGTGGAATTGAGTATGCGTGAGACCATTGATACCAACAATGCAGCGACTTATACTGTGAATTTGGATTTGAAGGTTGTCCCTATCTTAAAAAAGGAAGACGTTAGGATCGGTACTGTATTTGCTCCTAGTGATGGGGGGGTGGAGACTGTGGTGGAAGGTGAGATTTATAAAGATGGATTTTTGATCCCGTTTGGTTCGGATGCTGTGGCTGGCTTAGTGACTGTGACTCCAACAATACAAACGGCTCTCTCATACTACATCGTTAAAAGCGACGTCCAGCCTACGCAATTTGCAGAACTTACCAATAAAATTAAGAATAATAACCCTGAAGTTTTAACATACAATGCACCATTACGAAGGGCTGATTTATTAGTGGAGGATGCTCGGATCGAGATTTATCTTGTTCTAGCCACAGGTCGCATTGAGAGTTCGCTTACAGACTTAAGTCGGTTAGATTTACTCGTTATTCCGATGAGAATCGGTTTCTTTCGGTTTGGAACACCGTTATTAAGTGGATTAACGATAAGTTATTTTGGTAAAGAACTTATTGGGACAACGGGTACTAGCGCAAGGTTTTTTCCTAAGATCACGCAGTACAATGCGAGTCATATAGATTATGGGACAGGGCAGAGGGGTGAAAATAGTGCTTATGTGATGACACCAGGCACTATTATAAACGATAGAGATCAACTTGAAATAGCAACGGGAGTCGGTGTGATGATGGAAATAAGTAATGTTTTGTCAAACCAAGGACGGTTAGAACGGACTATTACTGTTGTATTGAGTGATAATTCTAGCATTGATGAGAATATTTATGAAGAGAGCAGGTATGATTTAACTGTTCATTTACTCCCACGGATAGCAATCGATGACCTTCACGGTCTAGTCACCAATGTAAGGGTTGCCATTAATGGACAAGATAGCGCTAATGCCTCGTTTAATGTCGAACAAATTTCTCCATTGCGTAGGAATTTATCTTACACCAATTATCGCTTGGCGTTTAGTGGAACGACCGAACTCATCGTAGAAACGGCAGCCTTAGAAAATTTGGCTACAATCACGCCCGCCTCAGGCACTGCCGCGATCACAACCAGTGCTACTTCTGATAACAATGACATCGTGACGGTAACACTGTGGGAATACGTTAATAATGAAGAGTACCCTAGTTTTACGGTAAGTGTAGATACGGTGTCTACTATTCACTATACGCTTACAAATGATATGCGAGTTAAACGTAAACCTATGCTGGGTGTCAATGATATTACGGTCATGCAGCAGGGTGAGAATCCACTCATTGCTTATACAGAAAGAAGTAGTGGCGGGAATTTCACGGTTACAGGACTTATCAATGACGTTCCTAGCGAGGATGTTGTTGCGAGATTGGTAGTTCCTGCTGAATATGATTTTATCCCAGCGCCTTTGTATGCGATTGACGTTGAGAATACAAATTTGGCAATGGCAATCGTAAGCGATCCGATTGGCAGAGCGGATATTTCCAATGAGGTTGTATTTCAAGTTGTGCAAAAACGCGATGATCCGGACAACATGACTGTTTATACCTATCATCTTACATTAAACTTTATAGGAAGACGGGTGCCTCCTGATTTTTCAGCGGGTGATATTGTATTGTCGTACGGTGGTGTTACGGGAACGGTTGCTATTGTAGAAACAAATGTTATGGTGACAGGATTGACAAATAGAGACGATCCTGCTTCACGTAGTATTTTAGTGGTACTGCCTAGCGATTCGGGTTTTACTATTGACGCTAGTGCAAGCGCTGGTGTGTTAAATAGTGGTATTTTGACAATACAAGGATCAGAATTTCTAGACCCGCCTGGTGTTGCTGCGAATACAAATTTTGAAATGGCTAGGTTTACAATCACGCAAGACACATTTCCTACCAAGCGCTATGTTTATGCGATCAGCGGTTCTTTTGCCGCACAGCCTACTATTGTAACACCAACGGTCTCATTCAAATTACCACTTACTAGTGTGGAGAATACTTTTACAAGAACTGAGGCGGTTACTGGCAAAATAGAAATAGGGCCTGATTTCACTAACTCGTACGTAACGGATACTGTTTATAGAGAAGCTACCCTTGGAGAAAATGGGAGCTATAATGGAAGACTTAGCATTGCTAATTTCGATAATACCAATTATCAAATTAGTTTGAGTGATTATAATTTTACGGTTATGACGGGAGCTATGGGTACAACAAGCATGCACGACATTGATTTTACGATATCCGAACGTGCTTATCCTGCTAACAGTCAAAATTTCGTTATCAAACTGCAGTACGCCCCTTCTAATTAAAGAGAACTTGCCCAAAATTTATAAAAAATTAATAATAGTAATGGATTAGGTTATACAATGCTTGGAATAAAAAGACTCATGAATAGACATAAAATCTTAAGGGTACAGAGCTATCTATATTTACTAGTGTGGTTATGGAGTTGTGCTCCATCTTTAGAAATTGACAATCATCTGCCTGTAATGGTAAGTCTCAATGGAGAAACCTTCACAATGATTAATGTTACCGGGTATGAGAATGTGTTTACTATTGAAAACCCTATTCCATTAACGGCTGAGGGCGAATTTGAATTTACGACAGCATTGAGCAAGGAAGGGTTAGTTGCCCATTATAAGCTACTGAGTGCGAGTACTATATCGTACATTCCTGAGCAGGCGGGCGCTACTGTGCATGAGATCAAATTTGATACGGGGACCAGATCTAACGTACTCAAAGTGCCGCTAGTTCATAGTAGGCAAGTAGATATTAGCGTTGAAGTGACGGTTAGCGAAGCACCACCAGTGGCTGTTTCTGCGTTAGACCTTGGTAGGGGTATTGTAGTGAAGTATCGGGTTGAGTTTTCAATTATGGCTACGCCGCGGCTTAGTGAATTGACAGTAACATACCGCCATGAAGATGAGAACATCAAGCAGGCATTTAGAGGTCCCTTTACAATACCATTAGATTTTGCTAGTGAAACACTTTCTTACGAGGTCAGTGTTCCTAGTTTTTCCGGTGGTAAAGTCATTTCTAGTACCGCGAAAGCAACGGCTACCGACTTTGAAATCACTTCAAGAGACCTTGCAGTCAATTCACTTCAAAATACAGCTACTTATCAAGTATCCGTTAACCTCGCAGGCGCACTTGAAACAGAAGCTGTTCTTTATACCATTAAGGTGACGTTCTTAGGTCCTGTTGGGTTATCGCGGGTTGATACTAAAACAGATATTGAAATAGATATTAACGATGAAGCTAGAGTTTCTAGGATTGCTGATGATAATATATTGAGTGTTTCGATGACTGCATCACAAAATTTCCCTGGTCTTACGGTAACAACACGTTATGCCCTAGTAGATGTTATGAATGAAAGTGGGAGTTATAGTATCGCTGAGGATCGACTTTCGGCACTAAGTCCAGATGGCCGTTCAAGTGTTTATATTACAGACAAAAATTATCTTATCCTTCCTGCTACCGAAGCAGAAGAACTTCGGTTGCGGATAATGATGATCTTTGATCCAGGGACACCTGCTGATCTCACCGATGATCATACCTATACGTTTATGTTTATTAGAGATACAAACCCTGTCTTATCAGAACTTCATATCGTTTATGACGAAGGCGGAGAACTTATCAGGTCTAACAGAAGGATCAATCTAGAACGCCAACCCCAAATTCTAGTAGGAAGAGATCTAACTTCACCACATACGATACCATTTATCGTCGATCATCTCAATTACGAGACAACGGCTATTCAAACGCCGAATATGACGGGCACTGTTACTATTGACGTGAAACCTATCGCATCAGAACAAACACTTGGTCTCACCATTATTGATGATAAAGGAAATGAAATGACCACCAATATTACAGGACCGACTGAGTTATCAACGGGTCTAAAGAGATTTACCATTACCGCTATAAGCAGTGAAATACAAGGACTCACCGTTAACATAAAGGTCTCAGACCCTATTATTGGAACAAAAGTTCCCAAATCATCCACTTACATCACAAGAATTACGTTCATAGCGCCTGTTGTTCCACATCTTAATAGATTAGCTATCAAATACAGAGACTTAGAACGCAGGCACCAATCCTCATATCTGGATACTTTTGAGCGTGATACTGCGAATGAAATTGTCAATTTTTCAAGAAGTCCTGCGATTGCTTTTGCAAGTAGCGGTACGGGGACTGTTTTACTTACAGGTGATGTTATCAATGCCAATATGCCACTGGATCAAGTAACTCATGATGCTATTAAACTGGCAGGTGTTTTTGTCAAAGCGACACCAGGATTTACATTAACCGATGCCAATATGCCGTTTGATTACATTCCTAATCGAAATACGGGTGTGATTTCAATTCCACTTAATTTTAATGCGGGGCGAGCGTTTGATATCTATCTTGTTGTTTTAGAGACGGCAACAGCGAATGATTATACGTATATAGACGATGAACTTTATCTAGCACCCAATAGGTCTATCTATAAAATTACTCTGCAATTTTTAGAACGAGAAAAACCAATGTTTGAAACATTCAGTGTCAATTATCAAGCATTGGGTGTTTATCAATTAGAAGCGCTGGCAGCTGTGGAAGTGATTGCTAATGTTACGACCGCTTTTCCAGCTGGAACGACGCTCTATACGAATCGTAACGGTCTAGGAGAATTGCAGTCATCTCTTACCAATAAACAAGGAGGGTTATTGTATATACGCGGTTCTATTCCCATTGGATTTGAACTTTATCATGCATATGTTAATGATGATGCGTTAACTATTGAAGAAGCTTTGGGTGGCATTCCTGTAAATATTAGTGAAGGTGTTGCTACGGTAACGATTGAACTCGGACTTCGTGAAATAGGTGATATTAATAATGCTCTTATTTATAAGGTCCGCTTAGACCTTGTATTAAGGGATTCTCTTAGTATGGATAAAGTTGCGGTAGATGTCATGTTTAGAGAAGACCAGGGTGAGTTTATTAGCACGGCTGCTTTGAGCGAGGATAAGAGATTTGTTGCGTCATTGGGTTTAGAGCCGAAGCAGGGCTATTTTACAGCAGCACCGCGTTCACGTTATGCATATTATATCTTTGTAGAACGTCCGACTTCGTTCATTGAACTTACCAATGATATTAAAAATGATAATCCCAATGTTCTAGCACGTAGGACACCATTAAGAAATTTTGTTATTAACGGCGCAACCCGTTCTATTGATCTCTACGTTGTTATCACCACGATGGCGGTAGAGTATAGTGATGCTAACGAAGAACGGCTGGATGTTGCCATATATCCATTGAAAGTTGGATTTTTTGCCTTGATAAAACCTGTGCTCAGTAGTCTTCAGATCAATTACTTGGGAAAAAGTCTTATCGCCACGAGTGGAGCAGCCACACCGTTTACACCTTCAGAAAACACGTATAACGCTAGGCATATAGATTATGGCGTTAATGATAACAATAGCGCATACGATATCACATGGGGTAATGTCACCTATTTAAATGGAACCAATACAGAAATACTTACAACAGGAGTTGAAGTGAGCACGAATATTGAAGAACGGGTGACGACTATTGGTACAAAGCGTAGAATTATTACCGTCATGATACGAGATAATGTGCTAGACCCCTCCTTTTATTTAGAAAACACCTATACACTCACTATTGATCTAGAAGAACGTATTTCAATAGCAGAATTGAGAGCTCTGATCACAAATGTTAACGTGATAAAAGGAAATGATATTGTTTCAAATGTTGTTTTTACGAAAACAGAACCTGCTCTTCATAAAGAGGTGTTCACTTACACGAATACGGGCGCTACGTTTACAGGAGAAACACGATTAGAGATGCTGACAAAGTTCTTAGGAACGCAAGCAACCTTGATGCCAGAATTAGGGCAGGCGAGTATACTAAGTTCATTGTTTGCTCCGAGCACGGAAGCGGCAGAAGTTGTTTTAGTAGAAAATTTCAATACTGAAGAGTATCCGCTTCTTGTAGGAAGGAGTGATGTCATTAAACGTACGATTACCTATCGCATCGTTAATGATCTCAGTATTCGTAGAAGCAAGCCTCAAATATCAAGGGAGCATTTTACGGTGGTACAAGCTGGAGCAACTTTCAGTTCTTCGTTCAGTGAGACAGCCAGTGGTGGAGTTTTTACGGCATCTGATCTTATCAATGATGATCCTGGCATTCCTGTGATGATTGCATTGGAAATACCTGAGGCTTACCAATTTGTCCAGTTGGTTTCGGATTATAGCATTGATAGTGAGAATCCTCTATTAGCACGTGCTAGTTTTGCTGATCCTGCTGGAATGGGGATGGCTTCGACTAATGTAACGTTTAGAATTACTCAGCGAGGTGATGATAATGTCAATCCTGTTGTATACGAATATCAAGTTATGGGAGAATATGTGTCTCCGGCGCCAATACCTAATTTTTTAGCGACAGCTATCAATGTAGAGTATGCTGGCATAACAGCGACAACTGCTATTGCTGGAACGACTGTAACGGTAGCAGGCTTGACTAATCGTGTGGACCCTGATCGTGAGATAAGAGTAACTTTGCCTAGTGGGGCAACGGGTTTTAGTTTTGACACTACGGCTAGTGGGTATACGATCAATGAAAGTGGAGAATTGCTCCTCAGTAAGGAAGCTTTTAGGGATCCTGAAGATGTTAATAGGCAAGATGATTTTGAAATGGCTACGTTTAGTATTTTTCAAATTAGCTACCCTAGTAATAGGCAGACGTTTAACGTTGTAGGTTCGTTTGCAGCACAACCTGATATTGGGACACCGACAATAAGTTTTTCATTGCTGGGAAGTACTCCTGCTAGAACGTTTACTAAATTTGTTTCGCTAGGTAATTATCGGGTTCAAGTGGGGCCTGATTTTACCAATGGTGTTAATACTGGAACGATAGTTGAGATTGATACGACGTTTAATAGTATTTCTGGAACGATAACGATTGAAAATTACGATGCGGCTGTATTTGATCTAGATATTGACCTACTTCGTGCTTATAGTGGGGGTGTTCCGATTCAAAATACATATGCTTTCACAACAGCGGCTCCGGTAGCTGGGACTGTTTCTACAAAAACAATAGAATTTTCAATCTCTGAGAAACTTTATCCTGCAAACATTCAGACGTTTATCGTAACAATCATGTATTCTGCGACTAATTGAATCAATTGAATCAATTGAATGATATGTTCTGCGACTCATTAAATTTTACTAAGCGCAATTATAAAAAATTCTCTTTTTTATAGAGAATCGAACAAAATCATGAAATTACGTCATTAATCTACGTAATTATCAATCATCTTGATTTTATTTATAAAATATAGCCGTTTTTATGGAGGACGGGGGAGGATGGATGGCTGTATATTATTATCTCTCTAAAAATATTCCAGTTAGCACAGTCATTTGATCGTAGTTGATTAATGATAGATATTCTGCATAGTTGCTTAATGGTAGGCGATTAATGATAGATATTTTCGGGTAAATCGTATGTTGCTAGTGGTAATTTATAAAAATTACTTTGTTAGCTCTCAGCTAGAAATGGGTTAAATTCGTTAAGTGGATTGAGCGTTATTTGTGGCTATAATCGTTAAAAACACTAAAAAATTCTAAAAAAAATTCTTAGAACGGTCTCTTAGAACGGTCTCAAAATATCCTTCCAGTTCCTCTAAGAAATAAAGCAACTGGCTTGGTAGAGAAATGGTCTGGTCGGTTATAGTACTGAAGCTAGTCTGGTATGATAATTGAGTGATGGGGGCAGTCACTTAAAAATGAAGTCCAAACGGGGTTGTGCTCTGCGGCTAGTTAAAAGCATAATTTCCAGTCTAGTTAGAGGTATGATTTCTAATTTTGTAAAAACAATGTTCTGTATTGGTGGGATGAATGTCCCGATTATGAGAGATTGTTTTTGAATTTTAATGCCCTCTTGTATTTAAATCAGCATGGCTTAGCTTTGGCGTGTAAAGATGGTTCGAATAAGACGGAAATTACTGAGCCTTAGGCTAGTATTTCAAAATCTCTTATCGTTTGATGCAGATTATAAGCACGAATGTTAACTATTAAAATAAATTTATAAGGAACATTCCTATGAAAGTAGTACCATTAAAGTATCTTGTTAGAAAGTATTCAAATACCACTTTCTTTCCCCGGACAATACTTGCTTTAATAACGTGTAGCTTTTTATGGAGCTGCATAGTCTCCTCCCCTGAGTTAAGCCGTGAAACCCCTGAAACAGCCCCCTTTGCTATGAATTTGGCAGGTGTGGATATGCAAATCGAACCTGTGATCGGTACCGCTAATGCATATATTATTTATGAAGCGATTCCACTCGTAGAAGAAGGAAAATTTGAGTTCGATATGGAACCACTCCCTGGTACGGACGTTCAGTATTCGGTTAAACGTGTGGATGTGATAACGGATGATTCGACTGAAAATAAGTCACCACCTGAGGTCAAGTTTGGCTCGGGTGAGAATTCTCATGTTTTAATGATTCCGCTCACAGCAGAAAAATTAAACATTGAAATAGGCATAGATATGGTCGCTACGACTTCTACTACTGACACAGCAGCCCTAGCTAGAGATACAGGGCCTGTCGCAGCATATTCATTAAGTTTTTCTACGGTCATGCAGCCACGTATCAATTCTCTCACCGTCATGTATGCACATAAAGATGAAAGTATCGGAGGTCCATTTAAAGGTCCTTTCACATTGCCGATTGACTTTGATCCAGAGATTTTTGATTACACACTTACAGCACCTAGGCTGCAAGGAGACGTCACGCTTTTTGGAATAGTAGAGCCTATCAATGATAACTTTCAAGTCACAGCACCCGAGGTTACTGTGGCAGCAGACGAAACTGAGGGCGTATATGTTGTGAATATTGGTAAGATAGGAGCTGAGGAAGCTACAAATCTTGTCACTTATACGATAACGGTTGATTTTGTGAATCCTATTACGATTAAACGATTGGATAAAAATACAGAATTGGTATTAGACCCTACGGCTACTGCTAGGGTATTTAGAACATCAATAATCGAAGACCTAACCGTAGATATAGATACGTTAGAAAGTTTTCCTAATTTGCCATTTAATGTAGATTATGCGCTTACACGTGTTACAGCAAATTCTGTAGAGTACACATTAAACGATAATCGTACGATAGCTACGAGCAGTGATAACGCTAACGTTGTGACAATGTATTCAAAGACGGGGGCGCTGGTATTGCCTGCTGCTGAAATTAATGAATTGATTATTGCAGTAGAAGTTAGATTTGATCCCAATACGGAAGCTGATGTGGGTGATGATTATGTTTATCCCATTACTCTACGTAGCCTCAATAGTCCAATTCTTGATACACTTAGCGTGGTTTACGATGATGGAACGGTGGTTACAGAAAAAGCGGGTGCGACTGTTAATTTGGGACGCCAGCCTGAAGTAATGATCACTTCGAGTACGGAAGCCAGTCAAAATTCTACCTTGTTTATTCCAGATCAATTCAGGTATTCTGTTCGCGCGACTTCTGATCCTAGTATGTTAGGTACAGTTACGCTCTATCCAGGAGTTTCTTTAGAAGAGCACACTATAACTGTTTCAGCGGTCTATAATGATGATAAACCTATTCCAGCAACCAATATCAGTGCTAGAACAAAAGAGGGTGGTTATATTATTACAAATGTATGGGGTGATGTGAACGTATTGAAGGTTTATGTTGTGTTGACGAGAGCGGAGGATGAGACAAAATCTTCTACGTATACGATAAGCATTGACTTTTCACCGCCTATTAAGCCTAGGTTGCAGGAACTTTCTTTGTCCTATATCGATGAAGAACGAAAGCCTATCAGTGTGACAGGAACTGATTTTACGGCGAGCGAATCCGATGCTCTTTTTGATTTTGCCTTACAGAATGAAATAACATTTAAAAGTAGTGGACGTGGAACGCTTGTATTAAATGGCGTTTTTATAGACGGAAGCGATACAATTACTGCTCCTGAACCTATTTTAGATGGGTCTATTCAGTTGCTGGGTGCTTATGTTGAGAATCCTCCAGACTTATATCAAGCTGAGACTATTTTAAAGCCTGATTATGAAATTGATTCTGAAACAGGAACACTCTCTATTCCTATTACAGAAGCGCTAGGAAAAGTGAATTTTTATTTATTACTAGTGGAAACAGCGACGATTTCAGATAAAAACCTCTTAGGAGAGAAATGGATTGCTTATCCTAATCACGCTATATATCAAGTCACGGTGGATTTTACAGGGCGTAAAAAACCTAGTTTTGCAACGTTTGCGGTCGCTTATGAGGGATTGGGTGATTTTCAGTCTGCACCGCTATCTAATATTGAGGTGATTGCGGATGTGACAACGGCTTTTCCTGATGAAGTTTCTACCTATACCAATCGTAACGAAGAGGGAGAGCTGCTCTCTACGCTGATTAATAAAAATGGTGGTTTTCTTAAGTTAACGGGAACAATACCCCAGGAATTTGAACTCTACGAAGCCATGATGGACGATAAAGCGATTACAATAGATAATGCTCTGGGCGGAGACCCACTTAGTATTGCTCAAAATACTTCACGTGTGAACGTCACGTTAAAGCTACGAGAAATTCTTGATACAAATAACGCGCTTACCTATACGATTGATTTAGATTTAATCGTTGTTCCTGTTATAGGGGCAGATGATCTTGATATAGATATATTTTTTGTGGGAGCAGAGAATGATACAAAAGCAAAAATTTCGGCTACTCAAACAGGAGAGTACTTTAAAGGTTCGTTTGGAATACAAAAACTCCCTGGTAAATTTACCGTCGCGCCGCGTTCTAAATTATTTTATTATATTTTCAATGACGAACCACTAGGCACATTCAGTGATATTACGAATAGCGTTAAAAATAAAGATAAACGTGTCCTCACTTATAACAATCAACTTGCCAATTTAGTTCTTCCTGAGGATGAAGTTTTGGTGGATCTGCAGGTAGTTGTCACAACGCTCAACCTCGCTAAGGCAGAAAGCGCTGCGAATGTTGACTTAATGGCATTTCCACTTAAAGTAGGCTTTTTCAATATTGCACAACCTGTTCTAGATGGGTTAAATATAGCCTATTACGGGAAACCACTTATCTCAGCCGATGTTAGTGCAGATAATGTGTTCACAGCTACCCGTTATGAATATACAGCAACGCATATAGATTATGGCATGGGCACTAATAAAGAAGGGTATGAAATTACGTGGGGCTCTGTTATAGAAGCCGATAGTCTAAAGGATAATCCTAAAGCTGCTGAAAATATCAAAATCACTACGAATATTGGTGATGCTGTTGTTACTGAAGCAGGAATGCAGCGTCTTATCACCATTACTCTTACTGACGAAAGTGCGGACGAGAAGATCTATGGTGAGACCGTTTATACCCTCAATATCACATTACAGCCGCGAATGACATTGCCAGAACTCCATGATCTTATTACAAATGTTGCTGTCACAGCCAATAATAAGGCTCTTCTAGGTATCGAATTTGAAAAAACGAAACCAGACCCTTTAACTGAAGTATTCTCTCACGTAAAAAGTGGTTTTGCTTTTACAGGAGCAACTATTTTATCAGTCGAAACAGTACCGCTTGACAATAAAGCAGTAATAACACCCAGTGGAGGACGTAAAGCTATTTTAACAACGGCAACGAGTACAAATACTAAGGTAGCTAAAATAACCCTAACAGAACAATTAGACACCACCACATACCCAAGTCTCTCAGTACCACCACAGGCTATTGTTTATGTGCTTAGAAATGAAGTCGAAGTTGCTAAACCGAGATTAAATAATCTAGCGATCAGTTATTATGGAAAAAAACTTATATCTAGCAACCTTAGTAGTGGCACAGAACCTTTTATTTCTGATAAATACGACTATACAGTAGAACATCTAGATTACGGTACGGGCACCGACAATAATGCTTATGAGATTACGGCTGGAGGAGTGATTATTTTAGAAGAAGGATTACCTGTACCATCAGGTGTTGAGGTTGTGACCAGTATTGGTGCAGCAGTCCAGGCTAATGATGTGACAGAACGGGTCATTACTATTGCGTTACGTGATAACGTAGTTGACAGTACGAATTACATAGAAAATAGCTATAATATTAGGGTTGTATTGAAGAAACGTATTTCTTTGCGAGAACTTCGTGATCTGATCACCAATGTCGATGTCGATATTTATGATGATGAAATGGAAAATATTGCCTTTGAGCGCTCCTTGCCGAACCATTATACAGAAGTGTTCACCTATACGGATAATGGGTTTTCGTTTACGGGCGAATCGATGATGGAAATAAAGACAGAATCACTAAATGATATGGCAACCTTAACGCCGAGCACAGGCCGTGTTGTCATTGAAAATAGGTTTGACAGAACCAATACGCAGTCCGCCTCGATTACCTTAGTAGAACAATTGAAAACTGAAGAATATCCTGTTCTAGTTGATGATGTTGTCAAAGCACAATCTATTACTTATACGCTCACCAATAATACACGACTGCGCCTTCCTATGTTCACGAGTCTTAAAATGAGTTATTATGGTAAAGAATTGATCCCTGATGTCAATAGTGAAGTACCTAATGCGTATAATAGATCAAATATTGATTATAGCACCAGTCATGTCGATTACGGCATAACCAATAATTACAGTCCATACAGCATTAGATGGGAGCAACTTATAGACCCTGATGACAATATCTTTTCTTCGGGTGTGGAGGTCATTACCAATATTACTGAAGTAGGGCCTACTCGTCGTATGATTACTATGACGTTGCGTGATAATATTGATGATCGTATTGAGTATGTGGAGCAGGTGTATACCCTTGCAATAACGTTAATTCCGCGTATTACGGTGCCCCAATTGCGTGCTCTAGTAACCGATGTGAAAGCAGATATGAATGGTGTTATAGCAGGAATCGATCAATTTACGAAGACAACTCCTTCTAGTCTAGCAGAGGTGTTCACGCATACGAATAATGGCTATTCATTTGATGGTGAAAGTATTTTAACGGTAGAGACACAGACTTTGGGAGAGATTGCTATTCTCGATCCCACTTCAGGAAGGACAACGATTGCAAGCGTGCTTGATCAGGCTAATACTGACGAGACACGAATTGTCCTGACCGAGAAACTCGATACAACAAATTACCCTACGGTCAATGTCCCCACACAGTCGATTACTTATATCCTCACAAATAATACGGTGCCGCCTATTGCTAGATTATCACAATTGGAAATTTCTTATTATGGAAGAGAACTTCTTAGCAGTAATGGGGGTGGATTTTCAACACCTGTTCTAACGTACAATGTCGATCATACCGATTATGGAACAGGAAATAATTATAGTCCCTATGACATTGTATGGGGTAGTCCAGTTGATCTTAGAGGAGCTACGATCGGCGGTGGTGTAGAAGTAATTACAAATATTGCTGAGCTAGGAGGAAATGATCGGATTATTACCGTGACCGTTCGTGATAATGTAAATGATCGTACGAATTATATAGAACAAGTATACGAGGCTAATATTACGCTTACGCCGCGCGTAACTATTTCTGAATTGCGCGGACTGGTCACTAATGTTAATGCCAATATGAATGGAATAGAAGCAGGGCTAGAAGGGTTTACAAAACAAGAACCCAATAGTTTATCTGAGGTCTACACACATACCAATAATGGTTATTCATTTGATGGAAATTCTGTATTATTAGTTCAAACAAGAAATCTAGGGTCTGTAGCGACATTGAGTCCTGTAACAGGCCGCACTACGATACCAAGTATTTTAACAGAGGCTAATAGAGGCTCTACGAGTGTTGTGTTAACTGAGAAGCTAGATACGATAACCTACCCTAACGTCAATGTTCCTACACAGTCTATCACCTATGTGCTTACAAACAATACAGAGCCTCCTATCTCCAGTCTTAATACGCTAAGAGTCTATTATTATGGGAGAGAGCTTATTACAGGTGCTGGGGGCTCATTTGACTATACAAATCTTGAATATAACGTCAGTCATACGGATTATGGGACGGGTAATAATTACAGTGCGTATGAATTTTCATGGGGAACTACGATAGATACGAGGCAAGATGTTATTGATTCTGGAGTTGAGGTGGTGACGAATATTGTTGAAAGAGGAGGTAGTCGTGAAATTACGGTGACCGTGCGTGATAATACAGACAATTATATCAATTACATCGAACAGACGTATAAGTTAAATATTGCGCTTACGCCGCGTATTACGGTAGCGCAGTTGCGTGGTTTGGTGACCGATGTGAGAGCAGATATGAATGGCGTTATAGCAGGGGTCGGTCAATTTACAAAGACAACGCCATCTAGTCTGGCAGAAGTTTTTACGCATAGGAATAATGGCTATTCATTTGATGGAGAGAGTATATTAACAGTAGAGACACAGGCATTGGAAAATAAGGCTACGCTCAATCCTACTTCAGGACGTGTGGCTATTAGAAGTTTTCGTAGCGCGAACAATAATGGCGAGGCAAGAATTGTGCTCACTGAGAAATTAGATACGACGAATTATCCTAAGGTCAATGTTCCGACGCAGTCGATCACTTATATCCTTACAAATAATACGGTGCCACCTATTGCTAGGTTGTCCCAATTAGAAATTTATTATTATGGAAGAGAACTTCTTAGCAGTGGTGCGGGCAGATTTTCGTCACCTGTGCTATCGTATAATGCTGGTCATACCGATTATGGGATAGGAAGTAATTATAGTCCCTATGACGTTGTATTAGGTAATGCTATCGATCCTAGAGGAGCTACGATCGGCAGTGGTGTAGCAATAATTACAAATATTGCTGATCTAGGAGGAAATAATCGGGTTATTACCGTGACCGTTCGTGATTCTATAAATGATCGTACGAATTACATAGAACAAGTGTACGAGGTTAATATTACGCTTACGCCGCGCGTAACTATTTCTGAATTGCGGGGACTGGTGACTAATGTCAATGCCAATATGAATGGAATAGAAGCAGGGCTAGAAGGGTTTACAAAACAAGAACCCAATAGTTTATCTGAGGTCTACACACATACCAATAATGGTTATTCATTTGATGGAAATTCTGTGTTATTAGTTCAAACACGAAATCTGGGAGCACTGGCGACATTGAGTCCTGCGGCAGGTCGCAGTACGATACCAAGCATTTTAACAGAGGCTAATAGAGGCTCTACGAGTGTTGTGTTGACTGAGAAGTTAGATACGATAACCTATCCTAACGTCAATGTTCCTACACAGTCTATCACCTATGTGCTTACAAACAATACAGAGCCGCCTATTTCCAGCCTCAATGAGCTAAGAGTCTATTATTATGGGAGAGAGCTTATTACAGGTGCTGGGGGCTCATTTGACTATACAAATCTTGAATATAACGTCAGTCATACGGATTATGGGACGGGTAATAATTACAGTGCGTATGAATTTTCATGGGGAACTACGATAGATACGAGGGAAGATGTTATTGATTCTGGAGTTGAGGTGGTGACGAATATTGTTGAAAGAGGAGGTAGTCGTGAAATTACGGTGACCGTGCGTGATAATACAGACAATTATATCAATTACATCGAACAGACGTATAAGTTAAATATTGCGCTTACGCCGCGTATTACGGTAGCGCAGTTGCGTGGTTTAGTGACCGATGTGAGAGCAGATATGAATGGTGTTATAGCAGGGGTCAGTCAATTTACAAAGACAACGCCATCTAGTCTGGCAGAAGTTTTTACGCATAGGAATAATGGGTATTCATTTGATGGAGAGAGTATATTAACAGTAGGGACGCGGGCATTGGAAAATAAGGCTACGCTCAGTCCTGCTTCAGGCCGTGTGGCTATCAGAAGTTTTCGTAGTGCGAACAATAATGGCGAGGCAAGCATTGTGCTCACTGAGAAATTAGATACGACGAATTATCCTAAGGTCAATGTTCCGACACAGTCGATTACTTATATCCTTACAAATAATACGGTGCCGCCTATCGCTAGGTTGTCCCAATTAGAAATTTATTATTATGGAAGAGAACTTCTTAGCAGTGGTGCGGGCAGATTTTCGTCACCTGTGCTATCGTATAATGCTGGTCATACCGATTATGGGATAGGAAATAATTATAGTCCCTATGACGTTGTATTAGGTAATGCTATTGATCCTAGAGGAGCTGCGATTGGCGGTGGTGTAGCAATAATTACAAATATCGCTGAGTTAGGAGGAAATGATCGGGTTATTACCGTGACCGTTCTTGATTCTATAAATGATCGTACGAATTACATAGAACAAGTGTACGAGGTTAATATTACGCTTACGCCGCGCGTAACTATTTCTGAATTGCGCGGACTGGTGACTAATGTTAACGCCAATATGAATGGAATAGAAGCAGGGCTAGAAGGGTTTACAAAACAAGAACCTAATAGTTTATCTGAGGTCTACACACATACCAATAATGGATATTCATTTGATGGGGCTTCTGTATTATTAGTTCAAACAAGAAATCTAGGGTCTGTAGCGACATTGAGTCCTGCGGCAGGTCGCAGTACGATACCAAGTAGTTTAACGGAGGCTAATACGGGCTCTACGAGTGTTGTGTTGACTGAGAAGCTAGATACGATAACTTATCCTAATGTTGATGTTTCTCCACAGTCGATTACTTATGTACTGACAAACAATACAGAACCGCCTATTTCTAGGCTCAATACGCTAAGAGTCTATTATTATGGGAGAGAGCTAATTACAGGTGCTGGGGGCTCGTTTGACTATACTAATCTTGAATACAACGTCAGTCATACGGATTATGGGACGGGTAATAATTACAGTGCGTATGAATTTTCATGGGGAACTACGATAGATACGAGGGAAGATGTTATTGATTCTGGAGTTGAGGTGGTGACGAATATTGTTGAAGGAGGAGGTAGTCGTGAGATTACGGTGACCGTGCGTGATGATACAGACAATTATATCAATTACATTGAACAGACGTATAAAATAAATGTTGCGCTTACGCCGCGGATAACGACTGCTGGGTTGCGTGGTTTAGTGACCGATGTGAAAGCAGATATGAATGGTGTTATAGCAGGGGTCGGTCAATTTACAAAGACAACGCCATCTAGTCTGGCAGAAGTTTTTACGCATACCAATAATGGGTATTCATTTGATGGAGAGAGTATATTAACAGTAGAGACACAGGCATTGGAAAATAAGGCTACGCTCAGTCCTGCTTCAGGCCGTGTGGCTATCAGAAGTTCTCGCAATGCGAACAATAATGGCGAGGCAAGTATTGTCCTCACTGAGACGCTCGATACGACGAATTATCCTAAGGTCAATGTTCCGAC
This sequence comes from Spirochaetota bacterium, assembly GCA_013426755.1. GTDB lineage: Bacteria > Spirochaetota > UBA12135 > COTS27 > COTS27 > COTS27. Next base: position 369,898 of record AP019861.1, read on the forward strand.
ACAGTCGATTACTTATATCCTTACAAATAATACGGTGCCGCCTATTGCTAGGTTGAATAATATAGAAGTGACGTACTATGGCAAACCGCTTATTAGAGGTGATGGAGGTAATTTTTCACCGGCAACTTTAAATTACAATGCGACACATATTGATTATGGGGTAGATGGTGATTTCAGTCAATATGAATTTTCACTTGGAGATAGCGTTGATCTTAGAGGCACTAGGCTTTATTCTGGTGTAGAAATTGTTTCAAATATAGCGGATTTGGGAGCTGCGCGCATCATTACTGTGACGGTGCGTGATAACGTAAATGATCGTATTGATTTTATAGAACAAAAGTACGAGATCACAACTACGCTTACCGAGCGCACAACCACAGGTTTATTAAAACAATTAGTCACGAATGTGCGTGCCGATATCAATGATCGATCAATAAGAATCGAGGATTTTGAGTTAGCAGAGGTGGGTCCCTTACTAGAAACCTATATATACACCAATGAAGAATATGCTTTTGATGGAACATCAGAATTGCGTGTTCAGACGGAAAATTTATTAAATATAGCAACAATATCCCCTGAAACAGGCTTAGAGAGAATTTCTAATGCGCTAACAATTCCTAATAGAGATTCTGTAGCCGTAACTTTAACCGAGAAGTTAGATACATTGGTTTATCCGACATTAGATGTACCCGCGCGGTCGCTAGTGTATCGATTGACAAATAATACAATTCCTCCCAATGTCCGCTTAGATGATCTAGAAGTTTTTTATTATGGATATCCACTTATAGGCAGTAACGGTGAATTCACTAAGACCAATTTTGCTTACAATGCCAGCCATATTGATTATGGGCTGGGAACGAACAATAATGCATATCAGGTCACGTGGGGTCGTGTTCTAAATACTAGAGATGAGGAAGTATTGTCTGGTGTGCAGATCACGACTGATATTGAAACCACAGGCTCTAATCGTGTGATCACGGTCACTCTCCGTGATAATGTCGATGATAGCACTAACTTTATCGAACAGTCTTACATCATAGCGATTGAACTTGTTCCACGCGTAACCTTAGCAGAACTTAAAGACCTAGTCACAAATGTAGGCGCGGCTATGAATGGTGTTATAGTTTCAAGTGGTGCTTTTGCTCAGACAGGTGCGGATGCGAATACTGAGGTTTATACATATACGAACAATGGGTTTGCTTTTACAGGCAATTCAATACTTACGGTCAGGACAAAAGACTTAGGAACAAAAGCGAAATTAGACCCTGCTAATGGAGAGCGGACAATTGCGAATACGGCTGGGGCAGCCAGCACTGCTTCGGCTACAGTCACGGTAAGAGAGGATATAGATAAGAGCACGTATCCTACGATAAACATTGCTGAGCGTTCTATAGTGTATGTGTTAAAGAATAATACAAGGATTCCCGCTCCAAAGTTAAGTCAATTGGAGATATTATACTACGGTAAAACTCTGTTAGCAGCGAATGGATTTAATGCTGAGACATTGGAGTATACGGGAAATCATATTGATTATGGGACTGGATATAATAACAATGCTTATTCTATTGCGAGCGGGAATATTGTCTTACCTGATGGAAGTGTGGTCACTTCGGGAATAGGAGTGAGTACGAATATTACGACAAGTGGAACGAACCGTGTGATTGCGATAAGACTTTATGACAATGTCAATGATCAGACATCTTATTTAGAAACGACTTATAGAATGACGATTACACTTGTCCCACGGATAACTTTAGCAGGACTTAAAGGCCTAGTCACAAATGTAGGTGCGGCTATGAATGGTGTTACAGTTTCAAGTGGTGCTTTTGCTCAGACAGGTGCGGATGCGAATACTGAGGTTTATACATATACGAACAATGGGTTTGCTTTTACAGGCAATTCAATACTTACAGTCAGGACAAAAGACTTAGGAACAAAAGCGAAATTAGACCCTGCTAATGGAGAGCGGACAATTGCGAATACGGCTGGTGCAGCCAGCACTGCTTCGGCTACAGTCACGGTAAGAGAGGATATAGATAAGAGCACGTATCCTACGATAAACATTGCTGAGCGTTCTATAGTGTATGTGTTAAAGAATAATACAAGGATTCCTGCTCCAAAGTTAAGTCAATTGGAGATATTGTACTACGGTAAAACTCTGTTAGCAGCGAATGGGTTTAATGCTGAGACATTGGAGTATACGGAAAATCATATTGATTATGGGACTGGATATAATAACAATGCTTATTCTATTACGAGCGGGAATATTGTCTTACCTGATGGAAGTGTGGTCACTTCGGGAATAGGAGTGAGTACGAATATTACGACAAGTGGAACGAACCGTGTGATTGCGATAAGACTTTATGACAATGTCAATGATCAGACATCTTATTTAGAAACGACTTATAGAATGACGATTACACTTGTCCCACGGATAACTTTAGCAGGACTTAAAGGCCTAGTCACAAATGTAGGTGCGGCTATGAATGGTGTTATAGTTTCAAGCGGTGCTTTTGCTCAGACAGGTGCGGATGCGAATACTGAGGTTTATACATATACGAACAATGGGTTTGCTTTTACAGGCAATTCAATACTTACGGTCAGGACAAAAGACTTAGGAACAAAAGCGAAATTAGACCCTGCTAATGGAGAGCGGACAATTGCGAATACGGCTGGTACAGTCAGCACTGCTTCGACTTCAGTCACGGTAAGAGAGGATATAGATAAGAGCACGTATCCTACGATAAACATTGCTGAGCGTTCTATAGTGTATGTGTTAAAGAATAATACAAGGATTCCCGCTCCAAAGTTAAGTCAATTGGAGATATCGTATTATGGTAAAACTCTGTTAGCAGCGAATGGGTTTAATGCTGAGACATTGGAGTATACGGAAAATCATATTGATTATGGGACTGGATATAATAACAATGCTTATTCTATTACGAGTGGGAATATTGTTCTACCTGATGGAAGTGTGGTCACTTCGGGAATGGGAGTGAGTACGAATATCACAACAAGTGGAACGAGCCGTGTGATTGCGATAAGACTTTATGATAATGTCAATGATCAGACATCTTATTTAGAAACGACTTATAGAATAACGATTACACTTGTTCCACGGATAACTTTAGCAGGACTTAAACAACTGGTTGAAAATGTGACTGCGGCTATGAATGGTGTTACGATTTCAAGCGGTGCTTTTGCCCAGACAAGTGCAGATGCGAATACTGAGGTTTATACATATACGAACAATGGGTTTGCTTTTACAGGCAATTCAATACTTACGATCAGGACAAAAGACTTAGGAACAAAAGCGAAATTAGACCCTGCTAATGGAGAGCGGACAATTGCGAATACGGCTGGTACAGTCAGCACTGCTTCGACTTCAGTCACGGTAAGGGAGGATATAGATAAGAGCACGTATCCTACGGTAAATATTGCTGAGCGTTCTGTAGTGTATGTGTTAAAGAATAATACAAGGATTCCCGCTCCAAAGTTAAGCCAACTGCAGATATCGTATTACGGTAAAACTCTGTTAGCAGCGAATGGGTTTAATGCTGAGACATTGGAGTATACGGGAAATCATATTGATTATGGGACTGGATATAATAACAATGCTTATTCTATTACGAGTGGGAATATTGTTCTACCTGATGGAAGTGTGGTCACTTCGGGAATAGGAGTGAGTACGAATATCACAACAAGTGGAACGAGCCGTGTGATTACGATAAGGCTTTATGACAATGTCAATGATCAGACATCTTATTTAGAAACAACTTATAGGATGACGATTACACTTGTCCCACGGATAACCTTAGCAGGACTTAAAAGTCTTGTGACAGGTTATAGTGCCAATATCAATGGAACTACGGTAGCAAGTGGTTCATTCGTTAAAACGAGTCCTAACAATAATGCTGAGGTCTTTACTTTTACAAACACAGGCGCCGCTTTTGCGGGAGATTCTGTATTAACAGTCACTACAAAAGCTTTACAAAACAAAGCAACGCTTAGTCCTGCAAACGGAACTCAAACTATCACGAGTTCTGCTTCTTCATCTAATAACGCTACTGTTACCGTAGTTCTCGAAGAAAAAATAGATACAGGCGCTTACTCTACGGTAAATACTGCACGAAGAAAAATCAGTTATGTGCTTACAAATAATCTGAAGGCTGTAGTCACACCCTACCTATCGACGTTGAGAGTTGACTATATTCTTTTTGCAGACAATATAGTCAATTCGTCTACCCCAGAAAACACAAATTTTACTGATACACACTTAGCATTTTCAAGTGATATTGATCTTCAAGATTATATAATTGATACTGGTGATATAGTAAATAGTGATGATGAGAATATTGCATCAGGAGTCAGCATATCAAGTGAGTTTGAAATTGTATCAACTATCGGGTCTATACTCATCTGTGAATTAAGAATAATATTGCGAGATAATGATCCCAATGACAGTACTATTTATGAAGAAACGATCTATACGGGAACTTTAACAGTACTACCTATATCCTAAAGAGGAGGATGTTTTTATGATGGGAACAGAGATTTGTAATTTGTGCTATGGTTTATAAAATAATGAAGTTACTGCTCTCCCTGGTTGCTGCTTTTATAGACGGTAAAATCCATTATTTTGTTATAACAGGGTTAGAATAGGTTATGAGGAGTAAAAAAGTTGTTATATGAGAAAAAATGACTTCTTTAGATGAAAATTTTAATATTATACCTGCAATACTATACAACTATCATTATTGCTTATATTTTTTATGGCTTATGTTTTAAAGGATTGAACTCAACTTGCTAGAATTCTATTAATGACTTAGTTTATTAATACTTAGTCTGTGGTGTTAATACCTAGTTTATGGTGATAATACTTAGTTTATGGTGATGCGTTAAATAATAATAGGCTATTATTGATAGATTAATGGAGTTATAACGGAAAATTTATTTAATAATCATAATATAATAGATATGTGCCGTTAAACGTAGTATCTGTTTTGAAAATAAAGGTTCTAGTTTGATTGTATAAACGATATTTTATTCCTGTGTTGCAAAACACACCTTCTTCCATTACGGAAAGGGCTGGAGATCTTTATGGGGGTAAAGACTCCAGCTTCTTTTTTTTGACGAAATTAATGTTAATATAGCGTTGCTAACCAGTAGAATGCAGTAGCTACTTGGTTTCTCCTAAAAATTTCTTAAAGAATCTAGCTGTTCTGTCATTGAAGGCAATCATTTTTACAACATTTTCTGTAAAAATTTTGAAAAGATTCTAACTCTCCAGTAGATCGTGTGATGCATACGTAAAATTCATATAAAAAACTCTCTAAAAACTCCTTACTACAAACACGTAAAAACACGTAAATGTGAGAATACATAAGTATGTGGTTATAATAGCAATCATTACGCTTAGCGATCATTGAGGATGTGTACTCAAATTTGTTGAGATTCATTGAAAATTCATTAAAGTCACTTGAAGGGTTCTTCTGTTTTTTTGAATGGCTAAGGCTTAGGCTAGGGTGTGCTTTTCTATATAAGGCTATTAGAAGTATTGATTCAAAGAGATTGATTCAAAGAGATTGATAAAATTTAAATTAAATTTTAATCATTGTTTAAATCTTTCCTGTGACCTATTAATAGATCGGTTACGCAATGGTTCTTTAAAGGTGGGAGCATTGGGTTGTGGGAGGAATAGATCTTATAGGAATAGGGAGGAATGAGTTTTATAGAGTATACATAAAATAGTGCTTTTAGGAGTGGTGCCTTAGTCATTTAATAGTATTTTCTGTTTAAGAAAGTCAAGTTTTTCTGAAATAAAATAGATTTTCTAGATAAAAATTTATTTTTTTAGAATATTCATGAAACTTAATAAAGCAACTGTAATAAGTCAATGCTAGAACAACTGTTAACGACGTGACTAAATGTTTTTATAAAAATTTAAAAAATTTATAATGACAAAGGTGGACCTAGTGATAAAAAAATTGCTGTTATGGATGATGGGCTGTGGTGTTGTCGTAGGGTTAACGACCTGTTCGGTAGCAGCCTATAAAGGTTTAGACCGCGCTGATGTCATCATATTTGTAGGTGATGAAAATTATGCACTGATGCCTATCAGAGGGCAGAAAAATACTTATCAAGTGACGAATCCTATAATGCTCGTCGATGAAACGGATATTGTTTTTGATGTGAGATTAAATGAAGGAACGGAAGCTCTTTATACGGTGATTAGTGATATTGGGCTTAAGTTTGGTGAGGACAAGCGAACCAATGTTTTAACGATTCCACCTGTCACAGATGAAGAAATGACGGTGAAAATTGACATTATAGACCCAGCTGTCTTTGGCGTGGGCTTATTGGATCCTGGCGCTGGTCCTATTGACACGTATACGGTGCATTTGAAAGCAAAAATTTCTCCACGCCTACAAGCATTATTTATTAATTATTATGACAATGAAATGACAAGCCAGCTAGCATTTCGTTCTATTAAATTGCCATTGGACTTTGATGAAGAGACATTTTCATATACGATTGCGATGCCTAGTGGGAAGCAAGGAGGATTGCTGCGAGCGAGTGCTATTCCTATCAATGAAACATTTAGAACTGAAGTGCCTGATGTTAATGTGCCGATTGGTGGCGCGAGTGCTGTTTTGATGGCGGATGCTATTTGGTATAGTCCTGCGGGTGAAGTTATTTCTAATCGTTATGAGGTTAAAATTGATTTTATTGATCCGATTACGATATTACGCGCGGATAGATACGCTTACATTGATCTTATGCGAACAGGAGTTTTAGAGTATGAAGCTAGTGTGGTGCGTAGTTCTGAGGTAGCTGATCTGATTGTGAATATTTCTGCATTGAATATTCCTGGTATAACGTTTTCAAGTGTTCGTTATAATCTTGTTCGTGTTGTGGCAGCGGGCACTTCTTATCAAGTCAATTCGGATGGAACACTGGCTAAAAAAATTGGAGAGAATGCTAAAGTTACGCTACCTGGTCAATCAGGTCGGCTAACGTTGCCGGCATCCGATAGTGCACCGCTAGAGATCGTAATGCATGTTACGATTGATCCTGATACAGCGGTTTCTACCGCTGGTGAATTTACAGTAGATGTTGATTATGACGATGATGTTACTAATGACCGAGATGATGATCTTGTATATAAAATAACTTTGAGAAGTACTTGGCTTCCTGTTTTAGAAAATCTTGTCGTTGGTTACGATGATGGCGGTCGTCAGATCGATACCAATGGAAGAATCACTTCATATGGACGTGCAAGCACAGTATTAATCGGTCAGGTTGGAGTAGGACTGGACAGCTATTTCCCCCACGTCTATGAAGTAGATAAAAATAGCTACCAGGTCACAGCATATCGCAATGCTTCTGATGGTGGTATTGTTTATATTGATACGGATATTATCAAAGAAGGTTCGGCTGTATCTGTAACGGGGATGTATAACGGTACTGAATCTATAATGCGTGAAGATATTATAACCCAAGCTGGAGGAATCGATGGTAGATACGAAATATTAATAGGTCCTTATGATTTCGGTGCAGAAAGAAAAACAAGCAAAATCCCATCGGACTTGACTTCTTTGACAATAGCTATCACTATCACGAATTCTTTAGGAACAAATACGTATACGGTTGCGATTGTCTTTGAAGAGACCTTACAACCTGCGTTGCAGTCTATGCTTATGACTTATCGGGACACGACGCGTGCAGAAGTGAGCACAAATATCACTACTATGCATTCGCAACCTTTAGGAAATACGGCATTGGGGCTTCCTTTGTTTGAAGTGGTGAGTAGTGGTATGGGGACTTTAGTTTTAACAGGAAATGTCATCGACAATCGATTGGGAGAGCCTGTGAGTGATGAAACTGTTAGCATTATTGGGGCATTTAAGAATAAGCCGTTTGATCTTAGTAGTGATGACGCTGCTGAGCCAGATTATAAGAGAGTGGAGGCTAGCGGAGAGGTTGTTATTCCTGTCATAAATGAAGACCTCGTGCGCGGCAGTTTGAATCTATTTATCATAGTCGGTGAAGTAAGTACGTTATCGGATGTGACGTTAGATAATAACAATAGAGAACTGCGAGTGCCTAATATCGTTGTTTATCAGACGACAATCGTATTAAATTCTCGTATCAAACCTCGATTTAATGCACTTACGTTAGATTATCAAGCTGCTGGCACATTCCAATTTGTAGAATTTTCACCTATTCGCGTCATAACAGATGTCAAGGTAGCTTTTCCTGGTGATGAAGCGAATAAAATTTACACGAACCGCAATGCAAGTGGAGTACTGACACCGCGTTTACTTAACAAAGTAGGCGCCGAAATTAAAATCAATGCTGCTTTTTTATCAGAATTTGAAATTTATCATGCTTATGCTAATGGTACAGCAATTACGTTAGAACAAGCTATAGGTGGGTACGCTATTAAGGTGGATCGAGGAGTTGAGACGGTGATTATTGAGTTGGGGTTACGAGAACTTCATGATATCAGTAATAGCGTTCTTTATACGATAAGGTTAGAGCTGGAGCGGATTCCTGCGCTTGCAATTGAGGATGTTGCTGTACAGGTGCGTTTTGAAGCTAATGAAGTAGAGCGCGGAGCAGAAGAGATCGTAGCAGAAAGTATAGATGGACGGTTAATAGCGGCTTTTAATGGCGAGGCGAGAGATGGGCATTTGTTTGTCAATCCTAATTCTGAGTTTCCTTACTATATTATCACAACAGCTCCAAGTAGAGAAAACCCATTTCAAGACTTCGTCAATCGTATCGGCAATCCCAATGATCCAACAGTTATTGCAAGTCATCGCATAGAAGAGCGTATAACATTTCTTAGTCGCAATCCCGTAATGACGTTGTATTGTGTGCTAGCAACGGCGCATCTAGATGTAGCGAGGAGAGACCTTGCTAATATTGATATGGCAATATATGAACTTAAGGTAGGTTTTTTTGCACCCGTACAGCCTGTATTAGATAACATTCGCCTTATGTATTATGGGCGTGATCTTTTTGCTATAAGTGACTTAGGTCGCTTTCATTCAGATATGCAAAATTATCGTGTTTCGCATATTGATTATGGGACAGGAGCGAATAACAATGCATACTCCATTACCCCTGGAACGGTGGTGCATCCTAAAAATCAGGAAATAGCGTCGCTTCCTATTTCAGTGGGTGTTAGTGTTACCGTCAACATACAAAATATCAATGCGCTGACACGTGAAATTACGATTGCTCTTGGTGATGATAATACCAATGACAATCATATTTACATTTCGAATGTTTATGTTATACGGCTTAATTTAATAGCAAGACCATCGTTTAAGATTTTACGTGGTCGTGTGGCTGATACAAACATTACGGTCAATGGAAGATTGCTTGTCAATCCTAGGTTTGATAAAGTTGTCAGTAGTGCTTACAGAGAAGAGTGGGTTTATACGAATAGTGGATTTTCGTTTACGGGTTATTCTGTGCTGGCGCTTATGCCTAGCGGGCTTCGTGATATTGCAGTTATTGAACCTGATGATGAAAGTGTTTTTATCAGTAGTGTTCAAGATCAGCCTAGTACGGAGCGTGTGAGCATAACGGTAACAGAAATCATTGATACGAACAATTATCCTGGACTTGCTACGACGTCAATTCCTGAGAATCCTTATAAGGTTATTTATATCATAGAAAACAACCTTAAAGTCAAACGGCCGCCTAATCTTACGGCGGGGAATCTTTCTGTTACGCTTAATGAAGCGGCGCCGGTGGTTAGATTCGATGCGGCGCGGCAAGTCTTTAATATTGAAAACTTAGTCAATCGCGCAGACAATGGTGAGTTGGCTTTAACGTTTAATCTTCCTAGTGGTTATGAATTTTTAGTCCCGTTAGCAGGTGAGTATAGTATTGATACTAGAGATCGGTTGGTCGCTAGTGTTTTACTGGCAGAGCCTGCGGGAACGGATACGATAGCTGAGCGTGTGCTTGCGACATTTCGCGTCTTACAACTAGGCGATAATATACTTGCTCCTACCGAATATCATTATAGCGTAAAGGGAGGATATGCTGGCATCATCACCCCTGATGTGATGAAGACAAATTTTGAGGTGATTTTGGCAGGATCAACCCCGCAAGTCGAGAATACAGGGGTCAGTAATAATTTTATGATAACAGGCTTGACAAATCGGGCGACACAAATGCTTGGCATTACGTTTTCAGAAATTCCTGCGGGGTTCAGTATCGCAGAGAATGGTCTTCAAACTCTCAATATTTCAACACCTGCTGGAACAGCGAGTGCTCCTTTATCTGAAATAGCAGTATTTACACTTGCATGGGATATTTATCCCAGTGATACGTTTGTGGTTAGATTAGAGGGTGCTTATGCCGCGCAGCCTAAATACACAGGCGCTCCTCCTAGTGTGACCCTTGTAGGATTGACACCAGGGGGTCAATTATATCCAGGAAGTCCAAATATTCAAATCCTACCTCCGCCTTCTGGTATGACTACGTATACGATAACCAATATTACTAATCGTTCTGAGAATGATGTGGGTAATGGTTTGCTTAGTGTCGCTGGGTTAAGTGATCCGTTGTTTGTGTATGATACGGGCACGCGCAGTCCATTTAACTTAACCTTTACCAATCCACCAGGAACAGCGGTTTTACAAGCTACACTGGTCTCGTTTGAAGTACGTGAACAAAAGTATCCTGCTAATACAGTCGTTTATGATATTATCGGTGAATTTGCGGCTGAACCGCTTATCAGCGCTCCGACTTTACAATTTACATTGGGGGGTGTTTCATATCGTTACAGTGCTCCCAGTAGTAGTAGTGCAGATGAGTCAGTAATGTTATACGAGCAATTTATAGAAGTGGGTGTCCCGGGGACTGCGTTTTCTGAGTTAGATGTTTCATCTGATATAACAATCCCATTTACATTAACGGGCTATGATACGACAATTTTTGAATTATTACAAGGCGGCAATATTGTTAATACGCTTTCAAGTTACAGTGTTACAGCCATGTCCTGTATTCAGACAGTGAATTTCGTAGAATTCACGTTACGTGAAAAAAATCATGTGACGAATGCACAGAATTTTCTAGCAACAATGACTATCAATCCGTTACCCATCCCTAGTGGAGGAGCTAGAGTGTGTTGATATCAGTTATTTAGCCCGCCTATTTCAATTGAATTGTCTCAATTAGGCTATTTTGACCTGCCTGTCTCAATTAGCTTATCTCAACTAGGCTATTTTAGCTCGCCTATTTCAATTGAATTATCTCAATTAGGCTATTCTATCTCAATTAGCCCATTTTTAGCCCATTTGTGAGAAAAATCATGTGATAAATGCGCAGAATTTTCTAGCAACAATGACTATCAATCCGTTACCTATCCCTAGTGGAGGAGCTAGAGTGTGTTGATATCAGTTATTTAGCCCGCCTATTTCAATTGAATTATCTCAACTTAGGCTATTCTATCTCAATTAGCCCATTTGTGAGAAAAATCATGTGATAAATGCACAGAATTTTCTAGCAACAATGACTATCAATCCGTTACCCATCCCTAGTGGAGGGGCTAGAGTGTGTTGATATCAGTTATTTAGCCCGCCTATTTCAATTGAATTATCTCAATTAGGCTATTCTATCTCAATTAGCCCATTTGTAAGAAAAATCATGTGATAAATGCACAGAATTTTCTAGCAGCAATGACTATCAATCCGTTACCCATCCCTAGTGGAGGAGCTAGAGTGTGTTGATATCAGTTATTTAGCCCGCCTGTTTCAATTGAATTGTTTCAATTAGGCTATTTTGACCTGCCTGTCTCAATTAGCTTATCTCAATTAGGCTACTTTATCTCAATTAGTCCATTTTTCAATTGGAATATTTCAATTGGAGTATATTATATGCCATTTATGGTAATAATGGTATAGGATGTGGTGAGATAATTGGGTGTGGTGTGATAAATATTTCTTACTGGTATGTGCTGTAATGACGGCAAGTAAAAGCAAAGAGAACAATTTTTCAAGAAAATTCCTATCAATAAGAGGAATTTGTTAGATTGGAGACCGTAATTATCTATATGTACGTGTAACGACCGTACGTGGAGACAAAGAGAACAATTTTTCAAAAAAATTCCTATCAATAAGAGGAATTTGTTAGATTGGAGACCGCAATTATTCACACGTACTTACAATGACCGCATGTAGAGATAAAGAGATAGATAAAGGTAAAGAAATCAATTTTTCAAGAAAATTCCTATCAATAAGAGGAATTTGTTAGATTGGAGACCGTAATTATCCACACGTACTTACAATGACCGCATGTAGAGATAAAGAGATAGGTAAAGGTAAAGAAATCAATTTTTCAAGAAAATTCCTATCAATAAGAGGAATTTGTTAGATTGGAGACCGTAATTATCCACACGTACTTACAATGACCGCATGTAAAGATAAAGAGATCAATTTTTCAAGAAAATTCCTATCAATAAAAGGAATTTGTTAAATTTGAGACCGTAATTATCTATATGTACGTGTAACGACCGTACGTAGAGACAAAGAGAACAATTTTTCAAGAAAATTCTTATCAATAAGAGGAATTTATTAAATTTGAGACCGTAATTATCCATATATACGTATAACGACCGTACGTAGAGACAAAGAGAAATGAATTTTTCAAAAAAACTCTCGTCAATGAGAGAAATTCGTTAAAAAGGAATTTGTTAAATTTGAGACTGTAATTATCCGTGTGCACGTGTAAACCATTGAGTGAAGGTGCGTAGTACGCGATATACACGCAGTATATACAGTTGACTGTATATAGGCAACTTTTTGTTACGGAATCCTCGTGGGCAGTGTTATCAAAAAACTTAATAGACTAATAAAATATAGTACAATACGTCTGGAAAATCACAACACGTCTAGAAAATTTCATAATAAATCAGGAGAATTGCATAACAGATCGATAAGGTTTGGTACAATAAATCAGGAGAACTTCACAATAAATCAGGAGAACTGCATAACAGATCGATAAGGTTTGGCACAATAAATCAGAAAAATTTCACAATAAATCAGGGAAATTGCATAACAGATCGATAAGGTCTGGCACAATAAATCAGGAAAATTGCATAAAAATTCAAATGAGGAAACTAAGTCATGACAATACTAAGAAATTTAACTCATCACTTTAAAAGTCTAAATGATCGCTCTTCAAGGAAACGTGTTTCCTTAGGCACTAAAATTATAGGGCTAAGTTTAATAAGCTTGAGCGTGGTATTAATGTTAGCGAATTGTGGGGGGGCGCCTGCTGGAGGAAATCCAGTGCCGCCAGTCGATATAGAACAGCCCAATCCATCTAATACAAGCCCTCCGATAGAATCTGCAGCGATAGAAGTACGCTTAGGCCTGGATGCGAATGCAGATAATGTTGAGATCGCTTCATACGAATTTGATTCTAATAACAACATAGGCACATTTACATTAGGCACATTCACAAACGTCGCTTCATCACAACCGCTAGTGCTCAGTTTCACTATTCCAGCAGGATATGGGTTTGTTCCGCCAGAATCCAATGAATACATCATCGATGAAAGTAATCCATTGCTCGCTAGGGCAACAGTTATGGCTTTACGTGATAATGTCAATGAACAGGGATTCCTTGATCTGGCTACCTTTCGTGTTAGAGCCGTCGATGCTAGTGGTGTCGTCTTTTCTGATGTGATTTATTCATACGTCGTCAGAGCGAAATATGTGATGCCCTCTGAGAGCGTTATTCCGCAAAGTTTCAGTGTCATGCTAGCAGGATCGTCTCCTAGTGTAGACAGTATAGAAGCCGTACCAGGCGCAGCCAATACATATCACGTCCAGGTCACAGGCTTAACCAATCGTGCTAATGAAGATACAATTATCGCATTCACGCCCCCTACCGGTTATACGCTTACAGCTCCCTCAGAGAGTTCACCTTATACGCATACAGACAGTGACAATGAAGGAACAGTTGAGATTGCTAGTGCGGATTTAGTCACATTTACGATCCAAGCTGAGGCAGATAGCAGTCAAAGTTCTAACTACATTGTGCGCGGTGCGTACGCAGCGCAAGCAACACCACCCACTGCTATTCCAGTAGCAGATTTAACGGTAAATTATGCTGGTAGCAGTAGTGGAGATGCGAGTTCAGGTATTACAATCGCACTCAGTGATACGGAGCCGACTTATACGGTGAGTGGCCTTACTAACCTTGATAATCCAGATAGAAGTATAATGATCGCAGCCTTAAGTGATCCGATGTTCGCTTATGCATTGGCTGACGGAGTCACGGTCGATGAAGCGGGAGTGTTAACCCTCTCAGCTTCCGCTTTTGCAGTGCCCGCCGGCAGAGGACCACAAGGTGAATCTGAGCTAGCAATGTTCCGTGTTCAAGAAACCGCCTATACGAATAACGGCGTCACCTACACGATAAAAGCAGATAGCTTTGCTGATGGACGCTCTCTGCCAGTAGTAACTGCTACTGATTTTAAAGTAACGCTAGCAGGATCGAATCCTAGAGTAGAGGCAGTAGAAAATGAAACTAATATTTTCCAAATAACAGACTTAACCAACCGTGCCGATGAAGATACGATGATTGAATTTGTCAACTTGCCGAGTGGATATCGGCTAGTAGGATCAATTCCTCAGACGTACACGTATACAAACAGTGATAGAGCGGGTACAGGTGCGATTGATAGTGCGGATCTAGTCACGTTTATGATTGAATCTCAAATGATTCCTAATGAGACGTTCACTTATACTCTGCGTGGTGCATACGCAGCGCAGGCAAGCCCGCCCACTATTCCACGAACAGCTCTAACGGTAAATTATGCTGGTAGCAGTAGTGGAGATGCGAGTTCAGGTATTACGGTTGCACTCAGTGGTACGACCTATACAGTAAGCGGTCTTACCAATGGTGCTGATCCTGATAGAAGTATGATGATTGCTGCCCTCAGTGGTCCTGGCTTTGTTTATGATGACGCGACTAATGGGATCACTTCTAATAGCGATGGAACTTTGACAATTGAAAAATCTGCCTTTACAATACCCGCAGGAGAGGGCCCAGTGGCTAGTGAATCTGATCTAGCAACATTTCGTGTGTATGAAAGTGCCTATACGGGTAATGACGTCACGTACACAATAAAAGCAGATCGTTTTGCAGACGGTCTTCCTCCGCCGTCAGTGACGACTAATAATTTTCAAGTGACGCTAGCAGGATCGACTCCCAATGTAGATAGTGTGGCAGCAGTAACAGGTCAAGTCAATGCTTATCAAGTGCAAGTTACAGGCTTAACCAACCGTGCCAATGAAAATACAGTTATTACCTTCACACCGCCTACGGATTATAGGCTTACAACTGCTTCAGAGAGTTCACCTTACACGCGTGCAGACAGTGACGGAGCGAGTACAGGTGCGATTGCTAGTGATGATTTAGTCACGTTTACGATTGAAGATACGAACAATAATCTCAGAGTGTTCACTTATACTTTGCGTGGTGAATATGTGGCGCAAGCAAGCCCGCCTGCTATATCATCATCGACTATAACGGTCGTTTATGGTGGTCTTAACAGTGAAAATCCCAGTTCAGGTATTACGGTTGCATTAAGTGGTACAACTTATACAGTGAGCGGTCTTACTAATCGTGATGATCTTAATAGGCATATTGTGATTGGAGCACCGAGTGATAACAAGTTTGCTTATGATCCTTCGGTGGGTGGGGGCAGTCTTGTTACTGGTGGCGATCTTAGAATTACAGCTCCTGGCTTTACAGAACCCGCAGGGAGCGGCCCACATGGTGAGTTTGATCTAGCAACATTTCGCATTCACGAAACAGCCTATGCAAATAATGGTGTCACGTACACGATAAAAGCAGATAGCTTTGCAGACGGTCTTTCTCCGCCGTCAGTAACTGCTGGCAATTTTCAAGTAACGTTAGCAGGATCGACTCCTAGTGTAGTAGCAGTAACAAGCGACCCTAATGTCTTTCAAGTGGAAGGTCTAACCAACCGTGCCAATGAAAATACAGTTATTACCTTCACACTTCCTACAGATTACCAATTAACAACTGCCTCAGAACGTTCGCCTTATACAAACACAGACAGTGACGGAGCGAGTACAGGTGCGATTGCTAGTAATGATTTAGTCACGTTTACGATTGAAGATACGAACAATAATCTCAGAGTGTTCACTTATACTCTGCGTGGTGAATATCTGGCGCAAGCAAGCTTGCCATCTATTCCAGCAGCGGCTCTAACGGTAAATTATGCTGGTACTAATAGTGGAGTTTCAGGTTCAGGTATTACGGTTGCACTCAGTGATACGACTTATACAGTAAGCGGTCTTACCAATGGCATTGATCCTGATAGGAGCATGACGATTGCAGCACTCGGTGGTCCTGGCTTTGTTTATGATGCTTCGGCTGCTGGGATCACTTCTAATAGCGATGGAACTTTGACAATTGGAAAATCTGCTTTTACGATCCCCACAGGGAGCGGCCCGGTGACTAGTGAATCTGTTTTAGCAACATTTCGTGTCTATGAAAGTGCCTATACGGGTAATGACGACACCTACACGATAAGAGCAGATAGGTTCGCTGCCCGTTCTGCGCCCGCAGTTACGGCTAATAACTTTCAAGTAACGCTAGCAGGATCGACTCCTAATGTAGCCGTAGCATTGGCATTAGGTGAAACCAGTAAGTATCAAGTTGACCTCACAGGTCTAACCAATCGCGTAGATGAAGACACAACAGTTCGCTTCACTCTACCAGATGGATACCAATTCACAGCAGGATCGACTCGTTCGCCACATATAGTTCCATCGTCGACGACAAATAGATCAGGAACGAGTGCAATCACCAGTCGAGATTTAGTAACATTTGAGATAGCAGATGTCAATGATGCTAACTGGAAGTTCACTTATACCGTAAACGGTGCATACGCAGCGCAGGCAAGCCCGCCCACTATTCCACAGACAGCTTTAACGGTAAATTATGATGGTACTAATAGTGGAGTTTCAGGTTCAGGTATTACGGTTGCATTAAGTGGTACGACTTATACAGTAAGTGGTCTTACCAATGGCATTGATCCCACTCGGAGCATGACGATTGCAGCGTTCAATGCCCCTGGCTTTGTTTATGACGACGCGGCTAATGGGATCACTTCTAATGGCGATGGGACTTTGACGATTGCAAAATCTGCCTTTACAATACCCGCAGGAGAGGGCCCAGTGGCTAGTGAATCTGATCTGGCAACATTTCGTGTGTATGAAAGTGTCTATAGGGGTAACAGTGTCACCTACACGATAAGAGCAGACCGTTTTGCAGACGGTCTTTCTTCGCCGATAGTGACTGCTACTGATTTTCAAGTAACGTTAGTAGGATCGACCCCTAATGTAGTAGCAGTAACAGGCGAACCTAATGTCTTTCAGGTAGAAGGTCTAACCAACCGTGTTAATGAAGATGCAGTTATTACGTTCACACCACCTACAGATTACGAATTAGTAGATACTGCAACTTCAGAGTTGTCCCCTTATACGCATAGAAACAGTGATAGAGCGGGTACGGGTGCGATTACTAGTGAGAATCTAGTCGTGTTTACAATTGCAGACAGAAGGTATAGTCAACGCAGATTTACTTATACTCTGCGTGGTGCATATCTGGCGCAAGCAAGCCCGCCCACTATTTCACAGTCGGATTTAACGGTAAATTATGATGGTACTAATAGTGGAGTTTCAGCTTCAGGTATTACGGTTGCATTAAGCGGCATGACCTATACAGTAAGCGGTCTTACCAATGGTGCTGATCCCACTCGGAGCATGATGATTGCAGCCCTCGGTGGTACTGGCTTTGTTTATGATACTTCGGCTGCTGGGTTCACTTCTAGCGGTGGCACTTTGACAATTGCACAATCTGCCTTTATGTTACCCGCAGGGAGCGGCCCACATGGTGAGTTTGAATTAGCAACATTTCGCATTCAAGAAACAGCTTATGCAAATAACAGCGTCACGTACACGATAAGAGCAGATAGCTTTGCAGACGGTCTTTCTCCGCCGTCAGTGACTGCTGCTGATTTTCAAGTGACGTTAGTAGGATCGACTCCTAGTGTAGTAGCAGTAACAGGCGAACCTAATGTCTTTGAGGTAGAAGGTCTAACCAATCGTGCGGGCAGTGAGGTTACAACAATTAATTTCGCTATCCCCAGTGGATATGAACTCACATCAGGTGATGCTGTGACTGACATTGTAGATGCGGATACGTCAGGGACGGGTGCTCTAGATAGTCGTCCTTTGGTGACCTTTGCGATTAGAGATCAGACGTACCCCAGTCGGATGTTTGCTTATACCGTACGCGGTGCGTACGCAGCGCAGGCAACACCTGCTATTTCAGATTCAGACTTAACGATCACTTATGGTGGCAGTAATAGTGGTGGTTCAGCTATTACGGTTGCACTCAGTGATACAACCTATACAGTAAGCGGTCTTACCAATCGTGAGAATCCACTCGATAGGCGTATTACGATTGCGGCATTGAGGACACCTGGCTTTGTTTATGAGACTTCGGCTACTGGGGTGACTCTTAATGGTGATGGTACGCTAATGATCGGAGCCGATGCTTTTACAGACCCCTCTGGTACTACGGAAAGACTTACAGGATTTCTATTAGCAACGTTCACTGTTTACGAAACGGCTTATAGGAATAATGCTAGGAGATATGAGATCCAAGCAGCCAGTATTAGTGCCCAGGCAACCCCACCCTTTATTCCAGTAACGGATATAACCGTAGCGTATGGAGGAAGCAATCTAGGTCCGATCACCTATGAAACAGCGAATAAGAGATATAATGTTGCTGGAATGACCAATCGCAAAAATCCTGATCGAAGTATAACCATTCTCGCACCACCACAGAGCAATATCTTTAGCTATGATACGGCAGCAGCCCCCGGTCAATCAGTAGATCCAACAACGGGACAGCTTACGATAGCGAAAGCAGGTTTTTCTGATCCATCAGGGGAGGGTGCTTTAAATTTTCATGATCTTGCAGCGGTTAGGGTAGTAGAAACAGCTTACCCAGCCAATAGCGTTACCTATACGATACGTGGAACTAGCATAGCAGCCCAGCCAATCATAGATGATAGACAAGTTACGGTCAATTTTCAATACCCAGACACGACTGTGCAGTCAGTGCGACTTGATACGGATATTGTGCCTTCTATAAATCATTTTACTTTAACATTAAATCAATCTCCAGGAGATCCCTATTATAATATCCCTTATCGTCCAAATGGTAACATTATCCTCACTGCAGGAGGTTATGACAGTACAAAATTTCAATTAATATCAGCCTCACCTAATACAGTGCTAGGTTCTAGTGTGACAATGCCAGTAACGGGCGTTAATGGAAATTATACAAATAGTTTTCAACTGCAAGAAATAGCCTATCCTGGCAATTCATACAATTTTAGTCTGCAGTCAGTATCTATTTCTAAGAATTTACCGCGGATCACAGCTTCGTATAGCTATGCGCCTACTTCGGGAGGTACTTTGACAGGTGCTTTTATAAGTCGTCCTGATCCAACTGATCTAACTGCTGATAATATTATTTTAGATCTAGGAGGGAGCAATATTCCATTTGCAGGAGGTGGAGCATTAACGGTCACGTTAGAAGGTTACGATAGTACTTTGTATGAACTACTACCCGAAGTCGATTCCACTCATGCTACTACTGGAGCGACACCTGTTGCCGCGTTGCCTGATCCTATAGCGACCACTACGACTGCGGGTACTTTTGAGTATCACTTTGTGCTGAGAGAAAAAGCAGATACTAACAATAACAGGTTATATATTATAATTATAGATTTTGATGTTATTCCAAGAGCCCCACTTTTAAATAGAGAGGACTTTGTGGTAACGCTCACGGGATCAGAACCTACGGTGAACTATCATTCAAGCGATAGTACTATATTTGAGGTGAGCGGTCTCACTAATCGCCCCAATGAAGCGACAACGATTGCATTCACTAACATTCCAAATGGATATCGATTGATAGGAACTTCGCCACGAGAGATCCCAGATAGCGATGACGCCGGTACAGGTGCGCTTGCCAGTCGTGATCTGGTAACGTTTGAGATAGAAAGTATTATTGATTCGTCGGTGACATTCAGTTACACGCTTAGGGGTGGATATGCGGCGCAGCCAGCGTTTCCTAATGCGCCCACTGGTTCGGCTGTTGTTCTAAATTATGGGGGTAGTAATAGTAGAGGCAGTGTTGTTTCAATAATGCACTCAGGAACGACTTATACGGTTACAGGCCTTACTAATCGTGATGATCCAGAAAGAAGTATCGTAGTTCCGCCGGTATATAGTAGACATTTTATGTACGATACGACGAGTGATGGAATAGCTGTCGCTACTGATGGATCGCTTATGATAACACCGCCTGCTTTTTTTGACCCTGCGGGGACTGACGCAGTAACAGGAGAGGTTACCTTAGCGACATATAGTGTTTATGAGATTGCTTATCCGGGTAACCGTATAGAGTACACGATTAAGGCAAGTGGGTTTGCCGCTGAGACCACACCACTACCACCTATTACAGCAGCAAATTTCCGAGTCACATTAGAAGGCTCTCCTTCTGCGACTGTTACAGCGACTACGGGTGATTATAAGACTTTTACGGTGACCGGCTTGACAAATCGTGCCAATAAAGATACTGTCATTGAACTGATCAATCTACCAGCGGGATACCAAGTTACCAGTTCAGCTTCACATACGAATTCAGATAGTGACGGACCAGGTACAGGTGCACGGGGTACTAGTGATTTAGCTACGTTTGTAATAATGGAAGATCCTAGTAGCGGATCATTTACATTTTTTACTTATGTTCTGCGAGGTGCTTACAGCGCCCAGGCAACCCCGCCCTTTATTTCAACAGCGGATATAACGGTGAATTACGGAGGAAGTAATCTAGGTCCGATCACCTATGATGTAGCGAATAAAAGATATAACGTTGCTGGCATGACGAACCGAAGAGACCCCGATCGCAGTATAACCTTTCCCGCTCTAGCCCAGGTCGGCGGTGTTGATGTCTTTAGTTATGATACGACCGCAATCGGTCAAT
Source organism: Spirochaetota bacterium (assembly GCA_013426755.1). GTDB lineage: Bacteria > Spirochaetota > UBA12135 > COTS27 > COTS27 > COTS27. Next base: position 391,033 of record AP019861.1, read on the forward strand.
CCATAGATACGACGGGACTTCTTACGGTAGCGAAAGCAGGTTTTTCTGATCCCGCAGGGGAGAGTGTTTTTTTAAGTTTTCACACTTTTGCAATGGTTAAGGTAGTAGAAACGGCTTACCCAGCCAATAGCGTTACCTATGCGATACGTGGAACTAATATAGCTGCCCAGCCTCTAATTTCTGTAAGTAGCATTAACTTCAAATATCCTGATAATAGTGCAATGGGAGTAGACCTTCAAACCAATGATATTCTGCCTTCTCTTTCATATATTTCGCTTCCAGAACAAAGCGTAGGAGACCCCTATCACGACCTTACATATCAAACAAACGGCAATATAATACTCACGGTAGGCTATGATGCTAATATGTTCCAATTAGTAACAAGTACGGGGGTGGTGGTAGCAGGCTCTACTGTTACGATACCAGTAGCTCAGCCAGGGGATTTTACAGGGGGGCTATCTTTACGAGAGATTGGCTATCCAGCTAATAACCGCAATTATCAATTCAATAATTTGAATTTCCCGCGAAATTTTCCAACGATTACAGCTTCATACACTTACACACCAACAGGAGGCACTGCTATTACAGGGGATTTTCAATCATACGTTTTTGCAGATGGAAGCAGAGCTGATCTTCAAGTAAATGAATTTATTTCATTTGGACCGGGAGGCACGCTTAGTTTTAGTTTATCAGGATATGATTCTAATTTATACCAACTAGTCCATGAAACGAATGCTAATCATGATATTGGAACAGCACCTGTTATGACATTGCCTGTTCAAACGATAGCTGCTGATAGATACAATGCGTTCGATTATCATTTTGAGTTACAAGAAATAGCAAACCCGAATAATAAAAGACTACATGTCATTAAGTTGACTTTCATGCTTGTTGATATAGGAGATTTTGAGGTTACTCAAAGTGGGTCTTCTGTTAGCGTTAATAGAGTGGGAGGAAATAGTGGTGATATAGATTTTTATTTATCTACATTTGGTGTGACTGGCTTAACGAATGGTGATGGCAGGGATGTGTCAGTTACATTCACTCCGCCTGTTGGGTATGGTATTGTCAATGAAGGAACAGGTGCAGTTGGTGGGGCAGGTGTGCCCGAAACGAAGACGGTTTCTGACCCAGCTGGAACGGATGTTGTAGCGATTGCAGACCTTACAACTTTTAAGATAAGAAATCTAACAGATAGTACTAAAGAGTACACCTATACCGTGCGAGGTAGTTTTGCCGCTGGTTCTATCCCTTAATATAAGTTCTCCCCTGGGGCTAAAAACCTAGTTGAGATCATTTGCGGTAAAAAGATGAGCCCACTTATTTTAAGTGAAGTGGGCTAAGAGTCATTTAAAGCAACTATTTTTGTCATAAGTAGCTACTTTTACGGCTATTTTTCTGATAAGTAAGTTTATAAATGTTTTTGAGATGCGGCGATGTCTTCTCAGTGGTCTGCATGCTGTTTTATAACAAAACACATAGTAAAATGCATGATAAAATTTACGATGTAATCTTTTACAAATTTTAGATAATCAGTGAGCGAATTTACAGATGAATGAAAATAGCATGATAATAATTGAGCGCGCGCTTAAGCAGGGACGAATTTTAAAGGAAACAGACTTTTCTTTCTGTGGAGAGCGACGTGTTGGAAAAGTCCGTGATATGTATGACAGGAAGCGAGATTTAGTGATGATCACAACCGACCGCCAATCTGCCTTCGATCGCGTGCTTGCTGAGGTACCGTTTAAAGGACAGGTTTTATCGCAGGTGAGCGGATATTGGTTTGATGAGACTGAGGACATTGTGAAAAATCACATTATCGAATCACCGCACCCTAATGTGCATATCGTTAAAAAATTAGCAATGTTTCCTGTCGAATTTGTGGTTCGTGGTTATCTAACGGGCGTGAGTGCTACGTCGGTGTGGACGGCTTATGCTAGGGGAGATCGGAAGTTTGCTGGACATGATTTGCCTGATGGATTGGTTAAAAACGTTAAATTTCCAGAGCCATTAGTAACGCCGTCGACAAAGAGTGATCATGGCGATGAAACGATCAGTGTCGCTGACATAGTAACGCGTGGCCTTATGACTGAGCGTGACCGCGATGCTTGTGTGGAGATCGTTTTAGAGTTATTTGCACGCGGGCAAGCATTAGCCCATAAAAATGGTCTTATCCTAGTCGATACGAAGTACGAACTGGGCAGAGATGAAAAGGGCAATATCGTACTTGCTGATGAAATACACACACCTGATTCGTCAAGATACTGGCTGGCTGAAGATTACGAGGCGAGAATTAAAAACAATCAAGAACCTAAGTACATTGACAAGGAATTTTTACGGCTGTGGTTTAAGGAAAATTCTAATCCGTACAAAGATGCCTCCTTACCAGAAGCGCCTAGTGAGCTTATTAGTGAATTGGCGCGTCGTTATGTGTTATTTTATGAAAAAATCACGGGAAAAAGCTTTGATTACAGGGAAGCCCATTGGGACGTGCCACTTACAGCAGAAATTAAAAAAGCTCTCACACCTTAAAACAGGCGAGGTCTTAAAATAGGTAGGGCAATAACAATAATTTACCTACCTAGTTATTACCTGTCTAGTTATTACTCGCCCTAGTTACGATACTTATTAAAGCAGCATAATGACGTAAAATTGCTAGAAAATTACTGGACTAGGGAGCAGCTAGAAAATAGGCGCGAGTTCGGGCAAGTTTATTGAGTTTTCGTGTGATGACGCGTGTGTAATCAATTTCGCGTTTTTGGATTTTATAAACAGTTGTTTCTAGGAAATCTAGTTTAGAGCGGGGGCGTAGTGTCCGTGCTACTTCGAAGTATTCGAGGGTTTGGTTCCAGCTTTCTAGTGCGCCCTTGTAGAGAACTTCGGCAATATCTAGTGATTTTAGAATGTCTTCTTTATAGGGAATGTTGAAGAAAACAGGGCGATGTTTGTCGAAGCGTGCTGCGAGAAAAACCCAATTTTTAGTTAAGAGGTAATGGAGGTGCATATTTACAAGCACCTTATATTTTTCATATTCGGCTTCATTTTCGTGAGGAATGAGCGCTTGAATGGGTGGGGCGAAGGGAACTTTTAGGGCTACTTGCAACCAATGGAGATTGCGTGCTAGATCGTGATTTTCGTATAATTGTGGCAGGTAGTAGAGGTTGTAAAATTCTTCTTTATAGCGAAGTTTTCTGGCATGACTACTCTCTACGAGCAGAGCAAGGATTATTATAAAAACAATGGGGAAGTGGAGTTTTTTTGTGATGGATGTATGGATTGATTGATGAATTGATTTGTAGCTTAACTTATAGCCTAACATATAGCCCAACTTATAGATTAACTTATAGCCTAACTTATGAATTAACTTAGGGATTAGAGTTTTGATGGGGATTAGGGGTTTCATGGTTTTATTATCGTAAAATAACGAGTAAATGTTATGAAATAGACAATAAAGAGAGTTTTGTTGAGGAGTAAATATTATGAAATGACAATAAAGAGAGTTTTGTTGAGGAGTAAATATTATGAAATGACAATAAAGAGAGTTTTATTGAGGAGTAAATATTATGAAATAGACAATAAAGAGAGTTTTGTTGAGGAGTAAATATTATGAAATAGATAGTATTAAATGCGAACTTACTTTGGGTGGAAATAGGAATTCAATTTGGGTGGAAATGGAGACTCAATTTAGGTAGAAATGGGAACTCAATTTGGGTGGAAATGAGAACTCAATTTGGGTAGAAATGGGAACTTAATTTGGGTAGAAATGGGAACTCAATTTGGGTGGAAATGGAGACTTGCTTTGGGTAGAAATGGGGACTTACTTTGGGTAGAAATGAGAACTCAATTTGAGTGGAAATGGAGACTTACTTTGGGTAGAAATGGGAACTCAATTTGGGTAGAAATGGGAACTCAATTTGGGTAGAAATGGGAACTCAATTTGGGTAGAAATGGGAACTCAATTTGTTGTGGAAATGGGGACTTAATTTGGGTGGAAATGGAGACTTGCTTTGGGTGAAAATGGAGACTTACTTTGGGTAGAAATGAAGACTTGCTTTGAGTAGAAATGAGAACTTAATTTGGGTAGAAATGGGGACTCAATTTGGGTGGAAATGGGAACTTACTTTGGGTGGAAATGGGAACTCAATTTGAGTGGAAATGGGGACTTAGTTTGGGTAGAAATGGGAACTTACTTTGGGTGGAAATGGGAACTCAATTTGAGTGGAAATGGGAACTTACTTTGGGTAGAAATGGGAACTTACTTTGGGTAGAAATGGGAACTCAATTTGGGTGGAAATGGGAACTCAATTTGGGTAGAAATGGGAACTCAATTTGGGTAGAAATGGAGACTTAATTTACGTGGATGCCTTTCGGTCTTATGGGCGTGAATGTATCGAAGAAATGTCTGGGTAGCTTGCCAATGGGAGTGGTGATGGTTTGGAGATTGCTTCCGTGATGAATGAGCTGCGCTAGATAATGTGAGGCGAGCGGAGCAAACGAGAACCCACTTTTATAATAAAGGGCACTTACATATATAATAGGATCGGTCATAATAGGATCGGTCTTAGCGGGGGGAAGGGAAGACTTGTTCTTTGCATCATTGATATATCCTAATAAAGGCATGCGATCAAAGCTTCGTCCGCGCAGTCCTGATAGAAATTCACTTATTTCAAGGGGGGTAGTGGATTTTTGGGTGTGTGGTGTTTTTGGTGCTGTTTTGAAGTAGGTTTTAAAGATAATTTCTAGTGTTTTAAGTAGCTCTGCTTGGGAAGGAATGGGTTTGGGCTGTGATTTTGTGGTGAGATTGCTTGTGGTGAGATTGCGATTAGCGGCGCCGAAATAAAGGTTTGCTTTGTTATGAATTAGGTAATATTTACGCATAAAACTAATAATGGCATCTTTTTCTAGTAAAGGTCCTTTAAAAGTGAGGGCTGTTCCTTCTATATCGTGGGAATTGAGCGTGTAATGGGGAGTATGATTGAGTAGTTGTCTTAGGGCAGACCCTGTTGTGAGGACTAGTTTTTTTGTGTAAAATGTTAGGTTTGTTGTACTGTTCTCTGGTGAAAAATGTACTTTGATATACTTCCTATTGAGATTGGGAGTAGTATACCTTGCTTTGAGATGATTATTCCCAGCTTGAGGAGAAGAGGTGGGAGAATTGGTAGAAGAGGTAGGAGGAGTAGGAGTGTAGGTTTCATTTGGAAAGAAATTATTGACCGTACCGTTACAAAATTCTACGTGGTTATGGGCTAGTAATATCTTTTTTAGAGCGGTTAGTAATTTCCTAGGAGGCACTGTCCATTCTGAAGGAAATCGAATTATTTTAGCTGTTTTTTCTTGAATTGTTAAGTGGTTAGCGAGCCAGGATGGAAGTTCAGTGAGTTCTTGACCGAATGACAAATTCTCTCTCTGAGCTCTATTTTTCAGGCTTTGCAATGTATTTTCTAAGGGGTTATTAGAAAGAGTAGTATCGGTAGTAAGGTGAGATTGGCTAGTATCGGTAGCGAGATGAGATTTATTAGTATTGGTAGTAAGGTGAGATTTACTAGTATCGGTAGCGAGATGAGATTTATTAGTATCGGTAGTAAGGTGAGATTTACTAGTATCGGTAGCGAGATGAGATTTATTAGTATCGGTAGTAAGGTGAGATTGGCTAGTATCGGTAGCGAGATGAGATTTATTAGTATTGGTAGCAGAATGAGATTTACTAGCAGCAGTAATGAAATGAGATTTGCTATTACTCATATTGGCTTGTTCGTGGGAGTGATGATTGGCATTAAAATGGGGGTTGCTCTTAGCGGTTGCTGTCAATGTGGGGTTGAGGGTTGAAGTAGACGGTTTTTCTGAGGAATTCTCTTTATTAAATTGTGATGAAGTTGAGAATGGTGTTTTAGATGAAGTTTTGGGTTTATGTGGAGAGCAATGTGGGTAAATATGATAATCGTCTAGGGGTTGTAATAAATTGGATATTTGGCTAGCGGATTCTATGGTCTGGATCCAGGTGGGCACCATGGCAAGGGAATGTAGGAGAAATGTTCGCATGGGAGAGAAATTTTCATGATTGGGTGGGGTGAGCACATTTTTTAGTGTATTTAAGGCGAGATTCTGGTCGCCAAGTTCCATTGAGAGAATGCCTGCGGCGTTCCAGCTTGCTGTGTGGAAAGTAGATTGGGTGAGAATGAGAATAGATAATGGATGCTTGGGTGTTGCCTGGCGAATGAGTTCGTAAGCAGTACTCAATCCAATAATTCCCGACCCAATGATGATAACATCATAATATTTTTTATGTGGAAGTACTGTCGATGAAGGTATCAATGTATAAATATCAATGTATAAATGTCAATGTATAAATATCAGTGTATAAATATTAGAGTATAAATATTAGAGTATAAATATCAATGTATAAATATCAATGCATAAATATCAATGCATAAAATATAGCTTAAATGATAGTGTTTGGCAGGTAATTGACTCAGACTAGTCCTGGTTTTGGTTAGAGATGAGTTAGAATGATGGGCTAGAGATAAGTTAGAAATGATGAGTTAGAGATGGGTTAGGGATGGGATTTTGGGGTCTTATTTGATTGAAGGATCGTTTGATTGCATTCGGTTAGAAATGTTTCTAGATCGGTGAGTGCATTTTTTCGGCCATTTATATTTGATGGATGATTTTCAATAATGTCTAGTAATTTACTGCCTATGACAGCGATATTTGCATGATGAATGAGAGAATTGAGTTGTTCTGGTGCGGAGAGACCGAATCCTGCGGCAATAGGAATGCTTAGTGTTTGTTTGAGCCGTGCGAATTGGTCGAGACTTTCTGGCGGGAGTGTTGTTTTTGAGCCTGTGATACCGATACGAAGTGTTGTGTAGATAAAACCTTGTGCTATTGAGGCAATTTTTTTTAGTCTTAGCGAAGTAATTTGTGGTGATACTACGAAAATAGGATATACAGGGTAATTTTTTATAAGTTCTAGATAAGGTTCTGTCGCATCATAAGGAATGTCTGGAATAATCATTCCAGATACACCTGCTTGTGTTGCGGCGGATAGAAAATTGTCAATGCCTACCTTAAAGGGAATATTGTAATACGTCATTACGATAATAGGCATTGAAACTGTTTGTGAGAGGGTTTTTATGAATGTGAAGCTTTTTTCGGGGGTCATGCCAGCGGCTAGTGCGCGATGATTGGCACGCATGATTGTGGGCCCATCAGCTAGGGGGTCTGAGAAAGGAATCTGTACTTCGATAAAGTCTACACCTGTTTTTTCCATAATAAGCGCTGTTTGGAGGTTCACTTCTACACTCGGATAGCCTGCTACTATGTGTGTCATGAGGTGGAGGGGTTTAGGTGTTTTCGCAGCCAATTTTTTATCTATGTCATTGGTTGTGATAGGATTCGATGAGTGGGGACGGGACATGGCTATGAATGAATGGAGGGGCTGGTTATGATGAGTTATGCTTATAAAAATAGAAAGGTTCTTATGGAAATAAAAAATACGGTGATGGTCTTACGACGTACTGATTATAGAAACAAAAAAATACAATGATGATCTTACGACGTGCTAATTATAGAAACAAAAAAATACGGTGATGATCTTACGACGTACCAATTATAGAAACAAAAAAACACAATGATGATCTTACGACGTGCTAAAACAGGTTAATAAATAAGATTGTTGTTATATTGGCTTGCAGTAAATGGACTTGCAGCGAATTTACGGCGAATTTATGGCAAACTTATCTGTGGTAAGAATTAGAAATGGGGCGGTTTGCTTTTAATGACTTATTTTTTAGCTTGGGCTAGACTTGAGTTTCTTTAAGTATTATCAAATTTGAGGCGGATAAATGCCATTAAGTCTTAGGCAGATATGTGTATCAAATTTGAGGTAGATAAATGTCATTAAGTCTTAGGCAGATATGTGTTATTAAGTTTTAGGCAGATGAGTTTTTAAAAATTGTGTCCAGTCATCTGGATTGATGTGGGGTGCTGCGATGAACAGGTCTTTATCGCCGCGGCCTGAGAGATTGACAATGATGAGAGCTTCTTGCTGTGTGTTTTTTTTGATATGATTGACAATGTGAGGAAGTTTGCTGATAGCATGAGCGGTTTCTAATGCGGGGACAATGCCTTCGTGTAGACTCAGCAGTTTATATCCAGTAAGACAATCGTCATCTGAGGCACGTAAAAATTGAATACGTCCTTGTTCGGCAAAATAGGCTAATTCTGGTGCGATGCCTGGATAATCAAGGCCTGCAGAAATAGAATGCGTGTCCATGAGCTGTCCGTCTGGATTTTGTAAGAAGAAGGACTTGTATCCTTGGGCGATGCCAATGTCAGGCTTTAGCATGCGGGCAGCGTGATTGCCTGGTGTGGTGTCAGAGCCTCCTGCTTCGACTGCAATCAATTCTACGTTAGCATCGGTTAAGAAAGCTGTGAACATTCCAAGCGCGTTAGAGCCGCCACCGGCACAAGCTACGACATGTGAAGGAAGGCGTTTTTCACGTTCTAGGATAGTCTTTCTTGTTTCTGTGCCGATGATAGCCTGGAAATCACGGACTATGCGTGGAAATGGAGCAGGCCCTAGGGCGGACCCAATCAAATAATGAGAAGTGGCTAAATGTTCAATCCAATATTTCATAGCTGCATTGACAGCGTCTTTTAGCGTGCAATTACCATCTGCTACGGGGATAATTTCTGCTCCCATGAGTTTCATATTGTAGACGTTAGGGTATTGGCGTTTGATGTCAAGGGTGCCCATAAAGATTTTGCAGCGGAGGTTGAGTTTGGCACAAATGGCAGCTGTGGCTAGCCCATGTTGTCCTGCTCCGGTTTCAGCAATGACCTCAGTTTTGCCCATTTGTTTAGTGAGGAGTGCTTGGCCGATGGCGTTATTGAGTTTATGGGCGCCGGTGTGGAGGAGTCCTTCATTTTTGAGATAGATTTTAGCGTGTCCTAGGTGATTTGAGAGATTTTCAGCATAAATGAGTGGTGTCGGGCGTCCTCCGAAATCTCTGAGTAATTGTTCTAACTTCTTTTTAAATGTGGGGCTTTGTTTAGCTTCTGTGTAGGCTTTTTCTAGCTCGTCTAGGGCTGGAATGAGCAGCTCTGGCACGTAGCGGCCGCCATATTTTCCAAAATAGTGTTCTCTAGCAGTGTTTTCTTCTGCTTGCAGTGGTGATTGCGTGGGATTTTTAGTGGTAGCGGTGATCTGTGTCATAAAATGATTCTCATTTGTTAAGTTCATGGTGGATAACAGGATAAAAACAATGATTTTAAGGGTAATGATTCGACTTAAAATTTATATCCTAGTTGTGTTAAACAATAAATACGACTAAATGAATACAATTGAATAAATAGGCTTGAATAAATACGATTGAATAAATACGATTGAATAAATACGATTGAATAAATACAATTGAATAAATACAATTGAATAAATACAATTGAATAAATAGGATTGAATAGAAATTTCAATGAGAGATTTTAAGATTATTGAATGTCTGCATGAAATGAGTGATTTTTACGGGGTCTTTTTGATGGTGATTATTTTCAAGTGTTGAGGAGACATCGAGGGCGTAAACGTTTTTCTGAAAGAAATAGGGCAATTTTTCTACAGTAATACCGCCTGCTAGTACAAGGTTCTGTTTTAGTGTCAACCAGTCTGTTAAAAATGAAGTCTCTAATGGATGTCCTGTTCCCCCGTAGGCGTTTGGATCGTAGCTGTCTAGGAGAATAGCGTTAAGAATGTGTTTATTTTCTAGAACATGGGCGTATGATTTCTGGGCGGTTTGGAAGGTTTGTATGTTTTTGAGACGAAAGGCCTTCCAAATTATAAGGTGATTTAGCGTTTTTTTGAGTGATTTTAATAATTCGGACGGTTCTGAACCACACAGCTGCACGCCATCTAGATCGGCTATACGTATCGTTTCAATTAGTGTTTCTAATGATGGATTGACAAAAACACCTATAAATTTGGGGCGGTGCTGTGTATGACTTTGCGTACTATTATCATTATTACTATTACTATTATGAGAAGGGAGAGAGAGGTTTTCTTTAAGTGACCGTACTTGGGTTGGGGTGACGTAGCGGTGTGATTTTTTATAAAAGATAAATCCAATATAATCAGGGTTATACGTCAATGCTAGGTTAAGCGAAGAGCGTTCTTTAAATCCACATAATTTAATCTTCATGACGATAGCTGTCAATTTTTATAACGATTGGGGCAATCTCTTTATTAAGAGAGTTATTAGGATACATGGATGTTTATATATTTGAGATAAATAGTATTTCTGGGCATCATTTTGTATCATTGGGTGTCTTTGGGGCGATCTTTTTATTTTATGAAGAGGAGGAGCACTCGTTGTTAAGCTGGGGGGTGAAGTAGGTTTGTGACGGCTGCTTTGCAGTCAGATTGTCCTAGAAGTGAAGAGCCAATGAGCGCACCAGCAAAATGGTAATCTTTAAGTTGTTGTATATCGTGATATGTCTTAATTCCTGATTCGCTGATGATTGGAATAGCCATTTGTGAAGGGAAATGTTTAGTGATGTGGTCTCTTAGACCAGTTAAAGTTGCGAATGTTTCATTCATAGTAACTTCAAATGTTTCTAGATTGCGATTATTGATGCCAATGATAACTTTTGAGCTAATATTCATGTTTTTTATACTTGTTAGCGTAGCAATCCCTTCATTTAGGTTAAATATTTCAATAAGCGGAGTCAGACCGAGCTTCAGTCCATAAGCGAGCAATTCTGCTAGAAGTTTTTGCGAGAGAATGCGCTTGATAAGCAGAAATAAATCTGCCCCAGCAATGTAAGCTTCATAAATCTGATAAGGATGCACGATAAAATCTTTTCTGAGAACAGGCACGGCTACCACCTTTTTAACAGCTCTAAGGTGGTCTAGTGATCCTTTGAAGAAATGCGGTTCTGTGACTACGGAAATAGCATGTGCTCCACCGTCAGCGTAAGCTTTAGCTATACGACTGGGATGGTAAGGACTACGGATAATTCCTTTTGATGGCGAAGCGTGTTTGCATTCTGAGATGAGTGTAAATGTCTGAGCTAGCGTTGGCAGAATGGAAATAGGCTTGCGATTTAAAGGTGGAATGCGGGCCCCTGCGATCTCCCAATCATGCCATTTCTTCGCTTCGTGCTGCCGTGTTGTTGTGACAATTTTTTCAAGAATATTATCGCTATGATTTATGCTGGCGGACATATAGAAGAGATGATAGTTGGCAGGCTTATTAGTAATATTGTTAAGATATTCGTTTGAGCAGGTTTGTTAAGACATTGCCTGGTCCTACTTCTATGAACTTTGTCTCTGGGTGGGTTTGCTTGATATTTAAGATGGTTTCACGCCACTTGACTTTATGGGTGATTTGATTAGCGAGAATGTCTTTAATGCTAGGTTCATCTTGCGGGTAAGGTTGTGCTGTGAGATTGGCGTAGACGGTATGATTGGGTGGGTTGAAGGTAAATTTTTCAAAAAGGTCTTTCATGGTCTCTAATGCTTGTTGCATGTAGGAGGAATGAAAAGCACCGCTTACTTTTAAGGGAATACATTTGCGTGCGCCTGCTTTTTTTAGAGGTTCTTCGAGGGCTGTTAAACTTGCTACTTCCCCTGATAAAATGATCTGCTCGGTAGCGTTTAAATTGGCAATTGTTACAGGGGTTACAGGAGTAACAGGATGTTCTAAATGATTACTTTTTGCTAAAACGTCTTCAATTACTTCTTCTGTTAGACCGAGCACTGCTAGCATGCCGCAAGGTCTATTAGCAGTCGTTCCCGCTTGATTCATAGCTAGCCCGCGTGCTTTAACGAGTTTAAGTCCAACTTCTAAAGAAAATACTCCGCTAGCGTGAAGGGCATTGTATTCACCTAAGCTATGTCCGATGAAAATAGTATCACGGTCATTGGTTTCAGCCTTGCGTTTGAGGTTGCTTAGGGCATTGACTAAGAATAGCAAGGGCTGTGTGTATTGGGTTTGATTGAGAGTGGCTGCATTTTCTTTAGCTAGACAGAGTGGTTTAACGTCATAACCTAAAATATCATTGGCTAAGGCTGTTTCAGTGGGAAATGAGTCGAAGAGGTCGGCGCCCATACCTGGTTGTTGCGACCCTTGTCCTGGGAACATGATAATGGTTTTCATCGGTGGTCTTCATTCAATTTTTATAAAAAGGTGGTTATATATCCATTAATACAGGCATAGGATGCTATAAGTGCTATGGCATGTGCTAATAAAATATCAATGTTTATAAATACTGCCATCGACGATATAAAGAATATCTTCAGCAATATTTTTACAGAGATCGCCGACGCGTTCTAGTCGTTGGATAATACGAATAAGAGCGTAAAAAGTATCAAATGAGTTAGATTCTTTTTGAAATTGGGAAGCAACGGTCTTAATGGCATTGTCGCGTAGAAGATTAATACGGGCGTCGTTTTCAATGACAGCAATAGCTTTCTTAGTGTCTTCTTCTAGAAAGGCTTCACGCATGAGCATATGAATTTTAAGGGTTTCATTGGCTAGATCACTTAGAAAATCTTTGGTGAGCGGCTGCTCTTTATTTAGTTCGATAAGTTCAATGTTATGACTAGCAATGCTCATAGCAAGATCACCCATCCGTTCTATATCGTTATTGATTTTGATGAGCATAGTGAGGCGTCTTAAATGTTTGGCTCGAGGTTGATGAATGGCGATTGTTTCAATGCATTTTTCTTCTAAAATGACTTCAAGTTCATTCATCCGTTTTTCTAGTGTATGGATGACGCTGCTAGACATATGTCTGTCGCTAGCAAAAAATGCTTTAATGCTCTGGGCTAGCATCGTATGGGAATGGTCTAGAATCTGTTCGGTTTGATTCATGACGTTACTAAGTGATTTTTCTAGCAAAAATTGTTCCATGTGGGCGTGCGAATGCTAAGGGGCAGCGGTTAATAAAGAAAAACGGTACTTGAAAAATTAAATTTTATCTTAAAATGGTTGCTATCCGAATCGTCCCATAAGATAGGCTTCCGTCCGTTTATCGCTAGGCACGGTGAACATGATCTTAGTTTTATTGTACTCGATAAGTTCGCCTAAGTAAAGAAATGCGGTATAATCGGAGATGCGGCTTGCTTGGGCGGTATTATGTGTGACCATGATAATGGGAATTTCTTTTTTTAGCGTTTGTAACAAATTTTCAATGCGTGTCGTTGCGATCGGGTCTAGTGCAGAAGTCGGTTCGTCTAGGAGCAGGACATCGACTTGCATAGCAAGTGACCGTGCTATGCAGAGGCGTTGCTGTTGCCCGCCTGAGAGGAAAGTGCCTCGTTCATGGAGGCGGTCTTTAACTTCATCCCATAGGAAAGCTTTTTTTAGATTTTCTATAACGATTTCATTTTTCTGTTTTTTATTGAGGCGCATTCCTGTTAGGATATATCCTGAGAGCACATTTTGAAAAATGGTCATATTGGGAAAGGGGTTAGGACGTTGAAAAACCATCCCGATGCGCTGGCGGACGGCCATTGCGGGTAGGGTTGTGATGTCTTGGTTTCCTAACATAAGTTTGCCTGTAACGTTAGTACTTTGGTCTAATTCGTGCATTCGATTGATAGCACGAATGAGCGTTGATTTGCCACACCCTGAGGGTCCCATGATGGCTACGAGTCCTTTTTTAGGAAAATTGATATTAATATTTTTAAGTACTTTAGTTGCACTGAAATAAACGCATAGATCGGTTATAGAGAGAATGGTTTCTGCGTGTGAAAATTGTTGTGAAATATTTTTTATCTGGGGACGTTTTTTAGCGATAGACGGTTTGCGGATAGAAAGAGGTTTAAGACGTTTCATCTTATGAAATACGGCAGCCTGCTTCTGTGACGGGTCTTTTTTATTTAGGTTGCTTAGTTTATTAGGCGTAGAAGTTTCTATCATGGTGAAGATGCTGTAAAAAAATCAATTGTAGTCATTAGTAAAAATAAAGTTTATTATTAAAAGCTATCTTTTCTTGGTCAGTAACTTGGTGGTAAAATTAACAACGATAATAAAAAGAAGGAGGATAAAAGACGCTCCCCATGCGGTTTCTTGCCAGTTTTCGTAGGGACTGATTGCAAATTTATAAATAGTGAGGGGAAGGGTGCTGGCGGGATCGGTAACGGTTGTTGGAATGAAGGGATTGCCAAAGGCTGTGAAAAGAATAGGTGCTGCTTCACCTGTAACGCGAGCGAGGGCAATAATTATCCCTGCGGCGATCCCAGGTGTTGCAATCGGTAATACGACTTTCATAATCGTTTTAAAGAAAGAAGCGCCCATAGCAAAAGCAGCTTCGATAACTTCATTTGAAATAAGCGAGATCACTTCTACAGTTGAGATGATAATAATAGGAAACATCATGAAAGCACACGCCACACTTCCTGCTAAAATTGAAAATCTGCCCATCGGAGCAACGATCCAAATATAAATAATAAGTCCAACGACAATAGCAGGAATCGACTGCAAGGCACTGCACGAGAGATAGACCCATTCACTTAATTTCTTCTTTCTATTAAAAGCAATGTACGTTCCAGCAGCGATAGCAAAGGGCGTTGCAATAAAAGTAGCGAGAAATGTAATAGCCACCGTGCCTACGATAGAATTGACAATGCCGCCTCCTTCGGTATCAGGAGGTGCTTCCGTAGTCGTTAAAAAATCCCAGTCTATAGCTGGAATTCCCATTTTGACGACATGATAAACGATTAAAAAAAGCGGTACGAGGGCTAAGACCGTAAAAAAAAGCACAATCCCATTAAAAATATGATTTTTAATGATGCGATAACGGGTGGCATTTCTTTGAAGTGCGAACATGGGACCTTGGCAAAATACAGACGAATGGAAGATAGCGTTATTTTTTATAAGCAGTGGATAAGTAATAGAACTTTCATTACTTAAGTATAGCACAGTTCTTAATAAGGTTAGAGAATGAAGTGTTTTATAATGCGTCTGGCAAGGTAAGATAGGACAATAGAAGAGATAAGGAGCAGCAGTCCAATGCCAATAAGAGCAGCGTAGTAGACATTGTCAGTCGCTTCAGCGAATTCATTAGCAATGATACTAGCCATCGTGTTAGTCGGGCTTAGGATATGGGTAGGGAGGTGATTGACGTTGCCTATGAGCATAGTGACGGCCATAGTTTCACCGAATGCGCGTGCGGTGGAAATAAGAAATCCTCCTATAATACCAGAGCGTGCGTAAGGTAAAATGACATATCTAATGACTTCAAATCGTGTGGCGCCCATTGCGTATGCGGCTTCTTTGATATGAGTGGGGACTAGTGTAATAACTTCTCTTCCTAGTGTGGCTGAGAACGGGATGATCATGAAAGCAAGAACAATCGTTGCTGTTAGAAACCCTGTTCCATAGGGAATAGCACCTATAAGGATTTGTAGCTGCTGCATGATCGGAATGAAGACAAAAATCGCCCACAGTCCAATAACGACAGAAGGAATAGCTGAGATAATCTCAACTAGATTAGCAATAATGCTAGCAAGTCTAGTGCCGTGTATGATCTCGCCTGTAAAAATAGAAATAGCTATCGAGAATGGAAATGACAGAATGAGGGCAAGGACTGATGTTGCTATCGTTCCTACTAGAAATACAACTCCGCCGAATTCTCTTGTTTGCGGGTCCCAAGTAGCGCTCCAGAAAAAACTAAGCCCTGTCTCATTAAATGCCGGGATAAAGCCGCTACTTAATGTCAATAATGAACCTATGATAAGTACCGGAGCAAAGCAGGCTGCTATCAATAAAATTATTCTAAAAAATGTGTCTTTTACTTGCATAGCAAATGCCAGAGAATCGTTTATTTCTGCAAGGCTTTATCGAGGGGCGCTATTAATAAGAAAATAAATATCTGTAAACAAACACCAGCAAAAAATATCTACAAAAATTGATCTGCAAAAAGAATATCTGCCTGAGAACATCTGCGTCATAGTGGTTTTTTGTTAAATTTCATTTGCTTAACAATGTCTAAAGCCACTTTTTTAGCAGTTGTAGATAGGGGTGCATAATGAAGGGGTTGTGTTTCAGATTGTCCGTCGGTGAGCATCCAGGTGAGCAGGTTTTTAAGTGCCTGTGCTTGGTCTCTAGTTCTATTTAGGTAATTTTGGTCTTGATAAACAATGATCCAAGTGAATGTAGATATAGGGTAACCATTAGCGCGCGTAGGTTGTTCGCTAAGTGAGATGCGACTGTCTTTGGGGAGTTTTTTAGCGGCAGCGCTAACAGTGGCGACCGAGGGAGCAATAAATTTTTTATCAGCATTTTCAATTGCAATAACAGGTAATTTAGCGGCTAGGGCATAATTAAGACTGATATATCCAATAGCCCCTGGAATGCTTTTAACCTGTGCGGTAACACCTTCATTGCCTTTAGCGCCAACACTGCCTTTAAACCAGTTTAGCGACTTTCCTGTGCCTAATTGCTTCTTCCATGCAGGGCTCGAATAGGCAAGAAAACCAGAGAAAACAGCGGTTGTTCCCGATCCATCTGATCTGTGAACAACAATGATAGGTTGATTGGGGAGAGAGGCATTTTTATTGAGGGCAATTAGTTTGGGATCATTCCATTTGGTGATTTTACCCATGAAAATTTCTGCTAGCGTGCTTCCGTCTAGGTTAAGTTTTTTGGAATTGTTTTTTAGATTGAATGTGACTGAAACAGCGCCTAGTACAATGGGAATGTGGAGTGCTTTTTGTCCTTTAGCGGTGATTTGAGCTAGGTCATCGTCATTTAAAAAGGTATCCGTAGCACCAAATTCAATGACCGATGCTTTAAGTTGGCGGATGCCTCCACCTGAACCGATGGATTGATAATTGATCTTAGTCCCCGTTTCTTTGTAGTAACGGTTAAACATTTTAGCGTACAGTGGATATGGAAAACTTGCACCTGCTCCAATGATGTTTTTGCTTTTTACTTGTAGTGACGAAGGTACAAGTAAAATCGTAGTTAAGAAGAGCAGCACTGCATTTAGAGCGTACAATTTCTTAGAGAATAAAGTCATTTTAATTAGAGTTATTTTCATCATTGATAAACTCAATTTTGTTAAATAGTTATTTATTTCAAGTATTTATTTATGATAGGTAGTGACTAGTAATAATCTAATAGGAGAATGATAGAAAAGCAAGGCTTTTAAAGATGATAGAAGGTCAAGGCTTTTAAATTTGTGGTTTAAAAGCAATGTAGCAGATATACAGAATTACAACTGAGGTGGTGAAATTTTGGGAATAAAGTTTTGGGAATAAAGAACAGGCTAAAGATATGAGGTTCTAGTGAAAGCCGGTACTAATATTTAAATGCTTTTCTATAAAATACTTTTCTCATAGCAAAGTCATTTATAGGTACCCACGCATGATAAACAATCGAAGAACAAAAAGCAGGAGTAGAGAGGAGCCGCTCTACTCTACTCCCATTCGCGGCACTACGGCGGCTACTACCTTATCATAAGGTACCTACAATCCTTATTACTTATATTATAACTCTTTTTTCCCGTATCGGCAAGTAGTTTTATCAATTATTTTATTTTTATCAATTATTTTAGCTGCAATTATTAATTACATGCTTAAAAAATGAATTACATGCTTAAAAATTCACTCAAATAGCTAAGTTTTTAAGCTTGATAGCTAAGTTTTTAAGCTTGTTTGTCCTTAGCAAGTTAACTTGCAGAATAATTTTATAAGAATTGTCGTCAATGTATAAAATAATGCGGTTTTATAGGTGAAAATCGTGAAATAGTACGCTCAATTGAAGGATTGTAGCGTAATTATGGTGTGAGAATTGTATTTAGGGCATTGAGAAGTGTAGCTAGGGTGTAAAAAATTTAGAAAAAAAATTTAAATAGGTATCAAATTTCAATGAAATTCAAAAAATCATCAAATTTAGAAAAGTTGATTCAATGAAACTCAAAAAGTCACCAAGTTTAGAAAAGTTGATTCAATGAAACTCAAAAAGTCATCAAATTTAGAAAAGTTGATTCAATGAAACTCAAAAAGTCACCAAGTTTAGAAAAGTTGATTCAATGAAACTCAAAAAGTCACCAAGTTTAGAAAAGTTGATTCAATGAAATTCAAAAAGTCACCAAATTTAGAAAAGTTGATTCAATGAAACTCGAAAAATCATCAAATTTAGAAAAGTTGATTCAATGAAACTCGAAAAATCATCAAATTTAGAAAAGTTGATTCAATGAAACTCGAAAAATCATCAAATTTAGAAAAGTTGAGGTGAATAAAAAAATTTTAATAGCTGATTAATAATTGAATTAGGATTGTGATTGGGATTGGGTTAAGGTTGAGATTGAGATTGAGTTAAGATTGAGACTGAGTTGTGATTGGGATTGGGTCAATTAATTAATTAAGATTGAGACTCAGATTATGGTTGGAATTGGAGTGGAATTAGGGTTGGAATTATGATTTGAATTGGATTGTGATTGAAATTGGGTTAAGATTGAGATTTAGATTATGGTTGGAATTGGAGTGGAATTGTGGCTAAAATTATGATTTGAATTAGAGTTGTGATTGAAATTGGGTTAAGATTGAGACTGAGATTGAGTTAAGGTTGAGACTGAGATTGGGTTGTGAGTGAAATTGGATTGAGATTGAGTTTTAAATAATTTAAGTTATTGAAATAGATAAAATTGTAACGAAAATGTAACGAAAATAAGTGTGACTGCAGTAAAAGTAACAATATATCAATGTAAATAAATCATCATATATCAGAGTAAATCATAAAATATTAGCTTAAATCATAAGATCTTAATGAAGATTATAAGTTATAATAGTAAATAATGTGCAGATTGCTCACTAATACTAATTAGCCTATTTAATGCTGGAATATCAATATTGATTAATTTATTCAAAGTTGGAATATTGACGCTGGTTAATTTATTTAATATTGAAATATCAATGCTGGAATATCAATGTTGATTAATTTATTCAAAGTTGGAATATTGACGCTGATTAATTTATTTAATATTGAAATATCAATGTTGGAATATCAATATTGATTAATTTATTCAAAGTTGGAATATTGACGCTGGTTAATTTATTTAATATTGAAATATCAATGTTGGAATATCAATATTGATTAATTTATTCAAAGTTGGAATGTTGACGCTGGTTAATTTATTTAATATTGAAATATCAATGCTGGAATATCAATATTGATTAATTTATTCAAAGTTGGAATGTTGACGCTGGTTAATTTATTTAATATTGAAATATCAATGCTGGAATATCAATATTGATTAATTTATTCAAAGCTGGAATATTGACGCTGGTTAATTTATTTAATATTGAAATATCAATGCTGGAATATCAATGTTGATTAATTTATTCAAAGTTGGAATATTGACGCTAATTAATTTATTTAATGTTTTAATAAAGAAAAATTTAAAGAGGACTTTTCAATGAAAAATTCGCAACACGATGAAACTATTGCTAAGTTGCCAATAGACGAACATGATGAAGGCGATAAAGTACTGGGTCTGGATATTGGGATAGCATCCGTAGGGTGGTGTTATTTAGATATGGAAAAAAGTAACGAACGTATCGTAGGGATAGGATCACGGACATTTGCAGCGCCACAGGACGGAAAATCTGAAAAATCAGACGCCCAACACCGCGGCGAAGCACGGCGAACAAGACGTACCCTCAGAAGACGTAAAAACCGTATGAAACACATTCGCTTGCTATTAGAAAAATATAAGATCGCTTCTAAGGAATTTCTAAGAGCCCACTATCTCCATAAGCCTAAGCGTGTATCTGAGGATATTGTCCCCCCCTGTAAGCTAAAAGAAATACGGAGCGGAGCAGAGACATATAAATATAACGAATATGAAAATCCCTGGAATTTGCGAGTCAGGGCACTGATCGAAAAACTTTCATACGACGAGATTGCAATTATTCTGCTTCATCTAGCCAAGCACCGCGGCTTCAAGTCTATGCGTAAAACCGAATTGAAAGATATAGAAGACACAAAAAATACAGAAAATACAGAAAATACAGAAAATACAGAAAATTCAGAAAATATAGAAGCGAACAATGGAAACGATTCTAACAACAAAAATGACTCCAACGACGAAAATGAATCCAACAATCAAAACAACTCTTCTGGTAAAGGAAAAAAAGACGAACAAAAAATTCTTAATGCCATTCAAGGCATGCATGACCATAGAGAAACATTACGGAAGCAAAGACAAGAGAAGAATCCTGAGGCTCATCCCCCAACACCAGCAGAACTGGTTAGAGCACTTAGAAATGATAATTTTGCTCTTAATATCCGTAATCGCCTGGGCAGTTATGTCGGTGTCTTCAAACGTGAATGGATTGTCGAGGAAGCTAAACTCATCATCAAAAGCCAACGGAAACTTAAAAATGATAAATTGACTGAAGCGTTCGAAAAAGCCTATTTAGAAAAATTAGAATTTTTTAATGGCGTTCAAGACGTTTATCATATGGTGGGGTATTGCCAGCATGAAAGTATGCAAAGACGCGGGCCGCGCCAAGGATTTTCAATTGAACTCTTTAATGTCTATATGATGCTTAATAATATCAAATTAGACGGAAAAAACCTCACAGATGAGCAGAAATTCATAATCTTTGAGAAACTTACTGAGCAGAAAAATATCACATTTAAAGGACTCCGTAAACTATTCAAATTAGATAAGGACGTTCATATTAATTTTAAAGAAGATAAAAATGAAAAATTAAATAGTTTTGAAGGATATCATGACATTGAAAAAGCGTTTACTAAGGGTAAGAACTCTACTCAATGTGCTGAGATATGGGAAAAACTCAATCCTATGCCTGAACTTCTTGAATTTTTAAAACAAGAAGGTAATGACATTAAATCGTGGGATGACTTTACGCGAACAAGCCGGGAATTATACAATAAAGTTAGCGCAGAAACTGATAAACTGTCCCCAATGTTAAGCATTGCGTTGAAAATTCATACTCTGGATCTCATCGCAGAGGCTGTTACGTACTGTAAAAGTGATGACAATATCGAGAAATATCTCAAAGGAGAGAGTCCTACGTGGAAAGAGGCACATAAAGGCGATCAAACGCCACCATTCTTTAAATTTTTAGAAAAATTAGGTGTAACCCTTACAGATGACGCGAAAGATAAGATTATAGAACAGATATGTACTATTGAAATGTCCGGTACAGCCAATCTCTCCACCAAAGCAGCACGAAAATTGACTCCTTACCTTATCGAAGAAAATATCACTTATGATAAAGCGGTTACTGAAGTTTATGGGATGTCCGAGAGAAATGTAGGAACACTTAATATAATTCCGCCCCTCGATGAGTATGAACGCACTGAGATTACTAATCCCGTTGTTTTACGGGCGATTTATCGGTGCCGTGAAGTCGTCAATGCGATCATTCGACAATACGGGATGCCGACTAAGATTAACATCGAACTCGCACGTGAACTCGCCCATGGCAAAAAGAAACGAGCTCAGATCGAGTATGTTCAGAATAAAAATAAAAAAGATAAAGAAAAAATTGCTGAAGAATTTCAAAATAAATTTGACGGAGAGCTTAACAAAGAGGCATTTCTTAAATACAGGCTGTTTGTAGAACAAGGCGGTAAATGTATATACAGTGGGCAAAAACTTCATTTAGAAAATCTACTTGATGAAACGGAGATCGATCATATCATTCCTTACAGTCGTTCTTTTGATAATACGTTCAATAATAAAGTGCTCTGTTTGCCATCAGTAAATCAGGATAAACGCGATCGGACTCCATTTGAGTATTTCGGTCGTGATAAAGAAAAAGAAGAATGGAAAGAGTTTGAGACACGTGTCAAGGTGCTCTTGAATGATAAGAAGAAAAATAAAGCGAAGTTAAGTCGTCTCTTAAAACAGAACTTTGACGAGGAAAAAGAAGAAGGATTTATGCAACGCAATCTAACCGATACGCAGTACATGTCACGGTTTCTTAAGAATTACTTTGAAAAACACTTAAGCTTTGGTGATGCTAGAAAAGACAGTGTGAATGTTATCGCTGTTAAGGGAAGAGTTACCGCTAATCTTAGGAGAATTTGGGGGCTTCAACAAGGACGATACGAACAAGATGAAAAAAAACAAGAAAATAAGACAAAACAAAAAGATAACACAAAACGAGAAACAGGAGACACCCATCACGCTATCGATGCCGCCGTTATCGCCGCAGCAACGACACGTAATATCCAGCGTGTTTCTAAATATTATAGGGATAAAGAAGAACATAAACTTAAAACGGGAAAGAAAGGTAAGAAACTCTCATATGTTCCTAAGCCGTGGAAAAATTTTACAAAAGACGTTTTAGATCATAAAAAGAAGCTTACGGTTTCACGGTGGTTTAAACCTAAATATAAGGCGGCGACTAACGAAGAGACTATTTATAACGAAGAGGAGGGAGATGATGGCGTATTACTGGTTTGTTATAAGTTCTTAAAGGATATAAAGGGTAAGGATAAAAAGGGTAAGAGTAATCTTAAAAAAACGGTAGTCGCTAAAAAATATGAAAAAGTGGCTAAAAAAGATAAAAAAGTATATAGTGCTATAGAAAAGCATTTTGAGAATAATGACTATAAATTCCCGCATGGATGTTTCGCCTGGAAGTCGGTAGAGGGTAATGTTATAGATGTAACCGATGAGTGGGCTAAACTCTCAAAAACAGATCAGGAACAGAAAATAAAGAATGAGCGTGTTAACGTTATTCGAAAGCTTAAAATAACCAAAAGGTCAGACTCACACATGCCATTACGTGAGCGTGGATACGCAGCGTACGGAGATATGCTGCGCATCGATGTTTTTGGGAAACTTAATAAAAATAAATACGAGTACTACGCCGTTCCGCTGTATGCTCATAATGTTACCGAGGAAAGACTCTTTTCTAAAGCCTGTACTAAAGGAAAAGAAGAAGACTGGCTAGAGATGGACGATAGCTTTGAGTTTTTATTTTCTCTGTGCCGTGATGAGATGATAGAAGTAGTGCGAAAAGATGGAGATAAAAATTTCTTATTTAGAGGGTATTACAAAAAATTTACCAGATCTACAGCTGCAATAAATATTGTGGGACATGATCGTTATACTATCCATGCTGCTGAATTTACGGAAGACTTTAAAGATCGGCTTCCTGAGAAAGATGAATTCGTGTTAAGAACAACATGGCTTAATAAATACGATAAAAAAGGAGAAAATGAAAGACTTCTCGATAAAGCTGGGCTAATGACTAGTATTGGAATTAGGACCGCTAAACTCTTTAGGAAGGTTAGGATTTCGGTTCTAGGTGATAGAGTCGAACGCGTAAAATGGGAGGAACGACAACCGCTTCGAAGAGGGCAGATCGTCCCTTCATATCAAAGACCAGAGGATGTTTGATGACGTGACAAACGGTATGAAAGGTTTCGCAACATCTTTCAGATTAAACGGGTTATGGTGAGTTTTTTTTAGGGGGAGAGATTATTATAAGATATAGGTACTCGTGCCGATACTTTAAAAGTAAGGAATTAGGGCATGAGTTGGCGAACTATTCTTATCAGTACGCCCAGCTATCTAAGTCTCAGAAATAGGCAGCTGGTGATCGCACAGGCAGACGGAAATGTGAGCGTTCCTGTCGCTGATCTTGCTTTTATCGTCATCGAGCACAAACAGGTACGGATGAGTGTTCCTTTACTCTCTCATTTGGCCGAAGAACGTGTCGGTGTCCTATTTTTAGACCAGGAATACCTGCCCGTAGGCGTCTATCTTCCCTATAATGGCTCGTTCGAGCCACTTAGACGCTATGAACTCCAGGCTAGGCTCTCTAAACCCAAACGAAAGCAGCTGTGGAAGACCATTATAACAGCGAAGATCAGAAATCAAAGGCAGGTGCTCGATTACTTTAAAATAGACCATCAGCTAAGCAAACTACTCAAAGACATCAAGAGTGGCGATGTGAGTAATAGAGAAGCGGTAGCGGCGCGGCAATACTGGGACCTTATTTTTACGGGGTCATTTCTGCGGGGAGAGCGTAGTGATTTTAGAAACATTGCTCTCAATTATGGGTATGCGATAGTACGGGCGCTCACAGCACGGCATCTGGCAGGACAGGGGTATTTTACGCCGTTAGGCATTCATCATAGCAATCGGCTCAATAGCTTTAACCTAGCCGATGATTTCATGGAACCGCTTAGGCCTTTTGTCGATATGCGGGTAAGCGAACTGCTTTTAACAGGAATGCTGCGTTCAAGCGATATGGGAGTTAAATTTGCGCTCACACCCCATCACAAACAGGCGTTATTTGAAATACTGGAAAGTGAGGTTAAACTGGGCGGTGAAGTATTTAATTTCCTCAAAGGAACGGAAACAATGATCGAGTCTTTTCAGGATGCGTTAGCAGGAACAGGAAAATTAGTCATTCCTGGATTAAATGTATGAGTGGATATCGGTATATGTGGACGATAGTGATGTTTGACCTTCCTGTAGTCTCCGATCAGAATAGGAAGTTAGCCACACAGTTTAGAAATAATCTCGTGAAGAGTGGGTACTCTATGCTGCAGTTTTCTATTTACTCTAAGATCTGTAGCAGTGAAAAGTCTGCTGAGAAAGAAATCAGGTATATTAGAAGGTTAGTTCCTGAAGAAGGGCATGTGCGGATCATGAAGGTTACGCATAAACAGTATGCGAGTATGAAGATCCTCTCAGGAGAGAGGAAAAGTCATGAAAAACACTGTGGAAGACAATTATTTTTGTTCGAAACGTGAATTTTATGAATTTTTTTCAAAAAAGTACCTTAGATAGCAAATTTCTAAAAAATTGACGATTAAAAGGTAGGTCAATGTTAAAAAATTTGTTTCAGGTAAGAAAAAGGCATGAAAAACATTGTTACAGCCAGTTTTTTTATCTAGAATGTGGATTTTATGAATTTTTTTAGAGAAACATTGAATTTAGCCATTCTTTAAATCTTAATTTCAAGGGTAGTGTAAGGAATCGGTACTGGATTTTTTTAAAAAAATTTAAAATCTAGGGCTCAATAAGCCTTAAATTTTCATTTTTTTAAAAAAATGAAGACGATATTAACAAGCATTTTTCTTTAAAAAAGGCTTTTTTCTCAGTAAAAATGGGCATAAACCCCATGATATAAGCAATTTTTTAAAGGTTACTATTATATCATGGGATTGTTTGTAGGTACCCTATGACGCATTAGACCGCTAGTGCTGTGCATTAGACATTATATCATGGGATTGTTTGTAGGTACCCTATGACAATTAGGAGCGTATGCGAAAGGGCTTGAAAATTATATCATGGGATTGTTTGTAGGTACCCTATGACAATTGACTCTTCAAAAGCCGATTGCTCGTAATTATATCATGGGATTGTTTGTAGGTACCCTATGACCTTTTGACAAGGGATATAACCACCAGCAAAATTATATCATGGGATTGTTTGTAGGTACCCTATGACCTCTTCATTAAAACTTTATGCGTTAACGGGATTATATCATGGGATTGTTTGTAGGTACCCTATGACGCTGATCACTTGCTTGGTACTCTGTCGATAATTATATCATGGGATTGTTTGTAGGTACCCTATGACAAAGCAAATCGTCATCGGAGTGTTCAAAATATTATATCATGGGATTGTTTGTAGGTACCCTATGACAGATTTTAGCAACGGGAATGTTACAGGGACATTATATCATGGGATTGTTTGTAGGTACCCTATGACGCATGGAGACATTACTAAAATTAAAACGGTATTATATCATGGGATTGTTTGTAGGTACCCTATGACATGTTTCAATTCCTCTGCAATTTGCTTTTCATTATATCATGGGATTGTTTGTAGGTACCCTATGACCCTGCATTGTCGCTAATTCTTTTGTTAAAAATTATATCATGGGATTGTTTGTAGGTACCCTATGACACTAAAACTTGTTTATGTCCGCATTTCAAAATTATATCATGGGATTGTTTGTAGGTACCCTATGACGCTAACATCTAGACCACAGATAAACACAGATTGAGTTACACGAAAGAAACTAACCGCAGATAAACACAGATGAACGCAGATTGAATTTTATAAAAACAATTGACCGCAGATGAACGCAGATAAACACAGATTGTACCGTTCAGCGAATTAATCGCAGTTCAATGCAAATTAAATTTCACGAAAGAAAATTAACTGCACAGATGAGAGCGGATTGAGTTTTATAAAAAGAATGAACCGCAGATAAACACAGATGAACGCAGATTGAGTTTTATAAAAACAATTGACCGCAGATGAACGCAGATTGTACCGTTCAGCGAATTAATCGCAGTTCAATACAAATTAAGTTTCACGAAAGGAAATTAACTGCACAGATGAGCGCGGATTGAGTTTTATGAAAACAATTGATTGCACAGATGAACGCGGAACAACACAGACTGAGTTTTCTATGACGAAAAAAGATCGGAAGTGAAAGCAGGGTTAATTGTATCATGGGATTTTTTGTAGGTATCCTATGACAGAAATAATAGTAATATTACCTTTACCATTCAAGTTCTAGACTAAGATATTTTTATATTATTTTCTACCAAATTATATATAAAAATGTTAAAATTTTACTAAAATTCGTTGATTGATCTACCGATTTTTAATATAAATTCATTCATAAAAATACTTCCATTTTTACAAATTCCAATAATTATTAAAGAGGATGCAGTATGAACAATTATAAAAATATTCCAAACCTAGAAGGCAAAGTTGCCATTGTCTCTGGAGCAAATAGTGGAACAGGTTATGGTATTAGCTATCATTTAGCAAAGCATAACTGCAAAGTAATCATGGCTTCCCGAAATGAGAGCAAACTGCACGATGCAAGAAAAAAACTTCTAAATGAAATTCATAATGCCACACTTGAAATTGAGATTGTTGATTTATCAAGCCTAGATAGTATCAAAAATTTTTGCGATAGAATTAAAAGCAAATATAAAAAAATTGACTTTTTAGCCAACAATGCAGGCGGTGGTAATTCAAAGTATTTAGAAACTGTAGATGGCTTTGAATACACTTTTACAATCAATTACTTATGCCATTTTGCTTTGACTACACAACTATTACCTGTTCTCAAGGATGGAAGTAGAATTGTTACCTTTTCTAGCATTGGTTATAAACAATTTTTAAAACAAAAGCTAGATATCGATAATTTGATTTGTAACGATTCGGCTAAATTTAATCAGATGCAAGAATACTGCAAGGCAAAACTCTGTTCAATACTGTTGGGTGTGAAACTTCAGAGTGAGTTCGAAAGAATAGGGTCGCATTCAATGGCACTATCCTGTCATCCAGGTTATGCGAGAACAAACCTAATGACGAATTCAAACAATCCAATAGTTACACGCATATTGGGAATGTTAATGAACACCATATCAAGCGTGTTTAAAATGAGCCATAGTTTATATGACGGTGCATTACCTGCAATCGAAGCACTTATTGCTGATAATGTTCAGCCTAATATGGTTTACTCCCCAAATTCAAAAAATGAATTTACAGGTACTCCCATACCAAGAGAAATTGTCCATACACACTATGAAGACGAAGACATAGATAAACTATGGATTAAATCACAAGAACTATTAAATATAAAGGTTAGCAAATACTTATAAGACTCTTTTTGCATTGATTACTACAAAATTTGAGTTTTATAAAAACAACTGACCACAGATAAACACAGATTGAGTTACACGAAAGAAACTAACCGCAGATAAACACAGATTGTACCATTCAGCGAATTAATCGCAGTTCAATACAAATTAAGTTTCACGAAAGGAAATTAACTGCACAGATGAGCGAGGATTGAGTTTTATAAAAATAATTAACTGCACAGATGAACGCAGATTGAATTTTATATGACTATATCATATCATCAATGATAGGCATATTCCATGACTGCCCAGAGGTCATCCACAATTAAATCATTTCAGCACCAATCATAAGTGCTCCGTGGCAAAGCCATTTAACGAATCATAATCCAACACAACTTGTAGGAATAGGCGTCACATATTGACGATTGGCACAAACCACCGTTTTAAGTCGTGGGTACTGATCATCAGGGGTGAATTCCCAGATATTGCCATCCCACCCTGTACTTGTCGCAGTTGCACTTTGAAGTACCATTGTTGTTTGTCCTGTTAGATTGGCTGTTATAATTGTAGCTGTATCAGAACCTACGCCTTTTTTATCCGTCTGTTCAGTTCCTCCTACCGTTAACGTAGCATCACTATTAAAGTAGGAAGCTGTTACGCCATTACCAGTAGGAATTATATTGGGCGGGTTCACAGGGTCTACTACTCCATTAGTACCGATAAAGAGTCCTGTTCTTGTTGTTCTTGCTCCCGAAACACTGGCGGTCGCATAGGCATTGGCAATCATAGAACTATCATTATCTCCAACCAGGCCTCCAATAACATTTTCTCCTGAAACGCTTCCAATTGCATAGGCATTCGTAATCATAGAGGAATTATAATTCCATCCAGCTAAGCCCCCAATACTAGCACCTGTTCCCATTACGGTAACGTTCACATAACTACTGGCAATCGTAGAAGAATTGCGATTCCATCCGACTAAACCTCCGACAACATTTCTACCTGAAATATTCCCGGTCGCATAGGAATTCGTGATCATAGAATTATTATCATTGTCTCCAACCAAGCCCCCGACATTAAGACCTGTCCCTGAAATATCCCCGTTCGCATAGGAAGTACTGATCGTAGAGTTGCTATTCCATCCGACCAAACCTCCAAGACGAGAACTTATCCCTGAAACAGTGCCTGTTACGTAGGAATTATGGATCGTAGAACCATCCCAATTTCGCCCGACCAAGCCTCCTACATTCGAACGTCCTGTAATCTTAACATTGATGAGGGCGCAGTTTTGAACCGTGGCTCTATTTGAAGTGATGCCCACTAGTCCTATATCATCAGTAGTCCTTCTATTAATATAAAGATTAGCAATCTCATTGTTCTGACAGTCAAATGTGCCTTGGAACCTAGCACTATCTGTACCGATAGGACTAAATCCTGAGCCACCGCTTGTTTCACTCCAGGGCGCTTCGGCTATGCCAAGGTCTATCCGCTCAGTCACCACGTAATAACCTGATTGATAACCACCTTCATTAGCATTGACTAATTCAGCAACTAAGTTTAACTTTCTATCGTTATTGATGATATAAGGATCATTTTCTGTTCCCATTCCTGAAAGACCTGCTGCTGTACTACAAGTTGACGTAATTGCCATCCGCAGTGTAAAAGCCTCAATATCAGTATTACCCTCTTTTAAAACCAGAGAAATATCTATTGGATCGCTTGCTACATATGGATCAGTAGTAGGAATGGATGTAGGCGTAGTCAATGTATAAGGTGTTGTACTTAGTATTCCGCCTATTAGGACTTCATATGGCAGTGGAAATGAAAACATAGAGCATTCTTTTAAAGTACCCATGTAGGTATCAGAAATGTCTTCTGATAAGATTAGCTCTGTTGCAAGAGCACCTGTACTTCCGCCAAGTAGTTTTAATTGTATCAAATCTCCTAACATTAAGTGTACATAATACTTTACAGAAGTACTTTCTGCGGAAGTTAGGGTAAAGGTGAGTGCTTCATTGTTTGTAATATGGGTGCTAGAGACACCGTCAGGATTGAGTTCAATACCCGGCAAGGTTACGGTATTGCCTTCGCCGCCTGTGATTGTGTAGGTTGTAGGTATTGTGAAAGTTAGATCTTGATTAAACCCATCTTCCCTATTTTTAATACCACCTATTGTGATGATATTATCATTGACCGATAAAATAGTTGCCTCTTTGTAAGCGTTGTGACGTTCAGCAGCAAAGGCAATGTCCGTTACTTTGAGAGGAGCAGGTGCATTAAGATTAGCGTTGCTCGTTGTTCCCGTGCAATTGACGATGAGCGTCGTAGAAGTAATGAGAGTTATGAAAGCAAAAATAGAAAGCAGGACGGTTCTAAATTTGCAAAAAAGTAGGGGGGGGGG
>AP019861.1:421066-825579 GCA_013426755.1 Spirochaetota bacterium
GGGGGGGGGGGGGTAGCAGTCAATTGTTGTGCCCTTCCGTCCACATCCTCCCTGTTCATGTTATGAACATTGAGATACGATTTATTCGTTTCTAGTGTTGATTTATGCAGTGTATTCATAAGTTTTTATTCCCACATACATTAAATTTTAATTCATTGATTAATCAATGGGTTGATTTTTTTATAATTGATCGGCTAAGTATTTATATTTACAAATTCAATATAGGTATTGTACTATTAAATGCAGCCTATTACGGCAAAATTTATAAAAATAGCTATTTTTGAGGCTATGGTTTTAAAGAATTGTTTTGTTCTTTATTGTCTTTAATCGATTATAAAGTATAAGTAGGCACTTGAAATTCGGGTCAATATTTACAGGTTCGGTGAATAAATTGATAGCATTGAGATGGTGTTAATTATACGTAATCATACGGCACAATTAAGACTATATTATAAGACTATATTACTTAAAAAAATTATACAATGGGTAAAGAATAAACAATGTTAATATTTACTAGGTCAGTAAATAAATTGATGGTATGAATACAATATAAGACTGTAAAACTATAAGAAAACTATAACATTAGAATACTTGAAAAAATTGATATCAAGAGTGGAGAAGACATGATGGAATACGTAAGTTTTATGGATATCTTTAAGGTATGTATAGGCCCTTCTAGTTCGCATACATTGGGTCCTTGGTTAGCAGCAAAACATTTTATGGAGACATTGATAAGTAAATTTGATAATAACCAGGATCAAGCAAATTATCCTTATCAAATCGATGTGAAATTATTAGGTTCATTGGCAAAAACCGGAGTAGGTCATCAAACGGCACTGGGTATTAGTTTAGGCCTCATACAAGAAGACCCAGGAACTATCGCAGCAAAGAGTATCCAGCCCAAAATAGCAAAACTCAAAGAAAGCAGCGCCATTTTGTTTAAAAACAATCAATGTCTCAAATTCCACCCACAAATGAGCATTGAATTCAATTTTAAAGAACAAACGCCCGTACATCCCAATACACTTGTGTTAATGGCTAAAAATAAAGACGGAAAGATTGTTCACCAGCAAGAATATTACTCAATCGGTGGTGGCGAAGTACTCCTAGCAGAACCTGTCATAGAACAATCCCAACCATCAACAGATATAACCCATTCTAAAACGAATTCTCCCACCCAACTAAGTGGTGACCAGCAGAATAATATAACCATTGATCCTAAATCACGCCTCAATCAATTACAAAGCATTCGCGCTGGCAATCAAAAAAAACGCTCCTTCCCCTATCCAATCACCCACGGTAGCCAATTAATACAGCATACAAAACAACTCAAATGCTCTATAAGTGAAGTTGTTCTTATCAATGAAAAGTCATGGTTGTCTGAACATGAAATTACCGAAGAAATAGCTAAAATAGCCTGGACAATGGTAGAATGTATTCAATATGGGCTTTTTTCTAAAGAAATAACACTCCCAGGTGGACTAGGAGTACGCAGACGAGCCAGTAACATGGCTAAACAATTACTTGCAACAGAGCCTGAATCTGTAAAAAAGGCTATCGAAGACTTGTTTGCAACGGGCGCAGAAGTAGACCCACGCACCTTTCTTAAAGCAATGCGGCAATTGACATTGCCTGAACAAAAAAATACTAATCGGTGGTTGTCCGCCTTTGCTCTAGCAGTCAATGAGCAGAATGCTGCTTTCGGGAGAGTCGTTACAGCACCCACAAATGGAGCAGCAGGTGTGATTCCAGCTGTATTTATGTATTACCTTTGTTTTGAAAATAAAAATGCCGGTGAACTGGAAATACAAAAATTTTTCCTCTGCGCATCTGAGGTGGCTAGTTTATTTAAAAAAGGAGCAACACTTTCTGCTGCAATGGGCGGTTGTCAAGCCGAAATAGGTGTTTCTTCTGCTATGGCGGCAGCGGCGTTAACAGAATTAAGTGGCGGAACGGCAGCACAATCGCTGGCTGCCGCTGAGATTGCTATGGAGCATCATTTGGGATTGACCTGCGATCCTATATCCGGTCTCGTCCAAGTACCTTGTATTGAACGCAATGCAATGGGAGCTGCAAAAGCCATCACCGCTTCACATCTGGCATTGATGAGCGATCCTTCACAACTCATCGTAAACATTGACGATATTATCAAAACAATGTGGCAAACTGCACTGGATATGAAAAATTCTTATAAAGAAACATCAGAAGCAGGTCTTGCTAAGAACGTTTCGGTTGCCCTAAGCGAATGCTAATAAAACACGAATGCTAATAAAACGCGAATACTAATAAAACACAAATGCTCATTAAATGTGAGTGTGAGTGCTAATTATAATAATAAATCATGTCTCAAAGAAGAGAAAGTAGCCACTATTAAGGATTTTCACAAATTGGAATAATAGCATCGATAGGCTGCTC
Organism: Spirochaetota bacterium; assembly: GCA_013426755.1. Classification (GTDB taxonomy): domain Bacteria; phylum Spirochaetota; class UBA12135; order COTS27; family COTS27; genus COTS27. The sequence goes on from AP019861.1 coordinate 423,482, forward strand.
ATTAGGACAAGCGACGTCATTGAGTGTGGGGTACAAACCTTTTATAAGAGCCCAGACGGCAGTATTCCATCCTTCATATGTATAAGGAATAGGATTGCCGGCATCTAGGATATCTCTATAATTGTCGTTAATAAGTGTAAGTTGGTCGCTTGTATAGCCGTAACCAGCACCAAAGCTAGTGGCTTGTTGGGTGGTTTCTATATTCCAGTAAGACTGACTTGTAATATCAAGGCTATTATTACCACTGCCTATAAGACCTCCCGTATTAGTAATACCAGTGATAAGACCGAGTGCATAAGAATTTCTTATAAATCCATTGAAATTAAAACCAACCAGTCCGCCTATTACGGTAAAACCTGAGATTGTCGACGTTGAATAAGAATTTACAATAAGCGCATCATTGTTCTGACCTACCAATCCGCCTAAACGGGTGCTACGGAGTCCTCCTATAATATTTCCTGTAGTGTATGATTGAGAAACGGTAGCCTGGAAATTTTCTCCTATCAAGCCACCAATATTCTGATTTCCTGTGATAACTTCTCCATGAGCAAAAGATTTTTGAATATCTCCCCGTGAAAAACTGCCCACAAGCCCCCCAATATTCTCAGTCCCTACGATAGAAGCACGATAGGAAAAGGACTTTTCAATAGTGCTATTAATAGCACTCCCCGCAAAACTACCAATATTTCGTAACCCCGTTATTTTAGTATTGATAAGACCACAATTTTTAATAGTACCTGTGATAAGAACACCAAAAAGCCCTAAATAATGCCCATCAATATTACTGCTGTTATTGGTATTACTGATAGCAAGGTTAGAGATAAAATTTCCGCGACAGTCAAATGTGCCACTAAATGCATTTGTTTGAAAATGAAGATTAGAATGGATCGTTTCTAAAGTAGAGCCAATAGGTATGAAATCGGTAGTCGCTGAAGGGGCTTGATTGAAATCAATGTTCTCAGTTACTTTGTAGTAAAGGTTATTATAAAAGCGAAGTGGATTAGCGGTTTCATCTAGGGGGGTTTTATTATTGATAAGTTCGGCTAGGAGAGCTAATTTGACGACATTATCTATCACAATAGCGGTTGCTTCATTTACACCTGTCTGAGTATCCGTAACAAGTGAGCTTGCTGTACAAGAAGAAAATTTGATGTCTATTGGAACATCAAATACAGTCACTCCACGATAATCCTTAATTTTAATGGGGTCAATAGTCACAATATTTGGGAGTGGTTGGCTGATGCTTTGTAATTGCGAACGATCATCACCTTTAATGTTCTTACGGGCTCTATCATAATAACTAGGAAAATTAGCAACAATACGGTAGTCTTCATCATTGACGATAGGGTGATGATGGGTGTCTACAAGCGTTAGCGTAGGCTCTGCAAGCAATCCACAATGACCAGCAATAGTAAGTGTTCCCCCAGTTTCTCCAAGAATAATACTAGTCCCTAAAATAGACGGACTTGTGATCATAATACCAGCAGGTTCGGTAGAACTAGCAGGAGATGTAGTTACTGAAGAACAACTTGTAAACGTTACAATTCCTACCAATCCTAAGAAACTGAGTAAGAGTTTTGTATTGAACTTCAATTTACTGAAGTTAAATTTACTGATTTTGAGCCTATGCATTGTGTTTATTGTTGTAAAGTACAGGTTGCTGAGGTTAAATTTTCTTATAATTTACAGGCATTTTGTGGTTTATAAATGGTACAAATCATGAATGATTATAACATGATAGATAGTTTTATGATTGAAAAGTTTGTTTTAGTGATTAATTTAGGCGGTGCTCAGTTTTGACCGCAGAATAATACAGATTGAGTTTTATAAAAAGAATTGACAATTGACCGCAGAATAACATAGATTAAGTTTTATAAAAAAATGAACCGCAGATGAAAGCGGATGAATGCAGATTGAATATTATAAAAAGAATTGAGAATTGACCGCAGAATAACATAGATTAAGTTTTATAAAAAGAATGGACCGCAGAACAACATAGATGAAGGCAGATTGAATATTATAAAAAGAATTGACAATTGACCGCAGAACAACACAGGTTAAGTTTTATAAAAAGAATGAACCACAGATAAACACAGATTGAATATTATAAAAAGAATGAACCACAGATAAACACAGATGAACGCGGATTGAATTTTATAAAAAGAATTGACAATTGACCGCAGAATAACATAGATTAAGTTTTATAAAAAGAATGAACCACAGATGAACGCGGATGAACGCAGATTGAGTTCTATAAAAAGAATGAACCACAGAACAACATAGATGAATGCAGATTGAATATTATAAAAGGAATGAACCACAGATAAACACAGATGAACGCAGATTGAACTTTATAAAAAGAATTGACAATTGAGACCGCAGAATAACATAGATTAAGTTTTATAAAAAGAATGAACCGCAGATAAACACAGATGAACGCAGATTGAACTTTATAAAAAGAATTGACAATTGAGACCGCAGAATAACATAGATTAAGTTTTATAAAAAGAATGAACCGCAGAACAACACAGATGAACACAGATTGAGTTTTATGAAAAGAATTGACAATTGACCGCAGAATAACACAGATTAAGTTTTATAAAAAGAATGAACCGCAGATGAACGCGGATGAACACAGATTGAATATTATAAAAGAATTGACAATTGAGTCTAGCACAATTTGTGGAAGGTGGTTATAGTTTATGTGTTAAGACTAGGATAAAGCATACTGTTGTTAGAAATTTTATAAAAAAATTCAAATGTTCGGTAATAAGCTAATAAAATTGAGATTATTTATCACTGAAAGAACTATTCTCTTCGGCTTATTGAGAGAAGCTCCCTCTTCGTTCATTGAAAAAAATCCTCTTCGGAAAATCTCTTGCGTTTGTCTCTGGTCAATTGTTTTTACAAAACTCAATCTGCGTTTATCTGTGGTTTATTCCTTTTGTAAAATCTAATTTGTACTTATCTGCGGTCAATTGTTTTCGTAAAATTCAATCTGCGTTCATCTGTGCAGTTAATTTCTTTTCGTGAAACTTAATTTATATTGATCTGCGATTAATTCGCCGGATACAATACAATCTGCGTTCATCCGCGGTTCATTCTTTTTATAAAACTTAATCTGTGTTGTTCTGCGGTCTCAATTGTCAATTCTTTTTATAAAGTTCAATCTGCGTTCATCCGCGTTCATCTGCGGTTCATTCTTTTTATAATATTCAATCTGCGTTTATCTGTGGTTCATTCCTTTTGTAAAATTCAATCTGCGTTCATCTGTGTTGTTCTGTGGTTTATTCCTTTTGTAAAATCTAATTTGTACTTATCTGCGGTCAGTTGTTTTTATAAAATTCAATCTGCGTTCATCTGTGTTTATCTGTGGTTCATTCCTTTTGTGAAATCTAATTTGTACTTATCTGTGGTCAATTGTTTTCGTAAAAGTGTTTATCTGTGGTTCATTCCTTTTGTGAAATCTAATTTGTACTTATCTGTGGTCAATTGTTTTCGTAAAATTCAATCTGCGTTCATCTGTGTTTATCTGTGGTTCATTCCTTTTGTAAAATCTAATTTGTACTTATCTGCGGTCAGTTGTTTTTATAAAACTCAATCTGCGTTCATCTGTGTTGTTCTGTGGTTTATTCCTTTTGTAAAATCTAATTTGTACTCATCTGCGGTCAGTTGTTTTTATAAAACTTAATCTGCGTTCATCTGTGTTTATCTGTGGTTCATTCCTTTTGTGAAATCTAATTTGTACTTATCTGCGGTCAATTGTTTTTACAAAATTCAATCTGCGTTCATCTGTGTTTATCTGTGGTTCATTCCTTTTGTAAAATTTAATTTGTACTTATCTGCGGTCAGTTGTTTTTATAAAATTCAATTTGCGTTCATCTGTGTTTATCTGTGGTTTATTCTTTTTGTGAAATCTAATTTGTACTTATCTGCGGTCAGTTGTTTTTATAAAACTTAATCTGCGTTTATCTGTGTTTATCTGTGGTTCATTCCTTTTGTGAAATCTAATGTGTACTTATCTGCGGTCAATTGTTTTCGTAAAATTTAATCTGCGTTCATCTGTGTTGTTCTGTGGTTTATTCCTTTTGTAAAATCTAATTTGTGCTTATCTGCGGTCAATTGTTTTTATAAAATTCAATCTGTGTTGTTCTGTGGTTTATTCCTTTTGTGAAATCTAATGTGTACTTATCTGCGGTCAGTTGTTTTCGTAAAATTCAATTTGCGTTCATCTGTGTTGTTCTGTGGTTTATTCCTTTTGTAAAATCTAATTTGTGCTTATCTGCGGTCAATTGTTTTTATAAAACTCAACCCGTGTTGTTCTGCGTTTATTTGTGGTCTTTTCCCCCAATTATGCTCCCCTTTAATAAAATAAAGGGGAGAGGGGGAGGAGAAGGGAGATTGCTAGTGGCTTTTATAAGGTTATGGGATGTCTGCACACGTGCCCGTAAATCCAGCGACATATTGGCGATTAGCACAAGCAACCGTTTTCAAGCGAGGATACGCACCACTTCTAAAATCCCACAGTAATGTGCTCCAGCCATCATAAACAATATTTGTTCCACTAGAAATAGGAGCGGCGACTTGCAATTGTGCTGTTGTTTTACCGACCGCATCACCATTAGTGCCTGCTTGTCCGCTTGTTTCGGTATTCCAGTAAGATGCTGTGATAGAATTAGCAACTATAAATCTGCTCCCACCTATAAAGCCGTTTATATCGGTATTTCCAGTTCCTATCACCCGTCCGATAGCATAGGAATGACTAACAGTACCTGAAGAATTAAGTCCTATTAACCCGCCTACGATAGTTGCTCCCGTTGCATTCACGGTGCTATAGGAATTATTTATTTCACCCTGGTTAAATCCTGCTAACCCACCTGTGCCTTCCCCAGAATTTTCGACTGTGCCTGTACTGTAAGAAGTAGAAATAACTCCAAGATTGCCTCCTACTAAACCGCCTAAGTAAGTAGGACTAGTCACGCTAGTTGTGCTTACAGTCGCCTGTTTAGAATATGACTTTGTAACAGTACCATCACTTTTTACTTCTCCCACTAAACTACCTATGAAAGTTCCTGTCGATGCGACCTTAGCATTGAAAAGACCACAGTTAGAGATCGTCCCTCTAGTAACAACTCCGAATAATCCTTTATGATTTCCTGTAGTATTGATATAGAGATTAGAAATGCTATTGCCTTGACAGTCAAAAGTTCCTCTGAATTCAGCCCCTGATACATTATTTCCAATGGGAGTGAATTGTCCATTGTTAGCCTCACTCCAAGGCGCAAGTGGCCTGCCGAGGTCTATATCACGAGTAACACGGTAATGACTTTCACGATAAATAGGATTTGTATTGACTAAGTTAGCCACCAGGTTTAACTCTCTATCGTTCTCGATGAGATAAGGTTCATTACGTGTTCCTACTCCTAAGAGGGCTGCTGCTGTGCATTCAGAGACCTGAACACTTAGCGGAGCGAAAGTTAAAGAAGGTATGCCAGCACCACTTACTGTAATTGAACTTCCTGTGTAAGTATTGACGACATAGGGATTAACAGCTGTAGCGGTTAGAGTATATGACGTAGGTGTCGTGCTAGGAACTCCACCGGTTAGCACGCGATAAGGCGGCGGGAACACACCACAATTTTTTGTAATAAGAGATGCCGGCGGTGGAGCAATATCCTCTGTAAAGATAGCAGAGTCTATAAGGTCATTGCCAACACCTCCGAGTAATTCTAATTGGATAAGATCGCCTAGCACTAGCGTAAAGTAATATTTAACGAGCGCACTATTGGTAGCCGTAGGTGTGATCGCAAAAGTAAGAACTTCATTAGTGGGAATAGTCGTGGCTGCCCGACCTTGCGGATTTAGGAAATTGCCATTTAGGGTGACTCTGCTGCCGCCCACTACGCTATATTCGGGAGGATTTGTCTGGTCTACTATAGTAAGAGTAAGGTCTTCGTTAAAGCCATCTGCTCTATTTTTGATGCCTCTAATCGAGACAACATTGCTAATGACTGAAATAGCGACAGCGTTAGTGTAAGCGGGATGATTGGTTAGATCAACGCTAATATCTTCTACCGCTACAAGCGGTAGTGTAGGAACGACGTTTGTCGGGGTGGGAACAACGTCCTCTGGTGGAGGGGGTTCTGATGGAGGGGGCTCTGGTGGAGGAGTACTGCTCTCCGACGCAGCAAGACGCAATTTAATAGTATAGACGATGGCAGGATCGCCATTTACTGGGGTGAGTGTGAATTTGAGGTCTTCTAATACAGTTGTTACCGCAGCGGTGCCGTCTGGATTGAGTTCATTGGCTGCAATGGTAACAGAACGAGGAAAGATCGTGTAGTCGCATTCGATGGCGCTAAGATCATCTCGATCTCTATGATCATGTCGATCTCTACGGTCATGTCGATCTCTACGGTCGTGCCTATCTCTACGATGGTCATGCCTGCTTCTACGGTCATATCGATCTCTAAATCTATGTTCTTGTACGCCTCTAAGTTCGTCTATATTTCCAAGTTCGAGCCTGTCTCTACGATCATCTCTATCTCCACGGTCTCTATCCCTACGATCGTCTCTATCTCCACGGTCTCTATCCCTACGATCATCTCTGTCTCTACGGTCTCTATCCCTACGATCGTCTCTATCTCTACGGTCTCTATCTCTATGGTCGTACCCGTCTCTAATTTCATATGAATCATTCTCTGCAATGCTAACGGTTAGGGTCTCTGTTCGTGGAATATCAGAGTAATTGGTGATGCTGGAGATGACTAGAAAATTCTCTTCGATGGTAGCGGTTGCTGAAGTGTAGCGAGAGTTACTTCCACCAGAGGGAGTAAGGATGATGTCGGTTGCATCTAGTGATATAGGTATGTTTGGAGAAGATGAAGATGATGAGGTGAAGCGTAATTGAACGGTGTAGATATCGGGGTCGCTATCTGGGGAAATGACGGTAAATTTGAGGTCTTCTAGTGTCGTTGTTAGGGCAGCGGTGCCGTCTGGGTTGAGTTGGGTGGCTGCTACTGTGATAGAACTAGGAGAGACTACTGTATAATATTCTTCATCTGTGCCTTCATATCCGTATATATCGGCACTGCTAATGGTTAGAGTTTCTGTTCGTAGGGCATCGGGGTAATTGGTGATGTTAGAGATAACAAGAAAGTTGTCTTCGATGGTGGCGACTGCTGAAATGTAACGAGACGTACTTCCGCCAGAAGGAGTGAGTGTAGCTTTAGTCAAGGCAAGGGGAGAAGATCCTGGTGATTGAGAATCAATATTCTCTCCTGACGAACTACAACTGGCAAAAAGTATAAAAATAGCGAGGAAAAAGGGAAGCAAAGTTCTAAATTTAGAGTGAGTAGGAGGAACAATGAGATGACGTCCCCGCGTGTTTATGGCTATTGGGTATTTTTTGTAAATTGCCTTGAAAAGCAAATTTTGGGTAAATACACGTAATTTAGCAATAATAGTAGTTAATATGGCAATCATGATAGATTCTCCTATAAAAAATTTTTAGATTTTAATTTAAGATTGTCTCTATTTTTAAAGATATGTTTGTTTTTAAGAATATGTTTTTGTTTTTAAGAATGTGCCTGCTTTTTTAGTTTAATATTTCAGTGATTTTATGTTTTATTATATTGTTTATTTCAATGATTAATTGTAATTTAACGGTTAATTTTTTGAAATTATATTAATCATTAAATGTGAGAAAAATAGTTGACTAGCAAATAATTTTATAGAGATATTGTTACAACTGTTGTTTTGTTAAATTGTTTTATGAATAGTCCTTATAAGTTACACGATAAGAATCCATTAATACGGCACAATTTTAATGGATATGGCATCATTTTATAAAAATATTGTTCTAGCTGTTGTTTTGTTAAATTGTTTTATGAATAGTCCTCATAAGTTACACGATAGGAACCCATTAATACGGCACAATTTCAATGAATATGGCATCATTTTATAAAAATATTGTTCTAGCTGTTGTTACTTGTTTTATAAATAACTCTTATAACTTATACGATAGGCTCTTATTAACACGCCGTAATTTTGACGCAGCGTGATTTTTTTGTAATTTTATAAAAAAATTGAAAATTTGATAGAAAATTCGATGGAAAATTTGACAAATAAGCAGCAAAAAGAGAGCCTAAGCAATTCTAATTAACGGTTAATTTTATGATTATACCAGTAATTGAATACTGGTAATAATTGAATATTGGTAATGATTGAATATTGGTAAATTAGACGGGGAAAAAACTGTATGCCAGTAAAATACATGAAATTACGGCATGTCAATAAAATACATGAAATTACGGCACGCCAGTAAACTACATGAAATTGCTGTGCTGGCGTAAAACAAATTAGAAAATCGCGTAAAATTGTTCTAATTGGCTCAGATTGTAATGCTCCCATTGAGTGAGAATTATTCTCATTGGGTGAGAGAATTTTATTCTCACTGAGTGAGTTGACTGCACTCAGTGAGGTTTGTTTTAGCAAAATTTCGGTTCGGAGTTAGTGAATAATTTTGAATGGGGCTGAGATGTTTTTAGAAAAACTCTGCTGCTGGAAGTGATGGCTGGCGAAGAAGTGAGAATTATTCTCATTGGGTGAGAGAATTTAATTCTCACTGAGTGAGTTGAACGCACTCAGTGAGGTTTGTTTTAACAAAATTTCGGTTCAGAGTTAGCGAATAATTTTGAATGGGGCTGGGATGTTTTTAGAAAAATTCTTCTGCTGGAGGTGATGGCTGGCGAAGATAACTCCAAGTTTTCCAATCTCCGCAGGTTGCTCTGAAATAGTCGCATAAAGCTTTTTATCCTTAACCGCCACCACAGCCTCGTCAATAGCATCAAAACCAATCACCGCAATATCACGCTTAGCTGCTTCTATAGCACTAACCGCTCCAAGCGCCATTTCATCATTGTGAGCAAAGACTGCAGCAATATCATCATGTGTCCTGAGAATATTCTCCATAACAGCACGTCCCTTTCCCCGATCAAAATCCGCAGCCTCACGTGCAACAACTTTAATATCAGTCTTATCGATAATTTGATGAAACCCCTTGCCACGGTTATGCGTAGCAGTTGTCTTTGGCATTCCTTCTAATTCTGCGATATTGCCAGACGAATTTAACAACTTTTTAACCAGACTCCCAACCAGCATCCCGCCCACAAAATCATCAGAGGCAATATGCGTCACAACCTCTCCTTTCATTGCTGGACGGTTAAGGGTGATTATAGGAATTTTTTTATCATTGGCAATGTGTATTGCCTCTGTGACTTCGTCCGAATCAGAAGGATCAATTAAGATCACATCAACTTTTTTGTCAATAAGTTCTAAAATATTAGCCCGCTCACGAACTGAGTCATTTTCTGAATCAAAAACTACAAGATCAATGTCTTCTTTCTTAGCTTCAGCCGCAGCACCTTCTTTCAATGCCACAAAAAACGGATCGCTCAAAGTAGGAACAACTAAACCTATAGTTTTCTTCTCACCCAATACAACCCCCCACATAAATACGGTTGTAATTATAGTCGTAATAATTGTCAATGATATTGCTTTTTTCATCTTTTTTATCTTTTTCATTAGTCATTTTTTTGTAATTTTTCTTTTGTGATTTATTTTATATTGAGATATTCGAGTGAATGTTATGTGTGACTTGAGGCAACTGTTTTATCTAATTGTTTTATCTTTATTTATGTAAGTACGTAGTTAATTAATGAGTATGCAGTTATCAATAAATGGATACGTGTTATTAATAGTGTTTTTGAGTAATATTGATAATGTTTCAGTTACCGAGTTAATAATTTCATAATAGACATATGGCAAGTATTAATTTTACTCCTTATTTATTTTTAAGACGATTGTGCTGTGCATGACTTTGCATGAATATAATATTTATCGATGATAATACTGTACAGTGGCAATATCTATGCAGTTTGATGGCAAGGCTCTGCAGTTTCCTGCAACTTTATTATTAAATCGAAATCTTAATTTAACCTCGTTTGCTTGAAAATATGCCTTAAATCATAACAAATTCACTTGACAAACCCAATACAAGAAGTTATACTATACTAGTACAGACCTTCAGTAACAGACTTCCAGCAACAGACCTCCAGCAAAAAATCATAAATCACCGTGTAATTAGGTGAGCCGAACATTCATTGAATGCTAATAAAATAACTCTGCCCATCCATATTATTTATAAAGATATAGGAGATAATAGATCATGAAATTAATGACCCAATCATTACTAATTTTCTGCGGACTGCTACTCATTATCAGTTGCGCTCCATCAACAGACACCGCACCACCAGACAATGCGACATTGCTAGCCAATCTCATTAAGAAAAGTAATCCAGAGATTAGCGGACTTGTCGTAACAGCAGACAATTCTGACCCAAGTAGTCCCAAACTCAATATTACAGGCTTGACTAACAAAGTCTTAGGGGAGCCCGCTACGGAAACTATTACTATCGACCAATCCCAAGGCATTACTACCACTCCAGCTAGCTTTACCGTCACAGCAGAGAGACTTATCTCTCCGCATAAGGTAACGACACCGCTTACGGTCACATTTGAAGGCGAAGCTGCCGTCTCCTACACCGTAACGACTAAGATAAGCGGCGCTCCTGTGAATGACTGGTTTGCTAGTGATAATCTAAACAATTACATCTCAGCGTCCTTCGCAGGTCAAGGGGGCACATTCGTTATCGCTGAATCGACTCTTTCTGTTACAGGCCTCACCAATAGCCCCACTGGAGCTGGTGAGATCACATTTGCGCTGCCTACTGGCTTCACAGCAGACGCTAGTTCAATTGCTTTTTCTAATCCTGATGGGACGAACGCAGCAACGAGCTCACCCACCCCAAATAAGTTTACGATCACTGAGACGGAAAATATAGGAAACAGCATGGCTTATACGATTGCAGACGTTCCGTTGGCAGCCCTGACACGATTTACGCCAGGACTTCATATTAAGATCACAGAGGACAGTACAAGCACAGACATTACGAGCACACTCACTATCACGGAGAAGGCTAATAACGTTATTCACATCGAAGGCCTAACGAATAAGGTAGGGCAGAATACATATACACTTGCGATTGATGAGGTTGCTGAGTTCTTCACTACACCGGGGAATAATCCGATCATGCGAATGATTATTGAGCCTGTCGTAGACATTTCACCTGGTGATGGAACGATCACCGATGGAAATAATCAGGGCCCTACTACCATTTCTCTCACCAATAACGGCGAGACTGAGGCTGCAATGTATTCCTTAGAAGTAATGTTTAGTAAGAGTGCTCCTGTGAGTGATTGGTTTACGGTAGATGATTTTAGGAAGTATATTACAGAAGCCAGTTTTGCGGGGGTGAGTACGACAGAGATCAGATTTAACGAGATGATGATAGCCGTCAGTGGTGCGAATGACTTTGCGAACGAGCCTAGTGAAACGGCTCTTTTTACCACAGCACTTCCTAATGGTTTTGAGCTAGATACGAATGCGCTTATGAGTCCAGCTGGAGATGGATTTGCTGCGGTAACTAATGCGCCTATCGGCATGATAGCGATCTTTGAAACAGGTGCTTCTACTAACAGACAGGAGTACCCCGTAACGATCACGCTCAGAGCATATATTTCACCGCTAACAGGGAATATTACAGCCACGTATGGTGGTGTTCCTGCCGCTCCATCTGATATAACGATAGAGACTAATAAGATTGTGATCTCAGGGTTTACAAATAACGATACAGATACAACAGAGAGCGGTACGGTGATGGTTGCTGATACAGTACGCGCTGGTTATACAATCACGCCCCCCTCTTTGGAAATCGCAGATCCAGATGGAAAAGTTCCCATCAACGTAGAACTAGGGACAATAACTGTTACCAATGACCGTACGAGGGTAGAATTTTCTCACCCGGTTACCGTTGAGTTTGCGAGTGGTACCAGTGTCATTCAGTTGCGTATCGAGGGAACAGAGATTTTGAATTCTCCATTAGAAAATGTTAGTTCAGGAGCTACTATTGGAATTACAACGATGGCTTGTAAACTCTTAACAGCGCCTACGGTAACTCGTTGGTGTTACGAGTGGTAAGGTATCCGATACGACGCCTTTTCCACTCTATTATGACGTTGAGCGGGATATGACTAATGTTGTGGGGACGGATACTCATTTTTCAGTCACCCGTAGGCTTGCATTAGAAGACGTAGATGCGGACGGTAATACTAATGTTCTTACTACTAACTTCGTTGTTAAGTTAGAGTTTCCAGCGTGCACGAATTTTGCTGGTGGGGATGGAACGGAGGCTACGCCCTGGCAAATAGACAATGCCCCTAGGCTGCAGCTTGTTTCCTACCTCGTTAGTAATGATAATACTAACTATGGTAGCGATCACTATGATATAACTGCTGCTAATATAGATATGGGCACACCAGGTCTTCCGTTTAGTGAAATGGGCAGTAGGACGCCTGATGAGATGGAGACTGCTGGTAAGGGCTTTGTTCCGATCGGAACAATCTTTAATGCTTTTTCAGGAACGTTTGATTGTCTAAGTAACACGATCTCAGGGCTTTATATTAATAGGCCTATGGGTGGCGTAGGATTAATGGGTCAAATTTCGGGCGCTACGATTAAGAACTGCGGTCTAACGGATGTTAAAATTGTAGGAAACTTTGAAACGGGAGGCTTAGTCGGGGGCAGTGCAAATGCTACGATTAGCGCTTCTTACGTAACGGGTGCTGTAACAAGTAGTAGTAATGTTGGAGGTTTAGTCGGAGACCTGAAAGGTTCTGAGATCAATAGTAATTCCTATGCGATCGTGACTGTAACAGGGATGAGCACTAATGTCGGAGGCTTAGTCGGGCAGATGTCTCTTCGCTCTAAGATTACTGATTCCTATGCGGCCGGGAATATAATAGGGATGGATTCTAATGTCGGGGGCTTAGTCGGGGGAATGGTTTTTGTTCCTGTCGGGAGTTTTAAGTTTACCTCTGATGTTACTAATTCCTATGCGACCGGGAATGTAACAGGGATGGGCGCTAATGTCGGAGGCTTAGTCGGGGGAGTGAAAATTCTACCGTCAGTACTTCCTATGCGACAGGTGATGTAACAGGGACTGGTAGTAATGTAGGCGGCTTAATCGGATGGAGTACTGGATCGTTATCTACGATCCGTGATTCCTATGCGACGGGTTCTGTAACAGGAATGAATTCTAATGTCGGAGGTCTAGTTGGGGAGAATTATAATGGTACGATTACTAATGCCTATGCAATCGGGAGTGTCTCAGGAGTAGATTCTAATGTAGGACTCTTTATCGGTTTTAATGCTAGTGGGACTCCTTTAGTAGCTACGGGTAGTGGCGTAACGGCCTCCTATTTTAGTACAGGTGCTACGTTAATCGTAGGAGGAACTGCTCAGACGGATAAAAAAGGTGTAGGTTCTGATACGGCTACGATTACGACCGTTAATTTGACAGCACGAACGATAGCAAACCTCCAAAGTGGAACTACCTACGTGGGATGGGACGCTAATAATATCTGGGTCTTTGCTTCAGGACAGTATCCACGCCTTAAAGCGGTTGTCTGTGCGAATCGTCAGTTCGTAAGTCCTGTGCCTACGGATTGTATGGATTTATGATTTTTTAGTTGTGACTGCCTTACGAGTAGATTACAGCAAATCGAAAGAAACCTGTAAATTCGTAAAAAAATTCACAAATAGTAGTGAATTCAATGCTTACTTCGTGTGGGTTGATGCTGTTATACGAAGTGAATTGAACTGAATTGTTAAAATTTGATGCGATTTTGCAAAGCGGTGCAGAATTCACTTGACAAACTAGGTAATTGAAACTATATTATAACGTGTAAATTATGCTCTCAGCGAGCCGTTAATCAATTAACTCTCGTTGAAAATCTCTTATTGGAGGAGTAATATCTTCCAGTAAGAGGTATTTTTATAAAACAGAGATCGTATCCGTGATGAAAGCCAATTGAAAAGTGAAAACTGAAGAGTGCGTATTTCATCGCACGTATTGATCTATTAACCTTAACTCATCAATTATTAAAATAACTCTTTAAAGTAACCATACAAATAAAGTAACTGTATTGATTAATTTTTTTATAAATTATATGGAGAATAAAAAAATGAAACAAGTAAAACGACTAAGACATCAACCATCACAATTTAGTATGCGATTTTTCTGTAAATTATTAGGAGACCTAGAACATTCACTCCTTACGCGTCTATTATTAGTGGTCTGTGCTTTCTTATTCATGGGTTTAGTAAGTTGTGCTCCAACATCAGAAACTGCTTCAAGACCTCAGGACAATCTTGGCATGCTAGCCAATCTCATTAAAACAAGCAATCCAAACATCGAAGGGATTAAAATAAACACAGATAATTCTGATCCAAATAATCCTAAACTTACGATTACGGGCTTGATGACTAACCGCGTCTCAGGAGACCCTGTCACAGCGACTATCAATATCGACCAGGACAAAGGCATCATCACAGACCCAGTGAGTCTTACCGTAACCGCGCCAGGGATTATATCGCCACATGAAGAGACAACTGCTCTAATGGTCACCTTCGGTTCAGAACCTCCCATTTCCCATGCGGTAACCGCGCGGATAGGGGGCGCTTCTGTAAGTGAGTGGTTTACAACCGCAAACATAGATCGCTATGCAAAAGCCACTTTCGTAAATCAACAGGCTATGACAGCTCTTGCTGGGACGACTCTTTCTATTACGGGTCGTCTAACCAATAGCGCAACTGGAACAGGTGAGATTGCCTTCACCTTGCCTGATGGCTTCGCATCAGACCCAGCTACTATTGAAATTCCCAATCCTGATGGAACTGGAGCAGCAATGAGTGCACCCAATCCAAATAAGTTCACGATCATTGAAACAGGGAATACGGAAAACTCACAAGAGTATACGATAGCAAACATTGAGCTAGCAGCACTTACACAATTTACACCGGGTGTTCACATCAAAATCACAGACAGTGACAACACAGATATTACGACTAACCTCTCTATTATGAAAGCGGATAATAATGTGATTCGTATAGAAGGCCTAACTAATAATAGGGGAACTGGTACATACACGCTTACGATCGTCGAAGAAGCTGCGTACTTCACCACAGGAGGAACTGCGGTCACACGGACCATCACTGATCCGACCGAAGAATTCTCACCTGGTATGGGTGTAATTACCGATGCAGCAGGAACAGATGCTCCCACCTTTGAGATCACCAATGTCGGTGAGAGTGCTACAACTTATAGGTTAGAAGTTGTTTTTAGAGCAGCGCCGGTGAGTGAATGGTTTACGATGGCTTCTGTTCTTTCTAGAACTTATATTAAAGAGATTATGTTTGCAGGACGGAGAGTGGCTGTGCTAATGTTTGATGGGACGACAATATCGCTTAGTGATGGGGAATTTATTATTGATGGGGGTATTATAAATGTGCCTAATGGAACGTTTGTTTTAACTACGGAACTTCCTTCAGGGTATGTTTTAGATAGTAGTGCGCTTAAGGATCCAGATGGCCCGGGGCTAGCTGAGGTGACACGTGGTGACGCCGGTATGATCACTATTTCTGAAATAGGAAATACGGATAACTCAGAGACATACCCTGTAAGGATTAATCTTTTAGAGTACCGGTCACCGCTATTGCCGCCGGGAGGAAGTATCATGGCTACGTATGAAGGTAATTCCATGCCTAGGATAACGAGAGTAACTAATATCATTACGATCTCAGGGTTTACGAATAGACCTGGTACGGCAAATTCAGGTACTGTGACGTTTACGGTGCCCAGTGGGTATGCAGTAACGCCAGCTTCTCTGCCCATTACAGATCCTCAAGGAGCAGGCGCTGCCGAAGTAACTCTAACGGATGAAGTAGTCGTTACTGATTTATCGGGAGTATTAGTTCCTCATTCCGTAACGATTAGGTTCGATGCGTACCAGTCGCCGCTAACACCAGCAAATATTATGGCTATGTATGCAGGTCTTACAGCTATACCCTCTGATATAAAGATAGAGACTAACATGATTACAATCTCAGGGTTTACGAATAAAGACACTGGTATGGGCACGGCAGAGAGCGGTGAGGTGAGGGTTACGTCACCAAATGGTTATGCGGTAACGCCGACCACTCCAATAACTATTTCAGATCCTACGGGAGGGTCTGCTACAACTGTAAACCTAGGTGAGGTGACCGTTACTAATACTACTACGATGGCAGAAGTCTCTCATCCAATTACCATTGAGTTTTTTAGGGAGATTCAACTGAAAATTACTAGTCTTGATATTAATAGTGGAACTCCAATGACTGTTAGTTCGGGAGCAATCGTTTCGGTCACAACGACAGCTTGTCAGCTTTTAGCATCGCCTACGGTAACTCTCGCAGATGGTACAGGTAGAGTAGCAGAGATGACACCTTTTCCTAGGTATTATGATCGTGAGCGAGACAGTTCTAATGCCATGAATGAGTATAGCGTCACTCGTCGGCTAACTGTATTAGACGACAGTGGTGGTGTTCTGAGTTCTGGCTTCACTATTACGTTAGATAAGTTTCCAGCGTGCACGAATTTTGCTGGTGGTGATGGAACAGAGGCGAGTCCCTGGCGGATAGACAGTGCCCCTAGGCTGGAACTCGCTTCGCATCTCGTTAATAATAGTAATAGTGTATATAGTAATAATCACTATGATATAACCGCTAGTATAGATATGAGCACACCAGGTCTTCCGTTTAGTGAAATGGGCAGTAGAACTCCTGATAACAGTGGAACTATGGGTAAAGGCTTCGTTCCTATCGGAAGTGAGAGCAAACTTTTTAGAGGAACTTTGGATTGTGCTGGCTACGGGATCTCAGGGCTTTATATGAATAGACCGACAACAAATTTTGTAGGGTTAGTAGGGTATGCTTCAAATGGTAACGTTTCAAACTGCGCGATGACTAATGTTAAGATTACAGGACGTGACTATGTCGGAAGTTTAGTCGGGAGAAATAATGACTCTAGTATCACTACTTCCCATGCGACAGCAGGCGCGGTAACAGGAAATGAGTACGTCGGAGGTCTAGTCGGAATACACCGCAGTGGAGCTATGATCAGTAATTCCTATGCGACAGGTTCTGTTACAGGAACTAGTAATGTCGGAGGTTTGGTTGGAGAAAGTGCTCGTACCTCTGCGATCAATGATTCCTATGCGGAAGGCGCTGTAACAGGAAGTGCTAACCTCGGCGGCTTAGTCGGATATAATTCTAATTCCTCGATCAGTAATTCCTATGCGATCGTGACCGTAACAGGAAGTGCTAATTTTGTAGGAGGGTTGATTGGTTTTTTTGAAGAAGGAAACGTCCTTGTTTCCTATGCGACAGGCGCCGTAAATGGGAATTCTCGAGTTGGAGGTCTAGTCGGGTTATCCTTTTTCAATTCGAGGATCATCAATTCCTACGCAACGGGTGCTGTAACAGGAGAGAGTGAAGTCGGAAGTCTAGTCGGGTCTGTCCAAGGTGGAACTGTTAATAATTCCTATGCGATAGGTGCTGTAACAGGAAGAGGCAGTGACATCGGAGGCCTGGTCGGAAAATTTATATCAGGCAGCACCGTCACAACATCTTACTGGAATACAGAGACAACAGGTCAGACAACTAGCTCTGCTGGCACAGGTCGCACGACCGCTCAGATGCAAGTAGCCGCTCCTGTAACGACAGACCCTGATAAGGTTTATGAAAACTGGGGTACGAGTGTTTGGAAATTTGCCTCAGGTAGATATCCGCGCCTTATAGGCGTTGTTTGTGCCAATCGCCAAGATACTCCTGATTCGGTAGACTGTACGGACACACTGCAGTAAACTTGAAAAAATCTGCAGATTTGTAAATAAAATTTACAAATAATGCTCACTTCGTATGCTTCTAAATAGAAGTGTACGAAGTGAATTCCTATAAAATAGGGCAATTTGTCCTAGTATAGCATTAGCGATCTAATTGAAAAAAAACTTGTAATTGTTCGTAAATTATCGTACAATTAGTATCCTGTAAAATTTATTTAACCTAACCCAACGTGTATTTAAAATTTATATCAATGTTATCAATAACTGATTCTAGCTATTTTGGAGGTAATTTAATGATCCGAGCAAAGCAATTAAAAGGAATATTCGTAAGATCTGATATTAAAACAATAAAAACACTATCTACCATTCTTTGTTACTCTTCCAAGGCAACAAAGAGAAGGTCTTTGTTTTTTACGCGATTAGTACTGTACTACTGTATGGTAGTGGGTGTCCTAACAAGTTGTACTTCTAAATCAGAACCCACTTCAGTTTCCACAGACACCTCAGTTCTCACAGACTATTCGACTAGACTAGCTAATCTTATCAAAGATAGCAATCCGAATATTGTTGGGTTGTCAGTAATTCCAGATACTTCTGATGGAAGCAGTTCTAATCTTATAATTACAGGCTTGACTAACAGTATCTCAGGGGCGCCATTCACAGAGACGATTAATATTGATCAGTCACAAGGCATCACCACAGACTTATTAAAGTTTACAGTAACTGCAAAGTCGCTTATCTCTCCTGATACGGTAACAGTACCGCTTGTGGTTACGTTTGACGGGGAGAGCGTTGTCTCCTATGAGATAATGACCAAGATAGGCGGTGCTCCTGTGAATGACTGGTTTGCTAGTGATAGGCTAAATAGTCATATCTCAGCGACATTTGGAAGTCAAGAGGGCACATTCTCCACTAACGATAGGACGGCTCTTTCTATTGAGAGTCTAGCCAAGGGACCACCTGGAGGCGCTGGGATGACTCTTTCTATTACGGGTCTAACCAATAGCGCAACTGGAACAGGTGAGATTGCCTTCACCTTGCCTGACGGCTTCGCATCAGACCCAGCGACTATTGAAATTCCCAATCCTAGTGGAACTGGAGCAGCAATGAGTGCACCCAATCCAAATAAGTTCACGATCATTGAAACAGGGAATGCGGAAAACTCACAAGAGTATACGATAGCAAACATTGAGCTAGCATCACGTACAAAGTTTACGCCAGAGCGTCATATTAGAATCACAGACGGCAGTACAGACATTACAAGTAGGCTTACTATTACGGATGTCGGTAATAACGTTATTCGTATTGAGGGATTGACTAATAATATCGGAGAGAGAATATACACGCTTACGATTGACGAGGAAGTTGATTCCTTCACCACACCAGGTAGTCGTCCAATCGTGAGAACTATCACTGATCCTGCTGCGGACTTCTCAGCTGGCACAGGTGCGATCACCGATGAGACAGGAACAAGTGCGCCTACGTTTGCTCTCACTAATAGTGGTCAGAATGCCGCTACAATATACACTCTAGAAGTTCCTTTTATAGAATATAGGTCTCCGCTAACAGCTGCGAATATTACAGCCAGGTATGGAAATGTTTCTGCTACTGCGTCTGATATAACGATAGCAACCAATGTCATTACGGTCTCTGGATTTGTAAATAAAGATGCGGCTACTGGCGAGACGGGGTCAGTAATGATTACGGCGCCTACGGGTTATACGGTGAGTCCCCGCTCTCTACCTATTTCGGACCCTGTAAGAGCAGACGCTATTGATGTCAATGTAGGTGAAGTAATTGTGACGCATGATGAGACGGGTCTAGATGTTTCTCATTTAGTTATTGTTAAGTTTTCTGGAGTGCGGCTCAGTATTACGAGTGCTGATATTAACGAAGGTTCTCCGCTGGTTATCGATGCGGGAGCGACTATTTCGATTAGGACAGTGGCTTGTCATTTTTTAGCAGAACCGACGGTAACGGTCGTTGGTGTTGCGGGAGGTAAGATAGCAGCTACGACACCATTTCTTACTTATTATGATAGCGGAGAGGATACGCTAGATGCGGCGAATGATAAATATACGGTCACTCGTAGCCTAACTGTGGTAGATGAGAGTGATACGGTTATCAGAACTGGTTTTGCTATTACGTTAAAGTTTCCAGCATGTACGGGCTTTACTGTGGGTACAGGCACCGCTACGGATGCCTATGAGATAGACAGTGCTCTTAGATTGGAGTTAGTCTCTCATCTCGTTAACACCGAGAATGCTATGTATGGCGGTAAATATTATAAAATAGTCACAGATATAGCGATGGGCGGACCTGAGTTGCCATTCAGTGAAGTAAACGGTGGGGCTGGATTTCTGCCGATCGGAAGTCCTACAGCTATCTTTTCAGGATCATTTGATTGTGGCAATCACACGATCTCAGGACTATATATTAATAGACCTGATAGTAGTTACGTAGGATTATTGGGTTATATATCAAATGCGTCGGTTACGAACTGTTCTTTGACGGATGTGAGTATTAAAGGAAGCAACCAAGTTGGAGGCCTGGTCGGGGACTCGGTCGGAAGAGAAATATTTTCTTCTACTATTTTTCCTGAGATCATAGATTGCGATGTGACAGGCTCTGTTTCAGGAAGGTATGATGTCGGAGGCTTAATCGGGCGTGCCAGGACTTATCGGATCATTAGTTCCCATGCAGCAGTCACTGTAACAGGAGATAGGAGAGTCGGAGGCCTGGTTGGAGATATGACAAATAGTTCTGCTATCAGTTCCTACGCAACAGGTCGTGTGACTAGCTCTTATAGTTATGTTGGAGGCTTAGTTGGGCAGATGATCGGCTCTAGTATCAGTAATTCCTATGCGACGGGCCTCGTTTCAGGAGGTTCTACTGCCGGAGGCTTAGTTGGAGAGAGCGGTACGGGGTCTCGGATCAATAGCTCTTATGCGACAGGCGAAGTGAAAACAATAGCCATTGGTGGTATTGTTGGAGGCTTGGTGGGGCATAACGCCGGTGGTACTAGCATCACTGACGCTTATGCAACTGGTGACGTAATAGCAGCTCGTGGTACTGGCATGGTTGGAGGTTTAGTCGGGAGTAACGCCTCTTCTTTTAGTATCAAGTATTCTTATGCGACAGGTGACGTAACGGGTACTAGTGATGCGGGGCTATTTATCGGCTTTAATGGTCATATCGCGAATCAAGCACATTTTTATTACTCTAATAATGTAAGGACTTCCTATTATAATAGTGACGCTGTGTTAACTGTGAGGGGAACTGTCCAGTCAGGTTTGAATAAAAAAGCCGTAGGGACTGATGAGCCGTTCGGGTCTCACCCGCGCATCACTGCTAATCTAACAGGACGAACGAGAACACAACTCCAAAGAGCAGCATCTCATCCAGGGTGGCAAACTAGCATCTGGCAATTCACACCTAACAACCAGTACCCACGCCTTAAAACAGTCGCCTGTGCTAATCGTCAATACAATCAAGACGCAACTGCCTGTACGGGCTTGTAATCTTTATAAAAAAATTAAAAATAAGAGCCCCACTGCAGATAAATCTCACTTCGTATGGCCTTATGAGGGTCCTACGGAGTGAATGATTTGATGCCAATTTCTACGAAGTAAGAGAATTTTTTCTAGCCGTGTGTTGCTTCGTGAATTTCAATACACTTGTAGTGTATTGAAATAAATAAATATAAATTCCGACTGATAGTTAAGGATTTTCCGTTTAAAGAGTAGATATCAGGAGAGGTCTTTTTGTAAGAATTCTTGATGATATTTTTAGGTAACCACTCATTCTATCCCCACCACAAATTCCTCTTTCTTGGGAGAAGCAGCCACTGCCTGAGAAAGAGGAATGGATAGGTTTCAATCAATTTAGATCACGACCGATGATTTTTTTAAAATGGTGATCTTTCACAGCAGCTACTACTCAGCAGTAGCTTTTCTTTAAGAACAGTTTATTTTTACAATTTTCACTTGCTAAAAGTAGCAGTTACCGATCTTATCTCTATTCATTGTGATGGCAATCACTGTTGACTGTTTCATTGAATGTGACTGTAGTTGCTAGCACTGTGTCAGTCTTGGGTTATAATTGGTGAGGGTACAATGTCAAAGAGTATGAGTTTACTGCCCTTCTTGAAATAGATAAATCTTAGTCAGGCATAGGAGGAGTAAAAATTCACTTGCTTAATAAGAGCTAAGCGTTAAGTGTCGAGCAGTAGTTTCTTACTAAGCAAGCAAACCGAAAGTGATGAAAAGATATTTATTAGTTATAGGTAGCTAAAAACAATGGTGAGTATAGGCTCTTTAAAATAAGTAAGTCTCTTAATTAGTTATAGATAGAGGCTTAAAAAATATCAGACTTTAAAGACACAAGGCTTATAAAAATTCACTCGCTTAATAAGAGCTAATCGCTAAGTGTCGAGCAGTAATTTCTTACTAAGCAAGCGAACTGAAAATGATGAAAAATATTTATTATCTATAGGTAGCTAAAAACAATGGTGAGTATAGGCTCTTTAAAATAGGTAAATCTCTTATTTAGTTATAGATAGAGGCTTAAAAAATACAAGAATTTAAAAATACAAGACTTAAAAAGACTCGCTTACTTATATAAGAATTAATCGCTAAGTGCTGAGCAGTAGTTTCTTATTAAGCAAGCGAACCGAAAGTGATGAAAAGATATTTATTAGTTATAGGTAGCTAAAAACAGTTATTTGCGACTGGCCTTTGCTATTTTTTCAAAATTAACGTTTTTGTACGAAAATTTCTGTGCGGTCGTAACTTTTTTTCCATATTTGCGTACCCAATCTTTATGAAGAGCTAGCGTAGGCAATGGAGGTGGTATAATATTAAATTCGACAGAATAATTATCGCTAATTTTACCTGGCAATGTTATGTTGCGAGCGTAGTGAAAATTGTCAATTAAGTTTATATGCGGAACTAGATCAACAAAAGTGCTGATTTTAGTAGAGCGGTTAACTATTTTTGCTGTTATTTTCAAGTAAGGCACAAACCCTCCCCCAGGTGTTCCTTCTGGGATTTTATTTTCATCTTCATGCCAATTGACACGAGCTTCAATGTGGATATGTGTATTAGCTTCTGCTAAATGTAGATTTGTTGGAGTGATTTGGTCTTTCACAGCACCTTCAAATATGTACACTATCCCAGGAGAAACAGTTTCTTCACCTATGACAAGTTCTTCGCCATATATAAATGCTGAGCCCAAGAAAACCGAAGAAACTAGTAGTAGTTTTATTGTATTTTTTATAATTAATAATGTTTGCTTCATCAATGATTTACCTCATATAATTTTTTATGATATAAAAAAATTTTGCAAATGCAGTTACTGCACATTGCTTACATAAATTATAACATAAATAAGATATAATATGTCCTATTTGTTTGTTTCTTATGACAAATTATACTGCTTATATAAAATCATAAAAAATAAGATATATAATATCCTATTTATTTGTTTTTTTATGGTAAATCATTATCTTTTACCACAAATTTAGCATTTTTTTGTATTCGTTCAATAAGCAAGATATAAATTGTCCTATTTGGCTATTTGATAAATGAGTAAATTCTATAAAAAAATTCTATTGAGCTACAAAAATTCATTAAATAGTGTTTTTAAAGTCATATTTAAAGTACTACTCAAATACTTAAAGTACTACCCAAATACCCAGGACACTATTGAATATTTAAAGTACTACTAAAACTTGTGGTAAATTTAGTTAGAAGTGTGCGGATAAAGTACAATATCCTGTAAGTACAATATCCTGTAAGTGCAGTATTCTGTATTAAATGGAATGACTATTCTTACTGCGACTACAAAATATTTAATTTTTATATTTTCTGGAGATGTGGTGTTGAGTGGATCGCTATTGATTAAAAAATGGCAGTACTGAGCGTTATAACTTGTAAATGGTATTATAACAACTTCAGTACCGCTATTAATATATGATTGAATGTGAGAAGGTTAAATTGATAGGTAGTTAGATTAATAGAAGAGTTAGCGTGAATGAGAAGGTTAACAAAGCGACATTAAAGTTTATGTTTAATAGGTATGTTTGAGTCAATGTGTTTAAGTTAATATGTTTAGGTGAATGTGTTTAGTTTAATATGTTTAGGTCAATGTGCTTGGTTTAATATGTTTGGGTTAATATGTTTAGGTCAATATGTTTAAGTTAATGTGTTTGAGTTAATATGTTTGAGTCAATGTGTTTGAGTCAATGTGTTTGAGTTAATATGTTTAAGTTAATGTGTTTGAGTTAATATGTTTGAGTCAATGTGTTTGAGTCAATGTGTTTGAGTTAATATGTTTAAGTTAATGTGTTTGAGTTAATATGTTTAAGTTAATATGTTTAAGTTAATATGTTTAAGTTAATGTGTTTGGTTCAATATGTTTGGGTTAAAATGAAAATTTTTATTTAAGAAATTGCTTAGGAATGGGTACTTCGTAGATATAAACAGTAGGAATGTAATCTTCTGCGTCACCTATCAAGTACAATCTATTCTTTTTGATAGCCATACCTGAGATTTCATCTGCATTTTCAATGGCAATAACACCCGTAATAACGGCGGTATTAGGATTAGCAATAAATACAGTACTGTACGCTTCGCTCATGATAAAGAGAGAGTCATTATAATAAAACATGCCTGAAATGGTATATTCATCGAGGTCTCGTCCAGGTTTAAGTTCTTTTTTTATACTTGGGGCTAGGGTTAATGTTCGGATGGGATTATTTTTTACAGGAGTTGCGGTTTTATCGTAGACGTAAATATCTTTGGCGCCTTCTTTATTGGCGGTATAGATGAGAGTTCCATCAAATGCTGCGGAGGAAAATTTCTGATCTTTTTTTAGATTGGGAACTTCTAAGCGGCTATTGGCTCTTTCTGAGAGTGTATTGTCTTCGCTCACATCAAAGAATAAAAAATTACCCACTTCATTGATCACCAAGACTTCTCTAGCACTTAGAAATGTCAATCCTTCCATATCGTAAGGTATAAATCCGCCTTCAGGAGGAAATCCTGGTGTATTAGGTGGGACAATTTCGTCGGTAACATTGATGCCATTGTTGATAGCTGTGTCAACTTTAATTTTGCGATGGGTGGCTATGGTATCTAAGTTGGCTAATGCGTTTAGATTGTTTAGCAGGTACAGATGGTTGTCTGTTGGAACGGAAGGTTCTTGATTGTGATTGACGGAGTCTGCTGCTAAAACCCATTTTCCTGTGGCAGAATTATAAGAGGCCCCTGATAAAATTGCGCTGCTACTTATTTTTGTTTTCTTTTTGACGCGTGCGCTAGTGATATTAGCATTTTTCTTTTTGGAAGTTTTGCTTATATTGATAGGTGCGTACCTGTAGTCAATGTCGACTTCTCTGCCTTCGGGGATTGCTCTTGTTAAAGAGGGTTCGTTTGCGTTTACTTTAAAGCAAGCGAACAATGTTACACCGGTAAGTAGTGTCAGTGTAAAAGTTTTTAGAAATGTAGTGATATATTTATTCATAATCATATATTCAATTGTTTTTTTAGGGTTATTCTTTAAAAATTGGGATAGTTTGCTGCAATTAGGATTATTTCTTAAAATTAGAGTTGTTCTTAAAATTAGAGTTATTTTTTTATCAGTAGTATTAGTGTAAAAGTTTTTAGAAATGTAGTGATATATTTATTTATAATCATATATTCAATTGTTTTTTTAGGGTTATTCTTTAAAGATTGGGATTGTTTGTTGCAATTAGGATTATTTCTTAAAATTAGAGTTGTTCTTAAAATTAGAGTTATTTTTTATCAGTAGTGTTAGTGTAAAAGTTTTTAGAAATGTAGTGATCTATTTATCTATGGTCGTATATTCAATTGTTTTTTTAGGATTATTCTTTAAAAATTGGGATTGTTTGCTACAATTAGAATTATTTCTTAAAATTAGAGTTGTTCTTAAAATTAGAGTTATTTTTTTATCAGTAGTGTTAGTGTAAAAGTTTTTAGAAATGTAGTGATATATTTATTCATAATCATATATCCAATTGTTTTTTTAGGGTTATTCTTTAAAGATTGGGATTGTTTGCTGCAATTAGAATTATTTCTTAAAATTAGAGTTGTTCTTAAAATTAGAGTTACTTTTTATCAGTAGTGTTAGTGTAAAAGTTTTTAGAAATGTAGTGATATATTTATTCATAATCATATATCCAATTGTTTTTTTAGGGTTATTCTTTAAAGATTGGGATTGTTTGCTGCAATTAGAATTATTTCTTAAAATTAGAGTTGTTCTTGAAATTAGAGTTATTTTTTATCAGTAGTCTTAGTGTAAAAGTTTTTAGAAATGTAGTGATCTATTTATCTATGGTCGTATATTCAATTGTTTTTTTAGGGTTATTCTTTAAAGATTGGGATTGTTTCTTAAAATTAGGGTTGTTCTTTAAACTAGGATTGTTTGTTACAATTAGGATTGTTTTAATAACAGATATTTATAGTGTTTTATTAATAGGTTAAAAAGTACAATAAAGGTTGTTTATCGAAGGTTGTTTATTGGCTTGTTGTCAGTTATACGGTTGGAATAATTATTTGGGCTTTTATTTTAGTTTGTAAGGGCTTTGTAAAATAAATTACGACTGTATAGACGAGATAGTTCGTTAACGTGTTGTCTTACTGCTAATTTCTAGTAGTGAGTGGTGAAAATGTACTGGGGCGGGGTTGTTATTTATGAAAGGGTATGGAATGGGTTGAGAGTATTGAATGAGTGTTTGCTATGGCGGGGTCAAATACTCTTAATTACTGCCATTATAATTTACGGCTGTGAATAATTTACGGCTGTGAATTGAAATGTGTAGCCCAAGGCTGCAGATCGGGGTTTACGACTGTGAATTGAAATGCGTAGCCCAAGGTTGCAGATCGGGGTTTATTGCTGTGAATTGATCCGTGTGGCCCAAGTGGTGTAGATTTCGCGTGGCCACAGGCTTTGAATGTAGGCGAGAACGGCAAGGACTTCGTCATTACTGAGTTTATCTTCAAAAGCGGGCATGATTCCACCTACAACGGTGCCTCCTTTATTGATGGTATTGATGAGTACTTGCATGGAGTGGTGCCAAGTGTGAGCGGAGCCGTTTAGCGGTGGTGGTGGGTATGTGCCATTGCTTAGGCGTGTGCGCCAGTTGGGTGTGCCTTGTCCTGCGATGCCATGGCAGACTTGACAATTTTTACTGTAAACAAGGGCTCCTAGTGCGATTTGTTCATCAGTATACCAAGGTGAGGTGGGTATAAGGGTTTCGAATTGTTTTTTAGTGGAATGATTTTGTGAAGAGGGTGCTGAGGTCTGTTTTTGAGGTTGGAGGGGAGAATAAGATGAGTTAGGGGATTTGAGGCGCTTATTTTCTAGTAGCATGCTACCGCCAATAAAAATCAATGTGCCTATAAATACCATTAACACGGTGAGAAATATCATTTTGCTTACAATATATTTCTGTGGGGGGTGTTTTATTTTTGGGGCTATTTTTTTTATTTTGTTCTTTTTTGCCATAATTTTTAAGTATAGATATTATAATAGTAGGACATTGTCTGAATGCTTGGCATTTGCTCTATTTAAAACATAAGCTAAAATCACAAAAAGTCAAGCCAAATTTTCAATGAAATTTCAATAATATTTCAATGCGCAACATAAGCTAAGAAATATCGAACATAAGCTAAAATGATAAAAAAGCAACTATCACCAGCCACATTTAAGATGCAGTGCTAAAATCGTAAAAAATCAAGTCAAACTTTTGCTAAAAAATGCCGCATGTAAGCTAAAATCGTAAAAAATCAACTGGCATCCCCTCGTTTAAGATATAATGCTAAAATCGTAAAAAATCAATTGAAATTTTTAGTGATATTCAATGATATTTCAATGCGGAACACAAGCTAAAATCATGAAAAAATGGTGGTATTTCAATACAGAACATCATTGATAAGCAGGACAAATGGTTGATTGGTTTAAGATTGCTAGCAAGTTAGGAAAAAGAGTGAGAATATCCCTTATTATGCATGGTTTATGGGCAGCGGTTTTATGGCTGGTAATGTTCGGTGGTGAACCCCTTTATGCTGGAGATCAGGTTAATGTAGGAACTGTGCAGCTTAAAGCTAAGGTTTTGGGCGTGAAATTTCCTGTGCGACTTTATTATCGAACTCCTATTGAGAGAGTTAAGCTCAGTCGGTTTGGAAGTTGGCATATGCCTGTTGTCAAACAGACGAAAAAAAGTATGCTAGAAAGCATGCAGGAATCTGCGGCGGCTACGGGCACTGATTTTTTTGAAGAAAAGTATCCTTTGGTAGTTATTTCACATGGTTTGGGAGGGAGTGATTGGACGCATTATGTGTTGGTGGCGGACCTTGTAGCGGCTGGATTTATAGTTGCTGCGCCGAAGCATCCGTATGATTTATTGCGTGTCGGTAAAATAAAGCAGGCGTTAGCACGTCCCCAAGAATTCTCAGCTGCAATCGATGTTATCTTAAAGGATGAATTATTCGCTTCTGTCATTGATACGAATAGAATAGGTGCATTTGGATATTCGCTGGGTGGATATACGGTTTTAGCGGCGGCGGGAGGTGTTGCTAAGTTTGAACGGGTTGTTGAGTACTGCAAACTTCCTGCGAGTGACCCGGCGCTTTGTCGCTATGTTAAAAAACCTATAGGGGCTAAAAAATCTATATCTTATATTAGTGGAAACGATAAACGCATTAAAACAATAGTTGTTGCGGCTCCTTTTGGTGTTATTTTCTCTGATCTTACGGAGATCAAACAACCTGTATTGCTCTATCGCGTCGTTGATGATAAATTGCTACTTTATCCCAATCATGCAGAACATATTCACAAATTACTTCCGATTTCACATGACTATGAACTCATAGAAGACAGAACACATTACAGCTTTCTCACACCGTTTACAAAGCGGGTGAGCATTAAACCGGGGATTGATTTTGATAATTCTAAGCGAATGACCTTTTTAAAGACGATTAACGAGCAAATTATTCAATTTTTTAAAAAAACTCTCTAATTTGATGCATGTTCTAATTTGACGTACCTATTTGAATGTATTTTATAGCAAATGATATTCAATCAAGAGTCTTTGTAAGAACAGCCATTATTTTATAAAAATAGTTATTATAAGAATAGCATTTTCAATAGTAGCATTTTAGGGTAAGAATATGAGTTGTTAAAGTAGTCATAAATAAGAATAGTTATTATAATAGTAGCATTTTAGGGTAAGAATATGAGTTGTTAGAGTAGTCATAAATAAGAATAGTTATTATAATAGTAGTAGCATTTTAGGGTAAGAATATGAGTTGTTAGAGTAGTCATAAATAAGAATAGTTATTATAATAGTAGCATTTTAGGGTAAGAATATGAGTTGTTAGAGTAGTCATAAATAAGAATAGCTATTATAATAGTAGCATTTTAGGGTAAGAATATGAGTTGTTGGAGTAGTCATAATACTAAAATAGTGTTATAATATTAGAATAGCTGCTATACGGTAGTAGGCTTAGGCTGTCGTGGTTATTTATCATGCAGCCGTGATAAAAACATAATAAGAAATACAATAAAAATACAATAAAAACATAAATAATGTGTTTATAAAATAATAATTTAATACATCAATTAACTTTAAGATAAATGTATCAATTTATAGGTATCAAGAAAATGATGAGAATAGTAAGAAAATTACTAAAATTAAGCTCAGTACTCGTACTAAGCGGAACATTTTTAATGGGAATGGCATTATTTGGAGCAGATTTCTCAGGAAAAACAATTGAATGGATCATTCCATTTAAAGAAGGCGGAGGTTCAGATAAATGGTCACGATTTTATGCCCCTCTTTTATCAGAAGCCTTACCTGGGAAGCCTGTTGTGGTTGTTAAGAATATGCCTGGCGCAGGTTCTACTAAGGGTGCCAATTATTTCCAAAATAGAGCAAAACCAGATGGGTTAACGATACTTGGAACTTCAGGCTCCACCCAATTTCCTTATCTGCTCGGTGATAAACGTGTCAAGTACCGCTATCAAGACTGGAATATCGTCTTAGCTTCGGGAACGGGGGGCGTATTTTATGTGAGCTCTTCACTCGGAGTCAAAGATATTGCAGAACTTGCTAAATTAAAGGACGTGAAACTTCTTTATGGGAGCCAAGGAGCAACTTCGCTTGATCTAGTTCCGCTACTTGCTTTTGAATTGCTTGGGCTTAAAGTAGAAGCTATCTTTGGCATGAAAGGGCGCAATGATGGATTGCTTGCATTTCAACGTGGAGAAGTCAATCTAGATTATCAAACAACTTCTGCATATTTGTCGAAATCAGTTCCATTGGTTGAGGAAGGTTCGGCTATACCACTTATGTCGTGGGGTGCGCTTGATGAAGATGGAAATTTGGTCCGTGATCCTAATTTTCCATATTTGCCTACGCCTGCCGAAGCATATGAAACTATTCATGGGAAAAAACCTTCTGGTAGAGCCTGGCGTGCATGGATGTCATTTTTCTCGGCGGGATTTCCTGCTCAGAAAATGGTGTTTCTTCCCAAAAAAACTCCTAAAGACATCATTAATGCTTATTCAGAAGCGTTTGCATCCGTAGTGAATGCCGCAGACTTTAAAGAACGAAGCCAGAAAGTACTAGGCAATTATCCACAAACCACAGGTGTTGCTGCCAAAGAGCCTTATAAAGTCGCAACAACGCTTGCAGGGTCCTCACGTAAATGGGTGATCAATTGGTTAAAAGAGAAGTACAATACTTCGCTTGTTAAGTAACTAAGTAAGCTAAGTAAGCTATCTAATCTATCGTTTGTGTTAATACAAGACTTTTTCTACACAGATAAGGCTTTTTCTACACAGGCTGATTTGCTTATGATTTGACAGAGCCAATCAATAAATCATGATCGTGCTTATGATTTAATATCCAGTTAATAAATCATGATCGTTTGAGAGAGTGGTGTCTTAATGAGACAGCACTCTTTCAATATTAGCTATTATTTTCTAAGTGATCTCTGCAGTATTTAAGTGGTTTTTACAATACTTGCAGTACCTACAATCTACAATACCTACAATCTACAATACCTAATCTACAATACCTACAATCTACAATACCTACAATCTACAATATTTACAATTTACAATACTTACAATACTATTAGCAATTTTGATATAAGGATTCAAGATTGACTGGATTTTGACATGAGGGTTCAAGAGATTGGATAGATTTTGTATTAATTGTAGATGATCTAATCAGTCTATAACAATTTTATAACAATTCTATAACAATAATCGTTACGATTTTTAGGGTAAGATCAATGTTAGAACTCCTACAATTTTATAACAATAATTGTTACGGTTTTTAGGGTAAGATCAATGTTAGAACTTCTACAATTTTATAACAGTAATCGTTACGATTTTTAGGGTAAGATCAATGTTAGAACTTCTACAATTTTATAACAGTAATCGTTACGACTTTTAGGGTAAGATCAATGTTAGAACTCCTACAATTTTATAACAATAATTGTTACGGTTTTTAGGGTAAGATCAATGTTAGAACTCCTACAATTTTATAACAGTAATCGTTACGACTTTTAGGGTAAGATCAATGTTAGAACTCCTACAATTTTATAACAATAATCGTTACGATTTTTAGGTTAAGATCAATGTTAGAACTCCTACAATTTTATAACAATAATCGTTACGGTTTTTAAGTTAAGATCAATGTTAGAACTCCTACAAGCAGCTTTAAGTGATATTGCGAATCCTGAACACCTACTTTACTTGGCGTTGGGTGTGTGTTTGGGGCTATCTGTGGGTATTTTTCCTGGCCTAGGTGGCATAGCGGGTTTAGCATTGGTTTTACCATTTTTATATGGGGTGGATCCGGTATCTGGTCTTGCTCTTATGGTAGGATTGGTGGCGGTGATTCCTACTAGTGATACGTTTTCATCGATTTTGATGGGGATTCCAGGGTCTAGTTCTTCACAAGCAACGATTTTAGATGGATTCCCGCTTGCTAAACAAGGACAGGCGACACGTGCGCTCAGTGCGGCATTCATATCATCGTTGTTTGGTGGTATTTTCGGTGCGATTATTTTAACATTTTTAATGGGGTTTGCTAAACCTATCATATTGTCATTTAGAACACCTGAATTACTGATGTTAACTGTATTGGGGCTTGTGATTGTTGGGTCGATTGCAGAGCGCAGTTTGGTTAAATGTCTCTCTGCTATTGGGCTTGGGATGTTGATTCGTACTATTGGTGAGGCTCCGGCGCAGGGGTCGTCACGTGTAACGTTTGAATCATGGTATCTCCAAGACGGTTTTGCGCTTGTCATAGTAGGGCTTGCCGTCTTTGCAATACCTGAGATCGTTGATTTATTGCGTAGTAACAGGTCTATATCAAAATTAGGAAAGCTTGGTTCTGGCTGGCGTGAAGGTTTTTACGATTGGTGGCGTAATAAATGGCTGTCTTTTCGAACGGCTGGGGTGGGCACTATTATTGGTATTATTCCTGGTCTGGGTGGCTCGGTTGTTGATTGGATAGCCTACGGGCATGCTATTCAGACGACTCCAAATAAAGAGAATTTTGGTAAGGGCGAAATTCGTGGTGTGATTGCCCCCGAATCAGCAAACAATTCAAAAGAAGGCGGGGGTTTATTGCCGACTCTTGTCTTTGGTATCCCAGGTTCAGGGAGCATGGCTATATTTCTAGGTGGCATGACGTTACTGGGTCTCGAAGCAGGCCCTTCACTGTTTAAAGAAGACCTCAGTACGACTTATACTATTGTCTGGTCGTTGGCTTTTGCGAACATTATTGGCACGGTATTGTGTGTGATCTTATCGCCCTATATTGCTAGACTGACGATAATACGGTTTCCATTGGTGGCTCCGTTTATATTGATGTTAATACTTTTTGCGAGTTTCCAGTCGAAGCAAAGTGTGTATGATATATTTGCTTTGTTTGGGTTAGGAATTGTGGGGATCTTTTTAAAGAGATTCGGGTGGTCGCGTCCTGCATTTTTGATTGGATTTGTACTTGCTTATCAATCAGAAGTCTACACTTATCAAGTCGTTCAATTTAGCAAAGTTCATGGTCTATCATATATCATCAGTCCTGTTAATATTATCATCCTCGCCGCAGTTGGTTTCTCAGTGTGGGCTGGTATAACGTTCAATAAAAAACTTAACAAAAATATTAAAAGCGAGGAACAGGTCGTACATAACAAACGAAGACCTGAACTTTATTTTACAGGCGCAATATGGATAGCTGTTATCATCTATATCATAGAGCTGCAGCAGATTTATACGTTTATAGACAAAATATTTCCAATGACGATTGCTATTATAACGTGGCTTTGTTTAACGATATTGCTGATTAAACAATTGCTCGGCAAAGGTCAAGCGCTTTACTACTGCGATCATGAAATTATTGATAAGAATAACAAAGATTTTACAATTTTTCAAACCTATTTGTGGTTTGTGCTGCTTATGGGTCTCACGTTGGCTGTAGGTTTTTTTATGGGGTGTTTAATGTTTTTATTAATATATTTTCCAGTTCGCGCGCGTACACAGCTACTGCGAACGGTAGTGCTTAGCGGTTGTGCGATTGGATTGATAACAACTCTTGCGTGGCTACTTAATCGTGAATTGCCGCCTGGCATATTACAATATTACGTCGAGTTGCCATGGCCGCTCCGATAACAAAGTCTGCCCATTATTACAAATAATATTGTAAGTTATATTATAAATCATATTATAAATTATTAGAAACTTCTGCTCATTAAAATAGCTGAGAGGTAAAATAGATCACGATGACTGTTTCTACGCATAGTGAGACACTGCAATTAAAACCACGTGCTCATCAAGCAGTTTCGTGTATGATTATTCGGGGGGGGACTTCAAAGGGATTGTATTTTCATAAGGACGATCTTCCTGGTGATAAGACTACCCGTGATGAACTTCTTATTCGCATAATGGGATCGCCTGATCCTAAGCAGATAGACGGTTTAGGTGGGGCTACTCCTGTAACGAGTAAAATTGCAATTGTCAGTCGGTCACAGCGTGTGGGTGTTGATATTGATTATGAATTTGCTCAAGTGCTAGTCGGTAGACCTGAGATTGATTTTCCTACGTGTGGAAATATTTTATCTGGGGTTGGGATTTTTGCTTTGGAAACAGGGCTTATTAAACCCAGTGCGCCTGAGACAATACTTACTATTTATGATGTCAATATTGGGGCTCATGTGAAACAAACTATTCAAACACCTGAGCACAAGCTAAGTTGGCATGGCTCAAAAGAGATATCAGGAGTGCCTGGTACAGCTGCTCCTATTGTGATGGAGTTATCAAATATTGTTGGTGGAAAAACGGGTAAAATGCATCCTAGTGGGAATAAAATCGATGTGATCGATGGGGTTAGAATGAGTCTTATCGATGTTGCAATGCCTTGTATGTATGTTTTAGCAAGTGATGTTGGACTCAGTGGAACTGAGTCCAAACATGATCTAGATGCGAATAAACCGTTATTAGAGAAATTGCTATCCTTACGTATTAAGGCAGGAGAGCGCATGGGAATAATCAATGTTGCTAAAAAAGTCTACCCTAAGATTGCCTTAGTGAGTGAAGAGATTACTGCGGCGGGAATGATCAGGTCTCGTTATTTTACGCCTTATGTCTGTCATGACGCTTATGCGGCTTCGGGCGCTTTTTCGTTAGCAGCGGCATGTATAGATACGGGCACGATTCCAAGTGAAATCTTTACTCAAGCCACTGATAATCCGTTTAAAGTTACGATCGCTCATCCAAGCGGGACAATGCCAGTAGAACTTTCTATTAAAGACAATGATATCACTAAGCTTAGCGTGAAAGTAGTTCGCACTGCGCGACCTCTTATGCTAGGAGCTGCCTATCTTCCGTAGGGTGCAAATGAGCTCATTAGAGTCTGTTTCTAAAAACAATAAAATCAGAGACGATAAGATCACAGACAATAAGATCACCCAACCCAGTCCGATTGCGGATAGTAGTCGTTCTACGCGTACGACGAAGTCATCTTATTGGGATGTGATTGTCATTGGCAGTGGGAATGCGGCGCTTTGCAGTGGGCTTAGCGCTTTAGAACAACTTAAAGAAAAAGACCGTCAAACCTCGCCACGTGTTCTCATGTTAGAGGCGGCCCCTGTTACAGAAATGGGAGGAAATAGTCGCTACACGGCAGCGGCACTACGATTTGCCTATGAAAACCAAGCAGACGTATTACGTCTATTGACAGACTACGCGGATAAAGATAAATTGGCACGAACGGTGTTTCCCCGTTATGATGCTAAGATGTTTTTATCAGAACTTGTAGCTATTAACAAAGGGGCGGGCAGACGTGATTTGCAGGAATTATTGGTTAAGCGTAGTTATGAAACGATTGCGTGGCTTAATGACTTGGGTGTTGTTTTTGAACCTATTTACAAGCGGCAGGCATATGAGAAAGAAGGTCGTTATTATTTCTGGGGCGGATTAGTGCTGGCAACACCTCGTGAAGGTGAAGGACTTGTTACTAAGGAGTTAGCACTTTTTAAGAAATTGGGTGGAACTATAATGTACAGTGCCCGTGCAGCGCGTCTTCTTTTAGACAGTAGTAGTACTACGTCACCACGAATAGATGGTGTTGAGATAAGGAGAGTAGTTGATGGTAAGGAAGAGACTTTAGCAGTGCATGGGAGCGCTGTTATCTTAGCGTGTGGTGGCTTTGAAGCGAATAAAAACATGCGGCGTACTCTTATGGGGCCTCAGTGGGAGCATGCTATCGTACGAGGGACGCAATATAACAGAGGAGATGGCATAACTATGGTACAGGAAGTGGGCGCTGCGCTTATTGGAAAAAAGGAGGGTTGTCATGCTACGTTTATGGACAGTAACAGTCCTGATTTCGGTTTAGGTGTCGACCACATAGATAGAAAAAATTTTAGAAAAATTAGCTATCCTTTCGGCATTATGCTTAATGCAGCGGGCAAGCGCTTTGTCGATGAAGGAGCGGATTTTCGTAATTACACTTACGCTAAATACGGTCGTGAACTTCTCAATCAACCCAAGCATCTTGCCTGGCAACTCTTTGACAATCAAGTTACAGACCTTCTTTACGCAGAATATCGTGTTTCCAATGCAACATTCGTGACGGCAGCTACGATAGAGGAATTGGTTTCACAGCTAACAGATATTGATAAGGAACAGGCGCTTAAGACGATTGAGGAGTACAATAAGAGTATTCGTACAGATGTTGTATTTGATCCTAGTCTTCGTGATGGGAAGAGCACGGTGGGTATTTATCCAGCTAAGTCTAACTGGGCGCTTCCACTTGTTAAGCCTCCTTTTTTAGCATTTAAGGTGCGTTGTGGAATTACGTTTACGTATTATGGCGTTAAAGTTGATGTGGAAACACGAGTTCTTAAAAAAAATGATGAGGTTATTGCTGGATTATATGCTTGTGGAGAAATGATAGGAGGCATTTTTACACATAATTATCCTGGTGGGAGTGGGTTAACGGCGGGAGCGGTATTCGGTAAAATCGCTGGTGCTACGGCAGCTACGTATGCTATCTCAAATCGTACCCAATGAATACAATTAATTTAGCTGATGTAAAACCACCAACACAAAAAGTGAAGTAGTGCACTCAATGAAATTTCCTTAGCAGCAGACGATGTATGGGACATTCTTACTGGTAAGGGTTCATTAGTGATTAGCCAATTGGATTAGCCAGTCAATTAAAAAAACAGCAAAACCTATCCATTAAAGTAAAATTAAAATAATTGTGATAAGTGCTGGAAGTGCTTGAACGAAGAAGATTTTTCGTTGAGCGGTGAGTGCGCCGTAAATTCCTGCGATTGCGATAAAACTCAAAAAAAATAGCATCACATTGTGCTGCCATGGTTGCGTGGTTATAAAAAACGTCCAGATGAGCCCGCTGGCTAAAAACCCGTTGTAGAGTCCTAAGTTTGCTGCGAGTTTTGTGGTTTTTGGGAAAAGTTCGGCTGGAAAGTCTTTGAAGACACGTCTTCCGCGAGATGTCCATGCGAACATTTCAAACCACATGATATAAAGGTGGATGCAGGCGATGAGACCCACTAATATTTTTACGATTGTATCAATAATTGTCATAGCTAAGAAACTTTTTATTTATAAGTAAATGATAACTGATTGAAAACAGAAGATAGGTTATTTAATTGTATCATTGATAGAACTATTAATTAGAAGGTTTTTGTGATAAAATTGCCGTCTGTGCACTCTATCAATGCTGTTCCTAAGAGAGCATTACATTTATTAAGAGTTCCTTTGATAAAAGAAGGTGTAGTGGCGTCATTATAACTGTTAACATAGAGCGAGTATTTAATGTTAGGGTAATTATTGGGGGAAACTGCCAATGGGTCTGGATATTCGAGTACGAGAGAGAAGTTTGTTTTTGTAATCGTTGTTTCAACGGTGCAAGAAGCACTGTACATGGTTGTGGTAGCAAAATCTTCAAAGTAAGAACATTCACTTTGATTTTTGTCGGTGATGACTACGAGTTCAGTCTCATTGACTCTATTATGAGGGGTGTAGAAAATGTCGAATGTTCTATTATTGTTGGCTGAGTTATAAGAGAGATTTATTCCTTTAATGTTGAGATTGGCAAGTGACGTGCCTGTGAATGCTGTTAAGTGATTGTCGATGTACCAATTTCCATCAAACCAATATTTAAGTTCTTCACGTTCATAGTAGTTCCACGGTCCTATAGGGGTTTCTAATTTGTAACGATTGTTAGCGCGGGTATTTTTAGAAAAATCACTTCTAGAGGAGCTAATGATTTGGTTATTAGGAATGAGAGTATCATTGAAAATGGTTGCATATCCTATGACAATGCCATTATCTTTTAACGAGTTAATGCGTGCTAGGCACGAAGTATTGATACTTTGAATGTTAATGGGAGTTCTAAAGTCATCTATAATGATACCGCTGTCTGTGATTAAAGATATATTGCACTCTTCATTTCCTGTGGGAGATTTTAAAAATTCATTAAACCAAATTAAAAAATCATTTTTAATCTCTATGAGTTCGATATAGCGATGATTTTCACCGCCATTAAATATGAAGACAAGAAGTTCTTTATTGTTGCTGGTGGTGCAGAGTGCGGTATAACTGGTGATGTTATCATTTGCGGTTATATTTAGGTCTGCGAGGCTGATACTGATAAGCGTTAATTTTATGTTATTTAATACATTGGTACTGAGCACGTCAAATAAATGAGTGGGTGGTGGAGTACTTGGTTCAATGATTTTAGTATGTTCTTCGCAGGTTTCTAGTGTGAGCGTATTTTTTATGCTTAGGTCTTCAAAATTAATAACATCGATGCGGTTATCGGCTATAGTAACAATGTCGTAATTGGCACTCGTGAGCCCAAGTTTATTTGGGCGTATTTCACTAATATCTGTGGAAACGAAAGTTCCTCTAAGTGGGCTCGTTGCTAATGCATGACTGGTGCTATTACCTGCACTGCAGTCAATGAGGAAAGAACTTGTTAGCAAGGCAAGTACAATAGCAGTCAATCTATGGCGAGCCAGTCTGTTTATAATCATAGGTTTCATATACGGTTAAAGTTTAATAATATTAAATAACATTGAATAATACTAAATAACATTGGAATTTATAAAAGCAATGACAATTAGCTACCGTTATCTACTGTTAATTCGTTTGATATGATTCAATCTGTGTTGTTCTGCGTTCATCTGTGTTTATCTGCGGTTTATTCCCTGCATGAAATTTAGTCTGCGTTGCTCTGTGGTTAGTTTATCTCATAAAATCTAATCTGCGCTCATCGGTTAGTTTATCTCATAGAATCCAATCTGCGTTCATCTGTGTTTATCTGTGGTTCATTCCTTGCATGAAATTTAATCTGCGTTTATCTGCGGTTAATTTCTTTTATATAACTCAATCTGCGTTTATCTGTGTTTATCTGCGGTTTATTCCCTGCATGAAATTTAGTCTGCGTTCATCTGCGGTTAATTTCTTTCATATAACTCAATCTGCGTTTATCTGTGTTTATCTGCGGTTTATTCCCTGCATGAAATTTAATCTGCGTTTATCTGCGGTTAGTTTATCTCATAGAATCCAATCTGCGTTCATCTGCGGTTAGTTTATCTCATAAAATCTAATCTGCGTTTATCTGCGTTCATCTGTGGTTCATTCCTTCCACGAAATTTAGTCTGCGTTTATCTGCGGTTAATTTCTTTTATATAACTCAATCTGCGTTTATCTGTGTTTATCTGCGGTTCATTCCCTGCATGAAATTTAGTCTGCGTTTATCTGTGTTTATCTGCGGTTTATTCCCTGCATGAAATTTAATCTGCGTTCATCTGCGGTTAATCTCTATTCTGAAATTTAATCTGCGTTCATCTGCGGTTAGTTTATCTCATAAAATCCAATCTGCGTTCATCTGTGTTTATCTGTGGTTCATTCCCTGCATGAAATTCAATCTGCGTTGTTCTGCGGTTAGTTCCTTTCATATAACTCAATCTGCGGTTAATCTATATTTAATCTGTGGGCTCAATGATAGATTCTGCGGTAGAACGTTAGGGCATAACTGCATCATTGAAGAGGATAGCATATTCTGCGAATGATCTTTTATAAATAAATTTCTTAATGATATTTAAACATTGGCTATCAAAATCTTTAATACCAATGGGCTGGTCAGTCATATCTATGATAGTGCTATCACTTCTAAGAAAATACTTATTACAAGCTGTGTTAGCAGGGTGAAAGAGTAATGTATTGATAATGGGTATGAAATTTTTCTTAAATTGTATTATTTCAATGTAACGATATTTATCGAGGTGGAGTATTAAGAAAAGCAATTCACGGTCGCTGGTGGTATTACAAAAGGCTATATAACTAAAGGGAGTTTCGGTAGCACTGGCTAGGGCATTTCTGATGTCGTAAGAAAATTTTACATCAATAAGCATGATTTTAAGATTGCTCAGTACTTCGTTATGGAGTAGATCAAATACGGTAGTCGGCGGAAGAACAGGTTCTGTGGGGAGGAGTGATAGGTTTGTTTTAGAATATTCTCTGCATGAAGTGATGTCTGAAATGCGTTGTGTGGCTTGACTTTCTAGATTAGTCAATTCAATGCTACTTATGTCAATATTTAGAGCGTCATAATTGAATTTTGCTGATCCAAAATTCTGTGGTAGGTCTTCACTGATAGTTAAAGAGACAAAATTTCCCCTAATAGGGTTATGAATAAGTCCCTCGCTAACATTCGCTGTATTGCAATTAATAAGCACAGTAGAGACAAACAGTGTTATTAAGACATTGAGGATAATTTTTTTCATAATACTTTATTTAATCGTGATTGTCCGTAGTGGCTTTTCTTAGATAAAAATATTTACTTAGGAAATATAACATGGATTTTAGCATATGGATTTAAGATTTAAGGCAGTAGTTTTTTGCCACAGATGAACGCAGATTGGATTTTATAGGAGAAACTAACCGCAGAGCAACGCAGATTAAATTTCATGGAAGGAATGAACCGCAGATAAACACAGATAAACGCAGATTGGATTTTATGAGATAAACTAACCGCAGAGCAACGCAGATTAAATTTCATGGAAGGAATGAACCACAGATAAACGCAGATGAACGCAGATTGAGTTAGATGAAAGGGACTAACCGCAGAGCAATGCAGATTAAATTTCATGGAAGAAATGAACCGCAGATAAACACAGATGAACGCAGATTGGATTTTATAGGAGAAACTAACCGCAGAACAACGTAGATTAAATTTCATGGAGGAAATGAACCGCAGATAAACACAGATGAACGCAGATTGGATTTTATAGGAGAAACTAACTGCAGAGCAACTTAGATTAAATTTCATGGAAAGAATGAACCACAGATAAACACAGATAAACGCAGATTGAATTTTATGAGATAAACTAACCACAGATAAACGCAGATAAACACAGATTGAGTTTCAGAAAGGGACTAACCGCAGATAAACACAGATGAACGCAGATTGAGTCACATGAAAGGGACTGATCGCAGAGCAATGCAGATTAAATTTCATGGAAGGAATGAACCGCAGATAAACACAGATTTTAATCACACAATTAACCACAGATTAAATACAGATTAACCGCAGATAAACACAGATAAACGCAGATTGAGTCACATGAAAGGGACTGATCGCAGAGCAACGCAGATTAAATTTCATGCAGGGAATGAACCGCAGATAAACACAGATTTTAATCACACAATTAACCACAGATTAAATACAGATTAACCGCAGATGAACGCAGATAAACGCAGATGAACGCAGATTGGATTTTATAGGAGGAACTAACCGCAGAACAACGTAGATTAAATTTCATGGAGGAAATGAACCGCAGATAAACACAGATAAACGCGGATTGAATTTTATGAGATAAACTAACCACAGATGAACGCAGATAAACACAGATTGAGTTTCAGAAAGGGACTAACCGCAGATAAACACAGATAAACGCAGATTGGATTCTATGAGATAAACTAACCGCAGATAAACACAGATGAACGCAGATTAGATTATATTCAATGAATTAACTGCACAGAGATGAACGTAGACGAGGAGCAGATTATTCGCTGTTAAGTATTGCCCCACAGAGAGTGTGAGGCAATATGATTACTTATTTTTGGTGATTGGGTTAAGGCACTGAGAGTCCGGTGTCCGCTTGTTCTTAGGATAGAATACAGATTTTACTACTACGTAGCAGTCATCGTTATAGCTCTGTTATTCTATCCTAAAATGCTTCTAGATCAGTTAGTTGCTAGGTCCCTTTGTATTAGAGTCTCCGTCGCGGCAATCAATAAGAGGAGTTCCTGGTACTATACCGGTAAGGTCATCACAATTGTTAAGAATCCCTCTTATGGTAAAAGCACTTCCTGAGGATCTAAAATAGAGTGAATACTTAAGATTAGGAAATGGATTAGGATCGGCGCTGGGATCGTTAGCAATTGGAACTTCGAAGACAATCGAGAAGTTTGTTTCAATGTCATTGGGCGAGATTGTACATGAAATGCTGTAAAGCCCAGTCGTTGCGAAATCTTTAATATTTTGGCATTGTGTTTGATTGTTATCGATAATAGCCAAGCGAACAATTTCGCTTTCAGAATTAGGTGTAATGCCCTGGAAAATATTAAAGATTTTTGACGTACTATTTACATATAATCCCCTAATATATTCACTTTCAATGGGTGTATTCACGAAGGCTGTCTTGTAATCATCAATATGCCAGCGGCCATTAAAGGTTTCTTCTAGATTATAGGTCCAAGGTCCGATACTACTGCCTATTCGATAAAAATTATTGACTGGATCACTCACCGTGGTGAATGTTCTATCTTGTGATCCTGCTATGTTATTTGAACTGAGCTGGTCATTAAAGATAGTTGCGTAACCGGTGAACTCTCCATTTCTATAAGCGGTCAGTAAGGCAGCTGTGCAAGCTTCATTTAAGTTCATGATGCTAATGGGTTGATCGTTGGCGTCGAGAATAACACTGTCTGCTCTGACCGAATATGTGCTGCAGGCTTGGAATGGGGGCGTTTGGAGGAGCCTATTGAGACCGGGTACGAAATTGGTCTCAAATTCGGTGATTTCAATGTACCGATAAGCGTCATTGCCGATACGAAGCGCGAAGAGCAGGTATTCTTTTTGGCTTAGCGAATCACACAAGGCGACGTAGCTATTGGCATTGCTATTAGCATTGGTAAAGGGCGTTGCTATATCAGAAAAACTTAGATTGATAAGCGCTGCTTTTGCATTGTCTAGAATGTTAGTATTGAGGAGGTCGAGAATACTATTGGGGACGGGTTCTCTTCCAGCTGCGATAGTATCTGAGTATTCTGTACAGGAGGTAATATCTGAAATTACCCTATTATCTAGATTTTCTAGATTGAGCATTTCAATGATACCATTTGCGTTGATCGTCGTAGCGTCATAATTGATATTAGCGGCTCCCAGAATTGCTGGGGTATCGTCACTAATGTTAAGCGATACAAATGTCCCATTAAATGG
This sequence comes from Spirochaetota bacterium, assembly GCA_013426755.1. Classification (GTDB taxonomy): domain Bacteria; phylum Spirochaetota; class UBA12135; order COTS27; family COTS27; genus COTS27. The sequence continues at coordinate 466,404 of AP019861.1, forward strand.
ATTATTGCCAAATACTATTTCTGTATCTGAATCACTTGGCATACAACTGTTAAGTAGCGCACAAGTAAAAGCAAGTACGATAAAGATCGTACCACGTAAATACTGTTTCATACTAAGTCTCATATGTTACTTTATACAAGTTTAAAATGAATTATGAATTGAAATTAGGCTTAAAACCGCATGCCGTTAAAATATTCTAACATGAAGATAAAAAGTTTTATAAATAGTGATGATTTTAGAGGCGATTTCAATAGATGCATTTTTTAGTAGAAGTTCTAGGGGTTCGGCTGTCGATTAACGTAATATTTTATCAATGTTGGTTAGAACTTATACGGTAATACTTTAATCAGAATGGTCTCAGTTTTTAAAGAGATTGTCATTGATATTAAAGCAGAAGTGATACTACCACGTATTTTTCTTGAGCAAAACAGTTCTAGATCAGTTAGTTGCTAGGTCACTTTGTATCAGGGTTTCCGTCATCGCAAGGTTCAGGTCCTGGTGGAACGAAAGGGCTGCTCTTAATGCCATCACAATTGTTAAGAATCCCTCTTATGGTAAAAGAACTTCCTGAGGATTTGAAATAGAGTGAATATTTGAGATTAGGAAATGGATTGGGATTAGGGTCGTTGGCAGCTGGGACTTCGAGGACAATCGAGAAATTTGTTTCAATGTTATTGGGTGAGATTGTACATGAAACGCTGTAAAGCCCGGTCGTTGCGAAATCTCTAATATTTTGGCATTCTGTTTGATCGCCTTCGACAATAGCCAGGAGAGTAACAAAGCCTGGTCCAGATTCAGTTGGGATGGCATGGAAAATCTGAAAGAAATTCAACGTACTATTATTTATAACTAAACCTCTAATATCTTCATTTTCAATGGGTGTATTCACGAAGGCTGTCTGATAGTCATCAATATACCAGCGGGCATTAAAGGTTTCTCCTATATTGTAATTCCAAGGTCCGATACTACTGCCTATTCGATAAAAATTATTGCCTGAATCACTTACTATGTTATTTGAACTGATCTGGTCATTAAAGATAGTTGCGTAACCGGTGAACTCTCCATTTCTATAAGCGGTCAGTAAGGTAGTTGTGCAAGCTTCATTTAAGTCCATGATGCTAATAGGTTGATTGGTGGCGTCGAGAATGACACTGTCTGCTCTGACCGAATACGTACGGCAGGCTTGGAATGGGGGCGTTTGGAGGAGCCTATTGAGACCGGGTACGAAATTGGTCTCAAATTCGGTTATTTCAATGTACCGATAGGCGTCATTGCCGATACGAAGTGTGAAGAGCAGGTATTCTTTTTGGCTTAGCGAATCGCATAAGGCGACGTAGCTATTGGCATTGCTATTAGCATTGGTAAAGGGCGTTGCTATATCAGAAAAACTTAGATTGATAAGCGCTGCTTTTGCATTGTCTAGAATGTTGGTATTGAGGAGGTCGAGAATACTATTGGGGACGGGTTCTCTTCCAGCTGCGATGGTATCTGAATATTCTGTACAGGAGGTAATATCTGAAATTACCCTATTATCCAGGTTTTCTAGATTGAGCATTTCAATGATACCATTTGCGTTGATCGTCGTAGCGTCATAATTGATATTAGCGGCTCCCAGAACTGGCGAGGTATCGTCACTAATATTAAGCGATATAAAAGTCCCATTAAATGGATTATCGCCAAGTACCATTTTGTCAGTAGTCGTCGTACAACTGTTAAGTAGCACACAGCTAAAAGCAAGTACGATAAAGATCGTACTACGTAAACATTGTTTCATATTTAAGTCTCTTATATTATTATATACAAGTTAAAAGGTGTATATTATTTAAAAATAATGAAAAGTTATAGATTAAAAGTTATGGATTAAATGTTATAGATTAAAGCAAATTATAAGTTGAAATTGAACTTAAAACAACGCAAGGTTGAAATATTCTACCATTAATAAAAAACTCTGTGAATATCATAAGTAGTGATAATTTGATAAACAGCAATAATTTTAAGATTGATTTCAATAGGTACTGTTGTTAGGCAGATTCACTATCGGTTAACGCAATGTTTTGCCAATACTAATCACGGTTTATACGGTAATATTGATCGAAGCGGTCTCAGTTTTTTAAGAAATTGAGATTAATTTATGAATAAAAACTCTGTGAATATTATAAGTAGCGATAATTTTAGAATTGATTTCAATATTTTAGAATTGATTTCAATAAGTGCTGTATTTAGAGTGATCTGCTATTTCAATTAGATAAATTTAAAAGGGCTCCGAATAGCCATTCTACGGATTGGCTTAGTACGGGATCGTATTCTTTGTCTCCGCGAATAATTTTTGCTCTAATATGAAGAGCACAAGGCCAAAAATTCTCCTTAAAAAAGACATTCTGGTCAGGATTAGCCTCGATTTTTAAGGCTGTGGGAGTATTGGGTTTGACGGAGAGCTGCATCTCTGTTAAGGTAAAATCTTCACAAGGATTATTGCCTAATTGATCTCGTGAAGCAAATAGCTCACTAAACTTTTCATCAATGCGAATGACTTCTGCGGCTCTAAATATATTGACTCTAATCGTATACAGTACAATAGAAGATTGCTCTGATGTTTCACAAATTATGAACTGTGATAAATAGGAAGCTTCGTCGTCAGGAAAGAGGTTATTGTCTCGAAAAGTGTTGTCAATCATTAAGATTTCAGAGTTATGGTGCGCCGAAGCTAAGGGTATAAATATACGCGCGTCAATAAACGTATAAGGTGTTTGGTCTACTTGAAGTGCATTTAGGTCTATCAGCAAAGCAGGGTCATTGTTTAGCTGTGAAATAAAAAATTTGGGATTTTCAGAACGAATGGTAATAAATTCATTAAAACTATAAGATGTGCAGTTTTGGGCTGTGATAGGAAGGACAAACATTTCTTTTGCATTGGAATGACTGGTGAGGACGACTTCACCAGGTCTAATGATGATGTTGTCATAATTATCTGTTGGATCGTACTCGATAAATGAAATGGGACCGAGAGTTCCGCTGAAAATGGCAAATCTACCTAAGAAATGATCCCCTGGACTTACCGAAGAAGCTACTGTAATAGCGTTATTACAATTAAGTAAAGTCAGAGTTGCTAAGGTTATCGTGATCTTGACTATTAACGATGAGCTGCTCATGGTTTTTTTAGTGCCCCACCAATGCTCACAAGTCTGTCAATATGCGTGCTAAAAGAAGGGTCTTTCAGTACTAGTTTCAAACATGGAACAAGTGTCCTGAGACTTATAGTTTTACCTGGCTTAGCGGTTATAGTAAGGCCAGTTGCCGTGAAATTATCACTACAATGCATTGTTCCGCTACCCGCCTCAGCTAGGTTATAAAAATCATCTCGGTTTAATTGGAAATCTTTACTAAAACGCACTATTTCTGTGAAATAGAATGGGCCTAGCTTTATAGAAAGAAACGCATATGAAGAGGTCTGGTGGGGTTCGCTCGTGCTCATAGCCTCGTTACAAACGGCGACATAAGTTGTGACCGTTTCAGTAGTCCTGAGGAAAATAGCAGCAGTCATTAAATTGCGTTTTAACGCTTCGGTGGCTTCTATCCATGAAATGATTAGATAAGCCGCTCTAAAATCACCGCCTGTGAGCGCATTTTCATTGCTACCCTTAAAATTAGCAATATCAATATTCACGTACTCTCCCCTTTCACTTTTATCGATAACATCGTCTCGGACGAATATTTCAAATGGCTCAGCGCTGTATTCGGTGCAGTTATCAGGACTCAGTGAAACTGTGACCTCAGGTTTACCGGTCGCTGTTTCCATTAGAACGATAGCATTGCTGTCAAAGGTAAGCGTCGTGTAATCGTTTGTCGCGTCTATGCTTCCTAGTGCAAAACGGGAGTCTAATAGTCCCGTGTTGGTAGTCAAAACGAACGTGCCGTGTAGAACATTTTCATCGATGTTCGTATTGGTGGTAGAACTCGCACAATTAAACAAAAAAAACACTACCGCAAGGCTTATAATACTTTGCTGGGCAATGCTTCCTAGTTTAGTAATTGTCATTATAGATGATCTCATTACGGGGACCTTATACGAATATTATATGAATCTTACTATAACTCTAAGAATCTTACTATAACTCTAAGAGTGATCTACACAAATATCATATAAATTGTCATAGCACCTAGAACAATCCACATGGGGAGTCAAAGTCTTATAGAGACCTAACGTTGGATTGTTCCACCAATACTTATCATAGGAGAGACAAGGCTAGAAGCTAGATCTAATGCCTTCATACAAGGTTCAAGGACACTGACATTCAGATCTGCTTTAGCTGTCATTGTCTGTCCGGTGAGTGTAAAATGATCGCTACAGGCAGGAGCAGCATTGAATACACTAGCGGGCACTGTAAAATCAGGATGGAAACGTAAAATGACTGCTATGTGGTAATTATCCGTTCCAATTTTTGCTAAAAAGAGCGCATAAGAAGAAGTCGCGTATTCTGTATCGGTACTCATAGCACTATTACAGACAACAATGTACGTAAGAATCGTTGGGTTAAGAGAAATACGCCCGGCTGTAAGAGCCTGTGTCAATTGTGGAGTCAATATGTTTGTACTGGCTATGAAAGGCATTAATAGGAGAGCTGCTCTAAAATCACTAAAATACTTGCCACTGCTGTTGGTTTTTGCAAATTCTCTAAGATCAATGGTGACGTATTCGTTTGCATTTGCTTTATCAATGACATCTCTTTGGATTGAGATAGAAAAGATGGGTGAACCGCTATATTCGATGCAGTTACTAGAAGTAAATGGAATAGTCACTTCAGGTAAAATGCTCGCTGGGGGAGATTCAATTGTAATTGAATCAAGCCCGATCCGCATAGACTTATAATTAGCTCTATCAATTAATTGAAAATCTTCTGAATCATTATCATTAGTCGCATACATGCCCCGTAGGTCTGTCGGGACAAGACTAACGATATTAGCGTTTGTATCCAATGTTTCATTGGTAGTAAGGGTAAGTGTCGGTGCTGAGAAACAACTCAATACACTAAGTGAAAAAAATAGTGCTAGAATGGCTAACACCGCGCTTGAAAAAAGATTTTTTTTACGAATATTCATCAAATAAGAGGACATAAAATTTTTCATCATTGGAAATTGGGTACAAAAAAAGTATCTTTGGGTAGTTTTATAGTTAAAGAAATGTTCTGATTATCTGCGGTCAATCTAATTTAATCTGTGGTTAATTGTGTGATTAAAATCTGCGTTCATCTGTGTTTATCTGTGGTTAGTTTATCTCATAAAATCTAATCTGCATTTATCTGCGGTTAAATTCCTTTAATATAACTCAATCTGCATTTATCTGTGCAGTTAATCTAATTTAACCTGTGGTTAATTGTGTGATTAAAAAATCTGCGTTTAATTGCGTAGTTAAAATCTGCGTTCATCTGTGTTTATCTGTGGTTAAATTCCTTCAATATAACTCAATCTGTGTTTATCTGCGTTCATCTGCGGTTCATTTCTTCCATGAAATTTAATCTGCGTTGTTCTGCGGTTAGTTTGTTCTGCGGTTAGTTTATCTCATAGAATCCAATCTGCGTTTATCTGTGCAGTTAGTTCCTTTCATGTGACTCAATTTGTGTTTAGCTGTGCAGTTAAATCGTTGTCTTAACCCAATCTTAGATTAGGTTAAGACAAACGAGAAAGTGTTAAAGTATTATTGTGAAGGAGGAATTCTTATTACTCCAGCAACACTCACCAATCGATCTACTTTAGAACTGATAGCATTATCTGCTGAGAGCACCTGGGTACAACTGATTAGATCACTGACATTAAGGAGGTTATTCTTTGCTGTTACTTGTAATGAATTGTCTATTGTAAAGTCATTACCACACTGAGAGAGACCGTTAAATGTCCCAGGGTCTACAGTAAAGTCGCTTTCAAATCGGATCACTTCTAAAAAGTAATAACTTCCGAGTTGCAGTGTAAAGAGAGCATATGAAGAACTTGCATAAGCTGCATCAGGACTGGTTGCACTTTGGCAGAGTACAATAAAGTTGCGAACAGGCTCTGCATCTCCAAATAAATTAGGATTTTGCTGCATTGCTCCTGCTAGGGCAAGCTTTAAAGTAGGTTCGTTTGCTTGAAGAGAAACTGTTAAGTAAGGTACTCTAATATCACCTTTAGGGGTGCCATTATCAACACTCCCAAAGTTTGTAACACCAATAAATAAGATATTGGTTAAAGCCATAGTACCAAGTTGTGCTGGATTGACAGTCACTGGCGTACTTGGTCTAGCACTGTAATCCGTACAAACGGCACTATCGCTAATAGGAAGAGTCACTTGCGGCTTAGTCGCTGCGCTATCTGTGTTTGTAAGAACGACCTCAGTTCCACTTATCGTGAGGCCTGTATAATCATTGTCTTCTGGTGCAGGGCTTATGGTTATTCTTCCAGCACTCGGGTCTGCAGTTGTCTGATATGCTCCCTGAATGTCAGCAACAGGTGCTGCATTTTCGGTAGTAGTATCACTACTCGCAGGTGCACAGTTAAATAAAAAAAGTGCCACTGAGCTAATAATAGCTGTAATTAACATGCTTTTCGTAATTTTCATTTTGACGTTTTGCCTTTGAATTTTTTTTATAATTTAATTTTTAGATGTTAGTTTAAGGGGTTGACTTCATTGTGAGTTAAAATTTTGAATTTATGAACTATAACTCTGTACTTGTACTATTCTTTATATTTATACTGCCAGTTACTAATGACTATTTAGAACTGTATAAAATAAGGAGTGTAAATCTTCCCCATCTTTAATTATAACATATAAACACGTCAAAGTAAACCTTTTTTTGTAATTATTAAGATTTAGTTTCTTTTTGCCCACGGATAAACACAGATTGAGTCACATGATGGGAATTAACCGCAGATGAACGCGGATTGAGAATTGGACTTAACCACAGATAAACGCAGATAAACACAGATTGAGAATTGGACTTAACCGCAGATAACCACAGATGAACGCGGATTGAGAATTGGGTTTAACCACAGATGAACGCAGATGAACGCGGATTGAGAATTGGACTTAACCACAGATGAACGCAGATGAACACAGATTGAGAATTGGACTTAACCACAGATGAACGCGGATAAACGCAGATTGAGAATTGGGTTTAACCACAGATGAACGCAGATAAACGCGGATTGAGAATTGGGTTTAACCACAGATGAACGCGGATAAACGCGGATTGAGAATTAGGTTTAACCACAGATGAACGCGGATAAACGCAGATTGAGAATTGGACTTAACCGCAGATGAACGCAGATGAACACAGATTGAGAATTAGGTTTAACCGCAGATGAACGCAGATGAACACAGATTGAGAATTAGGTTTAACCACAGATGAACGCAGATAAACGCAGATGGCTTGCCCCCTGGTGCATGCTAGCACTGTTCAGATTTAAGTGCATGGGCACTTGATAAATAACAAAAATTGTCATGCAATGACCATAAAATACTAAATTATGAGCAAAAAAATAGCATTTAGGGGTTAAAATCGTAAAAAAATTGAAATTCATGTCAAGTATTTTAAAAAAATATAAAAATACTTGACAAAATTAGCTCTTCATCGTATAATAAATGAAAATGAAGCATCCGCCTATTTGTGGTGGCCATGAAATGTAGGAGGTAAAGCTATGCCTAAATCAGATAAACCTGAAACATTAAATAAAGCCTATAAATACAGGCTTTATCCTACTGAGAAACAAAAAGTATTTCTTGAAAAACATTTTAACTCTGTGAGATATATCTATAACACTTCATTGAATAATAGAGAAGTAAAATTTAAGGAGGCTGTTTTAAAGCACTGCGGCAAAAATTTTTCACTCGATTTTTATAAAAAATTGTCTAAACATAGACAAATTAAATTTGATAAAGGTATTTCACAAAAATATAATAGATATATTAAAACCTTATCTACTAAAGATAAAAAAAAGTTTTTTGATGATCTGCAGAAAATCTTTAAAACAGTTAAACAGTTGACAAATGATTACATAAAAAAAAGTAAAGATTATAAATATAAACTTGACTTAAAAAGAGTTTCTTCTGAATCATTAAACTGGGCGTTAAGAAATCTCGATACAGCATATAGTAATTTTTATTTTAATCAAGCCAAATTTCCAAAATTTAAAAGGAGAAATGATAATAAATCTTTTCAAAATCATAATGGAAATAAAATCATTTTTCCTGATTTGGGGACATCAGGAAAATTTTATTGTAATAAATTTTCTGAAAGATATAAAGAACTAAAAAAAGAATATCAATCTGTTAAAACTATTAAAAACATTGAAGTTTTAAGTGATTCACAAAAGAATTTTTATAAAGGTGTTTTAAAGGAATATAAGAAAATTTATAAAATAGCTTTTAATGAATTGGATCAAGAAGATAAAGATAACTTTCAAAAAGAAATTATTAAAAAATATGATATTAAAGGGTCTAATTTAAATTTTTTTAGTAACTTAACTGAAAACGAGAAAGAAAAATTTCATGAAGGGATCATCGGAAAGTATAAAGTATTAGATAATGAAAATGGTATTAAGTGCGTAGTTCATCGAGAGTTTGATATTATAAAAAATGAAAATGATGAGATTATCGAACCTAAAATAAAAACCTGTACTGTATCTAAAACAAAGTCTGGCAAATATTATGTTTCGGTTCTTGTCGATCATGGTGTGCCGATTAACCCCCCAGTTAAAAAAGATATGGCTACCACCGTCGGAATTGATATTGGTCTCAAAACACATCTAACTCTATCTGATCCCATTAATAAAAAGTATAAAATAAGTAATTTTACTAAACCAGGACAAAAAGAATATGCTCATTATGAGAAATTATGTAAAAAAGAAAAAAAATTAGAACGAATGCTTGCACGTAAAGTAAGTCATAGAAAAGTAGTACAAAATAAAAAAGTATATAGAACAGATAATTATAAAAACTTAACTCCTGAAGAAAAAAGAAAAAAACATAAAGAACTCAATTCAAGAAAACCTACTAAACACGAAAAAGAAGTATCTAATACATATAGTAAGAATAGAGAAAAAGTTAGATTAAAACTGGCAGCTGTTCGTGAGCAGATAACTAACTGGAAAAAGGATGCTTGGCATAATAGGAGTATTGAATTAGTAAGACGTTATAACACTATTGCCCTTGAGGATATTAACTTACAATCTTTTCATAAAAAAAAGAAAAATAAAGACAATAAAAAAGATACTAAAGATAGTGATCGAAGTAAAAAAAAGTCGTTTAAAAATTCTGAAAGTTGGCGTAACGCTTCACTCAGCCAATTCAGGACTTTTTTAGAATACAAATCCAAATGGCAAGGTAAAAATCTTGTGCTAATTGATAGATTTGCCCCGAGTACTAAAACTTGTCATCACTGCGGACATAAAAATAAAAATATCGGCATCAAAGATAGAACGTGGAAATGTCCGAACTGTTCTATGACACATGATAGAGATAAAAATGCTGCTATTAATATTAAAAAATGGGCTCACGATGAAACAAAGCTTAGTAAAAAAAACCTTGATAAAAAATAATTCAATTAAAACAATTACGGTATAAAGTTTTTCTGCATTAACAAAAACGAATTAACATAGTATAATTTAAACAGCGGTAGCCTATTATCGTGATAGCGTCTCTCCTTTTGGAGGTTAGTTTTTTAAAAAAATTAATTTTATATGCTGCATTTGTCATGAATAATCTATTTTTTTTAAAAAATGGGTTAATACAGCGATTGATAGGAGTAGTATTCTATGGACGTAAAGGCTTGTTCTTTGACATCTCTGGTCTAGGCTAGGTCAATTTGTAGCCTTACTAGGACTCCTGTGTTTTACTAGGTATCAAATTTATAGGTCTAGGCTAGGTCAATTTGTAGCCTTACTAGGACATTAAATAATATTATAACCTGTTTATTTTTGGTCTAGGCTAGGTCAATTTGTAGCCTTACTAGGACAGTTACGTAGTAGACAGAAAAACAGGGACCGGTCTAGGCTAGGTCAATTTGTAGCCTTACTAGGACGCCAGCTATCTTTATATAAGGTCTTCTAGCGGTCTAGGCTAGGTCAATTTGTAGCCTTACTAGGACAAGACCAGATCATAGAGTACCTACAGTCTAGGTCTAGGCTAGGTCAATTTGTAGCCTTACTAGGACCATAAAATAAATGAATTCATTATGAATTATGGTCTAGGCTAGGTCAATTTGTAGCCTTACTAGGACATTCCCGCGGCATATAAGTATCGTAGGACGGGTCTAGGCTAGGTCAATTTGTAGCCTTACTAGGACTTCATGCTTGGGTATATACCATAAATCTTGGGTCTAGGCTAGGTCAATTTGTAGCCTTACTAGGACCGATAGGAAAAAGAGAATAGGAAAAAGAGAGGTCTAGGCTAGGTCAATTTGTAGCCTTACTAGGACACTAGACTTAATTCAAGGGCTAGGCAGGTATGCCCGCAGATAAACACAGATTGAGAATTAGGTTTAACCACAGATAAACACAGATAAACACAGATGAACGCAGATAAACACAGATTGAGAATTGGGTTTAACCACAGATGAACGCGGATAAACGCAGATTGAAAATTAGGCTTAACCACAGATGAACGCGGATAAACGCAGATTGAGAATTGGGTTTAACCGCAGATGAACGCAGATTGAGAGTTAGGTTTAACCGCAGATGAACGCAGATAAACACAGATTGAGAATTGGGTTTAACCACAGATGAACGCGGATAAACGCAGATTGAGAATTGGGTTTAACCGCAGATGAAAGCGGATTGAGAATTGGGCTTAACCGCAGATGAACGCAGATAAACGCAGATTGAGAATTGGGTTTAACCACAGATGAACGCAGATGAACGCGAATTGAGAATTGGGTTTAACCACAGATAAACACAGATTGAGAATTGGGTTTAACCGCAGATGAACGCAGATAAACACAGATTGAGTTACATGATGGGAATTAACCGCAGATAAACGCGGATTGAGAATTGGACTTAACCACAGATGAACACAGATAAACGCAGATTGAGAATTAGGTTTAACCGCAGATGAACGCGGATGAACGCAGATTGAGAATTGGGCTTAACCGCAGATGAACGCGGATAAACACAGATTGAGAATTAGGTTTAACCACAGATGAACGCGGATAAACGCAGATTGAGAATTGGACTTAACCACAGATAAACACAGATTGAGAATTGGGCTTAACCACAGATGAACGCAGATGAACGCGGATTGAGAATTGGACTTAACCGCAGATAAACACAGATGAACGCGGATTGGATTTTACAAAGGGACTTAACCGCAGATGAACGCAGATTTTAATCACACAATTAACCACAGATTGAATGTAGATTAACTGCACAGATAAACGCAGATTGAATGATATGAAATAAATTAACTGCAGGTGAACGCAGATTGTATTGTATTATATTATGTGCAGTGAGTCAGCCACAGCTAAACGCCGCCAGACATAATATACAGGCAATCAATAATGTACAGAGGCAATTAAGTACAGAGGAAATTAGTAATGACAATGAAAAATCAATTAAGTTATAAAAAAATTATAGTTATGATTGTAATAGGAATGGGATGTGTAGCATTCCTTTACAGTGGGGATTTAGTGATCTCAATTGAAAATAAAACGAAACGAAATGGGACGTTATATCTATCTCTGTTTAGTGAAAAAGAAGCGAAGCATTTTAAGAGCGATGATTCTGATATTTATTCTATATTGGGCTATCAAATTAAAGATGTGGCTGCTAAAAGCATGGTCAGATTTACTGCGCACGGGTTGCCTGCTGGCAAGTATGCGTTTAAGTATTTTCTTGACGAAGACGGGAATGGGGAACTTAAAGTGAATTTTTTAGGGATTCCGGTAGAAAAGACCGGTTTTTCTAAGCGAAATCCCAGGCTAGGTCATCCTAAATTTGAAGATGTTCAAGTCAATGTCGGTAAAAATGAAGTTGTTACCGTAGATCAGGTTATTAAATAACTGCAAACAGTAATGATTCACTGCGCACGGGTTGCCTGCTGGCAAGCATGCGGTATTTTCTCGACGAAGACGGGAATGGGGAACTTAAGGTGAATTTTTTAGGGATTCCGGTAGAAAAGACCGGTTTTTCTAAGCGAAATCCCAGGCTAGGTCATCCTAACTTTGAAGATGTTCAGGTCAATGCGGGTAAAAATGAAGTTGTTACCGTAGAACAGGTTATTAAATAACTGCAAACAGCAATGAATAATTTATTGAATTTAACGATTATCTGTGTTCTCATCTGCGGTCAATTTATTTCATGAAATCTAATCTGCGTTTATCTGTGGTTAGTTCCCCTTATTATACTCAATCTGTGTTTATCTGTGTTTATCTGCGGTTAGTTCTCTTCTATGTAACTTAATTTGTGTTTATCTGTGCAGTTAGTTCCCTTTTATGTGACTCAATTTGTGCTTATCTGCGATTAGTTCGCTGGATGCAGTACAATCTGCGTTCATCTGCGTTCATCTGCGGTTCAATCCTTTTGTAAAATCTAATTTGTGCTTATCTGCGATTAGTTCGCTGGATGCAGTACAATCTGCGTTTATCTGTGTTTATCTGTGGTTCATTCCCTTTCATATGACTCAATCTGCGTTCATCTGCGGTTCAATCCTTTTGTAAAATCTAATTTGTGCTTATCTGCGGTTAATTCGCTAGATGCAGTACAATCTGCGTTCATCTGTGTTTATCTGCGGTTAGTTCTCTTTTATGTGACTCAATTTGTACTTATCTGTGGTCAATTTGTTTCATAAAATCTAATCTGCGTTCATCTGTGGTTCAATCCTTTTGTAAAATCTAATTTGTGCTTATCTGCGGTTAATTCACTGGATAAAATCCAATCTGCGTTTATCTGTGTTTATCTGCGGTTAGTTCTCTTCTATGTAACTTAATTTGTGTTTATCTGTGCAGTTAGTTCCCTTTTATGTGACTCAATTTGTGCTTATCTGCGATTAGTTCGCTGGATGCAGTACAATCTGCGTTCATCTGTGTTTATCTGCGGTTAGTTCCTCCTATAAAATTCAATCTGCGTTTATCTGCGTTCATCTGCGGTTCAATCCTTTTGTAAAATCTAATTTGTGCTTATCTGTGCGGGTAATTCGCTGGATGCAGTACAATCTGCGTTCATCTGTGGTTAAACCCAATTCTCAATCTGCGTTTATCTGTGTTTATCTGTGGTTAAACCCAATTCTCAATCTGTGTTCATCTGCGGTTAATTCCCCTTATTATACTCAATCTGCGTTTATCTGTGTTTATCTGTGCAGTTAGTTCCCTTTTATGTGACTCAATTTGTGCTTATCTGCGATTAATTCGCTGGATGCAGTACAATCTGTGTTTATCTGTGGTTAGTTTCCTTCGTAAAATCTAATTTGTGCTCATCTGCGGTCAATTTGTTTCATAAAATCTAATCTGCGTTTATCTGTGTTTATCTGTGCAGTTAGTTCTCTTTTATGTAACTCAATTTGTGCTTATCTGCGATTAGTTCGCTGGATGCAGTACAATCTGCGTTTATCTGTGTTTATCTGTGGTTCATTCCCTTTCATATGACTCAATCTGCGTTCATCTGCGCAGTTAGTTCCCTTTTATGTGACTCAATTTGTGCTTATCTGCGATTAGTTCGCTGGATGCAGTACAATCTGCGTTCATCTGTGTTTATCTGTGGTTCATTCCCTTTCATATGACTCAATCTGCGTTCATCTGTGGTTCAATCCTTTTGTAAAATCTAATTTATGCTTATCTGTGCAGTTAATTCGCTGGATATAATCCAATCTGCGTTCATCTGTGTTTATCTGCGGTTAGTTTCCTTCGTAAAATCTAATTTGTGCTTATCTGTGCGGGTAATTCGCTGGATGCAATACAATCTGTGTTTATCTGCGGTTAGTTCCTCCTATAAAATCCAATCTGTGTTCATCTGCGGTTCAATCCTTTTGTAAAATCTAATTTGTGCTTATCTGTGCAGTTAATTTGTTTCATAAAATAGCGGCTGTTTTAAGCGGCAATTGCGTATAAATGAATGACATTTAATTGAATATATAAACTCTAATAAACATAGTATAATCAAACTAGTGAGGGTACAGTATTAAACGAAAAACTTAAGATTAAGTTGTATTGAATTGTATTAAACATATAAACTTTACTGAATATAATTAAACATATAAACTTTACCAAACAAAATGTATAGAGGTAATATCAATAATGACAATCAAAAATAAGTTAAGCTATAAAAACATTATAGCTATGATTATGATAGGAATGGGATGTGTAGCATTCCTTTACAGTGGAGATTTAGTGATCTCGATTGAAAACAAAACGAAACGAAAAGGGGCGTTGTATCTATCGCTATTTAATGAAGCAAGAGCGAAGGATTTTAAGAATGACAACGCTGATCAGTACTCTATGCAGGGGTATTATTTTAGAGATGTAGGTGCTAAAGACGTGGTTAAATTCACTGTCCATAGTTTGCCTGCTGGGAAGTATGCATTTAAGTATTTTCTTGACGAAGACGGGAATGCGGAACCTAAAGTCAATGCTTTAGGACTTCCTGTAGAAAAGGTAGGTTTTTCTAAGCGTAATCCTGCTGCAGGGCATCCTGACTTTGACGATGTTGAGATTAGCATTGGTAAAGACGACGTTGTTACTATAGAACGTACCATAAAATAGAGGATGTCTGCAACTACGAAATAATAGAGCGTATTTCTAGTGCAATCTAACATAAATAAGTTATGTAGTTATTGTTGTATTGTGTAGTTATGGTTGTATTGTATTGCTAAATTATATATTGCTATACAATACAAATATATTGCTATACAATACAACAATGACAATGCAGCAAACAATGACAGTTACAATATAACAATGACTATGTAACAATGACTATGTAACAATGATGAATATGAGAATAAACCCATTAAAAACAAGCGAAAACAAACCTTATTAACACAATTTGAGAATGCAAGCGATGAAAAGAAGAGATTTTCTTAAAAGAGTATCTGCAATATTGACCATGCAAGGACTATTAGGTTCGCATGTGTCTTTATTGGGACAGGTGAATTCTGGGCTTAGTTCTAAAAAGCAGAAGGCCGCCCGGACTGGTGTTATTTTAGACCAGGACTGGAAGGAATTTCGTGCTGGATATAAAGAACTGAAAGTCAATGGGAAATTACCTCGTGAGCTCACGGGAGTATTATTTCGTAATGGGCCTGGGATTAAGGACTTTTATGGACAGGTTCAAGGACATTTATTTGATGGACATGGTGTGATCAGTGCCTTTTATTTCAATCGTGGAAAAATTCGCCATCACGCACGTGTTACGGAAACAGAACGCTATTTGTTGGAATTGAAAGCCAAACAGACGGTTTATCCACTCTTCGGTACGGATGTTAAAGTTCCCAAAGATATTGAACTCTCAAGTAGCTGGCCTGTCAATCAAGCCAATATCAATGCTATTGTTGTCGATAAGAAATTATGGGCGCTCAATGAAGCCAGCGGTTTTTATCAGCTTGATCCGAAGACGTTAACGGTTGTTCGCAAAGGTTTTACGGCAGAGGAATTTCAAGATTGGCCTTTTCCAGCGCACCCACGTATTGATATGAAGAACAAAAAAATCTATGCGACCACATACTTAATCCCACAAGGGGGGTTTATCGTATATCGCCTTAACTTTAAGGGCGAAGTCGAATCTTATAAGGTCATAAAAATGCCCACAGCGCCTATGATTCATGACAGTATTACAACCGAACGCTACATTATATGTCTGGTGCCGCCCTATTCTACGGAATTACCGCTTGATGTAGAAGATACGATTGTTTCAGGATTTCGCTTCTTTAAGGATCAGCCTACGCGCATCTATGTTTTTGAGAAAGAAAATCTAGAAAATTTTAAGGTTTTTGAGACAAAAGGACAATTTGCCTTTCATTTCGATAATGCCTATGAACGTGGCAATGATGAGATTGTTACACATTTTCCATCGTACTCAGACCCTTATGAAGTGATTAATAAGGCATTTGCCAAGCTTGACTTTGCTAATATTGTGGAAGAAAGCCAGCATATCCCACGCTATAAAAAACTAGTCCTCAATACAAAAACACGGCAGGTTAAAGAAGACAACTTGACAACAGGACTAGCTGAATTTCCTAGGATCAATACAGATTATGGTGAAAAACACAATCGGTTTACAGCATTCATTGGAAACAGTGGCGATGGCGGTTATTTTAGGGAATTGTTCTATATGAATAATGATACGGGCGCCGTCGAGAAATTCCTTTATCCTAAAGAATATCATCTCGAAGAGCATGTGGTTTATCCTAAGAAAAAGAAGACATCAGAACGATCAGTCTGGATCATGGGCGTTTCGCATTCGCCGAAGAAACAGCATTCTGTCCTCAATATCTTTGATGGTGAAACTCCGATTAGCTCAGGGCCTATTGCTAATATTGAATTGCCCTACCTACTGCATTACTGCTTCCACGGCAATTATTACGATAAGAGTGCGATATAAATGATAAAGACTACGGTAAGAGAGAGGTTTAGTTTCGGTAATTCGGTATAATTTGAGAATTTCGCTAAGCCTCAAGTTAAGCCTCAGTCTTATAAGGCTTAGTTTTTATAATGGTTAGACACAGAATATAGAAACTAAGCCTTATTAAATATGTAAAAAATACGATCTGCAGATAATTTAGATTGCTGTCGCCTTGAACAAAAAGTTTAAGGTTCTGTTGTTTGAACCAGGAGAGAGGGAATTTAGATTGCTGTCGTTTTAAATATATCCTCACAAATACAAGGTCTGCTACGAGGTCTATGTTGATAAGTGTGGGTGTATTTAGGTTTTATTTATATTTTTTAACAATCAAGTAGTCATTATTATATCGCTATATGGTATAATAATGACTATGGGTAAGGAACAATTTCCAGAAAAGCTTGATCGTCGCTCTGATCATAGAAGTGACCGTAGAGAGAAGTCTGATCGCAGGTCAAATAAAGACCGCCGCGTTCTAGCCGAACGCCGCCTCAAAAAAGCAAAGCATGTAGAAAACGAACAACGTAGCCTCCGCAATCGCCGCAGCGCTGTCAATCGTCGTAGCGGACATGATCGCAGAGAAGAACGCGAACGCCGCAGACGCGCCGGTTACAATGACAAATGGGACTGGAATCCCCCAAGAATCAGTGAAATTTAGACCCATGCGAATAGAATAGCCCCCATTGAGTCGTTTATGCTAAATAGTTCACATTGAAAAGATTACTTAAAAAAGACATTGAAGTATGCTTTTCAAGAATTTTCTACTGGGTTAATTGAACTTTTTAGAACAGATTATATTTAGAACAGACCATATTTAGAACAGAATATGGTAAATCTTATACTTGGTGTTATAATAATTTCTACGCTTAGTAGCACAATAAATTTAGTATAATAAATCTTATACCTAATATTATACGGAAATCAGGGGATTTGGGGTAATTATTGTGAACATTGAAACTTTAAAATCAGCTACAAAAAGCAGCCATAGGTAGTCTGAGGTAATGCAAAATAGAGATCAAACGGTAGATCGGTGCCGCTAAATCAGTGAGTAGATTAGTGCAGCGTGAGAATGTTTGAATTCCCTATAAAATAGTGCGGTGTGAGAATATTTGAACTTCCCATAAAATTTTATTTTTTTATCCATGTCTAAAGAGTTATGATATATTTACTTGTAAACCATCTAGAACATCTGGAATATCTGAAATGCTCAGAATATCTGGGGAGGCACAAGGAGACGATCTTAGTTATGAAAGATTTTAAGAGTGTTAATATAATTTGGTAATGTAATTCGGTAATGTGAAGCATAATTGTTGTTGTAATTGTTGTCGTTATAAATAGCAGTTGTAAATCATCATCATTATAATTAAATTGGCTTATACAGAATGAAGATGGAAGAGCGTGAAGAATAATTCGCCAGGTTCACCCGTAGACATAAAAACTACCAAGCCTGCTACCAATGCTAGCAAAACAGATAAAGGGCTGTCCCTTACAGAAGTAGGTATTAAAAATAGTGCTGGAAGAGAAATGACTAAGTTGTCATTGACATTTCCGCCTCGCTCGTTTAATGTTATTCTCGGACGGAGTAATGCAGGAAAGACAAATTTGATGCGCGTCTTAGCGGGACTCGATAAACCCAGTAGTGGGCGTATCCAATATGATGGTATCGATGTGACTAGCCAATCTGTTCGCAGTCGCGACATAGCAATGGTTTATCAGGAATTTATCAATTATCCAACACTCACAGTATATGAAAATATTGCTTCACCATTACGGGTCAAAAAACTCTCCAAGCAAGAAATAAAAACTCGTGTTGAACACGTTGCCAATCTTCTGCGGCTAGATAAATTTCTCGATCGCAAACCAAAGGAATTGTCCGGTGGGCAGCAGCAACGCGTGAGCATTGCCCGGGCGCTTATTAAAGAAGCGAAGTATATCTTTCTAAACGAACCTCTAGCCAATCTAGATTATAAACTACGCGAAGAACTCCGCATTGAGATCAAGGACCTTTTGCGAAAACAGGGTGCAACCGTGTTTTACGCGACAACAGACCCCATTGAGCCGTTATTTTTTGATGATTACATCCTTCTTATGAAGAAAGGAACGATACTTCAATATGGAAAAGCACGTGAGATCTACAAAAACCCCGCCAATCTTGACGGTATGCTCTTATATCATGATCCTCCTGTCAATGTCATCACCGCTACCGTAAAAGCTAAGCGATTGAGTCATACACTCAGTGCCGAGAAAATTAAGACTACGCTCTCCGATGGCACATATAAACTAGCTATCCGCGCTCAGCATATGACTGTGATCGCAAGCCGTTCTAAATCAATTAAATTAATTGTTACCCCAAGTAAGCCTTTTTCACTTAAAGTAACACTAAGTGAAGTCCGCGGATCGCAGACACTCATTCACTTAGAAAATAAGACCAATCCCACAGTTTTATCATTGGTAACAGGAGTACACCTTGTTAATATTGGGGCAACAATAGATTTTTGTTTCGATTGGGATAAAGTTTGCTGTTTTGATGAAACAGGCCAGCGAATTTCACAATTTTTAGCATAAGATCTCGCTATAATGTGATAATTGATATGCGCGATGTGCTCTGATCGATACAATAATCGATATAATATAGGTTTGATAATTAAAATACACCCTCATCAAGATAAACCCTAATCAATCTCCCAGCCATCACCACTTATCATCACCAGCGGCATTAATAATCCATATAATTTCAAGTGGCAACTATTCGGCTAGGACAAATACGCCATGCGTATGGCAGTGGACGGACGACTGAAGAAGTTCTGTTCGGAATCGATCAAGTTTTTGAAGGAGGGCAAGCTTACGCATTGCTAGGTCCTTCTGGTTGTGGGAAAACAACACTGCTTAATATTTTATCGGGATTGCTTCGTCCTACGGCAGGTGTGGTGACTATTGATGATAAGGACGTGACGTTACTTCCTCCCGAACAGCGCAATATCGCACAGGTTTTTCAATTTCCTATTGTTTATGAAAACATGAGTGTTTATAATAACCTAGCTTTTCCATTGCGGGCGCGCAAATATTCTCACGCGGCTATGAAACAAGCTATCGATCGGATCGCTGAGGTCTTAGACTTGACCGATCTTTTGTCATATAAAGCAGGAAAACTCAGTGCGCAGTACAAGCAGATCGTCTCCTTAGGGCGCGGACTCGTTCGCGCAGATGTCAATGCTATTTTACTAGATGAAGCATTGACCGCTGTAGACCCCTATGAAAAATGGTTGTTTCGCCGTAAACTCAAACAAATTCATAAACAATACCCTCACGTTATGATTTATGTTACTCATGATCAGAGTGAGGCGTTGACTTTTGCTGATAAGGTTATTGTGATGAATGAAGGACTTGTTTTGCAGACCGATGCGCCTGAATTATTGTTTGAAAAGCCTGCTACCAAATTTGTAGGTTATTTTATTGGCAGCCCGGGAATGAATTTCCTTCCAGTCCGTCGTGAAGGTGTGAAATTATCTCTTATGAACAATCATTTGTGTTCCCTACCAGCTAAAATCTCTAAGGTAGGCGGACAAGCTCAAGCCGCCTCCCGTATTGATCTCAAGCACATTAAAAACTGGGAACTTGGAATTCGCCCCGAATATATTACCCTCGACCTCAAGCCTAATAAGACTACCAGGAATGCTCTACGATCAGCGAACTTTAAGGTTAAAGTTATGAACGTGACACAACTAGGCAGTACTAATATCGTTAAGGTTATATTTGCAGGACATGAACTTCTTATTAAGGTTACAGAAGCAACGCGGCTAGCAGAAACAGTTTATATTGGTTTTCCACCCGATAAAATCTGCATTTATGGAGATGGTGTCCTTATTGCGTGAAAAGATGCCGTCTAACAGGAAAATAACTTCTCGGGAAAATAACTTCTGCATAGAAATAGACTGCATAGAAAACGGCGAATAGAATTTTTTTTAGTGGAGCAAGCGTGTGAATAAGACAAAAAATCAAAAAGCGTGGCTACTGGTATTGCCGGTATTTGCCCTCGTTGCGTTCAGTGCCATTATTCCACTGATGACTGTTGTCAATTATTCCGTGCAGGACATATTTGGTATTGACGACAGAGTTTTTGTTGGGAAGGAATGGTATCAAGAAATATTGCGTGATGAAGTGCTGCATGGAGCGTTTAAACGGCAACTTATTTTCTCTGCGCTTGTGTTACTTATAGAGATTCCCTTAGGGATAGCGGTTGCGCTCTCACTTCCTCGTCGTGGTTTTGGCTCTTCACTAGCGATCACGCTGGTGGCTATACCGTTACTTGTACCTTGGAATGTTGTTGGGACGGTGTGGCAAGTCTTTGCGCGTACGGATATTGGACTGGGCGGGTCTTTACTCCTTAGCTTTGGTATTGATTACAATTACACTTCTAATCCATTTGATGCTTGGATAACGGTACTCATTATGGATATTTGGCATTGGACTTCTTTGGTGGTTTTGCTTTGTTTTGCTAGATTGCAGTCTATTCCCAATGTTTATTATCAAGCGGCTAGAATCGATGGTGCATCGCTGTGGTCAATTTTTAGATTTATTCAACTTCCCAAAATGAAAGAAGTTTTGCTCTTAGCGGTGTTGCTTAGATTTATAGACAGTTTCCTTATTTATACAGAGCCATTTGTCTTAACGGGAGGAGGTCCTGGCAATGCAACGACATTCCTCAGTCAATATTTGACACAATTAGCCGTTGGGCAGTTCGATCTCGGTCCTGCAGCCGCTTTTTCAATCATTTATTTTCTGATTATCCTGCTGTTTTCGTGGTTGTTTTTTACGGCACTTACGTCACAACAGGAAGAAAAATTAGAAAAAACCAGAGAAAACTAGAAATAAAGACATTGTGTAAAGAATAGTAATACGGGTTATTAAAATTAGTTTAATGGATGAAGTGTATTAAGTGTATTAAATAAGACGCTAGAGCAATGAAATTTAAAAAACGTTACATATTGTTAATTTTGTACCTATTGTTTTTACTGATGCCTATATATTGGCTGATGAATATGTCATTTAAGACGAATGAAGAGATCTTAGGGCAATTTTCACTATTTCCTGAGACGTTTGTCTGGGACAATTATATTACTATCTTTACAGATGCTTCGTGGTATTCTGGATATATTAATTCATTGATTTATGTAGTGCTTAATACGATTATCTCGTTATCGGTGGCGTTGCCTGCGGCGTATGCATTTTCGCGTTATGAGTTTTTGGGAGGAAACCACCTTTTCTTCTGGTTGCTTAGCAATCGGATGGCGCCTCCTGCTGTATTTTTATTGCCATTTCTTAATTTCTACTCGAGCATTGGAATTTTTGATACACATCTGGCGGTGGCTCTTGCACATACGCTATTTAATGTTCCGTTATCGGTATGGATTTTAGAAGGATTTATGTCGGGTATTCCTAAGGAAATAGATGAGAGTGCAAGTATTGACGGGTATAGTTTTCCTAAGTTTTTTGTCAAACTCTTTCTGCCACTCATTGCCCCTGGTATTGGAGTGACAGCATTTTTCTGTTTTATGTTTAGTTGGGTAGAATTGCTACTTGCACGTACTTTAACAACGGTCAATGCTAAACCTATTTCTGCGGTGATGACGCGCACTGTTTCTGCTGCTGGGATGGATTGGGGCTTGCTTGCTGCGGCGGGTGTTCTTACGATTGTCCCTGGTATTCTGGTGATCTGGTTTGTTCGCAATTACATCGCTAAGGGATTTTCACTCGGACGTGTTTGAAGATGCTAAAATACCTAATATAAAATACAAGGATGCTATAATGTTATGAAATGGATGAGCTGGACAGTGCCTACGGCACTCTTTTTTATTGTTATCACTACGCTGATTTTAATAATGATTGTTTGGGAGATTTGGCGCCCCTCTAAGAAACGCAAGGGCTTTCTTCCACTAGCAACGCATCGCGGCGATCGTTTTTTTATAGCATTGCTTTCAAGTGCGTACATTCATCTGTTATGGCTATTTTTTTTAGATCAAACGTTATGGTATGCGCTTGGCGTGAGTATTGCTTGGTCGTTTGTTCTTATCTTAAAAGGATGATATTTGCTTCTTTGAAGTTTTTTAGGAATCGAGAAATCATAGTGTCCTAGGCTAATGATTAGGTATTTATGAAAAAAAAAGTTAAATAATTATTATATTAACCTAGTATAAATTTAGATCAATTTGTTTAAAAAATGCTACTCTCGAGGTAACAAAAAATGTTTAAAATTGAAAAATTATTTACGATGAGAAGTTGTTACTACTTTTTGATAGCCGCTTTCATGGCTTCAACAGTCTATGGGCAATCTTCAGCGCAGGTCAATAAATGGTTGAAAGAATTTCAACCTTCTACGCTCTCTAAAGCAGAACAGCGTCGTGAATTAGAATGGTTTGCTAAAGCAGCACAGCCATACAAAAACTTAGAAATAAAAGTTGTATCCGAAACGATCACAACGCATGAATACGAAGCGAAAACGCTAGCTAAGGCTTTCACAGAGCTTACAGGTATTAAGGTTACGCATGACCTTATTCAAGAAGGCGATGTGGTCGAGAAATTGCAAAGTCAAATGCAATCAGGGCGCAATCTCTACGACGCCTATATCAATGATTCTGATCTTATCGGTACTCATTATCGCTACGGTCGTGCAGTTAATCTTACCGACTGGATGAAAGGTGATGGCAAAGACGTTACGCTACCGACGTTAGATGTCGATGATTTTATTGGAATCTCGTTTACAACGGGGCCTGACAAAAAAATCTATCAATTGCCCGATCAACAATTTGCTAACCTCTATTGGTTTCGTGCAGATTGGTTTGCGCGTAGTGATTTGAGAGAACAGTTTCGCTCGCGTTACGGTTATAACTTAGGGGTGCCGCTTAATTGGTCTGCTTATGAAGATATCGCCGAATTTTTTACTGTTCACGTGAAGACTATTGACGGAAAACGTGTTTACGGGCATATGGATTATGGCAAGAAAGACCCTTCACTTGGCTGGCGGTTTACGGACGCCTGGTTGTCTATGGCTGGAACAGGAGATAAAGGTATTCCTAATGGTGTTCCTGTCGATGAATGGGGTATTCGTATCGAAGGCTGTCGTCCTGCTGGATCAAGTGTTACGCGCGGTGGTGCTGCAAATAGTCCTGCTGCTGTGTATGCGTTAACGAAGTACATTGACTGGATGAAAAAATACGCTCCACCAGAAGCGCTCGGCATGACTTTTTCTGAAGCAGGGCCTATTCCCGCCCAAGGTGGCATCGCTCAGCAAATCTTCTGGTACACCGCTTTCACAGCAGACATGACTAACGCTAAGGCTGTAAATAATGCTGATGGAACACCTAAATGGCGCATGGCACCGTCACCGCACGGTCCTTATTGGGAACAAGGCATGAAACTCGGCTATCAAGATGCAGGATCGTGGACCTTATTAGAAAGTACCCCACTTGAACGCAGGAAAGCCGCCTGGCTCTATGCCCAATTCACCGTTTCTAAGACTGTTTCTCTTAAGAAAACAGTAGTAGGACTGACACCTATTCGTGATTCGGATATTCGGTCACGAGAAATGACGAAACTAGCGCCTAAACTGGGAGGATTGGTAGAATTTTATCGCAGTCCCGACCGTGTCCGCTGGTCCCCAACGGGAATCAATGTTCCCGATTATCCTAAGCTAGCCCAATTGTGGTGGAAAAATGTCGGCACAGCCACAGCAGGTGAGAAAACGCCACAACAAGCTATGGACGCTCTAGCCAGCGATCAAGATAGGATTCTTAAACGGCTAGAACGCGCAGACCTCGGTGCTTGTGGACCTAAACTCAATAAAGAACGCTCAGCAGACTACTGGCTCAAACGCAAAGGATCGCCTAAACAAAAACTCGCTAATGAGAAACCCAAAGGCAAAACCATTGCATATAATAAGTTAGTCGCTAACTGGCGCGCAGGCAAGTCGGTCATCGACTAAAATAGAGTCTAAGTGATATCATTCTTGCTCTATTCTCATGTCTTAGTAAATGGTATTGATTATTTATCAATGATCAATGTTTTTACTATGGCATGAGAATAGCTTTTATCCGTGATATAGGGTGGAGTTAAAGTTTAGCGGGTAGATTGTATAAGAGTGTAAGGGCAATTAGTTGTGATTTGAGAGAATGGGTGTCATTAAGACAATTGGAACAGGTTCTTAAAAATACACTAGGACGCGAGAAGAGTTCCTATCTCAAACAACACGCCACCAATCCAGTTGCCTGGCAATCGTGGGGACCGACTGCTCTTACGTTAGCACAGACATTGCGCCGTCCCTTATTTGTGAGCATTGGCTATGCGGCTTGTCATTGGTGCCATGTTATGGAACGTGAGTCGTTTAGTGATGATACAGTCGCCGCTCTTCTTAATGAAGGCTTTATTCCTATTAAAATAGATCGAGAAGAACATCCCGATATCGATGCGATATATATTCGCGCAGCAGAATGTATGGGTGTTGGGGCGGGATGGCCGCTCAGTGTTTTTGCTGATAGCAATGGACATCCTTTTCATATTGGGACGTATTTTCCTCCTGAGCGTAGACACACATTGCCTGGATTTAAAGAGGTGTTGCGTGCTACCCAGAAAGCATGGACTGAAGCGCCTGCTGAGATCGAACTTCATACTAAAAATTTACTCACTAAGCTGAGAGAACAGCTTAGTGTTCGTGAACTTCCAGAGGTAAAGTCGCTAGCTGCTCTTACTACTGGAACAGCGAGTAACACGGTTAAAAAAGAAGTAGCTGACTATGAAGAGATGTTTACGTACTTCGGTGAAGACCGAGTTTTTGCACATCTGCAGAAAAATTACTTCGATGCTAAATTTGGTGGATTTAAATTTCACGGTTGTAATAAATTTCCGTCCACAATGTCTCTTCAACTGCTTATGAGGATAGGGTATCGAGAAGATGAACATGAACTGCTTGAAATGAGTACGTTAACACTTAAAGGAATCTGCAGTGGTGGAATCTTCGATCACGTGCGGGGAGGCATTGCACGTTACAGTACAGATTATGCATGGCACGTTCCGCATTTTGAAAAAATGCTCTACGATAACGCACTCTTTATAGAAGTCCTAGTCGATAGTTATTTACGGACAAAGCAGGGGTGTTATTTGGATTGGGCTATGGTCACAGCCGATTATCTCATTGATGAAATGTGTCTTAATGAAGGTGGTTTCGCAGCTTCACAAGATGCTGATAGTGAAGGCATTGAAGGAAAGTATTTTCTGTGGTCGTATGAAGAACTTCAAAACCTGCTTAGCGACACAGATTTTGCGTTTATCAAAACTATCTTTGCGATCACTGAGGCAGGAAACTTTAACGGGGCTAACATTCTTTACTATAAAGAACCGTATGAAATTCTCAACCAAACTGTTCTCAAAGAAAAAACAGCTTGTGATAGATTGCGGCGCATTAAACGCCATTTGCTAACCGTACGAAATAAGAGAATACCTCCACTTACAGATGAGAAAGTGATTGTGTCATGGAATGGACTTGTCATATCAGCCCTTGCAAGGCTTGGTACAGTTCTTAGTGCTAGCACAGAATTTTCTAGTAAAGGAGAATATGAAATTACTTCGCACACTGTTTTAGCGAAGCTTGGCGTAAAATACATCGCCGTGGCTAGAAAAGCCTTTGATTTCATAAAGGAAACAATGTTCGATAAAAAAAAGCAAATTCTTTACAGACGTTACATCGATGGTGAAGTGGGAGTGATGGGGCTATTGACCGATTACGCTAATCTTCTCGCTGCAGGCCTAGACCTTTATGAAAGCACGTTTGATATGAAGTACGTGAGGGAAGTACTTGAAATTTTAGCCGTGCCGCTCAAATATTTCTGGCAAAACGGTCGCTTTTTTGAACAAGACGAGCGGCTGCCATTATTTATTGCACGTTATACGGATATGTATGACGGCGTTGAGCCCACGGGCAATTCTAAAATGACTGACGTGCTCCTTAGGTTAGCTACTTATGATAAAGCGGCTATGATAAGTGCGCTCAGTGAAAACGTGTTGGCGGCACCTGAGGATTTACAAAAAGAACATGTTCAGTCTAATTTAGCTTCTTTATTAGATGTGGGCGCTGTCAAAGAGAAGGCATTTACTCAAGGGACTCATTGGGGTACGGGTAAGTATTATGCTCGTTATGAAAAGATGGCAAAAGCTATTTTTATAGTGTATAAAGATCACTTAGCGCGTGCTGCACTTCCCTATATGCAGCGTGTATTACATGATTATCGCTTGGGAATGAAAGTTTTAACTCTGCATGGACCTATAACGAAGCGAAAGCCATTTACTGAGGTGATTGCCAGTTCTTATCGTCCTGGGCTTATTTGTTACGGTGGGAAAACAACGGGAAAACCTTATGCTATTCTTTGTTTAAGTGACCGCTGCTTGCCTCCTGTGGAAACTGCTGACGGACTGCGAGAACTTTTAGCACGATTTTAGCACGATTTTAGCACGATTCTGCTAGTCAATCAATAAAACTTAACACGTCCTACATAATTATAAATTACCATTCAATTAGAGTAAACTTAGATGGCAATCACAATCAAACCGTATAGAGCCGTATAGTTAAGTATAAAACGTTTTTACAAGCGTAATTCAATGCGATTAAGATTCAAGCAATCAAATATAACTCATAATGGAGAATGAAGCTATGACAATCGAACATCACAAAAAAGACCACGAGGGCTATCTACTTATTATAGGCGCCTCAATGGAACCTGAGCGTTATTCTAATAAGGTATTTAAACTTGCTTTAAAGCAGGGGTACTCTGTCCTGGGCGTCCATCCTAAGGGTGGAAATATTGATGGACATGAACTTTTTACGAACCTTGGTGATGTTATGCACTTTATTGCTGGTGGTACTGCTGCAGAGACTACGTCCAATGCTGTGTCCAGTGCTACGTCCACTACTACGTCTGGTAATCAAGTAAGGCGAACTGCAATAGATACAATCAGTCTTTATGTCAGAAGTGCGATTGCGCTTACAATGATCGATGATTTTACTAAATTAGTACCGAAACCGCGGCGCATTATTCTCAATCCTGGTGCGGATGCCCCCGAAGTTGCGGACGTACTTAGCCGTAAGGGATTTAATGTGGTGACTGCCTGTACCTTAGTCCTCTTACATACAGGACAATATTGATAATGTATATATTTTGATGATATACTTCTCGCTGAGAAGAACTTCTATGCTTAATGGAGGGTAAGAGGGCGTGGCGGTAAGGAAATGTTACCTGGGTTTCATATATTTCTTAATTTTAAGAACAAGTTCACGATGAGCGGTTTGAATAGCTTCGGGAGAATTACGACTGGATATACTGGCAACATAAGTTTCAATGTATTCACCCCACTCGGTTTTAGAAGTAGCGGTTAGCCTGTATCCATTAATGTCTAGGAAGTTCGTAGCAACGTGTAAAGCGAAGCGTTTATTCCCATCAATAAGGGGATGATTTTGTACAATAGAACGAATATAACCTGCAGCACACTCTTCAATTTCTTCGTAATAAGCATTTTTCTGAGCCAGTATAGCAGACTCAAAGGCGCTTTTATCGCAAATAACAAGGTTGCTATTGTCTTTAAATTGTGCTTGTAAATCTTTGAGAATAGTATCACCCTCTATGATTTCTAAGAAATTTATATTATTCATATCAAAGAGAACCAATCGACTTTGAAATAGGAGGGGTGAGTGGTTATCATCTCAATAAAAGGTGGACAGGCTACCTTTTACTGAGATAAATGAAATCTTCTTTATGCTCTTCCCAAGTGCGTTTAAGGGCTCTTTGAAGGGTTTTACCTCGCTCATACCAGTAATAAAATTCAATGACTCCCAATATGGAGAAGAATACTGTAGAAGTATATTTTTCGGTGCGATCGCTATCGGCTAGTCTGTAAAGCCGTTTAGCATAGGGACTTTGAAATAACTGATATTTCTTCATTAATTCAGTCACTTTATGGGGATTAATATCATTATCCTCTTCAAGTCCTAGGATCTTAATAACATCACTAGGAGTATAGGCTAGCTCTAGCAGTTTATCGGGTATTATTTTAAGTTTTTCTGCTAGATTAAGAATGTCATCTATCTTATATTTCTTTAAAAGAGATGGCAGTAATAGGTTCCATTTTTCATGCTCGCTCAGTTTGTGTTTGAGTGAAGAAATTCCTTCGTCTCTACGTGATAACTCTTGATTTAATTCACGATTTTTCTGCCGATGCGTCTTAGCAAAATCTTTGAGTTCTTTAATATTTTTGCTAAGAGTTATCACACGTTCTGCATGTTGTTTTGTCCCCCGTTCTGTATGTTGCTTTGTTATTTTCTCTTCTATCGCACTGAGAGGATTCATATTTTCTACTCCGTATCAAACTATTATAATAATAAACGCACAATCTTTAAATTTATACTAAGAATAAATTAAGTATAATTTAAGTATAATTTAAGTATAGCAATTAAAATATTAACTATCTTATCATAATTTTTATAGATGATAGGAGATTTTAGAATAATTTCTATATCGAGATGGTATTTTGGTGTGATTTTGGGTTGAGTCGTATGATTCTGGGGGCGAACATAGGCATTAAGGTTACTTGGGCAGGAGTTTTTTCTTGGAAGTATTTTTTAGATTGTGATTATTTTTACTCCGTGTTGTAGTTCCAGACGTTCTTTTTTTGCGATATTGTTCCTTGGCGGAATAACGTTGTTTTACAGAATGTTGTTTTGGGGCAGAATGACGTTTTATAGAATGACGTTGGGTAGGCGTAGCGGTTTGTTCAGGGAGTTTTTCTAGATGACGAAGATTATTACTAGCCGTGGAAGGCTGCTTTTTGAAGGGGATCAATGAAAGTAAAGAAAAGCGTGTTCGAATCAATTCTTGTGGGGGCATGATGGTACGACTGGCCGATTTGATCTCTTCTACCGTAAAAAAAGCGTATGGATTGAATTGTTTGACAAGTTTGGTGAAATTTTGTAAATCCTTGCGTTTAATGGTGGCAAACATAACCTTGACGGAACCGTAATTGCTTGTAGCGGGCACGTCTGTGACTCTAAATCCCGCAGCACGTAACCTTGTAAGGAGTTTATCAGCAGTTCGCTGTGTGATAACACGAACAAGAACTAATCCAAGCGCTAACTTTTCTTCAATTAGACCTCCAATATAAACGCCCGTAGCCATCCCTAATCCAAATGCAGCTACATTGAATAAATTGTCAATATTGGCGATAATTCGTGTCACAATTAAGATCCAGATAATACCCTCCACAAAAGCAATAGCAATCGATAGTCTTTTAAATCCCTTTGCAATAGAGACAATACGAATAGAATTAAGCGCCAATTCTAAAATTTTTGCAATGTAAATAAATAAAGGTACAGTCCAAGTCGTTGTCATTGTTCTCTAAAATTTCTGCAGTCTAAATAAGGGCACAGTTTAAGTTATTGTTATCGTTTTTTCTTAGGTTTTTCCCTAATGAGTCTCACGATGAAGAAAATCTTTGTTAATAGGTAATAGCAATACTTTCAATCTATTTTTAATGAGCAGGAATTGAGGTATGATGGGTAGCTGCAGTGCGGTTATTGTGTGTAGTAAGTGTGATGTAGTACGGTTGGCGTTAGCTTTTGGCTTGTTTTCCGTACGGATAGGAGTTTATAGGGTTGTCCTGTAAGTTATATACAAATACAACTTAATAATTGTCTAGAAAAACATGAGGGCGCTAGAAATAGAGTATCTAAACAGAGAGTCTGTATTGCAGTTAAAAATACTTATGCACAAGCCTTATTTAAGGGTAGAGAGTTCAAGAATAGAAAGTCTATGCAAGCCATTAAAACTCTTTATGCACAGGGCATCATCTAAAAGAACTATACGTGCTGTGAAAGGGAGTGTTTACGCTGTGATTATTCAAGAATGTCTTCGTGGTAAAGCATGCGAGAACAGAACGGACAATAAGAGATTTCCATATTGCATTTGAGTTCAATCTCAACTTGCCGTGGAAGTAGCGTATAACAACCTTGGCAAACTAGATTTTCTTCGGCAGTTGACTTAGCGGCGGAGACAATAGCAAGATCATTTTTGTTTTGATAAATGCGGCTAAATATAGCAAGCCATCTTTCTTCAATATGTGCTTCGACGCGTGATTTTTCAGATTTCCATTTTTTTATGTCTTCCTTTCGTTCGTCTAGCAACTGGTCAAATTCAGCCTTTTTTTCAGTGAATACTTGTTTAATCTCTTGTAGATTTTCATTGATTTTTTCAAGTTTGTTTTTTCTAAAAGTTGCTTCGTCTTTTTTACTGAGGACTTGATTTTCTTTGATAGCGCTTTGCTGATTTAAGAAATCTATTTCCTTATTGATAGCTTTAAATTCTTTAATGGTTTTAATTTTCTTTTTGGTGTCTTCACATAGCTCTATTTTGGCTTGAATATCAATGACTTCGGCTTCAATATTTTTAATTTCTGTTTCTACTTTATTGAGTGGAATAAGATTATTTTCATATTGAGTCTGTTTGGAATTGTACTTCTGCTCCTCTATTTGCGTTTGCTTGCTTAGGATATGAATCTCTTCCTCTAGTTCGTTGAGACGGTTATATACGTCTTGAAGTTGTAAAAGATTGTTTAGCAATGCCTTGAATTCCTTTTCGATTTTGGCAGCATTTTTATCTTTTACGGTTTTGGGGGGGGGTTCTGTTTTTTCTTTTACTTTGTTCATGGGTATGGATGCTTTTTTAGAAGTAGATAAATTTTAGAAGTGGGTAAAATGTCTTTTTGTATAAGAGATTTTATAGAAAATTTAAAAATGGTTCAAATGGTCTTAGCGACTTTTGTCTTAGCAATTTTTAACAGCCGCTTCTTACCATTATGTGCTACGTAATATCAATATATTATACTCTATAATCAAGTAAATCAGGTGCAGAGTTTCTTAAAATAATGTCTAAAAATAATATCTAAGGGCTGCCATTACCTTTAAATGTAACATAAACCTAATAATACTACAAAAATTACAAAAAATAGTTGTTTCATTACTGCAATTAAACATTTTATTAAATACTAGCATTTATTAGAGTATAATTACTATTGATTAGGATGTGATTAATGGGTAATACAGTCTGTAAACGTATGAGTGCTAAATTATAGCTATTATTTTTATGTATTTCGCTAGAAATATAGGCAATAGATAATAGATAATGGATAACAGATAATAAGCAAATAGACAAATAGGTAATAGGTATGAAGGGTATTTCTATTGATTCTAAAGGTTGTCATTGAGTAAAAACATTTAAGTTATATTTAAGTTATTAAGTTATGTAGTTATATATATGCCAATAATGGAAGTTCAAGACACGCCATCTGCCACGTCATCATCAAATAAGAGCACAATTAAGAGCACAATTCGTGTGATTGTATTAGGAGCAGCAGGACGAATGAGTCGCGCTGCTATAAGATTACTAGATAAAATGCCTTCAGACCCTTCTATTAAGACAATCAATGCACAGAAGTCACTTGATTTCGCCCCTAACCCTAACAATAACCCATCCAATGCATCTTATCAATTTCTTGTTATGGGGGGCATTGAACATAAATCATTGGTTTCACGTAGTGGAAGGCATGTTTCTGGGCAGCGCACCGCTAAATCAGCCCCTTCTACCTCCTCTCATACAAAAAATCAAACTTCTGCCACGCTGGAATCATTGGAAATGTTCACACAATCAAGAACACGTGAAGCTCCACTGGCAGTGTCCTTTGAAGAATTAGCGGCTTTTTATCATAACAATACCTTTGTAGACGTTGTTATTGATTTTTCACACCCCACAGCAACACTAGAACATCTGAATCTAGCTGCTAATTACGGCAATCCTGCTTGGGTCATTGGAACAACGGGATTTTCACAATTACAAGAAAAAGCCTTAATGCAGGCAAGTGAACAATGCGTTATCGTTCGCTCAGGTAATTTTTCAAAGGGCATTCACGCACTCATACCTCTTCTCAAGCAAGCTGCAGTTCTCTTAGGTTCTGATTATGATATAGAAATTACAGAAACACATCATCGCCATAAAAAAGATGCGCCCTCAGGTACTGCTAAAATGCTCGCCCATGCACTAGCGGATGCTAGAAAGCTCGATCATAAAAAACATATCCACCTCGCTCGCTTAGGTGAAACTGCACTTCGTAACCCTAGCGATATAACCCTCACAGCTTTAAGGGGGGGAGGTGTTATTGGCGAACATACAATTCATTTTATCGGGCAGGATGAAAGACTCGCCTTCACGCATGCTGCCATAAGTCGTGAGGCGTTTGCCTCAGGCATTCCAGCGGCGCTTGCCTTCGCGTATGAAAAACGGCTTGCTAAGACGCCCGCATTATACCAGATGCATGACGTTATAGATTGGCTTAACTGTTCAAATGATTGATGATTTGTATAAAAAAGTTTGTATAAAAAATGATATATGATGCATCGCAAATTCCTCATCCAATCAATAGCACCCATTTATAATTATCTGCAGTTATTAATAACTACTTATAATCATTTATAATTATCTGCAATCACCTGTATTCATTTGTGATCACCTGCAATCATCTACGACCATTTATAATTATTGGTAGTCATTGATAATAATTGATAATGATTGATAATATAAATTACTCATAATAAAATAGCTTTAAAGAACAGTCATGCAAAGACGCACGTTAGTAGAAAAATTGAGTTATATGCTAGTCGGTGGAGTTGGCGGCGTTCTCCTTTGGTTTGCCTTAGGGACACATCATCCTAGCGGAGCAATTGGGTCACAGCCGCGCACGCAACTTTCTAGTGAACAGGAAGCTTATTTGGATTTGTTTGAGAATGTATTTGCTCGCGTGAGTCGTGATTACATTGATAGTGATAAAGTGCGTCCTAAACTCCTTATTGAAGCAGCGATTAGAGGAATGCTTAAAGGATTGGATGATCCTTATACGGTTTTTTTTGATGCAAAATCTTACGATCGATTTAAGAAAAATGCTCAGGGACATTACCATGGAATCGGTGTTTATATCGTTCCTGAGAGTACTCATTTTAAGGTTGTGAGTGTTATTGAGGGGTCTTCTGCTTGGGAGAGCGGTGTTCGAGCAAACGATGTTATTGAACGTGTTGCGGGGACGGTCGTTACGGGGAAATCTATCGATGAAGTTACGGACTTGATTCTCGGTCCTGAGGAGAGTCTGGTTAAAATTTTTATTCGACGGGGTAATAAATTGCTCTCTTTTACGCTCAAACGCAAACAAGTCATCATTAAAAGTGTTTATACCAGTATTCTTGATGCCAATAACCTCTCGTTGCCTGCGCCGACTTCTTCATCAGCAAAGGCCAATCATTTATGGGGATATATTCGTATTCATCGCTTTGCTTTCAATACGGCTGATGAACTCAAAATGGCACTCAATACAGCTAAGTCTAAGCAAGTCCGTGGTATTATTATTGATCTTAGAAACAATCCTGGCGGTCTTTTAACAGCGGCTATTGATACGGTTGACTTGTTTGTTTCTGAGGGTGTTATCGTTGCCACACAAAATAGATATGGAAACGACAATTATGAATATGCCACACGACGCGTCTTTTTTCCTAAATATGTTCCAATTGTTATTCTTATCAACAAGTATTCTGCTAGCGCAAGTGAAATTTTTGCA
The DNA here is from genome assembly GCA_013426755.1 of Spirochaetota bacterium. GTDB lineage: Bacteria > Spirochaetota > UBA12135 > COTS27 > COTS27 > COTS27. The sequence continues at coordinate 500,664 of AP019861.1, forward strand.
GGAGCGCTCGTCGATTATGGTCGTGCGGTTGCTGTTGGTGAGAATACGTTCGGTAAATTTTCTGTGCAGCAGGAATTTGCTTATGCACAGCCTGAGCAGATTGGATTTAAAATGACAATTGCTCGTTATCTTTTGCCTAGTGGAAAATCTTATGAAAAAGTTGGTATACCGGCTTCTCTCAAAGTAGCCACTCCTAAGGCGTTTAATCCAGCGGCACTTAAAACGACCTTTTCTAAACAAGACACACAGCTCATATCTGCTCTTAAATTGCTTGCTAATAAAAAACGTTATCAATCCCTTTTGCGCCGTTCAGTTGCTAGTCCCAAGTAAAAAAATGAATTTTGTTTTCTTATTTTCTCACTTTCTCATTTTTTCATTTTAACGATCACAATCGCAGTCACTTCGCTAATAATTACAATAATGGTTGCTTGCTAGTGAAATATGGGTCTAATTGAATTGTATTTTTATAAGACGTTCTAAGGACAAAACTAAGAGATGCTTAGAAAATTTTTGTTAATCGCAGGGGGGATGTGGCTCGCTCTTACAGGGTTAATGATAGCACTACTTATTATCAATCCTAGTTCACAAACCGAAGAAAAACTTGCTGATATTCCACTTCATGTTTACTTGGATACTTCTATTAGTTTTTATGAATATCAGGAAGCCGCCCTTGCTTTTGTAAAAGAACTTCGTTCAGTTTGGAATTTTCCGATCAAACTTATTCCTTTTGCAGATGATGTTAAATCTGCGCGCCTGCTCACTAGTACGGATAGTGCTAGTACGGAAGTGCTGGTGCCTATTGAGACGTTTGATAGACAGACACGTTTTTCTGAGTTAGCTGAGACAATTAAATTTCTCCCACAACGTGATCCTAAGATTATCTTATCGGACTTTGTTTTCAATGATTTTTTCGATCCGTCGCTAGGTGAGACGACTTTTTTTCACAATATGCGTTCTCCTGATAATCGTTATGATTATGCTATTTTTATTGAAAATGATTCGAGTACTTACCGTCCGCAGGATGCCCTTCAAAATTTGTCAGTCCCAGATACCGCTGCCAGTGATCATCCCCTTACCATTCGTTTAACGCTTTATGCAGATAAAACGCCTACGCGCGCTCGTATTAATATTAAAACACTTTATCCTTATAAAAAGTCTCTGTACAGCGCACCTGTTGTATTAAAAAATCGTACCGAGACCTTAACAGTACCGGTTGCTGTTAAACCTGTGCAGCGACTTACCCTTGAGGCTTCGCTTACGGTAGATGAAAATTCTGCCTCCTATAAAGATAGCCTCAATCTCTTAGGCGATAGTGGAACTATTCCCGTAGTATTATTTACTTTTAAGCCTTTTAAAGACAGTGGTCTTATTAAGCGAACACTCAAACGTTATGGATTTTTTTCTGTTTCTGCTTATACGCTACTACAACGTCCTACGGAATATGAACGGACGCTAGAAGCATTTACCAGTCAATACGAAAGTTATCTCGCAGCGCTTGCTAAAAGCAAAAATACTGGTCTTACAGAAGCAAACACTCCACTAGTCATTGTGATGGGAGCAGAAGCGAATGTTATCACTTATTTAAAGAAGATGAATATACCTTTCATTAATCTTCCTAAAATATCACGTGAAACCAAAGATACTGCTCTGCTATCTGCATCGACGTTGGCCTTTGACTATGACTTTCTAAACATTGCTGGGTCTAAGCAGGCAAGTACCGTGCGCTGGAATGAAGCAGCTTTATTTATGACAACGTCCTCTCGTTCTCCTAAGGCGCAGACGGGTTCCCCTAAGGCGCAGACGACGTATTACCAGCGTAATGCAGACGGCACTTCATTTTTATTTCGCCGCGGCAATGAAGTCTACGTGGGCATCAATGGCTTTTATGAACTCAATCGCGCTTTAGTCGCCTCAGCAAATGCTTCTGATGCAGATACGTTTTGGGTTAAATTGTTAGAAAAACTGCACGCAGAGACTTCTGCGTCCAAAAAAAAATCCTATCCACACAATTACTTCTTAGGAGAACCACTTAAGGCGCGCGCTTTACTAACATCACTTTCAAAACTACGCACCAATACTGCAGGAGACGTCATTATTCCCCCAGCGCTTTCAAGAACAGGTGCCTATCGTCTTAAAGACAGTTATTATCATTACCGAGCCGATCTGAGAGAATATTTCCCATTTTATGATGTAGATCATGCTAGCTTCACTTCAAAGGAAAATATCTTCTCCGCACTTCGTGAACTTAATGAACGTTATGAAACCAATACAGTTATCTCTTCACGTTCTCTTAGAACATACCTATTCCCTTATATATTATTACTTCTTTTCTTTTTAAGTTATTTGGCAACTAAGGCGATTTATGCCCGGTTATAAATGAAACTTAACTTTTATCTAAAGCAGTTCAATGCTAAAGTATTGACACGACTTATTATCGGTGGTCTAGCAAGGGTACTGGTGATTGCTATGGTAGGGATGCCTAGCTTTATTGGGACGCAGCAGCCACCTGATACTACCAAGCCTAAAACAACAAATATTGCTCCTAACACGTCTAGTATTAAAAATCAAAATAGCCTGCAAGTACAGCCTTCTCACCAAGGCGCTTATGATTACACGTTTGCAGTTGTCAAGTATAACGGTGGTGGCGACTGGTATGAAGGACAAGTCGGCATTAAGGAGCTTATGAAATTTATTAATAAGCATGATATTATGACAGCGGCGCCTAAGAGTAAAACTGTTGAGATCACCTCAGACCTTTTTGAGTATCCACTCCTCTATATTACAGGGCACGGCGGATTTGTAGTGAGTACAGGTGAAGCGGCTAGGCTTAGAGAATATCTAGAAAATGGTGGCATGCTATTTATCAATGATGATTATGGTCTAGACCCATTCGTTCAGAAAGTCGTTAAGAAAATTTTTCCCGATCGCAAGTGGAGTGCACCTCCACTCAGTCACCCGCTATATCATATATATTATCAATTTCCAAATGGCGCTCCTAAAGTTCATAAACACGACGGCGGTCCTCCAGAAGTCCAAGCAATATTTCATGACGGGGAGATCGCTATTTTGTATACCAAAAATACTGACATAGGAGACGGCTGGGCGCCTTATCATGTTCATAAAGATAGTAGTGCTATTAGACAACAGGCACTACGTTTTGGGATGAACGTTATTCTCTATGCTTTGACAAAGTAGTGACTCGACTGCTTGGAGGAATGATTGTTTTTACTGGCTTCATACGGAGCAATTGGGGTAATTAATTCCTAGTAAGATTTATTCTGAGTATACTTTTTATGGCTATTTCAGAGCAGAGGATCACTGAAGTCTTAGAGGACTTGTACGGGTTAAGTGATTTTGAAAAACGCCGCACAACTCCCTACACGCAGAAACATTATAACCTTAAGGGAATCTCCACTCTGCTATCTACCTTAGATCATCCCCAGCATCATTTTAAGAGCTATCATATCGTCGGCACTAAGGGGAAGGGGTCAACTGCTTTTTATCTTACACAACTTTTAATCAAAGCAGGATTTCGTGTTGGGACATATACTTCGCCGCACGTCTTTGATATTAGAGAACGTATAGCAATCAATGGCATTCATATCACATGGTCTGTTCTTATTCCAGTCTTAGAACGTATTTTGCTGCAAGTTAAGTCAATACCCATTACTGTTACGCTATTCGATGTTTTTACAGCAACTGCTTTTCAAGTGATGCGTGAAGCAAAAATTGACATTGCTGTTCTCGAAGCAGGTCTTGGTGGAAGATGGGATTCTACTAATATTCTTACTAGCTCTGATCTTATTGCAACACTGGTCACACGGATTGATTATGATCATATGGATAAACTTGGGAAGACATTGAAAGCTATTGCTGGCGAGAAAGCTGCTGTTATAAAGTCGCAGATTCCCGTTTTTTTTCTAGATTATCCAATCAATTATTGTGATGCCTCCAAACAAAGAACGTCCGAACAGCACCAAACCATGTCTGCAGAGCGCTGCAGTTCTAAAAAAGACTCCACTGGCAAAGCCAAGCTTAACGATGATGAAATGTTGCCATCTATTCTAAAGACGCATATTTCTAAAACAGAAATCAATGTCATCAGGCAAGTTTTTAAGTCTGCCGCTAAAAAAGTGGGTGCTGCTTTTCATAACGTCTCTCCAAACCATCTGCTTACTACTGGAGTTCCAGGATGTGCTAGCGCACTTAAAGAAAATATTGCCTTAGCCTGTACGGTCATTGAAAAAACTCAGTCTTTAAATGTTACAAAATCACACATTGCACATCTAATGGCACTTTCTCCACCGTTAGGAAGATATACGAGAAAACACAATGTCATTCTAGACGGAGCTCATACACCTCTTTCATTGAGGTATCTTGTAAATGAAATCTCTACCCAGCCAGCATTAAAGCACTACCAAGCAATTACACTTTGTTTTTATGCTTTCTTTGATAAGGCAATTGAATCTTTAGTGGCAGAGATTCCACGTCATTGGGATTTTGTATTTTGTCACATTGAACTTCCGTTTGTACGCGCTGAAAGGAGAATTGAGGTTTGTACTCGGGCTAAGAAAACACGCCTGGCTAGGGGCGCTTCTTTTCGTGAAGTTTCAAACTTAGCAGACCTGAAAGTCAAGCAAGCTCCTAATCGCCTTTTTGTGTGTACGGGTTCGTTCAAATTGATTGCTGCTTTTTATAACGAAGTCTTCAATTAAAATGTTTGATTTAGACTGTGGTTGTGACTTTAAAGGTGCCAATGACGACGTTTTATGACGTTTTACGACGTTTTATCATGAAAAAAATTGAGGGCACTCACAAGCGCTTTCAGTGAAGCGGCTGTAATATTGGGATCAACACCGGCGCCAAAGTGGGTACGATCACCGCATTTGACTTCTACGTAGGCAATTGCCGTAGCGTCAGACCCGCGTCCTAGCGAATGTTCATGGTAGTCTAGGAGTTCAAATTTTCCAATCAATTGTTCTAGGGCTATTTTAGCCGCGTCAATGGGACCATTGCCTGTGCCTGTATAGGTCGCTGTTTCATAATGATCGCTCTTAGGACGGCTTCTCTTAGCAATGGTCAATTCACATTGCACTTTCGTATCGTCAATGTACTGTGGTCTTACTTTGATGTATTTAAGGTAAGGGTTTTTTTGATTGAGGTACGTGCTTTCAAATAGCGAACGAACCGTTTCAGGCTTCACTTCAGCCATCGTGCCTTCTGAGTGGGTTTGGACGTATTTTGAAAATTCTACTTGCATTTGCTTGGGAAGTAAATATCCAAATTCCTGTTGCATGATATAAGAAAGCCCACCTTTACCGGATTGACTGTTAATGCGAATAATAGCCTTGTACGTCCTGCCAATGTCATCAGGATCAAGTGGCAAATAGGGTACGCGCCAATTTTTTAATTTATGATCACGCTGGTAAGCCAGTCCTTTATTTATAGCATCTTGATGTGATCCTGAAAAGGCGGTAAAGACCAATTCGCCTGCGTAAGGATGTCGCTTGGACAATGGAATTTCCGTGCACTCGTCAGAAATTTTTACCAGACGAGGTACGTCTTTTACAGCTAGCTTAGGATCAATGCCGTGTGTGTATAGATTGAGTGCTAATGTGATGATATCGACATTGCCGGTACGTTCGCCGTTACCAAATAACGTTCCCTCCACGCGGTCTCCACCTGCAAGCAAGCCAAGTTCGGTCGCAGCAATGCCCGTTCCCCGGTCATTGTGCGTGTGCAAACTGAGGATAATATCCTCTCGGCTTGAAAAATTATCAGCAAACCATTCTATGCGGTCAGCAAAACGGTGTGGACCGTAGAGTTCTACGGTGGCTGGAAGATTGATGATGACCTTTTCATTAGAAGGACTCGCGCCTTCATGCCACGTAGAAAAAGCAGCCTCACAAATACTAAGAGCAAAATCAACCTCCGTTCCAGTAAAGCTTTCAGGCGAATATTCTAAAACCAATGTACCGTGTTCTTTTGTGATATGCTCTTTGATCCACTTGACGCCTTGTGTGGCTATGGCAATGATCTCTGCTTTGTTTTTACGAAAGACGATGTCGCGCTGGTCGATGGAAGTAGAATTATATAAATGTACGATGGCACGTTTGGCGTCTTTAATGGCGTCCATTGTCCGGGCAATGAGTTCTTTACGTGCTTGCGTGAGCACTTGAATGGTTACGTCGTCTGGGATTAGGTCTTCTTCGATAAGTTTTCTTACAAAGTCGTATTCGACTTGGGCGGCTGAGGGAAAGCCTACTTCTATCTCTTTAAATCCCAATTCACAGAGTACTTTGAAAAATTTAAGTTTTTTTTGTAAATCCATCGGATTGATGAGCGCTTGATTGCCATCTCTGAGGTCGACACTGCACCAGAGGGGTGCTTGTGTTATTTCTTTATCAGGCCAGCTTCGTTTTGCATAGGCGAATGCGTGTGGATTGCTGTATTTTTTTGATGTGTCCATGATTTTTCCTTAGTCTAAGGGGTTAATATCTAGCTAACGGTTATATAGATAATGGTACGGATAGATTAATTACTTTATTTTATATTACACTTATTAGAGTCCTAGACTCTTCAAAAAGCATCATTCCCAGCGCAGGAATGTGCTTATACTAATAGTAAGAGGCCAAGCAGCTGAACACTGCTAAGAAGTAGATGTGACGTAGTAACTTGAACCGAGTTCATCATACGTGTATTATATCATACGATTTAACGAATTTTAGGGAAGAAATCGTTAAGAACCATTAAAATTTCTTAAAAAACTTGTATGATTTCAATTAATTTTACCTAAGACTTTTTCCATATTATCAGTAAAATATTTTGTATGGAGCAGCTTATCACCTTTTCCTAGCAGATCTAACATTACGATATACATTTTTTTATGAACAAGTTTTTTATCTATATCGTTTAGATCAAAAGTATCAATAATTCTTTTTTTATGTTTATCATTAAGTCTAGGATAAATTAAAACAGTATTTTGGCTCTTATAATGAACGGCATATGTAATCATCTGATAAAAGTCAGGGTTATGAGGTTTTTTATAATTTTTAAATTTAGCGTCTAGAACTATCGGAACAGTCGAGGAGTTTTTCGAAGCAGTCGAGGAGTTTTTCGAAACAACATAATCAGGTTCAATCTTTATTTCCGCCTTAGAGTTCTCACCAGTTGCTATAATTGTTTTTTGATTTTCTGAGACTTCCTTAATATCATGACAATTCTCTAAGATGCGACCTATAAATCTTTCATATAATTTATGATCTGTAAAAACAAATCCAAGTTTTCCTCGAGTGGGGTAATTTAAGTTATAATCTTTAATGTTATAAAACAACCTTGCCAGATTAAAAAGATCTTTATAATATTCTTTCTGACGTTTCCTAATATCATAGGGCAGCTTTTTTAATAGGGTTTCAGCTATCGAATATTTATTATTATTATCTAAATATCTTTCTTTAAAGTTTTTTTCGATATTAGGAAGTGTTTTGACATATCTCATCGCTTCTAGACAACGTCTTAATCGCTTTATGGTATTTTTATTATAGGTATGATCGGTAAGATACTCAGCCGTAGTTTTTAAGAATTGATTGAGTGTGTTGTTAGGGGTGAAGCCTTTCATGTTCCTACTGTAATTCGTAAAACGTTTAAAGTATAATGGAACCCATATTTTTTTAGAAGGTTCATTTCTATCGTAGCTAGAGATAAGTTTTTTATTCTCGTCACATATTTTAGCAAGTTTATCTGCGTAAATATCGATGAACACCTCTACTAAATCATAAAACTTATTATCTGCAGCCTTGTTATTTTTAGTATAATACGTGATGGTCTTGTTTGTATTATTACAGTATTCTGTATTGCTTTTGTAATGTTCACACTCGCTCAATACAAAGTCATTGTATTCGTGTAAGAAGTGGACTAAGACTCGCTCAGCAATTTTCTTTTTATCTTTATTAGAACCCTTTATATCCTCAGCACATCGGTTGGCTAATATAAAGTGGTGTCCTTTTTTGTCTATAATGTACCCAAAATGAAAATTATTAAGTTTAACTTTCTCAATCTTATTTGTAATAGATAGTTCTTTACCTTTCTGAGTTAAGATAGTTTTTCCAGGTTGTCCATTTTTAGTAGATGAATTTTTGCCTTTCTGAGTTGAGACAGTTTTTTTAGATTCGTCCATGAAATGTTTTAAAGTTATTTTTTAGGTGGCTTCTTATGTTTTTTTACTTGTATTTTTATTCTTTTCTTTCTTTGCCTGGGATTTCTTTTTTCCGGTAATAGCGGATTCAAATTTTTCTTTAAGAGCTTCTATAAACTCATCACCTTCTAACCGTTTAATCTTTCCATTATCATTAGGAACAAACTTTTTTCCTATAATCTCTTCGATTTTATCGTTATCGTTATAAAAGTAGTCCATCAGCAGCGGGATAATCTGTTGATACCAGACTGCTTCTAAATCTTTTTCTTTTATATCCTTTGAATCTTTTACAGCTTCCTTTACAGTATCTATTTCCATAAAATAAGCGTGGCCGATTCTATGATCGCGATCGATTTCTTTTGTAATACTTTTATTTAATGTGTCCAATATTTCTCTAAGATTTACTGTAAACTTAGAAACATTATCAGGATCTTTTTCATTATACTGTTCAATGTTTCCAGCCCCATCGTTACCATTTATACGTTCAGAGTCTGGTTCTAATTCATAAAAAAAGAATCTTCTACGTAAAGCTGTGTCAAGAACAGTGCTCGTTCTATCTGCCGTATTCATCGTAGCGATAATATATAAATTATCTGGGATGTTAAACCTCTCTCCAGAATAAGGAAGTGTTACTTTATAAAACTCTCCTCGTTTATCTTTTTCTATAAGTGTAAAGAGTTCTCCAAATACCCTAGCGGGGTCTCCTGCATTTAATTCATCGATTATTAAATAATGGTTTAGTTTTTTTTCTGCTTTCTCTAGATCTTTCTTTGCTTTCTTTGTTTTCTCTAGATCTTCCTTTGCTTTCCATGCTTTCCATGCTTTCCATGCTTTCCTTGCTTTGTTTGATATTCGTTTAAGGACGCCGTTACTTATTTCATAGGTTGAATTAGGTTTCTTTAAAGTAGGTCTAATTCCCTCAACGAACTCTTCATAAGAAAATGACTGATGAAAAGTAATAAACTCGACTCGCCCATTTTTGATGAGTTTATTAAATATATTATCATTATCCTTTTCTTGTTTATTCATTATTCTCAGTTCTTTCTCTATAACTATCTGACGGGCAGTATAGGTTTTGCCAGTTCCAGGAGGTCCGTACAATACTAAATTAAGGTTTGTATCTAATAAATTTATATAATTACTATATATTTTTTCATCTCTAATTGGAGGAAATTTTAAGTGTCCCACTCCAGCTATAATATAGTCATATAAACCACGAACATCATCTATTTCAAATCTGCTATTACTTATTTTTTTTAGGACAATATTAATATATTTCTTTTTTTCTTCTAAGCTTGAACTTTGCTTGGCATTGGTTTCTTTTCTGTACTCAATATTAAGCTGCGCTAATTTGAGAATGCCATCTAATGTTACATCAGCCCCCTTAATCTCATACTCTTTGTAGAATCTTTGATTAAGTGTTTTTAGTATGTCTCCTTTCGTTCCCGTTCTTCTATTGAATAACTTTTGAAGTGGTTCGTATTTTCCAAATTTACTATTCTTATATTCTTGGAATTGAGTAATTTTATATATTCCTTTTTCTTCTTTCTCTCCATTTTTCTTTACGTTCTCTACTTCAACTTTAATATCTCCCTCTTTGTAACCATTGTTATCATCTTTATCAGCGATATATATTTTTCTAAAATTATTTTTTTTGCTAATATTCTTAAAATGCTCTTTGATTTTTTCTTCATCAAACTTATTGTTATTACCGTCTTTCTTAGGTTTTTTGATGGTTTCCTTGGTAAGGGTAAGTTGGAAAAACTTTTCTTTAAAAGTATTCTGTTTTTGTCTGTATATAAGAATTTCGTCTAACTCAAAATAACTGCATTTGACAAAGTCTTGAAGTTTAATTTTTTTGTCTTCTTTAAGGGATACTATACTCTCAAATTGAATAGTGCCCTTTGGATCATTATTATTACTTTCGTCATTATCTTTTTTAACTTCCGTAACCCTCCACAACTTTGAAATATTTGCTCTGTGTACAGGAAAAACATAATCACCCTCTTTAATTTCAACCTTTTTACCTTGATGATTTTTATCTAGATAAGATGTTTTTAATGATCCTGTATATGTTTTGTTTTGAAAATCGTCGTCACTGAGATTGAATTTTCCAAGATAAAATTCTGCCATGCTGCGGTCCTTTTTAAAAATGATAAAATGGGCGGTTCAATGTACGTCAAGCATACATACATTATACTATCACGTTAAAAAACTACGGGAATAACGTGGGAATCTCAATCACGATGCATTTCGTAGTGCATAAAGAAGAATCCCCGTTGCGACGGAAAGATTGAGAGAATTGACGGGTGCTGAGTGGTAGGCTGTGATTTTGACGTGAAGATCAGAATTGCGTTTGAGATGAGGACGGACGCCCTGTGCTTCGCTACCGATAAGTAAGACAATTTTAGCTAAATGGCTACTATGCTGTGTTAATAATTGTTGCAGGGTAAGGACGGCAGGATGTGTGCTGAGTGTACTTGCAATGATGGTGTAGCCTGCTGCTTTAAGGGTGGAGAGTGCTTGGGAGAGTTTGGGGCTGATGTGGTATGGGATGAGCAGTGAAGCGCCAGCAGAAGTCTTATGAACAGTGCTTTCTAACGGGGCGGTGTGTTTTTCTTCGAGAACGATCATATCGCAGCCAAAAAATACAGCACTGCGTGATAAGGCGCCGAGATTCCTTGGGTCTGTGATGTGATCAGCAATGATAATAATAGACTGATAGGACGTGGCTTGATCGCTACGGTGCTGCAAGGTGGTGAGGAATTTTGCTAGATCGGGTTTGATTTGGGGACCCTTTTTGAGTTCGCCGACTAAACCTTGGTGTAGAGTTCCATGGGCTAGCGTGTCTAAGACGGTGCGTTCTTCGAAATAAAAAGGAATATTGAGAGCTTTGCATTTTTTGATAAGAAATTCTTGTTTATCACTTTGAAGTGATTTCTGAATATAGAGTTTTTTAAAGGTGTAGCCATGGTCTAGGGCGGATAAAATAGGATGATACCCCACCAGATTGGCAGTGTCTGAACGTGACAATGCGCTACTATTTTTAGTTGTTGTAGTTACTGTTGCTATTTTTTTGTCTGAGCGAACAGATGAGAGTTCCTGGGCGGGTCGGGTTGGTTTTTTATGAGAATCTGATCGTCGGAAGTTAGCTCTACGCTTAGCTAAAGGCTTGGCTGGGGAGCGGGGGCCTTTGGTGTTATTCTTTCGATGGGGAAGTGATTTTCTGGACGATGGTTTTTTCTTGAGTGTCAATGAGCTGATATCCTAAGGAGAGTAATTTTTTACGAACAAAATCGGCTTTAGAGAAAGCTTTTTGTCTGCGGAGTGTGTTACGTTCGGTGACGAGGTCTTCTATGTCTTTGGGGATGTTGGAGTGATTTAGGGGGTTTTGAACGGTTTCAGAGCTCAATTGTTTGAGATTGAGACCGAATATGAAGTCTGCTTTGCGATAAAAATTTAAAGCAGCGGTTACAATCGCCTGCGGAAGGACGGGTTGAGTGGGTGGTGTAAAATGTGGCGGGTCTGTGATATTGAATGTTTTCGTGAGAATGTGGGTTAGATCGAAGAGATCGCCTAGTGCTCCTGAGGTATTGAGATCGTCTTCTAAATGGGTGATGAATGCTCGATATTTCTCTTCAATGGTGGAGAGTAATGAGTGGTGGTCTTCATGTGGGGAAGTGGATTTGCCAGAATGATTGGAAGTAGCCGATCGAAGCTGTGTTTTAAGCTGTGCTTCAAGGTATTTATAAGTACGGGCGAGACGTGAGAGTGCTTTGTAGGAGGCTTCAATGTTTGCAAATGTAAAATTATAAGTATGACGATAATGTGTGGAGAGTAACATGTAGCGAATGGCTAGGGGATGGGCGTTATTTTTTAGGAGATCGCGTAATGTGTAGATATTGTTTAGGGATTTGCTCATTTTCTGGCCTTCGATCATTAGATGGGCGGCGTGAAGCCAATAATTGACGAAGGGTTTTCCTGTGGCGCAGACGGATTGTGCGATTTCGTTTTCGTGATGCGGAAATTTGTTATCAATGCCGCCGGTATGAATATCAAAATGCGTGCCGAGATACTTTTGACTCATAGCCGAGCATTCAATGTGCCATCCTGGGCGTCCTTTTCCAATAGTTGTTTCATAAAAAACGTTACCGTCTTCGGTAGGTTTATGCATTTTCCAGAGAGCGAAATCGCTTATGGTGTCGCGACTGTATTCGTCGGCTTCGATGCGATTGCTTGCTCCTGCGAGTTGATGCTCGACATCGATTCCTGAGAGTTTGCCATAATCTCTAAAAGAGGCAAGTTTGAAATAAATAGACCCTGAATCTTCATAAGCGTGTCCTTTTTTAAGCAGTGTCTCAATCATTGTAACAATCTCAGGAATATGTTCGCTAGCACGAGGATAAGTGGTTGCTGGGAGGAAGTTGAGTGTTTTTAGATCGGTTAAAAATTCTTGTTCGTAATGTTTTGTGTAGGCACTGAGCGGAAGCTGCGCTTTCTTTGCGCCGGCAATAGTTTTATTGTCAATGTCCGTAATATTCATGACAAGTGTTACTTGATAATCGAATGCTTTATAAAAGCGATGAAGTAGATCGGAGAATAGAAATGAGCGATAATTCCCAATATGCGGTGTATTATAGACTGTGGGGCCGCAACTGTAAATTTTAACCTTCTGCTGAGCAATCGGCTTAAAACGTTCTTTTTGTCTTGTCAGTGAGTTATAGAGCATTAAGTTCATGGTTGTTGTGTTAAAGGTGTGTCAATAAGATAAACAAGATGTGAAGTTTGAATGATGGGAGATTAGACAATGTGATAAACGAGATGTGAAGTTCAATAATTAAATGACATGATGTTAAGTGTTAAGTCATGATATAAAGCGAAAATTATACATAATAGAAATAGTCTGCTAGAAGTGAAATGTTTTTGAAGCGAAATGGTTTTTGGGAGATGATTTTAGAAGTATTTTTCTGTGTGATTTTATGGTGTTAATTGTATCATTAAGTGGTGAAACGGTGCTTGGGATATTCTTTGGGGGGGTGTATTACTGGCGGTGAAGTGGGCAGTATGATTTCTTAGCTTTAAATATTGCTTTATTGCTTGAATGTGAGATGCATAGGTCTGTGGTTATCATGATGTAGAATATTTCTTTAGAAGTATAATTGTACTGCGGGGAGTTGTTTTTATACTGCTCTTTTGGTATTACTCTTTTTGTATTACAATGGTTATGATGAAGGGTGGTTTGAAAGACGGTTCTGTGGGGAGTTGTTTTATTGCGGTTTCGTGGTGATTGGGTGTCGTTTTTGTGGTTGTGGTAGGATTTGTTGTTATTATTGGGAGTGAGGATATAGTATTCTTTGGGAGTGAGAATATAGTATTCTCTGAGAGTGAGGATATAGTATTCTCTGAGAGTGAAGATATAGTATTCTCTGAGAGTGAGGACATAGTATTCTTTGAGAGTGGGAATGTGGCATCTTCGGAGAGTGGGGATGTAGAGTCTTCTAATGGTGGAGATTCTGATAAGAGGTGTGATAATTCTGTGAAGGGATGTGTGAGTGAGAAGTGAAGTAGAGTAAATTTTTTGGCAATGCTCTGTTGGGATTGTTTCATGGCTTTAAATAAAGGTTTATCACAGGTTTTGGCATAGGCTTCTTTGGTTGTCCAGAGCAGTAAAAAAGCCTCAATCAAGGGAATCAGCCGTGAAGGTAAATGTGGAGCTAATGTGGGTGAATATGGGTTTAGAGGTATTTTGGGGGTGAAAAATTTGAAAATGCGTGCTATTAGAGGAGTAGATTTTAAGGGGGTAGAAATCTGCAGATTATACGCTAGGGTTCTAAGATTCTTAGCTTCGCTAGGTGGAAAGAAGCGATTAGCAAGTTGTAATAGACGGGTTATAATAGGATGTGAGAGATTAGAAGAGTGATGTACTGCTGGAGGTAGCGATGAAGAAGTGTACTTGGGTACTGAGGCGGCTAGTGGAGACTTTGATGACAACTTCGGTGATTTGTGATTTGTAAGCGTCTTAGCTAGAGACGTATTTTTTAGCGATGTATTTGATAACGTGCTTTTTAGAGATGTCTTAGACGTGCTTTTTTGAGACGTGTTAGACGTGCTTTTTAAAGATGTGTTTTGGGGAGCTTTGATATTGGATGGGTGGATATTGAAGAGCCGTGTCATCGCTTCAATGTCAATACCCAGTTCTTTATCGAGCGTGTAGGCAATAAGTAGAATACCTGATGTGTGAGAAATAGAAAATTTGAGCGAAGAATTCTTAAAATGTGGTTTATTCCGGTTAGATTCGGCTAGGGTGTAAAATTTTTGTCTGTTATAGGGAGAATGAATTGAGGAGGGATGATTGGATTGATTGGTGGATTGATTAGTGGGTTGCTTGGTAGGGTGCGGATTTGATTTTTGTAGAGAATAGGGCGATTTAAGCGAGTTTTTGTACGGGTCTGGGTTTTTATTCCAGTTTTCTATCCTGTTTTCTGTTCTACTCTCTATTCTATTATCTGTCCAGTTTTCTGTCCAGTTATCTGTCCGATTTTCTGCTCGATTTTCTGTTCTATTGTGCTCTCTAGCTTCTAATTCAATGTTCTTCTGCTGATTATTCTCACTATTGTTTTTGCTTGGGGTTGTGAAGTATGGTTGGTCTGAAAGGTTTTGGTGTGGTTTTGAAAAACTTTGGTGTGGTTTTAAGGAGTTTGGGTGTGGTTTGTTTGGGTATAGTTTGTTTGGGTGTGATTTTTTAGCGTGCTCTGGAAGATAGTAATGATTGGCAATTGCCGTAGCAATAAATCTAGCACGGCTTAATGGATTTCGCGTGTAAATTGCCGAGTCTTGCAAGGGTATAACCAATGGCATAACATCTTTTGAGTCGGTCGTTATAAATGTTCCTTTTATGAATGTTCCTTGTGATGTTGATAAATTGTTAGAGGTCTGCTTGGAGTAATTACTTGGAATATTAAAACATTGTAAAAGTAATAATTCTTGTTGCTGGGACGGTTTTATTACTGGTGAAACATCGTGGTGATTTGAAAGACTTGTTGGGAAACGACAATCTTTGTTATAACAGTCTTTATTATGTGAGTGAGTAGTTGTTAAATGTGATGGGAAAGAAGACCGTTTGTTAAAATCTCTAGAAATATCTAGATTTCTAGTTTCTGCTAGCTCATAACAGTCTTTGTTATGTGGGGGAGTAGTTGCTAAATGCGATGGGAAAGAAGACCGTTTGTTAAAATCTCTAGAAATATCTAGATTTTTAGTTTCTGCTAGCTCATAACAGTCTTTGTTATGTGAGGGAGTAGTTGCTAAATGCGATGGGAAAGCAGACCGTTTGTTAAAATCTCTAGAAATATCTAGATTTTTAGTTTCTGCTAGCTCATAACAGTCTTTGTTATGTGAGGGAGTAGTTGCTAAATGCGATGGGAAAGAAGCCCGTTTGTTAAAATCTCTAGAAATATCTAGATTTCTAGTTTCTGCTAGCGAGTAGTTTTCTGCGGACTGCACAATCCAAACATGAATAGCTCCTGCACATAATTTCATGAAATATCCTTGATTTTCTAAGACGTGCCTAAAATTTGATAATTTAACAATGACTCAACCTAACAATGACTCAACCTAACAATGACTCAACCTAACAATGACTCAACCTAACAATGACTCAACTCAAATCTGACAATTTCAAAATTAAAATCTAATCATTCCTGAGGATTCAACGGTAGCTCAATTAAGATTCAATAATTTCAAAATTTGATAATATCTAATGATTTAACGATGACTCAACTCAAATCTGACAATTTCAAAATCAAAATCTAATTATTCCTGACAATTCAACAGTAGCTCAATTAAGACTCAATAATTTCAAAATTTGATAATATCTAATGATTTAACGATGACTCAACGCAAATCTGACAATTTCAAAATCAAAATCTAATCATTCCTGAGGACTCAACGGTAGCTCAATTAAGACTCAATAATTTCAAAATTTGATAATATCTAATGATTTAACGATGATTCAACCCAAATCTGACAATTTCAAAATCAAAATCTAACTCTTTCTGACGATTTAACGGTAGCTCAATTAAGATTCAATAATTTCAAAATTTGATAATATCTAATGATTTAACGATGATTCAACTCAAATCTGACAATTTCAAAATCAAAATCTAATCATTTCTGACGATTTAACGGTAGCGCAATTAAAACTCAATAATTTCAAAATTTGATAATATCTAATGATTTAACGATAACTTAACTCAAATCTGACAATTTCAAAATCAAAATCTAACCCTTTCTGACGATTTAACGGTAGCTCAATTAAGACTCAATAATTTCAAAATTTGATAATATCTAATGATTTAACGATGATTCAACTCAAATCTGACAATTTCAAAATCAAAATTTAATCATTCCTGAGGATTCAACGGTAGCTAGCCTTCAATAAACCGCAAGGCGTCCATTCAAACCATAACCCGTACCGCCATAAATTAACAATATTGATGAAAAAATAAACGTCTAGAAGGATATAAAGGTTCCCAGTTATAAAAAATTTAATGTCCAGATTCATGAAATTTACATATTCATGCCCATTACTAGACATTTAATGCCTAGTAAGATATGTGGAAAAACTGAAAATCTTATTAAAATTCAATTTATTGCTACTATGAAAACATTGAAAAATAAGAAAACAACCTTAAATTTTAAAAATGCTGTAATTTCTTTAAAAAAATCTCTGCTAAATGACTAATCTATGTTTTAATATATATAAATTAACTGACAAACAAACTAACGAACTAACAAACAAATAAATTATAACCCCTAGGGTAACAAATTAATAACTCTCAGAGGAGATGCGATTGATACCAAAGCCCAATAATATTTAATTTAACCTGAGATTGAATATGTAATCAAGTTAACCTGAAGTTAAATATATAATCAATTTAACTTGAGGTTGAATGTATAATCAATTTAACTTAAGGTTGAGTATATAATCAATTTAACTTGAAGTTGAATATATAATCAATTTAACTTGAGGTTGAATATATAATATTGTAATGTGTCTGATAGTGTAGTGTATCAATTAATGTTCAAAGAGGCTATTTTTTCTAGTGAGTTATCTAGTGCGTTAATGAGTGCTATGAATGGTTGATCATTGACCATTAATGATTAATAATTGATAATAATTGTATAGGTGATTGATAGTAATTGCATGGGTGATTGATCATTAATGGTTAATAATGGATAGTAATTTGAAGGCAATTTGAAGGTAATTGTAAGGTAATCTGAATATTAGGATGAGCAGCTAAACGAGAAGGTCTTGTAAGAAATTTCATGGATAAGTCAAATATTAATATAGAAGCCCCTCGCCCTAAAGCAACAGCGACGGCTAAAGATAAAAAGACAGTTGCCTCGGGCGAACCTGCGGTAGATGAAATTGAAATTATGCTCAACGGAGAACCCGTTAAAATTAACAAACAAACATCGTTATTAGACCTGTTTAATCGGTACAACATCCCCCCGATAAACTGCGCGGTTGAACTCAATGAAAATATTGTCCCGCACTCTGAATATGCCAAGACACCCCTTAATGCACGTAGTGTAGTCGAGATCGTTCGTTTTGTCGGTGGAGGCTAGCCAATTTGAATATTCCTATTAACGCTTCCACACGCTCAGCCAGTCTTTTATCGGCTAGGGTAAAGCATCCTACGTCTGAGTCTTCACAATTAGCCACAGCCACCCCCCCACCTATAGCAAATAAGCTAATGCAAGTCTTCACCGCCACTCCCATTTATCCTGTTATTTCACATGAATTTTGTCTAGGAAGAACTGAAGAAACAGTTATAGCAGCAGCGTTAGCTGCTGGAGCAAAAGTTATTCAACTCAGAGATAAAACACATTCTACTTCTACCTCAGCGTCATTTACTACTAAAGTACGTTCTATTAAAAAATTGACCGAACAATATAAAGCGCTGCTTATCATTAACGATAACATTGACATAGCTCTAGCCGAAGCCAATGGTGTTCATCTTGGACAAAATGATCTCCCATTACACTTAGCTTTTGCTAAACGACATCAAGCTAAGAGAGATCATGACTTTATCATTGGGCTTTCTACCCACAATGCTGCAGAAATAAAGGTAGCGAGTACGTTTGCACGAAGTGAGTTGTTGTTTTATATGAATATAGGTCCCATTTATCCAACACAAACAAAGGCTCACCCAACAACCCCTGCATTGGGTATTGCTAATTTTAAGAACCTTAATCGATTATTTAAGCAATTGCTTAATGATGCGTCTCATTCTAACTGCAGAGAAACGGGTTATTATAAAACAGCTATGTTGTCTGCTGTTGAAGAAAATCGTATTCCAGCAGAGCGTGTCAATGTGCGGTTGTCTAAATCACTAGTTCCTGTTACCGTGATGGGGGGTATAAAAGAAAGACATTTGAAGGAACTTGTCCTGGCGGGAGCGAAACACTTCGCAATGGTCACAGAGATCACCACCGCTCCCAATGTCGAGCAAAAGGTGCGCGCCCTTATAACTGCTGTTAACACCATTAAACAGTCTCATGATATTTTATAACAAAAAAATTAAATATGTCTAGTCACGTTATTTTAATGAGCAGTCGCAGCGTATCGGTTTGACTGTGGTTGTCATCATAAGCCAGGTGTCGTCTTATTACTGAAAATTCAATTTATAACATTAACTCATCACTCAATCTACATTGCCAATCTCTACATTATCCATTTAAAGGAATGCATTATGCTTACTTCATCATTGTCTCGTTCGAGCTCTCCACCAAAATTAAACGTGAAAGAAAAACACGACGACCTCAGTAGCTTTAAGATCAAATATAAACTCTTTCCAAATTCTGAACGTGTTTATAAGAAGAGTGATCTTTATCCAGATGTGCGAATTAACATGCGTCGCATTCACTTAGCAGACACGACTCATGCTGATGGAACACGGACACCTAACGCACCGCTTGATCTTTATGACAGTTCTGGTCCTTATGGAACAGACAGAGCCGTCGATGTTCGCGCCGGTGTCGCTAGGGAAAGAGCAGCTTGGCTTGCTAGGAGAAAGGAGTTAAGTACGGAGTCGTCATTAGCTCATGTAACTTCGTCTGGTGCAGGTTCGCTGCATTTTCCAGCCAATACACCCGTTAATAAATCAATTTTACGGGCAAAACCGGGGACAAATGTCACACAACTTCATTACGCACGTAAAAAGCAAATCACCGAAGAGATGGAATATATCGCTCTTCGTGAAGGTGTTCCTGCTGAGTTTGTACGATCAGAGATTGCTAGTGGAAGGGCTATTATCCCAGCCAATGTGAACCACCCTGAACTAGAACCAATGATTATCGGTAGAAATTTTCTAGTTAAAGTTAACGCTAATATTGGTACTTCAATTGTTGATTCTAATATTAAGTACGAAGTAGAAAAACTTTCTTGGGCGTTGCGGTGGGGTGCTGATACGGTTATGGACCTTTCTACGGGTAAGCATCTTATGGAAACACGGCAATGGATTTTACGTAATAGTCCTGTTCCGATTGGTACTGTACCTATATATGAGGCATTAGAGCGTGTTAATGGTGATGTGGGTGCTTTGACGTGGGACTTGTACCGTGATGTTTTAATCGATCAAGCCAGACAGGGTGTGGATTATTTTACTATTCATGCGGGGGTACGGCTTGCTTATGTTCCACTTACTGCTGAACGGTTAACGGGAATTGTCTCGCGCGGAGGGTCTATTATGGCTAAATGGTGTCTTATTCATCATCAAGAAAGCTTCATTTATACGCATTTTGATGAGATTTGTGAAATCATGAAAGCCTATGACGTTAGCTTCTCGCTTGGCGATGGCCTCAGGCCGGGGAGCATTGAAGATGCTAATGATGAGGCGCAGTTTGCTGAACTTAAGACGTTAGGTGAGCTTACTAAAAAAGCCTGGTCACACGATGTGCAGGTGATGATAGAAGGGCCAGGTCACGTGCCGATGCATCTTATTAAAGAAAACATGGATAAAGAATTAGATCTTTGTCATGAAGCTCCTTTTTATACGCTAGGTCCCCTAACGACCGATATCGCCCCAGGTTATGATCACATGACGTCTATGATCGGTGCTGCAGTGATAGGTTCACATGGAACGGCAATGCTTTGTTATGTCACGCCTAAGGAACATTTAGGACTTCCTAATAAAGATGATGTTAAAGAAGGATTAATAGCTTATAAAATAGCAGCACATGCAGCAGACCTCGCTAAGGGACATCCGCGCGCAGCCAAGCGAGATCACGCGTTATCTAAGGCACGATTTGAATTTCGCTGGGAAGACCAATTTAATCTCTCCCTAGACCCAGAACGTGCTCGTGCATATCACGATGAAACGTTGCCAGCAAGTTCTGCTAAAGTCGCACATTTTTGTTCCATGTGCGGGCCTAAATTTTGTTCAATGAAAATTACCGAAGACGTTCGCGCTTATGCTAAAGCAAATCGACTGTCTAGTAAAAATGCATTAGAACAAGGACTTAAAGATAAGGCTAAGGAATTTAAAGACACGCTTATGTAGTTAGAAATCACATAACACATAGTGTGCTTTGATTATAGAACTGCTGTTGTAGTGAAATGACGCAATTTTTTTAATTGTCGTGTCGTCACGTGCAGTTGTCTGAGGGTCTATTATACCTAGTTCAAGATGTGTTTTTGAATTACGGGTTTTCTTATAGGTGTTCTGTATTTCAAGATTTTTTCGAGGTTTTTGATTGGTTTTGATTGATTTAACAATATGGGTTAGTTTAGCTTATAGAGAATTTATGTAGAAAATTTATGGATATTCGAGCGGATGCTAGGAAACAGAGCTCACCTTGTGTGGCAATTATTGGCGGAGCGGGGGAGATGGGAAGGGTTTTTGCTAAAATCTTTATGCCTGTTGCTAAGACAATCCTTATTGCTGATAAGGACACAGAACTTGTCCCGAAGCAGGCTGTTAAGCAAGCGGATATAGTTATTTTAGCTGTTCCGATGGAGCAGACATTGATTATGATCAAGCAATTGATGCCGCTTATGAAAGATGGGAGTCTCTTTATGGATATTACCTCTCTTAAAAAAGAGGAGACTGAGGCTATGGTGGCATTCAGTCCTTCTGCGCGTGTGGAGATTTTAGGAACACATCCATTATTTGGACCTTATTTGGACATTGAAGGGCAGATTATTGCGTTAACACCTATTCGTGGGGAGTACTGGTTCCCTTATGTTAAGGAAATCTTCACAAAAGCGGGACTTATTCCAATTGTAACTTCTCCTGCGGAGCATGATCAGGTGATGAGTGTTGTCCAGGCATTACTTCATGTGGTGCTATTGAGTTTATTGGGAACGGTGCAGAGTTTGGCTTTTGATGCTAAATTATTCAATGTTGTCTCAACGCCACTTTACAAAATTGTCTGGATGTTAGCAAGCCGTATCGTCAGTCATGATAGCAATTTATACAAGAATATTGCGGTTGCTAACACGTATAGTGTTGAGACACTTAGGACATTTCAGCGTGTATTCAATCAATTTTTAAATGACATTGAAACAACTAACGGGAGTCAGTTTGAAGAGCGATTTCGCAGCTTGAAAGCCTATATTACAAAAAGTGCTGCTCAAGACACCTTGAAAATGCCCGTCAAATCTACTAAGACTACTACCCCACACGATTTAACGTCCGAAAGTCAATCTGCAGCACAAAACACCATTAATTCATCAATGATGACTCATTCAAAGAAGAATCTTGATAAAGACGCTTCCCAACCTCCTATTATTCCTGATCAAAGCCAACAATTGATAGATTTTTTTTCCAAAACTTACATGGATACGCGTCTTTTACGAGAGCTATCCAATAAAGCGATCTGGAAAAATTCTTTCAAGGACGACACGAAGTAAATAGGTTCTTTTTGATATATAGCGTTAGCAATACGGTATAAAATCTAGTAAAATGAACATTTTAGTGGTTGGTAATCGGCTGTTGGGGGATGCTTTAGATGCCTTGCATGCTATTCATTCATTGGTAGTTCACTACGAGCACCTGCGCAAGACAAGTGGAATTCCAGTACGTTATTCATTCTTAGGGTATCGTTATTCATATTTTGTGCATGAGATGGTGATGAATGAATTGGGTTTGAAATTTGACCATGTGTATTATCTTGAAAATTACCTTAAAGTGGCGTCTACTAGTAAAAAAACTAGTAAAACACCTAGTAAAACACAAAATAAAAAATGGCTTTATCTACAACAATCCAATGCCCTAACAAGGTTTGTACAAAAATGTAAAGCGGTAGGTTTCACATTGTTTTCTAACAATAAGGAAAAAATTGCTCAGAAAGACAAAAAGAGCAAAGATTATGTTTCAAAGCATTATCCGCGTGTCAATTTGTCCTGGAAGGCTTTAAAATCACTTATTGGTGAATTGAGAGCGAATCGTTATGATTTGGCGGTGATCATGCCTGGTGGAATTATTTTTGCGATAGTGACGTTTTTAGCTAGAATTAAGGTGCGTGTGGGCCATCGGAGTGATGGAAGATCAATTTTGCTCACAAAATCAATACCTATTTACAAAACAAGCGCTAATTTTCAAAATTGGGCGAATATCCTCAATCTCTTAACACCACAGCCACCGTTTAAACCTTATATACCTAAGCAAAGACGGTTTATGTGGGAGGAATTTGCTTGCGATCATCCTTTAAAACGGGCTCTGTGCGGCAATTCAATAGACCCAATGCTGCATTCTGATACGCCTTCGGCACTTGATCAGCAATCTTCTCTGCATTCTGATATGTCTTCGGCATTTGACCAGCAATCTTCTCTGCGTTCAGATATGTCTTCGGCATTTGACCAGCAATCTTCTCTGCGTTCAGATATGTCTTCGGCATCTGACCAGCAATCTTCTCTGCGTTCTGATACGCCTTCGGCACTTGACCAGCAATCTTCCACACCGCCAGCAAATCAACATTGGAAACGCTATTATGCAGTAGGTTCGCAAGCTTCAGAATCGTGGCGAATGTGGAGTGGTACTCATTTTTATCAGCTGGCTGCGTATTTAGAGCAACATCACCAATTACATGCACTCTGGTTAGGGATTGATGCTGAGTATGAGAGTGTTGAGAAATTGCGTCGTGGCTTAGGAATTAACCTTTGCGGCAATCTCACATGGCATAATTTGCTTGCTTTGCTTAACGAAGTGCGGTTTCTTATCACCAATGACACAGGTGTAGCCCATATTGGGACGCTGCTTTGTCAAACTTTTATCATTTTTGGACCTTCAAACCCAATTATGGCCTCTCCATATGTTCATAACAATCAGTTGACTAAGATCTTACCTGCCAATTGTTCGATTCCTTTCGAGCGCCGTAAGGAAAAACGCTACCGTAAAGCCCTTAATATTCAACAAATTTCACCTAAAGCGGTCATTACTGCCATTGAAAGAAAACTCAATCTCCATTAAATATTTAAACATTTCATACTTAGGCGGTGAATAGTATTAATACTTGCTCCTATACTTGCTCCTAGCTTAGACCTATTGGAGATACGCCCCTTTCTTATCCGCTAAGCTGGCATGGTGATAATATTTTATCTATATTTCAGACCGTTATTATTATATAATTATGCAGATTTCTATTTCTTGTAAGGATTCGTGTTTTAAGAGTCCTTTTTTATAGGAATTTTAGGGTCACCACAACTCCTGTAGGGTGAACATTGTAACATTTATATCGTTAAGACTGATAAGAATAATGTTAATAAACTTTTATTAGGAAGGTATAACCATGCATTTAAATATTCAAGGACGTCATCTTTCAATAACACCTGCCCTTAACGATTATGTTAAGGCTAAAATTCAAAAAGTAAAGTATCACTTCGATCATATTATTCATGCTCATGTTGTTTTACAGCTAGACAAAGAAAAATTTGTAGCTGAAGCGACACTTACCGTTGAACATCATCATTTTCACAATAAAATTACTAGTGATGACATGTATAAATCTATTGATCTGTTATTTGATAAGATTGAACGGCAGGTGAGACGCTATAAAGAAGCGCTGCGCGACAAAAAAAGACGTTTTCTTCGCAAAAAAAACACATTCAAATGGCATTCTCGTGAAATTCTAGAACTCCAGCAAGCAAGTAAAATCTTTATTGACGATATCCAGGTTGCCGTCAAGCCCATGAGTAATCTAGAAGCTGTCCTCCAGCTCGCCTTAGAAAAAAAACCCACCATTAAAGGCTTCTTCAATGTCAATAACGAAGACCATCTATCATTTCTTATCAAAGAAGCGCCCGCCGATCAATATGCGCTGATTGCTTACAATGATATTTGGGAATTTTCCTCTCTTAAGTATATCGGACGTGAAGCCAGCAATCACAGCAAGGAAGAAATCGTCATTCATCAAGTCGAACCTATTACAGCTTCTTGGGAAAGCATTGAGCAGGCAGTGGATTTTCTGCTCGATAATGAAAGCTACTATCGGTTTTTTACGTCGCTGCGCACCGAACGAGAAATGCTGCTTTATAAGGTCAATAATACGCATTTTAAGTTGCTGCGTGAAGAAACGTAAGTGACTGCCTTAGCGATTTGTTTTTTTGACTTATTTTTTTTGAGTTATTTTTTTGAGTTGTTTTTCCAGCAATAACAGTAAGTGCGTTGATTTTTTTACGTGTATTAATATGATAATCGTCATGACTTAGTATTGGAATTTTAAGAGGAAATTTGCTTTTATGACACCTTTACCGTATAAAGAAGAACAGGCTGTGGTTAGTGTTAGTGATATGATTGCCTACGTCGAGGCTGAGGCAAACTTAGAGCTGAGACTCATCACAAAAAATCACGTGCTCACACGGTCACTCAATCATCACGCCGTCAATCGCCCAGGTATGAATTTATTTGGTTTTTTTAGATATTTCGCCCACGATCGCATACAAGTCTTTGGTCGCGGCGAACACAAGTATCTAGATGAATTATGTCAGAAAAAAGAATTGACGCATCTTAAAAAATTCCTCAGCTATCCCATTCCTTTTATTATATTTTCGCATAACAACACTCCACATAAATCTTTTATAGACCTCGCCGAACAACATCAAATCCCAATCGCAGTCTCTAGCTTTCCGACGCTTAAACTCGTTCACAGCATTCATAATTTTTTTGATGACAGTATCATCGTAAAAGAAGTTCACCACGGTGTCATGATGGAGATCTATGGTAGTGGAGTGCTTCTACAAGGCGCAACTAGTATCGGGAAGAGTGAGTGTGCTTTAGAATTACTCGAACGCGGACATCGTTTCGTCGCTGATGATGTTGTCAATATTAAACGCATTAAAGGAAATACCCTTGTCGGCTACCCCTCTCCTATGCTTGCAACACATATGGAGTTTAATGGCATTGGCATTATCAATGTCGCTCATTTGTTTGGTGTCAAATCAATCCTTCGTGAAAAAGAAATCGAACTGGTTATCTGCATTGAAAAATATGACTCAGCGCGCGAGTATGATCTTATTGGCCTTGAACATAAAACACATACTATCTTAGACGTAGAACTTCCTATGATCGTTATTCCCGCTAAGGTCATGAGTAATATTCCTATCTTAATAGAAACAGCAACGATCAACGAACGTCTTAAAAAAACAGGTTATAATACTGCCAAAGAATTCAATAAACGTATTATGAAACACATCACAGGTACGAACAATTCTTACGTGGAGTAAATTTTCCTTAACTAAAATAATTTTTAATTTTGTTTATCCTCACCATACCGCTATGTTAGAAAAAACTATTACAATTACCGCTACTAAAGGTATTCATCTCCAGCCAGCAATGCTTATCTCACGTTACGCACTCCAACGCAAAGAACTCAATATCCGTTTTATAAAAGATAAAAATGAAGTTTCTGCTACTTCTGTCATGAGTATTCTAAGTCTTGAACTTTCAAAGGGTTCTAGCGTTACTATTCGCTTAGACCAAGAAGACGCCGAAGCCATCCATCATATCCAAGGGGTCCTCGAGGGAACGGTGACTGAGTAAGGGCTTATTTTGCATCCTCCGCTAGGTATCTACGTACATATTCCATTTTGTCGCCATGCTTGTGCGTATTGTGATTTCTATTTTACGCTCACTGCCACTAGAGATGCCGCTATTTTCATCGATGCGCTTATAAATGAAGCACAGGCCAGACGGTACTTCTTTGCAGCATTGCCATCATCACTTAGTACTGATAATAAGTTACCAGATCATAAACTGATAAAGCCGCGCATTAAAACGCTCTATTTAGGAGGAGGGACACCGTCACTGCTTACAGCCTCGTTGATGGAGAAACTTTTAACAGCTCTTAAAAGTATTTTTTCACTAACCTATTTAACTGAAGTCACCTTAGAAGTAAATCCAGAAGACATCAGTGAACAAAAACTGCGCGCCTGGCATCATTTAGGAATAACACGATTATCACTCGGCGTTCAATCTTTTAACAGTCGCCACGCTAAGTACCTCGGGCGAAAGATAATTCCGTATCCACCACAGTACTGGGAGCGGGTAGGTGCACTTATTCGTAACATCGGGTTTAGCGAACTGAGTCTAGACCTTATGTACGGCTTTCCCTCGCTTTCAATATCTGAGTGGCGATCTAACCTTAACAGCGCCCTAGCATTAGGCGTAGACCATATATCGCTTTATAGTTTGACCCTTGAAAAAAATACGCGGCTTCATACACAAATCTTAAAAGGCTCTAAACCTCCACTCAGTGAACAGCAGTCGTTAGAACATTTTCTAGCCGCTAAGGACGTGCTTAATAGGCATGGTTTTATTCATTATGAAATTTCAAATTTTGCTAAGCCAGGGCATATGGCAAAACACAATCAAATTTACTGGACGGGTGGAGCTTACTTAGGATTAGGCCCCTCGGCGCATTCCTATGATGGTGGTCGTATTCGATCATCTGTTGCCTCTAATCTCAAACAGTATTTATCCGTATATTCTAAAAATCCATCCGCTACGACCCAATCTATTGACTCCATTGACTCAATGACTCCAATGACTGCAGCTTCGATCTCGGCTAAATATTCAATTCTCATTGACAAAACAGTATTAACAACTAAGGAGTTATACAATGATTTTATCATCACACGACTTAGAAGTATGTTAACAGGCATTGCGCTCGATGAGGTTGAGAAATTGTTTTCAATGACTAAGCGTGAAGAACTACTTGCTCGTGCTAAGCCATTATTGGCAGAACGACTTCTTGCACTAAAAACAACGGATGTTATTTACAAAGAGTGTGCTGCTGCGGTACCTAGCACTGACAAAAGAACAATTGAAAATCCTAATAGCAATTCTAATAGAACGAATCTTCGTCTTGTTCTTACGGCGCAGGGAAGTCTTGTAGCTGACGCCGTCATGCGGCAATTAATGGATGATTGATCGCATAACGTAAGCAAAGTATAAAAAATGATGTTACTATATTGATATGACAATCTCCAATAATA
The DNA here is from genome assembly GCA_013426755.1 of Spirochaetota bacterium. GTDB lineage: Bacteria > Spirochaetota > UBA12135 > COTS27 > COTS27 > COTS27. Next base: position 528,356 of record AP019861.1, read on the forward strand.
CGGTTCAAATAATACAGTTCAGTAACAAATAATTTTTAATATTACTGATGAGACGAAAAAATGGTTGCATTCGATAAAAAATCTGAGTCACTTATTCCTAAGAAAAGTGACCTTGGTGAAGCTCTTCATTACTTCATAGAAATAGATTCTCTTAATAAAAAAGGGAGACATAAAAAAGCTTTTGATGATGTTAAGAAAGCTTATGATAGGTTATTAGATGAGATTTTAAATAATTTTACGTTAGATGATCTTTTAGCTGAAGCTAAGAAAGAAGAGAAGGAATCACTAGCAGGGGTGTTGTTAGATAATGATAAAACAGTTTTTTCTAGTCAGATTCCAGAAGAATTTAACTTGCTAGTAAAGGGTAAGGAATACAGAGACGTATTGTGTGATTATGCGAAAAAGATGAAAATAACACTTGACGGTGACGAGACGATTATAGAAATCGAGACAACTATTTTAGAAACTGCAAACAAAAGATTTAAAGATGGCTTTAAAAAGAAGTCATATGAAGAACAAAACGAGTTACTAGTATCTATTAATGAAAAATACCGGGGGAAAGGTAACTTAACCACAGAGACACTAGCAAGCACAGGTATTCTTATCATAGTTAAGTCGCTAGGTTTAGTAGCAGCAACGACAGCACTAGATGCTCTTATTAGTGCGTTGGTACAAGCCATCACAAAAAAAATACCGCTTGTGAATATAAAAATGCCGTTTCAGGGGATAGAAAAAAAGAAAACAATAATCAGTTGTATTGTCATTATATCGCTTATGCGTTATAGACTTAAATATGAATGTATCTCTAAATCAACAATTAATGAATTTATACTTAAAAAAAATGACCGTGATGAAGCTCTTCATTTTTTCAAAGAGGTAGATTCTCTTAATAAAGGAGGGAGACATAAAAAAGCTTTTGATGATGCTAAGAAAGCTTATGATAGGTTATTAGATGAGATTTTAAATAATTTTACGTTAGATGACCTTTTAGCTAAAGCTAAGGAAAAAGAGAGGAAATCACTAGCAGAGGTGTTAGAAGTATCGCCAGATGATGATAAAACTGGCTCTGCTCAGCGGATTCTAGAAAAATTTAATTCGCTAGTGGAGGATAAGGAATATAGAGACGTATTATATAATTATGCGAAAGAGATGAAAGTAGTACTTGAAGGTGATGAGACGATCGTAGAAATCGAGACAAATATTTTAAAGACTGCAAATGAAAGATTTAGAGGTGATTTTAAAAAAGCGTTACGTGAAGAACAAAACAAGTTAATAGCAGATATCAACGAAAAATACGAAAAAAAAATTGGTTTAACCAAAGAGGCATTAGCGACCGCAGGCATTCTCACGGTTAATTCGTTAGGTTTTGCACCATACTTGGCGGCAACGACTACACTAGGTGCTCTTTCCAGTTCTATAGGTATAACGTTACCGTTTGCAGTTTACACAGCGACAACTTCATTCATCAGTATAATCACAGGCCCACCCGGATGGATTTTTCTGTCGGGACTAGTCCTCAGAAAAATAAGACGATGGTGGCGTAACAAAAATAGGATGAAAATAAACGAACTTATTGTAACTAATAAGATAAAAATAACCAGTTGTATTTTCATTATAGGACTTATTCGCTACAGACTCAAACATGAACGTGTTTCTGAGGCAACGATTTAAGGAGGCCAGCCCGAGCAAGCCAACACAAACTACCAAGTTATAACCGCAGTATAATAGAAAAGAGACAATTCTAATATAATTCTTTTAGCAAGAAACAGTCTTTCTCAGAGAAGTTGTTTTGTGTTATTAAAATGACTTACTCGGGGGCTACGTGGCAGCCGTTCGATAGGTAAATGCTCGATCAGCCGTCTCAAGTGCCGCTGTAAAATCACGCGGCTTAGCTATCATGTCCATAAGACAATTGATCCAGCGTGGTTCTGTATTCAGACAGGGAATAAGCGTTAGCTTTTCACCGCCTGCTTCTTTAAAGAAATCTTTGTTTTCAATGGCTACTTCGAAGAGGGTTTCTAGATTGTCTGTCACAAAAGCAGGGGTCACGACAAGCAATTTTTTAATCCCTTTACGTGGAAGCATTTTTACGGTCATATCGGTATAAGGTGTGAGCCAATTGCTCCCTAGTCGTGATTGAAATGTGATGCCAACGAGTTGTGAGGGAATTTTTAACCTCTTTTCAATGGCTTTTGTGGTCTCAATAAGTTGATGTCTATAACACACGGCGTGAGCTTGTGCATTGCGTCGATTGCAGCAGTCTGTGGTCATATTACAATGCTGTGCGGCATCTATTTTATTGAGATGGCGTATTGGAATGCCGTGGTAGGAAAATAGAAGGTAGTCATAGCCGTTATTTGTACCCAGCTTTTTGATATAAGGCTTGATCTGAGCGGCTAATGCGTTAAGGTAGGCGGTATTATTGTAAAATGGGGCTTCATAAATGACCTTAACGTTGTTACGAAGTGTATCATTTTCCTTAGTTAAAGCGGATAGTGCGGATTGTACTTCACGATAAACGGTGAGCGTTGTACTCATTGCATGCTGTGGATAAAGTGGAATGATGTGTAGGATTCCTTTGTTATCAATGCTACTAAGTGCGGCTTTAATAGTAGGCGCAATGGCGGGTATTCCGTAGCGCATGGCTAGAAAAACAGGATGTGAAGTACGGGCTTGAATTTTTTCTTTGAGGTCCTCAGATAGGCTAAGGAGGGGAGAGCCTTTCTCAGTCCAGATCTCACGATAAGACTTGCTTGAAGAGAATGCACGCAGGGGAGCAATTATTCCCCCTACTAAGGCAAGTCTAGCGGGATAGGGAATATCTATAACACAGGGATCCATTAAAAACTGGAAGAGATAACGTCTGACGTCGGCTACGCGAGTACTTTTGGGCGTGCCGAGATTGATAAGGACAATGACGCGCTTCTCAGCACGCGCATTACGAGTAGCAGATTTTTTCTTAGGTGATAATTTCTTCATCGGGTTGCTTTTACTAATAGCATTTTACTTATAAGAAGGGGAGTAGGGGCTTGAATGTAATTTAGTGGTATTATATTTTTAATTTTACAGTAGGGGTTATGGGTAGAATAGTGAATGTATAACTAGTGAGCGTATTATGAGTTTTGATGGAGAATGGGATTGAGTTCGGCTGATTTGGGATTGGGTTTGCAGATAAGTTTTCCTGTGTGCGATTCTGTATAGAAGAGCAGTTTTTCACGACCTGAGAGGACAAGGGCTTTGACAATGTTTTCACCGTCTTTGACGACAGTTCCATTGAGATCGCAAGGTTTATTGTCGGCTGTACGGAGATGAACCTTAGAACCGGCTGTGACGTAGACACCAGCGCCAATGGTTGTGCCAAAGCCAAGTGAAATTCCTGTACCTGCGTTAGCACCGATGAGACATTTAGCTGCGATAGTGATCTGTTCTTTCCCGCCCCCCGATAAAGTGCCCATAACAGAAGAACCTCCGCCGAGATCACTTTGTGCTGCCACAGTCACTCCTGCCGAAATGCGTCCTTCGATCATAGCACTTCCCTTAGTCCCTGCATTGAAATTCACATAGCCTGCTGGCATAATAGTACTTCCTTCACCTAAGTAGGCGCCTAGGCGTGCACGGGCGCCGTCTGCAATGCGGACACCACTTGGAATGTGATAATTGACAAGGTATGGAAATTTGTCGACGTGTGTAATGAGTAAAGGTGGTGTGGCTAGGGCTTGACTGAGTCTATAGGATTCTATATCTTCGGCGAGAATAGGACCTTGATTGCACCAGGCAATGTTGGGTAGCAGTGCAAAGAGGTTCGTTAAATTAAGATCATGCGGATAAGCTAACCGTTTAGATATTAATGTCAATCTGTGATAAATATTTTGCAGGGAATGTGGCGGAGTAGCAGGCGTTTTTATTACAGATACGATCCAATTATAATGATGGTAGGGCGGATCGTCTGGGTAAGAGGATGTAGAATGATTGATGTGGGCAGGTGTTTTTGTGATGATAGAGGCGATATTTAGGAGTATTTTTTTTAGTGATGTTGTGTGATGGTTCGAATCAGATGATGTTAGCTTGGCTATTAGTGATTGGATCACTACTGGGGAGATGGAGATAGTTTCACAGTCTGGATTTTTAATGGTTTCATCAATGGAACTGAGTGCGGAGTATAAATATTCTAGTGATGAAGGAGTGGGCTTTGAGGTGTGTTCTGGTGTAGGTTTACTATCTTGGTCTGTTAAGTTATCGTGAGCAGTTAGAATCAGTGGGTAGTAGACGTCGAGTGGAATTTTTTTAGCTGATTTAGGCACGTGTGAACGTTCTAGACCTATAGCTAGTGAATAGGGAGTAGTTAGCGTAGTAGACATCATAGTTATATTATAGGATATAAATAACTATATTTTACCTACTAGGGAGTGATTGTAGCGGTTTTAAAGGGCGTGAATGCTAGTTTTTGTGGTTAGAGAAGGGGGAGTTTTTAGCTAAAAGTAGTGCAGTGGGTCTTATTGCTAAGTTCAAGCATAAATTTAGGTGTGGGCTGAGTATGGATTAATAGTATTAATGAAGTATGAAATGCGGATTAAGTGTCAATTTTAAGTGTAAATTGAAAACTGCTGGGAAGAAATGCTTAAAAAATTACGCGCAATAATTTTTTAGCGTTTAGAAAATTGAAAGCTTTTGCGTGCTTTTTTGTGTCCGAACATTTTGCGTTGGACTTTTCTAGCATCGCGTGTGGTGAGTTTGAAGTCTTTTAAGAGTTTCTTTTTATTGGGATGGATTATGCTAATGGCACGTGCAATGGCATGTTTTAGAGCGTTAGCTTGTCCTGAGATGCCGCCACCTGTGATACGAGCGGTAATATCGTATGGATTGGCGCCACTGTCTTCTGTGAGAGCAATCGGTTTTTTTATAGTTTCGATGAGCCGATTGATCTTAAAGTAGTCTGAAGCAGTTTTTCCGTTAACTGTGATTTTACCAGTTCCTTTTTTGATGCGAATTCGTGCAATGGATGTTTTGCGTTTGCCGGGAATAACCTTATCGGTAAGAGTTGTCATGATGTGTGGTGGTTCTAAAAGCTATATAAGATTTAAATGACGATGATAATTGTAATTGATCAGCTGATAAAACAAGCAGTAGGGGGATAAATTTATGAAATGGTAAATGGTTTGGGTGTTTGTGCTTGGTGATTGTGATTGGCGTCTGCGTAGACGTGAAGATGGCGATATTGAGCGCGGCCTAGTTTATTTTTGGGTAACATGCCTTTGACGGCGGCTTCAATGACGCGTTCGGGGTGTTTTTTGATAACTTCTGCAAACGGTATTTCTTTCAAATTTCCAACATAGCCTGTGTGATGATAATAGACTTTCTGCAGTGCTTTATTGCCTGTGAGCCGAACATGGCGGGCATTGATAACAATGACGTGATCCCCATCATCCATATGCGGTGTGTATGAAGGTTTGTGCTTTCCGCGTAGAAATGAGGCAACGGTCGAAGCCAATTTGCCGAGCACGACTGCTTTAGCGTCAATTAAAAACCATTCTTTTTTTATGGCGTTGCTAGAAATACTTTCTGTTCGCATGATTGTTGGGCTTATTGTTACGATGGGTCTATTACAATGGGTTTATTAGCTACATGTAATCTAAGTGCGTGTAATTTTCAGTGCATCACACGTAATTTTCAGTACATGCAGTTTTTTATAATTATTAAGTTATTTATACGGTGTGTTACAATGTACAGTAGGTCTAAAACTAAGTCATTCGTCAATTTTAGCACTATCTAATGATAAGCATATTGATTATCAATAATTATCAGCAATCATCAATAACTATCAACAATCATCAATAACTATCAATGATTGAATGATTATCAATGATCGTTTAAGATATGATATTATATCATAGAATAGTTTAATTTTAAACTTTTTTATAAATAATTTGTAAACAATTCATAAGCAATTCATAAGTAATTCATAAGTAATTTATAGGTAATTTTACAAGCAATGGTGAGATCAGCTTGATTTTTGCTAAAAAATTTCAATGTGTGTAGACTACAATCAGGGCAAGAGGTTTAAACAAGCTAAAAATTCTAGAGAAATATGAAAATAAGACAGCATTGAGAATAAAACAGAATTGAGAATAAGATAAGATTGAGAATAAGATAGGATTATTAAGGTTTACTGTACGAATTTGTCGTTGTTAGTAGTAGTTATTGGCAGCTTATCGGGTGTTTTTTATGTTTTTTATGTGTATAGATACGAGGGAAGGATTTTTTTATGAGTGAAAGAGCGTTAAAGGATAACGAATTAGCCAAATTAACGATAAAAGGCTTTAAATCAATTAAAGAATTAGTTGATTTTGAATTGAAGCCATTAAATGTATTGATTGGGGCAAATGGCTCTGGTAAGAGTAATTTAATATCATTTTTTAAGATGTATCGCTCCTTAATGGATGACGAATTACAAACGTATATCATAAACAATGGCCGCATGGACAATGTCCTTTTTAATGGCAGAAAAATGACAGAATTTATGGAATTTGAGACGCATTTTGGACCACGAGGGCATAGATTTAAACTATTCTCCCATCCCGACAATACGGCATATATTAAAGATGAAGCAAGATTTTATGATCAGAGCAGAGGAGAGCCTGATTGGTGGGAATTAGGCGATAATCACGATGCGAAGTCTCAAGTAGTCGCTGAAGTTAAAGAAAACCGTTCTGACGCCAGACTTAGCAAGCGAGTTTATAATGCGATCTTATCCTGGAAGGTGTATCACTTCCACGATACGAGTCCTACGGCAGGAATGCGCTTTCCTCAAGAAGCACTGCAAGGAGGTAGAGAACGACTTAGGGCAGATGGTTCTAATATTGCTCCATTTCTTCTCTATATCAGAAGTAATTTCCCCAAACAGTATCGCCGTATCGTTCAGTCTATTAAAGCAATTGCTCCATTTTTTAAAGATTTTTCTCTCGATGCTGTGGAAGAAGGCCCTCGTAGAATGGTTAACTTACATTGGCATCAGAATGGGACGGATAATCCAATGCAGCCCTATCACCTCTCAGACGGTACTATTCGCTTTATTTGTTTAGCAGCGGTATTACTACAACCTGAACCTCCTGCAACGATCGTTATCGATGAACCAGAACTAGGACTGCATCCTGCAGCATTAGTGATATTAGCAGAGTTAATTGAAGAAGCCTCAGCTAAAATGCAGATTATTATGGGGACACACTCACCGAGATTGCTCGATTACTTTTCTATAACGGATATAATCGCTGTTAATAGAAATAGAGAGAACGGCGCCTCTATGTTCGAAAGATTGGAAATGGAAAAATATAAAGAATGGTTAGATGAAGACACTATTGGCGACCTCTGGTTAAAGAACGACATCTCTGCTAGACCCGTGTATGAAAAGAGTATTGCTGCTCAGAAGGAAAAAAGTTTGCAGAATAACTAGAAATTGTTCTACTTAGGAATTTTGCTTGAATAACATAATCTGCTGATGTTAGCTATGAACAAACATATTAACGTTACAATCATAATTGAAGGAGAGACGGAACAGAGGTTTGTTGATGAGATACTATATCCATATTTAGAGAAAAATAATGTCTATGTGACAGCAACTATGGTAAACACAGGTAATAAAAATATAAATGGTCGAGGTGGTGATGTTAGATTTAATAGAGTTGTAAAGAAAATACGAAAACTTCTTAACGATCCTAATATCTACGTTTCCACTATGGTAGATTATTATGGAGTGAAAGAGTGGCCTGCGATTAAGCCGAATAACTTAGTGTCCAGATCTGCTACTCCCGATCAGATCAAAGACATCATATACCAAGAAACCATCAAAGAAATCAAGAAAACTTTTCCAAAGCCGAGCGACTATCAAAGGTTTATCCCGTATATTTCAATTCACGAATTTGAAATGCTATTATTCAGCGACAGTTCTAAACTCGCTGAAGGATTGGAAGTAGCAGAAAATGAAATAACTAAGATTTTACTGCAATTTGGAAATAACCCTGAGAAAATCAATAATGATCCGACTACTGCTCCTTCAAAACGATTAGACCATCTGTATGCTACTAAATTTCCTAATACGCTCACCAAATTTCTTAAAACGACTAAGGGAGTTACTATAGCAGCATCCATTGGTATTGATGTGATGCGACAGAAATGTTCTATCTTTAACGAATGGATAACGAAGCTAGAAGGATTGTAGAAGAATTGCCGTCTAATATCAATCACGCAGCAATCGGTAATTTGAGAGGTTCTTTTGAACTGCCATTTCCTGCAGTTTTCGTTCAAGGTTACTGGCGGTTTTTTAATTGATAGCAGGAGACGTGAGTGGAGGTTGCTTTAAATTTGCTCTTGAGGGAGAAGGAGCAAAAATCCATGTTAAAAGAGAAATGGTCGGGCATACTGGACTCGAACCAGTGACCTTCAGACCCCCAGCCTGACGCGCTAGCCATCTGCGCTAATGCCCGGTCAATGTTATATAGACGGATTGCTATGTTTTCGGTGTGTTTTTAGAAATGGGTTTATCAAAACTTGTGCTGTAAAAATAATTGTTAACGTGTAGTTTAAGACTGGCGTCTATTTAAGAACCACGTCTCATGAACTTTAATTATAAGATGAACTTATGGCTGCAGGGCATGAAAATTGGATTGATACACCTGTAAATAATCATAACCCAACAATTACAATATTTACCATATTTGTAGGCTGTTTTGTAAAATCAATGATAACGCAGCCAGTTATCATTGAGATGTAATCTTAGCGTATAAGGTAGAGACTTGAATGCGAGTGGTTGTAGCTGTGGTCACAGTAATTGGATTAAAAGACTGCTATTAATATACTGAGGTTATATATCTTATCTTTTATAAAAGACTAATAAAAGACTATGGAAGAGAGAAGAGGATGATTTTATCATCATCTTTTCTAGGATTGCCACGGCCATCGCGATTGGAGGTGAGAATATAATAATTGTCTGAGAAGCCATATCGTTTATTTCCCTTAGCAATATCACGGAGTCGTCCCCATTTATCATTGAAATAGACTTCTAATTTAGTGGCACGACTGCGACTTAGTTTACCGTTAGATCGCTTCTGCTTGGCTAAGACGATGCGATAGAGCGAACGACCGCGTAATCCTGTGACGAGTAAGGAATGTGCCCATTTGCCCTCACTTACGTATACAAGTCCACCCGGCGCCCAGGTTATGTTTGTTCCGCTGTGAAGTAAGGGCGTGATCATTTTAGGATGTGTTTGATCTCCTGTGATAACAGGCCAGCCATAATTAGCACCAGCGTAGATTTCATTGACTTCGTCGCGGCAACACAGATTCCAAGAAGAAGGGCCGTGTTCGCTGGCGAAGATTTGATCGCCTTTATCTGAAAAGGCAATTCCTTGTACATTTCTATGTCCATAGCTGTAAATGTATGAATTGCGAAAAGGATTATTGCCAGGAATTCCACCCTCGCGTGTCAATCTTAAAATCTTTCCCGTAAGGACGTTAAGATTCTGTGCGCTATCGGGAATTAATCTATCGCCAATACCCCAGAATAATGTTTTGTCCTTAGCGAATTTGAGTCTGCCGCCATTATGAAAAACAGCACCAGGAATATTACTGATAAGCACTTTGTCTAATTTGCCTACCCGTCGTGATTGTCCATTGATGTTAGTTGTGATTTCTATGTAACGTACTAATTGATGGTAAGGTTTTCCATTACGACTTTCGTTATATGCTAAATAGACATAAGGAGTGGTTGCGAAATCAGGATCAATAGCGATGCCTAGTAAACCTCCTTCGCCTCGTTCAAATACATTGGTTAAGGTTGTCCATACAGCAGGTTTGGGCAGAGTTCCTGAGGCGGTTTCTGCTTGTGAATTAAAAACAAGAACTCTGCCATGGCGTTCGGTGATAAAAATACGCCTCTCAGGGGCAAAATCAATCTGCCAAGGAACTTCTAACCCCGTGGCAATAACACGTGAAACAAGTTCAGTCTCGGTTTTATCCGCACTGTATAGAACGTTTATAAGAAAAATGCCCGCCAGCCATAAAACTAGAAGCAGTACAGTTAAATGAGCATTGATAGGCTTATTAGATAGTCGTGAAAGTAATTTTGTCTGCATTTCTTATATTCCTCAATTTATACTTCTCAATGTTTATTCAATTTACAAAAATTCTAATACATCTCCTATTAATAAGATAATGTTATGTGGTGGAAAAGTTATTAATGGAAAGGTGACTATGAGCAGTTTTAGTGATGCATAACAATTCTAATATATTTCCTATTAATAAGATACTGTTTTATAGTAGAAAAGTCATTAATTGAAAAGGTTTTATGAGCCATTAAGCTATAAGTTATTGAGGAATAGGTTAATTAAGTAATAAACAATCAATCAATCAATCAATAAATAAATAAATAAATAAATAAATAAATAAATAAATAAATAAATAAATAAATAAATAAACAATCAATCAATAGGTAGTCAAGCAATGAGTGATTATTAAGTCATATTTAGGACGTATAAGCGTAAGGTTGTCGTGGCAGATGAGGTGATTACGTTTGGCGTGCTAACCGCATTCTCTGAAACAGTAATATAGCAAGAACGCTAAGACAGACTGCAATAAAGTATAACGCTAGATCAATGGGTTCGATGAATGAAAAAGTGAGGGTTTGTTGCTGTGTAGGATTGTTCTCAACGGGAGCGTTAAGCATGGTGGCTTTACCGAGGTATGGAAGCGTTGCTTCATTCGTCTCTACTTCTATAATAGAAGGTGCATTGTATTCGGCAGCTGGTTTTTTGACAATATAAACATTGTTAGCGTCTTCCCAGACCCGTGGGAGATTTTGTTTGTAGAGGTAGCTTGTTGAAATGGACGAGTTTTCTTCATCGGTAGATTGGGAAGGAGAAGTTACCGATTTAGGTTCTGCTAGATTATTAAATAGTTGTTTGCTTAGATTAGTGAGCCGTGCGCTGAGACTGCTTAGTGTGAATTCGGCTTCATTGTAGATAGGAATGACACGTTTTCCACCGCTGAGTGCGAAAATAGCTTCATAAAACCACACTAAATGTAATGGATGTGGTGCTGAGAGCAAACTCGCTTCATTCAAATGCATAAAAAATGCTTTCTTAGGCAATGCAAATAATATAGGATGACTGTCGACACTAAATAAAGTACGGATTTTTTTTGTGCTTTGTGGGTTGAGTTTGAGATAATTGTTATGGATAGAAAAACTTGGATCAAAAGCAGGAGTGTTTTGTGGGCGTTCATTCCAGTAAAATTGGCTCTGGGCACTCATTTTTTCTAAAGAACTTAGATAAAGCGCAGTTCCACTTAGCTGGCGTAAGACAGTTTCCATTGCACGAAGGTCGCGTGTCGGCGAGAGTAGAACAATTGCTTTACGCCGCTGAAGTTCTGTTAAGGATAATTCGGCTAGTGCTTTTTCTGGATCAGTGATTAATAAAATTTCTCCATCAGGGGCAAGGGATATTGCATCAGCACGTTTGTCATAGAGAAACAAAGCTTCTAGAAAACCAGTCACCCGTTTATCAGCACCTATGGGTTTAATCGTTAATTTAGGATAGACAAAAACAACTTCGCTCTCGCGTTGAATGGTAGTCGTGTTTTTTTTGAGTGCTACGGAGATAATATGTACACCTGCTTTATCTAACACGAGATCGCTTTTTAATATAAGCGGGACTTGCTGGGTGACGCGTCCACTTAGGATATTGGTTGTAGGAATTGTGGGGGGGGTGGTTTGATTGGCATTGTTTTTTTTGTTATCGGACTTAGCGGGTGGTGAGTTGGTAGTGGGTGGTGATAATGGGGAATTGATTTTGCTTAGGAAAACTTGATTGTCATCTAGGGTTACTTCTAAAAAAAGGTCTTCGGAGGTGGGTTGGGATGTAGCATTAGCGGATGTTGTTTTTAGCGGAATGTTATAAAGACGATGTGTGAGGGTTGTTTTTTCTTGTTCAAAGAAATGTCGTGTGGCGAGTTCTAATTCTCCTATGTAAGGCGAAGACGTTTCTTTTAAAGCGTAAATAGAGGGAGGAGGGGCGTTATTGTGTTCTGCGGATTCTGTAATGGGCGGAGTTTTATTTATAGGTTGTGAGAAATGATTGGCTTTGAAGTCGCTATAAATAAGATAAGTGACTGCGTTCGTTGTATCGGTGGGGGTGAGGTGAGTTAAGGTTTGTTTGAGGTTTTGTGCTTGCCATTCTGCTGGAACGGTTGTTTCACTAATATTCTTTAAGAATGTTTTTAAGTCATCAATGCTCGTAATAGGTTGTGTTTCTCCTTTAGCTAGCGTTGAGATGCGTTTTGCTTCGATCTGAGAATACAGGTTCTGTGTAAGAATGTCCTCTATACTAGGCACTAAGGCTGATGGGGTAGTGGGTGTATCACTAGTGCCATCTAGACCTAAGTAAAAATAACGCATAGACGGGCTGTCGTCGATGAGTAAAATGAGTTTATCACCGCTTTGTGGCGTTGCTTTGAATGTAGGTTGACTCCAGATAAATATTGCAAGTAAAATAATAAGCATTTCAAGAATAATTTCTGCCAGAAAATATTTGCTTAGGTTTTTACGTTTTCTAGCAATGAGGTTTTTGATGAAAAAGAGCGAGGGTAATTCTTGGGTGTGTTGTTTTAGGAATTGTCTAAAATAAATAAGCAGTGGTATTAATGCTAGCGGTGCTAGCCACCAGACTAATGGATTTTGAAAAAACATGGGTTTTTAAATGACTTTATAATTGCAGAAAAGTGAGTGAAGATTTGATAGTCATGGTTTTTATTTTTATCGTTTGAAGAGGTCGATAAAGTTAGTAAGAGCGTCTTTATCTTTAAAGTCTAATTGATGATAAGCTGCGCCCCGTGCGATTAGAAATCGTTCTATTGCCTCGTAATGATTGATAATAAATTTACGATAGGCGCGCATGTCGCGATGATTGAGGATGGCTGAAGTACCTGTTTCTCTATCTTTAAGCCAGCGCAGTCCGCTTAGAAAGCGAATATCTAGTAATTTGGGATTGAAATAGGCTATACAGGTTAATGAAAGGTGCCTGCGACTGATAGTTTTGATAAATGGGATGAGCGAATGGGGTTCCAATTGAAAATCTGAGAAAAATATGATATTTTTAACTTCTTGCGTCTGGTTTAGACTTTCAATAAGTTCTTTGATGTAAAAGTTGGTCCCTGCTGCAGTGAGTGTTTTTAGCATTTGTTCCATCCGTTTTAATTGACTGCTGCCATTACGGATCTTATAAAAATCTACACTATTATTGCGTAGGAGGGAAACGCCATAAGGTTCTTGTTTGAGATAGAGATAATAAAATAAATACCCGAGCACGCCTAGGGCACCTCTGTCGATGGTATCTTGGCGGTATTTTTTAGACCGGTCAGTGGCGTATTGAGGTGCTGTGAGCTTTGTTAGCAGGGGGGCTTTATGATTAGGTTTTGTTAAAGGTGCTGCGGAGTATGAGCTATGATAAGACGGAGTTGTAAAAGCCTCTTTCATAGAAGCAGAGGCATCGATGATTACAAGGGTACTGCGGGCGCGTTCAGAGGCATAGCGTTTGATAAAGTAGCGTTTTCTGCGCATGTAAACTTTCCAGTCAATGCGTCTTACTTCATCACCTAAGGCATAAGGTTTGTATTCGTTAAAATCCGCTTCATCGCCTAAAATAGAACTCGTTTCATGCCCACTGAGTTCGCCCCACTGTGGAAGTAACGCCTCTATAGGAAGGGCATGAATTGTTTTTCTTGCGCGCAGGGACAGTTTCATTTCGATTAGGGGAGTGTTTGCGTGGTAATAATTATTGATGGGAAACTCTCTCTGGCGGTATCGTCTAGTGTGATGACGAGTAACGAATAGGTCGTATTGGCTTTGAGATTGGTGAGTGTGATCTGCGTAGTATTTTGAGATTGCGTTGCGGCTATGCTATCAATGATAGTGGCTTCGCCGAGATCGGTCATAAGTTCTGCGTCATCCATCATTTCGTCAATGTAAATAACTTTGTAGCGCAGTTTTTTATCGGTTGCTAGCACTGGATCGGCTGTGGATGTGAAGTTTAACGTGATAGATGTTGAAGTTGTGGAGGCAACGGTTAGATCACGAACTTGTGGTGGTGGGGCACGATTTTTTGTGCTCTCAGCAGGGGTTAAATTTGATTGTGATGAGGTAGGTAGTGTAAAAGTCGATAAACTAGGTATATAAGTTAGCAGCATGAGTGCTGTTAGAAGTAATAATAAAAAGGGAAGTGCGGCTTTGTAGATAAAAACAATGTCTTTCTTAAACCTATAACTTGCGATAAAGAGATTGAGTCCAATAGGTGGTGTTAAGTAGCCAATTTCCAGATTGACAAGGAAAATTATTGCAAAATGATAGGGATGAATACCGTAGCGTTCAACGATCGGGAGCACAAGTGGCAAGACAATTAAAATCGCTGAAAATATATCTAGCACACAACCTGTGAGTAGGAGAAAGACATTGATCGCTAAAAGAAAAACGAGTGGATGCGTGAGGTAAGGTGAGATCGTTGTAAAAATCTTATCGGGAATACGTTCATTGACGAGATAATTTGTTAAGATAAAGGCACTTGCCATGATGATGAAGATGCCGCCACTTAGTTTGAGTGACCCGATTGCAATGCGAATAAAATCTCTTTTTAATGTAAATTCACGTCGTATAACGAAAAGTAGTAGAAATGTGTAGAGAAATGCTATGAGCGAAGCTTCTAGCACTGTTAAAATACCCCAATAAATACCACCATAGACTAACAGTGGAAGTGGCAATTCCCATCTAGCGTAAAATAGAGCGCTCAGCGCTGCTTTTAGATTGAATGTACTACTATTATTAGAAGGTAATTGTGATAGGTCAGGGGAGCTGGGAGCGGCTGAGTGAGCAAGCTGTTTTTTATTCCCGCTGCGTTCGATGATTATGCCATATCCGATGTAAAGAGCGAACAGCAGTGCTGAGGGAAGTAGGGCAGCTCCAAATAGCGTATCAATATCGATTTTGTTAGCGCTACTAGAATTTTGATTGGAGATAATACCATAAATGATTACGGGGAGTGATGGAGCGAGCAGCAGTCCAATGCTGCCAGACCCTGTTATAAGTCCATAAGAAAAACGTTCATCACGTGAAGTTGTGATAAGGAGCGGATACATAAGCGATCCTAAGGCTAAGATACTGACGCCACTTGCACCTGTAAGCGCTGTGAATAAAGCCATGACGCCAACGGTGATCGCTGTTGCTGATCCTGTGAACCACCCAAGCCATTTTTGTGAGAGGACAACTATTCGCTTAGGTACTTCTGAATGTGAAAGAGCGTAGCCGGCGTATGTAAAGAGTGGTATTGCTGATAAAAATTCCTGTACTTCTAGCCGTTTGAAACTGATGACCATAGCGGCGAGGGGAATATCGCCTATCGTAAAAAGCAGTCCAGACAACGCTAAGATTATGATATAAAGCGGTGTCCCTAATCCTAATAAAACGAAAAAACTTATGCCAGTAATTAAAGCTATCATTAATGACTACTTTTTTTAGAAAATTAAGGTAATAAATGTAGTGACCGTACCTGTGTGAAGTATTTGAGGTGTGTGAAGTGTGAAAGAGGCTACTTAGTAGTGTATGAACTTAATGGTAGTGGATTTTTTGTTTAAGAAGAGGAGGATAACTTTTCAAAGTCTGCGTCTAACTGTGAAGCAGGATACTGTAGGATACGAATGATTCTAGCTATGTAAAAAACAAGCGATGAAATAAAAATAAGCATATATGGAATATCTTTCAGCGCTTCTGCACTGAAAGTGGTCTCTGCACCGTCACGTACGGTATTAAAGTGTAAATAAAACACAATAATGATGAATACTGTGATTACAAGCGAGAAGAATTCTACTACTAGCGCAGCAAATTTAATCTGTTTCCATTTTTTAAAGAGTTCTATTTTGATGTTTTCATTGTGCTGGCAAGCCAGTGCGGCGCCCCAAAGTGCTGCTATGGTGAATAGGTATCCGATCATTGGGTCTATCCAATAAAGTGTGCTTTTAAAGAAAATACGGAGAATAATTTGTACCGTATAGAGACTAACGCCACATGTAAATAGTAACACACTCAGTAAAGTCACCCATTTCTGTACCCATGTTTCAAAAGCAAGTAGTGGCTGTATTATTAATGGGTGTTTCATTGCGTGAAATTGGGGGTAATGGTGAAATTGGAATGATTTTTTTACGTGTTGTGATTTTTAACGGGGGTGTTTTTTTATAGACCTGTGTTACTTATGGGGTTATTTGTAATGATATACAAAGGAGTTATTATTTATAAAGGAGGTTTTGGATGCGAGTTTTAAGCGTAGGTGGAAATTTATTTATAATTTTATCGCTTTTTTTACGAAGATCGGTTAAATTTTCACGGCTTGAGAGAAGTTTAATATTGATTTTTTTGATGGCGGCTAGACTTTCCTCTTCTTTTTTATGAAGAATAGGCTTATAGCGTTCAAGGTGTGTTCTCACGGCGTTACGAATGATCTCTTGATGGTTAGGACTTAGTGTATCCCATTTCTTTTTGGATAAAACAATCCCACTCGAGACTAGTGTTAGGGGAAGGTCTAACATATAATTAACCTCATTTTGCCATTCTAATGACAATAGTCCTGTTGGTGTGGCATAGACACCATCGATGAGACCTGTTTGAAGTGAGGGGAGGACTTCTGTAAAACTTACGGCGACAATGGGTATATTTAAAGTTTTCATGATGGAACCTGCAAACGCGTCGCCTTTCCAGAGCCACATGCGTGTTTTTCTAATATCAGCTAAGGAGGGTATCGGTTTTTTAGAGTAAAAATAAGCAAAGCCCAACTCAGAAATACCAAGTAATTCATATCCTTTTTTATTGAAGTAGCGATTAAAATCATCTAGCATGGCGGTGTAAATTTTACTAGCCGCTTCATAATCTTTGATAAGACCTGGTATCTCAAGGATTCGAATCTCTTCAGCAAGGGCGCCTAGCCCATTTCCTGTGAAAAAACCACCATCTAACTGCCCGAGTGTGATTTTATCCTTCATCTCACTTTCATCGCCCTGGACACCTCCGTAATAGACGCGAATAAGCACCTCTTTTTCGCTCTTGGTATAGACTTCACGAACAATATTTCTGATAAGACCTCCCCATATTGTGCTTTTAGGCGACAATGTTGCAAACGAGAGATTGGTTTTGGCGTGTAGCGGATTAGAAATACCGATAGCAAATAGAAGTATCAGTGTAAAACTCCAGTTTTTCATTGAGAAATAACGGACGGGTAGCATTCTGTAGGTAGATAATTTGTTTGCTTTTGGGTGGCTTGCTTTTTCCATAGGTGTTTTAAATTTCATGTCTTAAATATATCAATCTTTATACGATCATTTCATGATAGCAAGGCTGATTAATAGCTCGCTAAGTGGGTTAAATTGTCATTATTAAGGTTGTTTATTTATCAGGGTTATTGGAATGGATGATGTGGTGTTATTTATGTAATATGTGATGCTATATAGGTTGTTGGTTATTTCAAGGTTATTGGGATTGGATGATACAGTGCTATGGGTACAATGTTATATATACGGGTCATATACATAATGATACGGTGTTATATATAATATTATTTATGCAATATCATAAAGAACTTGTTCAGGTTGTCCTGATTTAAGGGACTTGGAGGCTGCTTCGGCGACGCAAACGGCGCGCAGTCCTTCATGAAGTCCTATTTCATGGTGGGAATGAGAAGTAGCAGCAGAAGTCGTAGTGCCACCACTCACCCAATCAATAAACCGTTCAAGTTGAATAATGTAGGCTGTGCGGTAGCGTTCTATAAAATTTGCTTTAGGATGGGCAATGCTAACGTGATTACTATGACTTGTGAGTAGGGTATGTTCACGTAAATTTTGTACTTTAAGGCTGCCATTGGACCCAAATACCTCGATTTCTTGGTCATAACCGTAGCCGGTCTCACGTGAGCAGTCAATAGTCGCTAGAGCTTTATTTTTTAGCTGCAATGTAATAATAGCCGTATCAATATCGCCTAGTTTGCCTATCTCAGGGTCAATCAAATTAGCACCTACGGTGTACACTTTTTCAATATCGGTTTGACTTAAAAAGTGGATCATATCAAAATCATGGACATTGAAATCGAAGAGCATTCCGCCTGATTTAGGAATGAAATCAATAGGAGGACGTTTGGGGTCACGGTTTTTTATTTTTATCATGTAGAGTTTTCCAGCTTGATTTGCTGTGATAAGGCGTTTGAGTTCAATAATATTCGGATCGTGTCTGCGATTGAAGCCGATTTGAAATTTTATGCCTGCTTTTTGGACCTTTTTTTTAATTCTATTGAGTTCTGTTATAGAAAAAGACACAGGTTTTTCACAGAAAATGTCCTTACCGCTTGGTAGGATTTTTTCAATCAATGCTACGTGTGAGCTTGAAGAGGTTGCTATTACAATTGCATTGATTTCGTTATCATTTAGGATGCTGTCTAGATCATCGGTCACTTCTACATTAGCGCCGTTGCCAGCAAGCCAATCTGTTTTTTTGTATTTGTCAAGGATTGTTTTTAAGCGAACGTGGGGCATTGTGAGAAGGATATTGGCATGCATACGACCGATTCGTCCTGCTCCTAACACAGCAAAGGTTACACGTTTCGATGCTAGTGCAGTCATTTTTTCTCAGTTAACCTTTAAAAATGGGCTTTAGTACAAAACTGTATTGCGATTGATAGGAAATGATGATTTGTTTCAAACCGTTAATAGATTAGCTCCTTACAAAGAAGCAATCTCACTTAAAAGCTAATCGTATAAGGTAACACCCTACGGCTCAATCAACACAATCTCAACACAATTAGAGATTGATCTATTATACCTTATAGCTGATGATTTATTATACTATTTTTAGCGGTAAATGTCAATTTCAATTTTCAAATACCCATTAATAAATCGTAAATACCAATTGGTAAATACCCATCAATAAATCAATAAATACCTATCAATAAACGGTAAATATCAACCTCAGCAGTTGTTAATTGTAAATTTTTAATTTTCAATAAGCATAAAATGGTATATATTACCCTAGTTTGTTTAATTTATGAGCAGAAGATTGATGAGCAGAAGGTTACTATTAGCGTGTGTGAAAGTTCAATCTTAGCCGTCTATAAACTTGGACGCTTACTAATAATAAGGGGTGTTCATTTAAAGAACGGGGTTTTTATGCCATTTAAGGAGATTTTTATCCAATCTGCTAGTATTTTCGTGATTTATACTGTGCTAGCGTAAAAGAATCGACTTCAATAGCCTTAGTCATAAGAGCCCGTGTTTCTTTCAATGTTTTCAGTTGTTGGGGAGTAATAATGTTTTCCTTAGCGGCTTGTGTGATCATGGCAGTCCAATTTTCACGCTGAAATGGCAATGACCGTTCTTTAAATTGCTTTTTAATGATCTGCATGATGGCATCATGATTTTTAGCGGCTTTATAAGCCCGTCTGAGAATATTGAGTTGGTCGGAAGATTTTTGCGGAATAAATATGCCTGCACTTTGTCCTAGCCGCAGGTCTTCATTCTCAACGACATGAGCGGCTACTTTATTGATGAGGTTAATAGCAGGTGGTTCTGCTAAGGGGTTCAGACTGTATATTTTAGCGCTGATCCAGCCTAAGTAGGGAATAATATTCCTGGCAATGATTTCTAGTTTGTTCTCAATGATTGAAAATCCATACTGCATAGCATATGCAAACAGGATTTTCTCGTTTTTAGGGCATTTTTCGTGTTCGTATCTAGCTATTGTTGCGGTGAGAAGGTAGAGCCATGAAAAAACATCTCCTAAATGCCCATTGAGCATTTCACTTTTTTTTAGGGAACTTCCTTTAAGAAGGATAGCCACTTCACCCATTCCTGCTAGCATGCTAGCAGCCCAGAGCAATTTTCGTTTGTATTGTCCTAGCGGTTGGCGTCGTGTTTTCAGTGCAATGTGTCCGCGTGTCAAAAAAAGGAGTGTCGTACGTATATTGAGGTGCACCATTCGATAAAGATGGCTAGCGATATTTTGTGAAAAATCTCTTAGATTGTTATTTTTGATGGCTTCTAGTTCTTTATAGAGATGCGGATGAGACCTAAATAAGCCTTGTCCGAAGATAATGAAACTTCGTGTCAAAATATTTGCTCCTTCAACGGTAATGCCAATGGGTGTTGCCAGGTAAGGATTAGCGGCTAGATTGTGTTCGCCGCGTGAAATACCCGCACCACCTAAGATATCCATCGTATGATTGACAATAGTCCGTGCCATTTCTGTGGTGTGGTATTTCATCATGGCTGAGACAATAGGTGCTGCGAAACCAAGGTCTACGGATGTTGCTGTATAGCGTCTAGCAGATTCGATGATGTAATTTAACCCGGCAATGGGAGCTAATTTTTCTCTGATCCCTTCAAATTGATAAATGGGAAGGGCAAATTGGCGTCTTATGAAGCTGTATGTGGCAACGGTTTCTAAGCTGAGTTTACTTCCGCCTGCTGAGACGCCTGGCAGTGAGATGCCCCGTCCTGCAGCCAAGCATTCCATTAGCATTTTCCACCCTTCACCGAGTCCGCTTTTTTCTCCAATGATCTCTTCAAAGCCAATAATCACATTCTTACCTTCAGTCGGACAATTGTAAAACGGAACTCCCATCGGATCATGGCGTCTTCCTAAGAGGACACCTTTCGTGCGCGCTGGGATGAGAGCGCAGGTAATACCTATGTTTTCATGATCACTTAGTAAATGATTGGGGTCTTTTAATTGAAAAGCAAGTCCAATGACGTCTGCTATGGCGGCTAGAGTAATATAGCGTTTCTTCCAATTGAGCCGAATTTTAATGGTTTTTGTCTTTTTGTCTAAAAAAAGTACTCCTTCTGATTGAATAGCTGAGGCGTCTGATCCTGCTAGAGGTTCTGTTAAAGCAAAGCATGGAATGATCCTTCCTGTGGCGAGTTTATTGAGGTATTGATTTTTTTGCCGTTCAGTACCATATTTGAGGAGTAATTCTGCTGGGCCTAATGAATTGGGCACCATTACGGTAACAGCCAGTGGATAGGAACGAGAGGCAATCTTTTGAACGATACGGCTCTGCGCTTCAGCAGAAAAGCCCAAGCCACCATAACGTCTGGGAATGATCATTCCAAAAAATTTCTGTGCTTTGAGATAGTTCCAGAGCGGTTTAGGAAAATCGCGCTCCTCATGGATCTTAAAGTCGTTAGCTAAGTCACAGGCTTTATTGACGGGGCCATTGATGAAGGCTTTTTCTAGTGATGTGAGTGGTTTTCCTTTGAAATTGAGAATTTTACTTATATCTGGTTTGCCTGAGAACAAGTCTTTCTCGATCCACGTGTCTCCAGAAAGAAGGGCTATACGTTCGCGCTCTGAAATATGCGGAACGACCTTCAACGCACGCGCAGCACGTAAGAGCGGATATGTGATGATATAACTAAGCGGTGTGAAAGCAAATAAGAGATTGCTTAGAAAGATGACTTCAAAAACAATTTGATACACATACGGACCAGTGATTGCAAAAATGATTGTGTTTATGAAATTTAACGATAACCATAACCATTTGTTTTTTATTCCATTATACAGCAAAATGGCATAAATACTAAGTACAATGATGAAAAAAGTAGAAATAACTGACATGATAACAGACCTCGCTTATGATAACTTTATGATAACTTTATGACAATTTTATGACAACTTTATAACAACTGAACATTGATATATAATTTCAAAACATATAATTTTAAATAATTAGCAGTTTGACTGACTGAAGACGACTATTGATTAATAGCTTAGTAAAATGGTTGGGAAATGCCTTGATTAAGTCGTTGGGTTGGGAGGTGAACAGATTAGCTTTAACGTGAGATTCTTAGTGCACTTTATTTAGTGTGCTTTAATAATAATAACGGTTTGCTATGACCATAAAGCGAATCTTATTAGCATGCGGCAATCAATACTCAGTAAGTGAACAAAATGAAAGTAGGGTTTAATAACTATACTAACTGTATTAAGCGATAATAGTAAAGTAAAAGGGTGAAGGGCTTTTTTGTTAGTGGTGTATTTAGGTGGCTTTAAGTGGTTTAAAGTGGATTAAAGCGGCTTAGGTCAATCGTTATAAAACAACTGGTTACGTGAGACGGTGTCCTTTAAAATAGCAGGTGGTGTGAAATGATCGCCATAGAAATCTTTAAGCCGCTCAAACTTTTTGAATGCTTTAGCTGGCGTTAAGGTGTCGATGTAACGAAGGATTCCACCACGAAATGCTGGAAATCCTGTTCCATATAACAACGCTAAGTCCAATTCCCAAGGCGTCTGCACAATGCCAAGTTCTAGAGCAATAAGGCTTTCATGCGCCATTGCCATGATAAGCCGTTCAATGATTTTTTCACTGGTAAAAGTACGTTTCATCAGGGCGCTTTCGCCATAAAGTTCGTGATATAACTCGGGATTGACGCCCATAGGTTGTCCGCTCGCGTAGGCATAAAAGCCGGTACCTGCTTTTTGACCCAGCCAATTACGCTGATTTAACTTCTTATAGGCTTTAAGTGGATTGGGAAGGTGTCGATAAGCTTTACTGAGGCACTGTGCTACATGGGCGCAGACATCTAGACCGATCTGGTCAATAAGTCTAAATGGACCCATGGGCATACCAAAATCTTTCAAACTGGCATCAATTGTCTCAATGTCCTTAGTCTCTTCTAAAATCTTCATTGCTTCATTAAGGTAAGCGAATAAGATGCGATTGACTAGGAAGCCAGGACAGGCTTTAACGGGAATAACGATTCTATTTTGTTTTTTTAGGAAACGTCCTACGGTGGCGAAAAGTTCTGGGTCTGTTTTAGGCCCGGGGGCAAGTTCGACTAATTTCATTCTGTGAACGGGATTGAAGAAATGAATGGCTAGAAACCGTTCGCTGTGTTTGAGTGAACGAGCTAACTGGTCGATGGAGAGTGAAGAGGTATTGGTTGCAATGATAGTGTCTTGACTGCAGTAACGTTCTAAGGTTTTAAGGATATTTTTTTTGAGTTCTAGGTTCTCTGGCACTGCTTCAATGACAAGTGTTTCATTGTGAACGGGTGTCCATGATGTAGTGAAGCTAGTTCGGCTGAGTTCTGCTGTGGTGACTTGTTGTGGTTGTCCGACTTTTCTTTCGCGCTGGTTGTGGATAGCAAGCAATTTTTGATACCCACTACTGGCGGCTTCCCAGGAAACTTCTTTAATGCGAACGGGGAGGTTGTGATGGCTCATTAACCAGGCGATTCCTGCGCCCATTGTTCCACCGCCGATGACGAGGCTTTGTTCTATAGGGAAATGTGATTTTTTAAGGGTGCGTTTCAAATGGGATGTGGATGATTTTTGATTGAGTGGAGCTGCTTTGACGATGGCTTTGTTTTTAAGCATCGTCGAATGATGAAATAACGCTAGCAGGTGGGATGTGCTGGCTGTTTTTAACAATTCCAAAAAACCAATTCTCTCTAATGCGAGTCCGTGTTTGATTTTTTCAGTTGTTACGGCGGGATAGGTCTGACTTATGATTTTAAGTACTTTGTTGGGTGCTGGATAATGCGGGCCTATGGATTTGAGTAGTTGTTTGCGTGTGAATCTCAATATCGGCTTTAAGGCAAGTTTTGTCGCTAGGGCGACGATCCATGGAAAATGTCGTCGCAAACGGCGGCTACGGTCTTTGCGTAAGGAATGCGGATTGCGGTTAACTTGGTCTATAAATTTAGGAAGTTCGAATGAAATGTAGGCGCTGGGAATAACTTTATCGGCGAGTCCTAGGCGGTAAGCTTTACTTCCGTTAACAGCTGTGCCTTTTAAGATCATCTTTAATGCTGCGTTAAGTCCTATTAAAGCGGGGAGTCGTTGTGTTCCACCGAATCCTGGCAGAATGCCTAGTGTGACCTCGGGCAGTGCCAATTTTGTATAAGATTCACTAGAAACGATGCGATAAGTACAGGCTAGAGCTAATTCCAATCCGCCGCCTAAGGCATGTCCGTCAATGACGGCTACGGTAGGTGCTTTGAAATGGGCGATATTGTCGATAATGTTTTGTCCTTGGGCGATGATTTTAGTATGGGTGGGAGACTTGAGGATTTGTTTGATTTCATTGATGTCTGCGCCGGCGATGAAGCTTTTCGGCTTGGCACTTTTTATGAGCAAAATTTTTATAGGCAGGGTGGCTAATTTTTTAAGATGCTGGTCTAATTGATAAAGTACTTTACTTGTTAAGATATTGACCTTACTGTTTTTTAGGTCTAGTGTTAGGGCACCTATATTTGTGGTCGGGTTATATTCTATTTTAAAGTCGCCTATAGTTTCATTGATAGTTTTATTGATTTTCCTGCCTTTGCTGAGGTTCTTAGACCGTGATGGTGTAGAAGAGGGCTGCTGTTTCATTCTAGAAGAAGTGGTGGTATTAGGAGTACTTGAGCGTTTCATGTGTCTGGCAGGCTAAGGGTCAATGGCAAACGTGGTTTTTATGATGGAGATGATTTATATTGCAGTGATTTGTCTAGATGATGATAAGAAAATGAGTAGGTTAGAGGGGGTTATTTTATCTAAGATTTAGAAATGAAAAGCGGTACTAGGATGATTCTAAATAAAGAGCGGCACCTTGTCCTCCGCCAACACATAGGGTAGCTAGGCCGCGTCTTTTTTTTCTGCGTTGCAGTTCGTTTAGAATGTGAATGACTAGCCGTGTCCCCGACATACCGACGGGATGTCCTAATGCAATAGCGCCACCACTGACGTTGAGTTTAGATTCATCAATGCTACCTAGTGCTTTAGATGTGTTTAGATAGGTTTCAGAAAATTTCTTAGAAGTGAAGGCTTTTATATTGGCTAGAACTTGTGCGGCGAAGGCTTCATTGATCTCAATGAGGTCAAAATTTTTAAGTAGCAACTTAGTTTCCTTGAGGAGACGGTGGGTGGCATAAATAGGACCTAGTCCCATGCGATGGGCTGGCAATGCTGCGTAGCTATAAGCGGTTAAATATCCGAGGCAGGGAAGTTTTCTGCGTTTGGCTTCTTTTTCGCGCATGAGGACGACGGCTGCTGCGCCGTCATTGATTGAGCAGGCATTGCCTACGGTGACGGTGCCTGTGCGTCGATCAAAGTAGGGTTTAAGCGCTGCTAGACTTGTCAATGACTGGTTACTTCTGGGCCCTTCATCTTTTTTTATAAGTGTATTTTGCTTGTCTTTTGTGAAGATGGGATGGATTTCGGTTGCGAAGTGTCCTGCGCGCTCAGCGGCGATGGCTTTGCGGTGTGATGCTAAAGCGAAGTGGTCTTGTTCTGAGCGAGAAATTTTAAATTCTCGTGCGAGCACTTCGGCCGTCTGTCCCATATTAAGCCCGCATACAGGATCGGTCAATCCTTTGACAACGCCAATAGTAGGCTTTAAGTAGCGAGGACGAAATTTCATTAACACATTCAAGCGCTGCCAAGATGAAAGACGTTTATTACTTAATTGATAAAAAAAGGCTGTCATGTCCTCGTTGTAGAGGAGGGGAATTTGGCTCATGGCTTCGACGCCACCTGCAATACAGATAGTGGCGCCTCCTGCCAAAATTCGTTCTGCAGCTGAGGTGATTGCTTGCATACCGCTGGCACAATTTCTCTGCACTGTAAATGCAGGAAGGTGATCGTCTAATCCTGCCCGCAAGGCTATCACGCGTGAGACATTAGCGGCTTCTACGGGTTGGGCGACATTTCCCATGATAAGTTCGTCGACGTCTGATTTTTTTATAGCAGTGCGTGCGAGTGTTTCTTTGACTACATGCGTGCCTAGTTCGACAGCGGTTAGATCACTTAGGACGCCCCCTGCTTTACCAATAGGTGTTCGGACACCTCCTAAGATGGCAATACGTTCTTTCATTGTGAATTATGGATGATGAAGGTTATTTTTTGTGAGCAGTATTTTATGCTTGGCAGCCTATGTTAAGAATATAGAGCATCGATAAGGGATTTAAATTTTATTTCTAGGTCGTTGCGTTTGATGTTTAATTTGGGTGTGAGTTCATTGTCACTTATAGAAAGTGTTTTCCAGACGATTTTAAATTTGGCAATGCGTTCCCAGTGTTCGAGGTTTTCATTATGCGTGACGACGAATTGATAAATGTCTTCTTCGACAAGTTTTTTTTGGTACGTCTCGACATTGAGCGGATTGATAAAGAGGAGGGCGGAGATGTACTTGCGGTGTTCTCCTATGACGAGCGCGTGGTCGATGAGTTTATGTTGTGCGAGCAGTTTTTCGATATGAATGGGATTGACGTATTTGCCGGTAGAAGTTTTAAACAGTTCTTTGAGGCGTCCTTCGATGAAGATAAAGTCTGCTTCGATGCGAACTTTGTCACCGGTATGAAACCAGCGTTTTTTGGTTTTATCGGTATGAATGACTTTCAGCGTTTGTTTGGGTTGTTTGAAGTATCCTTTCATGACACTGGGGGCGTGAATGAGGAGTTCTCCTGCTGGACTGATTTTTGCTTTGATGTTTTCTAGTAATTTTCCTGCACTGTAAGGTTTGAAATGTGCTTCTGAGGAGCATGAGATAACAGGTGCTGTTTCTGTGAGGCCATATCCTTCGTAGATGGGAATGCCTATACCGAAGAAGAAGCGTAGGGTGGTGGGGTCTAGAGCGGCGCCACCGCTGACTATAAATTTCAATGAATTGCCTAGTGCTTGTCTTAGTTTTTTGTAGACGAGTTTGTCATAAAGTCGTGTGAGGGCTGTTTTCGGTGCGAGGGGTTCACGATTGGCGGCGTGATGTATGGCTGATGTTGCGAGCAGTCTTAGTGGAAGAGGTTTGGCTTTAGCTTTGGTGAGCATAGCTTCGTGGACGCGTTCTAGGAGCCGTGGCACGGCGGTCATAACAACAGGACGAACTTTGGTGATGATCTCTGTGAGTTTTGTTGGGTCGGTTAAGATGTAGATTTCTACTTTTAGGCTAAGGTAGAGATAATAGATGATGCGTTCAAATATATGAGCGACCGGCAATACGGATAGGGCATGGTACTGTTCTGGTGTGAATGGATAGCGTTTTTGAAGGACTGTGAGTTGTGCCATAAAGTTTTCGTGTGTGAGCATGACACCTTTGGGTACGCCTGTCGATCCACTGGTGTAGACGATGGCTGCGAGTTGGTCTTTTTTTAGTTCTGTTAAACTTTTATCTAGACGTGTGGGGTATTTTTTGTGTAGCGTTGCTCCTGATTGGAGGAAGCGTGACATGCTTAGAAAATTGAAATTTGCTGTGAGTTTTTTTCGGTGCAGATTTCCATAAAGCGCATCGGTCATGATAAGAGTTTTAATCTTCTTCTTAAAAACAATCAATTGCTCGAAAGCAGTGATTTCATCTATGAAGACAACTTTAAATTGAGTTTCCTTGACGTAGTGGTCTAGGTTTTTAAAGGTGATATTGTCATAAATGCCGACACTTACGGCGCCGATTGCCATGATCATCTGTTCGCATAGGATCCAGTGGGGTGAAGGTTTCATCATGATGCCCACACAATCGCCGCGTTTGATGTTTAGCGATTTCAAGGCTAGGGCGCCCTGTTTTATAATAGCAAGTGCTTCACTGGCGGTTAGCGTAGCGTAATTGTTTTCATGAAAATGATGAAATAGGGTACGATCTTTTGCGGCGGCTAGCGCGGTTAAAATAGTAGGAGTAAGGAGCATTTTCTCAGCAGAAGTGGTGACGTGCTTTTTTTTGTAGGAAGAGGGAGCAGCCGTCCGTGATGATTTTCTGCTCACAGCGACTTTTTTCTTAGGTTTTTGAGTTTTTCTTTTTACAGCATTCATGACGATGACCTAGGGTAAGAAGTTGATATTTATACTAAAAATAGACTGAATTTTTGGGCTTGATGATGGGTAGTGGTATTGATATGTGAGAATGGGTGGATTGTGCTTTTTGGGGCTTGTTTTTTGATAAAATTGACTGCTAAAATGTATTGTGAGGTGATATAGACTATTGTAACCTGAAATAAGATTAAAGCATAATATTTGATGTGATTTTATGAAGATAATTTTGTCTGCATGAGATTAAAGCGCTTGGCTAGCCATATTTTTCGGTGTTTTTCTTTATTATACAAAGTGTCTTCGGTGGTGTGGGGTAGATTTCTCGATAAATTTAATTTTTTGGCATGGCGACGCATATAAATTTGCAATTGTTCTCTCGTATACGGTCTGGGCATAATAGCCAATGAATAAGGAATATGGGGTGGTGTAGAAGGAGGTTCTGTGAAGGTTTCGCCGCGCATTAGGGTGATATTGAGGGTTTGTTCCAATTCTTGTTTTAATGCATTGTAAGCTTGCTGGTAAAGGTGCAATTTCGATTGGGTGTATGTGGAGGGCTTTACTGCTTTTTTATCTGGATGATTGGGATAGGTGGGTGTTGTTGCTGTAATTTTGTGAAAAAAATCTTTTGTGAGTGTTTCATAAGACATGAGGCGGTTGTGAAGATTGAAACAATGTTCTTCTAGGGCGTAAGAGTGAATATGCGCTTTAAACGGTGTGAGCGTAAAATCAATGCCATATGTGAGAATTCGCTTGTATCCTAGTTTGGCAAGTAGTCTTAGTAAAGATAAGGAAATAGACGCATCCATAGGAATGAAAACTTTGCGATGATCTGTAAATAGAGGCTGTAAACTCGTTAAAAGTGGCAAATCGTCTATATAATAAAATGTACTGGGATTAGGAGCATGGTTATAGCTAGCGGAGTTAGGGGGAGGATGATTTAAGAAGGGGGTAGATTTTTTGTTGGATAAGCGGTTTTTATAGAATGAGTGGCTGTTATTGTGATTGTGGGGTAAATTTTTGTATCGTTTTTGGTATGAGCTGTGATAAGACCGTGGAACGATTGGAGCGATGCTCACGGGAGCAATGAGCGGGGGGAGTGATTTATGACTCTGATTATCGCTAGCAGACCAATTGATGTGAAGACGATTGTGATAACTTGGGTCTGTACTGATAATGGCTTCAATGGGTATATTATGTTTCGTAAGAAAGGGAACGACACCAGTCACGCTGTACACAGGAAATAGGGCTTGTTGGGTTTTGAGTAGGGAGATGTGCTCTTCTGTGCTCAGTCCGCTTGCGACGGCTATGGCTGTGGGAGGGGAAGAATGGGATTGGGATCGGGATTTACGGGTGGTAGCTGGAATCAGCTTTTTTTTATGAGCGGGCGTGTTTTTACTGTGATTTTGATGGCTATGATCTTGATAAGTGGTAGGGCTTTGATGGGTGAGTGAGAGCGAATCTATAAAATACAATTTTTCTTCACTATGAGCTAGGATATTTGAGAATGTATTTAGCGTCCAGTAGGGCGAAAAATAGCTTGTTGTTGCGTGCGTTTTGACGGTGTATTCTTTAACTGAGTTAAAAATTTGAGCGGCTAGTGATTTATCTGTATTTTGGGCATAAGGGCTTGTTAGGATTAACAATTGACTCAGTGCTTTTATGGGATTGGTGAACTTACTTGGGTGAGTGGGATGTGCTGTACTGATCGTCCTAAAGAAATGCTCTAATGCCCGAGGTGTTTTTATAAAAGCTTTGAGAATTATGCGGTGCCAGGTTTCTGTCTCAATGCTAGTGGCTATTAGCGATTGGGTGATTTCACTAGCTGCTAGCGGACGACTTTCTAGGATAGCTATTGGAAGTGGTGAGGGGAGTTGTGTTGAAGACTGTTGTGAAGATGTCAATGCTAATTGGCTAGCGGGATTTTCTTCATAGGAGCAATAATTTTTAATATAATAGGCAATGTGATAAACGGGGAAAAACCCAATGAACAATATAGGGCGACGGAGAAAAGAGGTTGTGGTGGGGAGGGGTTCAAGTTTTTGGAATAAGCGTTCTCCTGCTTGGCGAGGATTGTAGGTGGAGGCTAATTTTTCGCCCTGCCATGTGAAAGTGCAATGCCCGGTTTTTGTTTTATTTATGCTGAGTCTTGGATTGGGAGGGGGTTGTGATGGGTTATTTGATTGTGTCACTTAATGTTGCACTCATAGAAGCTGGAAATGAAATGATAATGATACGCTTGATGGCTAAGAGATTATTGACGCCCCACGGACATTTTTCAATAATTGTCAATAAAATCGTTACGACTAGAGCCGAGAGGAAATACGTTGCAATGACACGTTTGATGTAATTAAATACATTGCCTCTAAACGAAAATCGATAAAAATTGAAATAAATAAACATTGCAACAAATATCAATGAAATACCCAGCAATATAAGCACATTTGTGAGGGGTAAAGTCGCTCCTAAGTTCCACGCTTCTTCTGTGAAAGAGACGGGTATTGCAAATAAAGCGGCGCCAACAATAATTTGCATAATATCACGCGGACGTAACTCCACCATGAGGGGTTTGATAGCAAAATAAAGGATCTTCCCCGTCTGATCCCCAATAGGGACAATGCGATGCAGATACCCCCCAATGCGCTTTGTGCGATGAAATTCACTTTCGCTCCGTTTTTCTATGCGTTCGCTTAAGCGTCTGGACACTTTTTTATGAGGGAGCAGTCGTTTCATGGCTTAAGATTCATCAAAAATTACGATTGTCTGTGCCATTTTGTCATGAAAACTTTGTCTGCGGGGGTCAATGGTTGCGTAAAAATAGCCCAAAAATACAGGAAGTGCTCCTATGATTATCCATAAGATTCGTAGCAGCCCTTGTTTGGGACGCATTTTTCGTCCTGTTTCATCGACAATGCGCATGCCGAGAATGATTTTTCCATACGTCGATGAAAGCATCCAATAGCTACTTATAACGTAAAATAGACTTACAACCAATAAGGATATTTGAATAGATAATGAACGTAAAAAACTTCCAAAATAACCCTGTCTAAAAAGTTGCCCCAATATAATAATAATAAACAAGTCTATTAAAAAAGCAACTAGCCGCGCACCTACCGATGGAAAAGGAGGTGCAATTGAGAAATGAGGCAATTTCTTTTCCATTGATCTATCAATCCATCATCAAGACATGTATAATTTATACAGGTTTTTGATATACATCTATTGAGCTATCAATAGATACAGGTTTTATAATACAGGTTTTTTGATATTTATCGTGTTTTAAATTTAGATTGTATGAAAAACTTGCTGGCTGCTACATGACAATGAGTTATTTACTACATGACAATGGGTTATTTACTACATGACAATGGGTTATTTATTGCATGATAATAGGTTATTTACTGCATGACAATGGGTTGTTTACTACATGATAATGGGTTATTTACTACATGACAATGGGTTATTTACTACATGACAATGAGTTATTTACTGTGTGACAATGAGTTATTTACTGTGTGACAATGGGTTATTTACTGTGTGACAATGGGTTATTTACTGTGTGACAATGGGTTATTTATTGCGTGATTTATTTATTGCGTGATAATGGGTTGTTTATTAGGATTATAAATGGTGTAAAGCATAGAGGCTCCTTTAATGATAGAAACCGTACTGAGGGTTTGTAGTTCAATTGTATTGTAATGAGAGAGTATAAATTCTACAAAATCCTTAGGCAACATGTCCATCTGGTCTTTGCTAAAACCATAATCTTTAAGTGGTTTATCCATGATGATTGATTTTTGATATAAATAATGCCAGTCTTTATTAGCAAGGGGTAAAAATTAAACGAATTAAACGAATTTAACGTTAACTAAGTGATACAATCTAAATGATAAAATCTGCTGTAAGAATAGTGTCGTCAACCCATTTTTTAATTTCAAGGATTTCACGATTATTGACAAAATGTCCCATTTTAGGGTATGAGCGCCATGTTAAATTAAAATTATTGGCTAGTAGCAATTCTTTGCTGGCTACGGCTAATGGGAAAGGGACAACAATATCTTTTTCACCGTGTGCATAAAATATAGGTGTTTGTTTGACATGGTGTGGAAGTGTGGTGTCTTTGACTTTTTCTTTATTGAGGAGGTAGCCAGAGAGTGAGACGACACCTGCTAGCCGCTTGGGGTAATGCAGCATCATTTCTAAGGCAACGGCGCCGCCTTGCGAAAATCCTGCTAGTAATATATTTTGTGCTGGAATACCAGTAGTAACTTGTTGTTCGATCAGTGCTGTTAGCTGTACAAATGTGGACTGGAATGATGCATAATCAATTTTATGTTCGTAATCAATAGATATAATATCGTACCATGCTGGCATGATTTGTCCGTTGTTAATGGTTACGGGGCAATCGGGAGCTTGGGGGAGGACCCAGCGCGGGCGAATATTCTTTTTCAGACGCCACACATGCGCTACAGGGCTTAAGTGTTCTGCATTTCCGCCCAGTCCATGGAGCAATATCACGCACATATTCGGACTTCCTTTGCGCGGGTTTATTTCAATGACTTCAAGATTATCAAATTTCATTAAGTCAATATACCTTATTTTATTAAATGAACATACCTCACTTCATTAAGTCAACACGTCTTCAATGTGCTTTAAGTACAACATGAATTCACATGATATGTATATATTTCAGATGACGTTCATATTATACTATCCATTAAAAAGGTCAATGATAAATATGCCAATATCTAGTAGAACTAGAAATAATTCGTCTTTCTAAGTAGGTTTTAGGGGTTAATTTCTGCTAAATAGGTTTTTAAGATTTCTAAAGCAGCGAGACTGTCTTGACCGAACGCTGATGTATTTTTACGAATGCCGCGGAATTTTTGTGTGACAATCCAGCTTGTATAAGCTTCGCTGACGGTTGTGACGTGTATTTGCGGGAAATGTTTACGTATTTTGTGGGAATAGGCTTTTATTTTTTTCAAATGGTGAGTTGGCGGCACGTGGATGGGATAAGCAGGTTGGGGCATATAAGTAGAATAGGAAGGTTGCGTATTGGGGTCGTGTGGGTTGTTTTTATGATGGTTTTTACCGTGATGACGGGAAACAAGGTTTTTTTTAAGGTTTTTTTTGTGGTGTGGAGACGGTTTTTTGGGGTTATTGGTTTTATTGGGGAGAGGATTATGGGTCTGCTTATTGAGAGCAATTATTTCGTTCATATCGCTGATGTTGGGAAGACCGATGACAATAGTTGTGATATGATAGCGGTTAATAATTCTTTTGAGTGCGCCTAGTCTTAGCGAGTTATTTTTACGCAGCAGGGGCGTAATGGGCAGGCAAATGCCATTTGTAGCTTCTTTAGCTGCAGCGGTGATATGGGTTGGTGGCGATTGAATTGGAGACGATGGGTGCTGTGGTGGGGAATCTTGTGATTTTGTCGAATCTTGCGGTTCTATCGGATCTTGAGATTGTGTTGAATTGTGCGGTTCTGTTAAATTCTGCGATTTTATCGAATATTGTGACTCCGTTGAATCCTGAGATTGCGTTGAATGCTGCAATTTTGTCCAATCTTGCGATCTCGTCGAATGCTGCGTCTCTGCTAGATTTGATCTTGTCGAATGCTGTGTTTTTGTTGGATTTTGCGATTTTGTTTTGTGATGTGATGGAACAAAAATTGAAGGTGGTTGTGTGGTGGGGATTGTGGGGGGATTTTTAGTAGATGTTTCGTGGGGACTATTTATTTCATTCGTATAGTCTGTGTTATCTGTGTTGCCTGTGTTATCTGTGTTGTTTGTGCTTTTTTTGATGTAGAGCGCCACACCAATAATACGCTCGCCTACGTCTAATGCTAAAATATTACTATGTGGAGACCTATTCATGAAATAATTGTCATTTGTGATGTAGTGATGTAGTGCTGTGACTTAGTACTGTGATGTAGTGATATGGTGCTGTGACGTAGTGCTGTGGGTGTTTTGAAATCAATTGAAACTTATGCTCGAGAGAATGGCTGTCCTAAGCAATAATGACCAGCATTACAGTATATATAAGCATGTGACTATAAGCATGTGATGGGGCATGTAATGAGTTATTGCGCATTTTTAATTGTAAGGTATTTTTACCCAGGATCTTTCAATGTTCTTTCAATGCTCTTTCAATGATTTGAGGTCTAATATTTGAGGTCTAATGGTATTTAATAGATTTAGGTCTATTGAAGCAAGTTTTTATGGTACAATTTTTAATATTTATGCACGATTTTAATATCTATACGCGATTTTGGTATTCATACACGGGTTGTCAAGGCGCTTGTTAAAATATGACTTGTGTTATTGAGCATAACATTATACAATTTATCTAAGTGATTGTCTAAGTGATGATGGGGGAGTAGAGCAAGTCTCTAAAGCTAGGGTTTTCACGGCTTATATCGAGCATAAAAAATCAGGGTTTTCATGATAAAACTAGGGCTTTCACGATTTATGGCAATTACAAAAGGCTAGGATTTTCACAGTCACGACTTATATCAATGGTATTTTAATAATATTTAAATAATATTTGCTAGGAATCATTAGAAATAGTATTATTTGAATACATAGTTGTTTGCGTAAAAATTTTCTAAAATGGCTGAACATAAAAAACGCACCGAGACTCTGTACAGATTTCAAGGTACAAATTTCAAGATATAAATTTCAATGAGGCTAGATGAATCTGTATTGAATGAATCTTTGTATTGAGTAGAAATTTGAAAGTTTGGTACAAATTTCAAGATATAAATTTCAATGAGGCTAGGTGAATCTATATTGAATGAATCTCTATATTGAGTAGAAATTTGAAAATTCGGTATAAATTTCAAGATATAAATTTCAATAAGGCTAGGTGAATCTATATTGAATGAATCTCTATATTGAGTATAAATTTGAAAGTTTGGTACAAATTTCAAGGTATAAACTTCAATGAGGCTAGATGAATCTGTATTGAATAAATCTTTGTGTTGAGTAAAAATTTGAAAATTCGGTATAAATTTCAAGATGTAAATTTCAATGAGGCTAGATGAATCTGTATTGAATGAATCTTTGTATTGAGTATAAATTTGAAAGTTTGGTACAAATTTCAAGATATAAATTTCAATAAGGCTAGGTGAATCTATATTGAATGAATCTCTGTATTGAGTAGAAATTTGAAAATTCGGTATAAATTTCAAGATGTAAATTTCAATAAGGCTAGGTGAATTTTTGTATTGAATGAACCCGTACTGAGCAGAAATTCGTAACGGTTTATAATGGTGAGCGTTAATCAGGGTAAAATTGATTTATACGGTAATTACAAGAGGTTATAAGGGACTGCAAGGGATTATAAAGCCATCATATTTATAAGGCAATCATCAATTAGTAGGTATTAATTGTTATTTAATTGCTATTTTTAGATTGGAAATAAAATTTATACAATATTTATAAATACTTATCGATATTTATTAATATTTGTCAATATTTATCAATATTTATTGGTAATGTATTGATATTTAAGGCTGCAGTCATTTTTATAATGGGAACGGGCATTCATAATAGGATTGCGTTTTTACTATAGGTTGAGTATTCAATTGAGATGTGAGGGCTACGCAAAAGAGTGGCTGCGTTGGGTATTTTTAAATATTCTTAATGGGCGTAATAGTTATTGCTTTGAGGTATAGATGTTATTGCTTTGAGGTGTAAAGGTTATTGTTTTGAGGCATAAAGGTTGTTACTTTGAGTCGTAATGGTTATTGTTTTGAGGCATAAGAGTTGTTACTTTGAGTCGTAATGGTTATTATTTTGAGGTATAAAGGTTATTGCTTTGAGGCATAAAAGTTATTACTTTGAAGTGTAATTGCTTTGAAGTGTAATGGTTATTAAGAGGCGTTAATAATTAGATACAGGTGAAGTAAAAGAATGGCGACTACTGGGTTAAATACGTTACGGCTGGGCATATTGATCTCGGGGCGAGGCAGTAATATGGAGGCTATTATTAGACATGCCAATAAACGAGCTATGTTTTCTAGCGTTTTTTCTAGAAGAATTGAAATTGCTACGGTGCTAAGTGACCGACGTGATGCACCTGGCCTTGAAATTGCTAAGGAATACGGTATTGATGCGTGTTACATGCCTCCTGGTGAGTTTAAGACTAAACTCGAAGGCACGGCTGAGAAAGCGTATATTGACTATCTTAAACAGAAGAACGTCAATCTTATTTGTCTAGCGGGGTTTATGCGTGTTTTGAAAGCCTCATTTTTAACGGCGTTTAACGGTAGAGTGATCAATATTCACCCATCATTGCTTCCAGCTTATCCTGGTCTTAACGTTCATAAGCGTGTTCTTGCTGAAAAAGAACCTAAAACGGGGTGTACAGTGCACGTTGTTTCAAAAGGAATTGATACGGGGCGCATATTGGAACAAGAAAGCCTTGATATTGAGACTGATGATACGGTTTACAGACTGTCTCAGCGTGTTCTTGCCTTAGAACATGCGATTTACTGGAAAGTCATTGTAAAAATAGCCGCCGGCAAAGACCCTAATTACGTCCTTCCGCTTAAAGATTGAAAAACTGCTTTATAACTATTTTATGACTGTTTTGCCACTAGTATACTGGTTTTTATGAGATTTTTCAATAGCGATATTCAGACATCAATGCTATGACTATTTTATTACTACGGATATACTATGCTTTTTATAAAATATGGTTTTTGTAAGATTTTTTAATACGATACTTGGATCAATGTAGGAATTAAGCGTTATTGGACTCAATGTTTTTAGAATTGGGGTCACTTCACTAAATGATACGACTATGAACAAGCATTCTTCATCACAACAAGTTTTTGCTAAAGAGCATTTGATTCATTCGACGGGATTATTGCTTGTCAATAAAAACGAAGGACCGACGTCGCATCAGATCGTTGATATGGCACGGAAAGCGCTTAATATTCGTAAAATAGGACACTGTGGGACGCTGGATCCATTCGCAAGCGGGCTGCTTATTCTGCTCATAGGCGAAGCGACCCGTTTGCAGCAGTATTTCTTTCAAATGAATAAAACTTACGAAGCCGTTTTTAATTTTGGGGAAACAACGGATACACTAGACCCGACAGGAACATCCGAACACGTTAACAAACAATTTGCACTCCCTGAGCTAGAAACTATTGAAAAACTAATAGACAGACATTTTTTAGGCGTCATCGAACAAGTGCCCCCCAAATATTCTGCTATCAAGGTCAATGGCAAACGGGCGTATAAACTTTCACGCGAAAAAAAGGATTTTGAACTCAAGGCACGCGAAGTTACCGTTCATAAGTTTGATATTGAAAAAATTTCCCCACGTACAATCAAGGTCTACATAGAATGCAGCTCAGGAACATACGTCAGAGCCCTCGCACGAGACTTAGGCAAAGCACTCGGAACACACGGAATGCTGCAATCACTCGTACGTACGCAAATCGAACGATTTTCTATCAAAAATGCACTCACACCAGACCAATTGACGCCAGCCAATAAGACACTGCATCAAGCAATCTTATCCGTTCACAATTATATCGAGCCTAGCCATCACATCGAGCTAGATGAAAAGTCTTTTAATATGCTTAAAGGAGGCAAATTGCCCGCTTTACTCAAATGGAAGAAATCTAACTCACGCAATAATCTTTCTATGCTAAGTCCAGACGAACGGCAGACTTTATCAGCGTCGTATCAATTGCTGTTTTTTAACAATTTGCTTGTAGGAATCTGGGAACGTGAACGCAATACGCTTATTTACAATGTCGCTAAATATCTTTAAGTAACGTGATTTTTTATATGTTTTATATGATATGACGAGCATTCAGTATTAATTAGCGGTTGCTTGGGCGGTTTCATTTTATGATTAGTATTAAAAAAACACTCAATGTCAGTTTTCTCAATGTCAGCTTTATCTTCAATGATTGTTTATTAAAAGATTGTTTACTGCAATATAGGGTTAAGATTTTATAAAATAGGATAAAGGTTAGGTTACGGATGCAGTTATCACAGACTTCACAGACTTCACAGACTTATTTGCCATTGCGGTGCTTAATGCAACACTTAATACAATACTTAATGCAATTTTTAACGCAGTACTTTAATGTAGGCCTAAGGAAGGGAATACGCTTAGGTTTGATATTCTTTACGTTCATCGGTGGAATGGGCTTTTTTACGGCCTGCAATGTTGCCAATCCTGATCTTGATTTTTATCGGACCACAATTCCTGAAAAAACAACCAATTACGCCTACAGCAATGCAACCATCATCCAGAGCGTACCTCCTGATCTTCCTACGACAGTAGGTGGAAATGCTGCTGCGACAAATTACGTCTTTTTTCATGAATTTCGTGAACCTATCAGTTATCTCAATGGCGCCGTCTCGTTAGACAATATTAAAAGCTATGACGTCCGGCTGTTTATTGAGGTTACGGTGACTAATGATACTGCAGGCAATCCAGCACAGGAATATCGATTTACAAACACCCTTTCAGGTGATCCTAATCTAAATATTGCCTTTTATGAAATAGGCACGAATGTTCTTATAACGGATCTTTTTACAGGAGATCTGTCGATTGTGCAGACGTCTGCACCAGCAGACTCAGGCGCTGCGCGTGCGTGGAATATCAGTCTTTCACTCATGCGGACTCCTCCTGATGAAACGAATACTTCTGATACCTATGCGGTTAATTACACGTTTACCGATCAGCTCTTTATTTCACCTCCCTAAGTTAGTTATTAAAGTCAGTTATTAAAGTCAGTTATTAAACGGGCTTTGAATATTGATAATTGCCTCGTTCCATGTCAATATACGTTTTAATATACGTTTTCTTAGATTATTGTAGTACTTCAAGGAGTGTAAAATTTTATATATATAGCGATGCTTTGTGGCAGTCATTATGAAGAGTGAATTTATTGTTGAGAAGATAGGCGGCACGTCTATGACGGAATTTGCGAAGGTGCTTAAGCATATTTTTAATCAGCAGCATCATAAGGTGAAATCACCGTATGCGCCTTATGGCAGAGTGGTTATCGTTTCGGCTTATGGTGGTGTTACGGATTTGTTGTTAGAAAATAAAAAAACACGAGCGCCTGGTCTATACAGTTACTTTTTAAAGCGGCAACACATTGCTTTGCAGCAGAATAAACTGTTTAATCATTTAAAAGCAATTAACAAAAAGTTTGAAGGCATTGGTCTTCCGCTGGCTAAGGCGAATGCGTTTATCGAGCAGCGGATCGATGAACTGTTTCGTACGCTAGACGATCTTACTAGCGTCTGGGCTACGGGGTATATTATTAAAGAAAATATCCTGCTCGCTGCTAGAGAAATGCTTGCTTCGATAGGTGAAGTTCATGCCGCTTATAATACGGTACTCATTCTCAAGCATTACGATTACAATGCCAAATTTGTAGACCTAAGCGGGATTCACGATCACCGTGCCAAAACAATCGACTGGCGTATCAATGATGCTTTTAAAAAACTTGATCTTAAAACCTCGCTCCCTATCGTAACAGGCTATGTGAAAGGTACTGAGGGTATTATGCGAGAGTTCAATCGCGGCTATTCTGAAATGACGCTTGCTAAGATCGCAACGCGCATCAATGCCGCTAAAGCTATCATTTACAAAGAATTTCATCTTTCCTCAGCAGACCCGAAGACAGTCGGTGCCAATGTCGCCGTTCCCGTTGGAAAAACCAATTATGACGTAGCAGGACAACTTGCCGATGTCGGAATGGAAGCCATTCATCCCAGTGTCGCTAAAATCCTAGAGGCACAAAATATTACCCTTCACATAAGAAATACGTTTCAACCCCATCATGACGGTACAGTGATCACTAAACATTATAAAGGCACGAAAGCGAAGATTGAAATCATTGCAGGGACGCGTTATGTTTCACTTATAGAAATTCATGACCCTAACATGGTGGGTTCTGTGGGGTTTGATTATACGGTTGGAGCTATATTTAAGGAGTTCCAGGTAAGCTATGTTTTAAAATCTACCAATGCTAATAGTATTTCTCACATTGTCTGGGATAAGGATATTTCAAAGCCACTTATTCGCCACCTGACTAAGAGTTTTTATCAAATCACGACGCATAAAGTTGCCATCGTCTCGATTATTGGCACTAATATTGCAATCCCTGGTATCATGGCGAGGGCAGCAACAGCGCTCAGCCGTTCTAATATCAATATTCTCTGCATGAGTCAATCTTTCAGACAAGTCAATATGCAGTTTGTCATAGAACGACCCTTATATACGACCGCTATAAAAACGCTGCACGATGACCTTATCATAAATTATCAGAACTCTTCCAAGTGATCTTTTGATTGACCTTTTAGGTAAGTCGTTATCAAGGATATAAGGATTTCTCTGTTTAAGAGAACTGGTTGTATAGCATTGATTGTATAATAGGTAGAGATTGATTTTTCTAATAAAGATTATGTGAATGTATTTTTCATGAAGATAAAAAAGCTGAGCAAAGTCATTATCAATCAGATCGCTGCAGGTGAAGTGATTACGCGTCCTGCCTGTGTTGTCCGTGAATTGATGCAAAACGCCATCGATGCGGAAGCAACACAGATCACGGTAGAAGTCTGGCACGATGATGAAACCATTCTAAAAATTCGTATCCGTGACAATGGCAGCGGCATTGATAAAGATCAAATGGAATTGGCTTTTCTCAAACACACGACTTCTAAAATAGCCCAATTTGAAGATATTTTTTCAATAAAAACGTTAGGATTTCGTGGCGAGGCATTGTCATCAATTGCATCTATAAGCGAGGTTACGGCAATCAGCAGTACGAATAAAAGTGGAGCTGGGATAAAACTTGTTTTGCGAGGCTCTGATAAGATAAAATCAGAAGCTGTCCCCGCCCAGCAAGGATTCATGATTACGGTCTCAGACCTATTTTTTAATACACCCGTCCGTACAAAATTTTTAAAAAAACTCACAGGTGAAAAAATCGCTATCAAAGAAGAAGTCGTTAAACATATCCTCGCTACCGATGGCATTGATATTAATTATATTGTCTACAACAATGATCACGAGATCTCACGGCTTAATGCGCCTGCTATCTATGGGTTGCAAGATAAGATATTTTCTTTGTTTAAACGCCAGGACCTCGCCGGCAATCTTATTAAAGTGAGTGCTACAGCGCAGGGGTATCATTTTAATGGTTATTTAACCAATCAAAGATGTCGCATGGCCAATCGCAAGACACAATTTTTTTTTATTGGAAAACGTGTTGTCGAGAGTCCTATTTTTTATAAAACGCTCGATCGTGCCTATGCGCATATCCTTCCCAGTCGTCGTTACCCTATGGCATTTATTCGTTTAAGTTTTGAAGGGCAGCGCGTCGATGTCAATGTCCATCCAACTAAAAAAGAAATACGATTTCAAAACACCTCTGATTTTAGCACAGCGTTTTATTCGGTTGTCCATCAGATCGTCTTTAAGAACATTCTTTCTAAACAAAAAAGCGAATTGCATTTACCTGATGCTAATGTAGAAGAACTCTCTGCTACCAGTCGCAAGAGTAAATTTTCTAAACCAGGACAGGTCTTCAGCGAACAGCCATCAGCAGAGAACACACCTCCATTTCAATGGGCTCATCTAGAAAATGAGAGTACAACCGCTTCTAATCACCCAGCAGACCTCAAAGCCAATGACAAAGAACATATAGCCAATAACACTACTTCCACACCAGCAGCAACTTCAAACCATGCTGTGTCCGCAGCTGCCCCCATGTCAGCTGCAGTGTCATCCATTGAGAACAGTCAAGCGTCATCAGGAGACGTTCTAAGAACTCCCGCTAAGGTGCGTCCAGCTAATTTGCGTGTCGTCGCTCAGGTAGCCAAATGTTATATTGTCTTTATTTTAAATGAAGAACTCTACATTGTCGATCAGCATGCTGCGCATGAACGAATCAATTACAATAAAATCATGACGGAGCTTGATAAGAAAAAGCTTGACCGCGTGGCACTTATTGTTCCTTTGTTTTATGAGCGCAGTGTGACGGATACGGATAAAATTATTGCGCATAAGCAGACGTTAGATAAATTGGGTGTGAGTGTCGATTTGTTCTCGAAGACGGTCGTGAGTGTTTCTGAGGTGCCGCAGTTTATCCCTGAGCATAAACTTGAGATATTGATATCTGAGTTACTGGATGTGGTGATCGAGCATGTTGCGTTGGAGAGGTCAGATTTTTATCGTGAGACGATTGCTCGCATGGCGTGTCGGATGTCTGTTATGGCAGGCGATAGTTTAACACTGGTGGAGATGGAAAATTTGATATTGTCTTTGTATGAGCGCGGCGCTTTACTTACGTGTCCGCATGGGAGACCATTTGTAAAAAAAATAGACGCTGGAGAGCTTGCGAAATTTTTTGATCGCACACGCCACCTGACATAACCTTCTAGCCTGGTGCTGGTGCTAGGTTGTTATAAAGTGCGTGAACATCAAGGTTTTTCTTTCAAGCGAATATTATAAAGCCAGTTCCACCGTTTGCCTGTGATCCAGAACGTGTCTGTTTGAAAGTCGTAGGCTATCCCATTTAAGACGTTGTTAGGGTCGGTCTGTGCGTTAGGGTTTTCTGCTGGGAGTGTGCTTGCGTCGATGCGCGCTGTGACGTTACCTGTTAGCGAGTTTATTTCAATAATATCATTTTCAAACCAGACATTGGCGTAAATGTACTCTATGTTGTCCTTAGGATGTTTACGCAATGTGAGGGCATTGAGATTGCTGATGGGAAGGTTATGTTCTTTAACAAAGAGCGTCTTTTTAGGTGTGAAATCGCTGGGTGTCCTTAATGTGAGGTTGGCGCTACCGTCTGAGGTGAATAGTCCTTGTTCGCTGGTACAGATGCCCCAACCTATGCCGTGATACGAAGTCATTCCAATGGGATTTAAGTTTAAGTCATAACGAAGTGCGGTCATTTCTTTCCATGTCAATTGGATTAAACTGCCTTTATAAAAAGTAATGTCTTCAGCGAAGTAGTGATCGGCTAGGTTATGAATGGTTTGTGGGCTGAGGGTGTGATGATCTAGCGAATAACGGCGAAGTGTAGATTTTCGGTAAAGGCCGCCACTTTCATAAAGCATGCGATTATGAATGACGAGTCCTTGTGTGAAGATCTGGTTATTGTGCGGGATGCGGCTTATGATTTCTAAGTGGTAGGAGTGGGGGAGTGGAGCGGAAGTTAAGGGCTGAATGAGATGTGTATGACAACCATTATTAATGACTGCAGCAATGCTTAAAAAGGCACTTATAATAATAAGGCGTACTGAAATCATGATGAAAAAAGCTGTGCTAGAGATAGGATGAAAGAGAGATCAGTAGTTAAATAAATGGGTGAGTGACGAGGCTTGAACTCGCGACTTTTTGAACCACAATCAAATGCTCTACCAACTGAGCTACACTCACCATCTATGTTACGATTAAATAACTATCGTAGTGATTGTTTTACTACTACTATTACTATTATATTATGATATTTATGAGAGGTTATTGTATTTTGATTGTATATTTTGATTGACGGGTTGAGATTTTTGGGGGCTTACAGTGATGTGATATAGATCAGTGGTAAATTTTATATGTTAGGAGAGAAGTTAATTGTTAAAGGATACGGGGAGGTAGTGGATGGTTGCGTGCTATGGCACGCCAAAGAGGATTCGAACCTCTGACCCACTGCTTAGAAGGCAGTTGCTCTATCCAGCTGAGCTATTGGCGCTTATTATTTATTTGAATGTAATTATCAATGCCTAGCAAACCCTCGTAAAAGTCAATGTTTTATGCTATAAAGGTTTCTAAACAATACTTTTATATTATAATATGGTTGTATGTTAAGAGTGATTTATATTGTGAGTTTTATATTACGTACCGTGATCATCAGCCGTGTTCGTAATAGGTAAGGAAATTGACACAATAACTTGAAATTAAGTGGTTATAAGCGTATTTGAATGATGGTGAAATACTGCAGTGAACAGCAAAGAGGAATTTTGTTATGAATAAAAAAGAAAATGAAGACTCACTAAAAAATGAATATCCTGAAATACAGGAAAATTCTATGGAGCCTCCTCCTCAACCTAAATCTCGATTAGAAGATTATCTGAAACCTAATGGTACGGGTAAAGATAAACCCATGGATAATGAAGATAAAAATAATGATTGAAGAATATAAAAATAAATTTTGATGTGTTAATATTCCCAGATATTCCATTTAATGAATAATTCTTTTATAAATGGAATTCTTGTATGAAGATATTCAAATATTTCTTTTTCTGTTTTCCAAACGGTTTTAAAGTAAGGGGTAAGTTTGATCTTTATTTTTTCTATGAGGTCTTTATTTTCATTGGTTTCTTTAAGGTTTAAAATATAAAGACATAAATTTTCTAGGCGATTATAAAAAGTATTGATATTTATACGAAACTGATTGTATAGTTCGTTGGGGATGTCTTTTTTATTATCTCTAAGTGTCTGCATTTGTAATTTAATATGGCTTAGTTTAATGTAGGAGTCATTCATTTTTTCTTCGAGATTAAAAATTTCTTTAAAATAATCAGCGTTATTTTTATTTTTGATAGTCTCGTTGTTCTTTCCCAGTAAGGCTAGCTGTGACTTTGCGTAGTTGTAGGTAAAATACGCTATTACGGCTAAGCAAATGGGGGCAGCCATAGCCACAAAT
Source organism: Spirochaetota bacterium (assembly GCA_013426755.1). Taxonomy (GTDB): domain Bacteria; phylum Spirochaetota; class UBA12135; order COTS27; family COTS27; genus COTS27. Next base: position 572,896 of record AP019861.1, read on the forward strand.
CTAAATACAGTGTTTAAAGATTCAATGATGTTCATACCCTAGTTCAATATCATTTTATAAAGGCTTTTAAGTAACGATAATTGAGAGTAGCCGTGTTAAAGCAAATGTCTCAATATTATGATATTAACAACATATAAGTAATACTCTTATATTATAATGTGGTTGTATGTTAAGAGTGATTTATATTGTGATCCTTATATTATGTGCCGCAATCATCAGCCGTGTTCGTAATGGGTAAGGAAATTGACAGAATAACTTGAAATTAAGTGGTTATAAGCGTATTTGAATGATGGTGAAATATTGCAGTGAACAGCGAAGAGGAATTTTGTTATGAATAAAAAAGAAAATGAAGATTCACTAAAAAACGAACACCCTGAAATACAGGAAGATTCTGTACGTAGTTCTAGTCATAAGTCTTTATTAGAAGATTATCTGAAACCTAATGGTACGGGTAAAGATAAACCCATGGATAGTAGAGATAAAAATAATGATTGAATAGTGTAAGAATAGATTGTGATGTGTTAATCTTCCCAGATATTCCACTTAACGAATAATGCTTTTATAAATGGAAAGCATTTATATTCTGTGTCGTAATACTTAATTACTTTTCCATTTATTTTCCAAGCTCCTTTGAAGTAAGGAATATATTCACTCTTTATATCATTTATGAGTTCTTCATTGTCATCAATTTTTTTTAGGTTTAAAATATAAAAACATAAACTTTCTAGGCGATTATAAAAATTAATGGCACATGTCTCATATTGGAAGTCTAGTTCATCGGGGATGTTTTGTTGATTATTTTCAAGTGAACGATATTTTAATTTTATCTTATAAAATTTTACTTCAGAGGTGTACATTTTTTCTGCGAGGTTAAAAATTTCTTTAACATAATCGGCTTCATTCTTATTTTTGATAGCTTCGTTGTTCTTTCCCAGTAAGGCTAGCTGTGATTTCGCGTATTTGTAGGTGCGATATGCTATTACAGCTAAGGAAATGGCTGCAGCCGTAGATAAAGTTCTAAATACTACGTCTAAGATGTCAATATTCATATTTTAGTTCTCGATACCATTTGTTAACGTTTTTATTATAAAGGGCTTCTTAACAAGATTTTTACATTATAATATGGTTGCATGCTAAGATCGGGTTATGTTTTATGAGCATCATATTACGTGTTGTAATACTCAGTTGTGTTTGTAATTGGTAAAGAAATTTATATAATCTTTAAGTTAAGTGGTTATAATGTATCTGAACAACGATAAAATACTATATTAAACCCAAAAGAAGAAATTTGTTATGAAAAAAAAAGAAAATGAAGATGTGCTAAAAAAGAATGAACATCTTGAAAGACAGAAAAATTCTACGCGTAGTACTCGACCTGAATCTATTATTCAAAAACATTCTATGTATAGGGATAATATTGAAACTTCTTTAAAACCTATACTCAGAGCTAATGGTATAGGTGAAGATAAACCTAAGCGTATAGATAAAGATAATAATTGAAGAGTATGAGAAGGCATTCTGATGCACTAGTCTTCGATTTTCTACCAGGCCTTCGATTTATTAAATAACGCCTTTTAAGACATACTATTACGGCTAAGGAAATAGCCGTAGTCGTAGACAATATGTCTAAGATATCAATATTCATGCCTTAGTGTTCACGGCGCCGGTTGAGAGTAGTCGTGTGATATAAAGCAAATGTACTCATATTATGCTATTTAATAGCATTTATATATAGAAAAACTTACAGGAACTTCAGCACCTGAAGTTGAGAAGTAAAGAACCTATACGGTATTATAGCCACTAAGCAATATTCATTACGCGGTAATGAATATTGCTTAGGTTATAGGTGGGTGGTGATGGAAGGATTAGAGACTAAAAAACCTTCTGTGCGTGCTGTATGTTTGAGAGCGGGGCGTATTGGCTACGTAGGTATTACGAAGTTTTGACCGGCGCTTTTTGTTATAGGCGGTTGAGCGAACGGGAGCGAAGATATTGATGCCAAGCTGGGAGGCTTGCTCATAATCACTACGTGCTTCGTCAATGCGTCCTAGTTGATTGTAAGCGTTGCCGCGATTGAGGTAAGCTTCGCCTAGGCGTGGATTTTTTTCAATTGCCATCGTGTAGTACGTGATAGCCTGCTCATAATTGCCTTCATCGTAGAAGATAATGCCATAATTGTTATAAGCGGAAGCGAAGTTAGGATTGAGTGCGATAGCGGCGTTGAGTTGCGTTTTAGCATTATTGAGATCACCTTTTTTAGCGTACGTAGTGCCTAAGTAGAGGTGAATGTTGGATTTTAAGGAGGCTAATTCTGAATTGCCCCCCTCAACAGTATCTGCACTCTGCATAGCTAGGATGTAATTTTCAATAGCACTTTCATAAAGACCATCATGATAATGCGAATTGGCTAATGCTAGGTAAGTAAAGCCCAGCATTTTTTCTGCGTAACTGAGTGCTTCGGCGGCTTCGGTTTGATTGGTGATCATATCACTAATGACTTGGTATCTAAGCACTTCTTTGAAGTCGCTGAGGGCTGCGGTGTAATCATTGATAAAAAAGTTATCTGTGCCACGGTTGAGATAAGCGACGGCATTATTTTCGTTAAATTCGATCGCTTTTGTAAATGATTTGATAGCAGGACGTGAATCCCCTTGGACACTGTAAGCGATGCCTTTATTGTTATGAGCGGAAGAGTTGGCTTTATTGATATTGATAGCGCTGTTAAAGTTTCTAAAAGCTTCGCGTAGGGCGGGTAGTGTAGAGTTATCGGTGATATTGTAGCGGGTGCTATAAATCATGACGCCTAGGCGATTGTGTGCGAAGGAGTAGAGTTCTTTTGTGGCTTGATCGTAGGGCACTGGAGTTTGTTTGAATGTCTCTATGGCCTGTTGGTAATAACGTTCTGCTTGGGTGAGATCGCCTGTGTCTTCTTCTAGGCTGTAAGCGTAACGTGTGTATGTTCTTGCCAGAAGAGTTTTGATTCTATTTTTATTGGCGGTTGTGTCTAGATTAAGGAGTTCTTCAAACTTGCTGATGGCTGTTAGATAATCTCCATCGTTATAGCTTGTGACGCCTTCATTGTAGAGTTTAATGGCGGCGGTTTTGCTGCTATCTGGGAGATTGTCTATACCGTTTTCTAGGGGAGCGGGTGTTTTTACGGGTGGTGGTGTGGAAAGCTCTGGTTCGAGCGGGCTTTCTATGAGTTCACCTTCTACAGGAACAGGTTCTGTTGAAAGCGGTGCGTCATCGTCTTGGGCGTATAGATTACCGGTGATACCGATCATTGCTATAAAAAATGCACTTAGCAGTAGAGCGCTTAACGATGGTGCGATAAAGCTAGACAGCGCACGGACAATAGTTGTACGTACATTGGATATTGAGATTGAAGAAGTTAGGGCTTCAGATCTGGGTGGCGTCATTATGTTAACTGGGATCATGTTGAGTTCCTCGCAATTTTTTTGACTGTATGTTGTTGTATTCAATAATTAATTTACCTTAAATAAGCCTCCCGGTTAGTTTTCAGTACGATCAATGGTTCTTTCTATGAGGACCGTTTAATCGTACTTTATTAGCGTACACTCACCTTCTCTATTAATATATAAGTTAAAAGAGCAATAATCATAGTTTTTCTGGGTATAGATCACTTAAAAAACGTATTTTTTTATGGCACTATTATACTTTACTTTCTAACGATTAATGTCGCTACTTACTGGTATACCTCACCCTATTTACTAGGTATACCCTGTCGAATATTTTAGATTATTAAATATCTTAGATTGACAGGCGATTAACGTACCCCTGGATGCAGATTGTCCTTACACCCTGTTAATCGTTATATCAATTATACTTTAAAACGTTCATGTTGGGTGGTTAATTTTAGTGTTTTTAGCAGATGGGTGATGATTAATGCGTCACGGAGGAACTATTCATTAACGAATAAATGGAGAAAAATTTAAAATTGGATGTTAATTGTACGCCAATGTGGGTTAATTTCATACAAACAATCAAAATAGATAGGTTTAATGGTGGTTGTGGATAGGTTTTGGGGGATTATTTGTGGGGCTGGAAATTTATAATTGTAAATTTTTAGTAAAAATTTGTCCATTAATGGAAGAATCGTGAATTTTTTCTTTTTTATGCATTCAAATTGTGGTTTTGAATTTATTTTAGCTATGAATTGAGTTAATTTACGATTTGAGTTGGTTTGTTTACGATTTGAGTTGGTTTGTGATTTAAGTTGGTTTTACGATTTGAGTTAAAATTTGCGATAGGAGGTGAGATCAGGTGATAATTATCAAGTTTATTCGCCCCAGTGCAATTTTTGTTTGAGACGATGGTAAGGGCTGGCGTCAGCGGATTTGATGAAAGTAAGCGGTTTTGAGGATAAGCCACAGCGAATGAAATGTCTGCCCTTAGGGTAAGAGGTCCCGTCAATGCCTAAACACGTAGGATCGGAAGTTGCGAGTTCGACTATATCACCGCGTGCTACGACAATAGGTTTTATTGTAAGAGAATGGGCTGAAATGAAGGTGAGTACAAAGGCTTCTATTTCAGGGGAAAGAATAGGTCCTCCGACGGAGAGATTATAAGCGGTGCTGCCCGTAGGCGTAGCAATGATGACACCATCGCCGCGAACTTTGGCAATGCTAGTTCCATTGATTTTAACTTTTATAGTGATAGGGCGTAGGCGATCGGCTACACGAAGGATTGTTTCATTGAGAGCGTAATGAGTTGTGATGTGCTTGGAAGGGTTGGTGCATTCTGTGAATAGGACAAAACGTTTTTCTTCTTTGAAGCGTTTTTGAGTGGAAATGGAGGATGAGAGGGAGTTAGAGAGCTTTTTTTTAGGTGGGGAGAAGAGACATTTCAAGTAATTTTCAATGATAGCATGAGCGTTATGTTCATCCATTCCTGCCATATATCCCATCGTGCCAAAATTGACGGCTAGGACGTGTTGTTTTCTGGGCGGTTTGAAGTGTTTAAAGGCTGAAAGAATCGTTCCATCACCGCCTAGGATGATGTAAATTTTCCCCTTTGCAATAGTTGAGATGCTTTTTTCTGTGAATGGATAGGTTTGAATGATCTGATAAGGCAAGGAAAAGCGTTTGAGTAAGCGTTTGACTTTGCCTAAAAGTTTCAAACAATCGTATTTTTCTTGATTGGCAATGACAACGATCATTGTGATTTTTAAATTTTTTTAAGAAATTTAACCTAATGAGGGGTGGTTTACAACAACTTTCTAAGGATTTGTTGTGGTTTTTATCTTGTGAGTTCTAAACGGGGTTGTGCTTAGCTTGTTCTGTTTTTTAGTTTTCTCTGAGTCTTGTGGACTGTGAATTAATTATCGAGAGATTGTAGATTAATTATTAGAGAACCATTGAAAAAAGTAATGCTGTAAAAGTAGTGCTGTACTACACACTGAAAAAAACAATGCTAAAACAATGCCAAAATAATGCTAAAACAATGCTATTACACATCGCTAAGTGCATGACGTTGTAGCGATTGTACGCTAAAATGCTATATTAATATTACTATAACGTCTATTATTATGATGAAAAGACGTTTGTCATGACAAAAAAGACTAGTAGAAGTGTATTTGTAGGTGTATAGTATTGACTGCAGGTGTTTTTGTGAAAAAGTGCTTGCGTGTATCCTAGTTATTATACATGCTTTATTATAAATGCTCTTTTGATGAAAGAATCTTTGAATGTACAGTATGGATTGTCAATGTGTCAATATTTTTCGTGATTTGTGGGAAAATTCATCTTATTAAAAAGCCGTCTTGTTAAAAGATCATTGAATTAAAGGGCTATTTTATCAAGGCGGCAAGTGATTTTTGTTATTGTTTAGCGAATCAATCATGATTTTATTGACATATTGTAGAAAGCATGATATTATAGTCTCTGTAAATTTTATTTTTAAGTTTTATATTATACAAATTGTAGCAAGGTCAATAAAAAAGCAATGCCAACGATTCAGCAGCTTATCCGTAAAGGACGGCAGCAATTCAAAAAACCAACAAAATCTCGTGCGTTACGTGAGTGTCCGCAAAAGCGTGGTGTCTGTACGCGCGTGATGACAGTAACCCCGAAAAAGCCCAATTCTGCCCTTAGAAAAGTAGCTCGGGTCAAACTTACCAATGGAATTGAAGTTACTGCTTATGTTCCTGGTATTGGACATAATTTGCAGGAGCACTCTATTGTACTGGTGCGAGGTGGAAGGGTAAAGGACCTTCCAGGGGTACGTTATCATATCGTCCGTGGTGCGCTGGATACATTAGGTGTTGTCGATCGCAAACGTGGTCGTTCTAAATACGGTGCTAAAGTACCTAAGAGCACTTAAACACTTGGAGTGTGTTTGAATTGTTCTTTATTGTGTTTGTTTGATGTTCGTTTGATGTTTGTTCGAAGGTACTAAAAACGGGTGCTGAGAGAACGGGTACTGGGAACGGTTTATTGAGATTGATTTGACGCTATTTTTTTTATATCGGTTAGTGGGTGAGTTTTGAGTCAAGTGTTTTTGTTAGATCGTCTTAATTAATGAGTCTGTTTAATTTTGCTTGACTTTTCAGGGTTTAGGAGTTATGTTTTATTTATATCGATTTTTGTATTGATTCTTATTATTTGAGTTGAATCGATTCTGATTATTCGAGTTGTTTTTGTGGGCAAATGCTGCTTGGCTGGAATAAGTAGAAATAGTGTGCAGCAGAGTCAAAATAGCATAGAATAAGGAATTTTTAATAATATTACGGAAATTGAATTGTTGAATTGAATTAGATTGAGCTGTATTAATTGATTGATAGATGAAAATGTTGCTTGGCTGGAGTAGTGGAGTAGGTAGAAGTAGCGGTAAAAATAGCATGAAGTAAAGTAAACGTAGCGTATAGTAAGGAATTTTTAACAATGTCACGGAAATATCACGGAGAAAAACGGACGATTGAAGCAGATGTCGTTTTTAATAGTGTTTTGGCCGCACGGTTTATCAATAGAATGATGGTAGCGGGCAAAAAGCCTATTGCTGAGAAGATTTTTTATAAGGCAATTGACATGGCTACCCAAAAAATAGGTGGAGAGAAGTATGAAATGTTTGAAAAAGCAATCAATAATGTCAGTCCTATGGTAGAAGTGAAATCACGCCGTGTAGGAGGAGCTACTTATCAAGTCCCTACGGAGGTTTCTGAACATAGGCGGCATTCATTGGCTATTCGGTGGTTGATTACGTTTGCACGCAATCGATCTGAAAAAGGTATGGTTAATCGCTTAGCGGGTGAATTGGTAGATGCTTGCAACTTGACTGGCGGCGCTTTTAAGAAGAAAGAAGAGGTTTTTAGAATGGCAGAAGCCAATAAGGCTTTTTCACATTACAAATGGTAAATCTGATGTGATTAGACATTGTCTTGTGATAATGTTAATGTTAAAAGGTGGATGTAGCAGATTGTTTTTTAGTTGTAAGGGATTGAGAAGGTATTGAGTTTTTGGCAAGGTAATGAATTTTTCAAAGAAACTTGAAGTAAAGTGAAGCAAAGTGAACTAAGGTACAAAAAAACAAAAAAGTAAAACAAAAACAAAAAAAGTAAAATAAAAAAGTAAAAATGGCAGTAGCACAAAAAATTGGCTTAGATAAATATCGGAATATTGGGATTATGGCCCATATTGACGCTGGAAAAACAACTTGTACGGAGCGTATCCTGTATTATACGGGAAAAACCCATAAAATAGGAGAAGTCCATGAAGGAGCGGCGGAGATGGACTGGATGGAACAGGAAAAAGAGCGTGGAATCACAATCACCTCAGCGGCGACAACGTGTTTTTGGAAAGATCATCATATCCAGATCATTGATACACCAGGGCACGTTGATTTTACGGCTGAGGTAGAACGGTCATTGCGTGTGCTTGACTCGGCAATAGGCGTTTTCTGTGGTGTGGCAGGAGTGCAACCCCAATCTGAAACAGTGTGGCGACAAGCAGACCGCTACGGCGTGCCGCGCATGATTTTTGTCAATAAAATGGACCGTATCGGAGCTGATTTTTATGCAGTAGTGGCTGATTTGCGCGACAGACTCGACGCCAATGCAGTGCCCATTGCTATTCCTGTGGGGGTTGAGGATTCTTTTGCAGGAGTCATTGATCTGATCACAATGCGTGAGAGATTAGACAATCCAGATGATCGCGGAATGACATTGCTAGATAGAGAAATTCGTAGTGATCTTAAAGAACAAGCGGATAAATGGCGTGTCAATTTGCTTGAAGCTATCAGTGATTATGATGATGATATTGCCGAACGGTTTCTAGAAGGCGAAGAAATAGACCCTGCTACGCTGCGTAAAGCTATTCATAGGGGTATTATTGAAGGAAAAATATTCCCGACGACGTGTGGGACGGCATTTAAAGACAAAGGAGTGCATTTTCTCCTCGATACGATAGTCGATTATTTGCCTTCGCCATTGGAAATTCCGCCCATTAAAGGCTTTGATCTCAATGACGAAGCAAAAGAATTAGAACGGCGTTCTGATATCAAAGACCCATTCTCGGCATTGGCTTTTAAGATCATGACGGACCCTCATGTGGGAAAATTGTCGTTTTTGCGTGTGTATTCTGGCAAAATGGCACGTGGTGATAGCGTTCTCAATGTTTCAAGTGGCAAAAAGGAGCGTGTTGGAAGATTGTTGCGTATGCATGCGAATACACGCGAGCAAATAGACGAAGCTCAGGCAGGAGATATTGTTGCTTGTGTGGGGCTGAGTGTTTCTACGGGAGATACGCTTTGTGAAGAGGCTAAGCCTATTCGGTTAGAGAGCATGACGTTTCCTGAACCTGTGATAAAAGTAGCGGTGGAGCCGAAAACTAAAGCCGATCAAGAAAAAATGAGTATTGCACTTCAACGTCTCGCTGAAGAAGACCCTACATTTCGAGTGGAAACAGACCACGAAACCAATCAAACACTCATTTCTGGAATGGGTGAACTTCACTTGGAAATTATTGTCGATAGATTGCTTCGTGAATTCAAAGTGCAAGCTGGCGTCGGTAAGCCACAAGTAGCTTATCGCGAGACTATTCGCAATCGTGTTGAGAACATTGAAACCAAATACATTAAGCAAACAGGCGGACGCGGTCAATACGGGCATGTTATCTGCAATTTTGCCCCAGGTGAACCTGGGACAGGCTATATATTTAAGAATAAAATCACAGGTGGACGGATTCCTAAGGAATACATTCCTAGCGTTGAAAAAGGAATCGAAGAAGCAATGGTGGGTGGGATCTTAGCGGGGTACCCATTTAATGACCTGGAAGTTGAGTTAACAGATGGGTCTTTTCATGATGTCGACTCGTCTGAAATGGCTTTTAAGATCGCAGGGTCAATGTGCTTTAAAGCGGGGACGAAAAAGGCACGTCCTTACTTACTAGAGCCTGTGTTTGCTGTAGAAGTCGAATGTCCTGAAAGCAGTATGGGGGATGTTATAGGCGATCTCAATGCACGGCGTGGAAAAGTGCTTGGAATGCACGAGCGTGGCAAAAGTAGAATAGTCAAAGCACACGTCCCGCTCTCTGAAATGTTCGGTTATTCCACCGATCTTCGCTCAAAAACACAAGGACGCGCCACTTACAGCATGGAATTTCATTCTTATGAAGAAGTACCCGCCACGATCAGTGAGAAAATCGTTAAAAAAATAAATGAAGGATAACCTGTGCCTTTAAAGCTCATATCTCTGAAAAACTCATAAAGACTCATAAACACCCATAAAGACTCGTAAAAGCCCATGAAAACCTTTAAAAATTTCAATTCCTTAAAAAAAATTTAAACCTATTTATTGAAAATAATAGTACAATACTCTTTCAATGTAGTTGTATTACGGGCATTACTTGCAGTTTTTGTGAATTTTTTTAATGGGATCGATGAATCGTAGCAAAGTAGATCGTGCAAATAGATTGTATTCAATGGATTGTGTGTGAATGATTGTATATTGTGAATAGATCGTAGTACTTAGTAATATGTGTAAATAAATTGTAGCAAAGAACCTTAATCAAAGAACCTTAATTGTAGTCATTGTACCGATTGTGGTTATTGTAGTAAAGAACCTTTAATGTTAACTTATATTGATAAAAAAAACTTTTAATTTTTAAAAAATGTGCAAAATTTGTATTATTTAATGGAATATAGTATTCATGGCAAAAGAAAAATACGTTAGAGATAAAGATCACGTCAATATTGGCACGATAGGTCATGTCGACCATGGCAAAACAACCCTTACAGCTGCTATTTCGTCTTACTGTGCTCAGAAAGGACTAGCAGAAGCTAAAAAATACGAAGAAATAGATGCTGCTCCCGAAGAGAAAGAACGTGGCATTACTATTAATACCGCTCACGTCGAATATCAGACGGAGAAACGACATTACGCACACGTCGACTGTCCAGGACACGCCGATTATATCAAAAATATGATCACAGGTGCCGCACAGATGGACGGTGCTATCTTAGTGATCGCAGCAACGGATGGACCGATGGCACAAACACGCGAACATATCCTCCTCGCTAAACAGGTCAATGTTCCCTATATCGTTGTTTTTCTCAATAAAACAGACCAAGTCGACGATCCAGAACTCCTCGAACTAGTCGAGCTGGAAGTGCGCGACTTGCTTAAAAAATATGATTTCGATGGAGATAAGATTCCTATCATCAAAGGTTCCGCCTTAAAGGCAACTGAGGCCGTTCAAAAAGGTTCGGCAGATTCTGATGATCTTAAACCCATCAAAGAACTTCTCGATGCCATAGACAGTTACATTCCTACGCCTAAGCGTGATTTGGACAAAGACTTTCTCGTGCCCGTTGAGGATGTGTTTACGATCTCTGGTCGTGGAACTGTTGCAACAGGACGTGTCGAATCAGGTAAGGCTAAAGTGGGCGATAAAGTTGAGATTGTCGGCATCAGTGATACCGTTGAGACAACGATTACGGGTGTTGAGATGTTCCGTAAGGACCTAGATGAGGCTTTTGCTGGCGATAATGTGGGATTGTTGCTTCGTGGAGTTGAGCGCGATTCGATTCAACGCGGACAGGTTATTTGTAAACCTAAGTCAATCACGCCCCATAAAAAATTCAAAGCTGAGATTTATGTTCTTAAAAAAGAAGAGGGCGGACGTCATACGCCTATCTTCAAAGGCTACAAACCACAGTTTTATTTCAGAACAACCGATATCACAGGATCAATTACGCTTAAAGAAGGCACTGAAATGATCATGCCAGGTGACAATACGGCTATCGAAGTTGAGCTTATCAATACGATTGCTATGGACAAAGGCAGTAATTTTGCTGTTCGCGAAGGCGGTCGTACTGTTGGAGCGGGCGTTGTGCTCGATATTATTGAATAGATGTGTTATTGGATAAATACATTATTAAATAAGAAATGTATCGTGGAATGAATGTGGCATTGGGTCAAGCTATGTTTTATCTTTGCTGTAAAGTAATGAATGTGGCATTGAGTTAAACTATGTTTTATTTTTGCTGCGAATTGATAAATATGTTATTGAAGAAAGCTATGTTTCGTCTTTACTACGGATTTCAATATGTTCAATTTTCTAAATGAGGGCTAAAAAATCACGTGGTTACCAATTTATTTGAGATAAGTTCTTTGATTATGAATAAATCGTTTGTAAATGATGTTTGAGAGTGATTGACGGGTGGCTGGACAACGTATTCGCATCAAGTTAAAGTCGTTCGACAATAGGACAATAGAACGATCGACGGGGCTCATTGTAGAATCTGTCAAACATAGCGGTGCTAAGGTCTCAGGCCCTATTCCACTTCCGACAAGCATTCGTAAGATCACAGTTCTTAAATCACCGCATATTCACATCACCGCTCGCGATCAATATGAAATACGCACGTATAAACGTCTTATCGATATTTATGATATTTCTAATGAAACCATGAGTTCGCTTATGAGCATTGAACTCCCTGAAGGGGTTGATATTCATATCGAGCAATGAAAATAGCTAGAATAACGGCGTTTTGTATGAATGGTGCGATTTGAGTGATGATTGTGAAATCTAAATAGCGGTTATGATATTTGAGTGATACAATTTAATCGGTGAAATTTGAATGATAAATACACTTATTCTTAGGTCGGCAGAAGTAAGCATTGCAAAAGTGAACATTACAAAAATGAACATTATTTAGAAGTGAATATTGTTTTAATAGTAGCAGTAGTAATAAGAGTAGCAGGAAAACAGCAATGATCGGTTTGATTGGACAGAAATTAGGCATGACGCAGATATTCAATGCCGATGGTACAGTTGTTCCTGTTACGGTGATCGGAGTGCAGGGTAATCGCGTGGTTGGACTGCGCACCCGTGAGAAGAACAATTATGATGCTGTCCAGGTCGGATGGGGTGAAAACAGTAAAGAAAAGAGAAAAACACTCTTAAATAACTTTCCAGGGCAGAAACGCCCGAGGCTTGTTCGTGAATTTCGTCTCGATCGTACTAAGGGTGAGGAGCTTGCTAAATATAAGGTGGGTCAAGAATTATCGCTTGCTGAGGTTAAAGTCGGTGCTTTTCTAGATGTGACGGGACATAGCATTGGTAAGGGATTTCAAGGTGTTGTCAGACGCTACGGTATGCATGGCGGTCCTGCGACGCACGGTTCTAATTTTCACAGACACCCAGGTTCTATTGGACATTGTACAGCGCCGGCGCGTGTATTTAAGGGTAAGAAATTGCCAGGTCGTATGGGGGGAGTACGTGTGACGGTACAAAATCTTGCTGTTGTTTCCATTGATACTGAGAAGGGACTCCTCCTTATAAGTGGAGCGGTGCCCGGCAAACGCAATGCAATGCTACTTATCCGTCCCAGTGTGAAAAAACCGAATGTACCGCAGCAAGTTTCAGAACCTGTGAAGAAGAGTGCTTGAGGGTTTGGGTGAGAAGATTTGCTCTGTAGGGTCTTTGGGTGTGATTTTTTGTGTGTGTTGTTTTGTATTCAATGTTTTTAGGTTAATGGTTTTTTAAAGATGAAGTTAGCTATGTATAATGGTGAGGGCGCTGCGGTTGGAGAGAAAGACTTGCCAGAGCGACTGTTTGCAGCTCCTATCAATAAGAACGTTCTTTATGAGGCGCTCAAAAATCATCTTGCCAATAAACGACAGGGCACGGCTAGTGTTAAAACCGTCAGTACAGTTCACGGAACGACAAGTAAACCCTGGCGGCAAAAGGGCACAGGGCGCGCACGCGCGGGTACGAATAAATCTCCTCTCTGGAAAGGGGGAGGTGTTACGTTTGGCCCCCAGCCCCGTGATTATAGTTACAGTATTCCTAAGAAAGTTGCTCGCGAGGCGTATGCCACCGTTTTTTCACTGGCAGCACAAAAAGGCAAACTTGCTCTTATCGAAGACGTCCTAATGACCGAGTACAAAACGCGTGCGCTAGATAAGATCTTTAAGGCAATTACAAAAGCGCGTAAAGTTCTCTACATTGCAGCCATTCCAACGTCGGCTTCTGAAGAAAAAACCAAGTACGATTACATGAGAAGGTCTGCCCGTAATATCCCATGGCTTAAAGTGGTCAATGTCGCCGCATTGGAAATAAAAGACCTTTATTATGCCGAAGAGCTTGTTTTGTCTGCGTCTGCAGTCACTTATTTGGGAGAGTTGAGTAGCAAATGGCACGTATCCCGTCGTAAAGATATTGCTGAGAAGAAATAATCTATTGAGAGTTTATATGTCAATTTTTTTTAAAAAACAGATTTAAGGCGTCCGTGTTATAAAGATTGCAGGTAATAAAGGCTTAAAGACTTAAAATATAGAGAGAGATTGTGAATTAGAGTATTAGGTGATTGAGATTCGATAATGAAAGCGGCATCAAATTTTTTAGCGGACGTTGTTATTGCGCCCATTCTTACAGAAAAGGCGACAGTTCTTAAAGAAAAAGGCGTTTATGTGTTTAAAGCTTTGAGAAAGGCAAGTAAAAGCAGTATTAAACGCGCAGTTGAAAATTATTTCGATGTTAAGGTAGCCAGTGTTCGTGTCGTCAATGTCAAACCTAAAATCAAGGGTGCAGGCGTTTCTAGACGGCGTCCTGGCCGTACGAGTGCTTATAAAAAAGTCTATGTTAAAACGAAAGACAATGCTAAAATCACTAGTTTGGAAACTTAATTGTCATGGCAAATAAAGTATTTCGTCCAGTAACACCTTCGCTTAGAGGCAAAGTGCTTGTCAGCAGAGCCGGTCTTGCTAAGAAACGTCCGTTGAAAACTCTAGCTAAGGGGAAAAAGCGTATCAGTGGCAGGAGTCGTAGCGGGCAAATTTCAGTGCGCAGACGAGGAGGGGGGCACAAACGACTTTATCGCGTGGTGGATTTCAAACAATACCGTGATAACATTGAAGGAAAGGTTCAAGCTATCGAGTACGATCCCAATCGGTCGGCTCATATTGCTTTGGTGGCTTATCGTGATGGTGAGAAACGTTACGTGCTGGCGGCAGATACGATGCGCGTTGGACATAAAATTCTCTCAGGTGAGAGCATTAAGGCTATTCCAGGAAGTATGCTTCCGCTTAAAAATATCAATTTAGGTTCATTCATCTACAATATAGAACTCTACCCCAATAAAGGCGGGCAGCTCGCACGTTCCGCAGGCAATGCCGCGACGCTCTTAGGACGCGATGGTGCCTACGTGACGGTGCAGCTTCCTTCTGGAGAAGTGAGACGAATGCTAGGCGAATGCCGTGCTTGTGTAGGCGTTGTTTCCAATAAGGACAAAAAGAATGAAAAGTCCGGGAAAGCAGGACGCACGAGATGGCTAGGACGCCGCCCTAAGGTACGTGGGGTCGTGATGAATCCTGTTGATCACCCAATGGGTGGTGGCGAAGGCAAGTCTTCAGGTGGAAGGCATCCTTGTACTCCGAAAGGTAAGCCCACCAAAGGGTATAAAACGCGCTCCGCTAAGAAATTAAGCAATCAATTCATCGTGCGTAGACGTAAGTAATAGTATAATTTTCAGGTATTTACTTTATTAAAAAGCATTGTTTTATTAAGAAGAAGGGATAAGATTTTCATACCGATGGCACGTTCAGTCAAAAAAGGACCTTATATTTCGCCGAAGTTTTATAAAAAAGTCATGGCGAGTGCTAAAGACCCTAGCGTGATCATTCGTACGTACTCGCGTTCTTCTATGATCTTTCCTGAAATGATCGGAAAGACGATTCACGTGCACAATGGCAAAACCTTCATACCTATTAAAATAAGTGATAATCAGGTCGGACATAAGCTAGGAGAATTTGCCCCAACGCGCCTGTTTAGATCGCACAGCGGAGATAAAAAGGTCCGTTAATAAAGAGTCACCTATCATGCAATCACAGGCTACTAAGAAATATATTCGCATTTCTAGGCGAAAGATTGCTAGATTAGGTAAGCTTTGTTCACGTAAACGGCTAGCAGAAGTCAAGCCGCGCCTTGCCTTTCTACCTCAGAAATCAGCACGCGTTCTTCTTCAAACCCTTAAATCCGCCGAAGCTAATTTCCTAGTCAAAGCCCCCAATACGAATACAGATGCTCTTGTTATAGAACGGTTAGAGATCAATATTGCACGTGGGTTTAAGAGATTGCTGTACCGAGCACGCGGGCGCGGCAATAGAATGAATAAACGCGCTTCGCACATTCACGTCGTATTGACCGATGAACCTGTTGTAAAATCATCGAAAAAAGCAACCCAACCTAAATCCCCTAGGTCTTCAGCGACTTCTAAGCAGGCATTGAAACGGTCTGCTGCCCCCACTTTAAAATCCCCTAAATCTTCAAAATCTCCTAATTTCTCTAAATCGCCTGATTCTTCTAAAGCAACCCAATCTCTTAAATCACCTCCACCGAATACAAAAACCGCAGCCCAAGCTAAAAAAACACCCCCTTCCCAGAATCCAAGCCATTCATAGAGCCTAAAGAGAGCCTCCACAGTAAATCTTGAAAAACCCCCGACCATATCATCTGCATCAGTTCGCATCATTATAAACCAGCCATTAAGTCAGCCATTAAACCAGCCATCCAATTGAAAACAATGTCGTGTACAGACAAAACCGAAGACGAAAAGAAGATAAAACCTACGTTAATTGATTTGAAACATCATAAATAGAGCATAATTGATTTAGAGAACAATGGGACAGAAAGTTAATCCAATAGGTATTCGCCTTAAAATCAATCAATTCTGGAAGAGCAATTGGTACGCTCAGGCGGATTATGGCAAATTTCTCGTCGAGGATATTAAGGTACGCAATTACATCACGAGGAAAGTCTTTCGTGAAAAAAATTATAGCGGACTTGAAATGTCTGATATTCGTATCAAACGATTTCCTAATGTTCTTGATTTGACAATATTTGTGACCCGTCCTGGTGTGTTGATTGGTAAACGTGGCAGTGATTTAGAAGAACTTAAAGCACAGCTTAGAAAGAAATTCAATATAAAATCACAGATCTACATTGGTATCAATGAGATTAAAAAAGTAGACCTAGACGCCCAAGCGGTAGCTCAGACCGTTGGAAAAATGATTAAAGGCCGCCGTCCCTACAAGCGCTCCGCTAAACAGGCAATCTCACGTGCAATGACAGCAGGGGCACGGGGAATTAAAGTTCGTGTGGCAGGACGCTTGGGTGGAAGTGAAATGGCACGGCAAGAATTTTTTAAAGAAGGCTCTGTTCCGCTCCATACCTTCGATTCGCTACTAGATTATGGGCATTACGATGCCTTGACGACCTATGGGATCATAGGTGTTTCTGTGTGGATCTGTAAAGGAAAAGAGAGTAAAAGTCAATTTAAAAATACAGATTTTAGAGGGCTTGTCCGATCTAAACAGTGATGTTAAGAGGGCTATGAGAAGGTTATGTTAGAGTTGTTGTCTAGGAGTGATAGGAGTACTTTATTGTGTTAAGTCCGAGTAAATATAAATGGCGTAAAGTCCAGCGCGGAAGGATTCGTGGTGCCACTAAGGGGGGCGCGGCCTTAGAATCAGGTGAATTCGGTCTCACCGCCACGACATGTGGCTATGTCAATAGTCGTGAAATAGAAGCCGCACGAATTTGTATCAATCGCTACCTAAGACGTGAAGGCAATCTTTGGATTCGAATCTTCCCACATAAACCTGTGACAAAACGTCCCGCCGAGACGCGCATGGGCAAGGGAAAAGGTGACGTCGATCACTACGTCGCAGTTGTGAAACCAGGGCGTGTGATATTTGAAGTCGGCGGCGTCAAACGTGAGACAGCATTAAATGTCCTTAAAAAAGCTTCTTATAAATTGTCCGTTCAGACAAAAATTCTAGAACACCCTCCATTTTAAGTGCCCATCGCCTAAAAAAAAGTAACCGTAACCGGTATTGTTGTAATCGCATTCATTCATTAGACTTATCCATTATCTCTACGCATTATTCCCACCTATTTTCCCTACCGATCGTATTTCTTTGCCTACTTATCAATATCTAAATATCAATATCTAAATTATCCCCACTCATTGTATTTCCTAGAAGTTTAAACGTTATATTATGGCAGAAAAAAAAGACCTTCATCGCGTTAAACTCAGCGATCTTAAAAAGAAATACGCCAAGCAACGTACGGATCACGCACTTAGTCAATTGACCGATACGAGTCTTCTTAGAAAAACGAGACAAGCCATTGCGCGTGAGTACACAGTGCTTAGAGAAAAGATGAATAAAACGCCTGATAAAACAGTTAATAAAACAGTTGATAAAACCTCTGAAAAAAAATCTTAGCTGCTCGTGTATAGACCAAGTGATATAAGATTTGATGAAGTTTGTTTTAAATTTTTTAGATTCTTTAAATACCAGCGACCGCGTTATTACTACATCACAATAAATACAATCATGGAAAAACAAGCTAATACAGAACAGGCGGCGGTTAATAACGGTCAGGCTGAGCTAAAAAGCACTCAGAGTAGTGAAAAAAGCATGTCCTATAAAAAGAAATTTAAGGGTACGGTGGTTTCCACTAAGTCTGATAAGACGGTCGTTGTTCGCGTGGATAGAAAGAAGACCCACTCACGCTACCATAAGAAGATCAAGTGGTCTAAGAGGTATCTAGTTCACGATGAAACCAATCAACTAAATCTCGGTGATGAGATAGAATTTATTGAAAGCAGACCGCTTAGCAAACGTAAATGTTTTAATTTTGTGAGTCTTATTAAAAAAAATTGACCTGGTGGTGTAATTTGAGTTGTGGATTAGCAATTGAATATATAATAAATAATATAATAAGTACTACGGTCGGCGCTAAGACGGTGAAATAATACAACAGTAAAATAATAAAATAACAAAATAACTAAGCAGCATACATTATCTAACAAATGATACAACATCAAAGTCGTTTAATCGTAGCCGACAATAGCGGCGCTAAGGAGGTCATGTGCATTAAAGTACTTGGCGGGTCGCGTAGACGTTACGCACGTGTTGGGGATATTATCGTTTGTTCGGTAAAAAAGGCTATTCCGCGTTCTAATGTTAAAAAAGGAAGTGTTGTTAAAGCGGTTGTTGTTAGGACACGGCACCATATACGGCGAGGTGATGGTTCTGTGATTGCCTTTGATGGAAATGCGGCTATTCTTGTAGGTGGCGATCTCAATCCATTAGGAACACGCGTGTTCGGTCCTGTGGCACGAGAATTGCGTGACCGTAATTTTATGAAGATTGTCTCATTGGCTCCTGAGGTGTTGTAAAGATTCATGAAGAAGAAACTTCGTACTAAACTTAAAGTAGATGATCAAGTGATCGTCATCAGCGGCAAAGATAAAGGAAAAATAGGTAAAGTGCTCTCCATTCATTCGAATACGACTTCAATTGTCATAGAAGGCGTCAATATTGTCAAAAAAGCTTTAAAGAAGACACGCGAAAATCAAGCTGGCGGTATGCGTGACCAGGAAGCACCTATTCATATTTCTAACGTAATGTATTACCACGCCCCCAGCAAAAGAGGTGTTCGCATTGGGTACAAAAGAGATGAAAATGGAAAAAAAGAGCGCATTTTTAAAATACGCCAGCATGCTAAAAAAGAGGACGCCCAAGCCGTAAAAACGGCTCAGTGAACTTTAATCTAGACGCACAATAAAATAGAACTGATTCTGCTAGCTAAATGACGTAAATAACAGCCCCCAGTACTCGAAGGCAATCTAAAACAACAAAACAATAAAAAAAACAAAAAAAAACAACAATGGCAACACTAACACATGATCCAGCAACAATTAAAGGTTTCTTTGAAAATTATAAGAAACACGTTGCTCCCAACATGAAAGAAGTACTTAAACTTAAAACGGTGATGAGTGTTCCACGTCTAGAAAAAATTGTCTTAAATATGGGGCTAGGCGAAGCGAAGAACAATAAAAACGTTCTAACCGAAGGTATCAATGCGCTTGCCCTTTTAAGCGGACAAAAACCTATATCGTGTCTGGCTAAACGTTCTGAGGCAGGATTTAAAATTAGAGAAGGAATGCCAATCGGTGCTAAGGTCACATTGCGGAGAGAGCGTATGTATGATTTTTTTGTGAGATTGGTACATGTGGCTATTCCTCGTGTGAAAGATTTTCATGGACTAGAGCCGACTGGATTTGATGGTAGAGGCAATTATACGTTTGGTCTTTCGGATGTGACGGTTTTTCCTGAACTGGCGAGCAATTATTCGCCTGTTTTGGGTGGATTGTCTATTGTGATGGTAACGTCGGTGGCTTCTGATAAAACAGCGTATTTGCTCCTTAAAGAAATGGGAATCCCTTTTAAAGAACCTAGGAAGCCTTTTAAGAGTTAGAGAAATGACGACTTTTCTTAAAGAAACTAAAAAACTTAGGAAGCTTTTTAAGAGTTGTAAAAGAATGTAGAAAGAATGTCTTTTGTTAAGAGAATGTATTTTGTTTGAACGGAGCTAGAAATCACAACGTATAACAAAAAACTGCGAACTGTGAATTATTTTAATTGTTTTGATTGTTTTATAAGAGATTGCAATAAGATTGTTTTGTAAGAGATTGTGGTAAGATTGTTTTATAAGAAAGCGAATAAGAAAGCGAGGAAGTTATGGCACGGTTAGCATTGATTGTGAAATCTAAGAAAAAGCCCAAATTTAAGGTGCGCGGGTACAATCGCTGTGAAATTTGCGGAAGACCTAGGGCTTATCTGAGGAAATTTAAAATGTGTCGTATTTGTTTTAGAACATACGCCAGCAATGGTCTTATTCCAGGTGTCATCAAATCAAGCTGGTAATAGTCTCATAACGGTGATAGGTTTGTAAATTTTATAACAATGATAGCCCTATAATACTACTACTAGCGATAATAACTACTTGTATGACTACTTGTTATTCTGTGAAAAAATGTCTAATAAAAGGCGAATATTGAGTAAAAAGCAATACTTAATGAAGATATACTCAATAAAAAGTAATACTCAATGAAAGTATATTGAATAAAAAGCAATACTTAATGAAGATATACTCAATAAAAAGTAATACTCAATGAAAGTATATTGAATAAAAAGCAATACTTAATGAAGATATACTCAATAAAAAGTAATACTCAATGAAGATATACTCAATAAAGCTATAAAATTAAATATAAAGATTATAAATATAAAGTTATCACACAAATTGTAGCGGTCATGGCAGCAAATAACATTGTAGCAGAAGGATTGAATGCTATTTCAATGGGGCAGTGTTCTAAGAAACGTGAAATAATTGTCCGCAGCAGTAAAATGCTCAAAAAAATACTTGACATTATGGTCGAAAAGCGTTATATTGGATCATATGAACCTGTAACAGAGGACAAAAAACAATTCGTTAAAATTGCTCTCAAATATGATATCAATGGAGAAAAGGCAATTCAGGAGATCGTACGTCATAGCAAATCCTCGCGACGTATTTATGTTAAAAGGAAAGCTATTCCGCGCGTCAAAAATGGCTTCGCAACCGTTATTATGTCGACGTCACAGGGAATCATGACGGGGAAAAAGGCACGTGAACTTAAAATCGGTGGAGAAGTGATCTGTCACGTTTTCTAAGTGCAATGATTGGTCTAGTCTAAAGTTTGTTTGAAATATGTTTATGTTGTGTATTTATTGAAATTTACTAGGTTGTGCTATCCTAAGCTAATTTATGTCAAGATTTGAAAATAAACCAGTCAGTACAGCAGGCGACGTTGAAGTCTCGCTTAAAGGGTCTGTTCTCCATGCTAAAGGCGCTAAGGGAGAAAACACTTTTCGCATCCCCAGTGGAGTTAAGGTAACACTCGATGAAAAGGGTGTTGTTTATTCTGCAGACCGCTTGGAAAATGCGGCTAGAGTAGGGCTTTGTTACCGAATGACGCAAAATCTCATCTCAGGCGTCACAACTGGTTTTACTAAGGAGTTAGAAGTCAATGGCGTCGGGTACAGATGGAGCACATCCGATCAGGTCGTTAAAATGCAGCTAGGCTACTCGAACGACGTATTGTGTGATATTCCACCGGGAATAGGTGTGGCTATCAAAGGTAATTTATTAACGGTGTCGGGTATTGATAAACAGGCTGTGGGCGCATTTGCCGCTAAAATCAGACAAATGAGACCCGTTGAGCCCTATAAAGGTAAGGGAATTCGCTATAAAAACGAAGTTGTCATTAAAAAAGTTGGTAAAGCAGGTAAAACCACAGGGGGTGGATCTTAGGTTTTTTATTGATAAAATTGACGGCAGGATTCAATCGGTAAGATTAGCAACGAGAATTGGGAATAATTGAAGACAAGATTTAATCAATAGAATTAGTAACGAGAATTGAGAATAATTGACGACAGGATTCAATCGGTAAGATTAGCAACGAGAATTGAGAATAATTGAAGATAAGATTTAATCAATAGAATTAGTAACGAGAATTGAGGATAATTGAAGATAAGATTTAATCAATAGAATTAGTAACGAGAATTGAGGATAATTGAGAATTGACGGTAGAATTGAATTGATAAGATCAGTAACGAGAGCTACTAGGAAATGAGATTGGAGTTACTGTGAATCGTAGTGATTGTAATAAAGATAAGTTGTGTTAAAGATAAGTTGTGTTAAAAGTAATGAGTGCAGTAAAAAATAGTGTTTTAGCGGCAAAATGGAGGAGAAAACGCTCAATACGTAAAAAAATATCAGGAACAGCCAGCCGTCCGCGTATCAGTTTCTTTAAAAGCTTGCGAGGACTTTCCGTCCAGCTCATCGATGATAGAGCAGAACGAACGTTAATGGCTTACAGTGTCCGTACTGGAAAGAATAAAAAAGCTGCCACAGAACTTGCTGAAAAAATGGCAGCCGATGATAAAGCTAAGAAATTCCGTCATTTTGTCTTCGATAGAAATGGTAGAAGTTACCACGGTGTCATTCAGACTTTTTGTGAAACATTGCGTAAAAATGGCTTCGAGTTTTAAAAATGACGTGTTGTTTCTTGTCCTTTGTTTTAGAGAATGGGTATGGGTTGATTGATGGCTTAGTGGATGAGAGCATTGTTAGACTTGAGAGTATGGATGTGAGCGTATGGATGCATTTGTTCTGTTTTAGTTTTTAGCAGGTTAGCGTAATTGGATAAGTTGGAGTGGTTCGTAAGTTAGCGTCATTAATGAGTTGAAAGCGTAAATGAGAGTGATGAATTAGGGAGTGATGAATTAGAGTGGTAAGTTGGAATAGTAAATTAGAATGGTAAATAATAGAGTGATTTAATAGTGAACTATTTTAAAGAGTGATAATAAAGAAATGAAACGATATAACCATATCAAAGCTGAAACCGTTGAGGGTCTCGAAGAGTACACCATCAAAATCAATAAGGTCAATAAAGTTGTTACAGGTGGACGTACACTCTCTTTTTCTGCACTGGTTGTCGTAGGCAATCGTAACGGTATTGTAGGGCTCGGGTTCGGTAAAGCTAAGGAAATCCCAGAGGCGGTTAGAAAAGCTTCTGAACATGCCAGAAAGAACCTTCACCGCATCAATTTACAAGGACATACGATTCCATTTCCTATCGAAGCGAAATATTGTTCTTCGCGTGTACGCATTTTGCCTGCCGCTGAGGGAACAGGTGTCATTGCGGGGGGTAATATTCGTGCTGTATTGGAATACGCAGGCGTTGAGAACATTCTTTCTAAAACCTACAATTCTCGAAATGCAATCAATTCAGCTAAAGCCGTTCTTAAAGCACTGCTTTGTCTAAAAAGCCCCCGCGATCTAGCACGGCAGCGTGACCTTTCATTGACCGATATTTACAATTAGTAGCGTATGCAATGCAATGAGTGGCGTATTCTTTGAAACTTGGTGGAAAAAAAATGATTTATGAATTGATTTATGTATTTATGTACTTATGTATAAGTGATCTGCAGTTCGCATCGTAGAGTATTTAAAGATTGTGTTGAGTGAAGCAAATGGAAAAACCAGGTAAAAAACCAGATAAAAAGCCAGCATTAGAAAGTACAGCAGAAAATACGGCGCAGATCACAAAAGAGAGCGAGGCAAATAACAAAAAACCTAACGTTCCCGCTAATACGAATGCCGGCAAGGTGGCTGCTGCAGGTGATGATCGCTCTGATAAGGTGCATGGAAAAGACCAGGTGAAGGAAAACAATACTCCATCCGCTGGGATTCAAGCAATGATACGCCGTTCGCAAAGTAAAGAACTACGCGCTCCTTATAAAAGTCGTACGCGCAAACAGATTTTAGGACGTGGTATCGGGTCTAAACGCGGCCGTACAGCCACACGAGGGACTAAAGGTCATAGAGCACGTTCAGGTTTTAAGGCACTTCCTTTCTTTGAAGGCGGACAAATGCCGTTAGCGAGAAGACTTCCTAAGGTAGGTTTCTCGAATATGCCGTTTAAAGTCGAGTACGAAGTTATCTCACTTAAAGAGATCGAAGCGCGGTTTCAAACAGGCGTAGAGATCACACCCGCTTTGCTTAGGAAGGAGAAGTTACTTAAAGGAAAAAAAGCACGGGCGAAACTTACTAATAAGCACAAACTCACGGCTCTCTCTAAGCAATTTAAAATCTCTCTTAAAGACGTAAGAGTCACCCAACCTGCACGAAAACTCCTAGCAGAAAATGGAAGTGAACTCATTGAGAAACCTGCTACTCCCAAATTAAAAAAGTTTCCAAAACGTACTCGCACAGATGCGAAGCAATAATTTTATAACCCTAATAATTATATAAACCCAATAATTTTGTAAACTTCATATTAGAGATAAAAATACGTCAACACATGTCGCTAAAACTCGTACGGATTTATTGTTGTAGTTATTATCATTGAAAAATTATCTATTGAAAAATCACAAGTTTATTAAAGGAGTTCAAAGTAAAACAAAGTTATGGCCAATATTTTTTCAAATATTCTGAAAGTAAAAGAATTGCGTGAGCGCATCTTTTTTACAATCATCTGTTTAGTCGTCTATCGGCTAGGTTCTCATATAACAACGCCTGGTATAGACCCATTGGGGTTGTCTGCATTGATAGAATCGCTGCGAGGACAAGCGCTTGGCGGTTTGATCTCGTATATTGATCTGTTTGTTGGAGGTGCTTTTGAGCGGTTTACGATATTTGGGCTTGGAATCATGCCTTATATCTCAGCGTCAATTATTATTCAATTAATGACAACCGTTGTGCCGCATCTAGAACAATTGTCGCGCGAAGGTGAAGAAGGACGTAAAAAAATCCAGCAATATATCTATTACATGACGGTTATTATTTGTGTCATTCAAGCGACAGCGATCAGTCGGTGGATGGCTACGCATGACGGTGTTGTCTCGGCTACGCTTGTCAATAGTCCTATATTGTTTACAATTCTCGTTGTAACAACTATTACGACTGGAACAGTGTTTTTAATGTGGTTGGGAGAGCAGATCACACAACGAGGCATTGGCAATGGCGTATCTCTTATTATATTTGCAGGTATCGCGGCGCGTATCCCCAATGAATTTTTAAAAACCATTCAAAGTGTCCGCGATGGGGATTTCAATCCAATCGCATTTGTTCTGTTATTGCTTATTTTCTTAGCGGTGGTCTTTTTCGTTGTTTATGAAGAACAAGGACAACGTCGTATTAATGTCCAGTTTGCTAGACGTGTTGTGGGGAGAAAGGTATATGGGGCGCAAAATACCTACCTTCCATTTAAAATCAATCCAACAGGAGTGATTCCAATTATATTTGCTTCGGCAATAGTGTTGATTCCAGCACAAATTGCGCAGATGTTCGGTACCAATTATCCGACCGTAGCGACTGTAGCGGCATATCTTTCTCCTGGCAGGGTGCCGTATATATTTATTTATGGGTTACTTGTGATATTGTTTGCATTTTTCTATACACAAGTGCAATTTAACCCCGTAGAGATTGCAGGGAATCTCAAACGGCAGGGCGGTTATGTCCCTGGATTTAGACCAGGTGAACAGACAGAGCATTATTTGAGACGTGTTTTGACACGGATTACGTTAGCGGGAGCATTATTTCTTGCGTTGATAGCTATTTTTCCAGATATACTGCTAAATGTCAATCTTTTTAATGGGATGTCGCCGGGTTTTGCTTATTTGATGGGTGGAACGTCTCTTCTTATATTGGTAGCTGTAGACCTTGATACGATGAAGCAGATAGAAACGCAGCTTTCTATGCGTGAATATGAAGGCTTTTTGACACGCCAGAAGAAACGATAATACTTCTTTGCATCACAAGTATGTTTTTACGATTATAAAAAAAATTAAAGTAATGGCGAAACGGAAAAAACTTAAAAAAAAGGGTCTTTCTCAGGATAAAAAAGAAGACCTCATTGAAATCATGGGTATTATCGAAGAAGCACTCCCTAATGCAATGTTTCGTGTCAAACTTGAGAACAATCATACTATAATTTGTCATATCTCAGGTAAAATGCGCATGCTTTATATTAAAATTTTAGTAGGAGACCGAGTACGAGTAGAATTGACACCTTATGACTTGACGCGCGGACGTATTGTCTATCGTGAGAACTTACGCGATACTACCGTTAAAGCACCTATCACACAGCACCAGACTAGGAAACGTTAATATTCTCCCTTTTTGTTTTAATAAAGCCATTTAAGAGTAGTTTTCAGTAGTTTTATCTAAAATAACCCGTATTCTAAAATAACCCAATAACTCGTAAAGATAGCGATTGAGATGGTAGCGATTGAAATTAATACTGTACAGCCAATGTACCATCAATAAAGGTAGAAATCATGAAAGTAAGAAGTTCTGTTAAGAAAATTTGTAAAGATTGTCGGATTATTAGACGGCGACGAACCGTCATGGTTATCTGTAAAAACCCTAAATGTCGCCAGAAACAAGCTTGAAATTCCTAAGTCAATTTAATAATCGATGCAATCAATTCAATCACTTCAATCCATTAGCTCTAAATACCGCTAGAAATAAACTTGAAATTCCTAAGTTAATTCAATTCAATCAATTAATCCTAAACGTTCTAAACAATCACCCCCTAACCATTGCTAAAATTACGGATTAAATACTGATTAGATTAAATACTGCTTGAAATGATCTACCGTTATTAGCCCCAACTTTTCTCACTGCCTAAAAATCTTATTCACTGCTCAAATTCTAACCCCTAATAGTTAACCTCCGATAAAACTTAATAAAATCCCGCATTCACTGTCCAAATCTAATTCCTGATAAGACTTAATTTGAGATTGAATTTTTTAAAAACGGATTATTTTCACCCTAAAACAATAACCTAAGAAATATCAAAACTAATAAATAGCAGAATAACCTATGGCAAGGATAGCAGGAGTCGAACTTCCCAATAAGCGTTTAGAAATTGCTCTTACGTATGTGTATGGCATTGGAAAATCTTCAGCACGGAAGATATTACGCAGGCTGGATATCAAGGTCAATAAGAAAGTAAGTGAATTGTCTGAAAAGGAAGTCACGCAAATGCGCGAACTCGTTGAACGTGAATATGTCGTCGAAGGTGATCTTAAAGCACGGATTCGCTCGTCTATTCAGAGGCTAATTCAGATCAATTGTTACCGTGGCATTCGCCACCGCCGTGGTCTACCAGTACGCGGACAACGCACACGTACCAATGCCCACAGTCGCAAAGGAAGAGGTAAAATCATTGCCAATAAGAAAATCTTAAAAGGATAATCTCTTCACTCCCCATCTTATCAAGAATTTTACCCATAACTCTGTCAATAATTCCGTTAATAATCCCTTCAATAATTCCGTCAATAACCGCAATTACTTTCTATAACGATTTGAATAACCCCACCCACAGCAATGGAAAAACAGCAAGCTAAAAGCACTGCCAAAGACAAAACAAAAGGTAAAGACAAAGCAAGACGTACAACGACTAGAAGACGTAAAGTTAGAAAAGTCGTCCATAAAGGTATTGTTCACATTAAAAATACGTTTAATAATACTATCGTCACCGTCTCAGATATGAATGGTAATAAACTAGTCTCTTCTTCAGCAGGGGCGCTTAATTTTAAAGGTTCACGCAAAAGCACGCCCTATGCTTCGCAGGTCGTTGCTTCATCAGCAGTAGATGAGGCTATCAAACTAGGACTTAAAGAAGTAGAGATCGAAGTCAAAGGGCCAGGTTACGGGCGCGATTCTGCTATACGAGCTGTTGCTAAAAAAGACCTTAAAATCAATGTTATTCGTGATGTGACAGGATTGCCACATAATGGATGCCGACCTAAAAAGATTAGACGAATGTAATAATTTGAAGTATATTTAGACTCATGATATCTACCAAACTAGTTAGTGATTTCAAACGTCCTAAGGGCGTTCAATATAAACCTGTTTCAGATGAAGGACAGCGTGCAGAATTTTCAGCAGGGCCCTATGAACGCGGTTTTGCTGTGACGATTGGAAATGCGCTCAGGCGTACTCTTCTCTCAGGCTTGCCTGGTTATGCGATTGTGGCGGTGCATTTTGATAAAATTTCTAGTGAATTTGAAAATATCCCCGGTGTTGTCGAAGACACAACCGTCATTTGTGTCAATCTCAAAAAAGTAGCTATTGGCATGAAAGATGTCAATGTTAAAAATAAAATCCTCACCTTTGATATTAAGGGCAAAACTACTTTTACGGCGCGTGATATTGCTCGTGATGAATCTTTAGTCATTGGGAATCCAGACCATGTTATCTTTGAAGCCAATGAAGACGCTGAATTTTCATTTAAAATCCAAATCAGCCAAGGACGTGGCTACGTGGGAAGTGAAGTTATTGAACGCAATATAGAAACACGGGGCACGATTCCCCTAGATGCGAATTATTCGCCCGTCTCCCAAGCCAGCTTCGAATTCGCACCTATGGCAATGAGCGCGGGAACGGAATTTGAAAGACTTATCATTGCTATTGAAACCAATGGTGTTATGCTCCCACAAGATGCCCTCGTGTATGCCTCGCGTATCCTTAAAGAGTGTTTTATGACCTTTGATACACCTGAATCTGAAACGGTCACCACACCTATTGATATTACACCATTAGATAATCGTTCGGATAAAGATAAGATCTTCCACGCTTCGGTGCATTCACTTGATTTCAGTATTCCTACGCACTATTTCTTTAAGGTCAATAATATTACAGAAGTCGGTGAGCTCGTCATGGAAAATGAAGACGACCTGCGAACACTCAAATACTTTAAAGATGAGATCTTAACGGACATTTCAAACCAGCTTAAGACTAAAAGCCTCAGTCTCAGTATGAAAAATATCAATTATATTAAAAAGAAATACTAAGGCTGTACTTCTTCTCTATCTCTCAGTAGGCGTAGAACAACGTGTTGATGTCATTATAAAAAATATTACGAAATATTACGAATTATCGCGAATTATTATAAGTTATTATAAATTGCTGCAGATTGTTATAAATTGCTGCACTGTTAATGCAGATTGTTAAGAATTATTACACATTATCATTACAAATTATCAATAGTTATGAGACATCTCGTTAAGACGAAGCGTATAGGTAAAGATAGCAAACATAAACGTGCTATCCTTAGAAATTTAAGTCGTGCTCTTATTTCTAGAGAGCGTGTCTTAACGACGATTGCGAAAGGGAGACTACTTAGGGGATTTATAGAAAAACTCATCACTCGTGCTAAGACCAATACACTGCATAATCGGAGAATTGTTTATAAAGACCTGTATGATGCTAGTTTGTTGACTAAACTCTTTGATAACATTGCCAAACGTTATGAAAGTCGTCCAGGGGGCTACACGCGTATTATCAAGGTGGGCATGCGTAAGGGAGATGGAAGTGAGATGTGTTATGTCGAATTTGTTCCAGAATTGCTCCGTGATACAGATAAAACAACCTCTTCTAAAGCACCCGCTAAAAAAGACGAACGTTCACCAGCGGCTCAAAAAGATCATAAAAAATCCAATGTTGATCCTAAAAACAAATTGGCTGAATCCACCCAAAAGCCTAAAAATGACAAAAACGGTAAAAACGCTAAAAATCTCAAAGCCGTAAAATAAATACAACTTCTAAATACTTCTGAATTTTTAAACTTCTACGCTAAGTGAAATCACAGTCAATTTCTGTAATGATTTTATGCGTTAGCAAGTTTTTTTAAAGATTCTTTCCAAAAATTCCTCGAAAAAGTCCTCTGTATTCGCTTAGCTGCTTATAAATGGGGGGATAAAGACATGGCTGTTATATGAAAAGTAATGGCTTTATTGTGTTATTTAGGGGGAATTTTCTACTATAAGCCTTCTATCAATGGGTTTAGTTTCTCTTCCTACTAGCCCAATACTAATAGTTTTAATAACAACTTCAATAACAATTTTAATGATAGATAACAATTTTAATGATAGTTTTATAAAGTATTTTTGTTTTGTAGAGAAAAGATTGTTAAAAACGGACTATTTTATTATTTAATTCATAGTGAGAATAACGTGAGTTTTAATGTATAATAAAGGTAGAGATTTGAATTAATCTTTAAAGTATGACAAATCAATGAAAAAGCGTGGAAAGTAACGGTTATGACTAAAAAAGACCTTAAAAAATATAGGCTGCAGCTAGAACAGGATCGAGTCCGTATTTTAGATCAACTCAATTTTGATAAAGAGCAGATTAAAGACCTAGAAAAACGTGATATTGGAGATATTATTGATCGTGCCTTTAATATGTACGAGAAGGGGCGTGCTATTGAAATGTCTGAAAAGGAGAAACGTGAATTAGCTGCGATCGATGAAGCGCTATTGCGTATTAAAAAAGGCACGTATGGTGTGTGTGCTATTTGTGGTTCGGCTATTAATCTTGATCGCCTTAATGCTATTCCTTGGGCGGCGACGTGCGTTAATCCAAGCACTTGTAAGAAAAAAAGAAAATTAAGACGCGCAACGACTGGCTCTTAATGGTTCTTCTGTTTGCTAGTGATAGGGATTTATGACGAGTATTATAACCGGTATTATATATAAGAGCGGTGATCTTATCTCTTAGGACACAGATGATTACCTCATTGTTTTTAGATAGTTGTCTTAGGTACTTGTTTTAGATGCCTGCTATGGTGGGTATTTTAAGATGGGTGTGCTTGGTGGTTAAAAGCTGATTTTTTAATGGAATTTTTGACAGAGCTTTTTTTACTGGCTTTGTTATAGCAAGCGTGTTTTTGTGAGACTGTGGTGGCAGACCGGGTTTATTATTATAAACTTGTTACTAAACATGCTTTGAAGACGCCGCTTACTTATGCGGCTTGTTCTGGGGAGCTTCTTTATAAACGCGTTGTTGTTACAGTCCGTCGGCAAAAGGCTGTTGCTATTGTTATCGAGCGATGCCGTGAAGACGATGAAGAACTTATAGCTCTTCTGCGTAAAGGCATTCAGATTAAGACAATTGAGTATGTTTTAGATGAGCATGCATTATTGTCCGCTCAGGATGTTCGCTTATGTGAGTGGATGGGGCGTTATTATGCCGCTTTTCCGAGTGAGACTTACGGGTTGTTTGTTTCTTTTGCAGATGCCTGGCTTAAAGAAAAGCATAAGAATAAAGAACATAAAAACCAGTCTGACCCCCCTCAGGCTAAACCGCCTAGCACGGCTGTGTTAGATCAAAACCATAATCAGTTAGCCATTGTTCTTAATGACGAACAGACGGAGGTTTATCGAAGTATTTGTAGCGAACTTGATAGGTTTAATGTCTTTCTTATTAAAGGTGTGACGGGGAGTGGTAAAAGTTATGTGTATCTAAAGTTAGCTTTGGAGCTTTGTAAGAGACAGAAGTCCGTACTTATTCTGGTCCCTGAGATTTCATTGGTTTTTCAAATGCAAACTCTGTTTTTGAAGGCATTGCCTATAGAGCAGATAGCTTTATTTCATAGCAAACTTACACCTAAAAACCGTGAAACAGTGTTGGCAACTGTTCGTATGGGGAGAGCACGTGTTATTATTGGCACCCGTTCTGCCTTATTTCTTCCTCAATTAACTGTGTTGAGTCTTATTATTGTAGACGAAGAACACGAAAATGCTTATAAAAATTCCAGCGCACCACGCTACCATACCAGAGATGTTGCACACCAGGTAGCCAGATTTAGAAATATCCCACTCATCTTTGGTAGTGCAACACCATCTTTAGAAACCTATTACGCAGCCACTAAACCCACTCATCCTCTATCCACGCATCTACCCCCCACGCAGCCACTATCCCAAGTAAAGACTACCACCACGCAAAAATTAGCACCTAACAATGATAATAAGCGCCACGTGTCTAGTACTTCCCGCCTACGCTACTACGTGCTAAAAAAACGTTATGGAAAAGTACACCTTCCCACCATTTATTTCAATCAAAATAAAATCCTCTCAGGAAGAATATCCGTATTTACAAAGAAACAAATCAATCAAGCAAAACCCAGCTCTGCGAATCCAGCAGTAGCGCCTTCGTACCCACCCAGTGCTGAAACCAATCTCACCCTCTTTTCAGCACAAGTCATAAAAAAAATTGAGCATGTGTTAGCAGAAAAAGGACAAGTCATCGTTTATATCAATAGACGTGGTTATTCTGCGACGCCGCTATGTATGAATTGTGGTTATTATCCTTCGTGTCCGAACTGCACGGTATCATTGACTTATCATAAAGCGCAGCAGAAGTTACGTTGTCATTATTGCGGGTATAACGAAGTGTTTAAGAAATCCTGTCTTAAATGTAAGCTCGAACAATTTTCTTACCCGCGCTACGGAACAGAACAGGTGGTTGGAATTTTGCGTGAATTATTTGCCAGTACTGCTATTGAACGTTTTGATTCAGATGAACTGACAACGGCTAAGAAATTAGAAGCACGGCTTAAAGATTTTAGTGCAGGTACGATCAGTATTCTAGTGGGCACACAGATGCTAGCTAAGGGACATGATTTTCCTGCTGTTAGGCTGATGGTCATGTTGTACCCTGAGCGAACATTGTTACTTCCTGATTTTCGTTCGTATGAGCGTGTGTATAGAGAATTAGTTCAAGCGTCAGGTCGAGCTGGTCGTTCTAAGCTGCAGGGAGAAGTCTTTGTTGAGACGACTTTTGCCAATGATCCCCTATTTCGTCTAGTACGTGAGGGACGATTTGATGATTTTTATCAATCAGAACTTATCAAACGGCAAGTCAATTTTTATCCACCATTTTCTAAACTTGTACGGCTTGTATTACGCGGCGAAAAATTACCCGATGTTAAGGAAACAGCCCTTAAATTAAAACAAGTTGTTCTTATTTACTTTAAAGCTTCTATCGCTGCTAGAAAGACGCAGATCATAGGACCACAGCCTTGTCTTATTGAGCGGATTAAACGTTATTTTCGTTATCATCTCACCATAAAGACCGTAGACACTAAGGCTGTCATTCCTATGCTACATACGATTAAACATGCCCACAGTTCAAAAAAGAAGGTGTTTATAGAAATCGATATTGACCCTATCGATTTATTCTAAATAATAAGCAGAAACTAATAAGCGGAAACTTGACATTTTTTATTGGCCAGTAGGGGCTGTGTAGTTTAGATTGCCAGGACGAATAAGCAAATAGGAATTATGGGGTCAGATTAGATTAGAAGCATGGATGTGAAGTTAGATTGTTTTAGCAATTTCTTCGATAAGAGTATCTGCATTCAAATTATCGGCATCGGCTTCATAATTAAGACGAATGCGATGTCTTAGGATCATTTTCATGACTCTAAGGATATCGGGTTTTTCGATGTAAGAACGTTCTTCTAAATAGGCGGCTGTTTGAGCGGCGCGGGAGAGATTTTGTGTTGCGCGGACGGAGGCGCCTACTTCTAGGTATTGTTTAGTGATCTCAGGGGCAACTGCGTCTTGGGGGCGTGTAGACCGCACTAGCCGTACGATCCAGGTGAGGGCTTCGGGTGCGATTTTTACATTACTGATGTCTTTTTGGATGCGAAAGTAGTCTTTTTTGGTGAGGACTTTAGAAAGATGATTATTCTCCTTCTTAAAGAGCCGCTCAGCAATTAAAACTTCATCTTCATAGCTGGGGTATGTGATATTGATCATTGACATGAAGCGGTCTAGTTCTGCTTCGGGGAGTTCGTAGGTTCCCTTTTGTTCGAGTGGATTTTGGGTCGCCATAACAAGAAAGGGCTGTTCTAATGTGTAAGTTTTACCCATGATCGTAACGTTGTTTTCTTCCATAGCTTCTAATAAGGCGGCTTGTGTTTTAGCAGGCGAGCGATTAATTTCATCGGCTAGGATGATCTGGGCAAAAATAGGCCCTTGGATAAATTTAAGCGTTCTGCCGCTTTTAGGTTTTTCATCAATGATTTCATATCCGATAAGATCAGCAGGCATGAGATCAGGTGTGAATTGGATGCGATTATAAGCGAGATCGAAGAGTTTAGCTAAATTTTTAACGATAAGCGTTTTAGCGAGACCAGGCAGTCCATTGATAAGGATATGACCGCCACTGAGTAAGGATATAATGATCTCTGTTAAAATAGCTTTCTGTCCCACTAAGACATTTTCCATTTCACTAGCAATATTTAAAAAAGGTTTCCGTTTGAAGGGCATTTTTTCTAAAGACGGTTTTATGAGTGATTTTCGGGGTAACGTTGTTTTTAGCGAGTCGTTACCACGCTTTTTTTTAGATTTTTTACGTGAAGCTGTCACGAGTAGTTTAGACATTTCTATGATGATAATCCTTCTTTAAGGTAAGCGTTAAAATAATGTGTTATGTGTGAGTATATAAAAAGAGTTTATTTATCAGTGCCAAAAGAGTTCGTGTTTGTTAGCGTAAAGTAAGGTACTGTGTTAGCGTAAAGAGTCATTATGAGGAGGTAGTTTTTTGAGAAGTTCTTTTGTGGGCAGTCCTTTTTGATTGTCTGCGATGTAAATAATATCATCTGTGACGATGATTGTGAGGTTATTTATGCTATTGAGGACAATGGTTTGGGGGGTATTATTATTTGAACTCTGGTAAGCTAGGGTGTTTTTTGTTGCGAATTCTAGGATATGCTCTGGCGCAGTTAGGAAAGTATTATTAGAAGCATCTGTCGTACAATGAATACGTCTAAAAGCAGAAAGACTGCCCATATCATCCCAATCAAACGTACCCGGCACAGCACGAATATCACTTACCTTCTCAGCAATAGCATAATCAAATGAAACCTTATCTAGGTCATTAAAATTCTTTACGGCAGCTTGCTCGTCTCCTTTTTTCATTAGATCAAGATACTTATTGATAATGACAACGTGTTCTGGGGCATGATCGTTAAAATATTCAATCAATTTCGATGTTTTAATGAAAAACATACCTGCATTCCAGAGAAAATTGCCTTGCTGCAAGTATTTTTCTGCTTGTTTTATGTCGGGTTTTTCATGAAATTTGGAAACAATCTTTACGGGCAGGTCTAATTGTTCTAGTGGTTTAGTAGCTGATGGCTTACTAGAAGTTAATGAATGGTGATGAAGACGAGATGTGGTTGCATTGGACTGTGGAGAGGCGAGATTTTGTGCAATTAGGGACAATTCACGCTCTAGTTTTGCTGTGCTCTCTCTGGAAAGCTCAGTTGAGTGTATGGAATGTGTTTCTAAGTACCCATACGCTACGGCTGCAGATTTGGGGGTAATGCCAATCAATGTCAAAACTTCACTGATTTCAGCCACTTTCGTAGCTAGGCGTACTGTTTTAGCGAATTCTACTTGGTCGGTGATGTAGTGATCGGCTGGAGTGAAGAAAAGAACGTTGTCTTCATTGGGAAATCTTCTAGCAATGGTAAGTGTTGCTAGTAAAATAGCGGCAGCGGTGTCTTTGCCTATGGGTTCTTCGATATAGTTGCTTTTTGGATATGGATAAGGAAGGACTTCTGCTGTTAGCTTTGCGTGAGCTTTCTGGATACTGAGGAATATATTGGCTTCTGAGGTAATATGTTGTAGGCGACTGAAGGTTTGTGCTAGGAGTGTTTGTGAAGAGGGTTGCTGCTTATTAGCGGTTTGTGTGCTTCTAATTGTAGTGTTGGTGGTGTTGGTGTTAGTGGTGGTAGCAGCATTTTTAGCAGTACTTTGAGCCGTATTTCCAGCGGTGCGCTCAGTAGAATGGGCAGTTGTGACCGGTGGGAGTGGCAGTTGGGCTAATTGTTTAGGGCATTTACGACGACTTATCGGCCACAAGCGTTCGCCACTACCACCTGCCATGAGTATTACTTTCATTGCGATTTCATGCGCCCCTGATAATAATATATCCCAATAATAGTTCCCAATGCTATAAAGGATGAGTCCAGTATTATGAATGATGAGGCTGATACTATGAATTGTTTCATTTAGCTGCTTAGATATCAAATACTGCTTAGCGGATGCTCTTTGATTGCTCTCTGATTGTGAGAATTGATGAATTTCTGTATGTAGTTGTAATAATTGTAATATAAGTATGCCCTACGTGTAGGTATATTCTTTAAAAATGGGGCTCAGTTGGAGCAATTGCTAAAACATTGTTTTATGACTTGCATTTATGACTTACACTATTGTACGAATTCTGCTGTTATTAGAGTATTGCCAGATTATGACTTCTACTGTTGTTGCTTCTGCTATTGTTATTAGGTATTAGGGTATTACTAGGTACAAGCAAAATAAGTTTATTTTTAAAGAAATTGTACTCATTTTTAAATTTTCATGGATTTTTTAAATTTTGGCACCTGTGAATTGACTGCACATCTCAATCGAGCTTAAATATCACAGGTCAATCGCTATCCATAATGATAAAAACGCCTATCTACTTATATTGAAAGGGTATTCAAATGGGATTGAAATTTATAAGAGATTTTATAAGAGATTTTATGAGAAACTATGGTATAATTGCATAGCTATTAGCATTGTAAACAGAGAAATGCTAAGCAAGCTTGAGTGAGGATATTTAGGTGAGGATATTTCAATCAATATCAGATTGAGTTTCTCTTAAAGGTTTTATTTCTTATTGAGCCAAGTTCTACCCGTTACTAAACTAAAAATGGACGCTTTAGAAAATAATACTGTTATTGAGAATGGACGTATAAAAAAGCACCACTAAAAAAAGCACCACTACTATTCAAACATCATAAAAATTACGGAAGAGGAAAATCGCAATGAAAAACGGTCTGATTGGGAACAATATCTTTAAATGGAAGTCGATCACTATTATATTGCTGTTTTTATCAGCATGGATGGTTCTGTCCTGTGGAACAGGTGGGGCAGATAGCCAGGGACAAACTCTTACTACTGTTCTTGATAGAAATGTTTTGAATTGTGGTGTGAGCCCTGGCTTAGCAGGTTTTTCTAATCCAAATACCGCTGGAGAATGGGAAGGTTTGGATGTTGATGTCTGCCGTGCGACTGCTGCTGCGGTTTTTGGTGATAATACTAAGGTCAGTTATGTTCCGCTTACCGCTAAAGAGCGGTTTACAGCTCTTCAGTCCGGTGAAATTGATCTTCTTGTAAGAAATACGACATGGACAGCAACGCGTGATTCTTCGTTAGGACTTAATTTTACAGGGGTCAGTTATTATGACGGGCAAGGTTTCCTTGTTCGCAAATCACTCGGTGCTAAAGTAGGCAAAGACCTCGATGGAGCAACCGTCTGTATGCAGGCAGGGACGACTACAGAATTAAATCTAGCCGATTACTTCCGTAATAACAAACTCAGCTACAGTCCAGTAACGCTCGATACACCACAGCAGATCGTAGAAGGCTTTGAAAGTGCCCGCTGCGACGTTCTTACGTCCGATAAATCACAACTTATAGCCCTTCGTACAACGCTCGTAGACCCTAATTCAGCCGTGATCTTAGATGAAGTTATTTCTAAAGAGCCGCTCGGTCCTATTGTCCGTCAAGGCGATGATCAATGGTTTAATATTGTCAAATGGGTTCTATACGTCATGATCGGTGCTGAAGAGTACGGTCTCAATTCACAAAACGCAGATGCTATGCTTACCAATCCAGACGCTCCTTCCGAAGTCAAACGGATGCTATCTATTGAAGGTGAGATTTACAAAAATCTCGGGCTTAGCGAAGAATGGGGTTACAATGTCATCTCACAAGTTGGAAACTACGGAGAGGTTTATGCCCGCAATGTCGGCAAAGACTCACCGCTGCAACTAGCTAGGGGCTTTAATCGTCAATGGACTGAAGGCGGACTTCTTTATGCGATGCCATTTCGCTAGAATGCTCGGCTAGAATGTGCTAGCAGGCACTCAAATGCCTATATCGTAGCAGAAAATCGGATGGAAATAAAATTGAAACAGTAAATATGGCCTTTGCGACTTGTGTTGCTGTTAGAGTATTGCGATAGAAAATCATGATAGGGTATGACAATGAAAGCATTGCAATGTACGGTAGACGTAAAATCAGTTTGTTTTTGAAAAAAAATGCATTAATCTTTAAATTTTTATGAATTTTTTAATTTTTGTCAGCTATGTTGACGGTGAAAACCTATCCTTAGCTCTATGAATTCTTAAAAAAATCTTAAAATTCTGTAGTTCATAACAAAAATGCAGGAAATTTTATAAGATTGCGGTCAATTTATGGCAGACAATCGATCCTTTACTAGGCTTTTTATTGACAATGTAGCCACTATTGCACTTAAATATTGCATTCATAGGGTATTTTATATGATATAATATCAGAACGTAGTTATTAATCATGGCTTAATCTTTTTCTAACAGGGGGTATAATACGCTTGAGTTGTTGCTAATTGAGGGAATGTGCTTGAGTTGTTTTCTAATTGAGAGCAATATGCTTGAGTTGGTGTTCAATTGAAAATTGAGAGTTGAGAGAAATAGGCTGCCACGCGTTAAATAACTGTAACATAGCATTAAATAATATTAAATAGCACGGATTGGCTGCAATTGTTAGGGTAGGTTGTTGTAAAAATCGCTGCAGATAATGATAAAAACGCTATGCGATGACAAAACACTGCGATGAAAATGTCATAAAACACCATAAAATGTCTGTTAATATTGTGATATTGCAATCATATTGAAATAATATTGAAATTTATAGAAGGTTATAGTATAATTGCTTGTCCATTAACAGTGTAAATGGAGATAACATTGAGAAAGGGTGGCTAAGCAAGTTTAAATAAAGGTGTTTAAGCGGGTATCAAATCAAGTTTTTTTAAAGATTGTATTTTTTATTGAGGCAAAATCTGTCATTCATTGAAAATAAGCGCATTTAAAAAAAGTAACAACATTATTAAATCATCATAAAAATTATAGAAGAGAAAGATTACAATGAAAAATAGTCTAATCAGAAAAAATATTTTTAAATGGAACCCTATTGTTTTGCTGCTTGCATCGGCATTGATTGTTCTATCTTGTGGACAGACAGGAGGGGGGACAGATAGCCAGGGACAGACCCTTACTACTATTCTCGACAGAGGTGTTTTGAATTGTGGTGTGAGTGCTGGTCTAGCTGGTTTTTCTAATCCAAATACTTCTGGTGAATGGGAAGGTCTGGATGTTGATGTTTGCCGTGCGACTGCTGCTGCGGTCTTTGGCGATGACACTAAGGTTAATTACGTTCCACTTACAGCTAAAGAGCGGTTTACAGCTCTCCAGTCAGGTGAGATCGATGTTCTCGTAAGAAACACGACATGGACAGCGACACGTGATTCTTCGCTAGGACTTAACTTTACAGGGATTAACTATTATGACGGACAAGGTTTCCTCGTTCGTAAATCACTCGGCGCTAAAGTAGGTAAAGACCTCGGCGGAGCAACCGTTTGTATCCAAGCAGGGACGACTACAGAATTAAATCTAGCTGATTTCTTTCGTAATAACAAACTTAGCTATAGCCCAGTGACGTTTGATACTTCACAACAAACTGTAGAAGGCTTTGAAAGTGCACGATGCGACGTTCTTACATCCGATAGATCACAACTCGTAGCCCTTCGTACAACACTTGTAGACCCTGATTCAGCTGTGATCTTAGATGAAGTTATTTCTAAAGAACCTCTCGGCCCTGTCGTTCGCCAAGGCGATGACCAGTGGTTTAATATCATCAAATGGGTTCTATACGTCATGATCGGTGCTGAAGAGTACGGTCTCAATTCACAAAACGCAGATGCTATGCTTACCAATCCAGACGCTCCTTCCGAAGTCAAACGGATGCTATCCGTTGAAGGTGAGATTTACAAAAATCTCGGGCTTAGCGAAGAATGGGGTTACAATGTCATCTCACAAGTTGGAAACTATGGAGAGTCTTATGATCGCAACGTCGGTAAAGATTCCCCATTGCAACTAGCTAGAGGTGTGAATAACCAATGGACTGAAGGCGGGCTTCTTTATGCAATGCCATTCCGCTAGAATGCGTTAGAGTGTACTAGAATGAATATATTGTAGAACAAAAAACAATCACAATAAGTTTTCTCTTAGGTCTGCCAGTCAATGTCACATATAAGATGCAATGTTCTAAATACAATGTCTTCTGTAGCCAATTATAAGCTACTGCCGTTGTAGACGGATCATTGTATCTTATCTGTACATTTTAAGCTACCGTAGAAAATATTGTGATCTTGCTTCGATGTTTCTACTTGTTATAGCAGAGGGTTTTACGCTAATAAAGTTAATGATTAGTGTAAAACCTTCTTCTTGCTGTTGTTAATGTCAAGTATTAAATATGGATATGTTCTATTGGATTATTTGTTCTGGTGGTGGGCTTTTTAATTTTTGAGATGTAGGAAGGTTTCAGGAAGGTTTATTGGGCTCTTCGGCCGTTGCTGTTAAACAACACGGTTGAATATAAGTTTCAAGGCTAGATGGCAAATGATAAGTGTAAATAGCAATCACACATCATCATATAACACATCACTATTACCAGCAGTCAAAATCATTTAATATTCTAGTGTCTCATCCATCGAGTGCATGTCTTTCATAATCAAAAGTGTAGTTCTATCCAGCAAAGATATAGTTTTAGTTTTAATAATCAAAGGTGTCATTTTAATTACAATGTTTTTTAATCTTGTTAAAATCTCTAAATTTCCTAGATTTCCTAAATTTCCCAAATTACTAGGCAGCTACCCTATGAAATTGTGCAAGAAAGGGTAGTCGGTTTCTAGCCTACCTGTCGCATCATATTTTCTGCCTTTCTAATAAATAAGAATTCCTAAGAAAATAAGAAGAATGAGCGACTTTTCTAAAAGAATCAATAGTATTTATAACAACACGCGTGTGCGTGTTATCTTCTTCCAAGGAGCGACAATTGCGATTTTAGTTGTGATTTTCGCGTCTGTTATTGTCAACATGTTTGCCAATATGGAACGCCGCGGTATTCCTGTAGGGTTTGATTTTCTGAGTGAAGAGGCTAATTTCGGTATTCTGCAGACACTCATCTATTACACAGAAACAAGCAATTACGTCCGTGTGTTTTGGGTAGGTGTGATTAACACTGCGGTGGTTGCGGTTGCGGGCATTTTTCTTGTGACGGTTATTGGCTTTACGGTGGGCATAGCCAGGCTTTCACAGAGCTGGCTTATGGTAAAACTGACAATTGTGTACATTGAGATTTTTAGAAATATTCCTATCTTACTGCAGATCTTATTTTGGAATAGTATTCTTAGAACAGTCCTCCCTAAACCGACTGAACCGCTTAAATTGGGAAGTAATATGTACCTAAGCATTAAAAGTTTAGTCATTCCTAAACTTGCGCCGACTCCTTTGTTTTTTGTCATGCTTGGGTTATTGGTTGTATTATTCGTTGCTATCTGGTATATCAATCGTTTCAGTAAAAATTATCTAGACCGTACAGGAAAAACAATTCCTAATATCACCATTAACTTGGGGTTAGTGGGTATTTATATTGTGGCAGTTGTTGTGTTGTTCGGTAATATTTTTGTCATTGTCGATCCTGTGCCTTCAAAATTTGGATACACGGGCGGCTCTGATATTATCTTAGAGTTTATTGCTTTAACGTTTGCATTGTCTTTTTACCATGCCACCTACATTGCAGAGCAGGTTAGGGCTTCGATCGAAGCCGTTGACAAAGGACAAAAAGAATCAGCACTAGCACTTGGGTTAAAACCTTCATTTGTTATGCGAATTGTCGTTCTTCCACAAGCGCTACGCAGCACAATTCCACCACTTACCAATCAATATCTCAATTTGACAAAAAACTCTTCACTAGCAACGGCTATTGGCTACCCTGATCTCGTATCCGTGTTTGCAGGAACGGCGCTCAATCAAACAGGGCGGGCTGTGGAGATTATGTTCATGACAATGGCTGTCTATCTGATGTTTTCGCTTACTATTTCTGTTATTATGAATTGGTACAATAAACGAGTCAAGCTTGTCGAACGTTAAAAAAATTCACGTCTATTATTGAAACTTCAAAGATTTAAAGATTAATTAAAAGACTATTCTATAAAAAAGCAACTTTATTTAAAGACTATTCTATTAAAACATTATCTTAAAAGATTATCTTATGAGTTATTATAATCGGTAATATCGTCTATTTGAGATGATCGTTTATTTTGTGATTTTGTTGATATAATGCGATATGGTAGAAAGAAATTATCAAGCAGAAAATAGTGCCTTTAAAGAATTACCTGATCGGCAGTCTCCTATTAAGGAAACCTCGATAGGTTACTGGATGCGTGCCAATTTATTTTCGTCGTTCACCAGTCTTCTTTTGACATTAATCTCACTATTTATTATAGCTGTTGTTATCTGGGGGTTATTGGATTGGACTGTTCTTAAGGCGACATGGACGGGGACTACGCAAGACGCCTGTGATAGAGAGGGGGCGTGTTGGATATTTATTGGTGAAAAATTCCTTAATTTCATCTACGGCTACTATCCGCAGCTACTCTACTGGCGTATTAACTTAGTGGTTATTTTATTCACACTTTTAATAATTCCTGTTACGTTAAAGCGTATTGCTTTAAGAAAGAGACTGCTTTATGGGAGTCTTCTTGTCTTTGTGTATCCTGTGATAGGAGCAGCGCTTATTTTAGGCGTTCCTAGTATCACTTGCAATGTTTCAGACCCACATCCACTTTGTTATGTTCCAACGACTAAATGGGGTGGGCTTATGATGACACTTATCTTATCTTATGTGGGGATCGTTGTGTCGATTCCTATTGGGATTTTGCTTGCGTTAGGGCGGATGTCGAATATGCCTGTGATTAAGATGCTGAGCATTATATTTATTGAGATTTGTCGTGGTGTGCCTCTTATTACGATTCTCTTTATGGCGTCGGTTGTGCTGCCTATATTTCTTCCTCCAGGTGTCGAATTCAATAAACTCGTTCGCGCTTTGATCGGTATTATATTCTTTCAGAGTGCCTACTACGCGGAAGTAGTGCGCGGCGGTCTCCAGGCAATCCCCAAAGGACAACACGAAGCAGCCGATGCCGCAGGACTCAATTACACGCAGAAAACTTATTACATCACACTTCCCCAAGCACTTAAAATCGTTATTCCATCTATCGTCGGGACTTCGATATCGCTAGCTAAGGACACTTCGCTTGTTGTAATTATTGGACTTTTTGATGTACTTGCAATTGTGACCACTTCAGCCGCTGATTCTAATTGGCTAGGTTTTGACTCAGAGGGGTACGTATTTGTTGCTTTTATCTTTTGGGTCTTTTGTTACAGTATGTCGCGTTACAGTTATTATCTAGAAAGAAAGTACGGTATTCAGAAACACTGAGCGCGGAGCTTATTTTATAGAGCGTTATAAGAGTTGATAATGAGTTAGTAATCAATTTAATAAATCGGAATGGGTATAATTTTAAACCTTGTTTACACGTGTCGCTATAATATAAAAACAAATTCTTTTTATGAAGTAATCTTATTTAACAGACTTATTTTCTTCTTTAAATTTTTATGTGAGTGAGAAATAGTTATGAATAAATCTAATGCCAATAAGACTAAGTCAGGTGGTGCGGGTGAGCTTATCGTTGAAATAAGCAATCTCAATAAATGGTTTGGCAGTTTTCATGTATTAAAAGATATTAATTTAGTTGTGGGTAAGGGCGAGCGGATAGTCATCTGTGGTCCTTCGGGTTCTGGTAAATCAACGCTCATTCGCTGTATCAATAAACTAGAAGAATATCAAGAAGGGCTTATTAAAGTCGATAATATTCCAGTAGATGATAATGTTAAAAATATTGCTGCGATTCGTAGTGGTAAAGTGGGTATGGTTTTCCAGCATTTCAATTTATTTCCACACCTTAAAGTTCTAGATAATCTCACGATTGCACAGAAACTTGTTCTTCATAGAGATCAAAATGAAGCTAAGGAAGTGGCAATGAATTATTTGACACGCGTTCGCATAGCCGATCAAGCGAATAAATTCCCAGGACAACTCTCAGGCGGCCAGCAGCAGCGCGTTGCTATAGCAAGAAGTCTATGTATGAATCCGCAAGTGATGTTATTTGATGAACCCACGTCGGCGCTTGATCCTGAAATGATCTCAGAAGTACTCGATGTGATGGTCGAGTTAGCTGAGGGGGGAATGACAATGGTCTGTGTGACGCATGAAATGGGCTTTGCTAGAAAGGTTGCTGATTGTATTTGCTTTATGGATAAAGGGCAGATCGTAGAAAAGAATACGGCTAAGAAGTTCTTTGAAGAAGCACAAAACGAGCGTACCCGTTTATTTTTATCACAAATTATATCGCACTGAGGCTAGCGCAATTGTCTGTATAAGCACGCCCGGAAGGATTCGAACCCACGACCCTCTGATCCGAAGTCAGATGCTCTATCCAGCTGAGCTACGGGCGCTTATTTAGAAATGGCCTCGTACGTATTTTCAATATAAAAATACAGAGGCTGCGTTGTAACGTGTAGAACGCTTAGATTGTACTGTATCTCAATTGTATCAGTCCAATCTTGGTGGTATTACTTCAATTGTATCAGTTCAATCTTGGTGGTATTACTTCAATTGTATCAATTCAATCTTGGTAGTACCACTTCAATTGTACTATGATTGTATTATGTACTGATAAAAAAGATCAATTTTTTTACTAGATTTTTACCCGTAGTTGTGTCTGTGGACGAATTTAGCGTTGGTAGGCTTCTATTTTTTCGAGGTGTTCTTCATAGCTACGGCTAAAGTCGTGTCCTTTAGCGAGGTCTGTACGTGATCGTGCGACGAAGAATAGATACGGGCTTTCTGCAGGGTTTAGGGCTGCATTTAGGGATGTTAGGGTAAATGAACTGATAGGAGTTTGTGGCAGTCCATTAACGGTGTAGGTGTTATAAGGTGATGTGAATGTAAAATGTTCTTTTTTAATATCGAAGAAGCCCTCACTTGTTAAATAATTTTCGTACAGGCCTGCTTTTTTTAAGGCGTAAATAATGGTAGGGTCATAACGAAGTTTCATGTTGATGCGGAGTCTGTTATAAAGAACGGAAGCAATGAGTGGTTTCTCGTTGGTTAGAAAGGTTTCTTTTTCGATAAGTGAGCTTATTTTCATGAGATCGA
Organism: Spirochaetota bacterium; assembly: GCA_013426755.1. Classification (GTDB taxonomy): domain Bacteria; phylum Spirochaetota; class UBA12135; order COTS27; family COTS27; genus COTS27. The sequence goes on from AP019861.1 coordinate 617,765, forward strand.
TCCACTTTTCTGGGGGGGCGTGATTTATTAAGATGGGGACAAGGGTTGTTTTAAATTGGGCGAGGGCCAGTCGTGTGAGGTCTTCATTTACAGTGCTTAGGCGTACTTGATAGCTATTGGGGTAGAGGAAGCCTTCGCTACTTATGAGGGTTCCTCTGAGGGCGGGGGGAAAGTCCAATTCTTTTTCTATGATGGCAAGTGTTTTTTTTTGGTGTGAATAAGCGGCGAATTGTCCTTTGGTAGGAATAAGTCCAGCTGCGAAGAGGTTGTTGTCTATATCGTAGAGATCGTACCCTTCTACGATTGTAAATAAAACGGATTCTTCTCTACCGGCGACGAGAAGGTTTAAGATTTGGTATGTTGAGAGGAGATTGGAAAATCTGTAGGTGCCTTTTTTGATTTTTTTTTCATATCCTAGTATTTTTGTGAGAAATAGGGCGAATGGGGCGCTTTTAATGATGCCGTCTTGTTCCATTTTGATGAAATTGCTGTGTAGGGCGCCGAATGTATACAATTCTGTTTTTAGTGGCTGGGGGTGATCGGGTTTTGTGGTAGATGATGGTTTTGTTACTGCGGTTGGGTGGGGGTTGGAAGCTAGCTGTTTTGTAGAAGTGGGCGGGCTATTGTAATGGGTGAATGATAGCGCGCTGATAAGAGCAGCTATTACTAGAAATGCTAGTAATAGTAAGCTATATTTTATGAATGGAGAGTAATAATGACGTGAGGTCATTTGTTATTTGAGGTATTTTTTTGGGGGTATTATTCTGGGGTGTTTGAATTTATTTAGGCTGGGGTGGAATTTCTTTAAATTTTCCTAAGAAAAGAAGGTTATCGTTGTCTAGATAAAGTTCTTTTATTTTATCATTGAACGTTTTTATGGTTTGTTCTTTAGCACGGATAAGAGAATTTTGTGAGAGGTTCGAGGAAGTGGAAGTGTTTTTGGGGTTATTCTTGGGTGTATTCCCTGTAATGGCTGGAGTGTTAGGGAATCTTTCTCTTGGAATGTTAGTAGGACGTGGAAATGGTGGTGTTGATCTTAAAAAATTGGGGTTAGTGGAGGTGTTATTGTTGTTTAAATAGTTAAAATCTGCTTCACGTTGGGCTTTTATTTCATCGAGGATAACCTTACGATATTCGTAAATAACGTCAATGAATCTCATGTAGGGACGAAGTTTTGTATCAATGGCTATTTGTTCTAGGGTTGTCTCTGTTTTTACTTCGTTTGTGAAATGATTGTAATAAAAATTGAAGAGTTGTTTTTTATCGGGATCGTTTGTGGTGAGGTTGTATTTGGCGGGCAATGTGGCTTTATGGTCTAGGGTTATTTGAGATTGTGGTGTTTGGGCGTAATAATAGGCTAGCAGTAGGTGTGCTATGGTGGTTTTATAATTATTTTGCAGCATTGCGTTGAGATGGTAGAGACTTTTGGCTTGCTGTTCGAAGCCCCAGTAGGCGAGTGCTAGGAGGAAATGGGCTTTACTAAACATATTTTCATAAAACATTCCTTGACTTGTGAGGTCTGTTTTAAGCAGTGTTTCTAGCGAGGCTATTTGTTCTTTAGGTTGGTTGTTTTTGTAATACGCTTCTGATAAATAGTAATAAGTGAGAAAGGCATTTTCACGAATTAGGAATGTGCCTGGCTGTGTCAATCCTTGGTTGTAGTAGGTGATGGCTAGACTGTGGAGATTGCTGTTTAGGTGGATCGTGCCTAGGATGTAATAGGGGTCGTTAAATGTATTTGCTGGATTGCGTAGCAATTCAAAGCATATTTGTGCGGATTTATTGACACGTTCTGTCGCTAGTGCTTGATAGGCTTCAGCGACTGCTAGTGCTGGCAAGTGATTCTCTGCGTAGAAGGAATTGCGGTTGAGCGTGGAGGTGTTGGCACTGAGAATGGAGGGATTGAGATTGAAAGTGGCTTTATTGTGTGCGGTGAGGGGATGATTTATAAAATTTGCGGCTAGTGGCGTTGTACTGATAACTAGTAATCCAATGCCTTTTGCTACCCAAATAGACAATAATCTGCAGTGGCTGAGGAGTATTTTTAATACGGTGTGTGAGTCCCCGTTTTTATGGATATGCTTATAATGATATGGGTTCATAAGCTGAGATTTTGCTAAGATTTTAGTAGCCATTAAAGTAGGGTTAAAAATAGAGTAGGTTTAAAGGTCTAGATCCGCTGTGGCTACAGATTAGCAATATTTTCGGCTAGAAAATAGGTCTGCAGCTGATATTTACTTGATTTAATACGGAAGCAATGATGCAGATAGGCTTAAAAGGCTTAAAAGACTTAAAAAAGTACACTTTCCTTCTTTATATCAATCATCGTATGGTTTTATTAAAAATGAAGTGAAATAAGGGGGCGTCTCAAATTTATATAGCGTTATTATATATTATGGATATGTAGCCTATATATTATGGATATGTAGCCTATATATATGCAGGGTACAGTGTATATAGGTAGTGTTATTATTTCTGCTGGTAGAAGTGGAGAGTGGAGAGTGGGAAGTGAGGAGTGGAGAGTGATGAGTGAGGAGTGAGGAGCGGAGAGTGAGGAAGAGACAAAATTAATTACGTAATTTGAAGAAAGAGAGGAGGATAGCAAGGACAATAAATAGCATATTGGGGAGATAGGTACTGATAGCAGGTTCTATGAATCCCCGTTTTCCAAGTGTTTCAGCGGTTGTCATGACAAAATAGTAAACAAAGATAATGACAATGGCTACACCAAAGCTAGCGCCCTTTCCGCCGCGTCTAAATGAAATTCCAAGTGGAAGTGCTGTGAAAACAAAAATAATACAAGCTAAGGGAAGTGAGTATTTTTTATGGTATTCAATGTAAGTGATAGGTGAGACTGTTTCACCTGCATTGAGTGTTTCCGTAATGGTTTTTCTGATTTGAAAGATATTCTGTTCGTAAGGCTGGCGAACAATATTGGTGATTTCCTTGACGTCATTGAAAATATTGATAGTGATGCTATCAAAGCCAAGTTTTTGAATTTCATTGGGATTGTGGCGGTTAATTTTGATAGTTTCGCCGTCGCTGAGTTCTAGGGAGGTGAGTTTAGAATTAATAGTATTATTGATCCAGCGTCCTTTTTTGGCATAGGTGAATGTAATTTCGTCTTTCGCCTCTTCTAATTCGTATAAAAAGACTTCTTGCATAACGTCGTTATCGCCGTCAACGTTAAGAGCGGCTATTTTTTTAGTCGTATTGGGAATTTCACTAAACGTCCTGTCTTCAATGAGAATAGAGGGATTGGAATAGACAACATGCGTGTATAAAGTTTTATAACGAACAGTGCTTTCTGGGGCAATGAAATTGATAAACAAAAATGTAAATATTGTCATGATACAGCCAAATAGTAGAGTGGGACGCAATATTGTAAAATACGATAGCCCCATACTGCGCATAGCTGTAATTTCGTTATCACCGGAGAATCTTCCTATAGAAAAAAGCGTCCCGAACAATACTCCCATTGGAATTGTGATCGAACCGGTAAATGGAATGGAATAGATGAATAATTGTAGGGTTATTCTAAATGGAATGCCTTTTTCAAAGGTCAATGTCAAGACGTTCTTAACTTGTGGAATAATGAAGACAAAAGTAAAAAATGCTGTTCCAATGACAATGGGTGGAAAAAATTCTTTAAAGATATATAAGTGAATTTTTTTCATAACTTTGCATTGATTTTCCTACTTGTTAGTTGGTGGTGTCATATCATATCAGTATCTGCAATTCTTAACCTACGTGTCTAGATAATTTCAATGTCTGCAGTTCTTAAAATATATAATCTAGATCAATTCTTGATCTGCTGTGGTATAGTGTAAATAGGAGCAATAGACCAGATAGGAGGTGCTAACAATGTTATAACAAAAATAAATGAGAAGTTAGGCTTAGTTTTAGGTGGTTGCGAATGTTGTGATGAGATGGATAGTAAGGAAAACAAGGGGTAGAAATGATACGATTGCTGTAATAAAGAAGCTACGTGCGACTAAGTAGAAACTTCTTCCCATGGACAGGTGAAATTTAAATGCCAATCTTCTAATAATGGTGATGAGCACGTAGATCATGATGAAAAGAACGATTAAGCTTTTAAAGAAAGATTGGTTTAGAAAAAGCAGTGAAACGCCAGGAAGGACGACAAACCAGAACGATGCTAAAAGATGTGTGAGTAAGACGGTTCTCTGAATGGATGCTTTTTTTATTGTATGGTGGAGATGATTTTTTGCTAGTGGCGCGGCAGCATAAAGTTCTAAATAGCTTCGTTTATAATGTTCGATACTTTTCGTGAGTAATATCAGATATACCTTTAAAAAAATGAAAAAGGTCGCAAGAAAGACACTGAAATTAAAATACAAAGCCCAGTTCCACAGCCTCAGATCGGCGAATGCTGTAAAAAAGATGAAGCCTATCAATAAACTGTACAGTTTAGGATAAGCAAGTATTTTTCTGTAAAATATATTCATTTATTAATAGGTGGCACTAATAGATGGCGGTAGGTGGTGGTTTAGAGAGATTTTTATATGGTATTAAGCGTAGAAATTGATTTTAGCAGTTTGATGAGATTTTCAAGTTCGTAGAAGAGTTTGATATTGGGGAAGAAGGCGTTCTCCCACCAGGGCAGCAATGTAGGTTTGCGGAAGGTCAGTTTCTCGTAAGGAATACCTATTTCTTCAGCAATAAGTCTCTTCGCCTCTTCAAAATTACCAATGTTATCAATCAATCCTTTTTCAAGAGCTTCTTTACTGAGATAAAGGAGTCCATTAGCAGATTGTCTTAGGAGTTCGGGGTTACTTTTTTCACCACGCCACGTGATGACGTCTGCGACAAATTGTTCGTGCATGTCGTCGACGAGGCCTTGAATGTGGGTGCGTTCTGCTGGCGTCATGTTTCTAGTTGCTGAGAGAATGTCTTTGAAGGGAACGGATTTTATTTCATCGCTAGCAATGCCTACTTTTTCTAGGAGTTTGCTGATATTAGTATGGGAGATGCGTACGCCGATTGAGCCGATGAGTGAGCCGCGATTGGCAATGATCTTCGTAGCGGGAAGACTGATATAATACCCACCTGAGGCGCAGATATCGGCTATGGAAACGACGATGGGTTTTTCGGTGGCGCGAAAGCGTTTCATGGCGTCAAACAGTTCTTGGCTGGCGACAATGGACCCGCCAGGTGAATTCATACGGACTAGCAATCCTTTAATATTGTCGTCTTTGCTAGCAGCGTCTAGTTGTGAGATCCAGCGTCTAGCACCTACAATGTTGTTAAAACCACTTCCGCTAGGCTCAAAAAAAATAGCCGATGTGATGTCCAGTACTAGAACAGCACTAGAAAAATTTTGAGTGATTGCTTTGTCGATATTGATGTCAAAACTCTGATGGGGCGTTTCTTTACTTGCAGTACCACGTGTTAGGGAGACAATGATTGCAAGTACAATAAAGGCAAGCAGTAAAAAGAAACGAAATTGCTGTGATTTCATGATTTTCATAATAATAGACTCAATTGCAGATAGGTTTTCTTACACCGGGTGATTTAATAATTCAGTACAATGTTTATTACGGGTTACTTGCTTGATAGCAAGGATTATTTTTCTAATTATAACATTATTTCTGTCATCATTGTTAGTGTCTTACGGTCAATTATTTCAATGTCCCTATTTCAATATCCCTATTTCAATGTCCTTTTATCACATCAGTATAAATAACCGAAGGGTGTCCTATATATGCGTCTATTAATACAATGTTAATACAATATTTTAAGTAAAAGTCATGTATTAAATGGACACTGCGTGATTGCTATTGAATAATGAACATTATTTTCGTGAGTTTATTCACTTAGTGATGACGAAATTTATTCAATGAGAACATTAAATGGTCAATGTTATAACGAAGGCCTAATCGTTGGATGACGTATTCTAGTTCAGCGTGTTCGTTGGAGTTATAATTTTGTTTGAGATTGGCAATGGTTGTTTTTAGATGGAGTTCTTTTTGGGGGTCTAGGTTAGTTTTTTGGAGTTTGATGCCGGATTTTGCGTCGAAGTAATCTGCGTAATACAAGGTTTGAATGCGTTGATAGAGAGATTGCGAGGTTTCGTGTTTCAATGCGTCAATCTCTAATATTTTAGCGAGAGGGTCGCGGCGTTTGAGATGGACGTAGAGAGATTTAGTTTTGTGTGATTCGCCACTGTACGTTAAAATGCAAAGACGTGGGCGCATCGTTGTAAAAGTGGGCATAAATGCGGTTGTTTTTGTAATAACGGCGTAAGGCAAATTGGCTTGTTTTAGCATGGTGATAAGGTCTGTGAACATGGCGAAGTTTGTACTGTTTTCTTCATTGAAGACGAGGACGCCCTTTTCTTTGTAAGCGAGAGATAGGGGCAAGGTTGGATGGGCGGCAAGGTTTTTTTGTAGCAATGGTAAGTTATTTAGCGTAAGTTCTTCATGACTGGCGGCGTGAAGAATAACAGGTGTTTTTACGAGGAGGGCTGCTTCGGTTTCGGTTGGTTTTAAGACATTTTCTGCAAAGACTAGCTTGCGTTGATAGTCGTGTGGTACTAAGGTATTAAGGAAATCGACTTTTTTAAGCAGGTCTTCGGCTTTACTTAGGGCGATAGTAAAATCAATTGGAAAAAACAAATGCGGCAATCGTCGTTTCAATAGCTTCTTTTCCTTAGCGGTTATAAAAACATAGAAACAATCATGTTTTAAAAGGTTTGTGTCATTGAGATCGCTGCGTGACAGGTCTTTTTTAAATACAAGTTTATTATCAGCAATCGATGAAAACAGGGGCCCTTGCAATTTTGATATTGCAATAGGAATTTTACCCACACCTAGGGTGTCTAATAAGAGGTTGAGATCGGTACGAACAATTTTCATATTAAGGGCACTGCCCGCTGATAAAGCGATGTTTACTGAACATATCTTTATGGAAGGTCAAATTCTGATAAGATTGAAATAGCTCGCTTAGTGGCTGGGTTTGGTTGTGTCCGCATTCTAGGTAGAAATAGCCTTGTCTGCTTAGGATCTGTGGTAGATGTTCTGCGAGTGCTCTGAGGAAATTAAGACCATCTGCACCGCTGTAAAGCGCTGCGGCTGGTTCATAATGTTGGACTGTGGGGGCTAAATCAGGGTCATTCTCACCGATGTAGGGTGGATTGCTGACAATGATGTCGTACCGATCTAATACGGGGTTTGAATTTATAAAAAAAAGTTTATTTAGTAGCGTTTTGATACGCTCTTTAAAAGGGGCATGGGTTTTATTACTGGCTTGTGTCTGCTTAGCTAAGGGGGCGAATGCTCTAAATTCTCTAAAAATATCGCAATGATAAAATTCAATGCGGTTGTTAGCAGTGTTAGGGAGTAGGCGCTTGGCATTAGTCTGTGCTGTGCGTAAGGCAAGCGTTGACGTGTCGATTGCTGTCACGTTCAAGGTCGGGAAATGCTTCTTCAATGTGATTGCAAGAACGCCTGTTCCCGTTCCGATGTCTAGTAAAGAGGGGTGGTGAGTGGATGTGCGGCTAGCTTTTTCAAGTTTTTTCAGTAATGACGGGAGAGTAGCGATGAGATGGCTGGCGAGTTCTTCGGTTTCGACGCGTGGCAGAAAAACGCCTCGTGGGGTGAGGAATTTTAATTTACAAAATTCGGTTGTTCCCAAGACATATCCTACGGGAACACCGCGGTTTAATGCGTGTAGGTAGCGGTCAATGCGCAAGCGCTGTGTTAAAGAGAATGACTTAGCGCGGTCTGTGAATAAGACTTTATGCGGGGGGAGTGTTAAGACTTCTGCGATCAAATTAAGGGCTAGCATGTGTCTAGTTTGCTTGGAATAGGTTTTAGGATGCAGTGTATGATAGATTTTATTGTAAATTTCAAGGGAAGTCATGGAATGAGCGCTGAGATTTTGTGGTAAACTGCTGGGTACTAGTTTGTTATATGAGAAGTCCTTGATTTATTTATCGTTAAACGTGAAGGTTTTTTTTATTTTATAAGGAGATTAAAGGATTAAAGGATTGAAGGACTGCTTTTTGGGGTAGGAATTTCAATAATATATTATAATCTATAAGTGTATGTGCGTATATGACGTATTAAAAATCTGTATTTAAAGGCTGCTTGATCATGAAGATAATCTCACGTCCCCAATTTTCAGAAAATCCCGATCTTACGGTTATTTTTACCAATGCTATTAAAGAAGAGGCGTATGAAGATATAGCGTCTGCTCATAAAGGAAGTCGTGGTAAAAGTGGAGCGAGTTATCGCGCTAAAGGACAGCCATCCGCTGCTCGAACGTACTTTGATGAACAAGTGCATATTTATTCGAGCGATAGTTTTTTTTACAATGCAATTGTCAGCTATATAAAAAATAGATTTTTCTGTGTTACGGAGAATGCGACTTTTTCTTTGTACGAACAGGGCAAATTTCATGAACTTCGTTATGTTACGGTGCCGCTATACAGTCAAAGCGAGGGGAGGTCGTCATCACGTTCGATGTCTTCTCAGCAAGCTAATTTAGGAGAGAAGTCGGCTAAATATACATTAACGCCCTCCGAATTTATTGATAAAGTGCGACATTTGATGGCCAATCTCATCAGTAGAGAGCGGTCGGCTAGAAAATGGGAATTTGATCTCAGTGCGGTGTCTAATATCGTCAGTGCGTTTAATCTACATGAAAGTGATTTTATTGAGGCGCTGATAGAAGGACTTTCTTTGGGGCTGTATCAATTCTCCTACCAGACGGGGAAGAAACCAGAACTTGATCATACGGTTGTTCTGGTAGGAAGTTCGTTAGAGCGATCTGACCTTACATATGTGATTAGACGTGGTGTGCACATTGCTGAGGCTATTAAGTTTGCGCGCACGCTTGCTAATGCTGCGCCCAATTATTTAACGATCAGTCGTTTTGTTAAAGAAGCGCACCACGTCGCTAAGGAAAATAAACTTAAATTTACAGAGATCAATTACCAACGGCTGCTTAAAGAAGGGTTTGGCGGGTTACTAGCGGTCAATAGCGGTTCAGCCGAGCGGGCGCGGTTACTTACGCTTGAGTACGCTCCTGCTAAAGCGACGCAGACAATTCTCCTCGTCGGCAAGGGTGTTCTCTTCGATAGCGGTGGTTTATCTATCAAACCTTCTGCTGGGATGGCGGAGATGAAGATGGATATGTCGGGTGCTGCGGTTGTGCTTGCCGTTATGAAAGCCGTACGGCAATTGGCACTCAATGTACGTGTGATTGCGGCGCTTCCCCTTACAGATAATGTTATCAGTTCTAATGCGTTTCGTGTGGGTGATGTGCTTACGTTATACAATGGCAAACGTGTTGAAGTTCTCAATACAGATGCTGAGGGCAGGCTTATTTTAGCCGATGCGCTCAGTTATGCGATAAAGAAGTACCGTCCTAATTATACGATTGATTTTGCTACGCTTACGGGTGCTTGTATGGTGGCGTTAGGACAGCATTATGCGGGGCTGTGGTCTAATAGTCGTGATCTTGCTGAGGCACTGCTCCACGCTGGTGAAGAGACGAGCGAGTTACTGTGGCAGATGCCACTTCACCGTGCGTATTTGAATGATCTCAATTCACCGATAGCAGACCTTAAAAACATAGGGGGTTCTTACGGCGGTGCTAATACAGCGGCTAAATTCCTAGAACAGTTCGTTGCCAATGCCAATTGGGCGCATATCGATATGGCTGGCACGATGTCCTATCAAACGAATGCTGGCTATAAAAAGAAAGGTGCTAGTGGGTTCGGTGTTCGCTTAGCGTTACGGTTCTTAACGGGGAAAGATTAATCGTTCTTACCTGCTCTAATGATGTTTTAATTTTACATGCATGCGTTAGAAATGCCTGCAGCAAAGACAATAGAACACGCTTACCAGCCTAGCTATACTTTATTACAAGAAGCGATCAAAAAAGTAGGTGTAGGTCGCCGTGGGAGTACACGGCTCTCTGCTGTGGAATTAGACCGTCTTAAAAATAAGACGTTGCTAAATAATTGCTCGGCTATCTCTAAGGGGGCATTTCTAGCTGCTCTTCTTAACCAGGGCTTAGAACATGGCGAAGAGAGGCTAGTTAGAGTTATGACGCGTAGTGCTACTGATTATAATAACAATACGATCCCTCCTACCCCCAAAAAAACAGCCCCGATCCTTGCTAAGGCTTTTCCTTCCTACCCTGCTAAATATGTTCTAGACTGGCTTTTATATGAAGACAATGCTTACGAGGTGTGTTTTACGGAGTGGAAGTCGCAGACTTCTTTGTTATCATTAGATGACGCAGCAGTGATTTTTGAGCGCTGGGCCTTGTCTGAAAATAACCCCAGTCACGCACCAACGAAACTTGGCTGTGACGAACAACTCCGTAAAGCTCTCTATATAGTCCTTACCTTAGTACACACCCTCAGTAAAAAAGAAACGCTCACTGAAAAAGAGGCGTACGTCTTAGGACAATTTCTCCTTCTCTCAAAGCCCGCTACCACTTCGGCGAGCTCTGCTATTCCTGTAAGGAATGCAGTAAATACGGTAGCACCCCTTCTTTATTCATGGGGGGCAGAATTTATTAGAGGCTTTTGTATGTCAATGTTACGTGTCCGCTATGAAACACGCAGCGAATGGAATGGACTTTATAAAGCACTCACAGCAACAGTACGTCCGCTCCTCGTTAAGAATAACTTCTCCGCACGTAAAACTAAGGAAGCATCACAAAAATGGCTACCCAGTAAAATTCGAAGCGATCACCCCATACTCATTTTATCAGAACCGATGAATGGCTATACAAAGCACGCGTTTATAACGCCCTTGTTAGCGTGGTGGAGTACGGAGTACTTGCGGATGAAGGCAGTTCATCTTACGGGGAGCAATCCTGGTCCTAAGTTTGGTTTTACTTTTAAGGACTTAGCGACTAGCCTTAACTTGCCGCTGCTCTCAGAACAGGCGCTAGCGGCTGCTAGGGTAAGAAATTGTGGTGTGATCGCTGACCAATCCGTATTTGTCCCTGCAATGCACGCCTGGGTAAGACGGCGGCGTGAGATCGTCAAACGTCCTGCTTGGGCTACTTTAGAAAAGGTTGTCAATCCAATCACTCCAATTACTCCAATCACTCCAATTACACTACTAGACGAGAACGTAGCTACTTCTAAGAAGGTAGAGGCAGCTTATACTGGTCATATGGCAATGCCAGATTTGAAACGAGTCATACTGATCACATCAGCCTTCCATGGACCTTATTTTGAGAAAATGTGTGATCTTGCTAGAACGGCGGGGTATGTTGGGTATATTATCGTCCAGTGGGGTACTGAAGGCGGACTGGGAGCGACGCTTTCACGTCCCTTGAAATTACGTGCTGGCGTGAAGGTGAATGCTTTTTATCCAGCAGAGCGTACAGCAAAACTCACTTCAGCTAGGAGCAGTACGCAAGCAGCGTATTTAGAGCAAGATTTCACTATGTCTTATAAAGACATTGACTACCCGCGTGTTCGTGAAGTTTATGCTCATATCAATGCTGATGAGAATGCAAGGTTTGTCGATCATTGGCTGGAGCGTTGTTATACGCGGCTTTCTAATGAAAGGTTACGATTACCTCATATGAGTGAGAGTGCTCGTCTTTATAAGTATGTCTGTGCGGGTGATTTGTTGTATGCTGGTCTTAGGGACGATGCGGAGCGAAATTTTGCTGCTTGTGTTAGAATAGCGCTGCTGGGTTATACAGCGGCGTTATCGTGGATTGAGCATAAGTGGGCGGTGGGTTCATAATCACAATTTTTTTAAACCTTAATGTGACCTTACGGCTCTTTATTAAAAAAGATATTATAGCCAAGGGTCGCTACGGGAATTTTCTTAGGTGTTTTCATCTGTGGCGTCTTAAAGGCAAGTTTTTCATGGTCTGTGATGATAAGGGTCCCTTGTTGGTTGAGGGTGATATTACCGCGCGTGCGTTTGATGTGGGTTGGGATGGTGATTGGGAGGGGGGATATTTGAGTGGGCGCGGTGGTGTTTTTAGGTGTGCGGCTACGGGGTTCAATTATCTTTCTAAGCGTGGATTCCCATTTGCTGGCAATGTAAAAGCGGTAATGTGGAGGTGATAAGTGGTTAGGGGGTAGGTGGGTTATCTTGGGCTGTTTTGCGGAATACTTTTTTTTAGAGTTGTTTTTTTGATGTGAATGATTTACTGGGAAAGTGTTTTTGAGTACGGTTTTAGCAGAAGAGGTGGCAGCAGGGGTTTTGGCGGGGGTTTCATTAAGAGGATGGATAATCAATGTGATACCCGTTCCTATGATGTGCTTAGCGCTTAGGGGGATATTGAGGGTTTCAAATGTACTTAGGAGCTCTTCTTTAGAATAGTAGTGCTCCTTGTAAAGACTTTTTTTGCTACTGCTACTATTTTGATGGTCGTATTCAAGGGTCACGGGGAGTGGAATAGGTCTGCCTGAGAGAACTTCTTCAAAGAGGTTGTCTAAGTAAATAGGCAGTAAATAGGTGTGTTTTGTGGGTAGGGTCTTTTCAAAAGGAACTTCTATGACGAGGTGTGATTTGAGCGTTAGGGTGCGGTGGGTAGCTGGGGTGCTAGCTGTTATTAAGACGGGTATTTTATTAGCAGCATTAGTATTAGTGGTGGTAGTCGTAGTGCTATGAATAGAATTGGGTTTAGTGTGCGGTCTATTTAACCTATCTACTCCGTATAAAGCAGTTAGGCTATGTGTAAAAATAAGTAAGAGGCCTAGTTGTAATAACAAACTTAGCAAACTCAGCAAACTCAGCAAACTCAGCAAACTCAGCAAACTTAGGTTACTCGGCAATATCAATATAATTCAATCATTAAATGACTACTGTTTGAGTGTGATAGCGGTCTGCAACATACTGTCTGAGGTTTGGATTGATTTAGAATTCATTTCGTATGCGCGTTGGGCTGTGATCATATTAACCATTTCATCGACGACGCGGACGTTAGAGAGTTCTAAGAAGCCTTGGATAAGTTTAGGTTGTCCTTCCAGTGAAGGGGTGCCCTCGATAGCATCACCTGAGGCTTCGGTAACGCGGTAGAGGTTATCGCCTAAGCTGAGAAGTCCTGCTGGGTTGATAAAGCGGTACGTATTGACCTGTCCGATGTCTTCGATTTCGCGTGTGATGAGGTCTTCACCAGTAACGCGTCCGAGCGTATCAATAGTAATGGTCTCAATACGAATATTGTCTGGAATGATGAGTTCTGGATCGAGGCGGAGGCCATTACTGTTTAAGATTTGCCTATTGGAGTCAATTTTGAAACTTCCATCGCGTGTGTATCCTTCTGTTCCGTCAATCATGATGACACGAAAGAAGCCGGGGCCTTCTAAGGCGAGGTCTAGGTTATTTCCTGTATTTTGGAGGGAGCCTTGTTCGAATAGGCGTTGGGTGGCGGCGGTACGAACGCCTAGTCCTACTTGAATACCTGTTGGCATGACGGTTTCTTCGGTGGCGGGTGTTCCTGCTGTTCTGAAGGTCTGGTAGAGTAGGTCTTCAAATTCGGCTCTATTTTTCTTGAAGCCTGTTGTGTTGACGTTAGATAAATTGTGAGCAATGGTATCAATGTTAAATTGTTGGGCGTGCATTCCACTTGCCCCTGTCCATAATGAGCGTACCATAAATAAGTCCTATATTAAGTGAGTTCTGTATTAAGTGAGTTCTGTATTAAATAAATGCACTATTAAACAAATGCCCTATTAAACAAACAAATAAATGCACTATTAAACAAATGTACTATTAAACAAATGTACTATTAAATAAATATACTATTAATTAAAAGATGATATTTTTTTATTTTAAGACAATATTGTATTGCTATGTTGCTATGTTTTTAAGAATGTGATATTTTGATGTGTTAGCGTTATTTTGTTAGATAAACTAATTGGGTATGTTAGATAAACAATTGGATACAATGGTAATAATATGTGAAACAGTAATAATACGTGACGTGTGGTGATGGGGGGATAAGTATTTATGAATGGGGGCTATTAATTCAATAAAATTCACGATTTAGCAACTTAAAATGGATAACTAGGTGTCTAAATTTCGTTTGAATAGCTATTTTGTTAAGCAAATTTGAGTTCAATTTCTTATTATTTTCTTAGAAGTTCAGATTTATTTACGGAATAAGTGGATTGCAAGTCAATGTTTTACCGAGTGAGTGCATAGCAGATACATATTTTATGGAATTTTTTTTTATAGATTGGAAGTGAAATGGAAGAGGATTACGGGTCAATTTTTAGAGGGAATGAAATTTTTTGTGCAGTAATTTAAATTTTTGAATTGATAAACTGAGTTGTTGCTAGCGAGCGGCAAGTCAATTTTTTAGAGGGAATGAAATTTTTAGGGCAGTAATTTAAATTTTTGAATTGATAAACTGAGTTATCGCTAGTGAGCGGCAAGTCAATGATTTACCGAGTGAGTGCATAGCAGATACATTTTTTATGGAATTTTTTTTTATAGATTGGAAGCGAAATGGAAGAGGACTGCAGGTCAATGTTTTAGAGGAAATGAAATTTTCTGGGCAATGCATTTAAATTTTTGAATTGATAAACTCAGTTATCGCTAGCGAGCGGCAAGTCAATGTTTTACCGAGTGAGTGCATAGCAGATACATTTTCTATGGAATTTTTTTTTATAGATTGGAAGTGAAATGGAAGAGGACTGCAGGTCAATGTTTTAGAGGGAATAAAATTTTTTGGGCGATAAATTTAAATTTTTGAATTGATAAACTGAGTTGTTGCTAGCGAGCGGCAGGTCAATGTTTTACTGGGTGAATGCATAGCAGATACATTTTTTATGGAATTTTTTTTTATAGATTGGAAGTGAAATGGAAGAGGACTGCAGGTCAATGTTTTAGAGGGAATGAAATTTTTTTGGCAATGCATTTAAATTTTTGAATTGATAAACTGAGTTGTTGCTAGCGAGCGGCAAGTCAATTTTTTAGAGGGAATAAAATTTTTAGGCAATGTATTTAAATTTTTGGATTGATAAACTGAGTTGTTGCTAGCGAGCGGCAGGTCAATGTTTTACCGAGTGAGTGCATAGCAGATACATATTTTATGGAATTTTTTTTTATAGATTGGAAGTGAAATGGAAGAGGACTGCAGGTCAATGTTTTAGAGGGAATGAAATTTTTTAGGCAATGCATTTAAATTTTTGAATTGATAAACTGAGTTATCGCTAGCGAGCGGCAAGTCAATGTTTTACCGAGTGAGTGCATAGCAGATACATTTTTTATGGAATTTTTTTTTATAGATTGGAAGTGAAATGGAAGAGGACTGCAGGTCAATTTTTTAGAGGGAATAAAATTTTTTGGGCAGTAAATTTAAATTTTTGAATTGATAAACTGAGTTGTTGCTAGCGAGCGGCAAGTCAATGTTTTACCGAGTGAGTGCATAGCAGATACATTTTTTATGGAATTTTTTTTTATAGATTGGAAGTGAAATGGAAGAGGACTGCAGGTCAATATTTTAGAGGGAATAAAATTTTTAGGCAATGCATTTAAATTTTTGGGTTAATTCATGCAATTATTTCGGATGGGTGGCATGGTAACTGTTGTTTTAAATAAAGAGAAAGGTAGTAAAAATAGCAAAAATTAAAGGAAAATTGCGGGGCGGACATTAAAATTTTCTATAAAAATAAAAAAGATTCAATAAAAAAACAATTGTTTTTCATAATTTATTTGTATGTAGTGGACGTGATGGTGTAAGCGTGAGAGCGGAGAGCGTATATGGCTGGGTGGCGTAAAGCCCTTGTGTTGTATGGTTCTTGGCTTTTGGATTATTTTTATAATCGTGCTTATACCTTCCTTAGCCCAAAAAAGCCCACACTTTCAGCGAGAATATGGTTACCTAGTGAGCATATTCTCGCTGTTTGTTTCGGTATACGGTTAATGAATGATGAAGGTGAGTCCTGGTTGGTTAATTGATTCAATGCATACTTCGGTTAGTGAATGTTATGAATATCAATTCTCATTGCTTAGTTAATTCAATATATACAATGCGTATTTGAGTGATTGAATAAATATGTGAATATATGTTGGTTGGTTAATTAATGCAATGGATACTTCGGTTAGTGAATGTTATGAATATCAATTCTCGTTGGTTAATTAGTTCAATGTGTGACTCGATGAGTGAGTATTAATTCTTGTTTGAATTCTTGTTTGTTAATGCAATGAATACTTCGGTTAGTGAATATTGATTCTCGTTGGTTAGCAAAGTGTATCTCAATAAATGAATATCAATTCTCGTTTGTTGGCAAAGTATATTTTAATGAGTGAATATTAATTCTGGTGAGTCAATTAATGCAATGCATACTTCGGTTAGTGAATGTTATGAATATCAATTCTCGTTGGTTAATTAGTTTAATGTGTGACTCGATGAGTGAGTATTCAATGTGTGACTCGATGAGTGAGTATTAATTCTTGTTTGAATTCTTGTTTGTTAATGCAATGGATACTTCGGTTAGTGAATATTGATTCTCGTTGGTTAGCAAAGTGTATCTCAATAAATGAATATCAATTCTCGTTTGTTAGCAAAGTATATCTTAATGAGTGAATATTAATTCTGGTGAGTTGGTCTAGGGGTGCTTTTCTGTGGTTAAGTCTATTTTTGTAGCTTTTTTTAAGAATGCAATTGAGTATGGGAGGATTGATACAATAGAAGCCTGAGCAAATTCATAGAAGCTTGAGCAGATTCATAGAAGCCTGAGTGCATTGATAATTTTAGAAAATGATTGATGAGTGAAGCGTAGGTTAATGGGACCTGAGAATGCTTGAACGAATGGATGGTTTTTTAGAAAATGATTGATAAGTGAAGCGTAGGTTAATGGGACCTGAGAATGCTTGAACGAATGGATGGTTTTTTAGAAAATGATTGATGAGTGAAGCGTAGGTTAATGGGACCTGAGAATGCTTGAACGAATTAATGGTTTTTTAGAAAATGATTGATGAGTGAAGCGTAGGTTAATGGGACCTAAGAATGCTTGAACGAATTAATGGTTTTTTAGAAAATAATCAATGAAGTGAAAAGTTGCTTAAGTAAGGCATTCATTATATTTTGAAGTGGCGTAAAAAAAATAAGGGCAATTTGTTTTCATAAAAACTTTTGCGGATTTTCCGTAAAAGAGGTTATGAAAGCGACCTTAAAAACGCGGACTTCTAGGCAAGCAGGCACGAAATCAGCACGGCGTACGCGTGGTGATGAATGTAGTCCGTTAGATGTAAGAAATAGAACGGCGAGTGCTGGTATTGCGACTATTACTGCTGGGCTGGACGTTGGTTTAGCTGGCATTGATGAAGTCAGGTGTGATCTGGCTGCGACTGCGAATGGCGGCAAGAATGGGATCAATTTTGATTCGACGCCTGCTACCAGTAGGGACGAGTCCGACCCAATCGCTACAACCCCTAAAAACAAACCTGATCCAATCGCTACTACCCGTAGGAGCAAGCCTGATCCAATTACCATCACCCATAGAAGCAATTCTGATTCGATTGCTGCTATTCACCAGCAATCGCAACAGCAATCACAACATCAACAGCAATCGCAACATCAATATCAATTTCAACACAAACAGCAATCTCAACATAATCATCAATCGCAATATCAAAATCAATCTCAACATAATCATCAACCGCAATATCAAAATCAATCGCAACATAATCATCAATCGCAACACCAACAGCAATCGCAACATCAATGTAAAGATAAACAGCAATCTCAGTATCAATATGATAAGGCTTATGTTGAGAAGAATCTTATCGCCTATATAGGCAATAAAAGAAGATTGTTGCCGCTTATCGTGAAAGCATTGGAGGAGGTGCGATGTATAGGAGAAAATGGGGGAGCAAAATTGGTGCGTAGTGGTGTATTTATTGATTATTTTAGTGGTACGGGAGTTGTGGCGCGGCTTGCTAAATCATTGGGATTTAGGGTGATTGCTAATGATTGGGAGCCGTATGCGCACGTACTTGCACGTGGGTTTTTGGAAACGTCATCTGAAACATTGGCGGCTTTTGCTACCGAAGGTGGTATTAAAAAAGTCTTAAATAAACTCAATAAGCTACGCCGTTACAATAAAAAACAAAGTTACATTGCAAAATACTATTGTCCGCGTAATACAAAGAAAGCAGACCCCCATTTGGAACGGCTATTTTATACCCGTGAAAATGGAATTCTCATCGATAATATTCGCTCCGCTATCGATGCCGCTTATCCAGAGACAGATCATAGCAGTCGCATGACACAACAAAAACGACAATTATTGCTCGCGTTACTACTAGTCCAAGCATCGAAACGATCGAATACGTCAGGAATTTTTAAAGCCTATCATCACGGGTTTGGTGGGCGCAATCAGGACGCCCTAAGTCGCATTTTGACAACAATTGCCCTAGAAGTTCCCGTGCTCACAGAAAAAGCAACGCCCGTGCACGTCTTCAAAAGTAACGCCCTGCGGCTAGCACGTAAACTCAGTCGGACAAAACTTCAAGCAGAAGTCGTGTACTTAGACCCGCCGTACAACCAACACCAATACGGGTCCAATTATCACCTGCTCAATACAATTGCCTTAGGCGACCAGCCTACCATAGACCCAAAATTCTGGCACAATGGTAAAAAAATCCGTAAAGCCGCTATTCGTGAAGATTGGACGCAGACACGCTCCTCATTTTGTTACCGTAAAAGTGCCCTGCAGGAATTCACAAACCTAACCCAGCAAATCAAAGCTAAATACATCTTAGTCAGCTATTCTACAGAAGGTATTATTGATTTTAACGATATGCTCGAGGTGTTAGCTGCGAAGGGCAAGGTCTCGGTTGTCACGCAAAATTACGTCCGGTTTAGAGGCGGCAGACAAACCAATGTGACTAAAAAACTCAACGTGGAGTTTGTATTGATTGTGGAAACGGGAGCACAGACAACCCCAGCAGACATTGCGCACGTTAAAATGAAGGTAGGGCACGCTGATTTTATCAATTGTTTCAATGATTTCTTTCCCATTCACCAGCGCTCTGATCGCTATAAGGTGATCGCCCATAGGTTTGGCTACGAATTACTTTTTATTGAAGAACGCAAACGGCTATTTCTAGATAAAAAACTTAGGCTCTGTCGTGAGAAAGATTTTCCGCTTCCTACTCGTCGTGAGAAGGAATTTACCTCTTCACCCCAACGCCAGAAAAGATCTACTTCTCCTACTACTCAGCATCAAAAAGAATTTCCGCTTCCTACTCGTCGTGAGAAAGAATTTACTTCTTCACCCCATCACCAGAAAAGTTTCTCTGCTTCACCTCAGCATCAGAAAAGTTCTGCTCCTACTACTCAGCATCAAAAAGAATGGATTGCTATCCATTCTACGTGTTCTGCAGAAAATATTTCTCCCAGCAAAACAATGATGAGTGCCTCTCCTGATAAAACAATTATTGATGAGCAGTCACTTAGAAATGGAGTTTTAGATCATAAAGACCTTCCCGCTTCTATTGTCAGTACGATCTTACAAGTGATGCCTAAGACAAACGAAGAGCGCATTGCTGGTATTGCTTGTCTATTGGAGCAAAATTACGTGATCGATAAACCGTATTTTCTGGGCGAATTGCTCCGTCTATACAGGAAATTGCTAGGCGACACGAACCATCGAACAGCCCTTATTCGATCACGTCATCGAATCCAGAGAGCATTGCAGTCTATTCTAAAATCTGAAACTTCCGTCCTGCAATCCAATCAACCCGTCTCGAAACCTGGACATTCCGTCCTAAAATCTAAGGAGTCTACTTTAAAATATAAGCAATCTATTCTAAAATCTGGACAGTCTATTTCAAAGTCTAAGAAAGCTATTCTAAAATCTAAGGAGTCTATTTCAAAATCTAAGGAAGCTATCCTAAAATCTTCTGGACAATCCGTCCTAAAATCTAAGCAGTCTGTCTCGAAGTCTGGACAGTCTATTTTAAAATTTAAGCAGCCCGTTCTAAAATCTTCTGGGCAATCCGTTCTAAAATCTAAGCAGTCTGTCTCGAAGTCTGGACAGTCTATTTCAAAATCTAAGGAAGCTATTCTAAAATATTCTAGACAGTCTATTTTGAAATCTGCAGAAAAAGAGATATTAACAATCAAAAATAGAGACGTCCTCGCTTCAATAGACCTGGCTCAAAAATACGCACAATCTATATCAGCCATTCAGCAATCAAGCCCCAATTCTATTTCTATGCACCAAAAGACACATGAAAAAATAAGTGAATTGTCGCTTATCCTAGCAAAGTCAGCTTAGAAATGACATTCAGAAACTAGTTTTAGAAATTAGCCTCAGAAACCAGTCTCAGAAATTAGCTAGCCTTAGAAATTGGGCTCAGAAATGAGTTTTAGAAATTGGCATTAGAAATTAATTTTAGCAACTAGTTTTAGAAGCTAGCATTAGAAATTAGTTTTAGCAACTAGTTTTAGAAGTTAGCCTTAGAAATTGGACTCAGCAACTAGTTTTAGAAATTGGCATTAGAAATTAGTTTTAGCAACTAGTTTTAGAAGCTAGTCTTAGAAATTAGACTTAGTAACTAGTTTTAGAACCTAGCCTTAGAAATTGGGATCAGAAATGAGTTTTAGAACCTAGCATTAGAAATTAATTTTAGTAACTAGTTTTAGAAGCTAGCCTTAGAAATTGGACTTAGCAACTAGTTTTAGAACCTAGCCTTAGAAATTGGACTTAGCAACTAGTTTTAGAAGCTAGCCTTAGAAATTGGGATCAGAAATGAGTTTTAGAAATTAGATTTTTCCCCATTTCAAACTTTCTATGATTTCAAATTTTCTTATAAGATAATACATCTTTTTATAGTATAATTGGTAATAAAATACTGTACGATTAGATTATTATCACATGCAATTATTATCACATGCTTTTTGTCAATTAAACTCACCGATGCAAATTGCAGACATCATTGTAAAGATCATCGCAAATATGACTGCAGATAGCACTGCAAGTATCATTGCAGGTATCACCGCAGATATTACTGCAAGTATCACTGCAGATATAAGAGTCAGAGATAGGAATCCAATACAGTAATCATAGGTTGTGCTAGGTGGAAACGGTCTCAGCGAATATGTTCATTAGACGCCTTATAGATAGCGTCAATGCTAAAAAAACACCACTCGTTGTAGGATTAGACCCCAATCTTCACTATATCCCCGATTTTTTACTCAGAGAATTTGACCTGCTAAAAAATAGTAGCTTAAAAATCAATCATTCAAAAAGCTTTTGCTCCCCTAGTTCAAATAATAATATTTCAAAAAACAATATTTCAGGCGGTATTTTTAAAAGCAATCATTCTATTATTGATAGGAATGTTCGTGAATTGATAGCAGGGTGCTTAGAAAAGTACGTCAAGGCTGTTATTGATATTGTTAAGGAAGCTGTGGCGGTTGTCAAATTTCAGACGGCTTGTTACGAACAATTCGGCGGACTTGGAATGGTTGCCCTTGAAAATCTTATCCATTACGCTAGAAAGCAAGGTCTCATTGTCATTGTAGATGGGAAACGGGCGGACGTGCCGCATACGGCAGCAATCTATGGCGCCGCTTACTTGAAAAAATACGCTCCCTTTGAAAGCGACGCACTAACAGTACAACCCTATATGGGAATGGACTGTCTGCAAGAATTTTTTAACCTAGCCGCTCTGCATGACAAAGGAATCTTCGTTTGTATCAAAACTTCAAACCATGGTGCCAAAGACTTTCAAGATTTAGTGACCGGGCATTCTCAAGACTCAGTAATAGGGCATTCTCAAGACTCAGTAATAGGGCATTCTCAAGATTCAGTGATGGGACATTCTCAAGATTCAGTGATGGGACATTCCCAAGACTCAGTAATAGGGCATTCTCAAGACTCAGTGACGGGATATTCTCAAAACTCAATGACGGAACATTCCAATCGTCAACTTCGCCTTTATGAACACATCGCTAAAACGCTAAACAATGAAGTCAGTACAGCTAACCCATCCACCACTTACAAAGGCTATCAAGCCGTAGGAATAGTTGCTGGGGCTACCCATCCTAAGGAGGCTAGCGCATTGCGAAATCATTTCAAATCGGCATGTTTCCTCGTCCCCGGTCTCGGCGCTCAGGGAGGTGACATCAATACCTTGCAATCATTCTTAGGACATTCCGTAGGCGATTATTTCAGTGGGGCATTATTTAATGTTTCACGAGGTATCCTGATGCCAACTCTGGCTAGCATTGAGGCTAATACTAAGGCTAGTATTGAGGCTAATACTAAGGCTAGCATTGAGGCTAGTACTGAGGCTAATACGGAGGCTAGCATTGAGGCTAGTACTGAGGCTAATACGGAGGCTAGGATTGGGGCTAATACGGAGGCTAGTACTACGCAGCTAGGAGTTTCTATGCAATCTACCAAAAACCCTGTTCCCGTCCTAGCAATGGTGAATAAAAACAATCCTACTTCTAGCGAAGCTTGGGCTGAGATGATCGGAAGTCAAACACAGCATTATAAGAAAATATTGACTCACCACATACATTGCCCGAAACACACTGCGCCCCAAAATATCACAGCCACAGCGACTGTTTAAGTATTGGACTCTTAAATCGTACCCTGTTATTACAATGATATTCTACACTCAAAAATATCACAGCCACAGCGACTGTTTAAGCTAAACACAGGCTAAATACAAGCTAAATACAAGTGATAGTGGGTTAGGTGGGTTCTAAGAACAGAATCTTTAAAATACTAACAAAAAAGAAGATAACAAATGCTCCGAGAATACAAATAGCCGCATATCTTTTACGAGGGTTCTGTTCTTCCATCTTTTTTAAGACATAGTAAATCATATAAAATGGAATAAAAATATTGGCAAGTAGCCGAAGCCACGTCTTAGCGCGAATATTGTCGTAGAGCACAATGCCAATGCCTATCAGCATGATATAAAAAGTAAGATTATAAAGAAGATTGATCAATTTACGATTGACTCCTGGGTTATAAAAACATTGATTTTTTTAAGATAAATTTTTTTAAGATAAGTACGAATACGCAGTATAGAGACATGTTTGGGCTAATACGGATAAAATGAATTGTAAAAGTCAATTATACAATAATTTATCGTTATTTATCAAGGATATTATATAATCGAATGCATAGGTTGTCATTGTTGGTAAAATTGTCATTGTTGGTGAAGTTTGTACTGCAGTTTAAATGCGGACTTTGGTTAGAGACAATTTTTAGAGACAATTTTTAGAGGCAATAGTTAGCAGCCGATTAAAATATAATGGATAGGATAGCAGCCAATTAAGGTGTGATTTCAATTAAGGTGTGATTTCAATTAAGGTGTGATTTTAGAGATAATTGTTAGCAGACGGTTAAAGTGCAATTGATAGGGTAATAGCCAATTAAAGTGCATATGTCTATGTATTATTACATATAACGAATACACATAACGAATGCGGATAATCAATAGAAATATTAGCTAGAAAATAGCAAATCATTATATCAATCCATCCATTAGAAAACGGTAAATAAATCATTATATCAATCAATTTATCAATCAATCCATCCATCTATCTATTAGAAAATAGCAGATCACTTTGTCAATTAATTAATCCATCCATCCATTAGAAAACAGTAAAGCAACTCGTAAAACAATTAGAAAATGGTTCATTAAATAGTCTATTAAAGGGTCTATCCATAAAGAAATAAATAACAGCAATGACCGCCCCATCAAATAATACCCCGCCCCAGCAATCGCTCACGCAAGCTAAAAAGACGCATCGTCATAAGCGCACCGACAATGATAACCCGCAAGACACAAGTCCACCGCTAAATTCAGCTGCTACCGATCAAACCTTTACCGAGCAAATGCAAGCTCTTCCTAAGGACTGGATAGGTGATTTAACAGCTTATCAGCGAATAAAGACAATCCCCGTACCAGTGGGGAATATTGTTATCGGGGGCGGACATCCATTACGCATTCAATCTATGACGACTGCGCAGCCAGACGATATTGATGGATTGGTTGCTGAGATAGAAGGCCTTTGTGAAGCCGGCGCCGAATTGGTACGACTTACAGTCCCTTCTATCAATGCTGTGCACAGCTTAGAAAAGGTTAAAACTCGATTGGAACGGTTAAAATTGACAGTGCCGCTCGTTGCCGATGTGCACTTCACACCCAATGCCGCACTAGCTGCTGCAGAAATTGTCGAAAAAGTTCGTATCAACCCCGGTAATTACGTCGATAAAAAACGTTTCGCTACAACAGTGCTCAGCGAGACAGCGTACCGCGATGAACTCAATCGGTTAGCAGAAAAATTCATTCCACTTCTAGAAGTTTGTAAAAAACACCATACTGCATTGAGAATCGGTGTCAACCACGGCTCACTTTCTGATCGCATTGTCAATAAATACGGCGATAGCCCCTACGGAATGGTGCAGTCGGCTCTCGAATTTTTAACCCTAGCCGAAGCACACGGCTTTTCTGCACTGGTGCTATCTATGAAATCATCTAATCCTGTTGTTATGGTGCATGCGTATCGGTTATTGGTCTATGAAATGAAGCGGCGCGGCGCCGTCTATCCACTTCACTTAGGTGTGACCGAAGCAGGAGACGGACAATTAGGACGTGTCAAATCAGCAACCGGGATGGCAACATTACTGTGCGATGGTATCGGAGATACGATTCGTGTCTCGTTAACCGAAGACGCTATTTATGAAATTTCCGTCTGTCATAAAATTCGTGCCCTAACACACCTCCTGCAGTCTCATCCTACGGAATCTGCTCATAATACTCATAATATTCATAAGGTAGGTTCATTTCATTATTATGACTTTTCCCGCAGAAAAAGTCTATCCATAGACCAAGTAGGCAACGCAACAATTCCCAAAGTCTTCGCAGCACTGCCCACCCAATTACAGCAGCCGCTTACTGAAAACAATCGTGAGGCATTGTACCAATTAGGATTGCTCCAACAACAAAAACGCAGTGAATGGCACTACAGCGATCACGCCCCAGATGGCTTATTCATTAAAAATTTGCCTGAAACACAAGTCCTCCCCCCAGCTTTCCATAAAATCATTCCTTATAAAGAGACCACTTCACTGGCAGCAGTAACACAACAAGTAACCGCACCTCCATTATCCGCACCTCCATTATCCCCACTTTCACTGAATAAAACATTGAAGTCTACATTGAAATCTACGTCTACATTGAAGGCTACGTCTACATTGAAGGCTAGTTCTACATTGAATTCTACGCTGGCATCGAACTCTACCTTAGAGAAAGCTACGCTGGAATCAATTCCCGAATCTACATTGAACCCCATGTCGAATTCCACAGTAAAATCATCGCCAAAACCCGCTACAATACCCGTTACAATAATAGCCCGCACTCCCAATCAAACGCAATATGCATACACCAACCCCTATCCATCGGTGGTTCACGACACTTTCCAAGCCTACTTGAAACAGCAGCAGCAAGCAGCAAGCCCATCATCTCCCCCCCAAGCATTTAAGCAAACATCTAATCAAACATCTAAGCAAACATCTAATCAAGCAGCAAGCCTATCATCTCTCTCCGAAGCATCTAACCCAAAAACCCAAGAAAAACAAGTACAATCTCCTCTATCTCACTATATACGTATAGGATTGAAAGATATTGAGGATTTGAGAGCAGCATTTAAGGTGCATGCAGATTATTTTCACAATATTGTCTGGATTGTGACTGCAGAAACGAGCCATTTTGCCTTAGAGTGCCGAACTATTATTCTAGCATTGCAGCAAATAACACGAGATAATCCTTCCCCCTCTAAATCTCAATTCACAGCAACCAGACAAGACAGCAATACGGGACAAGACAGTAATACTGGACAAGACAGTAATACGGGACAAGACAGTAATACGGGACAAAATGATAATATTCGTTTTGAAAATTCACAAAAAGCCGATAAACAACTAAGAACGTACGCAGGAGAAAACACAGATCCACGCCGCCTAGGAGAACATGCTGCTAACCATATTGTCTCATTGGGAGATTTTCCTGTTATAGTTCATTGGGATAGGAAATTGTATTTGGAGAGGTATTTATCTGAAAATAAAGAGGTTTTTGTAAATTCTACTTTGCAGTCGCCGTTAATCACCGCTTGTGAAGAATTGAATGTCGTCGTCACTTCCTTTGCCCTGGGACCTTTACTGATAGATGGACTTATTGATGGTGTCGATATAGGAGTATGTGAATTAGCGGATTTGGAACGTATTTATGCCATTCTTCAGGCAACACGGCGCCGTATTTCGCGCGTGGACTATATTTCCTGTCCGTCATGCGGCCGCACGCTATTTGATTTACAGGAAGTGACCGCTAAAATTAAACAACGCACCGCACATTTAAAGCATATTAAAATCGGTATTATGGGATGTATTGTCAATGGACCAGGTGAAATGGCAGATGCCGATTACGGTTATGTCGGCTCTGGTATCGGTAAAATTTCTCTTTATAAGGGTAAAAAGATTGTCAAACGCTCTGTTCCTGAAGAAAAAGCCGTTGCTGCGCTTATTGACCTCATTCGTGACCACGGCCAATGGATCGATCCGCCGCCTCTTACTCCTACTTCTTCTACTTCATCATAAAATACGCCTTTTTATGCCCAAGCAAACTAGCAATTAATCATTAGCAGTTAATCATTAATAGCCATTGACGAATTTTAACAGAATTGAAAGAATTCTAACAGAATTGAAACTTAACGGAATTGAAAGGATTTTAACAGAATTGAAACTTAACAGAATTGAAAGGATTGTAACAGAATTGAAGCAATTTGATAAGATAAGGAAGAGGCCGCATGAACAATAAAATAGAAGACCTATTTAAAATCAGTCCCAAATACCGTTCTAGACAAAAACGCCAAGGAACAATGATGGATAATGATGGCAGACGAATGTCTCCTCTAGCACGTGTTGTGTATGAAAAGGCAGTGATTGCTTATAAAAAGAAACACTACGAGCAAGCAGGTAATTTATTCAAAATGCTGCTCGATAAAAAAATTCCAAGCTCCGTCTGTGCCTATTTTGGAGCTATCTGTTTTATGAAATTAGGACAACTCAGTACCGCACGGACGTACTTTGAGAAGACGATTGCTTTGAAAAAAAATTACTACCACGCCATGTATGCGCACATATTCTTAGGCTACTTGGCGATAAAAGACAATAACTTGCCAGAAGCCCTAGAATGGCTAGAACTTCCAGTCAAAAATGACTTCGAAAGCCCACTTCCCTATTCATTTATGGGTTATATTATGGAAAAACAAAAAAACTACACCCTAGCACAGAAATATTACAAACAATCCTTAGCACGCGACCCTGAGAATCCCTCGTTTAAAAACAATCTCGCTTTTACCTATCTCGCAGCCAATGAAAATCTAGACGAAGCAGAAACACTCATCAAACAAGCCGTCAAAAAAGACAGTCATAATCCAGCCTATCTGCACAGCTGGGGCTGGTTCTTCTTCATCAAACGTAAATTTAAAGAAGCACTTAAAGCACTTTCCTACGCCGCCTCTTTCACAAAAGACTATGTCATTGTTCGTGATTTAAACATTGTCAAGCAAAAATTAAAAGATTCTTAACCGTAGCTTCACACGCTTATACATGTATTATTATATAATAGAGAAAGCATATAGCTAATTTTCTATGGTTTTTTTTACGCTCATGCGCCTTCCATTCCGGTTACAAATCCAGCATGCCATAAGCTACGTAGTCCTTATGCTAACTATCGCTGGTGTTTTAAGCTCCTGTGCTAAAGATACTACATTCTCAGAAGCACGCAAACTTCAATCCAAAGGCGACCAATCCTCACTAGAAACCGCCATCACTAAATATGACGAAATCTATTATAACGCCGTCACAGCGCTAGCAGGGAAATATGACGCCCAAGTCCACCTCGCTATCAAATTCGCCGAAGCAGGTCATTTCAATGCCTGTATCGAGCAACTTAACGCCGCTGCTGAGATTAAGAACACGGATCCTAATCTTTATTATTACCTCGGACTTTGTTACACCAATCTTGCTAAAGCCAGTGATGATGACCAGCGGCGCCAGTGGAGCACACAAGCCGACGCTGCATTCAGTAAAGGCCTCGCCTACGAAAGTAATTCAAGTCGCCACCTCCTTTATTACGGCCAGGGAATCCTTTACGGTTTTATCATGGATAAGAGTAGCGAAGCGATAGCCGCACTTGAAAAATCCTACGCAATCGAACCTTATGACCTCAACGTGCTATTTGCACTCGGTAACCTTTATTACAAGACGCAAAACCACGAGCGATCACGCTATTTTTATCAAGAGATCATGAATAAAACCCCCAAAAATTCGCCTAAGTGGAAGAAAGCACAGGAGAACATTGCACGTATCCAAGCAAGCTCCTAAAAGATTAAACCCCAATGGTGCACTCTTCATTTACCGCAGAAGAACAATCCGTGCTCGCTTGTTATCTAGCACAATCATTCACACCCCATAGATTATTCAGATATATACGCAATTTTACGGAGTTTACAAAGTCCAGTCATTCGCTTACCGAGGCAACCACCACTTTTTCCTGGTGCGATCTGTTACAACTCTCTGAATACGAACTCAAACGCCGTAACCTCGTCCGTCCCAATCATCGTTATGAAGGTAGACAGCACCTTCTTACTCAAGCTAAAATCGAATATCAAACCGCCATCAAACATAAAGTTCAAATCATCACATACGCAAGCCAAGCTTACCCTCAGATTTTAAAAAAAATTCCGCTTCCCCCCCTAGTGCTTTATTGCAAAGGCGCTATGCCCAGATTAGATTACGAACGTGACCACGTCGTCGCCATTGTCGGGTCGCGCAAATCAGAAGCCTTTATCAATGATTTCGTCACGCGTTTTGCAAAAGCTATCGTCACCGCAGGTGGCATAGTCGTATCAGGACTAGCACTCGGAGTGGATGGCAGTGCCCATTTAGGTGCATTGCAAGGTGCTAGCAAGCAAAAAATACAATCACAATCACCACCGCCTACCATAGCAGTTGTCGCCTCAGGCGTCGATTATATTTATCCGTATGCCAATCGCAATATTTATGATGATATCTTAAAACACAATGGGTGCATTCTTTCTGAGTATCCACTCGGAACAAAACCACTCGGTTACCATTTCCCTTTACGTAATCGCATCATAGCAGGGCTAGCACGCGAAGTATTCGTCGCCCAAGCAGGCATTAAGAGTGGGGCGCTTATCACCGCCCAGTACGCCCTAGATTATGGCCGCTCTATATACACATATGGCGTAGAGACGATTGATCCATTGCCTGAGTCTTATGCAGGCAATCTTAAACTCGTTAAAGAAGGAGCGCATGCTGTTCGCTTGATCGATACCTTTCTAACCCACACAGGATTCAAGCACCCTAATAATGCCCTAACACCTGATCATATCACCGATCCCTACACCACCCCGCAAGCACTTACAAATAAACAACTATCCGAAAGCGCCACCCGCCCTACAATAATTCCCACCGCTCCTAATAAACAGCATGACGAAACCACGCTCACTGAAAATATCCTCCTACTTCTTAAAGATTTCCCAGCTTCTTTGCAAGAATTGGCTGAGCAATTAGGCGTGAAACCTACCCTTCTCACCCCCCTTCTGATGGAACTTGTCCTCGATAATAAAATCCATGAAGTTACGCCCAACCGCTACATGTTAAAAAAGTAATCAAATCAACTCTCATACTCCAGTTATGAAGATATTTTTATTGCTTCAAACCTATTAATATCCCGCTCGAAAAACACGATATTGTAAAGACATACTGTCTTTACAATATTAAATGGAGTGTACCTGGCCTTCCAGTACAAAAAAACACATAGCATGCAAGAACATTCCACCTTTCCACCTTCGCCAGTTAAGGCTTCTCTAAAAGATTCCCCCAAAAACCCACTCTCCGTGGTAGACCTTGTATTGAATTTGATCTTCGAGATCGATGATACCGCATTTGAACGTGAGGTCAAGACGTATTTAATATATTTAAAGAATTTTAAACATTACTCCGAACATACCATTCGTGCTTATAGACGATGGCTCCAAACGTTAAGAGACTTTGCTAGGACGCACGTATCCATTGAACCCACCACTTCAATGTCAACCGCCAAGCAATATACATTCTCTATTGACCCAAAACACGTCCCGTCGCCTTCTACTAATCCCATTATTTCTCAAGCAGCAACCTCTTCTAACCCTAAGTACGTAGCTACTAGAGTAGGAGCAGATGCAGCGGGCAAATTTCATGACAACGAACGCATGCTTATAAAAAAATTGTTCCGTTATTATATACAAGCCCTCAGACAAGCCCATCTTTCTGCAGCGAGTGTTATTCAAGCTAAAGCTGCTGTGACGACGTGGTTACGCTACCTCAGCCGTTATTTTAACCAGCGCACTGGCGCAGACGAAGCTCAATTCGGCGCTGCTAGCTTCAATCCAGCAATGTGGTTTCCTATGGTTGTACATAAACGGTCTCTTCCTTATTTTTTTTATAAAGAAGAAGTAAGGGAGGTATTGAGATTGTTAGAGGCATTGTTAACCACTTATCTTAAAGAAAATAATACGCCTTATCCAACCTATATAGAAACATCTAATTCCAATCCACATCGTAGCCAGCAATCACAGAAAGCCATTTCAAGCAAAGTAACTTCTTCACTGCAGCAGTCTTATTTAACAGTACGCAATGTCTTCATCGTCAGGGCACTTTATTTACTTGGTTGTCGCATCAGTGAGCTTGGTAACCTACGTGTTAGAGATATCAATGCCAGCACACAGTTTGTATTATTACGCGGCAAAGGAAGAAAAGAAAGGTGGATTCCATTGACAAGTTATTTGACACGAAGCCTCCCGTTATATCTGAAGATAAGAGAACAATTTTTAACCACTATCCACACGCGCGCTAACCCCACCCGTAAACAATTAGCACCAGCGACAGAAGCCTTATTATTAAATCATCGCGGTCATCCAATCACAACTCGTGGCATTCGCAATGCTTTTTATAAAATTATGAACTGGTGCAGTGACCATACAAGCGCCGAAGTCAAACAACGTTTTCATGCAGCACATCCCCATATGTTACGTCATTCATTAGCAACACATCTGATGGAAGCAGGCTTAGATTTACGCCTGATTCAAGACTGGTTAGGACATACTTCACTAGCTACCGTTGAACGCTACACACATGTTACGAAAGAACACCTTAAACGGAAATTTGCTCGCTTTCATCCTTATGAAAGAAAGAGTGATAGCCCACTCAGTGAACCTCAAATCTAACGTGCGTTTTTATATTTATACGGACTGCTGCTATTTTAAGATGGTATAATAAGGAGACGTAGTATTTTGCATTGGAGTTATTAAATCTATGTAGGGATCTGTATTTTTTATGAATTCTTCTTAAATAATATTATTTTTTATAGGTGTTTTGATATATATGTGTGGTATTATAGGATATGTCGGCAAGCGCGATCTGGCGTCTGTACTCGTAGCGGGACTTGAACGTCTTAGTTATCGTGGTTACGATTCGAGTGGAATAGCTGTCATCAGTAAGGGAGAGCTTAGCGCTTGGAAAAGCGAAGGAAAAGTGCAACGCCTCATCGATCGCTATATCAAGTCCATTAAGATCTCAAACGCAACGGTAGGTATCGGGCATACACGCTGGGCAACACACGGTGAACCTACCGATATAAATGCGCATCCACAACTAAGTAGCGATCAAAAAATAGGTCTTGTGCATAACGGTATCATTGAAAATTTTGCATTTCTTAAAAAAAACTTGCAACCGCGTTATTTATTTAAATCTGAAACCGATAGCGAAGTCGCAGCCCACCTTATCGAAGCAGAATTTCACAGAACCCACTCTTTTTTACAAGCATTTCAAAAAACGCTAAGCCAATTAGAAGGCACTTATGCGCTGGCGATCATTTCTGAACATGACCCCCAGACATTGTTTGCAGCACGCCTCGGCAGTCCGCTCATCATTGGGCTAGGTGAAGATGAAAATTTTATCGCCTCAGACCTCGTTGCACTTATTCCACACACTAGAAATTTTATTTATCTAGCTGATAACGAATGGGCTATTATTTCTGCCAGTGAAGTACAAGTCTACGATCAAGCAGGCAATCGTGTTAAAAAAGCTATCAAACATCTTAAAATAAACGACTCCGATCTACACCAGCCTGCTAAAGGGCATTTCCCGCATTACATGCTTAAAGAGATCTTCGACCAGCCTGAGATCTTAAAACGAATCTTGAGCACTTATACTTCTGATGAAGTAGAACTTCGCTTTAAAAGTCTAGCAGCACATACCGATCCACTCAAAAAATGTGAAAAATTTCTTATCCAGGCGTGTGGTACTTCATGGCATGCCGGCCTAGTGGCTAAATACTGGTTAGAAGAATTCGCACACATTTCAACCGAAGTCGATATTTCATCCGAATTTCGCTACCGTAAAATCCTAGCACGCAATCATGACATCCTCCTTGCCCTATCCCAATCAGGTGAAACTGCCGATACGCTAGCAGGTATTCGTGAAGTACGTAAACTTTACAATAAACTTCCCGTCATTTCATTTATCAATCGCTCTGAAACGACTATGGAACACGAATCCGATGCGATCATTCCCTCTTTAGCAGGAACTGAAATAGGTGTTGCTTCTACTAAAAATTACATTGCTCAGTTAGGCACGTTATTTCTCTTTGCCTTATATTTAGGACAACTTAAAGGAATTCTCACCGCGGCTAAGATCGCCGAGTATTTACGTGCTTTTGCCATGCTTCCTGCCCTTATCAATAAAATACTTGCTTATCGTAAAACCATTAAAGCTATTTCAAGTCGTTACGCTACCGATAAAGGTTTTTTATTCATTGGTCGGGGTATGAATTACCCTAATGCACTCGAAGGGGCTTTGAAATTAAAAGAAATCTCCTATCTTTACGCAGCAGGATATGCTGCTGGTGAACTCAAACACGGACCTATTGCGCTTATTGACGAGAATATGCCTGTTATTGCCTTGATTCCTCACACGAGCAATTATTCTAAAATGATGAATAATTTAGAAGAAGTACGCTCACGTAAGGGAAGAATCATTGCTATTGTGACTGAAGGCGATAAGGATGTGACGGCGATTGCCGACACGGTTATTCCAATTCCTGCTATCATTGAAGAGCTTTCGCCGCTTCTTACTATTATTCCACTTCAATTATTCGCTTATGATATAGCTGTTGCCTTAGACCGTGATGTCGATCAACCTAAGAATCTTGCTAAAAGTGTTACCGTCGAGTGAAATTTCACAACAATTTTTATATGAATCGCCGTTTTTTCGTGAGTTGTGTATAAAAAATTGTTTTTTTAAATCTGAAGGCTCTTTATCGTAGACAATCACCTCCCAGTTAGCGATTTATTTTAATAAAGTAACTCAATGATTTTGTATACGACTCTAAACTCAATGATAAGAAATATTTGCATCAATCTTTAAAAATAGTGATTGAATCACATTGTTATCATAATAGAGTACGAAGACGAGACTTTGTTCAGTATTTTGAAATCTTGTTTAAAGCACATAAAAATACATAATAATATACAAAAATATATAAAGGTTCAGCAATGAAACATCATCACGATACAAAATTCAGTAGAATTTTTCAAAGCCATACAAAATTTTCATCCGTAGTTGTGGTCTTAGTAGGATTATTATTGATATTACCTGCGTTAGGATTGGAATTTTTATGGGGTGAAGACCGCCGTCAAGTTCTATATCGCGTCAACAGTCAAATAGATATTCAAGATAACATTGAAGAATGGCAATATCTTGCGAAAAGAGGCGACGTTCGTGCCAAAATAGAGCTATGCCAGTACCATTTCTCTAATAAATTTTACAAACAGGCCTTGCGTTCATGCAAAAAAGCCGCTCGCTTTCGTGACAGCTCCGCTCAATACACCCTAGGTACCATGTACTTAAACGGCTACGGGGTTACCGTAAATGCCAATAAAGCTATCAAGTGGTTTAAAAAATCTGCTAACCGTGGCAACACAGAAACACAGATAAGACTTGCTAGGATGTACTCCAAAGGAGAGAACGTGCAGCTCAGTCACAAAAAAGCCGCCAAATGGTACAAACGCGCTGCCAAGCAGAACAATGCCACCGCACAGAATAACCTTGCTATCCAGTACCTCAAAGGTCAAGGCATTAGAAAAAACACTCAAAAAGCCAGAACTCTGCTCGAACAAGCCGCCTCCAATGGCGACTCGCTAGCTCAATACAACCTCAGTATCTTCTATTTCAATGGGCAAAATGGCAAGCAGAACAACACCGAAGCTTACAAATGGCTTTTTATCAGTAGAAAAACCGGCCCTGTTTATAACATTGATAAGAGAAACGAACTGTACAATCAACTTCAGCAGTCCCTTACTCTAACTGAGCGTGAAGATGCCCAGATGCAGGCTAAACTCTGGATGCGAAGCCGCGGCTACCAATAAAATTCTAACCTGCCATTCAAACTGGCAGGTTTAACGTTGTTACTCGACTAAGAGGACGAGTTCTGGCTGAAGATGAGTTCTGGTGGGTTGTGATCAGGGGGCATTGTTGCCCTTTTTTAAGTGATTGTTAAATTGCTATATTGAGTTTAGCGATGTAGATAGAATTTTTCAATTGAATTTATTAGCGTCAATAGAATTTTTCTGTGTGTTTTAGTGGTGTGAAATAAATTTTTCAATTGAATTTATTAGCGTTAATAGAATTTTTCTGTGTGTTTTGGTGGTATGAAATAAATTTTTCAATTGAATTTATTAGCGTCAATAGAATTTTTCTGTGTGTTTTGGTGGTATGAAATAAATTTTTCAATTGAATTTATTAGCGTCAATAGAATTTTTCTGTGTGTTTTGGTGGTGTGAAATAAATTTTTCAATTGA
This sequence comes from Spirochaetota bacterium, assembly GCA_013426755.1. Taxonomy (GTDB): domain Bacteria; phylum Spirochaetota; class UBA12135; order COTS27; family COTS27; genus COTS27. The sequence goes on from AP019861.1 coordinate 652,691, forward strand.
ATTTATTAGCGTCAATAGAATTTTTCTGTGTGTTTTGGTGGTGTGAAATAAATTTTTCAATTGAATTTATTAGCGTTAATATAATTTTTCATCAGTGAATTATTGAATTTTATCTCAATAGTTATTGAATTGAGCGTTAAAATTCGTAATTTTATAGGGTGTCATCTATTTTTTAATGTAAAAATAATTTCTGCTGCGACATTATAGAAAAAAAATTGTAGCCGCGCGATTTTTATGGTCAGTTAATATTCTAACCTTTTGCTGGTTTTGTATAGCTTCTAGGATATTACCGTGTTAATTTTTATGTTAGAATACGTCAGGGGATTTTTGTGGAGTTAAAAATATTGGAATAATAATTTGTTAAAAATGATAATTATTTTAAATATTTTGGGGGCACACCACAATGATTATGCGACTGTACATTGTTATGGTACTCTTGGGCGGAGTAGTCACACATTTGCCAGAAAGACTCTATGGAGAGAAGGGCAATGAAGATATCGTTCGGTTAGAACGTCTGAGTAGCCAAGACAGTACTTCTGTTCAGGCTAAGCTATGTACTTATCATTATTATAATGAAAATTACCATTCTGCGCGGACTTGGTGCAAGAAGTACGCTCAAGAAGGTTCTCCGAAGGCTTCGTTTTATCTCGGAATGATGTATGACTACGGAAGTGGTGTCGTCAAAAACACGAGGCAAGCAGACGTGTGGTGGAAGAAAGCCCTTGTGGGATTTCAAAAATTAGCCAACGAAGGTGATGCGTACGCTCAAGCTTACTTAGGAAGGATGTATGATTACGGAAGGGGGGTAATGAAAGACAGTATGTACGCAGATACGCTTTATAGGAAAGCATTTATGAAGTTTCAAGAAGCAGCAAGTCATGGACATGCTGAAGCTTCGTATCGGCTAGGAGAGATGTATGATTATGGTAGAGGCGTCAAAGCAAATGATTATCAAGCGGCGGTCTGGTATCGCAGGGCAGCCGATCAAAGTCACCACGCCCAGGCACAGTTTCGCTTAGGCGAGATGTATAAAAATGGAAGGGGTGTTGCCAAAAGTGACCGCGAAGCCTATGTGTGGATCCGTAAAGCAGCACTGCAAGGCGATGCACGGGCGCAGCTTAACTTAGGATGGATGTATAAGCACGGACGAGGCGTCATGAAAAACTACAACGAAGCCTTCATATGGATCGAGAAAGCGGCAAAACAAGGCAATGCACGGGCACAGCTTAACTTAGGATGGATGTATAAGTACGGACGAGGTGTCATCAAAAATGCTAAAAAAGCATTTGTCTTAATCCGTAAAGCAGCCGAACAAGGCCACGCCAATGCACAGCATTACTTAGGATGGATGTACTACTCTGGAGAAAGTATAGACAAAGACATCGTAGAAGCCTATAAGTGGCTGCTCATCTATGAAACTAATGAAGGAAGAGGTTATGAAGCGGACAGATTTGAGGATCAGCTATCTCTAGAAGAAATATCAAAAGGACAGGAAAAAGCAAGTGAGTGGTGGAACATTCACAGAAATAACTGACATATTTCTAACGAACACATTCTAACTTCCTTTATTGTTTCCTATTGGTTTTAGCTTACCGTGGTGACGTTGTTACATGTGCAGGTTGCCACGGATAGGTGGGAACGGGTGAAATAATGGGCTACTTAAATATTTACGGGCACACACTCCTATGAACACGTTGTGTTATTACTTTTGGGTACTTCTAGGCGGAGTCCTATTTCTAGCAGAAATGCTAGTTGGCGCAGAAGTCGATAAAAACATTGCTGCGTTAGAACAATTGGCCGATCAGAACGACATTTCCGCTCAGGTCAAATTATGCGATTATCATTATCACGATGAAAATTACACTTCTGCTTTGCTTTGGTGTAAGAAAGCTGCTGAAAGAGGTTCTACAGAGGCTTCTTATAACTTAGGGTGGATATATAGAAATGCGGAAAATGTCGAGAAAGACATTCAGCAGGCTGTTTTCTGGTATCGGAAAGCAGCAGAACTAGGGCATGCAGGCGCCCAGAATAATTTAGGCGTCATGTATTTACAGGGAAACGGCGTTGCTCAAGATAAAAAACAAGCCGCCAAGTGGTATGAAAAAGCAGCAACACAAGGCAACGTAGTCGCCCAGAATAACTTAGGCGTCATGTATGCTAGTGGCGAAGGCGTCACAAAAGATATTCAGCAGGCAATCGTGTGGTACCGCAAAGCTGCAGGACAGGGTTCTGTGCAGGCCTCGTATAATTTAGGCAAAATATATGAAGTCGAAGATAGGGTACGCGATTATAAGCAAGCAATGGTCTGGTACCAAAAAGCTGTAAAAAAGGGACACGCACGGGCGGCATACCGATTGGGAAAGATGTATGAAGACGGTAAAGGTGTCAAAAAAGACCCTGTTGAAGCTTATAAATGGATGGTCATCTACGATGCGAATAGCAGAAAAAATTGGGCCTACGAGCTAGAAAAGCGTCTCTCCTCAGAAGAAATACTCAAAGGACAAAATGAAGCAGGCCAGTGGTGGGAGGAACGCAAAAAACAACCCGATAAATAATCCCTTCCTTGGTAAGATACACTAAGATATGCTAAAATATACCTCAATATACTAAGGTGCACTAAGATGACTTGAAAAAAAATCTAACTTCTCAAAGTAGATACGTATATTATTATTAATATAGGGTAGAGAGAGATCGTATGATTGGGAGCGTATTTTACAACGGAAGTGAGAGCAGATGAAAAGGCACTGGACTTGGGTTAGAATGGGTTTAGTATGGGCTTCTGTATTGGGGGGAAGTTTGTATGTCTGTTTGGGCGAACGTGGCGCGGCTGATAAAGGCAATTTGCTGCATTTAGTGGCTGCTTCTACTCCTTCTCTTCCTTCTACGGAGAAAGAAACTGGGGCTACTATTGAGAGTGGCGTTGAGGCGGTACGGTGGTGTGAGAATTATTATATCAAGCAAGTGTATCGGTTTGCGATGCCTTGGTGTCGTGAAGCGGCGTTAACTGGTGACGCGGCTTCGCAATATCGATTGGGACGGATGTTTGCTGAGGGAAAAAGTGTCCCGCGTGATGATGAACGTGCTTTTATGTGGATCGAACGTGCCGCCAAGCAGAAATACGCAAAAGCACAATATCACTTAGGCAAATTTTATGAAATGGGGACAGGTACGACGCAAAGCATTAAACAAGCGTACGAATGGTATCTCCTAGCAGCTTATCAAGGGAATGCAGCCGCCCAATATCACCTCGGCGAATTATATGGAACTGGCGTAACCATTCCGCTTGATTTTAAAAAAGCAATCTCCTGGTATGAAAAAGCTGCTAACCAAGGCTACGCTGCTGCAGAATACAAATTGGGACTGAAATATGAAAATGGCGATGGATTGCCACAAGACGACACTAAAGCTACATTCTGGTATGAGAAAGCCGCAGAACACGGTCACCCTACCGCTCAGTACAAATTGGGTAAAATTCACTTCACAGGCCAAGGCGTCGAACAAAGCGACATCGAAGCTTATAAATGGGTGCTGATCTATAAAGCTAATGTCGGTTTATATCCAGATTACAAACGTCGTGTGAAAGCAAAATTCAGTCCGCGTGAATTGATTGAACCACAGAAACGAGCACAGGCGTGGCTCAAAAAATACGCACGGTAACATTATAAGTAAATACACCGCAGCCTTATAGATTAAGATTAAGATTAAGGTTAGGGTTAAGTTCTAAATGGAAGCGTACTTAGCACTGCTATTATTTGTATGTATTTTGGTGATGACTCCTGGTCCTGCCAATTTACTATTACTAGTAGTGGGCTCACAATATGGAATGCGAAATTGTATTCCATTTATAAGTGGATTGATTGTGGGAAAGTTGGTATTAAATCTAACTGTGGGTATGGGAATTGGAACGGTAGGCGCTCAGTACCCGCACCTTAATTTACTTATGAAAATAGCCAGTGGAGGGTTCATTGTTTATCTGGCATTTCGTTCTTGGAATGGAAGAATGGGGAGAGTAGGTGAAAGTAAACAAAGTGAAAACAAGCAAGATAAAAAATCATACTTTTCATTTCTAAGCGGTGTGGTCGTCCATCCGCTCAATCCTAAAGCCTGGGCAATGGTGACTCTAGCGTGGTCTAATTTTGGTCCTAGTTTAGGGACTTTGCGTACGCAGACGGTACTTATTGTGCTTACGTTTGCTATTGTGCAGGGTATTTTTCATACTGTGTGGGCGGGCGCTGGAGCTGTATTGAGATACCAATTCAATGAACATACGCTTATAATAAGCCGAATCTTCATTACTGCAACGGTAGGCATTGTGGTCGGTTCCCTGATTATTTTGTAATTTTATAACAATATGCGCCGTTATTTTTAATGATCCGTTGTATTTAATAAGCGGTTATTTCTAATCTAAGGCGGTCTAAGGCAGTCTAAGGCGTTAATTGGTACTTGAGCTGTAATTGGCACTTGAACTGGTATTTGAATTGGCGTTTGAATTAGCATTTGAATTGGCATTTGAACTGGCATTTGATTTCAATTTTTAAAGGAGAATTAGCCTAAATACATGGAATCTAAATACATAGCACAAGGAGTCTAAATACATGGACTGATAAATAAATTGAAATTTCGAGTCAAGTAAATTTTTTTAAATGAGCAGCACTAAATATTATTCGTGATACTCATGATTTTGATTGTATGATATGTGTATAGAGTGAATTTGTACACTCTATTTGGAGTAAAATTACGCATTCTACTTCAATAGAGTCTGGTGTGACGAGGTTTCAATGTGCCAATATTTCTTTAAGAATAAACGAGTGCAGGTACATTGATGCGAGAACTAGTTCGATTGAGAGGCATGATTTTAGTTGAGAACGAAATAAAAACAAATAAAAAATCAAGTCAAAATAAAATATGAAGTGGTTATTAAGTTATTGGTTATGGAAACGACTTTGGGTGTGCGTTTCTAATGTGGGCACGAAGCGTTATTATTTGGTGGCGGTGATGCTCTTTCTTTTTATTGAAAGTTTGCCGTTTGGAATAGATCGCAAGGCTGTGGGGAGTTTATATGGAAGAACAAGCCACGTAATTTTACCGGGTCATCTCAGGACAGAACTTGGAATTACTCGTTTGGCTCGTTTAAACGGCAGTACTGAATTTTTTACGAGAGTTGCGGTCACTGGGAATGATTTTCAATGGGTGCAGGCAGATGACGAAAATTCTGATTTTAATGACGAAGCAAAATCACTTCCAGATGCGCTCCCAGAAGTGCCCCCACAAGGAGAAACACCACCACAATTAGACGAAAAGCCAGAACCCAATTTACCACCACCAGCACCAGAAATTCCACCAGATATTCCACCAGAAATTAACTCACCACCAGTCCCCAATTCACTAGACGAACAAGCATCAGAGCCGCCGCCAGCAAAGGCAGATGAAGTCAATGAAAATATTGAAAATACCGAAAATGCTGAAAATACTGAGAATGCTGAAGACACGTCAGCAAAGGATGACGTGAGCACAGAAATTAAAAAAACCGGTGCGGAGAAAGAAGCAGTGCAAGCAGGCACGGCGCGTCAAGAAACAGAATTAGAACGGATAGCACGTGAAAATGCTCGTGAAGCAGCAGAAACAGAACAGCTTGGCACGAGTCCTAGTGAAGTTGGAGTGACAGTAGGTGGTGGCGTGACTAATGTAGAATTATTTGATGCGTTATTAGATACGCCGCTTAAAAGATACAATGCAAGAACAAAAGGACATATATTTTGGCGAACGGATGCGTTGGTGTTTATATCGATACCGTTTAGTTTTCTGTGGTCGACAATACTCAAATCGTTGTTAAGGAATTTTTCTGTATTGGGTGGTTATTTTGAAGGGGCGCGTACGCCTACGCTCAATGCGATCAATTTTACATATTCGAGTGATAATTATCCTGCAGGAACGGCAGACCCATTAGATATTTTTACATGGGTCAATCTAGCGTTATGGCCTATTGCGGTTGCTGCTAATGATGTTATTGATAGAACGAGCGTACCTAAACGTTATGAACGGACGAAAGAGCGTATGCGGGCTAATCGGTTTTATCGTGACATTTTGCTGCAGAATTTTTAATATAAAAATAGTCAATAGCTGTGGGATTGGTTCTGCTATAAAATTTTCAATGTAAAAATGGTCAGTGGCTGTAGAATTGGTTTTGTTACAAAATTTTCAATATAAAAATAAACCATGAATGGCTGTGGGCTTAGGTACGAAGTGGAGTTGTTCGATGCGCTGAGAGATATAGTTTATGAAGATGAATATTTCTTTGTCATCAATAAAGCAGCGGGTCTTTACACACATCGCAATCATGAAACGCATGATGTTTATGCGGTGGCGGATGTTATTGCAGATAAGGTTGATTTTGCTTATGATGATTTGAAACGTGGAATTGTCCATCGGCTCGATAAAGACACGAGTGGGCTCCTTATTTGTGCTAAACGTGAAGAGGTTAAAACTGCGTTGCAGTCGTTATTTAAGAAAAGAAAAATTAAAAAAATTTACTGGGCGTTAGTGGTGGGAACAATGTATGAAGGGACGGGTGAAGTGATCACTGGAATCGATCGCGATAAAAAAAATCGCATCAAACGGCGCGTGGTCGAACGTGGCAGCGGGAAGAAAGCACACACGCGCTACCGTGTTTTAGAGCTTTATAAGGAGCACACCCTAGTAGAGGTCAATATTTTAACAGGACGGATGCATCAGATAAGACTGCATCTCAATTATTTAGGACACCCAGTCTTAGGCGATAAACTCTACGGACGTAGTCACCAGAAAAAAATGAGTGAGAATAAATTGTTTTTGCTTGCTAAACAACTCGTATTCAAGCATCCGTTTACGAATGCCGAGTTAGATTTAGCGATAGACCCTCCGTTATTCTTCGAACAAAAGTTAGCCGAATTGACTAAAAATGGCTAAAAATGGCTGGGGATGGCTAAAAATAGTTAAGTGTGGCTAAAAATGGCTTAGTATAGCTAATCATGATTAAGCATGATTAGGCACGGTTAAGCATGATTAGGTACGGTTAATGAAGTATGTAGTGGAGACTGTGTACGGAGTTATTTATAAGATAAAATTGTGATGACGATAAATGTGATATGAGGATAAATAAACTACAAAGGAGACGATAGCCGCTACTTTCTTATAGCAAAAACAACGCATCGTGATAATGGCAATGACAAATATAAAAGATCGTATTTCTCCAGCAACAGCCCTTTATGGTGTAATAGGGTTTCCTGTCAAGCATTCGTTATCGCCGTTCCTTTTTAACTATCTTTTTACTAGATTGAATGTTGATGCGGTCTATTTAGCATTTGAAAGTGCTGATACAGAAGGACTTATAAAAGCAATGCGAACATTGAATATTCGCGGTTTATCGATTACATTGCCGCATAAACGTAGGGCGTGTCTGGCTGTGGATGTTTTGACTGAAAGTGCTAGCGCACTAGGCGCGATCAATACAGCCGTTAAGATGACCGATAGGCAAGCAAAAAAAATTGCTGGTCAGACTACCACCCAGAATGTCTCTTTGTACGAAACTAAGTCTCAGCCAGTAGCCACTCATTTAGCAGCGACTGATAATAGATTGCCCGCCATGAATAAATTACCCGCTACGAATGAATTGTCCCCTATGAATGAATTGTCTGCTACGAATAAATTGTCTGTCATGAATGAATTGCCCGCTACGAATGGATTAGCTAGCACGCAACATAGCCATGAAGAACTTCGTATGAAGCATAATGTTATAGTGGGGTATAACTTTGATGGAATTGCCGCTGTGCAGGCGTTAGAACGTGCTTTACCGAATTGGCGTAAGCAAAATGTGATGATTGTCGGTGCGGGAGGAAGTGCGCGTAGTATTGCTTATACGATTGTCCGTGATGCGACGTTTAGTAAAAAGCTGTGTATTGCTGCAAGAGATCCAGAAAAAGCAAAAATCCTTATTTCAGAGCTAGCAGCCAATAAAAAAAATCCACAAGCACGTCTTACCTGGAAAGCACTTGACACTATCCAATCTTTTAATAAAGAGCAACAACCGACTTCTCTACCCCCAGAATTGTCACCAGAATTACCACCAGAATATCAAACTGAGACAGATAATGGTCTGCATACCTATGGCATTGTGATTCAAACCACTCCCGTTGGAATGACGGGAATGTCCGCTGCTCCGCCCACTCATTCTCTGTCCACTCATTCTCTGCCTACTCAAAGTATAGTGAAATTTGCTAATAAGATGGATGTTAGTAAGATGGGTGCCAGTAAGATTGATATTAGTAAGATGGATGCCAGCGTCAATGTTGGGAAGTTAAATATTCCGATTGCAGTAGAAAAACTAGCTCCAGAAACATTTGTTTATGATATTATCTATACGCCCTTAGAAACACCACTTATTAAAGCAGCGAAAGCACGCGGCATGCCGACATTGTGTGGGCTTGATATGTTTATTAATCAGGCGGTTATGCAGTTTGAAGTATTCACTCAGCTAACATTGTCTTCGGCGCTACGAGCAGACCTTACCGCTAAACTAGTAACCGAGCTCCGAACGATCTAGTCTCTATTTAGATCAATTTAGATCAATTTAAATCAATTAAAAAATAAGGTATTGGTAGAAAATAAAAAAGAGTTATTAGCAAGAGATTTTGACTGGTAAAAGTAGAAGACAATCGTACTCACAATCGTACTCACAAGCCGATAATCATATGGATAAAAAGCATAGCAGTGGAGCAGACAATAGTAGACGTGAAGAAACAGCAGCTACTAGACTAGATGACCGATTGTCTTATCACGTAGGTGTGTTTGATTCGGGTGTTGGAGGGCTCACAGTAGCGAAAGCAATAACGAATATGCTTCCTGGGGTCAGACTTACATATTTTGCAGATTCTATTCATCTTCCCTATGGGAATAAGAGCAGTGAGAATATTATTGCTTACAGCATTGAAAATGCAAAATTTTTAAAGGATAAAGGAGCTCAATTTTTAGTGATTGCTTGCAATACGGCCTCAGCGGTGGCATTGCCTGAGTTAAAGAAGAGTGGTGTTGGATTGCCGCTAATGGGCGTGATCGAACCTGGTGTCCGCGCAGCTCTAGCAATGACGGAAACTAAGAAAATAGGTGTGATCGGCACGTTACGGACAATCAATTCTAATGCGTATAAAGATACATTGTTGTCTTTAGCGCAAGGTCTTACGGTGTATCAAAAGGCCTGTCCGTTACTTGTTCCTATTATTGAGGAGGGTTCTATTAAGCAGGAGATATTGAAATTGGTTCTGCGGGAGTATTTGGCTGAATTTATCTATGAAGTCGATGTTCTTATATTGGGATGTACGCATTATCCACTTATTAGTGGTGTGATTGGGGAAATGTACCCGCATTTGAAGATTGTTGATTCGGCAATGGCTATTGCTTCGGAGCTTGTGAAAAAGACTGCAGGGCATGTTCGTTTAGATTGTGAAAATAAAGATGAACTCACGTATAACAACAATGCGGTGCACGTAGAAGAACATAAAATCAAGCATGGAACCGACGTAGCGTATGGAGAGAAGAATACACAGACAAATACGCATGTAAACATGCAGCAGCATCCACTATCAGAAGTAATATCAACAGATAAGCATGTTCTAACAACACTTTCAATAAATGAGCATAAGGTCAGTCTAGAAGCTGACAATATGGGGCGATCTGCTGAAAAAGTAGGTGCGCTGTCGCAGGAAAACAAGTATAAAAACCTTGAAACCCAGTCGCCAGGTAACAATGCCTACCAAGGAGAAGTCATGCTTTATACGAATGACGTCAATGAAACGTTGTTAAAATTGGCGCAGCAATTTTTTGCCACGCCTAATATTACTCTTGTTTAGATCAATTGCCTTATTTTAATCAATTGCCGTGTTTCAATTAATTACCTTGCTTCAATCAGCTACATTATTTCAATCAATTGCCACCTTTCCATCAATTGTCTTACTTCAATTAATTACCTTATTTTAATCAATTACCGTATTTTAATTAATTGCCTTGCTTCAATCAGTTACAATATTTCAATTAATTGCCCTATTTCAATCGATTTAATTGAGTGAATCGGGGTAGGATTGACTTTAGCACGGACTTTGCCGTAGAAAACAATGATAGTAGAAAACAATGATAGTAGGAAATAATGACAGTAGGAAACAATGATTTATGTCGTATTCTGTGTAAACAATGCTATAATTTGATAATTTTTCATGATAAAATGTCGCCGAGTATGTCGCAGAGCAGTCGTTTCAATGACAATAAAGAGTAAGATAAGCCTATTATTTGAAAAAATATTGAAAAGATTGTAAAAAGCTAAGAGCGATAGAGTTGAATTTCAATTTATTAAAGTTGAGAAGGATTGATTGAGGTTGAAATGGAAGTGATAATGGCAAAATTAAGAATGGGTATCATTATTTTAAGGTTAGCATTGGTTATTTTGGTGCTTCCGTTATGGGCAGCAGAAGTTTTGCTCGAGAAGATCTATTATTATGTTAACGATGACGTGATTACGAAATTGGACTTTGAAGAGACGTATGCGATTGTGAAAAACGATCCCGCGTTAAAAGATGCGGATAGCAAAACTATTTCTAATAAAGCAATGTCCGATCTTATCACAGAGCGCATCATCAATTATTATGCTAAGAGCGAAGGTATTCGCATTCGTCCTGAGGATGTAGAAAGTGAGATCAATCGCATTATGATAGCCAATAATATTACAGATAATCAGCAATTCGATGCTATGGTTGCCGCTCAGGGTGTCGATCGATCGACATTTGAAAAGCAGCTCAAGCGAAATTTGCTTATCCAGCGGTATATTTCAGGCAAAATCAATCTGACACCTCCCAGTGATGCAGAGATTCGCGAATATTATAATGAAAATAAAGAATTCCGATATAAAATAACGACGCCTGTATATGACCTTGCGTGGGTCTTATTTAAAAATACCGATCAAGCAAGTTTCTCAGCGCGACGAAAAGTTCAAAATCGTGCTGAAAAAGTATTTCAGCAGGTGCAAATGGGAGAATTGACATTTCTAGAGGCCGTTGAAAAGTACAGTGAGGATGAAGTCAGTAAAGTCAATGAAGGCTCAATTGGTCTTAAAAAGAGTGAAGAATTGTCTTTGACAGCAGAAGCGCTGAGTGAATTGCATAAACTTGAGATCGGGGCAATCACGCCTGTATATTCATCAAAGAAGGGATTGTTTTTTTATAAAATAAAAGATCGTTTCAATACGGGATACATTCCGTTTGATATTGAGGCTGAGAATATTCGTCGTTTACTGGCTTTGCAGCGCCGTGAAAAATCTTTCGGTCAAGCTATGCAGCGTTTGTATGAAAGTTCTTATATTAAAGAAAATGTTGATATTTTTGATATTAAATTTTAATACGCTGTCGCGATCTAAGGTCAATATAGAGCTAATATAGAGTTAATACATGTTTAGTATGGGTGATATGAAGTTAGTACATATTCAGTATGGGTGATATGGAGTTAATACATGTTTAGTATGGGCAGTATGGAGTTAGTGCATATTCAGTATGGGCAGTATGGGGTTAATACATATTCAGTATGGGCAATATGAAGTTAATACATATTCAGTATGGGTGATATAGAGTTGGTGCATTCAGAATAGAGTCAGTGTAAATCAATGTGTAGTCAATAAGAATCAATAGAAATTAATAGAAATCAATAGACATTTGTAGAGCGTTGTTATTTAAGTTAATGGGTGAAAATTTTGTGAAATCGTCGGAGGGTAAACGTGTTGCGTTAGCGAATATTCGCAATTTCTGTATTATTGCGCACATTGACCATGGGAAATCGACGCTTTCAGATCGTATCTTAGAATGTGCTAACGTGCTAGACCGCAATGCCCAGCATGGCTCCCAGGTTTTAGACAGCTTAGAAATAGAAAAAGAACGCGGTATAACTGTAAAAAGTGCTGCTATCACATTTTTTTTTCAAGCGGCTGATGGGACGGATTACTTGCTTAATTTGATTGATACGCCTGGTCATGTGGATTTTTCTTATGAAGTCAAACGGTCGTTAGCTTCTTGTGAGGGCGCTGTATTGATTGTCGATGCCAGTCAAGGTGTTGAGGCGCAGACGTTATCAAATTTCTATCTAGCATTGGAATCAGAGCTAGAAGTGGTGCCCGTGATCAATAAAATAGACCTTCCTTCGGCGGATGTTCCGTCCGTTCGCCGTGAAATGGCTAAGGAATTCGCTTTTTTAGAAGAGTCTATTATTCCTGTCTCGGCTAAGACGGGAGTGAATATTAAGTCATTGCTTGAACAGATTGTCTTAAAGATCCCGCCCCCCTATCAAAGCCATCAAACCAACGTAAAGCATAAATCCACTGTAAAAGAAGACCCCAAGCGTCTATCAAACCATCTCAATTCAAATGATCTCAATTCAAATGATCTCAATTCAAATGGTCTCAATTCCTCCTATGCTAATGCGCCAGCAGCGCCGTCAGTCAATGCTGCTAAGGTGGCACGACATGCAGATGAAATGCTACGTGCTCTTATTTTTGATTCTTTTTATGATACGTATAGGGGTGTTATTGTTTGTGTTCGTGTATTTAGTGGAGTTTTGGCTAAGGGGTGTGCTGTTCAGTTTGTTTTGACAAAGAAACGGTACACGGTTGAAGAAGTGGGATGGTTGGGATTGACACGCAAGATTCGTGACCGTTTGACTAAGGGTGAAGTGGGTTATGTTATATTATCCATTCGTTCTGTTAGGGAATTTCAGATGGGCGATACGCTTGCATTAGCCGAAGACCCAGCGCCACAGCCCCTTCCTGGTTATCGTGAAGTCAAACCAATGATCTTTGCTGGAATTTTTCCAATAGAAAGCGATAAATTTAATGAACTCAAGGCAAATATTGAAAAGCTTAGTTTAAATGATGCTGCGCTTGTTTTTCAGGCGGACAATTCCCTTGCATTGGGGTTTGGATTTCGTTGTGGTTTTTTGGGGTTACTGCATATGGAGATCGTTCAGGAGCGTCTTAGTCGTGAATTTAAGACAGAAGTGATCGTCACAGCTCCATCTGTGAATTATCGCATCAAATTAAAACACCACGCAGACCCTATTATGGTTGACAATCCAGCCAAATTCCCGTCCCTTGCATTGATCGAAGAGGTATTAGAGCCTTATATTAAAGCAACGCTTATATTTCCAAGTATTTACTTAGGCGGAGTGCTGCAATTACTTCGAGACAGACGTGGTATTCAAAATTCACTTCATTATCTCAATGAAAAACGCGTTGAGACAGTTTTTGCTATTCCATTGGGTGAATTTATCTTTGATTTCCACGATTTATTCAAGTCTATTACACGTGGGTACGGTTCGTTAGACTATGATTTTGACAATTACCGTCCTGGCAATATTATTAAAGTAGATATTTTAATTAATAAAGAAGTGACCGATGCGCTTAGTTTTATGGTGCATCGCGATAAAGCACGGGCGCGTGCCAAGACGATTCTTGAAAAATTACGCAATGAAATCCCACGCCAATTGTTCAAAATACCCCTTCAAGCTGCCGTTGGTTCTAATATTCTAGCTCGTGAGAATATTTCTGCGCTTAGAAAAGATGTGACTTCTAAATGTTATGGAGGAGATATCACACGCAAGCGAAAATTGTTAGAAAAACAAAAAACCGGTAAAAAGAAAATGAAAGCTATTGGTAGTGTTGAGATTCCGCAGAAAGCCTTTCTCAATATCTTAAAAACCTCTTAAAATAAAACCTTCTTAAAACTTCTTAACAACCCTCTTAACAATCTCTTAAAACCTTTTAACAGCTTTTTAAATGTATAAACTAGCGGCTAGTAGAGTAGAATAGAATACGAATAAAAATAGCAATTGTTTTTCTCAGTTTTTAGCTAAGGATAAAGTCATAATTCTTTGAATTAAGATAATGATTGTTTGTGATTGTTTGTTGGGGGAAAGTGGAGTGGATTTGAGCATGGTTTTTTTGTAGTGTTTTTTAGCAGAATGGTTGTTTACGGGGATTATTTATGGTGGGTTATTAAGTGGCTTATTAACGGTGGCTTATTAACAGTGGGTTATTGATAGTGGCTTGGGGGCTATCAATCACGGTTGGTGAATGGGTATGGTATAGTTAGTAAATGCGTACAATGTAGTATAATAGGTGCGGTATATATATAAGTAATGATAAAAATATGAAAGATATTATGTTTTTTATAAAGGGGCTTAATCAAGGGGTTATTAACGTGTTTTCACGGGTAGTTTGGATTATTTTAGCTAGACTGCGGCTGGTAGGAGTGATTTTCTTAGGCGTCCTTATGATCACACAGCCTTTGTACGGGTTGTTACGTGGAAAGGTTGCTAAAGTTGATGAAACAGATAATATATGGATTTATGCTAACGATAAAGGTGAGCGGTCGCTTAGTTTTATTGCTTTTGAAAACGTCAGTAAAGATGAAAATTTTGATTCATTTCGTTCATCTATTCCTAAGGCTATTGCTGAGGTTTTGCGTAATTATGAGACGCTACGACTTCCTGAGGAAGACTATATTCCAACACTAGTCGCTACGGATAAGTATCAATTGTTTAAATACTCCTATGCAGACCTCGGAACTAGTTTTTCTTATGAAGAATACGAGCAGGACCCTGCTTTATTTCGTGAAACGTTAAGAAAAAATCTCGAACAAGCTAAAAAAGAGAGCGCAATTCTAGCAGACGAAACACCACAAGCAACCACCACTGCTAAAGAAGGTGAAGAACTGGGGAGTAAAACACCATCTGCTAAAACGACTTCGAACAATGAGACTCCAGCGCAGTCGGCAGCAGGAAGTAAAACAAATGAAACAAATGAAACAAGTAAAACAAATGAAACAAGTGAAATACAGCCCGCGACTACCAATGCCGCTACCACCAGCCCCAATCAAACAGAAAAAAACACCACGCCAGAGACTGCCCCTACAAATAATACAACCCAGCAGCAATCACCACCCCCCCCTTCGCAACAAGAATCACAATCCCCACAGCCAGCAAATCAAGGAAAAGAGGACTCCACCGCCAGAACAGATCAAGTCCCACAACCCCCTAATAATACCAGCGGTGAGCCAAGTCAATCAGAGCCCGCTAAAAAAGAACTCACCGAAGCAGAGAAATTTCAAACCAATCTCATCAGTTCCAAGTTTGCTTATCTCGTAAGAGATGACAATACTAGCGAATACGTTATTTATCACTTTAAGGAAAACCCTTCTCAATATATAGACGCTCACCTTTTATCTGAACAGAGCTTAGCAGAAATATCTATTCCCACAGGAACTTTTCCAAATGGTATCACGTATTTTGCCCTAGATACATATAGTGAGAAAAAACTTAAAATCGAGAACAGTCTCTACTATTTACAAGGAATACCACTGCTTACAGCAGTTGAGAGCATTCCTTCAGATTATATAGTCTATGGAACGTATAAGGCGGTTGGCACCAAAATCGATGTGAGCATGTATCTTATTTTCAAACAAGAAAAGAAAGTGGCTCATATCTTCTTAGAAACTTTCCCCAGTTTTAGAATAGGTGAAGAATTAAAAAAATTGGCTGTTTATGTCATTGGTTATTTAGAACAGCGTGACGTGATAGAGGATATTCGTATCGAAGCCAATGAAAAAGATGTTTTATTTACATTGGGCGATCAGATCTTAGGTAGACTTCCCCTTAATATCGGGCATCTCGTTGAGAATACTTACGATTATGAAGTATCTAAACCAGGCTACCGCGTTAAAAATATTACGAGCGAACTTCCCATTGGAAAGAAGGGCTTCACTGCTAACCAATCAAGTAAGACAATTGCATTCGAGTTTGAAAAAGACACTCGCGTAGGCGACCTCAGTCTAAGCACGGGCACAGATATACCCGTTTCGTTTTATATCAATGAACAACTGAAAGCAGTCAATAGCACGAGCTTTGTTGAGAAGAATTTGCTCCCTGGCAGCTATTTTGTTAAACTAGAAAGTGATGAACTAGGCACGCGCAATTTCAAACTTGATGTCTTCCCCAATACAACGACAGAACTCACCCTAGCCAGTCTTAAAAAATCATCAAGAAAAAAACGTAAAGTCAATTACGGCTTAGGCGCGCGTATCTCAGCAGCTATCGGTCTCACATTGCTAGGTGCTTTCTTTATCAATCGCGCTAGAACTGTAGAATTAGAGGATACGAGAGAAGCCGTACGGCTTGATCTAGCACAAAATAACAATGATGAAGTGTTGTTAGAAGAGTACTTAGGCACACTTAATAGCAGGATAAGCGATTCGCAAGCTATAGATGTAGGACTCCTCACGACTTCAATCAGTGCCCTGCTTGCAATGATGTTTTTGTATAGCTTCGATGTCTGGAAGAACAAAGCGCCCATTGAAACGAAAATCTCTACTAAGGGTGATGTGACTATTTTATACAAAAAGCGTGTTAGTTTTTAAGTTTCCTGTTTGTTTTTAATAGCAGTTCACCTATTTTTATCTACATTTTACCTACTTTTCTCTAATATTATCTCCTTGAAATATAAACACATATCGTAGGGGCTTCTTTAAAAAGTATAAATTGTATGATTTTCTTTAAAAAACATAAACGGCTGCCGCCACCTTCAAAGACTCCTGCAACTTCTAAGCACGAAGTCACCACAACCACTCCTCCAATATCTAGTAAAGAAGACAATGTACTTGCCTCCAAGCAACCCGTCACAACAGCTAAGCAAGACCACCGATTGCAATTTAAAAAATTTGCATTCAAATGGAAGCGTAAATTCAGCACAAAAGCAAGCTACGAACAGGCTAACTTTTATGATAATCTAGAAGAACTTCTTATAGAAGCCGATGTAGGCGGCAAGGAAACATTGAAACTCATTGAACGCCTCCGTACTGTAGTCACCGCTACAGAGCGCGATAGAAATGAATTTTTATCAGAAACTGAGAAAATAGCGTTATTTAAAACATTGCTCTCAGAATGTGTGAAAACAGGGCAATTGAAGCTGGCTTTTCACGAAGCTAGAACACCTGTCATCGTGCTACTCGGCGTCAATGGCGCTGGGAAGACGACAACACTTGCTAAATTAGCTGCTCTCTTTAAAGACGATTATAAGATTGTCATAGGTGCTTGTGACACATTTCGTGCGGCTGCAATCGAGCAATTGACACATTGGGCTGATTTATTAGGTGTGTCTATTGTTAAAAAGAATGAAGGGGCAGACAGTGCTGCTGTTGCTTATGATACAATCGAATCTACGCTGGCTCAGAAAAAGGGTTTTGCCTTTATCGATACTGCAGGAAGACTGCATAACAAGGAAACACTGATGAATGAATTGCAGAAGTTATTTAGGGTTTTAGCCAAATTTGGTGATCGCGTCAGTGTTTTAAAGCTACTTGTCGTTGATGTGACGCTTGGGCAGAACGTTTTAGCTCAGATCAGCACCTTTCATGAAAAAATCCATATCGATGGCATGATCCTCACTAAATTAGACACACAAGCACGGGGGGGAAGTATTTTAGCGCTCTCACAGGCATTGGCGATACCTATTTATTATTATACGTTTGGTGAAGACCTTACCGCGTTAGAACCGTTTGATAAAGCCAGTTACATAGATGCCCTTTTTTCTGATCTTTGATGAGAAGATTGCCTGCGGCGGCTAGTTTTTTTGTTCTCCATAATTAAATGTAGTTTGATTTTATCAATTGATCCTAGTAAGTAGTCTGTGCTTGCTGAGTATAAGTGGAGTAGACTACGCTCGCTGATTAGCTACTGGTCCTAGTAGGTAAGGTGGGCTCGCTAATTTTAGTCACGGTCTATGTGTTATGATAAAAACAATGATATAATAATACTTATCGTATTAATACGGATAATAACGACTTAATGTTAATGATTGATAAGTGATTAATGACTCTTGATTTAGAAACCTTAGCTGAAAAAACAGATGTTCTAGCGGAGAATGTCAAAGCGGGGTTAGCTTTAGTTAATGTACCTCACAAGCAGGCTGCTTTGGAGGATTTAAAACAAAGGCAGCAGGAAGCTATCACTAAGCAAGATTTTAAAAAACTGCAGTCTATTGGGGGGGACATAAAGAAAATCGAGCAGAAGTTTATGCCCTGGCAAGAACTCCACGCAGCGAGCTTGGAGTTATGTAGTTTGCTTGCTCTTATTCGCACTGAAAGTAAACGTGAAGAATTGCTGAGTGCTGCGGAGCTAGAATTTAAAAAATTGCAAGAACGTTATCATTCTTTACACGTGATGAGTTTGTTTACAGCCGATGATGATGAAGCGAGTGCTTATATGAGTATTCATGCGGGAGCAGGCGGAGCGGAGGCCTGCGACTGGGCGGGTATGCTGCAGCGCATGTATGTTCGCTACTCTGAACGGAAGCAATTTAGTGTATCTGTCGTAGATGTTTTGCCAGAACGTACCGCCGGTATCAAATCAGCAACACTTCATATAAAAGGACTGTACGCATGTGGTCTGCTTAAAGCAGAGGTTGGCGTTCATCGGTTAGTACGCATCTCGCCATTTGATGCGGGCAAAAGACGACATACGTCTTTTGCTTCGGTTTCGGTTATTCCAGAGATCGATGAGACTATCGAATTTAAGATTGACCCTAGCGATGTTCGTATCGATACGTTTAGAGCAAGTGGCGCAGGCGGACAACACGTCAATACAACAGACTCGGCTGTGCGAATAACACACCTTCCTTCTAAAATAGTTGTTTCCTGCCAAGTCGAACGCAGTCAATATCAAAATAAAGAACAGGCTTTTAAAATTCTTAAAGCAAGGCTTTATGAAAGACACCGTGAACAGCAATTGGCGAATAGTCAAAAACAGAAGAAACTTCAAAAAAAGATCGAATGGGGCTCGCAGATTCGTTCTTATATCCTGCATCCGTATCAACTCATTAAAGACCACCGTACGGGACATGAAGTAGGTGATGTTAAAAGTGTTATGGATGGTGCTATCAATGATTTTATCGAGGCTTATTTGAAATATCAATTGCAGCTGCAGCTGTAGTTACTGCGGTTGTGGTTACTGTAGTTGTCGTCATTGTTATTTTGATAATCTTTCCCAGCCGATGCACTGCGTCTACGATAAATAAGATTATTTTGATTATATGGATTGTATTATGTAAGAAGCAAAGAAGTATATCCCATGAGTAACGTAGAACAGGCACTAAAAATCATTAAACGCGGCGCAGTATCCTTAGTTCAGGAAGCAGATTTAATTGAAAAACTGAAGACAGGAAGACCGCTTAGAGTAAAACTTGGAGCCGACCCCTCAGCGCCAGACATCCACCTAGGTCATGCAGTCGTTCTTAAGAAATTAAAAGATTTCCAGGACTTAGGGCATGAGATTTACTTTGTTGTTGGGGACTTTACAGGACGAATCGGCGATCCAACAGGAAAATCTAAAACACGTCCAACACTTACGCCTGAAGCCATTCGTAAAAATGCCGAAACCTATAAAGAGCAAGTCTTCAAAATCCTTAATCCCAAGCAAACAAAGATTGTTTTTAATAGCACGTGGTCAGAACCCCTTACATTGTCTGATATTCTCAAATTGACGGCTAAGACAACAGTACGTCAATTGTTAGAACGGGATGATTTTATGAAACGCTATCGGGCGCGGAAACCTATTGCTTTGGTGGAGTTTTTTTATCCCATTATGCAGGCCTTGGATTCGGTTGAGATTAAGGCTGATGTTGAGCTCGGTGGAACAGACCAGACGTTCAATTTATTGTTTGCGCGTGATTTCCAGCGCGCTGCTAAGCAGCCGCCGCAAGTTATTTTAACAGTGCCACTCCTCGTTGGGTTATACGGTAAGGAAAAAATGTCTAAATCTCTAAACAATTATATAGGACTCACCGATCCACCCGGGGACATGTACGGAAAAATAATGTCCATTCCTGATACACTACTGAGTTCTTACTTTAATTTGCTTACTGATAAATCTGAGGCGGATATTAAAGAAATGGAAATGGCTATTGCTAATGATAAGGCTAATCCGCGTGATTATAAAATGGAATTGGCTCGTGATATTGTGACGCAGTATTATGATGAAGCGATAGCACAGGCTAGTGCGCATGAATTTAAAAATATTTTTCAGAAGCATGGAGTTCCTGAAGAAATACCTTCTTTAACGATCGATGAAAAAGATAATTCGCTTATAACCGTTATGCAGGCAACGAAGTTATTTAAAAGCAATGGTGAGATCAGACGATTTATTAAAGGCGGTGGTGTGAAATTAAACGGCACGCCACTACTCGATGAAAAAGCTGCCGTGAGATTGACTGAGGGAGCGGTATTGAAGATCGGTAAAAGACACTTCTTTAAACTTATCCCGTTAAAACGATAAGGCTTATTACTTACAGTAGGGAGAGGGTTTCTAGCGAGATTTTGCCACTATCTATAATGGCTTTAGTTTGTGTGGGGCGGCGTGATAAATAAGAGTGCGAGCAAGTACTTCTGTAGGATCAATCTTAGGCACGGCTAGCGAGATATATTTCATTGCAAGGGGTACTTCGGTGCAGCCCATAATAATAGCTTCAGCACCAGTTGCAATCAATTTTTTACTGATGGTTTCAAACACTGTGATTGCCTGTCTGGTTACGGGGAAGTGTGCTTTGATGCCATAGGCGGGATGGTAAATGGCGTCATGGATTTTTTTACGGTCTTCTGGTTGTGGATTGATGATAGTCAGTCCTAATTTGGTGGCATTGTGTTCATAGATGTTGGCGCTATAGGTGCCTTGTGTTGCGAAGAGACCTATTTTTTTGAGATGGGGATGATTTTTAACAAGCGTTTCTAGTGTTGCTGTGATCATATTGATTAATTTGAGGGTATGTGTCTTTATTAAGGGTTGAGTGATCTGTTCTATTTCATGAAAAATAGGCGGGGCGTGAGCGGTATTGCAGGGAATACCTATAATCTGTGCCCCTGTTCTGTACAGTTCTAGGGCAATATTGCCTATGGCTAGGCCTGGATTAGCTAGATCAGACTTGCTATCAGTTGTTATTTTGTGATGATTGGAGTCTGTTTTACGTGTGGCAGTAGCCGTTTCGCTAGGGGCGGTGAGATGTGCTGGAGTGTGGTTTTTGTGTGTGTGGAGTAGATATTCTGTCCGATCAGCGATCTCGTTAGGTTTAGAAAAGAGAATGATAGGAATATGTTCTTGGTCAGTTTTAGCTACTGTATGGATACATATTTTCTCAATAATATCTACCCCTGCAACAGGACCTACACCGCCTATAATTCCTATGGTTTTTATTTGTGTCGCAGTGGATGATGACGTACGCGTATTAAAACGTGATGAAGACACGTTCATGTATCCTTGGTCTCAATTAAAAAAAATTGGCGTTCATGAGTAAATTTTGTGTTAATGTGGAGTAAGAGAACAGCTAAACCGTGAAGAGGCAATGATCGGTATTGAAATTAGGCTCTTCTTCCTTAACGCACGTGCCCCGAGCATTACTCATAACATTAAAATGAACTAAACAAAAACGGGTTAGAGGTTAGTTTATTTGCTGACACTGACGAACGTTCCGTCCCAATTTTTACTGGGTTGCTTTTTGAGATAGAGCAGACTTCGTGAGAGGAGTACGTTACTAGGACCGTCATTTTCTTTCATAAGGAGGCAAGCTTTAAAGATCTTAATAGCCTTATTCCAATTGCGTTCGAAGTAATATTGTGTGCCTTCATTAAAGAGATTGTAAAATTCGCGCTTTTCCATAGGCGTGTTTTCTATGAAATCAATGAGTTCATAGATGAAGACATTAGTTTTCTTGCCAACAACAACAACTTTATCGATAAGTCGTGCGAGGAGGACTTGACGGGTTTGTTGGTAGGTTTGTTCAGAAATGATGATATTGGTATTGTAAAATTTATTGAGTCCTTCTAAGCGGCTTGCTAGATTGACGTTATCACCGATGGCAGTGTAATTTAACCTTGCGTCAGAGCCAATGTTCCCGACAATAGCAGGTCCGGTGTGGATGCCGAAGCGAGTTCGCATGGGACGAAGACCAAATTTGGTGAATTTTTTACTGACTACTTCTGAGAGTGTTCTGCAGTGTAGCGCGGCGGTGCAGGCATTTAGGGCATGATTTTTATCGGCAACAGGAGCACCCCAGAAAGCCATGATCGAATCACCTATATATTTATCGAGCGTTCCTCCTTTGTCTGCAATGCCTTCGGAGAGAACGTTAAGATAATAGCGTAATTGTGAGATGAGTTGTTCTGACGGAGTTTCATCGCTGATAGAAGTAAATTCTTCAATGTCTGAAAAAAAGATAGTGATATCTAATTTATCGCCACTGACATGAGCTTCTTGTCCTACTTTGACGATCTGTGCAACAACTTCACTTGGAACAAATTTTTTAAATGAGAGCAGCCCATTTTTCATACTGGTATAAGATGAATTGATATTGTTAATTTCGCGAAGGAAATTTTGCTTGCGGTGAGTGTCTTTATCAACGTCAATGTCAAATGTTCGTACTTTATCCATATCTTGCGCGAGTTGGATGATAGGATTGGTGATGTTATTGAGAATCTTTGAACTGATGGCAATAATGATCATGATAAAAATGATGCTCACTATTGCAATGACATTGAGGACTTGATCGACGGGGCCTGTGACGATTTTAGATTTAAAGATAATACCTGTTTTAAAGACAATACCGTAGCTAGGTAGGAAATTTTCAATTTGCGTAAAATAATCATCGCCTCTATAATTGAAACTCACAACCGCCACAGAATCCGTAGGTTTGGAAGCATTATTATCTCCCGCATAAGTCGTAGAGGTGAGATCATAGATATGGTCGATATTGTAAGCGGGTTGAATGATGGTTTTATCGGTTTTTATAAAGTTAGAATAAGCGGTTTTGATAAGGCTGTCTGGAATGTTCGTCACGGAGAAGATTTCATAATCTTCTTTACCATCGGGTGTGACAGTAAATTTAATAGTAGGGATACTACTGTCTGATGTGGCAATGACGTTTCTATTTTCAGTCATTAAAAAGATTTGATAATCTTTTGTTTTGGAATTAGAATTTTTAGGAGTTTGGTTAAGAGCGGCATCTTGATTGGTTTTATCGAAAGAAAGTACGTCAATACTTTCTAGAAAGGTTGTTATTTGGGAGAGATTAAAGTCAACAGCCATGACGCCTATAAAATCCCTAGTAGCATTAGCTGGAGTTTTATAAATTTTCTTGGATACAGAAAGCCCAATGTTGTTATCTGAGGCAAAAACATACGGGAGTGTCCATGAAAAACCTTGATTGGTTAAGGCTGATTTGTACCATGAGCGTACCCGTGGGTCATAGCCTTCTGCTAATGAAAAGGTTTCAATAGGAGGAAACGTTGTATTGTACTCGTCAGGTGTATCATGGGTCCATGTGATGGTGACGAGGTTTCGGGTTCGTTTGACAGTCCGTTTGCTAATGCTGTTATTGGGCATTCGTTTGGCCATATAAAAATTGCCGGTTGTGTCTTCACCGAAGTAAATTGCACTGATTTCGTCCGCAATTTTTACCGTATTAGACAGATAATCAAGTACTGTTTGATCGGAATTATCGAGTAGATTCAGTGTGTGGATGTTATTTTCAAAGTTTTGAAGTGTTTTTATGGAAACATTGAAATAATTCTCAGTTTGTGTAGAAATATCGCTATTGATTTCCTTGATGAGGCGTTCTGTAACCTGCAAGATAGCCGAATTGCTTCCTTGATAGGAGAGAATGATTATGAATATACCTGAGATACTCAGTAGAACAGTTATTAAGCTCGTGAAAAAAACCTTAATGGAGAGGACTTTTCGTTTTCTGAGCTGGTGATTGGGGTCGGAATTTTCATTACTCATCTGCATGCACCTCTTTTTATCATAAACGACTGTATTATATAGATAGGTCTTTGTTTATTGTACTATATAAGTTGAGTTATAAGCATAACTTAGTGGAATTTCTTAGCAAAATTCATTCGTAAGATGCATGGCAATTGGTTTTATACTGAGATACGGGAATTAAATTGAACTGAGCTCAATTGAGTTTAATTGAGTTGGATTATTATTATAACGAATTATAGGCATATTTTCATACGGTAATGTACTTGTGCGGCGTTATTTTAGGTCAATTTGGGCTAAAAAATGGGCAGATCTGGGGAGGAAGAAACCTAGTGGGGCTTTCTTGGAACTAATTTTTATGTTCTGCTACCGCTGGTGTTTCAATATTCTCTACCGCATTAGCGTCTGTTGCTGAGGGATGTATGAGGTCTTTTGTAATGATCGGTCTTCGTTTGCCTTTAAATCGTTGGGCGACGAGCGCTGTATAGGCAAGATTGGTCTGAACGATGAGAGCGGTTCTAAGGGGATCAATAATGGTGTCAATAGCCAGTAAAATGACAATAATAACTTCAAATGGGAGACCCAATGGAGTGAGAACGATTTGTATTGCAGCAAGCGTTGCTAGACCTGTGGCGCCTGCTGTGGCAATTCCTGCTAAAATTGATCCAATAATGGTTTTTATAATGTCTACACTACCGTAATCAATGCCATAAAGTTGGAGCAAAAAGATAGAAACAAGCGAAAAATAGATAATATTGCCATAGCGGCCTAGTGTAATACCAAGTGGGATCAGAAGATTTGTCACAGAGCGTTCAAAAAATAGCTTCTTTTCTAAAGCCTCAACACAAGAAGGAATAGTAGCAAAACTACTCCGCGTAGAAAAAGCAATGATAATAGGTGTGAGCACGGCATAAAGTACTTGTTTGATGGATTTTCTGCTCCTGACGTAAATCACTATACAATTGATAATCATCATGAGTAACCCTATGCCGTAAAAGAGTATAATGAGATTAAACATGGCAAAAATAACGTTTAATCCCGTATCTGCGACTTGATCTGCTATGAGGCAGATAAGCCCAAAAGGGAGAACGTACATCGCCCAATTGATAATCTTCTGAAAAGCTAGGAAAAGCGTTACAAAAATATTACTTAACGTTTCACCCGACTTGTCTTCTGTGAAGCCAATTGCAATGCCAAGGATAATTGAGAAAAAGACCAGTTCCATAGCACGTCCTGATGCGAGCGATTCGAAGATGTTTGAAGGAATAATGCTAGCAACAAAGTCAAGAATTCGCTTGCGGGGTACTTCTTTGTAAGGTTGTGAGATACTGACTTCGAGATCAGTGGTTTCTTCGGAAGATTCGACAATTTGACTGAGTACTTCACGTGTTTGATTATTGATGAGTTCTCCTGGTTTGTTCCAGACGCCTGCAAATGTCCCTAACATGCCACAAAATGTGACGCTTAGCACAAAATAAAAGAGCATTTTGACTAGGAGTTTATTAATTCCTTTTGATTTGATGAGTTTAGCAATACTCGATACAATAGCCGAAATCAATATGGGAATGACTGACATTTGAAGTAAATATAAGTACATATTGCCAAATGGTGCAATAGTTTTAGCAACCTCTTTAAAGTTTATACCAATATATATTCCAATCGCTACTGAGGCGGCAATTGTAAGAGGATTTTTTAAGATTTTTTTCATTTCAGTTATTGCGGTGCTTGAATAAAATTATAAAATTGTAATGGTAGGGGATAAGTGAATAGTTATATAAGTAAATAGTTATAATAGGGTATGGGTTTCAATAGGGCATGGTTTCCAATAGGGCATGGTTTCCAATAGGGCATGAGTTCCTAGTGCATTAGTTTTTAATAGGCTGTGTTATACGTTACTGTTTAGCGGGAGTAAAAATCTCTTGATAACGTTTGAGAAGGTTATCGGCGTTTATCTTAGGAATGCCCTCTAGATAAAGGTTGATGAGAGAGCGGAGATGGTTATTTTGCCAGGCAATAGCAATAGCAATATTGTCTTCTGTATCCGAGAGCAGAACGGTTTTAAGGATAAGATTAGCATCGGAGCGTAATTTCATAGCCTTTTTTATTTCCAATTCATCACGATAAGCAGCAAGAATATCGCCACTATAGACAGCGGTAATAACACTATCCCAATCAGGAAATTCAACGATAGTAGCATTAGGAAAGTTTTTTCTAGCGTAATTGATGTATGAAGAATTGGCAATAATACCGAGTTTTCCTCTAAAACGTTTGATAAAGCTAGCGATTTCTGGATTAGTCGTTGCGATTTTAGCAAGTTGTACCCTATTGAACATAAGGGCTTGATGAAATGTAATGTAGGGTGTGCTGAAGGTGACGATTTGATTGCGTGTGATTGTCCGGCTCAGTTTAGATATAGCAAAATCAGCATCGCCTCGTGCGACAATTGGGATAAGATCATTAAATGATACGGCTTCACGGTTGAATTGAATGCCGACATCTAAAGCTTGGGCTATTCCCTTAGCAATGTCGACGTCTATCCCCACAAATTCACCGGCGACATTAGTGAAGAACAATGGGGGTTGATCGGATTCTGTCATAGCAACGACAATATAGCCACGTTTTTTGATTTTTTCAAATTCGGGTGAAGCTTGAAATGCAGCACTTTTAGAGCTAGTGGTTTGTCCTACTAGCGTGCTTATCATAAATAGAATTGACAACACACACACACTACATAGACTTTGGAGGCTGCGTCTTATAATAAGACTAGAGATGACAGTAGATCTTTGAGTGGATCTTTCAGTGGGTTTTTCAGTGGACTGAGACCGATAAAAACGCTTTTTCATGGCTTTTAATGAATAAAATTGATATTATGTACTTTAAGATTAATGGTTAAAATGAGTTATCCACCCAGAACTTTAAACGAGGTCATTATCTATATATGGGGATTATTAGAGATTATTAGGGATTATTAGAGACTATTTTAGGACATTCTCTTATGATAAGGTGGTTTTTTATTGGGGGACTTTTTAAGGCTATTTTAGCTAGTGTGTTACTTAGTGGTATTAATAAGTATATATAAAAAGTAGATATTGATAGTTTTAAAGGTTCATGATAGCAGGTTTTTTTGTATATGCAAATAAATGTTTTCTTAAACAGTAGGTAGATTGCTCACTAGAATTTACGGATATTTGAATAATATTCTTTAATGCATTAGTTTAAGAGTCAGTAAACACTTAATATTAATTTAAGAAGCAGTGACTGCTTAATATCAGTTCATATCAGTTTAAGAGGCAACAACCCCTTAATAAAAATCATTATCACCTATTACGATGTGATAATGACAGTAGCTGGAAATTATTTTGTGTGCGAGATAATCGCTGTTACGAAGTAGCAGTCTTTTTTAAGGTGGAGACTTGACATTCTAAGAGGTGGTTACGCTGCATTTCATGGCAAGCTGCGATAAAATCTTTGATAGCAATGCCATCAAGTACTTTATTATCACGAGTGCGAACACTGAGCGTTTCTGTAGCTTGTTCTTTATCACCAATGATGAGCAGATAAGGAATACGACTTTTCTGCACCGAGCGGATACGTTTTCCCAGTGATTCTTCACGTGTATCGCATAGGACTTGAAAGCCTTCTTTGATAAATTGTGTTTCTAGACCTTTAGCGTAGGCGGTTAGCTTGTTATGTACAGGAAAAATAGCTATCTGGTCAGGAGCTAGCCAGAACGGTAAATTCCCATGGTAACGTTCCACTAAGAGCGCAATAGTCCGCTCATAGCAGCCAATCGAAGCACGATGAATGACAACAGGTTGCTGTTTTTTATCATTTTCATCAATGTAGGTCATCTTAAAGCGCTCAGGCAAAGCAAAGTCGATCTGAATAGTTAGCAGAGTGTCTTCTTTCCCATAAACATTGGTTGTTTGAACGTCTAACTTAGGTCCGTAAAACGCCGCTTCGCCCACTGCTTCGACAAACGAGTAATTGTATTTTGTAAGAATAGTACGCATCTGGTCTTCGGTTTGCTCCCACATAGCAGGATTGTCAATGAATTTACTTCCCGCTTCTGCGGCGTCCCATTTAGAAAGCCGAAATGTATAGTTTTTAATGTCGAGAATCTTTAAAAAATAAAGTAATAGCTCCAGGCAGGATTTGAATTCTTGTTCAACTTGGTCGTTTGTACAGATGATGTGACCGTCGCTTAGTGTGAATTGTCTGACGCGAATGAGACCGTGCATCTCTCCTGAGGCTTCATTGCGAAAAAGCGTGCTGGTTTCCGCGTAGCGAATGGGAAGTTCTTTATAACTTCGCCGCTGACTGTTATAAAGGGCAAAATGAAACGGGCATGTCATCGGTCTGAGTGCGAATTCATCGTCGCCACTTTGAATGATGAACATACTGTCCTTATAATGGTCCCAATGACCTGATGTTTTATATAGATCACTTTTGGCTAAGTGGGGTGTGAGGGTGTGAAGATACCCTGCGCGCCGTTCTTCAGTTTCAACGAGCGTTTGGATACGTTGTTTGACTAGCGTGCCTTTATGTGTGAGGAGTGGGAGTCCTTGTCCTACGAGTGCGTCGTTTATAAAGAGGTCCATTTCACGTCCTATTTTATTGTGGTCGTAGCGTTCTTGTTCGGCGACTTTGGTGATGTAGGTTTTTAGTGATGGTTTATCGAGAAAGGCTAGGGCGTAAAGACGCGTGAGCATTTTATTGGTTGCTTTACCGCGCCAGTAGGCCCCTGCTAGTTTATTTAATTTGAAGCCTTTGATGGGAGCTATGGTAGGAAGATGAGGTCCGCGGCAGAGGTCTATGAAATCTCCCATTTTATAATAAGTAAGGGGTGTTGTCTCTCCTAAGTCTTTGATAAGTTCAATCTTATAAGGCTCATCT
Source organism: Spirochaetota bacterium (assembly GCA_013426755.1). Classification (GTDB taxonomy): domain Bacteria; phylum Spirochaetota; class UBA12135; order COTS27; family COTS27; genus COTS27. The sequence continues at coordinate 681,446 of AP019861.1, forward strand.
TTAAATAAAGCTAAGGCTTCCTTGTAAGATATTTCAAAGCGTTTATTTTCAAATTGTTCTTTTATGATAGTCTGCATTGCTTTCTCGATGGCTTTGAAGTCGCTTGCATTAAGCGTGATATTGTCCATATCGTAATAAAAGCCATTGTCAATGGCAGGACCGATGGCAAATTTTACATCTGGAAACAATGTCCTAATAGCATAAGCCATGACGTGCGCTGCGGTATGTCTGTAAATAGGAAGTGTTTCTGCGTCTGCTAGCGTAAGGATTTTAACCGTTCCTCCACTAGTGATCGGTGTCATCAGATCATAAAGGGTTTGTTCTATCATTAGAGCCACAGGTCTTCCTTTAAGGCTAGCGAGTGTGGGTTCTAGACTGGGATTTGTAAGTAGCTTATTTCCCGTGAGCTGTTTGTGTTCGGGCGCTATTTCGCCTGTGGTGCTGTTGGGTGTAGGCTGCTTAGATGGATAAGTCAGTGTGATGCCTGTTGTTGTCGTAAGTGAGATCGTTTTAGCGGATGTCATGGTCAATGTCAAGGAACTATTGTATTAAAAAGTAGGCTGCGCATCTGATTTGAGTGGAGGTTCAGTGCGATGTGATTATTAAAGGGTCTGGGTTTGTGCAGCAGGAGAGGTCAATGCTGGGGATGTGGTTGGAATGTGATTTTCTAAATAGGTTTCCAGCGCTAATTTAACTTCCTCAGAGAACCAATGACAGTCATCATTGAGTGCTAATATTTGACGAATGGTTGTGATGCTAAATACAGGAATGCCGTACATCATTTCAAGTTTTTTGCGAGCAGAGACGCTAGGGTCTGAGAAAGCTTGTTCTTCACGATCCACACCGACTACAATGCCGACAATCTCTGTCCTAGGAGCAGCGGAGCGAATGGTTTCAATGGCATTTTTAAGCGAGAGCCCCGATGTCAAAACATCATCGACGAGTAAGACCTTTTTAGGAGATGCGCTTAGGTCTGTACCGACAATAGACCCGCCATCGCCATGTAATTTGGCTTCTTTTCTGTCGAAGGCATAGCCTAATAAATGGGTATTAGCATCAGTACTGAGGACGAGCGTTAGGGCAATGGCAAGTGGAATTCCTTTATAAGCAGGACCGAAGATAACATTGAAGGGCTGCTGCTGTGTTTTTTTGTGTATCGATGATGATTGGGTAGCGGTGGTTCTGAGTTTTTTGGCGTGTGGATGGCTTCTGATCCAATCTGCATAAAATTTGGCAAGATTGCGTAAGACCGATGCTTGATGTAGGATTCCAAAATTGATGAAATAGGGTGAGGAACGACCACTTTTAGTGGTGAAGTCACCAAATTGAAGGGCCTTATTCTCGATAAGAAATTTAGCAAAATCAGTCGCTAACTTCATCTCTACCTCCATCTCCACCTTCAGCTGCTTGAAATTTTTATTAGATTCTTAAAACTTAAAGTATAAACAGTCTTACAACCAATTGTCCTATGGCTTGTTACTGGGGGCTCGTCGTTACTGGGTCTTATTATCAGCATAAACGATTATCCCCTTCTTATATGCATATTATACTATTTTTTAAGTATAAAGGGTGGTTTTAAGTTGTGTTATGAAATGTTATGAAATTTTAACCGATTGCGTCAAATTTCATGTTTTTGACCGCAGCTAGAAGGGGTTAACTGCTTTAATCTTATAAATGCTAACGTGCTCAGTGGCTCAATTTTTTAGGGCTACTGGTGGAAGTATTGAGGAAAAAGCAGTTGAGAGAGGAGTATGAGTGAAGGAGGAGATGTTATTGAGTTGAATTGGATGTTAGATGTTGGATGGGGTGTGATTTAGATGTGTCTGAAGTAGAGCATGAGATCGTGGAGGTAGTCAGGTTTTAAGAGCAGTGAATGGTAAGGGATTTTTAGCCTTTTAAAGAGCGAAGAGAGTTCAGCTTGATGGTGATGATAGCGCGTGGTGTAAGTTTTTTGAAAAGCCTGCGCCTGCGAATCAATGACCCGCTTCTCTCCTGTTTCAAAATCTTCGAGTTCGACTAGCCCAATCTTTGGAAACGCACTCTCTATTTTATCGTATAGCCTTAGGACATGGAGTTTGTGTTTGTGGGCTAATTGATGGAGTGATTGCAGGTAATTGATTGGGTATAGAAAGTCTGAGAGCAGGAAGAGGACACTTCGTTTTTTTAGAATATTCATTAATTTTTTAATGGTGTGGTCAAGGTTTGTCTTTTTAGAACGTGGCTGGAAATGAATAAATTCACGAATAATCCGTAAAATGTTATGATGTCCTTTGATAGGCGGAAGATAAAACTCGATCTCTTCGGTAAAAAGTACAATGCCGACTTTATCACGATTTTTGAGAGCAGATAAGGCTAAAATAGCGGCTATTTCAAGGGCAATATCGTTTTTAGAATGGTTAAGACTTCCAAACCGTCCTGAAGCGGACATATCAATGACTAAAATAAATACCAATTCTCGTTCTTCGTGATAACGTTTTACAAAGGGACGATTCATCCGTGCGGTGACGTTCCAGTCAATGGTTTTAATGTCATCGCCTGGAACATATTCTTTGACCTCATCAAATTCTATCCCCGCTCCTTTAAAGCGCGAGCGATATTCTCCTGCGAAGACGTTTTCTACAAGCGTTGTGATCTTTAATCCGACATGCTGTGTCTTTTTTAGCAGTTCGAGATACCGTTCATTTTCTTCTTTGATAAACGGGTCTGCGATTGTGTTGCGATGTGAATTTTTAGCAAATGGATTAAGTAGCGGCATAACACGTGTGACTTTTTTAAACAATGGCTCAAGCAATAATACGACGTTTAAAGAATTTTAAGCAATTTTAAGGGGTTTCAAGGAACTTTAACACGGCTTAGTAGGTCATCAATGAGCATGTCGGGTGTAATATTTTCAGCGTCTGCTTCATAGCTGGTGAGGATTCTGTGGCGGAGGACTGGATGGACGACCTGTTTAATGTCATCTGTTTTGACATATTTTTCATTGTTAAGGAAAGCAGTTGCTTTTGCTGCGCGTGCAAGATCAATCGAAGCACGTGGTGAAGCGCCAAAATTAATAAGATTTTTTTTCATACCGTATTGCTCTGGATTTCTCGAAGCAGAGACGAGTTCTACGATGTAACGAATGAGGCGGTCATCGATGTAGATATTTTCTACCTGTTCTTGGCATTTTTTAATTTTAGCCGCCGATAAAATCGGAGCAAAATTAATCTTCGGTGTGTTCATGTGATATTTAATGATTTTAGCTTCTTCGTCTTTGCTGGGATAGGTGACGGTTACTTTTAGCATAAATCGGTCAATTTGTGCTTCTGGCAAGGGATAGGTTCCTTCTTGTTCTATTGGGTTTTGGGTTGCTAGCACGAGATAGGGTGGTTTTAGATGATAGGTTTTTTCTGCAATCGTAATTTGTTTTTCTTGCATGGCTTCTAGGAGTGCGGATTGGACTTTAGATGGGGCGCGATTGATCTCATCGGCGAGGACAATATTTGAAAAGAGGGGTCCTTTACGTGTGATAAAAGCGCTTGTTCTTTGATCGAAGATCTGTGTTCCAAGAATATCGCCTGGCAGCAGGTCTGGGGTGAATTGAATACGCTTGAATTCCAATCCTGATAGTTCTGCAAAGGTTTTTATGAGCATTGTTTTAGCTAAACCAGGCAATCCTTCTAGTAGGACGTGTCCTTTTGTTAAAAAAGCTATCAAAATCTGGTTGGTGATGTCCTCCATGCCTACAATTGTTTTAGAGAGTTCATCTATGATGTGGCTAAAAAATTGATTTTTAGCGGAATGATTTTTTTTAGAGGTTTCGGCTACTTTTGTAGAGGTCTGTTTCATTGTCTTCTGTGCGGGTGGTAAATGACTGAGTTTTTGTGATTGTGTGATGATTTTAGGGTGTAGAAAGGTTGTTTTGGGGTGTGGTTGCGATGATTTAAATAATTTTTTAACAAATGCTTCAATAAAATAGACTCAATGCTTCAATAAAATAGACGCAATGCTTCAATAAAATGGTTCCAGTATTTGAATAAAACGTATGTATTGTGATTGAAATTTATAATAAAAGCCTTGTTTTTTTGATGAGATATGAGATTATGGATGGCAGTATTGATTATAAGGGTGTTCCAATAATTTTTTTAATGGTTAAAAATGATAGTTCTGCAGGGGTTATTGACGGAGGGTTTGTCTTTGGGAGTCTTTTTTCTCTACGGGTTTGGGACAATGAGAGAGGATTACCAGATGTAGTTAGCGGTGATGTGGGATTGGCTGGAGAATGTGAAGGGGCGGTTAGATGAGGGCTCGAATCATGTTCGGTCAATTTTTTAAGAATATGTTCTATATTTTTGTTAAGGGAGTTAAATTTTTGCTTTATTTTGGGGGGAAGTGCTTCTTTTTTGCTTTGAAATGAGGCAAGCGTCGTTTCTATACAATGTTTGACGGCTTGAAAATAAGTCTCTTTTTCTAGTTGATAGTAAAGGTCTTCAATGTTCTGTTTTTTGTAGTTGGTTTGAAAGGTCTGCCAGACAAGTCGTTGCGATTTTTCAATGATTTCGCGTTTCCTATGATAATACGTGATTATACGAATAACGCCCAATATAACCATAATTCCTGTCATAATAACGAGAATGATGATGAGTGTCCGATATGGGCTGGTATTAAAAGATTGCCAGAGCGAGACTTTTTTAGTATTGGGTTGTTCCCACGTCAATGTTTTGGCGGCAAGAGGTATGGGAAAGACCTTGTTATCGACTAGAGCGAATATTTCCCATTCAGCAAGGTCTAATCGGGATTGATTTTCAAGTGGTGCGCATTCGTAGGTGTAAGTTGTTACAATATACGGAATTCGCCTTTGTGCTGGGTTAATATTACTTTGTTTGTTATCTGTTACGGTGTTACTGGATTCCTTACTCTCTTTACTCTGTTTGTTATCTGCTATGGTGTTACTGGATTTGTTATTTTGTTTACTATCTGCTGCAGTGCTTAGGTAGGGTACAAATTTTGTATTTGCAATGTATTCGTTATGGACAATCAGATCGCCAAATGGAGTATTTCCAAATTCTAAGGCTACGTGCGAGGTTTTTCCTTGTTCTAAAACCTTAATAATGTAGGAAAAGGTTTTATCTACAGACGACTGCACAATGTAACTTTCTACAGAAAAACCTTCATATGTGAAGAGTTCTCTATGGAGCGGTGGTAAATGAGTTTCTTTGTTCGCTTCTTCAACCCCATATAAGGTGATGTATTGGGGTATTGTTAAATAGGTTATGCCTAGTATAACGATGAAACAATATTTCTGCAGTAAGGTACGTATCATCATAAATTGTGATCTGCTTAGGAGATTTTAATCTCAGGAGGTTTTAATATCGGTAAATAATGGATTATTTACCAAGTATTGTTCTTATTATAGTTTCGTAAGGCTTGATTGAAGCATGAGCACTTTATGTGAAATCTTCAATAAAGTGCTTTCAATAAAGCGCTTATAGGGGTGTATTTACAATACTGTATTTACAATACTGTATTTACAATGCCGTATTTACAACGTTTATGTGATGATCTGCTGTCGTTAGATAGGTAGTTTATTCACATAATTGCTAAAAATAGCGTGAATCAATGCGAATCTGCTGCTCCTACGATCATTAAAAATAGCGTGAGTCAATGTGAATCTGCTGCTCCCACAATCATTAAAAATAGCGTGAGTCAATATGAATCTGCTGCTCACATAAAAATTAGGAATTAGTTTTACTGTCCGTAGGGGTTGATCGAGTGGAATGGGTGTTTTTTTGATGGGTATTATCAGAGAAATGCTGTTTTTTGGGGGAGGTAGAGGTGGTGGAAGTAATTAGCTTGGGGTGACTTTTGGCTGCACGCTGCATTTCTTCTTTGATTTTGTCATAAACTTCACTGCGGTGAATACTCACATCCTTTGGCGCCCGAAACCCTAACTTGACCTGTTCTGGACCTAAGTCTATGATAACCACTTCAATGTTATTATTGACAATGATGCTTTGATTTTTTTTTCTTGATAAAACTAACATTGTATAGCAACCCCTTTCTATTTCAGTACAGTCTTTTTGTTATGTGATAATGGATAATGGTTTATAATAGGGTATATTGGCGGCCTTAATGGATTGGCTGCTATATGATTGGTGGTAGATTTTGTTTTTTGTGAGATTGATTAGATTTTGCTTTGAGATTTTGCTTTGCTGTGGAATTGATTAGATTTTGTCTTGTTGTGGGACTGATTAGATTTTGCTTTGGGATTGATTAGATGGGGTTGTCACGGCTAACATGACTAACACGGCTAAAATAGGACAATTTACGGATATTTTATGGATATATGCTGTCAATTTAATAAGTTTTAATTCAATTAGTTTTAATTCAATGAGTTTTTTTGTTATGGATACAATGTCTGATTATTAACTTGAAGTGGTGATTTTTTTATAAATGGTGAATGTTTATTATATATTATACTATTTGACTAGTATTTTATAAGTTCTTATGAAAAATTGATATAAAGAAACGCGAAGAAATGTAATGAAAATCATGTGTCCAGACAACTTCTTAGCTCAGCTTCTTGGTCTTTTAGCTGAAAAATATGTTATTGTGTAGTAGAGAATATGTTCTGTGGAGAGCATTTTTAGGACAGTGATTTTATAGTGATTATGAGAGCTGGAACAAAAAGGACAATGTTACTCAGATCAGGTGTTTGGTGGGCCTGCTGTGGGCTGCTTTGCTTGGGAGTGATTAGCGTATTAACAACATGCAGTTTTCGTCAAAACTCAAAAACATATAGTGATGACATAGAACGACCTTATCTAAACGGACAATGGGCTAAGGCGTACAGTAGAATTGCTCCCAAACTAGAACGCGCACGTCCTAAGGACAAATTGATCCTACTACTGCAAGCAGGAACTATTCTTCATACCATGCAAGAATGGCAGAAAAGTGCAGAACTCTTCGAAGAAGCACTTGCGCTCAGCGATACGTATACCAAAAGTGCAAGTGAGAACTTTCGTGCTTTTTTTCTTAACGATAGCGTAAAACGCTATGTGCCAGAAAATTTTGAGCGGATTCTTATTTTTTATTACCTTGCCAGCAATTACATTATGGACGCTGATCTTAAACGTGCTTATCAGTATTTTAAACGAATGAGTGACGAATTGGCTTTAATTAGAGACTTTGATGCCAATTACAAAGAAAATTATGTCGTTCGCTATTTGTATGCCTTGGTTGCTGAGGCATTAGACCGCAATGAAGAAGCACGCGTCCAGTATAATAACATTCTCGCAACGAGCACTGACGCCACTTTAAAAAAAGCAGCCCAAGCAGGGCTGTACGCCCTTGCTATTAAAGAAAATGATGTCCTTGACATAGAACGCTATCAAGCCCATGGTGAAGATATAGTCATTTATCAAAATCCGTATCCAGACCTCACATCATTGCCTTCACCTCTTCTTAACGAGGAGATTGATCCCCTTGCGGCAGCAATTTTTAATACGAATGTTAATACAGATACAGGTGCAGACATTGATACAGATGTCGATGCAGACATTGATACAGATATAAGTACAGACGTTGATGCAGATGTCGATATAGCAGTCGATACAGATATTGATGCAGAGGTTGATGTGAATATGGATGCAGATATAGGTACGGATGTTAAAGTAGCAGCAGAGCTTTCTTTAAAAGACGACTATGCGCAGCTGGGGAGTGTGGTTATTTTTCATGAAAGTGGTCTCGCTCCTTATAAGGTTTCACGTGGAAAAATAGCTGGAGACCGAGAGTTCGAATTCGCTCTTAAAGGAGCTATTGGAATTGCATTGCTTAAGCGCGACTTTAATGTACTTAGTTATGGGCAGTTATTCTTCTGGGTGACTTCAGCTGAGAATCCAGTGCCGGTATTTAAACGAAGAGAAACCAACCCCAGCCCACAGTCTATGGTGATCACTATCAATGACGATAAAAAAGTAATGCCCCTCCTAAGAACGTCTTACAGTGATGTTGTCATACAAAACTTCAATGAGCAGTACCCACGTTATGTCAATCGTCATGCATTATCAGCCGTGACAAAAGTAGCGACTGTTATCGTTACGTCTGCTGTGACGGCCAGTCAGATCAATAAGAACAATAAATCGGGACTTGGTGACATAGCTGGTTTTTTTATTAATTTACTAGGCGGAGCCCTTATCAATAAGACTTTAAAACCTGATCTGCGTTCTTGGACGTTAGCCTACGATACGCTACAGGTGTATCGAGTATTTTTTTTGCCTGGAACTTATCAACTTGCTTTTGAAAAAAAACAAGGTGGCTCTGGTGAGAGAACTTTCTCAGCACTCAGTCACTACGAAGTCGTTGTCAAACCAGGTGAAACCACGTTTGTGCACGCGTATTCTTATTAAAATAGTATACTTTATTAGAGAGAGTTTTATTAGAGAGAATAGCTTGTAGTAAAAATGATGGATTAAGTGAATAATTAAAAATCACCGGTTAAGTCAATATATTTTTAGCGTCATGCTCGATGATGGAATCACTACACATAGAAAATCATCCCTATGCCAGAATGCGGCAACAAGTTCACGTAACGAAAACAACATCGCGTCGTGACCAGAATCTAACTTCTAGAATAAGACAATTACTTGCTAGAATAAGAAAGCCTAATTATTATAAAACACTCAATCGGCGCCAAGCTAGGAGACATTTTATTCATTCACCTATTCTCCTGCCAGGTATGAAGTTTGCTCCTATTAAGAGGTGTTTTGTACATGAAAACGGCTGGGGTGCCATCTGTTACACGGCACGTGAGAGTTTACGCCTAGAACGAGAAGTACTACCACTTATCGGTGTGAAGAAAAACCTAACCGTTCAATTTGCCCCACAGCGCACGGAGTTACTAACGGAGAACTTCCAACAAAAGCCAGTAGCTATGCGTCCTATGCGTCTTATGTTATTCAATCAGATTCATACGAATGCATTGTTTGTAGCTAGAAATAAAGAAGTGCTTAGCTATCCATGTGATAATCACGCAATGAGTTTTCCTAAGGCAGATGGTGTAGTGGCGGCTATTACGGGGGCGGCGTTTGTTATACGCACGGCGGATTGTATACCACTTTTCTTTTTCGATCCTAACGGGAAGGCGTGGGGAGCGCTTCATGTTAGCTGGCGGTCACTTCAAGCAGGAATACTTCAAACAGCCTTTTTAACACAACTTCCCCTGCAGTTTGCTACAACCCCCAGTCGCCTATCTGTTTATTTAGGACCTTCTATCATGAAATGCTGTTATCCCGTAGGTAGAGAAGTTATTAGCATGTTAACCCCATCATTAAAGGCGTACAATATTGCCGAAGACCGTGTCTGCACGCCTGTGAGTGATAATGGAGTACAAAATGCGCGTGCTTATCTAGATTTGCCTGAATTATGTACGGCTATTTTGGTTGCTTTGGGTGTTCGTAGAGCCAATATTACTCGCTCTAAGGACTGCACGGCTTGTCATGGGGGGTATTTTTCTTATCGTTCACATCGCACGCGTTATCGCAATTGGAATATTGTCTTTAAAAGTACAGTTTAAGTGGGGTAAATGGCTTCTTTTCACTTACAAAAAAGCGGGTCTCTCCTCACGAAAAAGTGGGTCTCTGTGTATAAAAAAATGGATCTTCTGTTTAGGGAAAAATGACCTTGGGTTATAGAAAAACTGAGAGGCATGCCATCATCACGGTTTAGACTTCAATTTGAATACCCTAGCACATCGATGTACTGATTGACCTATGGATAAAAAGTCATGGCAATGCGTAACAAAAAAAGTACGCAGACAGAGCAGCAAAAGTACGTGAAAAGTACCTGAAAAGTACGTGAAAAGGAATATTTATGGATTAATGATTATTACAGGTTTAATATTGTTAACGTACGGGTGATATGAGCATTATTTTATAGGATCATTGTTTTATGGTATAATATCTAATTTTACAGTATAATATCTAATATTATTTGTTATGGTTTAAGTTTTAGGCTTAATGATATAAATCAATTGGAATTGACGAGTTGAGTCAATTGGAATTGACAGATTAAATCGGTTAGAATTTATGAATTGAAATAGTTAAGTACTTGAGTAGTTAAGTTTAAGTAATAGCATTGTGCGGGAGAGCGTTTATGGGTTCTAGAAAAGAAGATAAATTAGTATTATTTAAAAATTTGCGACTAGGACAATTGCGTGATTATTGTGATTTTTTTGATAAGCATGATCTAGCGGAACTGGTCATTCAACATGAAGACATTAACCTTTATTTCAAAGCTCCTTTGTCAGCAGAAGAAGTGGCACTCAGTTTGCAGCAGTCGAGAAGTTTAAGGGGTCTTGACCTAGGGGCTGTTAATAATGAGATTTCTACCCAAGTAAAAAGAGAAGAGACCGCATTGCCTGAAAGTACATCGGTCAATGCACTTAAGCCAGATGCGGATAGTGAAACTTCTGTTTTTGATGAAAAAAAGACAATTCGTGCCCCTATGATAGGGACATTTTACACTTCACCTACTCCCAATGCTCCACCTTATATTAAGGTCGGTAGTCGTATTGCTAAGGGACAGAAGATCTGTATTTTAGAAGCGATGAAAATTATGAATGAAATTGAGAGTCCTGTTGCTGGTGTTGTTAAAACTATTCTTGTTGAGAATGGAAAATCGGTTTTAAAAGACGATCCATTGATTACTCTTGTATAAGAGCCTGCAGACGTGTTTTTGCGTAATATTTAGCTATTATTCTAGTTATTAGAACAGATTATAATAATACTCGGTTTAAAAAATCACGGCTTTTGTTAATATTAAAAGATTCTTATTAAGATTAACCCTTAGTGTATTGAAAATTAGTGTTATTATTGATTTTTGATAGTGTATTCATAAGGCACTGCGGTGTAATAAGGCATTGTGGTATCTTAATTAAGGTTTTTGTCTTATTTATCTTATTATTAACAGGTTTCACTCTAAGCGGAGCTAATGCCGATAATCCCAATGATTACGGTACATTTACGTGTCAATTTGATAGCGTTGTCGATGGGGATACGATTAAATGTTTAAAGATCGAAGGGTTGCATCCTATAATTGGGAGCAATATTAACGTTCGCTTGATTGGGGTAGAGGCGCCTGAATTAAGAAAAGCCAGTCTTGAAGAGAAGAAATTGGGCTATTTTGTTAAGAAAAAACTTCAAAATTTTATCGATAGAGAACTTAGCCGCACCAAGCACCGTAAAATTGAACTGCGAAATTTAGGCCGTTCTCCTATCTTTTTTAGGCTGCAAGCCAATGTTTACGTGGCTGGGAAAAGTATTAAAGCGTATCTGCTCGATAATAAGTGGGCGTGTCCCTATGTTAAAGAACGGCACGGTCAATTAAAAAATTGCATCCAGGGTCGTAAACTCCGCTGTCCTCCGCGTAAAGAATTCTGTTCACGCTCACAATGGACAAAATCACAATAGCCAAAACTACAAGAGAAAAAATCACAAAAAATAGAAAAAACTAAGAAATTACCTGTCAATTTCTTAATTTATACTTAAGTTCAATCGCTACGGTCTTGCTTTTTAGCAGTCAAGCGTAGTTCCTTGCTAACTAAATTAAGCATGCTCCTTTACTAATATGCCGATATTGACCTATATCTTGGCGTAAAAAAAATTTCTACGGGTGAGATTGGCGGCTAAAATAAGGAATTTGAGAAGATTTTTTTGTATTGAGAAGAATTTTTTGTATATTGTTAGGTGTTCTCTCTATTGTGTTAAAATTGCTGTGTTAAATTGTTGTGTTAAATTGCTGCAACAGGGTTAAGAGATTGTATAAGTTATTGGGATTGTTAGCAATGAATAGGTTAGCAATGAATAGGTTAGCGATAAACAAGTCAGTAATAAGTTAGTGATGAATAAAGTTGGCGGTAAGTAAGTTGGCAATGAATGGATTAGCAATGAATAGGATTGTTTGTATTTTGGGGCTTTTTTTTATGGTCACAGCGATACCGTTCGGTGATCGGCTGGCAGGAAATGTGTATGAACCTCCATTGCCGCGCGGATTGATAGGGTATCGCGTGTCACGAACATTTTCGCCTAGCGTACGTGTGGAAATAAATAGAATTCTGCCCAACAATGTCGCTTTGCTCGATATTCACTTCACTGCTGAGCGGGCAAGTACAATGAAATTTAGCTTGAGTCCCACCTTTGCAGGCGCCGTCTGGCAAGATTATACTCCAGTAGTGACCAATTGGCGTGTTGTTAGGAAGAAAGAGCCAATTACGATTTATGCTATCTTTAAACGTAAAATGGAACGTCCTGCTGTAGCTGAGGGTACTGCTACGCAGCCTAACCGAGCTTCTAAACCACAGGGAAGTATCGTCAGTCCAATTGTTCACTATACACTAGATCTGCAGGCACCAGAACGGGCTTTAGTATTGCAGCCCTATGGGTATTTGGATTGGAGTCGTTATATTTTAACGATAAAACATAGCCATACGGTCGTTAATCCGGTAGGAAGTGCGAATTTTTTAGCAAAAGATAGGACAATGCGAGAAAATAGGACAGTGCGGGGTGCTTTGTTCGATCTGAGCCAAAATGAAGCGATTGCCGAGCGAGAGCTCAAACTCAATACAATTAAGGCATTAGAAGCAGTTCAAGTGACCCCTGCTTTTTCAATTGGAACTTTGATCTACCTCGGTGACCATGAAGACGCCAATTTAACCCGTTATTTATCTACTTTGAAAATGACTGAGATTACGTATCGAACATTGCCTGTGCGAAAAAGAAACAATACCACAAGAGATAATGGTGCAATCTCAGAATTGACGCCGCTCCAGTCACCGCTCCAATTATCTTCCAGATTATCGTCTGCAAGTAAGTTAAGTCCATCACAGCGCCAGCAGCCGTATTCTTATCCGTATTCATTTGCTAGCGAAAAACCTTTTTTAGCCCAAAATAATGGCAGTACCTCCCAGCAATCCCCTCAGTTTTTAGCGGAAACTCTGAGTATTGAAGAAGAATTGCGTACCGAGATAGATTTTTCAAACCCAGCCAGTGCTCTAAACCAGGAATCAGTCCTTGGCAGAAATGGTGGGTATCGTGTGATTATGACAGCAGAACTTTCATTGCTAGCTAATCCTAGGGGAATCGGTCCCAGAAATCAAAGTTTAGTGCCAATGCCGACTTTGTATGAAAATTTCAAACCCCGCTACGTAAGAGAATACAGGGGAAAAACAGCCCGCAAACCATTTTCTAGTGAAATTTATAAAGCTCTCGTCATAGACCTGCGGTCATTAGCTTATACGCCCAATCTCTATCCACGGGTAGTCACCGAAGATCAGAGAATTGTACTCACAGGCAACCTTTATCAAGGATCAGCATACGCTAACAAAAAGGTAGCACAGATCAATGAAAAAATGCTTATCCATCGGTCAGAATATAAAATTGCTTCCCCTTCAAATGCGCCTTATGTACGTTATATTCGTGATTTAACAGAAATACAATTGCCTGAGCAGTCTTTATTTATCAAGGCCTTAGCGATTGGAACACCAGAGCAAAATATCGTGATAGCAGATTTTTACGGAGATATTCTGCTTTCTGATAGAAATGTACGCGAACAGATTGCAAATGGTGCTTTTTGGATCGTTATTGATTAGTCTAAGTCAATTAGGGCAAGTCTTGATCACTTATCTTTTCTAGGTTTTTGCGATTTCAGTCGTAAAATTAGCTAAGTTCACGCTATCTCAATTATTTCTTACGAATTAGTCTTAAATAGCTGTACAATTGAGTGGGATTGAGTGGGATTGAGTGGGATTGAGTGGGATTGAGTGGGATTGAGTGGTTTTAGGTGGTTTTTGTTATTTCAATTGTTTTTACTATTCTCAGTAGATTTTATTTTTTCTGCTAACCCGTTAAAAAATTTTTATTGAAATAATCGTAAAACAACGGCATTTCAAATACAATGATGGTAAGATAAGTAGTGAGATTGCCACTGGAACAAGTGGTGCAATCACTCTTTATAAAGATAATTTTTCTGTAAGAGACGATTATGAAAGGACAACAGCAATCTGTACAAGTCACAACAAGTACTGATGACCCTAGATCAGCCGATCAGGATAATACCGTTAAAGAATATAAGCATTACATTGATGGTGCGCCTCGCGCTGGAACAAGCGGAAAGTTCGAAAATGTGTACAATCCTGCCTTGGGGAAAATTATTGGTAAAGCACCGCTCGCATCTCGTGCTGAGATGACCGATGTGATCCAATGTGCTAACAAAGCGTTTGCATCGTGGCGTAATGTTCCTCCTGCCAAACGTGCCGCCATCATGTATGATTTTCGTGCGCTTATCATCAAACACGAAAAATACCTCACAGAATTGATCTCAATGGAACACGGTAAAGTGCTAGCGGATGCTAGAGGTTCACTTCTGCGTGGCCTTGAGATCGTTGAGTTTTGTACGGGCATCACTTCACATTTGAAAGCAGATTTTACTGAAAATATCTCTACGGACATTGACAGCTACAATATGCGACAACCACTGGGCGTTTGTGCAGGGATCACACCTTTTAATTTCCCAGCCATGGTCCCTATGTGGATGTTTCCATTGGCGATTGCTTGTGGAAATACGTTTATATTGAAACCTTCAGAGAAAGACCCTTCTGTGTCACTTTATCTTGCTAAATTATTCACAGAAGCAGGCCTTCCTGATGGTGTGTTTAATGTCGTTATCGGTGCTAAGGAAGCCGTTGATACTCTATTAGAACATGAAACGGTTAAAGCCGTCAGTTTTGTCGGCTCTACGGCGGTCGGAGAATATGTTTATAAACAGGGCACGTCTTATGGCAAACGCGTGCAGGCACTTTGTGGTGCTAAAAATCATATGGTCATTATGCCTGATGCAGACCTCGATAAAACGTGTGATGCTTTGATGGGCGCTGTATATGGTTCGGCGGGCGAACGATGTATGGCAATATCCGTTGCTGTCGCTGTTGGCGATGACATTGCTGAGGCTGTTATTGCTAAATTAAAACCTATGGTTGAAAACCTTAAAATAGGTGCTTATACGGACGCCGGTATAGAAATGGGACCTGTTATTTCAAGTGCCAGTCTTAAGCGTATTAAAGACTATATCGCTGCAGGTGAAAAGGCAGGTGCCAAACTAGTTATCGATGGACGTGCCTTTAAAAGCAATCAAACCAACCCCAATGGATATTTTATAGGTGGAACTATTCTTGACCATGTCACCTCTGCTATGAGTGTCTATACAGACGAGATCTTCGGACCTGTCCTTTCATTAGTTCGTGCAAAAACTTACAATGAAGCATTAACACTTGTCAATAATCATGAATACGGAAATGGTGCTGCTATCTTTACAGGTGATGGAGATACGGCTAGACATTTCTCGCACCACTGTGAAGCAGGTATGGTTGGCGTCAATATTCCAATTCCCGTGCCTGTGTCGTATCATAGCTTCGGCGGTTGGAAGCGGTCTATCTTTGGTAGTTCGGCTATTCATGGTATGGAGGGCGTACGTTTTTATACTAAACTTAAAACAGTCACCACACGCTGGTTCTCAGGCATTCGCAGAGGAGCAGAATTCCACTTTTCAAGCAGTAAGGATCACTAAGTAAGTAGGTCAAATCCCAGCTCAACTCATATGTTCATCTCGTTCATTCAAATAAGATTTTTTATATTTTTTTTCATAGCGTATAAGAAGTGAAAATAGGTATTCCTAAAGAAATTAAAAATCACGAATATCGTGTTGCTTTGACAGACCAGGGTGTCAGTGAACTACTTCACCATGGGCATGAAGTCTATGTCGAAAAAGATGCAGGTATTCATCTAGCGCTCACCAATGAGCACTATGAAAGACTAGGCGCTACTATCAAGGCTACGAAACAAGCGCTTTACGAAATCTCCGATGTTATCGTCAAGGTCAAAGAACCTCAATTAGCAGAGACACAGTTTATGCATGAAAATCAGATCATCTTCTCTTATCTGCATCTAGCTGTCGAGAAGGAAATGACCGAGCATCTACTAGCCAAACGTGTACTGGGCATAGCTTTTGAAACCATTACAAGTGAAGGCAATTTTTTACCATTGCTGTTTCCTATGAGCGAGATTGCTGGAAAATTGTCCATTCAAGAAGGTGCTTTTTATTTGAAGAAATCTCAAAGCGGACGTGGTGTTTTATTAGGCGGTGCTGTAGGTACGCACCGTGCCCGTGTTGTTGTCTTAGGAGGGGGGACTTCGGGTACAGCAGCCGCTAAAATAGCCCTCGGCATGGGAGCACACGTTGTTATCTTTGATAAAAGCCTAGCACGGATGCGTGTTTTACATGATATTTTAACGGGGTCTTATCAGGTCCTTTACCCTTCACAGGATGCTTTAGAAACTGAAACGAGGCGAGCTGACTTACTGGTGGGAAGTGTTTTACTACCAGGCGGAAAAGCCCCTAAACTCGTATCACGTGAAATGGTAGCAGCGATGCAGCCTGGGTCGGTTATTGTTGATATTGCTATCGACCAAGGAGGTTGCATTGCAACCTCTAAACCGACAACACATTCTGCTCCTACGTTTGTAGATGAAGACGTTATTCACTACTGTGTGACGAACATGCCTGCGAGTGTTCCGCTTACAGCTTCTCGTGCGTTAGAAAATTCTATTTTACCGTACTTGTTAAAATTGGTAGGTCATAAAACAGATGCAGCTAGTGAAGGTGATAGCATAAAACGAGTTTATAAAACACTCAGAAATGACCCGCATCTGTTAAATGGTCTCAATGTTTGTAATGGCAATGTCACGCATCAGGCGGTGGCAGAGGCGCTCAGTAAAAAATGGGTCAATCCCCTTGATTTATTTTAATAGGTTGTTTTTTACGGCTATCCTTATGATAGGTTATGATTTAGCAGAGTTTGAAACATTTTTGCTCTAGCACCCATTGTCTGAGCATTGGTCTGCTCATTTTTTCTGTAGGATTGAGAGGGGGCATAGAGTTTTCTTCTTTATTGCTGTTAAGATTTGGATTTAATAGATAATAGGCTTTGGGATGTTTGTAAGATTCTAATGTAGAGGCGAGTGCTTTTTTGAGTCTTTGCTTTGTTGTTAGAAAATTTTTCAATGCCGTTATTTCTACCTCAGAGAGTACGGGATACACTGGAGGCAGTTTGTCTGGATTTTCCTTAGGTGTGTAGAGACTTTGTTTGTTATTAGGGCTATGAGGAGATCTATTGTTTTTAGATTGATCTTTGAGTTGATATTTAGGTTGGTTTTTAGGTGAGTGGGTAGGTGTAGTAGATGTTTTTATAAAACCCAGTAGCGCTACGGGTACTTCTCCCCATTTAGCATGCTCTACGGCTATAACGTAAGTTGTTATAAGGCTTAGATGATGTAATGGTGTGAACGTAGGATTTTGTGATGATAGGGTTTGGGTTTTCAATGAAGTTTTTATTGTAGGCGTGGCTTTTTTGTGATTGGGATGTGGGATGTGCGTAGAAAAAAATTCGGTTAAAGCGTATTCAATTTCTTCTATTTGGAATGTCTCTCCACCAGAAGTGATTTGATTGGATGCTCTTCCTATGACGCGTAGTAGTCCTTTTGTATTGATTACGCCTAAGTCGTCTGTATGGAAGTAGTTTTCTTTATCTAGTGGAAAGGCTATGGAGTGGTCTTTTTTGAGATAGCCGCGTCCTAAGTTATTTTGGGCGACACAGATTTTTTTATTGATGATTTTGATGTGTTTGTCGGGTAGAATGGTGTATAATTGCGGTGTTGCTGGTGTGGGTGGAACATCTTTGAAGTCTTTATGTAGATCGGTTGGGTGCGGCGAACGACTGGGATATTTAGCGTAATGACTTGGATAATGAATCGCTATGTGTGAGAGTGTTTCTGTCATACCATAGGTTATGTAGAGAGGAAGTATTTTTCTAAGTTGCCATACGGAGGGAGGTATAAAACTTCCTCCTATGAGGATCACGTCGCATTTTTTTAGAATAGCGAATGCCCTAGGAAATGTCAAAAGTTCAAGTAATTGGGCGGAAACAAGCGAGAGATGGGTAATAGCGTGTTTTTCAATTGCCGTTAAGACTGTGCGCGGTGAAAAATGGCTGCTTTCGTCTAGATAGAGGCTAGCTCCCGCGATGAGTGTTCTAAATAAGATGCTTAGCCCGCTGATATGGTAGAGGGGTAGACTTAAATACCACCGTTTTTTTGCTGTGAAATTGAGGAGATCGTTTGAAGTGGCGGCACTTTTAAATAGGTCTGCTAGTGAATAGACGACTGCTTTAGCAGATGGCTTATTTGGGGTACTCGTGGTCCCTGATGTAAAGACTATTTCTAGGGGAAGATGGCTAGTAATGGGTATGGGTATGGGTTTGGGTATGAGTGGTCTGATGGGGGAGGGTGATTTGTTATCGGTGCTTTCATTTAGGTCTGTTTTTTTGATTATGTTCGTTAGGGCTTTTGTTAGGGCTGGTTCTGCTAAATAGGTCAATGCGGGAGGTAAATCATTTTTTTTAAGTTTTCCTATATAAGTCGTTGAATTTAGGACGTGGCGTATGAGGGCGCTGACTTTTTTAGGTGGGGTGCGCTGGTTGATAAGGGCTACGGGAGTTTTATTTCTATATAATGCAATGAGTGCTGCAATGTAAGTGAGAGAATTGTGTGAAAATTGCAGGGTATTCCAGGTTGTTTTGGGAATACGGTTTGCTGTTATCAGTCTGAGTTGTTCGCTATACTGATGAATAGCGTAACGTGAGAATGTTTTATGAGGTGTGATGATAAAAGGCGCCTTAGCATCTTTGACTACGAATTGACTTAGCGGGCAGAATGACAGATCGAGCTTAGGTGAATGTAGTGTTCTATGGGGTGTGTGTGATTTTAGCGGCATTTTTACTTGACGAAGTTATGGAGAATGGCAGTGTTTTTGCAGAAATGATTAGACGAGGTATTTAATGATAATTGGACGCATCATTTAGAATGATGATTGGACTAGTCATCGCATGACTGGGATGTGCTAGGACTTAAAGTTATTTTTCACATTGCTTGCTCTATGTGATGGGAGTTATAACAATGATAAGAATGATAACAATGATAAGAATGATAACAATGATAACTATTGGTTTTAAAGACTTTGAGACAGATGCAGTTAAGCAGATTGGTTTGAGAGGACGTAAATAGCAACGCCGGCAAGTAAATTGGGAAATAACTTTGTTTTGCGAAGCCAATCTCCTTTTAGGAAGATACGTTTTTTGATGTGATACTGTTTTTCAGTGATATACGATTCAAAATCATGGATGCTTAGCAAATGAATGTCAGGGTTATTATGCCAATTGTGAGGGAAGACGGTACTCTGAAATTTTTCACCTCTCAATAAAAAATTGATTCTATTACGAAAGTAGCCTTGGTTTAAGAATGAAACTATGGCTGTTTTGCCAATGGTGAGCATCTGATCAATGACGCTTAGGGGGTTTTCTAGTTGTTGGATTGTCCGTGAGAGGATGACGACATCAAAACTGTTGGGTGTGTATAGAGGAATAATTTTTTCTAGGGCGCCTTGGGCGACGTAGAGGTTGCGATTCATAGCTAGCAGTACTTTGTGGTGATCTTTTTCTATGCCGTAGGGGATAATTTTTTTAGTTCTGCATAAAAAATCCAATAACGTTCCATCGGCGCAGCCTAAGTCGAGGACGCGATCGTGTGAATTGATCTGATCGGCTATGATGTTAAATTCATTGGTTTTAGAAGGTGAATGGAGGCTGTGGTCACTTACGGGTGCTGCGGTGTGATTGTTATAGTAAGAGCGGTGAGCGTCATTTCCTTGTGCTTTAGCTGATGGCAGTGCTGGAGGTGGTAGCGAAGTATTGGTAGGATTTGTGTTTTTTTGTGTGGCGTGTTGTTGTTCTGGTGAAGGGGCTTTGATATGAGAAAGTGATAAGGCGGCGGGTGAATTATTTAAAAACGCGCGAACGAGTTCGGTAAGACTTTCGTGTTCGAGTAAAAAGGCATCATGTCCTGCGTCGCTTATAATTTCAAAATAACTGGCTTGTTTTCTAGCAGCGAGCGCAGCTCGCAGCAGTTCAAAACTCATTTCCTGTGTGTAAATCCAATCACTTGAAAAAGACACGAATAAGTAGTTAGCAGTGGCTTTCATAAAGGCTTCGTGTAGCGAAGTGAATCCTGATTGCAAGTCGAAATAATTGAGTGCTTTTGTGATGTAAAGATATGAATTGGCATCGAAACGGTCTTTAAAGCGATTGCCTTGATGTTGGAGATAGCTTTCTACTTGAAATTCGGGGTCTAGTGAGAAATGAGGTTGGTTGCTATTTTTAAGACGTCTTCCAAATTTGCGTTTCATTGAAAGCGGGCTTAGGTAGGTGATATGTGCTAGCATTCGTGCAACTGCTAAACCGCGGTGCGGTCCTTTAGCTAAAGGGTCTGTATTTATTGGGGAGTTGTGATCTTTAAAGTAATTTCCTTGCTGCCACGCAGGATCGCTCATGATCGCTTGTCTTCCGACCTCACTGAATGCAATAGATTGGGCGCCTTGGGCAGCAGTCGTTCCGATCGCAATGACATTTTTAACACAACTAGGATAGCGTATAGACCATTCTAGTGCCATCATACCGCCCATAGAGGCGCCTGCAATCACTTGAAAGAACGCTATATTTAAATGTTTCATTAGATCGTATTGCAATGCAACCATGTCAGAAATGCTGATTGCAGGAAAATCCAGTCCATAAGGCCGCTTGGTTTTAGGATTGAGTGAATTAGGGCCTGTTGTTCCGCCGCATCCTCCTAGGTTATTACTGCAGATGATCTGATAGCGATTGGTATCAAAAGCTTTGCCAGGACCTATCATATTGTCCCACCATCCAGGATAAGCATCATCAGGCTTATATTTCCCAGCAGCGTGATGATCTCCTGTAAGGGCGTGAATGATTAAAATAGCATTGGTACGGTTGCGATTGAGTTTTCCATACCGTTCATAACGAATGGTAACTTCTTCGAGAAGACCTCCATATTTGAGGTTGAAACCAGCTTCCGGTTTGAATGTATGCTCTTCATAGCGAATAAAATCAATATTCTCTGTTTTTTTTAGGGTCATGGTGATAACGGTTATAGGGGTTCTAATAAACTAGCTAGGATGTGAATATTCTCAATCACTTCGGATGAACTCTCTCAATCACTTATAAACTGCATGCGGTTAAACCTACTTAGAGCTATATCTATTGAATATCGTTTTTGGGACAATTTCTGGATCATTTCTGGGTCATTTTGGGGTGATTCTCTGGCAATTTTCTAAATACATTCACCATCGCTTAGTTTCAATGTAGCAGTCAATATAGCAGTCTAATTAGCAGTCCAATATAGCGGTCTAATTAGCAGTTCAATGTAGCAGTGATAGTTCAATGTAGCAGTGATATATAGACGATTTAATTAAGAAAAAATGCCATAAATATGCAGATATATCTATTTGCCAGCTAGATATCATAATAGAATCAATAAAAGTAGCTAGAAATCAAAAACAAGAGCCGTTACTCAATTGGCGTTACTTATAGGGCTTAGAAGGGCTTAGGAGGGGTTAGATTATAAAGGTTAAATTTTTTGCTTTGGTATTATTATTAAAACAGTGCTTGTTATAACGTAAATTAACGAGTTTTTCCATCCCGTTTCGTCTCCAATCATTATTTATTTGATTAATATTATTATAGCATTCAATCCCCTAGCTAGTGAACGTTGACGAAGATTTGAATAGACGAATGTTAAAAATTAAAACGGTAAAGACTGCGGTAGATATGCACTCATGTGATAAATAGCCTATTATAGCCTATTGGATTGTAATTATTAGATCGTAGTTATTGGATTGTAGTTATTAGACTGTGGTTATTGGATCGCAGTTGTTTTTGTTTATTGCTGCTGTTAAGGGGGTAAATGGGTAAAATAAATGATGAGGAATTATAAATTAAGAAGGAATAATCATGCTGTACTAATCATGCTGTACAATGGGCTAAGAAATGGTTGTAGTATCATGGTATTTTATGTAAGTTTGGCGTGCTCACTGCTGGTGAGTGATATTGCGGCTGCCCAGGTCGGTGATTTTAAGCAAAGCACTCATATTACACTAGTTAATTTCCTTACAGGACGGTTTGACGTTGAGAATGCTGTCGAATTCACTAAAATAGGCTACCCGTATGCTATTCGTCCGATGTACCTTAGAAGTGACACGTTTGCGGCATTCAAATCAATGCGTGCTGCGGCGCTAAAAGACGGTGTTAACCTTGTTATTGTTTCAGGATTTAGAAGTTATAACGACCAAGTCCGTATCTGGGAACGCAATTATAAACGAGTGAGTCTTTCTGAGACCGATGTGAGCGATCGTGTCAAAAGAATATTGTATTATTCGTCACCACCGGGAGTTTCGCGGCACCACTGGGGATGCGAAGTCGATCTCAATTCTGTCTCACCGTACTATTTTAATACAACTGAGGGCAAAAAAGTTGCTAAATGGCTCATGACTCATGCTAAACGTTTTGATTTTTATCTCACGTATAATGAGGGTAGATTGAAAGGATTTAAAAGTGAGCCCTGGCAGTACAGTTACTACCCGACCGCTTCAAAAATAATGTCGTTTTTTAGGCTTTATATTTCCGCCGTCAATGTCGACGGTTTCAAAGGGTCCCACGCTGTCGATGTTGCTAAAATCCTAGACGAATACATCATTGCTATCAATCCTGAAATTCTTAAACGAATGCAGCTCGAGGGTAAAATCGTCTATTGACATACGCTTTTTTGACACTGGGCATGCTTTATTGATATTTGGCATGTTTTTTTACATTTTTTGGGGGGGAGATTGCAAATTATCAACAATAGTGCATGCATTTTGTAGAACTGTTAAATGTAGTGCAGATTATTGAAAATGGTATGCACAAGTCCGTAGGGCTGCGTATAGTTTTATATCTGAGTTCAATATCTGGCGCTAAAGCGGGAAATAACTTTACTGGCTAAAGTAGCGGCTTGATTTCCCATTGCTTGGAGGGGAGCGTGTTCTAAGATTCCGTTTAAAATTCCCGCAGCATAAGCATCGCCAGCACCAGTAGTATCAACAACTTCTGTCGCAATCGCCTCAATATAAACAGGTTCAGTGACTAAACTTTCTCGTGAATCCCATAAATAAGACCCGTGTTTTCCTGCCGTAGCAATCAAAAATAACCCACGGCGATTGAAAGCATGTCCTAGTTCTAACATTAGATCAGAGTATGAGGATTGTTCGAAATCAATTTTTTTGAGAGCCGTAGAATGATTTTGGACTTCGCACAACTTTTTGAGTTCGTCTTCATTGACAAAAAGGATGTCGACATGTGGAAGCAATTCGTTAAAAACCGCAGCATTACGCTCAATAGTCATATAATTGCTCGCTGATAAAGCAATTGGCATAGCTACCGTTTTAGCCATAGAAATAGCTTTTCTAACGGCGGTCGTTGTGTTTGGATTTTCTAGGAGATAGCCTTCTATGTAAAGTAGAGACGATTCTTCAAATATAGGCAGATGTTCGGCTGTCAATGAAAAATCAGTAGAACAGCCTAGCGTGGTCATCATTGTCCGCTCAGCATCAGGAGTCACAAGGAGCAAACAACTCCCACTTTTACCGCCTTGCTCCAATGGAAATGGAACTGTTATAGAAATATTCTTAAATGCCGTAAAATACTTTGTTCCCATAGCATCGTCCCCAAGATTCCCGACAAAACAGCACGATTTCCCCAATTTTGCTAACGCAGCTAGTGTATTCGCTACCGAGCCGCCGGGTGTGATTGCAAAATTTTCTTTAATTCCTAGCAATTGTAATATTTCATCGCGCTTTTTTTCATCAATATGAACCATAGCCCCTTTAGTAAGACCCAATGCTGTTAATCGAGGATGGTTTAGGTATCCGTGATTGACTTTTATTTCAATGTCGCTAATAGCATGTCCTAGACCGAGAATGTCGTATTTCTTCATGATTTATGATTGAAATTATAATTGAATTTGTAATTGAAGTTGAGATTGAAATTGTCGTTGGATTTGTGATTGAAATTGCAGTTGAAGTTGTGGTTGAAGTTGCGACTGAATGTGTGAATAATTTGTTATTTAACTAGGTATCCTTTGCTTGTAATCTAAGGGGCAGTCTTTTGGGTAATCTTTTGGATAATCTTTTGGGTAGTCTTTTTGAACTTGGCGTGTTTTGAGTTTTGAGTTTTTGAACTTTGAGTTAAAAATTCAAAAAAACTTTTAAAAAAAATTTAAAAAATTTTGAAATAAATCTAAAATAAATCTAAAAAAAACCTTAAATATCATGAATAAGTTCATTAAAATAGCAATTGTTTTGTTTTATCCGTAGTGTTTTTTACTGCAGAGACTCATTAATGAATAGAATTGGTTTGTTTGAGTCAATATTATAATATTATTTCTGCAGAGATGATTTTTTTAGTGTTTTAGTTGTGGTTTAAGGTTATAATTAAGGTACATCTACACATAAACTTCTGCTACTGAGAGTAGTAATGGTTTAAGAGATGAATCTACGAAACCACAAACAAAACACATTGATTGGATACGTGTTTTATATTAATAAATAATTGGAAGAAAATATGATTATAAGTAGAAAGATACAGCAATTCATAAAGTTGCGATCATTTATTAGGGCTACGGTTATTGTACTTGCTGCTCTAATGTTATTACTGGGGTGTGCGAGAAGTAAAATGACAATTGGCGTTATGGTTCCACTTAGTGGCGACGCAGCCGCCTACGGTACTAGCGTCCAGAAAGGTGTTCAGCTGGCTATGGAAACACTCAATGTTAAAAATGTTGAGGTTGTTTTTGAAGATTCTGTATGTGATCCGAAACAAGCCAACAATGCAGCGACTAAGCTTATTACTATTGACAATGTTGTTGCTATTATAGGTGAATTGTGCTCGAGCGCAACACTCGCAGCAGCACCGATCGCAGAAGCGAATGGAGTTGTTTTATTGTCGCCAGCCTCGACTAGTCCAGATATTACAGATGCGGGTGATTTTATTTTTAGAGACGTTCCCAGCGACGCCAAACAAGGCGTTTTTGCCGCCAATCTCGTGTATAATGACGGAAATACAAGTGTTGCTATTTTATTTCCCAACGAAGATTATGGAAAAGGCTTCTCGGGTGTAATGGATGAAGCTTTCACAAGCTTAGGCGGAACGACTATTCTAGAAAGTTTCAATCGCGGCGAAACCGACGTCCGATCACAATTGACTAAGATCAAACGAGCTAATCCTGATGCGATCTTTCTTATATCAAACTCACCAGATGCAGCGAGCGCCGCTATTCGTCAAATCAAAGAATTGGCACTTACTGCAAAACTTTATGGTTCTGAAGGCTTGAAATCAGATGCAATCGCACAGACCCCAGGCGCAGAGGGACTTATCATCTCTTCGGTCAGCGCAGGCACGCCTGATTTTATGGCTAGACATGAGCAGAAGTTTGGTGAAGTACCAGGACCTTTCTCAGCACAGGGCTATGATGCCTTTGAGTCGATTGCTCGTGCTATCGAAGCGGGCGCTAAAGACGCTAATGGTATCAAAAATGAACTTTATACCTTGTCTTTTGAAGGTGTGAGTGGAACTATTGATTACGATGAAAATGGTGATATTTCTGGTGGATATGAATTATTCATTGTTCAAAACGGTCAGTTTGTTCCTTATTAAACTTTGCTAAATAATGTCTATAGAAAGCAACCTTTGAAAGCAACCTTTTTATTTCATGATTTAGTCTTATTGTCTGTCCCTACGACTGCCTTGCGTGATTACGTGTATTTTGTGCAAGGCAGAAATAGGGAGACACAGATAGGGCGATGCAATTAGCGGGAATATAAGCCAGGTCTCCTCAATTTCGTCAGATAGGGAGACACAAATAGCGGGATATAAGCCTAGCCTCCTCAATCTAATCAGATATAGGGTAACACAAATAGCAGGATATAAGCCTAGTCTCCTCAATCTCGTCAGATAGGGAGACACAAATAGCGGGATATAAGCCTAGCCTCCTCAATCTCGTCATATAGGGGAAACACAAATAGCAGAATATAAGCCTAGTCTCCTCAATTTCGTCAGATAGGGAGACACAAATAGCAGGATATAAGCCTAGCCTCCTCAATCTAATCAGATATAGGGTAACACAAATAGCGGAATATAAGCCTAGCCTCCTTAATCTAATCAAATATAGGGTAACACAATTAGCGAGAATATAAGCCAGGTCTCCTCAATTTCGTCAGATAGGGAGACACAAATAGCAGGATATAAGCCTAGCCTCCTCAATCTAATCAGATATAGGGTAACACAATTAGCGGGAATATAAGCCAGGTCTCCTCAATCTCGTCAGATAGGGTAACACAATTAGCGGGAATATAAGCGAGTCTTCTTAACCTAGCCAGCGTAGGTTTTGGGTAGAGCGTCTATGCTTTAATCTCTCAATTTCAGTATCCCAGTAGAGCGTTTCTATGCTTTAATGCCTCAAGTCTCTCTAATTTCGAGACATCAGCAGGAGTGTTTATGCTTCAGTGCCCCCATTTCAATACTTCAGTAAATCGGCTATGCTTCAATATCTCAATCCCTTGACCGTACTATTTCAGTAGACTGTCCATACTTTAGTTCCCTCAATCCTCAATTTCAATGATTTAATGGCGTGTTTATGCATTAATGCCTCAATCCTGCAGTCTTGCAATTGCAGTATTTCAGCTAGATCAGTTATGTTTCAATACTTTAATAATATTTCAATACAATAATATTTCAATACAATAATATTTCAATACAGCCACGACTAGATTAAGAACCTTTTAGGAAGTTAATTAGATTTTAAGACTTTGTATTGATTATTCAGTATGGTTGTATTGAGTGTTAATTTATTCAGTATTAATTTATGAGGTATTATTTTTCATATCCTTTTTGGATTACGGTAGAAAAATGGTATAATATGATAGTATTGAGAGATCACGTAGAGTTATAGCTGGTGTCATGGAATATTATATACAATTTATGATCAATGGGCTAATTACGGGGTCTATTTATGCCGTAGTGGCGGCGGGGTTTTCACTTATTTATAATACGCATAAATTTGTCCATTTTGCGCACGGCGCAGTGGTAATGGTCGGAGGATATTTATTTCATACATTTTTTCTATTGGAATGGAATATTATTGTCGCTGCATTGATGGCGGCTATGGTGACGGGTGGTCTTGCTTTGGGACTTTATCAATTGACGTATGCTGTTTTTTACAAAAAACGTGCTGGGAATGTCATTCTTTTAATGGCAAGTATTGCGCTTTTGCTCCTTATTAATAATGTTTTACAGCTTTTTTATGGCGCTCAGGCAACGGTTGTTAAGGCATTTCCTGTGACGGAAGGATTGGAATTTTGGGGAGCAATTATTACACCCGTTCAGATCATTATTATTGCCGTTTCGCTTATCTTACTAGGTCTCCTTTATATTCTTATGACCTATACGCAATTAGGTAAGATGATGCGTGCAGTAGCAGATAATGATGAACTTTCTCTTATTATTGGTATTCCACGTGATAACGTTAAGCGTTTTTCATTTTTTATTGGGTCGTTTATTGGTGCTTTAGGTGGGGTTCTTGTTTCGTTGCAGGAGGCTCTTGTTCCTTCTAGAGGAACCTATCTTATTATCAAGGGGTTTACAGGTGCGGTGATTGGTGGAATTGAATCTGTTCCTGCCAGTATTATTGGATCCTATTTGCTTGGTTTTATTGAGAATATTTCTATTATTTATCTTCCATCGGATTATAAAATTACCATTTCCTTTGGGTTGTTGTTTTTATTTCTTATTTTTTCACCGGGTGGTCTTTATGCACTGTTTTTCAAAGATAGAGTCTCCAAATGAAATTCACATCATAAATCACCCATCAAACTCACGTTATATTAATTTATCTCTATTAATTCAATTTTATCTTAATTTGCCTCTGTATTAAACGCTCCTATGCTAAATGTATGCTGGGTGAGTTATGGTTAGCGGTGTATGAGCGCATTGATTATTTTTTATTACTTTTATAGATGACTATAAATAACTATAGATGACTATAGATGACTTATGTATTACGTTCTTTCGTTATTGACACAGATCGGTATTTACGCGGTTATAGCGCTTTCTTTTAATCTGGCATTAGGGTTTACGGGTATTATTAACCTCAGTCATATTTCTTTTTTAGCACTGGGGGCTTATACGACGGCTATATTATATACCCAATTTGGTATGTCTTTTGGAGTTGTTATGGTCTTAAGCGGATTACTTAGTGGATGTGTGGCACTTTTTTTGATATATGCCTGTCGGAAATTACGGGGTGATTACCTCGCATTGGGTACATTGAGTTTTCATTTCGTTATATACAGTTTTATTCGCAATTTAGAAACGATTACAGGGGGAACACGGGGCTTGATTGTCGATAGACCTGCATTTATTAATGATGGTATCAATTTTTTTATTATGGTCGTTGGGTTAGCTGTTGTATTTACGTTTATTTTAGCGCGTATTGTCCGTTCTCCCTTTGGAACGTTACTCGGAGCAGTCCGTGATGATGAGAAATTAGCACGGGCTCTGGGCAAAGATTCGCAACTCCTTAAAGTTAAAGCTATCGTTATATCTGCTTTTATCACAGGAGTAATGGGCGGTGTGCTTGCCTTTTTTCTACGCTATGTTCATCCAGATTTCTTTTTTTTATACGAACTGGTCACTATACTGACAATTGTCATTATTGGTGGGTTGGCTTCACTGCGCGGGACGCTTATAGCTACATTTATTGTGCTGCTTATTCCTGAAATACTTCGGTTTGTAGCCCTTCCTAGCTCTATAATCGGGCCCAGCCGACAAATCTTATACAGTATTATATTACTACTCATCCTTCTCATTCATTCACGAGGAATTTTGGGAAAAGTTGACTTGCATTAATTGTCTGCAGATAATCCTTATAAATAGCCGTAATCACATTCCAAGCTCTACACTCTACACTCCGTACTTTACGCTCCACGTTCTTAGCAATCCAATAAAACTTAAATACTAGCACTATAAAGAACCTAAAAGAGATAGAGATCTGTCTTACAATGGCACCTATTTTACAAGTAGCTAAGTTAGCCAAACGATTTGGTGGTAACCAAGCGCTAGCACAAGTGAGTTTCAGTGCAGAAAAATCTGAGATCACAGCCATTATCGGTCCTAATGGCTCTGGCAAGTCAACACTTTTTAATCTCCTCGCTTCTACCCTCGTTAAAGACAGTGGAACCATTCTCATCGATGCTAAAACTGTAACGGATAAGAGTGATCACATCCTGGCAAAAGAAATGCTTTCTCGTACCTTTCAAGATACCCGTATCTTCACATATCTAACCATTCGTCAGCATATGGAACTTGCGCTTTCTACAAAGGATCAATCGCTTATTAAAAGTTTCTTCGCCCGGCAAGAGAATAATGATGATGCTATCAATAATGCCCTTAATTGGGTAGGTCTCGAGCACGATCTCAATGAAATGGGGGCAAATCTCAGCTACGGCCAGACAAAATTACTCACCCTCGCTATGGCAATTGCTAAAAATCATAAAATCCTCCTCCTCGATGAACCCGTTGCTGGTGTAAATCCCAAATTACGGAAGAAGATAGCTAAAATTCTTCAGAAATTGCGTTCTGCCGGTGAGACTATTCTCCTTATCGAGCATGATATGGATTTTGTTCTTTCATTAGCAGATAAGATTATTGTTCTAGACCTTGGCAAAGTTATTATGGAAGGGACACCTAAGCAGATTCTTGCCAGTAAAAACGTCCTCAAAGCTTACTTGGGACGCTAGCATTATCAATTTTACCCATTGATCCCGTAATGTTAACCTTACCTGCCACTAGCATTATCAATTTTATGCATTGATCTCGTAATGTTAACCTTACCTGCTACTAGCAATATCAATTTTATGTATTGATCCCGCAATGTTAACCTTACCTGCTGCTAGCATTATCAATTTTACCCATTGATCCTGCAGTATTAACCTCGCCTGCTACTAGCATTATCAATTTTATGCATTGATCCCGTAATGTTAACCTTACCTGCTACTAGCAATATCAATTTTATGCATTGATCCCGTAATGTTAACCTTACCTGCTACTAGCATTATCAATTTTACCCATTGATCCTGCAGTATTAATCTTACCTGCGAGCCACTAGCATTATCAATTTTATGTACTGATCCTGCAGTGTTAACCTTGTCTACGCTGCTAGTACAATCCATTTTACCCATTAATTCTGCAGCATTAACTTTATCTATGTTGCTAGCGTAATTAATTTATCAATCCGACTGGTTTCAAGTACTACGTCTAAGGATAATTACGAGTCTTCGGGTGCAGTGAAGAGTTCGTTATCAGAAGTAGTTAATTCTGTTGTCAATTTCCCGTCAAGGTCGTAATAAGTGCGGTCTTCTTTCATAAAGAGATGTAAGATAATACTTCCACAGTCAATAATGATCCATCTTTCTTCATTGGGATCGTGTTTATGACCGCTTATGATACCGATTTTAGCTGTTTTGAGGGTTCTTTTTGCCATTCGTGCCAGTGCTTTCAAATGCAGCGTCGATAAGGCAGTTGCGATCACAATAAAATCTGTATAAGCATTTTTCTTAGGACGGACTAGATCATAAATTTGAATGTTTTCGGCTTTAGCAGCGCTGAGCACAAGTTTGAGTTTCTTTAAAACGGCACGTTCCTTAGTAAAAGCTTGTTCTTTTTTAGGTTTATTACGAGTAGGCATAGTTGATGAAGTCAATTGATACATATTTTTATGTCCTTAGGAATATTTTATGAGCATGGATATAGGGTGATTGGCTAATTATTCTGCTATAAGGTCTTTTAGATAGGCTATGCCGTAATAATCATCTGCGATGTAAAGCGAAAAATCAAAACTCTCCCTATAATCAAAGAGTGAATAAACGCGGGAGACACGGGTTACTTGTTTGACGTAATTGATTTTTATTGGCGAATGGGCGAAGTCTATGAGGACCGAATGACTGAGGTCGATGGGGCTATTGAGATATTCTTTTACGTCAATACGTTTAATTCTAAGGACGCCAGCCGTCCGTGCAGCCAGTCGTTTAATGGGAGTAGTATTTTTTATTTGCATAGCGATTGGAAATTGTTCGTATTGGAGTGCACGCTCTTTAAATGTGAGAAAGTAATCGGCTATTTTACGTTTATCGTAATTGCCTTTTTCTAACGCTATATAATAGGTGGTGGCGTCTTTTTTTATCGTTTCTAGATTGCTGCGGAGCAGAAAGAAGTAAATCTCTCCATTTGTTGCAATGAGCGGAGCAAGTAATTTAGCTAGTGTTTGTCTATTGAGATCACTAGTGAGGCTATTTAGGGCATCGATGAGAGTATTTTTATAATTATTTTGCTCTGTAGCTAGGATCAATTGTTGTTTCAATATGTTATACCAGATACTGAGTTTGACCTCGCGGATGCGATCAGAATCCGTAACGTCTTCAATAAACGGTTTATAATTGAATGCATCCAGGTAGCCAAGTCCTTTATCGAGATAGGTGGAGTGGAGATTGAAAAATGCCGTACCCCCCCAATTGCTAAGCAATCTCAATTCATCCGTTTCTCGTACGGTTATTGTAAAATCAATATTAATATCATAAAAATCTGTTAAAACTTTCTTGAATTTCCGTGTAGGCAATGTGTAGGCATTGATATAGGGTGGGGTAGGGTTTCTTTTTTTATTGGGAATGCTTAGTTTGTGATTGATTTGATAGAGCAAGAAGAAATTTTCAGGATAGTGAAAGAATAATACCTGGGCGGACGTGCGTTCATTGGCTTTATTGCGTCCTTCTATTAGAAAGGTATAGAGCCGTTCTTCTTGTGTCTCTATTTCTAAGCTGTAATAGACGAGATAACTTATGAATCCTCCCAGCCCAGCTAGGATCATCAAAACGAAGACAAACCATCTTTGCATGACAAAACTAGCGCTCGTAATAATAACAATAAAACGTAGAGCGTTTTATTCGAACAGAGGTATTGTTAACGGATTTCATAATTTTCATGGACACTATTAGCATTGAGAGGTGCCATGCGGCTTGAGGCAGAACTTTTTGCTGCTAGCGCAGAAGGTTTAGCACATAAAAAACTGTCAACAGCACGGGCGCATTCACGTCCTTCGGAAATAGCCCACACGACCAGCGACTGTCCCCGCCTGGCATCTCCTGCAACAAAAACATTGCTTAAATTTGTCCGGTAAGGATGATTCTGCTCGGTAGCAATAGTACCTTGGCGTGTGACGGCTAGCTTTTTCGTAGTGTTGCATTCTAGCACAGCAAGGTCTGATCCAGTGAATCCCATTGCCAGTAGGACAAGGTCTGCTTGAATAGTCCTAGCCGTGCCTGGTTGTTCTGTGAAATTCTTTTTTTTGTGATCCCATACGATAGGTTTGTAATGAATGCCTTGTACGGTGTGCTCTTTTGTGGCAACAAATTTTTTTGTTAAAATAGAAAATACACGTTTCGCTCCTTCTGCTTGCGAAGAAGAAACACGAAAAATATGATCGTAATGTGGCCACGGCATTGTTTCATCACGCGTTGCGGGGGGTTTGGGAAGCAGTTCTATTTGCGTCACGCGCTTAGCCTGCTGACGAAAAGAAGTGCCAATGCAGTCAGACCCAGTATCCCCACCACCTATCACAAGGACATTTTTTCCAGCGGCGCTGTATTTTCTGTTATAACG
Source organism: Spirochaetota bacterium (assembly GCA_013426755.1). GTDB lineage: Bacteria > Spirochaetota > UBA12135 > COTS27 > COTS27 > COTS27. Next base: position 714,183 of record AP019861.1, read on the forward strand.
GTTGTCGAGAATTGATTTTGTCGCATCCGTTAAAAAGTCCATTGCAAACAAAATATTTCCAGCCGATCGGTTTTCAATCTTTAGATCACGAGGAATGCTTGCTCCTATCGCTAAAATAACGGCGTCGTATTCTTTTCTTAACGATGCTAATGAAAGGTCACGTCCGATAGTTGTACCTACTTGAAAAGCGACACCTTCGTTAGAAAGCCGCGCGATTTCATGTTCGACTAACTTTTTATTAAGTTTGAAATTGGGAATGCCATACATTAAAAGTCCGCCAATCCGATCGCTTTTTTCAAAGACCTTTACGCTATGTCCTGCTTGATTGAGCTGATCAGCGGCGGCAAGTCCTGCTGGACCGGAGCCTACGATGGCTACTTTTTTACCAGTCCTCGCTTCTAAACCAGGTGGGCTAGCTGCGTCCCACTTGTTCTCACGAGCCACATCCCCTAATGCGTATTCAATGTTTTTTATAGCAACAGCTGGCTTATTGATGGCGAGCACACATGAAGATTCGCAAGGAGCAGGGCAGACGCGTCCTGTGATACTTGGAAAATTGTTGGTTGCTCGTAAAATCTCATAAGCTCTGAGCGTATTACCGGTGTAAAGGTAATGATTGAAGTCTGGAATGATATTGCCGAGCGGACACCCAATGTGACAAAATGGCGTTCCACAGTCCATGCATCTAGCGGCCTGTTTAGTAAGCGCTTTGGCTGTAAGGGGTTTGACAAATTCATTAAAATTTTTGATACGCACTTTAGGCGGAAGGTATGTCTGTTCTTCGCGCGAATACTCTAAGAAGCCGGTTGTTTTTCCCATGATCGTTTGTTTTACAGTAACAATAAGTAATAATAAATAACAGTACTGATTCTATTCGTTGTGCGAGTAAAGGTCTAAATAGTTTAATGTTATATCAATTATTTGTGACCATACTTGGAATAAATAAAGGTTGTGTATGAGAATTATTTTTAAGTCGTGGTGGTGCTGGGGATGGCGCGTTTTGTTTCATGAGTGCCCGTTTATAATCTATGGGCATGATTTTAATAAATTGTTCTGCTGTTGTTTCCCAATGTTTTAAGATAGTTTTTGCTTTGTTGCTTTGTGTGAGGTTTTTATGAACAGCAAGTTGTTTTTTTATGTAAAGCATGTCTTCTTCATTGAGGTCTTCGATTTGAATGCTGGCGGTATTAATAAGATCGGGAGTGGATCGCGCTGGCTTATAGATATAGGCAATACCCCCACTCATGCCTGCTGCAAAGTTTTTCTGGATGCTTCCTAAAATAATGACGCGTCCACCAGTCATGTATTCACAGCCGTGGGCACCGACGTCTTCAATGACGACATGTGCCCCAGAGTTGCGAACACAGAACCGTTCTCCTGCTGAGCCGTTGATATAAGCCGTTCCGCTCGTTGCTCCGTAAAAGGCGACATTGCCAATGATGATATTATTTTCAGGTAGTAAGGTTGCTTGACGGGGAGGATAGACAGCAATAGTCGATCCTGCGAGTCCTTTAGCGAAATAATCATTGGCTTCACCTTCTAGCTGGTAATGGATGCCTGCTATTGAAAATGCTGCGAAACTCTGTCCTGCACTTCCTTTGAGGTGAAATGTGATGCTGTTCTTTTTGAGTGGTTTTTCTCCTAAGTGATGCGTTAGTTTATGAGAAAGCAATGTTCCGAAGCTACGTTCTGTGTTATTGATCGTTTTAGTAAAAACAAATTTAGGGGAGGGGGAGTGCTGCTGTTTTTTATGGGGAGGTGTGGGTTTCCATGTTTTTAGAGCAGGTTCTATTTTTTTAACAAATTCCCAATCACTAGATCGCTTAATGATCTTATCCTGTGCTAGCGAGCAGTATGCGGTGGTTTTAGCAGTGGGGGGATGATTTTTTATATTTTTTATGATAGGCGGGTTGTCGCGATAAAGTAATTTGTTCCAATCAATAGTATGTGCTTTCCAGTGTTTTGTGGGGATGGGTTTAAGTTTATCTGTACGACCAATCATTTCTGTTACGGTTTTAAAGCCCAGTTGTGCCATGATGGTTCTCAGTTCTTGTGCTAGAAAGCTAAATAACCGGATGGCGTGTTGTGCTTTGCCTGTGAAGAGGGCGCGGAGGTCTTCGCGTTGGGTAGCGATTCCGACAGGGCATGTGTTGAGGTGGCATTTTCGCATCATAATGCACCCTAGGGCGACTAGAGCAGCTGAGGCAACACCCCACTCTTCAGCGCCTAATAAAGCAGCAATAGCAATATCACGACCTGTTTTAATCTGTCCATCTGTTTGCAGCGTAACGCGACTTCGTAAATTGTTCTTAACGAGCGTCTGCTGGGTTTCACTGAGTCCTAATTCCCAAGGTAGCCCTGCGTGTTTGATAGAAGTAAGCGGTGAAGCACCTGTGCCACCATCAAAGCCAGCAATGACAACGTGATCTGCGTAGCCTTTTACGACTCCAGCGGCAATCGTTCCTACTCCTGTTGCAGAGACGAGTTTAACGCTAACTCTAGCTTGATTGTTAGCGGACTTGAGGTCGTAAATGAGCTGGGCAAGGTCTTCTATAGAGTAAATGTCGTGATGGGGTGGTGGTGAAATGAGCCCTACACCTGGCGTTGAATGTCTTACGCGTGCGATAGTCACGTCGACTTTGTGGGCTGGGAGTTGTCCGCCTTCACCTGGTTTAGCCCCTTGGGCTATTTTGATTTGAAGTTCATTAGCGTTTGTTAAATAGAGCGGTGTGACGCCAAAACGTCCTGAGGCGATTTGTTTGATTGCTGAGCGAATAGAAGCGCCTGAGGGTAGAGGATGGTAGCGTATGGGGTCTTCTCCGCCTTCACCTGTGTTGCTTTTACCGCCTATTGTGTTCATAGCGAGTGCTAACGTGGTGTGGGCTTCCCATGAAATAGAACCGTAGGACATGGCTCCTGTTGCGAACCGTTTCATGATCTCAGTCTCGCTTTCTACTTCATCGATGGAAATGCTTTGATTGGGAGTAGAGGTATCAAAGTCTAGTAATCCGCGCAATGTGAAATGGCTAGTTTGTTGGTTATTGACCATTTCGGCGTAGGCTTGATAGGCTGTGTGATCATGGGTGCGGACGGCTTTTTGGAGGTTGTGAATGATCATAGGTGCGAAGAGATGTTTTTCACCCCGTTGCCGCCACAGATACTGTCCGCCAAGTTCAAGGACAAACTGATCGGGCGTTTTTCCTTTAGCAGGAGAGCGCTTATAAGCTTGGCTGTGGCGTAGCAGCGTTTCTTGTTCGATCTCTTTTAACCCAATGCCGCCCATGCGTGAAATGGTCCCCGTAAAATGCTCATCGATGAGCTCTTTAGCGATGCCAACAGCTTCGAAGAGTTGTGATCCTATGTAGGACCTGATAGTTGAGATGCCCATTTTAGAAATGACTTTGAGCAGTCCTTTATTGACGGCAGCGATGTAATTTTTCTCAGCTTGAGCGTAAGTGATTTTGGAGGTGGCGTGTGGCTGCTCACTGGAAATGATATTTTCTGCTAGAATAATGCGAATCGTATCTAGTGCTGTGTAGGGACAGATGGCGTTAGCACCAAAGCCTAATAGAACAGCGAAGTGATGGACTTCGCGTACACCACCACTCTCTACGACAAGGGAAACCTGCGATCGTTTGCCACGGCGGACGAGATAATGGTGAACGGAACTTACGGCTAGCAGGGAAGGGATGGGGGGATGGAGCGAGTCCATGTAGCGATCGCTTAGCAAAATGATCTTATATCCATCATCGATCGCCTCTTCAGCGTCGCGCTGTAAACGAGTGAGTGCTTGTGCGAGTTTTTTTCCGCGTTTTTTGTCATTGGCGTCGTATTTGAATAAGGTATGGAGTGTTTTGGCTTGAAAGTTCGATTCATCGATCCACCTTAGTTTTTCTATTTGTGAATAGGTGAGGATCGGATGAGGAAGTTCAATGACGTGAGCGTGATCTTTAGTTGCATTCAGTAAATTAGCCTGCGGACCAATAAACGTGAGAAGGGACATGAAGGAATTTTCACGAATAGAGTCAATGGGCGGATTGGTGACTTGTGCGAATAATTGGTAAAAATAATTGAAGAGGTTGTGCGCCTGGTCTGAGAGAACGGCTAGGGGTGTATCGCTACCCATTGATCCGACGGGTTCTGCACCGCTAAAGATCATCGGTGAAAGAATGACACGAAGTTCTTCTTCACTGTACCCGAAGGCTATTTGGCGTTTGCGTGTTCTGTCGAGGGGTGGTTGGCGTTTGAGGTTGGGTTGCGTAACATTTTTTAGTGGAATTTTGCGTTTCAGCCATTCTCCATAGGGAGCGTTATGTACTATTTTTTCTTTGATTTCGTTATCGTTGTAGATTTGTTTAGTTTTTAAGTCGGCGAGCAGCATTTTACCTGGTTCGAGCCGTCCTTTTTTTACAATATCTGTATCGGGTCGTCTTAAAATTCCAGTTTCTGACCCTAAGACGAGGACACCATCTTTGTAAATCGTATAGCGTGCAGGACGGAGGCCATTTCTATCGAGAATCCCGCCAATATAACGTATGCCATCGGTCACACATAAAGCAGCAGGTCCATCCCAAGGTTCCATAAAAGTGGCATGATATTCAAAAAAGTTACGGTGTTCGCTGGGTAATGTGGGGTCTTGTTCCCAAGCTTCAGGCATTAACATCATAAGAGCATGTGGTAGTGACCGTCCTGTGACGAGAAGTAATTCTAAAGCATTGTCTAGACAGGCTGAGTCTGAGGCTGTTCGGTCTATAAGCGGGAGAATTGCTTTCATGTCTTTGGGGGATATGAATTGGCTCTCAAATTCAGAATTACGCGCCCGCATCCAGTTGACATTGCCTCTTAGGGTATTGATTTCTCCATTATGTGCTAGGTGACGATAGGGATGGGCAAGCGGCCAGCTTGGAAATGTGTTTGTTGAGAAACGACTGTGAAAAATCACATAGGGCGAAGCTAAGGTTTTATCGCTGAGGTCTATGAAATAGCGCTGCAGTTGATATGGAATAAGTTGTCCTTTGTATATGATACGGTTTGCTGAGAGGGAAATGATTGCAAATGGTTCGAGCACACTAGGTTTTTCTTTGAATGCCGGTAAAGTTGGAATGGTCAATTCAATAATACGCCGTACTATAAATAACATTCTCTCAAAGTCTAGATCAGTTTCAGGTGCAGTGAGATGATCGGGTCTTGCTATGAATAATTGTTCGATGACGGGTTCTCTGAGTTTAGCTGAGACACCTAGGGAGCTATTGTCCGTAGGGACTGGGCGCCAGCCTAAGAGGGTTAGATTGCGTTTGGCTATGATCTTTTCAATGGTCTTTTTGATAAGGGAACGAGCGCTTGTAGCTTGGGGGAGGAAGCATTGCCCGATGCCGTATGAAGACTCTGCTCCTAGGCGAATGTTATGTGAGGCGGTTTCTTTTTTTAAGAATTGGTGTGGGACTTTGAATAAGATTCCTGCGCCATCGCCTGAGTTTTTTTCTGATCCTACGGCGCCTCTGTGATTTAAGTTATTGAGACATTCGATGCCGTCTTTGATGAGGGCATGTGAGCTGATATTGTGTGTGTGGCAGATCAGACCTGTTCCGCATGCATCGTGTTCGAAGGTTGGATGATACATGCCTGGTGCATCATCTTGAGTGGTTGGACTGCTTGGAAGTTTTTTCTTAGGCTCTTTTTTCAGTAATGTAGCGGAATTGGCATGAAAAGTAGGTCTAATCGTAGTATGGGGTGTGCTTTTTAGCGAGCGTCCGTTATACGTGGGCAGTGAAGTAGGGGATTTTGAGGTCTTTAAATTCATAGAAATTTAGCATAAAATGAGTGAATTCATAATAGAAAACTAATCATTGTATCATGGGTGGTTAACAAATTTAACGAATAAACGTCTGTATAGGGTAGATCAGACACATGTTAAACGGAGCGTTAAAAAATAGCCATCATAAAAAGAACTGCTAACAACAGTCTCATACCTTAATTTTATTATTCTCCTTAAAAGTATTATGGGTTTTAAAAAATTGAAATAAATTTGAACCTATTCTTCCTACATTAATAATATAGCATGCAAACAATATTTTTATTACTTTTTTGGCATGATTTCTAGATTATTGAATAATTTCTAGATTGTTGGGGGTAAATTATGGATAGAGAGTAGCTATGTTAAGGTTTTAATCGAGCAACTTCAAATCGAGTAACTTCATTTTAATCAGGGACTTCTCATGCGGCATGATAATTTCTTTATGTTATAATTCTGTTATTATACTATTTTTGTTATGTTATTCTGTTATGCTATCAGTTAATCAATTACGTAGCAGTATATCTCTATTATATTTAGTATTTGAATCGTTTTTATTGACTGCGTAGCCTGATTATTTGCGAGTGATATTGGTTTTATTGGTTTTTTAGAGCAATCTAAAAAATATCTTTAACAGTTGGTAGTTATATAGTAGTATATAATTGTAGAGTAGTGTAGTAATATCAAGTAGTTTTATAGGTATTTAAATGGTTTTATCAGTATAAATGAATACAATATGGGTGTAATGACTTGTAGCAATGGCACAATGTTACAATGCTATAATGCCACGATGTATTTACTAGTGGTCAGTGGTAGGTTAATAGTAGGTTAATGGTACAAAGCATAACACATTTGCTAGTGGTCATATCAATGGTATCTGGTAAGCGACTCAATGGTATTCATGCTAAAAATGATAGCAGATAGGGTGTCATCGTTTTTTTAACGGCTAGGGTAAGATTAAGATTAAGGGTATACTTGATTAGAGTACAATTAAGGGGAGCAAGTAAGATTAAGGGTGCAATTAGGACTAGATATTAGGACTAAATAGTTAGAAATGGGACTGAATGGTTAGAGATGAAATGGTTAAAAAGTAAGATCAAATGGTTAAGAAGTGTTAAATTTTTTTGATAGAAAGTAGTTATTAACAGTAAAACCATCAATTTATAAGTATCAATGTATAAGCACCCATGTATAAGCACCCATGTATAAGCATCAATGTATAAGCACCCATGTATAAACATCAATGTATAAACATCAATTTATAAGCACCCATGAGCACCAATATATAAGCACCCATGTATAAAATCAAGCAATCTGCCCTAGTTCAACATAGTAATTAGCAGAATAATGAATAATAAATAATGAATAGCAGAATAATCTTATGAAAGCAATAATTTATAAACTACGAATAAGTTTGACTTTGATACTAGCGATAGTATTTACTGGAGGAATAGCGCCTGTGAGTGCGATCAATACAAAAAACTTGAAAGCTGGGCTTTATGCCCTCTTAGAAACAACTAAGGGTGAGATTCTACTCTTGTTAGAGCATGAAAAAACTCCATTGACGGTAGCCAATTTTGTTGGGCTCATCGAGGGAACGAAGAAATCTAACATAGCGTCAGGAAAACCATTTTACAATGGGTTAAAATTTCATCGTGTTATCGATGATTTCATGATCCAAGGTGGGGACCCTAAGGGAAATGGCACAGGAGGTCCTGGTTATGCCTTTGAAGACGAATTTCATCCTACTCTCAAGCATAATGCAGGGGGAATTTTATCTATGGCCAATTCTGGTCCTGATTCTAATGGCAGTCAATTTTTTATTACACACAAAGAAACACCATGGCTGGACAATAAACACTCTGTATTCGGTCGTGTCGTAGAAGGAATGGACGTTGTCAATAAAATCAAAAAAGACGACGTTATCAAAAAGGCTTCTATTATTCGTAAGGGTGGAGCTGTTAAAAATTATATTGCGAATGAAGAGTTTTTTCAGCAACTTCGTAAAAACAATCAAAAAAAGCAAAAAAATCAAAGCAAAACGCTAATAGCCTCTTTTTTTAAAGAACAAAGGGCACTTGGTCGGAAATTTAAAAGTGAAGACAATGTTTTTTATGCTATTGTAAAGAAAGGGAAGGGCGCAGCAACGCCTAAACGTGGCGATAAAGTTAAATTGCACTACAAAGGTAGTTTCCTAGATGGAATGGTCTTCGATAGTTCTTATAAACGCGGTGAGCCTGTAGAATTCCCACTTACTGGAAAGCTAATTCGTGGTTTTGAAGAAAGTATTTTAAAAATGAAAAAAGGCGAGAAACGAATAGCTGTCATCCCGCCCGAATTAGGGTATGGTAAAGCAGGAGCAGGGCCTATACCTCCTAATACGACGCTTGTATTTGAGATTGAAGTTATCAATTTTTAAGGTGGATTTAGCTTCTATTTCGCTATGATTTGCGGTGCAGTATTTTGCTAATTGAGAATTACTTGAGGATTACTTGGAAATTGCATAGAAATTGCACGGGAACTGCAAGGAAATTGTATGGAAACTGCATGAAAATTGCAGCCAGATTTTGTTGGGATCAAAGGTTAGGGGCTTCGATTAAAACAATTGAAATAATTGAAACGGCTAAAGTAAAGTTGCTAAAGTAAAGTTGTAGAGTTCGGTAAAGAAGTGATCTAGATGGGTTATTTGAAGGAGCAGTTTATTTAAAGTGAATTGGATAAGGAAGTGATCTGGATGGGGTTATTTGAAGGAGCGGCTTATGAATGTGAGTTTGGACCTAAGATTTGTAGATGAATAGAGTTCTAGCAGCTTCTACGCCTTGTTCTATTGTCTGTCTAGACGGATTTTCAGACGCTTTTTATGAACTTCTTGTTACGACAGCTCGAGAAGTTTCTGCTAGCAATATTTCTGGATCAAGTGACAAAACAGAAGAAATTGCGTACTGGAAACGCTATATTGCTAAACAATTAGTTTTTTCTCCGCGTTCTTTAGATTCTTTCACATCCACATCAATAGTGGGTGCTGCCCGAAATGGCAAGGCGTATAAAATTACTTTTCCTGTAGCTTTTTCTCAGGAAGTGTTAAAAGACCTGCGGAAGAAATTGCTCGATCTCGGCCAACAAGCTATTTTACAAGCTGTCAAACCGCATATAAAAAGAGAATCCAACGCAGCAGAGGACATTAAACAAGTTTACAAGAGCGGTGGTGTAAAAAATGCATTAAATCTACTGAATCCATTAAATGAACACTGGGCAGCTATTGACGGGAGAGAGGATTATTTAGCAGAAACGTCGTTCTCGACAGCAGCATCTCATGTGGCTATGAAAGACCCGCAAAGACAATCTTTCATAGAACGTGGTAGTCCTATAGAAAGTGGCGTTCATATGGAACGTGGCGGTCCTAATGACCAGCAGATAGAACGCAATGGAATTGGTTTATTTGTGACATTACCGCTTATTGATTATGATGATAATCAATTGACTTGTATGGCGTTTAGTATGATAACGTCACTTCGTCCTAATTTGCATGCGGCTAACGGAAGTGATACTGCTGTATTGCCTTATCAAATATCTGAATTGGGTTTGTTTAGTGGGGCACCCCTTTTTGCTGCACGTGTGAAAAATTTAGAACAATATTGCATGTGCAGTACTTTATCGACGAGTTCGCTTCGAACGTGGTATCAATTGGTCACACGACTTCACAGCCGAATGGATGAAGACACTTCATCGCTAGCTAGGTTTGAAGGAGAGGCTGAAAAAGCTAAATATATTGAAAAGGCTGAGAAAACTAGAACAATTGGAAAAGGTGCTGCGTGCAATGAAAAATTTACGCTTTCATGGGCTATGCTAAAAAGTGTCCAGCGGCAATTGGCTAATCATTACAAGGGTTGTTGTTATAATGGAAGATTGGGAGGTGTTCTTAAAGCTGTTCATGTGAAAAAGCCTTGGGGGAAAGAGATTTGGTATACGGGAATTGAGAAGCGAGGGGTATCTCTTTTAGGTGGATTGTCTGATCAGGGCACGGTGGAACAATTCATGCCCATTTCTCGTATTATGGACGCTTCTTATTTATTGAAGCCGCTTGTCTCAATTGCCTTTAAGAATCCTGATAAAGACCCTATTCTTCTTAAAGTACTTGATCCCCTACCGGATAAAGATTATGGCGATCTTTACTATGAATTACATCAAAAAAAACGCGAAGTTTATGCGATCTCCAATATTCATCCTGACGCTCAGTTCCATCATGAAATGTTTAACAGACCCCCAATGTCTATCCCATCTGTCAAAAAACGTGATGAAATAGCAGAAGACAAGAATTTTGATAGTTCGGATGATGCGGATAATTTAGATAATGAAAGGTTAGCTGCTGAAAAGCGGGGGGCTATTCGCTTAGGTTTCAATGTTGAGAAGCGGAGGCAGTATAAAACGTTTGCAGCATTCAAAACAGCTTTTAGGGAAGCGATTGCAAGTTATCGTAAAATTAGGCTAAGCATTGACAACCAGCTAGATAAAAAGCGGCTAGAATACGGTTTTCCTCTCAATGCTGAAGTTTCACCTGCTGAATTAAAAAAATGGATGGCAAGCATTCCAATTGAATTGCAGGATGAAGAAAAGAAAAAGCGTGCGGAGATGGAGAGTTTTTCTGCCTTGATTCCTGTTGCTGTGGGCGATACGATTGTCATTCCCCCTGGTGTTCCACATTCGCTGCAGCACGGTGTTCGTGCAGTAGAATTTCAAACACCCCATTATGAACGACTTATTATTTCATTTATTCAGAAAACGCTCACACAAGCCAATTGGGATACGGATGCTGCGTTTGCGTTATTTGACGAGACGCATATCGAAGCGGTTATGGAAAAAGTGTGTACTTCTGTTTCTGGGGGTTCATTGGCACGGTTTGTGAAAGAACAGGGAGATCATCAAAATTCCTCGTGTGCAGAACCGCTTTTATGTGATAAAAACCTAGCGCGCTCAACTGGATCGTTAGCAAGTCCTCAAAATACTTCTCAAGCCCCTATATTATCGCATTCGCACGTGGATCTAACTGAGCACAAAAAGAGAAAACAGGGCAAGCAAAATACCAGTGTCATAGCCGATTTTCCTAATTTTACGGTATTTAAAACGATTATTCCTCCTCAGAGTGGAATCATTGAAGTATGTGAAGACGATTATCTTTTATTATATGTATTGAAAGGAGATGTCGTTCTTTCTTTTGGGTTGGGCGCTGCGGGGAGTAAAAGCCATCTTGATTTAGAAGCTTATGCTGGTAAAAACCTCCATTCCAAGCAGAATCTTGCCCTTCGGAACAATAAGTTACCTAATAAAGTTACTCTGGACGCTATGAATTCTAATAAAGATAAAACGGTCTTTGAGCTTAGCAGTGAGCAGGCATTTTGTGTATTTAGTGGGGCAGAAGAGATTATGATAGAAAATTTATACTTTCAAACGGAAGCAATCTATCTGAAAGCTGTTCCTAAGCATGAAAGCACGTCATAGTAGAATAAGGTTAGCAGAGTAAGTCACCTAATGTTAAGTGAAATATTATGCGTTTCAATGCCAGTATAAGTGGTTCTAGTCCCTAAAACAACCTCCTACAATAAATCCTTGCAGTAAATGAATCCTTGCAATAAATCAAATGTATTTAATAAATGCTCAATGTTATGATTTAATGGGATGGTCAAGGGCTATTAATGGTATAATTATTGCTTTAATACTCAATAACACCGTAAAAATAAGTAAGAAATAACAGCAAATAACAGCAAATAATAGCAATCATACGCTAAATCAACAGCAACCGTACTTTAAACAAGCCACATTACACATTAACAATAATAAATCAGAACAATAAATTCAGATCAATAAATCACATAAGTAAATCATGTTTAACGTAAATCATATTAACCGCAGTATTATTATTATTTATTATAATAGGCTGCGTGTTAAATATTAAGAGCCCTACGTTAAGGTAATCAAATGTTTTTATAAATAATATTTTAAGTTATATTGTAAGAATAAAATAACTTTATATTGATATATTATATAAGAGTACGACAATGATAGATATATTGTATGCGCAAGCAAATAATTCGGGTGGGAGTTCTCCATTTGGAGTATTTTTACCGTTTGTATTGGTAATACTGATCTTTTACTTTTTGCTTATTCGTCCGCAGGCTAAGAAACAAAAAGCACTTGAACGCAAGCGTGAAAATCTCCGCAAAGGTGATATTTTCATCACGAGTGGTGGTCTTTATGCAAAAGTCAATCACTTTAAAAATGATGGTAAAATCGTAGTGGCAGAACTCGCTAAAGATGTTCGTGTAGAAGTCGTGCGTGCGACTATTATGGAAGTTCTAGGAGTGGGCGCTGAAGCAGAAACGACCTCTAAGTCCGACGCTCAGTCAAAATCTGCTAAAACCACGCAACAAAAATCCAATGGAAGCAATAACAAAGGCAGAAAATAAGGTTCTGTACTTATGTTTCTAAGAAAAACTTACTTGCGTTTTTTATAAACACCCCTTAGATTATTACGGTTCTAGTACACGTTATGGCAAAGTCATCTAGATTATTTATAGTTCTACTCTTTATCAGTGTGAGCGGATATTCGCTCTATCCGTCGCTTGAATACTATTTCTTTACGGACAAAAAAATTAGAGACCTAGTTGAAAATAAAGGTCGATTCGCTGCTTCGTCTCTTGCTGGCAATGAAGAAGTTGTGCTAGAACAACCTGCTGAAACAGATGCAACCGACGTACCACCTGCTTTGCCCGATGATATTGATATTGCCAATGATCTAGGACTAGATACAGATGAAGTTCCAGTACCACCTGCCCAGTCCGATCTAACGAATGACGTAGCAGAAATAGAGCCCACTACAACTAATCCCCTAGACGATCCTGCCACTAAATTAGCTTATGATAAGGCTAAGGCAACACGTATCAAGGCTATTAAACCAGGTTTGGATTTAAGCGGAGGATTGTCTATCGATGTCGAGGCGGATTTTGCTAAATTAAGTGAGCTTACTGGGACACCGCTAGCTGAGATCGATGCTGAAGCACGGCAAGAAGCTATTGATAGAATTGTGACCAAAATTCAAAATCGCATCGATGCAGCAGGTGTTTCTGAAATCACTATTCGTAAACAACCCAATTATCGATTGACTATTCAGATTCCCGGTGAAACGAGTTCTGAGCGGGTGCAGAGCCTTGTCTCTACAACGGGAAGATTAGAATTTAAACTTGTCGACAATGAGGCTAGTGAATCTTATACCTATGATGAGAACATTGATGGTCAAAATCCTACGCATAGCGATCCTAGTCGTGAAGTGGCATTTTTTTACGAACCCAATGAACTTGGGAAACGCGAACGCAGTTATCCCGTTGTTCTCGAACGTGAGGTCTTAATCGACGGTGACAATATTCAAAATGCTAGACTTGATTACAATCAGTACGGCGAACCTGTGGTGGCGTTTGAACTCAATAGTATTGGAACGAGTCAATTTTCAGAAGTGACGGCACAAAATACAGGACGCAGTTTAGCGATTTTACTCGACGGAAATGTAATGTCGGCTCCCAATATTAATCAACATATCCCAAGTGGACAAGCTCAGATCTCAGGTGGATTCACGCTCGATGAAGCGCGTGATTTGGCATTGATTCTAAGGTCAGGAAGTTTGCCTGTGCCGATTAGAATTATTTCAGAAGATATCATTGCTGCTAAGTTAGGCGAAGAGCTTAGAACACGTGCTTTTCAAGCCCTCTTTACGAGTCTTATCGTTATAATTTTGTTCATGCTTGTCTATTATCGTTTTTCAGGTTTAATAGCTGTGACGGCACTTGTATTAAATGCTATTCTTATCATTTCTTTTCTAGCTTCATTTGGCTTAGCGCTCTCTATTTCGGGTATAGCAGGGCTACTCCTTACTATTGGGATGTCTATTGATGCTAATGTCATTATTTTTTCACGTATTCGTGAAGAACTCAAAAGCACGAAGGGTAATATAGCCGACTCTATTCGCAAAGGGTACGCACGAGCGTTCTGGACTATCTTCGATGCCAACGTGACAACGCTTATTGCTGCATTCATGTTGTTTTACTACGGTTCTGGCTTTCTGCAGGGATTTGCAACGACACTGTTTGTAGGAATAATTGTCAGTATGTTCACGTCTTTGTTTGTGACGCGACTGATATTTGATTTTTTACTTGATCTTGGCTATATCAGACGTCATTCTGCATTGATTATTTAGAAATAATTTTTTTAGAAGTATTTTTAACTGCATACGTGGTTATCCGTAAAAGTTTTTATAAAGGTTTTCATAAAAGTTTTCATGAAAGATATCAATTTCTTTAAATTTCACTACTTTTTTCTAGCCCTATCCTTCGCCATAGTGGTTGCTATGGTTGTTTTATTGACAGTTAGGGGCTTTAATTATGGCACAGATTTTAGAGGAGGCCTGGAAGCAACCGTTGTTCTAACAGAAACTGCTGCAGGCGAAGTAGGAACAATTGACTCAGAGACCCTGCGTGAACAACTCGCTTCTAGTGGTCTTAATACCGAAGTACAGGAAATATTGACACGGCAAAACACATTTCTTATCAGATTTGCCATTTCTGAAGCAGATGAAATCACAGCGGTGACTGATCCTGAGAAAACTACTGAAACTACTGAAACCACTGAAACCACTGAAACCACTGAAACCACTGAAACCACTGAAACCACTGAAACCACTGAAACCACTGAAACCACTGAAACCACTGAAACCACTGAATTACAAAACTCACAAACACCAGAAACCACTGATAATAATAACAACAACGATAGCAGCACCGAAGACACGCAGTCCGCTTCATCCGATGTGCAAATTCCCTTTGCACCCGTAACTGAAAGTGAGGAAGCAGAGAATAAAACAGAAGTCCTCACCCCCGCTACGAAATTAAAGCAAGCTCTAGCCAAGCATTATGATGAAACAGAATTCTCTATTTTACAGAGCAGACTTGTAGGGAGTGTCCTCAGTGCTGAAAATAGAACGAATGCTATCTGGACGTCTCTGGTTGTACTTGTTCTTATTATCGGGTATCTTACATTGAGGTTTGAATTTCCGTTTGCGCTGGCTGCGATCAGTGCGGTTATTTATGACGTGATGGTTATTTTAGCCTTTGTGTTACTGTTAGGCGATGAACTCACTATTCTTATCATCGTTGCTATTTTGACAACATTCGGGTATTCGGTCAATGATACGATTGTCCTGTTAGATAGAATTCGTGAAGAGACACCCACATACACGTCTAACAATTACAAAAAACTTGTCAACCTGGCTATCAATAGAGTCTTAGGCCGTACAATCATTACGTCCTTTACGACATTGGCGGTTGTGATGGCGTTATATCTAGCGACAACGGGCGATTATCGTATATTTTCGTTTTATTTGATTATTGGTCTTCTGAGTGGAACGTATTCATCCATTTATATTGCGCCTACGTTTTTATTTCTTTGGAATAGGTATGTACGTAGTTTCTTAGAAACAACGTGATCATCGGTTAACGGGTTGCTGTTTTATTAAAGTTAAAAGATACTGCCCTACTTAATTATAAAGATTACACTCTGCCTTACTAGGTTTTGTAAGTAAGTTTGTAAGTTTGGTGGCAGTTTTGTTCTAAACAACAATAACAACTAGGTTCAAATAGCCACGTAACGTCTGCGAGCTTTAACTTGTATTAAGGTTTTTGTTTCTAAAACATAAGCGGACAATTTTCCACCATACACGCACCCACTGTCTAGTCCGATAGCATTTTTTTTGATGAGAAGTCCCTGGGCAGCCCAGTGACCGTAAAAAACAGTTTTTTTGCCTGTATAATAATGATGCCAGGGTTTGTTATCAATAGTCCGTACATTTACAATGAATTCTGGCGGACATTCTGCTAGTGAAAAATGTGGATGAAAGCCGCCATGCACTGCAATAAAATTTTCTTCATCGATATAAAGTGGAAACGATTTAATAAAATTGTGCCCCTCTGCGCCTAGTGAGGCTTTTAAAGCTTGGTAGTGCGGTAAAGAATTAACTGCAGGAGGGGTGTTTTTTGATGTAGGTATGAGGTGTTTTTTTAATTGATAACGCGTAGTTCTCTGATCTGGAAAGTCTTTTAATGCCATGAGATAAGACCATTCATGATTGCCTAAGAGCGAAATGTGGTGATGATGATGAACCCATTCGATAACTTCCTTAGGGTGCGGGCCTTTGCCGATAAGGTCTCCTAAGAAAAGGATTTTTATTTTGTGCGGAGCAATATCTCGCATTAAGACGTTGATTTTTGCTATAAGTTCTAACAATTCGTCTAAGCAACCATGGACGTCGCCTATGAAAACAGTACGAGATGGAGATTGTTTTTTAGATTTTAGAGTCAAAGGTAGGAGGACGTTTAGCTGCGCAGTTTATTATGTGATGATATTATAAATTGACTGGTCTCTACCTGCCTAAAAAAAATCAATTTCTTTCATGATCGCATAGATAATAGCCATTTCTAGATATTGACCCCGCTATTTCTGGGTAGGAGTGGCATTCACCATTCATTAATACTCTTAATACCTCTAATACTCTCAATACTCTCAATACTCTCAATACTCTCAATAAGACTTAATTGCCCAGTGGAAGAAAGAGATAAGTCTAATTTTAATGTCGCTAACGGTCATATTTCATAAAACTAAGACAATAACTGCCGCTAAGATGATGTAATGAGACGATGTAATGGTATAATTAGATCAATATCACTTGCGTTTGGGTAGAAATCAAGCGTTCAAAGAGAGTAGTTAAACGCGTTCAAAAAAGCGATCGATAAAAGCGATCAATAAAAACGATCAAAAAAGCAGAGATCAACAATGGCAATAAAGAAACACAGTGATTATCCATTTAAGCGAACAACTCATGATTCTTCAAAACCATTGAATACAGGGAAACTAGCACCCAAAAACAAAAAAGACCACCGTTTAGTAGACCCGCGGGTCACTCCTGAGATGCCTAAGAAACCCGTACAAGTATCGATGGTAGTCTTAGCTAAGTACACGGTCCTATTAGGAAGTGTGTTTAGTTTTATATTTTTGGTGGCGTTCTGGGTGATGATTGGCAATCGCGAGATACATGTTCTTGAAAATTTTAGAGATCAAGATTTGATTGTGACGTTGAAGTGGCTGCAGGAACGTGATTTGAAGCCTATTGTATATGAAAAATTGGCAGCGGATGTCGATCGGAATCGAATTATTTCTCAAAACCCCGAACCAGGTATGTTTGTTAAGGAGGGGCGCGCTGTTACACTCATCGTCAGCGCAGGGACACAATTAGAGATCATGGGCAACTTCATCGGTAGCGAGTTTGGTCTTGTCAAAAAACAAATTTATACACAACTTGCTGGTGCGCGTAGGATTCCGCGTGTCGTTAAAATTGAACGGTTCTCAGAAACAGCGCCAGAAGGCATTATCATCGATCAATTACCACGTCCTGATGAACAAATAGACGTCGAACAGGATATTGTCTTTTTTGTAAGCCGTGGCCTCGTCGAGAACAGTTTTCGTGTCGAGGACTTTCGCATGGAAGCTTATCGTAAAGTTTATGACAATCTCACCAGTAAAGGAATCGACGTCCAGGTCAAATTTTTACCCACCACAGACCCCGCTAAGGCAGGACTCATCTTCGACCAGGATATTTCGCCAGGAACGATAGTTGCCGAAGGAACAACCGTGAAATTTACGGTTGCTATTGAAGGCAATGACACCAATCTAGACGCCGCTGCGCTGCCCCTTGAAAAGTTGCGCGTTTTTACAATGCGCGTTCCTTTTCCTGTAACATCGTTAGCAGAAGTAACCGCGTCAGACCAGAATGTAGCTAATAATAACAACCAGTATTACTGTCCTTGTCTTGGTACGTCGGCTATTTATGAAGACAGAACGGCGTTATCTAATATCAGTGAGAATGATGATAAGGCAGCGGCACGTGAGATCGTTTTACGTGACATTGAGTTTGTTATCAGCGACGCGGTGCAAGAAGATTATCGTGTGGTCTACCGATCTATTCTTGCTGGGCGACTGGCTAGTTTTCCATACCGTACCGTTGGGACTGGAAAAATTGATGTCTATATTGATGGAAAATTTTATAAAAGCGAACAGTTTGCGGATGAGTAAGACGACGTACTGCGATTATATTGAGCTGTTTGTTAGTGTGTATTGAGCTGTTTATTATTGTGAATTAGTGTGAATGGGTGTAGAATGAAAATTTTATGGCAGCGGCAACTTCTCTAATTTCTATGCGTCTGAATGCTAAGCAACGTGAAGCGGTAGAGGTCACGGATCGGCATGTCCTTATTTTAGCTGGGGCGGGTTCTGGCAAAACACGGGTTATTACGGCTAAGATCTTCCATTTGATTAAAAACTTAAATGTAGACCCCTATTCATTGCTGGCTATGACTTTTACGAATAAGGCGGCTTATGAAATGCAAGAGCGCATCAAACAATTTTTACAAGTAGTAGATCATTACAATACCCGCTTGACTTCTGCTGATGAAGAAACCAATCGGTATCTAAATCCACATCGCAGTACGGATGATTTAGAAACTCAGTCGAGGCAGTCCTCCTCTTCACATGCCGCTGTATCGGTAAAATTTGATAGAACAGATGAAGTAAGCTTAGCAGAAGGAGGGGCTACGCAGTCAAAGTTTCCAAGTAAGTCGCAGTATAAAAATCGGTCGCTAAGGTCGTATGAAAGGTCAATTATGACATTTCACGCCTTCGGAGTGAGATTTTTAAGAATGTTTTTACATTTGTTGCCAGCTAGGCAGAATGGTTTTGTTATTTGTGATGACACACAAAAAAAAGCATTTCTGCGAGAAATATTTAAGGAACATGATTTCAATGTTCAGGAATTGAAAGAAGCGAGTAGGTTTATCAGTCTTGCTAAGAACAAACTTATTTTCAGTGACGCATCTGATCTGGAAGGACAGATAGATAAGAATTTCACGTTTCCACTCAAAACCAAGAAAAAATCTTTTTTAACTATTTACCGTGCTTATGAAAAACTTCTAATAGAGAGCAATCGTGTTGATTTCGATGATCTTATTGTACTCACATTAAGGTTGCTAAATGAACATGCATCAGTCCGTGATTATGTAGGAAGACGATGGAAGTATTTACTTGTAGATGAATATCAAGATACAGATTCGGTTCAGGAGAAGATCATTGAACAGTTCGCTAAGCAAGGCACATTGATTACAGTAGTAGGCGATCACAATCAAGCTATTTATGGCTTTCGTGGGGCGCAGATCACTAATATTCTGCAATTTTCTAGAAAATACGCTAATGTTCATTGTGTTCTCTTAGAAGAGAATTATCGCAGTACCAATGCGATATTGAATTTTGCCAATGCCGTTATAGCGGGTAATGCGAGATATAAACAGGGTGTACGGAAATTGTTTGCCCAGCGTGATTCTGTAGGAACGAATCCATTGTATTTAGAATTTAAGAGTGATTCAGAAGAAGCCGATTGGGTAACACGCAATGTTCTCACCCTTAGAAAAGAGGGCGCCAAGCTATCAGAAATGGCTATATTTTATCGAACCAATTACCAATCACGGATCATTGAGGAGCATCTTATTAAGGCGCAAGTACCTTATCGTGTGGTCAAGGGGTATCGTTTTTATGAACGTAAGGAAATTAAAGAAGTACTTGCTTATCTTAATTTTATTGTCAATCTTAGAGACCGTCCTGCTTTTAGAGCGTGTATTAATGTACCCAAGCGTTCTATTGGTGAGCAGACGGTTAAGACAATATTTCAATTTCTAGACGAGCACTTAATGGGACTTGGTGAAAAGAAAATCGGTGGTGAGAATGATTTAACTGCTGCTGGCGAGGACAATGAAGGCGGCTTTGAAGAGAATACTATTTTGGAGGTACTTGCACATCCGAAATTATTAGAGCGACTTCCTAAGCGTGTTCATACGGTGCTGAGTGATTTTGTGCAGTTCATACGTAGTGCTAGAGAGAAGGTTGCTATGGGGCAGCCGCTTAATGAAGTGATTGAGTATGTGATAAATAAGAGTGGTCTTTGGCATTATTATGAGCAGGTGTCGGATAAATTTGAACGGGATGTTCGTCTCGGGTCACTCAAACAATTAGTTTATTCGGGGCTTGATTTTTCTGAGGAAACCGACAATGAAAGTACTGACAATGAAAGTACTGACAATGTAAACAATAGTACTGCCCGTTCTAAGCAAGGGTTATTGTCGGCTTTTTTGGAGAACATTTCTCTGGCGGGGAGTGAAGAGCCAGAAAAAGATGCAGAAGTTATCAATCTACTTACCGTTCACAATGCTAAAGGATTGGAATATCATACAGTTCATGTTGTGGGGATGGAGGAAGGTGTTTTTCCACATTTTCTGAGTATGGGAGAAGTGAGTCAATTGGAGGAAGAAAGGCGTTTGTTTTATGTTGCGGTGACTCGAGCGATGCGAAGACTGTACATTTCTTCGGCTAAAATCAAGCAAATTCGTGGTGAATTTGATTTTTTTCAAGTTTCCAGATTTTTAAAGGAAATTCCTAGCTCCTATTTTGATCAAGAAAGTACTTTATTAAAAGAATAATAATGACGAGTCTACGTATAAGACTTGAAGCGATTTAAAAATTATTTCAATCGTACGGGATTAAATTAGCTTTCATGTGCTAGTTTTATGTTATTTATATGCTATTTATGTGTTATTTATATGCTGCTTATGTGTTATTTATACGCTAGTTGTATTTATTTGATGGGAATTGGTGTTTGTCATCATTGTAAGTAATGATCAATTTCAAGTAAATCTTACAGACATCACCGTATCATAGGATTAAAATTGACAATTAAAATTAGAGTATGGACGGATATTAACGGATATTAACGGATATTAACGGATATTAACGGATATTGACTCAAAAAACGCGTGGTTCTGGTATTTATTTCGAATAAATTACGGGTTTGTTTTGTAATAAAACGCATTGCTACTTAAAAGAGTGTGTCTGTGTGAGTGTGTAAATGTAAAGGGCTAGAAAATTAGAATAAGGATTAATGAGATAGAATAGGGATTTATTGATGTTTCAGTTTATAGCAAGAATTATAGGTGTTTTGTTCATTATTTTTCCAGTTTATCTATCTACTGAGATAGGTGAAATATATTTGAATGAAGGGTTAGGATTGCCCTTCAATAATGCGGCTTTTAGAGTGCTCTCTGGAATTGAAAATGATATTCCTAGCTTAGAAAATACGGCTGTAGAGGACAATAATCAGCCTATATATGGCATTATTGATATAAAATCTTTTGTATTTATGGTTACGTTATTAATTGGGTTTATCCTTGTTTCATATGATTTGCGGCAGATCCAATTTATCATTCGTGAGTCTATATTTAGATCGCCAGCAAAAATGAATGCGCAGATGGTCATTCTAGCCAATAAACTTAAAAACATGAGCGATCAATATTATACCAGTGGTGCTTCGGGAATTGATAGTGCTATTCGTACTAGTGAAATGCCGCGGGTGTGGCCTGTTTTGATTGAGAACATTCAACTCAAAATCCCATTTGACGATATTGTTGAGATTATGGGCAATGAAGCAGGAATCGTTAGAAAACAGTATGATCTTCACCTTAAAGCAGTCAGTACGTTAGCCAATATTTTGCCTTCTTTGGGGATTATTGGTACGGTTTTAGGGTTGATAAAACTTTTGTTTAATTTGACAGAACCGACACTTATTGGTCCGAGTATGGCACTTGCGCTGCTTACAACGCTTTATGGTCTATTTATCTCGGTGCTCATCATTAAACCTATTGGTGTTCGCTTAGAAAATGTAAAAAATCTGCAAATGGATGCATTCCAAGTCGCTGCTTTTTGGGTAGGACTGCTTTCTACTGGCAAACCTTCATTTTATGTCGAGCAAAAATTTATTGATAAATTTTAACCCGCCCTCTTTTTTTGAGAAAAACGACTTTTTATGTGTATAATTCTTTAAATGCACTTGCTGCGCTACAGTGAAGTCTTTCTATGAGCAGGATTTAATGACACTAATTGTTATTAGTTGGTATTAATCAGAATTAGTCAGAATTAGGTTGGTACTGGTAGGTATAGGTTTTTGTGATTGAAAAGCTAGTGCTACGTAAAAGATTGTGATTTTAGGTTGTTTTTTGTAGTAGATGTGCGTAATTTCATGCTTTTTAGAAGGTTATGTGCAGTTTTATTCTTTTTAGAATCGTGCTTACATAACAGCATATAAATATAACAGCATATAAATATAACAGCATATAAATATAACAGCATATAAATATAGCGATAAGGAGAATTTGTATTTAACATGGCTAAAAATAAGCTTTCACGGTTTTATGACAAGGAAATTGCCCTCGATGAAGAAAACACGTGGGCGGTTTCATATGGTGATATGGTCACTGTACTGTTGTGTTTTTTCATATTACTTATCTCTATATCAGTTATTAATCCAAATAAATACGAATCTATTAAACGTACCGTAGAAAGCAAGGTTTCTGAACAGACGTCTATTGAACGACTTGAAGAAAGCATCGAGGAATTTCTTGCGAGCGAGAATCTCGAACAGATCGTTAACGTCGAAGCTAATGAATTAGGTGTTGATATTTCAATACGCGATGAAGTTTTATTTATCTCAGGCTCAGCAGAACTCAATTCTAACAGTATTCCGCTTTTTTCACAATTGCAGGCTGTATTTAGAAACCTCCCCGATAGTTATAACTTTGAAATAGAAGGACATACCGACAATATACCCATTAATAACGTCCAGTTCCCGTCCAATTGGTATTTATCGACAGCACGTGCCTTGAGTGTGTTGGATTTGTTTTTATTGTCTGGTTTTGATGATAAGCGGTTTAAAGTTCAAGGATTTTCTGATACACGCCCAGCCGTTCCTAATGACAGCGAAAAAAATAGAAGTCTCAATAGACGTGTGGTCATTAAAGTTCGTTAGCCAAAACATACGCTACTAGACCAAAGCGTACGTAATATCCCGTCTTAAACACAATTTAAACACAAGTTGTTGTGCTTTGAGGCTAAGAACATGAAATATAAGGTTCATTGCATTTATAAATAACTGTTTTAATGATTTATAGATATTGTCTTAAAAATAAAAGTTAAAAATCCGATATATAAGAAGAGCATTAATATTAGTTGGTGAACAGGATTAATTTTTTACCATGTCAATAATAGATAAAGGTCATCATTTATGAGAGGTTTTTTGTGAAATCATTGTCAAGTTGTATATTTAGAATGACTGTTATGCTGGTTTTCTTCTCGGCACTCAGCACTTCGTTAGGAGCTCAGGAACAAAGCATCACTACGCTAGAGCGTAGATTATTGCAGAAAATAGAACAATACTTAGGTAAAGTACTGCCGCGTGATAGTTTCTCAGCTAACGTTGCTATCTTTGCTGAGACGACAGACCCAGCACCCGGCCAGTCTTCCTTAGGTGATGAACTTCTGCCAGGGCTCAATTCATTTAGTGACAGTCTCATTCCCGGCGAACCAATCCCCATTCCTTCACAACCCCTATTAACGAATACACAACCCGCTGAAGAACAAGGAGTACGCTATCGTAATAATATTCTGCTTAAAAATATCAGTGTCAATGTGACCATAGATGAAACCTTGCCCGATTTAACTATTTCTGCAGTTGAAAATGCAATTGCCAACCAATTAGACACATTGTATCCAGATATCGTCAATATCTCAATTATTCCAGCCGATTTTTCACGGATTCGGGCAGACCGTGAAGCACGACGTAATCTTAGTAGAACACCCACAGCGACGCCGCCAGCCCCAGCACCACCCCAAGTACAGCCTGTCCAGCAAAATCAACCGCCCGTGATTATTTCTAATATCATCCCGCCTACTGAACCACAGCAACAGCAACCACCCCAACAGCAGCAGCAACCCATTATCATCGAACAACCAGAGCCACCTCCCCCAGATCAGCCAGTCATTATTTCCAATATTATTCCCGATAATAATGCTAACAATAATCCAGTCGTAGCGCCTCCAGCAACCAATCAAGACTCGTTTTTTACCAATTTTATTCGCGAATCTTCACTGATCTGGTATGGACTCCTGATCTTCCTAGCCATATTGTTTTTTGCCCTAGTTCTCTTTGGAATCTTAATGGTTGTATTACGGCAGGACAATCGCAATACCCCTGCTGTCAAACGCATTGTCATTCGTGATCAAGTCGATAAAAAAAAAACTGAACTTGATGCTAATGCTGCTGGCGCTCCCCTGAAATCTGGCGGCGACGCCGTAAATGATGACAAAACCCCCAATGTACTAGCAGCAGCGAGTGCAGGTTCTGTTGACGATGAAACAGAGCAAGCACCTGAAGTAGCAGCGCCGCGACCTGTCAAACGTCCTCCTCCGAAATACATTGAAGAGCAATTTGAATTTGTGAAATTGTTCTTAAAAAACCCGCTCATTTCACGTAGTTACTTTGTCAATCTTTCTAATGAAGAGAAGAATAAACTTATTCTTGCTTTTAGAAGTGAGAGTGCGAGAAAGCGGTTTGGTTTCTTGGAAGAAAACTTTAAACTAGACCCCTCTATCTTAGATGAATATGAAACCGAAGAGGAATTAGAGGAATACAGAAAAAAGACCTTTAAAGACAATACTAAAAATCTCCGCGATTACGAATCGCTTATTTCACTGGAAGCATT
This sequence comes from Spirochaetota bacterium, assembly GCA_013426755.1. GTDB lineage: Bacteria > Spirochaetota > UBA12135 > COTS27 > COTS27 > COTS27. The sequence goes on from AP019861.1 coordinate 738,699, forward strand.
CGATCCGATCTCTAAACTCTCATTGCTCTCAGATAAAGAAGTGGAGTCTATCTTTTCGCGGTTGACGGTCATTCAATTAGTCAGCATTTCTAATTATGTCGATGGAAAATTGCTGCTCAGTTATGTCAGAAATGCACCGCATCAACGCAAAAAAGAACTCATGAAGAAACTCAATACGCCTACTTATATCAGCGAAGATGAACTTGACAACATTAAGAAAGAGCTTAATTATTACATCGATGAACTGGCAGCACGGATCTTCACACCTAAGGCTGAACGGGAAACACTCAATCAAACTATTCTTAAAAGTGCTGATGACAGTAAAGATATTATTGAGAGCTTTAAAAATGAAGACCCACATCTCTACGAACGTTATAAAAAATACGCTCTTAATTTTAAAGACTTCTTAGAAGACGAATCCGATGCCGCACGTCTTACGTTAGATAATCTCGACAATGATACGATAGCCGCTGCGCTCTCGTCAATTCCATACAATTCGCAACAGCGTATCTTAGCAGGAATCAATGACAAACGCAAGCAACTTATTATGTCCTCAATCGCTTCTAAGCGAGGTAGTCTTGATGAAGATTTTATTAAGCTCGAACGTGAAAAAGTACTGGACACGTACCGTGTCTACTTAGGAGCTTAAATAAAAAATGCTTTGTAATGACGCCCTCTTAATAACGAGAGATTATTATAGATGAAGTCATTAGCCACACATTCTATTCGCATCACGATGGCACATGTCGATGCGGCGGGGTTGATATTTTTTCCACGATTGTATGATCTCTGCGAAAGCGCTCTGGAAGTCTTTTTTGAAGCGATCTTTGCTAAAAATTTTCATACTGTTATCTTCCAGCAAAAACAAGCGACTATCATCGTTCACAGCGAAGCCGATTACAAAAAACCTATCCGCTTAGGGGATCACATTAAGGTTGTAGTCGCGTGCACTCATGTCGGAACGACTTCTTTTACTATTCATTATAAAATGTATAACACTAAAGAAGTTTTTGTTGCTGAGGCGAAGACGGTGCATGTACTCATTGATCTAGTTACGTTCGAGAAGGTAAAAATATCTGATGAATGGCGTTCTAAAATTTTAGCAGACAGCTAGTTTTTAGTACAGGCTTTCTTCATACGGTAGCGAATGATCTCATAGGCGAGGTCCTTTTCTTTTTCTTTAATAAGAGATAATTTTTCTGATGCTACGAGGTCTAGAAAATTTGGAAACTTGACTTTGCAATTGAAATTTTTAGCGATGTGTGTTATATACAGATAGCGAAGTTCTGTATTAAGCGGGGGGGTTAGAAATTGTTGATACAGTCTACGCCCACCGATGACAAAAAGCCGTTTTAATTCTATACTGGCGTAGGTTAGTGCTTGTTCTAATGTAGTATAGGTTTTTACATTTTTATGAGTGAGCGCTGAGGTGGTCAAGTATTTATGGCGCTCTTGTTTGGAGAGGATAATATTGATACGATGGGGGAGGGGTTGGTATTGGCTGGGGAGTGCTTCCCATGTTTTTCTGCCCATGATAACACCTGTGTGTGGACGTAGTGGTGGGGGTGGGCTGCTTGAAGGTATGGTAGCTTTTGCAGCGTGAATAGATTTTTTTGCTAACCATTTATCGTCTGTTTTATTTGAGTGGGTGGTGGTGAGGGTAGCAAACCATTTCAGGTCGGCTTTAAGATGCCAAGGCATAGCTGTTCCTGTCCCGATGCCGTTCTCGATGTCAAGGGCAGCTACTATGTCAATGGCGGTTAATAAAGTCGTTGGAGTCGTTGAAGTAGTAGCTGGTGGGGGCATGATCTAAATCTTATAATGACTAGCGGACTGCTTGAAAATAACGACGCGTCAAATAAAAACCTCGCTATACCAATTCCTACTAAATAAAGTAGACCTTAGCGGCAAGGAGACTAGCAGGTAGTGTTTTTTTAAGTGAGTATTAAATGGCTATTGGAAGTTTTATTTTAGGGTGATGGGTGTAATGCTGAAGGTGTGTGTCTGGATAAGACCAATTGAAAATAGAAGTGAAATGAGGAGTTGTGATCTTAGGCAGCGGTTTCGGAGTGCGTTCTAGTTGCTGCTCTGCTGCGAGGCGATGATTTTCGTAGATGTGAATATTAGACAGCATGCCTATTAATTTTCCTTCGGTGTAGCCACTTTCTTTGGCTAGGAGGTGGAGGAGGAGCGCATAGGAAGCGATATTGAAGGGGATTCCGAGCATAAGATCGGCACTCCGTTGAAACCACGTCAACGATAAGGTTTTTTCAATGACGGTCACCTGGAATAGAACGTGACAGGGCGGCAGGGCCATTTCAGGAAGATCGAGCGGATTCCATGCTGAGACAAGAAGCCTTCTACTATTTGGGTTTTTTTGAAGTTCTGTAATAAGGTTCTGCAATTGATCAATGGCTACAGGTGAGTTTTGATTGGGGGTACTACTGTGAGGGTTTTGTGCGGGCGGTGTGGGTGTTGAAGTGAATGAGCGCCACTGTTTGCCGTAAATGGGGCCCAGGTCGTCTTCTTTGCGTTGCCTGGCGATACGTTCGTCACGTGCTTCGATGTGAGCAACTTTTTTAGGATTGCACCATTCATCCCAGATATGGCAATGGCGTTCTTGCAGCCATTTTTTATCGGTTCTTCCTTTGATGAAGAATTCTAATTCTGTGGCTATGGTTCGAAAGGGCATTTTTTTTGTTGTGAGGAGCGGGTATCCCTTTTGCATGTCATGTTCAATGAGACCGCCTAGCATTGTATAAGCTGCTGTGGCAGTTCTGTTTTCGATGAGTGTACCTTGGGTGAGTGTCTTTTCTATAAGATCGAGGTAGGCTTGCATGGAAGAGAAACGAAGGATAGGTGCTTGGTGTTTTTGGTATTGGGTTATGATATGGGGGGTCTAGTCTTTTTATGGATAAAGTAGTTTCTTCTGCCACGTAGCTGAAGTTACTTCTGATTTATTTTGTGTAGCTGTGCGATTTGGGTTGGTGGAAGTGGTTTTTTCATAGACCAGTCGCTCATGAACTCGTGATGGACGTCCTTGCCAGAATTCATAATAATACGCGCTAATGGAAATACCGCCCCATGTGGTAGGACATTTGAGTTCATGTTCTCTGCCTTTATAGTCTGCAGCTAGGGTGGTTATGCTTTTTTGGAAGGCTTCATAATCGGTTAGTGGGGTGCTTTGGTTAGAAAGCGTTGTCGCTACTTGACTTAGGAAGGGTCTACTTTTAAAGTATTTTTCAGATTTTTCATAAGACACGCGCTTAGTTATACCGTAAATACGTATTTGTCTGTGGAGGCTATGCCAGTAAAAATTGAGGGCAATGGTTGGATGGCTTGTTAGTTGTTCTCCTTTCGCACTCGTATAGTGTGTGTAGAAAATATAACAGTCTTCGTTATATTCGCGGAGCAGGACAATTCGTATAGCAGGAGAGAATTCTGGTGCTGCGATCTTAGAATCGTTACTCGTAAGACCGTCGTGATTGGCGCTATGCATACTAGAAGGTAGCGGAGGTGGTGAATTTTTTTTTGAAAGGGTAGCAATAGTCATAATATTGGCTGTTTTGGGGTCGTGATCGTAGGCAGTACTGTACCATTCTTTAAAAAGCTCACTTGGCAATGCAGGGCTCTCAGCGATGTTTAGCGGTGGCTGGGTGTGAATGTATTCTTCACGAATGTTAATTTTCATAGTGATTTATTATAATAATAATAACGATATACGCAGAGCGTAGCAGACGAAGAGGTTTGTGATTTGCTTGCTAAAAGGCTAAAAAGTTACGGCTAACTAGATTTAAGCATTACAGCTAATGGATTGGTGTTAAGAAACCTGGTTATGAAGAGGAGTTTCTTGTGGAGCAAGACCCAATTTTTCAAAAAGAGCGGTGTCGGCACTCTCAGTTCGATTAGGCGTGGTGAGGAGTTTGCTTCCACTAAAAATAGAGTTTGCACCTGCCATGAAACATAGAAATTGTAAAGATTCGCTCATTGTTTCACGACCTGCTGAGAGTCGAATTGCTGATACGGGTGCTAGAATGCGTAGGGTAGCAATAGTCCGTACTAGCGCATCCCATTCAATAGGCGGTACTTTGGCTAGCGGTGTTCCGGCAATAGGAACAAGCCGATTGATTGTGATACTTTCAGGGGGGGGTGAAAATTTAACTAGCTCGGCAATAAATTCAATGCGGTCTTGGTTTGTTTCGCCCATTCCCAAAATACCCCCTGTGCAGATATTGAGGCCTGCTTTTCTAACATTGCGTAGTGTTTCAATGCGTTCTTCGAAGCTTCGGGTGGTGATGATTTTTTTATAATGCGAACGTGAGGTGTCAATGTTGTGATTGTAATAGTCTAGGCCTGCTTTTTTGAGACGTTTCGCTTGGTCTAGGGTGAGCATACCTAAGGTGGCGCAGCTTTCTAGACCTAATTTTTTGACTTCGCTTACCATTTCGAGAATGGTTTCAAATTCTTTTCCGTTTTGTACACGTGTTCCTGAGGCTCCCATACAAAATCGTGAAGCGCCTGAATTTTTAGCGACCCTAGCCTTTGCAATGGTTTCTACTAATGGAGTCAGTCGTGTGGGCTTGACGCCTGTTTGATAGTGTTTACTCTGAGCGCAGTAGGCACAGTCTTCTTTACATCCGCCGGTTTTAATTGAATAGAGGACAGATTTTTGAATTGTGTTTGCGTTGTGGTGATGTCTGTGTGTCGTTTGGGCTTTGAAGACAAGGTCTGAAAGCGGACTTGTGTATATGGCTTCTATCTGTGCTAGACTAGGCGATGAACTCATAGATTTCTTATCAGAATTCATAGTATTTTATGTGGTTAAGTTTAATAAGGCTGTATTTATTCAATATGACTGTATTTAGTATAGTTATAGGAAGTGGTTTGGATGCTAGTAATCATTAGTTGTGATGAAATTCAGTGTCATAATAAACGATCATAAGTTTACTATTGTTACTTAAATACCTTGATAGGTTTTTGGGTCATTGTTTGAAGTTATCACGATGTTTTTGATATTCCATTTAAAATTATTACATATAATCACAGTTTTTACGGTTAATAAACTCACAATCATTAATAACAAGATTCCTAGTGCTAGCGAAGAGGTTCTGTAAAATTCATCGCAATTATTCATCGCAATTGTAAGCAATAAGAGTCCACTAAGACCACAATATGTGTCATTTTGCTACAAATTAGAACATTGTTGGGACATTATCAGCAGTCAATCAGTTGTTAAGAGCAGAAAGTTGTCGTATTAGAAGCAATTCAGTTAGGTAAGGGTATTGTATTTTGGCATGGAAATTGATATTACTATGTAGTAAGAACAATATAAAACAAATCCAATATAAAACGAATCACTACTCAGTAAAACCCTAATTGAATTTCAATATAAACTCAATTACTGTTAAATGAAAACGAATTGACGATTAAACAACGATTAAACAACGATTAAACAACGATTAAACAACGATTAAACAACGATTAAACAACGATTAAACAACGATTAAACAACGATTAAACAACGATTAAACAACGATTAAACAACGACTAAATGAATATTCAATGATGATTGAAATGATAGCAATAAAAAGAGGTTAGGAGAGATGAATCATTCAGAACAACCCACACAAGGAAGTGGAGCAATGGGGCTCAGTCCAGAATTGCAGGCGGTGATAGAAGCTGCAATCCAAGGAGCATTGACACATGAAACTCCCGTACTTCGTCCTGATCATATTCTCATGGCATTACTAGAGGAGAGTGCGTGGAGTGAGCATTTATTACAGGATTTAAAGGTCAATGTGATTGAACTCAAGCGCGACCTCGCCAATTTTACAGAGCAGCAGGATACTAAAACAGAAAATAGCTCACAATCGCCTTCTAATAGGAAAAATAACGGAACTACAGCAAATATGGGACGAATTCCTAGCATGAACGGTGCTGCTCAGCGCTTGTTTGCAGTCGCCGGACAAGACGCCAAGTACCAAAATGAACAAGAACTCTATCCAAAGCACATCCTATTCGCCTTAGCAGGAGAAGACACGTGGTTTCGTAGTTATTTAGAGAAATATCGCGTGAACAAAAAAACCTTAATTGAGCATTCACAGCAATTTAATACACGAGGGGAAACTACACAAAAAATGGAACAAAAGAAATTTATTGATAAATACACACAAAACCTTACAAATCTAGCACGTGAAGAAAAATTAGAACCCATTATCGGAAAATTGGAAGAAACACGGCGGTTAATGGAAATACTCAGCCGTAAAATGAAGAATAATCCTATATTAATCGGGCAAGCAGGCGTCGGTAAAACCGCAATCGTCGAAGGACTCGCACGGAGAATTGTCAAATCGGATGTTCCCCTATCGCTTAAGGGAACAACATTGCTGTCGTTAGACCTTGGAAGTGTTATGGCAGGAAGTCAATTTCGTGGCCAATTCGAAGAACGCCTCAAAAAAATCATGCACTACGTAGAAGCTTCTAAGGGTAAAATTATTCTCTTTATCGATGAAATTCATACACTTATGGGAGCAGGAAAACTAGACGGCGCATTGGACGCTGCTAATCTTCTCAAACCAGCGCTCGGCCGCGGGTCAATTCGCCTCATTGGGGCGACAACCATTGATGAATATAAGAAATATATCGAAAAAGACCCTGCATTTGAACGTAGACTGCAATCGGTCTATGTTGCTGAAAGCACACCCACCGAAACATTGTCAATCTTACGTGGTCTCCGTGACCGTTATGAACTTCATCACAAAGTTGAAATTACCGATGAAGCGATGGAAGCCGCTGTTACTCTCTCAGAACGCTATATCAATGATAGATATCTTCCTGATAAAGCAATTGATCTGCTCGATGAAGCGGCTGCTAAAGTCAAAGTCGATCTAGAAAGCATGCCTGAAGAGATTGACGTTTTAGAACGTGATTACGAACGACTTACGATTGAAATCAAAGGGCTCAGTAAAAAACCAGGCAGCAATTTCTTTAAAAAAATTGTCGGTGCTAATAAAAATACCCTCGAACCTGCTGCTGATAGAGATATTGATAATAATACTAGTAAAAATACTGCTAAAAATATTGATAAAAATGTTGATAAAGACACGATTGAAACAGACTTATGGCTCCGTTCTGCGGCAGGACCTGCCACAACTGAGGCACGCAATCGTGCTAAACTCAATGATCTCAAAGCCAATCAAAATGCCATTGGTGAAAAATTGCAGAAACTCAAAAAAGATTGGCTTGCTTCTAAGAAATATTATGATGACGTGAGCACCGCTAAGAAACAGCTCGACGAACTCAAAAACAAAGAAACACGACTTGTTCGTGAAGGAAGATTAGATCAAGTCGCTGAGATTCGTTACAGTACCCGCCCAGCGTTAGAAAAAAAATTGACAGAATTGGAACTGCTGCTTAAAAAAGCTATTTCCCAAGGAAATACAAGGCACATCGTCAATCATGTTGTCGAGCGATCACATATTCAACACGTTGTCTCCAGATGGACAGGAATTCCTATCTCAGACCTGAAAGCAGATGAAAAATCACAATTGCTTACTATGGAGAAAAAGCTTGCTGAGACTATTGTCGATCAAAACCACGTCCTTAAAGCAATTGGCAATGCAATCAGGCGGAGCAAATTAGGACTCAGTGCTAGCCAAAGACCGATTGGTTCGTTTTTATTTTTAGGAAGTACCGGTGTTGGTAAAACTTTTACAGCAGAATGTCTGGCAGAATACCTCTTTCATGACAAAAAACGCTTGATTCGGCTAGATATGTCAGAATATATGGAATTACATTCAATTGCAAAAATCATTGGGGCGCCGCCTGGGTATGTTGGTTATGATCAGGGCAAAACGGTTTGCGACACGGTTCGTGAACATCCCTATTCGGTGATTCTTTTCGATGAAATAGAAAAGGCACACAGTGAAGTATTAAACATTTTACTTCAAATCTTAGACAATGGCTCTCTTGTTACTAGTAGTGGCAAAAAAGTAAATTTTACGAATACGGTTGTGATCTTAACGTCGAACCTTATTTCACATCTAGATTCGCACCTAGGACGTCACGTAAATGCCTCTACTATCAATGGCGATAACAATTCAAAACCACTTCAGCCAAACCTACTTCAGCAAAACTTACAACAGTACGGTCAAGCAGGTAAAGATTCTGAGAAAAAATACCGTGAAGTGCAGAAACTACTCAGACAGCACCTCAAATCACATCTAAAACCTGAGCTTATTGGTCGTATCGATGAAGTGATTTTATTTAATAGACTCACAATTGCTAATATAGGTAAAATATTAGAGATCGAGCTTGCTGAGTTTGCTGCCCGTTTGAGAGAACGGGGTATCCAGCTTGTTGTGAGAGACGCAGTAAAAGAGCTAGTGAGTTCAGAAGGATTTGAAGACATTTCGGGTGCACGCGGACTTCGTCATGCATTTAATGAGCATATTGTCTCACCGGTAGCCAATTTTTTACTTACATTGCCCGAAACCAAACCTTGTCAATTGCTTATCGATCTAAAAGAACATGGAACTATTAGCATTGAACATGTTTTTACTGATGACGCCCCGCATGAAGCGACTGCAGACGCTAATCTTGTCGCTACCCCACGTTAACAAAGCCTTAATAATTTACCCTATTTATCTAAACCATTTATCTAAATAATTTTAACGTATTAACAATCTTTATAAATTATAATAATCATTATCAAGGTAAATTTTAATTTTGTACGAGGTGTATACAATGATTGAAGATAATTGCAAATGTGGATGTGGATGCGGCTGTATTTGTTAATATACGCTAGCATGTTACCCATCAAAACAAAAGTGCCGTAGTTACTTACGTGATGGACTTAATGTGTCCGTCACGTAAGTAACCAGCGGAGGTTAAAATAGGATAAGTGGTGTCATAGCATAAAATCGACTTGAAAAATATCAAAATTTATTTTATTATCTACCGTTACAAAGAGTGATGAGAGTGGTGGTAAAAAAATTGTACTCAACTATTCCACTAAGCAAAAAATATAGATAGAAAAAGATATGAACATAAAGGTAAAAACTACGGGTTTCTTAAGATAAAAGGTAAATGATATATGAATTCTTCAGAAAAAACGTATATAAAAAAATATCTCTCACACGGTCGCGTCCAAGGTGTCGGATATCGGCAATTTGTCCATAGTACTGCACGCAAATTAGCACTCTGTGGAACTGTACGTAATCTCCCGACTGGAACTGTTGAGACATTGGCTTATGGACCACAATCTGCATTAAATGAATTGCTACAAGCTCTTAAAAAAGGACCCCCCGCCGCTGAGGTCTCAACTGTCACAATAACGAGTGATAAGCAAACGACCGAAAAAAATTGGAATGATTTTACTATTTTGTATTGATATATTGATATATATATTGATAGGATCATTAAGATTTCAAACTGTGAAGCTAGCTATCTTAGGATGTGGTTTCTTAGGGAAACAAATTTTAATTCAGGCAAAAGCACAATATCCAAAGGAGTCCTTGCTAGCCTCTATTACTGAGCAGAGAGCAGAACGGTTCAATGAAATCAAAGCCCTAGGGGGGACGCCAATCCAATTTTACCTCGATGGAACAGACCGTCATATAACAGAATCGCAATTACGTAAAAAATATATAGCCACCCCCAGTCAGAGGTCTTTTCTTACAAGTGATGCGTATGTTATAGCGATTCCACCACGACGGCAATTGGGAGCGATCACAGACCGGTATCCCAATGAAATGGCGTTGTGGTTGAGATTGCTAGCACTGGCGCACTTGCCGTTGCCGGCTTCCGAAGTTCTAAATAATTCAAATAATTCAAAAAGAACTATAAAAAGAATCGTCTTTATTTCCTCTACTTCTGTATATGCAGATCGTCCTCTTCCTAATGGAAGAAAAATGGGTAGATCGGCAGTTGTAGATGAGAACGATATGCTTGAACCTGTCAGTATTGCTGGCAAAACACTCAGGAAAATTGAAATAATGCTTCAAACGTGGAGCAGTGCGAATCCCGATTTTCAAGTGAGTCTTCTAAGATTGGGAGGTTTAGTAGGCAAAGGTCGTCATCCATACCGATTTTTTAAATCTAAGGACGCACTTCTTGTAAAATCACTTGATTTGCCGACCAATCTTATTCACGTCAAAGATGCCGCAGCGCTTGCATTGAAAATCATCTCCACTAATCCATTTCCTAAGGATGAAACGTTCAATGGTGTGGTCAGTACTCACCCCTCACGTTACACTCTTTACAAAAAAATAATCTCAAAAGACTCTTTGTTCGAAGCAAAGCTAGAAAATCAATCGCCCTCGTTACGAAAAGGTAAGATTGTAGACAACCAAAAAGTTAAAGACGTTCTCAATTATACATTTTATTATGATGATATTCGTACTTGGGCTGAGGAGAGTTGGGATGAGACAAGTTAATTTCATTCTAAAGTATTGTGAATGAAAGAGATTTTGTTGTGTAAGATGATGTTTTAGAGCAATGATATTTTAGAACAATGATGTTTTAGAACGATGATGTTTTAGAATGTCCATACAAAGTTTTTTTCGGTTAGCTTTTTTTCTCCATTGAAGCGGTAAGCAACCAAAGGGCCTCCTTGTGCGGCAGAGAAATCTAGGCAACAGAGATTGTGTTTGAGAAGATAAGGGGTCTTTGCTTTTTTTAAGATAGCATGATTAAACTGTTGGATGCGCTCCTGTTCTAGCCAGAAATGCCCGATAAATAGAGGTTTTTCACTACGGGCATAACCAGGCAGGTAATGATTAGGTGCTGGCAAGCGATGTTGATGAAGTGATTTGATTAATCTCTCTGCTTTAGTAGGGTTTAGCAATAAATACTTGGCTAGATTGTTAATGTTTGTGAGATACGTGGCTTGATTTGATTTCCACCAGGCAAACCGAACATAATCGCGTGCGATTCCTGTATGGTCTAGAAAGGTCATAGGAGGGGGGAGATTCCATGTGATGCCTTTGAGCAGCAAATTGAGTGCTTGTTTAGAAGGTTCATGATTGTGAAAGTTTTGAAGTAAATTAGGGGTAATGTGGTGCTTGTTCTTAACAAAGTGTGGATTCTTACGGAGTATTTTTATAGCCTCTCTATCCCATGCAGCGTGGATAGCCCGAAATGTGGGTGTTTCTAGGTAAATAGGTCGGCTGTACATCCAGTCGATAAAAGAGACTCCTTTGTCATCTAACCGATTGAATTCTTTAATTGTATTTGAAACTTCATTGCGATGCCGTTTATTGCGTCTTCTTACGTAGATCGGCGTATACTTGGCTGTGGAGCTAGGGTTAGCTTTTTTGTTTTGATTGAAACGAACGTATTGTCTTAACTTTTGTGCAGAATTTAGGTTAGAAGAGCCTATTTTTTTATCAGGCACTTGTTTGTTTGGAATTTGGGTACAGTAGGTGTGTGCGGGGGCACGTTTAGTCATAAAAGCTAAGTAGTTAAATTCATGATTTCCCATAAGCGCGCTGGCTGTACGGCGTTCTGTCATGGTCTTAACGATTTTTAGGCTTTCAGCAATGTTTTGACCTCTGTCAATATAATCACCCAGGAAACAAACTTTACGCTTAGGATGATGGAAATAATACTCTTCCTTCTGTGTGTATCCTAGTTTATGGAGCAATTTTTTTAATTTGGTTGCTTCGCCATGAATATCGCCTATAATATCCCACATGTGATTTTGTTTTATGGTTCTTTTTATCAATCTTTAAATGATTTCTTTAAATAACTTTCCGATGTGAAGACAAGCGTACACGGGATTATTTAGCTGTGGCTTGTATGAGTTAATGGTAAAATCCTTTCTAAAAACACTTTTTTAGCAGGTTTGATTTAAAGCGAGTACTTCAAAATATTATCTCTAAAAAGAGAGTGATTGTATAATTATAAGATGATTATGACCAATCAAGGGAATCATCATAGGTGAGAATATAAAGATTTTTAGTTTTTTTATAATGATTAATGTAGCTATAATAGGAGGGGGCGGTCGTGAGCATGCGCTTGCTTATCTGGTAGGAAGATCTAAGCAGGCAGGTGAGATTTACGTCATTCCTGGCAATGGTGGAAGTGCCCAGTCATTCAAAAATATTAACATTTCACTTCATCCACCTTATGAAGAATTGATAGCTTTTTTGCAGCGGGCGAAGATTGACCTCGTTATTGTCGGTCCTGAGCAGTATTTATGTGCGGGACTCGTCGATGCTGTGGAGGCAATGGGTATTCATGCCTTTGGTCCTAATAAGGAAGCAGCGCAATTAGAATGTTCTAAGGTCTTTGCTAAGCGGGTGATGAACGAGGCGGGTGTTCCTACCCCCTCTTATGCTGTCTTTACAGCTAAAGAGCGTTCTGCTGCTGAAGCTTATCTTAAAAAGCAGCCACCTCCCTATGTCCTCAAAGCCAATGGTTTATGTGCAGGTAAGGGGGTCATTATTGCTAATAATATGGAAGAGGCAATTACTGCGCTAGATGCTTACTGGGAAGACAAATTGTTTGGCCCTGCCGCCGAGCAAGTGCTTATCGAAGCATTTCTAGAAGGGCCTGAGTTGTCTATGATAGCCATCAGTGATGGAGAGACAATAAAAACCTTTCCATTCTCTCAAGATCACAAACGTCTTCTTGATAACAATCAAGGCCCCAATACGGGGGGAATGGGTGTGTATACACCGATACCATTTATTAATAATGATCTTGTCACACAACTAGAACAGACCATCATTCTTCCGATCATTAAAACCATGCGTACCCGCAACACACCTTTTAAGGGTATTCTTTATGCTGGACTGATCAAAGATAAAAAAGAAGGCTATCAAGTATTAGAATTTAACGTGCGCCTAGGCGATCCCGAATCGCAATGCATATTACCTCTTTTTACAGGAGATGCCCTCGAAGTCATAATGGCGGCTTGTCAAAAAAAATTAGCTGCTTTGCCTGAGAGTGCATTTCAATTTAAAACCACTGCTGCTGTAACCGTCGTGCTAGCAAGTAAAGGCTATCCACAGCACTACGAAACAGACTATGCTATTACAGGGCTAGAAGACATTACGCATAGCCTGGTCTTTCATGCAGGAACACGCTATGATCCTTCTACAAAGACGCTTTATACCAGCGGAGGACGTGTGCTGGCATTGACAGCGATCGCCCCCACGCTAGCTGCAGCACACCAATTAGTTTATGAAGATATAAAAAAAGTCCAGTTCACGGGGATGTACTACCGTACAGATATCGGTCGTGCGGGATTTTGATAAAATGATTCGTTACTTCTTTTAACACCTAACGGCTACTAGGCGCATGGTAGTGATAAGAAGTTTTCTTCAGATCGGCTAAGATCTTTTGCTTTAACCTCGTTGAGAGTTGTTTTTCAATCATAGTTGTGACCGCTTTGATAACGGTCTGTTCGCTACAAGTGAAATTTCCAGCAGCAGTGGTGTGGTGTCCGCCACCACTTCCATAAGGTTTCATGGCTCGTTTGAGCCAGGCACCCAGTTTGAGATCGGGATGTTCTCCACGCAATGAGATCTTCCCAATCGTTTTACTGCCAACACGAATAACGCCTGTGACGATCACTAGATACACATCTTCCATTTTAGAAAATTCTTCTGCGATCTGGTGGACAAAGTCTAGGTGTGACAATTTTCCGTTAAGCCAATTTTGAGTTTCTGTTTTTTGCTTCGGTAGTGATGGGTTACTGGCATTGGCTGGTGGTGGGTTGATCTGACATAATTCTCCTAAGGGACAGACTATGAGGTTATTGCGAAGTTTGTGGACGGCGAGTGCTTTCCTTAGGATCTGGTAAAATAAATTGGGTCGTTTGGTGTTTTGAATCTCGGCTATGATCGTGAAATTGACCTTAGGAATGATCTTTTTATAAATAGCAATGTCGTATTTAGAAAATTCACGTGACAAGTATCTTGTTTCTGATAAGAGTGCATAGGCATATGCGGTTGCTAGCTTGGGGGTGACTGTTAATTTGAGTGCTAGTAGTGTGTGCATGAGGAGTGAAGCGGTCGCACCTACGTTAGGATTGATCATCTTGAACCTGTGTTGATTGGGAGAATGAGAAGTTTTCTCGAAATGGTGATCGAAATTGATATCTGGGTAGCGGTCTTCAGGAAAGCTATGATTTTTCATTGATTTCTGACAATCGACTAGGGCGGTTAATGAATGGCGGCGGCTGGTGTAATGACTGTCTTTAGCGAGACGAATATTAAGGAGCCGGATCATGGTGTGGTTTTCTTGTTGATTGGGGACGCCATTTAAGATGATATCTGAGTGCGTATTAAAATGCTGTGCTATGCTCTGGAGGATGAGGGCAGACGCTAGGGCGTCTGGATCGGGATGATTGTGCATAAATATAGCTAGCCTGCTGCGGGCCTCGAACACACGTTTTAACTTTTTAAGAGTTGCTTGATTTAAATATTTCTCAGCCATTGTCTGCAGTTTGTATTAATTTGTTTTTATCGGCTTCTTTAAATGGTATATGTAGGTTAGCTATTAAGAAAGTCTGGAAGCGGTGAAGAGGCGTGGGCATAAACAGAAGACGTTGTTCTTGCTTTGTGCGAGAGATAAGCAAGTCTGCCAGCACAAACGGCTAATTTGAAAGCCTGAGCCATAGTGCTGGGATCGTCTGCTGTAGCGATGGCTGTATTGACGAGAACGGCGTCAGCGCCTAATTCCATAGCGAGTGCTGCATGTGAAGGTGCGCCGATTCCTGCATCGACTACGACTGGAACAGTGGCTTCGGCAATAATGATTTTTATCTGATCGAGGGTTTTAAGACCACGATTAGAGCCAATAGGGGCGCCTAGCGGCATAACGGTAGCACAACCTAGTTCTTCAAGTCGCTTGGCTAAGATAGGATCGGCATTGATATAAGGAAGTACAATAAAATCTTCTTTAACAAGTGCGGCGGCTGCGGTAAGCGTTTCAATCGGGTCAGGTAGCAAATGTTTGGGGTTGGGTGTAACTTCTAGTTTGATCCAATTATTACCACTGGCTGCTCTGGCGAGTCTTGCAATGCGCAGGGCATCGTGAGCGGTTCGTGCGCCTGCGGTATTGGGAAGAAAATGAGCAGCGGTGGTTTTAATTGTCGTTAAAAAGTCATCATTGGGATTGGCAATGTCAATGCGTTTGAGAGCAATAGTTATCATCTGGGCGCCGCTTGTTAGAAGACTCTGTTTCATGAGGTTAGAATTTTCAAATTTACCTGATCCCATGATAAGCCGTGATGAGAAGGTTTTGCCAGCAATGATGAGCGGTGCATCTTCCATTGCATTAAATGATGATTTTAATGATGATTTTAAAAATGTTCGTAGCCCCCTTTAAGGACTTCACGAGTGTGCATTTTACGGTCGACGAGGGTAACACCGTTACCTGAGACGATACGTCCTATGGTTGTTCCAGGTGTTTTTTTGGCATTTTCTTCGGGGACCGTGTAAAGCAATTCAAAATCTTCACCACCATAGATAGCAAAGTTGTGAGGGTTCATTTTGAGAGCGCGGGCGGCATGAATGACTTGTTTAGAAATGGGAATATCTTGTTTGATAATCTCAGCCCCAACGCCGCTTTGGTCACAAATATGTTTAAGGTCTCCTGCGATACCGTCTGAGACGTCAATCATTGCGTTGGCTAGCGGAGCGATTTTATCGACGAGGTCTAGGCGGCAGCGTGGTTGGAGATGTTTCTTTTTGATGTACCTATGTCCTAGGTATTCACGTTTGAGAATGATGAAGCCTGCGTTAGAACCACCGAGTTCGCCTGTGACTTTAACGATATCGCCTACTTTAGCACTACTTCTAAGACAAAGATTTTCGGTGGAAACTTCGCCTACAGCAGTAAGGGCGCAGGAGATTTTGTTATTGCGGACTGTATCTCCGCCTAAGATAAGCACTTTATGGTGCGAACAACTGTTGTAAATACCTCTGTAAAGTGAGCGCAGGTAGGCTATTTGCAGGTTTTTACGTAGACAGATGCTTATGAACATGTACTTAGGTTTCCCGCCCATAGCAGCAATGTCTGAAAGGGTCGCTTCTGAGACCTTATAACCAATTTCCAACGGGCTGAAATACTTGGTAGAAAAATGATTCCCATCTGTAAACATATCTGTTGAGATGAGTTGATGGACCTTGGGGTCGCTTGTTTTGATAACGGCGGCATCATCACCATAATCTTTGATAATGCCAGGGTCTTTGACGTGTTTGACTATCGCGTCTATGAGTTTAAATTCACCGCCAAATTTACTAATTTCCATAATTTTGATGATACTGAAGATGAATGCTTTTATAAAATTGTAAGGAATGTGAAATTGTTTTTCAAGGATATTTTTATAAATAATGCAGTATAGACTGAGAATTATATGTCTAGTGTATACCTAGCAGGTTAGTAAATGGTCTGAGTGATTGATAGGTTGAGGTATTTGTACGAGTGTTATTTGAAGGATTTTAGTTTTACGGAATTTTAGTTCTTTTTGATAGTTATATCAATAGAGAGTCGTATAAATATTAAGTACAAGTGTTAAATATATGAATGATACATAAATGATTAGGAGTTATCGCTAAGGTTTTTTATTCATAAAGCCCAAAATACAAGTTACAAGTGTTCAGTATATAAATCATTAGAGATTAGCGTCAATGTTCTTTCATTCACAAAGTCTAAAACAAAGTCTAAATGATTGAATTACAGTCTATAAGTGATTGATAAACGATATTAATTATAGTATTAAAATCTCTTAGCAGCTATGAGAATTTAAGAATTTGAGAATTTTTAAGTTTTGCAGTGAAAAAAATGGCTGTGCTGTGTTAGATTATTGTACCGTATTATTGTACTGTATTATGGCGGTGTCGTGTTTATTGTATCGTGATTATTATCCTGTTATCGCAATCTTATCTCACTTGTAGTCCTTTATCGATATATGTCAATGACGTTAATTTAAGTTAATGACGCCCTATGGTTATCAGTTGTTATTCTAAATATACTATCATATTATGGGGCTAGCTGAAATTTGTATTATTTATCGTACTATTGTGTTTTAGTGTTTTACATATAGTATTTATGTTGTGCTCTGATGGATTTTGCCCTGGCTGTAGATGGTATTAGCTCATAATTTCTGCCTCTATTTTAGAAAAGAAGAATTATATCTATTCTAGACAAGGGAAATATCAATGATTTTTGTCTATATTAGAAAAGAAGATCATATTTGTTAGGTATAAATGATAATTAGTTATAAATATAGGTTAAATAGTAGTATTGGATGAATGGCAACTTATTTATCGTGATAAATTTAACCGATTTATTTCAATAAGCGTGATATTAGAGGTAGGATTTTAGGGTTAGGATTTTATGCCATATTTTACGGTGGCTAGCATGACTAGCATTTGTGGTAAATATTTATGGCAAATTAAAAATTTAAATATTGCAATTAATGATTTTTTTAAAATTTTGATAAAATTTTAGTTGACTTTACACAAAAAAGTATTACCTTTTTAGTAGTGGATTGTATAGGATTGGATAGTAAATTCATAGTTCTTGCAAATTTATGATTTTTTTTATAATATTTATCAAAACGTGGCTCAATACTCACAGCTGGTTTTATAGGTTTCTACAAGTATTCTGCAGTATTCTGCAATAATAGTGTAAAATAACGTAACATAGCACAGTAACAATAGAATACGATGCGATACAATACAATACAATAAAATACAATGAAAAAATACAGCACTGCATTATAAAACAATCATCGCATTACTAAAACAATATAATACAATCATAAAATACAGTCGCAATAACGCACAATAACGATATATAAACAAATATAAACAAATACAAAAAAATAAAGAGAATAACAAGTAGCATTATCACATTTCAGTAACAAGCAGTGCCAATAAGCCCTGATTTTGTTATTTTAGGTGTTTCTGTGGAAAATTAGACGACAAATGACACCAATAGTGAATCAATGATAGTGCATCAGTGAATTAAAGACAGTACATTGAAATTAGGCGCTTAGATGAGTTGATTTGAAGGTGACTGTTCAAATATAAGAACCGTTCTTTGAGAAACGTTCTCTGGGAATCGTCGTTCTTAAGAGTAGAGATCATTAAGTAGAGATCATTATTTAGTCTTGTTGCAATTTATGGGTACGTTTGCTATAAAAAAAGGTCTTGATATTCCATTGGTAGGAAAACCGGTTGCCATCATCGAACAGGCTGCTGCAGTTTCTACGGTAGGTGTTGTTGCATTAGATTATAAGAACATAAAACCAAGGCTCTTGGTCGCTGAAAATGAAGAGGTGCAGATTGGCACACCGTTATTTGAAGACAAGGTCAGTGGTGTTCTGTTCACGGCCCCTGGCGGTGGGACCGTAAAAGCAATTCATCGCGGAGCTAAACGAAAACTCCTCGCATTAGAAATAGCCCTAGCTGAAGTAGAAGAACATAGACCGTCCTTTCCTACACTAGCTATTAATGACATTAAAGGGCTGGCAAGTTCTGTTATCCGTGACCGGCTTAATGAAGCGGGATGCTGGGCTGTGATCCGTGAGCGTCCGTTCGGCGGTATAGCAGATATGAAAGCCACACCCCGCTCAATCTTTGTGACAGCAACCGATACAGACCCGTTGGGAAGTCATCCCAGTCATGTTATTGCTGTAAATGAGAAAGCCTTTGTGTGCGGACTGCATGTCTTAGCCCAATTGACACCAGGGTATGTGCATGTATGCAGGGCAAAGAATAGTGATATTCCACATGCTGAGAACGAACGCGTGCAGCAGCATGTATTTACGGGAAAACATCCAGCAGGACTGGTAGGCACGCATATTCATTTCATTGATCCCATAGCAACGACCGATGATCGGGTGTGGCATGTGGGGTATCAAGATGTTATTAAAATTGGCAAATTGTTTTTAACCGGTAAGATATTTGTCGAACGGTATGTTGCTTTGGGAGGCACTGAAGTGGCGCATCCGCGTATGCTAAAAACACGTATCGGAGCGAATCTCAATGATCTTGTCAAACGAGAATTGACGGTGGCTGGGTATGAAGCTGAAAAAAACCGTAGTACGCTAGCTAGCCGCCCAGTGCCTGTTAAAACGGCAAGCAAAGATTCTCAAGCAAGCGAGCAAAGTGATTTTAGAATTGTCTCAGGCTCTCCGCTTGCAGGTAGAAAAGTCGAACCTGGTGTACACTTCTTAGGGGCTTATGCGAATGCGGTAGCCGTTCTAAAAGAGGACAGAGGGCGTTATTTTCAGGATTTTATGCGTCCTGGTGCCAATAAATTTTCACTCAAAGCGGTATTTGTCTCTGGTTTGTTCAAAAACAAACGGTTTGCAATCGGTACATCTACGCATGGAAGTCATCGCGCTGTGGTCCCAATCGGCGCCTACGAAGAAGTGCTGCCCCTTAATATTCTAGCAACCCCCCTTATTAAAGCATTGCTTGTCAAAGACCTCGAAGCAGCAGAACAATTGGGCGCTTTGGAATTAGACGGAGAAGACCTTGCTTTGTGTACGTTCGTCTGCCCAGGTAAAAACAATATTTCTGATGCCTTAGAAGAGGTGCTCGGCGCTCTTTATCAAGAAAAAAGCTGATCACTGCAATTAATATTAGATATTCGGTGTGAAAAGTTAGTTATTTGAATTGTTATTATTATGTTTTTGAATGGTTGTTATCATATGAGGCTTAGAAATGGATAAGGTTAGAAAGTATTTAGATACGAAGATAGAACCTCATTTTGCCAAAGGAGGACGTTATGAAAACCTTGCTCCTATCTACGATCTGTTCGATACGATAGCGTATTCGCCAAGTAGAGTAACGCAAGGGTTGTGTCACCTTCGTGATGCCCTCGATCAAAAGAGAATGATGATCATTGTTGTCATGACGTTAGCACTTCCAATGGCAATAGGTATTTATAATATTGGTTATCAAGCCGCTTTGGCTGCGAGTGTAGCGTCGCTTGATATTGCGGGGTGGCGTATTGCGGTGATGGAGTTTTTAGGACTCAATGTTTATGGTTCGAGTTTTTGGAGCAATGTAGTTTATGGCTCCCTTTATTTTATGCCTGTGTTATTGGTGACGTTGGCTACGGGTGGTTTTTGGGAAGTTTTAATTGCTGTGTTACGCAAACACGAAGTTTCAGAGGGGTTTCTTGTGACGGCATTTCTTATTCCCCTTACGATGCCGCCAACAGTTCCGTTGTGGCAGGTGGTTGTTGCGACTTCGTTTGGTGTTGTTGTCGGGAAGGAAATCTTCGGCGGTGTTGGGTATAATTTCCTCAATCCAGCGCTGACGGCACGTGCCTATTTGTTTTTTGCTTATCCTGCGGAGATGTCTGGTGATGCTGTGTGGGTTGCTATTGATGGTTATACGCAAGCTACACCACTAGCGGTTGCTGCTGTATCAGGGGCGGCGGGGTTAGTGGCTGATTATACGTGGATGGATGCATTTTTAGGATTTATTCCTGGTTCAATGGGAGAAGTTTCGACATTGGCGTGTCTTGCTGGGGCGGCAATTCTTATTGGAACGCGGATTGGGTCGTGGCATGTGATGAGTTTTATTGTACTTGGAATGATTGTAGCGGCGTGGTTTTTAAACTTTCTAGCGCCCTACAGTGAAAACCCAATGTTTGAAATATCACCTATGTGGCATTTTGTCTTGGGAGGTTATGCTTTTGGATTGGTGTATATGGCTACAGACCCGGTTTCTTCTGCGATGACTATTAAGGGCAAATATATCTATGGTGCTTTGATCGGAGTTTTAGTGGTATTTATTCGTGTGATCAATCCTGCTTTTCCTGAGGGAATGATGCTGGCAATACTATTTATGAATGTCTTTGCCCCTATCATTGATCATTATGTTATTCAAGCCAATGTTAAGTTGAGGTTGCAGCGTTATGGCAAACGACAGGCCTAGTCAGACTATTTTAGTTGCTTTTATGCTTTGTATCTTCTGTTCGCTCTCGGTATCGCTGTTTGCGGTCATGTTGCGTTCAGCACAAGACCGAAATAAGCTCCTAGACAAGCAAAAAAATATCATTGCAGTCTCTGGACTCTCAGAAAAAGGCGACTTGGCGAATGAAGAAATAGAACAGCTCTTTGAAAGCATTAAGACGTTCGCTATTGATCTTGATACGGGTGAGAAGATCGATGATTTTAATATCGAGACGTACAATCAAAAAAAGGTAAGCAAAACTCCCGATCTGAGCATCCCACTCAATGACGCTGAGGACATCGCAGCAATCGGCAGACGTGAGAATATTTCTCTTGTTTATGAAGTATATGATGCGAACGAGGAACTTGACGCGGTGGTTATTCCTATAAGGGGCTATGGTCTGTGGTCGACTTTGTATGGATTTTTATCATTAGAAAATGATGGAACAACGGTGCGTGGCATCACGTTTTATGATCATGCTGAAACACCTGGTCTAGGTGGAGAAGTCGATAATCTTAAGTGGAAAGCAAGTTGGAAAGGAAAACAAGTTTTTTCTACGGACGATGAAATTGTTATCACCGTCGTAAAAGGTCGTGCCAGTCAAGCCAATGAAGTCGATGGGCTGGCAGGAGCAACGATCACCACACGCGGTGTTGATAATATGCTGCAGTTCTGGCTCGGCGATAAAGGATATAAGAAATATATCGATAAACACCTTAGAAATGAACAAAAAACATAACCCAACCTCCCTTTTTACGCATCATCACTAATAGGCATCGGTAAGATTTCATGCAGTCACTAATCGCTACATTCAATATATTTTATACAATCACTACTATTTATTTTATAAGAGCAACAACATGATGAGTACGAGTACGGAAGGAATGCAAGCAGAAGAAAAGATCCGCGCACGCAAAAAGACAATCAAGGAAATTAAAAAAAACGTCTGGTTTCCTGTATTTGATAATAATCCTATAGCACTGCAGATCTTAGGAATCTGTTCGGCCTTAGCGGTGACGTCTAATTTGAAGACCTCAGTGGTCATGTCAATAGCGGTGATAGTGGTTTTATGTGCGTCAAACACCCTTGTAAGTGTTATTCGCAATCAAGTACCGAGTGCTATTCGTATTATTGTTCAGATGGCAATTATTAGTTCGTTAGTGATTGTGACTGATCAAGTACTTAAAGCGTTTGTGTACGACATCAGTAAGCAATTATCTGTATTTGTTGGACTTATTATCACGAATTGTATTATTATGGGACGTGCAGAGGGGTATGCTATGCATAATTCGCCGCTGAAAAGTCTATTTGATGGGTTAGGAAATGGAATTGGATACAGTATTGTGTTATTGGTGGTAGGTTTTTTTAGAGAGCTTTTTGGTTCGGGGTCGTTATTTGGTGTTCAGGTGCTCTCACTTGCTACAGAAGGCGGCTGGTATGTCCCCAATGGAATGATGTTGCTCTCTCCTTCGGCGTTCTTTTTGATAGGATTTTTTATCTGGTTCGTGCGTGTCTGGAAACCTGAACAAAACGAGGACAATTAAATCTCTACCGCTGCAAAATCTCTACCGCTGCAATCAATCCGCCAATCAGTGAATCAATTTACAATCTATCGGTCAGTCAATAAATCAGTCAGTTCATTAATCAATCCATTAATCAATCAGTCAATCCATTAATCAGTCAATCAATTAGCCCATTAATCAATCAATTAGTCAATTAATTAATTAACTAGTTCATTAATCAATCCACAGTCAATCAGTCAGTTTATTAATCAGTCCATTAATCAATCAGTCAATCAATTAGCCCATTAATCAATCAATTAATTTACAATCTATCGGTTAATTAATCAATCAATCAATCACAATTAGGAAAAAATCAGCAATTATAAGGTTTTTGTTCGAGAAGTTATGGAATATTACGTATCACTATTTATGCAGGCTGTATTTGTAGAAAATATGGCATTGTCGTTTTTTCTGGGAATGTGTACATTTCTAGCCTGTTCTAAGAAGATATCGACGGCGGTGGGGTTAGGTATTGCAGTCATTACCGTACAGGCAATAACGGTTCCTGCGAATAACCTTATATACAATTATTTGCTTCGTGAAGGTGCTCTTGCTTGGACGGGTGTAGCGGAATTGGCAGCTGTGGACTTATCATTTTTAGGTTTTATTTCATATATTGGCGTAATAGCGGGAATGGTGCAGATTTTAGAAATGTTTTTAGATAAATACGTGCCTGTTTTGTATAATTCGCTTGGTATCTTTCTACCGCTTATAACGGTCAATTGTGCTATTTTAGGTGGGTCATTGTTTATGGTTGAGCGTGATTATAATTTCCCTGAGAGCGTTGTCTATGGGTTAGGATCGGGGACGGGCTGGGCTCTGGCGGTAATCATATTTGCTGGTATCCGTGAGAAACTTCATTACAATCATATTCCCGCTCCGTTAAAAGGCTTGGGGATAGCGTTTATTATTACAGGCCTTATGGCAATTGCTTTTATGTCGTTTGCAGGGGTTTCTTTTTAAGAAGGGTTTATATAGCGTTGTTTTATAGCATTGTCTTTTTACGTGTGATTTACGGTATTTGTTAAGGTTGTTATATTATTTTCGCGTGTGATTTCTCATTCATATTTGTCAAGGTTGTTTGAGTAGCGGGTTGGAGATTAAACGTACGGACATTTTTTAGTTTTGAGTGATGGGTTATAAATTAGATACATTGACATTTTTTAGTTTTGAGTGGCAGGTTATAAATTAAATTAGACGCATTGACATTTTTAAATTTTGAGTGGTGGTTTATAAATTAGACGCATTGGAATTGACGCATTGGAATTTTTTAAGAATATACGTTTTAAGAGTGTAAGGTGAGATGCAAGAGAGTTTGATGATAATTATTTTAGGCGTGGTTATGTTTACGCTTGTGGTGTTGGCTATAGTGGGTATTATTTTGCTAGCACGGTCGCAGCTTATCGAAGCGGGCGCTGTGAAATTGGTTATCAATGACAATGAAGATAAGCCGCTTAAAGTCGCTCGTGGCGGGTCGCTGTTAACGGCATTGGCAGAAAAAAATATTCTTATATCGTCTGCTTGTGGTGGTGGCGGAACGTGTGCGCAGTGCAAGGTCAATGTTATATCAGGAGGGGGGGGTGTTGTTCCCGTCGAGGAAGGACAACTCACCAAAGCAGAATTACGTAGTGCTACGCGGCTTTCATGTCAGGTTAAAGTGAAGAACGATATGCGCATCGAAGTGCCTGCGGAAGCTTTCTCAGTTAAAAAATGGGAGTGCACCGTCCGTTCGAATCACAATGTCGCCACGTTTATTAAGGAGCTTATATTAGAACTTCCTGCTAATGAAAATGTTGATTTTAGAGCGGGGGGGTATATTCAGATCGAGGCGCCGCCACATCATCTGCAGTTTAAAGATTTCCTAGTCGAAACAGAATACCGCGACGCGTGGGATCAATTCAATTTATGGGACTACGCTTCTGAAGTAGATGAAGATACAGTGCGGGCGTATTCAATGGCTAATTATCCAGAAGAGAAGGGTATTATTATGCTAAATGTCCGTATTGCAACGCCGCCCGCTAAGACGAGCTATCCTCCTGGCAAAATGTCATCATACATATTTGGACTTAAACCAGGTGATAAAGTGGTTATTTCAGGACCGTACGGTGAATTTTTTGCTAAGGAAACGGATAAGGAAATGATCTTTATCGGAGGCGGTGCTGGTATGGCGCCTATGCGATCGCATATCTTCGATCAATTGCTTAGATTAAATAGTCGCCGTAAGATTAGTTTCTGGTACGGTGCTCGTAGCAAGCGCGAAATATTCTACCAGGAAGACTTTGACAAACTCAGTGCCAAGCATGACAATTTTAATTGGCATATTGCCCTTTCAGAGCCTGTGGCTGAAGACAAGTGGACGGGTAAAGTGGGATTTATTCACGACGTGCTTTATGAAAATTATTTGAAAACGCATAAAGAACCTGAGGAATGTGAATACTATATCTGTGGGCCACCTATGATGAATACGGCTGTTCTTAATTTGCTTTCTGATCTGGGGGTCGAGGAAGAAAACATCGCTTTTGATGACTTTGGCGGCTAGTCTTGGTGGTTTCTCCCTTAAGTTTTAGGGGTGTTATAAGGTGTTATTTTATTAATAATGCTATTATTGGCTATTACTGATATTGACTGTTACTGACTCTTAGTAATTATTAGTGACTCTTAGTGATTATTAGTGATAATGCTCCCCGATAATATCCGATTGGCATTAAGTAAGGCTAGATTTATGGGTCTTATAAAGGGTGTATGCCGATTGCGATCAGTCTTTATTGCAGTTTCCTTAGTAATAGGTGTTCATGTGACGGCTTGTATGCCAGCTGCAGCCAGTGAAACTGGAGTGAGTGAGATTGGAGTACATGAGCGTAGATTAGAGGTTGCGACGACTTCGCTGTATTATTCTGTGAGAGACGAAGTATTGCAGCGCTCTGAGGTATTGCCACGCTCTGAAGTATTACTGCGCTCTAAAATATTGCCACGCTCCGAAGTATTGTCACGCTCCGAAGTATTGCCACGCTTCGCTAATGCCGAAAGTGCTGCTGCTAAAAAGCAATTTGTCTTCAACACGGTTACAGGAAGTACAATGGGCACAACCTATACGGTGAAGTATTTTGAACCTGAGGCGGTGAAGCGTCGGGTCAGTCGTGAAGCTATTGATACGTTGCTAGTAGAATTCAATCATATTTTCTCGACTTATGAAGGTAATTCTGAGGTTACACGGCTTAATAAAGACTTAGCGAGCAGAGCGCCATTAGGAACAGAGCTGCAGTTCCGTGTTTCTGAGGTGTTTTTTGATCAGGTTGCTAGTGCTGTTGAGTTGAGTGAGTTTACGGAAGGATATTTTGATGTGACTGTAGCGCCGCTTGTTAATCTTTGGGGTTTTGGTTCTGAAATAACTGCTAGTTGGACAGATAATAATAATGAGACAGATAATAATAACGAAGATGACAATGCCCTTCCTACGCTAGAAATGATAAAAGCAAGGCTTGATCGTGTGGGTTTTGAACGGCTACGCCTAGATAGTAAGCTTCGTGAAATAAGGCTGGCAAGTGGAATGCAGTTAGATTTTTCTGCTATTGCTAAGGGACGTGGTGTCGATAGTATAGGAATTTACTTAGAACAAGCGGGTATTAGCAATTATCTAGTTGAGATCGGTGGAGAACTTCGCTCAGCTGGTGGCAAACCACCTAATATAGCTACTTTTAGCATTATTGACACTCTGAGAAATATGTTGGGCTTATATTACGGTTACTTAAAGACTGGATTCAATAGGTTCAAAGAATGGTTGTTACGTGTGGGCGGTGAAGGACTCAAAGTAGCAGACAAGCTAGCAATAGATAATCTAGCAATAGATAATCTAGTAGCGTCTTCTAATGATGTAAGAACTGTCTATGCATTACACTCTTCAAAAACAGCTCACGACCCCAATTCCAATAAAACCAATTTCAATAAAGTTAATTCTAATAAAGCTAATTCTAATAAAGCCAATTCTAATAAAGCCAATTCCAATAAAGCCAATTCCAATAAAGCCAATTCCAATAAAGCCAATTCCAATAAAGCTAATTCCAATAAAGCTAATTTACATCTCCGTACAGCGTCCGCACGTCCAGTCCATCGGCAGAAAAATAATGATATTAATGCACAGACAAGTGAGCCCTGGACGTTATCTATTGTCAGTCCTGACCTAGGGGCTAGGTTTCAAGGAGGAAATACGGATAATGTTGAGGCGAAAGAGCAATTTATAAAAATTATTCTCCCAAAAGAAGTCAAAGGCATTGCCACTTCAGGTGATTATCACAATTACGTTATAAAAGAAGGGGTACGTTATCCACATATTATTGATCCTAGTACTGGGTATCCTGTTCGGCATGGATTGGCTTCTGTGACGGTTATTGCAGAGAATTGTGAGCAGGCGGATGCTTTAGCGACGGCAATTATGGTAATGGGCGGGGAAAAAGGCCTTGAGTTTGCTGAAATTCATGATCTGGCGGTTTATTTTATTGAAGTGCATGAAAAACGTTGGAAAACTTACGCCAGCTCGGCGTTTGAACGTTACCTTGCTCTTTGATTGGAGTAGTGATTTTATTGAGATTGCCTTAGAAACCCTAGTATTTGAGATTGATAAAAAAATTGATGTTTAAGATCAATGTAAAAAATTTGATGTTTGAGATCGATGTAAGAAATTTGATGCTTGAGATTGACGTAGGAAATCTGCTATTAATGTCTTTATTAAGCAAAAATACAGCAGTAAAGTGCATGAAATGATCCTATAATAGATAATATTGTGCTATGAAGTTATATTTGATAAATTTCAAACATTCATAAAAAAATTGTGATGAGAATTATGATGGAAATTGTGATAAGAATTATGATGGGTTTACTGGGTGGTAGGTTAGACTAGTCAATAAAAGAAGTAATCATTATTAATGGTTGTGTGATGAAATTAGTATTTTTGTTAGCGTGTGGCATTTTTGCCTTAGTGTTTTTACTGCTTGCTGTTGGGAATTTGTTTTCTAATAAGTGTATCCGTGGTTCTTGTGGAGGTGTGATGGTACGTGACAGTGATGGAGAACCTATCAGTTGTGCGACGTGTCCTAATAAAAACAAGCAAAAAACTTCTGCTAGGGCGAATGCTAAATCATCCAATAGCGATCATAACGATAAAGTTCTTGATCCGATTGAAGATTACTAGGCTTTTTTTATTAAAGAGTGGGAGTGATTTTTAAGTTTTTTTAGAAATTGGGGGAGCTGGTTATTGCTGGTGCTAAGTGGTATGTTAATAATTGAATTTATTATTGGAATAGTCATTGTACTTCTAGTCGCCTGGGTGCTCTTTTGGATGCACAGTAAGAATCTAGAACGCTGGGAAGCTATCACACACAAAGTAGATGAGGGATATAAGATCAATGAAAATACCGCCCAGGGCGTCAAAGAAATGTTCACGCGTATGGAGGAATTTAAAAAACACCAAGAGCAAAATACCACAACACGCGAACAATTGCTAGGTCGGTTCAAGGAAAATATCACCAAAGACCTCAATCAAAACATGGGCACGTTAACACAACATTTCTCAACGCTCTCAGATAAGGTCAATAAACAACTCTCAGAAGCGATTGAAAAATTGGGTGAATTTAAAGAACTTTCTAAGGGCGTCGACAGCCTTTCTAAAATACTTAGCAATGTCAAACAAAAAGGCAAGTTTGGTGAGTATCAATTGGAGAGTATTATTAAAGATTTAGTACCTGAGCCTTATTATCACAGGGAGTATTCATTGACTTCGATGACTAAGGCGGGTACGGATATGACTGCGCGCGTTGATTTTGTCATTAGACTTCCTAGTGCAAGCGAAGAAAAAGTCACGTGGCTTCCTATTGATTCCAAGTATCCCCAGGCGGAGTATGAAAAACTACGCGTGGCACGTGAATCGTTACGCGAAGATGATGAAAAGAAAGCGCGAAGAGAATTGTTTGCTTTTATTCGTGACGCTGCTAAAACAATAAAAACCAAGTATATTGTTCCTCCTGAAACTACTGATTTTGCTATTTTATTTATACCGATGGAAAGTCTGTTCATGGAATGCTATCAGGACAGTACATTTATTGATGACATCAGACGTGAATACAATATCATGATCACAGGACCTAATCATTTTTACGTATTACTTCACATGTTACAAATGGGATATACGAAAATGGAGATAGAAAAAAAATCGCAGGAATTATGGCAGATTCTTACCCTATTTCAAGAGGGCATGCATGGTGTTGTGAAATCCTTAGCTGAAGCCGAAAAAAAAGTGGGTAAAGTTCATGAAGAATTGGGCAGAACTCATAGAAAAGCCGCTCGCTTAGAACAGAACATTAAAACAAAAACACTCGATCATAACGCCACCGCACCATTGCCAGAGGCGCACAATCCAAAAGAATTAGCCGTCGTTCCAACGGATAATACCCCTACATCGTCGCATATCAATACCACCAGGACAGAAATTGCTGATAATGACTTTGCTGTGAAGGCTACGGCTGAGTCTATTGTTTCAGAACCTGCTGGCACCGAAAGAGAACGCCATAAAAAAGACGAATTCAGCCTTCCCTTTTAGTAGTTACGTACTTTTGTAGATATGATACGATAATCTTAACAGATTGGGAGCAGTGCGATAAACAAACCTTAACAAGTTAGATACGATACGATAATCTTGACAGATTGGGAGCAGTGCAATTAATTGCCTTTAACACATTGGGCGTAGTGTGATAATCTTAACACACCACTACATTAAGGGTTATACGTTAAGGATTATACATTGAGGATTGATATTAAAAATATCAAAGTCTAAGCGGATCGCCGCAGAAATATCAAGGTCTAATCAAGCTTATTGCAGAAATATCAAGGTCTAAGCGGCTCATTGTTGATGGTCATAAGGCAATGTCAATGGAGAAGCCAGCTCCTGCGGAATTGACAAAAGAAGCGTCTTGGAAAAAGCTAACTTCTAACACCAGATTGACAACGCGAAATAACCTAAACCCAATAAGAAATGTAGGGACGACTACTGCGCTGGAAGTGTGTTCGTGTTGTGTACGTGTGTTTAAAGCGGCTAATCTATCACCAATGTTCGGTCCTGTGGTGATATAATAATTGAGGTCTGTATACCCGTAGTAATTATCAAAAAGTTTGAATAAAAGCTTGGTTTGTAAGAAGAGACCAAATAAATTGAGATTGAGTTCTGTACGGACACCTAGCTGGAGGATATAGGTTGTGTGGATGAGCGACGTAAAGGACGGAATTTCGTTAATTTGTTGAATGTAGTATAAAGTGGTTGTGTCGGTGTAAAACTGTTCGTTACTGGGCACGAGAATAGGAACAGTGCTGTCATGACTGCCAAACGTAACTTTTGTTCGTGAGCGACTGAAAGACAATCCAGAGAGTAATTGCATTGTGATCCATTCTGCTTGGAGGAAATCGTATTGAAAGGAGAGATTGACGATACTGATGTTGTTTTGATAATCAAGTTTGAGTGGTGTAGAGATTAAAGATTGTTTGAGTGAGTCTAGAAAAATATTTCCTCCGTATTGAACGGTGAAGAGCAGGTTACGAATGGGGTTACTGCGTTTACCGATGCCTATTCTACCAAAACTAAGCGAGAAGAATGGAACGTAATTGAGGACGCTTCTTTGTACGGTACGTAGAGAATTACCTGGGTTCCGTGATAATTCTACTACTCTATCTTCGATAAATTGATGGGGTCCTGCGACAATGATTGCTTTATCGAGATGGCGAAGCGTCCGTTCGGCATTAAGGAATGGAAAAGCAAATTTAAATCCTGAAGCGAAAGTCAGTCTAAAATTTTTAAGCACCCATCCTTGTGAAGTGGTTTCGCTTCCCGTAAAGCCATGTAGAGTTGGCATCGCATAATCGGATGAAGTGGCAACGACACTAAACAGTGTATTATGATTTTCAAGAACGAGTTCGCTTAACCAGTTTATAGCATAGGCACGTTCGGTAGTGATCTGGGCGGTAAGAGTTTCATACCGAATGAGAAACAGTACAAAAAAAGTGAATATTAAAATAGGTTTTTTCATGCTAAGCAGTAAATTTACCGTAAAGAAGGTTAATTAACGGTCAATAGTTTAATAGTCCTTACAGGTCATATCTCAAATGATAGTTTAATCATAACTTAATAACAGTTTAGATTTCAATAGCCTAGACCTGTGAATGCGGGTAGTGGCTGCACTCTTCACAAAGTTTTACGGCAATAGCCCTGCATTGGTCTGAGGTTTTTGCGAAATAAACTTTATTATTGTTCATCACTATATTATCGGGCGTAAGTGACCAATTCTCAATCAAAGATGTTGAAGTAGCCGACCTTTTTTGCTGCGATTTTTTATTAGTAGCATGACGGGGGGATTTTTGCTTGGTAGAACTGAAATGGCAGGTGGTTGGCGGATGTCCTGTACTAGTGTGGTGGGGCGTATTGGCTGTGTGATGAGGGGTTATAAAATCTGTGGGGGCGCCTAGGAAGATAAAATGAGCGTGCTGTTGTTTTTTTAACCACGTTATTTGGTGTTTAGCGAGCAATTTTGTTCGTTTGATAATTTTAGCGAGTGCTGTTTCACGGGAATAAAAACCATTCAAATATTCGGTAATTTCTAAATAACCAATGGTTTTGTGCTTGAGCAGTACGGATTTAGAAATGCCTTGTTTTAGGATCTGCTTCACTTCATGAATAAGGCGATCATTTATGAACATGTTCTCAGCCCTTGTTTCAATAGTTTTCCACAGTGTTTGTTTGGGTGGAATTAAGATGATTTTATGTAATCGATAAGGGAAGGGAAGACGTTTACGTTGGAGTGTTTTTAGGGGTTGTTGATGGGTACGGAGGAGAGCGAGTGCTCTTATGATACGCCTTGGGTTATTTTTATCTATCTGGTTGAAATGGTCTAGGTCGCGTTCTTTAAGTTCTGCTCTAAGTTTAGGTAATCCATAGGACATGTACTCACGATTGAGTTGTTCTGAGAGACTGTCATCTACTTTTAGGTCAATAAGTCCATTTTCTAGGGCAGAAAAATAGAATAACGTGCCGCCTACTATGAAAATGCGTGAAGAATGGGGGTTATGTTGCTGTTCTAGGACTGTTGTTTTAACGTGTTCTAGGAAATCATAGGCTGTGAAGGGTTTATGTAGGGGTTGGTGGTCTATGAGGCGATAGGGGTATGCTATTTGTTCTGGCGTACTGGGTTTAGCGACACCAATGTTTAAATGCTTGTAAAGTTGCCTTGAATCAGCATTGATAATAATGTCTTCTTTGCGGGCTATTTTTTGTACTAGGGCTGTTTTTCCACAGGCTGTAGGCCCTGTAATGGCAATGATATTGGAAATAGGTTTAATGTTCGAAGCAATAGTGGTCTTCCTTATAACAAATTTTGAATGATTGGGTTACGAAGGTTCATCATTTTTGTAATCAATCTTCAATAACCGTTTTATGAATGAGTTTTATGAATAATATTGGCAATTCTCTTATTTATGGGCGACTCTCTATTATGAAGGTGCAGAGAGCATGTGAAGAACAATGTACTTGAACTTAAATTCTAGTATCTTTGTTTAGGGTACGAATGAAATTTAGGTACTTGACTTAGGATCGGGTTCCATAGCAGGCGGTTTTAGTTTGAGTGTGTCTTCTTCATTATCCTCTACTGCATCGATGGCATCGGGTAATTTATCATCATTTTCTTCGTCTAGCAGGGCTAGATCAGGTTCTTTTTCATCGGGGAGGGGTTTTACATGATAGGGTTCATCTTGTTCAGGCAAGGTGAGTGCCGTTTTGTCCATAGAGACGGAATCATCGTCATTAGGGGACTCAGAAGCGGTAGCTTTTCCATCGGATGTAGTGTTTTTGAAGTTTTTTAGAAATTCTATCTCATCCTGGTGAAGTTCTATTTCAAATTTGTCCGACGTGTGTTTAATATCGTTGTCTAGAATGTGTTTGAGTGCGACTAGAACTTCTTTGGCTTGGTCGGAATTAGCCTCTTCCTTATTGAGATAACGAATGCATTTGACATATTCCATGCAGGCACGTGCTATTTTATAACGATTGCCTTTATAATTGAGTAATTGTTCGAGAGGTATTTCGACGGTAGGCTTTTTATTCATGATATGTATATTCTTACAGTATATTCTTACAGTATATTCTTACAGTATATTCTTACAGTGTATTATTATTGTATATTCTTATTTTTTTAGGAAGATATGACGTTATATGGCTTTTTATTACTTTCTAGTGGTGGTATTAAACGATTGAATGAATGAGTGACGGCATTAAATAGTTGAGCTAATAATTAAGTCAATGATTGAATTACACATGACCGAGTATTAAACAATGTGTTATTAAAAACGTTATGCTATTAATTGAGCTGCAGACATATTTTAATGATGTATTTTTGACAATATACTTTGACGATATATTTTTGATGATATATTGTTATTTCTCGTTTTTACTATGTGTTCTCTATTAGAGACACAATTATAACATGATCTCTCTAATAACATGATCTCTCTATGTTATATAGTTAAAGCAACATTGGTTTTATTTTGAATTTATAAGCATTATATAACATTACATAAGCATTATGTGAGTATTATATGAGTATTAATATAAGCATCAATAATTGATGGCTACATTTGAGTGGTTTATCCTCAATTTATACGAACAAATAGGCTGTTACGGGCTTGTTTTTATAGCTACAGACAGCAATCTGTTGATAATTGATTGGTAATTGATTAGTAATTGATTGGTAATTGATGGATAATTTGTTAGCTGATAATTTATTGACTGCTAATTTGTGATGATGGTAACATGATTTATGAAATGGGTAGATTGTTTTTGGGTTGGAATATTTTTGTACTGATATTCGGTATTATGAGGGGTTTTGAGAGGTTATTTATATTATTATTAACATGGTTGCCGAATTAACATGATTGCGGAATTAATATGATTGCTGATTAACATAATTACCGAATTGACATGACTGCTGATTAATATAATTACCGAATTAACATGACTGCTGATTAATATAATTGTTGATTAACATGATTGCCGCTATACTCCTAAGGGCTTCTGCACATGTTTTATCACAGAAAATACAATTCTAGCAGCAGATGGCATCTAAATCTGTATAATAATAGCTAATCAATGATGACGATAACAGAATAATTAATGACGATAACACGATTGGGTATTTGATTTGTTCTAGCTTAGTATTAATCCTTAGGTGCTTTTTTGTAAAAGAGTTGATGTGATGAAGAAATTATGGAGTAAGACAATATTTCCGTGGTTAGCTATTCCTATTGTAGGTTCGCTGTTATTTTTATTGAAGAAAAAGCGTAAAAAAGAGGCGGTTTATGCATTATTCGTTATGAATCTAGCCCTTTACGGATATGCTATGTTCTCTATGATATTGGGGTATACGGTATTAGAAGTTTTCCCATATTTTTTAGAAAGTTATGTGTATGTCTGCCTTAAAATCAATGCTGTTTTTATTACGCTTGGGTTTTTACTACTAGCAATGAGCGAGATATTTAAATTTGAAATGAAATTGCTAGGATATTTCCCCATTTTATCC
The DNA here is from genome assembly GCA_013426755.1 of Spirochaetota bacterium. Classification (GTDB taxonomy): domain Bacteria; phylum Spirochaetota; class UBA12135; order COTS27; family COTS27; genus COTS27. The sequence goes on from AP019861.1 coordinate 772,797, forward strand.
GTATGTTGTGATTATTTAATGGAAAATAGGTAGCAAGCAGGTCTATAAAGGTCTATAATTTATCACTATCAAAGTTACTCACGTTGCTAGCATTGTGTAGTACCTATGTAGTACCTGTGTAGTATCTGTGGTTAGTTTTGGCATATAACTTGCATTGAGTGGTCAGTGTTACAGTTGTAGTAATATTGCGATGTGTAGCTGCGGTGATATTGCAGTGTTATGTTAATCGATGTTGTAATGTATCGGGGATCAAGATATTTTTGAGTTTACGGACACGACTTATCATAGAGAATAGAGGATACTAGTTGTTATAGTAGATGATACTGTTCTTATCATAGAGAATAGAGAATACTAGTTGTTATAGTAGATAATACTGTTATAGTAGACGGTGCTAGTTGTGTTATAGTAGCCGAATGGCACTACTTGTTATAGCAAACAGAGGACAATACTTGATTACAGAGAACAAAGATAGAGAACAATCGGTCAAAGGAGGAGTTATAAGTCGCTTTATTTAGAGTCACTTAGAGTAACTAATAGGGAATTTAGCAAGAATCTTAGTAAGCATATCAATAGAAATATCAATGCTGGCAACACGGCTAAGTATAAATACGATTCAATGTTCTAGGTTTGCGAGTTCTTTAGCTGCTTTATAAACAGTACCTGCACCGATGGTTAGGAAGATACCATCTGTAGCTTGTTCTTTTTTGACAATAGTTGTGCTTAGCGATTCAAGATCGGGGACGAGATGGATAGTTTTTTTAGGAGCAAGTGCTGTTATTTCCTGAGCTATCATTGCGCTGGAGACGTTTTCAATGGGTTTTTCTCCTGCTGAGTAGATGGGCAGCAGGTAAATTTTGTCTGCTTTTACGAGTTCCTTAGCGAATTGCTTGTAATGTTCTAGTGTTCGTGAGTAACGGTGGGGTTGAAAAGCAACGATAACCGTCTTATAGAGAGACTGCAATGTGTGGAGAGTAACCTTAATTTCGGTTGGATGATGTCCGTAATCGTCCATAATGGTAAGATTTCGCCATTTTCCAATGACAGATAGTCTTCGTTCAACACCTTTGAATTGCGATAGAGCCGCTTTAATAGGGTCTACTGTGATACCTGCCTCTAAAGCAACTCCTATTGCTGGAAGGGCGTTTAGGACATTGTGTTCGCCTGGCATCTGTAATTTCATAGGCCCAAGGGCTTTTCCGTAGGCGGTGACTTCAAAATCTGATGAAAAGCGATTGAGTTTTAGGATCTTCCCATAAATATCTAATGAATGCGTGGTGGTGGGAGATTGCGTACGGATACTACTATTCGAAGCGGATAATGGCTTGTTACTATCACGTTGTAATCCATAGGTAGCATAAGGTTTTTTAAGATTGGGTTTAAGGGCAGCGATACGATTGTCATCGAAACATAAAAAAGCTTTGCCATAAAAGGGCACGCGATTGATAAATTCTAAGAAATGTAATATAAGCCGTTCTTCATTTAAATAATAATCCATGTGATCAATGTCAATATTTGTGACAATTGAGAAAACTGGCGATAATTTTAAAAAAGACCCGTCGCTTTCGTCAGTTTCACAGATCATAATGTCGCTTTCACCAAGCTGCGCATTAGAATGTATGCCAGACCATCTGCCGCCAATAACCGCCGTAGGAGAATATCCTGCTTCATGAAAAATAGCACTTACAATAGACGTTGTCGTTGTTTTGCCGTGTGTTCCAGCAATAGCAATGCCTTCTTTAAGACGCATGATTTCAGCTAACAATTCGCCACGCGTAATAATAGGAATTTGCTTATCCCTAGCCGCTAAGATTTCTGGATTGGCAGGTGATATAGCACTCGATGTGACGACAACGTCAATATCTTGCCTGCTCGTAATATGGCTGCGTTGGTGTCCGATCGCAACCTCAATGCCCAGTTTTTCTAGATCGCTAACATTCTCACTGTGGTGCAAATCACTTCCAGAGATATGATAGCCCATAGAATAGACTATCTTCGCCAGCGCAGACATCCCAATTCCACCAATGCCTACAAAGTACACAAGACGCGTCCGTCCAAACGGCTTAGCAAAGACCACTTTTTATTAAAACCTTGAAATGTGATAAATCATTAAATAATCAATGTATAGACATTGATTATAAGCATTCATTATGGACACTTATTAAGTGCATTGATTAAGAGAATTGATTAAGTAGATTTATTAAGTGCATTGATTAAGAGAATTGATTAAGGAGAATTGATAGTTTATGGTTTTGTTTAATGTTAAGAATTTCTAGTTGCAGATGATAGGCGAGTGATATGGATAGTGAGGGTGCTTTTTATTTTTATAAGTGCGTGATAAAAATTAAATACGTGATAAAAATTGTAGTGAGTGGCTTATTTAGGGGTTACTACGGAGAATTTGATTTGCTGGATGCTCGCACAAGCGATAAATTAAACAGTAATCCAATCATCGCATAATGTGAGAGCAGAGAACTTCCCCCATAACTGATAAATGGAAGTGGCGTTCCAGTCGTTGGAAGCAATCCTAACGTTACGGCAATGTGAATTGCTGCTTCTAATGAGATCATAAATACGATTGCTAGTGCTAATAAGGTGTATTGATTGTTAGTTTGTGTCTTAGCAATGCGAACGCCTCGCTCTAAAACAAGTAGCGTTAGGGCAATAACGATGAAGGCGGCTAGAAAACCATTGGTATGTGTGAGTGCTGCAAAAGCAAAATCATTGTGGGCATCGGGCAATTTGGCTAGATTGGTAAAAACTTTTTCAGTGGGCTGTCCGAACCAGCCACCTGTTTTGTGGGCATGCAGGGAACGAATGATATGATAGCCACTGCCAGCGGGGTCTGCTTCAGGCGTTAAAAATAAAAACCGATTGACGATGTATTGTTTGTTCTGCAGCACCCATAGCCAGATCGGGAGACTCAAAATAGCCCCGCTTAGAAAGTATTTCAGTGAAAAACGACCCAGTATAAGTATGACGATACTTGTTGTCATGATAATAACAGCCGTAGAAATATCAGGTTCTAACGCTATAAGTAGTGTTACTCCTAAGGCAATAAGGACAGGCAATATCTTTTTTTCCAGTACCAATGTATCGTGTGTTTCTGTATTGTGAATATATTGCGTCATTACGAGTAGGAAAAAGGGTTTAATGATCTCCGACGGCTGGATGAAAAAAGGAAGAATTCCTAAATTAGTCCATCTTCGAGTATGACTCACACTTTTACCTATAAATGGGACAAATACGACAACTAGGAGTATGACAATGAACAGTAAGAAACTAGCATTGTATTTAGCGAAAAAATTAAGTGGAGTTAATGCGAACAGTAACATCACCATAAAAGATAGTAGCAGCCATAATAATTGCCGTTTGACGAAGTAAAAGGGCTCACCTGTGTATTTCATCGATATATTAAAGCTAGACAGCAATAGAAAAGCAATCCCAAGTAAACTTAACGCTGCTACAGATAAAAGTAGAACAATGTCTCCATCTTTAAATGATAAAAATCGTGTTTTTAAGTGATGGAGGCCTTTATAGAAAAGACCGTAGCGGTCTAAGGCATGGTGATGATTGACATTGGTATGTGAAGTTGTGTAAGATTCCATATAAGCAGTCTATATTAGGTGAGTTATTTAAGACGGATCATTGAAAACAGATCATTAAGAATAGTTCATTGAGGATAGAGCATTGAGGGTAGATTATTGAGGGTAGAGCATTGAGGGCAAGTGATTTTTTTATAAGTAATAGTTTTTAGAGAAGTATTTTAATACCCATAATCCCCATATGAATCAATAGTTAGAGAAGTGTTTTAATACCCATAATACCCATATGAGTCAATATAAATCAATGTGAGTTGATGCAGAAGTTTCTTAGGTAAAGTCTTTGTGGAAATGGGGCTTGGTAGCATTTACTAGGGTGTATTAATTGGGCTGGACGCCACGTGTTAGGGTATATTAGGGTATATTAGGGTATATATTTAAGGTGTATTTTGGGCTAGTGTTTTTATTAAAGCTTTAAAGGTATTTCCGCGTTCTTCATAGCTTGCGAACTGGTCAAAACTTGTACAGCCAGGAGAAAGGAGTAAGATTATGGGATTTGCTGCATTGGATTTGCTGAATTTTTTTGTATTTTCATCGTGATTGGTTTTGCGTGCAATTGTTTTAGGTTTTTTATTTGGGGGAGGGTTATTTTGCTTGCTTGCAAGGGTGGAAACTAGCTGCCAGGCTGATTTCACAGCTTCATTAAAATCATAAATGCTTATCATTTCTGGTATTTGGGTTGGGTTTTGGATTGGGTTTTGGAGTGAATGTGAATTTTTATGAGGTGCAAGTGTTTTTATAAATTGTTCTTTTAGTATTTCGGAGGCTTGTCCATATAGGTAAAGTGCTTTTAATTGTGCTATCATTGTGTTAAGAATGGTAAAGTCTAGGTTTTTATTCTGACCGCCCATAATGAGTACAAGGTTTTTTCTGGCATTTCGATCAAAAAAACTAAGTGCATTGCTAACGGCTTGAACGGTGGTTGCTTTTGAATCGTTTATGACGAGTAGGTGGTTTTTGTGTTTGGGAGCAGCCTCTGTATACTTCTGAGGTGGAGTATGTGCTAGCTCAATGACCTCCATTCTGTGTGGGAGGAGTTGAAATGTGCTTAAGTTATGCATCAGATCGGACTTTGAGCATCCCATTAAATGCCCTATGCTGAGTGCTGCTCCAAGTGTTTCAGGATTAATAAAGAGTTGTGCGGTATTACGGGCAATGGGTTTTGTTTTTTTGTGTGGAAGGTTATTATACGGGAGGTTATGAGTTGCGATATTGGGCTTTTTGCTAGAAATATCATGCGTTTTTGTCAATGAATGAGAATAATGCCGAATTTCTTTGATTTTGTTATGAGTACTACGGGTATTTAATAGGTTGGTTGCGAGGGTATGTGAAATTTTTAGTTTTATGGGTTTTATGAGAGAAAACTCAATGGTATAATGCGGGGGTATCTCCTTTTTTTGAGGTGAAGTGGCTGTTTGGGAAATTTGCTGGGTTACTTGGTTTGTGGGTGGAGAAGTGCGCTTAGGTGCTGGTACGTGAGAATGGGGTAGCGATTTTAGGCTTGCTGGTAAGGGTTCACGATTATGAGGTGATTTCACGTGAAAGCCAATGATTTGGCACGGACGTGATTTTAGAGATTTTTCTTTACTTGACAAGGTTTTTGTGATATTGTGATTGTTTAGGTTGTGGAGGAAAATATCATTTTTCTCGACATGTGTTAGGATATTGAATTTAGCAGAGATATAATCTTTTAACCGATGGTATCGATCTAGGTGATCGTTATCAATGTTTAAAATAACGGCTATATTGGCACGAAATCGATAAAGTACTTCTAACATATAACTAGACAATTCTAAAACAAGCACTTCGAGCTTATAAAAGTCCTTGTGTAGTAGCAATTTGGCTATTGGAATACCGATATTCCCTGCGTAAGCAACTTTATTTTGAGGATTGAGTAGGTGTGTGACTAGGTGAACGGCTGTTGTTTTACCGTCCGTACCAGTAATACCAATAATGTGCTTATCTGCGTAATAAGGATAAAAGAAGTCAATGTCCGACCAGACAGGCAATTTAAGTTGTTGACATTTTTTTACCAAAACATGCTCTCGGGGAATGCCAGGGGACAGTATTACGTCAGTAAAAAAGCTATTGTGAATATTATAACTATTGTGACTATTGGCTGCAGTAGTGTTATTGTTGGCAGCGAGGTTAGCTTTATTATGACTACGATTGGGTTTGTGCTGATGAATATTTTCTTGTCTGGCTAAAACTTCTAAAATCTCTGTATCACTCCAATAAATATCTGCTGGTGGAATTGTAAGGTTTTTAAGTCGCTTGGCGATACCTATTTGTGTTCTTCCCTTAAAATGGTCTCCTATACTGTAACCAACCTTATAATGAGAAAAAAATTGACTGCAGGCAAGTCCTGTACGACTGATGCCTAGTATAAGGAAGTTTTTTTCATTCAATTCTGCTATAAATTTAGCTCGACTGAATTTGGCTTGGTTATTTATCTGCTTAGCTGAGGTTGCCATCGTATTTTCTTAATATCGAACTAAGGAATACTTTCCCATAGCGCTTTTTTTATGCATTTTAGGGTAGAAAATAGGGTAGAAAATTGATTCCAGCCACAGTAGTATAGCATAGCGTAGCATAAAATAGCGTAGCATGGAATAGCATAGCGTAAAATAGCGTAAAACTCTGGCAATCATCAAAGTTCTTTAAAGCCGCCGTTTCATATCACCAAGTCTATGCAGCGATGATTGACTTAGAGAATATCAAAATAATAATTGACCTGGGGAATATCAAAAATCCCTAGTAAAAACACTGCAAGGAGCTATAAATTTCTTATTATTACGCCCCATTTAAATATATACCCCTAAAATAATTACCCCTATTTTTAGGTTCAATGGGCATTGTCCGTATATAGATAGCAAGTGCGTTATCGCATAAAAATTTATTCTTTATAGCGTTCGCTGTATTCGCCTGTATCTGTATTAATGACGATTTTATCGCCTGTCTGAATAAATAACGGCGCTTGAATGTCCGCTCCTGTTTCAATTTTCACAGGACGATAGGCATTTGAAACAGTGTCTCCTTTAATAGCAGGCGGAGCGTGCGTGACTTCAAAGACCATTTTTGTTTTAATAAAATTCACGGCAATAACTTCTTCTTCAATAATAAGTAACATCAGCTCAGCTTCTTGCTTTAAAAAGCGAATGATCTCTTCACCGATAACCTCAGGGGTAAGTTCGTGCTGTTCGTAAGTCTCGCTTTCCAAAAAGACGTACTTATTGCTCTGTTTGTAGAGAAAAGTTGCATTTTTGCGTTCCGTTTCAACGAGTTCTATTTTCTCACCAGATTTGAACGTTTTCTCACTGGTCCGTCCAGTAACGATCTCTTTGAGTTTCGTCCGATAAAAAGCAGACCCTTTGCCAGGACTTACAAAAAATACACTCTGCACAAAATAGAGCTTCTGTTCATAGCGAATCGCTACACCTTTTTTTAAACTCGTTGTATCACTTATCATTATAACAAATACTATTTACCGATTGCTAGTTAGCGATGATTACTTTTTCTTAGGGGCTTATTAGCACACACAAACGGGCTAACTGCTAGCGAAGTCTAGCAGTTAGCCCGTTTGTATATACAGTTTATATGTAATGTGTGTGGCTGATGACTGAATTTACGCTACTATTAAGTAAGCTTAGAGGCTACCGTAGACGCGTTCTCGCGCAGCTTCGAGGCGTGTTAAAATATCATCGCTCCGTGAAGGATCAATCATAAATTCTTGAAATCCTTTCATGCCTTCCTTAGCCATATCAGGATCACTGTCTCGGTCATAAAATTGTGCAGTGCCATCTGCTGTTGAGAGTACGCTGAGACCTGCTTCTAGGAAGGGATCGCCTGCTAGCGTTGAAGCCTCTTTATTGGGAGGGATCTGCTTGAGCTCTTCATTGTAGGCTGTTTGGACTTCTGCCTGTGCCATAAAGGATAGGAATTTCTTAGCGGCTACTTTGTTCTTAGCCTTGCTAGGGATATGCAGTGTGTCTGTGGGTGCGTCTTCGAATACGCCTACATTGGTATTAATGATAGGGAATTGAAAATAACTCATTGAACTTTGTAAGTTTTCAGGAAAACCTGGGACAATGAAATTACCTATTAAGTACATTGCCGCTCGACCGTCATAGAGGAATTTTTGCGCTTCCTGCCACGAATACGAACTGTGGTCTTTGAGGTAGTAGTCTTTGCGAATAAATTCGCCCCACGTCTTAAAGACCTCTTTCACGCGATCATCCGTGTAAGCCACTCTTCCTTCCATAAGGTCAATGTGAAACGCTAGCCCATTGATACGAAGATTTAAATAATCAAACCATCCTGCTGCTGTCCACAGAAATTTTGTTCCAATCGTCACAGGAGTCACGCCATTACTTTTTAGCTTTTCACACGCCGCTAAATATTCGTCCCACGTCTTAGGCACGGCTATGCCTAGTTTATCAAAAATATCTTTTCTATAATAAACACCCCAATGATAATAACTGAATGGAACGCCATATTGCTTGCCGTCTACAGTTAGCGAATCCTTAGTCGAGGACATTTTTTCATATAAACCGTTGTCCTGCCAAACGTCGCTTACATCGGCGAACAGATCGCGTTTGACAAACGTATTCATTCTATTACCAGCAAACCAATAGACCACATCGGGAGGATCCCCAGGCAACCATGTTCGAATCGCTGTTTTATACGCTTCATGATCGTATTCATTGAGCGTTACCTCTATTTTAGGGTTTTCTGATTTAAACTGCTCAATGGCAACACGGAGGGCTTCCTTAGGAGCGGGGTCCGATTGGTTGCTATTTATCACGAGTTTTGTATCATCAGAACCACATGATATCACAAACATTGCTGCTGTGATGAGTAACAATGCTATCTTTGAAAGATAAACGTTATTTTTCTTCATATAGTCTTCTCTCTACTGTTAAAGTATGATTTTATATTGAATCTGAATAGGTTTTATACGTGTGCATTAAATAATAAGGGTCTGTCGGTACAGATCCATCTTCGTTTTCTATACAATAAATTTTTATAAGTAGCTTTTCTAAACAATCTGCAGATGCCTTTGTTTTTGACTCTATTTACAGTTATCAGCGTTATATAGTAATTATAACCTTATCTTTAAAAAATCACTTAGAAATATTGTTTTTATGGCAAATTGGTGATTATGGGGTATTTTCTTCAATTGGATACATTCCAGATACTCACATCTCCTGCACAGAGTTTTTCATTGCCGATAATCCACTTTATATCAAAATGAGCTGCATTGGAATTGCGGTTAGTGTTACTGTTATTATCTGGCGGTAAAATCGGGAGGATAACATCCTCTTTACTGTAATTGCAAGCGAAATAAAGTCCATTTCTAAATGATATTCTGATCCCCTTAGGAAGGGGGAAGAAGCTTTCTGCTAACCGTGATTCTCGTCTTAGGGCTAAAATCTCGCGGATCTTATTTCCAGTGTTAGAATTGAGGCTATTGTCATTGATTTTTGCCGTATTGTCATTAAAGAGTGTATTTAAGAAATACACGATAAGCTCTCGTGAAGGAAGACCATGAAAATTATAACAACTTCCTGTAAACACATTGTGTTTAGGATGGGTATTATGGACAGAGTTCGTTTCATGGTGGTGATGATTTACTGTAATAGCAGGGTCCCCATTCATAAAACGGGCAATGATCTGCAGGGTATGATTTTCTTTTTTATTAGAGGGCTCATCGCTAGGGATAATGCATTTTTCGATCCAACTTGTCATGGTGAGATGAGTTGCTAGCGGTTTTCCTTCTAAATGCAGGGCATTGGGTCTATTTTGGGCGAATAAAGTCGCTTCTTCAAATCGGATAGGGTAGTCTATTGCCGGCGGCAGTGTTGCTGCCATAGGGGTACGCACTCCCATAAGGTCTTGCAGTAGCCCTGGCGGAAGATTGGGAGCTAGATTATTCTCTTCATCCAGGGAACCACTACGCGCGCCGACGATTAAAATCCCTCCTGTTTTTTTAACGAACTGGTCTAGCAGTGCGCTGCACTCTGGTGTGATAATGGCATTGCTTGGGAGAATAACTACATTATACTCGGTTAAATGTTCAATACTACCGGGTACAGTAAGTTTAGCAGGTGATAGAAAATCAACATCCACTCCCAATGTCCTAAGTCCACTGTACCATTTATAGGTTTCTTTAAGAAAATTGTACCCAGCTCCCTGTGGCGTGATCTGATAAGCCCAGCTCGATGGGTAATCGTAGACAATGGCTACTTTACTGCGAGCGCTCGTTAAGCCGGTGGTAGAGTTATTGGAATTTTCAGTTGCTTTTTTGACGAGGCTTAGTTCTTTGCTTAGGTGCTCGATGTCTGCTAGCGTTTGGGTCGGTGTGTCATCACTGTAAAGCAAGGCACTGTGATACTGTTCTTGGGCTTTTCTGTTCTGTCGGTACCTAAAAAATGAGACGACATCCGCTCCATGTGCAAAAGCTTCCCACGTCCACATCCGCTGCGCACTTCGCGTTGGAACTTCTCTACTCCGATAAGGTATAGGGTTGTAATGCCCCCAATTAACAGGGCCGGGCTGTAATTCCATCACCCACCATCCCAATCGACCCATGCTCCGATATAAATCGTGATGCAAGGCAGAAAAATCAGGATCGCCCTTGTCAAAAAAATATTCTTGATCCGCACGAGTACTGCCTTCGTTATTCGTATTTAAAGAAATTTCACTCAAATACCCCAATGGATAATTATCCCACGCTGCAATGTCTAAATCTGCGCTAATCTGGTAGTGATCAAACCCAGTCTCACCACCCATAAAGTTATGAATAATAGGTTTAGCGAGATTGTCTTTATCCCTATAAGAGCGAATGATCTTACACTGGAGGGCGTTAAATTTCTTAACCTGCGCCGATGAGAACGTTCTAAACGCGAGCATGTGCGCTGGATTCTTCTGTGCTACCGTACGACTGGGAAGTTCTATTTCATCAAACGTATTATACGTTTGACTCCAAAAAGCATTTCCCCAGTCATCATTGAGTTTTTCAATGTTTTTATACTTCGCTTTAAGCCACGTGCGAAATGCTTCAAGCGTAAATGAGGCATAACAGAGCGTCGTTTGATGACAACCGTATTCATTGTCCGTTTGCCATGCGCCTAAGGCATCATGCCCACTGTAGCGTTCACACAGCAACGTCACAATGCGCTCTGCTTCACGGAGATAGACTTTGCTAGCAAAAGAATAATGCCGCCTGGAACCAAATTGGCGGCGGTTTCCATTTTCATCGCAAGGTAGTATTTGACCTGGATTTTCATCGATAAGCCATTTCGGTGGGGTCGCTGTAGGGGTGCATAGGATGATTTTTAGGTCTAACTTAGCCGCTTCATCGAGCACTCTATCTAGTAATTGCCAATCAAACTTAGCACGACGTCTTTCATACGTACTCCACATAAACTCACCTACCCGAACCCATGTTATGCCAACCTTCTTCATAAGGGCTAGATCACACTTTATTTGTTCGTAGATCGCTTCACGGTTATTGTTTGAATTGCTGGCGAATTCAGTTGTAGGTGCAGTCCTGCTTTTAGAACTGGATTGGGTTTTGAGTTCAATTTGTTCTGGATAGTAACAGACGGCTAATTCCATTGTAATGGGTAAAAAGGTGCAGTGGGTAAAATTGTCTTAGGGCGTCGTTAATCTTGGGGCGTCGTTAATTGAGCGCTGCTCCGTTAGGTCTAAACAGATGCATGTATTTCAACGGAATATGTAAGGTGATCTGTTCGTGTTTTTTAAACAATTGACGATTATCAATGTTCACAACCATTGTGGCTAGCTCTGTCGTTAAAAAGGGATTTTTCATGTACAGATAGGATAGATTGCCCAGATATTCAATGACGTCAATCTTACTCGTAAAGAGTAGCGGACTGTCCATTGTTTCTAAGAGATGAGTTGGGTCTTCTTTATCTGTGGCTGGCGCGGTCGATTGGGTTGCTGTAATATTCTCTGGTCTGCATCCGACTTTAATTTCTGTTCCTTTGAGTGCTCCAATGTCATCGAGGTTTAATTTGAGGCTCTTTCTACGGGCGGCAGTAACCGTTATTTTACGGTAATGGTCACGTTCTGTTTCGCTAGCAGCTAGATTTTTGAAACAGATAACGTATTCGGCGCTTCCGTCATTTAGGACATTGATATCATTTAGCGTAGCGGGATAGAAATTCATCTTCGGTGACCCAATAAAGCCAGCAACGAATTCATTGTCGGGATGAAGGTAGAGCTCACTGGGAGTGCCCGTCTGTTCTATGTTCCCATTTTTTAAAACGACTATTCTGTCAGCTAGCGTCATCGCTTCGACTTGATCGTGCGTCACGTAGATCATGGTCGCTGCTACCGATTCTCTGAGTTTAGCGATCTCTAGTCGCATCTCGACACGTAATTTAGCGTCTAGGTTCGATAACGGTTCATCGAACAAGAAGATCTTAGGTTTCCTGACAAAAGCCCTCCCGATCGCTACGCGTTGTTTCTGTCCGCCTGAGAGTTCCTTAGGTTTTTGCATGAGCACGTGTTCTAGCCGTAAGATAGCCGCTGCTTCTTTAACGCGGGCATCTATTTCATCGTGATTTAATTTTTTTTCCATTTTAAGCGAGAACGCCATGTTTTCATAGGCATTCATGTGCGGGTACAATGCATACGATTGAAATACCATAGCAATTTCACGTCCAGCAGGATCACGTTCATTGACGCGCTCGTTATCAATCGCAATCTCTCCAGCCGTCACGTCTTCTAATCCTGCTATCATGCGCAGTAACGTTGACTTGCCACAGCCAGACGGACCCACAAGGACAATGAACTCTTCACTCTCTATATCGAGATTAAATCCCTCGATAATACGCGTTCTTCCAAAATGTTTAGCTATGTTTTTTAATGTGAGCTTAGCCATAATTACATGTCTTCTTAATACATCTATAAAAAAGCAAATAGGTTTTAGCGAATAGATTAAGGTTATGCAGCAAGCTACAAAAGGTAGCAATGTGCTTAATTTATCCGTAAAAAATTCTCTATCACATTATAATATTAAAATACATAAACCTTGCCTTTTTAATGATAGATAGTCTTACAGGTATTTCGGATGCTTAATCAAAATTTACATAAAGCTAAAAAAAATAAAAAAGACGACTTTTATACTCAACTCGAAGATATAGAAAAAGAGTTGATATTAATGTAGTGTATTAATTAATTGATCCCAGTAGAAAATATCAATATATAATACATTGACGAGGGTTTAGGCAATGAGTTTTTATGTTAGAGAAATATACGGACTTGATCCCAATGCATTAGTTAATGGAACGTGAGGCGGGAACTGATTAAAATTGGGAATTGATTAAAATTGGAAACTTATTAAAAAGTTCTGGGGGTCAATGATGAGTAAGTGGGCGTTGTATTGGAAACACAATCAGCAAAAATGGATGCCATTCGTTTTTCTAGCACCTGCGACGCTATTTTTTTTGGTATTGATTGTCTATCCGATTGTTGAGAGTTTGCGGCTTAGTTTTTTCAAGTGGGATGGATTGGGTGAGAAGAATTGGGTTGGCGGCGGCAATTATGTAGAATTACTCTCAGACCATAGATTCTGGCTCTCCGTCCGCAATACGTTTTACTGGACGGTCTTTTTTCTAATAGCACCTGTGGTGGGATTATTGCTGGCGATATTTCTCAATCAAAAGATCAGGGGGATTCGGTTTGTAAAATCAATGTTTTTCTTCCCGTTCGTGATTTCGCAAGTTGTTGTGGGGTTAGTGTTCGCTTGGTTTTATGAGCCGCACAATGGACTTCTCAATGAAGTGCTCAAATTTCTCGGGATGAGTCCTATTGCAATATTGTCGAATGAAAATTGGGTGACGTTTGGGATTATTGCTGCTGGGATGTGGCCGCAGGTGGCGTATTGTTTGATTATTTATTTGACGGGGCTATCTGGTTTATCGCCGACTTTGATCGAGGCGGCGCGGCTTGATCGGGCGAAGGGATGGAAAATGCTTTGGTATATTATCATTCCCCAGTTGCGTTCAGCGACGTTTGTAGCGGTTGTCATCAGTGTGATCGGAGCGCTTAGGAGTTTTGACCTTATTTCAATCATGACAGGCGGCGGTCCTTATGACAGTTCGAGTGTCTTAGCTTATTTTATGTACGACCAGACGATGTTCAGTTATCGCATGGGCTATGGCGCTGCGATTGCTAGTGTATTATTTGTGTTAATGGATATTTACATCGTGTATTTTTTAATTCGTCTCTGGCGCGGGGAAAGAGGGACGTCGGATCGCTCTATTTTAGGAAATTGAGCTACATCAAAAATGGAACAATATTGAGAATTATAGAACAATAACAAGAATTATAGAACAATATCGGGAATTATGGAGCAATATTGAGAATTAAGCAATATCACAAAGAGAATAGTAAGCAATGAACCTATTTTTAAACCTATTTTCAATGATTAATAGAAAACAAAGCAGGTAAGTAACATGTTTCCACGTCCGATAGAAAAACGAGCGGTGCCGTTTCAGGTGAGTTACCGTGTATTAGTGGTGTTAGCATTGGTATTGTGGATGCTGCCCTTACTGGCAATAGCAATGACGTCAATTCGGTCATTAGAAGACATTACGACAGGCAATTACTGGGGTTTGCCTAGGGATTGGTCTGTGATTGACAATTATCTGGCAATATTTACAGCGTCTAAGATTGGGCGGTATTTATTAAATAGCCTAATAGTAACGATTCCTGCGGTGGCAGGGTCGTTAGCCTTAGCGACAATGGCAGGGTTTGCATTGGCAAAATATAGGTTTCGTGGCAATTTCTTCATTTTTGCAATGTTTATCGCTGGCAATTTTATTCCATATCAAATTTTACTGATTCCTGTACGCGACTTGGCGATTGGAACGAATGTTTACAATACGTTTTGGGCATTGATTCTGTTTCATACGTGTTTTCAGACAGGTTTTTCAATATTTTTCATGCGTAATTTTATAGCAGACCTTCCTGATGAGATTATGGAGTCGGCACGTGTCGATGGGGTTGGAGAATGGAAGATATTTGTCTATTTGATTATTCCATTACTTAGGCCTGCGCTTGCGGCATTGGGGGTACTTATCTTTACGTTTGTGTGGAATGACTACTTTTGGGCGCTTGTGTTAGTGCAAGACGATGCGTATCGGCCTATTACGGCGGGGTTGAGTTCATTGCGTGGGCAGTGGATTGCGTCATGGAATTTGATTGCAGCGGGGTCTATTGTGGCGGCATTGCCGCCTGTGATCATGTTTTTCGTCATGCAAAAACAATTCATCGCTGGGCTTACAATGGGAACAACTAAGGGATAAGCAGAATATCGCTGGTCTTACAATAGTAGAATAGTACGATAGGAACAACTAAGGGATAATAACAAAAATGATCACTGCTTAGTTTTTTTAAGAAAACAACTCTTCAATGGAAATAGCAAAGAAATTAAAAATAATTGAAACATTGAAAAATGCTTGAAATATTGAAATATTAGGAATGGGTATGATAAAGATTTGTTTTATTGGGGCGGGAAGTACTATTTTTGCTAAAAATCTTATCGGGGATATACTCTTGCATAAAGAGATCGGAGAGGTTCATCTTGTGCTGCATGATATTGATGAGGAGCGGTTAGCGACATCAAAGGTGGTGGCTGAGCGAATTATTGATCTTGTCGGGAAACCTACTACTAGGCTTACGAGCACGCTAGATCGGAAGGAAGCGATTAAAAATGCGAATTACGTCATTATGATGATGCAAATAGGCGGTTACAAGCCAGGGACGGTCCGTGATTTTGCAATTCCTAAGAAATATGGCTTACGGCAGACGATTGCAGATACGCTAGGTATAGGTGGAATTATGCGCGCCCAGCGGACAATTCCCGTATTTTTAGACATGTGCCGTGATATTATTGAGGGAGCCCCTGATGCACTAGTCATCAATTACGTCAATCCAATGGCAATGCTGCTCTGGGCGGCTAAAAATGTCTATCCAGACCTTAAAATATTGGGTCTATGTCATAGCGTGCAGCTTACTGTTAAGGAATTGGGGGAGGATCTAAACATTAAGCCTGCTAATATAGGGCATTACTGTGCGGGGATCAATCATATGGCGTTTTACTTGAAATTGTTTGAAACATCGTCAGCAACGTCGTCAGAAACATTGTCAGAAACGTCGTCATTGAGTCGGTCTGCTGAAGGAGTGGATTTGTACCCAAAATTGAGAGATATTGCGGTACGTGGAGCATTTCCTAAGACGAATAAGGTACGTTACGATATGTTTGAGAAATTGGGTTATTTTGTGACCGAATCAAGTGAGCATTTTTCAGAATACGTCCCTTGGTATATCAAAAAAGACCGTCCTGATCTTATAGAAAAATTCAATATTCCCCTAGACGAATATATTACCCGTTGTGAACAGCAACTTACAGATTGGAAGACACTTAAAAAAGACTTTGAAGACCCGAGTACCGACCTCATTGTTGAGCCAAGTGACGAAGTCGCCGCTAAGATCATCGCAGCATTAACAGGCGGCACAGCTATTACGATCAATGCCAACCTTCCCAATCAACAGCCTAATAAAGAGCTTCTTATCACGAATCTGCCTGAGAATTGCATTGTTGAGGTGCCTTGTTATATTGGGGGTACTAAAATGGGTAAAAATGAAATCAATCGCAGCGAAGTTAGAGATAGTAAGGCTGGAAATAATAAGTTTGGAGATAGCAAGGCTAGAAATAGTGAAATTGGGAACAGAAATCTTGGAAATAGCGAAATTGGGAATAGGAATCTTGGAAATAGTGAAATTGAGAACAGAAATCTTGGAAATAATAAGTTTGGAGATAGCAAGGCTAGAAACAGTGAAATTGAGAATGGGAATCTTGGAAACAATGGAATTGGAAATAATGAAACCTGGAGTAATAGAGATAGAGAATTTGGGAAGATTGCAGGAGTGGTGCCGCGGGTTATAGGAGATTTGCCGCCTCATCTGGCTGCATTGATGCGAACGAATATCAATGTGCAAGAATTGGCTGTGATTGCGGCTCTTGAAAAAAAGAAAGATTATCTTTACTACGCGGCGATGATGGACCCGCATACTAGTAGCGAACTTGCGTTAGATGATATTTACAGGCTAGTCGATGAAATGGTGGACTCTCATGCTGACTATTTGCCCTGCTATCATTGACGAAGTAGTTTGATAAAATTGCTTGTAGTCATTGATGAAATTGCAGTTGCAACTGCAGTTGCATCTGCAATCGCTCAGCTTAGAGAATTGCTTAGCTTTATTGATAAAATTGCTTAGTCTAGGAGCGATTAGCTTCATTAGACGAATTTGTTTAGATTTATTGACGAAGTTACTTGGCTTGTTAGTGGAACGAGTCGTTTAATCGCACGTATTTAGCTTTTTCAATGATATTTCAATAGTATTTCAATGATCTTCTAATGATTATTTAATAGTATTTCAATGATCTTCTAATGATATTTCAAGGATTTTCTAATGATATTTCAAGGATTTTTTCTATAGGATGTAGTTTTGTCCAAAAATAGGTTCTAGGGCTCCTTGGTAGGGCGTTGTTGTGAGCGGGAGAGCGAATAAATGGCCTGCTAGCGGTTCATTACTGAGTTGTGCTTGGTTAAGATTTTCGCGTGCGGTGGTGATGTAAAGCGTTTTAAGGTCAGCTCCGCCAAAGGCTACACAGGAGACTTGAGAAACAGGCAATTTATAGGTTTCAATGACAGTTCCATTGTGTGCGTAGCTATTTACTTCGCCAGTACCCCAAGCTGCGTTCCATAGGTTACCTGTATTATCTAGTGTAGACCCGTCTGGGGTACTTTTTTCAGTGGAGCGGTCGCTAAAAAGTTGTGCTCGGTGCTTGAGCAGTTGGTGAGTGGGTGACGTATTTTGTGAAGGTGCGAGGTCATGATAATGGGTGATACGAAATAATTTCTTATGTGGGCTATCGGTAAAAAATAGGTTTTCTTGGTCAAAACATAGGCTATTGGGAATGCGAATATCTCGCTGCATAGATTCCACGATAAGATGTTCTTTCAAAAAGTCAATATCTAACAGATTATCTGATTGCTTAGCGGGTAGATTATGAATGTTAGAGTTTTTAGAGGTTATTAAGAACCGATCAGGCAATCTTACGCGGTAAAAACCACCACTAGCTATTGAGATGTCTGTTTTATTCATAGTAGAGACCCAGAATGAGCCATCGTAAGCGCCCTTGCCGTCATTAGAACGATTGTGTGGGCTATTTTGCTCGACTTTTTTAATAAAGACAAGCTGTTCTGTTCTAAAATCAAACCGTTCTATGCCTCGTTCAGTAGAGATCAATAGAAGATCCTTATGAGAAGTGAGCATAGCTGCACTTGCCATAACAGGTAGCGTGTAAGTTTGATGATTTTGTGTAATGGGATCAAAGGTCATCAATTTTCGTTCGCTAATATCAAACCAAATGACGACTTTTCGTAAATAATTCCAAATAACACCTTCTCCTAGTGTGTTTGCACATGCGACAATCGACTTGGGCGTTAGGTGAGAAGCTGTCATTTGAAAAAAAGTAATGCTGGGGTAAAATTGCGGTTTAGGTTATCGGACTTTCTATCAGTGCTCTGAGTTGATTCTAGTCAATCTCAATCAATCTCGATCAATTTCAATCAATTTCAGTCAATCTCAATCAATTCTAATTGGTTTCAATTGATTTCTATAACGTCGCTAAGTCTTCATTGCCTTAGCCATTAAATCTTAGCGATTAAATCCTAGCGAGTATATTAATTGCAGTTTTAATCCTAGCTTTAATCCCAGTTGGGATGTCTTTTGTAATTAGCCGCGCTCAGTTGTGTTCGCACGGCAGCTACGGCATGTTTTGCGTTTTCTTTCAATTGGTCTAGAGTGAGAGTTGGATTATATAGGGTATTCCCCAGTCCTATTCCCCAGCATCCTGCCTGCAGGTAGCCATAAATGGTCTCCTCGTTTGGATGATTGGGAGGAATGGAGGGAGAAGAGGCATGGCTAGTAGGAGTGGTAGAATGGGTAGAATGGGTGGAAGTGGTAGCGTGAGTATTGTAGTCGGGAATGATGATACTGCCTGTTGCGACAAGGCGTACGTGTGGCGGTAATATGGATTTTAGAGTGCGGATGCCTTGGGGTTTCATGAGCGAAGCGGGGAATATTTTAACTAGATCGGCTTGATAATTGAGGGCAGTCATTATTTCTGTTGGTGTGAAGGCGCCTGGAATGGAGACCATTTTAAGGTTTTTGGTTTGCTTGATGACTTCTGGATGGGTATTGGGAGAGACAATGAATGTTCCCCCTGCGCGGTGGACGTTTTTAACGGAATCGCTGCTTAAAACGGTCCCTGCACCAATAGTCGCTTGGTTGCTATATTCTTTAGCAATCAATTCAATGCTCGCTAGGGCTGCTTCTGTATTAAGAGTAACTTCTATAAGGGTAATTCCCGCTTCGATAAGCGTTTCTGCGACAGCGGTAACGTCTTTATGCGGGATTCCCCTCAAAATAGCAATGATTGGCAATGCGTTTTTCGGGAAATGTCGTAAGACTGCAGATGGCTTATGTGATGATGATTTGGAGAACATGATAAAGAGACGGTGATTTCTTTGAGACGGTGGTTTTTTTAATCAATGATTGACTAATGATTAATCAGTAGTTAATGATTAATAAGTGGTTAATGGATAGATGATCATATGACGTGTTATGGGCTATAAAGAAGGTGTGCTATTATAAATATTTTGTGAAGTGTTATGAGTTATAAAGTATGGGTTATGAAGAAGATAGTATTTTGTGATATTCTATGAGATGTTATAGGTTGTTATAAAGAAGATGTGTTATTATAAATATTTTGTGAGGCGTTCTGTATGGATAGAAATATAAGGAATGCAGATATAAAGAATGCAGATACAAGGAATGCAGATATAAAGAATGCAGATACAAGGAATGCAGATATAAGGAATGCAGATATAAGGAATGCAGATATAAGGAATGCAGATATAAGGAATGCAGATATAAGGAATGTTATTGTAAGATGCGTCCTGCGTCGACAACGAACGATTGTCCTGTTATGGCGCGGCTCCAGTCACTTGCTAGAAAAAGCACGGTGTTAGCAATATCTTGGGGTTGGATTTTGATTTTAAGTGCTTGTGCGGCTAGACAATCCTGCCAGGCTTTCGGAGTGAAATGCAATTTTCTTTGCTTAGGCGTTAACACCCACCCTGGTAGAATGCTGTTGACACGAATATTGTAGGAACCGAGTTCACGGCTGAGCGTTCGTGTCAGACCGATAAGCCCTGCTTTAGCAGTTGTATAGGCAGGCATTTCATGGAGGCCTAACATAAATGAGTTTGAACTGATATTGATAATGCTTCCACTACGATTTTTCTTCATTGCTGGGAGGCTTTGTTGTGTGATAAAAACATGAGATTTAAGATTGATAGCGATAAGATCGTCCCATTTACTGGGAGAGAGAGTTGTCAATGAGTGGCGATTATCATTGGCGACATTATTTATAAGGATTTGAATACCATTTTGGGCGTGAGAGATCTCAGCTACCGCTTTTTGGATGTGTTCTGGTTTGCTAAGATCAGCGTAGCTAAATAGAGGAGTGGTATTGAGTTGTTTTCTCAGTTTGGTGCAGAGTGCTGCGGCTGCTTTTTTGTCAATGTCAATAAAGGCTACACGAGCTCCTGCATCTAGTAAGGTTGTGACAATATTTGCTCCGATACCTGAAGCGCCCCCTGTGACTAGAACACTTTTATTTTTGATCGAGGCTAGAATGGAATTCATAGATAAATATAAAAATACTTTGTTTTTTATATAATACAATAACCTGAGCGGCCTAGACGGATTAGGCTTTGTTCTAGCTATTTTTGATAGCTAGAATACGATACGAGCCGAAGAGGAATCACAGTTGAGCACACTATATGAGGGGAAGAAATACTGTTGGCAGCGTCTGGGTTACGTATTAATCTGTGTTATTCTGGGCATATTTGCCCTCTTCATTTCCTCCGGTTGCTTTGTCGAGCTGTTTGGGATAGGGGTAATCAAACCCTAATAGCTGGCGTAATAGCGGGGAAGCCTTGTCTAGAACTTGTTTGGAAACACCATTTTTCTGGTCTTCCATAGGTTTAACGAATTTGGGAAGATATTGAATGAGAATAGCCGTGCGATCAATGGATTTGCTTTTATTGGGCATAGCAGCATGCCAGCATAAGCCATTGAAGAGTACAACATCTCCCGCTTCGCCTAGTGTTCGTTCACAATGTTTATAAAAATAGGTTTCGTCATCGGGATAAACACAACGTGTCTGGCTATAAGGAATGATGCCCGTAGCACCGGAAGTTTCGGTAAATGGGTCGAGCATGATGGTTGCTTGGCAATTGAGCGGGAAACTGGCATTGATGCCTAATGGAAAACTCGCTTGTTTGTAGAGGTCCCAATAGGGATAATCAATGTGAGGTTCTTGTCCTGGTCCGCCTGGCAAAATTCGATTGGCAGCTATCGAGCCGAGGCAAACTTCGCTACCTAAGAAAGCCTTAACAATGGCTATTATTTGGGGGTGTTGGACCATTTTGGCAAAAATGGCGCCTTTTTCAATCAAATTCCAGACTCGGCGCTGCAGATGTATTTTATCTTGATGTTTCCCATGGAAATGGGTCACTTGTTCTGTGCTTGTTTCAGAATGTTTGTGAATAAGATTGCGTGCTTCGGTGATTTCCTCTTTACTGAAAGCATTTCTGAGGTAAATATACCCGCTACCTTTGAGGAGTTCTTGGGCTTGATCGGTTGCTTCTGAAAGTGTTATAGATGCGTGTGTGTTCATCGGATACCCTCCAATACAATAAACATTACTATTATTTGAATAAACGTTACCGCTTATTCACTAAACATTACTATTATTTGAATAAACGTTACCGCTTATTCAATAAACGTTACTACTTTTTGGATAAATATTACTACTTGTTAGAAATAAGTTATTGGGTTAGAAAAATTTAATGATTTGCCTAAGTTTGATTGTATAATTAATGGGGTAGCCTGTGTAGGTTATATCGTTTTATCAATATGCTAATAATTACCGCTTTAGAGGAAATGTTTGAAGGGGGTGTTTGAAAATTCCTTTCATTCAATTGTAGTTTTTCGTCAAATTTAGAGTCTCGAATCCGTATTTTAGTTATTAATTAGCATACCGTACAAAATAGCCTTAGCTCCTTATAAATAGCCTTATTTTTAGAAATAGGCTTAGTTAGAAATGGGCTTAGCTTATTAGATAGGTCGGTAATGTTATGAATACTATGGTTATGAATACTGTGATTTTGGCGGCAATTTTTAACGGCAATTAATAGAATATATTTTAATGCGTGTTAATATGTTTTTACTAAATATTTACTGATATTATTATTAGTATAGTATAATATAGCGTAATATTGTATAATATAGTGTGATATTGTATAATATTGATGAATTGATCTCTTATGATATATTGTTTTTGGGGGACTGCTTCTATTTTTCCTTGTCTCGTTGTTATAAGCATGATTTATAAGGGACAAAAAGCAAATCTATTCAAGTACGTTCTCAAATTTATAAACATTTAATAAATCAATGACTGCAATTGTGCCCATATAGCTCAGTTGGCAGAGCACTTGCATGGTAAGCAAGAGGTCAGCAGTTCGACCCTGCTTATGGGCTATTTTAAGGATTTTTTTTTTTTTTTTTTTTTTTTTTTTTTGATAATATATGTTCTATACAGGTTTTTGATATAAAGGTTTTAATAAATAATGGCTGCTTGGTTGCTGTGCTACCGACATTGGCTTTACTAAATGATAATGCAGTCTGCTCGACATTTTACATAAGCGTTTGACTGTCTTAGGGACACTGGTTTTATTTTTTATTAAATAACAATGCAATCTATTAAATCGGTTTATGAGCCAGTAGCTCCAATTGGTAGAGCCATGGACTCCAACTCCGTGTGTTGTGAGGGTTCGAATCCTTCCTGGCTCGCTTCTTTTTTTATTGAAACTGCAAGGTTAAAATAGGAGGTATTATACTTGCTTTATCGATGATTTTGTATTATCTTATTTATGTATAGATTTTACGCATTTTATGAGTGATTTTATGCCGTGAAGACGGATTGTATAGCGGATTGTATAGATTTTATGTGTATTGTAAGTCGTTTTATATTGTGAATACTGATCATATAGGTTTTGTGTGTGTTATAAGTCGTTTTGTATTGTGAATACTGATCATATAGATTTTGTGTGTGTTATAAGTCGTTTTATGTTATGAATACTGATCGTATAGATTTTATGTATGATGTGTTTTATGAATAGTGTTATGCAGTAAGGACTGCGTTGTACAGGTTTTGTATGTTGTATGAAAAGTATTATGTAATTGAATGCTGATTTTAAAGATTATGAAGAAATTAATGCAATTTATTAAAGAAATTTATGTCGAAGTCAAGGACAAAACCACGTGGCCTACTCGTGATGATGTTCTCAATACAACAATTGTTGTCTCGATGTCCATCATTATTATTTCATTTTTGCTGTATGTTGTTGATATTATCTCTTCTACGGCGATCAGGTTTGTCGTTGTTGAGCGTGTCAATCAACTCAAAGTATTTATCAATGAATTTACATTTATTCTTTTTGCGGTAGTGATGCTTGTTGGTATCATTATTTATAATAGAATTAAGGCGCGATTGCCTAGGTGAAGCAATGGCAGTTTGGATGAATTGATATGATTTTGGGGTAAATTGGAACCTGCGTCTGTGTTTTTTAGAACCTGCGTCTGTGTTTTTGCGTACAATAAAGTACTTGCGTTCGGTAAAGCACGATTGCCTAAAGAAGCAGAAACGAAGCAGAAATGGAATTTTTGATAAATTGATGTTTTTTATCTGTGTTTTGTCTATGTTTTCACGTATAAAGTTTAGCAACGTGTCGTATTCAATGATTTTTTGTATAGATCTGAGGTAATAATTTCTGTATGGTTTTACAATGATGATATAACAATGTGTCATAACAAAATAATGATGACGCAACAATGTGTCGTAATGAAATAATGATGATACAACAATACGGTATAACAAAATAATGCAGCGCGGGAAGTAAAATTCTGGATAAAATCTATAAATCTATAGACCTGTGTACTTGTTGATGTGCTGTCTGTGTTGCTGTCCGTGTATGAGTAGGAGTGTCTTAGTGCAGATCATTGTAAGAATAGCTTAGTGAGAATGGATGATTTGATAGGAAAAGGTAAATAAGAAAAGGTAAATGATTGAATATAAAAGGATGACTTAGTGGAAATGACCGAATTGACTTCACAAGATTACAAATGGTTTGTTGTACACACACAGACAGGCAAGGAATTTGCCGCTAAAAAATCTCTTGAAAATAGGACACGTGAAGAGAATGTGACAGGAATTAAAGAAATAGTTGTTCCCGTATACCATGAAACCGTTTATAAGAATGGAAAAAAGACAAAAATCGAGAAAAAATCTTTCCCCGGTTATATCTGCATTCAAATGATCATGGACGTTGCCCTTAAAAATTTTGTTAAAGAAACACCCTATATCACTAACTTTCTCGTCCAAGGTACAGGAGAACCCGTTGCTTTGAGTAAAAGCGAAATCAATGCCATTGTCAGTAAGGGGCAGGAAGAGGCGACTGAAATTGTATCCATGCAGATTGATTTCGATGTTGGGCAGAAGGTCCTTATCGTTGATGGTCCGTTCAATAATTTTTCTGGTACAGTCACCGCCGTCTTTCCAGATAAAGGAAAGGTCAATGTCAATATTGAAATATTTGGTAGAGAAACTCCTGTGGAAATTGATTATTATAAGGTTAAGAAAAATTAAAGCCCCCAAAATCCATCAGCCCGTACTGTAAGGCCCATAAAACCAAGCAACTTGTACTCTAAATCTATCAGCCCGTACTGTAAAGCCTATAAAACCAAGCAACTTGTACTCTGAATTCTGCAAAACCAAGTGTCCCGTATTTTGTAAAACTTGTAAAACGGCCGACATGTGCTCTAATGCCCGCAAAACCAAGTGATTTGTACTGTAATGTCTTTGAAATTAGGCAACCTGTGCTGCATTGCACGTCATATCATTTTTTTTATGTTCATTTCCTGTTTTGAATCACACGACTCTAAGAAAGTAGACAAATATAGCCACTCATGTTATAATTTCATTGTAATATAGGGATTGGAGCGTATTCAATATAGAAATTTTTGTGATTGGAATATATTCAATATAGGGATTTTTGCGATTGAGATATTCCATGTAGGAATTTTAGTCGTAATATAAGAATTGAAATAAAAAAAATTGAAATAAAGAAGAATAGATAAAGAAGAAGTAAAGAGAATTGAAATAAAGAAGATAGCGAGACCTTCTAGATGCCTAAAAAACCTGCCAAAGAAATAAAACTGCAGATCCAGTCAGGAAAAGCAACTCCAGCGCCTCCCGTAGGAACAGCACTTGGCCCAACAGGTGTCAATATGATGAGTTTCTGTAAAGAATTTAATGATAAAACCAAAGACAATGAAGGGCTTGTTGTTCCTGTAGTGGTGAGTATTTATGATGATAAAAGTTTCTCATTTGTCATCAAATCACCTCCTGCGGCTGTGCTTATTAAAAAGGTATTGAAATTGGAGAAAGGTTCTGGTGAACCCAATAAAAACAAGGTTTCTACGATCAAACACGCACAACTCGAGGAAATTGCTAAAATCAAGCAAAAAGACCTCAACGCAAACGATATCAATGCCGCTGTGAAAATCATTGCCGGTACGGCGCGCAGCATGGGTGTTGTCGTAGAAGAGTAACGCAAAAAATGTATTTATATCAGAATGTATGACTTTGTATGATTGTTTTAGCAGAAAGGCAACATGAAAAAATCTGTACTTATGTTAAAATACACGGCTTTGTATGACTGTTGTTGTGGAAAAGTAACATAAAAATCAGTATTTATGTTAAAATATATGATTGACTGCTAAGCGTATTGTATAGATGCATTGTTCTTAAGAAGATGAGTAAAAAAAAAAGTAAGCGCTACCGTTCTATTTCAGCCACAACGGGGGTATTTCACGTAGAGGACGCTATTGGCAAGTTGAAAGAGCAGCCGAGTGTCAAATTTGATGAAAACGTAGAGTGTTCCTTCGCTCTTAATTTGCTAAAAAAACACGTTGTGCGCGATACACTCGTTTACGAACACAATTTTGGTAAAACAAAGCGCGTGCTTGTCTTTGCTAAGGGCAAATATGCTGATGAAGCTAAAGCGGCGGGTGCTGATTTCGTTGGAGATACGGAATTTATTGAGAAAATTAAGGGCGGATGGCTTGAATTTGATGTCGTCATTGCTGTTCCCGATATGATGAAAGACCTTGCTAAAATAGCGCAAATCTTAGGATCACGAGGACTCATGCCTTCGCCTAAAGCGAAGACTATCACCCTTAAGGTGACTGAAGCTGTTAAGGCGGTCAAAGCAGGTCGACGTGAATTTCGCGCCAATAGTGAAGGTGTTCTTAATTTTCCAGTTGGGAAAAAGAGTATGTCTGATAAGGCCCTAGCCGAGAATACACGAATTCTTTATGACGCCGTTCTTAAGAAAAAACCACCAGACTTAAAAGGTGATTATATCAGGTCAATTTATATCACCACCACTATGGGGCGCTCTGTTAAACTCAATACGCGCCAATTGTTTAAAGAAGGTTGAAAGAAAGTTGATTTTTCTATTATTTTTTAAAAAAAATTGTATATTTGAAGACTCTTTAGAAGGTTATAGCGCCGCATTTTTCTATGGCTAGAGAACACAAAGCTAATCTTGTATCTGATTTTGCCCAGCGACTTAATAAGAAGTCTGCTATCTTCTTTGATTATCACGGTATCGGTGTGGCAGACTTTGCCGAGATAAAGCAACAGTGCCACAAACACGGCAGTGCTATTCAAGTTCTCAAAAATACTCTCATTAAACGTGCTCTCGATAAAAATAATTTGACGGTCGATGACAACGTTCTCAAGGGCATGACTGCAACGGTTCTAGCCGCTGAAGAATCTTTCGGTGTCTCAGGCAAAGTGCTCGTTGTTGCTGAAAAAGCGAAACAGGTCGTCATTAAGGGTGGCATTTATGAAGATAAAAGTATATCCGCTGATGATGTTAGGCATTACGCTACTCTCCCCACTAAAGAAGAACTTTATGGTATGTTAGTAGGCGCATTAGAAGGCGTGTTTAATAATCTCGTTGTTGTTCTCGCACAGGTTAAAGAAGCTAAGGCAGAGGGCACTACCGCCACCGCTAGTACCGAAGAGACTAAAACAAGTATTTCTGACGATAATAAGCCAGCCTCTTCATCACAGGCTACCCAAGAAGTAGCCCCTAAGCCAGAACCCGCTGAAATCAATGCAGAGGACAATAAGTCTAAAGAAGACGCTAAATCCTCGAAGTCATGAGAGATGCTTGAATTGAATTTGTTTGCAGGTAGTACGTGTTAGAGATTGATGATAGATGATTTTTTAAAAAAAAGCTTAGCTCCATGATGATTTAATGGACTTAGATTTGAAATAAGTAGCCTGTTATAGGCTTTTTAAGTGTTTGTATAAGTTAATGTGTTTGTAAGAAACTTTTATTAATATTTTAATAGGATGTGAGTATTTTCTATGGCAATTACAAAAGAAGATTTCTTAAAAGAAATAGAAAAAATGTCCGTCAGTGACCTAAATGATCTCGTAGAGGGTATCAAAGAGCGTTTCAATGTGACAGGAGTCGTTGCAGTAGCTGCAGGCGGCGCTGCAGGTGGCGGTGCTGCCGACGCCGAAGAGACCAAAAGTTCGTTTGATGTTGTTCTTAAAGAAGTAGGCCCTAATAAAATAGCTGTTATTAAAGAGGTAAGGACAATTCTTAACATTGGTCTTATCGATGCTAAGAAGATAGCGGAAACAGCAGGCTCTACTATCAAAGCAGCCGTCGCTAAAAAAGACGCCGAAGATATGAAAGGTAAACTCGAAGCCGCAGGAGCTGTTATAGAACTCAAGTAGCCTAGCACCGGCGTATTATGTTATTAAATTGGGGTGCGGATGTTCAGTTAGTGCTTTTTTCTGCAGTGACTGATGGAAATTGTATGATAGGGGCTTATGTGATAAAGACTTAGCCCATTGGAATGCTGACATTTCCTGCATGTCGTAGTGGTGCCTTGATGCTTTTGGTTTGGATGATGATGACTTTGCTAGCTAGGTTGTTTAGATAATGACGGCCACTTATGACTGCTACTTAAATGACTTGTTCGAATAGTAGTTGAACGATAGCTAGATAATAGCTGGACGATAGCCGTTAGGGTAGTGTGAGTGGTGTAGAGCTATTAGAGTATTGAACTTAGGTCAATGTAATACGCAGTGATTGATGCGATGGTGATGAGGACTGAACTAAAAACGCGTTGCTGACAATTAAACCATTTGAGAATTTGTTGAGAACTTAGAGATGGCTAACAAAAACTGCTAAGGAAGAAATGCAGTTGCCTTGCAGTTGTGCAGATTGATATATTGTTGTTATATGGGTTAATGTGTTGGCGTACGTAGTATCAATGATAGTTGATTGTTACAAGTAATTGGATTAGAAGTAACTAGAAATAATCAAAAAAATAAATAATATCTCAGCAATGGTTGCCTAGTGTAAGTAATGCAAGTAACTAGATTGTAAATAATTAGAAAAATAGATAATAATCGTATTCGTGCAATTAAAAGCATATTGAAAATATATTGAATGGAGAATCGCCTTGGGAACACAAGCCACTTCTTTAACAAAACAAAACAAGGTAGCGAAAAGTATCCAGCTTGCTCAGAAACGTGCCATTGAGAATTATCCTCTTATCGAGGGTGGTAATCGCCTCTCGTTAGTCAAACGTTCTGAACCTAAATTACTGCCCATGCTCAATGAAACGCAGATCAATAGCTTTAGAGACTTTTTTCAGGAACACGTTCCACCAGAGAAACGGAGAAATATTGGACTCCAAGCGCTCTTTAATACGACATTTCCATTTGAATCTAGTGATGGAAAGGTCAAACTCGATGTAGATTATTACACTATAGGGGAATGTTCCTATTCTCCACAAGAAGCGCTCGAGAAAGATAAAAGTTATACCGTTCCTATCAAAGCCCTTGTCAAATTGTATTTGAAAGTCACAGGCGAGATTAAAGAACAGGAAGTGTACATCTTTGATGTTCCTTACATGACCGAACAAGGTACTTTTGTTATCAATGGTGCTGAAAGGGTGGTGATTTCACAAATTCATCGCAGCCCAGGGGTCATTTTCGATTTTAATGAACGTCTTAGTATTTATAATTCACGAATTATTCCTGATAAAGGACCGTGGCTAGAATTTGAAATTATTCGTGATGTGTTTTATGTTCGCATTGACAGGAAAGCACGCGTTCTGTTAAGCGTGTTTTTGACTGCCCTGGGCATTGGGACACGTGAGGAATTTATATCCTTGTTTCTCAAAGGAGAAACTATTGATCTTAAGGATAAACATAAAAAAAATGTACGCAATGACCTTCTTGAAAACTTGATCGAGCGGAGGCTTTATAGCGATCTCAAACGACTTCCTACGCCAGCCGAGAATACAGAAGCCGGGCAGAAGTCTAGCAATGAGCCGCTGGAGGATGAATTTATAGCACGCGCCGGTGATCGCCTGAGCGAAGAGAATGTCGAAGAAATTCTTGCCGGTTCATTTGAAACCATCACCGTTATCGAGCATGAAAGCGTTGAGAAGTACCAGTCTATCATCAATACGCTTGAAAAAGAACCCGACTTCATGAGTCAGGAAAATGCTTGTAAATACCTTTATCACATCATCAGAGGCAGCCAGCCCTCGTCAGGTGCCGCTGCTATTAAAGAAATAGTCCCCTGTTATCAATGTGAAAATTGTGAAACAGAGTGGATGCAGATGGACTATATAAGCGTCGATAAATGCATTGCTTGTAACAGTGAGAAATGGATTCGTGTAGATAACTCTGTATTTTTTCATCCAGACAATTATTCGCTCGGTGAAGTAGGTCGCTATAAAATCAATAAAAAATTTGGAAATGATACAAAGGTTTTTGCTATTACGCTAGAAGACATTCTCAACACGGTCAGGCACCTGCTAAGCGTTAAAAATAACGAAATGCCAGTAGACGATATCGATCATCTAGGAAATAGGCGAATTCGTTCTGTTGGTGAACAATTGGTTAATCACCTTAAATCTTGTTTTGCACGGATGAAACGGCTTGCAAAAGATAGAATAGCTATTCAAAATCACAGTACCCTTACGCCACAGAATCTTATCTCGGTCAAGCCCATCGCAGGTGGTATCAATGAATTCTTTGGAACGTCGCAGTTGTCCCAATTTATGGACCAGACAAACCCCCTTTCTTCTGTGACGCATAAACGTAGATTGAGTGCTTTAGGCCCTGGTGGAGTAACACGGGAGCGGGCAGGATTTGAAGTCCGTGATATTCACTACACCCATTACGCGCGTATGTGTTTGATTGAGACACCTGAAGGTCCCAATATCGGATTGATCGTTTCATTGGCGTCGCATGCACGTGTCAATCCATTTGGTTTCATTGAAGCGCCCTATTATAAGGTTGTCAAAGGTGTTGTGACCGATAAAATAGAGTACTTGTCGGCTATTGAAGAAGATAGATTTGTTATTGCGCCTATCGATACAAAGGTGACTAAGGCAGGCAAAATAACAGAGGAAGTCGTCCCCGTCCGCAATCGCGGCAATTACCCAATGTGGGATGCAAAAGAAGTGGATTACATGGACGTCGCATCCAATCAAATTATCTCACTCTCGGCTTCGATTATTCCATTTCTTGAACACGATGACGCTAATCGCGCCCTTATGGGTTGTAATATGATGCGCCAGGCGGTGCCTTTATTGCTACCACAAGTTCCTATAGTCGGAACGGGCTTAGAACGTGATATTGCTGAGGTGTCAGGATTTTGTAAGGTCGCTACGCGAGGCGGAAAGGTGTTTTACGTTGACAATGAACGTATAGAGGTTAAAGTAGAAAAAGACGTCGTCGATGTTTATCGCCTCAAAAAAACTACAAGAACCAATCAAGATACGTTTTACAATCAGCGCGCAGACGTCAGAACAGGACAAAACGTCGCTAAAGGAGACATTCTTTCTACAGGCCCTGCTATCGATAAAGGAGAGTTGGCACTTGGCCGTAACGTGATAGTCGCATTTATGCCCTGGGAAGGATACAATTATGAAGATGCTATTTTAATGAGTGAAAAATTGTTAAAACAGGATGCTTTCACATCTATTCATGTTGAAGAATTGGAAGTTGAGGCACGTGAGACAAAACTCGGCATGGAGACGATCACACATGATATTCCTAATATTAGCGATGAAGATTATCGTGAATTGGACGAACGCGGCATCATTAATGTCGGTGCTCATGTAAAATCAGGTAACATCTTAGTCGGCAAACTTACGCCTAAGAGTGTGACCGAGACAACTCCTGAATTTCGCCTCTTATATTCTATCTTCGGTGAGAAAGCCAAAGACGTTAAAGATACCTCACTGCGCGTACCCCATGGAACAGAAGGAATTATAGTCGGTGTCAAGCATTACACACGTGAAAATAGGGATGATCTTAGACCTGGCACACTGCAGAAAGTCAAGATCTATCTCGCTAAGAAACGCAAGCTAAGCGAAGGTGATAAATTCGCCGGCCGCCATGGCAATAAAGGAATCGTTTCAAGAATTTTGCCCGAAGAGGATATGCCATTTCTAGCCGATGGAACGCCTATTGATGTAGTATTAAATCCATTAGGAGTTCCCTCGCGGATGAATATCGGACAGGTCATGGAACTCGTCTTAGGTATGGCAGGCAAGAAGCTCAACGTCCACTTCGCAACACCTGTTTTTAATAATAAAGGTTACAGTGCCATCAAAGATATTCTCAAAAAAGCAGACCTCCCTACCACCGGAAAATATGACCTGTATGATGGCAGGACGGGAGAACGATTTAAAAATAAAGTGACGGTCGGCGTAATGTATTATATGAAACTGGCGCACCTTGCCGATGATAAGATTCATGCACGCTCAACAGGTCCCTATTCATTGGTAACACAGCAGCCCTTAGGCGGCAAGGCCCAATTCGGCGGACAACGCGTCGGTGAAATGGAAGTCTGGGCGATAGAAGCTTATGGCGCCTCTAATATTCTTCAAGAATTTCTTACCGTAAAATCTGACTCTATTGACGGTAGGACACGTATTTATGAATCTATTGTGCGAGGAGAATTTGTTGTCACACCAGGTGTACCCGAGTCGTTTAATGTATTGATTCAAGAATTGCGTGGACTGGGATTGAACATCGAGATCTTTGATGAAGAAGACAATGTCATTCCAATTATTCCACAGCGTCCTAAGAAGTTTTTTTAGCTCGTCCTTTACTATTAATGACAAGTGAAATCTAATTGAAATTTTTAGAAATCTTTATATCGGTATTGAAAATTATTGTAACTCAAAAGAAAAAACATAGAAGAGGAATTTGACTGTGATGAATTATTCAAAAATAAAAATCAGTCTGGCGTCGCCTGAGATCATAAAAAAATGGTCGTACGGAGAAGTCCTTAAGCCAGAAACAATCAATTATCGAACACTTCGTCCTGAAAAAGATGGCTTGTTTTGTGAACGCATCTTTGGTGCTACGAAGGATTGGGAATGTTTTTGTGGGAAATATAAAAGCATTCGTTACCGTGGTGTCGTTTGTGATAGATGTGGTGTCGAGATCACACATTCTAAGGTTAGACGTGAACGAACGGGACACATTGATCTGGCGTGCCCTGTGGCACATATCTGGTTTTATAAGGCTGTTCCGTCGCGCATTGGTCTTTTATTGGATTTGTCAATCGTTTCTTTAAAATCTATTATTTATTATGAGAAGTACATTGTTACGGATCCAGGTGAAGTGCCTGATCTAAAAGCTCTCGATCTGTTAAAAGAAGACGAATATTATGAACTCAAAGCCAAGTACCCCAATCACTTTCAAGTAGGAATTGGCGCAGAAATCATCCAGCAGATGCTTGCTAATGTGGATATTGAAGCTGAGATTATGGCTATTCGTGAAAAAATCTCTGTTTCACGCTCGCTAGACCGTCGTAAAATGGTCCGATTGGAATTGTTAGAAGATTTTATGAATTCTGCCAATCGTCCTGAATGGATGATTATCAATTCAATTCCTGTAATTCCACCAGAACTCAGACCTATGGTCCAGCTAGACGGAGGTCGTTTTGCCACATCCGACCTCAATGATCTTTACAGACGGCTGATCAACCGTAATAATCGTTTGAAGAAACTGATTGCTCTTAAAGCTCCAGATGTCATATTGAAAAATGAAAAACGCATGCTTCAAGAATCCGTCGATGCTTTATTAGACAATTCAAGACGCAAACGCGCTGTAAGTGGTGTCGGCAATCGTCCGTTGAAGTCATTGTCCGATATTTTGAAAGGAAAACAAGGAAGATTCAGACAAAATTTGCTGGGCAAACGTGTGGATTATTCGGCGCGGTCTGTGATAGTTGTTGGTCCTGAACTCAAACTCCACCAGTGCGGACTCCCTAAGAAAATAGCTCTAGAGATCTTCAAGCCTTTTGTTATCAATAAACTCATCGATAAACAGATCGTGTACAATATCAAGAGTGCAAAACGGCTCATTGCTAGCGAATATCCCGAAGTGTGGGATATTTTAGAAGAGACTGTGCAAGGACATCCAGTAATCTTAAATCGTGCTCCGACACTGCATCGACTGGGCATGCAAGCCTTCGAACCTGTATTGACCGATAAAAAAGCAATTCGTCTCCACCCCCTAGTGTGTTCTGCGTACAACGCGGACTTCGACGGCGATCAAATGGCCGTGCATCTCCCGCTTAGCCCCGATGCCCAGATAGAAGCGTGGTTATTGATGTTATCGGCACTCAATCTCTTTGACCCTGCCAATGGAAAACCTATTGTTGTGCCCACACAAGATATTATTCTGGGGACTTTCAATCTCACCTCGCTTACTGAGAATGGACGCGGTGAAGGAAAACGCTTCTTTTCTAGAGAAGAAGCTATCAAATCGTATGAATTAGACCTAGTCGACATTCAAGCAAAGATCAAACTGCACGAAAATGGAGAAATTATTGATACATCGGTAGGACGTATATTGTTTTCACAAGTCCTTCCTAAAGATTTTCCTATTATCGATAATGTCGTTGATGACAAAAGTCTAGCAATGATTATTCATGATGTCTATAAAAAATGCGGCAATTATAAAGCTTCGATCATGTTAGATAAGATCAAAGAGCTAGGATTCCATTATTCAACCATTTTTGCCAATACGATCTCAGTAGAGGATATTTTAATTCCTAACCAGAAAGACGAGATCGTCAAAAACGCCGAAATGAAGGTTAAAGAAAATAACAATGATTATCGTAAGGGTGTGATCACCGAAGAAGAACGTTATCAAAAAAATATTTCCCTGTGGACATACGCTAACGATCAGATCACTCAATATTTAATGGACGATCTAAAACAAGACCAGAAAGGACACAATTCGCTTTACATCATGGCAACTTCTGGAGCACGTGGCAGTAAACAGCAGATTCGCCAATTAGCAGGAATGCGCGGTCTTATGGCAAAACCTTCTGGTGAGATTATTGATATGCCTATTATATCAAACTTTAAAGAAGGACTTACGGTACTAGAATACTTTATCTCCACACATGGTGCTAGAAAAGGCCTTTCTGATACAGCACTTAAAACAGCAGACGCAGGATATTTAACACGAAAATTAGTCGACATTGCTCAAGACGTTGCTATTACGAGTGAAAATTGTGGTACGATCTATGGAATTGAGATCTTTCCGATCAAGTCTGGTGATGAAATCATTGAAAAATTGTCCGAACGCGTCTTAGGACGATTTACAGCAGATAAAGTCCTTAACCCTTACAATGGTGAGGTTATTCTCAATGCAGATGAACTCGTGACCGAAGAAGTTGCCAATCAGATCGATGAATATGAGATTGAAAAGGTTAAGATCAGAACCGTTGTTACCTGTGGCGCCAATCGCGGCATTTGTCAAAAATGTTATGGACTTAATTTATGCAATGGCTTATTAGTAGATATCGGTGAAGTGGTTGGAATTATTGCTTCACAATCCATTGGGCAGCCAGGCACACAACTTACTATGCGGACATTTCACATCGGTGGAACAGCCTCTTCAGAAGTACGCGACCCGTATCTCAGAATGCCTTCTCCAAGTATCCTAGTAGAACTTCCCGAGAATCTCATTCGCAATCGTGAAAATAATCTAGTCGCACCACGTAGAAGTTACATCAAAATAGCAACGGTCTTTGAGACATTCAATCTTAAAAAATTGAAAAAAGCAAAGGTGGCTAACGGAGAACGTGTCCAGCTAGGACAGGTCATTGCTAGCGATAAAAAGGACAATAAAGTTACTGTAAGTAAAGCGGGGTATGTCTTTTTTGCTAAGGATAAATCCACACTCTTTCACACAGGAACACCATTCCAGCACTTAGTAGAGGTTGGAGCAGTCTTCGAGAAAGAAGATTTTGAATTTATTGATAAAGATGAAACTATTTACGTCTTCGATACGATCACAGAACCTATTCTTGCTGAGATAGCGGGAACGGTAACTTATAGTGATGTTTATGTGAATAAAACTTTGCGCGAAGAGATCGATGAACTTACAGGTGTTACCAATAGACGTATCATTACAGCTAAAGACGACAACCTGCACCCAAAATTAATCGTTGTTCCTATGAAAAAAGGGGCAGACCCTATTGCAACAGACCTTCCTGTCGGTTCTAACCTACTCGTCTCTGACGGGCAAAAAGTAGAGCCTGGCGATATCTTATCGGGTAGAATTCGTTCGCTCCAGCGCACCACCGATATTACTGGCGGCTTGCCGCGCGTACAGGAACTCTTCGAAGCACGTAACCCAGTCAATACAGCAGTCGTCTCAGAAATAGACGGCATCGTCGAGGTAGGCGAAACTATTAAAGGCAAACGAATCGTCAATGTTAAAAATAATCGTACTGATGTTACGGTGAAACATATTGTCCCGATCGGTAAGGCCCTTGTTGTCCGTACGGGCGATGAAGTTAAAGTAGGGGATATGTTGTCTGAGGGAATTATATCACCCCACGACGTATTACGTGTTCATGGCGAAGTTGAGCTTTATCGCTTTATTTTAAGGAATATCCAAGAAGTTTATAAACGCCAAGGTGTCAATATTAATGATAAACATATCGGTGTCATTGTTAGACAAATGTTGCGTAAGGTAGAAGTTGTTGACCCAGGTGATACCTCTTGTATTAAAGGACAGCTCGTCGATAAATTTAGAATCTATAAACAAAATGAAAGCGTTCTCAAAGAAGGAGGACAACCTGCGGTCGTTAAAAGTGTTCTGCTCGGCTTAACAAAAGCTTCGCTCAATACAGAGAGTTTCATCTCCTCAGCGGCTTTTCAAGAAACAACTAAAGTACTCACAAATACCGCCATTAAAAACTCTTCTGATGAACTTAAAGGACTTAAAGAAAATATTATCATTGGTAAACGTATCCCCGCAGGAACAGGAGATATTCATTATGAAGATGTTTCTGTTTATAAAGACATTCCAGGGGACCTCCAGCATTTCTTAGAAGTCAATGAATAATATATTTATCTTATTGCTCTAAATACTATTTTTCATAATAACATTGCGATCACTTATTATTATAATAAATTTCTTATAAGAAAAAGTGTTATTATAAACAGCAGCAAGTGTGCAGGTGCCTGTTGCTAGCTAAGCTATGTTTAGGTTAAAGTCAAAGATGATGTCATCAAGTGAAAGAAAACGCCAGCTCAAATTGATTGAACTGCAGTACGAGGAACTCGCACTTAAATGGGGTTATGACAAAGATGATTTTATTAAACGGTTTGAAAAACGACTCCGAGAAGCTAAACTCAATAAATCTGATATCAATGTTTTTTTTCAAGCAGAAAACGAAGCTATTAAAGTATTTGAAGAACGGCTTAAAAACTATGCTAAAGAAGAAAAAATAAATGATTATCAAGAAAAAGATAAGTTAGAAACTTCCTACGCTGATATAGATCAAGATAGCCACCGTCTTTATCAAAGCATTGGAGAAAAAAAATCTTCTTTAACAGATAGTTATCATATTTATCCACTACTCAAAATTCATGAAAAAGCTTCTGCTGAGATTGAATACCTCTTTGGAGCAATGGTTGATTTTAGATTAATGTCGATGCCTGCTTTAGAGGAAGCACGGAAATTTATTCGCGATAAGTCTTTTCATACCATGACGTATGAAATTGAAACTTTATTAGACGAAGTAGGTAATAACCATAACGGCAAATTACCCAATATTTTTTCTGTATACAAACTTAAGGTTGCCAAAGCAAAGAAATCAGATGAAATTAGCCGCGCCCGTATAGACCCTTTTAAGTCTATTGTCAATATTGCACGTAAGATCAATCGGTTAGTGCGGTGGCTTGAAAACCATAAAGACAGAATCTCCCCGCACGTACATGTGACTTATGGAGGCGAAGGGTGTACGATTAAGACATTGGGTGAATACTTAATGCGCGACATCCAGTCAATCGTTAAAAACTTTGGACTGCAGAGTTTTTCTGAAAGTTACCAATCATCATAAATCATAAAATTATCAATAAGTTTAAGCCTCTTCTATTATTTATAAAACTTCGTGTTTTATTTAGCGAGGCAGTGGGTGCTAGCTGCTGGGGACTTTTTCTGACTTTTCTATACTAAGTAGAGTGCTTAGAGAGATGGGTAAGTGCTAGTGAGTAAGTAGACACTAGTTAATAGGGTGGTTCTTCTATTTTCTATTAAATAGAATGTTTTAGAGACAGCAGTTTGCTAGCAGGTTTGTGGTTAGCGCGGTTTATGTGAAATAAATCGATAGGCACATGGCGTACTATTTCTAGTAAAGTAGCGTCAATTCAATGATAATTTGATAACGGCTCAATGATAAATCAACGGTAATTCAATGATAGCTCAATAACAACTTGGTAATAGTTCAATGATAAATCAATGATAGCTCAACGATAACTTGGTAGTAGTTTGATAATAAATCAATATAGCTCAATGACAACTTGGTAATAGTTTGATGATAAATCAACTTTAGAGAGAATTTAATTTCCACGAACATGAACGACAATCTCGCTGATAAGATAGCCAGTTCCTGAAAGGATAATAACGGCTGGTGTGATGGGAATATTAAGAAGGATGCTGATGATAATACCTAGCCAGAGATAAGCTACATTTAGGAGGATGGAGATAAGTATCATCTGCAGCAGTGTTCTAGAACTAAGAGCAGCTGTCGCAGAACTTAACGAGAAAAGAGCAATAATCATAGTAATACCAATAGCCTGGGCTAGTGTGACTATTGCAGTGGCTGTAGCAAGAAGGATAAGAAAATAAATTTTTCTAGCAGGAATGTTTTTAAGCGTAGCGTAGGTTGCGTCTATAAATATAATTTTAAGGTATGAATAGTAGTAGGCTATCAGTAAAGTCGTTAAGATAACGATTATACTGATTAAAAGAATGTCGGTGGTTGTAATAAGAAAGAGGTCTCCAAAGAGAAGTGTTGAGAGATTAGTTTTGAGTGTATTTGATTTTGCAAGAAAAATGATACCTGCGGCTATTCCTAGCGACCAGAGGAAACTGAGGAGGATATCTTGTTTGGCGGGATGGTATGTAGCAAAAAATGAGATCAATAACGCTGAGAGAAAAGCAATAAGAAATGCTCCTAGCAGTGGAAAATTAAGCGACATAGCTATTCCACCAGCTGTCAGATTAATAAGACTCTCTTCTATAAAAAGACCAAGCGCAATGCCGCCAAATATAGCATGTGATAAACTTCCTGAGATGTAGATCATTCGTCTAGCAATAATTAGTGTGCCTATCATTCCTGCTAGGAGTCCTATAGGAAAGGCTGCTATGAGTGCTCGTTGTACGAAAGGTTCGCTCAGATAAGACAGCAATAACATTTTAGGGATAGAAATTAAAAAGTGAGTAAGAATTGTGCGACTTTTACTTCGAGTAGCTGCAGGGATTTTATGAGGATTGTTTTATAAGAGCTGTTTTATGAAGTGTTGTTTTTATGAAATGTTGTTATTTGATGATACTTGGGGTTTGTTTTTATTTATTGGGCTTATAATGGGAGTGATTTAGGGGGCGGAGTTCTGGATTGTAGAGGTATTTTAGTGTTTGATCGTTTAGATTGTGTGGGGCGACTTCGTGGATAGTGTGATTGCAGCAGAAGATTCTATCTGAGAACTGCGGGGCGACGCTAATATCGTGTGAGATGAAAACAATTGTTTTTTTTTGCGTCCGTAGGTTTTTTAGAATGTCGTAAAACAAGCTTTCGCTTTGTTCGTCTAGATTAGCAGTAGGTTCATCGAAGAGTAGAATAGGGGGATCATTGACAAGTGCACGTGCAATAAGCATACGCTGGCGTTGTCCTGCTGAGAGCGAGCTAATGCTATGATTTTGAAATGTCTCTAATTTTACAGCGGCAAGAGCCTCTAAGGTGCGCTTATTACGGGTCTTACGACTTAGTTCCACGCCCCCTAGGGCAATGAAATCTTTGACAACAATCGGAAAAGTAGGGTGTTCGAAGGTGCTTTTTTGAAAAACACCATTGATAAGAAATTGTGTTTGAAAAGACGTATTGTTGTAGATCTTAATACTCCCATTGGGGCATTTGAGATGTCCTATGAGAAGTAGGAGACACGTTGTCTTTCCACCTCCGTTAGGTCCGATGATAGCTATGCTTTCTCCTTCATAGATAGTGAAAGTAATGTTTGTTAATGTATTTGTATCAGCACTGGGGTATTTGAATGAAACGTCTTTAAAGCCAATAACTTCTTTCTTTGCTGTTCGAGTGATAGTTGCCATTGTCTTAGTAGGAGATTATTTATACTTGTAATAATTTAATCATTTGTTCTTTTAATCTTAAGTTTTTTTTATCTTAAAAACATAATTTAAGAAACATGTTTTTAAAGACATATCTTTAAAGACATATCTTTAAAGAGGATACCTTAACTTTAAAGAGCATACCTTAAAAATATATGGCTATATGCCAGTTAGGATTTAAAGTATGCTCTTTAAAGTAGAATTGCAGTAACAAATGCCCGTAGTAAAAATTTTTTCTATTGAAAGAGTAGAATTTTTTTCTACTTAAAACAATGTTAAGATTTTTTGAGTTTTTCTAAAACGGTAATGATTTTAGTCAATTCACTGAGAAGGTTTGGTAGGGCGGGATTAATCTCAACAACGGGCAAAGACTGAGAAGTTGTAGCTTTGTATTGTTTCTGAATGAAATTAAGTGTGGATGTTTCGTGTGGTGTGACTACTAAGAGTGGAGGTGCTGCCTGTGATTTAATACGTGTCAAGAAAGATTTAATTTCTCTGGGCGTAGGCGCTTCGTGGTTACGATTATTGAGTGAAACAACCTTTAATCCAGTGGAATGATAACGGTCGGCTAAGTAAAATAGTAAAGGATGCAGTGTGTAAAGGGTACTCTTATTTTTTACAAGCGTAGACTTAAAGCGTTTATCTAGTTTTTTGACTTCATTATCAATAACCACTAGGTTTTTTTGATAATATTTCTTATATTGGGGATGATATTCTATGAGTGTATCTGCAATTAAATCAGCTATTTTTTTATAATGGATAGGGTCTATCCAGAAATGGACATTTTCTGCGTGATCATGGCTCTCTTCTGCATGATCATGGCTTTCTTCTGCGTGATCATGACTTTCTTCTGCATCATCATGTCCGTTTTTCTTATGGTCTGAGGTCTCTTTTTCATGAGATTCTACGTGATGGTCGCTATCGTTTATGCTATGCGCGTCATCTGAGAAGATAGATTGAAGTGAGACGACACGGATCTCTGGGTGGGAAGTCCTTATTTTCTTAAGTAGAGGAGTTTCTACTTCTAATCCAATACTGAAATAAAGATTGCAGTCGTAGAATTCTTTCAATTTTTGCGGTGTAACACTGAAAAAATGTGGATCATCGGTGGCTTTAAAAAGACTGCTAGAGGTCACGTAGGAACGAGTGGTTCGTTTCTCAGGCAGGCGACTAATTGTTTTGATAAGGTGATCAATTACTGGAATAGGACTACTTATATTAAGTTTTGTGTTAGTTTTTGGGTTGCTGTGATCGACAGCCGCTAGTTTTAAATTGACGTTAGCAGCCACTTGATTATCATTCCGTGCTAAAACAATGTTATTAACATTGAATAGTAGTGATAAAAAGACAATGTAAACCTGTATTTTTAGATAGAATTGTATTTTTGGGATTGGTGAGCTATTTTTCATAAATTATACCTTCTTCATATGGTAGCTTCTTATAGTAGGATATTTTAATGGTTCAATAGGATTACTTTAGATTGAGATTTGATTGAGATTCGATTGAGATTTAATTGATATTTGATTGGAGATTTATAAATTGGGTGGTGAACAGTATAAATAATGAATAATAAGTAGTGAATAATAAGTAATATAAGTAGTGAGTAATATAAGTAGTGAGTAATATAAGTAGTGAGTAATATAAGTAGTGAGTAATATAAGTAGTGAGTAATATAAGTAATGAATAATATAGGTGCTTCTGGATGAATTAAAAAAAATTGTATAATCTCTCTCTGTAAGTACTATTTAGTAATATTATAACATGTTACAGTGTAACAGTCAACCTATTGTTTAATTAATTTAATCGTATAAGTGATGAATAGTACAAGTGATGTATTGAGATTAATATTTGATTGAGATTTATAAATTGAGTGATGAACAGTATAAGCAATGAGTAGTATAAGCAATGAGTAATAAGTAGTTAGTAATATAGGTAATGTAGTGATACAAGCAATGAGTAATACAAGTGCTTCTGGATGGATTGAAAAAATTTGTATAATCTCTTTTTGCAAGTACTATTTAGTAATATTATAACATGTTACAGTGTAACAATCAACGCATTTATTTATCAATTTTTATAAATTTAGGTGTGCTATTATAAATTGAGGTGTATTATTATGAATTGGGGTGTGTTTTTGTGAATTGAGGTGTGTATTATTATGCATTGGAATGTATTATTATGAATTAAGATGTGTGTTATTATGAAATTGAAGTGTGTTTTTGTGAATTAGAGTGTGTGTTATTATGAAATTGGAGTGTGTTATTGTGAATTGGGGTATGTGTTATTATGAAATTGAAGTGTGTTTTTGTGAATTGGGATGTGTGTTATTATGAAATTGAAGTGTGTTTTTGTGAATTGAGATGTGTATTATTATGAATTGGAGTGTGTTATTGTGAATTGGGGTGTGCTGTTATGAATTGGGGTGTGTGTTATTATGAAATTGAAGTGTGTTATTGTGAATTAGGGTGTGTGTTATTATGAAATTGAAGTGTATTATTATGAATTGGAGTGTGTTTTTGTGAATTGGGGTATGTGTTATTATGAAATTGAAGTGTGTTATTGTGAATTAGGGTGTGTGTTATTATGAAAT
Source organism: Spirochaetota bacterium (assembly GCA_013426755.1). Classification (GTDB taxonomy): domain Bacteria; phylum Spirochaetota; class UBA12135; order COTS27; family COTS27; genus COTS27. The sequence continues at coordinate 815,005 of AP019861.1, forward strand.
TGAAGTGTATTATTATGAATTGGAGTGTGTTATTGTGAATTGGGGTGTGTTATTATGAAATTGAAGTGTGTTATTGTGAATTGAGGTGTGCCGTTATGAATTGAGGTGTGCTGTTATGAATTGAGGTGTGTGTTATTATGAAATTGAAGTATGTTTTTGTGAATTGAGGTGTGCTTTTGTGAATTGAGAGATGTATTGGAGTACGCCCCATTTATGAATTGAAAGGGTACTGCTCGCTAGATAGGAATTAACAAGAAACCCCATCTGATATGCTCATTAAACCCTATCTGATATGCTCATTAAACCCTATCTGACATGCTCATTAGATAGGAATAAATAAAAAATATTGTAAATGATTCAATCTCAAGATGTTTTATAAATAGTTATGAAATTTAATAATATTCCGTTATTGGTAATAGTGATGACAAGATATTTGTAAATATTTTGATAAAAAGTTGAGACTTTGAGCTTTCTATGTTGAGATTCTGAGCTTTTTATATTGAGATTCTGAGCTTTTTACATTGGGATTCTGAGCTTTTTATATTGAGATTCTGAGTTTTTTATATTGAGATTCTAAACTTTTTATATTGAGATTTTGAGTTTTATATTGAGATTTTGAACTTTATGTTGAGATTCTAGGTTTTTTATGTATTGAGTTTTTGACTTATCGTAGATTCGATTTGGGCGGAATGATTTTTCTGTAAACACATTTCAGAAAATAGTTTCCGGGATAGGAAATAATGAAAATTGAGTGGCTAGTATACGCATAACGAGATAGAATAAATAGTACGTAGCACAATAAGACATCTCAGAAAATAGTTTCTGAGATAGGAAATAATGAAAATTGAGTGGCTAGTATACGCATAACGAGATAGATAAACAGTACGTAGCACAATAACACATCTCAGAAAATAGTTTCTGAGATAGGAAATAATGAAAATTGAGTGGCTAGTATACGCACAACGAGATAGATAAACAGTACGTAGCACAATAAGACATCTCAGAAAATAGTTTCCGGGATAGGAAATAATGAAAATTGAGTGGCTAGTATACGCATAACGAGATAGAATAAATAGTACGTAGCACAATAAGACATCTCAGAAAATAGTTTCTGAGATAGGAAATAATGAAAATTGAGTGGCTAGCATACGCATAACGAGATGGATAAACAGTACGTAGCACAATAAGACATCTTAGAAAATAGTTTCTGGGATAGGAAGTAATGAAAATTGAGTGGCTAGTATACGCATAACGAGATAGATAAACAGTACGTAGCACAATAACACATCTCAGAAAATAGTTTCTGAGATAGGAAATAATGAAAATTGAGTGGCTAGCATACGCATAATGCAGTACATAAATAGTGCGATAGACAAATAGTGGGCAGCATAATAACTAATCATGCATGAGTTGGGTATTTTGGAGCAAAAAGAGGTGTGATGCCGTGATAAAAATACACTCAAAAGGTATTAACTTGTCTATTTTTAGCAGAAAATTGCTTAGCAAAAGTTTGCTTAGTAAAAGTTCGCTTGGCAGAGGTTTGTTCTTAGGATGCTGTGGGATTTTGGGTAGTTTAGCAATTTTAATAACAAGCTGCACAGGTAATAAAACTCCCAGTAAAGAAGCCCCCGCAGAAACTAAAGAAACCGCAGCGGTAACAGAAGATAGCAACTTAGCAGCGAACAAAGGAGTTATAAATCTTAATCCATTGCCCGATAATTTTTTTGAAAAAGTAACCGATGCTAATGCCAATACCAATACAAATACCATTGCCAACAAGGATAAAAGTAATTTAGCAGGCAATACGTCGTATGCTAACACGGCTACTTCTACAGAAAAACAACTGCCCCCTTCACCAGCCAATTCTCTACCCTATTCAAATGCAAGCGACAAAGACACTTCCAAGTATCACAGTGATCCAGTCTCCGGTTTGGATAAACTTACAGAACGTTCTAATCGCCTAAGTAGTCTCAATGATAACACAACTGTACAAAAAATTGCTTCTGCAGACAATCCACCAGATAAACTACTTCGCATAGCAGAAGTTCCCGCACTCACAAAAAATCGCACAACCACGTATTCACAAAATGGCGTCCCCATCATCAGAAGAACAAAAAGTAAGAACGCAGTCGCCAACCGCACCTCGCCGCACCCTTCATTATCACAGGTGAAGCAACTCTATAAACAAAAAAAATATCGCACCCTAACTCAATACGTCTTCACAGCAGAAGAACTTCCGCAATTGTACTATAAAGCAAGTGCTTATTTCCAATTAGCACGGCGCTATAAGACGACAACACGTCAACAAATCGAATTTGTCAAATATAGCAAATATCTCTACAACAGGATAGCAGAAACCACACGCGACCCAACTCTCAAAGGACGCTCGCTCTTATGGCTAGCAGTGCTTAAATTGAGATTTCCTGCCTGGAACGAAGACCTAGAACAGCAACTCGCCCCATTGATCTATATTCAAAGAAAACTCAAAAATTCACGGGTCTATAACGATTCACTGCTTTACTCAGCATTCGTTTATGAAAGCCATCGTCGTTACGCTAAAGCCTACGATTATTATAGGAAACTAGGACAAACACAAATAGATGATTGGGTTTATGACGATAAAATCAGTAAATTTACAAATCCTAAACGTGCGTCACAGTGGTATCTAGAAAGACTTGAAGCAAGACGATTAGACCAATTAAACGCTCCGTTAAGTAACTTAGCCATTCCAACTAAGCCCACCCCTCCTAACGCAACAACTCAGAAAAATAAATCATCCACAGCAAACACACCACTTCCCAATAAATCCACACCGAATACACAGCCACTGCCCACCTCCTCATCACAGCAACCTATCTCAAAGACAACTAAATCCAGCACAGAAAATAACTCCTCAGTCACGCCAAACGAAGAAACACTAGCCACCAAATTAGAAGAGATAGTCGATTTTACAGAATTTTCTGAAGAACCTACGCCTCCCCCCACTACCTCAGATAATAACGACAACAAAGAACAAAACACAGAACCAGACAGCTTCACGTTTGATTGATTGTAATTTTAATCTTTATAAAAATTAAATGTTAATAAAAACAATATGACTTATCAAATCATTTATCAAATGCTACGGATAACAGAAAAAACAAAATGGTTAATCGTATGGCTAAAATTACGCCTTATTCACCGACGCATGCAGCAGACCCAGGGACGTCTTAGCAGAGCCTCCTTACGTATCAATACGTACTTGACGCATTCAGAAGAAAACCGCTTTTAGACCCCACCTTTAGTAGAGATCTATCACCAAAGTAGCTGCAGAATTATCCACTAAGTTTATTCTTAGCGAGGTAATTCTGTCATTCTCTACTATTTCTATAAATCCTGACATTCAGTGGGAATAGGTGTGATGTATTGTCTGGTGGCACAGGCAACTGTTTTTAGCCGTGGATACATATTGACCGTGAAAACCCAGTTTGTCGACGTATCCCAACCCGAGTAAAAAGTTCCAGAACGAAGTTGTGCTGTGGTTTGTGCGGTTAGATTGGTCGTTACAATAGGAGGCATGGCACTGCTGTCATCACTGCCAACACCTATAGTTTCTGTGGAGACACTGCCCCGTACGGTAAGTGTCGCATCACTACTGAAATAAGAAGCTTCAACGCCATCACCATTATTTATGAAAATAATGATATTATTACTGATGGCTTCAATGCCATTGTTACCGATAAATAGACCTACGTGTGTACTTCCTGAAACATTGCCTGTCACATAAGCATTAGTGATACTGCCATCATCATTTTTTCCAACTAAGCCGCCTACATCATTAGCTCCTGAAACAGTGCCTGTCGCATAAGCATCGGTAATAGTAGCGTTACTGTCATTGCCGCCAACTAAACCGCCTACTCCTGCATGACCTGAAACAGCGCCTGTAGCGTATGACTGACTGACCGTAGAGCCATAATTCCATCCAACCAAGCCACCCACAGTATTATAACCCGAGACTCTACCCGTCGCATAGGAATTACTGATAACAGAACTGCCACCACTGTTGTCTCCGATATTGACTCCGACTAATCCACCTGCGCTGGTTCTTTCATTTGTACTTATAGAAACAGTGCCTGTCGCATACGTAGTGGTGAGGCTACTGTTTTGATTCCATCCGACTAAGCCTCCTACATAGGAACCAGGGGCTGAAACATCGACTGCGGCATAAACATTAGTGACGGTGGCGCTATCTTTATTAACTCCGATCAATCCTCCTACATAAGAACGCAGCGAACTAGCGCTTGAAACACGACCTGTCACATAGGAATCACGGATGCTGGAATTACTGTTAAATCCAACCAGCCCTCCTACGTTAATGTCTCCCGTAATAGCAACATCGATTAGCGGACAGTTCTCGATTGCTGCATTAGAAGTAGAACCGAATAATCCTATATAATCAGTAGTAGGTCTATTAATATAGAGACCGGTAATAGTATGACTCATGCAGTCAAACGTTCCTGAGAAATTTTTATCTTTCCTCCCAATAGGAATAAAACCAGTTCTACTAGCCGTTTGACTCCATGGCAAGCCTGCTAATCCCATATCGATATTAGTGGTTACTTGATAAAAGCTAGTGCTAAAAGTGGTCGTGTAGCTCGGGTCTTGTTTTTGATTATTGCTGTAATTAACAATATAAGAGACAAGTTCTAGTTTGGCGGCATTGTCTATTTGGAAGGCGTTATTGCTATCTACACCTGTGCCTGCAAAGTTAGTTGTTGTACATGGGGGAAATTCTATATTAACAGTGAAAGTAGAATCGATAACATTGCCATTGCCGTCTGCTATAGTAACGGGTTTAGAGATTATGTAGTTATTGATTGCGTTTCTCTCATCACGAAATCTATCATAATAAGCAGGAAAAACGGTGACCACACCACCTAATCTTGCAGGTAGCACCTCTGCTATACTAGGTTCTAGTATTTGACAGCGATTTGTGACCGTGATACTTCCTCCTGTTTCAATCGTTACTGGACTGTTCATAATATCACTACTTGTGATTTTTAGCTGGGTGACCTCGGGCATGAAACGAATAACGATCGTATGAGAAACGGACAATGAATGACTTGTGATCGTTACGGGGTCTAGCGTTATATCACTGCTCATAATTCCAGCGGGGTCGGTAAAGGTTATGGCTGTGCTTGGATCTGCGGTGTACATCGATGACGGAGGGGTTATGGTGAGTGTCCCTGGTGTTCCCGTTCCGCTCAGATTTGAAAAACCTGATACAGTAATAGTCGCTCCTTCGATAGCAATGTCTGTTTCAGGCGCTCGGACACCGTTAAACGTAGCGTTAACGTGAGAGGGTTGTACGGGTGAATTGTAGGCAAGAAGGCTGATTGTTACTTTGTAAGTTTGAGCATTGGTGGGGCGACTGGTTTCTCTAAGGGTAAAAGTCCCTACTTCACTTGTTGTAATAGCGGATATCCCCTCGTTATCTGGATCAGAGAGGCTGTCAAATTCTAAGACTTCGTACCCAGTGGGAGGGAAAGTGCTTGCGTTTGTCGTTAGACTGAGACTTCCAGTTGGGACATTGGTTAGGTTTCCTGTGATAGAAAGGGTTGTATTATCTAATGAAAGCATAGTGGTGGTCTGCCCTTCGTAATTTACCCCCGTGATATAAGTCATGAAGTTCGTAGCTGTGAACCATTCATTAACAGGAGCGCCGCTAAAACTAACTTCTAAGGCATACGTGGTAGGGACAGTCTTTCCTTGATCGATAATAGAAAAAGTGGAGGTAGAAAGCATTCCGAGACCAGGAGAAAAGCCTGCGGGTTCAGTAAGCGTAATACTGAGATTGCCAGTAGGCGGGGATAAAGTGAAGAGGTTTGGTTGAGGAGCAATATTGACTCTGTATGTTTTTGCTATACCTCCTGTATTTGTGGTATTGGTTAGACCTGTGATAGCGATAATAGGATTGTCTGTGCTATCCTTTCGATCTGTGAGGGTTATGCTTAGTCCATTTATGGGGTTATTATCTGCGGTATCTATAACGGCGATGTGAATGTTCGGTGTGAAGCGCATGAGCGCCGATAGTGAGATGGGAGCAATGGTGTACGATTGGCTATTTTGTTCAGAGGTGGTTTCTGTGATCGTGAATGTAGACACGTCAGGAGTAAATGTAACGGCATCGGTCTTCGCTCCGTCTGGATCGGGAAGGTCAATGCGATCAGTCGGAGTTACTTTAAAGCCTGGTGGGAGAGATGTTATACGGATAGCGCCTGAACCGTCTGCTGTATTTGTAAGGCTTGAGAGCGTAACTGTATTATCATCACTTAGTGTGAGGGTAGCTGATTGTGAGGCAAAAGAGGCCGTGAGATAGGTAGCAAGCGTATCTTTTGTGAACCAGTCCTTAACAGGAGCACCGCTAATAGATGTTTTTAAGGTGTAATACGAAGCCGTGTTATCTGAATTAAATGTTACGACTAGTGTATTTGTAGCCTTCTCTGGAGCAATAAGCTGTGAAACTCCGATGACAAGGTTAGGTGGTACTGTCGTAATGTCCGTTGTCTGGTCAATGTTTAAAGTCCAGGCAGGACGTTCTCCTGTCACATTATTAACAAATCCTGAAAGAAGTAATGTAGTTTGCTTAGGGTCAGTACTATCGGGTGTTACGGTCAATTCACTAAGAGCAGGATTGCTGGTTTTGATTAGTTGTGCCAGAATGTCAAGTTTGTCTGTGGATGTGAGCGTATTATCAGTCGTCCTCGAAGCACAACTTAAGAATATCAAAAGATAAAAAAATATGAAAATACCGCTTAATTTACAATATCTATTGGTGAAATAGCTATTTTTAGCATGGCGTGGTGCATTGTTGGTTTTTTGTTTCACTGCAGTCATTAACTCCTAATTCTTAAAAAACTAATTAAAATGGTTATCAAATTACAAATTTAACCATTCCCACCTATTATACAATGAATAAAAGGAAACATCAATGCCCAGGACAATTATCCTAAGCGCCAAGAAAAAATAGATATGCTGCTCTTCCCTGCAGCAGTGTTATACATAAGTGCTGCAGGGAATGATTTATTAGAGCGAGTTGTGTAGTGCTTATTGGACTACTTTTTTAAGGAATTAAGGATTCTCACAAGGCGTAGAACTGGGGTCTGCGTGCTGCCAATTAGGACAGGGGACATTGTCAAGAGTAGGATAATTGTCCCCTGGAAAACTCCAGATGTCTGTATCCCAGTTTACATAGACCGTAGTGCCTGGTGCGGCTGCATTTGTCATGGTGGCGGTATTTCTGCCTTCACCTAGGGGAGTAAACGTGCTTGGTTGTTGTCCTGTTGTTTCTGTATCGAAGTAAGATGCTGTTACTGAGCCTGCAAGACGCCCAGGCACTGCTAATCCTCTTGTTGAAAACATATCGGGTACGGTAGAACCACCACGGACAGGACCCGTAGCATAAGAGTTGATGATAGACCCCATAAAATGCTCTCCAACTAACCCCGCTACGTATTGTCTTCCTGATACAGCTGCTGTTGAATAAGAGTCAGAGATGGTGCCTAAATTATTTCCTACGAGACCTCCACCGACTGTTCCAAGATAAAAAGAAACAGCGCCCCGCGAATAGGATTGACGGATCGTTCCGCTATTGTTTCCAACTAGACCGCCTATGCCTGGACCACCTCGTTCAAATCGTAAAGAGTAGTTGAAGTTACCGCTGCTAAAAGAGCGTTCGACAGTACCTGGTGCTTCTAAGGAGCCGACTAGACCGCCGATATTTGATATTCCTGTAACGCTAGCAGAAACGAGACCACAGTCCATTATGGTTCCAGTGGCAAAACCAAATAACCCACTATTAGGACTACTGTGATTGATATATAGATTAGAGATGATATTCTTATTACAATTAAACGTGCCACTGAATTTTGAGTTGTCAGTCCCAATGGGAGTGAAACCAGCGGCGGCTGTTTGAGAACTCCACGGAGCATTGGTGATGCCTAAGTCAATGTTAGAGATGAGAGAGTACGTATCATCTGCGTAAATGGAATTGGGTTGATTGACAAGGGTAGAGACGAGAGCGAGGTGCATATCATCACTTATCTGCCATGGGTCGGTGGGTGTTCCTGAGCCACTTAAGGCGGCTAGGGAGCATTCTTGAATGACGACATTGAAAGTGAATGTATAGGAGGTTTCATTGTTCCCTGCGAGAACGACTTCTACAGCGTTAGTGTTGTTGGCTGGTGTGGAAGCATCGAAGTATGGGCTCGGTGGTGTAGTGGGATTGAAGGTGGTCGTGAAAGCTGTCGTGGGCTCATCTTCTAAGAGGACGGTTACGTGAGCTAAACTGAACGTTTGGCAAGGTTTGACTTGTGCGATTTGGCTATTGTCATCGACGGTAACAGAAATGGAAGTTTCAATATTTTCTGCACTACTGATAGAAAGGGTCGGGCTAGGTGGTTGCGGTATGGAAGTTGTGTCCGATGAAGGAGAACAACTTGTAAGGAAGAGTAAAAAGAGAGTTAGAAGAGCAAGTCCCTGTTTGAGAAATCTCCATAATTTACAGGAAAATTGGGGGGGGGGTAGCAAGATAAATACTACGTGCCCCTGATCCCGTTGATATGATATTTGTTTGCGTGGTTGAGTGCGATTGGGTGAAGAGTGTATTTGAGATAGTAGTAGTAGTCATTTTGGTTCCTCCTGAATAGATTTAAGAAAGTACTATTTGTTTTTTGGGGCTGGCTCTGTCAATCATTTAATAATGGTTAGGTTAAATTTATAGCCAGAGTACCACAATATATTGTACTATTATTATAATAACATGAAATAGACAGTTGTCAAGTCAATTTTAATCAATTTTATTAAAATTTATTGAAATTGAGATAAAAAAGACTCATTAACTCCTAATTCTTAAAAAACTAATTAAAATGGTTATTAAATTACAAATTTAACCATTCCCACCTATTATACAATGAATAAAAGCAAACATCAATGCCCAGGATAATTATTCTAAGCGCCAAGAAAAAATAGATATGCTGCTCTTCCCTGCAGCAGTGTTATACATAAGTGCTGCAGGAAATGATTTATTAGAGCGAGCTGTGTAGTGATTGTTGGACTACTTTTTAAGGAGTTAAAGACTTAAGGATTCTCACAAGGCGTAGAACTGGGGTCTGCGTGCTGCCAATTAGGACAGGGAACATTGTTAAGAGTGGGATAATTGTCCCCTGGAAAACTCCAGATGTCTGTATTCCAGTTTACATAGACCGCAGTGCCTGGTGCGGTTGCATTTGTCATGGTGGCGGTATCTCTGCCTTCACCTAGGGGAGGAGTGCCTGGTTGTTGTCCTGTTGTAACTGTATCGAAGTAAGATGCTGTTACTGAGCCTGGAGGATTCCCAGGCACTGCTAATCCTCTTGTTAGAGTTGGTTCGAAGCCGGCAGAACCACCACGGACAGGACCCGTAGCATAAGAGTTGATGATAGACCCCATAAAATGCTGTCCAACTAACCCCGCTAAGTATTGTCTTCCTGATACAGCTGCTGTCGAATAAGAGTTAGAGATAGTGCCCCTATTAACTCCTACGAGACCTCCACCGATTGTTCCAAGATAAAAAGAAACAGCGCCCCGCGAGTAGGATTGACGGATCGTTCCTCTATTGCTTCCAACTAGACCGCCTATGCCTGGACCACTATTTCGTTCAAATCGTAAAGAGTAGTTGAAATTACCGCTGCTAAAAGAGCGTTCGACAGTACCTGGTGCTTCTAAGGAGCCGACTAGACCGCCGATATTTAACATTCCTGTAACGCTAGCAGAAACGAGACCACAGTCCATTATGGTTCCAGTGGCAACACCAAATAACCCGCTATTAGGGCTACTGCGATTGATATATAGATTAGAGATGATATTCTTATTACAGTTAAACGTGCCACTGAATTTTGAGTCGGCAGTCCCAATGGGAGTGAAGCCAGCGGCAGCTGTTTGAGAGCTCCACGGTGCATTGGCATTGCCTAAGTCAATGTTAGAGATGAGAGAGTACGTATCATCTGCGTAAGTGGAACTGGGTTGATTGATAAGAGTAGAGATGAGGGCGAGGTGTATATCGTTACTTATCTGCCATGGGTCGGTGGGTGTTCCTGAGCCACTTAAGGCGGCTAGGGAGCATTCTTGAATGACGACATTGAAAGTAAGCGTGTAGGAAGTTTCATCGCTACCTGAGAGAACGACTTCTACAGCGTTAGTGTTGTTGGCTGGTGTGAAAGGATCGAAGTATGGGCTCGGTGGTGTGGGAGGATTGAAAGTGGTCGTGAAAGCTGTCGTGGGCTCACCTTCTAAGAGGACGGTTATGTAGTCTAGAAGGAAAGTTTGGCAAGGTTTGACTTGTACGACTTGGCTGTTGTCATCGACGGTAACAGAAATGGAAGTTTCAATATTTTCTGCACTACTGATAGAAAGGGTCGGGCTAGGTGGTTGCGGTATGGAAGTTGTGTCCGATGAAGGAGAACAACTTGTAAGGAAGAGTAAAAAGAGAGTTAGAAGAGCAAGTCCCTGTTTGAGAAAACCCCATAATTTACAGGAAAATTGGGGGGGGGGGGGGGG
>AP019861.1:825587-827620 GCA_013426755.1 Spirochaetota bacterium
GGGGGGGGGGGGTAGCAAGATAAATACTACGTGCCCCTGAGCCCGTTGATATGATATTTGTTTGCGTGGTTGAGTGCGATTGGGTGAAGAGTGTATTTGAGATAGTAGTAGTAGTCATTTTGGTTCCTCCTGAAGAGATTTAAGAAAGTACTATTTGTTTTTTTGAGCTGATTCTGTCAATAATTTAATAATGGTTAGGTTAAATTTATAGCCAGAGTACCACAATATATTGTACTACTATTATAATAACATGAAATAGACAGTTGTCAAGTCAATTTTCATCAATTTTATTAAAATTTATTGAAATTGAGATAAAAAAGACTCATTAACTCCTAATTCTTAAAAAACTAATTAAAATGGTTATTAAATTACAAATTTAACCATTCCCACCTATTATACAATGAATAAAAGCAAACATCAATGCCCAGGACAATTATCCTAAGCGCCAAGAAAAAATAGATATGCTGCTCTTCCCTGCAGCAGTGTTATACACAAGTGCTGCAGGGAATGATTTATTAGAGCGAGTTGTGTAGTGCTTATTGGACTACTTTTTAAGGAGTTAAAGACTTAAGGATTCTTACAAGGCGTAGAACTGGGGTCTGCGTGCTGCCAATTAGGACAGGGAACATTGTCAAGAGTGGGATAATTGTCCCCTGGAAAACTCCAGATGTCTGTATCCCAGTTTACATAGACTGTAGTGCCTGGTGCGGTTGCATTTGTCATGGTGGCGGTATTTCTGCCTTCACCTAGGGGAGTAACCGTGCTTGGTTGTTGTCCTGTTGTAACTGTATCGAAGTAAGATGCTGTTACTGAGCCTGCAGCACGCCCAGGCACTGCTAATCCTCTTGTTAGAGTTGGTTCGAAGCCGGCAGAACCACCACGGACAGGACCCGTAGCATAAGAGTTGCTGATAGACCCCATAAAATGCTCTCCAACTAACCCCGCTACGTTTCGTCTTCCTGATATAGCTGCTGTCGAATAAGAGTCAGAGATAGTGCCTAAATTATTTCCTACGAGACCTCCACCGACTATTCCAACATAAAAAGAAACAGCGCCTCTCGAGTAGGATTGACGGATCGTTCCTCTATTGTTTCCAACTAGACCGCCTATGCCTGGACCACCTCGTTCAAATCGTAAAGAGTAGTTGAAGTTACCGCTACTAAAAGAGCGTTCGACAGTACCTGGTGCTTCTAAGAAGCCGACTAGACCGCCGATATTTGATATTCCTGTAACGCTAGCAGAAACGAGACCACAGTCCATTATGGTTCCAGTGGCAACACCAAATAATCCGCTATTAGGACTACTGTGATTGATATATAGATTGGAGATGATATTCTTATTACAGTTAAACGTGCCACTGAATTTTGAGTTGTCAGTCCCAATGGGAGTGAAGCCAGCGGCGGCTGTTTGAGAACTCCACGGAGCATTGGTGATGCCTAAGTCAATGTTAGAGATGAGAGAGTACGTATCATCTGCGTAAATGGAATTGGGTTGATTGACAAGGGTAGAGACGAGAGCGAGGTGCATATCATCACTTATCTGCCATGGGTCGGTGGGTGTTCCTGAGCCACTTAAGGCAGCTAGGGAGCATTCTTGAATGACGACATTGAAAGTGAATGTATAGGAGGTTTCATTGTTCCCTGCGAGAACGACTTCTATAGTGTTAGTGTTGTTGGCTAGTGTGGAAGGATCGAAGTATGGGCTCGGTGGTGTGGGAGGATTGAAGGTGGTTGTGAAAGCTGTCGTGGGCTCACCTTCTAATAGAACAGTTATGTAATCTAGAAGGAAAGTTTGGCAAGGTTTGACTCGTACGACTTGGCTGTTGTCATCAACGGTAACAGAAATGGGAGTTTCAATATTACCTGCACTACTAATAGAAAAGGTTGGGCTCGGTGGTTGCGGTATGGGAGGAGAATTAGTGGAAGTTGTGTCCGATGAAGGAGAACAACTTGTAAGGAAGAGTAAAAAGAGAGTTAGAAGAGCAAGTCCCTGTTTGAGAAAATCCCATAATTTACAGGAAAATTGGGGGGGGG
>AP019861.1:827637-1182533 GCA_013426755.1 Spirochaetota bacterium
GGGGGGGGGGGCGTAGCAAGATAAATACTACGTGCCCCTGAGCCCGTTGATATGATATTTGTTTGCGTGGTTGAATGTGATTGGGTGAAGAGTGTATTTGAGATAGTAGTAGTAGTCATTTTGGTTCCTCCTGAATAGATTTAAGAAAGTACTATTTGTTTTTTGGGGCTGACTCTGTCAATCATTTAATAATGGTTAGGTTAAATTTGTTGCCAGAGTACCACAATATATTGTACTACTATTATAATAACATGAAATAGACAGTTGTCAAGTCAATTTTCATTAATTTTAATAAAATTTATTGAAATTGAGATAAAAAAGGCTAATTATTTAAGGGTTTTAAATTTGCTCCGATACACTAAACGTAGGCAGAGGTTTAAAATATATCATAAAATAGCGGGGGCTTGCCTAATCATACGATGAAAATAACGATGGGTTAAGGATATTGACTTAGCAGGGGTTCTATTTTTATAGGATCATGTTTAAGATTGAGCCTTTGTACATAATGTGAAGAGATAAGACTACTATGAAGAAATTTATATTTCCATATGCCGCGTTATTGCTAAAAAAGCAGGAAGAAGAAAGACAAGAACTTTATGAATTGGCTAAGATCGTTAAAAAATTGAATGTCCTCTCACAAACAAAGCAAGAAATTTTTGAAAATATGGAAAAATGGAGAAATGTCTTCAAAAAACCTACTCATATCAAGCCGCATACGGATAAAAATACACATCACCAGGACAATAAAATCTTATTCCCAGCTGCACCTGGGGGTATTGCGTTAGAAAATAAAAAACAGCAAACCGCAATGCGTACGTATTTGAATGTTCTCACTAAGGAAGAGCAAAGCCTAAATAATCTTATTCGCAGCCACCAAGCAAAAGTTCAAAAAAAACGCCAGGCTATCAAAAAGATTGAAATTCTTAAAAACAATCACTACGCTTTATGGAAGAAAGAACAACATCGTCATGAAAGAGCAGAACTTCAAGAGAAGATCTTACGGCAGTATACAGTTCCAGTATCACTTTTTACTCCCACTAAAAATGGATGAGGGATTTTTTTTGACCTAGCTCAGCACAATACTTAGTTATTATTAGGACAGGGGGGTGAAGTTATGAATTCAATTTTTAATACACTGGCTAGAATGAATCAAATTAGAGGACGGTTTGATAAATATTTTGCCAATCAGTCGCAACGACCACCGAGTCATACGACAGCCCTAACGACTCCTCAAACATCCGCTCTAACACCTACAACACTTCCAACTGCTAGTAGTTCTCCCATAGCATCAATCGATCAAGTCAATCAGTACGCAACCCATACACAATTAGCAACCACCTTAAGATCGCTACCTTCTTACAGTAACAATGGATTACTCAGTAATAGTAGTGCGAGTGCCCTCTCGACGGCTGGTGACCCACTTGCATTGGGTGCTTTTAAAGACTTGCTTGCAGCGAGCTTGAAAAGAAGACAACCTTCACAATCCATCCAGAATACAATTCCTACCCTTCCGCTTGAACCGACTGTTACAGGTACGGGTCAGATAAATGATCTAAAGTCTAAGCTCCTAGGGCCGCTGGCTAGAACAGAACGCAGTACGAGTGTAGAACAGCAAAGCAATACGATAACAGGCAGTGAGCTAAAAAGAAAGAGACGGCATGACGATTTTCCGTACCGCTCTGAGATCACAGCAGCAGCCAATCGTTATAAATTGCCTGTTGCATTGGTGCGTTCGGTAGTGCAGGCGGAGTCTAATTTCAATCCCTTAGCGGTGTCTCATAAGGGAGCGATGGGTCTTATGCAGTTAATGCCGCAGACGGTTACGTTACTTGGGGTTTCTGATCCGTATGACGTGACAGAAAATTTAATGGGCGGCACGCGTTATTTACGTTCCTTACTAGACCAGTACGGTGGCGATTACGCTAAAGCGCTCGCTGCGTACAATGCCGGTGAGACGGCAGTTGAGCGTGCTATCGAGAAAACGGGAGCAGGTGTCCCTCCTTATAATGAAACTAATGAATATATTAAGAAAATTTTAACGAGCTATATGAAATACAGTGGGGTACAATCATGATTATCAGAACTTTATTACGATTACTCATTTTATTTGGGTTTAACGTTGTTGCTATTGTTATACTGCTTTATTTATTGCGTGTGAATACGGTGATTAATTATTATGAAAAATTGCAGTCGTGGTTGCCTGGGTTAGGACTTCTGAATACGGATACTGTAGCGATCGAAACAGCAGACCGGGCTAAGGAATTAGAACTTATTGAGCTTGAAAAATTTGAAGCCGTCCGTGAAAATTTTCTTTTACGCGAAAATGCGCTTACAGTACGTGAAGAAGAATTGAATGCCTTAGCAGACGAACTGGCTACCGAACGTGAAACACTCACCACCGAACGCGAACAACTCCTCAATGCACGCGAACGTGCCGAAGAAATTGCCGTTACGGAAACCAATTATGAAACAAAAGTCCGTGAGCTTGCAGCACGATTTTACAACATGCCACCACAAAGTGCAGCTGACAGAATCATTGCCCTAGGCGATGATATACTCATTATTGACGTTTTAGCACGTATGGACGGTGTCGCTATGGAAAATGAACAGGTTTCAATTGTTCCCTTTCTGTTGTCATTGATGCCAGCAGAAGATTCGGCTCGCATCATGAAGAAATCCACAGTCAGTCTAGAGTAATACTAGAATTTATCGTCTACTTCTGATTCTTACAATAACAGGTGCGGTTATTAGTTCTGGGAATTTCACAGGTGGTTTAGTTGGGCTAAACAGTGGTGTGATTGTCAAGTCCTATAGTAAAATGGGGGTCAATGGGAACGGACAGTTAGGAGGATTGGTTGGATATCATACGGGTACGATTGAAAATTCTTATTTTTCAATAAAGAGAGATTAGATTAGAATGATAGAAGTGTAATTGTAACAACCTTTTTTAGTTACGAATGACGTTTTTAAAGACGTCGGTACCACGGCTCTCTTCAATGTCATCAAAGAATGGACTCGAGCGGGCAGTAGAAGCGCCTCGTGGGTCGCGTTCAGGTTTGAGGTTGACTTCGAAGGCAACTCTGTGCTCGAGATAAAAGCCGCGCAGAGAATCATCGCTGTACTCAATGGGAATAAACGTATAAGAAAAGGAAGCAAACCAATCGCCAATATCATGTTCGAGACTGACGGAAAATGCTTTGAGTTTGAATAATCCTTCGATAAGGCCGTTCACACCATAAAAGCCGAGTGAATTACCAATGTCACGAAAGAAATTGACTTGTGGAGAACTTAGCGTGCTGGCTTTGTTGTTGAAATAAAGGTATGAAGATGGATTAGCAGATTCCAATTGAAAATTAATTTTGTAGCGATTTACGATACTGAAGCCAAATGCAAAAGAGAAGCCCATCGAATCTTTTAAGTAATCTTGTTCTCTGAAATAATAATTCCAATTAAAGCCAAACGAGACGTTTTCAATATCGACATAAAAGCGACTGGGTTGTTTGCGTTTGAATCCAATATTAAAACTCATAGTATAAGAAAGTATTTCTGGGACGATCTCTTGGCGGTTAACATCAAAAAATTGATAAGAAAATTTATTTTTATAGGTAATGAGATTACTGCGATAGTAGTCGTAAATAAAATCTAATGCGAGCGAACCATTGAAGCTTTCAAATTTGCTTTGCTGAGGTTCAATGTTGTTGGTAACGGTATTGAAATCATAGCTGAGCGCGTAAGTGTTTTTGAGGACGTAGTCAAATTTGGGAATATAGAACAGGCCGTAGCCTTTTTGCGTGAAGCCTAAGCTGTAGGACAATCTGCGGTAGCTATATTGATCAAAGCTGTAGTTTTGTTTATTATCTATTTTTTCATCGGATGTGAAGGCTAGTTCTGCGTAAGATAGTTGTGTGGTTAAGGTGGGGAGCATACTTCTATAATCATAGCTGGCATCCCAGAGCGAGATCTGTTTGGCGGAAGGAAAATTAAATTTGAATGCGCTGCTAAGGAGGTAATTGAATTCTTTATTGCGGCGTGTGGAGGTATCTGTACCTGTAAAAAATTCACCCCTAGGAAGTCTAAAAGTGGTATTGGTATTATTGACTTTGAAGGATAACGAAGCTGTGTGATCTAGGAAGGAGACGACTTGGGTATTGAAATTAAATGCTGTTTGAAAGCCGTAGTTCATCGTGATATCAGTACGGTCTTCTTCTTCATCATTAGAATCGCTGTAATCTTTGCCGACCCAATTACGTTTATATTTGAGAATGAAATCTGGTGTGAGATTCCAGCTAAACCAGTCACTGTCTAGATTTACTATAGAGGAGGAGCCTTGGTTGATACTAAATGGGCGATTAAAGCTTAAATCCATAGCGAGGTTATAGTTTTCTTTGATAAGTCCGTAAGGTTCGATATTGGTATTGATATCTAGTCCTTGTCCTTGTCGTTCGCCGTCTTTATAATTGGCTGTGCCGTTATAGGAAAAACCTAGTTTGTACCCTAGGTTTAAATAGAATAGGCGTGTGGCGTCTGTATTTACGGGGTCTAGTGTTCCACTGTGAGAGATATTGAGGTTAGGAAGACTGAAGGTTTTGAGGTACATGTGATAGCGTTCATCTACGGGTCTTTCATGAAGGGCTGGGTCGTCATAAACGTCATAGATCCAGTCAAATTTCGCACCGATAGCGAGCGAAGGTGCTGAGAGGGTGTATTTGATCGAATAAGCGTCTTTATCACTGATGCGTGGATTGTAGAGGCTTTCGTCGCGGTCGTGGCGTTCAATGATTTTCTGCCAATCAATGTGTGAGAGGTTGCGTTTGAAGTTATCTGTGATGAAAGGATCACTGACGTTGGTTACGGAAAAGTCAATGGAACTGCGGACGAGTTTATTGGTGGTGGGGGTGAGGCTTAGGATTTGATTGTAGGCGACTTTATGGCGGATGCGTGATTTGCTTTCTAGGTATTGTCCTGTGTGATAAGTGTAGGCGAGGCGTGGAATGGTTCTTGTATTTTCATTGAAAGTGTAGAGTGCGCCTGCGAGCAGGAAGTCGTATTTGAGTTGGCCGAATTCTGCTCTATTTTCAATGGATGCGTAAAGGCCTAATTTTTCGTAAATATTGAAATTGAAGAGCAAACTATTGATGTAGGGGACTGGGAAAGAAAATTTTGTGAGGGCGTAATATCCTTCGCGTCGTGATTCTCCAAATTTGAGTTCGAGCCGTGCGCTGAGTGGGAAATTGATATAATACGGAATCCATAAGAAGGGGTGATCGCCGACAATGATGAGGGCATTTTGAACGATCCATTTTTCGGTATCATAAACATCAAATTTGGCGCTGCTGAGTTTATAATAGGGGTCTAGATTTTTAGAAAAAGTGAGCCATCCTTGTTCGATGGTAAAATGGGTGCTACTATTGATGCGAACGAGTTTTCCTTCGTAATAATCGCGATTGATTTCACCGCGGGCATTGAAGACGTAGCCGTAGCGGTTATCGATGTCCCAGAGGATTTTTTCACTTGTGAGAATTTGTTCGCCTATTTTGATGAGAACGTTTCCTTCAGCGAAACTTTCGCGGCGTGTGACGTTAATACGAATAAAATCTGCTTTTATTTCGGAGTCATTGATGATAACATTGACGCCGCCATATAGATCGACCATTCGTTCACTTACATTGCCGATGCGATTATCGTAGACATCGACAATATCAGCCGTTTTAAGTACAAGTCCTTTGATCGGCAATTCTGAAAATAGTTTTACTTCTTGAAGTTTCTGTGTGGTATCTTCGGGTTCTGGTTTAGGAGTGAGTAGTTTGAGGACTTGTGTCTGGAGGAAATCAAGGTCTTGATTGGTTTCGTATTCGGGGTCAATTTCTGTGGCTAGTTTGCGAATAATGGTTTCATTTTTATCATTGATGAGTTCAATGACGAGTTGTTTGAAGTTAAATTCTGCTAACGGAGAGGATTCTGCTGCTGCGGCTTCTGGTTCAATTAATTTAGAAAGCGTGATGTCTTCTAAGAAATAGACACCATAATTAGTGAATGTGGAGAGATCGAAGACTTCACCTTTACTGTTTGTGAATGTTTCTAGCGGGAGTTGTTCAAATTTTTGTTTTTTCTGTTGGGCTTGCTTTTCATTAGTATTATTGGGGGTAGGAGGTGGATTGACTGCGTTAGGGGTGGTTTCAGTGTTTGGTGATTGCTTGGAAGGAGGGGAATCTTGAGATGTTGGAGTATTATCTATACTTTCTGGGGTATTACTCGTATCTTCAGAGGTGTTACTCGTATCTTCAGGGATGTTATTCGTATCTTCAGGGGTGTTATTGGTATCTTCAGAGGTGTTATTGGTATCTTCAAGGGTGTTATTGGTATCTTCAAGGGTGTTATTCGTATCTTCAGGGGTGTTATTGGTATCTTCAGGGGGGCTATTGGTATCTTCAGGGGTGTTATTCGTATCAATGGTATTAGGTTGGGATGTTGTTTGAGTGTTAGGTTCTGAGGGGGGTTGTTGTGGGTGGAGCAATTGACTTGCTAGCAGTAGATTGAAGCTAATAATGGCTAAAATACACTTAATTAGTGGCATGTTGGTTTTTATGGGTTTCATTGTACTGGTTTTCAGTTGGTGACTAACTCAATATTCTCAATATTCTCAGTATTCTCAGTATTTTCAGTATTGGGTTAAGATTCGGGATGAGGCAATTACAAATGAAACAATTTACTTAAACAAGGCAATTACAAATGAAACAATTTACTTAAACAAGGCAATTACAAATGAAACAATTTACTTAAACAAGGCAATTACAAATGAAACAATTCACTTAAACAAGGCAATTACAAATGAAACAATTCACTTAAACAAAGCAATTATAAATGAGATAATTTACTTAGACAAGGCAATTACAGGAGCTAGCGCTGAGAATATTTTATTGACGGCGTATTATTCAAATTTTTTTATTCAAGTTCGACAGCTTATGAGCCCATTTTTTTTTATTCAAGCGAATTTTCTTATACAATGACAAATGATTATGAGATTTATAAATAACTACGAGATTTTTATACAATGATAAATGACTATGATCCCCTAATAGATACAATAACTAGATATGATAACAGATGGTCTTATTATTTAGATGGTCTTGTTATTTTATACGGGTTTGTAGAGCGTTATTTTTGAGAGTTGTTTTTATATGGGAATGCTGATTATTTAAGATGTTATTCTAATTATTTCAAACAAAATCATAAAAATAACATATAAAATCATAAAATTGCGTATTAAAATACATTACAAAAATAGATCATAAAAATAATGCATCATATAATGATTCATCATATAAAACCACACATTTAACCTAGAAATGATAATCATCGATAAGTTGTAGTATTGTAAAGGAGGCATGATCGGCAGCGGTTACGTGGCAGCGGTTACGTTTACGGGATTTTCTGCTAAGCAAGCGCTATTTTCAATCCTGAAGATAATGACTTCCGACAGAATGTGTGTTTTTGATAGCCGATTCCGTGACTAATAGGGCGGTTTGAACTGTATTTCTAAGTTCGACAATGTTTTGCGTTGGAATGCTAGTGCGATAATATTCATCGACGCGTTCTTTTAAGAAGAAAAGTTCTTTCAAGGCACGTGAGAGGGTATGATTTTTACGAATGATACCTACATAATTCCACATGATAGATTGAACGGTCATGAGGTCTTGGTAGAGCAAAACGGGGTCGATGGCAATCGGATTTTTAGCTATCCGCCAGTCAGAAATAGAAGTTTGAGCAATGGAGTATAATTCAGAGGGTTTGTGGAGGACTGCTTGTGCTGCGAAATAAGAAGCTTCGAGCAGGGATGTTGAAGCCAATCTATTGGCACCGTGAACACCTGTGCATGCACATTCACCTACGGCGTAGAGATTTTTTACAGAAGTCTGGCTACTTCGATCTACGAGGATGCCGCCACAGCTGAAATGAAAGGCTGGTGTGACGGGGATTTGTTTACGTTCGAGATCAAGTCCTAAGCTTTTGCATTTTTGATAGATCTTAGGAAATCGTTCTTGTAAGGAAAAGGTACAGTCTTTAAATGACAAGTAAACGTGGTCTTCATGGTTTTTTTGCTGTTCTGCGATGATAAGACGTGAAAGCTTGTCGCGTGGCGTGAGTGCACCGCGCTTATCAATGGGAGAGATAAAATCTTGTCCTTGTTCATTGAGGAGGGTGGCGCCTTCGCCGCGCAGGGCTTCTGAGATGAGGAAGCTATTTGCTTTTTTTACAGCTAGCGAAGTGGGATGAAATTGGGTGAATTCCATATTGATAATACGCGCGCCTGCGCGATGAGCAATGGCAATACCGTCACCTGTGGCAGTTGGTGGATTGGTGGTTTGTTTGTAAATTTGACCGATGCCCCCTGTTGCAAGAATGATTTTATCTGCGAATTGTTTTTTTACGTTATTTGTTTTTTTATCAAGAACGTAAACACCAACACAATGCGTTTCTTCATAAACGGACATAGGATCAGTGCTGTGATGGGGAATATTGATCAGATCAAGGGCTAGATGGTCCCATAAAATTGTTATTTTCGTGTGTTCGATGAGGTATTCGTAAAGCATTTTTACAATGACTTCACCTGTCTGGTCTCCTGAGAAGAGGATGCGGTTACATTGATGTCCTGCTTCTTTAGTGAGGAGGTAGTCATTATTTTTTGGGGTGTGGTTAGTGTTTGGGGTATGCGGCGGCGGATTGGTTTTTGCGAAGGGAACGTGTATTTTTTTGATGAGGAAATCTTTTATAAATGGTGGTCCTTCGTGAGCGAGGAGGTGAAGTGTTTCAGTGCGTGTCATTCCACCTGAGACGTTTTGCATATCGGTCATTAATTGAGAGGGGCTATCGTTTTCGCCTGCGTAGACAATGCCTCCTTGTGCCCAGGCAGAAGCAGATAAATAGGGGTCTGTTGTTTTGACGACTAGAGTTGTTTCATCTCCAGCTTCAGCGCTTAGAATAGCCGACGTGAGTCCTGCTACACCCATTCCTATAATGACAACTTTCATATGATCTTCTACATGATATTATAATATTAAGCTTATCATTTTTTATCCAACAATGACTAGCTAGCCTCTACAATAGAGTAAAAACAAAATCAAACGTAGGAACTTCAAATGTAGGAACTTTAATACACTGGGTTAAACGTACGAATTTTGATGCATTGGGTATGGAATTTAGACCTTAATGCTGCTATTTTAACGCATTTACATTAGTGCATCTATTTTAGTGTATCTATTTTAGTGTATCTATTTTAGTAGTAGTGATAACAACAACGATAACGATAGTAGTCACAATAGTAATAACAATCTGCCAAGGTAATAATAATCTGCTAAGTCAATAACAAAAATACCTTTAAAAATAAGTAGAAAACAAGTTGTCTGTGTTTAAAAAAATGTTATGTTATGAGTATAAAGGGTCAAGTGGTGAATTTTAGAAAACAGTAGATATTATGTTATTTTATAACAAAACAAAGATATTTATACCAAAGAAAGCAGATTTGCTGAGCGATGGGGTCGTGTGCAATGTTGTGTGATGTTATAAAATTGAGATTTGCCCTCGATTTACTCTCTTTACGTGGTAAATAAAGGCTAATAATGAGAGTAGGTAATTACGTGCCTATTACATTAAATGAATGTATATAAACAAATGGTATGACAATGATGCATGAGCAGGGTATTATAGCGGCTAGTAGGATTAAATACTACTGGTTGGGGTTGTTATTGATAGCGATAATGATAATGATTGGGGTGGGTGGTTTGACACGACTGACGAATTCGGGACTTTCTATGGTGGAGTGGAAATTATTTATGGGGATGATTCCTCCGCTTAGTAATGATGCTTGGTTAGCGGCGTTTGATCTTTATAAACGTTACCCTGAATATCAATTGTTGTATTCGACTATGACGTTAAATGAATTTAAGTTTATTTTTGCCTTAGAGTATATTCATCGCATATTGGGGCGTTTGATTGGAGTTATGGTGATAGTTCCGTTTGCGTTGCTGTGGCTTAAAAAACAATTGACACGTTATGAAATAGGTTGTTTTTTTGTTCTTTTGGGGCTTGTTTCGCTGCAGGGTGCAATCGGCTGGTTTATGGTTAAAAGTGGTCTTGTCAATGTTCCACATATAAGTCATTTTCGGTTAGCACTGCATTTCTTTTTTGCGTTGTTGTTTATGAGCGTGACGGTCTTATTGCTACTTATTTATAGGAAAAGTCGCAGTTTCAATCTTCCTAACGTAACAGCACCGCAATTTCAAGAAGTACCGCAGCATTATACCGAACAGACATTGCCTAAGACGGAGAGATTGCCAGAGAGATTGTCTAAGACCGCGGCTGGCAAAAAAGTGGCAGTTTCTGATTTGACGACCAAGTTTATTTCCAATCCTATTTCATTAGGGTTTTTGAGTATTACGAGTGTCTTTTTAGTGCTTCAAATGCTCTATGGTGCGTTTATGGCGGGGTTAGAAGCAGGCTATATCAGTCAAACATACCCAGCCATGTTTGGTAAACTTATTCCTAGTGTCCATCTCGCTGCGGGGTATGAACAGCATGGCTTTAAAAGTTTGTTAGAAAACACGACTTGGATTCATTTCATTCATCGGCATTTGGGTGTTATTACTAGTCTTATACTGCTAGGTTTTGCTATACAAACCTTAATACGTCTCAAAAACTTTAAAAGTAGCGTAGTCCACAGGCACAATGCTGAATATTACCCACATAATCACATGTACAATGTCCCCAGATTCTCTAGCAATTTCTCTAATAAGGGTGGATTGAAAGCAGAATTCACCAGAAAAGACAATTCCAACGAAAACACCCCAAATGAAAACAATTTCAATCAAAATATCCCAAATGGAGACAATTTCAATCAAAATATCCCAAATGAAGATAATTTCAATCAAAATATCCCAAATGAAGATAATTTCAATCAAAATATCCCAAATGAAGATAATTTCAATCAAAATATCCCAGATGAATACGATTTCAATAGGAATACCTCTAATCAAAATACCCACTCTAAGCAAAATACCTATTATAAAAACAATCGCAATGTAGACAGTATCAGTATAGACAGTATTAGTACAAACAGTATCAGTGAAACTAACATTGATGAGGATAATATTAATAAAAGTGCTGTTCAGGATAGGGCTTCAAATCGTTCTTATTTCAAACTTCGATTTCTAGATAACCTGCCCGTAATAGTCCTCTATGCAGTAATTTTATTAAGCCTTATCCAGCCAATGGTGGGTATTTTAACGGTTATGTGGAGCATTCCAATTTCTTTGGCGCTTATTCATCAACTTTTAGCGGTGTTGCTTTTTCAGAGTCTTGTAGTGTTATTTTTCTACCGTTTATACGCGCCCAAACACCTTAAATATTTTTATAAATTGTCCTGATGAGATAATATGTCCTCCAAGTGTCTATGTCTTTTAATCGTCTATGTCTTCAACTTTTAGCGGTGTTGCTTTTTCAGAGTCTTGTAGTGTTATTTTTCTACCGTTTATACGCGCATAAGTACCTTAAATATTTTTACAAATTGCCTTAAAACAATATGACAATATTGTACCCTAATGACTCAATTGCGTACTGATTTATAGTGCAATCTATATAACATAGTTTCCTAAATGGTTGATTATGTGCAGTCTATGGGCGGTAAATTATACATAACAGGACACGCCCCAATTTCCTAAAATACATAAAATTTAGACAAGTATCTTCGCATTTTACACGATATTTATAAGAAAAGGTCTTCAAATTAGAACAGTCCCATTCTTAGCGGATATTTACTTTTTTAATAATTGAGTGTAGTGCTAAAGGCTGTGCTATTGGGTTATTGTTAAAATATTGAAATACATTGAAATACATTGAATTACATTGAAATACATTGAAATACATTAAGCTAATGGCTTTTTTGCTGCTTATTTACTGCTTATAGTTAATAATTGCTAATAATTGCTTTACTGCAACTCATTTTTATTGATAGATTAGTTTTTATTCGCCGGCTGAGAGATGCAACTTACGATGTTCTACTTATTTTATTCGGTATTAACATGGTTTCATTCAACATGGTTTCATTCGGTCCTTTATCGTTCCCGTAGCTATCAAAATAACTTCATTCAAGTACCTACTAGGCATAACGACAACCAGGAAATGACTTGCCAGAAAATGACTTGTTATTCGCACAGTTCATTCATTGGGTGTGGTTCGTTTATCGTGTTATGTCTAATAATATGGATAGGTCATACAATGCCGCTCCACTCACAAGCCTATTATAGGTATTCTCTACCCATTAATCTTAATCCATCCGTCACAACGTTACAATCATCTCAATCAGGACTACTTCAATCAGAATTGCCTCAATCGGGACTGTCTCAATCAGAATTGTCTCAATCGGGATTATCTCAATCAGAATTATTTCAATCAGGACTACTTCAATCAGAATTGCCTCAATCGGGACTATTTCAATCAGGACTATCTCAATTAGAATTGCCTCAATCGGAATCTGTCCAATCGGGATTGTTTTATTCAAAACTATCTGCTGAGAGACTGCATTCTTCTCAAAGGGGGTATACTGTTCAGACATCCAATGCCGCTACGACAGCAGTCGTGAAATACACTGCTCCAGCAGCAATAGCAATAGCGACTAGTACCGATTCAGAACTCCCTGAAAATTCAGAAAATTTGGATTTGCTATCACGATTTACTGGCTTGATCGAGACAGAACCCACAATCTCACTTCACGTAGAAACAACTAAGAAATCCTTAACAATAGGTGAGCCCTTTGTTTATTCGGTCACACTTATTCATCCACCGGACTTAGAAATCCTTAAACCTGATCCGCACCGCGATTTGGGGGCGTTTACACTCGTAAATTATGAAATCACGCCAACACAGATTATTAATAACTTAGCTCATTACACTATTGATTACACGATTGCTATTTATCAAACAGGCATAGCCGCTATTCCGCCTGCAGAAGCCGTCTTCATAACAAAAGATGCTACCGATCGCACTGAAATTCAACACGTCATCACAAGTCTTCCTATTACGATTGAAGTAGTCTCATTAATTGAAAATACAGATGTTTCAAATGAACCCTTCAAATCTCCTTATGAAATCACGGGACAGATTCCGCTCACGGTTAAACTAGTAACTATGGGTGTCCTTCTTATGCTTATAGGGGCTGTGATTTTCTGGATAAAGCGGCGCAATATTAGTGCACCCAAGCCGCCTATTCCTTTTTATGAACAGACGCGACAGAGTTTAGAGGTTTTACTGAGATCATTTGCTCTTCATTCTCCGCTTACTTCTGATAGGGGACTTAATAAAATTCCTAAGCAGAATATCACCGACTTTTATGACCAGCTCTCAAAAATTATACGCACACACCTGAGTTTAGCACTAGAAAAGCCGCTTATTATGACACTCACAACGGATGAATTGACCGTTCATCCCGCCACAATTGATCTTACACCTAGCGCTCGCAGTATATTGATTCCTTTCTTAAAAGATGCAGATACCTGCAAATTTACGAATAAAACGATCACCAGTCGCTACGCAGGTAAGGCAATCTTTAAATTATACCATCTTATAGAAAGTGCTAAGCGCGCTGCATCTGCAGCAACTACAACACCGCCAGCCAGTATAAAAAATAACATTGAAAACAACGCTAAATTAAATAAAACAACTATCCAAAATAACGCTAAATCAAATAAAACGACTATTCAAAATAACGCCAAATCAAATAAAACAACCCCTCCCGCATAAAAAAGCCCACCCCACTTTAAAAAAGAAGTTTTAATATAAAATCATAGTTGACTGGCTCATACTGATTCGTACACGCAGTCAATCTTCGCTAGGAAACCGCTAAGAAACCCATGTTCGCTATAACATTCTTGCAACCTGCCTATTTATATGGGTTAATCATTGTACTTCCAATGATATTACTCTACGTATTCACGATAAAACGTCGTTCTTCGGCATTGAAGTTTTCTTTGTTTTTAATGACAGGAATTCCGAAGGGGCATCGTGTGTATGTGCGGCATCTTCCATTCATTCTGCGGTTAGTTGCATGTGTTCTGCTTATTATTATCATTGCCCAGCCTGTAAAAAGCGGTGGTCTTCATGATTTAGAGAAAACAGGCATCAATATCGTGCTGGCGCTAGATATTTCTACCTCGATGAAAGAAGCAGACCTCAATCCCAATCGGTTAACCGTCGCTAAAGCTAAAGCAGAACAATTTATTGCTAAACGAACCAATGATCGTATCGGTCTGGTTGTTTTTGGTAGCGAAGCGCTACTCCAATGTCCGCTCACACTCGATCATCAAGCCCTCACTGCTTTTGTCAGAGACATTAATTTCTTACAAGAAATCAGTTCGCAGACGGCTATTGGGAATGCTATCGCTATGGGTGTCATTGCGCTCAATCGCGGTGATCGAAATCCATACAATCGCAACCCAGATAGCCGTACTTCCAGTAAAACATGGGAATTACCTTCGCGTGTTGAAGATATTGCTGCATTGACGGCCGGCGTGGCAGCTATTTCTAAGCAATCCCCAATCAATGCTACCACTCAAAATGCTACCACTCAAAAAAAACGAGGCAGTAAAGTCATCGTTCTTATCACAGATGGACGAAATACGAGTACAGAATTAGACCCAATCACAGCCGCACAAATAGCACGCGCCTTTGGAATTAAAATTTATACGATTGGTATTGGTGAACCCGCTAAAAATTTCTACCCTTATTCCAATAATACACCCCAAGAGCTGCAAGAAAACTTCTATGCCCAGAGTCTTATCGATGAAACCACCTTAAAAGAACTGGCAACCCTCACGTCAGGCAAATATTTCAATGTGCAAGATAGCCAGGCACTTGAATTGACATTTAAAGAGATTGATAATCTTGAAAAAACAACCTTTAATGAAAAAAAGTACCTTGTTCAAAACACGCGTTACCTTTCATTTGCTTACATTGTATTCATTGTTTTTTCATTGGAATTAGTACTTGCAAACCTTTACGTCAGGAAACGTCCTAGTTAAATCTTAGTTAAAGCGTAGTATAAATCGCATTATTTTTAGTATAGAGCCAGTATTTATAAGATATATGCCTAGATGGAGACAATTACTTTTTATTATCCTTATCATGTGATTTTTGCTATTGCGTTACCGATTTATATTGGAATTGTGATGGTGAGCGAATATTTATCATGGCATGCGTTAAGACGGATTGCTTTTGCCGTTATGCGCCGAAAATTGGTCTATGGCCCTAATGAAATACATAAGGCTATTAAGGTTTGTTTGAGCGTAATGATCTTATTACTATTGACGTTGTTATTGATGCGGCCGCGCTGGGGTGAATATTATGTCGCTACGCCAGAACGCAATGTTGACATTGTATTTGCGCTGGATATTTCCTTATCAATGTTAGCGCGAGACATTTATCCATCACGTATAAAAAAAGCACAAACAGAACTTATTGAATTTATCCATCATCTAAATGGTGAACGGGCTGGATTGGTACTTTTCTCAGGCACGGCATTCACCCACGTTCCGCTTACACACGATTACGAGACACTTATATCATTTATTTATAATATTGACAATGACATGATTTCACGCCAAGGTACAGATATTACAAAAGCTATCGATCAGTCCCTTGCTTTATTGAATACAGGCCGCTTAGACAATGAAAAAATCATTGTCCTCATCAGCGATGGTGAAACACATGACGTTCCGCTATCTCCTATTATTAAAAAAGTCAATCAAAACAATGCTATTATCTATGCCTTAGGCATTGGCAGTGAAGAAGGAGATGCTATTCCCTTAGCGGGGACTAACGATGGACTGCTTTTTGAAGGACTTACCCCAGATGATCCAGGATTAGTACGCCATGAATATTTACGCAATGATAAAGGAAATATTGTGACTACCAAACTCAATAAACGCGCATTGACGGAATTGTCGTTTCTTACGGGCGGAAAATTGCATATTCCCGGTCAATATGAAATAGGCAATCAAGAATTTTACGCTCATATTAAAAAATTGGGCTCGTATACGAATACGGGGACTATTACGTTAACTCAGGCAGATAAATTTCATTATCTAGCCCTTGCCGTATTGGTCCTGATGGTAGGAGAATTTATTTTTTCTCGGCTGCCGCGGCAGAAATAAATAGCTGCAGTCGTTTGAATTGTTATATCTTCTATGTTTATTGTGATATATTGATAATTATTATATACTATTATTTGGACACTAACAGGTTTCTATGAAGCGAATACGGTTAAATTCATTTATTAATAGCATAGTGATGCTAGTATTGGTTTACACAATGGTGGGTGGGCGTAGTGATTTAGCGGCAGTCTTATTGAAGACTTTAAATCCTGCCAAATACTATAATAAAGCAGGCACTGAGGCGTTTAGTTCCAATGATTTTAACCAAGCGGCTTTTTTTTATCGCCAAGTTCTAACTTATGATACAGAAAATCCCAAGGGGTATAATAATTTAGCAAACGCACTCCATCACTTAGAAGAGTACGACCGTGCAGAAGAGTATTTTAATCATGCGATTGAACTTGCTACAAAAAATAATAAAAACCCCGATAAAAGTCTCACTTCGGTCACTGAGACAGAGAACCTGCTGCTCAGCCAATTGTATTACAACTTAGGCAATCATTATCTCGAGCGCAGCGCATACCCTAAAGCCATAACTTCCTATAAAAAATCACTCAATTACAACAATAAAGACCTGCAGACTAAAAAGAATCTAGAATTAGCACTCAATCGCTTTATAAACGACCCCCAAGCACAACAACAGCAATTGCCCCAGCACAATCAAAACCTTCCCAGTGGTTCTAATAATCAAACCGAGACACCCCAGCCCAATAAACCCGCTCCCACGCCACCAAACCCTGATAATGAAGAGACAACAGACCCTTCACAAAAAAGTCAAGATTCCTTAGAGCAAGGACGTGACCAGAAATTATCGTCTTCACAAAATAATAACCTTCCCCAAGAAGCACAAAACAACAATAAGCCCCCAAAAAACAATCAAACAGAACCAGAATTGATTTCACAGAAACGTGCAAGTGAAATTTTAGCAAGTTTTGAAGAACGGCATAAAAACTTCAATAAACTTGACTCCCAGCCCCATGCTCCTAACCGTTATCGTCGTTCGAAGATATGGTAAAATGGCTTGAGTTCATGACTAGCTCTACAAATTACGGCATGCTAAATGACTACTTGCTCTAAATCGTTATGAATTTTGATAGCAGTAGGATACGCTCATTAAAAAAGATCAAATGGTTCTGGATGGCATGGTTTTTGCTTATAAGTGTTCCAGTCCCAATTGCTGCTAAGGATACCGGACTTAACGTAACCGTTCCTAGTAAAGAAATAGGATTAAATGAAAGATTGATCATAAAAATTGAGCTTACTGACCCTAATCGCAGCATTGAAGAGGTTGTTATTACGGGTACTAATCTAGAGAATAGCGGAAAGCTAGGTTCATCACATAAGCTTATTTTTTCAAACAATCAAATCTTCCAGCAAAAAACCTATGATTTTGCATTGCAGCCGCTACGCTTGGGGCGAGCTAGTTTTTCTGTGCGTTTCAAAGATACGCCGTCAAGCTCAGAACATACCTATAGTATTAAAGTTATCCCCAGGACCAGTCGCTCAGCAGGTAAAAATTTTCAATTGCCTGATCCTAACGTATATGGCCCCGCAGCAGAAGAGTTATTTTTAATAGAAAGTGATCTAGAAAAAGACGTCCTTTACGTCAATGAACCGACTAGATACCGTGTGTACTTATATTATCAAACGGCAATTAGTCATATTTCTATCAATACACCTTCATATAAAGGGCTTAGCCTTGTCGAATTAGCACCGCAGTTAACGGAGAAAGCAATCGTTATAAAAAAGGGTACTCGTTATATCAGACAGATTCTCTCAGATAATATTATTTATCCGCTTAGAACAGGCAAGCATGCCATTACGGGTGGTTCTATCAATATTATTGTCACAAAACCAGGTTTGTTTAGAAGCGGGTATAAAAAATTTCTAGCTGTTCCGCCTGTAACATTGGATGCACGTCCGTATCCACAGGTTAATACGAAGACAGCGTCTGCTTTTAGAAATGACTACGGTGATTTTAATATGACACTCCGCCAGTCAAGTCCCCACACATGGGTGCGGTCACAGATTGAACTTACGCTCAGGATAACGGGTACGGGCAATTTGAAAGCATTGCTTTTACCGGACATTGAGGCTCATTTAGAAAATAACCTGCGATTAGACCAATTTGATTTATCTGTTCGTAAAGGACTTACGAAAGAAGCGTACGTGGCGCATGAAAATGCCTTTAAGGGCTATAAAGAGGTGACGTATTATCTAGTGGCACAGTCGCCCCTGCGGTTAGAATTTCCTCCGTTATATTTCACTTATTTTTCACATCCTAAAAAAACGTACGATACGATAAGTGCAACTCTAGCCCCTATTGAGATCACAACTTCCCCAACTAAAATCGGTGAAATCACCGATAACCACCAATCCAATCTTTATACAGCATTAAGAACATTTACTTTAAGTCCGTTTCTTCCCAGTCAATCAGCCCCCGATCCATTGTTAGTACGCTCTAAAGGAGACGGTTTAATTGATGATAATGATGACAACCTGCACTCTATCCTTCCACCTTTGCCTAGTGGAGTTATCAAGCAACCCCTAAACACTGCGTATTCTAACAATAAGATTTTTATAAAAATATTTTTACTATTCCATCTTATCTTTATCATAGGCCTAAGCGGACTTCTCGTTATGCGGTATAAAAATCTTAAAAAGCGTAGATTGTTAGAAAAAACGCGTACTACATTACTTGACAAGCAATCGCCAGCGCATTCTAGCAATTCCAGTCATCCCAGCTATCTACTATTCCTTCAGGGAATCGTCATGATAAGTCTTATGAGTGCTATTCCCACAGACCTTGCTAGCAATGAAATCGATAAGAATCTTTATTCTAAGCAAAATTTACCCCACAGCTCAGCGGATTCCTTATCAATATCTCTTCCGTCAAGTTTTGCTGCAGCGTCTGTAAATAATTTTAATAAAGACGCTAATAAAACACTTATGAAACAAGCTGTAGCAGATTATTTAGGAAAGGACTATGTTTCTGCATTGAAGTATTTTAAGACATTGAGCGAAGAAACGGCGGGGGCGTATCCAGATGTGCATTATAATCTAGGTCTGACGTATTATCATCTTGCGCGTCTGTACCCCAAAACTCAGACTTCCTATCTAGCCTACGCTGTGAAATCCTTTAAAAATGCGATAATAAGTGCTAGCCCCCACATTCATAACGATGCGTTAAACAATCTGATGTTTATTCAGACACAGATCTTTCTAGAAAATTACGAAATTCCTTTTTATACGTTCATTCATGATCTTTACGAATACAATGAATCAGTACAATTTCTTAATAGCGTAACCGATCAAGTAACCGATCAATCTTCGCTAACAGCTAACCATCTTACACTACGACAAAAAATAGCTGCAGTGTATCTAAAGAGTACAGCGGCCGTCCGAGATACGCTAACACTCTTCATATCCTCTGGTCATTTGAAGTCAATGCAAAATCAGCTCATTGGGGGGCAGATTTTTGTTAAGTATATGATTTATCTCTTAGGACTGGCACTGGTAGGGTTAATGGTACTACTGAGTATGAAATTAAACTTAGGTTATCGCCAAATAAAAGAAAAATGGGGGACTAGAAAAATTTATTCCCTGTGGTGGTCATCTCTTATCCTTTACTTAGGCAGTACAGCAATACTCATCGTCTTCTTCACAATGGAGTTTATGTATGCTTTCGCTATAAATAATGATAAAGAAGGTGTGGTTCAAAGCACAGCAGCAAAGCTTTACAGTGACGTAACCACAGAAAGTACAGTGCTCTCAGACCTGAGAGAAGGAACGCTGGTAAGTATAGAAATAGAAACCGATCAGTGGAGCTATATTACGTTAAGTAAAGCTTTTCAAACATGGGCAGAAACCCATTTAATCGATGAAACGCTAGCTAAAACTTCTAAAAACAATTTACAGCATGATAGAAAAATTCTCTCAACTCCACTACCTGATGATCATTCGAAGCAGACAATAAGCACACTGGAAGGATGGGTGCGAAAGGAAGTGCTTCTTAAAGTCAATTGATTGTCTGAGCTTTGTAAAGTAAAGCTACGTAAAAAGCTGCTTAGCGAGTTGAAAATTGTCTGCTGCAACCGTGTGAATCATTTCTCTATCCCTATATTCTAAGATATAACGGGTCAGTTTAGGCGAAGGATTTGTAGTTATTGTAATAGGCGGACTACCAGTTAGAGACTTCTTGTTATTGTCAGTAGTGCTACTAGTGGTTGCTAGACGATTGAGAACGACACGATTATAAGACCTGGCTTTTAAATAGGCTTTGCCTTTATTAAGGAGTTGTTCCTCAGACTGAGCGGCTTCTAGTTTAAATGCTGTAATATCAAGCTTAGGGTACTGTGCTTTTACTTCGTTGATGACTTTACTCGTTGTGGTGAGATTTAACTGTGTGAGTGATTGCGAAGGAATTTTACCTGGCGTAAAGGGTGTTACGCGATAATCGCTTACGGCTGCTGTAAAAATGGCGCTATCGGGTCTAACTGTAGCGATGAGCTCAAGTACTTTTTTAGAATAATCATCGTAATCTTGAAAGAATACGGTTTGATATGGAAGGGGTGTCGCGGTAGCGAGGTCTGTTGTTGTAGCATCGAACTGAGCCCCTTTTTTTATGAGTAGTGTGACAGTAGCCCCTAAGGCATGTGCGTAAGTCGCTAACGCAATACCCGTAGTTCCTGTTGCAATATTAGAAATCATGCGGACATTGTCGATATAGGTAGGCACTGCCCCCGCTGTGATAAAGATTTTTTTGCGGTAAACACGACTGGTCGTTTGGGAAGTGAGCGAACGGATTGCTGCTAGGGTTATAGCTGATGGTGAAGGAGATTTTGCTTTGCCTTCAATAAAATGCGGCTTAAGAATAGTTGCTTGGTGCTGGGTGAGTGTGGCTAGATGTGTTGCTAGGAATGGATTATTAGCTAGTGATAGGTGCATTGAGGGGACAAGTAGTAATGGCGAATGAATGCTTTTACGACGAGTGGTGAGGTGCAATTGTGAATGTGGTTCTTGGGTTAAAGAAGGTGCTAATGGTTGCTCGCTAGACCTTCCGAGTGCGGAGGCAATCAGCGTTGTGATAAGACTGTCGGCAATGCCAAGGGCGGCTTTAGAGAGAATATTGAGTGTTGCTGGGGCGACGATAAGGAGGTCTGCTGTAAAGAGATGCTCTGCTGCACCTGTACTTGCGCTAATAATAGGACGTGCACTTGCCCATTCTAGTGAGAGGGGAGTGATAAATTTAAGTGCTTTAGAACCGGCATAGACTTGCACTTCGGCTCCATAGCGGCGTAGCGTTCTAATAAGTTTGATAGATTGGGTCGCAGCGATGCCTCCGCCAATAGCAAGGGCTATTTTCTTTCCAAGTAACAGCTCTTCTTTAACAATGACCGCTCTATCATCTGTAAGTTCAAGTGAGCTATCGGTGTCATTGGTGTCATTGGTGCCAGTGGTGACGGAGGCGGTGTACTGCGAAGACGGAATTTTTGATTTGGGGTTCATAAAACTCAGAAGACTAAAAATCAATTGATAAGTAAGCGGCGGTTTGGGACAGTAGATCGTTGCTTATAAAACAATTTATTTCGATTGTATATGGAGGTTAGAGTTATGAAGAGGGATTGGGATTGTCAAGGGGGCGTCTATCGATCTTTTTAAGTGCAGCACGTGCTTTATGGACAGCAAGGGCGGAGTGTTTGGGATGAGGACGCTTGCGTAAAGACCGCTGCGTAGCAATAGGTAGAGCGGATTTTTCTTTACAGGCAATGCTACAACATCCATTGAAATAGGTGTTGCACTGCTCACATTGAATAAAAAGCAGATGGCAGTCTTCATAATGACAATTGGTATGTGTGTCACAAGGAGCAGAACATTGATGACAGACTGCAATCGTCTCAGAACTGATCTTTTCGCCTAGTCGTTCATCGAAGACAAAGTTTTTGCCTTTAAATCGCGAGGCGATGTGATGATTTTTTACGGCATTAGCATAGGCAATGATACCTCCTCTCAGTTGATAGACATTGGAAAAACCGTGGTGGCGTAAGTAGGCACTGGCTTTTTCGCAGCGAATACCGCCTGTGCAGTAAAGGAGGAGATTGTGGTCTTTTTTATCGTTAAGTTTTTGCGGTAACATGGGCAGGAGGTCGCTAAAAGTATCTGCTGGCAATCGCAACGCGTGATCGAAATGTCCTACTTCGTGTTCGTAATGATTGCGAATATCGACAGCAAGGGTTTTTTCGGCGGTTAAAGCTTCATGAAAAGTTAGGGGGTCTAGTTTAGGGCTTGCAAGGGATGGATTGGCTTGATGGGTGGGGAGATTTGTAGCAACGAGTTCTGGGCGAATTTTTATAGTTAATTTATAAAATGAAGGCACAATTTCCTCTAAACCCGTCTGCAAAGAGACGTTTTTTAGAATGTCATAACGACTTAGCAAGTGCTTGAAATTGTCATACTGGTGAAGGGGAATGGAGCATTGGGCGTTGATTCCTTCTGCGGCAAGATAAATACGTCCGAGTACAGACAATTCGTTCAATTCGTAGTAAAGCCGATCACGTAAACTGGCAATGTCTTCGAGTGGATAGTAGCGGTAAAAACTGCAAGTTTTTCTAGCAAACGGTTCATTCGCCACTCTTTTTTTTAAGAGTTTTTTATCAATCTTATTATAGAGCATAGGTTTTTTATTTCACTCGATTTGTTAACGTACATTGTAGCATAAAATTCACTGTAATTTAAGCAATCTCTTCTCATCAGTAAATATTACCAGTAAATATTACCAGTAAATAGGTCAATGTATGCAAGTTGTCTCTAAAATCTTATCAGTACATAAGTCAATATATGCAGATTGTCCTTAAAAATGTTAGAATCTGTAAAAATTTAAAAAAACATTAACAATAAGAACCCCTAGTTAAGAATCAAAAACTATTGGCTGTGTGGAATGAATGCTCGATAGCAAAAGACAATGCTTGAGAGAAAGAATGCTTTTTTGTCAGGAAACTGTGAACCCTAGTAATGGTTAGACCTAGTCATAGAGTTTAGGTAAATGTGTGAGGGCTTCGTCAATACGAGGGGCTAGATCAACGGTTTTAATGACCTTGTAATGACCGTAATTGTGATCGAAGTGAATGATAAAGGCTTTATCGACGTCGAGTCCTAGTGTCCGTTTAAGAAGGTCCCGATATAATGTCATTTGAATCGAGTATTTATAATATTCGCATGCGTCTAGATCATCGAATGGAGTGAGCAATTTTTCGTGATAATTGTTTTTCATCCTGATATGGCGGTTCGTTTTCCAATCAAAGATGATGTATTTGTTTGTTTTGGGGTGATAAAAGAGACTGTCAATCGTTCCTGCTAGCCGTAGAGTTTCATCATAGAGAATGAATTCGGTAGCGACACATTGATAACGATGTAAATTTTTGTTCCAGAAGCGATGGAAGCCATTAACGGTGTTATTAATGGGTGTTTGTAGAGGTTTTTTCCGTCCTGTGGTCAGGAATGTTTTGACGTATAAATGAAATTCTGTGCCGCGGACAACGGAATAATCACGACGAATGCGCCAATCTTCAAGAATTTCATCGGTTGGAACGCCATCACGGTCGCTCACTCGCTCAGCAACTTCTTTATCTTTAAACGTAGGAATAAAAGCATCGATAAAAGCACTCACTGAAATACAAGATTTAGAGGTTGCTTTTATGACGTATTTATGATGTTCGGGGTCAAAATCAATTTTACAAGCCAATTCTTGCAGTGCAGTTTGAATCCAGCGATGAGAGGTTAGATCGGGTTCTGAGATCGTAGAACTGTGATCGGTAGGGGTTTTGTTAGTGGCGGCTTCGTGGGGATGTTTAGGAGAAGTGATTTCAGCAACTTCTGAGACAAGAATGTCAATAGCTGTATGAGAATCGTCTTCACTTAGATCTGGAGTCCATGTAGCGGCTGTATCGTTATCGATGATTGAGTTAAGATCGTCTTTGGCCATTTAGCATCTAGCATTTAGCATTTATTATTTAGATTATTGGGTATGATAGGAGGAGTGCGATTAGTCAGCGAGAAACCGTTATTAATATCATTACTAGGATCATTATTAGGAGCTATAACGCTAAATTATTGCCGACTATCGATCAAAAATAGATATTATCAGGTTATTTATAACATTGAAAGAAGTCGTTTCTGGCTGGATGCTCTGAGAAATCAGATGACGTTATCATACCATGATTTATAAAGTTGCGTGATTATTAATTGAGAAGACAAACTTGCTTTGCTGAGATTTGTGAAGAAAAATTAGCTGCGGCTTTGTTTAAGAATAATCTCAACTTCATGGGTCTGCATATTAAGATGGGAGGCAATGTCGTGATTAGACCAGCCAATGGCATGAAGACGTTCTACGGTTGCTATTTTATCTAATGGGTGGTTGCTTTTCTCAGAGGCGGCTGTTTTGGTGTGAGTAGCGGAAGTAGTTTTTGCTTCGGTGTTTTGTTTTTGATAGAGTGCTTTTAAGACGACGCTTATCTGGTTATTGAAGTCTTTTTTGAGGTTGTGGAGTTCTGAACGTTCAATGGCGAGCCGTTTTCGCATCTCTTCGATAGAAAGTTTGCGTTGCTCTAGGTCTTCAATGAGATAATCGAGCTGATTGTATTTTTCATCGAAACCTTTGAAGGCTTTGTAATGATTTTCAAGAATTGCAGCCTGTTCTTCTAGAGATTTAAATTTATGAGTAATAGCATGTTCGCGTTCGGCGGTGATGTTAATATTTTCATCTAATTGTTGGCTAGCAATAGAAATGTTTTTTTGTTCTGTTAACAATTTCTCTATTAAACCCCGTGTCTCTTTAAGAAAACCATCTTTTTTTTGCAATTTAGAAAATTCTGCTTTAAATTGCTTGAGAGGAGTTTCATAAGATTTTAGGTCTTTTGAAAAAGTCTCAAAATACTGTTGTTGCTCTTTTAGTGCATTCATGCGTTCGGTGAGATTTTCACTGAATGAAAAGACGTGTTCTAGTTTTTCTTGAATATTTTTTACAGAATGTTCTTTTCGTTTGAGGTCCTTAGTGAATGTTATTAAGTCTTTTTCACGTTCAAGCGTCTGCTGCATCTTAGTGTCTAGAGTTTTCAAGTGTTTTTCCTTAGTGATTAGATGGGAGAGGTGTTTTTCGTAAGCACTGATTTTCTCGGAGAGCCGTTGGCTAAGCGTATTTGTTTTCTGGAAAACCTTTGTATCTTCAGTGAAAGCCTTCACTTTTTTTACGAGCAGAGCGAGTTCTTTATCAAAAGTAGAGAGTTTTTTAGAAAACTCTGAAAGAAGTTCATCTTTATGCGTTCCAATGGTTTTTTGTGTCTGCACCATTAATTTTGTTACTTGTCGTTTTTGTGAAGCCATAAGGGTTTTCCCATCATGGACTAATTTTTTCAAGTATGTTGTGGAGGTGGCAATTTCTTTAGCGAGTTCTTCATTAACGCGGGTGGTGACTTGTGTATCAATACGCTTAGTGATTTGATCTGTTAGCGTTTTATTAAGAGTGGCTGTTGCTTGGTGTGTTGCGCTGAGAGTGGCTTGGTCGGTTACTTTCTGTGTGGCTTTGGCAGTAACGTCGCGAATAGCTGCTTCAACGATATCATGTGTGAGTTTATGTGTGACCTGTGCTGTGACCTCAGTACGGATAAATTGGTAAAAATGTTGTTTCAATTGCTCTGCAAAGGAGACTGGTTGCGAGTTTTTCTTAGGTTGTGAACTTCTAATAGGCAGCACTGTAGATGTTGATTTTGCTAGTGATTTTCCTGTTAAAGATGGCTGTGCATTCAATTTTTGGAGAGAGGTCAATTCTTCTAACATGGTATCTTTGACCATAGCAATGAGGTCGGTTTTTAGCGGTGACCGTAGTAAGACTTGTTTTTCAATGCGACTGATTTTGGTTTTGAGAGTATTTTCTAGTGCCGTTTCGATGAGAGTATTAATGTTTTCTTTATGGAGGTAATGATGGATAAAGTCTTTGGTCTGGCGTTTCAATTTTTCATACTGATCGTGTGTGGCTTTGAGGATTTTTTCATGCCTGGCTTCCATGACGGCTATTGCATTGATACTGGTATTAAATTGTTGTAATTTACCTGTACTTTTTTGATAATCTTTATGTGAGCGTCTCAGTTGTGTGTCGTGTTTGGCGATCAGTTTCTCAATGTTTTGTTTGAGGTTAGCTTCAAAGGTGTGTAGATATTTATCTAGTTTTTCATAGCTTGTGTTGAGATGGTCGTTGATGCGATGAGTGTAGTCTTCTATGACGGAATTGCGATATGTAAGGAATTCTTCGCGTGAAGATTGGAGAAAGGTATTGATTTTTTTGTCTGACGCAGAGATATTATCATTTAGGGTGGTTTGATATGCTTTTTGGTAGTGAGCCAGTTTTTCGTTTAGGGTGCTTTGTAGTGTTTTAGCTTCGGTTGTAAGTTGTGATTTAAAGGCTGTGATATAGGCTATGATATTTTGTTTGGTATTGTCAAAAAAGGCAATGAAATTTTTCTCAAGACCTTTGACTTGATTTGTGGCTTGATTTGTAAAATTGCTTTCTAGGGTGAAGACTTTCTCAAAGCGATTGAATTTCGCATTGATCCGTTTTTCTAGATTTTGGAGCATTTGTCTGGTTTGATGAGCGGTGATTTCATCATCTAGATGAGGAAGTGTTTTGGGTTCGAGCCAATTTATCAATCTTCCGCGCAGTGTAGTGCTTGGAGCGGGTTCTGTTGTTGGGAGGTGTGCGGATCGATCGGGCAATGTTTTTTTAGAATCATTGGGTTCTTGGGTGATAATAGCTTCTAGATCGGTCAAGGTTGAGAGGTTGTGCAGATCATTTAGGCGTTGTGCGACAACTTTTTCAATGAGAGCTTTTTTGTCTTGCAGAAATTTTGAGAAATTGGCTACAATAGGCTTAATGCCGTCTTTATCGGTGAGGTTGTCTATTTCTGCGCGTTTGTCTGCTAAGTAATCATTGAAGGATTGAGCGGCATCTTTGATGGTGGTTTGGGTTGCGATTTTTTCTGTGACGACTTCATCTATTTTCAAGCGTTCGTCATCTAGCCAGGTGGCGAAGTGTTCTACGTCTCCATGAATTTTTTCTGTGATATTTTCAATAAATTTTTTAAGGTCTTGATGTTCGTCGGCTGCTTCTTTAAAGATTTGATCGTAATGATGGTATGAAGTTTCTAAGGTATGCAGGTTGGTTTCTAGGGTGTGGTAGCGTTCTGTTAGAGTGGGAAAAGTATTTTTTTTGAACTCAATAAATTCTTGATGAGTTTTTTGAATGAACTCAGAATCTTGGGTGGTTGTGGTATGAAAATCACTTATTTTGGTGGTGATATTGGCTTCCCAGTCATTGAGTTGTGTCTGCAGTTGTTGTTTTAGGTCTTGCATGAGGTTATTTTGTTGTGTTTGTGTTTTAGCAACAATGGTGGTTTGGTTTTGTTTGAGCTCTGCTACGAGAGTGTCTAGTTGGGCACGACTGGAAGTGATGACTTGATTGAAATCGTTTTGAAATTGTTTTTTTATCTGGTTGAGTTCGGGAGTTAGTTTTTTGTGCAGTTTGGTTTGAAATTGGGTGAGGGTTGTATTTTGGTGAGAAAGTTTTACTTCTAGGGCTTGAAGTAGTTTTACGAGTTCTTGTTGTTTGGTTGCGAGCAGGTCTTTGAGAATAGCTTGAGCTTGGTGTAGTGATTTTTGGGTGGCGGTATGATATTCTGTTTCTAGGTGAGCGAGCTGGGAGTCGCGTTTGCGTACTTGAACGACAAATTTGGCTTTAATGTTAGAAAGGTCTGTTTCAAAGGTCTGCACCTGGTTATCAAAGGATTTGAATTTTGTTTGGAGCGTATCTAATTTGCGGAGGCTGTCATGAAATTTCACGGCGATAAGTTCGCCTTGCTCGTTAGCTTGTTTTAATTTTTTATCTATGATGAGGGTGACTTTTTGTTGAGTTTGTTTTTCGAGTTCTTTGCAGGCTTCTTTATGGGTTTTTGTGTATTCGTTTAGGAGGTTTTCATGGGTTTTAAAGAATTCGGCTTGATCTTTGAGATGAGTAGTGAAAGACTTCTGGACGCGCTCTTCATGGTCTTCTATCAATTCTACGAGGCTAGCTTGATAAGTTTTTATTTCTGCCTGGCGTTCTAGTTTAAATTGAGAGATTTCTTTTTGAAGTGCGAGTATTTCTGCTTTAGCGTTAGTAAAAGTCGTTTCGAATTGTGTCATCCGTTCTGGCAATAGCACTTCACGTTTGAGTTCTGCGGAGAATTGATCGCTAGCCTTTTCGACTAGATTAACGATTTTATCTTTCTGCTCTGTTTGAAAAGCGGTCAATTCTTGGTGCACTGTTTTAAGAGAAGTTTCAAATTCTGTTCCTAAGGCTGTGAGATGCGAGGACAAGGTTTGTTTCATAAATTGGTCTTTTTGTTTTGTAAACGCTTTGACCCACTTATGTGTGTCTTGAATGTTAAGTTTTGATTGGGTTTCCCAGGTGTCTATTTTTTCTTCAATAGTGTCAATGCGTTCTTCAACGGGTGCGAGCAGATCACTTGTGAGTGCCAATTGGTCTTTGAGTTTATCTAGATTGGTTTGCGAGTC
Organism: Spirochaetota bacterium; assembly: GCA_013426755.1. Lineage (GTDB taxonomy): Bacteria > Spirochaetota > UBA12135 > COTS27 > COTS27 > COTS27. Next base: position 856,437 of record AP019861.1, read on the forward strand.
TTTGAGTTCTTGGGCTACGGAAGTAGAAAAAGTGTCTAATTCTTGTGTGATCTCATCGACAAGTGTCTTTTTGGCTTGAAGATAATAATTGCGTTCGTTATCTAGGTGTTTTTGTGTCTCAATTTTGATATTTTTAGTAAAATCATTGAGATTAGCTTCAATTAATTTACCTTGTTCTGTTTCTAGTGTTCCTACGGATTTAATTTTTTGAGCGAGGTCTGTTTCTAACCGACGCAGGTCATTTGTGACGGTTTGTTCGCTCAATTGAAATTGTTCTTTAATTTTTTCGTGCAGTGCTGCTTCGATTTCTTTGAGTGTGTCGGTTTGTTTTTGTGTGAAGGCTTTGAAATTTTTAGTATTGCGGTCGCTGTATGTGCTTAGATCGGTTTTTATGTCTTTATAAGCCGTTGCGAGTTTGATGATCCGCTGTTCGTAGAGCTTGACAGCGTCTTCAGAAGTGCGTAGTTGTGCTAGGAGGCTTTCATTTTTATGATGGGCGAGTTCTAGTGAGCGATTTTGTTTCTTTATGGTCTCGAAGAAAGCATCAATTTTTTTGAATGTTGTATCGAAGGCATACTTGCGTTTATCGAGATCATGCATGTAAGTTTCTAGATTTTTTTTAAGATGATGATATTTTTTCACATCTACCTCTAGATTGATAGAAATGTCTTCAAGTTCAGCTAAGCCACTTACTAATTTACTATTGAGTTCGTATTCTTTATGTTTGATGAACTCACTAAGTTGTGGTAATCCCATTCGATATGTGTAATGCCGCAATACTGCTATGACAATTAAACTAAATGTGATAAGATATCCTAGAAGCAGATAATCCATTGGAACCTCCCCGTTATTTGAAAACTCTACGCTATCTTCACCGATCGGTCAATTCTTTACTGATCCGTCCATTTTATAAGATTTGCTAGTGAATTTTCATTAAAAACTATAATTATTATTATATCCTATAAGTGTCATTATATTGATAATATTTTTAACTCATTTTTATACCACTTTGTTATAGCTAACTTGTACTGTATTATGCATAATATTATGCTATAGTATGGGTATTATTGTATGGGTATTATTTTGTATAGGTAAGATTCTTTTGTGTCGTTGTTTTTGATGTGCCATTGTTTTATGCTATTATTTTATGCTATCATGCGTCATAGGGCATCTACAAACATGCTGTTGTTTTTTTTTGTAAAAGTAGCATGGTAAAACAACAATTCAATGAAGCTAGCTAGAATGATGGGTGCGGGTGTGTATTTATGAACGATGATGTTGTGGATAAGATAACGTCTGAAATGACTTCTAAGAAGGCCGCCAAGAAGACTCTTACTCGAGATTTGTCTGTCGAGCGTGCATTTACTACTAAAAAACGGCGTGATAATGCCTCTGCCAAGCAAAGTTCAAGCGAAGAAGTGAGAGCGCGTGGTTCTAAACGGAAGACTGAGTCTGTCTGGTCGCCCCGTTTTAAGAAAAGTTTAACTGGTGAAATGAAAACATTTCATTCTTCACTTCCTTTTGATAAAACGCTGTACAAAGAGGATATTGCAGGATCGATTGCTCACGTTACCATGCTAGGAAAAACAGGCATTTTAGACAATACCGCCGTAACAACGCTTATAACAGCGCTGAAAACACTAGAAAAAGACATCGCCACGGGGAAAAAGGCAATCACAGGCACCAGTGATGATATTCATCTTTGGATCGAAGAACAACTTACAGCGAGTATTGGTTCTACTGGGAAGAAGTTACATACGGCAAGATCGCGTAATGATCAAGTGGCTACAGATGTTCGTCTTTATTTACGGACGACCATTGACACGCATCAAAAACTCATTAAAACGTTGATGGAAACTTTGCTTAAGCGAAGTGAAGAACACCAAACCGTCGTTATGCCAGGATACACACATCTGCAAGCCGCACAACCTATTTCACTCAGTTTTTATTGGTTAGCCTATTTTTTCATGTTAGAACGTGATTTTGAACGACTGCAGTCTGCACGCAGTCGTGTCAATAGGTCCCCGCTAGGAGCAGGAGCGTTAGCAGGTGTCAATTATCCAATCGATAGAAAGCAAACAATGAAAACATTGGGGTTTAACTCCGTTCTTCCTAATGCTATGGACGCGGTTTCAGACCGTGATTTTATTATTGAATATTTATCATGTGCGAGCATTATTATCATGCATTTATCTAGGCTTTGTGAAGACCTTATTATCTATGCGAGCCCAAATTTCAATTTTCTCACGTTAGCAGACGAAGTTTCCTCAGGCAGTTCAATTATGCCCAATAAAAAAAATCCCGATTCCTTAGAGCTTATTCGTGGAAAAAGTGGTCGTATTTTTGGTCATCTCCTCGCCGTCCTTACCGTCATGAAAGGACTCCCCACAGCGTATAATCGCGACCTCCAAGAAGACAAAGAACCCCTCTTCGATACAAGTACCCATCTCAATGCCTGTCTCAGTCTCCTCACTCACGTCATCCAGACGCTTACCATTCACCCAGAAAATATGCGTCAAGCCTGCAAAAAAGGTTTCCTCCTAGCAACCGAAGTAGCAGATTATCTTGTTACCAAAGGACTTCCTTTTAGAACAGCACATGAAGTATCCGCTGCCCTAGTCGCCTATCTAGACGATCATGATAAAGACTACCTAGACCTTTCGTTAGCAGAATTCAATCAATTTTCACCCTATTTTACAGAAGATATTTTTAAGATCCTAACGATTGACCAGGCGTTGTTACGCAAAAAATCGGAGGGGTCTACTTCTCCAGATCACGTAGCCGAACAAATTACCCTTGCTAAAATGGTTTTAAAGACGTTATTACATTAAGCAGCGAGTTATTTGAAATACGAGTTATTGTAAAACGGCACTGAGGTTCTTTCAATACCGTACCATAATACCGTATTAGAATACCTTGCTAAAATACAATGTTAGCAGTTTAGCAGAGGTCCAGTGAATATGTCCTGCGTTGTTCTAATTAGAGCAATGCACTTGTTTTTATAAGATTTCAATGCACCTCAACTAAGACGAATGGAGCAATTTTCATCAACGAAGACGGATGGAGCAATTTTCATCAACGAAGACGGATGGAGTAATTTTTATCAATGAAGACGAATGGAGTAATTTTCATCAATGAAGACGGATGGAGCAATTTTCATCAACGAAGACGAATGGAGTAATTTTTATCAATGAAGACGAATGGAGTAATTTTTATCAATGAAGACGGATGGAGCAATTTTTATCAATGAAGACGGATGGAGCAATTTTTATCAATGACTATCCGTTTGTGTTCCTATCAATTGTTTTCTGAGTGATTGAATGATATGATAATCGTCTTTATAGGCACTTATTCTGATGTCTTGTGCTAAGATTTTATGAAAACTTTCGGCTAGGTCTGTAAAAGGTTCTTTGTTCGGAGGTTTGGAGGGGTTTATTGGAGTGGGAAATGGCGGCTGGTTTCCATTGTGCTTTATATCTTTAAGGTATGATCCGACCGCTAAGAGAGGTGAGAGTTGCTTAGAGGTTACAGTACCTACATCTTGCATTACCTTAGGGGCAATATAAACGATTATGCGATGCATAAGATTGCTCCATCTGAAAAGACTTGCTGTATGGGCGCCGCCTTCGACAAAAATGGAATTGAAATGATACATTTTTGCTAAATCTTTAATCATAGCTCTAAAAGCAGATGGTTTCGTTAAAGCGCCTGCATTGATTTCATAAAATCGTACGTGATAACCACTAAAAATCTCACGAATGCGATTAAAATGCGGCTGAATAATGAATATAGGTTCATTATCATTGTCATTGCTATTACTATTGTTAGAGAGGGGTTCTCTACCATTTTTAACATCTTTATTATCTTTATGAGGGGTCGGTTTTTTTGTGAGTAATTGATAAGGTGAAGATGATGGGTACTTGGAAAGACTATTTTTAAGATCATTTTGTTCTTGGGGCGAAAAATCGCGTGAAAACCAGACCACGGCCCTAGGGTGTTTGATAGAACGGATGGTAGGGGTTAATTGTGTTGTGGGTAGTCGCGTTTTTAGGCTAGGATTGTCCAGTAAAAAAGTCCTAGCCCCGATTAGAACAGCATCACAATGCCCACGTAAAGCATTAGCATCGCTACGCGCGTGCTCACCTGTGATCCATTTGGAGTGCCCTGTATGTGTCGCTGTGTAGCCGTCTAGGGTCATGGCGTATTTTACGGTTATTAAGGGATATTGTGTGTGGTGTTTGAAATAATAGTCTTCATTGAGTGCGAATAATTGTCGTTTGATAGCAATTGGGAAGTCTGTTAAAACTTCAATTCCTGCTTTTTCTAGCATTGTTGTTGCGTTACCTATACGTGGGTCATTGTCTGCTAAGCCAATGTGGACACGGTCAATATTGTTTTTGATGAGAGCTGTCACACACGGGGGTGTTCTTCCTTGGAATGTGCAGGGCGTGAGAGAAACGTAGAGTTCTTTGTTAAGATGAGCCGATGTTAGCTTAGCGCTGCGGTTTTTAGCGAGGAGGTGCGTCATTTTTCTAAGGGCAATGATCTCAGCATGCGCTGCACCTATAGGCTGTGTGAAGCCTGTTGTTACGAGGTGAGGTGAATGAGCGGATTCGGCTTGTGGGGCAAGATTTTTTGCCTGTGAAGTGTTTTTTGTACGGTGAGAAGTGCTTTGGGGAGTAACAACCAGGGTGGCGCCTACGGCAGGATTGGGTCGTGCAATCCATTTAGCTAGGATAGCTGCATTTAACGTTTCAGTGAAATAGGACGTGTGATCTGCTTGATTCTTAGGTTTCATAAGAATAATGTTTAAGATGATGAAGATTATGCTAAGCGATTTTAAATCAATTGCTACAAATCACTATAAATCACTACAAATGACTACAAATCACTACAAATGACTATCAATCACTACAAATCATTATAGGTTATGAATCGTGGGCATAATCATTGGTTAAAAAAGCCGATGCTAGACCTATATCAGGATAATACGTTTGAAGTTCTCGTTCAGAAACCCATTTGGGGTATTCGGAAGTAATTTGGGTATGAGCGGAGGGATGATGATGCGGTATTTTGGGCGGTGGGTTGTCAGTCAAAACAGAAGATTTACTACGCATCTTTTCAAGCGGATAAGGTCTTGTTCCCCTTGTCAATACGGTATGGGATGAAGTATCAGAATCTGTATCTATACGATTGGAATTGTTATTGTTGTGTGCTGCGAGGTGAGACTGTGGTGTGAGTGATGAAGTGGAAGTGGTCTTATTTTCATCGTTTTTATATAAAAAAAGCAATTCTGAAAAAGCAAGGGAATGGAAAAGCTGCTTATAAGCGGCTAGTAGTTCTTCCTTATGAAGAAATAACTCGCTAACGGTAGCGACGTCTGTGCAGGTGATGATAAGGCGGTGGTTATCAATTTTTACAGCCTTTGAACGGGTTGTGAATGAAGCGTCTAGGATCGATGTGACTACCTTGTGCCAGGAAAGTAATTGGGTTCCAATGGCGACACCGCGGGGGTGTTTTTTAAGATAGGTCGCTAAAATACCGCCAAGCACTGCTTTTTTGACGAAATGGTCATGGGATTCACTGGGGTTAGTATCGTTATTCATGATAACAAGTATTTTACTATCAAAGTAGCGGTCAATGAATACTTTGTTCTAAGCTGTATTTAACGTGTGTGATGAGACTGCAGGTTTATAGTTCTGTGGTGGGAGTTATCAAGAGGGATTATTATAATGATTATGTCCTCAAAGGTGATTATTATCACTATGATTGTTTTATGCGGGTTATGTTGTTATGAGCTGTTTTAAAGACAATGCCGTTATGAAGATAGGGAAGTAGTAGTTGTGGTTGGGCGCAGGTTAATAGCGCCTGTGCTCGATTTGAGATCCATTTCATGAGGTTTTGGAGTTTAGCGTTATCTAATTCAGCAAAAGTGTCATCTAGCAGCAGTACGGGGCTTGTTTTAAATCGGTGTTGCAGTAACTTAAAAATGCCAAATTTGAGCGCATAGGCAAGAATACGACTTTCACCTTGTGAAGCGTAACCTAGTGCTGGGCGGTTACGAATAGTAATGATCAGATCATCACTATGCGGACCAAACACAGTGTATCCACGCCGTTTATCATGTTCGCTATGGGCTGTTAATAAAGCCAGATAATCCTCATACGCAGGAACAATAGGTTTCGGTGTTGTGAAAGGAATGCTATTTTTTGTATTGCTACTGGCAGGTGCTGCTAATGGCGTACGCGTGGGGTTACGATAATAATCGGCTATCTTTGTTGCAGGCAATTTCGATGTTATCGCATAAGTGACTGCCATTGCTGACATTGCTGACATTGTTGAGGGAGATGCTGTTCCCGTCAAATCTTGGAAAATGATCCCTATGTGTTTGTTGAGACTTCTAATAAATTTCTCACGCCAAGCTAACAATTCAATTCCCGCACGAGCAAGCAATTTATCCCACGTACGGAAAGATTTACGCTGTTTGATGTCTTTATTGCGATTTCTAAGTGCTTTTGTGTAGGTTTCCAGCGCCGTATTGTATTCAGGATAATGCTGCATAATAGCTTGATCCATGAATGTTCTGCGTAAGGAGGCACTGCCTTGGACTAGTAGAATGTCATCAATTGTGAATAAAATAATTCTCGGCGTTTCTTTCAATGCCGTACTGGGAGTACGGATTTGATCATTGATCTTTAAGGTTTTTACGCCTTTATGAAAGGATAAGACGAGCCTAGTTGCAGGAGAATGCTCTTTGACCGGTGTCTTAGAGTATGGAATGCTAGTCTTAGCGCTGGATTGGGAATTAATTTGATTTATTGACTTCGGCTTAGACTGTGGATTAGGAGAGTGTAAATTAGAAGAGTGTAGATTGGAAGAGTGCCGATTAAGAGGTTGTAGATTGGGTGGAGACGATTGTGTTAAAAAGTCCATCTGCAGGGAAAAACCCGTCTGTCCATGGCGCACTAGGGTTTGCATATTGGCTGAACGAAATGATCGCAACCGTGAAGCCATGTAAATGGCCTCCAGTAAATTTGTCTTCCCCGTTCCATTCACACCTGTTATAAGGTTTAAATGCGGTGAGAGGGATACGTCTAGCTTTTCATAATTGCGAAATTGATATAGCTGGACACGGTTAATATTCATCTCCGTTAAAAAACTGACAATTCTCTTAACTCCGTATTCCAATTCCTACTTTCATGGAATACAGCATGTTCCATAGCAATTCAAACAAAGAATCCAAGTAAAAACAAGGAATCCAAGTAAACACGGCAAAGAAAGTACGATTTATAAACCTAATGTTATAAAAAGGAGATGAGTAGTATAGGGTAGTATAAAGCAGTAGGATGTTAAAAACCTTCTTCTTCAGTCGTGTGACGTTAAAAATCTCCTTCCTTAACAGGCATCAGAATGTAATGGCAGTCTTCATTGCCGTCGCCTTTAATCCTGACGGGAGAGGTGCTGTCATTCCAGCTGAGGCTAATTTTTTCGTCTTCGATATGTTCGATAATTTCATTGAGCATTTTGACATTGAAAGCAATTTTGGTCGCTTCGCCGTCATAGTCGCAGCCAAGCTCTTCATCTGTATTGGCAGAGTTTTTGGTACGTGAGGTTATTTTTAACGATTTTTTGTCAATGTTTAATAAAATCTTGTTAAAAGAAAGTTCTATATTGGTGTATGCTGCAAGTAGGGTTTTGATTGCATTTTTGAATAAAGTCGTGTCTATGGTAAGACTGCTGGTGTACGATTTAGGAATAAATGATCGATAATTGGGATAATCGCCATCTATAAAGAGTGATGAAATAAGCATATTATCTGCTTTTATGAAGATTCTATTGTCATCTATAGCAAAAGATAGGGCGCCTTCGCCTACTAGGGCGCGTTGGAGTTGTTTGAGGAAGTCGCGTGAGAGAATAACTTTGAATTCTTCATGCTTTGTCTCTCCTAATGGATGACTGTAAATAGCCATTCGTCTGCCATCTGTTGTGACCATTGAGAACACTTTATCGACGTAAGTCATGTATACGCCATTTAGAGCGTATTGAGTGGGCGCTGCGGCGGCGGCAAAAGCCGTACTGGCAATAATATGCTTGAATAGGTTTTTTTCAATGGCTATAAAGGGTTTTCGTTCGTCAATAGTAGGCAATTCAGGAAATTCACCAGGCGGAACACCGTATAATTGTACCTTGATCTTACGGGTGCCACTACTTGGTGTGATATTGACGATGTTTTCGTTACGCAGCTCAACTTTTATATTCGTTTCATGAAGTTCTCGTAACAATGAAGCCAGGCGCATTTGATTGATAGAAACAGCCCCTTCATTCTCAACGGTACATTCAACAGGAGCTTCTAGCGTAACGTTAAGATTAGAAGCTTTAAGGTTCAGCATATCGGAAGTGGTTTCTAGTAGGACCATAGACGCACTAGAAAAATCTATTTTACTCGAAGAGACAATCTCTCCAGTATTGACTATTTTTAGCAATTCTTTACAATCACATATAAATTTCATAAAAATCTAAGCCTTCATTCACGACGTTTAAGGAAATGTCTGCATTCAAAGAAATATCTTATAAAGAAATATTTCATACAAACGCAACATTCCATAAAAAAATTCAATATCTTACAATTATTTTACAATCATTTTTAGTATTTTAATGCAGTCTAGATAATCCTTCAAAAAACCTCACTCAGCAACGAGAACCTTATGGATACTGCTAAGGGGATATTCCTTTGTTATAAGGTTGTAAAATAGTGGTGATGAACTCATCATCACATCAGGCATTATTTATTATAACATTATTTGATCGAATGACTAGGTTTTTTCAATTGAAATGCCCTTTTCAATGAAAATGTCTTTTTCAGTAGAAATATTCTTACTTCTCTTATTTCTCTTAATGGAAATGCCCTTTTCAATGGAAACGTTCTCATTTTTTCAATTGAAATATTCTTTTCAATGAAAATGTCTTTTTCAGTAGAAATATTCTTACTTCTCTTATTTCTCTTAATGGAAATGCCCTTTTCAATGGAAACGTTCTCATTTTTTCAATTGAAATGTTCTTTTCAATGAAAATGTTCTTTTCAGTAGAAATATTCTTACTTCTCTTATTTCTCTTAATGAAAATGCTCTTTTTAATGGAAACGTTCTTGTTTTTTCAATTGAAATGTTTTTTTCAATGAAAACGTTCTCTTCAATAGAAATCGTTGTTATTCTTATAGCTGTTCTCCCTATGTATTTTTCTGCATTCCTTATAAATCTTAGTTTTATTAAGAATAATTATAAAAATTGGCTCTATCATACCAGATTCTTATTAATATATACCAGAACCTTATGAGTACGACTAATCACTAAAAATCAAATGAATTTAGACTGAATCCGTGTATGGATACGCTTAAACACTGAAAATCAGATGAATTTAAGCAGAACACATTTATGACACACGCCCTAGAATAATGAACCTATCAGTAATGAACCAATTTATATCTCAACAAGGTATAAACGTTATAAAATTAAGCGAACTTAAATTAATATGGCAGTAACAAATGAATTGAATTAATAGGGTAATAATGGATAGTTGGTTGTATTGATATGTTGGCAATGAATGAATTGAATTAATAGGGTAATAATGGATAGTTGGTTGTATTGATATGTTGGCAATGAATGAATTGAATTAATAGGGTAGTAATGGATAGTTGATTGTATTGATATGTTGGTAATGAATGGATTGAATTAACAGGGTAGTAATGGATAGTTGATTGTATTGATATGTTGGTAATGAATGAATTGAATTAATAGGGTAGCAATGGATAGTTGATTGTATTGATATGTTGGTAATGAATGAATTGAATTAATAGGGTAGTAATGGATAGTTGACTGTATTGATATATGGGTAATGAATGGATTGAATTAATAGGGTAGTAATGGATAGTTGATTGTATTGATATTTTGGCAATGAATGAATCGAATTAATAGAGTAGCAATGGATAGTTGATTGTATTGATATGTTGGTAATGAATGGATTGAATTAACAGGGTAGTAATGGATAGTTGATTGTATTGATATATGGGTAATGAATGAATTGAATTAATAGGGTAGCAATGGATAGTTGATTGTATTGATATGTTGGTAATGAATGAATTGAATTAATAGGGTAGCAATGGATAGTTGATTGTATGGATATATGGGTAGCGAATTCATTAGTTTATCGTCTTAGTAGTGGTTTATAGTCCTGGTTTATGAATATTCTCACGACAGCAATAGTTTATAGTCTTATGTTAGGTGTGATTGCTTTGCTAGGAGTAGCAATAAGTAAAGACCCAACAGCATTACTACCGCTCCCTTTTGCGTTAGCCACATTCTGTTTTGCATGGGCAGGCAGAAAACCAGAATTGTACGAAAAATGTCTGCAGACAACCCTTATTATTACGATACTACTTCTCTTCGGTACAGCAGGAGGAGTGATTCAATTTTTGACAACACTCTCAGATCCTACTTTGTCCTTAAATACCACTCTCATTTTACAGAGTGTTATTTTCTTAATCTCGTTTTGTTACGCCATTTTAGCAGTCATTGCCTATGCTAAGCAGCATTCTGCTTAGACTACCTTATTTGGGGTATGGTTGCTGGTAGTGATGTGATTTTATTTCAATTGCTGTGCTTCGACTGTGCTTTGAATATTGACTCTTGCGATTTATAGTCATAAATATTGATTTTGCGATGTAGGGCTATAGAAGACTGCAGGAATTACTGTATTTGGGCTGCGATTATTTTTATAGTTGTATGATTATGTGATTGTGTGATTGTGATTGTATGATTGTGATTATTTTGATGATTATAAGTGAGTGGGGAGATCAAAAAATTGATAGGTGAGTCCAAACTTTTTTTGTAGCGCCGCGGCTAAACGGTTGACACCGAAGGTTTCTGTATAATAATGCCCGCCACAGATAAGATTGATTGGTAATTCCTTAGCTTGATGATAGGCAATGTGATTCGCATCGCCCGTAATATAGGTATCACACCCATGCTGGTAAGCCATGTCTACCCCAAATAAACCACCCCCCGAACAAATGCCAATCCGCTCAACACTCCGATCATGCGCCTGCAATGTCATAAGTGGAGACCCAATGCGACTCTTATAACGCGTACACAAGTCTTTAAAATCAATGCTAGCGTATTTTTGCTCTAAATTTGATGATTTTCGGTTAGAATCACGCTTTATCCGCGCTTCAAACAAGATAGCATTGCCTTTATAATCACCAAAATTACCGCTGTGTACCAGATCAAGCGCCTCAATCAACCCAATATTATTGCCTAACACAGGATGTAAGTCTAACGGAAGATGTAAAGCAATCAATGCAGTATCATTAGCCATCATGCGCTTGACAAGCCGATATTTGCGGGCAACAAGCGCCTCGACACGCCCCCAATATAACCCATGATGTACCAATAAAGCATCACAACCCGCTTTCTCAGCAGCACTAATGAGATCATCGCAAAAATCAACACCCACCCCCAATTTGCTAACTCCACGTTCATTGGCAATCTGAATACCATTGAGCGCCTGATCATGAACTTCCCAGTTAAACGTTGCATGCAAGTACTCCTCTAAGGCTTGTAAGGAACATTGTTTCATCTTCATTGCTTTAAAATCTCTTTTGTACGGTCTTTTTGTGGTTTCAATTGAAAATTGACTTCATTTTGTTCAGAGGTTCGTAATTATTGTACGGTCTCTCTGTATTTCCTTTAAAGATTCGAATTTATTGTGCGATCTGTCTGCATTTCTTTTAAAGATTCGAATTTATTATGTGATCTGTTTGTTATTTCAATTGAAAATTGATTTTATTTCGTTTAAAAGTTTATTTTAGCATCCGTTTTAACCTATGTTTCAGTATCCATATTTACCGTCAACATTTAAAAGTACAGTATTACTACAAAAGTACAATCCCATCATCAAAAAGTACAATACTATTCCATCATCAAAAAGTAGAATATTATCGAAAAGTAGAATATTGTTATTATTATTTTATATTCTTTTCAATCTAAAGTAAAGCGAAATACATGCCATTGCTTTAATGACTGGGCAGTTTTTCAGCAAGTTTATTTAATTATTGAGATAAAGTTTATTTTTATTTTATAATTTGTTTTAGTTTTGTAACATTGTTTTTTACACGAATTTTAAACACAAGCTTTAAATATAAATTTTAAACACGACTTGAATGAATTTTAAACGCGATTTGAATGCATTTTAAACATGACTTGATTAGACATTACAGATGGAAAAGACACATAATAGAGAACGAACGCTAGTTATTGCAGAAAAACCCAGTGTGGCACGCGATATTACGAGGTGCTTGAAAGACAAATTCAAAAAGGAAGACACCCATTTCGAAGGAGAACACTACATCGTTTCCTATGCCTTAGGGCATTTGCTCACTATTGCTGAGCCAGGCGAGATCGATGAGAAATTTAAAAGCTGGAAACTTACCAATCTCCCCTTTATTCCCAAAACATACAACCTCAAGCCCATTAAAAACAATAAAAACCAACTCTCCGTGCTAAAAAAACTTGTCACACTACCTGACGTCACTACTATTATCAATGCTTGTGACGCCGGACGTGAAGGTGAGCTTATTTTTCAATACATCATGGATTACATCGCAGAACGCGAACCCAAACTGCATTTAACAGCAGAATCCACCACTTCTGCCCAGAAACCTGCTCCCGCACAAAAAACAATCAAACGACTCTGGCTGCAGAGCATGACTGACAAATCAATCAAAGAAGCCTTTCAAAAATTACGCTCGCATAGTGAAATGAAACCCCTAAGCGACGCCGCTAAAAGTCGTAGTGAAGCAGATTGGCTCGTTGGTATCAATAGCACACGCGGGCTTACCTCATTCAAATCAAAAGGCGGTGGCTTTTTTCTAACACCGTGTGGACGCGTTCAAACGCCTACATTGTCAATGTTAATCGAACGTGAAAAAGCTATCGAAGCATTCAAACCTGAACCTTACCAGACGCTCAGCGCAGAGTTTCTCAATGGAAGTCATTCCTACGAAGGCAAATGGATCGATCCCCAATTTAAAAAATCCGACCAAAACCCACATGAACGCGCAGATAGACTCTTCGATCCTAAAAAAACGAAGACTATTATTGAGAACTGCACAAGACATTATGGTATTGTTACCGAGACGGCTAAGGAAGTCTCTGAAAATTGCCCATTGCTCTACGATCTGACAACACTCCAACGCGAGGCTAACACCCGTTTTTCCTATTCCGCCAAGCGCACCCTTGCAATCATGCAATCACTCTACGAACGCCATAAAATGCTCACTTATCCCCGTACCAGTAGTCGCTATTTACCAGAAGATTATCTAGATGAAGTCAAAAAAGTCTTTAAAAACCTTGCCTCAGCAGAACTCGCCAGAAATATTCAAAAATTCGCAGCAGAAGCGATTGCCAAAGATTACCTCAAAACCAGCCGGCGTATCTTTGACAATAAAAAAGTTTCCGATCATCACGCCATCATTCCCACCGAGAAAACCAACTTTAAATCACTCAATGATGATGAAAAGAAAATTTATACCATTGTTGTCGAGAGATTTATCGGTATCTTCTTTCCATCCGCTAAGAGTCTCAAAACAGTACGGTTGACTACAGTACGTGATGAAGTTTTTAAAACAGAAGGTAAAATCATGCTCAAACCAGGCTGGAAAGCTATTGCTGGCAGACTAGAAGAAGACAAAATCCTTCACCCCCTCGAAAAAGCGCTCCCCAATCCCACCTCGAAACCCAAAGCTCCTCCCCAAACCTCCTCAGCTAACGATTATGTAGCCTACTGTGAAAAAGTCGAGGCACTCAATCTCGAAACTAAGCCTCCTGGTCGTTACTCAGAAGCCTCTCTCCTCAGCGCAATGGAGAGTGCAGGTAAAGTGATTGACGATAAAGAACTCAGCGACGCTATCAAAGAAAAGGGTATCGGGACACCCGCTACCCGCGCAGCCATTATTGAAAAACTCATTTATGATAAATATATCTTCAAACAAGACCGCCAATTAATCCCCACTTCTAAAGCCTTTGAACTCTTTACATTGATCGCTACACTAGAAATCGAAGAACTCACCTCCCCTGAACTTACCGGTGACTGGGAATACAAACTCAGACGTATCGAAAAAGGAGAACTTTCTCGTAAAGATTTCATGAATCAAATCACCGATAACACTAAGAAAATCGTCAGTCACATTCAAAATTATAACGAAGAAGAAAATCGCAGCGAAGCGTCCTTCTCACCCATCAATGGTGAAAAATTTTACAAACACGCCACATATTACACCAATGAAAATCAATCCATGACCATTCGTGCGATCATTGCTGGACGCCGCATGAAAGATGATGAAATCGCTACGCTTATAAAAAATCGCAAAGTCGGTCCTTTCAGTGATTTTAGAAGTCGTAAAGGTGTTCCATTCCCCGCTACCGTCACGCTTAACGATGCAGGCAAAGTTGAAATTGTCTTCCTCAATAACGAAGAAGACCTCTCGCTAGACGACCTCAAACAACTTCCCCTAGTCGGGAAATTGCACTCAGACCAATCTAACGTCTACCAAACAGACCACGCCTTCATCTCAGAAAGCTACCTCGATAAAAAACCCACAGGTATTCGCATCAATCGCTTTATCTTAGGTAAGGAAATTACCGAAGAAAACATGTCCCTCATGATCTCAGGCAAAAAATCTAATCTCATCCAAGGCTTCCGTTCCAATAAAACCAAACGGCTCTTCGACGCCTACCTAGAAATCAATAAAGATAGTGGCAAAATCCAATTCTCCTTCCCACCACGCAAAACAAAAGGTAAAAAAGCCGCCGCCAAAGATATTTCCGATACTTCCGATAGCTCAAAATCAGAAAAATCATAATTCCAACCAAGCATCCTAGCTTTCTTTACCAGTAGTCGTTCCAATCGTACTCAGCAAATTTCTTATCCTGCTAAATAAGAAATATACAAGCATCGTTTTCTGAAAAAATAAGCGTTTTTGCTACTTTTTTCAGAGTCCGTTTGATACACAGCAGAATTATTTTAATAATTTTTGTTAAAATATCAAAAAAATAGTTGACTTCCAAAAAAATAGTATTACTATATATATACTGCGGAATAAAAGATATTCTATAACTGCAGGTCGAATTTTTATTTACTATAAAATATTTTGGAGAATTAAAATGCATAATAACTCATCTAAAATTAAAGAATCTTCTATTAAAGAATCTCTTGTAAATTTACGTACATTACAGTTTAGTACTGTCGGTAGAATGATAGTATGTAAGCGATATAATTTTCAGCAAGCTAAGAGTGGATTTATGCTAAAAGACAAAGACAAAGATATACTAGTAAGGTCTTCATTAGTTCTAAGAAAAGTTGCTGATAAAGAAAAAATAAAAAAGGACTCAACGGGAGTCATACATAAACTTTCAAATTATCCTAGTCCTATAAAACGATTAGTAAAGAGTTCCAGTAACGACGATTTCAACTGTAATATCCAACATCTCAAACTTAAAGAGTTTAATGTATTGTATTATTTACTATTTTTTTATGATATTATAGAAATCTTTAAAGTAAATAGCAATGATATTACCAATATCCCAACATATAGTCTAACTCAACTTAAAGACAAGCCAGATGTATCGCGATTTCACATAGATAGAGAATCATATAATAATTATCATAAGCAAAATTCCACAAATAATCGAGTTTCTCATAATAAGGTTCGTTATGATAAATTAAATAAGTATCTAAAATAAGACTAAAATCTACTTAAATAACCACATTCTGAAAAAAATTAAAAATTAATTATATTTTGTTGGGAAACCATCATGAAGCTCACGGCTAGTGGAATCACACGGTTAAAAGGTGTTCGTACGATAAAAACCGTCACGTGTTACGACTATCAAATGGCTTGCTGGCTCAATGAAACAAAGCTTGACGCTATACTTGTCGGAGACACGGTAGGAGAGATCATTTACGGCTTCCCCAATAGTACCGCTGTAACGATGGATATGATGCTGCGGCACACAGAAGCCGTTTGTCGCGGAGCACCTGATATTCACGTCATTGGTGATATGCCGTTTAAGTCTTACGATTCTAGTGATCTAGCCGTAAAAAATGGACGTGCTTTCTTAAATGCAGGGGCAGACAGCATCAAATTAGAAAATCCCGCCCGTGATGTTTTAACAGCACTCGCAACAGCCAAGATTCCCGTATGCGGACACGTAGGTCTCACGCCACAGACAATCCACAATTACAAAAAACAAGGCACTTCTCCCGCCGCCGCTCAGAAAATCATTGACGATAGCCTTATCATGCAAAAGTACCATTGTTACGCAACCATTCTAGAAGCCCTTCCTAGTAGCCTCAGTCAGAAAATCACGCACAAACTTAAAATCCCTACAATTGGTATTGCAGCAGGCACCGCCTGTGATGGACAGATCCGTGTTCTCTACGATATTACAGGACTGACTAAAATAGAAAAATCTTTTGCTCCGCCCATTCACCAGCTCGGCAAAACTCTTAAAGAGGCTATTCAAATTTATATTGACACCTCGTATTGAGAAATTAGTCGCCTTATATAATAATTCAAAAATAATAACTCAAAATTTCAAATTTGTGTGGATATTACCGAATTTGTTTGCCACTGCCCTATTTTTATATTATATTATAGGGTGTGGTTCACTATTTAACAATGTTAACCCATAACAACAGATGCTTTAAAAAATTCAATGCCTTAAATCTGTACAAGAGTAATTCTTATGAAACATTATCACTTAATAGTATACATTGCGATCTCTAGCCTAATAATGCTAGCTAGTTGCACTGGATCATCATCAGAAAACTCTACGGTGCCGCCGCCAGTTCCCTCTTCGCTCGTTTTAACGGACATTGCGCTTGCGCCTTCTGGCGGGGATGCGTCACGCTACAGCGCAGCGACGGTTGCCATCGAAGGAAATCTTATCGTCATCGCTAACATTACGAATTACTCCGATACGATACGAACTGAGACGCTTAGGGTAAGTATTGCCGATTCAGATAGCCCCGTAGCGTACACTATTGAGCCTGGGTTTATTGATATTGCTACCAATGAACTCAACCCCGACGACACCAATGCTGTGACAAATACGCTAGCAGACCGTGAATTCACACTCACGCCAGCAAACGGCGATGCTGCTATCACTTACACGGTTTCGTTGCGTTTTAGTAAGTTAGAGATCGTTAGGCTCACACCTCTTAGCGTAGAAGACATTGAGATAGACACGGCGTCTCACTTAGCTTACGCCAATGCTAGAGTTCTTTCTGTAAATGATAACATTGTCTTGATCGGCGGTATTAAAAATAGAATAGATGGTTTTGACCAAGCCCTTACGCTAACGATAGCAGATAAGACCGATCCGTCTGAATATACGGTTGAAGGCGGCAGTACCGTTACTTTATCTGGTACTGAAATTAATCCAACAGGCACGGCAGCCACGACAACAGCTACCAATGAAGCCCTCACCTTTACGGTTATGCCTACTGCAGACAACGCCTCGCCCGTGAAATATTATGTCGTCCTAGTACTAGGCGACCTGATTCAATTAGTAGAATTGCTGAGTGGAACTGATCTCATGAACGCTCTCATTCTTACAGAAGGAATCACACCACCTACAGCGCCTCTCGTTGTGAAAAACTGTGGTGTGTTTCCACCGCCTTACCGTGTCCTCGTCGGCGGTACTGATATGACTGCCGCTTATACCCTAACCGTTACGGTTATCAATCCTTATGTCCAGGGTACCTATACAGGAGACCTAACGTTAACAGATGGCACAACGACTTTGACATTTGCTTCGTTAAGTGTAACGACTTCTTCCTGCGCTGCCGCAGACCTCTCAGGAATGGGTACGCGCAGAGAGCCTTATATCATTGATAACGATAGAAAGCTAAACCTCGTCGCTAAGCTTGTCAATGAAACTAATATGACATATGGTGGAAGCCATTACCGCGTGACGCGTGATATTGACCTCGCTAAACCGTTTGCTCCTTGGAGTGAGGCTCAGGGCGGACAGTTTGCGCCGATCGGAGATACCAATGCAGATGGTGTTGTCTTTAATGGAACGTTTGACTGCCAGGGCAGCGTTATCTCTAACCTGTATATTAGTACCACTGGTTCTTATAAAGGACTATTTGGAGTGGTTACGGGGATGATCACGAACTGCGGTCTCGTTAAGGCTAACGTTACGGTAGATGGAACGGCTATACTTTATGTAGGCAGTCTTGTCGGGCTTTTGGATACTGGAGGCATTGTTGCAAAGTCATACTCCGAACAAGCGAACGTTGCGATTACTAGCGCAGATGTTAATGCGTCTACTTATCTAGGGGGATTAGTAGGAGGTAATTCTTCTGGAATCATCTCTGATTCTTACAGTACGGGTGCGGTTATGAACTCTGGGGGTTCTACTGGTGGTGGTGCTACTGGTGGTTTAGTTGGGCTAAACAGTAGTGGTATAATCTCTCGGTCATATAGTAGCGTAGATGTAAACGGACATAGTCAGATAGGAGGATTAGTTGGAAGTATTGGTGGTGGTAGGATTGAAAACTCTTACGCAACAGGAAATGTAACTTCTACGGGTGGCAATGCAAATGCAGGTGGGTTAGTAGGATTCATCTCCGGCGCCGTTAATAATTCCTATGCTATCGGAGAGGTGACAGGAACTAGTTTTACTATACACGGCTTAATAGGCTCTATCGCAGGTGGTTCTACGATTACAAGGTCTTACTGGAATACCGATACAAGCGGTCAGATGGGTGATATGAATGGCATGAATGGTGCTGCGGTCGGAAGGACAACGACGCAGATGCAGGTGGCTGCTTCTGTTGATGATGGAGACGATGCTGTTTATGTGAACTGGGATACAGGAATCTGGGATTTTAGAGCGGGTGCGTATCCACGACTTAAAAGTGTTGCTTGTGCGACCCGCCAGTATGCGACTACTACAACGACTACATGCGAGAACATCCCGTAGTCCTCGGTCAATTTAATAATATTAATTCATAAAAAAATAACATTTTAAATTAAGGTCTCAAATTTTTACAGGAGGAGTCCTCATGAAACATCACCACTTAATAATATACATTGCGATCACTAGCCTAATAATGCTAGCTGGTTGTACTACGTCATCATCAGAAACCTCCACGGTGCCGCCGCCAGTTCCCTCTCCGCTCGTTTTAACGGACATTGCGCTTGCGCCTTCTGGCGGGGGTAATTCACGCTACAGCGCAGCGACGGTTACCATCGAAGGAAGTCTTATCGTCATCGCTAACATTACGAATTACTCCGATACGATACGAACTGAGACGTTTAGGGTAAGTATTGCCGATTCAGATAGCCCTGTAGCGTACACTATTGAGCCTGAGTTTATTGATATTGCTGCCAATGAGCTTAACCCCAACGGTACTGCTGCTGTGACAAATATACTAGCAAACCGTGAATTCACACTCACACCAGCAAACGGCGATGCTGCGATCACTTACACCGTCTCGTTGCGTTTTAGTGAATCTCCGCCGATCTCTTCTTCACTTGTCCTAACGGATATTGTGCTTACGCCTTCTGGCGGGCCTACTTCACGCTACAGCGCAGCGACGGTTGCTATCGAAGAAGATCTTATCATTGTCTCTAACATTACAAATCACTTCGATACGACACGAACTGAGACGCTTAGGGTAAGCATTGCTGATACAGATAGCCCCGTAGCGTACACCATCGAGCCTGAGTTTGTTACTATTACTGCCAATGAACTTAACCCCGATGATACTGCTGCTGTGACAAATATACTAGCAAACCGTGAATTCACACTCACGCCAGCAAACGGCGATGCTGCGATCATTTATGCCGTTCAGTTGCGTCTTAGTGAGCTGGAGGTCGTTATGCTCACACCTCTTAGCGTAGAAGATATTACGATAGACACGGCTCACCCAGCTTATGCCAATGCTAGTATTTTTTCTGTAAATGATAACATTATTTCGATTGAAGGTATTAAAAATAGAGTGGATGGTTTTAACCAAGCGCTTACCCTGACCGTAACAGATAAGATAAGTCCGCCCACATATACGATCGCAGGCGGCAGTACCGTCACTTTGCCTGGCACTGAGATTAATCCAGCAGGCACGGCAGCCATAACAACAGCTACGAATGAAGCCCTCACCTTTACGGTTACGCCTACTGCAGATAACGCCTTGCCCGTGAAATATTATATCGTCCTAGTGCTAGGCGACTTGATCCAATTAGAACTACTAGGTGGAACTGACGGTGATCTCATGACCGCTCTCACTCTTACAGAAGGGATCACACCACCTACAGCGCCTCTTATTGTAAAGAACTGTGGTGTGTTTCCGCCGCCTTACCGCGTCCTCGTCGGCGGCACTGATATGACTGCCGCTTATACTCTAACCGCTACGGTTATCAATCCTTATGTTCCAAATACTTATACAGGAGACTTAACGTTAACAGATGGCACAACGACTTCGATGTTTGCTTCGCTAAGTGTAACGACTTCTTCCTGCGATGCCGCAGGCCTCTTAGGATCGGGTACAGATGCTAATCCCCATATTGTCGATAACGATAGAAAGCTAAACCTTGTCGCTAGTCTTGTCAATGGCAACGTGGCATATCGTGGGAGTACTTACCGCGTGACGCGTGATATTGACCTCGCTAAACCGTTTGCTCCTTGGAGTGAGGGGAACGGACAGTTTACGCCGATCGGAAATGGGGGTCAGATTGTGAGCGGTATACCTTCTGTTGTCTTCAATGGAACGTTTGACTGCCAGGGTAACGTTATCTCTAATCTGTATATTAGTGCCAATAGTCCAAATAAAGGACTATTCGGAGTGGTGGGTATGACGATGAGGGGTACTACAGGGACGATCACGAACTGCGGTCTCGTTAATGCTAACGTTAAGGTAAATGGATTTACGGCATCTTATGTAGGCAGTCTTGTCGGACGGTTAAACAGTACTGGCACTGTTGCAAAGTCATACTCCGAACAGGCGACCGTTACGATTGCTGGGACAACAGCTATAGCTACTTATCTAGGGGGATTAGTGGGATACAGTGACGGAACCATTTCTGACTCTTACAGCACGGGTACGGTCAGTAACTCTGGGGCTACCGCTGGTGGTTTAGTTGGGGCGAATGCTGGTGCGATCCTCCGGTCCTATAGTAGAGCAACGGTAAGCGGAAATAATCGGATAGGAGGACTAGTTGGAACGACTAGTGTTAGGATTGAGAACTCTTACGCAACAGGAAATGTGACTGCTACGAGTGCTACGAGTAGCAAGGTAGGTGGATTAGTAGGAGATGGCAGCAGCCATTTTATTAATTCCTATGCTATCGGAGAGGTGACAGGAACTGGATCTGGTATAAACGGCTTAATAGGTTCTATCTTTAATCCTATGATTACAGCGTCTTACTGGGATACCGTTACGAGCGGTCAGACAGGTGGGAATGGTGCTGCGGTCGGAAGGACGACGACACAAATGCAGGTGGCTGCTCCTGTTCCTGATGGAGAAAATGCTGTTTATGTGAACTGGAATACAGGAATCTGGGATTTTAGAGCGGGTGCGTATCCACGACTTAAAAGTGTTGCTTGTGCGAACCGCCAGTATGCGACTACTACGACTACATGCGAGGACATCCCGTAGTCCTCGGTCAATATAATAATATTAATTCATAAAAAAAATAACATTTTAAATTAAAACTTCAAATTTTTATAGGAGTAATCCTCATGAAACATAACCACTTAATAATATACATTGCGATCTCTAGCTTAATAATGCTAGCTAGTTGCACTGGGTCATCATCAGAAAATTCTACAGTTGAGCCTGCGCCGCCAGTTTCCTCTACGCTCGTTCTAACGGATATTACGCTTGCGCCTTCTGGCGGGGCTACTTCACGCTACACGGATGCGGAAGTTACCATCGAAGAAAATCTTATCATTGTCTCTAATCTTACGAATCACTTCGATACGACACGAACTGAGACACTCAGGGTAAGTATTGCCGATGGAGATGATCCCGTAGCGTACACCGTCGAGCCTGAGTTTATTGATATTGCTACCAATGAACTCAACCCCGACGGTACCAATGCTGTGACAAATATACTAGCAGATCACACATTCACGCTCACGCCAGCAAACGGCGATGCTGCTATCACTTACACGATTTCGTTGCGTTTTAGTGAATCTCCGCCGATCTCTTCTCCACTTGTCTTAACGGATATTGTGCTTATGCCTTCTGGCGGAGATGCTTCACGCTACAACGCAGCGACGGTTGCTATCGAAGAAAATCTTATCATTGTCTCTAACATTACGAATCACTTCGATACGATACGAACTGAGACGCTCAGGATAAGTATTGCTGATACAGATAGACCTGTAGCGTACACTATTGAGCCTGGGTTTATTACTATTGCTGCCAATGAACTTAACCCCGATGGTACTGCTGCTGTGACAAATACGCTAGCAGACCGTGAATTCACGCTCACACTAGCAAATGGCGATGCTGCTATCACTTACACGGTTTCGTTGCGTTTTAGTGAATCTCCGCCGATCTCTTCTCCACTTGCCCTAACGGATATTGTGCTTACGCCTTCTGGCGGGGCTACTTCGCGCTATACGGAAGCGACGGTTGCTATCGAGGAAGATCTTATCATTATCTCTAACATTACGAATCACTTCGATACGACACGAACTGAGACACTCAGGGTAAGTATTGCCGATGCAGATGATCCCGTAGCGTACACTATTGAGCCTGGGTTTATTACTATTGCTACCAATGAACTTAACCCCGATGGCACTGCTGCTGTGACAAATATACTAGCAGATCACACATTCACGCTCACGCCAGCAAACGGCGATGCTGCTATCACTTACACGGTTTCGTTGCGTTTTAGTGAGTTGGAGGTCGTTATGCTCACACCTCTTAGCGCAGAAGACATTGAGATAAACACGGCGTCTCACTTAGCTTACGCCAATGCTAGCGTTCTTTCTGTAAGTGATAATATTGTCAAGGTCGGTGGTATTAAAAATAGAACAAACGGTTTTAACCAAGCCCTTATGCTAACGATAGCAGATAAGACCGATCCGTCTGAATATACGGTTGCAGGCGGCAGTACCGTTACTTTAGCTGGTACTGAAATTAATCCAACAGGCACTGCAGCCATAACAACAGCTACCAATGAAGCCCTCACCTTTACGGTTATGCCTACTGCAGATAATGCCTCGCCTGTGAAATATTATGTCGTCCTAGTACTAGGCGATCTGATCCAATTAGAATTTCCAAGTAGAGATAATGGTGGTGACATTATAAACCCTCTTTCCTTCACAGAAGGGATAGCGCCATTTAGCAGTTCTATTACCGTGAAGAACTGTGGTGTATTTCCGCCGCTTTACAGCGTCCTCGTCGGCGGTACTGATATGACTGCCGCTTATACTCTAACCGCTACGGTTATCAATCCTTATGTCCAGGGTAGCTATACAGGAGGAGTCCTAACGTTAACAGATGGGATAACGTCTTTGACGTTTGCTTTGCCAACTGTAATGACCTCTGCCTGTAGAGTGGGTGATCTCTCAGGATCAGGCACGAGTACGGCTCCTTATATCATTGATAACGATAGAAAGCTAAACCTCGTCGCTAAGCTTGTCAATGAAACTAATATGACATATGGTGGAAGCCATTACCGCGTGACGCGTGATATTGACCTCGCTAAACCGTTTGCTCCTTGGAGTGAGGCTCAGGGCGGACAGTTCACGCCGATTGGAGATACCAATGCAGATGGTGTTGTCTTTAGTGGAACGTTTGACTGCCAGGGTAACGTTATCTCTAACCTGTATATTAATACTACTGGTCGTTATAAAGGACTGTTCGGAGTGGTGGGTACTACGGGGATGATCACAAACTGCGGTCTCGTTAAGGCTAACGTTACGGTAAGGGAATTTTCTGCATCTTATGTAGGCAGTCTTGTCGGGCTTTTGGATACTGGAGGCACTATTGCAAAGTCATACTCCGAACAGGCGACCGTTACGATTACTGGGACACCTAATGGTAAAAGTACTCATCTAGGAGGATTAGTAGGAGATAATGCTGGAACTATTTCTAACTCTTATAGCACGGGTACGGTCAGTAATTCTGGAGAAATCACTGGTGGTTTAGTTGGAATAAATGTGGGTGCGATCTCCCAATCTTATAGTAGCGCAGATGTAAGCGGGTATGAGCATGTAGGAGGATTGATTGGAGTTCATAATTCTGGTAGTGGTATTAAGATTGAAGACTCTTATGCAGCGGGAAATGTAACTGCTACGTTTAGGAATGCAGGTGGATTAGTAGGGACCGGCGGCGGCACTGTTAATAATTCCTATGCTACAGGAAAGGTGTCGGGGGCTAGTTTTGCAGAAGGCTTAATAGGTACTGGTGCTTCTGGGATTACAGCGTCTTACTGGGATACGGTTACGAGCGGTCAGACAGCAGCTACGAATGGTGCTGCAGTCGGAAGGACGACGACGCAGATGCAGGTGGCTGCTCCTGTTTCTGATGGAGACGATGCTGTTTATGTGGGCTGGAGTACGACGGTGTGGGATTTTAGAGCGGGTGCGTATCCACGACTTAAAAGTGTTGCTTGTGCGACCCGTCAGTATACAACTGACGTTACGAGTGCATGCGCGGATATTCCGTAAGCTGAGAAAGCAACTCGTCTATAATAATCCTCTCCTTCTATAAAGGAGGGGATTATTAGTATGATGGCGGCGTGGTCGATTTGCTTGATTGGTTTCAAAAGAGTCAGCACGAGAGCGGTTGAAATCTCCTGTGGTTTAAGAATTGAAATTAATCTTATAAATTCGTAATCGGTATTATATTATAATACAGTCTAGAAAAGAATAAAAACCAGAACGGGTAAAGAGAATGTGAGGGTTTATTCCTGCTGCTTCGTCAATATTGCTGTTAGAATGTACTCTAAACGTATTTATTTAAAGCGTCTTGGTCTAATAGGAGATGTTGAGGATATGTTATGAAGAAACAAAGTAAGAAAAAAAAACAGCAGCAGAAAACGGATGTAGCGGGTACTAAAACCAATGATCGTCGTAGTGAGCAGCAAAAATATTTAGCAAAGCAATACGATTTAGATCAATTTTACAGTGACGAGCATAGCATCGAACGGGTGTTTGGTGAGCAGGTAGGACTGCGTTACCAGCTATATAAAGGATTAATGTCAGAATTGCCATTTGAAGCTATGGGGACGTATAATGTGCTATTGTCATTGTTCAGTAATATTATTTGGAATCACGTTCCCGCAGGTAATGTCAAAAAAATTAGAGACCACGCTCATGTTAAAGCGTCTGGGAAAATAACCGATGAGCGCATGAGATTAGGCTTATCGGGGGTAGCGACGAATAGTTCTTATTGGGAAGGCAATGAGAATTGGGATGTCAAGAGTGGAACTAAAAGTGAAGTGTCTTCGCCGAAAGCAATTGTGGAGACATTTTTTGCGAAATACATGCACACGCTAGCAGAATCAGAGCATCATCAGGTATTATTTAAATTTATTCAATTTATTGAACGGCAGATTGCCTTATTTGATGCGTTAGAAGAGGCTTCCTTTGAAGACCTTGTTGATATTGATGGAGAGGGGAGTCTTAAAAATCTATTACAACGTGTGAGTGCTGAGGAGAAGTTAGATTCATTGCGGACTTTATTACAAACGTATAAGATTCGTATTGTTTTGACAGCACACCCGACCCAATTTTACCCTGCGCCTGTACTGACAATTCTGTATGAATTGTATGTTGCTATAAAAAAGAATGATTTAGTGCAGATTCAAAAATTGATGATGCAGCTTGGCAGGACGCCATTTCGCAATAAAAAACGACCACGTCCTGAAGACGAAGCGGAGAGTATCCTTGTATATTTGAAAAAGGTATTTTATCGTGTTATTCCAACTATTGAAGAGGCATTGGAATATCGGTTACGGAAGGAATTAGGGCCTGAATTTGAACTTCCTGTTATGATTGAAATGGGCTTCTGGCCTGGTGGTGATCGAGATGGAAATCCTTACGTGACGGCACAAACAACGCATCGCATTGCTAGAATGCTTAAAACGACTTTGTTAGGTTGTTATATTGAAGATATTAAGAGGATGCGTGGACGACTGACGTTTAAAAATGTTTATGAATTGCTGCTTAGCATAGAAAAACGACTTATAGCGACTTATCGCGTGGCTAATACCTTAGACGATAGAGAAGAATATGCAGCAAACGGGATAATAGACGAAGAAAAAACACAACAGCAAGAACACCAAGCAAAAAAATCACAATTTCCCCCAGAACAGAAATCTATCGACTCGGCTACGAGAGAAGCCTCTAGCCAAAGAAAATTTGATGAAATAGGAAACTCTACGTCATCCGAACAATCTGAGCAGTCCGAACAATCTGAACAATCTGAGCAATCTGAACAGTTTGAGCCATTACCCTATAAAAACGCTACAGAGTTTTTAACGGCAATCCAATACGTACAGCAAGAGATCATAAAAGAACACAATAGTTTATTTGTTGAGCAGACAGCGACATTAATTCGTAAGATAAAAACGTTTGGGTTTCACTTTGCAACTCTTGATATTAGGCAAAATAGCAGTATTCATCGGTTGTGTGTGAAAGAATTGCTGTGGTTATATATTGATAAAACCAATGTCTATGAGACGTTGACACCGAAGCGGAGATTGTCCTATTTGTTAAGAGCTATTGATAAATTTAATCGTGATAAGCAGCGAATTTTGAAAGATCATGCCAATCTCAATCCCAATACCAGTTCCAATCTCAATTCCAATGCCAGTTTCAATGTGAATCCCAATCCCAATACCAATTTCAATCCTAATACCAATACCAGTTCCAATTTCAATCCCAATACCAATTTCAATACCAATACCAATGTCAATCCATCAAAGCTAAACAGAACAACTGCTCCAATGTACTCAGAAATGCTTAGCAATCTGAGTGCTTCATTGCGTTCGATAGAATTGATTCAAGCAAAAAATGGAGAAAATGGTCTCCATCGTTACATTATTTCAAACACAGAACAGGCTAGCAATGTATTGGAGATGTTCTTTTTATTCAGTGTTTTAGGAATGAATGTGGAGACATTGAAGATAGATATTGTTCCTTTGTTTGAAACGGTAGATGTTCTGCGTCGTGTGCGTTCAATTATGAAGACGTTATATGAAGTGCCGATGTATCGGAGTCATTTGAAGCGGCGTGGAAACAAGCAGATTGTGATGTTGGGTTATTCTGATGGAACGAAGGATGGGGGTTATTTGGCGGCTAATTGGAGTATTTTTCGTGCTAAGGAACTGATCAGTGAAATTTCACGATATTACGGTATTAAAGTGATCTTTTTTGATGGACGGGGCGGACCGCCTGCCCGTGGCGGAGGACAAAGCAATCTCTTTTATCGTGCGCTTTCAGATAAAATGGAGACGCATGAAATCCAGCTTACCGTCCAGGGCCAGACGATCAGTTCAAATTTTACGACGTTTACAAGGGGAAAGTATAATTTGGAGCAAATTTTTACAGCGGGCATTGAAAACAGGCTCTTTTTGAAAAATGAGGCAACGATTACGCCAGCAGACCGGAAATTACTAGTGGCTATGGGTGATATTGCTTGGAAGAAATATGATGATTTTAAGAATCATCCCAAATTTATTTCATATTTAGAAGAAATCACACCGTTACGATTTTTTAGATATTCTAATGTGGGCAGCCGTCCTACCAGAAGGTCTGATAAAGAGGGTCTCAATCTTACAAATCTACGAGCCATACCCTTTGTTGCTTCATGGAATCAATTGAAACAGAATATCCCTGCTTATTATGGGTTTGGTACGGCACTTCAATATATGATTGAAGACAGGGGAATGTTGGGTCGGTTGCAAAATCTCTATAAGAGGTCAATATTTTTTCGTGCGCTAGTTGGCAATACTATGCAGTCGTTGTTAAAGACAGATTTTTCATTGACTGCTTACATTAAAAATGATGAAAAATTCAGTGAAATATGGACAGCTGCCTTTGAGGAAGCAAAATTTACCCAAAAATACCTATTAGCTATAACAGGTCATCGTGAATTATTACAAGATTTACCGTTTAATCGGTTGTCTATATTGTTTCGAGAGCATATTGCAAGGCCGTTGGTGGTGATTCAGCAGTATGCATTGATGCGACTTCGTGACGAGGCACCGACACTCACGCCTGAAATCAAAGATCAACTGCAGAAAATTGCAATTCGCTCTTTAGCAGGAAGTATTAATGCTAGCCGCAATTCGGCTTAATTAATTTGGCTTAGTTAATTCGGCTTAATGGCAACTCAATTCATCTTAAAGCAACTCAATTCATCTTAAAGAAGCTCAATTCATCTTAAAGAAGCTCAATTCATCTTAAAGAAGCTCAATTCATATTAAAGTAGCTTAATTCATCTTAAAACAACTCAATTCATATTAAAGTAGCTTAATTCATCTTAAAGCAGCTCAATTCATCTTAAAACAACTCAATTCATCTTAAAACAACTCAATTCAGATTATAATTATAGGGGCAAGTAGTCTTCTAGCACCTACCACTAGCTATTTCAATGCCGCTATGAATAAGAGTAGTAGCAAGTAAAGTTAGCCGTGTGTAGTGCAGGTTAATAACGTAATGATTGAAGTAACGTAATGATACAGTGATGTCATGATTATTAGGACTACAAAAGCGTTGATTTAGTGATGTAATGACTATTGTAATAACAATTGGGACTACGAAAGCGTTGATTTAGTGATTTAGTGACTATTGTAATGACAATTGGAAATACAAAAGCGTCATAAAAAATAAGTGTTATAAATAAGTGTTGTATAACCAAGTTCTAAAAAAGAAACCTATAATGGAGGTGCAGTGAAATTGGCTCTCAAACCGACGGTGCGTCAATTAAATAAAAAAAATTCTCCACGTACAAAAAAAAAAATAGCAGCAACAAAATCTCTAGCCACTTCCAAGCCAGTAATTTCAAAACAAGATTTAGTAAGTGTCCTGCGGTGTTTACTCTCAGATAAATTGACAGAAGTAGATGGTGGAATCATGACTTCACGCTTAGAACATGATTTTGCTATGACTGTTGGAGCGGATAATTCACTATTCGTTGTCAATGATTCTGCCGCGTTATACCTTATTTTAAAGAAAATAGGTATTCGTTTGGGTGATGAAGTGATTGTCTCTCCATTGATTGAGCCACAATTGTGGGAAACGTTACGTAACTTTGGGGCAAAAATTGTTTTTTGTGACTGTGATCAGGATAATTTCTCAGATAATTTTTCATTTTCTGCTAAGCTCCTGCAAAAGCATCTTTCAAAAAAAACACGACTGCTTATTCTCTCGCATGCATTTGGCTTGGCACATTTGGAGACGAGGTCGCTAATTAGCCGTATTAGGGCTGATTTCCCTGAAATAATCATCATTGAAGAAGCGCTGCATTCACTTGGCACTCTGTACAGCCATCAAAAAAAAGCAAACCACGTGGGCACTTTAGGTGATTATGGATTATTTTCGCTCTCTTCTCATAGAACACTTACAAGTGCGAAAGGTGCTGTCATTATAGCTAAATGTCGTGATGATCTAGAAGAATTGCGCGCTTTGCGTGCGCCTATCTGGGGTGATTTTAGAGCGTCAATAGAAAATAAACGCCATCTAGCCTTAGGACGTGTGGCTAAAAAACCTTCTTTTAAGACATGGTCACCGAAGATACCCGCATCTTACTTAACAGCCCTTAATGACGTACAAAAAAAACAGGCTACGAAACCGATCAAAACCGATATAAAGTCCATTTCCGCAGCAAAAAATGAAAATTGGACTTCCGCTACTCCCAATGGTAAGAAAAGTCCACCAATCCACGAAGAAATAATACCTCACCATCACAACAATATTTTTACCAGACTAGACTTCGCACCGACTGAATTAGAAGCCGCCTTAGGATGCTCACAACTTGAATTATTGAAATCCTTTGCTGAGCGAAGAAGAGCATTAATAGGAGAACTCGAGCAAGCTGTCCTCAATAAAAAAACTATCAAAATCATAGGACATAGCACCAGTGGCGCCAATAATCGCTTTCTGCCCTTGTATTTTCAAACAGGAAAAGCCATTGCCTATGAAAGATTGATCCGTTCTGGCATGCCAGATACTTCTCTCCATAGCCATACACTTTACGGATATTTAGAATATTTCAAACTTCATGGTGCGTATAACCTTTCTCGTCTCAAAGCCATTGAGAATCTACACAGGCGAGTCCTACTGATCCCCATTAATGCCTCTATCACAGCCAATGAACTCAGAAGTCTCGTTACCGTCTTAAAATCTTTGTAAAAAAGACGATTTTAAGTGATGATAGAACGTTCAATAGTTGCCAAATCAAGTTGTTTGAATTAGCCAAAGTGACGGGGTATTGTAAAAAAAACAAGTATATTGATCGTGGAAACGAAGATACGCTGTGCTATCATTGGGTTAGGAAGGATTGCTTCTATTTTAGAAGAGGACAAACTTCGTGAAAAACCTGCTACCCACGCAGGCGCAATAACAACTCATCCACAAACTACTTTGCTAGCAGGAGCAGATATTGATGCAGTAAGACGTGCCCAGTTTAAAAAACGCTGGAAAACTCCACACCTCTACACCGACGCAGCCACGCTTCTTAAAAAGCATGCTGTTGATATTCTTCATATTGCAACACCTCCTAAATCACACCCAGCCTTATTGAGATTAGCAGCGCGCCGTAACGTTCCTGTGGTCGTTCTAGAAAAACCTGTGACGACAAATACCGCGCTCGTAAAATCCTTTCTAAGAGAACAACGTCATTATGTTAAAAATGTGATTGTCAATCATGAGCGGCGGTTTGCTAAAGACTATCGCATGGTTAAAACATTCATAGATGCGCCTAAGTCTGAAAATTATGGTACACTTTTGTCGATGACAGGACGGTTTTACAGTCAAGCACCTAAGAAAAGCCTAGACCTGCTGCTTCATGACGGAACACATCTCATTGACGCAATGTTTTTTTTCTTAGAACACGACCCAGCAGCTTATTTTAATGAAGTGCTTAGCCATTTTCTTAGAAAAAATGTCATTGCTTTACCGATTTCAGACTTTTATGTGCAGCTGCAGAAACATCACCCGCTTAAAGTATCATCACAAAAAACTAGAAAGCAGCACTCCGCTTTAAAATCACCACCACACCCACACATTCCATTAATAAAAATCCCTTCACAGTTAGCTAAGAATCGCAATGAAAATAGCGTGCGACAATCACCAACGGTTAGCAGAGACCTTCCAGGAGAAACCTTAAATCTGCTCTTCAGTTATCATCAAACCAAGCAGAAGCGTAAAATTCCAATAGCAGTAGAATTAGGCAGTGGTCGTCATTATTTTCATTTCGAAATCATTCTCAATTTCACACAAGGCAGAGTCCACATCGGCAATGGGTTGCTACGATTT
The DNA here is from genome assembly GCA_013426755.1 of Spirochaetota bacterium. Classification (GTDB taxonomy): domain Bacteria; phylum Spirochaetota; class UBA12135; order COTS27; family COTS27; genus COTS27. The sequence goes on from AP019861.1 coordinate 888,002, forward strand.
GAACGGGCTAGACCCAGTCCGTACTACGATAATTTTCATTCGCTTGTCTTAGAACATAAAAAACCTTATCAGAAAACCTATCCTTTTAAAAACATGATGCAGGAGGCTGTAGACCTTTATTTGAATCGTAAATCATTAACAAGTTCTCCGCTTACCAGTGCGTTAATGCCAATTGCCCTGAGCGAAAAAATTCAAACTTTCTTTAAAAATCACTAAGTTAAGTATGGTTTTATCACAATCCAAAGAACCTATTGCTTCCGAAGTTTTTGAGGAAATAGTAAAAATACTCCACAAAGAAACAACAAAACGCATTTTATTTATCACAGGGGCGGGTATCTCGGTAGCATCGGGACTTCCAACTTATCGTGGCGTGGGAGGGCTTTACAACGAAACCGAGACTGCAGATGATCTTCCCATTGAAGAAATTCTCTCAGCGCATGTGATGAAAGATAATCCTGCGCTCGCTTGGAAATACCTTTATGAAATGGAGAATTTTCTTAGGTCCAAGCAACCCAATGCCGCCCATAAGACTATTGCTAAGTTCGAACAGTTCTTTCAAACGATTGTTTTAACGCAAAATATAGATGCCTTTCATAGAAAAGCAGGTTCTAGCGCTGTGGTAGAAATCCATGGTACTATGCATAAACTTGTCTGTACGGGTGCTACGTGTGATTGGGAAGCGGAAGTAAGAGATTTTACGCATCTTCCTGCGTTACCCCAGTTGCCGCTTTGTTCGGTCTGCGGAAAATTAATACGCCCTAACGTTGTCTTATTCGGTGAGGCATTACCCAAACAGGCACTTCTTGTTTTACATCAACATTATGGTGAACCTTTTGATGTTGTCTTTTCCATCGGTACAACGTCATATTTCCCATACATTCAGGCACCTGTTCACCGCGCTAAAGCAGCACGGGCGCTTACTATTGAGATTAATCCAATACCGACTATTATATCTGATGTTTTTGACTACAGTCTGCGTATCGAAGCAGACACATTTCTTGTTGCGTTGTGGGAAAATTACCTTCGTAGGTTAAAGACTTAGTCGGTCTCTAATTTACGAAGGGCAGTCAATAGGTCTCGTTTAGTGTAGTGCTTCATGCACAGAATGTTGTTTGTGCAGTTTTTATTGAGACACCTGTATGACGTTGTGATGGGTTCAGGTTTGGTAATAGGACAATCGTAATCAGCTAGCAGTGCTTGTGTGCGTCCGGTTTTAAAGATTATTGGGTTAGGCGTATTGGAGGGGAGAGCAGTTGTTTTAAGAAATTGTGATTTTTGTTCTTTTCTTATGTCATTGTGATTATGGTATTCTTGTAAAACTTTGGCGTAAGAGGGGCTTTGCCTGGTGCGTTGCGTTGGTCCAAATAGCGTAATCGTAGGGGTTCCTATGAGTTCGGCTATATACGCAGGGCCACTGTCAATGGTGACCATTAATTTCGCATAAGCGATTATAGCAAAGAGTTCTTTTAAGCTAAGTATTGGCGGTAAAATCGTTTCAGTGGAGTAGCTGTGATGGGTTTGTTCTGCTAGCGCTCTGTGTTTTTCATCTGTTATCATTAGGCTGGGTGTTCGATAGTGTTTGTAGAGGATTTTTATCACACTTGAAAGGAGTTCTGGTCCCATATCCCGTGTGTAAAATGTACTCCAGGGAGCGATGATAACAGGGTGGGGTACCTGATGTTCGGTTAGGAATTTTTCAATGTTTTTTTGTGCTTGGGCATCTAGTGAGATTGTGAGAAGTGGAGAACTGATCGATAGAGGCGCTGGGCATGGGGTGGTTTTTAAAGATTTCTGAGTGGTGGCATCAGTAAAATTTTTAAATGATTGTGATTGTGGATGAGATTGTGAGTGAGACTGTGGGTGGGATTGTACGTGATGACGATACGCTGTGTCATGGGAGGTGTGGAGGTAATTATTTTTAGGAAGTACAGTGGGAGTAGTGCGTTGGTGCTCTGACGTACTTAAAAGAGTTGGCGAGCTATGGTGTGGAGGGGGTTGTGCTTTATGGGTGTCTTTACGTTTTATCACGTCATTATGAATCTTGTCATGGATCTTAGGGGGGGTCAATGTAAGCGGTGTGAGTAGGTCTAGATTTTTATCGATAATGTTTTCATGATAGGTGCGTACTTTAACGTGATAAAACAGGTGACTGAGTTCACGACTATTCGTAGCGTCAAACCCAATGCGCAGGCGACTTTTCATTAAAAAAGCAATAAGGGCAGACTTCAATAATCCCTGTGGGTCTAAAATAACGTCGTAATGGTCTGTACGGAGCGTTTTCCATAAAGTTCGATCGCAGAGAGTTTTTAAAAATTTCCATCCTGTCTGCAAGTTGAAGCGTCTCGGAAGGGGAATAGCAATAATCTTATCGACCTCGTTAAAATGTTCCACCACAGAATAAAATCTCTCTTCGACGATCCACGTGATCTCAGTCTGTTCTCGCTGCGCGGCATGAAAGTTTTTAATACTGCGTATTAGGGGACTGGTATGAAGAATGTCGCCCATCGATGACAGTCTTACGATCGCGTATTTGATGATAGGTTGCATTTTTATTATTTGCTCTTGATAAGTGAAGACGGGGGGAGGGTACTATTTTTCTCTAGTACGAGGCTTTGCGTTGGGCTTTTATTTCCGAATGCGTCTTCACTGTAATAGTAGAGCAATGTACTTTTTTGAAAAGTGAGTGGCTTCTTAGTAGAGTCGGTTATTTTTGTGAATTGAATTTTCTCGGGGAGGGGTGGTGGTTTCTTAGGTGATTGTGTTGTAGTAGTGGATGAGGGAGCTAGGCTTGGATTAGGGGCTACGAAGGGCAATTGGAATTGGGCTATGAAGAATTGCACTGTTTTAGCATGATTGTCTGTGACGGTTGCGTATAGGTCTAGGCTATCTATGAAGGCTTTGTGATGATCTGTAATACGGGTAGGGTTTGGCTGATACTTAGGTTCATGACCGTATAGCGTGATAGCGGGTGGTTCTTTATCAATGATAACGATCGCTACGAGTTCTGTTCGATTGCCTAGCACGTCTTGTAAGGTGATGTGAAGATGATTGGTTGGGTTAGGTAGAGGAATGGATTTTATGCCTAGGTTTGTGGAGGGAGTGAAATGGGCTGGTGTTTGATTGGAAGCAGAATTTGCTTTGGGTACTTGAGTGGGTGGAGCGAAGTTATTTTTTAGGTCAATGTGATTGGGATTGAAATGATACGTATAGACTGTGGGTTTTGTCTTATTTGGCAGCTGTTTTTTGGAGCGGGGATTTACGGCGGCACTCAGTGTGACGGTACTGCTATGAAGAGGAGTGATTTTGGGATGGAAATGAACTTTAAAGGGCTCGTCGGGTGGAAAGATATACGCAGTGCTACCACGTGAATTATTTTTACTAGACTTGGCTGTATTATTAATTTTATAGGCTGTTTTACTGAGGTTTGTAATGAGACTACGGCTTGGCAGAATGGGAATGATTGCACCGCCTTGTTTAGAAACAATCACGTTAATGGCTGTGAAAGTTTTTTTTGCGTTGGGTGGTGATTTTGCTGAGTTAGGAGCGGGTTTTTTTTGTAATAGGAATGTTTTAGCACTATCTTTGATAAAGACATAAAAAGTTCCTGTGTACGACCTTTTTCTGTGATTGAGTTGTGTTCCTGCGGCTAGTTTTTCGAGATCAATTTCTATTAATGTATGTCCTCTGGTAAAGATTTGGATACGGGTTTCGATTGTTTGTGTAAAAATGGCTTTTGTTCGTTTATTGTAGAGTGAAGTAGGAATAACGACAGTTTCTGGCTGATTTCTACCATTTTCAATGAACGTATTTGTGAATGTTATAAAAGAGGATTGGCTTGAATCTTTGGGGGCGGTGGGGGAGACTGTTTGGCTAGGTGATGGTTGGGGTTGCGTCGTAGCGGTGTTTTGTGAAGCAATGAACATTAAAACAATGAGGATGATTGTCGTAGAACTGAGTTTCATTATAGAAATATCTAGTAAAGTTGAGTGGTTGTTCGTGAGATTTAAGGGTTTTTATTATGGGATGCTTTTATGATATGAAAGGTAGTATTTTAAGACATCGGTTCATGAATGTGAAGTGTGCAGGTCTCGTACAATGTTTTCAATACGCTTCATGAGCCCTTGTTTAGCATTTCCTGTGAGCATGTGGGGTTTAATGGTGAGGGGGTTACCAAAGATGAGTTTAACATGAGCGGGATAAATTCGCAAACTTCCCTTTTTTTGAATTTGCCTTGTATTGACAATAGCTGTTGGAATGATCTTTATAGCACTTAGCTTTATAGTAGCATGGTGAGGAGATAATGAAGTTAAATGCTTAGAATCGGAATCGGCTAGGGTTTGCTGGTGTGGGACAAGGATTCTTAACGGACCTGTTTTAAAAGTCCCAATCGTTCCAGCTAGACTGCGTGTCCCTTCAGGAAAGATAATAAGAGACAAATTCCCCGTTAAAATAGCCTCTTGTGCTCGAGCGATATCTATGAGGGCCTGGCGTCTATTCTTACGATCAATGGAAAAATGCCCCATATCTTTCATTGCACGACCAAAAATTGGAATTTTAAAATACAAAGGTTTAGACATGAATACCACAGGCGGTTTAGCATATGCCATCAATGTAAAAATATCGAAACTGGATTGATGATTGGCAAAAAAAACATAATTGACTCCTTGTTTTAGCGAGGTTTTGTGAATAACGGTAACGTTAGAACCACTTGCTGCGACCATTCGTGCTGCCCATCTTTTTTCTATTTGATGAAGATGTTCTCTGCGGACGTGTTTATCTTTTTTTGTCATTCTGATCCAGAGAATTATCAGTGATCCGACTAGTACATACCCGATCAAATACGTATGCCAATAAAGACTTCTTAAATTCATCAGTAAAATGACTCTCAGCGCTGTAAATCCATTTTCACGTAGTTAATTTATGAAAGATGATTAACAATGGTGTTTATTTATCAATGTTAACAATGGTATTTACTTATCAATGGTAGTTATCTGTCAAGGGTAGTGATAAACATTGGTTTCTGTAAAAATGTGGTGTAAGGGTTTATCGTGAGGAGTATGTGGGAGTGATTGGGGGTGTTTTTGAAATTCGAAGCAAACGCCAATTAGCTTGAGTTTAGATTTAGATTGCGGTTTAGAAATTGGTCTAGAAATTGGGTTAGAAATGGGTTGTGAAGTTGGTTGTGAAGTTGGTTGTGAAGTTGGTTGTGAAGTTAGTTTAAGGGTTGGTTTACTAGAAGGTCTGTTAGGAGAGCTATTTTTTAAGATAGTATCAATGAAATGATCGTAATATCCGCCGCCGTATCCCAATCTGTGTCCATTTTTATCGAAAAGTAGGCCTGGGATAATGAGAATATCAATTTCTTCTGGTTTGAGGATTTTTCCTGTGTGTACTTCCATAATACCGTATTTAGCGGGGTGGAGTTGATCGGTGAGCTGATGTTCTTTAGCTAGAGCAATAGGAATCATCTTGTTAACTGTATTTTTATGGGGGGCTGTATTATTAGAATTTGACGGTGAAGGCGTTTTTGAAGTAGGTGATGATGGCAAGGTACGTGGGAGGGCGAGTGTGATATTGGGATTGCTGTGAAGTTTTTCTAGCAAGGAACGAATGTCGGCTTCATCATGTAGTGGATAATAGCCCATAATTGTCTGTTTAGCTTGGGTGTGTGAGAGAAATTGATAAACTTTGGAGCTAATTTTGAGTGAGAATTGTTCGTGTTTTAGCTTGTGGTGCGTATAAAAATGCTTGCGTTTTTTACGTGCTTCTAAACGCAATATTCGTTTAAGTTCGTAAAGATCAGCAGTCAATTTGGTTGAGTTTGTGAAGATCAGCAGTCAATTTGGTTAAGTTCGTAAAGATCAGCAGTCTAAACTAGAATGTCATTAAAATAGGTTTTGGGTCAGACGAAATAAGTAGCCTTAATTTAATGGGTGTAGTGTTATTTATAAAATAGCTTATTTGGGTATTTTTTAGGGATTTATACGGATTGCATTACAGTTTGTATTGAAATAAGATATTTGTGCAGACTGTATTATGCAGCATGTATTGAATAAGGTATTTATGCAGACTGTATTATGCAGCATGTATTGAATAAGGATTCATGCGGGTTGTACTACGGATTGTAATTGAAAAAACTATAAAAATGATCTATTTTCTATGAAAGCATGGCTTGTTTGGGCGAATTTCTCGGGTTGTTCGTAATGAAGCCAATGTCCTGTATTGGGAAGTGTTTTTAGAATGTATGCAGGAAAGTACATTGGGAGAGTTTTTTGTGCTTGTGCATCTAAATAAGGACTGGTTTCGCCGCGCATAAAGAGAACTGGCAAGTTTTTTATATAGGAACTAAGCGGTTTTTTCGGAGGAGGAACTGCTTTGATAATTTCTGACCTTTTTTTATAGAGAATAGGAAAATTGCATTGCCAGTATAGCTGTGATGATTGAGTGGGCATTTTTACAGGTTCAGTGGACGTCTGAGAAGTATGAGAGGTTTGAGAAGTCAGATCATTAGGTTCTCGAGAGTTAGCAAGATGAGTTTGAGAGGTGAGTTCTTGGGAGTTAGTAAAATGGGTGGATGGTTGAGACACTTGTTCTTGGGAGTTGCTGGTAAAAGAGGTTTTGTGACGAAGGTTTTTTAAGAAGAAATTTCTAAGCGTAGCATTGGGCATCGTCTGTGCTAAATGTTCATTGACGGCTGAGCGTGATGAAAAATCACTGAGTCTTAGCTTGCTTAGGCGGGCAATATGTTGTTCACTGTGTGCCTGGGCATATTTACAGGGAGCAATATCGCCTATAATAAGCTTTTTGATAGAAATACGCTCACGTGTTGCGATTGTCATAGCGATTTTTCCACCCATTGAATGTCCGATAAGGACTGTATCGTGTAGATTTTCTAATTTTATAATCGCTTCAATGTCTTCTGCCATCGCTTCATAGGAAGTATTGTCGTTGTGTGGAGAGTGTCCGTGGTTACGAATGTCGATGAGGTAGAAATGAACGTGTTTTTGTTTATAAAGCTCTCTAAAATACCCCAGAATACCTATCATATTGGTATGAGATGCAAAGTATCCGTGTAGAAATAGTAAACTGAGCGGACGGCGTTTGTGGTTGGGCGTGGTTTTTTTGCTTGGAAATAGCTTTTCAGTCGCGTCGGTACTGAAAATTTTGTAATACAGCGTGAGTGCCATTGAAGGTTTTATAAAATTTCATCTACATGAAGGAGGAATGAAGGGAAGTATTTATTAAGTAGAGCCTAATTTCTTTGAATAATGCCGATTTTATGTGTTAGGAGGAAGTATTCAAGTAGAATTTAATTTTTTAAATAGGCAGATTTTATGAGTTGTTGGGTATAAGGATCGGTACTGTTGTTAAAAATGTGGTCATTGGTTCCATAAGTGGTAACACTACCCTTCTTCATCACTAAAATGTGGTCAGAAAGGGCACGAATAACACGGAGATCGTGTGAAATAAATAAATAAGCAATATTTGTTTTTTCTTGTATGGCGAGTAATTTGTCTATCATTTTAATCTGCAGCGATACATCGAGCGAAGAGGTCGGTTCATCTAGAACGAGTAGCTTCGGTTCCAAAATAAGCGCCCGAGCAATTGCAATGCGCTGCCGCTCCCCTCCTGAAAATTCATGCGGATATCTGTTTTTCATAGTTTCACTGAGACCTACTTGTTGCATAATAGCATGAACACGGTCTAACAATAGAGATTGAGTGATATTGGGCTCATGAAACTTGACTCCTTCACTGATAATGTCAACGGTAGTTAGACGCGGTGATAACGACGAATAAGGGTCTTGGAAGACAACCTGCATTTTTTTTCTAAATGGACGCAAGGCTGAGCCTGTTTGGGTATGAATCGGGCTATTTTCTAGAAAAATCTCGCCTTCTGAGTCAATAAGTCTTAAAATCGCTAGAGCAAGCGAAGTTTTTCCCGAACCAGATTCTCCTATGATGCCTACCGTTTTTCCATGCTGCAATTCAAAGTTAATATCCCGGACAGCAGTAAAATGTGCCACCGTTCGTCTCAGAAATTGTGATTTTATCGGATAGTTCACCTGAAGCGCATTTACTTTTAGAACAGAAGTCGTACGTTGATCTGTATTACCATTGTGCGGGTGGGTATTGTGAAGATGATGGTTATTTGTAGTGGATGTCCTTGCAAGCGGATTGGGCGTGGCTTTGAAGAGTTCTTTGGTATAGGGATGGCTAGGTTTTTTTATGATTGATTTTGCAGGTCCTTGTTCGACAATAAGACCGTTTTGCATAATTGCGATATCATCTGCAAATTGCCGTACGATGTTCAAATCGTGCGTGATGAACATATAGGTAAGATCAAGCGTTTTTTGTAAATTTTTAAGCAGTTTTAGAATTTCTGCCTGAACGGTGACGTCTAGAGCTGTTGTGGGTTCATCAGCAATGATGAGTCTACTTGTTCCTGCGATTGCCATTGCGATCATGACGCGTTGCCGTTGTCCGCCTGAGAGTTCATGTGGATAACGGAGCATGAAGGATTTCTGCGTAGGTAATTTGACCTGCTCAAATAGATCTGCAATCGTGTCTGCACGCTTATGTTTATGCTCTATTGATGAATGAAGTCTGAGTTTTTCTTCTAGCTGTTCGTGAATGGTTTTAAGTGGATTGAGCGATGTCATGGGGTCTTGGAAGATATAGCTGATCTCCCCGCCACGAATACGTCTGAGCGTATTATTATTTAATTGCAGTAAATTTTGATAGGAAACAGCATTGTTTTCTTGAGCATTGTTTTTTTGAGATTTCTGAGGTGGTGTAGACGGTTGGGGAGGTGAATTTTTATTTTGAGTGGAGCTATTTTTATGAAAATGCCCTAATTGTTTTTGATAGAAGACAGAACCTGAGATCTGCGGCAGAATATGCGGCGATATTAGCCGCACCAAGGACAATGCTGTAAGCGATTTGCCAGACCCTGATTCGCCGACCAGAGCAAAGATCTTGTGTGGATAAATACTAAAATTCACCCCTTTGACAGCATTAATTGTCTTGCCAGCAGAACTGATGGCAATATTTAAATCTTTTACGTACAGTAAGGGTTGCAGTGCCAATGAACTTCGGTGCCTAGTAGCAGGTTTGATTGTATTGCTTGGTAGCAGGTTTTGAGCGTAAAAATAGCGGTTTATGGGTAGGGTTAGTTATGATTTCACTACGGAAGAGGCGCTTGATTCTGTGGAAGAGTCGTCTGGTTTAGAGGATTTAAATGTTTTTTGATAATCAAACGCGTCGCGAATGGCTTCTCCTGCAAACATTAGCAAAGATAACATAATAGCGAGGACGAAGAATCCCGTTAATCCTAGCCACGGTGCACTTAGATTGTTTTTCCCTTGATAAATCATCTCTCCTAGGGAAGGTGTCGGAGGGGGTAGCCCAAATCCTAGAAAATCTAAGGCAGCGAGGGTTGTGATCGCTGCTGCTAGGTTAAAAGGAAGAAATGTAATGGTTGCAATCATTGCATTTGGAAGAACGTGGCGGAACATAATCGTAATATGTGAAAGCCCCATTGCCTTAGCCGAGCGAACATAGTCTAGGTTTCTAATTCTTAAAAATTCTGCTCGCACAACACCCGTATACCCAATCCAAGAAAAAAGCGATAGTAGTAGCAAAAACCACGCAAAAGACGGTATAATCACGCTCGAGAGGATGATAAGCAGATAGAGAGTGGGTATGGATTCCCAGACTTCAATAAACCTCTGAAAAAAGAGGTCAATCCATCCTCCAAAGTATCCTTGAATGCCGCCTGCACTGACGCCAATGACCATTGAAATGATAGTTAAGGCAAGTCCAAATACCGTTGAGAGCCGAAACCCATACACAACCCGAGCGAAGACATCACGCGCCTGATCATCTGTTCCTAGCCAGTTTTGTTGACTTGGTGGTGACGGCGCTGGTGTGTTTAAATTGGTAATAATAGTATCGTAATAATAACGCACAGGGGGAAATAATATCCAGCCTGCTGAATTGATCTTCTCTTGAATATATGGGTCTAAGTAGTCCGTTTCGGTTTCAAAATCACCACCAAAAGTCTTCTCACTGTACTTTTTTATGATCGGATAGTAGAACTCTCCTTCATAAGAAACCAATAATGGTTGACTATTGATCACAAGTTCCGCACACAGCGAACAGCCAAACAAAATACCAAAAATCCATAAGGAATAGTACCCACGTTTATTTTTCCTTAGATTAGCCAGTCTTCGTTGTGTGATAGCAGAAAGCATGATAGATTTCTTGTGATTGTCAAGTAAATTATTATTGCGTTATGGATAAGCGAATTATTACTTTGTGGTTGATGGGCGAATTATTATGACGACTCATCAATGATGACCGTAGAAGTGATGGAGGCTGTACTGTTAATAAAAAGTAGTGCTGCAGTCATATTATCCTGCCCGTTTTTCAAAGTCAATCCGTGGGTCTATCAGGACGTACAGAAGATCTGAAACTAATTTTAATACTAATCCCAGTAGAGAGAAAAAGAACAATGTTCCAAACATAATAGGATAATCATGACGAACAGTCGCTTCAAACCCAAGTAACCCCAATCCGTCTAGAGAAAAAATCACTTCTATAAGTAAAGATGATGTGAATAAGAGCGCTACAAGTGCTCCTGGAAATGAAGAAATAATCAGTAGCATTGCATTTCTGAAAACATGTTGGATAATGATCTGCGGTTCTGCTAGTCCTTTAGCCCGTGCTGTGGTGACGTATTGTTTATGAATTTCGTCAATGAAAGAATTTTTTGTAAGCAATGTCAATCCCGCGAAACCTGAGATCGTCATGGCTATGACCGGAAGTGTCAAGTGGTGAAAATAATCTATAATTTTTTCACCCAGTGAAAGCTCAGCAAAATCTTCGCTCACCAATCCACGCAGCGGAAACCATTGAAAATATTCACCACCAGCAAAAACAATGATCAGTAATATAGCAAACAGAAAATTAGGTATCGCATACCCTACCATAATAATAGTACTGGTAGAAATATCAAAACGACTCCCATCACGGATTGCCTTTAAAATTCCAATCGGAATTGAGATCAAGTAAATAATAAGTGTCGTCCACAGTCCTAGTGAGATAGAGACAGGAAGTTTTTCAATAACAAGTTCAATGACAGTCCTATCGCGATAAAAACTAGTACCAAAATCAAAGGTGAAATATTGTTTTAGCATAATAAAAAACCGCTCTAAGGGTGGCTTGTCAAGGCCGTACAGTCGTGTCAATTCGAGGCGAATTTCCTCTTCGATGCCACTAGCACCACGGTAAAATCGTGTTTCAATTGTTTCATTGCCGCCACCACTGGTGAGCCGAGAAATCGCTCCAGTATCGGTGATATGAGATAATTTTGCCATCATGTCCTCGACAGGACCCCCAGGTACTATCTGTATGACGAGGAAATTGATAGCCATGATCCCAATCAATGTTGGAATGATAAGCAGGATGCGTTTAATAATATAGTAAATCATTACTAGGCAGAAAATAAAAATGATTTAATCTAAAAATAACGCTAGGTAAAGCGGATCGGACACCCACTAAGAAAAAGAGATGTTATAAAATAATCCATAACTTTACTGACTCAGCGACTTAGTGATTCAACTCCTCAGCAACTTAGCACCTCAGCGATTCAGCGAAAACTTTTTTTTAAGAGCCGTTTCTTTTTTATTGTCAATCCACCACGTATTAAACCCCACAGCATAAGGAGGACGTTGTGTTGGAATACCAAATCTATCCCAGTAAATAAGACGAAATTTATCAATGTACCATTGGGGAATGATGTAATGATTCCAGAGTAAAATGCGATCGAGAGCTTTCGCGTGCGTGATGAGACTGCTACGGCTAGTGGTGCTGATCAGTTTTTCTATAAGATCGTCAATAGCGGGATTGGTAATACCAATGATATTACGTGATCCTTTAGTCTTAGCAGCAGCAGTGCTCCAGAAATCACGTTGTTCGTTGCCAGGCGAGTCAGATTGCCCAAATGTTCCTACAACCATGTCAAAGTCAAAATTATTGATAGTATTTTCGTATTGGGCGGTATTAAGCACTTTAATTTTTGCTTGAATGCCTAATTTTTTCAAGTTCTGGATAAAGGGTGCCACAACGCGTTCAAAAGCAGGTAGGACTATCGTAATCGTAAAGTCCAGTGGTTCGTCTGTTTTAGCGTTTACAAGGACATTATTTTTAACAACCCATCCTGCATTTTTTAGCAGGGTTGCTGCTTTACGGAGGTTGGCACGATTATTGCCTGATCCGTCTGTTTGAGGAAGTTTAAAGGGTTGGGTAAAAAGTTCAGCAGGTAATTTATTTTTATAGGCATTTAACAGTTTGAGTTCTTCTTTACTAGGCACACCTTTTGCCATTAGGATACTGTTATTGAAATAACTGCTGGCGCGTGTGTATGCCCCATAAAAAAGAACTTTGTTAGACCATTCGAAGTCAAAAGCATAGCCGATCGCTTCACGGACACGTTTATCTTGAAAGATTTTCTTACGAGTATTGAAGATAAAGCCTTGGACACCTTGGGGAATATTATGTGAGATAAGTACTTTATTTAATAACTTCTTCTTAACGACGTCAATGTCATACCCTGTAGCCCATTCTTTAGAATTGTTTTCTTGAAAAAAATCTATTCTTCCTGAGCGCAGAGCTTCACGAAGAATTTCAAGGCTTTTATAATAATCGTAACGAATTTCATTGAAATTGTTATATCCGCGCTGGCTGGGAAGGTTATCGCCCCAGTAATTGCGTACGCGTTCATAGACAATAAATTTCCCTGGCCGTACGGTTTTGATTTTGTAAGGACCGCTACCTAGGGGAGGGTCTAGCGTTGTTTTACTGAAATCGCGACCTTGCCAGTAATGTTTGGGCAAGACAGCGAGCTGTCCTAATATGAGGGGGAGTTCTTGATTGGCTCTGGCGAATTCGAAACGAACGGTGTTATTAGCGACTTTGCGAACGGACTTTACGTTTTGGTAGTAAAGCCGATAGGTGGGAATGCCTTTTTCGATGAGGATATTGAACGTCCAGATAACGTCATCTACTGTGACGGGTTTGCCGTCATGCCACCTGGCATTAGACCTGATCTTAAATGCGACCCATGTGCGACTGTTGTCATAATAAACACGTTCGGCAAGCAGACCATAGGCAACACTTTTTTCATCTAGGGAACTGATGAGTAATGTATTGTAGATGAGATCAACCCCCGCTGCACTTTCACCTTTTATGATGAACGTGTTGAGATTGTCATAACCTCCTAGCGCGCCTAGGACTACTTTACCATTTTTAGGGGCATTGGGATTGACGTAATCAAAATTTTTGAAAGTGGCTGGGTATTTAGGTTTGCCATGAATAGTTACCGCATGGTGTGATTGATTGGCTCGCTGGCTATATAAAACTGCAAGCGAATGAGTTGCTGTGTACATGAGTAGGCATGTGACACCGTATTTCCAGATGAATGCAAGGTATTTAGTGATCATAGGAGTACTTCTTAGATGGCGGAGCATTTTATTATTTAGTGGAGTGAGGTAGTGAAGGTGAGTTGGAAATAGGTTTATAATGGGTGTGTATTAAAAAATTTAGGCGGGATTGAAAGTAGTTATTGAAAGCATTTTAAGGTAACAATGATTAAATAATAGAGCACACAATGGAGATTATTTTTGAGAGATTATTTTTGAGAGATTATTTTTGAGAGATTATTTTTGAGGTCATTTTTGAGGTCATTTTTGAGGTTATTTTTTAAAAAGGATGTTCTACTACTTCTCCTTTATCTGCGGCAGCTGTGGCTTTATCTATTACAGAAAAGACATTGTCTGGTTTAATCGTGGGGAGTTCTCTTAATCGCAGGACGATCTGGGCTACCGCCAAACAGTCGCGTTCACAATATTTACGAATGGTTTCAAAATCCTGCTCATCGTAATACAAGTTGTGAATAGCACTGCCATCTATTTTTTGTTCAGTTGATTTCTGTTCAATTGATTGCTCTTCAATTGACGATGACTTTGTGTGAGTGGTGATATTTTTAGGCGAAGGAAAATCAAGGACATGGGCTAGTGTTTCGAGCGAGGTAAAATTTTTTCTGCCATTAAATTGCCATAAATCCATAGTATCTAGCAACCAGTAGGTATCCCAGGGTCTTTTTTTGATGATTTGAAGTGTATAAGGAAGGGACATGTGATGAATGATGCTCCGTCTACAGATAAATGGGAAATCAAAATTAAATCCATTGTGGGCGCACAGATAATAATCGGAATATTTCTCGAGTGTGTCATAAAAACGGTTTAGAATTTCTTTTTCATCGGTTCCATAAAAAGAATTGACACGAAAAGACAATGAAAACGCTGTATTAGATGGGGCTGTATTATTAGATTGGGGGGTATTGTTAGGTAGGGGGGGATTAGACTGCGGTGCATTGGATTGGGATGTATTAGATTGGGATGTATTTGATTGGGGGGCATCGGATGGGGTTTTCATTAAAAAACCAATAGAAATACAGACAATTTTTCCAAATTCACTGTGAATGCCTGCTTCTTTCTGATAAACATCACTTATGATGGCGTTTTTGTCAGTGGCTGCGTCTTTATCGATCATTTGTTGGTGTTGGTTTTGATATTTTTTACTGTACCACATAAGGTTTTCTGCTTTTTTTCTCCAGAGTTCTTGGTGTGTGGGATGCAGGTCTTCATAATGCCTGGATTCACCTACCGTTTCAATATCAATAAAAAAAATTTTATCGATACCCATTTCATAAAAATCTCTTTTGGGGGGTAGTTTTCTGTGCTGCATCTACTTATATTTAAACGAACTTTCTATATATAAGGGCTAATTTTTTAAAGATCGTTGTAATTTGCATGAAAATTGCTTTGTTTTAAATTTTGTTTGTATTAAAAGCAAGTTTTGAGGATGTAGGCGGCAATGCATATGAGATATAATTTGGAGTATATGGGGTATTAACTGCATGATTAAAGAGTACAATTTGAGTACAATTGAATACAATTAGCGTTTAAGTAGTGAATAATGATAGGTGCGGGGGTGTATTTACTTGTTTTTAATCGCTTGTTTTTGTTTGTAGTGGGTGATATTTTGTCTGCAGTGGGCTGCAGTGAAGGGATTGTGTAGTGAATAATTTATAATGTAATGAATAATTTGTAAAAAAATTGGGTCAAATTGATTTAATAAAGATTTCTCCATAAAAACGTTGACATCATTCATTAAATATTATATAATATAATTATATGGATTTAGCAGAATGAAGAGAACTTATCAACCTAAACGCCTAAAAAGAGCAAGAAAATTTGGTTTTAGGCGCAGAATGCTCACGAAAAACGGCCGTGCCATTATTAATGCGCGGCGGAGAAAGGGAAGAAACCGGCTCTCTTCGTCTGATGAATAAATGCATAAAGTGCGTTACATTTAAAGATTATAAACAATTATTTGTAAAACGGAACAAAATATACGCTGGGTATTGTGTTTTTTACTACAAAAAACACTCTGTAAGGCGAGTTATTAAAGCCTCTGCAAGTAGAAAAGTAGGCAAAGCTCACGATAGAAACTATTATAAACGGCGCATAAGAAGCATTTTACAATCTTTGCCCCTTAAAGACAACATTTTAATTCTAGCAATCATTCTTAAGCCACACCAGATGACCTTTGACGATGAAAAAAAATATCTTGCTAAAAAGCTTAAGACACTTCTTTATTAAAAGTATATTGTTTTTGATTAGATTTTATCAGCAAGCTCTGGCGCCACATTTCGTGCCCACCTGCCGCTACTTGCCCACGTGTTCTCAGTACGCTTACGAAGCATTTGAAAAACGAGGTATTCTTAAAGGGATGATCCTAACGACGCGACGTCTCGCTTCATGTCATCCTTTTGCCGAGCCTAAATTTGATCCTGTACCTGATGCTACGCCACCGGCAGCAACCTCATCAAAGTCAGGCAGCCTCAAGTTAAGGTGACGCAGTACTTATCGCCATTCTGCCAATGTAGTGTCATGATTGTTCTTTTACCAGTATAAGTTTCCTAGAATCTCAAGCATTAATCCAATAAAATTTTTTATCAAACCTTTTATTAACCCTTAATGCCATTTAAAACAATAAATAACTCTCAGTTAAAGTACAGATGCAGATATAATTATCAATTTATTTCCATTTATTTACAGCTATTCATTCATTTCTATTTCAATTTTCTATGTTTTTGTTCTTTGAAATAAATTGTGGTCAGGTAATAGAGTATAAATTGGCTTTTGGAATAAAAAATAGTTTGTTTGCTATCGGTAGTTGTTAAATTTTGTTGCTTTTGTTGTAGTTGTTGTTTTTATTGTTTTTATCAATGGTTCTTAAAGGTGTGGTTATTGAGTTTGATTGAAAAATTTAGATTGAATATTGTAATGACTTGCTTAATTGTAATGACTTGCTTGTTCGTTGAAGTTTAGCTGCGTGCTTGCACTTGATGCATTTTGAAAAGAACACAATAACTGCTCAGCAATTTTGTGTTTTTTTCTTCATTCTTTAAATCCATATTGAGATGCGGACTGCTTTTAAGCCTGTTGCTTAAATTGAGTCCATAGTGACTGCTTATGATTGCTGCTGTGAATGTGGTAGTAGAGCGGTTAATTTTTTTATTTGTTATGTTAAAGGATGGTTATTAAATTTGGCACTGTTACCTGAAAATCGTTACGAGAAAATTCGCTACCCCATAGCAGTTGTGCTATCTACAGCTGTTGTTTTAGGCTGGTATCTCTTCTTTGCACCTCCGCCAAACCAAGAAGAAGTGCCCGATCCCACGCCACCTGCCGACGTCACGAAGTCCACCGACCCCACAGAACAATCCCCCCTGCCTACAGAAGAACAATCGAAACCAACGAATCCTGATTTTGTCTTAGACACAGAAAGCTTAAGCTCGTCTTCACCGGCAGATAGTACCGATGCTTCATCGCTAGCAGAACAAAGTGTAGATAATGCTAAACCTCAACTCGTCGAACTCAGTACAGAAGCTATTAAAATTACATTGTCGACTGTAGATGCTGCTATTGTTAAGGCATTTATTGTGAACACCACTGAGCGGAGTTCTTCTACGAGTCAAAGCGAAGACCTAGAACAGATGAATTTGAAGGGCTTTCCGACGGGGAAACTCTTTTTTACACCAGACTTGCCTGGTTTGAATCAGGAAATCCCATCATTGGTGTATAAATTGGTCTCGGCAACAGAAACTAAGGTTGTGTTTAAAACTGAACTCGCAGGACAATCGGGAATAGTTTCTATCTTTAAAACTTACACGATAAAAGACCGCTTTTCAATCGAACTAGCCGTTTCCTTTCTAGATGAAAATGGGAATGAAATTCGTGTTCCTTATTATATTTCTAATGGGTCTAATCTAGGCACCGATCAGAAAACAACAACGCCTTTTGATATTAAACAACTCTCCTATGAAGTAGGCTCAGACAATGAGTCAATCCTTGGCGCCTCTTTTTTGGGTTCTGATAAAACAATTGACGAATATAATGGAAGTGTTGACTGGGTTGCTATTGATAATCGTTTTTATGCACGCATCCTAGTCCCTAACAATAAAGAATTTAGCGATAAGAGTATTTTCATGAAACGCTCTTATTTAACGGATGAAGCCAATGAAAATTTCTATTTAGCGAGTGCTCTTAAAATCTCAGGAACTGGAACGGATGCCTTTACGTATTATTTTCTGCCTAAAAACAGAGCTGTTCTCAATATGTACTATGAAACCGAGAATCAGTACTTTTTTAATTTATTTCATCAATTTTCATTTATGCGGATTCTTTCTTCGATCATGTACTGGTTACTAGAAGAAATTAATGTCCTATTCAATAATTATGGATGGTCTATTCTTGTGATGACACTTCTTATCAAAGTAGCGACACTCCCGCTTTCACATAAGGGCATGAAATCTATGTATAAAATGCAGGCACTTAGTCCTAAGATCGAAGCTATTAAAGCCCAATATAAAAATAACCCACAAAAAATGAATGCTGAGATGATGTTGTTTTACAAAAAGGAAAAAATTTCTCCCTTAGGTGGATGTTTACCTATGTTAGTGCCTATCCCAATCTTTATTGCATTGTATTCATTATTTCAAAATATGGTAGAATTGCGCGGCGTTCCCTTTTTCTGGATCAATGACCTCTCACTTCCAGATACTGTATATACATTAAGTTTTTCAATTCCATTCTTGGGCAATGGAGTCAATTTGCTGCCCATTATCATGACGGCAACAGCTCTCATCCAATCACTCCTCCCAATGTCACCACAGCAAACTAAAGCCAAGCTATCCACAAGTACTTCGCCTATGGCTGAGAGTATGCAAAAACAGATGACAATGATGAAATATATTTTTCCTATTATGTTTTTCTTTATCTGTTGGAATCTTCCAAGCGCACTTGTATTTTTCTGGACAGTCCAGAATGTTTTTTCATTAGCACAAACTTTTTATACAAAAAAAGTTATTAATCTTAGTAGAGGATAATAGCAATGTTGTATGTAGATTACGAAGCCGATTCTGTGGAAGCGGCTATAAAAAAAGCAGTTCAAGAATTAGACCTCAATGAAAATGACATTATTACTGAGGTTCTAAGCGAGGGCAAACGTGGCTTGTTTGGCATTGCCAGAAAAGAGCTTGCTAAAGTTCGTATTTATTACAAAGAAAAAAACAATATCGACACGGTTCTTGGTGACATTGAAAACTTGATTGCTTATCTAGATCAAAATGCCAAGTTAGATATTCGTAAAATATCTGATAATCGTTATGATATTGTTGTCAATAGTAACAATGTTTCTCATTTCATTGGGAAGAAGGGCAAAACCCTTAAAGCCGTCCAGACGCTTGTCAATTCATTCGTCCAGAAACATAAAAAAGATTGTAGTGTGATTGTCGATATCGATCAGTATAATACTCGCCGTGAAGGACAATTCGCTAAGTGGGCAGAAATTCAAGCCCGCGAGGTCATTAAAACCAAACGAGCTATCATCGTTAAATCACTCAATGCTTACGAACGCCGCATTATTCATATGGAAATAAGTAAGTTTGATAACGTAGAAACTGAGTCTAAAGGAGAAGGTCGTATCAAAAATATTAAGATCAAATATACCGGTCGTTGAGAGCACTGGCTTATAACATTGTTGCCGCTGGCGACTAGGCTGCGTATAGTTAGTTAGCAGGATAATTGCTTTAACGGGGGCTCACTTGACGTTCTCTTTTTAGAGTGTAGTTATTATCTTGTTGACTGTCGTGATATTTTTCCAGCAACAAATTAAAATTAAAAAAGATTGTTGCTTTCAATTTGTTTCTGCCCAGACCTCGTTGTAGGCTAGGTGGTGTAGAGTTCTGCCTTTTTTAAGAAGGGGCGCTCTGCGGTTACAGCGGCAATTTTACGTAGCCACTCCAAGTAAATTGAATGGTTATTACAAATTCTAATTGTTTTAGCGTATGGTGATGAGGCACTAGGATATATACTTTTATATCTTAAGAGCGATTGATGGGATTGATTGATAGGGTAGCGGCGACTATTGTTCAGCTTGTGACACCGCGCCAACCGGGTGCTGTCCATATTATTAGGATTTCTGGTGCCGCTAGTACGGTATTTCTTGCCGCACATACAAAATTGAAATTTCCGCTCAAATCACGGTATTTCTACTATACAGCATTTAAGATACATTCATTGGCTGACCAAGGGACAAATACTGTTCAGACAAATAATCCTCCTGCTCCTACGCAGGCAATTTCTTCGTCACCACCGAATGAAAAGAAAGTTTTTACGGAGGACGCTTCCTCTTTTGTTATTGACCGAATTTTATGTGTTTACTTTAAATCGCCTAAGTCTTATACAGGTGAAGATGTTGTTGAGCTTCATGTCCACGGATCGTTACTTATTGTTGATCAGATCTTAAATTGTGCTTTACGTGAAAATATTCTGTTAGCCGAGCGCGGGGAATTCACGTATCGTGCTTTTTTAAACGGAAAACTTACTTTAGAACAGGCTGAAGCCACACATGCACTTATCGCTGCGCGTAGTGATTACACGCGCGCCAACGCGCTGAGTATTCTAGAACAGAAAGTATCTCTACGGTTTCAGACGATCCAGCAGACCCTTCTTAAAATGCTAGCTAAATTAGAGAGCACGATAGAATTTCCTGAAGAAGACATTCCTGAATTAGACGACTCTAAAGACGACCTTTACCGTTCTTATGACAAAGACCTCAGAAAGCTTAAAAGTTATTTTGGTCGCATCCTTACCAATTATCAAACGGGTAGGAAATTAGAAGCGGGTATTAAGGTCGCCATCATTGGCCCTCCCAATGTCGGTAAGTCTACTCTTATAAACGCACTTCTTAAAGAAGAGCGAGCATTGGTCTCTTCAATTGCCGGAACGACACGTGATTATATCGAGGCGACCATTGTTATAAATGGCGTTCGTTTTGTTCTCATCGATACCGCAGGACTTCGCGTGTCAGAGGATGCTATCGAGCAAGCAGGTATGACTAAAACACTAGAACGCGTAGCTACTGCGGATATTGTAGTCGTACTACTTGCATTGACTGCTGGGACGCGTGAAGAAAACTTAGAAACTATCACGAATACGATTAATAACTTAGCCAGTTTTATTCCACTTTCAGAGCGAGCCGCAACCATAGTGCCTGAGCAGAGCAATTCAATCAAACAACCTAAAGATCATTTCCCTGCCTTCGCATATCCCAATCAAGCCACTTCCAATCAAATTAGCTTACCCGCAACCCATTCTACCTATAGTACCCATTCTACCCATAGTACCCATAGGCTAGTGTTGTTTTATCTCAATAAAAGTGATAATATACCAGCAGCGGATCATGATTTTTTTAGAAAGGAGTTTATGAAAAAAAATACGAATGATAATTCAGTTCAAGTCAAAGGAATGTACCCAAGTGAATTGAAGCTCAAAGGACTATTCTCTCTTAAAAATGCAAAAACTCCCGCTGTAGACCAGGTGTACGCTGATCTTACTTCTTATCTAAGGCGGTTTCAATTTGATTTTGATTCTAACGGGTCACAATGTCCTGATCCGCATTATTCACAAACGCACCAGCATTCAGAAACCCATAATTCGGGAATCTCTGTATTAGAGTTCGAAGAAGATTCCATTGCCTTACTCAATGTCCGTCAAGCAAAGCTAGCTGAGAATATTATTGAGGCTTTAGATCACATGTTACAATTGGTACATTCAAATGAAAGCGAAGAGGTGCTGGCAGAGGAATTTCGTCTTCTGAGTGGTCATTTCTCCGAACTCAATCTTGCTATCGATCACGATAAGATCTATGACACTCTTTTTGCTGAGTTTTGTATTGGAAAGTAAACGGTTATTTTTATAGAAAGTAATTTTTTCCAAGAAGTAGCGGTATTATTAGAGGTAGCAGTCTATTAATTCTGAGGAGTAATGATACGAGTAATGATATATTAAAGAAATGATGATGTATTAAGAATGTTAAATTTTAAGAATATCAGATTTAAGTTCAATTTTTTATAAACATTAAATAATGATGAGGAATCGCAAATGATGATGGGAATACTAAGTTCTAAGTGGTTCTTAATAATATTAGCTATTGTTTTGATAGCAATTGTTTTAATCTTTACAGGCAAAAAGTCTGTGAGAGCAGAAGTGTCAATTGAGTCCCCTAGGGAAGATGTTTGGAATGTTCTAACGGATGTATCTACAATTAAAGAATGGAATAAAGTTCTCATTCCAATCGAAGGTGAAATCAAGACAGGCAATACGATTAAATATGAATTTTACCAAGAAGAAGAAGACAGCAAACCCGCCGTAACAAGTGCGAAAGTTAAGCAGTTTATTCCTTTAGAACTGATAAACCAGACTGGAGGCATCCCTGGTATTATAACCTTCAATCATAGCTATATATTAACACAAAAAGAAAATATGACCACAGTGAGTATATATGAAAAATATACTGGAATTATGGTTAATTTCTGGAATCCTACACCTGTGAAAAATGCTTATGAAAGGTTATTAATATCGCTAAAAGAAAGAGTGATAGAACTTAGAAAAAATTAAAGATCGATTACAATTAAAGACCCATTACACAGTTACACAACTGCACAGTTACACAATTACACAATTACAATATATAAGTTCTATTCACAATCAATATAAGTTCCACTCACAACAACACTATTTACAATATAAAAAATGATGCAGGTTGTATTAATGGTTCGTCATCCGCTGAACTCAGGGTTTGTCAGACTCATAAATCATTGAAAACAAACGCTTTATAGAAGAATCGCTTTATAGAGCACTGCTATTTTCTGTGTTGGAGAATAAAGGGTTTTTTATAGAAAGCAATTTTTTTTGAGAAACAGTGTCTGAGAAGCAGTGGTATTTCTGAGAAATAGTGGTGTATTAAAATGGTGGTATATTAAGAATGGCAGATTTAAGTTAAATTTTTATTAATATTCTTAGGAACGAGGGTAATCATGAAAATTGAATACATAAGACTGAAAAACTTTAAGGCATTTAAAGATGTAGAAATGGAAGATATTCCTGATTTTTGTGTATTGGTGGGTGCCAATGGGACAGGGAAGACTACACTTTTTCAAGTTTTTAATTTTCTAAAAGATGCTCTGGAATCCAGTGTTGATACAGCACTAAGAAAGTTAGGAGGTTCACGTAAATTTAAAGAAGTTAGGAGTAGGAACACGAAAGGTGCTATTGAAATTGAATTAAGATATAAAACAAAACCAGGCAGCACCAATTCTAAAAATCCACTTATTCATTACTTTCTCAAGATCAATGAAGAAAATGATAGTGCCTATGTTGAGAAGGAATACCTGTCATATCCGCATCCTAGTCGTAAAGGTAAGTCAGGAAGATATTGGAGATATATTGATTTCTCAAAAGGAAAAGGCAGAATTGTTGTGAGTCAAAAGACGAAAACTAGACAAAAACGTACATTTAACAAGGATTATCTGGCATTGAATGGATTAGCAATTGACGGACGTTATAAAAAGGTACAACCATTAGTTAAGTTTATTAAAAATTTTCATGTCTCGGATATCCGAATAGACAAAGCACGGTCTGATTCATATGATAATGAAGAAGAACTTTCTCCTACTGGAGATAATCTCGCTGGGGTTATTGGATTTCTTCATGATAAGCATAAAGATGTTCTTAAAAAAATCATTAGTATTTTAGAAGAATGTATTAGTCATCTTGATAAAGTGAACGTGAAAGAAAACAAAATAGATGGCAGTATTGCACT
This sequence comes from Spirochaetota bacterium, assembly GCA_013426755.1. Taxonomy (GTDB): domain Bacteria; phylum Spirochaetota; class UBA12135; order COTS27; family COTS27; genus COTS27. The sequence goes on from AP019861.1 coordinate 911,299, forward strand.
TGAGTTTAAAGAAAAGCGGTTTCAAAAACCATTTCTAGCTAAATTTGTATCAGAGGGCACGATTAAATTACTCGCCTACCTAGTGCTACTATACACTCCTCATCGTTATCCGCTTATCTGTGTCGAGGAGCCGGAAAATCAAATATACCCTAAATTTGTGCAGGATCTAGCAGAAGAATTCCGCTTTTATACAGAAAGCGAGAGTGGCGGACAGGTCTTTGTAACTACGCATTCACCTGAGTTTTTGAATGCAGTTGAGATCGAAGAAGCTTTTTATTTAGAAAAAAAATGGGGTTATACAACTGTTCAGAATCTTTCAAAAAATAAGCAAGTAAAAGAACAGGGGGACAATGATGCTAAATTAGGGGAACTATGGAACGAGGGTTTTTTTGGACAGTTATAGTTTAAAACTAAGTAAATTTAAGAAAAATTACCGCTAATTATACTGATAAAAAAAGGGCCTACTCATGAGTAAAAAATTAGTATGTTTTGTCGAAGGAGCGTCTGATCAAAAATTTTTGAAGATCTTAATAAAGAACATTAAAGGCAAAAGTAATAAAAAAACAAAAATTGACTGCCTAAGTTTAGGAAGTTATGGCAAATTAAAAAGCAAAATTAAGAAACGTATTCAAAATATGCAGAGTTCAGATAACAATTTTTTAATAATGATAGACCAAGATAAATCTGACTGCAGGGAAAGAAAGAATGAAATAAGTCAAGAAGTTAAAATCGACAAGAATAAAAGAGCTACCAAAGTAAAAATACGAGTTGCTTGCCGTCAGTTAGAGAGTTTTTATTTAGGTGATCTAAATGCTGTAAAAGAAGGATTAAATATCCGAAGTAAAAAACTTTTACAAAGAAAAACTAAAAAGCCGTTTAGTAATCCTGATGATATTACAAATCCGCTAGAAGAACTTAAAAAATTAACGGGTAGTAAAAGCAAGAATATACTTTCAAAAGCGATTACTCCTTATCTAAAAATAGATGGAACAAATAAATCTCATAGTTTTAACGTATTAGTAACAGCAATAGAACATCTCTTATAAGAGTCAATATCATTTCAATGATAGGTAAGCATGACGTATAGATTTGAGACATTGACACCCAATCCGGTGTGGAGTTTTAAGGAGTATTCGCCTAAGGAGACGTCTCGTATATTACACATGGTTATTACACCTACCTAATTAAATAAGCGAGAGTGCTAGAGATAAAAATAACCTACGATGACGTATCAATTTGACATTATTGTGATAGGCGCTGGGCATGCGGGCTTAGAGGCGGCGCTTGCGGCGGCGCGATTGGGACAAAAAACAGCCCTCATTACGATCAATACCGACCATATTGTCTATATATCGTGCAATCCATCGATTGGAGGACTTGGGAAGAGTCATATTGTCAAAGAAATTTATGCCTTAGGTGGAGCAATGCCTATGTTAGCGGATAAATCGGCAGTGCAGTATAAGATTCTCAATAAATCTAAGGGAATGGCGGTATGGTCGTTGCGTGCTCAAATCGATAAATACTTGTACTCACAATATGCCAGTCAAGTAGCCCATTCGTGTCAAAATTTAGAGGTGATTCAAGATCGAATTACGGAATTGGTCATTGAAAAAGAGAATGGCGAACAAATTGTCAAGGGTGCGTTGGGTGAACGCGGCGCTTTGTATGAGGCAGGCGCAGTTATTTTAGCAACGGGTACGTTTCTGGGAGGAAAACTCTACATTGGCGATTACACGATGGAGGGAGGACGAATAGGAGAACTTAACGCATCAAAACTATCAGAAGCACTTAAAAAATTTGATTTTAAGCTCGATCGTCTTAAAACAGGAACACCCGCGCGAGTCCATAAAGACAGTATCGATTACGATAAATTGAAAGCCGAATGGGGTGATAAAGATGAAATACTGGCATTTACGAATGATTTCACACTCAATCAAAATGAGAAATTGCCTTGTTATATCACGTATACAAATGAAGCGACGCATGAAATTATACGGAACAATAAGAATCGCTCTCCGCTCTATTCAAAGAAAATAGAAGGGATAGGCGCGCGTTATTGTCCGTCAATTGAAGATAAAGTCTTTCGATTTACGGATAAAATACGGCATCAATTGTATTTGGAGCCTGAGAGTCTGACAACTAAAGAAGTTTACGTCAATGGGCTCTCTTCTAGTATGCCAGAAGACGTGCAGCATGAAATGATTCGAACCGTCCCTGGTCTGGAAGCGGTGAAAGTCATTAAGCCTGCTTATGCGGTGGAATATGATTATATTGAGCCGACACATCTCAGGCATACATTGGAGAGTAAATTAGTAAAACGACTTTATTTTGCAGGACAGATCAATGGTACCTCAGGTTATGAAGAGGCTGCTGGGCAGGGACTTATTGCTGGAATCAATGCAGCCCACCAATTGCTTGGTCGTGAAGCCTTTGTACTCAGTCGTTATGAAAGCTATATAGGAGTGATGATCGATGATCTTGTCCTTAAAGGTGTGGGTGAGCCGTATCGAATGTTTACTTCGCGGGCAGAACATCGACTTTCTTTGCGCTTAGACAATGCCGACATAAGACTGCTCGAAAAAGGGTTAGCGCTTGGTCTTATCGATATGAAGCGGCATGAAGATTTCAAGCGGCGTTCTGGAAACATTGTGAAATTAAAAAAATGGCTCACAGAGACTACGCTAGCCGAATCATTAGTGGTTCGTTATTATGGCGAGGTATCAATGCTTGATCGTAGGTTATCGTATTTATTTACGCGTGGTGATACGCCTTATAGCAGCCTTTTGCGTGATATTAGAATAGTTTTACTGCGGTTAGGTGAAAGCAATAAATTGCCTACTAGTAGTTGTTTTAATGAAGAGCTAGTTAAGGTTGCAGAGCATGAAAAGCATGAGGGTGCAGGTGGTGATGATACTGAATTAGCGGTTGTCAACAAAATAGGAATTTTAGGAAATGATCTCATGACGGCTGTTTGTGATATTAAGTATAGCGGATATTTGAAGAAACAGGAAAAAGAATTGGCACGGCGTAAGAAATATTTAGACCGGGCAATTCCACATGATTTTGATTATACGACTGTTTCGAGTTTGAAACACGAAGCACGAGAAAAACTTATGTACATAAGACCACAGACACTGTTTGAAGCCTCACGAATACCCGGTGTGACGGCAAGTGATCTAGAAATTTTACTGTTTAGTCTTACCAGAAAGATGCATGCAAAATCAACTTCGTCATGAAGAAGCTAGATATTTCAATATACTAGGCTCAATACACTAGGCTATTAGGTGAGTAAGGTTATATGAATTATCTTAAGAATATCGAATTGATTACAACAGGGGATGGTTCACATTCACTTTACGTTAAAGCACTTAAAGAATCGTACCATTCATATGCGGGTGCGTACTTTGAAGCTAGACATGTCTTTATTCGTGAAGGATTGTTCGTGCTGTTCAAGCAGTTGGCACGTAGCAATAAGAATGTTACGAGACCTTCCTTATCTGATCGGTTTGTTGTGAAAGAAGACAATGTCTATCGTTCTTCTTTTAAAGAGGGAGAAGTGATAAATGGCTTGGCGGCTAGTGAGAATGAACGTCCTTATCCTGAGATATTAGAAATAGGCTGGGGAACGGGACTTAATGCGATACTTAGTTTTGAGCAGGGACTGTTATATAATTGTAGAATGAGGTATACGGCATTAGAGCCGCACCCGCTTCCGCTTTTTTTGGTTGAGCGGCTCAATTATCGTAAATTTTTAGATGCGCGTGTAAAAGATTATTTTTTAAAACTGCATGAATGTGCTTGGGAAGTGGAGTATGATTTAGGAGTAATAACTAATGATTCTAAATTTGTTAAACACAAAGTAACTTTAGAAAAATTTGTTCCTGAAAAGAATAAATACAATTTGGTCTATTTCGATGCTTTTGCTATTAGTAAACAACCTGACGTATGGACGTTAGCTAATTTTAAGAAATTGGCATTGATGATGAAACCGGGTGGAATCTTAGTATCATATGCATCGAATCGTATTTTTCAAAATCACCTGATAGCAAGTGGTTTTGCGATCGAGAAGATTCCAGGCCCGGCTAAGGGACTGCAGAGAAAACGTGAAATGGTCCGTGCTAAGCGACTGTAAATAGCCAATGAATCAATGGTTATTTACGGATTGATGAAATCTTTAGCTAGGTCTCGTTCTTGTACGAGTTCACGATGAGTGGCTTGAATTTTCTGGTGAGCGAATTCATCGTGTGAGATGCCTGTTGCGACTTTCCATGAAGTTCCGTCACTGATAAGCGGGTATCCGAAGATCAGTTCATCATCAATGTCATAGCGTTCACTGGCTGCGGCAGTAAAAACAGCGGCAGAGAACCAGTCGTCTTCTGGTGTGGGTGTAGTTAGGGCTTTTAGGGTAGAAATCACAGCATTGGCGGCGGAAGCGGCAGAAGAAGCGCCGCGTGCGGCAATAATGCTGGCACCACGTTTTTGAACGGTGGTGATGAAATCATTTTTAAGCCATGTGTGATCAGTAATAGCAGTTGGAATGGGTTGCTGCGTCTTGGCAATCAAGCCATTAAAGAAATCAGGAAACTGTGTACTGGAATGATTCCCCCAGATGCACACTTTACGAATATCACGACTGTGAACATTGGCTTTAGCAGCGAGTTGTGAACGTGCTCTGCTTTGGTCGAGCATCGTCATAGCGAAGAAATTTTTGGGGTCTAAGCGAGGACAATTTTTGAGCGTAATGAGAGCATTTGTATTACAAGGGTTACCGACAACGCAAACTTTACAACTTTTATCAGCATTTTCGTTTAGGGCCTTGCCTTGAATGGTAAAAATACCGCCATTGATTTTGATGAGGTCGTTACGTTCCATGCCTGCTTTACGTGGGGCAGAACCGACAAGGAGCGCCCAATTCGTGTCTTTGAAGGCAATATTGGGGTCAGCGGTTGTGGTTATTGAGGCAAGGGTTGGAAAGGCACAGTCTTCTAATTCCATGCGAACGCCATTTAGGGCTGGCAAGGCGGGTTCAACTTCTAGGAGGTTTAGATGAATGGGAACGTCGGTGCCGAAGATTTCACCTGCGGCAATCCTAAAAATAAGCGCGTAGCCAATCTGTCCTGCTGCGCCTGTGACAGTAATGGTGAGTGGTGATTTCATAACAATGGATTCCTTATGATGAACTTAAACAAACAATCAAAATTTAAATAAATAACAAAACCAGCGATGGCAATCCAATAAACCTATAACAATAAAGCGAGTTTAAAGTAAACTTATGACAATCCAATAAACGATATGCAGATAAAAAGCATTGATAGAGTTCTAGTTAAGCTAGGTTTTGTCGGTTAAGCTAGGCAAATAGAGTAAGTAATGGCATATCTACTGTATTATTGTACGATAATTTTATGAATCGTACAATGATTTTATGACAGTGCGAATGAGATTCCTTTAAAAAACCAACTCTTCTTGAATAAATAGTAACGTTTTACAATGTTATATCTATAATGAGCATAGTACTTATAATGAGCGTAGCACCTATCATGAGCGTAGTATGTAAATTTATGCTGATAGTTGGTAGGTAATAGTGAAAATGAGGTCAATCGTAAAAATTAAATCATTGCAGATTAAGAATTTTAAGGTATTTCTTGCATATTTTGAATAATAACGTTATACTTATAATAGGCGTAGAACCATGATAAATTTATATTAATTTATATTGATAGTTAGCGGTCAGTTATGAAGATTAGATCATTAGAGATTAAGAATTTTAAAGTATTTAAAGACATGAAGATGGAGAAAATTCCAGACCTTTGTGTGATAGTGGGTGCAAATGGGACTGGGAAAAGCACTTTTTTGCAGGTATTTGAATTCTTAAAAGATGCTGTTATGTTTGATCTAAAGACGGCTGTTGGTAAGTTAAATTATATCTATAAATTAGATGGGATCAGAAGCATAGGTGCTAATAAAGAAGAGCCTATTACGATACGAATAGGCTTTTTGGATGAAGTGGAAGTGCCTGATAATAAAAAGCGTAAGAATAAAAAGCGTGATAATAAAAAACAAGATGTTGTAAAAAAAGAAGTGGACGTGACTTATGAACTGGTTTTTAATGATGGCGAAAATGGTCTATATATTAAAAAGGAGCAACTTTATTATAAAATACGAGGGAAAGAAAAAAAGACCGTATACTTTAAACGTGGTAAAAATAGTAAACTTAAACTGATAAATGATTTAGAATTTGAGGTTGTTGTAACCAACAAAGAAGGAAATCGCAAAGAGGAAAAAATAGCGCTGAATAATCCTCCAAAACATATCTTGGCACTTAAATGGATAACAGATTTTCGGAATATTCTTCCAATACCGATACCTCTTCCTTATTTGTCTAGAAAGATAAGCAATCTTATTAAGAGTTGGAGTCCCTCTGATTTTCAGATCTCTGAGGCTAGAAAGATAGAATTAAAAGGACATATAGATATGTCTCCACAGGGGGGAGGTCTCTTTGCTTCTTTGATTAATATCTCAAAAGATAAAAGAGAAAGAATAGAATCAGATATGAAAAGTTATATCACTGATTTTGAGAGCTTAGATATTAATCGAGACTTTGATGCAGTTAGGATTAGGTATAAGCATTTAAATAGGCCTGTTTCATACCATCACTTGTCAGATGGGACTATTAAATTGTTGTATTATTTATTGTTACTCAATACGGCTTACTCTAATATGGATCCCTTTAATACGGATTTCCCTTTTCTTTTCATTAATGAGCCTGAGAACCATCTTTATCATGAGATCTTATGGAAATTAATGGAAGACTTTAAAATATACGCTAAGAATAGTCAGATATTCTTAACGACGCATTCTACTGATTTCCTTGATGAAGCCGAGCTAGATGATGTTTTCTGGCTTGAAAAAGAAAAAGGGTCCGTTAAAGTCTGTAGAGCGAAAGATAATGAGTACTTAAAAGTACAAGTTAAAGAAGGAGATAGATTGGGTACACTCTTTCAAGAAGGATCTTTTGGAAACGTTCACCCGCGCAGAGAAGTTGATTTTTCAGTTTCTAAGCGGGCTAAAAAACTATTAGTAAAGAAAAATAACTAAATTAATGGCTTTTCTTTTAAAAGGACTTTCTAATGATTAAAAAGACTTTGCTTTTCTTTGTTGAGGAAAAGTCTGCTAAAGAAGTGCTAGATGTGTTGATGCAGCGTATTCAAGATGAATATGAATTACGAGAGGTACTGGATTATAAGATTATTGATAAGAAAGGCAAAGATGATCTTAGAATATACTCAAAGCAACTATTCTCAACAAATAGAATAGAGGGGTTTCGAAAATTGTACTCTAATCCTATAGCAATCGTAATATATGATAATGATAATAATAAAGACTGTAAGCAGGAAAAGGAGAATTGGGCTAAAATAATCAATTCTAAATTTGCTAAGGTCGTGACTCTAAATCCTAATAATAAATATCCATTTCCTCTTTATAAACAACTTCCAGTCGTTATAAGGGTTGCTTGTCAAGAGTTAGAAAGTTTCTTCTTAGGAGATGTGAAAGCAGTCAACCAAGCACTGGGTACCAAATTAAATCAAGAGAAAGGGGATCATAAAGATCCTGATAAAGCTATTAAACCTAGCGATACTTTAAGCAAAAATATAATATATAGAAAGGGGAAACATCCACAAAGGATAGCTAATCATCTAGAAATAGAAAAAGAGGACATAAAAAATAAATCTTCTAGCTATAAATTATTATTAACAACGATACATATTCTAATAAATTACAGTGGCAAATTCAGTCGATAAAAAACTAATAATATTAAGAGTTTATAAGAAAGAAAATGACAACATGCTATATCGCTTCTAATCAGTCTACTGATAAGAAAGCAAGTAGGAAACAGAAGCCGCTTGGACTGGGGGGGCGAAAACCTGAGTGGGTGCGAATGTCTTTAGCGAAAGCTGGGGAATTGAATAAGCTTAAAAATGAGCTTAGAACGGGAAAATTACATACGGTATGTGAAGAAGCAGCGTGTCCAAATCTCAATGAATGCTGGTCCCAAGGCACGGCAACGATCATGATCTTAGGAGACACGTGTACACGTTTTTGTAAGTTCTGCAATGTCAATACGGGCAATCCGCAAGGCAAAGTCGACGAGGACGAGCCGCGCCGTGTGGGAGAACAGATAGCTGGGAGTGGTTTTGAATATGTTGTGATCACGTGTGTGGATCGGGATGATTTAGCAGACGGTGGGTCGTGGATTTTTGCCGAGACGATTCGTGAAATTAAACGCCGCGCGCCCCATATTAAAGTCGAGGCCTTAGTCTCAGATTACGCTGGGAAAATAAGCTCACAACAGACCATTTTAGCAGGAAATCCTGATGTTTTAGCACACAATGTAGAAACAGTTCGCGCATTGACACCAATAGTTCGTGACCGCCGGGCAAGTTATGACCAGTCATTAGAGTTTTTAAAGCGGATCAAGACATGGAATGCGGACAAATTGACTAAATCATCGATTATGGTGGGCTTGGGCGAGACAATGGATGAATTAACTGCGACAATGGACGATTTACGCGAGGCCGGAGTCGATATTGTGACGTTTGGGCAGTACCTTAGGCCTGCTAGCCGAAATTTAGCAGTAAAACGGTATTATCTTCCCGATGAATTTGTAGAGCTAGAAAAAATAGCCCGTGCGAAAGGCTTTTTATACGTCGCTTCAGGTCCCTTAGTCAGGTCTTCTTACCGGGCGGCAGAATTGTTTGTGCATGGGATTTTAAAAGAGCGTGCTACACAGAAACGAGATAAAGTGGTGAGTGGTGCACCAGGATAAAAAGTATAGATGTAACACGGATGAAGTACAGACGTAGTCGGTGGATAAGCCAAAGAGATAATAACAAGTGGGATGCCCCGTCAAAGTGGTATGGAAATTGAGTGGATTGATAGCATAATTGATGGAATTCCTGGGGCAAGAATAACGTAGTAGCTGGAAATTGAGAGAACATTGCAGAAAATAAGAAAAAAATCAACCACAGCCTTGATAGAAGGTGATACGGCTAGCATTAAGCGGGCCCAGCACTATGCTAGCGTGCATCGGAAGGATTTTGAGGAGACGCTTAGTGAGTTTTTACGGATTCCAAGCATCAGTGCGCAGACCAATCATAGCAATGACATAAGACGCGGAGCAAATTATGTGAAGAAAATGCTGGTCACAGCTGGACTTCACAATGTGATTGTAAATGACCCAGCATCTATAGCTTCTGATGGCAGTTCTGCTGGCGGTTCTGCTAGCAAGACAAAGCAAAGTAGTGGTCAGAAATCACAAAAAAATAAAATTGCTATGCGCACTAAGGGAGTAATTCAAGGTCATCCGATAGTGACGGGAGAATACTGGGTGGGTAGCGATCGTCCGACAGTGCTTATTTATGGGCATTACGATGTCCAGCCGGTGGATCCTATCGGACTGTGGAAAACAGACCCATTTGAACCTGTTATTAAAAATAATCGTATTTACGCCCGTGGAGCAAGTGACGATAAAGGACAACTGTCCATTCACATTAAAGCATTAGAATCAATACTACGGAGAGAGAAAACATTGCCTGTTAATGTAAAAGTATTGATTGAAGGTGAAGAGGAGATCTCATCGCCTAGTTTACTGCCGTATATCAAGCAGAATAAGAATTGGCTGAGGAGTGATATGGTACTTATTTCGGATACGGAAATGGCAGGACAAGGACAACCTGCTATCACGTACAGTCTGCGTGGAATAGTCTATCTAGAAGTAGAGATCACAACAGGTAGTCGCGATGTTCACTCAGGAATATACGGTGGAGCCGCACTCAATGCTAGTGAAATACTCATGAAAGCACTTACAATGCTTAAAGACATGCAGACAAATCGAATCCATATAGCAGACTTTTATCGTGATGTGAAGCCCATATCCGGCGTAGAAAAAAGAGAAATGCGTGATCTCTCTAGAAATGAACCACTATTTAAAAAAGAATTGGGTCTCAAATATTTCGGTTATGAAAAACCAGGTGGAAAAAATATTGCTGATAAGGGAAAATACTTGTTCCTAGAACGAACAACGGCAATGCCATCGCTAGAAATAAGTGGTTTTACAGCCGGTTATACAGGACTAGGTGCAAAAACAATCGTGCCTAGTACAGCTAGTGCGAAAATAGGTATTCGCTTGCTATCTGATCAGCATCCTAAGCATATCAACACATGCCTTAGGCGACAACTTCGTGCCAATCTGGAAAAACTCGTTCCAGGCGGTCTTAGCAATATCACGGTACGCTTCAAGGATCTTGGGTTAGGAAGTCCTGTTTGTGTGAATAGGAATTCATCGTATATGCAAGCGGGGCTGAGTGCCTTAACCGCTGAGTATGGGTGTAAAGCCGTTTTACTACGCTCAGGCGGTTCTATCCCAATTGTGGCTGATTTTGTAAAAATACTCGGAGCAGAACCTATTCTTATGGGGTTTGGACACAAGCAGGATGCCGTACATTCACCCAATGAAAGCTTTTCACTCGAAGATTTCCATAAAGGCATATTGACTTCTATTCGCTATTTGTACTCCCTAGCAGGAAAGTAGAAGTAGCAGCCGCCGTAAGCATAAAGCCGTTCTTAAAGATGTTAATACCAATTTTTTAAAACCAATTGTTCTAAAAGTTGCTAATACGTTTAGCCCTTAAAGAAATGATAATGACCGACCCTAAGTAAAAAAATAAAAATTCTAACCATTCTCCTAAGATAGCAGCCAGGACGCAAAAATTGAAATCTTCTAACCAATCTTCCACAATCAAAAAAAAATTAAATAATCACAAAAAAATAAAGGCTGGCACTGAAAAATCTCGCCCAGCATTAGTCATAAAAAATGCTCGCGAACACAATCTTCGTAGTGTGTCATTAGAAATTCCCAAAAATGCTCTTTGTGTAGTCACAGGTGTTTCAGGGTCTGGGAAATCATCCTTAGCCTTTGATACCATTTTAAAGGAAGGACAACGGCGTTATGTCGCTTCATTGTCATCGTACGCCCGGCAGTTTATTCAAGCTTCCGATAAGGCAGATGTCGATGCTATAGAAGGACTTTCTCCAACGATAAGTATTGATCAGAAATCCGGTGGCGTCAATCCGCGTTCTACAGTGGGAACAATTACAGAGATCTATGATTATTTGCGGCTTTTTTATGCACGTATAGGTGTCCCGCATTGTCCCAACGGGCATGGTGTCATTGCCAATGAAACTACAGATGTTGTCCATCGTACATTGATGCGGCAATGTGAAGGCAGAACGGTGCTTATTATGGCACCTATTGTTTTAGACCGCAAGGGTGAATATCGTAAAGAACAAGAAATGTTTTATAAAGACGGTTTTCTAAGAATGTTAATCAATGGAAAACTGCAGCGCATTGAAGAACCTGTGGCGCTGGCTAGATATGAAAAACATCGCCTCGAAGTGGTTATTGATCGCGTGGACGTTGCTAGCCACCATGCTACGCGGATAATAGAAGCGATAAAGAAGGCAAGCGAATTAGCAGCGGGGAAGATCTCGGTATTACGCTATGATAAACTAGACCGCAATGACAACGTAAGTCGTGTCACGTATAAAGAAGGAAAAGATTATTTTTTATTTAACCTTAAAAATACGTGTCGTGTGTGTGGGGTGGGTGTGCCAGAATTGGAACCACGGCTGTTTTCATACAATTCACTTCCACATGCTTGTCAAGTTTGTAGAGGACTTGGGGAGCAGAGTGCTTTTGATGGACGATTTTTTGTAGCCGATGAAAATGAAGGCATTTCTAACGGGGCGCTCCACGTTATCAATGATAGAGGCAATGTACTCTATGCTAATTATGGAGGTGATCAGATCAAGGCTATCTATAAATACTATGGTTTTGCTCTCGATACACCCTGGAAAGAGTTGCCCGTTTGGTTTCATAACAGGTTGTTTTATGGCTACCGAGATGATGAAGCAGCTGTTGTTCACTCAAATACAGGAAAAAAGAAGCCGTTATCAGCGTTATCACCCGTTAAGCGTAGAAAATTACTCAAACGTAAACGACGACACTCGGCTGTCGCTCTAGAGACAATACAACAAAAACTTGATGGCAATGCAATTGACGATAAAATCGATTTTCATATTATTGAAGCATTGGATTGGGTGTATGACACGTATAAAATTCGTCCGTTGGAAAAATATCGCCGTGTGGACATGTGTAAAAGTTGTGATGGTAGTGGGTTAGGTGAGATAGCGCGTAATGTCTCATTTCGTGGCAAGGCTATTTATGAATTGAACGTACAAACAGTTCAAGTCCTTCACGATTATTTTACAAAACTTCTTAAAGGTGGCGTAAGTGAAGTTCATGAAGAGATCTGGAAGCCAGTTGTCCGTGAAATTCACGAACGATTAGGTCTTCTCTTGTATATAGGACTAGAATATTTGACACTTAATAGAAAGGCAAACACGTTATCAGGCGGTGAGGCGCAGCGCATTCGTCTTGCTTCACAGATTGGAAGTGGATTAGAAGGGTGTTTGTATATACTAGATGAACCGTCTATAGGACTTCATGCCAGTGATAATCAAAAACTGATACAAATGCTCCGTAAATTGCGAGATAAGAAAAATTCGTTAATCGTCGTCGAGCACGACGAAGAGACGATGTTAGCCTCAGATTACCTTTTGGAACTGGGACCTGGCGCTGGAATTCGTGGTGGTGCTGTAACGTTTTCAGGGGGGTTGAAGAATTTAACGGCTCAGCAGGTTAAAGGTGTGACGTTAGATTATTTGGTTGGAAAAAAATATTACACGCCTCCACTAAGAAATGATCGCTTCGAGAATTGGCTCAAATTTGAAGCTATCAATCGATTCAATCTAGCCAATTTAACGGTATCTTTCCCACTAGGACATTTGACGGTGATTACAGGTGTCTCTGGTTCTGGCAAGTCAACTTTAATGAACGTCATGACCCGTGCTATTAAAGATAGCCTCAATCATTACAAAAAACAGTGGCGTAAAAAACGGCAGCAGCCGACTACCGCTTACCATAAGCGTGCTGCGACTAAGAAGGACAAAGCCAGCAGCCTCGATGAAGAGAGTACTAAGCAGTGCCCTGAAGAAAGACTTGCCGTATACGGACAAGGAAGTAGAGATGTCAAGTATATCACAGGGCTTAGGGCAGTAGAAAATTTCCTGCTTATCGATCAAAAACCGATAGGACGTACGTCGCGAAGTAATCCAGCAACATATACAAAAGCTTGGGATACGGTTCGTGATATTTTTGCAAACCAGAAATCGGCTAAAATTCGTGGTTACACGAAGAGCCATTTTTCCTTCAATGTGCCTGGCGGAAGGTGTCAGCATTGTGAAGGATCGGGTGTGATTGAAATGGATATGCAGATGTTTGCACCTGTGGAGGTGGTCTGTGAGGTCTGCAATGGAAAGCGATTCCATACGGGTGTATTGAATATTTTTTATAACGAGAAGAACATCTATGACGTGCTTGAAATGAGCATTGAAGAAGCGTATCAATTTTTTAAGGTTTTTAAAAAATTGGAACGGATTTTGGGTATTCTAGTTAATATTGGTCTTGGGTATATGAAGGTAGGGCAGTTGTCTACGACGCTTTCTGGAGGAGAGGCGCAGCGCATTAAGCTCGCTGCGGAGCTTTCAAAAAGCGCAACGGGAACAACAGTCTACTTTCTAGACGAACCAACAACAGGACTTCATTTCGAAGACATTAAACGACTGCTCAGTGCCTTATATCAATTGACAAAAATGGGACAAACAGTCGTTGTTATCGAACACAATATGGAAGTGATTCAAGCTGCAGAATATCTATTAGAACTAGGCCCGGGTGGTGGTGAAGCGGGCGGAAAATTGATTGTCAACGGGGCGCTTACCGAACTTTTAAAAAAGAAGACGCCAACCGCACTTGCATTTCAAGAATACAGTGATCGTCAGCACAAAAAGAAACAAGGGCATTACCTTAAAATGAAAAATTTTAATACGCTCTTAAAAAAAATGCCCGCCACTTCTACGGTTAACCAGCTCCCGTCTCCAGTAAGAAAAGATACCGTTCGTAAAATCAATGCCCTAGCCAATGAAAATCAAATCATCGTCGAAGACCTTAAAACAAACAATCTTAAAAATGTCTCTTTCACAATACCTAAGTATCAAGTGACGGTTGTTACAGGTGTCTCTGGGTCAGGAAAAAGTTCTATTGCATTAGAAAGCATTTTTTTAGAGGGGCAACGTAAATATTTAGAGAGTCTATCGACTTATGCGAGACGATTTTTAGGACGTATCGGTCGTGTCAATGCCGAACGAATGGACAATCTTTCTCCGACGATCTGTATTGACAGAAAGCGTGTGGCACGCAGTCCGCGTTCTATTATTGCAACGCATACAGAGATTTACGATTATCTGCGTGTGCTCTACGGAAATATTGGAAGGCCGCATTGTCTTAAATGTGATCTTCCGTTAACACAATATACGCCTGCCCAAGTCGTCCAGAATATTACAAAAGAATACACGGGGGCGACGCTCTTATTTCTAGCGCCATTATGGTTAGAAGAATTCACTAAGCGGTCTCGGGCTTCCACTTCATCACAAGGAATTTATACGCCCGCTAGTGATTTCACGTGTTTTATCGAGACAAAAGATAAATTGAATTCTTATTTAGAATTAATTTTAGAGCGTGGCTATCTGCGCATGGTTATTGATGGGCAGTTGGTACGGATAGGTAGTGATGTAAAAGGAACAGATCGGACTGAACTTGTCGAGAAAATGAAGCAAGCTCACCATATCTTCCTGGTGATAGATAGATTTAAGATTAGAGAGCAGGATTTTGCACGGATTTTAGAAGCAACAGAGCGTAGCTATAAGCTTAGCAATGGTCTATTACGAATTGAAGTCGTTACGTCTAGCCAATCTAAAGAACCTACGCGAGCACAGCAAGTAGTCAATAGTCATAGTACTGCTAAAAAGAATGATTCCATTTCAAAAAAAGCCAGTGCGTATCAATATTACACGCGATTTCTTAGTTGTATGGATGATTTTATCGTGATGAAGGATGTTCCAACTGCGCGAGATTTTTCATTTAATTACCACCTTGGGGCGTGTGCTAAGTGCAGTGGACTCGGTTTTTCTCGTTCGGCTGCATTGACAAATATCATTTTGAACGAGAATGGAGTTATCTTTAAGGCAGGTTCTACCCGCAAGCAAAAACTAACTTCTGCGTGGGTCTCGGACCTTGATAATTGGATCAATTCTGATGATATTGAGGCTGTAAAGTTAAGAAATGAAGGTGGACACTGGACGCCTTCACTACAAAAATTGACATGGCGCGAGTTATTTTTACCTGAATATAGGGCAGAACACGATCTCTTTTTCTATGGCAAGGGACGGTGGCGTGGTTTTTATGCATTTCTAGAATTAATCACCGTAGACCGTTCTAAGCACTATCGTACGTTGCGAAATGTACTTTTATCTACTATTAGGATGACAACTTGCACAGCCTGTGGTGGCGGAAGACTCAATGCTGGATTGCTTCGTGTTCGTGTGGCTGGCCATTCTATTTACGATGTGACACGTTACTCTGTTACAGATGCGTATATGTGGTCTAGTCAATTGTTAAAGCGTCTTAGTGGTCGTGAAAAAGAGATTGTTAAGGAGATTAGCAAAGAAATTACATTTCGGCTTAAGCAGATGCTCGATCTTGGGCTCGGTTACTTAACGTTAAATCGTAGAATGGCGACTTTAGCGGGTGGTGAAGTGGAGCGGATTCGGCTTTCTACGCAAATGGGAAGTCGTCTTTCAGATGTGATCTATGTTCTCGATGAACCTTCTGTTGGGTTGCATGAATATGAAAATCACTTGCTGGTTAAAATTATTAAGCGACTTAAACAATTAGGCAATACAGTTGTGATTGTAGAACATTCTGCTGGGGTTATTGAGCAGGCAGATTATATTATTGACGTAGGTCCTGCGGCGGGTGAACATGGCGGGACTTTGACGTATGTCGGACGCAATGATAAACGAGCTGCTGGATTTGATAAATGTAGTTTCTATCCCTACCTATATACGAAAAACCAAGGGCTTAGAAAATTGATTTACAATAGGAATTGTAACGTCTCAGAACGTAATTTAGAACAAAAAACACTCCTTAAAACAGGAGGCTATCTGCAATTAACACATGTGAGACGGCATAATTTGAAAGATTTTACGGTACGAGTCCCACTTTGTGCGATAACGGGTATCTCAGGTGTCTCAGGTTCGGGTAAAAGTTCGCTTATTGAATGGATTCAAGAAAGATTTTCTGTCTCACCAGCAGATTCTAATGAAGAGGCGCTGCATTTTCATAATAAAGAACAAGCTGCCAATATTGGGTTTATCCAGGCTATAAAAAAAGATGTTGCCACTCAGCCGAGTTATAGCAGTAAGCGTAAAAAAAATGCTACTAAATCGTCTCCGTTAACAATGGAAGTGAAAGCATTTAAAATGCCTAAGGAATGTATCATGGTCGATCAAAGTGCAATCACCACCAGTAAACGGTTGATCGTTGCCAGTACAATGGATTTTCTAAGCGATATTCGTGAAGTTTTCTATAAAACTCGTCTAGCACGCGAACGTGGGTATACAATGGGACATTTCTCGTTCAATGTGGCACGGAAGGGCGGATGTGAACGGTGTCATGGTTTAGGCGAAGAAGAGATTGAAATGCATTTTCTGTCGGATATTTCAATTACTTGCGATTCTTGTCGTGGGAAACGTTATCGCAATGAAATTCTTGAAGTTTATCACAATGGTAAAAATATTCATGAAGTCCTTGAGTTGACTATTGCTGAGGCGAAAGAGTTTTTTTACAGTTATACGAAGATTGTTAGGAAACTGGACAGATTAATAGACGTTGGGTTAGGGTATTTGAAGTGTGGATTTGCAACCGCTAAACTTTCCAGTGGTGAGCGGCAGCGGCTTAAAATAGCGCGCGAACTTGCTTTTGAAGCGGCTGAGAGCAAGCTTTATATTCTTGATGAACCGACTACGGGGTTACATTTTAAGGACATTCAGACGCTAATTTATGCTCTAGATGCGCTTGTTAAGAAGGGTGGAACGGTAATTGTCGTAGAGCACAATGTCGAATTTCTCCGCAGTGTTGATTACCTTATTGACTTAGGTCCTAAGGGCGGCAATGAGGGGGGCTATGTTGTTGCTGAGGGAACGGTTGCTGAGGTTAAAAAAACTAAAAAAGGCTATACCAGTAAATATCTTTAAAAATCCTGTTCTTACTAAAAATTGTCTTTATATGTAGGGAAGTGCCGTTTTTACTAGAAATTGCTCTTATTGGGGTATTTTTTGTTTTTCGGGGTATATTTGTCTTTAAAGTAGAGAACTCATGGCTAGGTCGTGTTCATAACGTTTGATCCTTTTTTTAGCGATGTCGATATAGGCTTTTGATATGTCAATGCAGAGAAATTGACGGTCGAGAAGTTTAGCCATTTTACCTGTTGTTCCACTGCCACACATTGGGTCGAAGACTAAGGCATTTTTATTTGTCCACGATAGAATATGATCGTAGGCTAGTTTTTCTGGGAATACTGCTGGGTGCAGGAAGGCTTCTCGGTCGGTAGTTGTTCCGCCTAAGCCAACGGCGTATTGCCAGATATTTGTTTTTGTTTTTTCTTTGTTTAAGGTGGCTTTAGTCTTACGGTTTATCCCGTCTGCTTTTTTGTTATAAACGACCATTTCTTCACCAGAACGGATAGTTTTTTGTTTGATCGGGTTAAAAACGGCAGGTTTGCCTTTGCAGAGCACGAACATAAATTCATAACAATTGGTATAAGCATTGCTTCGCATAAAAGGTGTATTTTTCTTTTGATAAATCATGACGTCGTGCATATTAAAGCCAATGTCACGAAAATACAAACCTTGTTTGAAACTGGTAAGTGTCCTGCCGCCGGTTATTTTATCGCCAACGACCCAGACGACAATTCCATTTGGCTTGGTTATCCGGTATAATTGGTCTGCAATAGCCTCAAAATCAAATTTGTATCCATCGTAGTTGCGTAAGTTATCATAAGGAGGAGAGGTGACGGTTAGGTCTACGGTACAAGGACGCATGCCTTGCATAAATTTAACGCAATCACTCACATAAAAACCGCGTTTTTCATCATTGGCTAGAGAGGTTTTTGCGTTGCGTTTTACGGTGCGGGTTGCCATAGATGATTTATGCTGCTTTTATGATTTATGCTGCTTTTTTTGTAGGCTTGCCAGTGGATATAAAATCTTTGATAGTTTTTGATGTTTTTAGTGTTTTGAATTACTGGGTAACACGAGGTAACATAATTAAGAGAGTAGTGTATTTAGGTGTATTTGGGTCTGGTGAGGTGTTTGTTTAGGTGTCAATGCCGCCCATAAGTAGGTATTTCGTATAGAGGTATTCTTGAATGCCTTCTGTAGCGCCTTCGCGGCCCATACCGGATTCTTTGATACCGCCAAATGGAGCGGTTTCGTAGCTAATAATACCTTCATTGATCCCAATAATGCCCGCTTCAATGCTCTCAGCGACACGCCACACACGACCGACGTCGCGTGAATAGAAATAAGCGGCTAATCCATAAGGTGTATTATTCGCAGTAGCAATAACCTCAGCTTCTGTTTGGAAAGGAATAATGCCGCCCACTGGACCAAAGGTTTCTTCAGTATTTAAGAGTGCGTCGGGGGAAACGTTACTTAGTACGGTAGGTGCGTAGAAGTTCTTACCCAAATGAGCAAGGGGTTTTCCACCCGTAGTGATTTGTGCGCCATGTGCGGTTGCATCGGAGACATGGTGCTGTACTTTTGTAAAAGCAGCGTCATTGATAAGAGGTCCGATCTGTGCGTCTGGTGTAAATCCATCAGCGACTTTAAATTGGCTCACCGCAGCGGTGAGTTTCTCAATGAAATCTTTATAAAGCTTTTTATGGACAAATATACGATTGGCACAGACACATGTCTGTCCGCTGTTACGGTATTTGCAGATAAGAGCACCTGCGACAGCTTTGTCTAGATCGGCGTCTTCAAACACAATAAATGGCGCATTTCCGCCTAATTCTAGCGATAATTTTTTAAGTGTGGTAGCGGATTGTTCCATTAATATTTTACCAACGCGCGTAGACCCTGTGAGTGATATTTTTTTTACGATTGGATTTGTGCAGGCTTCTTTACCGATGGCTACGGCGTCGCCTGTAAGTAATTGAATGACGCCTGCTAAGCCATTTGCCTTAGAAAAGCCTGCTTGTTCAGCGAGTTTGATAAGAGCGATAGCGGTATAAGGTGTGAATTCAGAACATTTGACGATCATGGGACATCCTGCTGCAAGCGCTGGAGCGAGTTTTCGTGTGACCATGGCTGCGGGGAAATTCCACGGTGTAATAGCGAATGTGACACCGATAGGTTGTTGGATGACCATAATTCGTGTGCCGTGTTTTTGGTGTGGAACATGGCGTCCATAAATACGACGTCCTTCTTCTGCAAACCATCTGATAAAGCTGGCGGCGTAAGCGATTTCGCCTTTGGCTTCGGCGAGTGGTTTTCCATTTTCACTGGTTAAAATAGCAGCTAGATCGCTTTCATTGGCTAGAATAAGCCGATACCAATTCATGAGCATATTGGCGCGTTCTAAAGCGGTGTGTCCTTTCCAGTGTGGAAGTACTTTGCTAGCAGATTCAATGGCTAGTTTGGTTTCTCTCTGGTCCATCCATGGAATGCTACCTATAAGTTTTTGTGTGGCTGGATTGTGCACTGGCTGGGTCTTTTTAGAATGCGCTTCAACCCATTCTCCAGCAATAAATCCATGTTCGGATAGCAATTCAGTATTTTTTATGGTTACAGGGTAGGTCGTCATTGGTGTCGTGGGGCTTCTATTTTTTAGATGATTGTTTGCTAGAGTTTTTAAGAAATTTGAATAAAAAATGTTATTTATAGTCCAATTTACAGTTCAATTTATAGCTCAATTTACAGTTCAATTTATAGAACAATTGACTGAGCCGATGTATGGCTAGGACAATCACAATCGTTAGCAATCTATAAGATTATATTCTTAAAAGTACTGTTTTTAATAGGATTATTGGGTTTGCTCGATGATCTAAATGGCTTCTCTGTCAAGATTCAATGCTTCCCCATCGAGATTGGGTGATTCTCAATCGAGATTCAATGCCTCCCCATCAAAATTCAATGTCTCTCCATTGAGATTGAGTGATTCTTAATCGAGACTGAGCACTTCTCCATTAAAATTCAATGTCTCTCCATTGAGATTGAGTGATTCTTAATCGAGATTGAGTACTTCTCCATTAAAATTCAATGCCTCTCCATTGAGATTGAGTGATTCTTAATCGAGATTGAGTACTTCTCCATTAAAATTCAATGTCTCTCCATCGAGATTGAGTGATTCTTAATCGAGACTGAGCACTTCTCCATTAAAATTCAATGTCTCTCCATTGAGATTGAGTGATTCTTAATCGAGATTGAGTACTTCTCCACTAAAATTTAATGCCTCTCCATTGAGATTGAGTGATTCTTAATCGAGATTGAGCACTTCCCCATCAAAATTCAATGTCTCTCCATCGAGATTGAGAGATTCTCAATCTAGCTCTGATGATTGATTATGGCTAGGTGTGGGCATAGAAGAAATAAAATGAATAAATCAAGGAAATTTTACGAATTATACTAAAATTTTTAAGCTATTATCGTACATAGGAGGTCTGTTAAAGATTAGGGTCTGTTAAGGATTGGGGTCTATTAAGGATTGGGGTCTGTTAAGAATTAGGGGCTATTTTAAGAATTAGGGTCTGTTTTAAGGATTATATTGCAATTGCTGTGGAGCAATTGTGGTGTGTTTATTGAAAAATTCTCCTACCTGAGAGAATTTTTTTTAAAAATTCTCCCATCAAGGGAATAAGCTATTGAAATTTATTCGTTGCGAATGAGCTATTGAAACTTATTTGTTAGAATTCAATTTTTATGCGTATTATTATGCGTACTATTTTATTATGCGTGCTATTATGTGTGCCATTATGCGTACTGTTATGCGTATTACTGTCATGTCTAAGAGGCGAATAACCACGAATTCGGTAAATTTAAAGACAATTTGTGAATTTTTCTTGGTCTATTTGTGCAGGGTTTTAGTGCTTATTTGAAAATGATAGTGTGAGAAAAAGAAAATAAGCTGTTTTTTGAGGGTAATTGTGTGTGAAAATTGAAAGTCTGGATCTTTAAAGCATAAATTTCTCCCTAGGAGTTGTATTATATGTTATAATTTCTGATGAAGGAAGAATACCTTCTTCTCCACATCGAATATCGGAGTCGGAGTGTGTAAACTTTAAAAAATATTTAATTATTATTTAATTAAGCTGGAGAACGCTAAATGAAAATTAATCACAATATCTCTGCTGTGAACTCAACAAGAGTACTCAATGCACGTAACCTTACGATAAGAACTGGGTTTGAGCGTGTTTCTTCTGGAGAACGCATTAATAGATCGGGAGATGATCCTGCGTCTTTTGCGGTTTCAGAAAAGCTAAGAACACAGATCAGTTCGCTTGTTTCGGCAGGAAAAAACACAAACGATGCTATATCGTTTATTCAAACGACCGAAGGGTACCTGCGCGAATCGCAAAACCTTTTGACGCGCATCAAAGAACTTGCCATTCAGGCGGGTAATGGGATTTATTCGAGCTCAGATCGATTACATGTCCAGAAAGAAGTCAGTCAATTGGTTTCAGAGATCAATCGGATTTCATCTTTTGCTGAGTTTAATGGGCAGAAAATCCTCGATGGACGGTTTGCACGCGGGAGTGCTGAAAGTGTTCCACTCGCATCCTTATATTTCCACGTAGGACCTGATGTTGATCAGAGTATTCGCGCATTTATATCAACATTCAATTCAACCGCATTGGGTCTAGAAAATATCAGTATTTCTTCACCTGCTAAGGCGAATCAGGCTATTGCGACCATTGATGAGGCGCTTTCGCGTGTCAATGACCAGCGCACCGACCTCGGCGCCTATCAAAATAGGCTTGGTTCTGTGCTCAGCACGACTAATGTTACGGTTGAGAATTTTATTGATGCAGAAAGCAAAATTCGTGACGCAGATATCGCTCAAGAAATTACTGATCTTGCCAGAGACCTTCTTGTCAATCAAGCCAATATTGCAATGCTCGCTCAAGCAAATACAAATGCCCAGAGTATCCTGCGCCTAGTTGGATAGGAATATTCCTAGTCTTTGAAGTGTAATTTCTTCTACTTTCTTCTTTTTAACTCTTTGTGTAGGCAAATTCCTAGTTTAACAGGGACTTATATCGTTGTTTAGGTGTTTTGTCTGCATAAAGAGGGAAGGAAAGTATTGTTTCTATAAATTACTCTTCTTATGTGGGGTTATTGCTATTCTTCCTTAAAAATCCATGTCTAATGTCCATTGAGTCATTCTAAAGCAGGGTTCTGGAGAGGGACTCTAAAAAGGCGGGTTCTGAACTTCATCTAAAAAAGTTGTTCTGGTCACGTGCGTGGCTAATATTGTGATTTCTAAGTGTGATAGGAGGGATTCTAAAAAGGGGATAAGGAGGAGCTCTGAAGTTCATCTAAAAAAGCTGTTCCTGTCGTGTGGATGGCTGAGAGTATGATCTTTTGGAATGTGATTTTACTGCAATTGGAATCATCGGTATCAATAGTCGTTTATCCATATCAATAGTCGTTTACAGGTATGAATTGTGTAGTTTACAGGTATGAATGGCATCAAAAGTAGCCTAGGAGTATGAATGATGTCAAAAATAGCTTGTGGGTGTGAATTTATTGCAATTAAAATCATTGCAGTACAAGGATAGTTGACTTTTTAGTTATAAAGAGTTATATTATAAATATAGCTTATAAGCAGCTTCGATAAATTCTGATATAAATGCTTATATTCAATGTGTTTCTATGATTTTAGTTAGCGATTGTAATTTTGTTATAAAGCCTTCAAGTTGTTTGTTACTAAAATGCTGCTTGCGAGCGGTCGATATGATTTTATAGTCTAAATTACAGCCTAAATCGGTAAGAGTTAGTGTATAATAGATAATGATACGGCATGGAGAATACGATATATAAGGTATGATTTTGGTATTTTTTGTGTTCCTGCACTTTTTGTATTTATCTGCTGTTGCAATAATCAATAATAAATCATCATGATAAACAAGAGTACCGTAAAATAAGGGTATTGTAACCCTCAATTACAATAAATCGTTATAATAACAAATCATTACTCAATATCACTTATCAATACCATTCAATACCATTCAATACCACTAATCACTAGCACCAGCAATCGTCATAACAGTAAATTACCATTCAATACCACTAATCACTAGCACCAGCAATCGTCATAACAATAAATTACCTTAAATACCACTAATCACTAGCAGAGCAATTGTTATAACAATAAATCATCACCTAATACCATCAGCACCAGCATTCCACAACGAACCTGTTATTAAAAATTTATTAAGAGTAGTCAAAGTAGGTTTAATGAATAAAAAAGATAAAGACGAAGAATTTCTTAAAGATATTGAAAAAAAATTGCGAAAGAA
Source organism: Spirochaetota bacterium (assembly GCA_013426755.1). Classification (GTDB taxonomy): domain Bacteria; phylum Spirochaetota; class UBA12135; order COTS27; family COTS27; genus COTS27. Next base: position 934,893 of record AP019861.1, read on the forward strand.
GAGTACTGATAGAAATTCAGAAAAAATGCCACTTCCGCCGCCGAATAAAAAAGGACCCGCCCAAGCTTGGAATCGGTTCTCATACTTTCTGATTCTGGTACTTATTGTATTTACGTTCATTGCGCTTAATAGGAATGACGGCAAGTCTGATCTCACGCAGGTATCCTATTCGCAATTTATCAATGACGTCACCAATAATGCTATTTCTGAAGTATTGATTGTTGAGAATCTTAGTATCATTGAATTTGAGAAAGACGGTGTCGGGTATAAGACACGTATTCCTTATACGGATATTAACTTAGTTGAGAAGTTGCTTGTGGGAAATGTCGTCATTCACTCTGAGACGCGCGAACAATCAAAATTTCTACTGGTATTACTGCAATGGCTACCTTGGATTGTACTTATGTTGTTTTTTTGGTTTATTATTTCACGACAATTGCGCGGACGGGGCAGCGAAGCCTTCAATTTCGGTAAAAGCAAAGCGCAGATGATCGACAGCAATGACATTAAGGAGCGTTTCGATGATGTTAAAGGTTGTCAGGAGGCAATAGAAGACCTTAAAGACGTTGTAGAATTTCTAAGGAATCCACGCAGTTTTGGTAGCTTGGGTGCCCAGATTCCTAAGGGTGTTCTCCTCGTGGGGATGCCTGGTACTGGAAAAACATTGCTGGCTAAAGCGGTTGCTGGCGAGGCGAATGTTCCCTTTTTCTCGATATCGGGTTCTGATTTCGTTGAAATGTTTGTCGGTGTGGGAGCATCTCGTGTGCGTAGTTTGTTTGAAAATGGCAAGAAAAATTCACCTTGTATCATATTTGTAGATGAAATAGACGCTGTTGGACGTGCGCGCGGCGCTGGTTACGGCGGCGGGCACGATGAACGCGAACAAACACTCAATCAATTGCTCGTAGAAATGGATGGTTTTGCTACCGAACAGGGCATTATTTTGATTGCTGCCACCAATAGACCAGATGTTCTAGATAAAGCCTTGCTTAGACCGGGACGTTTCGATCGTCAGGTTGTTGTCGAAGTTCCCGATTTAGTCGGTAGAGAAGCTATTCTTAAAGTCCATGCAAAGAAAATTAAACTTAAAGAAGACGTCGATCTCAAACGTATCGCACGCGCTACAGTAGGCATGACAGGAGCAGACCTTGCCAATGTTATCAATGAATCTGCACTCATTGCTGCTAAAAATCGTAGACGTGACGTTGATGCTGATTGTCTCGATAAGGCTAAGGATAAAGTTTTACTGGGTTCTGAACGAAGGTCAATCTTCGTCTCTTCTCGTGAAAAACAGAACACAGCCTATCATGAAGCAGGACATGCGTTAGTGAGTCTGTTAATGCCTGAGGCCAATGATCTGGATAAAGTGACTATTATTCCTCGCGGTCGTGCTTTGGGGATCACGCATTTTCTTCCGCAAGACGGCAAATTCACAATGAACCAAAAATCACTCGAAGCCGAATTACGTGTCCTCTATGGCGGTCGTGTCGCTGAAGAGATTATCTTCAAAGACGTCACCAATGGCGCCATGAATGACATCGAGCGCGCTACGAAAATCGCTAAATCAATGGTCTGTGAATGGGGCTTAAGTCGTCTCGGACCTATAGCGTTCAGTGAAAAAAAGACACCCCTTTATCTGCCAACCAATGAATATGGCTCACCAGCAGCCGTGCATTCAGAAGAGATCACTAAGAAAATTGATCTTGAAATCAAGCGCATTCTCGATAACGCTTACAGTGAAACCAAAAAAATTCTAAAAAAGCATATCAAAGACTTGCATAAATTGGCTAAATTATTGCTTGAAAAAGAAACTGTGGGCATGGATGAAATTCGTGAGCTGCTTAATTTCGAAGCGACTAAAATAGATCAAAAACGCTCACGTCATAAAAATAAAAACAAGTCTAAGAAACTAGGTGAAGTCAAGTCCGGTGACGTTGCGTTAAATCCAGCTTAATCTTTGTCTTAGGTTTTCTCTTGTCCGATTTTGCTCTATCCTAGCTACTGCTATCTATTATTATGCCGTTACCTTTGTAAAAGAAAACTACTTGGTGGAGTATGCTTGTGGATTGGAAGAAAGGTTATTTGATTTTGCTTGTTATGACATTGCTAACAACGGTTGGCTACTTGATATTTGTCTTTTCACGTGATTATGCCGAGCAGTCCCTTGCTGCGAGTGAAGAGGTTTATCTAGATCAAAATCAGGCTACCGATGATGAGTTCGTAGCAGATAGTTTCAATCTTCGCTCAGCAGTTCCTGAAGTCCTCGAAGATGAGGTTCCTATTGGGTTAAATAGAAATCTTATCGCTATGGAAAAAGGAGTGCTCGATGAAAAATCTGAAGCGGGAAGTTTGCCAGCAGATGTTTTTAGTCAATTTGAAGACGAGCTTTTTGCTTATATTAATGCAGAACTCAATCAATTAATAGCACTGCAAGAACAAGCAGAAAAAGAACAAACAGACGACGCAGCTAGCGATAAAAACTTTCGTACAGAACTCAGTAATATTGGCAATACAGGACTTAGACGGATTGAAGGTTTCAAACAAGACCATAAAACGTTATCTGCCGGTCAATTGAAGTACCTAGATGAAATAGAACTTTATATCAATCTACAAGTTTTGCGTGATCGTTTGCGTAGTGAGAGATTGATTGCTAAAATGCAGAACGGTCATACTAAATTATCTATGTTGATGAGTTATTTGCAGACGTTTGCTGAGAGTGAAGACCATAATGTTTTGCGTGAATTTGCGTTGGGAGAAAGCACTTGGGCTGAGCGCATCGAAGGCAATTATTCTAAGCACGTCAATCTCGTTCTCTTCAAAAGCAATCCAATCGGACAGTCTTTTCCTAATCACTTTAAAGGTGTAAAAAGCATTGAAAATGTGACTTTAAGTTTGGATCGGTTTAAAGGGAAGATTGTTCTTATTGACTTCTGGGCATCTTGGTGCGCACCATGTATTCAAGAATTTCCCTATCATAAAGAGGTCTATTACAAGTATAAAGACCTTGGTTTTGATATTATTTATGTCAATCTCGACACAGATGAACGGGCATTTTTAGAAACTATTGAAGAATACGCTCTTCCATGGCATCATGTTTTCGATAAAAATGGTCTGCAGGGTGAGATTGCAAGAAATTATGGTGTAGAGCGGTTGCCTAGTTCGTTTCTTATCGATGGAAATCGTCGTGTTTTGGAGGTTGATCTTAAAGGCACTGAGTGGCGCCAGACAATAAGCAACCTTATTTCATCCTAAAATTTTTTTCATATGGTGTTTGAAGGGTGTTTTGAGTGCACTTCTGAGTGCACTGTTTAAAAATTTTGCCTTCTAAATTCTGCCTTCTTTCGTAGATATTTTTGCTTTTTTTAGCATTGTATTTTTAGGCTTGGTAAAGACAGTACCCGTATAGCAATGGATCCAGTACTAGCAGCTAATCTTAAAAAAGTGCGAATGGCTATTAAATCAGCTTGTGCGCGTGGTTCACGTGACGTGAATTCAATTCATTTAGTTGTTGCTACAAAATACGTAGACGTAGAGAAGATAGAAGCACTTATTGCGACCGATAAAAACGTCATTATCGGTGAGAGTCGTGTTCAGGATGCTGTTAGGAAAATTAAAGTCCTACTGGATAATGGCTGCGTAGCGGCTAGAACGGGTGGTCTTCAGAAAAAGGGGGAAATGAGTCGCTTAGGAATGGGAAAAGTCCATTTTATCGGACATTTGCAGACCAATAAAATAAAAGCTATCCTTCCCTACATTGATATGTTGCATTCTCTAGACAGGCTTTCCTTAGCAATTGCGTTGGAAAAAGCACTGGCTAGTGAAAATCGCGTATTACCTGTATTATTACAGATCAATGTCTCTGGTGAAGCTTCTAAATTTGGTTTTTCGCCAGATGAAGCGCTACGGGTATTGCCATCATTGGCTACGTTCAAATCTCTTCGTATTAGCGGTCTTATGACAATGGCGCCTGATTTTCGTTCGTTATCGACACCTACACTAATAGCAAGTAGTAGCCCAAAAGATGCCCATTTAGATGCATCGAAGTCGCACGTGCGAGAACATAAGCCATTAGAACATAAGACGTTAGAACACAAGACGTTAGAACAGAAGCAAGCGGCTGTGCGTACTTGTTTTAGAACTCTTAGACTGCTTGCCGATACATTTAGAAATAGGGCTCAGGCAGAAGGTTATGAAAATATCGTAATGGACGAACTTTCGATGGGAATGTCACAAGATTTTGAGATTGCTATCGAGGAGGGGGCTACAATGGTTCGGCTGGGAGGTATTGTTCTTAAATAATATGAGAACAACAAAGTTTTGCTTGCTGAGGCTAGCTTTACGGCTAGTTATTACATGATTGGCTGCGGCACATTTTTGTACTGCTATCGTATCAATATACACTATCAATGGACACTATCAATGATGTTTCATTATCAACGATAGTTCTACGAACTTAATATTTAGACCTATACGCCTGTAACTTTAACGTAATTGGGAGCTTTGAGAGGTTCTGGGTTATTTTTATCTTGAAGTGGGTTTTTATTCTTTAAGAAGCCTTTAATAATGAGGAGAATGCGTTCACAATCCTCTTGCGTTGCTGAGCGCCAGAGTTTGACAAGCTCTTTTTCTTTATAAGAAATGGTGATAGGACTGTCTGGGTGGTCTTTTTCTTCGAACGATTGTGCTAGGTGGGCGTGATGACTTTTAAATTTGTGAAGATTGATATATTTTTTGATGTCTTCTTGTTCTTTTTGGTCTAGAGAGTAGTAATCTTCGAGGAGGGTTGCTGATTCGTTGTCTAGTGCTTCATTTTTAAGGAACATAGGCCCTTCTCCGTGTAACAGCCATCTATGACTGAGTGCGAATCTTGCTTGCAGTGAGAAGGCTACGGTGATCGGAATGCGTGCTCCTTTTAGATAGCGTGTAATATTTGAATGTGAAATTCCTAGTTTTTTTGAAATTTCTATTTGTTTGACGCCCAGGGTTGTGATAAATAGTTTAAGTCTTTCTGCCATATCAATCCTATGATTCAATCCTATGATTTATTTTTAGATACTTGCTTGTTTGTGAGGGGGGTTATAGGGGGTATTGTAATAATGATTGTTCTTCTTAATTAGAATGTACGCTTAATTGGAATGTATTCATTTAATAAAAAGCGGTATCTTATAATAATGAATTCTTATGTCCTCTAGAAAAATCTTATTTTTTTTACAAAAAATAAATTTTTTTTTAGACAATTTCTTTTTTATATGAGACATAGGTAGATTTAGTGCTTTATAGAGACTAGAAAGAGCCTTATACTAGCAAAATCTAGCTACTCATGACAGTAAAAGCTAGCCGTACTCAAACAAGAGCCTTATATTAGCAAAATCTAGCTATGCTTATAACAGTAAAATCCAGCCGCATTGTCAATGATATTCAAATTTCCATATAAAGGTCTAGGCTAAGGTATGCTAAGGTATGAATCCTTAGTCATTAAGCATTGATAAGACAATGCTTAATGTGATCTTGTTAGTGGGTCAAATTTTTAACCGTCTGGCAGATGATTTGGAGTGCTTTTTCCTGTGTTTCAGGTAAAACACCGTGACTTAGATTGACTATCCAATGCGGATAGGTCTTAAAAAAACGAAGATAATCGGTTAGATATTCTGTTAATTGGTCGTGGCTTAGATAAAGAGGGACTTGTGGATGAATATTGCCTTGCAGGACAATATTATTGGCTGGGTTATCGGGTTTATTGAAGATTTTGCTAGCCGTGGTTAAGGTTAAGCTGTCATCAATGCTGATAGCATCAAATTCTTGAGTAGGTATTGAAGGATAAGCCGCTTTAAATAGTCGTGGAAAGTAGATGACCGGTGCTTTTTTTCTAATATGCTGTGCTAATCTTACAACATGCCCCATCACGTATTTCTCGTATGCAGCAGAGCTCAAAAGACCCGCCCAGCTTTCAAAGATCTGAAATACATCTACACCGCTACGCAGCTGTAATTCGGCGTATTCAATCGAGCAATCCGTTAAATACGCAATCCAATCACTAAAAAACTCAGGATTGTTCTCGATAAAAACAAGCGTTTCTTCAAAAGAACCCCCACTACCTGCGAATAAATACAAAAATATTGTAAGCGGACCACCACAGAAGCCAATAAGCGGTATTTCAGGACGATTTTGTTTGACTAGCTTGATTGCAGCACTCAAATTTTCAAGTTTCTTACAATCACTGCGATATGGATACTTTGTAGGAGGTAAGGGATTTGTTTTTAGCGGATTGTCAATATATGGAGTTAATTTTTGTGATACGGCTTGCTTACTGGAGCTGCTGGGACTATGGAGGGGGTATTTTTGTGACTGCGACGCGGATACAGGGCGATGACTGGCTCCAAAACCGATAGTGAACCCCAGCGCTTCTATGATCACTAGAATATCTGAAAAAATAATAGCTGCATCGACGCCTAAGTCTGTAATGGGAAGAAGTGTGATTTCGGCAGCTAAGTCTGGCGTGTTCAGCAGCGTTTGAAAATCATATTTATTTTTAAGCGCACGATAAGAACTCAAACTTCGTCCTGCCTGCCGCATAAACCACACAGGAGGTCTCGGTGTAGGTTCTTTTCTTAACGTTCTTAATAATAACGACTGCGAAACGTCTTTCATGAAATGCTAACCTAAAATAACCTTTATACTACTCATATAGATGCCAAACACCTAAGGGATCATTATTCATTGATAACTAGCGATTACGAATACTCTCTTTATAATTGGCTTGTTTGAATAATAACCACACACGTTAGCTTTTATGCTAGCTTTTTTTAAGAGCCTCTGCTAAGTCGGTCAATAAGTCCTCTACTTCCTCTATTCCGATAGAAAGTCTGATAAGATTTTCACTGATACCTAAGTACTGGCGGCGATTACGTCCTGATTCAAAAAATATTGTTGGAGCGACTGGAATCACTAACGACCTTGTGTCGCCGAGATGTGTCGCACGTCTAAAAATTTTGAGACAATTGATCATTTTGAGCATATCGTGTGGAGGTTTGAGTTCAAAGGAGAGAATGCCTGACCCGAAGTATTCTTTTTTTTGTGACCCTGTGCATGAAAACCAATCATTCATGCGGTTGTGATGTGGATGCGAACGGAGAGTCGGATGATAGACACGGGCTACTTTGGGATGTTTTTCTAGATATAAGGCAATTTCTTTAATATTTGACTTAATCCGTTCTATTCTTAATACAAAGGTTTCTAATCCCAATGCGATCGTTGCTGCGCTATCTGCAGATAGCGTACTTCCCATATCACGTAGTCCTTTTTTTCTAATTTGCTGCATAGCAAGGGAATTGCTGCGAGCTGCTGTGGCAGTTGTTTTATAAAAATCTAAAACATTTGGACTGTTTTGCCACTTCATGGTTCCTAAGTCCGTTAACGAACCGCCCAGCGCAGCCGCGTGACCACCTAAATATTTAGTAAGCGAATGATGACTGAACGTGAAACCTAATTTTTGCGGTTTAAAGAAATAGGGGGTTGTTAACGTATTGTCGACAATTGTAATAATATCATGGTGCGCAGCTAGGGCTTGAATATTCTCTAAGTCTGGAATGTACGTCAGTGGGTTAGAAATGGTCTCTAAGAAGATAATACGCGTTTTGCCTGGTTTAATAGCGGCTTCTATTTCTCGCATGTCCGTCATGTCCACACAATCAAGATCAATACCGAACCGCTTAAGCGTATTAAAAAGATTGACTGTATTGCCAAATAGATGTTTGCTCGTGATAATATGGTCTTCAGCACGGAGAAGGGCTAAGATCGGAAGGATAATGGCTGCCATTCCCGTAGCCGTACACACCGTAGAAATACCATTTTCTAAGTGATTGATACGACTTTCTAGGTGTGTTACGGTGGGAGAGCTTGACCGTGCGTATGTGAAGCCACTTGGATGGTCTTTGGGCAGGTTTCCTTGAAACGCACCTATCAATTCTTCAACACTATCGTATGTGTAGGTTACGGAACGCTGGATAGCTGGATGAACACCGCCGTGGGGATCTTTGGGGGCGTTAGCATTGTGTAAGAGCTCTGTCGTCAGTCCTTTAAATTTTGTTGTTGAAGTGCCGTGTGAAGACGACGTTGCTTTTGGGTTAGGAATTGGGTTTTTGTGTTTTTCAGCCATGCCACTACTATTTTCATCCTCTATTTTAGTGGGTATGCGTTGTGACCATGGGGAGCATGCAGCTTTTTTAATAGCGATACAGATCGTCTTTATAAGGGCCTATGGTAGGAACATTGATGTACTCGGCTTGTTTATCGGTGAGCACTTCTAGTTCAGCAGAAAGGTGTTTTAGATGCAGTCTGGCAACCTTTTCGTCTAGTTTCTTTGAAAGCCGATAGACTTTTTTATCATAGGTAGCGTGATTGTGAAATAACTCGATTTGAGCGAGAACTTGATTGGTAAAGGAATTCGACATTACCAGCGAAGGGTGTCCTGTCGCACAGCCTAAGTTGACAAGCTTGCCTTCAGCGAGTAAAATGACTTCACGGTCGCCATCATCATGAGGAATGGTGTAAAGATCAACTTGGGGTTTGATCGTTATTTTAGAATGTCCGTAGCGGTCATTGAGGGCACGGGTGTCGATTTCATTGTCGAAATGTCCGATATTGCCTAAGATGACTTTGTCTTTCATTAATTTGAAATGGTGATCGGTGATAATATCACAGTTTCCTGTGGCGGTAATAATAATATCGGCTTGGGGAATGGCTTTATTCATTTTCATGACGGGGAAGCCATCCATTACGGCTTGGAGAGCACAGATGGGGTCTATTTCTGTGACAATGACGCGTGCGCCTGCGCCGCGTAGCGATTGGGCGGAGCCTTTGCCCACGTCACCATATCCAGCGACAATCGCTACTTTTCCTGCTAGCATAATATCTGTGGCACGTCTGATACTGTCTACGAGAGATTCGCGGCAGCCGTACTTGTTGTCAAATTTTGATTTAGTAACGGAGTCGTTGACATTGATAGCAGGAATGGGTAGTGTATTAGCGTTTTCGCGTTCTAGGAGGCGGAGTACACCTGTGGTGGTTTCTTCGGTAATACCACGAATGCTAGGAATCAATTCTGGAAATTCATCGAAGATCAGTTTAGTCAAATCGCCGCCGTCATCTAGAATCATGTTAAGTGGCTTTGCGTCGTCTCCAAATTGGAGTGTTTGTTTGATACATTCCATGTAGTCACGTTCATTCATGCCTTTCCATGCGAAGACGGGGACGCCTGTTTTTGCAATGGCAGCGGCAGCGTGGTCTTGTGTGGAGAAGACATTACATGAAGACCACCGTACTTCGGCGCCGAGGTCGGTAAGGGTTTCAATTAAAACAGCTGTCTGAATAGTCATGTGCAGACATCCTGCGATACGCGCGCCTTTTAGAGGGAATTTGCCCTTATATTCCTGGCGTAATGCCATGAGTCCTGGCATTTCTGCTTCGGCGAGGTGAATTTCTCTTCTACCCCATTCTGCTAGGTCAATGTTTTTTATTTGATAATCTTTTTTTTGTAGTGTCGTTTCCATCTCGTGCTGGGTATGAGTCATATGCTCTTCTTGTGTATAGCTAATGATTTAAGAATAATGATTTAGAACAGTAGTGATTTTAGGGTGATTTAGCGTTTTGGGTGTTTAGATTATAAAGTAAATAGTTAAAATTTAGTAAAGACGGTTGTTAGGACGGCGATTGTTGGGAGAGTTGTCAAAAAATTAAATCAGATTGAATTCAATTGAATTTAATTGAATTTTATTAGAATAGTTATCATCAAGTGGCATTTTGAATAGCTTTAATTTTATTCATCTGTTCCCATGGATACGTAGGGTCGGTAAAATGTCCGTAATTGGCGGTTTGTTGGTACGACCACCCGTCAGGTTTGAGCAGGTCAAGCTCTTCAATAATCGCAGCAGGCCTGAAATCAAATATTTTCCTATTTTGCAGCAGGTTTTCAATAGCCACTTCTGTGATTTTATGAGACCCGAATGTATTGACATTGATAGAAATGGGATGTGAGACACCGATAGCATAAGAAACTTGAATTTCGCATTGATCGGCTAGGCCTGCTGCGACAATGTTTTTAGCGGCATATCTTGCGTAATAGGCGGCTGAGCGGTCGACTTTAGAAGGGTCTTTTCCTGAAAAAGCACCGCCACCATGCGAGCCCATACCACCATAAGTGTCGACAATGATCTTTCTTCCCGTCAATCCTGCGTCACCATGGGGGCCACCAATGACAAATTTTCCTGTTGGATTGATATAAAACTGTGTTTGATCGGTGATGAGGTTACTTGTTTTGAAAAATGCTTTGATCTCAGCAATCAATTTTGCTTTAATTTCCTCGTAGGGAATGTCATCTGTTTGGTGTGAAAGAACGATGGAGGTAATGGCTTTGGGTTTTCCATTTGTGTAGTGAATAGAAATCTGTGATTTAGCGTCGGGACGAAGAAAATCAATCTTTTTGTTACGGCGTAGTGTTGAGAAATGCCTCAGCAGGTTATGGCTGTAGCTAACGGTGAGGGGGAGATAGTCATTGCTTTCATTGTTAGCGTAGCCGAACATGATACCTTGGTCGCCTGCGCCGAGGTTGTTATCGGCTTGTTCGACGCCTTGGGCTATTTCTGCGGATTGGGCGTGAAGTTTATTGATATATTCAAAATTCTTATAATAAAAGAGGTAGGCTTCATTGTCATAACCTATCTGCTTGACGACATTGCGGGCGATCTGTTCAGTATTAACATTTTCCCATCCTTTCACACGAATTTCACCACAATTGACGACAAGATTGGTTGAAACTACGGTCTCACAAGCCACGCGTGCGTTTTTGTCTTGAGCGAGAGCATTGTCTAGAATAGCATCAGAGATCTGGTCACAAATCTTATCGGGATGTCCTTCTGAGACCGATTCGGATGTAAATATATGGTCACGGGTGAGTTTACTCATTGGCTTTTTTCCTAAGCAAAGTTAATTTTAGAATAAGTCAATTTAGAATAAGTCAATTTAGAATAGTCAATCTTAGCCATTTCTAGTAATAGTCCAATTTTAGCCATTTCTAGTAAGTGTTTAATGATCTAATTCATTGATAGGTGGTTAGTATTATCTCAATTTATTTTACTGTGTTGAATGGTTCACGGGTATTATGGGGTTATGGATATTGGGGTATGGATATGAAATTTCAGTATCTGCGGTATCGTGCGTTATCATTACAATTATTTAGTATTTCTAGTGTTATTTACCATCATTAATATCGTCATAACCCTATATATATTAATATATCATAATATATCAAAATGTCAACTAGCTATTTTATAGGAAGTATAAAATTTAAATATGGATAGATAATTCGTCAGTGATACTACAATTTAATGTTAGAATTTAAATTCACGGATATATACATTGCGGGAATTGTACTGCAGTATTTTCTCCGAAATGATGCTTTTTTTGTGAGAATTGATCTATTATAAGAATTGATCCATTGCTTTAAAGGTTAAGATATTTTTAATTAAAGTGTTTGAAAAATGTTTGAAAAGTGTTTGAATGAAGTTGTTTTAAGCGGTTTTTACCAAGCCTTCCCTAGCGGGTTTTACTAAAACTTCTAATCAATATATATTTTTTTATTAATAAGTGACTCCTATAAAAATACTAGACTCCTATAAAAATACTATTGAGTCTGTAAATAATGTAAAAAATTGAACGGATAGTTAAGATATGAATAAAATAAAAGTACGTAACCCTATCGTGGAATTAGATGGGGATGAAATGACACGGATTATCTGGCAGTTGATAAAAGAAAAATTTATTCTGCCTTATTTGGATATTGATCTCAAATACTTTGACTTAGGGATGGAAAGCCGAGATAAAAGTGATGATCGCATCACGGTTGAGGCTGCTGAGGCAATTCTGAAATACCGTGTGGGTATTAAATGTGCTACAATTACGCCAGATGAAGCGCGTGTCAAGGAATTTTCACTCAAAAAGATGTACCGATCACCCAATGGAACGATTCGTAATATCTTAGGTGGAACAGTATTTAGAGAGCCTATCATTATTAAAAATGTGCCACGGCTAGTGCCTGGCTGGGAGCAGCCTATTTGTATTGGGAGGCATGCTTTTGGCGATCAATACCGTGCTAGAGATATTTCCGTAGCAAAAGGCGGTAAAATCAAACTCATCGTTGAGAATCCTAGTGGTGAGGAAAAAGAGTACGAGGTTTATACGTTTGCTGATACAGGGGGTATTGCGTTAGCGATGTACAATACAGATGCGTCTATTCGTGATTTTGCACGCGCGTCTTTCAATCAGGCTTTAACTAAGAAGTGGCCTTTGTATCTCTCGACTAAAAATACGATTCTTAAGACCTACGATGGGAGGTTTAAAGATATTTTTGCTGAAGTCTATGAACAAGAATTTAAGGCTAAAATGACTGCTGCAGGACTTACGTATGAACATCGCCTTATTGATGATATGGTTGCTGCTTCATTGAAATGGAGTGGTGGTTTTGTCTGGGCATGTAAAAATTATGATGGCGACGTCCAGTCTGATACCGTAGCGCAGGGATTCGGCTCCCTTGGTCTGATGACCTCTGTACTTCTCACACCAGATGGTAAAACAGTAGAAAGCGAAGCCGCACACGGTACCGTCACACGTCATTACCGTAATCACCAACAAGGAAAAGCCACCTCAACGAATTCGATTGCTTCCATCTTCGCCTGGACACGCGGTTTGGCATTTCGCGGTAAAATTGACGGTCAAGCAGAGCTTATTGATTTCGCCTCTAAATTAGAGCAATCTTGTATTAAAGCCGTTGAGAATGGCAACATGACTAAAGACCTGGCTCTACTTATACACGGTGATAAGATGACGGCAGACCATTATCTTTCTACGGAAGCATATATGGATGCAGTGCTAGAGGTTTTTAAAGAATTGTAACTTTTTAGCAATCAAGCATTCGATCCATCGATGAAGCAAGTCAATCTAGAAAATAGGACTGTCTTCTGTCATGACAATCTACCTGTACTAGAAAACATAGATAGTGCTACAATAGACCTTATTTACCTAGACCCACCCTTCAATAAAAATAAGACATTCACGGCTCCTATAGGTACAAGTGCTGCGGGAGCGTCATTTGACGATGTTTTTAAAGAAGCGGCCATTCAAACTGAGTGGCTTGAAACTATTCGAGAAGACCATGAGACCTTACATAGATTACTGACTGGCATTGGTCAGTTGGGCAATCGTTATCATTTCTGTTACCTCGCGTATATGGGAATAAGATTGGTAGAATGTCATCGGATTCTCAAAGATACGGGAAGTTTATACCTGCACTGCGATCAAACGATGAGTCATTACTTGAAATTGCTACTAGACAGCATTTTTGGGGAGGTCAATTTTCAAAACGAGATCATCTGGAATTATAAAAGTGGTGGAGCTACGAAACGCCATTTTGCTAGGAAACACGATACGATTCTTTACTACGCTAAGGATAAAACTTGTGTCCTCTTCAATCCCCAGCATGAAAAATCTATCAATAGAGCCTACAAATCCTATCAATTTAAAGATGTGACCGAATATAAAGACGTCAAATGTGATCTGTGTCAAAGTCCGTTACCCAAAAACTTAGGCTATTACACAAAGCCATATATGCGTGATAGTTGGCATATTGATATGGTGGGTCGGACGGCACTTGAACGGACGGGTTATCCGACACAAAAACCAATTGCTTTATTAGAACGAATCATCAAAGCAAGCAGTCGTGAAAATGACTGGGTGCTCGATCCATTTTGCGGTTCTGCAACGACTTGTATTGCAAGTGAAAAGTTAAAGAGACATTGGGTAGGCATAGATAGTTCACATAAGGCTTATGAATTGGTTCAGGAGCGATTAAACAAAGAAATTACCGGTCTAACCTATCCCCTTAAATACAAAAATCAAGTGCATTATAGGACAAGTCCCCCAAGTAGAACGGACTCAGTAGCACGAGTACCCAAAGAAAAATACGTATACATCATCTCCAATAAACACTACCCTAACGAATACAAAGTAGGTATTGCTAAAGAGCCGAAAAGGAAACTTGATAGCTATCAAAGTTCTGATCCTAATCGTGCTTATAAGATAGAGTTTGCCTTTCCGAGCCCCCATTTTAGAGCGATAGAGAAATATATTCATGATACCTTTAAAAAACGGCATGGGTGGGTGAGTGGTGATCTGCATAAAATCATTGAATTTATTAAAAACTACACTAATTGTATCCATCGCAACGAAAAAGAGGTAAAAAAATGAAGAACTCCACATGGTTTGCTTCTATTGGTATAATTATTACAGCTGCAATGCTGCTTGCAGTGATTACAGGTTGTTTTCGTAAAACCAGTCCGTACCGAAGTTATACCGAAGAAACGTTTGAGGCGGTAGAATCTGCTAATAGGGTAGAACAGAATATTATGCAGGAAATTTTGATGGACAGTGCGAATACTGGTGATATAAGGTGGACTTTGCCTGCTGATTGGAGGGAACAGGAGACAAGCGGTATTCGGTTCGCATCATTTCGGTCGCAGACAAGTGACATTGAGACGGTGATTGTAGGCTTCCCTGGTGAAGTGGGCACGTTAGAAGACAATGTTTTACGGTGGCTGCGCCAGATGGAAGCCAATGTCTCACTTCCACTTCTCAGCGCTTATTTGAATGGGATAATTCCACGGACGAATGCTGCAGGAATCTTATACCTCGATGTGGACCTGACCGAATTTGCTGAGTACGGTCGTGATGAAGCTATTATTGTTGCTATTATAAGATTTAATGACCAGTCGGTATTTATTAAAATGCAGGACGAACGGCGGAAACTTGTCCAAGAACGTGCCAATTTCAATGATTTTATGGCTTCACTCCGATTGGAATCTTCTCCTTCTGCTGAAAACAAGCCTTCTTCTAAAAAAGCTTCTTAAATAGAACAAATTGAATATTAGCCACTAGTGAGATAAAAATATCTCAATCTTCCTCAATCATACTTTTTTCGGCAATGGGAAATATGGTGTCAATCATCCATAACCCATGCTTTTTTCGGCAATGGGAAATATGATGTCAATCATCCATAACCCATACTTTTTTGGCAATGGGAAATATGGTGTCAATCATCCATAAACCATACTTTTTTCGGCAATGGGAAATATGGTGTCAATCATCCATAACCCATACTTTTTCGGCAATGGGAAATATGATGTCAATCATCTATAAACCATACTTTTTCGGCGGCAGTTGGAATGCGGCAACTACGGTTGTTGAAGTAGGGGAATTGTTTTCTATACTTGGCGATGATGTCATAGCCTTTATCGCGCCATGATAGCGGGATAAGTTTTAAAGTTTGGGCTAAAATTCGCCACGGCAATGAAAATTGTTTCAATATTGCTATGATTGCTTCTGATCGTATGAGGAGTGAAGCGGGAATATCATTGGAAAAATTGGTTTTGCTGTGAGAATTAGGATGCGGGGGTGGAATTGGGTTGGAAGTGGAAGAGGTGTATGCTTGAAAAACTAGCGTATCTAAGGGCTTTTTTTGTGAATGGTTTAAGATTCTAAGAATGTTCTCTCCGCGCCTACTTTGAAGTGAAGTGTAGCGTAGGCGTCTTTTTTTGTCGTGCTTGATGAAGAAACTTACCGCACGACTACACAATCCACAATCTCCGTCGAAGAATATAAGTGCCTTAGGGTTTTTTTCAATTGCCGTCATGATTGTTATGATTCAATGGAATTTTCAATTGTTAAGGAATTGATGTGTACTGTAATGTTTATGAATTATGGGTGGTGCTTGCTTATAGGTTATTTTTTGTGGGGGTAGGTTATTTTTTGTAGGGGTAGGTTGTTTCTTATAAGGATTTTTTCTACTGTTTTGATAAAGCAATCATTTTAATGGTACGGTCAATAGTGCTGTATAATACGGTAAGTAGTACGAGACAGTACATAGTGCCAGTTACAGTAAACAGTGCGAAATAAGATAAATAATGCTGAATACGATGCTGAATATGATGCTAAATACGATAAACCAATATTGACTATTACGATAAATAATACTAAGTATGATAAATAGTACTGAATACAGTCAATAGTGCTGAATTACAGTCAATAGTACTGAATTACAGTCAATAGTACTGAATTACAGTCAATAGTGCTGAATTACAGTCAATAGTGCTGAATACAGTCAATAGTACTGAATAAAGTCAATAGTGCTGTAAACGGTGCTGTATACAGATAATATAACATAGGAGACAATCACTTCTGGTTAAATAGCTTGACTTTTTAAAAAAATTTTTCTATTTAAATCTTGCCTTAATTTTAATAAATTGGCTTGACTTTTTAATAAAAAATGGCTATCTTAGAAGTGATGACTGGCGGCGTTAATATTGTAAAATTTCTGAGATTGTTTCTTATAACTGAAGTGAATTTGAATATAAAGTGAATTGGGTTATTGAGGGAAAATGATTAGGTTGTTAAGAGAAAATGATTAGGTTATTGAGGCGGAATAATTGAATTGTTAAGAGGAAATCCAGTACTAGAAATGTTTGTTGCTGGAAAAGCTGTTAAATGTTAGCAAGAATAATTGAAAATACGCGTTTATTGCGTGTGCGTGATATGATTGAGCAGATCGGTCAATCGCTTAGTAGTTTAAAGATAACGGTAGGAGCCTTACTACTACTTTGGTTGCTGACATTTTTTGGGACGTTGTATCAGGTGGAATACGGTCTTTATGCAGCGCAGCAACGTTATTTCTATTCGTGGTTTTTTATGGTGTTTAAAATCATCCCAGTGCCAGGTGCTAAGACGGTTTTATTGGTATTGACAATCAATCTTATCTCAGCTTGTGTGTATCGGTATCGCTTTGAGCCCAAGAAGTATGGGATTTTGATTATTCATTATGCGCTTATATTTCTACTCGTAGCGTCGTCTATGACGCATTATTTTGCTAAGGAATCGTATATTGCGTTTAATGAAGGGGAAAGTGTAGGCGTATCGTACAATTATTACGACTCCGAATTGACGTTGTGGCGTGAAGCCTATGATGAAACAGGACGGATCAGTCGTGATATCGAAGCATTTTCAGCGCATGCGATTAAAATAGGTGACCCCATTGTGTTTAGCAATTACAACGTAACACTTATTCCAGAGTATTATCACGAACACGCGCGCCCTGCCAATTTTGGAGCACCTGATGTTGCCAGTGTGAGTGGTCTTACGGCCTTGTCTTATATGAAGTTTCCGCTTGAACGAGAACAAATTTTGCCAGGCGGTCTTTTTACTGTAATTACAGAATTCAAGGCAGCCACTCCGCAGGACGTCCGCACTAAACTGCAGTCCAATCAAAGTAACGCTCAGGCGCAAAATCCCCGTATTGAGTACGATCGATCATCACAAACGGTTCGTACTGAACAGAAGATCTTGCTCTGGGAAGCAGACCCTGAGCCTTATGTCTTAGAAACCGCTGAGGGACCTCTTTATTTACGACTGCAGCGAAAACGCTATCCACTCCCATTTATCGTAACTCTCAATGATTTTATCAAAGAAGATTATTACGGCACAGAACAAGCCAAAAATTTCGAGAGTAAAGTTACTCTACACCATGACAATGCAACACAAGAAAGTCGTATCTATATGAACACTCCCCTGAGAATTGACAATTACACGTTCTTTCAAGCCTCTTTCGCTCAAGATAACCAAGGACGCGAACGGTCAATTCTTGCTGTTGTTTACAATACGGGTTACTGGGTGCCCTACGTGGCAAGTATATTGCTTGTCTTAGGCTTGATAGTACATTTTATCTACATGTTCGTTGCACGGCATGTTCGTAAGACTTAATTTCTGACTGCTTTTGATTAATAATGGGTTATAATGGGTTATAATTTATAATAATTGATGGGTTGCTGAGTATTTATTAGGTTATTTTGTTTGATAGAGATTGATCTATAAGAATTGAGCTATAGGAATTGATGTTATGACAAGCTACCGTTTTTTGATAGCAATTTTAGTTTTTTTACAAGTCTTTCTACAAGTCCAATTGTTAGGACAGACCGAGACGGCTAGTCCTCCTAATCCACCTGAAAACAGTGATTTTAGCTATTTTCGTTCCAAGCAAAACGGTGATATACGTACTAACGAACCTATCTTATCCAATGTGAGCAGTCGTTCTGGTTTAGAGACACTAGAAGTAGCGAAGTTGCGTGATATACTCATTCACGATGCTGGGAGAGTGAAGCCGCTAGCGGCGTATGCGAAGACGACCTTGCTTATTTTCAATGGAAAAACAACATTCGAAGCCAATGACGGACAGAAATATTCTGCCTTAGCGTGGCTTGCACATACCCTATTTGAGCCTGAGCAGGCACTTGACGATCGAATCTTTAAAATTACTTTTGAAGATGTGTTTAATGCCTTAGGAATATCACCCCATCCTAGCAAAAGGTATTCGTTTACTGACCTTGTGCAAGGAATCGGTACGCTACAGCAATTAGCTAGCTTTGCATATCAAAAACCTGAATCAGCACGCAATGCCTTAGACAAAGAACTCATTCGCATATATGAAGCCTATATTTTATATTACCAATTGCTCAGTTCCTTTGTGTATGCGTTGCCTTCTGAGACGTTTTATATTCCTGATGATGAAGTGAGAGCATTGTTGAGCCTTTCTGCTGAGAGATCCAATTTTTCATACCTGGAAATGATGGAAATTACAGAACAACTCTCCGCCCAAGAACAGCTGGCGCAAGCAAAATCTGAAAAGACACGCACATCAGCAGAACTCATTATTATAGAACTTGCCAATCGCTACAATCAATTTCCACTCAGTTTTGGAGAATTGCCTTTTCGATTATTTCCTTCTTATTCGCACGGTGAAGAACGGTGGTTCACGCCATGGCAGATCTTCGCTCTCAATACAAGTGAAAATCTCGTCACGAAAGAGATCTTTGCCCTTAAAAATATTGTGACCGCTTACAGAGCTGGTGCCCAGTATGAATTTGATAATGCGGTAACAGAATATAAAACATTTATTGACGCTAAACTTGTCGCTCCATTGACGCGTACTAAGGCGACGTGGGAGCTTTTTTATCATTCATTAGACCCTTTTTATCATGCCAGTCTATTGTGTGGATTTGCCTTTTTATCGATGCTAGCGTTTTTTGCCTTCCCGCTCCGTACTTCACTGCAACGTTATATAAAGATCGGCTCTACAACACTACTCTTAGGAGGATTAGGTCTTATTGTAAGTGGGTTGTTATTACGTGTTTTGATTACAAGCCGTCCTCCAATTACCAATTTATTCTCAACGTTCACGTTTGTTGCTTTTGTGACAAGCTTGGGTGGGGTTTGGCTAGAAAAATATGAAAAAAGAGGACTGGGAATTTTGACAGGCGCCCTTTCAGCAGCACTCCTGCTACTCATATCCAATTATTTTGCAACAGATGGCGATACGCTACATGTTCTTGTCGCTGTTTTGCGTAGCAATTTCTGGTTGTCGACGCATGTTATTGCTATTAATCTAGGATATGGCGGGATTGTCCTCTCGGGTGTGATTGCGCATGTGTACTTGATTAAACGCATTTACAATCAAAACCCATTTCAAACGACTCAATCGAACGTAGAAAAGAAGCCTGCAGCTAAGAATACCTCCACTAAAGTTCTAACTACTGCTGACGGGGTAACTGAGCGAGAAGGTAAACGGGCAAAACATAAAAATTTGCAAGTTAATTTTAAACTCATTTATGCAACACAAGGAATTGGCATCATCTTTACGGTGCTTGGAACGATTTTAGGCGGTATCTGGGCAGACCAATCGTGGGGACGATTCTGGGGGTGGGACCCTAAGGAAAATGGTTCTCTTCTGATCATTTTGTGGAGTGCTATTTTATTTCATAGCAAATTTGGAGGGATGATTCGTGAACTCGGTTTTGCTTGTGGAGCGGTTATTGGCATTATTGTTGTAATGCTCGCTTGGTTCGGTGTCAATTTGCTAGGTGTAGGGCTGCATTCCTATGGTTTTACAGAAGGCATTGCTTATCCGCTTATTCTGTATATCGTTCTTCAATTAACGGTTCTCTTCTTTCTGGTCTATTTTATCAAAATGACCGAACGTATACAAACCTTACAAAAATCGTAGTCTTGCATGGTACAATAACTACGCCGCTATGCATCAGCTATTATGAGCATACTGTATGCTGCTAATAGTCTTATTTTACTGATGCCAGTTGTTGCTATGTGCGGGTAAGTGCGGATAGGCTAGGCTCTTAACTACTGTCAACTACTGTGGGCTGCGGTTATGAGCGGTTATGACTCAACTCGTATTGAAATAGTTTTCTGCACCAGTTTAAAGAAAGGATTGTGATCGAAGATGAAAGCCTTTATCCGTTATGTGCGTGATTTTATAAAAAAAGATTTCAATTTTTTTGTTTACGCTTATACGGCGGTGTTTCTTGCGGTGGCGATATACTTCAATTACCGTTATAATTTTATGACCGATAAAATAGGTGTGCACACAGGCAGCTGGAAAGGACTAGGGTATGGGTATTTATTTTTTGCAGTTTTTTACTATGGCGTGGCTGTACCTAAATTAGTTATTGCCCGTGAGGGGTGGATGCTTCGTTCTTGGTCTTTCTATGTGAGGACTTCTTTTTTACTGCTAATGCTTACCATTGGAATTTTTTCAGATACGCGAAAATGGGTCGATGCTATTGTGAGTGTCATGAGCTCTTTTAGAGAGACGGATATCGATGCTAAGGAACGCTATTATCTTTTCTACAATGCGTCACATTTTAAATTTTTTGTTTGTTGGTTTTCAGCGAATTTTATGATGTATGTTGTGACAACACGCTATTACAGAAAACCTAGTTATTACGGTCTCACATTGAAAGCATTCAATCTTAAACTTTACAGTCTTATGTTTATGGTGATGATTCCGTTGTTGTATTACGCGTCACTTCAAGATTCATTTCTAGCGACATATCCGATTCTTAAGATAGAGTTCATTGACAATGTCTTCAATCTCTCAACATTGAAACTTCTACTTATATTTGAAATTATCTATGCGCTTGCTTTTGTGGGCACGGAGGTGCTGTTTAGAGGAGCATTTGTCCTTGGTTTATTGGATATTGTTGATCACCACGCTGTGTTACCGATGACGTCGCTTTATTGTGTTATTCATTTCAATAAGCCGATGCTAGAAGCAATCAGTGCTATTTTTGGTGGCTATCTCTTGGGCATTCTTGCCCTTGCGACGTTTAATGTTATAGGTGGAATTCTTATTCACATTGCTATTGCATGGGGAATGGATTTTCTTTCTATTTTTCGGAAGAATATTCCCTTAGTGAGCTTGAATTTAGGCTAGGTTTTAAACATTGCTTAAACTTAGGCTAGACTTCTTTAAATGCTGCTTGAATTTAGACCAGCATTTAACCGCTAGTATCTACTAGGTGAAATCAATACAATAAATGCTGCTTGAATTTAGATTAGCATTTTAGATTAGCATTTAAACGCCAGTATCCACTAGGTGAAATTAATACAATTAGGTTTTATTCACATTAATACCACTGAGTTTTGCTTGAATTTGTCTAAGTAGGTCACAATCTTTGTTGATACTGCATATATTTTGTCTATTTTAGAATCTTAATGTTTGAAAATAGATATGGTATTGTATGAATAATATCGTAAAGTATCGTAAAGTATTGTAGTTTGTAGACATTAGAAAGTCAATTTGTACTAAAAATCTTATATTGACTGCTTTTCTATAGTATAATAATAGAGTGGTAAAGGAATAAAGCCGTTTAATGGTTGTAGAGACTGCTATATTGTGGTAGCATTTTTTTTGTAGTGTTGGCGTTGTATCAGCGCAGACAATCTATAAAGCAGCTTAGTTCTTTAAATACGGCTTATTTTTTAAGAATTGACTTTATAAAACACATTGTAAAACACATTATCTTAGCGATTTATGTTCATACAGATATGATGATTATAGCTGAAATTAAAGGAAAACAGTACACCTTAGAAGCTGGAAAGAGTGTTACGGTGGATTACATTGATGAGCCTGAGGGCACGTCTTTTGCTGATCTTAAAGTGCTTTATTATAACAATGGGTCGGGTGAAATTCTCATTGGGAAACCTTATCTCGATAACATCAAAGTTGAAGCAGCAATAACAGGTGAGACAAGAGGCCCTAAACTCCGCTCGGTCAGATATAGACCACGCGGCGGTCTTCGTAAAGTTCACGGCCACCGTCAAAATTATACCGTCTTACAAGTAAATAAGATCACTAAAACTTAATTTTTCTAGCGATTTTATATAGCGCAGTACTGCTCCTACACAGCAGTTTCAATGGTTATAAATGGTTGCAGTGGTTATAGAGAGTGGGTTAGCTTATATAAGATTATAAGAATAGGACTCTAAGAATAAGACTATAAGATTGTCCTCAGTAGTCAGAAATGAGAACAATGTTTATGACACTTTTAATCATAAAGACTGTGTTCATGACCCTTTCTAAGGTCAAACTCAAAACCCATGATCACTTCTAAGGTTAAACTCAATCATAAGAAGTGTGTGTTAGCGATTGAAACGTTGGGACATGCGTATTTAGAAGCATCTCGTCGCACTGCAGCCAGAGAAACCCAAATTTCAGAGCCTAAATATCCATTTCATACCGCACATAATGACCCCCCACATAATGACCGCATCATCATAGAACGTTCTGTATGTACGGCGGTTTCTACGGTCGAACAGCAATTTTTTTACGCCATTAAAATGCTCACTGACCTCAATCCCACTCTTGATATGCAGCACAAACTAGGTTCTTTCAAACTAGAAATACCTTGCTCCGACCAGATTCTAACGAAAATCTCCTCAGAAACACTCCATAATTGGAAAATTCTTTCTGAGACCTTTTCAATCGGGTACAAAATGATTCTTTCCAATCATTCAGACCTTTTTCACGTCACATGGATTACGCTAGATCATAATAGATCATGCTAGATCACGCTAGATCATAATAGATTAGGCTAGATCACGCTAGATCATAATAGATTAGACTAGATCAAGCTAGATTATAATAGATCATGCTAGAACACGCTAGATTATAAATAGATTAAGCTAGATCATGCTAGATCGCAATAGATTAAGCTAGATCATGGGATTGATTCAAAGCAATTGATTAATTCAAAGCAGTTGATCGATTCAAAATAATGGATTGGTTGAATTTTCAAGTATATCAAGTCTATTTTCCCCGTCATATGACGATTCAATGTTATAATTTCATCGTAATAACGATTATAGCAAAAACAATTATAGCAAAATAGTAGCAATCAAAACAGTAACAATCAAAATAGTAATAATTACAGCAAAATAATTCATATTGCGGCAATTGTGATTATTAAAATAGCAACATTAAAATAGTAACAATTTTAAAATAGTAACAATTGTAGCGAAATGATAACAATTATAGTACAATAGTTTATACGGCGGCAATTGTTATTATTGGAATTGACTATTATTACTATTGGAATTGTAATTATTAGAGTTGTAGCTGTTAGGTAAGGTAGTGATTTATTCAATGGTTGGTGATTTGGAATTGTAGCTATTGGATAAGATAAGGCAGCGATTTATTCAATGAAGCAGTAATTTTGTTGTATATTTGTTATATTTTTGTTGTATGGACATGGTCTAGCTTTAAAAATTAAATGTTTCTCGGAGGTTTATCCATTATGTCTAGTAAAAAAGGGAAGAGTTCCACTAATAATTTGCGTGATAGCAAACCTAAATATTTGGGTGTGAAACGGTATGCCGGTGAAAAAGTTGCAAGCGGCTCTATTATTGTACGGCAACGCGGCACAAAATTTTATCCAGGTGATAACGTCGGCATAGGTCGCGATCATACCTTGTTCGCCTTGAAATCAGGTACGGTCAAATTTTCAAAAAGCCAAAATAAATCATGGGTCAGTATTCTTGAAGTAGCTTCATGAAAAATTGTACCCAAAAGACCTCTTATAATTAATAACTTATATAAAGATGTTTATTTAAGAAGAAAGAGTTTTTAATATGAAGTCTCATACTCTCCGTCCGTATCTTTCTAGTGAAAAGTTAGCTAAACCTGATGAACTCGCTTACAAATTGGCTACACTGGCTTGTAGCAAAGTGCAGCCTACTCCTGAAGCCGTGCAGATGGTTAAAAATCGTATCATTGATAACACCGCTGTTGCTATTGCTGCCCTTAATGATCGTCCTGTAATCATCGCACGTGAAATGGCACTTGCGCACCCTGCTAGAAATAGCCAAAGGGGTGGATCGCCTATTATTGGCGTCGATGCTAGCGATTCCCTCGTTTCGCCTGAGTGGGCAGCATGGGCCAATGGCACCGCAGTAAGACAACTTGATTTCCATGATACATTCCTTGCGCGTGATTATTCGCACCCAGCAGATAATATTCCGCCCCTCTTAGCCGTCGCCCAAAGCCGCTTGCTCTCAGGCGAAGCTCTAATATCAGCAATTCTCGTTGCTTACGAAGTGCAAGTCGCTCTCGTTAAAGCAATATCACTTCATCAACATGCCATAGATCACATCGCCCATTTAGGTGTGAGCGTTGCTGCTGGATTGGGAAAATTGTTAAATCTCGATCACGAGGTCATTTATCAAGCTATACAACAAGCCCTTCACGTAACGGTCACCACCCGCCAGTCACGAAAAGGACAAATCTCTTCCTGGAAAGCGTACGCACCTGCTCACGCAGGAAAATTAGCCATCGAAGCCATCGATAGATGCATGCGCGGTGAAGGCGCCCCCAGTCCTATTTATGAAGGTGAAGACAGTGTTCTAGCACAGGTCCTAGACGGGAAAGATGCACGCTATGAAATATTTCTTCCAGAACCCAATGAACCACTTCTAGCTATATTAGAAACATATACCAAAGAACATTCCGCAGAATACCAGGCGCAAGCACTTATTGATCTCGCCTTCGAAATAAAAGCACAGCTAACAGACCTAAGTTCGATTGAGACTATTGTTATTCATACCTCCCATCACACACATAAAGTCATCGGAACAGGTTCTGGCGATCCTGAAAAATTTGACCCGCATGCCTCACGTGAAACACTAGACCATTCTATCATGTATATCTTTGCTGTCGCACTAGAAGACGGCGCCTGGCATCACATTACTTCTTATACACCTGAGCGCACTAATAAGCCATCGACGATTGCCTTGTGGAAGAAAATAAGCACATGCGAAGACCCTAAATGGACTGAAGCTTATCATGCCCCCGATCCTAAAGAAAAAGCCTTCGGAGGAAGTGTCGTCGTAACGCTAAAAGACGGCACCGTGCACCACTTTGAAAAGCGCATTGCCAACGCCCACCCCAATGGAAAACGCCCCTTCATCTATGAAAATTACGCTCACAAATTCAAAACATTGACAACCGATCGCTTAACAAAAGAGACACAAGACCTGTTCCTAACAACTGTTTCGCGGTTAGAAGACCTCACATCCGATCAATTGCTTGCTCTTAATGTCTCCATTCCTAAAGCTACGCTCCAATCATCAGGCACCGCAGAAAAAGGATTGTTTCAATAAATTTATTTCCAAGGACAGCGCCCATTCATTTAAAACCTAGAACCCTAAGAAGCTAAGCACCTAAGAACCTAGTATCACATGTTATTTAATAGGAAAGAACCACGTGCTATTCGTGCTGATTTTAGAGCAGCATTGAAAACGGATGCCTTGCTTAGACTGCCAGGGGCGTACGCTCCGCTTATTGCAATGGCTATTGAGCGTATTGGTTTTGAGGGCGTGTATGTTTCTGGCGCGGTTATGGCGAATGACCTTGGCTACCCGGACATTGGCTTGGTAGGACTCGAACAAATAGCAGCGCGCAGTCATCAAATCGTTCGTGTGACAAAATTGCCTGTTCTTGCTGACGTGGATACGGGGTTTGGTGAGAGTATGAACTTCGCACGAACAGTACAGCTCATGGAAGAAGCAGGGCTCACGGGAATTCACTTAGAAGACCAGACCAATCCTAAACGATGTGGACATCTGGATAACAAAGAACTTGTTCCCATTGAAACAATGGTTAGAAAAATAGAAGCGGGACTCCGTTCTAAACGTGATGATAACTTTCTTATTATGGTCCGCTCCGATGCACGTGGTGTCGAAGGAATGGAACACATGCTAAGACGTATCAAAGCTTACGAAGCAGCGGGAGCTGAGGCTATCTTTCCCGAAGCACTTCAAAGTGAAAAAGAGTTCGCTACCGTTAGAGATAATATCAATGTGCCTCTGCTCGCCAATATGACCGAATTCGGTAAAACTAAACTTCTCGATGCACAAACACTTCACCGCCTTGGCTACAATATGGTCATTTATCCTGTGACCACACAACGACTGGCTTTAAAGAATGTGATCACAGGACTTGAAACTATTGATAAAACTGGGTCGCAAAATTCTATCCTAACAACCATGCAAACACGCAAAGAACTTTATGATCTTGTTCGCTACCAAGATTATGAAGTGTTTGATAAAGATGTTTATAATATTGGTGTAGATCAATTAACGACTGCTGATGAAAAAAAAGAATAAAACAAGAGAATAAGACTAAAACCAGTCATTTATAATAATATAGGCTTAATTTCTATTATAGATGCATAACATAACGATAATACAATCAATTGTTTGAGGATTTTGAAGTCATGACGGATATAAAAAAAGGCCTGCAAGGTGTGATTGCCGATACGAGTGCTATTTCACAAGTCGTTGCAGAGACAAGTACACTTACATATCGTGGGTACAAGGTATCAGACCTATCAGAGCATACGTCGTTTGAAGAAGTCTGCTGGTTGCTGTTATATGGAGAATTGCCGACTGAGGCGCAATTGGCTACGTTTAAATCAGAAGAACGCGCAGCACGGCAATTGCCAGCCAATGTTGAAAAAATGCTCGCTCATTTCCCATTAACGTGCCATCCTATGGATGTCATGCGCAGTTTTGTGAGTATGATCGGCATGGAAGCTGAAATGCTTGCTGATGGGATGCAGGCGGTTAAACCTGAGATGGCAATCCGGCTCTTAGGGTGTATGCCTGTATGTGTGGCATGGGATATTTGTCGCCGTTTACAAAGACCACTCACACCGCCTGATCTAAATTTGTCAATGAGTGAAAATTTCTTTAAAATGGTCTTTGGTAAGATACCAGATCCACCGCTTGTGCGTGCTTTTGATGTGTCGCTTATTTTGTACGCGGAACACAGTTTCAATGCGTCTACTTTCACTGCGCGTATCATCACGAGTACGTTATCAGACTATTACAGTTCTATTACAGGAGCGATTGGGGCGCTTAAGGGGCCTCTTCATGGCGGTGCTAATGAAGCGGTGATGCGTATGTTTGAAAAAATTGGCACAGCCAGTGAGGCTGAAGCGTGGGTGATGAATGCCCTCCGTAATAAAGAACTTATAATGGGGTTTGGTCATCGCGTGTATCGGACAGGCGATTCGCGCGTTCCTACAATGAAAAAACATTTCCTAGAAGTCGCACGTAATAAAAATGATACTCAATTTGTTGATCTTTATGAAAATGTAGCGAGTGTTGTAATGCGCGAAAAAGGACTGCATCCCAATCTAGATTATCCCTCAGCGCCGCTTTATTCTCTATTAGGTTTTGCAACAGACTTTTTTACGCCTATCTTCGTTATGAGTAGGTTAGCAGGTTGGTCTGCCCATATCATTGAGCAGCAGGCTAACAATCGACTTATCCGTCCTATTTGTGCTTATACTGGAGAAGTTGATCGTGAAGTTATTCCGTTAGCTGAGCGACGCTAGGCATACGAATAACCAGAGCGGCAGGCAATGGTGGGCAGGCAGTACTTGAAGTTGTCTGCAGTTTAAAAAATTATGCCGGCAGGTGGTATTTGATACCGCTTGCAATCTAAGAAGTTTGAGAGACAATGCTACAATAGATGCATTGTCCCCCTGGTTGTTGATGGCTAAGCAATGATAAGAGGTTTGTGTTTTTAGCGAAACATCCTAGAGATCTGGTCAGCTAGTTGTTCGATGGCAAAATTCACATATTCTTCTTCATTGATGCGCTTTTTGAGTTTTTCGATCTTTTTGGGATCAATCTTAACTGCTACTTTCATGCTTCATGTCCTTATGAAATAATGGCAACGTCCGTGTTGCTTAATAGAAAGACAACTAATAAAAAATATATCTACTCCTTTTATCGTAACGTAGGGTATTAAAATGCATGTAAAATAAAGTCTTTTTTATTTCTAGAACACGTGTATTATTGGTGTGATTGTTATACCACGTAGTGTTGTATTAAGAAAGCGTATGTTCGAATGCCTGTTCGATATGAGTGATGTCATAAGTTTTAGTGGAGAAGTGTTTTTTAGCGGTATTAAGGGCTGTTTTGTAGGGTGTTGTGATTGACTTAGCATGGGTTTTTTGTGGTGGATCTTTGGGGCTGGGGCTAGGTGAGAATAAAATCACGTCATATTGGGCGATTCTAGCGGTGGCTAGATTGGGGTGTAAGGCAAGAAATTGTTCTGCTGCGATCATGATTCTTTTTTGTTGCTCTGCTGAGGGGGTTGTGTTGAGTGGAAAATGCCTGTGTTCGAGACGGTACTTGATTTCTAAGAAGACTAGGACCCCCTTAGGGTTTAGTGCTATAAGATCAATTTGATAATGCTTAAATCTGTAATTTCTTTCTAAGACGTGGTAATTTTTATCGATAAGGTAGGCAGCCGCTTCGCGTTCGTAGAGGTCGCCTATGTGAGTTGTTGTGTTGTAGCGGGAGGGGTGATTTTTAGTTGGTTTAAGTTTATTAGCGGCTGTCATTTTGGGGGATACCATTACGGTTTAGTGGCGCCTTCGGATAGGTGGAATGAGCGGTGATGGTAAGGAGATTAAATTTTTGCGTAAATACTGCGGATGGATTTTTGACGAATTTTAGGCGAATCGATAAGGGCAATGATTTTCAGATTCTCCTCAGCAAGATTAATCGTTTCTGTATCGCTGACGCCAATTTTTTTGGGATTTTTAATGACTTCAACAATAGGTCGTTTGGGATCGCGATAAGTGGCTTTGATAGAAACGGCTACTTTTTTGTCTTCAAGGAGTAGGAGTTGTCCTGGCGGAAAAAATGAATTGACGGTTAGAAAGTTTTTTAATACCTTGTTATCGTAGCGTTCTTTGTGTTTTAATAGCGTTAGAACAGCATTGGCGAGCAATGCAGGTGGTCTAAAAGGCTTTAAAAAATCAGCAAACAAGTAGACAAAGTTGTGACTGAGTGAAAAGATTCTTGCTAGAAATGTGATTTTATCTGGTGGAAGTTTGAGTGGACTGGATTTGTCTAGATGAATGTGTTGTGTGAGGACGAGATAGACCAATTCTGAGGGAGCAGATAATTTTTCCTTTAAGATAGAACAACTTGCTTTGATATGACTGTTGAGATAGTCGTTGTCTTCGATTGAGAATTTAGGGGGTGTGCCACTTGATTTGTATTCTTCGAGGATAGACAATTCAGACTTTTTCTGGAAGCCAATATCTGCGAAGATTGCTGCGTAAAATAACAACTTTAAATCCGCTTCCTTGAGATTTAGCCGTGTGCCTAGCATGATGACATAAAAGGCGGTAAGTAGGGCAATCTCTTCATATTTTTCAGATCGAAGTTCAGAATTGGCATAAAATGAAAAAAAATTGGCAGGATTACGGTAGAATGTTAAGATTGTATCGAAATGCTTATCAAAGTCTGGCATTGTTAGGCTGTAATTGAGACGAATTGTCTCGTAAAATTCTCCAACATCATTCAAAAAGCAGCGCGAAAAATTACGAAATTCCTTAATCTGTTCACGAAAGTAAAAATTAAACTTCCGTTCGCTTTGCAAATAGCTCTTAGTGTAAAGGTTGTCTAATTTCCATTTTTTGAGAAGCGTGATATCTTGTTCTTCAATGGGCATGTCTTTTTCTAAAAAGATACAATCCTCGCCTATGAAGAGATTCATATCATAGTGTGCTCCGACCGCTAGTTCTTCTGTTTTAATAAGATCATCTTTTTCTGGAATCATGACAAGAATCGCTTAGGGATATATAAGATTTATGGTTACTTGGGTCATCATTGTGATTGTCATTGGATTATATCATTGTTAATGATTATTTGTCATTGTAAAGATTACTTTACTTTACTTATGGTAAAGGCAAAAGTGATACTCTGGTGTAAATTTATGGGTGTACGATAGATACTTATTAAGGAGTTAAGCTCGATACGAGGGGTTGTGAAGAGGTCAATTTGAGAAGTGGTTTTTGATCGGACTTAGCATGATTTTTTATGTCAATTATGTGACGCGTGCTAAAGGCATTGTTACTGGAAATAATTTGCCACCCAGTCTGGTTTTTTTTGTGAATAATGATAGGTCCTAGTAAATTGACCGTAGTCTGTGCTTCTAGTTCACGATGTGTGACGATTGCAAAATGGTGCGTGTAGGGGTATGAAAAATCAGATTCTATTTTATAATTGGGGAATAGATCGCATGGATAGACTAGGATGAAGCATAAATCTGGTTCTGAAATAGCTTGAAGGAAGTAGAGGAGTTTATGATAATTGTCTTTGATCAGTAAATAATGCTTAATGGTTTCAAATCCTAGGAGTCCTTCTGGGAAATGAATAATATCTGCTTGCGTGTAGGTAACGGTGCCAAGTTTCTTCGTTGCTAAGGTCATGGTCATATCAATTTTTTTTATACCTGTGCTGTAATGTATTTTTAAGATTTAACTTAATAGGTTAAATTTATTAATGATTGGCTGCTAGAAATAAATGTGCGGTTACTGATTAAAATAGGTGGAGGATTTTATCAAAAAGGTACCTCAATGATTGGAATAAATTTTATAAAAAATCTAATAACGTCGGCGCTAGAAGGCGTGAAGCGGTCTGCAGAGAAATTTTATGAAGGTAATCAAATTCGTTAAATTCTATACTCGCCTCAGCAATATCTGTATCTTCAACAGCAGAACGCCGTTCAATGACCGCTTGTTTCTCGATAGATAAGTCGTGATCGGTTTGATCGAGCCGTGTTGTGAGAGCAGAGAATTTTGCCTGGCTTTTAACAAGACTTTCAAGACTTCGTGAAATACCACCTAGATGAATCCCCCCAACATCACGAATGCGATTGTCAATGAGCGCATTGCGTAAGAGGATAATGCGGTCCATAATAGAACCATCATCGCGGATGACGTTAGCACTCAAATTTTCATAAGGAACATCGCCAGGCGCACCTGATTTTAAAAAACCTAGTGTTCGCAGTAGCGTCGTCCCTGCTAAGTCTTCCAGTGCTACTTGATGAGGAAAGTTAGCTTCGATAGCGAGTGTCCGTTCGCCACCAGGAAGTTCTTGTGCAAAAGCAGTCACAGTGGGCACGGCTGCATTGATTTTTTCAATGATGACATCTAGATTGTCGCCAGCATCTAGTTCTAGTGCGAAGCCATCTATTCTAATAGTAGCAGGGGTGGGATTGATGAAATTACGACTGTCTGTGCGAGAAATGATAGTCGGACGGTCTGCCCAGAAGATCTCGCCGCCATTAGTAAGAATTTCTGCCTCGTCATTGTCGCCAATACGAATATTCTTAGTCAAATGGTCTCCTTGATAGAGTACTTTGGTAACAAGTGTTTTTCCTAGCTCGTTTTGAAAAGAATTAAACACCTGGAAGGGCTTTGTATTTCTCTTAGACCCCGCGAAGATATAACCGTCTTCGTATTCACTATTGGCAATGGCAATGAGTTCTTGAAGCATTTCTTCTACTTCGATTGCAATGATTTTACGGTCTTCGGCATGAAGGGGACCATTGGCGGCTTGAACAGCTAATTCGCGCACACGCCGAACGATATTGTTGGCTGTGTCGACTTTATCGTGAGCGATCCTTAATTGTGAACGTGCTTCTTGGATATTGGTTTGATAGCGGTCTAATTGATTGATGCGAATGCGTGTGTAAAGACTTGTGATTGTTTTAAGGGGTGCTTCGCTGGCTTGGTTAAATGTTTTACTGGTGATGAGTTTTTTTTGTGCTTTTAAAGCGTGTTGATTATTTTGCATCAAGTTGTAAACATTTGACTGTTTGACGTGTAAGTTCGATATTCTCATGGGGTGATGCCTGCTTTTTTTAAAATTAATAACTGTGAAGGGGAGATGAGCGGTTATGTGAGAGGTTATGTGAGCTGTTAAATATATTAATTTATTAAGAAGTGGAGGTGAATCGAATATGCGGCTAATAGATTCTATCCGAGTTGATTGATAAGGGTTTCTAGAAGTTCGTCCATGACCTTAACGACACGTGCCCCAGCTTGATAGCCTTGCTGGTAAGCAATCATATTAGCAAGCTCTTCGTCAATATTGACGCCTGAGATGGATTGTCGTAGTGATTTAAGAGCATTGAGTCCGACTGTAAATTGGTCTATTTCTAGTTGTGCGTTGTTTCCCTGGCTGCCGATTGCTGTGATCATTTCAATGTAGTATTCATTGATGGTGCGTCTATTGTCGATGAGGGTGGGGTCAAAGCGTAGATTGGCAATGGCTGCGGCGCCTGATCCTTCACTTACACCATAAGGTTTATCGCGACCGGGTTCTGCGTTGTAGTTGGACCCGCCCCGTGTTCCAATCAAACCGCCGTCTTCGATAAGGTCTGGCTCAATATTGATCCATGATGAAGGATGTCTGAGCGGTGTTCGTTCGAATCTTGCATCAGCACGAAGTTGGTCGATGGCATTAACTTCACTACTCGTGAAAGGGACTGTTCCATCGATCATGATCTGACTAATCGATGATAGGAAATCACCTGTGTCTTCTAAGTATGGAATGGCAAAGGGATAGCGAGGTGTTGTTGAGCGGCTTTTTAGGACGAGTTGATTTTCAAAATTAAGATAGGCATTGATAGCGCCGTCGCTGTTATGAATTTTATTAAGAAGGTCTCCTATTGTTTCATCGGCGCGGTAAGTGATCTGAATGGTGTTATTATCCTGCTCACTACCACTTCTACCGATGGTGAGAACGCCTTCTGAACCAATGACGTCTTCTGCTGAAAGCACTGCATTGCCTGTGACTTTAAAGATAAGAGAGCTATCTGGGGTTCCACTTTGTGTGGTGTCAAAATTACCATTGCCGCGTACATCAGGGTGCGCGGTAATGAAGAAGTCTCCTGCTTTATTGTCATAAAGATTGAAACTTTCACGATGAATTTCATTGACACCGTAGCTGAGGTTGACGGCTAGTGTGTCTAGGTTATTGATCTCGCGTGGAATGTAATTGTCGCGCATGACAAAATTAGCTGATAAGTCTCCTTGGTCGGGTTCAAAGGGCTCTAATGTATTTGACCAGACGAATGCGTCGACGTATTTATCGGTTTCTGCGGTTTGGGTGAGAATTTGATTGGCAACATTTCCTTGAACGAGGATACTTCCATTGACGAAGACTAGTGTTTCATCGCTATCGTTATGAGAGACGTTTACGGCTGTGATGCTTGAGAGTTGTTCGATGAGAGCGTCGCGTTTGTCTAGGAGATCGTTAGGGTTGTCATTTGCTGCTTCGGCGGATTCGATGCGGCGATTGAGATCGGCTATATTTTGAGCGAGATTATTGATCGTGGTAACTTGTTCACCGATTTTCTGGTTGGTCTCTGCTTTGAGTGCGTAGAGTTGTGAGAATTTATTTCTGATGGCAGCGGTGAGATTCTGAGTGGTTTGAATCAGTTCTTCACGAGCGGCGGGTTCATTACCTCGGACGGTAAGTTCCTGCCACCTGTCCCAAAATTGGTCTAATTTCTCTTGTAAGTTACTGTCTTCTAGGGCGTGATAGACGCGTTCAAGTTCTGTAATATTTGCCTTATCACGTTCCCAATAGGCTAAGGCGCCTGTTTCTTTAAAGATACGTGTATCTAAGTACATGTCTCTGTCGCGTCTAATAGCAACAACTTCTCCGCCCTGTCCGATCTGTCCGGGACGATGTACACGTGTAAGATCATTTCGGTATAAGGGGTCAATTGTTCCAAAAAATACGCGTTGGCGTGAATAGAAATCATTGTGGCTATTGGCTAGGTTATGAGAGACGACATTGAGTGCTTTGCGTTGGGCGATAAGCGATCGTTTACCTATTTCTACGCCTAAGAAGGTTGATTCCATGTGATGTGTTCCTTTTTATGAGGGTGTGATAGTGGGATGATGGGTTAGGGTTTATAAGTCAATTTTTCTAGATTAAGTGCTGTGGGAGTAATGTTTAAAGGGGGAGAAATTATGCTGTCCTTTTTTATTATAGGATTTGTGGTGTTCATAAAAGTATTTGTTGCAGAGAATTTCAATGTCTTTTAAGAGGGTTGCGTTGGTTTCTTTGATGATCTTCCAGTCTTTAATGGCTTCATGCAGGAGGTATTTATGATGAGAAGGCAGGTTATTTAGCGTAGAAGTCTTATGCGGCGGTCTTAGGGATATTGTAGGAGGTGAATGGACGCTATTTTTTTGAGCGAGGTCTTTTTTTATATGGGCTATTAGCGTTTCTTGTAGGGCGAGAAGTCTAGTTAGCTTGGGGATATTTTTTGCTAACAGCAGCGTACGTTTCGATTTTTCTAACCGAATCAATCGTCTTAAGGACGTAAGTATTTGTGTAGACATAGAGAGTGGTAGATTCTTCAGTTAAATTTTTGCGGCAGTTTTGAGTGATTTTTTATGGTAGTTTGTCCTTGATTTGCAGTTGATTTTACGGTTATTTCTTAACCATCAGTTAAATTTGGTGAGGTAATACAATTAGATCAGTAGTGTAAAATTCAATCAGTAACGTAGCATTCCAATCGGTAACGTGGTATTCAATAAGTGGCGTAGCATTCAATCAGCTATGTATGATTGTTAAAAATACGTAGGACATTTGCAGTATAGGAGAAGGGAAGAAGGAAAAGAGAAGAATATGGTAAAAATATGGGAAAAGTGAGATTATTAGGATATTAAAAAATAGGTATGCCTAGGCTTTGATTCTATCTACGAATGATAGAGAAATTCTTAAAGTGAGTTTCTGCTTGGTAACAAAAAACTTAAAAGTTATAAAATTTGCTTAAATTTATAACCTTGTGTTATCAGAAATTGTGGCAAGGAAGGTGGAAATTTCTATGAATTTCCTATGAATTCTCAATAACAACCCCTAATGGAATTAAGAATTTTTTATAACCACGTAAATTTTTCTAGAGAATTCGTATTTTTACAAGACTAGCTATTGAAATAGCGTAAAAATGATCGAATGCCGCAATAAATTTTTTTAAGCCAATTTTGACTGTGATTAGCAGTATTAGTAGGAATAGGCTTATATAAGAACATGGAAATGACAGTAGTTAGTGGTAATAGTTAGTGGTAATAGGTTTATTAGGGCATGAAAAATTGGTTTACCTATGAGAAATAGGGTACGAAGAGGTAAACTTACCTGTGGGAAATATGCTATTTCACCTAGCGTAAAAGTCTAGCGTAGAACCTAGCGTAGAAGGGTAGTGATCAGTTAAGAATTGCTAATAATTTAAGAAAACTCTTTGAAGCAATTTTTAATAAGGCTTATTAGAGCAATTGTAGAAGGATAGCGTAGAACCTAGCGTAGAAGGGTAGTGATCAGTTAAGAATTGCTACTAATTTGAGAAAACTCTTTGAAGCAATTTTTAAGAAGGCTTATTAGAACAATTCACCAATTTTTCCGAAAGCGGTTAGCAGAAATGTTCCAGCAAGAATATAACTTAGCGCAATGATGCCTAGCGATGGAAAAATAATAAGTACAAGTCCTACGGTGATAAGCAGTAATGGAGCGCTTCTTTTCCATAACTTAGAAGAGGAATTGGTAAGGAGTAACGAGAAAACACCACTGATAACGACAAGTACCCCTACTACAATGGAGAATAATTTTAATGAAAATACTGCGTTGAGAATCAGAAATAGTCCTAGCAAGCATTGTAAAACAGCTGTGAACATGCCTCCTGTGGATTTTCTCTTCAATGCGTAAGCAAAGTAGATAAGATTGCTGACTAAGAGCAGAAAGCCAATAGTTGTGATAAGTCCATTGATACTTCCTACGGGATTAAATATGAGTATCATACTCAATCCAATAAGAACAACGATATGGACAGTTTTCCATAGTTTGCTAGGTAGGGTATTTGATTGAATGAGGCGATGTTTCATAGAAATTTTCTTATCACTTTCTAGGATTTTTTAGGACATTTCAAAGATGCTTTAAAGATATTTCAAAGATATTTCAAGGATATTCTAAAGATATTTCAAGAATATTTTAGGGATATGGACAAAGTGTATTATGAAAGATTGATTTTTAGATGATATTTTACGGCGGGTGGTTAAGTATAAGTGCTCTTTTATGACGGTTTGAGGGATATTGTTTTAAGAATGTTGGGTAGATATTGCTTTAAGAATGTTGGGTAGATATTGCTTTAAGAACGTTGGGTAGATATTGCTTTAAAGACGTTCGGTAGATATTGCTTTAAGATTGAGTTTAGAAATAATTGTTTTAGCAAGGTTGCTTAGTTCTGTAAAGGCGTGGGGTGTGCTGTTATCGTATGAGAAGAGGTGTCCGTGATTGAGAGCGGAGAGGCTTTTTTTGAGGAGGCCAAGCCGTTCTTTTGCTGAGAGAGTCAGCGCTTCACGATTAGCCAATTCAGTTTTTGACAGATCGCGTGTTTGAAGGAGGCGTTTTTTTCGCTCAGTTTCACTGCAGTGAACATTGAGGACAAAGCCATTGCTTTCTTTAAGAAGGTCGTATTCAATCACCTGAGGAGCTTCTATGAGTAGGAGTCCTTGTTGGGTGGCTATGATTTGTTTGTAAGCACTGTGAATGTATGGGGCGAGTGTTTGCTGGAGGAATTGGAGGTCTTTTTTAGGATTAGGACGGTTGGGAGCAAAGATAATTTTACGAATATCTTGCTTTGAAAAAGGCGTTTTGAGTGAAAAATAGGTTGCTAGCTGCTGATTTAGCATAGGTTTTTCCCCTTGTGCTATCATTTCGTAAAGAGTGGCGACTATACTGTCCATATCAATGTGATGGGCTTCTATATTTGCCTTTTTAAGATTGGCTATGAGCTTGGGAATCAATGTTGATTTTCCTGACCCCATGCTGCCTGTGACAATGAGTTTGTATTGGTGGCGTAAGGTTTGTTCTAGTGATTGTTTGATGGGCAGGGGGACAAGTGAGGTTAGCGTTCCGCCTCTTAGTGCTAGTTTTTTGACTAGGCTAGAAGAGATGTCTTGATAGGTGCGATCGCACATAATGTAAATAACATTGGGCTTAAGGCCTAATGGTTTGAGTTGTGTTTCGTATCCGCTGTAAATCGTACGTTCATAGCTTAGGTCTTGCGTTGTTCGTAGTCCACGGATCACCGTAAAAATATTGCGTTCAATCATGAAATCATGTAAAAATCCATCCCAACTTACCAATTCAATTTTTTTCACCAGTGGCTGGCTGCTACGATTCATAGCAAAATGGGGGGTATCTGCAGTTGTGAAATGGTAATCGATAGCTTTTTTTGTAAGAGCAAGCCGTTTAGGTAGTGGTAGCGAACTTTTTTTGTAATAATTGTCTAAAAGTACAATAATAAGGCTATCATCACAAAGGGTGAGCGCCTTCTCAATGACATTCAAATGTCCGTATGTGAGCGGGTCTGCTGAGATTGGAAATAGGGCTTGTTTCATGAATCCTAATTGTAAAATGATATTTCCGTTCTAGAATAACAATTTTAGTCCGTTCTGTGAAAACTTTATTGCCATTTAGCCATTTTTACTAAGCAGTATTAATGACAATGAATTACAATCAGTTATAATTAATCACAATTAATCATAATTAATCATAATTAATCACAATTAATCACAATTAATCACAATTAATCACAATTAATCACAATTAATCACAATTAATCACAATTAATCACAATTAATCACAATTAATCACAATTAATCACAATTAATCACAATCAATAAGCTGTAAGACGGCACAGTCATGAGATTTGAAATGCATTGATTTGAAGTGTCGTTAAAAAAAGTTAAGGAGTGCTCCGTTGTAGCTAGGTTCTTGTATGAAGTGAAGTTTAGGCTGGATTTTCGGTTGTTTAGGCTGAGTTTTTGTTTTAGTGTTACGATAAGCGCTCAGTTTTTTACGAATAAGCAAGCTTTCTGTAATATAGGGAGTAGGATAATTCAATTGTACGCTAGGAGAAGGGTTTTCTTGTACGAGAAGGTTTATAATTTCGTGTTGGGGGCTTGTAAGAAAATCCTGCAGCATCTCTTCTGTAAGCGGACTTAGGCGATGGTGTCCATAACTTAGTAGCGTAGCAAAGATTCTGATATTATTTTGTGTTGGGGGTAGGAATTGGTTGAGATTTTGTGGGTCAGTTAGCAGTAATGCGAGTGATTTTTGGAATGATTCGTAGCGCTGAGTGAATTCTTCAGGTAGTGTTGTCGTTGCATAGGTGACTGTTTTAGCAAAATGAAGGGCAGCACCATTTCCGTCTAGGGCAATATTGAAAATAATAACCGATGGGTCTGTGATCGAGGATGATGATATTGCAAGGTCTGTGGGTGATTTTCCTGTTGTTGTTGCTTTGGGTTGCATTGTAGATGTGTTTTTAACAAAGCGAGCGCACTGTAATGTAAACCGCATAGATGCCGCTCCTTTGGTTTTGAGCGAGAGATAATGTCGGCATTCATTTTCAATGTAGTGAAGTGGGGCGTTTTGTTTGAGAAGACGGTAGCCGAAAACTGCGACCATTTCACATTGTACGTACATGTCGTGAATTGTCTTACAGTCTGCCTCTGTTAATCCAATGTGTGGTGTCAATACATTGTTAGCTGCCTTTGTTGTATAAGGATGTGAGAGCAATTTGAAGTCAATACGGGGTGATAGAGAATTGAGTGTTATTTTAGATTTTTTAGATTTAAAAGTACTACGAAAACACAGTAAATCAGATATTGTAACGCTTTTTTCATCGTAATAAAGATGGATTTCAAAAGGAGTACTCTCACGAGGAGTAGTTTTTTGTGATTGAGTTGTTTTTTTGAGTGGAAATTTAAGTGAAAATCCCGCTAGTTTTATGAGTGCTTCTAAAATTTCGGTTATATTGAGATAAATCGTTACATCGGTTGGAACGATGAAGCGTTTATCGGTCTGGAGTGTTATTGACGATTGATTGGTCTGGAATGTGGCTGATGATTGGGATGCTTTTTGTGTGGGGGAAATTGTCTTAGATAGGCTATGATTTCGATGAATGATGTGAAGTGGATAAGGAATGGGGTCGATGAGAAATAATTTTTTAATCGCTTGCGGATGAGCAGCAGTCGTCAATAGAAAAAGAATGCCATTATGGGCAAGAAACGTGTTATGAAGATGACGGTAGAGAATAGCTGGGGCGCGGGTAATTGTTCCCTTTGTTATAAGTGAAGAGTGGGTTTCGGAGGGGTGAGGCATGATGATATTAACAAAATTACAGGAAATTTCTGCTCATTCTCTGCTCATTTTTAGTCGGTTAATCGATTTCTAAGTCTAAAAACTCTTTCTAATACGGTTTATGGGAGTTTCTCTAATAGAAGTTTCTCTATCTCCAAACAACTTTTTATCGGTTATTTATCGGTTGTTTAGAGGTTGATAGGAGTTTTTGATAGCAACCTTTAACGTGACTGGTTCTATAGGCTTCTAACGACGAGATGCCAGCAGCAGTTTTAGGAGCTTTTCTTTTTAAGGCGGTGCTGTTCTATTAAGTATTCTAAAGCAGCCATATAACTAAAAGCACCGAGCCCCGTAATAGTTCCCGTCGCCCGTGAAGAAAAGTAAGAATGATGTCTAAAAGCTTCACGAGTTGCAATGTTAGAGAGATGAACTTCAACGATAGGACATGTCATTACAGTCAACGCATCGTGAAGAGCAATCGAAGTATGTGAATATGCCCCTGGATTAAGGATGATTCCTATCAGATTAGCGTCATCGAGGAGACTGTGAATGAAATCGATGAGAGCACCTTCATGATTGCTTTGAAAATCATTGATTTTTATGTTGAGGGTTGGATATGTGGCGGCGCGATGGTTTACTTGTGTAATTATTTCTTTAAGCGTTGTCGTTCCATATAAATGTGGTTCGCGTTTGCCTAAGAGATTGAGATTGGGGCCATTGACAAGGGCAATGTTATTATTAATATTATCAATATTATGACTATTATTCATCTTAAATCTTAATATTATTACTAAATGGAGACAATATGTTTGGGTAGGTTAAATGTGAACTGCATTGCTTCATCTTAAATCTTAATATTATTACTAAATGGAGGCATTATTGCTAAATGGAGACAATATGTTTCGATAGGTTAAATGTGAACTGCATTAGATTGTATTAAATAGGCTAACGTTAACTGAATTAGATCGTATTAAATGGGCTAACGTCGGCTACCAACTTTATTATGACATGAATTACGCCATAGCACAAGAAATAAGGGATAGAAATGGACTACTGAAAGTAAAACACATCCCAAAAGAGGACTCATAAGAGAACTCATCAGTCAATAATTTTTAGATAACGGATACAGAGATTGCTAGCGTTCATGACTTCTTTATAAAGGAGTAAAGCTTTTTCTAGGCGTATTTTTGCTTCCTGGTCGATATTTTTCTGCTGGTGAGCTGTATAAGTGGAATTTGAGGTATCAGTGGGTGAATTGGCGCCAGGATGGTCTGACGCTGTGTTTTTTGTGAAGGTTGTATCACTAATATCGTAAAGTGCCCGCTGCATGACAATAGCAGTGAATTCTTTTTCAATAGAAGGGTGCTGCAGCCGTGAATTGAATGTGTCTAGTTTTTTAAGCAGGTTGGGAGATTTTGCTCGATTGGGATGTTTCAGGAATGTTTTAATGATGGTAGCAGCGCCTTTTCCTGTATCGTGATAAGACTGCAATCGGTCAATAAGGCTCTGTGTGGCTTGATTGAACAGATTTTTTCTCTTTAAAAAGTCCTTAGCACCACTTCCAGCAGTCAATTGATGTTTCTGGCAGAGCTGATAAGCATTTTCTCTGAAATTGTCTTTGTGTGCAGAAATGGGGGCGTGCTGAGTGAAAAAATCACTCAATGCAAGGTAGGGAATCCCTTTAATAGGCTGGGCACGGGTTGAAGTATGAACCACCGGGAAGGAAAGATTATTACAATTTTCTTCAAACCACCGTTTATAAAGCTCCATAGCCGCGTCGGTATAAACGATTTGGTCGTTACGGCTGCGTATTGGGACGACGTCTTTTGAATTCATGATTGAGAATAGTCTTGTTTGGAATGTGTCTAGCCGATTGATTTCTGAGAACCATTTCTCTTCATGAAAAGCACCTGAGAGATGATAGGCCTCACGTGAGTAAGCAAGATCAATGCCTGCTAAAGCAACAGCGCTAGGGTTAGCGTGTTTGACGATTTCAAACGCCACCGTTGCGACAGAACCGCCTACTTTTATATTGCCCTTAGGAGTAAAAAAACCTGTAAGATACGCATAATAGGGAGAAAAGTTATCGAACATGAAAATACGAGGAAATTTTCGCATTCCGTGATGACTGATCGAGGGTTCGGCAACGAGAATTGTTTTTTGCGTATGCGTACTGGCAATGGCTTCTAGGTATTTTGCATTGGTTTTTTGCGGATCGATAGAGACCACAAGATCACAGCTAATACCATGTTTCAATAAAACAGCATAAGCTGTGTCGACAGCGATAACGAGAACATTGTTCTGATAACGTTTCAGAAATGGTATATCGGCTTCTAGAGAGGGAGCAGCACCAGCAATGACTACAGGATACCCCTTCATAACCGCTAATAATTGCGTAAGGGGAACGGCGTCGATAATGGCTGCGGTG
This sequence comes from Spirochaetota bacterium, assembly GCA_013426755.1. Classification (GTDB taxonomy): domain Bacteria; phylum Spirochaetota; class UBA12135; order COTS27; family COTS27; genus COTS27. The sequence goes on from AP019861.1 coordinate 976,792, forward strand.
TTTTTGATGAGGTTTCTAAACCACAGTTTCTCAAACCGACGAAATGTAGCGCGATTAATGGATTTTTCTTCCTGTTCGATTGTAATAGCCGATTGGATCGCTTCATAGAAAATGGGGTCGTTTGCAACTTCTTTAGGATTGCTGTGAAAACGAATGTGCTGCGTGGAATGATGTTTGAAGATGATAGCTAGGTTCTCACGAAATTGTGGAGTGAGCGTGGGAATCGCTTCTTTATGATGAGTGGGCTCTATTTCTGAACGAATGGCTGGAGCAGACACATTGCTCGCAGCGGCAGTTTCAATTAAATCTGAGAACATGTAGAAAAGCGGTGGCTGTGCTGCTGTCCTGTTCTTAACAAGCGTTTTGGGAAGGTAAGGACGTATGAGGTCTAGTAATTTGGTGTCGCGACAGATAATAACAATGGGAAGTGTTTTGTAGAGTTCAAGGGCCTGGGTGATGAGGGCAATATTGCCACACCCCAGTAGAAATACCATTGAAGGCGACGTTTGATTTTTGAATGGTTTTGTTAAAATACGGGTTGCTTCAGCACTAGGCGAATATTTGCTTGAAAGGGGGCGCATTGTTCCATGCGAGTCTTGATGGAAAACAACGGGTACAGAGTCCTTTTCCAGTTGTGCTGGCCTGACTTGATAGGGATTTTTCACATTAAATGCAGCTAACAAGTATATTGCAGGAATTGGAACAATAAAATTGGAGCAATCTAACGTTTCAGGTTTTAACGTTTCAGATTTTAACGTTTCAGGTTTTAAAGGATATGAGATCGTTTGCTAATGAAAGCCCATATATAGAGCATTGTAGTTGCGAGGTGTGAATCGTGATATCGTTAATGTCCGAAGAAGAGTTTTATAACGGTATCCCCGCGAATACTAGTTTGTGGTGGTGGTTCTTGGTGAATAACGTAGCCACTGCCAGACAATTGATAAGAAACATGGTAGTCGCGCTGTGAATTTTCTAAAACCAATTTGTCCATGACTTTGATAGTTGTCCGCATGGACATGCCTTTAAATGAAGGGACACTTCGTGTTGAGAATTTATGAATGGATTTTGAATGAGCGAGGCTAGGATGTTTCCTGTGACCTTTATCAAAGGTAAATGAGTCCGCATGGGTAATAGAATTAGGATTAGAATCAGGAATGGGTATAGTTCTAAGACTGTTATCAATGGTTGTGTTTTCAGGCGAAATCTCAGCAGCATGGAGTGTATTTTTATCAAAAGATAGGGCGTCTGTATGATGGGTAGAAGGTACTGATGGATAGGATGCTGGTAATGCAATCGTTTCATAGGTGCGTTCATCGTCTAACCGATAGCTTAAGATAACATCATCTAGAATGTCTGCAAAAAGTGGAGCGGCAGTTCTTCCGCCGTGATATTCTTTCTTAGGTGAAATGAACACAACGAGAACAGTAAATTGTGGGTTAGTTTCTGGGTAAGCACCTGCGAAAATCGAGTGGTATTTATCAATGTGATACCCACCTATACGATTGTTGGCGACTTGACTGGTACTTGTTTTGCCTAAAACTTTAAGATAGCCGCCTTTTTTAGCTGCGGCGCCTGTACTGTCGGCACGGACACCGTGTTTGAGCAATTGACGAATTTTAGCTGTAGTCGAAGACTGCAGGACTTTTCTTCTGGGCGAGGTGGGTGTCTTTGTTTCACGAAGGGGTTTATGGTCTTGGTAATATTGAAAATGTGTCGCTAGTTTGGGTTGATACAGGAATCCGTCTGATACAACCATTGAAAAGGTATTGATGAGTTGTAAGGGTGTGACGCCGATACCTTGACCGATTAGACTGGTGGCAACCGTCCTTTGTCCCCATTCTTTGAGTGGGGGGAGAATGCCGTGTTCTTCACCCGGCAGATCAATGCCTGTTGGACGACCAATTTCAAGTTGAGTCAAAAAGTTATAAATATTCTTTTTAGAAAAAACTTCTGCCGCTTGAATCATCCCTGCATTGCATGAATAGCTGATAATATCGCTTAATGAGACGGCGCCGTGTTTGCCTGTGCAGTTAATGATCTCACCGTTTTTGAGTTCATAAAAGCCATTGCAGTAGTATCGTTTATCGTTAATATCTAAGTCTTTATACTGTTCTAGTAGATAGGCGACAAAGGGTACTTTAAAGATAGAACCAGGTTCAATAATATAAGAAATAGCGTTATTGCGAAAAGATTTTGCATCGGTTTGTGTGAAGTGATTGAGATTGAAGGTTGGATAGATATTTAGGGCACGTATAGAGCGTGTTTTAATGTCCTGAACGATGACAATTCCTGCTTGTGCTTGTTTTTCAATAACCTTTTTTTTGAGTTTAGCAGCAATATTGTATTGAAGATGTTTGTCAATGGCTAGTTTTAAGCGAAGTTCTTCTCCTGCCTTGCTGCCAATGAATGATGAAAGTTCTTTTTCGTAGTATTGTTCTAATCCTGATAATCCGTGTTCGTCATGTCCGATAAATCCTAATGTCTGAGCGAGCAGAGTATTTTCAGGGTAAGTGCGGTGCAGCACGCGATCGATTAAAAAATGTTCAGTTTTTAGATTGTAGAGCCATTTGGCGGTATCTTTTTCTGCAAACCGTTTGAGAAGGACCACGCGATTTTGATAAAGATTGTCGTGAAGAGTTTTGGGGTCTGTGTTGATAAGCTCGGCAATTCGTTCTACCGAACTTCTGTTAAGAGGGGCTTTAACACGACCGTCTAGGTATAAGTTATATAAATATTCACTGTATGCAAGTGGGAAGCCACTCATGTCCATAATCGTTCCCCGTTGTGTAGTGGGCAGGAGAGCGTAATTTGAAGGACGTTTGTTAGTAAGAGTATATTTTTGTGTGGAAGTTTTAGCCGTAGTCTCAGTCGTTTTATCACCAGCCTGCTTGAGATCAGTCTCCAGTTGCTTAGAAAGCGTATCCGATGGTTCATTCGATGTTAGGGCAGTGTCTGGAGAAGAAGGGCTTTCAGCTTGGTTTAGGGTATTTTTATCATTATTTAAGGCGCCATTGAAGCTTTTCTCACCTAGTGTGAGGTAAAAACTCCTACTGAGGAGTGTTGAGAATCCTATTATAAGAAAAATGATGAATATATTGATTTTTATCTTATTCATAAGCTTAGTGTGACAGAGTGGTTATGCTTAGCTATTAGTATTACTTTGAGTATTACTTTGTTATATTATGGGAATTGGAAAAGATTATAAATCATTGGGGGAATTTTTTACTTAGGGAGGCTGATTTGGAGAGTTGGAGAGATATTTTAGCAATGTGATATCAGACTAGTGTTTGGACTAGTGTTTTAGGGGGTACTCTTCGGTATTAATATCACCTTGAACGGTGCTTTCAATGACATTGAACCAGAGCGTGCCATTGGGATTGATACGCTTAGTGCGTTGGTAGAGAGATTTGAATGGTACGTGCGTCATTTCGCCGTGCCAATACCCAATTAACATAGCGGTTTTACCTGCCATAGCGGCGTGAACGGCATTTTGTGCAATTCGTGAACAGAAGACACGATCAAAACAATTCGGTCTAGCAGACCGAACATAATAACTCGGATCTAGGTATTTGAGTGAAATAGGAAAATTTTTACCTTTAAAAGCAGCGTTGATTTCATTTTTTAAGAACGTGCCAATATCAGGAAGAACTTTATTGCCTGAAGCGTCGTATTTAATGGTTGGCGTTTTGATAAGGTCTTGCCCAGCTCCCTCAGCAACGACAATGACCATATATGATTTTTGTTTCAAGTATTGGTGAATATAGGGAATGAGACCTCTTTTGCCTGTAAGCGTAAATGGAATTTCAGGAATAAGACAGAGACTGACGACTCCTGTAGACATTGTTGCGTGAGCGGCGAGATATCCCGAATAACGTCCCATAACCTTAACAAGTCCAATCCCATTGCGATGGCCGCGTGCTTCTTCATGGGCTGCCATAATGGTATCACTTGCCTTTTCAACCGCTGTTTCAAAGCCAAATGACGTGATAACGTAGGGAATATCATTGTCAATGGTCTTAGGAATACCAATGACACTGATCTTAAGATTGCGTTTGGCTATTTCCTCAGTGATGAGATGAGCGCCGCGCATAGTTCCATCACCACCTATTGCAAAAAGAATATTAAATTGATGCTTAGCGAGATTGGTCACGATCTCTTCAGCGGGTGGAGTGCCGCGTGAAGTACCTAAAATAGTCCCTCCTAAGAAATGAATATCACGAACATTCTCAGGCGACAAATTTATCATTTTGCTAGCTTGCGTACTGAGCCCCTGATATCCAAAGTAAATACCGACAATATTTTTAACTTCATAGCGATTCCATAATTGTCGAACGAGTCCGTAAATTATGGAATTGAGACCAGGACATAAGCCACCGCATGTGATAATGCCTACTTTGATTGTTTGTGGATTGAAAAAGATCTTGTAGCGCGGGCCTGATTTTTCGAATGCGTAGTGATGAATATTAGCGGCATTGATAGCCGATTTAGACCCATCGGAACGAATGCTTACAAGCACGCGTTCTTTTTCACTGATAAAATTTTGTTTTTCATAAAGCGGACTGGTAAGATTTGGTTCGCCAAGCGTTGTGATGGAGAAGTTATTTGTATTGGGGGAGCGGACAATTTTGGGTGTTTTTTTGTCGTCTAGGTGTTCTTTATTAGAAGAGGTATGATTTTGATGATCTGGTTTAGACAGATGATGGTTTGCCACGTATGACGTCCTTAGTGAATTTTTATACTTTCTGTGCTATGGATATACGATTATTATTTCGGATGATTGTTTTAAGATGTGAAGTGTTTTTATAAGGGGCTTATTGGGGTAATGTTCTCTTCTTAGGCAGTTAGCAATTCAATCAGAAATGGAGAGTCAGCAATTCAAAGTTGGCAATCACCCGTTTAACAGTTTAAGGGCAGTTGAGATGATCAGATATTCACTTTATTTAAATTAAAGTTATACCGATAAATGTATTGTTCTTATTTAAGAATGCGGCTTGTTTAAGGCTGAGAGACTTGCTTTTTCAAAGAATTATTAGCTATGCGATCTTAGAAATCTTTTTAAGCATTTTTAATAAATTGCTCCCATTAGCACTTTATTACTGTACCAGCAATCTATATGGAGGAAAATTGATATGTTTGAACGTTTGGATTCAACGAAATCGTCTTCTACTGAGACATATCGCTATATTATTTCTTTAAATAAAAAGCGTCTATTTTTTCTCTCACTCAGTACGGCTGCTGCGGTGATTATTATTTTTTTTGTAGGGTATTTGACGGGGGCTACGGGAGAAAAGACGCCTAGTTATGAAGAGCAGGTCAGTACAGCAGAAAGCAACGTTATTGTGAATACGGAAGAATTACCATCATCCGCTAATATCACCGCAGAGAAAAAAGCGGCTACAACCGATGATTTTAACGAATTACTACCCAATGCCGTATCTCCCAATAAAACAAGTGATTTCAATACGAATGATCTTGTATTTGATAACATTTTTTCTGATGAGCAGCTTTCTAAGGAACTTATAGAAAGTGCCAAGACTCAGGACAATGATCGTTACAATCAGCCTTCTAAGAAAACGGTTCCTGCTAAAAATACTGTTCCACCGCCCAGTTCAAAACGTGATTTGAAAAGCACCCAGCAGAAAAAATCACCCATTCCTCCTACCTCTAAAGCGTTAGCAGCCGCTAGTATCTCCTCAAAGCAAGCAAATTCCAAGACCGATTCTGCTGTTCCTCGTGTAAATAAGCGTACGGGGGCTTCAAAAGTCAGTACGAGACCGTCTGTATCTAAAAAAACACCTCTACAGTCCACATATCAAACTGTCTATGAAGAGTATCCAGAAGTGGGCAAAACGTATTATTATTTACAATTGATGACAACAGGCGACGTAGTGAAAGGACGTCAATTTTCTGCCAGACTGCGAAATGAAGGATTTCTTACAAAATTAGTTGAAACAACGATTAATGATAGCAATCATTACGTTATTCTAATCGGTTTATACAAAAACAAAGCCTATGCCATTAAAGACCTCAGTCGCTTTAAAACGGCTCGACGCTACGGAAAAGCATTCAAAGACGCTTTTCTTAGACCCTATAACGCAAAACCCAATGAAAGTAGGGCTGGGACACCCGTAGGTTATAACACTTCTACGCAGAATTCTCGAGCAGTACCGGTTTCTTCTGGGCAAGAAGCTGTTTTTAATAATAATACTAGCGATGGTGAAGTTTTTGATGAAAAATCGGGAGTTCAACGTCAATCCAATCAAGCCTTCTCAGCTAATCGAGTGTCGACGCCCAAGAAACCAGCCGCAATAGATGATCTTTTTTCTGATCCTTCGCTTTACTAGTGAAGGTGTGAAAATATAGCTTGTATTCAGTCATCGCACGGCACTAGCCATAATTATTATGAATTCGGCTCATTTTTCTCAAAAAAACCAAGCCGCCTCCCAAAATCAAGCCAATTCTCCAAATCAAGCTAATTCTCAGAAGCTTGTCAAAAACAATCTAACCCAACTTTCAATCGAGCACGAAATGCCTATCCGTGTCTATTACAAGGATACAGACGCAGGAGGAGTCGTGTATTACGCGAATTATGGTGGCTTCTTCGAGCAAGGACGGACAGAATTACTGAGAAATAGACAAATCTCCCCAAAAGTCATACAGACGTCTTATGAATTGCTACTTCCAGTAGTGCACTTCTCGGTCACTTACCATCATTCGGCGTATTATGATGACTTACTTAACCTACGTACATGGCTCGTAGTGATAAAAGGACTGAGACTGCATTATCAATACAAATTGTATAGATTGCCAGCTGAGACCAGCGATGAAACAGCATTTCTAAAAAAATCTCAAAAACCTCTTCAAAGACAATTCCAATCACCAGCTCCTAAGAAACATTCTACGACTCACGCCCAATCACTAGCCCCTAAGAACCACTCCACGCCCCACGATCAGAGCCATTCACAGTCCCAATCAACCCCTACTACGCCGCATTTCGCAGCCACTCCACTACTTATAGCAACAGCTGAGACGGTCAATGTTGCAGTGGATGCTAAAACATTGCGACCGCGACGACTTCCTCAGGATTTTCTTTCCAAGCTAGCCTCATCATATTAAATCCTTGTTTGATAAGGTGAGGGTACTATGTTTGATAAGGTGAGGGTATTGTGTTTGAGAAGGTGAGGGTACTATTATAGATTCCTAGAAGATATACTGCACACCGCCTTGGATAAGGCTAAGCGGCTGCTCTAAGTAAGGAATGCCATTGTAATTTTTTTTACTCACTAGGCTTGTTACGGAGAAAAATAAATTCACGTGATGCTGTGCTTGGTGGAAGACTTGAATTTCATAACGAAGATTGAGTTCGTGACGGCTGCGATCAATGTAACGTAACATATTTTCTGCAGCCAAGACATCGGCGCTAAGTACTCTATAAAAGTCCTCGAATGTGTAGAGATGTGTCAATGTTAACTTTGAATGAATAATATTTTCACTCAAAACAAGACTTCCGCGTAATGTAAGCGTTGGATAAATGTCTTTTATCTCAGAAGCGGTGTAATTGAGTTTTTGTTTGAATGTAATGTATGGAGGGAAGGAGAAGGCAATCTCCGTGCTTACGCCTAGCGTATAAATGATATTTTGCGCTGAGGCTGAAATACGCGCCTTCCTAGCTAGCAATGTTGCGTCATCTAATACAATCGTTTCAATGTCAGAGAGGTATAAATCATTTAATAATCTAAGCGTCCAGTGAATGTATTTTTGATAATGAATCTGAAGTGCTGCGAAGTTCTGAAAATAGCGATTATCTGTTGTGAACGTTGCTTCCTTGAAGACAAGGGGCGCAGAGGTTTCATAAAATTCTTCAAGACTTGCCTTAGTCAAAAATCCTTCGAGTCCTAGTTTAATTGTTAAATAGCTTAACTGTGGAAATTCAAAAATAAACTTAGGCAATATGGGAAGAACAGTCGCCTGTTCATTACCGAGTGTTTCCATGCGGTAGCCACTTCCTAATCCTAAGTGAAGAATGAAATGTTTATGATTGTATCGATAAGTAAAAAATGTCGTTATCACGGTATCGAGAATTTGTGCTACTGGAAAAGTAGCAAATGCCAATGAAAAAAGAAAGTCAAATTCATGAATGATATTTTTTGTGAAGGTTAGCTTGAATGTTTGACTCTCTTCGATGAGGTGGCGTTCTAGGATTTTTCGCTGCGGGCTGCCGGTTAAAAAATGCTGTCCGTAATGAAAATAAAATTGTGCCGTTAACGTTAAATCCTCAACAGCCTCAGAAATAAAACCGTGTTCAAAGCGGTACCCGATTGCATTAAGAAATAGTGAGTGGCGAAGGTCGTTAAAAATAGGTGCTGGATCACTGGCTGGATTGAAATTGGAGGGGGGAATGAAGGTGGGGTCTAGGAAAGAATAAGATTGCAGTCCTTTAATTTGTGTTAAATGGCGAATTGTGATAAGGTGTTTTTCATTGGTTAAAGCTGTCGTTTGCTCGACTAAGAGACGGATCGTTTCACTGTTGTGCGTGTTTGTGTATTGATTTGTCGTTACTAGGCTATGTGCGGATGCATAATTGGCTTCAATGTTTAACGTGAATAGATTGCTATTGAAGTAGCGTGTGATATAGGCCTGTGCTGTGACGTGATTGTGTGTGCCTAAGGAGAATTCTAGTTGATTGTAGGCAAGTGTTTTAAGGGGCTGGCTGGACTTGGCTTTTACTGGGGGAGGCTCTGTAAAGTCTAGTGTCTTAGCGGGTGATTTGGATTTAGAGGTTGGGACTTCACGTAGGTAGCGATTGCTACGGTTTTGCTTGCTAAGGTCTTCTAAGTAATCGGTTTGTTTCGTGCCTTCTAGTTCAATAGTTGAGCGTTCTGGTGAAGGATCATTTGTGCGGGTAGAGTCTTCTGGAGCTGTGGTGTCAGGTGGAGATTGCCCCGTTAGAACTGCTGCAGTTATGCCAAGCAAAATAACAACGATCTGGATAAGACTAGGCAATTTAATATCGCTTGCTTTTGTTATGAAAAATTTCATAAGAGCACGTGGCGCGCCTTGGAACTGTTTTAACGACTGCAATTTACGAACGATGTTTTGCTGTGGTAGGGTTAATGGATTGACTTTATTTAATATCAATTGTATTACGGTGCGACTATTTTTTAGCATTGTGCTAGGTGCTATGTGCTATGGCTGGGAAAGCAAATGGGTTGTTGGGGGAGCAGGGTATGTATTAATTGAGGTTTTTGAGATATGTTGAAGTAGGAAATTCACGTTTAAGTTTTTGTTTGAAGCGTGTGCTATCACGACCTTTGCTTAGGTGAGCAGAACTCAATGCGGCGGCGTAATAGAGGAATTCTTGATGCTGTTGTGTGTCTTTGAAGTAGTCAGTTAGGAAATAATTTAAAGCAAGTGCATGTAGATTGGGATAGTCTTTGACTTTTATGAGTGCTTGCATAACGTTAATGGAAGTCTTTTTGGGAAGTGGCCAGAGTTTTTCTGCGTACTTTAAGTAAGCAAGGGCTTGTTCGATACGGTTTTTTTCAAGATATTTTTCAATGATGAGATTTGCTCCTTCGGCTTTCAATTGCGGTGAGGAGACGTTTTGGATTTTTTCTTTAATGGCTGGAATATGCGTAAGCGCCCTATAGGGACTTCCTGCTAGAAAAATGTCAATGCGTTCTAGGTTTTCGGTGGCTTGCGTCTGCAGTTCTACGATAAAATCACGGGATGCGGGGGTCTGGTTAGCAATAAGGGGAGCGTGCGTAAGGATTTTACGAAATTGCTTCCCAGCTAGAACGTGCTCGCCTTTGTCTGCATTGAGAACAGCGGCTTCAAAGCAAGCTTCTAGATAAATCACGGTATAAAGGCGATGGGTTTCACTCAGTTCGATAATATCTTTAAATCGTGTATAGGCTAGGTTACGATTTTTTTTACGGGTCTTATTTTTAATGAGTTCGGTTGTAGCGGCTGCGAAGAGGGCGGAGATGTTCCAGGGAATGTTTGAAATACGGCTGGCGTGTGCTGCTGCTTCTAGCTGGATTTTTATTGCCGTATCCCATTTCTTCTGTACCGTAAAGGCATCGGCAATGCGAGTGTAGTTTTCTGCTAGTAAAGGACTCTGTGGAAAATTGAGTTCCATCTTTCCTAAGTAATAATACGCTTCGCGTGGAGCATTGAGTTTGACTTTTATTAAAATACGCTGGTTGTAGGCCTGTTCTAGAATTTGACTAGGAGGAGGTTTTTGGGTGATTTCTGTGGCATTGATAATACGTGTATAGTAGGCTAGGGCTTTATCGTAGTTGTTTTTATTGAAGTAGACACTTCCTAGTTTGAGTAAACCGGTGTAATAAGTTTGTGCAGCTTGGGGGGTTAGTTTTTCTAGATGATCGATTGCTTTTATGGGAGCGGGTTCTTTCTTATTGAGATAGAGGTCGGCTAGGCGGATATGGATTATATTCTGGTTAGAATAATCGGCTAGGCTCTCTGCTTGGTCAAGAGCGGCGGTGTAATAACGAACTGCAGTGGCGGGATCGGGTAGTGTTATGTCATGGATCTTAGCGATTTGAAAATATATTTTGAAAAGGAGGGATTGAAACGCTATTTTTTCTGGGTGAGGGGCAGTGTGCGGCTGCGCTGCGACTTCGGGTAGCGTCTGATTAGAACGGGTGCTGGTAGTCGCTGTTGTTAGGATGGTTTCTGCTTGCTGGTAAGTGGCAATAGCTTTTTTATACGCTTCTTCCAGCCGTGCTATTTCACCTAAGTAAAAGTAAGCATGTGCTTTGAGACTGAGGTCCTGCTGCTGGGTATTGAGTTCGAAGTAAGAACGTGCCTTAGTAAGATCATTTATTTTGATATAAATAAATCCAATGAGATCATGGAGATAAGGTGCGCTGTTACGGTTAGAAGAGAGTTGTTGTTCTAATGAGAGAGCCGTTGTCAGTGCGCGGTCAAATTGTTTCTGTTCGATAAGTCCTTCGATGGCAGCGAAGATGAGTTTAGGTTCGTGCGTGAGGTTATAGCCTGCTTTAAAGAGGTTGAAACTCTGCTCGAATTGATTGTTTTGATAATGATAGGTCGCTGCTTTTAGATAAAGGTCGGCGCTAAGGTTTTTAGCCGGTTGAAGGTTGCCGTATTCCGCTAACCTGGTTTCTATCAGGGCATGAATATTTGTCACAAAATCAAAGGCGAGACCTGTTCTGCTGATGAAGAGAATGCTTTTTTCTAAGGCTGTTAAGCGGTCACCTACATTGTTGGCTAAGCGAAGGAGTTCTTCGGTCGTTTCTAGGAGTGCTTGATCGTCTTCTATGAGTTCGTACAGGCTGTAGGCTAGATTGTGTGCTCTGTAATGATGAGATTGAAGGTTAGGATTGGTAAGAACACGACTGAGTGTCTTCAGTGCTAGAATAGATTGTTCTGTCTGCTGGTAGGATAATGCTAGATGAAGTAGTGCTTCTACGGAGTATTTTTCTTTAACGCGTGTTATGTTAGCGAGTTCGCTAGCGGATTGTGAAGGCGATGAGGTGGTGGAATTGGGTTCCTGGTTTTGCAGAGTTTTATCTAAATACCGTTTATAGCCAATGATAGCTTTAGGATAATTGCCTTTAAGATAAGCGAGGTGCACGAGGAAGAAATTAAGTTCATTTTGAAAGGCTTTATCTTTTGTTTGGTAAAGGGTTTCGGTAAGAATTTCTTCTGCTAGGTTGTATTGGCGTTGTTCGAGATAGCTTTTTATGAGGGCGAGACGGACAGTTTTTTTTGAAACGAGGGTAAAACTTTGCTTCAATGCCGTTTTATAGCGATTGGCGGCTTCAGGGTGGTCGGCTAGCTGGGTGAGAAGATCACCTTCTATGATGAGGAGGTCTCCTGCGACTTCTTTGCTGGTGTAGGCAGGTGGTGGTTTTGGGGTGTGACTGAGTGCGGCTTCTAGTGTAGGTCTTAGGTCTTTTATCAATGTCAAAAAATCTTCAATCCTTGTTTCATCACTAGTGCCTATGGCAAGCGCCTCTGTGGTTGCAGACATTGTTTTTACAATGAATGATACGTCCTGGGCGGTTAGGTGTGTCTTTTTTAAACGTGAAGAGGATTGTGTTAGCGAATTTTTTGCGTTATGCGGGGCATAGTGGGGATTAAATGCTGCGTGTGTTTCTGCAAGTGTTTTTCTTCCTAAAGAAAAGGCGGCTTCGAATTGGTTTTGTTCCTGTAATGTGAGAATGAGAGTATGCGTTGCTTCATACTTATACTGCGACTTGGGGAATTGGCTAAGAAATGTTTGAAATGATTGTATGGCTAGGGCAGGTTGATCGGTTAGATAAAAGCTTGTGCTTACGTAAAATTGTGCTTGTTCTAGAATATTTGGAGGATAGGACTGGGGAGTGGCGAGTATTTTTTGATAATTTTTTATTGCGAATTCATAAAGTTCTTCATTGAAAGCTCTATTGGCTAGATTGATTAAATTAGGGTCGACCGCTAGTAATAACTGGCTAGTACTTAGGATAATAGTAGTGTAGATGATAATAATAATTTTTTTCATTGTTATTAAAACTTTGTGACGGCAATAACGAAACAAGCAAATGACTGCGTCTACTATTATTTCATGGTGGGTGTGACAGTCCGTTGTTAGAAACAATTCTTCATTGTATAAAATTTATGTTAGAATGTGGGGTATTTTACGCTACGGAGATAAAGGTTAGCTGGATTTGAGTTTGCGGTTACTAAGGGGATGAAATTATATACAATTCATTCAATCGCTTTCATGTCATATTAGAGGATATTGTGTACAATTTAACGTTTAATACCCATAAAAAGCGTATTTTCAATGTAGTGTGCAATTTTTCTTATTTTACAATAGAAAAGTGGTTTGTATGAATGATTCTAGCTTCCTATATTAATATCATTAATATAAGGCAGGGGGCTTAAAGGTTATGGCAATCAGCGATTAAAACAGCACTAGTATAATGGCAATCATAGTAGCAATCAATTCTTAAAACATCAGCAGAAACCTAAGTGGTGGCAGTCAGCTATTAAAATAAAACTACCATTGAAACAGGACTACCATTGAAATAAAACTACCATTGAAATAGAACTACCATTGAAATAAAACTACCATTGAAATAGAACTAATATCACTAGTAAATGGAAATAATATCACTAGTATAATGGCGATCAATTCCTAGAACATTAGCAAAAACCTAAGTGGTGGCTTACAGGTTCATTTCAATCAAGGTGGAAGATTCCTGTTGCAATGGTTGTCGCTGCGCCTGTCATAAAGATTTCATTGAGGTGGGGCTCTTCGGTTGTGTGGAGGGCGGAGGGATCTGTCTCTTCTGAAATGGTATGAGTACTAGAAGAAGGAGAAGCAGAATAAGGAGGAGAAAGAGGAGGTGGTGTCCAGTCAATGGTTAAAACTCCCCCTTTCAGGGCAATTTGATAAGAACGTTGTGATTTTGGCGTTTCTTTGTGAGACGGTGTGCGATTTTGGGATGATGCGTGATTTTGGGACGATGCGTGATTTTGGGACGATGCGTGATTTTTTTCTAGATTTTCTAGTTTTTCTAGCTCCATAGCAATGGCAACAACTGCGGCACAGGCGGCTGTTCCACAAGAAGCGGTCTCTCCGACACCGCGTTCAATGACGTTTAAACTGGCGTACGCAGGACCTGTGAGAGAGTTTCTATGAGAATTGATTGAATTTTTAGAATCTCTGGTATTGGGACTGTCAAAAGTGGCGTTGCTGGAGGAATTGGGGTGTATTTTTCTTAGAAAACTCACATTAACGCCATTAGGAAAGAGCGTTTTTTCATTCTGTAGTGCAGTGGCGTAGTTTATGTCTGTTTGTGAAAGAGCTGCTACTGGAATTGTGTTTTGCTCTTTTTCTAGTGTTGCGATTGTATTAGAGGGTATATGGGAAGTTGTATTAGAGGAGATATTGGGAGGTGTATTGGTATTGGGAGGTTTATTGAGGTTTGTATTAGAGGGAATATGGGGAGGTGTATTACTATGGGCTAGGTTTGTATGAGAATTGGTGTCTTGTTCATGATGGTTTGTATGGGGGTTAATATTTTGAGGGTTAATATTTTGAGGATTGATGTTTTGAGTGTTAGTATTTTGGGGGTTAGTATTTTGAGGGTTGATATTTTGGGGGTTGATGTTTTGAGGGTTGATGTTTTGTTTGTGAGTAGGGTTGGAAATGGACATAGCCATAGGAATAATGGCGTGTGGATTGCCCATTGAAACAAAAAATCCTGTCCGTCCATTGAATTGAAACCGCTGCAGGCAATTTTTAGCAGAGGCAGGGGAGTCCTGCGCTACAAAATCGGCACTTGCAACCTGTGGTTTCCCCATATTGACGCGTACTAGGGCAGTTGTCGTGTCATTTTCAATCAATTCTGTACGAATCAATCCCGCTGCGGTATCAAAAGTACAACATTGATGACGATGGTAACGATTGTCATAAAGGTATTTGGCGACACAACGAACGGCATTACCGCACATTTCAGCAATGCTGCCATTGGCGTTGTAAATGGCTAGATTGAAATCGGCGGCTTGAACGGTTGTAGTTTTGATGAGAATCAATCCATCCGCACCTAGTCCGTATTCTTGACTGCACAGTTGTGCTATCTTTTTTGTATCAATTGAAGGGGAATTGAAAGAATCATCTGAAAGTAAAGAATCATTTGAAAGATCAATTGAAGGGACACTTGAAAGATTATTTGAAGGGCAATTTGAAGGATAGGGTGGATTGGACGTTTCAATGGCGGTAGTAGTGATTTGGGTAGCGATTGCGGTAGGGGTTGAATGAGGAGTTAAATTTTCTGAATTTTCAGTGATTGTATGGTTATGGACATGTGATTTGGGGTGGGATGTGGAAGTGGGAGGTTGCGAACGAGAAAGCTTCTGGGTAACAATATTGGAAAGATCGCTAACAATAATGAAACTATTGCCTGTTCCATGCATTTTAGAAAATTGAACTTCGATCATAGCCAATGGGAGTGTATTTTGTCAACATGTAAAAATTCTAGCAATGATGATATGTATTGTGAATATGTGAAGATTCTAGCAATGGTGATACGTATTGTGAATATGTGAAGATTCTAGCAATAATTGTACGTATTGTGAATATGTGAAGATTCTAGCAATGGTGATACGGATTGTGAATATGTGAAGATTCTAGCAATGGTGATACGGATTGTGAATATGTGAAGATTCTAGCAATGGTGATATGCATTGTGAATATATAAAGATTCGCATTTTTACTGTGATTTTGTACTCAATAACCCTAAGAATGCAGTCTGCGATTTCCTGCTCTCTAACGATAAGAGAGCAATGAAATGACAGGAAGTAAAAACAGGAGTGTATGTGTGGATAGCAATAAAACACTAGCCATAAAAATACCAGTCATAAAATAACGACTATTGTCAAAATAACGACTATTGTCAAGACGATATATTGTCAGAACAGCAAAGCAATTGAAAAGCAAGGCAATTAAAGGGCGAAGCAATCGAGAAGCAAGGCAATTAAAGGGCAAAGCAATTGAAAAGCAAGGCAATTAAAGGGCAAAGCAATTGAAAAGCAAGGCAATTAAAGGGCAGAGCAATCGGAAAGCAAGGCAATTGAAAAACAAGGCAATTAAAGGGCAGAGCAATTGAAAAGCAAGGTAATTGAAAAACAAGGCAATTAGAATGAACAGGCGATCGAATAAACCATCATTTAGAATAAAACTCGATGACAAGGGCTTCATTTAATTGAAATGGGTAGGAGATCTCTTCGCGTTCGGGCAATCGTTCAAATTTACCTGTGAGTGTTTGCGAATCAATGAAAACATAGGGAGGAATAGAACGTTCGGGTTCATTGATATGGCTTTGAATGAGGGGCAGTGAGCGAGATTTTTCTTTAACTGATATTTCGTCACCGTCTTTGAGAGAGTAGGAAGGAATATTGACACGTTTTCCATTGACAAGGATATGGCCATGGCTTACGAATTGGCGTGCTGCGAAGATTGTGACGGCAATATTGAGCCGATAGACCGCAACGTCGAGCCGTTTCTCTAGCAATGTTAGGAAATTGTTTCCAATATTCCCACCTTGGCGTTTGGCTTCTTTGAAGTAACGTTTGAATTGGCGTTCTCTGATTCCGCCATAAAAGTAGCGTAATTTTTGTTTTTCTTCTAATTGGAGAGCAAAATCAGATTTTTTGCGTCCGCGACTGGGCGTGTTTTTGGTACCAAGCGGGCTGACAGAACGTCCCCACAGATTAACATTAAATCGTTTCGCTATTTTATTTTTGGGTCCGCTATATCCTGCCATGACAATTTCTATTTTTATTATAATTTTTATTACTTGTTAATCAATGATGATGATTCTTATGATGATAATTCTTATGACGATGATTCTTATTAAAACTAAACGGCAGGACTTAACATGGGTGAACGTGGGGGTAGAAAGAAGTCTGCATGTATAGACGTGTACAGAAGGTCTTTGTATTTTTAGTGAGCATTATAAAAATTAGGCAATTACTGCGGTAGATATATTATATTATAATATGAAATCTGATTGATCGGTATAAAATTTAAAGAAACTGCTGAGTTGTTTAGGGTTTTAGAATTGTTAAAATCATTGAAATTGTTAGAATTGTTAAAAAAACTATACATTAATGAGATCAATGTAATTCATAAGATCGATGTAATTAACGATAAAGCCGATTAGCCTAGAATGAGCCTACAATTAAGCCTAGAATTAGCCTAGAATTAGCTCAATCATCCCAACTTATAGCCCTATCGTCCCTTATTATCTCAGAATTGACCTCAAAATTAACCCCAGAATTGACCTAAAACTAGCCCGTTATCCCAGAATCAGTCATTAGCCCATTATCACAGAATTATATCCCTACCAATTATATCTCTACTAATTATAGCCCTACTATTTATTCAGAACTAGTCTTTAACGTATTCTTGTAAACTCGCAAAACCATAAACAAGTCTAGCAGAACCACAAACAAGCCTAGCAGAACCACAAACAAGTCTAGCAGAACGACAAACAAGTCTCGCAGAAGGACAAACAAGTGAATCTAGCGAATAGAAATTTAAAAAAAATGAGTCATTGCCCAGTATGAAGACAAAATCATCATCCCTAAGATCATCGATCGTTATGTTCAGTGCCTTGTTATCGCTAGGGTCTTTTACAACGTATACAATAATGGATATTGGAGTTCAGCACTTATTGTATAAGCTAGATTTGTTTTACGTGATGTTTTTTAGCAATCTGTTTGCAATTGTGTTCATGACGTTATGGAGTGGGTCAATGTCTATTGTAGGTAGGAAGCGAAAGTCAGCAATGATTGAGATGTGGCTTGTCTGGAAACCTAAGCGTTGGCGGCTGCACCTTCTTCTTGCTGGAATTGCGTTGATTGGAGATATTTTGGTTTTTTATAGTTTTAAGTTTCATTCATTGGCGGAGGTGTATACGATTATATTGACGACACCATTATTTGCGGCGTTATTTGTCTGGCTCTTTCAACGTGAAAAGATGGGATGGATGAAGTGGTGCTGTATTGGGGTAGGTTTTGCAGCGTCTTTATGGGCGTTAAATCCGTCTTATGCGGGTATATCGTGGGCTTTGGTGGGCGTGCTCAGTACGGCGGTGATGTATGCAGGTTGGTATTGGATAGTCAAATATCATGCAAAAGATGAGAGTGTTTTTTCTCTGTTTATGTCATCACGATTGTTATCATTGCTGGGTTTAGCGATTCCTGCTTACTTGGGGGCGACTCCGCTTCTATGGGAGGAAATTCTAATCAATCTCGGTAATGGATTCAGTTATTTTATGGGCTATGTGATGATTATTCTAGCCACGCGCTTAGGCAATGTGAGTACTGTTTCTGGAATTCACTACGTTCAATTGCCGTTAGGCGTTATGGCAGATTTTTTGTTTTATAAGATTTATCCTGGTATTGTTTCGATTTGTGCGGGGGTATTGATTGTGACTTCAGGGGTATTGATGGTAGTTATTGACAGACGTGACGAAGTTATGACGGACGTGATGAAATTAAAGAACAGTGCATGATAGGATTATATGTATTTGCTCCTACGTAATTCAATTCAAGCGCATTCTACCCAATTCAATTGAATTGCAGTTGAACTGCAGCTAAACTGCCGCTGAACTGCAGCTCAATTGCAATTGAACTGCAATTGAATTTAATTGAATTCTATTGAATTCGCTTGAATTTAACGGGTTTGAAGCGTAATGGTGCGTGGTGGGATGGTATTTGTTGATGAACTATGGATCGTAGGGTTAGTGAATGTTTTATAATTTCTGGTATCAATAAAATGAATCATAAGACGAATCATAAGACGAATGACAAAGACAATGAACGGTTCTATGCAGCGTAGTGAACGTGCTGTGATGCAGTCGTATTTGAATCGTTTTGAGGCGCAGGTTTCAATTCAGGCGCCACATTCAGCTTGTCGTACTTTAGCGACCAAAATGACCTTTTTTAAAGCACAAATTCGTCTTCTTCCGCAGACGTCGGGTGTTTATAAAATGCTCGATAAAACGGGAAAAATCATTTATATTGGCAAAGCTAAGAATTTACGTCATCGCGTAGCCTCTTATTTCCATGCCAGACAAGACCGGCTTGTGACACAATTGCTCGTCACACGCATTCAGGCGCTTGATTACGTTGTAACAATTACGGAAAAAGACGCTCTTATATTGGAAAACATCCTTATTAAACGTCATCAGCCTTTTTTCAATATTGATCTGAAGGACAAAAAGACATACCCTTATTTATGGTTGACAACCCATGAAAAATTCCCACGTTTGGTTAAAACGCGTGAAGTGACCGACCAAGGCACGTATTTCGGTCCCTATACAGACGTGAAAAAAGTCAATGTTTACTTGGATGTTCTCAATTCGTTATTTGCTCTCAAAAAATGCCGGCAGACACGCTTTCCAAAGGGGTTTAAGCCGTGTTTGTACTATCATATCGGTAAGTGTTTAGATTACTGTACAGGGTCTGTTACTCAGGAGACAATTCAAGCACTTAATTCGGAAATCAAGACCCTATTACGCGGCAATCTACAAGAAGTTGTGCTTAAATTAGAGGAAAAAATGAAGCAAGCGAGTGCCAATCTCAATTATGAACTTGCTCTTACCATTCGCAATGCCTGTACAACGCTTAAAGCCATTGATTCTGAGCAGACAATCAGTACGTTCAAGGAAGACAGTTTTGATGTTTTTCATTACAATGTTTCAGCAGGTTGGTTAGTCATTTCATTGCTCATGTTCCGTGGCGGACGTTTGGTCGATAAAGGAATCTTTCAATTTAAAAATGCGCTCTGGGGCTCGGTAGCAGAACATTCGGCTAAAACAATTGAGGATACAGAGAATATTACAGAACATACGGCAGAAAATACGGCAGAGCATACTGCAGAAAACACCGCAGAGAACATTGAAATTGAAAATTTTAAGGAGGTCTCCGCTCAGAATTTCACAGGGCATAACGCTAAGATTTTCTTCGAAAAATCTGCTGAGGAAATTGAATCCGAATTATCACCTCGTCCAAATCCAGTAACACCACATAAAAATAAGACTTCAGACCCCAATTCATCCGCAGTTTCAACTTCAACTCCAACTCCAACCTCAACTCCGACCTCAACTTCAACTCCAACCTCAACTTCAATTCCCACAGCAGAGGAAATCTCCTCACTACCCGAGACCAACGGTGCCAATGAAGAAAATCTCTTTGCCACAGCAGAACGACTGCAATTCATTGTCGAGGCATTTTCACAATTTTTCTTTGAATACTACCAGACAAATGACGATTCTATAGGTTATATTGTTTTGCCAGAAGACTTATTGAATGCCCAGGGAGCACGTGAATTGCTGACGAACACGATTCGTGAGGCACGTACTCTATCACAATCACATGCCGCTATAAAGCCACTTCATGAAACTGATGAAGCTGAGACAACTAAGGTTATAGCCAATGCAGTGAATAATAAAGACGAAGCAATGTTAACACCCCCTCCTGCACCAGCAACGAATCAAGCTAACGAAAAACAGTCTAAACAACAATCTAAGGAAGGATTGACTCCCTCAGCACCCGCTCCACCTGTAAAAACGATGAAATCAAAGCAGTCGGCAACGGTGGATTCAGAAAACATCACTTTAACACGGGGCAGGAAGCGGCAGCACACCCACGTAGGAGCGGACTCATCAACCCATCATAGAGACATTTTTTCAGATTCTCACCGGGGGAGTGAAGGGTTACCTTCCTCACCTGCACCCAAAACTTCTTCTGATGCCGCGTCAATAATCAATGAGCAGCACGAAATAGCTGCAAATTCTACTCCTTCTATTAAAATACCTAATCTTATTACGGGACTTAGAGGCCCTAAGAAGCGATTTTTAAAATTGGCGAAAGCAAACGCAGACCAATCTTTTTATAACATGCTTTATCAGCATAAAAAACAACAATATCTCAAACGGCTTAAAGAAGTTTTGAATTTGGATAAAATTCCAAGTATTATCGATGCTTTTGACGTTGCCAATACAGGAGATCGGAATCTGGTAGCGGCGTGTGTCCGTTTTGTCGATGGCAATCCCGATAAACAGCACTATCGGTTATTCAATATTCAATCGACACAGCAGCAGAATGACTTTTTGAGTATGGCGGAAGCGGTGTATCGGAGGTATCATCGATGGTCGAGTACAGAAAAATCAGGCTTATTACCGCAATTGATTCTCATCGATGGCGGAAAAGGACAGCTCAATGCTGCACATAAGAGTCTTATCAAGCTAGGATTACGGCATATTTCATTGATCGCGCTTGCCAAGCAAGAGGAACTCGTTTTTACTTTGACACAGCAAAAGCCTATTGCTATAAAGCATACCGATGAAGCACTTCGATATTTGGTACGTGTCCGCAATGAAGTTCATCGCTTTGTCAATAAACACCACAAAAACAGACGTGATAAAGAAATGTTAAAGAGTAGTTTCAGCCAGATTCCTGGACTAGGTCCTAAGAAAATCAATACGCTTCTCACTCATTTCGACAGTCTAGCGGGGCTTAAATTTTCTTCACGTGAATATGTGACAAGTCTTCCTTATATTGGGAATAAAGACTACGATCTGCTTATAGAATTCTTTAAAAAACAGCGCAGTACCTCACAGCAATCAGCCATTTCTATACACTCAACTAATCTAAAATAATCTTATAAGCCTAAATCACCCAATATAAGCCTAAATCACTTCATTATAGCCCCCGTTCTCGCCATTTTATTTTTATAACCGACTGGCTTCGTAGTACACAACAATACAGGATAATACAAAATAATAGAAAACAATAGAAAATAATAGAAAACAATAGAAAATATAACGAAATAGCAATATAGAATTCTAAAAGAATTCTGAGGAAGCTAGGGATGACACTAGAAGTGAAGGAGGAACGGGTAGCGATTGATTGGTGGGCTTTGAGTGCTGCGTGCCAGCAGGAATTGGTCGTTAAATTTATGGCGGTGGCTGTTGACTACGCGTATGCATTTGCTTTTTACAGTTTGCCAATACTTGGGCACGACAAGGAAGTTTCGATGCGGCGTAGTATGCCGGTATTTTTCTTCTCGGCGGGAGACTTGCAGACGGCTACGGCTAGTGAATGGCGCCGATTTGGGCGTAACCAGGAAGCCTTTGTTTTCTCACCGTTTCTATTGAAAGAGCAAAAAGGTCGTGAATTTTATGATTTTCCATTTCAATTTCTCAAACCTAGCGTCAGTTGGGACAGTCACCGTGGCTTACTGCGATTGTATCCCAATTCGGATTCACAGCTAGATAAAGACAAAACACTATTTGTCATGCTGCGTGCTATCATTGAAAAGACGGTAGCCTTGCATTCGGCAGGGATTTCTGGGGGGACGCAGATGCAGTCTCCTACGTCTCTTCATGATGTGAACGAACATCTAGATCGAGAAGATCGAGATCAGTCTGAGCCCGATCGTTCAAAACATGCTTTAACGTCATTCAAGCCATCGAACCCATTAAAAGACCTCTACATAGCCGACCTTCCACCTACTTCACGATTTTCTTCTGAAAAAAGGTTCTGTGCTGGCGTGTCGACTATTGTTAAAGAAATTGGCATTAACAAACTTAAAAAAGTTGTGCTGTCCCGTGCCGAATATTCTGAATTCACTCAAGACATGGAAATAGCTACGGTCATTGCGCGTGTGTTCATCGAGACGTTGAGATTGCCTCAACATATAGAGACAATGGTTGCATTGTTTTCATCGCCTTCAGCAGGAACTTGGTTTACGGTATCACCTGAGTTGCTCGTTTCTCAAACACAGGATATTTTCCGTACGGTATCTTTGGCTGGGACACAACTTTGTCAGCAGTCTAATTACGCTAAACCAGACCTAGCAGGTGTTTTATGGAGTGATAAAGACATTCAAGAACAGGTTATGGTGAGTCGTTATATTGTCGATTGTTTTAAGATTTTACGGTTGCGTTCTTATGAAGAAACGGGTCCTGAGACGGTGCAGCGTGGAAATCTACTTCATCTAGAAACTAAATTCACAGTCGATACTAAAAAGATTTATGGCAATGAATTGGTTCTCGATATGCTTACATTGTTACACCCCACATCAGCGGTTGCAGGAGACCCATTTGATCGCGCTTTAAATTTACTACGTGTTTTAGAACCGCATGATCGTGGTTATTATTCGGGATTTTTAGGTCCACTTCATCTGCAGGGAGAAACGGTTATTTACGTTAATCTTCGCTGCGCTGAACTGATGCGGACGGGAATCATTGCTTATGCTGGAACAGGCATTGTCAAGCAATCTGTCCCACACCTAGAATGGAAAGAGAGTACATATAAACTTCACGTCATCAAAAACCTATTCAAACACGCTCTTAAAACAATTTAGACTCCGCCTATATCCTCGTTTCTACTTTCTCAAAAGTTAAAGCATTGATAAAGCATGGATAAGATATTTATAACCTATACAATACATCTGTAAGATTATGCTAAGGAAATATACAATCAAAGGAGGTCCTGCGTTACAAGGAACGGTCTGTACGGCGGGATCAAAAAATGCAGCGCTGCCTATATTTGCAGCGACACTTCTCACCGAAGAAGAGGTTATTCTTCACAATGTGCCTGTACTTAGAGATACAGATACAATGATACGACTTCTCGAGCGGCTTGGTAAACGTATTGTTCGGGTGGGAACAACGGTTACGATTAGTGCTGCGGACGTACCTATTAAACAGCCGGTACAGGCAACGTATGAGGTTGTCAAACAGATGCGGGCGTCTATTTGTGTATTGGGGCCGCTACTTGCTAGATATGGACATGTAGAGGTGGCATTGCCGGGTGGTTGTGTGTTTGGTCCGCGTCCTGTGGACCTTCATTTGAAAGGGCTTGCCCAGCTGGGGGCGGATATTAATATTCAACACGGCGATATTATGGCAACCGCACGAAGTAAAACCTTAGTCGGAGCGCGCGTCGATCTACTAGGTAAATTCGGTACTTCCGTGCTTGCAACAGACAATGTTCTAAGTGCTGCTGTGTTAGCGAAAGGAAAAACAATTATTAATCACGCAGCACAGGAACCTGAAACCGTAGACCTCATTCATTTCTTACAAGCGCTGGGTGCGACGATTCACTGTCCTAAGCAAAAAGGTTATGCGACAATTGAGATCGAAGGCGTCGATCGGTTGCATGGTACGGAATACACTATTATTCCTGATCGCATCGAGGCTTGTACGTATATGATCTTTGCTGCGATGACGGGTGGGAAAATAACACTTACTCATGTCCAGGCAGATCATCTATCCGCTCCTATTACACTTCTTCGCAATATTGGTTTTGAGGTTACGGTCAGTAAAGGCAATAGTCACCGAGGGACGTACTTAGGACAATCCATTGTCTTTCAGAGTACGCCCCTTCATCAATGTGACCCTTTTACGTTAACGACAGGGACATATCCAAATTTTCCGACGGATATGCAGCCTCTATTTATGGCACTAGCGACAATGGTACCTGGCTGTTCTGTGATCTATGAAAGTATTTATCCTAATCGCTTCAATCATGCTCCAGAACTGGCGCGTATGGGTGCTGCTATTGTCATTGAAGGAAATAGTGCCCGCATTACGGGGGTTCATAGTTTACAGGGCGCGCGTGTTCAGGCTTCAGATTTGCGCGCTGGCGCGGCGCTTGTTGGAGCGGCACTGAGTGCTGAAGGTGAAAGTGCTATCAAGCGGATCTATCACATTGAACGCGGTTATGAGGGCTTGGTTACTAAACTCTCGTCGCTTGGAGCACTTATTAATGTAGATGAAGACCCCATTCTCTAAGTGGAGCTAAATAATATAAGGCTTAACCGATAAATGCAACAATACAACGAATGCAATAAGCGTAGCTGGAAGTTAGAGGTTTTTAAGATTTGCTTAGTTTTTGGGCTTGATTTTTGATCGCTTCGATGCGTGGAATGAGTGGTTGGAGTTGCTGCCATGTTTGTTGTTTGAGGACAGGTTCGTCAACTAATTCTTTGGGATGGTGGGTGTAGACAATGTCAATACCTTTATAACGATGAATGTTGTGATTTGTATGAGGTGTGGAATGCGGCGCAGTGGAAAATAGCGTCTTAAAGTCACTGCGGTGAGTGAGCAGCTTATAAGTGTCTTCACCAAAGGCAATGATAAGCTCTGGTTTGACGAGGGCAAGTTCTTCAGCTAAGTAGTGAAGACAGACTTCAATGATGTCGAGTTGATTAGAAATTTCCGTTGTCGATGAACACTTAATGGCTGTAGAAATGTAAATTTCTTTAGGGTCTAGGTTGAGTGCTTTAAGGATTTTTAAGAGTAGTTCGCCATCTTGGGTAGTGAAGTTTTTGCCGTGCAGTTGGTCATTCCAATTCACAATATCTAAAAGTAGCATAATAGGAAGACTGTAGGAACGATTGAGTGGGGGTGGATTGTGGCGACTTTGATGAAGTTTGCATTGGGTACAGGTGGTTATTTTTTTGTGGAGGGCTGTTAATGGTGAAGAGGGAGATTGCTGTACAACTGTAGAGCGCGAGGACGTTTTATTTTGCTGCTGCGGTGGAAGAACGGTAGACGAACGTGCTTGTGAATTAGGTTTTTGTGAGTTATGATCTTGCTGGAGTTGTTTGTAATGACGGAGCAGGTTATCGCCCAGTTTTAATGAAGGTCGAATACCAGCTAAATTTGTGATCGAGGTCTTTGTTACAGGATAGGAACGGGGAAGTTCATTGAGATACGTGTAAATTTTCCGTAAAACTGTCCGATGCGCTAAGGGAAGAGGAATTTTACTCATTATCACTATGGTTTGCTTATAGTATCAGAACACACGGCCGCATTACAAGCTATCGCAGATGAAAGTTAAGGTTCAGGGACAATACTAGGAATCTGCTTGGCGTCAGGAATAATGTTATCGATAGAAGGTTTTGTGAGGGGTTCTTTGGGTTTGCGAAGGAAAAAGGATAGATCAATGCCGAATAGAAATTGCGGGTAGTATTCAATGCTTGGAAATAGAATGTGATATGAAAACGTGAAATGCAGGGCAGAATTGGGCGATATGCGGTAGAGAAATTTGATCTTTGGACTGAGCAGATATTCGTCCCAAGCCAACATGCGAGGCCGTGAAATGCTTTCTCCTGCTAATCCAACATTAGTACGCTCAGTCACGCTTACACTACGCCGTAGCCATGAATTTTCTAAGCCCACGCCTAAATTAAATCTGTTTTCATAAGACCAAATAAGGTACTGCTGCTCAAAGCCAAAGCGATAATAACGATGTGCTTCTAATAGACTTTGATAAGGTCTGATATAATTGACGGGGTATTCGAAGTTAGGACGTTTTGAGTAGCCAAATACGAGAATTGATTTCCAATGATCTAAAAAGACCACCCCCGTCTTCAAGTTGTATGAAAGAGCAACTGTATCACTTATATTGTCTAGATTATAGCGTTCAGTAGTTCTATTGACATTGTACCCGAAAGCGTTGACACCGAGTTCTATTTCAAAGACATAATACACCGGTTTTAGAATAATTTCATCGTTCTTGGTGGTTGTACTGGAAGATTCCGCTTCTTTTTCAACAGATTGTTCAGTAGTCTCTTCAGTAGGCTGCTCGACAAATTCATCATCAGATTCTTCAACGGACGGTTCGCTAGACTGCTCAGTGGATTGTTCAGTAGATTGTTCAGTGGATTGTTCGCTAGACTGTTCAGTAGACTGTTCGCTAGACTGATCAGGAGGTTGTGGTTTTTGTGTGGGGGATGGTGTGTCGGTTTGTGCTGGATTGGCTGGAGGAATGGGATTGGGCTCTTGTGCGTGGAGTAGTGGCAATGTTATTTTTGTGTGTGCTAGTGGTGTTTGTAGTAGTTGTGAAGGGCTGCTGAGGGTTGTTTGGTCTGCTGGAATGTGGGGTGTCCATATTTGGATGCTTATTGCGATGGCGCCGACTGTCCAGCGGTTAACAACAATTCGTCCTAAGTTAGATAGCTGCTTCATAGCGTGTCAATTACTCCTGTGCACTAAAAAAAGAACTAGCGAGGGTATTCAATCAATTCGTCTCATCGATATTTAAATCTCGAAATGGGTTATTAATCTTGAAATGGGTTAAAATGGGTTAAGATAAATTATTGAGTTATATTTGAGGATTCCCTATAATATGCTGGGGATGATTTCTGCTGGTGAGTGAATTGTTGCCAAATTGAACTATCGCAGAATTATCGTAGTATTGTCGTAGTATTGTCGTAGAATTATCGTAGTATTATTGCGAAGTTATCGCATTCAAAGGAGAGGATATATAATAATGGTATCAATTATAAAAAAATGCTAGAAAATTTCAGATTGAAACGAATTATTGAAGTGAATTCTTAAAAAGAACCTCAAAAGAAAAAACTTAACTATAAAAACTAGCAATAAAAGTCATAGAATAGTCTTATTAGCAATAAAAGTCATAGAATAGTCTTGCTAGCAATAAAAGTCATAAAATAGTCTTATTAGCAACAAAAGTCATAAAATGGTCTTATTAGCAATAAAAGTCATAGAATAGTCTTCATAGAATGATCCTTAAAGCAAGTAACATGCTCCCAGAGAACGACAATTCGAGACCTGTCAATGTTTTTTTTCAAAATCGACCATGAATTCGACGAGTTTGGAGACGTATTCAATTTTCATAGCGTTGTAAATGGAGACACGGATTCCACCTGTTGAGCGGTGTCCTTTAATGGCAACAATATTGTTATTTGCTGCGGATTCAATGAATTTTTGTGTCAATTCTGCTGTGGGAAGTTTCCATGTGACGTTCATAATGGAACGATAGGCTTTATGGGCGACGGGTTTATAGAGATCGCTATTGTCAAGACATGTGTAGAGCAATTGGGCTTTAGTGCGATTGCGTTTTTCAATGACGGTGACGCCGCCTTCTGCTTCGATCCATTTGAGGACTTCATTGACGAAGTAAATATTGAATGTGGGGGGTGTATTGAAAAGACTGTCTTTGGCAACAGCTTCTTTATAGGAATACAGTGCAATGGCTTGTGGATTGCATTTTGCTAGGAAATCGTCCTTGATGGCTATAACGGAGCAGCCTGGTGGTGCTAGATTTTTTTGTGTTGCGGCGAAAATCATTGAAAATTGGTTGTAATCAATGTCACGTGAGAAAATATCTGATGTGAAATCACCTATTAAGGGGATATTTTCTGTTTTAGGGTAGGTTTGAAATTGGGTGCCGAACAGGGTATTATTGGAACATAAATAGAGGTAACGACTATTGGGATTGAGATTGAGTGTGGCTGGCTCTGGAATCGATGAAAATTGGTTGTGTTCAGAGGAGGCTGCTATATGGACGGGATGAATGGTTCGCGCGGCGTTATAAGCTTTGGTTGACCAGTGTCCTGTTAAAATGTAATCTGCACAGTGGTCTTTTTTATATAAGAAATTGAGTGGAATGCGATAAAAATCACTTGTTGCTCCACCATGAAGAAAGATGATGTGGTAGCTATTATCTAGGTTGAGTAGGGCTTTTAACCGTCTTTTCGTGTCTGCAAGTACTTCTAGAAATACTTCTGAGCGATGCGAAGTTTCTGCTATTGAGTATCCTAGGTGGTTATAACTAAGAAATTCGTCGGCTACTTTCTGCATAACAGGTTCAGGCAACATGGCGGGCCCTGCTGAGAAATTGTAAGCACGTTTGACGCTCACGCGACTTAATGAATCGGTCTTCATCTTAATAAATAGCTACCAATGCAGAACATAAAACCAGAACATAAAACAAAAGTGCACTCACCATAATATTTATGATGCAGCACCACGAATGATACTTATCTTTGAAAGTATATCATTAAAAGGGGTGTTTGGCATTGAGAATTGGGCTGTGGAGCTGTGGGTCGCCAGTGATTTATTTTATTTCAATAGTACTTATGAACGCCATTTAATGAGTGATGGGAGATAATCGTGTGGGGGCTCAAATCCCAATAACATTAGTGTTGTTGCTGCTAAATGGGCGATTCCAGCGTTATGGACGGCGTTATCTGAACGGAGTTCATATTCTCCTTGATAAGCGGGGTCGTAAAAGATACAAGGAACGGGATTGAGTGTGTGAGACGTTTTTAGCAGGGGACGATCAGCTTCGTCGCGTAAAATAGCACCTGTTGTAGGGTCAAGTTCATACATCTGGTCACAATTGCCATGGTCTGCGGTCACAATTGCAATGCCTTCTACCGATTTAACGACGTCCAGTAACCGACTCAATGCCAGATCAACCGCTTCGACAGCAATAATACACGCCTGGAAATGTCCTGTATGACCGACCATATCGCCATTGGGATAATTGATGCGTGCGAATTGGTATTTTTGGGAGTGGAGACATTTTATGGCTTGATCTGTGATTTCAGCGGCTTTCATCCAGGGGACTTCTTCGAAGGGGCGATCGTTAGATTTGATTTCTAGGTAGGTTTCTAGGTTACGGTCAAATGGTTGTGATCGATTGCCATTCCAGAAATAGGTCACGTGCCCGTATTTTTGTGTTTCAGACAGGGCGAATAGGGGTATTTTGTTAGCAACAAGGTATTCGCCCATTGTTCGATCGATGAGTGGCGGCGGTACCAGGTATTTTTGGGGTGTTTGTGTATCGCCATCATAAAGCGTCATACCAAAATAATGGACCTTAATATCAGGTTTTTTTGTAAATGGAACGTCCCCATCGAAAGCACGTGAAAGTTCTATTGCGCGGTCACCTCTAAAATTAAAGCAAATTACGACATCTTCGTCACAAATTGTGATTGATTTCTTAGCGTTACTTTGTTCGAGTCCTTCGGCAGCAACCAGAAATGGTGTGACAAACTGATCGTTGGGGTTTTTGCGGTGAGATGCACGAATTCCCGCCTCAGCAGAAGGGAATTGAGGACCTATTCCTGCTACAACGAGATTCCAGCCCCGCTCAACGAGGTCCCAATTGGCTTCATAACGGTCCATAAAAGCAGTCATTCGTCCTGCAACAGATACGATCCGACAGTCCAGCCCTGGTTTTTGTGTTTTTAACGCGCTAAGATGATTTTCTAGCCGAGCTAGTAATTTTAAAGAAGAAGTCGGAGGCATATCGCGACCATCGGTGAGGAGATGGAGGTAAATTTTCATCGCACCGGCTGCAGCTGCTTGTGAAACTAGGGCTTCTAGATGGGAAATATGCGCATGCACATTGCCATCTGAAAGCAGACCAAGCAAATGTAGCGCACGACTTGGATTTTTAAGTAGATCTATAATTTCATTCCAAGCAGAATACGTGTACAAACTCCGATCAATAATAGCATTCTGGACAATTTTAGCGCCCTGGTCGAAAATACGCCCCGCTCCAATAGCATTGTGTCCTACTTCAGAATTACCCATGTCTGTTTCCCCAGGCATCCCAACGTGATGACCATGCGCATACAATTGTCGATACAGGCACGTTTTCATGAGATTGTCTAAACAAGGTGTCCGCGCCTGGTAAAAAGCATTTCCACAGTGATGAGGACTTATCGCTAGCCCGTCAAGAATAATATTGAGGACAGGTCCTTTGCGGTTGAGTGGCTGCGCTATTTTTTTAAGGGTCAATTTATCCATGATTTTTTATAGGTTACAATTTTATAGGTTACAATCATACTTGGCTTTGATGAACAGTCTGCAGAAATTAGGGTTATTTAAAGATTGGGATTATTTAAGCACTGCAATTATTCAAGAATTGGGATTATTTAAGGATTAGAATTATTCAAAGATCGGTATATTATTCAAAGATTGGTATTGTAATCGTAATATGGATTAGCATTAAAGAATTGGGACTATTTAGGGATTAGAATTATTCAAAGATTGGAATTATTCAAAAATTGGCATTGTAATCGTAATATGGATTAGCATTACGGTTGTAATACTAAAAAACATAATACAATAACGCAAATACTAGCCCAATATGACTAGCATTGAAATCATGGCATGGAATATTGAAAAACCGTTGAATAATATAAAATCATGGTATTCTTTATAAGGAAAATGACTACGCAATGCAGTAAATTTTACAATGTAATTGTATTAATCCCTAGTTCTTGTTATGGCGATAAAATCATTGATTGTATGTTCCTTCCTTAGTAAAAACGTCCTACGTTCCTTAGTAAAAACGTCCTATTTAGGTGTATTTTGGGCATGTTTTGTAAAATTAAAATTATAATATAGAGTACAATGCTGTAAACAGGGTACAACTTTTTTATGTCAATATAAAATGTAGAATGTATTATGGTATTGCATTAATTTGTATGTGATTAATATAATTTAATTAGTTTGTATGAGAGCAAAGATGAAGAAGACACAATCATTGAAGAAAAATAGCTTTAAGTTATTTCGATTCGTAGTGGTTTTAGTAGGTCTAATAGGTCTAATGGGGCTTAGTGGATCGCTTTTTTCGGCAACGGTATCTATTTCTACGGGTTCTGTAGGAAAAGATGTTGAAGCGTTACGCACTTATCTGGATATGTGGGAAAAAGATACGGGCAATACAGCGCGGATAGTAACACTGCCAGCATCGACAACCGATCAATTCGGTCAGTATAAAATCTGGCTAGGCAATAAAAATAGTGATATTGACGTCTATCTGCTAGATGTGATCTGGGCACCGCAGATCAATCAGCATTTTATCGATCTTTCTCGTGCGTTTAGCAAGGAAGCCAAAGAGCACTTCCCAGCAATTATCGCATCGCAGACAATCGGTAAAAAATTAGTCGCCATTCCATTTTTTACTGACGCACCTATGTTGTATTACAGAAAAGACTTGTTAAGCAAATACAACACGAAACCTCCTAAAAATTGGGAAGAATTGAAATCTATTGCTAAAATTATCCAGAATGGCGAACGCGCAGCTGGAAATGAAAAAATGTGGGGCTTCGTCTTCCAAGGCAATGCATACGAAGGACTCACGTGTGATGCCCTAGAATGGATCAATAGCTACGGCGGTGGCAGTATTGTCGATGCCAGAGGACAAATTACCGTCAATAATCCCAGTGCTGTTAAAGCAATTGACTTTATGGCGACTTTTGTAGGTGATATTTCACCGCCTGGTGTCCTCACGTACCAAGAAGAAGAAGCCCGCGGTGTCTGGCAACTAGGCAATGCCGTATTTATGAGAAATTGGCCTTACGCATACAGCCTCGGCAATAGTTCAGATAGTGCTGTTCGTAAAAAATTTGATGTTGTCACATTGCCACGGGGAACAACTCCCAATTCTAAAAGTGCTGCTACGCTAGGAGGGTGGAATTTAGGTATTTCTGAGTATTCTAAAAACAAAGAAGCGGCGATATCATTAGTGAAATTTCTAGCAGGCAAAAAAATTCAAAAATTGAATGCGGTGAATCTGTCCAAACTTCCAACGCTTCCTGCTCTTTATGAGGACAAAGAAGTTTTGAAAGCTGCACCCTTTTTTGCCACAATGAAAGATGTTCTAGCTGAAGCGGTTGGCCGTCCTTCAGGACCTACGCAAAAAAAATACAATGAAGTTTCTAAAGAATTCTGGACAGCTGTCCATGCTGTGCTAGCAGGTGATAAAAATGCTAAAACGTCGCTTGCTGAGCTCGAACGGAAACTCAAACGTGTACGCGGTAGGAAATGGTAAGTAACTTTGTGCATTGCTGGGTAAAGCTCAGATAAGAATGAAGCATAATAACGTATGCTTTGTTTAAGAGCCACTGTCGGTATGGGGTGTTAATTTTCAATAGTTCTGCTCTGTTTTGCTTGATTTTGCTTGATTTTGCTTGAAACAATTGAAAATTAACAACCACTGCCGAGTGAAATTGTCGTAGCGCACTGTATTGTTAGGATCGTAGTCGTATAATTTGCTTGTGAAAGGTCGTGTTCTCAGTATTTATGATCGTAGTCGCATCATTATACGGGCGAAGGGTCATGTTGTTAAGCTCTGCATGGGACTCAGCTATCGATTCACGTTGCTTCTCGCCTTGGTTTTAGAAAGGACCTGAGTGAGCTACTGAGTGAGTTAAGGTGGATTGATGGTTGTCTGCGACTGATTACAACATGTACTCAAAATTATATTGATCTCCATGCATCCATCATTACCAGCATCACAAGGCAATTATTCACGTCGTTCATTGTCATTGGAAGAACGGCGTATTCGTTCGGCTTGGTTGTTATTGCTACCTATGTTGCTTGTTTTGGCATTGGTGGCGATGCTTCCCCTTTATCAGACGGTTTTTTATTCGTTTACGGACGTGAGTTTAGACGATCTGACGGTATACGAATTTGTAGCTTTTCAAAATTATTTGGATTACTACGAAGAAGAGTGGTATGGACTGCTCAGTGATGGGCTCTGGTGGAAAGCGGTTTGGAATACGCTTGTCTTTGCTACAATATCGGTGTCATTGGAGACGTTATTAGGGCTGATGATAGCCTTGTTTTTAAATACAAAGTTTAAAGGACGTGGTTATTTACGTGCGGCTATTCTGATTCCCTGGGCGCTTCCTACGGTGGTTTCTGCTAAAATGTGGGCGTGGATGTTAAATGACCAGTTTGGAATTATTAATGATTTGTTTGTGAAAATAGGTCTTATTTCCGATCCGATTGCCTGGACGGCTTCATCTGGATTACTGACTATAATCTTAGTCGATGTCTGGAAGACAACGCCTTTTATGGCACTGCTTATCCTAGCGGGGTTACAGACACTTCCACAGGACTGTTACCAAGCGGCTAAAATAGACGGTGTTTCACCAGTACGCGTCTTTTTTAAAGTCACGCTTCCCTACATTAAGTCGGCTATTATTGTAGCGGTTATTTTTAGAATGCTCGACGCCCTACGTGTATTTGATCTTATTTATGTACTCACACCCAATAATCAAAATACGATCAGTATGTCCGTATTTGCACGGCAATATCTGTTTGATTTCGATCGGTTTGCCTATGGGTCTGCGGCCTCTTCATTTTTATTTATAGTGGTTTGTATGTTCACTTTGACAATGATAAAACTTAGTAAATTTAACCTTAACTAGCATCAATTCAAAAACCTACACAAAACCTATAAAAAACTTATAAAAAATCTATAAAAACATGTAAACAACCTAGGATCTAGTGAGACAATCAGTGAGGAGATGAGCAGGTGAGACGAATGACCGTCCGTGAGAAAATATTGCGTGTGCTGTTTTATGCCACACTCGGAGCAATCGTGGTTGTGTCCGTATTTCCATTTTATTACGCGATTATTTCATCATTGAAATCGGGGACAGACCTATTTCGTGTGAGTTATGTTCCGTATCCGATTGATTTTTCCAATTATATTAGCGTTCTCAATCAAGGTTCATTTGTTCGCAATGTCTTCAATTCCTTGTTTGTCGCTCTGTTAGTAGTGATTATTTCAATTGGCTTAGCTGTGGGAGCGTCGTATGCGATTGCACGGATTCGCTTCAAGGGGCGGGGTATTTTGATGATGCTTATCTTATCAATATCAATGTTTCCGCCTATTGCGGTTTTGCCTGGGATGTTTCAATTGATTACGGTACTGGAATTATCTAATTCGCTTATTTCATTGCTTTTTTCGTATATGATCTTTACGATTCCGTTTACGGTATGGGTATTTAATGCATTTATGCGTGAATTTCCTAAGGAATTAGAACATGCGGCGTTAGTTGATGGGGCTTCTACAGCTACTATTATTATGCGTGTTTTTCTACCCGTGCTGTGGCCTGCGGTTGTTTCAATTGGACTTTTAACCTTTATAGCGGCGTGGAATGAATTTTTATTTGCTTTGACGTTTATATCGTCAGACCCGAAGCGAACGGCACCTGTTGCGATAGCATTATTATCGGGTTCTACCAATCATGAGATTCCATGGGGGAATATTATGGCGGCGTCTGTTATTGTGACATTGCCTTTGGTGGTGCTGGTGCTTGTTTTTCAACGTAAGATTATCTCTGGTCTCGCAGCAGGAGCTATTAAAGGTTAATAAAGGTTAATAAAGGCTATTAAAGACTAATATTTCTTTGTTTAAGTGCTTCTTAGACAAATAAAACAGAACGTAGAACAATGAATACAACAACTAAAATAGGTCATAGAACAGTGAATACGACAACGAATATGACAATTAAAGACCAAAGGCGTAGAAATATGGACAATTGGTGGCAATCTGCGGTCATTTATCAAATTTACCCACGTTCCTATGCGGATACAAACAGTGATGGGATCGGGGATTTACGGGGCATCATCGATAAATTGGGGTACATTGAAGATTTAGGTGTGGATGCGATCTGGCTATCCCCCTTCTTTACCTCGCCAATGAAAGATTTCGGTTACGATGTTAGCAATTATAAAGCAGTCGATCCTATGTTGGGTACGATGCACGATTTCAATGAACTCATCAAACAAGCACACAAACGACATCTTAAAGTCATTATCGATCAAGTTTATAGCCACACGTCAGACCGTCATCCATGGTTTCTAGCCAGTAAGCTAGATAAGACCAATGCTAAAGCCGACTGGTATGTCTGGGCAGATGCGCTAGCTGACGGATCACCCCCTAACAATTGGCAATCTGTGTTCGGTGGCAATGCTTGGCATTGGAATCCTCTTCGCAGGCAGTATTATTTTCATAATTTCTTAGTAGAACAGCCAGACCTCAATTTTCACTGTCCGGCTGTGATTGCTGAGATTTTGTCGGTTGCTAAATTCTGGCTCGAATTGGGCGTCAATGGCTTTCGGTTAGATACCGTCAATTTTTATTTTCATGATAAAAATCTTCGCTCCAATCCACCCCATAAAGAAAGAATTTCACAACCAGCCGCTACCAGAACATTGCCCGTTACTCAAACAGAGGTCACCAGTCTTATCAATCCCTACCATTTTCAGCAGCATCTTTACGATAAAACACAACCTGAGAATATTGCATTCTTAAAGCAATTACGTAAACTCATGGACAGTTACGGCGCAACGATGACTATTGGCGAGGTAGGTGAAAATAACCACGGCATTGAGATTTTACATCAATACACTAAAAACACGGATAGACTGCATACCTGTTATAGTTTTGATTTTTTAAGCAGTCAATTCTCACCATCTTTCTTCAAAGAGACGCTAGAGCGGTTTGAACGTATGCGTCAAAGTGACCTTGCTAAGAACAGTACTTCCCATGAAGCTCAAAGTTGGGCTTGCTGGGCCTTTTCCAATCATGACGTAATGCGCTCATCCACACGCTGGTACACACAGTCGCTCACCAATGCTAAAACTTCATCTACCACAACTGATGGTGCAGTAGATGACAATTTTACTAAACTGCTTATAACATTACTTGGAAGTCTGGCGGGGCCTATATGTATTTACCAGGGTGAAGAGCTGGGGCTTCCTGAGGCGGAAATTGAGTTTTCTGATCTTAGAGACCCGTTTGGTATTAATTTCTATCCGCAATTCAAAGGACGTGATGGTTGTCGGACTCCTATGCCGTGGTTGGCTGATCAGGTTAATGCAGGGTTCTCTAAATCCTCACGGCCATGGCTTGCTGTAGCAGCTGAACATTACGCGCTTGCCGTAGATACCCAGGCAGCTAATCCACATTCTACGCTTAGCTTTACGCGAAGATTCCTTAAATTTAGAAAAAACCAACCGCTACTTACAGCAGGAACGATTGAAATCACAATGGCAACAGCAACGGTACTAGGCATTGTCCGTAATCTAACGGCTGAGCGTATGTATATTTATTTTAATTTTACGAATGAAGTAACTGAGATCACAGTGCCGCTAACAAAGATAGAGACTGAACGCCACGTGCTTTTTTCTCACAATTGCCGTGTTATAGAAGGGGATAAGGAGAAGTACCAGGTTGTCCTTAGGGCGTATGGGTGTATTTTCTTAGGAATTTTCAAGTGATCCGTACCCCTCAATAACTCCTAATAACTCTCAATAACTAATTATAATCAGAAATAACTAGCAATGTGATTCTCGTATTAACTCGTCTATATATGTGGACATGCAATTATAAAGATGTTGAATATGAAATTTAGTATAAAAGAATTGAATACTGATTGAATATTGATTGAAAACCAATTGAAAATCAATTGAAGACGAATTGAAGGGGTGAGAATTTTTTTATGGCTAAGGGTTTAGTGGTGGCTAATGTTAGCAAAGCTTTTAATAAGGTTAAAGTGCTTGAAGATATTTCATTTGCAGCGGAGGCGGGAGAGTTTACGGTCTTACTAGGTCCGTCTGGGTGTGGGAAATCGACGCTACTTAATATTCTAGCGGGGCTTGAACCGGTGAGTGGGGATGGAAAAGTCTTCATTAAAGACCGTGAAGTAACTGACCTTACTCCTAAAGAACGTAATATTGCAATGGTTTTTCAATCTTACGCCTTGTATCCGAATATGACTATTCGTGAGAATATTGGGTTTGGTCTTAAAAACAGGCAGTACAGCAAGCAGGATTTAAGTACGATTGTTGAGCGTGTGGCTAAGATCTTACGTATTACAGATTTGCTTGAAAGAAGACCGAGTGAGCTTTCAGGTGGGCAGCGGCAGCGCGTGGCTATGGGGCGTGCTATTTCACGGAGTCCGGATCTGTATTTATTTGATGAGCCCTTGTCAAACCTCGATGCTAAGCTTAGAGTAGAATTACGGCTTGAACTCAAATTACTTCATCAAAACGAGAAAAAGAGCATTGTCTACGTCACCCACGATCAGATCGAAGCAATGACGTTAGCCGATAAAATTATTATCTTAAACAAAGGACGTATTATGCAGATCGGTACGCCGCTGCAAATCTACACAGCACCGAACAATGTCTTCGTAGCCACCTTTATTGGCGTTCCCACAACGAATATCTTTCCAACGACTATTGAAAAAAACACCGATACACAGCAATTGACTTTTACGCTTACTAATGCGCTCAATCAATCTTTTACTATTCCGTTAAAAAAGCATGTGCTTTATGACGTTCTTACCCGTTATACTAAGAAGCGGATCTTACTTGGGATTAGAGCAGAGCAGCTTATCATTGTGACGAACAATGACCGTGCGACTAATAACACAATGAATACAATGACTTCTAATAATACGACTGATCGTATTACTGGTGAGGATGAAATAAGTTCTGCCGAGACAACATTTTCATTTAAAGCACGGGTTACGGCAGTAGAGTTTGTCGGTTCTGAGTTTTACGTGTACTTTGACATAGACGCTAAGCGCATTGTTGCAAAATGTTCGGCTACACTGGCAATTAAACGTGGAGACGTGATCACACTTCGTGCGCGTTATGAAAGCATTCACTTCTTCGATTGTGAGACCGAAGAGCGCATCACGGCTGAGTCATAGGTATCGCTTATTCTTTTAACCAGCTAGGTTTGTGCTCGGCTGGTTTAGTGGATTTGGTAGCGGTGTCCGTATTTGTCTGTGCTGATTTAGTATTTTTGGGGGGGGCTGGTGTTTTTGTTGAGGCGGAGGTGGTGGGTGGTTTGGGATTGATCTTGGCTTGAATGTCATTAAAAATGGCATCGTATAAGGACGTGTCTGCTTCTAGTTCTGAGCGAACATTTTCTACACCTTGTGCTAGCCGTTTGTCGTTGTAGGAGAACCAGGAGCCTGATTTTTTAATAATTTCTAGGTGAACGCCGAGTTCAATGATCTCATGAATTCGTGAAATGCCTTTACCAAAGATAAGGGTTGTTTCAATGCTTTTAAAGGGCGGGGCGACTTTATTTTTAACGATGCGGACACGGAGCTTATTTCCGTAGGGCGTGTCCCCTTTTTTAAGGGTTTCAATCTTCCTCACGTCTAGACGGATCGTGGAGTAAAATTTGAGTGCATTGCCGCCTGTGGTTGTTTCTTGGGGTCCATAGAAACTGCCTACTTTCATGCGGAGTTGGTTGATGAAGATAAGGGTTGTTTTGCTTTTGGAGACGCTACCGGTGATTTTCCTGAGGGCTTGGCTCATAAGACGTGCTTGAAGTGCCATTTGCGGGTCACCCATATCGCCTTCTATTTCTGCCCGTGGAACAAGCGCAGCTACGCTATCTATGACGATCAAGGCAATATCTCCTGAATTGATAAGACTGTCTGCAATCTCTAACGCTTGTTCGCCATTTTCTGGTTGGGCTACGTAAAGGTCATCTGTATTGATGCCAATTCCCTTAGCGTATTCGATGTCTAGGGCATGTTCTGCGTCTATAAAAGCACAAAGTCCGCCTTTTTTCTGCATTTCTGCTATAGCGTGGAGTGAAAGCGTTGTTTTGCCGGAGGATTCAGGACCGTAA
The DNA here is from genome assembly GCA_013426755.1 of Spirochaetota bacterium. Classification (GTDB taxonomy): domain Bacteria; phylum Spirochaetota; class UBA12135; order COTS27; family COTS27; genus COTS27. Next base: position 1,015,576 of record AP019861.1, read on the forward strand.
ATCTCAATAATACGCCCCCTAGGGAAACCACCTACACCAAGGGCATTGTCTAATAGGATCGAACCTGATGAAAAACTCTCAACAGCCATATGGGGTTGTTCACCAAGTCGTATGACAACGTTAGGTCCATATGTTTTTTCTAGATTGGCAATTGTTTTGTTGAGCTTAGAATCTTGTTTTGTTTCTGGTTTTGCTTTCATTGGATAAATGCCGTAAAACTCTTTTTTACTAGGGTTTAAGTAGATATGGATATTAAGTAGGTATGAATATTGCGTGAGTGTGGGTATTGAGTGGGACTGTGGGTATTGGGTTAGATATTGGGTTAAATGGTGGGGTTGGGCTATTTTAATGGGTATATCATTGTTTTAAGAGCATAAAAAACACTGCAGAGGGTCATTACAGAGAGTCATTGTAGATCAGAGGTTTATTATAGATCAATTATTTAGATCAATTATTACTGAAGACCGTTATTACACCAATTATTACTGCAGACGGGAGAGTTAATTGCATTATTATTTCAATTATAACATGAATAAATCAGGCATCACGAAGAAAAGCCTTTAAACGTAGTCAAAACCGAGGCAAAGTAAAAAAATATTGCAGTTGAATTGCTAGAACGGAGGAGAGGGGGTAGCCGATGGCTTGATTTAATCGGGTTGGGACTGAAAAACTAGGGCTAAAAAATCAGCCAGGTTATAAATTAGGCTAAAAACTTAAAATAGCCTTCTTGGAATAACTCTATGATGGGATGAGATTAGCCATCGCTTTTTCTATCGTGGGGTAATTGTAACGAAAAGTTGTTTTTCTGAGAAGATAATCAGGAATGATATAAGCACCTTCTGTAAGTAAAAAACTCCGTTCCCCAGCGGCAAGCCGAACAATCCATGTTGGAATGCGCGGTAGCAGTGACGTCTGCAGCCGTTTAGCCATAATTTCAGCAAAAACACGCATTTCAACAGGATAAGGAGCAGAAGCATTGATTGTTCCATTGATATGGGGTGTTTGAATAATGAAATCAATTAATCGTACAAAATCCGCACCGTGCACCCACGTCAGTCCTTGCCTTCCTGTTCCTAAGATAGCCCCCCCTCCTTTTTTATAGATACCGTATAATTTAGCAAATAATCCGCCAGATCGCTCTAAAACTACCGGAATACGCAAACAAACTTTCCTGCAGGACGCCTTAGGTGGTTTCGTATTATAAAATGCACCTTCCCATGCCGTACAAACATCAGTCAAAAATGATGATTTCGTTGTAAGTGCTAATTTAGAAGGTAGTTTAGAAGGTAATTTAGAAGATGACTTAGAAACTGAGGGGAGGCTGTGTTCTGCAAAAACACTGTGGGTGGCTTCAGGATAAATGCCAATTGCTGAGGCATTGATGATTAATTTGGGCGGAGTTGCCAATTCGGTTACTATTTGATTGAGAAGTTGTGTGCTTTTAACACGACTGGTTAAAATACGCTTTTTTTGGGACATTGTCCAGCGCCCAGTGGCTAGTGGAGTCCCGCTTAAATTGATGACAACATCGCTAGTCCTCAGTACTTTGCTTAACGCAGTTTTGTTATACGCAATGTATTTTATATTGGATGCTTTTTGTGTGCTTGAGGCGGTGTATAATGATGATTGGCGGGTGCTTATCGTAAGGTTATGCCCGCGCTGCTGGAAATAACGGGTGAGCAGAGTGCCGATGAATCCTGTTCCACCCATAATAACAATATTCATACTAGCTAGCAAACATTGTTAGAAGGTTTTATAAGTAGGTGTTTTTGCTAGGAGTCCTTTATGGGGCTTTTATGGGGGGAGGAGTTCAGTAAAAATAGCTAGATAGCTAGCTGAGTGCTTCAAAGAACCGTAAATAGACACCTGGGTTGCGTTTGAGATAGCGATCGAAGTTATCTTTTTCAATTTTGAATAAAATCGCCTTGCTGCTAGCTTGACAGATCAAAGAAGATTTGAGGCTGTCTTTAAATTCTTTATAATTGCCAATAATATCACCTGTTTTGTAATGAATAGTTTCGGCTTTATGTTTATTAAAGCCTTCGACATTGCCTGAGTGATGAATGTAGAGTTCGCGGACAATTTTTTTGTCTTGAAAGAGGTACATGTCACTTTTGACTTCAACACGTTTCAAGAGTGTTTCTAGTTCGGTTTTCTGTGAAGCGGTTAAGGTATTGAAAAATGGCGTGCAGCTAAGCGCTTCCCAGCTCTGCTGGTCGCGATTGAGTGCAATATTTTTAAGACGCTCTTCACTTTCAGTGCCTTTGATGATATTGAGAAAAGATGTTTTTTCAATGGCAAGCAAAGTGACGTCGGTTTCAGCATAGACATCAACAGTTCGCGGTTCATTTAGCAGGAGTGAAACTTCACCTACGTATTGGTAACGACCGTAGCGTTTGACGGTAGAACTCGTGGAAAGGTCTTTTTCAATAGAATTTGCTAGGGGAGTGTCTTTCGGTGGGTTTTTCTGTTCGCGGAGGATGGCAAGCGAGCCTGATTCGACTATGTAAAAGTAATCGCCTGGCGTACCTTTTTTGATGACGATCGCTCCTGCTTTGAAGGTTTTGCGTTCAATGACACTCAGCGTATCTTTAATCTTCACAAAATCAAAGTCTTTGAATAGGTCTATCTTAGAAATCGTGTCTAAGATCGAGTAGGCTTCTTGGAAGGGACCTCTTGCCATATTCGTAATTCTGGTATTGGCGATACCAAATTTGGCGAGCGTGAGAGTGGTTTCTGATGGAAAATCCTTAGCGGCGATGTGATAAATAGTCATTTTCTTCTGCGTCTCTACTGGAAGTGAATTCAAGTAGCTCACAGGGGTGTGAAGAGGCGGCATTCCTGATTCATGGTAAATAATATCACTGTGCCAGGGGAAGTTGCTTAATTCTTGATAACGTTTTTTAGAAATGATGTTTTTTTCTAGCAATTCATCAAATTTATCGGGTAGATTGAGATGATCTGAGGAGTAGACGAAAGTTTTATTTCTAAACGAGAAATTAAATCCTACCGTTGGGATGGAGTGTAGCATGTAGCGAAATTGGAACCAGGCGCCCTTAATGTTAATGCTTTCACCGATTGTGACGGGTTTGAAATTGAAGAGAGAACGCAATTCGCCCGGCGGAATTTCACTTAAAGTAGAATATTTATTGATCCACGAATCCATCACCGTATGGGTCGTGTAAATATCAATCTTCTCTTCTTCGAGAATCTTCTGAAACGTCCCTGTATCGTGGTCTGCGTGGGTATGGGTAAGAATAATAGCGTCAATGAGTTTTGGATTGACATTTGAACGCATGAGCCACTCGGTAGAATTGACGGGTGGATCGACCATGATGCCCATTTCATTGATCCAGATGATAAATCCTGATGTATTGTCTTTGGGGTCGAAACCGTGCGACGGTCCTAGGCAGGTGACTCCTAGTACGGGAGGTTTGAACGGTTCTTGGGGTATTTTGCCAATGTCATAAATGACATTGTAAGTGATTTCAGGTGGAATGGTAACACTTTTATTGGTACCGAGGTCTAGGATTTCATATTCCTGTTTAGAATTGAGTGAGATGACACAATTTTTGACTTTAACGCTATTTTCGTTATCGAGTGTATAAAATTGAACGACTTCTTCTAGTTTAAACCCGACAAAGTACGCTAATTCTTTCTTCATATTGGGAATGGGTAGCGTTGTGTCTGGTGCGAAATCTTTGCTGACGTCGACATTCTCAGGACCGAACAGTGCTTCTCGGATCACACGTTGGAAGATCTGCTTGTGTTTCTTCAGGCAAACGATGATGAATTTACGTTTTTTGATAAAAAAGTTATAATACAGTGGAAATTCTACTTCAGCAACAGAGATTGCTTTGTCGCGATTGAAGAATTTATTAGGCAGGCAGAATACTTGGGGAACGCCCTGTGGGAATCCCATGGTGTCTTTAATCGTTTCAGGCGGAGAGCCTACTTGAATATACCCTTCAATCGTTTCTACTAGATAGCCACCTCGCGGTAGAGCGTAAACTTCGCCCATGTGTATATTGGTTGCGGTTGCTGTTTTCATCTGCTTTTGCTATATCTTATCATGCTGAAAATGACGATAGTTTCTTTAAAACCAAGTAGTCGATAATTATAAAATAAAATCTTCTTTCTAGTTGTGTTTGTTAAGGTAGTTTAGAAATCTTAAAAATCTTGAGAATCTCAAAAATCTTAGAGTGGGTAACACATGTTAATAACGTTTCTGCTGTGATGGGTTTAGTTGATTTTTAATGAATTGGAATTTTTATGACAGGAACTTTCATTATAACAATTATTATAACAATCTTATTATAACAAATTTTATCGTGAATTCATGGGAAATTCTTATAAAATAGCATGAATTTAAAGACATCGTTTAAAAAATCATTTAAAGAGCCAAAAAACTAAATCAAAAATAGTTACTAGCGTACTGCAGCCTATTATATAAATCGTCTTTAATTAGGCTAATCATAAGTTATTACGGCTATTTTTTAGAGGTATTTTCAGAATCGTTTGGGTATGGGTTTTTATTTGTAGTGTTTTAGGTCATATTGTGGCAAGTTGTACTATTTTAAGTCCTATCGTAATATGGGATGATATATGAGTAATATGAGATGATATATGGGATGATTTTACAAGAGAGGAGAATTTATAGGAAATAGAAATTGAGGTCAATCTATTGAATGAGGCTCAAACGTGGTGATTGAGTCGAAATTAATCTGCAGTTCCAATAGAAATGACTAGAATTCTAGTAAAATGAATAGATTGTAGTACTGAAATGATAAAAATAACTAGGTTGTATTGAAATAAGCGAAGAATAGAAAGACGAAGAACAGAGAAAAGAGTAGCGAAATGGTGGTTTCATTAGTGAATTATTGGTGAATAATAGCACACACGTGACCACAACAGCACAGAGCAATGAGACTTACTACTATCCAGTACCCTTTGATACATACGGGGCTAATAATAATATAAAAAGCCCCTATATTGAAAGGTACTGGATAGTAAGTGGTGTGGGCAGAAGGTTACATCATTCCTGGCATGCCGCCCATTCCGCCGCCGGGTGGCGCTGCTGGAGCACCTTCACTGGCAGGGTCTTTAGGAATGTCTGTAACAAGTACCTCAGTGGTCAGCAATAAAGCAGCAATAGAAGCAGCGTTTTGCATCGCTGAGCGGGTGACTTTGGCGGGGTCAATGATCCCGGCCTCGATCATATCAACCCAGACATTTTTGCGTGCATCAAACCCTTTTTGCGTCTCACGTGCTTTCTCGACAATAATTGAGCTATCAATGCCTGCATTTTCAACGATCTGGCGTATAGGTGCTTCTAAGGATTTATAAATGATATTGACACCGACTTTTTCATCTGTATCACTGGGGTTGAGTTTTTTTACGGTTGCTTGTGCTTTGAGGAGCGTGATACCGCCGCCTGGGACGATACCTTCTTCGATGGCTGCGCGTGTTGCTGATAAAGCATCCTCGACGCGTGCTTTTCGTTCTTTGAGTTCAGTTTCAGTGGCAGCGCCGACATTGATTACGGCCACACCACCGGACAATTTAGCTAGACGTTCTTGAAGTTTTTCTTTGTCGTAATCTGATGTGGACTCGTCGATCTCTTGGCGGATCATGGCGCAGCGGTCTTCAATGGTTTTCTTCTTCCCAGACCCTTCTACAATAGTCGTATTTTCTTTGTCGACAATAACTTTCTTAGCGACACCGAGGTCGTCAATGCCAATATTCTCTAACTTCATGCCGAGGTCTTCAGAAATGACGGTGCCATTGGTAAGAATAGCAATGTCTTCGAGCATTGCTTTGCGGCGGTCGCCGAAGCCTGGTGCTTTGACGGCGCAGACATTGAGCGCTCCGCGAATCTTATTGACGACTAGGGTAGCGAGGGCTTCACCTTCGACTTCTTCACAGATAATGACAAGCGGTTTCCCACTTTGCGATATTTGCTCTAATAGTGTGACGAGGTCTTTCATATTAGAGATTTTTTTATCGTAGAGCAGAACGAAGGCGTTTTCGAAGGATGCGGTCATTTTTTTCTGATCGGTTATAAAATAAGGTGATAAGTACCCGCGATCAAATTGCATTCCTTCTACGATATCTAGCGTTGTTTCTAGGCTTTTGGCTTCTTCGATAGTGATGACACCTTGGTTGCCGACGCGTTCCATCGCTTCGGCGATGAGACTACCTATTTCGCTATCATTATTAGAAGAAATGGTAGCGACTTGTTTGATTTTATCTTTTTGATTGATCGAGACGGCAGTCTTTTTAATGACGTTAAGGACTTCTTTGAGTGCTTTTTCGATGCCTTGTTTGACGATCATAGGATTGGCGCCTGCGGCGACATTTTTAAGTCCTTCTTTGACCATAGATTGGGCGAGAAGGGTAGCTGTGGTTGTTCCATCGCCCGCTACGTCGTTTGCTTTTGAGGCGACTTCTTTAAGGAGCTGGCTGCCCAGGTTTTCGTACGGGTCTTTGAGCTCAATCTCTTTAGCAATGGTCACACCATCATTTGTGACAGTTGGTGAGCCATAACTTTTTTCTAGCAGCACATTGCGTCCCTTGGGGCCCAGTGTGACTTTTACGGCATCCGCTACAGCATTGACGCCATTTAGCAATTTTTTTCTAGCTTCTTCATTAAAAATAATTTGTTTAGCCATTTTTGGTTTCCCTGTGAAAAAATTATTAAAGGTAATAGGATTATAAAGTTAAATTTGTGTTAAACATAGCTTTAAGTAAGCAGTGTATCATTCAGTTCAACTATATGTCATCGATGTGGCATAAATAGTGAGTGGTCGTGTTATGTGATAATTGCAAGGACGTCTTCAGCTTTAAGGAAGACATACTCTTCACCGTCTATTTTGATATTGGTGCCTGCGTATTTATCGTGAATGATTTTGTCGTTCTTTTTGACCTTGATAGTGTCGCTTTGACCGACTGCTATAACGGTAGCTTCTTGAGTTTTTTCCTGAGCTGTGGCAGGAATGTATATACCGCCAGCTGTTTTCTCAGCCGCTTCTAAGGATTTGACAAGTATTCTATCGTTTAAAGGTTGTACTTTCATGTGTGACCTCTATATGATTATCGTTTCAATGATGTTTGTAGTTTTTTTTGTTTGTTTTTTGTTTATTATAAGTATAGCTTTATAGTTTTAAGTATAGGTTTATGCTTTTTTTCTGTGTTTATCGTGAAATTAACGTTAATTATTAACGGTAAAAAATAATATGGAAAAAGTTAATTTTTATCATATATATAAAACTAACACTTTAATTCGAATTGTCAAGTGTTTTTTTGCATTCTCAAGTTTTTTTTATTTATCAAGTTTTTTTTAGCAAATTATCAAGTTTCTTCATTGCGGTGAGAAAAATAAGTTTTAACCCTTTCATTAACCCTCTCACCCTCTCAATACGGCATTATCACTGTAAATACGGTATTATTAGTGTAGATGCAGTGTTATGAGACTTGAATTTTGATGATAACTTTGAATAGATAGCCTTGAATAGATAGTTTTGAATAGATAGCTTTGAATAGTGAGTTGCTGTTTAGGCAAGGGTTTTGAGGGTTGTGAGCAGCGGCATCGATGAATTGGGGTTCCATTTTACTAAAATTTCTCTCAATTCAGTCAATCCTGTGCGCTGGAAACTGCTTATAAAGATGATTTGTGGGACGTAGGCTGTGGGAAAAGTCCCCAGCAGCGCTTTTTGCTGGGCTAGATTGGGAAGTAAATCTGCCTTAGCTAGAACGATGAGCGTAGGTTTTTCTTGCATGTCGAGGTTATAAGCGAGTAATTCCTTCCTTAGAACAGTGAATGTTTGATAAGGTGTTTGATCCGTCACGCTGCAGTCAATTACAAACAGCAGCATCTTAGTCCGTTCAATGTGTCTGAGGAATTGGAGACCAAGCCCTTTTCCAAGGTGGGCGTCTTCAATAATGCCTGGAATATCCGCTAAAATAAGAGTTCGTAGCGAATCAATTGTGTATGCGCCTAGGTGAGGATTTAGCGTTGTGAAGGGATAGGCTGCGGTTTTAGGATGGGCGCGTGTGAGCACACTTAGTAAAGTTGATTTGCCTGCGTTTGGAAACCCCACTAAACCAATGTCGGCAATGCTTTTGAGTTCGAGAAGGACTTTTATTTCTTTGCCTGGCAGGCCTTTTTCTGCTATGCGCGGTGCTTTTTGTGTGGACGTTCTGAAATGATAATTGCCACGTCCCCCTTTGCCGCCTCTAATAAGGACAAATGGTTTATCGGGTTCATTGAAATCATGAATCAGAACGTGATTGCTTGTTTTTACAAGGGTTCCTATGGGGATTTCAATGACAATATCCACTCCACGGGCGCCACTCAATCTAGCAGGACCGCCTTTAATACCGTTATTTCCTCTAATAATGCGATTGCTGTTTAGATGAATGAGATTTGTTCGATTGCGTCTGGCAATGAGTACAATATTCCCGCCATCGCCGCCATCTCCACCATCAGGACCGCCTTTGGGAATGAATTTTTCTCTTCTAAACGAGACAATCCCATCGCCTCCTTTCCCAGAAGACAACGTCATAGTCAATGTATCAATAAATGGCTTCACAGTTCTTAGATTATGGCTAAGAATTCATATCAATTCATATCAATTCATATTGTTTTAGCTTGGAATTATAATATCATTCTCAGTAAATTCATGTTACAATATGCTTTACGGGGTTTGCTGTGTAAGATTGTGTAAGACTGTGTGGGATTATATAGGATTGTTTATTATTATATTATTTAATCTTAGATATGCGTACTGACTTGTAAACTTTGTAAAAAGAGAGTAAAAAGAGGTTGTAACGATGAAGATCAATTCTATTTCTAGCAGTTCTATTTTCAGCAATGCTATTTCTAGCAATTCTATTTCTAGAAGGGTAGTGGTTATTTTGTGGGTACTTTTTGTAGGGGGATGGAGTCTTTTTAGTCATGGTTATGCGAACGAATTAGCCCAGTTCAATAAGGTTTACGATGAAGTTCTGCAAGAAGTACTCGTCAAACAGACGTTCAACTCACAATATGGCACATTTCATCACAACGCTGTCAAGTACAAATACTTAGCAGGAAATCCCCAGCTAAAAGCGCTCATCAAAAAAGAAGCCGCTCGGCTTAAAACGATTGCCACACCACCCCAAAAACTCACCCACCTAGCGTTCTGGATCAATGCTTATAATTTTTTTACATTGAAAGCAGTTGCTGACAATTATCCTGTGACGAGCATGAAGAAAATTGGCTGGAAAGAGAAAAACATCTTTATTGGCACATTGACGGCTTCGCTAGACGATATTGAGCATAAAATTATTCGTCCATTGGGCGATGCTAGGACACATTTTGCATTAAATTGTGCTTCTGTGAGCTGTCCTACTCTGCTAGACCGTCCGTTTGTACAAGATACGCTAGATGCAACGCTTGTAAAACTCAGCAAAGAAGCCTTGCGGTCGCCTATCCACATTCGCCCTGCTGTAAAAGGCTTGTTCGGTGGAGAAAAGCTAGGACTTTCCAAGATTTTTAAATGGTACAAGGAGGATTTTTATCTAAATGGCGAAACACTGGCAACCTTTATCAAAAAATACAAGCCAGCGTCGTTAACAGCCCATCCCAATAAGGGCATCACATATGTTGATTATAATTGGGACCTTAATACCTCTGAAAATATCAATGCTTTTATAAAAACATTGAATCAAGAAGGCGCTAAAATCACACGTGCCACACCTTAAATTCATCAGATTACAAAAGCATCACACCATAGATTCACCCCATCATAAAAGTATTGCATTATAATCCTATCACATTATATACAATAATAAAGCAAAGTGTATTTTTACGATTTTAAATAATACTCAATTATCCTCCACTATCCTATACATTTTACTATCCTATATGCTCTGCTATCCTACACACTCCATTATCCGATATAAAACATTGTTTTATCAAATTTTTATTATGATTAGAAGGTTCGTTTTATTTTGAAAAGAAGAAAAAGCAAAGCCAAACTCAATAAGAAAAAAGTTAGGCGCAAACGTCGTATCAAAAAACTAAGAACTGGTAAATAGAAAGTGCTCACCACTATTTCTGCATTGAAATACGACTTGCATTATTCTTCAATGACCACACGGTGATCTGCAGATCAGGTCCCGTAACCGATGCTTAGAAACCGTATGAGGTTCTGAGTGATATTAATTTTTCATTTCAGAGAGAGACCTTGTCTCAATGTGAGGCGATGGACCTTTGCCGTGAGGCGATGGACATTTTCCTGCTGAGGGGTTTAGGTTATTGGGTAAGATTGTTGTGATGGATGGATAGGTTTTTGTATGCGGCAGGTTTCAAGGGCTTGAAGTTTGAAGTTTTCTAGTATGAAGTTTCCGATGATGCGCTCGGGGAGAGAAAAGCTTCTATTTTTACGTAAGATGTGGTCTCGTTAGGACTTTCTAGCAAAAAATGTCCGCCATTTGGGGCGTAGAGACAATCTTCATGTTCTGCGATAATTGTATTTGAATGCTCGCTGCTGGGATGTTCGGTAGAAATTGTTGTGAAATGACGTGTCTTGGCGGATGTATTTTCAGACGAATTTTTTTCATCAATGGGTGAAGAGGGCGTTGAAATTTTAAGAGCCCCCGTCAATACCACTAAAATAGTCGTTTGGTTGGCTAGCGGTGGGGAGAATGTAAAGGGTTGCTGTTCCCCTTTTTTGAGTGTTTGTGGCTCAATGGTGAAGTAGGGCGTGGCAATTTTTTTATAAGATGCAGGCGGGTAATGAATTCCTGTAGCATTGCGATCGAGTACGGCAAGCGATTTTTCTAAGTGGGTCTCACGGTCTCTGCCATAATCGTAGAGTCTATAAGTGATATCACTGCTTTGTTGAACTTCAAGCAATGTGATGCCTTTCCCTATGGCGTGGATTGTTCCTGCTGGAATGTATAGACTTGCACCGGTTTCTACTTTTAGATAGCGTAGTTCTTTCTCGATAGCTTTTTTGTCGCCACTTAGAAATAATTGTCTGATATCATTATTAGCATCGTTATTTTCAGTATTTTCGGTATCCTCAGTATTTTTAGGATTCTGAGGGATCTGAGGACTCTGAGTATGGGGGAAGGTATTACGGGTATCTTTGAAGGGTGAGGGGTGCATGTTTTCGTTCTTTTTTTGACGACGTAAGGCTGTTCTAAAACCACTGATAACGGTTGCTTGAGGTTCGTGGTCGATAAAGAACCAACATTCACTTTTCCCATAACTGTTTTCATGGCGTCTAGCGTAAGCATTGTTGGGGTGTACTTGGACGGATAGGGCTTCGTGTGTTTGAATGATTTTTACAAGAATAGGCGGAAGTGGAATTGCTGGTGAATGCGGCTGTGCTGCATTGAATTCTTCTATGGCTGCTGCTAGGGTTTTTCCATTAAATAGCCCCCCATCGACTGTGCTAGCCCCATTGGGATGAATGGAGAACAGCCATCGTTCTGTGCCCCATATTTTTTGCGACCGATGGGGTTTTAGTTTCCATAGGGGCGCTGGTAGATAGGATGAATTGGAATGTACTTTCTTTGCTGGCGGCATAGGTTAGGGTGTATAGCGATAAAGGGGTGGTTCATATTTGTTATAGATTTATTTCTGCTAGGGGTCTCAGCATTTCTGCCCCATTGTAGTTTTGGCTGTGGTAATAGCTTGTGCGGTATTTGAAGATGGAGAGTAGGCCATTGATAAGTTCGTAATAGGAAGAGTAATTTCTGATTTTTAGCACGACGCGTGATTTAATGAAATAGGTACGGTTAGGATTAATGGCTTCGGCACGAATAATGGGGACTTTATTTAGATTGAGAATGGCAACTTCGAGCGCTTCTTTGGTCAAATAGCGTTCTTTTTTATTCGCTTTTTCCACTATATACGAACCAGACCAGATGTCGTGAGTGATACGATTGATAATTTGAATATTGGCACGTTTGCGTGAAAAATTAAATTTTAGCCTTTCATGAAGTTCTAAATAATAAGTGATCGTAATTGGAATATTGTATTTTAGGTTGACAAGTGTTTTCTCAGAAATAATAGTCTGACTTCCTTCGGCGTCTACATAGACAAATTCCCCATCCGAATAGACCTTATGGGGTGAATTTAATCGTATTTCTACAGCGAATAGCGACGTCCATGCTACGCATTGACTCAGGAGTACCAATAAAAAGCATCCGCGACCAAGTAAAAGTAGGTTGCGACCTATGTTGTGACCTATATTCAATTCAGATTTCATTTTCATGAGGGTATTTTATAACGATTGAATTTTTTAAGGGCATATTAAGGGCATATTAAGAGCATATCTTCAAATTGCGCTAGGTTAGGTTTGTAAAATGGGTGATATTAAGGGAGAGAATCGTTTATTATTGTTAATATTCTTAAAAAAGTTCAAATTTAAATAAAATTATCATTGTAATGGTATAATGTATTCTTAAAATAATTAACCAGTGCTACAATATAAATATTGTGATATATTCATTAAATCAATTATAAAATAACATTGATAAAATAACATTGCTTAATAACTCGAGTAAAGTGTATAATTAACGTACGGTTGAAGTGTAGTATCTTTTTGATCCAATCAAATACGATTAGCATGTGTGGTGAGAAGTTTGTTCGATCTGCTTTCAGTCATTGTGTTAATTGTTAATATTGATGGGGTTCTATTGATGGGATTCTGGATTTACAAGGGTCTAAGAAGTGTCCAAGGATTGCTTAGTTTAACTTAGTTTGATTTTGCTTCAAATCGTTAACGTACTACCGCAGTAACAAGCAGAGAGTTTTAGAGAGTTTTTAAAGAATATTTCTAATGAAAGTGCATTGGGTTGTTGTATTTAATATTTTAGTTCGCTTAGAAGAACAATAAAGGACAATAAGATTGTTAGAAAATCTCACAAAAACTTTTTCATCGCTTGTTTCTAAGGTTACCCTTAGAAAAACACTGACGCGTGAGAATATAGAAGAAAGCCTCCGTTCGATTCGCATGGCACTCATCGAAGCCGATGTCAATCTTACGGTTATCAAGCAATTTTTGGCTGAAATCAAGGAAATTGCCTTAGGTAAAAGTGTTGTCAAGGGCGTCACACCGGCAGATGCTTTCGTTAAAACAGTCCATGACGGCTTAATTCGATTGCTAGGTGGACCGTATGATGCCGATTCTGTGCCTAGTGAAGGCATTCATCTGAGAGCTCCGACACAACTGACTAGCGTTCTAGTCAGTGGTCTGCAGGGTAGTGGAAAAACAACTACAATTGGTAAACTTGCTTGTCATTATAAAAAAATACGTGACGTTCTACTCGTTTCGCTAGATACGAGCCGACCAGCGGCTGCGTTGCAATTGCAAAAACTTGCTCTCCAAGCGGGAGTAGCGTATTTTGACCGCGGCGCGGAAACAAACCCCCTTAAAATCATCAATCACGCCAGAAAATACGCTAAAAAACATTCCCATAATGTTATTTTTTATGACACCGCAGGTAGAACACAATTAGATACTGCTATGCTTACAGAACTTAAAGCGATTTATAAAGCCTGCGACGTGGATGAAAGCCTCTTCGTACTAGACGCTATGCTAGGACAACGTGCTTTGAAAGTTGCTGAGGCCTTTAAAGCAACAATTCCACTAGATTCGCTTCTATTTACAAAATTTGACTCCGATACCAGCGGTGGTGCGGTATTGTCAGTCAAATATACGATCAATATTCCTATTGCTTTTATAGGTGTAGGCGAAAAAATAGACCAAATAGAGCGCTTCGATCCCGTTCGTGTGGCTAAGCGGATCCTTGGTATGGGAGACGTGGTTGCTCTCGTTGAAAAAGCAGAACAGGCTATCGATGCGAAGACTTCTGAGAAGCTTGCTCACAAAATCGCTAAAAATCAATTTGATCTCGAGGATATGCTCACTCAATTGAGACAAATGAATAAAATGGGCTCATTGAAGTCAATTGCCGCTATGATCCCAGGTATGGGGAGTCAACTGCAACAGCTCCAGCAATCCGCCTCAGCAACCACCCCTGATAAAGAAATCGTTCACACACGCGCCGTTATCGAGTCAATGACCTCTAAAGAGCGTGCCAAACCATTTCTCCTCAATAACAGTAGAAAACTTCGTATCGCTAAAGGCTCTGGAACAACCATCATTAAGGTCAATCAAACCCTAAAAAAATTCCAGCAAATGAAAACAATGATGAAGAAAATGTCCCATCCTACGAAATCTAAGAAATTTTTAGCAGACCTTCAAAACCAACTAGGCGGACAATTTCCTTCCCAATTACCTTCGCTAGCTGCAGGTAATAATCCTCACCTAAGTGATTTCAATGCAGCTACCTCTGGAGAAAGCATTCTGGATTCTTTAAAAAAACAGTGATTTTTGAAAATAATACCCCTAAATAATGTTCTTAAATAACGTTTCCAATGGTTTTACTGGTTTTATGTTCATCGTTGTTGTTAATTTTGACAACCACGATCATTTATAGGTGTGTTTTTATGGAGTCTATTATAAAGTTTGTCCCCATGTTGCAGTCGATATATAAGTTATGAATAAATAAGTTATGAATAATCATTAGAAAGTTTCACTAAATTTGATAAATAAATAGTAGTATTAGTATATATCAGTATAAGTAAGAGGTTTTAACTTAAAAGTGAGTGTCAGTTTAAGATTAACACGGATAGGCAAAAAAAAGCAACCCCACTACCGGATCGTTGCTGTCGATAAGAGAAAAGCGCGCGATGGCAAGTACATCGAAAAACTAGGTATTTTTAATCCACTTAAAACAAGCGATAATTTAGTCGTCAATAAAGACCTTGTTTTCAAATGGTTTCGTGTCGGAGCACAACCCACACAGACCGTCAAGCAGATCTTCTCCAAGCAAGGACTTCTTAAAGAATGGGTAGAACTCAACCGCACCTCTGCTACCGATTCCACTAAAAAGAAGAAAATACGCAAAAGTCGTCATCGTCCAATGAAGGAAAAATTGAAATTACGCCTCGAACTCGAAAAAAAGCAAGTTCAAACAGACCAATACACCGCCAAAAAACGTAAAGAACAACTAGCCAAAGAAAAAGAAGCTAGCGAAAAAAAAGCCAACGAACAACAAACCAACGAACAACAAGCAAAGCAACCTGAGAAGACCTCCGACGAGACATCTAAACCCACAGAAACCACCACTCCTGCTGCTGAGATTGAAAGTAAAGAAAAACCAGCGCCTTCGACACCCAATCCAACCTCTGCCAGTCCTGAAGCTAAGCCTTAATGTTCTAATAACAGTAAAACACTTTTGAATATCAATAACAAACACTCCATAAATAAGAATTCTTGAATAGCAGTCATTCTTCAATAGCAGTCATAAGTGCCCTATAAACAAAAAATTCTCGAATACCAATAATAAATACGCTATAAATGAGGATTCATTTGCTGAGATGACATGATTTTGAGAGTAAATAATTAAAATTTTTAGCTAATATTTAAATTTTTAACCTGCAAACCCAATTTTTATCCTAATATTAAGTATCATTATAAATAAAGGTATTTTTACTATGTGGTCACAGCATGACTGAGAGTTTTGCTCTATAATATGCGTGTGATAACAATTGAATTTTTTATTCAATCGTTAATGGTAAGAAATATGTTAGCTTTGATTGTAAAAAACTTAAAAATGATAGACCAATGAACAGACAAAAAGAATTTGTTGAATACGTTATTAAACTTCTCGTCACACGCTCTGATAGTGTTAAAGTCAATGTTCGTGAAGGCGAGAAAACGAACGTTATAGAAATTCGTGCCCATATAGATGATTACGGTAAAATTATTGGACCTAGCGGTCGTTTTATCAATGCTATAAGAGTTTTATTATCTGTTATTTCACGGGAAGATAAAAAAAGATGGGTTGTAGAAGTTCCTAATAAAGAAAGTCGCGAAAAAGACTCCGAATAACAAAAAATCAGTCTCATCAAAGAAACCCATGAATAACGTCTTTATAAAAAGGGCGTCCTTAGGAAGTCGATTGAAACTCGATTGAAACAACGGTTTAGTGTGTTTTACTGTGTTGTAGATTGATTTGGAATCTTGTCTTTTATCGAGTTTGGAAACTTTCGAGTTCTTTTGGATCTTTGGAATCTTGACTTGATATTAGTAAGTTATCCTCATAGAAGAGTAGGTTATGGTTGTATGTATTGTGACCTTAAATAAAGATGATTGAGCCGCCAGGTTCTAACAATGGTTACAATACCAGCCTTCGTAACAATGGCTGGCGAATGATTGTTTTAGGCAAAATCTTAAAACCCAAGGGCTTGAAAGGTGAGGTGCGCATTAAGGTTTTTACAGGAGACCTGGAGTTATTTCAATGTTATCCTGCCTTTGTCATCAATGGACGTCGCTATAAGATCAATTACTTTAAAGGAGCAGGCAAGTACCTTATTCTTAAGCTAGCCACTATTGATACGATCGATGCGGCTAAAGTGCTCCAGGGTGCTTATTTAACGTTGAGTAGAGCAGAAATCATAAAGTGGCACCGTTCTAAGTCTCACAGTGCTAAATCTCATGATTTAAGGTCTCACCATGCTAAATCTTATGATGCTAAGGTTTTAGCCCCACAAAAAACATCTAAGCAAACTTCCGAACAAGAGCACCTTCGCCCAAATGACTTCTTTGTTAATGAACAGGGCAAAAAAGACCTTAAAGATGGACAAGAATATATTAAAGAGGAACAAGGATACATTGAAGACGGAGAGAAATACATTAAAGATTCTGTAGATGAAAGAGACCCTATATTTATAGCCGATCTAATCGATCTTGCCGCTTATTATCAATGCAGTCAATACAATCACCCTTCTGCACTTAATAAGAATGATAAAGAGAGTAGGTCGTCTTTTTATAACGATTGTTCCAAAGCACAACCTCCTAATCTGCAGTCTTCTAATCTGCAATCTCCTAATCTGCGATCTCCCAATCTGCAACCTTCTGATCTAAAAACTTCTGAGTCACAAACTCTCGAGACGAAAAACAATGAATGCAATCGCCCCCCACATTCTAACCACTCATTCGTAGGGCGTATTACTGCTTATTATGAACATGGGGGAAGTAGTGAGAAGGGTATGTTAGAAGTGACTATTGCTGAGGCGTTTAGACGACTACTTGCTGTGGAAGAGCAGAAGCGAAAAACGTTTTTCCTTCCATGTGATGACGAATACCTTGGTGTCATTGATCTTGCTAATCACTATGTCTGTCTCAATAATTTGCACAAATTACTTGTATTTAAACGCCTGGTTTGAATTGTGAAAATTAGAGAAAGATTCAATGAAGGATTCAATGAAGGATTCAATGAAGGATTCAATGAAAGATTCAATGAAGGATTCAATGAAGGATTCAATGAAAGAACTTCGTTTTAATATACTTACCTTGTTTCCATCCTTTTTTGACAATTTTTTTGCTACCAGTCTAGTGGGCCGTGCTGTCAAGCAAAAAATCGTGACGTATCGGATCATTGATATTCGCAATTTTGGTATTGGGAGACACAAAAAGGTAGATGATTATACGTTTAGTGGTGAAGTGGGCATGCTTTTACGTCATGACGTTCTCACCAATGCCTATCATTCGCTTATTAGAACTGAGGCATTAGAGCGAATGTATACTATTTATCTGGCGCCACAGGGCAAACCTCTCGATCAGGGGCTTGCGTATGACTTGGCAAGTATTGCTGAGAAGAAGTCTCTTACGCTTGTATGTGGGCATTACGAGGGGGTAGACCAGCGTTTTATTGATAATTGTGTTGATAAAGAAGTCTCTATTGGTGATTATGTACTATCGGGTGGAGAAAGTGCCGCTCTAGTCCTTATGGACGCTATTATTCGTCTGAAAAAACACGTTATAGGCAATCCAGCTTCGCTTCGCGGTGAAAGTTTTGAAAAAAATCTGCTCAAACACCACCAATACACACGTCCCTTTGATAAAAATATCCCCTCCATTCTCACCTCAGGGCACCATAAAGCTATTTTTGACTGGAAACAGGCTAATAAAATTGCCATCACTTATGAGAAAAGACCTGATCTCTTTAAAGAGTATCCTATTTCCCCGCTTGAATTCAATGCTCTAAAAGAACACGTCTATCAAAAATTTTCCTATCAACAAAATAAAAAGCGATCTCACTCAAAGTAACCCCATTCTTAACCTGCACGGATAGATAGTCATTGAAGAAATCGGTCTAGATCATACAATTTAGCCCATGAAGTAATCCACAAGTAGTCTATGAGTAGTCTATTGATAATGCCGATTGGAGGTCAATTAAGGTAAATTATGATAATTATGATGAATTATGATAAGACAAGCCTCAATCATGATACAATATGGGCTATTCATGATATAATTAATATCGGTTAGATTGGTTGGGTTGATTGAATTGATGAGTTAACGGATTGATGGTGATATTGTCATTGAATTTATGACTCTTAGGGTAATATAGTGTTATATTATAAGTATTGGAATGACGGTAATTAGTGGCTTAATGATTAACTTTGATTGAATTTGACCTGCTTAGGTTAAGAATTTTATATATACTGATTTACTGATTTTAGAAAATTGATACTGTACAATAATTGTAGGAAAATCTCATGCATCCACTCCTAGTTAAAGCTGAAGCCAGCTATATTAAAGACGTCCATCCTACTGTCAATCCTGGTGATACTGTACGGATTGCTAGCAAAATCAAGGAAGGCAATAAAGAGCGTATTCAAGCTTTCGTAGGTGTTGTCATTGCTATTCGTGGTGAAGGGCTTTCTAAAATGGTTAAAGTCCGTAAAATCTCATACGGTATCGGTGTAGAACGGACATTTCCATTGCATTCTCCGAATATTCAAAAAATAGAACTGGTTAAACGAGGGAGACCGCGTCGTGCTAAATTGTTCTATCTACGTGATCGTGTTGGAAAACAGGCATTGCGTGTCAAAGAACATCCCAAGTATAAGGGTAAAGACTTGCTGCATGCAGCTAGCCCGTCCAAATCTTCCCAATCACCGCCACCTTCAGAGCCAGGTTCTACTGATTCTGATAATTCTGCTAAAAAAACTACGTCTGCTACTGGCGAACCGACCCCAAAATCCTCAGTTCCACCCAATGCCCAGACCACTCCAACCCCATCTGCTCCTGCAGACAATAAAAAATAGCGCCTTAAAAACGGCTCCTGTTTAAATAATTTAGGACTCAGTCAATCGTGAAAAAAGACAGACTTAAAAAAAGCATCAAATACACGTTGTTGTGGATCTTTGTCATCTTTTTATCTATAAGTTTCATTGCTTTTTTTACGTTCGAAGGAGGCAGTGTAGCACCGCGACAGCAGAACATTGTCGGTACGGTCGACAGTTATAAGGTTATCAATTCACGTGGGAGTGTTTTTCAATCATTTTATAGTAGGCTTTATGAATACTACAACAATCAGACTGAAGGAGGCATTTCAGCGGCGATCAATGCGACTATATTTAAGTCTGCTTTCGATGAAACCGTGAACCAACATCTTATCCTCGCTGAGGCTGATAAAAATTATGTTTATCTTACAGAAGATGAAGTGGTTGCAGGTATTCGTGATCTTTACGGTGAAGAAAATTTCAGAAATATTCTCGCTACGCAAGACCCCGCCATCAAAAAACAAATAGAAACCAACGCCCATTACCTCCTACGCGCCAATAAATTTAGAAGTACTCTGTTCTTTCATACACCAGTCACACAAGGCGAACAAGACCTTTACGTAAAAGCTTCCAAAATCCAAAAACAAGTCTTTATCGCAACACGTGATATTACAGCACAGATCAATGCCAGCGCAGACGATGAAACCGCACTCCTAGATTATTTCACAACTCACATCGACAGATATGTCACCAATGACTCTCAATCCGACGCTGAGTCCCCTCCTACAGATACTATTGATACGCTCATTGAAGACAAAGCCACCAACTCTGATACCAATGCATCTGGTACCAATGCATCTACCAATGAAACAGAATCTGCAACTCTAGAACCTGACTCTCCTACTCCTCTAGATAGTAAGACAGACCTTTCTGCAGGTGGTGAAAATGAAAGTGAAAGTGAACAATTAACGCTTGCTATTGACACCAACGATACAAATGTCGTTCGAGCCGAATTTGAGAAATACCGTTCTACTGTTAAAGAAGATTTTTTAATTGAAAATCAAAAATCTATCGCCGCTGCGATTAAAACAGAAGTACTTGCAGACCTTAAAGAGCTTGTGACCCGCGTGAGTGAAGCGTCAGCCCCACGCAATGTCTTTGAAGCGGGCGTTACTTCTCTTGGTATGACATTCCAGGTAAGTGATTATTTTTCTTACTTTGAAACAGAAGTTCCTATTGCAGCTAGCGAGCAGAGTGTTACGTTGCCACCTGAATTTCATAGAGAACTCTTCACAGCTGCTGCGAGTGAAACGGTTTTTAGTTACAGTGAAGCCGATGACAATATTATTTATGCGATCCTTGTCCTAGATACTAAGGGGGCTGCTGACGACGAAGAAGCCTCCGCCCAGTCATCAGGCTTTGTCGCTAGAAAATATAAAGAACAACTCGAGGAAGACACTCGAGATAGATTTGTCAATGTTTACCTAGAATACTTAACAGGTTTTGCAGAAATCTTTTATCAAGACGTACGCCAGTAGTAAGTACTTATATAAATTATAGCAGCATCTCCTCTTACACCAGGCTTTTTATTTATTGCAATGATAATATAAATAAAAAGAGTACCTTATTAAGGGGTGAGAATTGAATAACCCTGCAGAAGTTTCTAATCCAGCTAGTGAACGTGCTTGGCGTGATGGTCTTCATGGTGTTCTTGAGAAGCAATTATCCTATTTATCTGATCGGTCAAATCAACTACTTAAGCCGCGCGTCGATTCGTTTATAGCCAGCCTTAAGTTAGAGGAGGCGGTTATTTCATGTGTGTCTGAAAGCCAGTCTAAACCTGATACAGGGGGGGCAGAAAAAAGAAATCCATCACTATTTCTAGAAAAAACAACGCTAGGAATGTGGACACTCAAATATCTAAATCACAATACCTCTACAAGTCGCTATAAATACCTTCATTCTCGTATCAATCCACTTAAAGAAGCGCAGAGACAATTAGCAGATCAACATATCACGGGTCATGAAAGTCATCTGGTCTTACTGGGTATAGACCTGCTCTATTTGTTAGAAGCGATTATCACCAGTAGGTTTAAAAATTCTACTCAGCAAAAAAAGACGCTTATTATTTTTACACAGAGCATTGAGTTACTACTGCTAACGTTTGCATTTAGAGAACTTCTATGGCTTAGCTACTTTGAAGGGCGTATTGAAGTCTATTTAGCTGAGCCTCAGGGTACGAATTTTCATCATGACACGGCTAGGGCACTGGTGAGGCATGCGACTGCCTTTCATAGCTGGCTGTTCATCACTACCCGCGAGGGCGAATTTTTTAATACAGATAAAAATTATTACACAACGCTGCAAAATCAATTGTTAAAATCAGGACAAGCTTTTTATCGCACTGCACTGACACGCTACGCTTTTGAAAAAAGATGGCTTAAGAACATTTTAAGCAATATTAGATATTTGAATAAGTGTTATCCGCTGGCAAGCTTACACAATCATCATACTAATGGCATTGCAATTATTATTGGGGCAGGGCCTTCATTGGATCAATACAAAGATGATCTAAAAGAATTAGACCGGCTGCGCAATCAATTTCTTCACAACTCTCACCAGCAGCCACCCTATAGTTCAATGCCTATTTTTATAGCATTAGATAGTGCGCTTCCAACCTTAACAGCAATGAACATCATACCTGATTATATCGTTGCCTTAGATGGCGGGTATTACAATACGTTTGATTTTTCGTGGGCGCATACGTTCGAAGCAGTACATGCGCTAGAAAATAAGTATCCCCAAGGTGAAGACAAAATAAATGAAAAAGCAACTTCTAAAAAAGTAGTAACGCCTAGCCTACTGACGCATGTAGGTGTGTATCCGACTATTTTACGTGATTATGTTGGGAAAATCTATGCTTTTACGGAACTAGCTACCTCCAGTACTTGCGACGTGGGGAACTCACAGGAGTCTCTTACAGCAAGTATCCTAAAAATGATTGATTTGAATCTGAGTACGTCACAGATTGCCGTAGGAGGTTCTGTTTTACATGCGGCCCTTGGCTGCACGTTGTTAATGGGTTTTTCTAAGGTTATTTTTTACGGGATTGATTTTGCCTGTCCGTATTACTGGTCACATGCCAAACATGCGATCCATAATCAATACCTTTTACATAAAAGTGATCGCTTCCACAGTCTTACGAGTGAAGTTTTTAAATATTTAAAGCCTACAATCATAGAGATAGAAGCTAATACCGATAATAACACACATACTAGCCCCCTATCTTTCTCGACACAAACGCTACGCACCTATGCCGATAAGCTAGGCGAATTGCTGCAATCTTCCTTATTAGAGCAGCAAAAATCAGTATCATCACCTCGAGTAGTGCATACGACAAAACCTGCACCTCCCCATTTTTATACGGTTTCACCATACGCCCCTAAGCTAAAAGCCCTCACTTTTTTAAGCAATTTCAATGCCGTTAACAAACTCCTAGCCGATCACAGAGCCCATCCTAGCCTAGCAGTTAAAAAAAATGCTACCCATTCGCAGCATCCAATGACAGAACCTATGATAACTAAGGCAGCGCCACTGCTAACCGCCGCCACTCTCAATGAGCGTATCTTAAAAGTTGTGACCACGTTAGATACTCTATCCCAGCAAACAGAGAAGACTATGAGTAGCCTCGTCAAAGGGCTCAGAACGGCACATGACAGACCGCAGCATGAAAAAATCAAAGACGTCTCAGCAGAAGTTACCTTCAATACATTACTTGAAAAAATCCCAGCAGAGTTCGATTTTGTTAAGATTTTACTGCAAACCTATCAACCACTACTTAGAGACTCGTTAGAACAACGCTATTATTTCTTGATGGTGACAGAACTCAGGCGTATCTTCCATATCACCGCTACCAAACTACGATTTTTGCTATCGCAACAATAAATTCAAGTAGTAAATTGCCGTAAACAAATAGCATTATTCCATAGCGTAATAAATGCGGTCTGCTGGCAAGGTTGCTTTTATTAGAATTGTTTTTATATTGTGAAGTAGCCACTTTCTTAGAGGGGCTGGATAGCGAATTTTTCGATCGAAACCAGGTGTGGCTGTCCATTCTTCTTGTGTCATTGTTGAAATGGGGTGATTGTGATTGACCTGCTTCCATACGTTTGGAGCAAAGCGTAATGTTCCAAGTGAAATGTGTCTTAGCAAGTGGGTATTTTGACCGACTACTTTTCTTAGTGCGACTGCTAATGTGTGGTAGTGTTCTAAGTAGTGTTCTGTATAAATAATGGGGTCTAGGTGGAGTGCGATTGGAAACCCGTTATCTAGGAGTGTTTTTATGGCTGCTAGCCGTGTTTTGAGTGAGGCTGTTTTTTTGTCATAGCGTGTGATAAGGTGCTGGGGGGCGATACTAAATGAAGTGATGATATTAGGTTGCGGGGCTTGTTCTAGGAGGGTGCTTATGTTAGCTGATTTTGTCCTGAGTTCTAAGTAGGCATGGGGGTGTTTTTTGAAGAAATTGAAATAAATAGCTAATTCTCCGCTTAGATGACTGAGTGCTAGACTATCTGAGAATTCTCCGTGGTGGAAGTAAGGTGTTGCGCTATGGCTGAGTGTTTTAGCGATGTGCGTCTCGAGTTCTTTTAAGATCGTATCGTGATTGACGAATAAGACAATATCTGGTGAATTGAAATAGCCTTGCAGGTAACAATACTCACAACTATAAATGCAGTTATAGGCGTGAATGAAATAAAAATGTTTTTCACGGAGACTGCTTTTATTCCCATAGGCGGGTGGCGCTGGTTTGACGGTCTGGCCGCGTTTTTCTGCAATGATTAACGAGAGCGTTTTGGTTTTGGTTGCGTACGGTTTGTGTACTGTATTGAAGACGGTTTCTAATCGTTCGATGAGAATGGGCTGTGATGACGTCAATTTTAATCTTTTTAAGAGCTGCTGCGTGTGGGGATGATTGATGAGCTGCTTTTCTAAGTAAACTTTATAAAACAACTTTTGCATGGTGAGGCTGGACTGTATGCGTTCATCGACGCTAGGTTTAGCGACTATCAGGCTGGTTTGAATGAGTGCTCTTGAGATTAGATTCAGTCGTAGGATACCATTTGCTTAGGTCTCCTGCTAAAATTGTAAAGACGTCTTGAAATTGGGTTGATGTGATAAATGCGGCTGCTCGCTTCCAGTCTGGATAGTTCGTTACTTTGATTTCAAGCGTAACGTGTTCTAATGAAGGCTGGTGATGGATGAGGATGCCATGTTTTTTGGCGTCGTGAATGATATTTTCTAGATCGGCAATGACTTTATCCCACCGTTGTGTGGGCAATTGGTGTTCTAATAAGTTAAGGTATTGTTTTTTTTGCTGTGGTGTTGTTTTTTTTTGAAGACTCTCTGTTTCTAGAGCGGTTAGCGTCTCTTCCCATAACGTGTGAGGATTGGAATGAGAAGAGTCTGCATGACTGGTTTGCAGTTTTGAAGCCAATCTTCTTAGGTGGATGTGGAGTAAGTGCGTTTCATTCTGTGTAAAATGAAACCGATCTTTAAGAGCGGTCATATAGGTTTTTATTTTGGTTTCCCAGTTTGAAGACGATTTTGAAGACCATTTTTGACTTGGAAGTGCACGCTTAGGTTTTTTTATAAGACCTCTTGTATTTAGTAGTGTCATCGCATGATCGTAGAGAATCTGACTGAACTTAGGGAGACGTTGTGTAAAAGTCGCTAGTGAAAATGTTTCATTATACGTATCTGAAATGATCTTCAAGGCAGAATACGGTTTTCCAAATTGTTCTGCTAGAACTGCATTCCAATATCCTTCCATATCGACTATATCGGCGACTGGAATTTGCTTATGGAAACCTTCTTTACTTAGACTCTGGTTACTATCCATACCAATGGGCATAGGGCTTGTTATAAGCGTACTGTGAGCGTGCGGATCACTACTTAGCAAGGTTTTTTTATAAATGGTTAGCCTAGGAGTGGCGCTCTTTACTGCGTTTTGAGTAGGGGTTTCAATGGTTTTAATGGTTTCAATGCCTAAAAATGTCCCTACACTTAAAACACGACCTAAGGTTAGTGGTTGTGCTTGGTGATGAGCGGGTCTTGGTGCGTGGAGGTTAGCCGTTAATGCCCCTGCGCAGCCAATGTTGATCACTTCGGAAATAGCCGTTTTCCATTGGGTGAGAATGTGGGTGAGGGCAATGAGCGTCGGTAGTTTACCGATTCCTGTAATAAGTACCCAGTAATGCGGTTCTTTAAAGAAAGCAATATTTTTTAACGCAGCTAGACTGTGATGTGTGGTGGTATTGACCTGTGGTGTGGCAGCATGTAACGGCAGGGCAATCTTATTGCTGTGATGAATAAATGCCGCTCCTTCTTTAATGTGAGAGAATGTAAGAAGGGGCAGTGGCGAAGGAGTGTGCGTATGCTTCATCAAAGTTTTTCATATAAATAACTTCATATAAATAGTATTTGATATTTTGGGGGCACTTTTTATAATACGACTATTTTATGAAATCAATTTGAAATTGATGGGCATCCATTAAGGAACTTACGTGCGAATATGTCCTGATCCGTAGGCAATGTATTTATAAGAAGTGAGGTCACGAATGCCCATAGGTCCGCGCACGTGAAGTTTTTGATTGGAAACACCTACTTCGCTGCCCATATCGAAGCAGCCGCCGTCACTGAATCTAGTGGAGGCATTGATAAAAACGCAAGCGCTGTCGACTTCGGCTTCAAATTGCTGTGCTAATGCGAGATCGGTTGTGACAATGCTATCTGTATGATGGGAGCTGTAAGTATTGATCCAGTCAATGGCTTCAGTTGTGGAAGAGACCAATTTTACGGAAAGGATGAGGTCTAAGTATTCGGTACTCCAGTCGGCTTCCTGTGCGAGGTCAATGTTAGAAAATCGCTCTGTTAGGGTTTTATCGCCGCGTAAAGCAACGTTTTCTCTCTGTAAAGCGGCAATGACTTTATCGATGGCAGGAAAATCTTTATGAATAAGCAGTGTTTCAATGGCATTGCAAACACCAGTTCTTTGTACTTTGCTGTTGAGGGTGAGAGCAATGGCTGTTTCGATGTCTGCGTCTGCTGCGACGTAGAGATGACAGAGTCCTTTGTCGTGATAAATGACGGGAATGCGTGACTGGTCTGCGACCATATTGACAAGGGCTTCGCCGCCGCGTGGAATGACAATGTCAATGGCTTGTTTTTGTTTGAGGAGGTGTTTTACGAGGAGTCTATCGGTATGAGCGATGACGTGGACGGCATGTTCGGATACGTTGTGATTGGCGAGGGCTGCGGCAATGACCTTATGAAAGGCTTTATTTGAATGAAAGGCTTCTTTACCGCCTCTGAGGATGGCGACGTTGCCACTTTTTATGCATAAGGAAGCAATGTCAATGGTTACATTGGGGCGTGATTCGTAAATGACCATGACAACTCCTAGTGGAACGCGTTTTTTGAGAAGTTTGAGTCCATTTTGAAGTGTTTTTCCTTCGATGATCTCACCTATGGGGTCTTGAAGGTGGGTGATATTGATAACGGATTTTGCGAGGTCTGTTAATCGTTTTTCTGTGAGCAGCAGTCTATCGATGAGTGCTTCGGCGAGATTGTTTTCTTTAGCGGCGGCTATGTCTTTGGCGTTTGCGTTTAGGAGCATGGATTTTTGGTTGTGAATTTCTGCGGCTATGGTGAGCAGAACTTTATTGCGTGTGTGATGGGGGAGGGTGGCTACTGCGTAAGAAGTTTTGCGTGCGTGGTTTAGTGTTGTCTCCATATAGGTCTGGAGAGCGAGTGGTAGGTGGGATGGAGTTTGGGGGGAATTTGTTGAAGGGGGCGATGTGTTCATCTTTGGTTTTAAGTTTTTTTTTTTTTTTTTTTTTTTTTTTTTTTGAGTAATAGTGTTGAGTGATGGTGAGTGGTAAATGGTGCTGGTGGTATTAGGTACTGATAAGGGAATAAGGGAATAAGGGAACAAGGGGTCAAGTTTTAGAAGAAGGGGTACTGATAGCATTAATGTTATTGATTTCGGTTTCGATGAGGGCGTGTGTCTGCATTTCGACATCTCGGATAGCAATACCGATAGCATTGAGAACACTTCTGGCATCGGAGCGTCCGTGTCCGATGAAGACGGGTTTGCGAAGACCAAGGAGTGGAGCGCCGCCATATTTGCTGGCGGTCATTTCTTGGGAAACGCGTTTAAATGGTTTTCTTAGGAGGAGGGCGCCTAATTTTGTGATAAGATTTTGTGTCAATTGAATTTTCATAATACCCGAGATCTGTTCTGCGAGTGCTTCGGCGCATTTGAGGAAGATATTTCCGACAAAGCCGTCACAAATGACAACATCGGCGTCATTTTTGAAGAAAGCATGTGGTTCTACGTTGCCGACGAATGGATAGGGCAGGTTTTTGATAAGGGTGTAAGCTTCTTTGGTGAGTTTATTACCTTTGATCTCTTCTTCGCCTAGGTTGAGGAGGCCAATTTTTGGATTCTTGATACGCAGGACGTGATGGGTGTAGACGTAGCCCATGATGGCGAATTGTTTGAGGTATTCTGGCAGGCAATCGACATTGGCGCCTGCGTCTAGGAAGAGCGAGACTTTCTGGTTCATGGATGTGGGCATGGGTGAAGCGATGGCGGGTCGTTTGACGCCTGGGATTCGTCCTACTTTAAGGAGGGCTGCCGATAAGATTGCGCCTGTGTGTCCTGAGGAGAAGAAGCTGTCAATGACACCTTCTTTAAGCTTGTCTAAGCCAATGACGATTGAGGCGTTTGTTTTTTTGCGGGCAGCGGTCGTTGGGTCTTCTTTCATACCAATGATCTCAGTACTTGGAATGATCGTAAGCCGTGATTTGGGGTATGAGACTCGTTTGAGATAGGTTTCAATGATCTCTTGATTGCCTACGACGTAAAGATTGAAGTTTGGAAAGACACTCAATGCCTGGATTCCGCCTGCAATCAATTCTGAGGACGATTTTTCCTCAGACATCACGTCAATACCTATATTTGTTAAGCGACTCATGGAATTAAGCGACCTATGGTGGTGATTTTCAATGCGTTTATTTTTAGAAAAATCTACTTTCCCGCTAGACAAGGACTGTGATTTTACGTGGTGAATGAATGCTCTTTGCGTCGTGAGTCTTAAGCGAAGAATTCTAGTAAAATTGAAGTTATTTTGTCGACTCAGCGATAAATTTCAATGATAATTCTTCCGTAGCTTCCGTAGAATTCAATCTCTTATAAATTTCAATGATAACTCTTCCGTAGTTTCTGTAGATTTCAATCTTTACATTAGACTTTTTTTGGGGCGAGTGTTATTTGGGCTAGTGAGTGTTATTGTTGGGCGGGTTAGTTAGTTTGGGTCAGTTATATCTAAATCAATTATATCTAGGATCAATTATCTTTTTTGATGACGGTTTGTCCTTTGTAGACGCCACAGGAGGGGCAGACGCGATGGGGTCTTTTGAGTTCTCCACATTCGGGGCAAATACTTCCTTGGATGAGGGTACGTTTGTCGTTATGTGAGCGGCGCATCATTGTGCGAGCTTTAGATTTTTTATATTTTGGAACGGCCATGATGGTTTTTTCTGTATGATCTAATTTTATTTATATTGAATATAAAATCAATAGGTTTACTGTATGAAATTCAATGTATTACTTTGCGTTATTTAATAGGCTTACTGTGTGAGATTCAATGTGCCACTTCGCGTCATTCAATAGGTTTACTGTATGAAATTCAATGTGCTACTTCGCGTCATTTAATAGGCTTACTGTATGAAATTCAATGTGTTACTTCGCGTCATTCAATAGGCTTACTGTATGGTTATGTTACTATGATTTTATACAAAAATATATGAGTTTACGGTGGTCATATTGTACTATAAAACGAGGTGCTTGAGTCGATATTTACCTATTTTTTGTGATAAGCACGGACAGTTCCGTCAATTTTACTAATGGCTAGAAATTTCCTGTATCAGCGGCTAGAAATTCCCTGTATTAGCGGCTAGAAATTATCTGTTTTAGCGGTTAGGAATTCCTATTTTCAATTGATTTTATAGGGACTAAAACTGGGAAAATTATTAAAACTGAGCGAATGATTAAAATTGATTGAGTTATTAAAACTGGGAAAATTACTAAAACTGGGAAAATTATTAAAACTGATCGAATGATTAAATGCAGATGATTGAATGCGAATGATTAAATATAAGGAACGAAGCACAAAAATTTCAATGTGACTGAACTATTCCAACTGAATTGTTCCAACTCAATTGCTCCAACTCAATTGCTCCAATTAAACTATTCTAACTGAACTTTTTCAACTGAACGGCTCTAATGTAGCGAATTTTAATATGACTGAATAGCTTGTCCCAATAGAATTTCAATGTGAATTGGCAAAATATCTAGATATCATGCAGAAAATACAGAGATTTTACGGAGATTTCAATATGACGGAGTGGTTTAGGTGCGGCGAATTCGTGAATTTAAAGTCAACTAAAATTATTGATTTTTACCTATTTTTTAAAAATATTAAAATTACAAGTAAAAATGTTACTTAGTGTGAATATATTAGAACATTGTTGGTGCGTATCTGTGCATGAATGTGTGAGAATAAGCATAAATCTTTTTGTAAATTAAATATTAAATTAAACATTGCTGGCAGTTAGGAATTCCTATTTTCAATTGATTTTACAGAGACCAGAATTGATCGAGTTATTAAAACTGAGCGAATGATTAAAATTGATTGAGTTATTAAAACTGGGAAAATTATTAAAACTGATCGAATGATTAAATGCAGATGATTGAATGCGAATGATTAAATATAAGGAACGAAGCACAAAAATTTCAATGTGACTGAATAGCTTGTCCCAATAGAATTTCAATGTGAATCAGTAAAACATCTAGATATCATGCAGAAAATACAGAGATTTTACAGAGATTTCAATATGACGGAGTGGTTTAGGTGCGGAGAATTGATGAATTTAAAGTCAACTAAAATTATTGATTTTTGCCTATTTTTTAAAAATATTAAAATTACAAGTAAAAATGTTACTTAGTGTGAATATATTAGAACATTGTTGGTGCGTATCTGTGCATGAATGTGTGAGAATAAGTATAAATCTTTTTGTAAATTAAACATTATTAAATTTGCTATAAAACACTATTGAAACGCTATTAAACACTATAAAACACTACTCAATGCTATTAGATTAAATGTTATTAAACATTATTACAATGCTATTAAACATTATCAAACTTGCTATAAAACACTATTGAAACGCTATTAAACACTATAAAACACTATTCAATGCTATTAGATTAAATGCTATTAAATATTATTACAATGCAATTAAACATTAATTAAAGGCTATGAGCAGGTAATTATTAGATAAGAAATTAAGTTATTTGAAACCCACCTAGTTTTTAAAACTTACCTAGTTTTTTGAAACCTGGTTTTTTTATTGGTTCGTATAAGATCTGTGCTAAACCCTGAATTCTAAACTCTACACTCTAAGCTTTAAGCTTCAATTTTTACAAGAGTCGGAGTTCAATTAGAATAACAATTGAGATAACAATTGGGAATAGCAGACCATTAAAAAGACATGGTTAGAACCTAGTTTTTGAAATCTACCTAGTTTTTGAAATTTACCTAGTTTTTCAAAATTGCCTAGTTTTTCAAAATTGCCTAGTTTTTTGAAACCTAGTTTTTTTATTGGTTCGTATAAGATCTGTGCTAAACCCTAAATTCTAAACTCTACACTCTAAGCTTTAAGCTTCAATTTTTACAAGAGTCGGAGTTCAATTAGAATAATAATTAGAATAACAATTGGGAATGGCAGACCATTAAAAAAACATGGTTGAGAATGAAAGTTTATGGAGATAAACAGATATTTCAAGACAGAAGTTTATTGAAATAAACAGAGGGTTTCGGACAAGCTTATTGAGAAGAATGCACGGTTTAGCATGTGTCTATCGATATAATGCCTGCTTGTGATATAATGCCTGCTTGTAAGGTTATGAGGTCAGAAATATGAAAGTAATTATATAATAGTAAGTAGTTGTTAAATATTCAATGATTTTACATACTAGATAAGTCTGTAATGTATGTAATATTATTACAGTTTATAATAATGTAATGGTAAATGATCGTTAAATATTCAATGATTTTACATACTCGATAAGTTTGTAATGTATGTAATATTATTACAGTTTATAATAATGTAATGATAAATGATCGTTAAATATTCAATGATTTTACATACTAGATAAGTCTGTGATGTATGTAATATTATTACAGTTTATAATAATGTAATGATAAATGGTCGTTAAATATTCAATGATTTTACATACTAGATAAGTTTGCAATGTATGTAATATTATTACAGTTTATAATAATGTAATGGTAAATGGTCGTTAAATATTCAATGATTTTACATACCTAGATAAGTCTGTAATGTATGTAATATTATTACAGTTTATAATAATGTAATGATAAATGTTCGTTAAATATTCAATGATTTTACATACTAGATAAGTTTGCAATGTATGTAATATTATTACAGTTTATAATAATGTAATGGTAAATGGTCGTTAAATATTCAATGATTTTACATACTAGATAAGTTTGCAATGTATGTAATATTATTACAGTTTATAATAATGTAATGATAAATAATCGTTAAATATTCAATGATTTTACATACTCGATAAGTCTGTAATGTATGTAATATTATTACAGTTTAAGGGATATCAAACAGTACCTGCACCGTGACTGGACATAAGTCGAAGGTTTAAGTTAACTATGTGCTGGGGCAGAATTGAATATTAAAAGGTAGAATAATAATTAAACCAAGTCAATGATTAGGAAATTATAGATGAAACGAATCAATAGTTTTAGATTTTCAGCCCCTCAAAAATTATGGGGTTGCTTGAAATCAATGTTTGAATTGCAGCCCATTCAAAAATTATGGGGTTGCTTGAAATCAATGTTTGAATTGCAGCCCATTCAAAAATTATGGGGTCGCTTGAAATCAATGTTTGAATTGCAGCCCATTCAAAAATTATGGGGTTGCTTGAAATCAATGTTTGAATTGCAGCCCATTCAAAAATTATGGGGTCGCTTGAAATCAATGTTTGAATTGCAGCCCATTCAAAAATTATGGGGTTGCTTGAAATCAATGTTTGAATTGCAGCCCATTCAAAATTTATGGTGTCGCTTGAAATCAATGAGAACTGCAAGCATGGTGTCATTGGCTGTGGTATTAATATTGGTGAATTGTGGTGGGGTACAGACGAATGATCCTCTCCCAGGTAGCGAATTTAATTCATTGCCAGCGGTTACAGAATTGATTGACTTTGAGTTTGGGTTTCAAAGTGCTTCTGCTTTTATTGAGGTGACGAGTGTCAATGACAAAGAAAGTACGGTAAATATTCGCAATCTTTACAATGTCGCCAATCCGCTCGAACAAGATCGGAGGGGAACATTGGGATTGAAGTCGTTGCCAGCAGGCTACGTGACAGATCTGCAATCTCCACTTGTTATCGAGGACCCTGAGGGGTCTGCTGCGACCAATGTCAAATTAGGTGAGTTCAGTATTGCTGTTGAAAGCATTGATAAGCCACTCAATGGTGCTATTAGGAAGTATACGGTGATGGCAGATTTCTCTGCGTCAATGGCGCCTCTGCTTCCGATTGATATTTCCGTTGAATACATGGCAGGTATTACGGGTGCTGTTGTTTCTGAGACGCCTAGTATTGCGGTGACGGATACAAAGATTGTTATTTCAGACGTGACCAATCCTCCTGAGACGTATGATGTGACGGGAAGGATTACGATTGCTGAGCGTCCTGCCTATTTTACAGCAGACCAAACCACTGTGTCATTCGGGTCTCTTCATCCTACAGGTATCGCTGCTGCAACCGTTTCTCTGGAACAAAAGATTAACGTAACCAATGTTTACACCAAGGTTGTGACCACATACGAAGTTGAGGTGCAGTACTCGGCTAAGGCGTATTTGGGGCTCGGTGCAGCCGATATAACGGCTGTTTTTGAGCAGGGCAGAGTTGAATTAGAAGATGGACTCCCTGCTAGGTTTGTTACGCTAGCAACAGCAAATGGGAATATTAGCATCGAAGGAACAACTATTGTTGTCTCAGGGTTTACGAATGGCAGTGATAATATTCAATCAAGAGTGCGCATTGAGGTGACCGATCGCAGCAATTACTTTAAAACAACCTCGTCTGTTATAGTGACTGGTGATGCGATTGGACTTCGCGATGCGACAATACGACCCACTGATACATTTTCGGTGACCAATGTCTTCGATAATTCTGTTGTAGAATACGGTCTTCGAGTGGATTATGAAGGCACACCTCTTCTGCCCTATGCTGATGCCCCTGTTGTGTACATGACGGAGATCTACCAAAAGTCAAGCAATGAATTTGTCGTTGAGATTTATGTCGAGGATGTTCCTGGTGAAGCGGAAAGTGTGTCGCTCAGCAATTATGGATTGCGTAGTTTTTGGGCTAGAGTTAATTCGAATACGCCAGGTTTAACGCCAGCAGTAGGAAATGCATTTCCTTTGGATTTTACTATTTCTACGACGGGAGATATTGGACTGTATGAGGGCGTTTTTTATAATTTTGTCTATATTGCCGATGACGCGCTTGAGGTGAATCCACGTCCGCCAGATACAATTTATTTGAAATACAGTAGTGGTAATAATGATAGAATTCAGCCTGCATTTAGCACGGAGTGTGCGGTTTTTGAACTTTTTGAAATTAGGCCTTCAGCGATCAGTAGTGATCTTTCTGAGTTCCGTACTTTAGATTATGTTAGACTGGGTAGTGCTTGTCCTGCCTATGTAGGGGAAGTGGCTTATGCGCCTGCGACATGGAATGCAGGTAATAACCCACCTGACCTCAATCAGTTATACACAACCACAGGGACTCTTATCGAATCACCCACAGGGACTCCTCCCCCCACTATCAATAATGGCTCTATCATGAGTCTCTCACGTAAGATAGTAAAAACCGAACCGTTAGTGGGTTTTATGTATGAAAGTACGATTGCTGGTAGTCGTAGTGGAGCGGATTATAATTTTTCGGCTAGCGAATGGGAGATTGCGGTGCAGACACGATCCCTACCGAGCGACGCGGGGTGTGTGATGGCTGAAAACGCCAATGACAATGATAAAGACGGTATCTATGATTGTTTAGAAGATGCGCCGACGGATACGTTTTTTGGTATGCCCCTTACTGCGTGGGGAGCGACAAGTAGTAAAGTAGACCTCTTTTTAGAGGTGGATTATATGGACTGCATGAATTCTCTTAGCTCTGAGACGCAGCCTTATGAAGCGGTTATTGAAAAAATGGTGGATAATTTTGCCAGCAATAACATCAATCTTCATGTCGACATCGGCAATCTTTATGATGGCAATGCAGGGACAAATGCAGCTAAATATGACTTGGGCGGTGGCAATAGTTATCTTTCTAGTAGTGGTGATTTGACTAATTATAATGGTATTGCGCTGGGGACTGGTCCGAATGCGGCAATCTTTTATCGTATCAAAGAAGACCACTTCTCAATTATTCGCAAGCAACTCTTCTATTACATGGTTTTTGCTAAAACAGGACTCCCCAATGTCAGAGGACTAGGAGAACTTCCCGGCAATGATACCCTTATTACGTTAGCATTGGCGGGTGCTTCACCTAATCCAGGTCATTATAACTGTGCTTCGGCGAATGGCGAACTTGTTGCTAGTGCAAATAGAGACACCTTGCAAGCAGACATTCAAATATCACAATATTACACAATGGTACACGAACTAGGTCATAACTTAGGATTGGGACATGGCGGCGGTGATAGTACGAATTATAAACCCAATTATAAAAGTGTGATGAATTACGGTTATCGCTACTTCGGTACGGCTTCACCAGGATTGCTTAGTGTTAATGGTTGGGAAGTGAGCAATTATTATAGAATCGGAAGACTAGCCAACTATCAGCCCTGTATAGCCCGTTATCCGACGTATCCTCAGGCGCCGAATACGTTAGCTGTTTTTGAAGTGCATTTTTCAGATGGCTCTGCCAGTCGTATCAATGAATTCAATCTAAATGAGACTGTGCCTTTATTTGCTACTGGAACAACGGTGGATTATGATTGTGACGGGAGTACGGAGACTAGTGTAGCGTTTGATGTTAACTTTGATGGGACAATGGGTTTATTAGAGGATTACAACGATGTCGCTAATATGGGCTCAATTTTTTATAAATACGATTATATTCCAAACATTCTTAACGCAGATGCAGTCAATTATGAACTCACACCCTTTTTTGGTCCGTCAAAGAGGCCTGCTAATGCGTTGCTTGTACCTGGGGCGGTTACTGGAGGCTCACCCCTTGGGCAGACTATCCTCTCTGACAGGCAACCTGTGATTGAAATTAAGGATGAATCGAAATTTTTTAAGTCTGTATTTGAAGAGGCTACTATTCATCATGACCACGATCACGATCACGATCACGGACATGATCATGATAGCGGCGATCATCATGACTCTAATGTCGGTGATCATCAGAGTTTTTTTAAGATGGTTGTGCATTTCTTCGGTGAAAAAATAAGTCGCTTAGCTGTGTGGGTCAATGCCTTTTTGGAGAATTTCTAATTTTAGAGAATTTCTAAGGGAGAGTTTCTAATCAGTTTTAGAGAAATTTTGAATTGGAATAAAACAAGTTGTTATGAAATAGCATTTACAATGGCAGAATAGCAGAATAGCAAAATAGCGGAGCAAGGAATATTGAAACAAAATCAATATAAGTCACTAAGTCAATGAGTCAATGAGTCATAAAGAACGTTAGATTACAAAATTCAATCAATAAGAACCAGGCAGAAATAAAACATCTAACATTAAAACAGGACAAAGAAAACACAGGATAAAAAAGCATAAGTCATAAAAAAAGTATAAGTCAATGAGTCGAGTATAAGTCAATGAGTCAATAAGTCATAAAGAACGAGTCAATGAGTTATAAAGAACGTTAGAATGCAAAATTCAATCAATAAGAACCAGGCAGAAATAAAGCATCTAACATTAAAACAGGACAAAGAAAGCACAGGATAAAAAAGCATAAGTCATAAAAAAAAGTATAAGTCAATGAGTCAATGAGTCAGTAAATCATAAAGAACGGGTCAATGAGTTATAAAGAACGTTAGAATGCAAAAATCAATCAATAAGAACCAGGCAGGAATAAAGCATCTAACATTAAAACAGGACAAAGAAAGCACAAGTCATAAAAAAAATTAGGTCATAAAACTCAATGAGAAAATATATAGGAATAAAGGATATAAAGCATCTAAGCAAGCATGCAGCACGTACAGTACGTGCAGTATTAGTAGTGAATGCGGGTATGTTGGGGTATAAAATAAAGTTGGGGTATAAAGTAAAAATGGGTTTGTTAATGGCAGCAATGCTGGGAGGATTTTTATTGAGTGGGTGTGCATCGTCGGCGGTGAGCGGCAGCGGAGGAAATAATGGCAATTCATTCGTGATAGGCGACGTGACAATCTATATGACAGAATTTTACAAAGCCTCCGATCGGGCAATGGCATTGGAAATATATTTAGCCGAAATAAAAGGCGCTCCAGAAGCCATCTCTATTGAGAACCTGGGCATTAGGTCTTATTATCGTGATTCTGAGCCAGGCGGTGAGACGGGGCAATTGTCTAGTGCGACTGAGGAGTTTGAGTTTGCTGGCAGTCTTATTCTTTACGAAGGCAATTTCTATGTGTTTGTGTTTTCAGTTGATTCGATTGCTATCAGTCGGGGGGGGTATATTTATCCGCGGGCGACAGTTGGAGAAGGGCGTATCAGAACGGCATCGACGAGTGCAGATTGTGTGTTATTTGAATTGTACGCTAAGGTTAATGACAATACGCGCGTGACGATTGATTTCTTGCAATTAGGGACGGCTTGTGCGGATGAAAAGCCTAAATACAGCGCCCATGAATGGTTCCCTACGACAGAAACTGCTATTCCACAAGACGGTACGGGTGTTAGTATTGTTCGTAAATTAGCACCTACTAGTGGCAATGCATTCAGTTACACTAAGGAAGTTTACAGGGAGAATGATTGGGGATTGGGAACTTATTCACCTACTTTGCCGCCAGACGCAGGTTGTGTGACGCAGAATCCAGTAGATAACGATAGAGATGGTATCTATGACTGCATTGAAGACCAGGCTACGGACACGTACTTTGGGATGCCGTTATATGAATGGGGAGCACGGACAGGGCAGTTAGACTTGTTTGTAGAAATAGATTATATGGATTGTGATATTTCTAGAGACCCGTATACAGAGCCGCAGCGCGCTGCGATAGATAAATTTGTAAGAAATATGCAAAAACACGGCTACACAGTCCATGTCGACACAGGTCCATTGTTCGATAGAAATTCGGGCACCAATGTGCTTAATTACGATCTAGGAGGTGGGAACAATTATATCACGTCCTACGATGACCGCGCCAATTATTATGGTATCAATCTAAGTACAGCACAAGGTCTTATGGTGTATCATCGCACGAAAGATGCGCATTTCAGTGCTATTAGAAAGCAAATATTTCATTACATGCTTTTCGCCCAGACGGGCAATCCCAATGGCGGAGGGAGTACGTTATCGGGTATTGCTGAGGTCAATGGCAATGATTCGCTGATAGTGTTAAGTGACGGCGGCTTCACAGCGCCATGCAATGCCACCGAGCTAGAAGAGACGCAACGAAATTTCCTTATGAACAGCCAAGCGTACACGGTTATGCATGAATTTGGACACAATTTAGGACTCCTGCACGGTGGAGGACGAGGAAATGACTTCAATTACAAACCCAATTATCTAAGCGTAATGAATTATGCGTATATCTACCATGGCGTCCCAACAGCAAATGTCCGTGAAACATTAGGACTCATATCCAATGCGTATTATTACAATTCTTATTTCAATGCAGACGGAGATCCCGAGAAATTGCGGTGTCTTAGCACGGATGCTGAGGGAAATCTTCTCATTTATAATGACAATCGTCGAATATTTATCAACCCAGGTACAGCCCCTGTAACAGACCGTCGTAATTTCGTCAATATTGCCTATCAGAGCATAGATGATTTTAATCTATCATTTTCATCAGGTGCTGGTATTGATCTCAATGAAGGCAATTTGCTTGAAGAGAGGTCTATTGCGGGTGGTTTTAATAATGCTAGAATCGATTATAATTGCAATGGTGTCATTGACAGTGGCGCCGTCAATCCTATTGATATTAATTTTGATAAAAGTAAAGCAGCAAATTTTAGTGATTACGATGATGTCGGCAATATTCGTTCATTTTTTTACAGGGGTGATGTCAGATTAAATCTCTTATCCGTTGGTGGAACGACAACCACAACAACCACGACAACCACAACAACGAAAACCACGTATAGCGGTACATTGGGTGACAATGTTACAGGACTAGATGGGCAACCTGTATCTTCGGATCGCCAACCTGTTATTTCTGAGAAAGAAGAACAGAAATTCAAGTATCGTTTTCTGGCAGGGCATCCTAACATCGAGGACAATCATTCAGATCATGGTGACGGATTAGATTTTCATATAGAGTAATAGAGTAAAATTGAATTGGGTATTTATTTTGACTGCACTGATTTTGACTGCATTTAAGTATTGATTTCTGGTGGGGGTATTTTAATATCGAAGACAATCATCGAAGACAATCATTTAGATCATGGTGACGGATTAGATTTTCATATAGAGTAAAATTGAACTGGGTATTTATTTTGACTGCACTGATTTTGACTGCATTTAAGTATTGATTTCTGGCGGGAGTATTCTAATATCGAAGACAATCATCGAAGACAATCATCGAAGACAATCATTTAGATCATGGTGACGGATTAGATTTCCACATAGAGTAATAGAGTAAAATTGAACTGGGCGATAAGCAAAAATAAGTAGAAATAAACATAAGCAGCAACAAACAAGAATAATTGTAAACAAGCAAAAACAAGCAGGAACAAGCATGCAAGGGCAATCATTTCATAAAAAAGAGTTTAGTTTAGTGATGAATGGGTGTGTTTGATTGAATGTTAATTGATTTTGAGTTGGTGTGCTTGATTGAATGTTAAATAAGTAAAAATAAACACAAGCAGCAACAAACAAGAATAATTGTAAACAAGTGAAAACAAGCAGGAACAAGCATGCAAGGGCAATCATTTCATAAAAAAGAGTTTAGTTTAGTGATGAATGGGTGTGCTTGATTGAATGTTAATTGATTTTGAGTTGGTGTGCTTGATTTTATAAAAAAGAGGTTGTTGTGCCGATGATTTCATGCTTCTAAATGGTTTTATGTCAGTTTTGATAACAATCAATAACAATTTTCATAACGCAGGGCAGTACAATTTTCATAATACAATGTGGGTTTTATATTACAATTATAAATAATCTACTCAGTCAAATCAATAAAATCAAAAAATCAATATTGATAGGCTGTGTTTTATATTTAGATATATGGGTTGTGTCGTTATATCAATTGGCGGGACGATGATTGATAGGTTCAATAGGTCGTATCAAGTGGTAGCGTAATAATGGATAGATTAATGGATTATATCAGGTGGCAGAATAATAATAGGTAGATTAATGGGTTATATCAAGTGGTAGCATAATGATGAATAGGTCAAATAGATTGTATCAATGAGTTATATCAACTGGCGGAATAATAATAGCTAGGTTAATGGGTTATATCAAGTGGTAGAATAATGATGAATAGGTCAAATAGATTGTATCAATGAGTTATATCAACTGGCGGAATAATAATAGCTAGGTTAATGGGTTATATCAACTAGCGGAATAATAATGGGTAGGTTAATGCATCTATATGTTAGAATCTATATGTTAATAAGTTAATATGTGTAGGCAGATAAGGGATGAAAGACGATAAGAGGGCACGTATGAATAAGCCATATAAGTACTTATACAAATATGTGTACAAGTATGTATTGCTGGGCTGTTTGCTTGGTGGTGTTATTGGGATTGTGATAGGGTGTAGTGCGGCTTTAAACAATGATAGCTCTGTTCCTGGGGGGAGTGGCAGCGTAAATATCCTCGGCAATGAAACTCCTGGTCCAACTTCTGCCATTCCTTTTGTCAGTAAAGACGTAGAATTGTATTTATCAGAGATTTATAAGCGCTCAGATCGAACTTTGGTGGTAGAAATCTACGTAGAAGCGATTGCAGAAGATCGCGATTACATCTTACTTGAGAACATAGGGCTTCGAAGTTATTACCGTGATACGATAGCGAGTGTGACAACGGATTTGTCTAGCGAAACAGATCATTTTGAGTTTATATCTGATTTCGAGTACCGACTGTACAAGGGAAATTTTTACTCGATTGTATTCTCAGCGCCGAAAGAGGACATTGACACGCAGTCGCCGGCTGGACTGAGGCGCATTGATGGCAATGAGCAGGCGGTTTATCAGCCGTTACGTGTAGAAAATCTTCCGAGCACCTATTTTATTATCGCTAACCAGGGAGGGAATATTCGCTTCCCCTCTATAAGTGGTGATTGTGCTTTGTTTGAATTATATGGCATTGAAACAGGTGGGTCACGGCGCGTGACAATGGATTTTGCTAGATTCGGTACAGGTTGCCCTGCGGATGACGCTTATCCTAAATACAGTACAGACCTCTGGACGGCTACGGGTGATATTGCTATTCCACCACCAGGTATCAATAGAAGCATTTTTCGTAAACTTTCTCTAAATGGCACAGGACTGTATAAAAGCAGTAGCGATAAGTACACAGAAAATGCCTGGTCTACAGGTTCTGGCGACGGAAGTAATTATGATCGTGAAAGAGATAGTATCGATAGAGATATTAGAGATAGTAGTGAAGATGATGATATCGTGCGACAGAACCAACAGAATAACCGAGACAGTGAAATCCCTATACCTATCACATACACGCCTAGTTTGCCGCCAGATGCTACTTGTATTAATACTGATGAAGTAGAAGAAGCAGACCGTGATGGAGATAGAATCTATGATTGTTTAGAAGATGGGCCTGGGGACACATTCAATGGGTTGCCTCTTTATATTTGGGGCGCGCGTGCTGACCAGATAGACCTCTTTATGGAGATGGACTATCACGATGCGGTAAAACCGACTCGTTCCTCGTTAGACATTATGGTGGACGCAATAGGGAAACTTGGAATATCGCTCCACATCGACGCAGGAGACCTGTTCGATGGTGAAGTAGGCATAGACCCTCAAGATTATGACTTAGGCGAAGGCAGTACATCTTATAATTTTGACAGTAGCCGCAGGTCTTTGTTTTATTATATGCAGTTTACAAATAATGGACCGCCTTTCGTAGGAGGTATGGCACAAGTGGGCGGCATTTATAGTTGGATCTATGCGAGCAGGGCTATTGTTATATACCATGAATTTGGCCATAACCTCGGACTTTGGCATGGCGGACGTGATGATGTCAAGAATTTTAAACCCAATTACCTCAGTATTATGAATTACCTTTATACTAGAGGCCTAGACCAGAGAATGACGCCGGATGCTATGTTGTTTTATCGGTCTGGTATTTCGGTCTGTGTTAGGAGCACGACCAATTTTGATCCAGCAGATTATCCAAGAATGAGATTTTCTTATGGAACATTGAATCCTTTAAATGAAGCAGCATTATATGAAAATGTCCCTGTTCATGAAGGTGTTTATGTAGATTATAGATGTGATGGTATTACTAGTGAACCCCAGTCTATTGATTTAAATGGTGATGGGGAGATTTCCGTCCTCTATGATTACAATGATGGTGAAGATATTTTAGAGCAATTCCGCTTGCGCGCAGAGCAGTGGCAGCTCGCAGCGATAAGGGTTACCGGCGGAGAACCCAGTCAAAATAAAGAAATCAGTGATGTCGTCTGGCAAGTTCTAGAACCTATCTACCCCGATCAGTATCCAGTTATTTCAATAGAAGAGGAGAGTTTATTCTTTCCAGATACGATAAAGGTAGCGGCAGACCTTTATGAGGAGCAGATGAAAAAGTACAATGCTTTCGTTCTACCACCACCGAATAACACAGTGCCCATTTTTGTTCGCTTAGACAGTGATAGTAAAGCCGACAAAAAAATCATTTCTGAATACCACACTCAAGACAATAAGCATAAGTCTATCTTTTCTCGCATTTATCAGTGGCTGCGCCTTAACCTCCAAGCTTTCATCACCATAATCATTGGGTAGATCAAGTGGGTAGAAGGAATGAAAAATTTTCATGACGCCGCTAATGATCCTTGCTAACCACGTCTTCTTTGCGAAGGGTATGCCTGCACTTGGTAATGACTTACTACGGTTACGACACGATTTTAGCGCATGAAAAAAAAAGTAACGTCATTTATTAAAAAGTACCACTTTAAACAGGGGCTCTTTAACCAATGGATCTCAAAACAATTGATCTTTAACCCATTGGCTTTAAAACCATTGGGCTTGAAGCAATTAATTTTAAGGCAATTAATTTTAAGGCAATGGGTTTTAAAGCAATTGATTTATTGGGGAATAGGTGCTGCCATATTAGGTTGTACGATGTCATCACCAGGTGAGAGTGTAATTGCTGGTGGTGGTGGTGATACTTTTCGTGTCATTGAAAATGCCGATCTTTATATAACAGAACTTTATAAACATACCGATGAAACTGTGATTGTTGAATTATATGTGGCAGATATTAGAAGTGGAAGAGAATCCATATCACTAGCTAATGTAGGGCTTAGAAGTTATTATCGTGAGGCAGTAGCTGGCGTGGCAGGTGATTTGTCTACGACGCTGCAAGATTTTGAATTCCAATTTAAATCTTATTACGAGCTTTATAAAGGCAATTTATATATATTTGTATTTTCGCCGCGTTCTAATCCAACGGTCACCACAGACCCCATCTACGATTCATTCGAACTGCCACGCAATCGCATCATTACAGCACCGAAAGAAAATGGAGCGATTAAGATTCCATCGATGAGTGAAACGTGTGCTTTATTTGAGCTTTACAGCATCGAGGCAGATGACAGTCGGCACGCGTTTGATTTCATTCAATTGGGATCAGCCTGTCCTAATAGCAGTCCTAAGTACAGCACGAAAACTTGGAATGGCATTGGTAATCTTTCTATTCCTACAGGAGGGCAAGGCCAGAGCATTGTTCGTAAATTAGCTGCAGCAGGCAGCGGACAGGTATTTAGCTTCACAGCTAACAGCTACACTGAAGAGGACTGGCAATTAGGACAGTACTCACCCATCTTACCGCCAGACTCAGAATGTGTCATGCTCGATCAATCCGATAACGATAGAGATGGCATTTATGATTGTGTAGAAGACGAAGTGACAGATACTTATATGGGAATGCCTTTGTATGAATGGGGAGCACGTAGCGGGCAGAAGGACTTGTTTTTAGAAATAGATTATATGAGCTGTAGCTATTCTGGTAATATCAATACAGAACCACAACGCGCTGCCTTAGATAAGGTCATTTCCGTTATGCGTGGGCATGGCTATGCATTACACATCGATACGGGAAAGCTTTACGACCCAAGCCCTGGCACGAATGTGACTCATTACGACTTAGGCGGTGGTAATAATTATATCTTTTCTAGTGATGATAAAACAAATTATGAAGGAATTGATCTAAACCCCACTAATCGCGGCGGCACGAATACTTACTTTAACGTCAAAGAGAACCATTTCAATAACAATCGTAAACAATTGTTTTACTATATGCTTTTCGCAGATAGCACTGCTCCTACTAATTTTGCTTTATCTGGCAGTGCAGAAGTCCTCGGCAATGATTCGCTTATTGTCTTAGGAGAACAGGGCATCAATATTTGTGACGTCGAACAATTATCACAAGCTAATAGGAATCTCATCGTCAACAGGCAGGCCTATGCTATCATGCATGAACTAGGACATAACCTAGGTCTGCTGCACGGTGGAAATGAAGCTGTTGCTAATAAACTTAATTATTTGAGTGTTATGAATCCATTGTATGCTGATTACGGCGTTCCAACAACGACCAGGACAAGCCTTCTTTCAAATGTCTATTATTATCGTATTGCTAGCGTCAATACCAATCT
The DNA here is from genome assembly GCA_013426755.1 of Spirochaetota bacterium. Classification (GTDB taxonomy): domain Bacteria; phylum Spirochaetota; class UBA12135; order COTS27; family COTS27; genus COTS27. The sequence continues at coordinate 1,059,883 of AP019861.1, forward strand.
TAGAGAAAGCAGAACATGTCTCACTGATAGTTTAATGGATAGTTTAGATAACGTGCTCCTTCAAGACGTGATGGATTTCAGTTTAACGTTCTCTTCAGGACTAGTCCCTTCATTAGATGAAAATTTGCTAAATGAACGCCTAGAAGTCTACCAAGGCATTTACATAGATTATAATTGCAATGGAACGCTTCTCGAAACGGGCACGGTTGCAGTGGATTTGAATCTAGACGGAGAACTCACGACATTGCGCGATTATAATGATCTCGCAAACATTCAATTGTTTTTTTATAGACCGCAGCAACTCCGTATCCTACCAGCCAGGTCTAGTGAACCCAATACGTCTCCTACCACCTCTCAGCAAGGAATAATACGAATGCAGCAACCTGTCCTTTCTGACCGCCAGCCTGTTATTTCTGATTGAAATTATGCTGGCAGCCAGGTCTAGCGAACCCAATACGTCTCCTACCACCTCTCAGCAAGGAATAATAGGAATGCAGCAACCTGTTCTTTCTGACCGCCAGCCTGTTATTTCTGATTGAAATTATCCTGGTAGCCAGGTCTAGTGAACCCAATACGTCTCCTACCACCTCTCAGCAAGGAATAATAGGAAGGCAGCAGCCTGTTCTTTCCGACCGCCAGCCTGTTATTTCTGATTGAAATTATCCTGGCATTGAAATAGTTATTACTATTGATGACTGGCGTTAGAATACCTGGTATTGAAATAGTTATTATTATTATTGATGACTGGCGTTAGAATACCTGGTATTGAAATAATTGTCATAAATTAGAGTTTTATATCATCACTGCATCCAATGGCTGTATATCATTATTGAACATGATTTTAACGATGGTGGTTGCAGTATGAATTTTTTATGAATTTTTTACGGATACTTGCTACTCTGCAGTGATGCTTTCATTGAAAATAAGATATTTCGTAGTGTAAAAATTCTATAAAAAATTCTGTGAAAAATTCATCTATCCTATGACGCGCTAGGATTGCTTTTAGCAAGTTAGCCGCTAGAGTCCCAAATTTACTGTGAATTTGAGAAAAATAGGTATTGAAATGGGTATTTAGGGGCGTTTTATTAGCAGTGTAAGATTGGCTTTGCAGTTGAATTCTGGGGAGTGGTTGACGTTTTGCTAAAGTGATTTTTTATATACGTGTGATTTTTAGCTGGCTTTTAAAAATTGATAGCTCTAACGTGGTGTTACTCCGAAAAAATTTAAGAGTGTCCGCATATCAATTTCAATGGGTTCATATTGAGATATTGGATTTTGATTTGATGACTGTCATTTGAAGACTATGAGTTAACTATTTTGTTACTATAAGCTAAAAAGCATTGCAGCGGGTTTAATCTTACTTACATGATAAAAACAGCTATTAAGGATGAAGCTAGCACTGGGCTAGCTATTTTACAGCAGGCTAACACCAGAAAGTCCTCTTCACGTGAAGCGGGGTTGCTAGGTTCTTTCTCAGAGCATTTGATTAAAAATTTATCACAAAACCTAACTAGGTCTGCAGCTAACAAAGCCCATATAACAACTAGCGCCTCTTCGATGAGTAGCACAAGCCTAAAAGCTATTCGAGAAAGCTATGATCCCAATTCTAATATAATCTCTGAGCGTAGAGCTACCGCTAAGGCTTCGGCGGATAGAAAAGATAGACTAGACGACCACTATAAAGCCGATAAGAACCGATCCGAAATCAAGCGTATTACGGACAAGAAAGCCTCTTCTAGCAAAATCAATGATGAAAAATCTAGTCATATAGAATTTGAAGCGAATATCGAACACCTTAAAGCTATTAAGGAGCACCTTGCAGATGAACTCGCTGAATTAGAGGCTTACATAGCATCCCCCAGCAATGCACAGCTAGATGAAAATGATATTCATAGCAGATTAGTTAACAGCAAGGCTATTTTAGAAGAACTTTTTGCTAGGTTGGAAGCTATTTTAGGAGCGGCGTTTTCTAACCCACTACCAACCTCTTCACCTACCGTCACACAGGCAGTAGGGTCTGACGTTGCGAATGTGCTTTCTTATGAAAATACAACGTCTCTTTCCAATCATAGCCAACATGGTATTTTTGCTGGAGCAGGTATTTCAAGTGATGCCCAGGCGCACTTACGTGAGACCTCAACAACTCCATGGCTAGACATAGGTAAAAACATAGCAGACCTTAAAGCCATAGAGCAAAATCTTATTAAATGGTTAGAAACACTCACAAGCCATTTAGATAGTGGAACGAAACCACCAGAACGCACCGACTTGTTAGGAACACACCTTAAAGGATTCCTAGGACTCCTCAATCATCATTTAGCAGAAACATTGGGGACACTCAGTCAGTGGCAATACCAGTCTTCACTAGCAGGAGAACGTAGCGAAATTCGTATAGAAGACTTCCTCAAACAGCTAGAACAAAACATGACGCTCAAACGCGAAAGCGATGCCCTTCGCTATCAAAAAGAACTTGCCACCGTCACACAACCCAATTCACTACATCCTAATTATGGAAAAGAACATTTCACTACTTCTCCATATATATATACAACAGCGTCTCATCTCAAACAAAGCACAGTCCCTTATCAATCCTTCTACGGTAATCAAAGCTACTATGGAGGAGAACAAGGGACAGGTCAAGGTTTTCAAAACTTTACTGCAGGACAACTACGCCCCCAAGGTGAGTTCATAGCAAATGGGACCTTGAATGGAAGTTTAAATGGAAATCTTAAAGCACCTCTTTATCCCCATATATCAAAATCGTCTTCCTCAGGAAAATCTTTGCTAGCAGAGACGCCATTTGGAGGGGGAGCACATGGAGGTACAGGTCATGAAGTTAAGTCTATACGTGAATTCACTCCATTTACAGCACGATTGAATCCATCCGTCTTACTGGATAAACTAGTCGGTGGTATCAAATCTGCTGCTAGAAATGGCAGTGAAATATTTACATTGACACTTAAACCTGATAACTTAGGGCAGGTTTCTGTTCTCATGAAGAAAACAAGTCACCAGTTTAAAGTTCGCCTTATCGTTGAGAACAGTACTGTGAAAGATATTATTGAAAATAAACTTGCTGATATTAAGGGACAACTTGCAGGAGAAAACATTGACCTTAAAGAATTGACCGTTGAGATTGAGTATCGCGGGAATAACGGACATTATGATAACGAAAATACTAAAGCAGACGCTAAACCAGACTACTTGCAGAAATTAAATAAGAATAACGCAGCTACAGACGATAGTACTGATTGGAAAGCAGACCGTAGAATCGAAGCTATTTCAATGCTAGCCGATGGAACCTCTTATGTTTCGCTTGTGATTTAATAGCCTTTACAGTTTAGCGTTTATTGGGACTATTTGGAATAAAATTGGGATATTTAGTGTATTTAAGGGATGAACTTATTTCACGGTAGGGAATACAGATTGGATACAGATTGAGACTGGATAGAGATTGAGATTGAATATAGATTGAGACTGGATACAGATTGAGATTGGATAGAGATTTTATGATAATTAAAACCTTAAGCAATAATAAATTTGAAGCAATCCTAAAAAATATGGTGAAGGAATAAGCAAGCAGAACGAAATTTAGTTAAATACCGCTTTTGCCTAGTAAGAATTTAATAACGTCCGATCTTTGAATTTAACTCTTAATATGCCTTCTAATATTGATTAATAGCAACCCTCTCAATTAATAAATACCCCTAATACTCATCAAGACAACCGAAAACGGTCAAGTAACGTAATGGAAACACGAATCAGCGGACAGGAACTTGTCAACCTTAAAAAAGAAGTAACAAGCTTTAACGCCCAATTAAAACAACGACAACCACGGACAGGCGGCGAAGACCTAGACAAGGACGCTTTTTTACGGCTCCTCACCATTCAGATCTCAAGACAAGACCCCCTATCGCCGATGAAAAACACCGAATTTGTTGCACAAATGGCGCAATTCACCGCCTTAGAACAGATGAAGAATATGAATACCTCAATGACCGAACTCAAAAAAGATATTACGGTCATGCCCCTCTTCTCAATGATCGGTAAAGAAATCTCCTACTACGACGAAGCGAAAGAAGCGTACGTCACAGGTAACGCAGAAGGCGTTATTCTAGATAAACAAGGCGAACCGATGGTCGTCATTGACGATAAACGTATTGGATTGGAACACATCGTTTCTGTTAAGGAAAAGAAAGACCTCCGTTCTCAGCTCTCTGCTGTGAATGCCCTTCCCAATGAATCCAAACTACAAAATACAGCCTCGCTACCACCTTCACAAGGTACTAAAAATTCTCATTTACCTCATTTACCGCATTCATCTCATTTGCTATCACGTCCGAGCAATACGATACCGTCTGCTACCGAAGAAGTAACATTAGCCCACAAACGCTATGAAGCCAATATTAAAAAACTCGCCACAGTTAAAGAAAATACAGAACCAAAATAATACAGCACTAAAATAGTACAGCACTAAAATAGTACAGCACTAAAATCACTAAGCAAGTCACAGATTCATACACGATTTTAAATACACATAGCGATATAAAAAATAAAATAAATAATAAAATTATAGAGACAAACGATTATGATGCGATCATTATTTTCTGGGGTTTCGGGGTTAAACAATCACCAGACACGGATGGACGTTATAGGACATAACGTAAGTAATGTCAATACACACGGTTATAAAAAAGGAAGAGTAACATTCCAAGACCTCCTCTCGCAGCGCATATCAGGCGCCGCACGACCTCGTGAAGAACGAGGCGGTATCAATCCTAAACAAGTCGGCCTAGGGATGCAAATAGCAGCCATTGATACGATCCACAACCAAGGCGCATTGCAGACAACAGGCGTAAATACGGATCTAGCAGTGGTAGGTAATGGATTTTTTGTCAATCGTTCAGGTGAAAGCTTGCTTTACACCCGTGCGGGAGCTTATTCACTGGACGCTGATGGCGTGCTTGTCAATCAAGCCACTGGCTATCGTGTGCAAGGCTTCCAAGCACGTTCTAATCTCGATGGAAGTGTTAGTATTGACACGAGTAGTAGTATTGATGATTTGGTGATTCCATTAGGACAGAAGCAACCTGCTGAACCGACAGAAAATGTTACTTATCGCTCAAATTTAAATCTGCTCACACCTGTGATCCCCCCCAATGCTAGTGAATCTCAGATTTTAGCGGGTAACTGGCGAACGTCTATTAAAGTTTATGACAGCCGCGGCGAACCCCTCGAATTGGTACTCAATTTCTTTAAAAACACAGACGCCAATGGCGTAGAAATTCCTAATCAGTGGCGCGTGACCACACAAGTCTTTGATATGGACACAAATCCAATTGGCAATGTTGTCGCTCAGACCAACCCAAATGACGTGACAAATGATTTTATTGTGCAGTTTAATACAGCAGGCGCTCCGCAATCATTAATTGATCCTATCAACGGTACGGTTGTAGGAGCGGCTGGTGATGCCTTAGAGATTGCACTTAATTTTACAGTGCCTGGTAGCGATCCCTCACTAATCAATCTCTCACTAGGAACCTCAGGTCTTTATGATGGAATCACCCAATTTGCTTCCACTTCAACGACACGCGCCTCTTTTCAAGACGGGACTGCGTTAGGGTACTTGGAAAATTTCAATATTAACGATAACGGCGTAATTGTGGGAAGTTATACCAACGGTACACGTCGCGATTTAGGACAGGTTGCGTTAGCTGCGTTTGTCAATCCAGGCGGATTAGAACGTGAAGGCGAGACTTATTTCTCTGAGACAAACAACTCAGGACAGGCACAGATCACAGCTCCCAATACACAAGGTATCGGTAAAATTAAAGCGGGCACGCTTGAAATGTCTAATGTCGACCTTGCTGAGCAATTCACCGATATGATCGTCACGCAACGCGGATTTCAAGCCAATTCACGCTCTATTACGACTTCTGATATTATGTTAGAAGAGGTTTTAAGACTAAAATCTTAAAATAATAGAACTAACCAAGAACCAGTAATGGAAGTATCGCTTGCCTATAACACGTGAGTAGCTTGAGTATAACACATGTGCACCTGTATCTATTATTTAGTGTCTGCTCTCCATCATCTGTGGGCAGGTGGCCTACTGCAATGCCCACTGGCTTACTTGGAGTGTTTTTAGTTAAATTCTTGAATAATATCGGCTAGGACAATATTTTTACCTGTCTTAAAAGACCGTTTAGCCCCTTCGGCTAGATATAAAGGCATCAAGCCGTCTTCAAGGGTCACAGGTGGTATTTGATCGTCATTGATACTACTTATGAAAGCTTTGACTTCATCAATGAATGATTGATTGTAGCGTTCTAGAAAGAAATAATAGGGTTTATCGGCAATGCGACCATCGGTATTGAAATGAGTCACGGTAGAGGGGTAATCATTGGTGCATTGCAGCATTCCTGTTTCACCGAGGACTTCTACGCGTTGGTCGTAACCGTAGGCGGTTTCACGGCAATTTTCTATGTAGGCAAGCGCTCCACTAGCAAGTTTAATTGAAATAATAGCACTATCACAATCATTGTAACGCGGCGTAATGTCATTGACAAGCGCTGCTCCTCTGCTATAAACTTCTAGGGCTTCTGTGTGCGTTAAATACCTTAACATATCGAAGTCATGAATGGTCATGTCATAGAAAAGACCGCCTGAGACTTTGATATACTCTTCTGGTGGCGGAGCTGGGTCGCGTGAAGTGATGCGGAGCATTCGAATAGCTCCAATGGCGCCAGACCTAATTTTATTGCGTATGGCTATGAAATTGTGATCAAAACGGCGATTGAATCCTAATTGAAATTTAATATTGCTTTGCTGGACAGTTTTTCTGCATTTTAAGGCGCGTGCAATTGAGAGATCAATCGGTTTTTCACAAAAAATATGTTTTTTATTGGCGGCAGCGGCTTCAATAATCGACGTATGTGTGTCTGTTGAACTGCAGATGAAGACAATATCTATCTTAGGATCACTGATTACAGTTGTATAATTTGTGCTAATCTCGTCTATGTGGAGTGATTTTGCCCATTTGCGAAGGGTTTCGTTGGCGGCGACGTCGACAATTGTCTTAATATGAACGTTATCTATATGACGGGTTATATTTTCAGCATGAAGTCTGCCGATTCTACCCGCACCAATGATTGCTGCTTGATAGGTCTTCATCAAATTTTACTTTTAAATCTATATTGAGTGAACTAGTTATTTTTTTCTGCCAAATGACCGTATCTTAAGAGAAGGTGGTTGTAAAGGAGTAAAATTGGCTTGTTAATGAATGATAGGCATTATCAATTATTTTTAGATTCTTCATTATAACATTGATAACGTTAGAATGTATAGTAGTGTAAGATTGTCCTTTTGTAGAGATGGCTGTATAATAATCGATCCTTAGGGTTGTTTTAGTGGGTTATATTGTAAAAAATTGTAAAAAGACATGAAAGTTAAGGTTTTTTTAGGTGTATTGGCATTATTGTACTGTGCTAGGTGTCCTTTATTTACAGATCCAGTAAGTATTTAAATTTTAAAAATATTTCAAAAAAAGACACAAAAATATCAATTTCTGGTGTATAATTATAGCTACGAGGGGGTTTTTAGGTTGGAAGTTCGCATAATTGTACTATAAATGTTTGAGAGTATATGTTTTGAGGAAAGTCTGGACTCCCATGATTGAAGATGCCAGTTAATAACTGGAGTTTGTGAAATGATGGCTGAAAAAATGTTCTTATTAAGGCTTTATTTCGGCTAAGTCAGCTGAGCAGATATGGAAAGTGCCACAGAAAAGATACAGCTCGTCCCCGCGAATTCAATAAGCAATTTCTTAGGAAATCGGACAAGCAATGGTGAAATGGCGGTGTAAGAGACCCCCATAATTTTAGCAATAAAATTAGTATGGCAAACCCCATCTGGAGTAAGATTAAACGTGCTGTTTCTAACGCATTTTTGTTATGGCGTATAACAGAAAGCTTTCACTTGAGCCCAATGATATAACCACAACTGAAATCACCAGAAAATGATAATCACATTTCAAGGAATAAAAATCTTGACAGCAAGGTAAATCGCTATATTTCTCCAGCAATGGATGAAAAGAGATAAATGAACTTCTATTACAGAATCCAGCTTATAGACTTAAAAACCCCCTTTATGTTTTAACCCTTCTTTAAGTTTTCTAATTTGTATATTATTATTATTACATCACCCTAAGAAATCACTACAAAACTGTCATAGAACCACCACAAAATCACCACAGAATCATTATAATATAAAATCAATCCATTCAAAACCTATCATGAGTAAGGAAATACGATGAAACAACATTATCACCACAAATGGTTCACACAGAAACCACAGTCAAGCTACCCAGCACGCCCTCACACAGAGCATAAAAATAATCATTCAATGATGAATACTATATTCGGTCTGACCCAAAAAGCAGTGGTTTTTGCTTGTACTGTCATAGTTATTTCGTCATCAGGGTGGATTCAAGCACAAACACCCACACCCGACGCCACACCCACACCGCCAGCAGACGCACAGCAAGTAGAACAACCATCAGATAATACAACGCCTAACACCCAATACCAGCGTAGAAATTTCGCACTAGAAGCCTATCAGAAACGTATCGAAGCACAATATATTTATGGCTTCAATGGTATTGAGTTCTTTATGACATTGGAACAGGTCAAAGAGAAATTAAATGAACTTGGTCTTACAGCCAACGTTACAGTTCAAGAGAACGATTCCGATATTTACGCCTTCCCCAAAGCACTACGCCATGATTTTATCTTTTACAATAACACCATCAATCGCTATTATGATTTCTCGATTCTTGCTGAAGATATGGAAGCGTTTTTGCCTAAAATCGTTGAAAAACGACTCCCCACACGGATCTATCATCTGACCAAAATTTATAAAAATGACTTCAAACTCCTCACCGTGCCAGCCAGTATTGAGAATAACCAACCCTGGATTATAAAATTTGTATTCTTCAATAGAGAACTCAATAATCAAAACGTTTTTAGATTGTTTGCTATTTCACTCACGTATCACGATGAGAACCGTGTCGTAGGCAATCTATCGGAAGTTCCTAGTGTCCTCCTCAAACGTGTTCGCAAAAAAGTCTACGACAAGTACGGCTCACCGCAGCACAAACGTTCTGTTTTTATGGGCGATAATCTCGAAGTAGAAAAATTTTATGAAACATTCACACGTTATTACGCCGTAGAAAATTATCGCTATAACGTCCCCTTCCCCGGCAATTATTCTATCGCTGTCCAGCTAGGAATTTCTTACGCAAATGTCGGCCTTAAGAGTGGCAATTTTCAAATTTCTTATGTAGCAACGGATTATCTACGTGAGCTCTTCTCCGATTTCACCACTTCCCAGCAGAGGTACGATGATTTTGATCTTAAAGGGAGCACAAACATTAATTTTTAACCTTTTCTCGTAGCTAAGTTCCAATCCCAGTCATTATCCAGTCACGGTGGTTATCGATGCTGAACGATCGGAGGCGGGGTGAACGGGGCGCTGCAGGCTAGGTTTTGTGTTAATGGAAAATAATAAGTGATCAGAGTACTAGCTAGATTTTATGTTAATAGGAAATGATAAGTAAGCGGGGTGCTTGCTAGGTTTTGTATGAGTAGAAGGAATGATGCTGGCTAAGAGTAAGTTTTTAATGTTACAATACGCGGCTTAACGTTGTTGATCAGTGGCCTTAGTAGTATTGATGAAATGGTGAGGTAATTTTGGAGACGTTTGTGCATTAAGTATTTATAATGAGGTACTGGCTTTAAAATTAGAAGAATAACGTTATGGCTGAACTTTCAGATGGCAAAAAAATTATTCCTATTGCAGAGGATGCTAGCCTTGTAGAAGCGGCTGAGGAACTGGGCGTTCCTTTTAGCTGCACTGAGGGAAACTGTGGAACGTGTTTGACGCGTATTGTTACGGGAATGGAGAATATGAGTCCTTATTCTGAAAAAGAAAAAATCTTTGGTCTAGAACAAGACGAACGACTCATGTGTCAATCACGAATCTTAAAAGGAAGAGTTGTTATCGACGTCTAGCTATCGACGTCTAGCTTGTCCTATTCTTTATAAATGGACGTTTAATGGATATTTAGTAGACATTGGCTTTGCTTTTTTTCTAGTGATTAGAGGGCTGCTTAGTTATAAGGTATGCTTGCTTATGAAATTGACTGCGGTCATGCTAGCTTGGATGAAAACTGATATTAGTTAGACTTAAGGTTGTGAGCACGAGGACAATTCTTAAAACTACGGCGTAAAGAAATAACGAACTATTATGGCTCGAACTACCATTGCTAATGGTCAGTACTGATTGTTAACTTCAATTACTAACACCGATTACCAATTACCAACTACCAATGACTAATATTGATTTGCTAATGATTGATAAAAAAGAAGAAAAGTGTTCTCTACGTGCTTTGATAGGGAAAAGCTTAGGGCGGGTTCTATTATTTATCATAGTCTTAGGAAGTCTTTTACTTGGGATGAGTGGCTGCGCTGCCAAACAGGGTATTCTAACGATCTCGGAAGTTAAGGCTTTTGCTATTAAAAGAGACCTTCAAACAACCATTCCCGTGTTTATCACGGCTATTACCGATGGCAATCGCGACGTGCAGTACGCCAGCCTTAATCAATTGGGTCAAAATTATCTAACACTCATTGAAAATGTTTACAACGTTACAGAAGAAAATAAAGAGGCTAAAAAGTACACAAATGCCCTTCCTATTTGGCAATCAGCCCTCATCGAGGTAGAAGAGTTTCTAACCAATTTCTATGATATGGATACAATTGATTTCAATCACCGAGCGCTTATTATTCGTGCGCTTAGCTATGGACTTCATACCAGAGAGACGAGTATAGCATTTTTTAAGAAGATTCTCTCAGAAGAAAATGAAATTGCCTCGCTTAGCACAGCCGAACAAAGAGAACTATGGGTCTTTACACTCAACACACTCAGCCAGCAATTAAATACTACAGGAGCGGTAGCAACCACCAGTGCAGATGATGAAGAGGTTCTTGCTTATAAGACATTGATTGAAAAAGATTTTTTAGCGATCTGTGAGAATGAGTTGCTTGCTGCTTCTGATGAGGTCTTCAGAGCAGCTCTTTTGGGTATGATTGCCTACGCCAAGTGGAGTGGTGAAACCACCTTTGTCTTAGAACGGCTTGCTAGGGTGCAAACTGATTTACTGGCGCTGCAGCCTGCTAGTGTTAAAAATTCTGACGACGCTACTACGTCCGCTCCAGCTAATAACGTTAAAAAGCCCACAAAATCTCCCCATTCTATCCCCGTACGTATCTTTCTCTTAGAAACAGCCGCTGCTTATGTTAACAAGTAACCAGTAGTGTGATATTGCGATTTACTAGAACATAACTAAATCACATCACAATCACTTAGGTTATTCCAATTAGAGCCTCTAATTAAAAAACAATTAGCAATTCTCATTAGTAATCTCAATTAGCAACCTCATTAGTAACCTCTATTAGAAAACTTAATTAAACAACACATAGCAAGGAGTGATAATCGTATTTATGAAAAAAATAGTTGCGTCGCTTAGCGGTTTGAAATCAAGTCTAAGGGGATTACTGATTATTTTTGTACTGGTTTCTACCTTAGCCTGTACGAACTACCCTGGTGGAAAAGTACTTGTGGTCTATGTAAATAGCACTCCTTACTTAGCAGAAAAAGGATACAATAAATATTATTACAGTGAATATCCAGCGAATGATTTCTTTGTTTATGCCTACTTAACTGGTTTTACGTCCACACTTAATGAGGCTAGAACGAGTACGGGCTTAGAGGTTTCTATGTTAACGAATATGGACGTGACTGCATTAAAGTCTGCATTGAGTGAACGTAGCGATCTACTGCATAGCATGGATGCTGATAATGATAATATGCATTACAGCTATTTAACCAATGACGTTTTAGCATTTAGAGGTTTCAGTGCAGGAGAGCAGAATGCATTGATTAAGGTTATGGCCGCTGAGCTTGGCGACAAGTACGAATACTTTGCTGCCATTGATCTTACTTATTCGGTGGTCGATCAGCGTGTTGTTAAAAAAATAAAGCTTTTTAATCGCAAAGGCGTTAAAATCTTTACTTCTAAAAAGAAACTTCTTTCAAAGTATATTTTATACGACAAGACGTCAGCTTATCTGATTGCAGATAGCTATTTCAATAAAAATCCAACCGAGCGCACTGTGATGGCAGAATTGGAGCATATGGCTAGCGAACTGGGTGCTGCAGTGGGCGAGAAGGTTGTCAAAAAGCTTTCAAAGTCGTTCCAGGCCCAATAAGTAAAAATATTCCTATTGGCAGGAAGTCTGCTGCTGGGAAGTGTAATACTTCTGGAGTTGCGTTCTTACCAGTTTATCGATGCGATCGTTCCAATGATCTGCTCCATGCGAGCGAATCTTTTTGAATTGGACGTATCCCAGTAATGGCTTAATAGAGGTTTGGTAATGATGACTGATGGGTGTTTTGGCTTTCCATTCAGCAGTCGCCCATTTTTCAATGCCTAAGTAATCATAGCAAATCGTGATATGTGACGCTGCAGTCTCTGCTAAGTGATGTTCGCTGGCGTATTGATGTGAAGTTTGGATAAGGTTCTTTGCATAGTTAGCGGCACTGAGCGCGGCATTGAGTTCTGCTTCAATGTTTGTGGATTGCGACTTAGGTTTAAAATCTACTATTTCGCCCATTAATGTTTTTTCATCGCGTACAAGACTCCACCCCCAAGCGATATACGGGATGTTTTTTATACTCGACCCGTCTGTGTACATCGTCCAGTGATATTTGCTAGAAAGGAATAGCTTAGGTGGAAGTGATTTTGGACTCAGGACGCGCGGGATATATGGGGCAGCGTCTGTTATGGCTGTGGGCGTAGTGAGATGTTGTAGGTAACCTTCGGCTTCTTGCTGGGAGCGTAACTTTTTATAACGCGCACCTGGCGTATTTTTTACAAGAGCTTCACATTCATTCCATGTTGCTACAATGTACTTTGCTTTTTCTTTGGGAAGGAAAACTGCATAATAATATGCTTGGGGGTGGGGTGGTTCTTTGGGCGTGGATAAGGACGGGGGCGGTGAATGACTAGGATCCTGGGTAGCTGAGGCAATGCCAGGCTCAGAAATAAAGGAATCAAGAAATAATTTCGCTGCCTTACGTGAAGAAAATTTCTTGTACCTCGCCTTTGACTTGCCGCTAACAAGCTTTTCACACGCAGACCAACTATTTACAATCCAATGTTTTTTTTCTTGTGGAAGATAAATAGCATAATAATGACAATTGGTTTTAGTAGCAGTTGGTTTTGTTGGATATAGTTTTTCTGCAGGAAACTTCTTAGTGGAGACGGCGGGAGTTGCCTTATTAGGAGCGTCCATAAGAAAAATAGTGAACTTACTTTCTAGCAGAAGGTTCTTTGTTATGAACGTTCATAAGAAAAATCATGCATTACAATAACGTCACGCTGTTACTGAGACACAGTACGACATAAGAAGTAATGTAGATGCACAGACGGTGATCATAAAAAAGTAGGAAAGTATAAATATTTAAGACAATTCTTTCTCAGCAATACTGTATTCTTTGTTAAAAAGCCGATAAAGAGATGTGAGAGCAATGTCCATAATAAGATAAAATGCTGGAAGGAGGATAAGGAGGAGAAATGTACTTACAATGAGACCCCACATGAGAGCGATTGCCATCGGAGCGAGAAAGGGTTCTTGACCGATCAATCCATAAGCAAGGGGAGTGATCCCGACAACCGTTGTGAGCGAAGTCATTAAGATAGGACGCATACGTGCTTTGGCGCCTTGAACTACCGCTTGTCTGACGGGCAGTCCTTCTTTACGTCTGAGTTTATTGATTTTATCTACCATGATAAGCGAGTCATTAACAACTATTCCCATAAGCGCAACACCACCTAAAAATGGCATGAGTCCAACAGGCGTTCCTGTCAGAAATAACCCAATAACAATGCCTATAAATCCAAGTGGAATAATTGACATCACGATAACAGGCTGCACATAACTTCTAAAAATAATGGTGAGAACAAAATAAATACCCGTAAATGCCATTGTCAAGGCTCTAGTAATACCTGCACTGAGTTCTTTTTGTTCTAGCTGTTCACCTTGGATCGAAAAATCGAGAGTAGGGTATTTGCTTTCCCATTCAGGTATTTTCTCCTCAATCATAGCCGAGAGGACATTAGCGTTGTATTTAATGTCTTTCTGATCTTTGAGTAGCGCATTGACGGAGATGAATAATTCATTGTCTTCTTGAACGAGACGGACACTGCTTTTTTGAAATTGCAGATCGGATATATTTTGAAGTGGTATTGTTCTACCACTCTGACTTCGAACATAAGTTTCATTGATATCGGTTATAACGTCTTCATTGTTCTCACGGTATTTGACAACAATAGCCACTTCATCGTCATTGGTGCTGTATGAAGATAGCGAGGTGACTGTTGTAGAAGAAGTACCTGAAAAGGCAAACCAGACCGAATTCGCTACGTCTGTAAGGTTTATATTGAGGGCAGACGACCGTAGTGGATTGGGGGTAACATTAAGTTCATCTTTGCCCTGTTCATACGTGGTGGCGTGTGATCTGGTATTAGGGAGTGTTTTTATAAATTGATAGACTTCTTCACTGCCTACGATAATATCTTCTAATTGGTCTCCTGAGACATAGATGTCGACAGGTTTTCCAGCAGGCGGACCTCCTTTAAGGAGCGTTATTTTATAAGCACTGATTCCTGATATGTCTTGCATAACGGTCTCTAAACGGTCAGAAAGTTCATCATCGGTTTTTGTACGTGAAACATCTAAGAAAACACGGAGAAAGCCAAGATAACTTTGATAATTGGGAACATCATTGTGCGTACTGTCCTGTCCTGTGGTTGAGACAATGTTAATAATATCGGGTTCATCGCGTAATGTCTCGCGAAGTTCTGCCTCAACGCTATCAATAATTGCTTCAGTCGCTTCTAGATCATTGTATGATGGGGTTTCAATGTCAATAAAGATACTCTCCGCTTCACCTGGGAAGAAGACAAATGGCACTTGTCGTCCCAGTATAAAAGCGACACTTAGTAAGATGACCATAAATGAAGTCGCTGTCACAATTGGTCGCTTAACGATACGTTCTAATAATTTTTCGTATGAGTTATTGAGAGCAATAAACCAGCGGCGTTGTTTTTTGGGTGTTTTTTGGGTGGCTTCATATGTCTGGGTTACTGGTACTGGTGATTGCTGCTTAGTTCTACGAAATAGAAACATAACGATTCTAGTGAAGAGATTGTTTTTCTTAGGCGGATAAGCGGTAGGAAGTGCGGTAGAAATTTTAGCTGCTCCCCCTCCATTTGTATTTTCATGTAGGGCGGGAGACCTATTTTTTATATGGGCGAGATGTCCAGGGAGGATGAATAGACATTCAATTAACGAACAGAGTAGCGTAATAATGATGATCTTAGGAATAATCCCCAAGACGTCACCAAAAATCCCAGGCAGTGTTACTAACGGTAAAAATGCTATGGTCGTTGTCGCAATAATAGCAATGACAGGAATCGTCATTTCCTTTGTTCCAATGATAGCCGCTTCGTAAAAAGGCACGCCGCGCTCCACATGGGAATAAATACTCTCTGCAATAATAATAGCATCATCAACGATCATTCCTACAACAATGATGAGACCAAACATTGTCATCAAATTAAGTGTCATTCCAAAGCCATAGGCAATGATAATAGCTAGACAGAATGAAAACGGAATGCCTAACATTGTCCACAGCGTAACACGGAGGTTAAAAAAGATAACCATGCACAGTAAAACAAGGACAAGACCAACGGTTGCATTGGATGAAAGCACGCTAAGCCTTCGGTCGACATAAAAAGCAATGTCATCGGCAGTTGTAGTTGAGATATTTGAAGGTAGCAATCCACTTGTTTTATATTCTTCGATAAGGTTTTTGACTTCTTTTGTGATAGTAATAGAATCTCCTTTAGAAGTTTTGTAGATATTGAGCCACAGGGTTTGCTTGCCTTGTGATTTCTTGTATGAGGTTATCTCTTCATATGCCCACTTAACGTCTGCGACGTCTCTTAGGAAGATATAATTTCCACTATCATTGCCACGGATAACGATATTCTCAATGTCTTCAATCGTTTGATATTCCTTAGTTGTTTTAATGAAGAGTTCTTTGCCTGAGAGTTTGATTTTTCCTGCGGGGAGGTTAACGTTTTGAGTTCTGATCGCATTGATCACAGAGGCGAGTTCTAGTTCGTATAGCTGGATTTTCTGTGGATTTACTTCGACCCAGATCTGCAGGTCGCGATACCCTGAAAAATTGACTTTACTGACCCCTGGTATTTTTTTAGCGTCGGCTTTAAAACGTTTAGCGACAGCTTTAATCTCTTCCAAATCTCCATCACCGATAAACCCAACGGCTATATTGGGCATTACCGCAGCAAAATCTAACTCTCTAATCCTCGGTTCTTCGACATCTTCATTAAACGTAACTGTATCTACAGCAGATTTGATATCGTCGAGGATCTCGCTGTTAGACTTATCAACGCTAGCGTCTATTTCAAAGTTAATAATCGATAAACTTTCACTAGAAAATGACGTGATGCGCTCGGCTCCCTCTATGCCATCTATTTCGTTCTCTATTTTATCGGTGACTAGCTTTTTGACGTCGTCTGCTGAGGCACCAGGGTATGTTGTTGAGATAATGATCTGATCAAGCCCCACATTTGGAAATCCTTCTTTCTGCCCTGTAATAAAGGTATAGATCCCAAAACCAATGATGAGAACAACGAGTAAATTGACGGCTTTGTATTGATTGATGAAGAATTTAATCATAAAAATGAACGGCTTGGTGACGATAGACTTAGAATTTAATCGTGTGTAATCGTGTGTAATCGTGTGAATGGACTGTTGAATGGTGATGAATTTAGAATTTGACTACGAAAATGGGCGATTTTTTATGGATTGATTAAGAATTGAGTCGTGAAAATCGATAGCTTTTTATTAATGGATAAAGAATTGAGTCGTGAAAATCGATAGCTTTTTATTAATGGATAAAGAATTGAGTCGTGAAAATCGGTAGCTTTTTATTAATGGATAAAGGATTGAGTCGTGAAAATCGATAGCTTTTTATTAATGGATAAAGAATTGAGTTATGAAAATTGAAGGTTTAGTTCAATGGATTGAATATTTTATAGCAATTACGTTATAAATGTAGTATAACAATAGTTCATTAAAAAGTCAACAATTTATTAATAAATTTAAGAATAATTGGATTGATTTATGCGTAAATTTAGGCATAAATTTGGCGATAAAATCACTTGACAAGGATTGTTTAGTAGCCCATGTTTACAAGATTATAACAAGTTTTAAATGAATTTTAAGACAATATTAAGACAATAAATTCACATGTGATAGAGAGCGGTTTATAAGAACAATTATAAGAACAATTAGAAACGCTTAAAGAAATGCCAGCGATCAGAAATGCCTGCATTGTAGCCATTATCTTAATAAAAAACAATTGAAATGCTTACAAAAATGCCTGCATTGTAACAATCTATACAAATTAACAATCTATACAAATAATAAGCAGTCCGCAATTAAGTAGGGTAATGCTCTATTGTTCGTGAGGTTCTGCAATAGTGTACTTTTTATTGAGTAACCGATAGATAAAATTCATAAGATTGTCTAGAATCACATAAAAAAGTGGGAGTAGGAGCAGAAGTAGTGTCGTGCTCAAAATAATACCCCACATGAGAGAAATCGCCATCGCTCCTAAGAATGGATCGTATCCAGCAAACCCATACGCAAGGGGCGTAATACCAACAACTGTCGTAAGCGACGTCATAAGAATAGGACGCATACGTGACCGTGCCCCTTCTACAGTCGCTTCGATAAGGGACATATGAGAAGTCCTTCTAAACCGATTGATCTTATCGACCATAACAAGCGAGTCATTGACAATGATCCCCATCAAGGCAATTCCACCCAAAAATGACATCAACCCAATTGGCGTATTTGTCAGAAATAAACCAAGAATAACGCCCACAAACCCAAGTGGAATGATTGACATCACGATAAGCGGCTGAAGATAACTCTTAAAGACAACCGTTAATACAAAGTAAATACTAAACACAGCCAGAAATAAAGCACGAATAAGTGAAGTTGATTGTTCTTGTTCTTCTTCCTGTTGTCCTTTGAAAGCAAAGGAAATAAGAGGAAATTTCTCCTTCCACGCAGGTATTTTCTCAGTAATTAACTCTGCAATCGTACTTGCATCATATTCTAGGCTTGTTTCATCGATGAGAAACGCCGATATAGAGACATAAAATTCTCCATTTTCCTTAGAAAGAAGCGTGCTGCTTTTTTCAAATTCTATACTGGAGAAACTTTTGATTGGAATGTTGAGTCCTAATTGATTGCGAACGGGCGTGTTATAAATGTCTTCAACGAGTTTTTCTTCATTTTCTGCATATTTAACGATAAGGTCAACGTTTCTTTCATTGCGGCTGTATTCATCTAGCGTAGTGATTGTTGTGGTTGTATTCTCAGCAAAAGCGTTACTTACTGTGGTGGCGGCAGTGTTTAAATTGACATTGAGAATAGATGAAAGTGCTTCACTGGGGTTAATATTGACAATTTCCTTTCCTTCTTCATAACTAGAAGTGATAGAAGTGAGATTGGGAAGGGTGTTTACAAAAGCAAGCACTTCTTTAGAAGCCGCGACAACATCGGCATTTTGACTTCCTTTAATGTAAATATCAATAGGTTTTCCAACAGGCGGACCTCCTTTTATCACAGAAACACTACTTTTTGTAATGCCCTGAATATCACTGATTGCTGCTTTAACATCGTTTAAAATAGCGTCATCATCTTTTTTAATGGTCGTATCGAGTGTAATTCGAACAGAACCAATGTAAGGCTGTAATAATTTATACTCATCGGCGTCAATAGTCCCATCTGCTCCAACAGTAGAAGTGATATCGATAACATAATTTGAAGGGGTGACCGTTCGGATTTCACGCTCGGCAATGTCAATGATTTTTTCGGTTTGTCTGAGTCTGTTAGATTTATCGGTCTCAATGTTAACAACGATGTATTCTGCGTCACCGGGGAAAAAAACAAACGGAATGGTCCGCAGCATAATTGCTGAGGCAGATATAAGGATAAAGATAAATATGCTCGCAACCAGAACGGGCTTTCTAAGCGTTTTTTCAAGGAAAATAGCATAACGATTGTTAATATAGACAAACCACTGCCGCTTGGGTTTAGCGACAGCTGGATTTGTTTTATCAGTTATTTTATTATGGACACGTGTAGTTTTGTGTTTAGTATGCGCTAAGTGACCAGGAAGCACAATGATGCATTCGAGTAAAGAACAGAATAACATAATAATCACGGTCTGCGGAATTGTACTAAGAACATCTCCTAAAATGCCAGGCAATGTCGTAAGTGGTAAAAATGCCAGTATGGTTGTTGAGACAACCGCCAAAACAGGTACGACCATTTCACGTGTTCCTACTAGAGCTGCTTTATAAGCAGATAAATCTTTCTCAGCATGGGCATAGACATTCTCAGCCACGATAATGGCATCATCGACAACCATTCCCAAAACAATGATCATACCAAACATTGAGACAATATTAAGTGTTAATCCCAACGTATACATAATAATAATGCCCAGACAGAACGAAAATGGAATTCCTAAGACAGTAAGCAGCGTCACGCGAAAGTTAAAAAAGATAATCATGCACAGAAAGATAAAAATAAGCCCTATTGTTGCATTTGAAGAGAGAATGTTTAAACTGCCATTAATAGAAGTAGCGAGATCGTCTATGGCAATCGTTTCAGTCTCCTTAGGAATAAGTCCTGTTTGTTCGTAGGTTGCGATCAATTCTTTGACGGCTTTTGAGATAGTAATTGAGTCGCCTTTGCTGGATTTGTAAATATTAAGCCATACACCAGACATTTCTTTATAACGTTTATAAGACGTCAATTCTTCTTCTTCCCAGCGAATGCTGGCAATATCTTTAAGAAATACATGCTGCCCACTATCATTGCCGCGAATGATTGTATTTTCAATGTCTTCTAAAGAGGTGTATTCTTTTGTGGTTTTGATAAAAAATTCTTTGCCGTTGAGATTGACTTTTCCGGCGGACATGTTGAGATTTCGGGCGCGAATGGCATTGACAACGCTATTGAGTTCTAGGTCATAACGGCGAAGACGTTCTGGGTCAACTTCAACCCACACTTCTAAGTTGGGGTAATCCTCAAATTCGACACGCCCGACACCAGGGATTTTTCTGACATCGTCTCTAAACCGTTTAGCAATACTTTTTATCGCTTCTACAGATAGAACTTCTTTATTTTTGCTGACAAAACCAACGACAATGTTAATCGTTGTGTTCTCAAAATTGAGCACTTCAACTATGGGTTGTCTGATATTTGCTGGAAAGTCTATCCGTGAGATAGCGGTTTCAATGTCCGTTCTTATTTCGGTGTCCAGCCGTGTTGTATTGCTTTGTATTTCAAACCGAATGACTGAACGCCCCTCAGAAGAGTAGGAGATGATCCGATCACGACCATCGATGCCTTGTATTTCTTCTTCTATTTTATCCGTAATGAGCTCTTCTACTAAATCTGCTGATGCTCCTGGGTAAATTGTGACTATTGTGGCTACATTGAGCGCTACGTTAGGAAACCCCTCTTTGCGACCATAGAGAAACAAAAGTGTTCCAAATCCTATGACAATAAGGAGTAGGAGATTGATGGCTTTGTGCTGATTGATAAAAAACCGTATCATGTACTAATAGGAGATTTTTAAGAGATTTTTCTTCTGGGGGAGCTTTCTCTGGCTTTTCTTTCTTTTTAGGGTTTATTTAGACTGCAATCTCATTAAATAAACGATAAAGATAAGTAATAAAAGTGCTGTTATATGTGATAGATAATATCTCTTTGTATGTGTTATTAACCATTTGTGCTCTTATAAAACAACTATTTAATACGTCATACGACTGTTCAGTAAAGTCGTTACCATATAATTAGATAATTATAATATGAAGATCACTATAAATGTAGGTAAATTAGCTGCCCGTAGGGCTTTGAACTTAGGATCAGTCAATATTTTCTGTACCCAATGAACCTTAGGATCAAATACTTATATTAATAAACTGATATAAGTGATTATGTTTAAAGTATTTTATTCAGGAAGTAATAGGTAAAAAATTCCACTAGATGTGGAGGCACGTCTACACATACACATATGTAGTATCAGCCATTAAAAATGGCTAGTACAAGGCTAGTACAAGACGATTGCAATGCGATTATAAGACGATTTCTTAGGAACTTATACTTCGGCTTTTTAAGAACGCACAATCAAGTATTCTAAGAAATTTTCTACGAAGTTTTCTACGTCTTGCTGCAGCTAGCAGTTCCTAGGTTGCTTTAATTTATAGCCAGTAATAATCTTATCCAATCTTACTATCTTACCATCTTAGTAAGTTAGCAAGGGAATCTTTAAGAATCTTATTAGGAAGAAGCGATATAGCAGCAGCGGTAGTAAGTGCGGCTAGTAGGAGACAATTTTAGTGGATCAATCATTAAGATTGATCCACTAGATAAATTTGACACTGTATAATATTGTTTAAGAGCCTAATTATCAGGAGCTTCTACGATAAAGTATTCTTTCTTAAAGAAACGTCTGTAAATAAAGCTCATTAGTCTGTCTAGAATGACATAAAATAGCGGAAGTATTATAAGAAGGAGCGGCGTACTTAGAATAATTCCCCACATAAGCGCAATAGCCATATCACCTAAAAGTGGATCGTGTCCTGCAATCCCATAAGCAAGTGGCGTAATACCAACAACCGTAGTAATTGACGTCATAAGTATAGGACGCATCCGTGATCTAGCTCCCTCTACGGTCGCTTCGATAAGAGACATTTTATCAACACGTCTGAGCCGATTGATCTTATCGACCATGACAAGGGAGTCATTGACAATGATCCCCATAAGGGCTATCGCTCCTAGGAATGGTGTCAGACCAAGTGGCGTACTCGTTATGGCTAACCCAAAGAGCACACCGACAAACCCAAGTGGAATAATTGACATTATAACAATGGGCTGTATGTAACTTTTAAAGACAATTGTTAAGACGAAATAAATACTAAAAAGAGCTATCAAAAGTCCAAAGGATAGTGCTTCAGATTGCTCTTCTTCCTCTTCTTGTTGGCCCTTGAATTCAAAAGAGATAAAAGGAAATTTTTCTTCCCATTCAGGTATTTTATCGGTAATCATACTAGCAAGAGTACTCGAGTTATAGTCTAAACTCTTTTCATCGACGAGATAGGCAGAAACCGAGATGTAAAATTCACCGTCTTCTTTAGAAAGAAGTGTACCAGATTTTTCAAATTCTACGGTAGCAAAATTTTTAATGGGAATGTTGAGTCCTAGTTGATTGCGAACGGGTGTATTGTAGATGTCCTGGACGAGTTTTTTATCATCTTCGGTGTATTTGACAACGAGATCAACATTCCTTTCGTTTTGACTGTACTCTCCTAGGGTTGTGATGGCGGTTGAGGAGTTGTCTGCAAAGGCATTGCTTATCGTTGCTGCTGCACTGGTGAGGTTGATATTGAGAATCGAAGAAAGTCTTTCGCTAGGATTAATGTTGACAACTTCCTTTCCTTCATCGTAACTGGAGTCGATGGAAGTAAGATTGGGAAGACTTTTTATATAAGCTTCTACTTCTCTAGCGGCTGTGACTGTATCGGTGATACGACTTCCTTTGACATAAACATCAATCGGCTTTCCTACGGGTGGTCCGTCTTTTAAGATAGTAACAATGCTACTCGTAATGCCAGGAACATCACTGATAGCCGCTTTTATGTCCGCTAAGATAGCTTCATCGTCTCTATTGGCAGGGCCACCCATAGCCACTCGAATAGACCCAATATAAGGCTGCTGTAATTTGTATTCATCCCCATCAACAGTTCCGTCTGCTCCGACGCTGGAGATGATGTCGATGACGTATTCTGGCGGCGTGACTGCACGAATTCTCCGCTCAGCTTCATCGATAATCTTTTCCGTCTGGACAAGTCGGTTATATTTGCTGGTTTTTATGTCAGCAACGATGTACTCCGCTTCACCAGGAAAGAAAACAAATGAGACAGTGCCAAACATAATCGCTGACGCCGATGCAAGCACCAATACAAAACCACTTGTTACAAGAATAGGTCTTTTTAAGATCGTTTCAAGAAAAGTCTTATAGCGGGCATTCACATAAATAAACCAGCGGCGACCTGATGTTTTCTTTGCATGAACGGTTGTGGTTGCTGGGGCACTGTTGTGCGGTGATGTAGCTTGCGGTTTGCTATGGGCCAAGTGTCCTGGTAAAATAACAAGACACTCGAGCAACGAACAGAGCAACATAATAATCACTGTTATTGGAATTACATTAAAAACTTCGCCAACATCACCCGGTAATGATGCAATTGCCATAAAGGCTAAAGTCGTTGTCGAGACAATAGCAAAAATAGGTATAACCATTTCATTTGTTCCCTTTATTGCTGCTTGATAAGGCGATAGTCCTTTTTCAGTATGAGCATAGACGTTCTCAGCGATAAGAATGGCATCATCGACGAGCATCCCGAGGACAATGATCATGCCAAACATAGCAGGGCTTGTGAGCGTCTGTCCTAAGGCGTACATGATGATAATTCCGAGACAGAAGGCAAATGGAATACTTATAATCGTAACAAACGTCACACGAAAGGTAAAAAATATAACCATACATAAAAAAATAAATAACAGACCAATCGTTGCGTTTGAAGACAGAATATTTAGGATATTTCCAATGTAGAGAGATAAGTCGTCTGTGGTGACAACCTCGACTTTATTGGGAATCAGTCCTGCGGCTTCGTATTCTGAGATCAAGTTTTTAACTTCCTTCACGATAGCAATTGTATTGCCTTCGCTTGTTTTATAAACATTGAGCCAGACACCGGACATTTCTTTATAACGTTTATAAGTGGCGAGTTCTTCTTGCGCCCAGCGTACAGTCGCTACGTCTTTTAAATAGACATATTGACCTGTATCATTGCCGCGCAGGATTGTATTTTCAATGTCTTCTAATGAGGCGTATTCTTTGGTGGTTTTGATAAAAAATTCTTTGCCATCGAGATTGACCTTGCCAGCAGAGATGTTAAGATTTCGGGCGCGAATAGCACTGACAACGGTATTGAGTTCTAGTTCATGAAAGCGCAGTCGTTCTGGGTTCACTTCAGCCCAAACTTGAAGATTGGGGTAGTCTTCAAACTCAACGCGCCCAACACCATCTATCTTCCTCACTTCATCTCTAAATGACCTAGCAAGGCTTTTTATTGTTTCCACGTCATTAACTTCTTTGCTCTTACTAACAAAGCCGACAGCGAGATTGATCGCTATGTTTTCAAACGTGAGGAATTCGATAACCGACTGCTGGACGTCAGCTGGAAAGTTTATACGTGAGATAGCTGTTTCAATATCACTTCTGATGTCCGTTTCGAGCCGTGTCGTATTGCTTTGTATTTCAAAGTAAATGACCGACCGTCCTTCAGAAGAGTGCGATATAACGCTACTACGACCGTCGATACCCTGGATCTCCTCTTCGATCTTATCGGTGACGAGTTGTTCTACAATATCTGCAGGCGCGCCTGGGTAACTTGTCTCGATAGTGGCGAGATTGAGTGATATGTTGGGTAGATCGTCTTTGCGACCGTAGATAAATAAAAGTATTCCAAATCCTATGACAAGGAGGAATACGAGATTGAGAGCTTTGTGTTGATTGATAAAGAAGCGTATCATGAGAGTGGTTTATTTAATTTTTTCTTTTTCTTTTAGTGGGTTGTTTTATTTTTTCTTTTCTAATATCGGGGTTATTTATACTGTCAATGTTGTAAATGTCATGAAATTGACCTGTGAGATATTGGAATTCTAACAAACTGATTTCATACATGAGTTTACTGTTAAGATAGGTGCTGCGTGCATTGATGAGTTCACGTTTGACATTGACATTGGTTGTGAAATCTACGATGCCTTCGTAATAATCTTTGCGAATCATTCTGTAGCGATTTTGTGTGAGGTCGAGCAGGCGTTTATTTTTTGTAAAAATGGTGTGATTTTGTTCTAGGACGATAAGGATGTTTTCTATTTCTGCTTCGATGTTCTCTTTGAGCTGGAGGAGTTGGAGTTCGGTTTTGATGACCTCGCGTTCTGAACCGGCGGCAACAGAACGGTACCATCTGCCATCTGTACGAAACCCGAAATTAAGACCGATATTGACGTTATAATTGCTTCCTGAACCGGCATTGATGTTACCAAAGCTATCTACAAACGAACTGCCTGTTCCTAGCAGGGACGTAGAAATCTCTAAGTCCAGGGTGGGAAGTTTTTTAAATTTACTCACGGCAAGCGAATTTCTAGCACTGGCTAATTGGGTCATCAGTGCTTTATAATCTCTGCGATTGGTGATGGCGGCTTGAGAAATAATTGTTTTATCGATCTCAGGCTTAGCGAGTGGAATCGAGTCGGTTAAGACTATTTCGTACTCATCTTTAGGAGATTTGCCTAAGAATAAGATGAGATTGTTTTTCAAACGTTCATTTGCTGTTCTGGCATTGATAAGTGCATTTCCCGCTTCGATATTGAGGATTTCTGAAGAGAGTAAATCGCTTTCACGGAGCGCGCCTAGGCGTGATTTGCGTTTATTAAACCTGAGAATAGAGGCTACATCTCTCTGGTCTCTTTCTAGCAGAGTGATGAGTTCTTGATTGACGAGATATTGATGATAGGTTGTTAGGGCATTGAAGAGTGTTGTTGCGACAAGATGTTGGGTGTTTTCTTCGCTAGCGCGAGCGTTATAAAGAGCAGGGTATAATTCTTTACGAATTTGATTATTGATGAAGCTATTTCTAAGAAAGCTTTGTCTGAGAGTGACCTCAGGTGTGCCCACTACAAATAAATTTTCATCTGCACTGGGCTTGGTGTGTTGTCCTGAAAAACCTAAGGAGAGCGTTGTTCCAGTTAGAAAATTAGCTTGCCACGCTGCAGACAAACTGCCGACTACTGGTGAAGTTAAAAAAAATGGCGAGTAGCTGAGATTGACGTTAAACGAGTGCGGCACCCGATCGCTTTTTTGCAGAAGATAGTTTTTATATAACTGTTCTGGTTCTATTTTATTGATCTGCACTTGCAGATTATTACTGATCACATCACTGCTAAAACTGTCAACAGTGTATGAAAGCTTTTGCTGGGCATTTAGGTGTGTGAGACCAAAAATTCCTACCAGCAACAGCACTGCAGACACTTTCAATAATCGTAAAAGTGCCGACATGATGTTTATGAAGACAGTAGCGGGTGATTGATGATATGATGTTAAAGGATACATAGCGCTTACTTTGTTCTTTACTATTATGAGGTTTATGTTAAATGAGGTTTATGTTGATGATGAATGATTTAAGTGTGGTTTATTGGGTTATAGCTATTATACGCAATATTATTTTTATTCGGTCTATGAAAAAATGGCTCAGTGAATATGGATATTATTTGTTTGGGTTGCTAATATTACAATGTTTATGGTGATGAACGGTTATTTCAGTGTGGTTTTACTGCATTACATTCATTATACGTACTACTATTTTTTTTCGGTCTAAAAAAATGATAGGTCAAAGTTGGGCAGTGACCCCCAGTTCAAAATGACAATGATAATCTTATAGAGATAGAAAATATCCGCAACTACTTGCTAGTGGTTTAGCCGAATGATCTTTAAGATAAGAATTTGCGAGCGTCCACAATTGACATTTTATGGAACAGTTTATTATTTTGAGGATAGATGGTTTAGCACGACCGTTATTTATACGGATTGGTAGGTGGATATTCTTTATTGAAAAAACCGTAGAGAAGTTTTATAAAATTGTCTATAATGACATAAAATAGTGGAAGTAACACAAGAAGCAATGTTGTACTCAAAATAAGTCCCCACATTAATGAAATAGCCATATCTCCTAAGTAAGGATCGTACCCTGCAAAACCGTAGGCAAGTGGCATGATGCCCACAATAGTCGTAAAAGATGTGATAAGAATAGGTCGCATTCGTGACCGTGCGCCTTCAATCGTAGCTGCGATGAGGTTCATTTTATGCTGCTGTCTGAGACGATTGATTTTATCGACCATAATAAGAGAATCATTGACGATAATGCCAATAAGCGCAATGCCACCAAGAAATGGCATCAGTCCAATGGGCGTGTGAGTGACAAACAAACCAAAAACAATTCCCACGAATCCAAGCGGAATAATTGACATCACTATAAGGGGCTGCAAATAACTTTTAAATACAATCGTTAAAACAAAATAAATGCTAAATAAAGCTATAAGTACTGCACGGATCAGAGAAACGGATTGCTCGGCTTCGGCTTCTTGTTGTCCTTTGAAGACAAATGAGACGGTCGGGAATTGTTGCTGCCATGCAGGGAATTTTTCCCTGATCCGCTCAGCTAGAGTAGCTGCATTGTGGTCTAGGCTTGTTTCATCGATGAGAAAGGCAGAAATAGATATGTAAAAATCGCCATCTTCTTTGATAAGGAGTGAACTGCTTTTTTCAAAATCGATTTTAGAGAAATTTTTGAGTGGAATATGATTCCCACGCTGATTGAGAATAGGCGTATTATACAGGTCTTCAATGATTTTTTCATTGTCTTCTGCATATTTTACAATGAGATCAATGTTTCTTTCATTGTTGCTAAATTCTTTTAGCGAGGTAATTGTCGTCGAAGCATTTTTAGCAAACGCATTACTCACCGTGGCGGCAATATGGTTTAGATTGACATCGAGTATAGATGCAAGATTTTCATTAGGTTTAATGTTGACGATTTCTTTTCCTGTTTCATAACTGGAGTCAATAAAGATAAGATTAGGGAGAGTCTTTACAAAAGCATGAACTTCAGCCGCAGCGGTGATTACGTCTGCATTACGACTTCCCTTAACATAAATATCAATAGGTTTCCCAACAGGAGGACCTCCTTTTACAATAGAAACAGTACTCTGAGTGATCCCTGGGATGCTATCGATTGCTTTTTTGACATTGCGAACGATAGTTTTGTCGTTTTTTCTAATAGTAGTGTCTAAGGTAATACGGACAGAGCCAATGTAAGGCTGATACAATTTGTATTCATAGTTATTGACGGTCCCATCGCTTCCCACAGTAGAGGTAATATCAGTAACGTAACGAGCAGGAGTGCTGGAACGAATTTCTTTCTCAGCCATGTCAATGATCTTCTCTGTAGCAACGAGACGATTGTATTTATCGGTTTCTATGTTAGCAATGATATACTTAGCATCGCCAGGGAAGAAGACAAATGGAATATTACGAATCATAAGCATAGAGGCTGCGGTTAAAATAAAGATAAGCCCACATGCAGCAATAATAGGTTTTTTAAAAATCTGGGTGAGTAACCTAGTATAAAGATCAGTAATATAGGCATACCAGTGCAGTGGTTTGGATTGATAGGGCAATGGTTTTTTTATGATTTTGCTAGTCCAAATTTTATGCCATTTCATATAAAGGTTATGAAGATGAATTTTAATATTAATGATCCATTGCTGTAAAATTTTATATAAAGACAGGTTTGCTGTGGCGTATTCATGCAGATAAGCACGTGCGGTGTCAAATTTGCTATGTGCTAAATGACCAGGCAGGACAATGAGACATTCTATCAGCGAACAAAAGAGTACAATAATGACGGTCTGAGGAAGCGTGACTATAACATCTCCAACAATACCAGGCAATGTCATCAATGGGAGAAAGGCTAAGATCGTTGTTGCCGTAATAGCAATAATTGGGATAAGCATCTGAGTTGTTCCTGTTAAAGCTGCCTCATAAGAAGGTAGCCCCTTCTCAGTATGGGTGTAGACGTTTTCTGCGATAATAACCGCATCGTCGACAATCATTCCAACAACAATAATCATTCCAAAAATAGAAACAACGTTAATAGTCAATCCTAAGGCGTACATAATAATGACTCCTAGACAGAATGAAAACGGAATTCCTAGAACGGTTAAAAAGGCAACACGAAAGTTAAAAAACAGAATCATTGAAGAAAAGATGAGGACTAGACCAATGACCGCATTAGAAGCGAGAAGGACAAGGTTATTTCTAATCGAATCAGCCAGATCGTCTATGGTGATCACTTGAACACCTGCTGGGATGAGTCCGTAGTTCTGATATGACGCGAGCAATTTTTTAACATTTTTGGAGACCGTAATAGCGTCGCCTTTATTGGCTTTGTAAATATTAAGCCAGACTCCTGACATTTCTTTATAACGTTTGTATGAAGTGAGCGCTTCCTCAGACCAGCGAACGGAAGCTATATCTTTTAAGAGAATATCCTGCCCTGTATCATTACCACGAATAATCGTATTTTCAATGTCTGTTAACGAGGAGTATTGTTTGGTTGTTTTGATAAAAAATTCTTTGCCACCTAGGTTGATTTTTCCAGCGGAGACGTCGAGATTGTGAGTGCGAATGACATTGACAACGTTGTTGAGTTCTAGTTCGTACAGCCTAAGCTGTTCTGGTTTGATCTCGATCCAAATTTCTAATTTGGGATAGTCTTCAAACTCGATAAGCCCAATCCCAGGAATTTTTCTAACATCGTTTCTAAATCGGTTAGCAATACTTTTTATCGCTTCGATATCTTCAATGGCTTTGCTTTTACTGATAAAGCCTGCTACAATATTGATCTCTGTGTTTTCAAAATTGAGTACTTTTATAATGGGCGGTAGGACGTTTGCTGGAAACTCGAGCGGTGAGATAGCGGTTTCGATGTCATTACTTATTTCTGTATCTGTTCGCGTCGTATGATCAGCGACTTCAAACGTGACTACAGAACGTCCTTCTGAAGAGTAGGAAGTGATGCGTTTGTGTCCGTTAATGCTGTCAATGTTGTCTTCGATTTTATTTGTGACAAGCTCTTCTACGAGGTCTGCAGAAGCGCCTAGGTAATGAGTTGTGATTGTGATGATGTTAAGCGGAACATTGGGGAATCCCTCTTTTCTGCCATAAATGAATGTCAAAATACCCGCTATGATTACGAGGATGAAGCCTAAGTTGACGGCTTTATGCTGGTCGATAAAAAATCGAAGGACGAGACGAAGCATCACAAAAATTTATAATACGGCATCATTTGATCTTTTTCTTTACTTTTTCCTGGTTGAGATTAGAATTGCTAAGGCGCGTCGTATTGTAAGTGGTATGAAACTCGCCTGTGAGGTATTGAAATTCTAACAAACTGATTTCATATTGCAGTTTGCTATTTAGGTATTTGGCTTGAGCATTGATGAGTTCGCGTCTGGCGTTGATATTGGTTGTGAAATCAATGATTCCTGTTCGATAGTCCTTGCGAATGAGCGTGTAACGTTCTTGTGCAAAGGTAAGAATGCGTTTGTTTTTTGTGAAGGCTTTGTAATTTTGGTCTATGGCGATGAGGATGTTTTCAATCTCAGTTTTTATATTCTCTTTGAGTTGTTGCAGTTGTAGTTCAGTTTTAGTGATTTCCCGTTCTGAATTTGCGGTTATTGATCGATACCATTTGGGGTCTGTACGGAAGCTAAAATTAAGACCAATGTCGACGGCATAATTGTTTGACGAGGCGAAGTCGATATTATTTACACCGTCTGCAATAGAATCTCCTGTGCCGACAAGTGTTGTGGTGAGTTGTAGGTTTAAATCGGGAAGTTTTTCAAGCTTATTTACACTCAGATCGTTTTTAGCGCGACTTAATTGTGTGAGGAGTGCTTTATAATCGCTGCGATGAGTGATTGCTGCGTCAATAATCGCTGTTTTATCAAAGGTGGGTGCTGTGAGTGGAATCGAACCTGTAAGGACAAGGTCGTAGTTTTTATCGGGGTCTTTGCCAAGGAAGAAAATAAGGGTATTTTTTAATTGTTCGTTTGAACTTTGGGCGTTTGCTAGTGCGTCTTCGGCTTCGATGTTTAAGATCTCTGAAGAGAGCAAGTCACTTCTTCTAAGATCGCTTAACCGAGATTTGCGTTTATTGAAACGTAGAATAGCTGCGACGTCTTTGCGGTCTTTTGTTAAGAGGGCAATGAGTTCTTGATTGGCAAGGTATTGATGATAGATCATTAGCGCGTTAAAGAGCGTTGTTGTGATAAAATGTTTGAAGTTTTCTTCGCTTGCATATGCATTGTAGAGGGTTGATCGGAGTGCTTTACGATTTTGGTTGTAAACGAAGCTATTTCTAAGGAAATTTTGTCTCAATGTTATCTGTGGGAGACCGACTATCCACAGGTCTGAGGCGGGAGCGGGGGGATTGGCGGTAGCGGGGACTTCCGTAAGCCGTCCTGCAATGCCTAATGCAAGCGTTGTTCCGCTTATAAAATTAGCCTGCCATGTGGAGGTGAAATTTCCGACTACTGTCGTCTCTTTGAGAAGTGGTGAATAGGTGAAATTGAAATTAAGTGATTGGGGGTAGCGGGCATTTTTTTGATGCACGTAACTTTGGTACACTTGTTCTGGGTTTATTTTATTGATCTTTAGCTGCAGATTGTTATTTATGATGGCATCACTGAAACTGTCAATTGTATAGGAAAGCTTACTATTATCTAATATAGGGTCTTGAGCGTACACTTGTGAAAAATGAAGCGTTTGTGCTAAGAGTATCCCTATAATTATTGTTTTCAATAGCAATGTTATTACGGGACGGGTGTATAGCAGGACAGAAGAAATTTTTAGAGATGAGGGTGTGTGATGCGGTAGGACAGAACCAATTTTATTCATAGGGTTATGATTTTTCAAAATTAACGATGCATTAATAAGAGACTTTGCTTACAGTTTAAAATATAATATAAAAAACTATAAATGTCAATACAATGTCAATAAATATCAATAAAATATAAATAAAATATAAATAAAACCCTAATAAAATACCCATAAAATCTTAATACAATGTCAATAAAAAGTCTTGTTATTATTTATAATATTTATAATTAACTGGATGTGGCTACCCATTATGAATGTTGTTACGTTAGATGATTATAAATTGACGGAATGCGGTTGCCACGTGAGAATAGAGTAAAGATGGATTAAATAACGAGTGGAGATGGATTAAATAAAAATAATCTTCTCCACCCAAACATTCAATCTAAACGTCCAAGCACTGCCTCTTCAATGCTACAAATATCAATGTTACAAATACGACTTACGTCCGAATATCACTTATGAACGTTAAATATAATTAACTGAATGTCAATATAATTAACCGAACGTCAATATTATTAAATCTTATATGAAGGATATTGTATAATAAGGTTCTTATTAAAATGAGTTTGTGAAAAGCCAGCATTGAATTTCAAAGAAGCCTCAAAATTTCAATGAAATCCCAAAATTTCAATGAAATCTCAATTGCTAGCCATCACATCAATTTTAAATCACTAGAATAATACGATAGTATAGGAATCATGGGTAAGGAGACGGAATTGTTTAAAAAGATTACAATTACGGGTGATTTAGGTAGTGGAAAGAGTAAGATTGGGCGGATGTTACAAGAGCGGATTGCTGGAGCAAAGTATTACTCGACGGGCGCTCTCCAGCGGAAGATGGCGACCGATGAGGGAATGACTACCCTCGAATTCAATCGTTACGCAGAGATTCATGCGGATATTGATGCTAGAATTGATGCTTTATCACAGGAAATTTCCAGCAAGCCTATGAGTTTCGTTCTAGATGCGCGGATGGGGTGGTATTTTATTCCCGATGCTTTCAATGTTTACCTAGCGGTACAGGAAAGTGTAGCCGCTCTACGCGTTTATAACGATACTTCAAGGCGTAATGAGCGCTATCAATCGCTAGCAGAAGCCCATAAATTACTGCAACTACGCCAGAAAAGTGAATGGGAACGATTCAATCAACTTTACCATAGCGATTTGCTCTCAGCCAGTCATTATCATATGATCATTGATACGTCCTATGCGACACCAGAAGAAGTGCTTACTTGTCTGCTCGAGCGGATAAATCAATATTATACCGCTGTGGCTACTACTTCTACTCCTACTATTTCTACGTCTACTACTGCTACTCGGTCTACGTCTACTACTGCTATTGGGGAGCACGTGAGTAAAAAAGTGGAGCAAGAGTCCTTTATTAAAAAAGCAACGTGTTATGCGGTGCCGCACTTTTTATATGAAGAAGTAGCAGGAAATCAAGGATCAGTACAAAACTTATTTCAGCAGCAGAAACAGACTTCAGCTGCTTCTATCCTAGCCACTGTTTTACAGGAAAGCAAAAATGTACATTGTTTTTATGAGCAATTTCCAGCAATTTACCAAAAATATACGAATCGTCCCCATGACAATACTAAGCTAACAACGATTGCTGCGGTGATTTCTCCTTAATTATTGTTCTATTTGGTTTTATTTGGTTCTATTTGATTTTACTCGGCTCTATCTAACTTTTTTGATTTTTTGATTTTTTTTTTTGATTTTCTTTGATTTTTCTAGGGATAATCCTAATATTATTGACTGCTAAATAGTCTTCTCAATCGTGTTTAGTGCTCTTAAATGTTCTTTATAACGTTTTTAGTAAAGTTTTTAGTAAAGCTTTTTGTATTCTATTATGAGTGAATTATTCTTTGAGAACTACATTGCTTGTGTGTTCTTTGCGGTAAAAATACGATTTTTTAAGGGGTACACTGCATTTATGCCTGAACATAAAATTATGTCCACTAGGGTAAAAACGTGATTTTTTAAGGGTTGCATTGCTATTATGCCTGAAAATAAAGTCATGATTGCTAGGCAAGTTTGGCTATAAATTGCTATATAAATAGCTAAATAAATAGTATAATAATAAATCATTCATGACACCTTTCATAGTAAGTCTAGTTAACTTATGTGAAATTTATATGTATATTGGGTCTATTGAGTATATTTTTAGTATATTGAAAGAGGATGATAGATGAGTATGGGACTACACGATTCACCCCAGCTATCTCGCGTCGCTGCCCCAGCTAGCGAAGATACTAAAAGTCGCATGACTTTGCAAACTGCTTTCGGTAAACATATCATGTTGGATATGCGGTTATGTGACTACGAACGTTTGAATAGTTTAGAGAATTGCTTTACTATATTAAATACACTTCCTGAGCGAATTGGGATGAGAAAGATCTCTGCTCCACACGTCTTTCGCTATGAAGCACCTAATCCTATCGATAGCGGTATTACAGGATTGACAATTATTGCAGAAAGTCATATTTCACTTCATACCTTTCCTAAGAAAGGTTACGCGTTTGCAGATATATTTTCTTGTAAATCTTTTATAAGCGATCCTGTCATTAAATTTTTCAGAGAATACTTGGAATTTCAGCATTTCGATGTTTTTACGCAAAACCGTGGCTACGGCTTTGCAGAACGATTTGAAAATCTACCTAGCCCCGATCGTTAATATATTGCCATATTGCTTGTTATATGACTACATTACTCTATTGGGTACTCTGCTGGGCACTCTATTAGGATAAGGACGTCTTAGAAATGAGGCTCTTAGAAATAAGAGCTATGCGGCACTTGTAATGGGTAAAATGCAGCTGTGAGATGCGAGGTTTTGTTCTATGCTGCATATTTCTGAGACGTCTATTGAACTCTATTTAGGACTGGCGGTCAAAACTAGAAAGAATATTCATTCGCTGGCGATATTTGGTAATAGTCCTTCTAGCGACTTGATAGCCACGTAGATGCAGCATGTCGGCTATTTTCTGGTCACTAATACGTTTTTCAGGATAAGTGTCAATAATATTTTTGATAAGGGCTTCTATTTTTTTTACTGAAGCAACCGTTGGACTGGTTTTCTGTGAGGAAATGACTTGAATCTTCGTAGCCGAGAATAACTTGCGTAATGGAATGAGTCCCCATGACGTAGCAATATATTTTTGATTGACTAGGCGACTTATAGTCCCCTTATCAATGTTTAAATCCTTAGCTAATTCTAATAGGGAGTAGGGCTTCAAATAAGCGAAGCCTTTCAAAAAGAAATCAGCTTGTTTTTCGATTAGATGAAGTAGTATCTTCTCTAGGTGACTTTTCCTGAACGTCAAATTCTCGATTAAGTCCTGAGCATTTTGTTTTTGTTTATCGAGGTACGCTTTAAAAGTGGGATCAATAGGTTCAAGTGTTTTATGGTGCCGTAATTTCTTCCAGTGATTGATATACGTTGGACTTAGACGAAGATTTTTGAGATAATCGTTATGGAGAATGAGTGTGGGGGTATTGTTTTTGATCTCAATCGTAGCATCTGCTTCGACGTAGAGATTGTTGAGCGGTCTATAATTGCGTGCTGGCTTAGGTTCTAAGAGCGATATTTGGTGAAGGGCTTTCTGAATAAGGTCTGGCGTGACGTTTAGTTTTTTGGCTAGTGCTGTTAGTTGGCTTTGGGTAAGTTGTGTGAAATGATCTTTGACTAGGGTCGTGGCTAGGGCTATGACTTTCTTATCTGCTGTAATTGTCGTGGAATGTGAATGTGCTAGGCGTTTTAGCTGGATGAGGAGTGCTTCTTGGATCGTTGCTGCTGCGATGCCTCCTGGCGTGAAATTTTGTAGGGTTATGAGAACTTCGTCGAGCCATTTAGGATCGACATTTAAAAGCTCTTTGTAATGCCCACGGGCAAGGTCTTTTTTTATCGTTTTAATATCTGTCTTAGCTAAAAAACCATCGCTATCGATCATAGAAATTAAGATTTCTCCTAAGAGATAACGCGGTGTACCGGGGGGATAGGCTAATGATAGTTGTAGCAGTAATTCTTCTGCTAGTGATACAGCTTTTGGGGTAGTTTCTTCGATAATTGTCGCTAAGTTTTTGTGGGTTGTTTTTAGTGGTGAGTCTTTTGGCAGGGATGTTTTTTCTAGAGGTGTGCGGGGGGTACTGGCTT
This sequence comes from Spirochaetota bacterium, assembly GCA_013426755.1. GTDB lineage: Bacteria > Spirochaetota > UBA12135 > COTS27 > COTS27 > COTS27. The sequence goes on from AP019861.1 coordinate 1,095,901, forward strand.
CAGTATAAATTTCTAAGTAGGCATCTGTTTCGGTGATGAAATTTTGTTCGCGACTGGTTTCTATACTAATTGGAGCACCTACGGCGGATAGGGCGTCTTCTTGTGAAGGAGTCTCTTCTTGTGAAGGAGTCTCGATCTGGCGATCTACTTCTAGAAATGGATTGTTATTGATTTCACCTTCGATATGCTTTTTGAGATCACTGCGTGGAAGTGAGAGTAATTTTAGACTGGCAAGGAGTTTCGGCTTTAGGACAAATTTTTGTTCGCCTTTTAAAGATTGGCTAAGGGCCGTGCTAGGTGTGTTCGCTAACTTGCGTCCAAGTGGCTTAGTCGGCGCGGAGGGATTAGGGGACTTAAATTTGTACTGAGAGGAATGCTTCGTCATTGTACTGGTCTGCTAATAGATCAAGATCAATGAGTGTAGATGAACGTGGGTGATCAGTAATGTTCGTTAAATGATGTGATCTCGTGCCTTGTACCTATATGATAAAACAATCCATAAAAATTTATAAAGATACGGATAGCAGTTAGTAGATTGGCTTTATAATGGAGGCATGCTAGATATTTTAGCATGGTTAAAGTGGTCGCAGAGTGATTGCCGCTATAAAGATATGATTTAAATCTACAATTTAAATCTACAATTTAAAATCTTCACCTAAGTAGATTTTTTTAGCTTCACGGCTTTTGATGAGTTGCTGAGCGGTCCCTTCTATAAGAATTTTCCCTCTTGCCATGATATAGGCACGGGAAACAATTTTTAGCGTTTCTCTAACATTATGATCGGTGATGAGAATGCCAATATTAAGTTTCTGTATTTCTAGAATGATAGACTGGATGTCAGCAATAGCAATTGGGTCTACGCCAGCAAAAGGTTCGTCTAGTAATAATATCTTAGGGTCTGCTGCTAGGGCGCGCGCTATTTCGGTACGTCTTCGTTCTCCACCTGATAGCGTATAGCCATATTGATTCTGAACGTGAGTGATTTTAAATCGTTCTAACAAACGCTGGCAAGCTTCCTTAGCGGCATTTGGGGTCAATTTTCGTGTTTCTAGAATGGCTATGATATTATCTTTTACGGTAAGCTTTCTGAAAATAGACGCTTCTTGAGGGAGGTAGCCTATGCCAAGTTGGGCGCGTTTATGCATAGGCATTTTTACAATATCAAAGTTTTTATTGAGAATGACACTGCCTGATGTAGGAGCGATAAGCCCTACGGTGATATAAAAACTGGTTGTTTTCCCAGCTCCATTGGGACCGAGCAGGCCAACTATTTCACCTTGTTTGATGTTAAAGGAAACATCTTCTATAACGTGATGATCTTTGTATTTCTTATAAATATTTTCAATATCGATGCTAAACATATATGAGTATTTATAAATATAGATAATTAGATAAATTGGAGGAATAAAGAAATTAAGAGAAATACATACAAATTTGAGTAGTGGTTTGCTTTAGGTTCAGTAGTTTGTGGTTCATGAAGTGTCTATTCGCTCAGTAAAATGCTACCTGTGACGTCGGACTGCATGGACATACTGTTTCGTTCTAGATTGAAGACAATCTCTTTAGAAATGAATTCATCACCTGTATCTGTGTCGCGTATTTTAGGAGAGCCATAAAGCGTGATTAATTTTTTATCGGTCTCGTAAATACCTAGTGATGAGAAAGCTTGATTATCGCCATTGTTCACGTCTACGTTTCCTTTGGCGTACATAATATTTTCTGCCTCGAAGCGTTCCATGAAGTCTGCTTTAACAATGGTGGGTGGTTTGTTTTTATTCCATTTGAAGACGGGGTTACCTGTGATTAGGGTATAATTACTGCCTGCGAAATGTTCTATTTTAGCGGAAGTTATCTCTGTTTTATCCCGTAGGTCAATGGCTTGAACGTTTTCTTTACAAGTAAATATTTCATCGTCTGTGGTATTGAAATCGTAGACGGCGTAATCGCAGCGAATTTCATTGCGGAGTTTTTGATTCGGATTTAACGCATACGCCTCTTCATCAGTAGGTTCAATGTCGTCGTTAGAAGTGATTTCTTCGGCAGGAATCGTGCTAGCGGGGAGACCCTCTTCTGGCGTAGCAAGGGGAATAGCTGCTTGATCGCTTATAGGAGTGATGTTTTGTTCCAATGAGAAAGGAGAGCGTGGATTAGGTATTGAACTCGTCTCTTCTTTATTAACATTGCTAGCGTCATTAGTAGGGTCAAGTGTAGCTAATTCTTCGATCTCTATCATCCGTACGGAGCCATTAAATAGAGTCTGGGCGGCTGCTTGTTCTAATATGATCTCCTCAGCAAAGAGATTTCGTGTGATGTTTTGATCTGTTATTTCTAGCATGGGACGTTCTTTTAGGATAGAACGTTCGGTGGTGAGGTTGTGGAAGAGATCGTTGCCATAGGCGATCATGTTTTCAGCTGGGTGCGTGATCACAACGTCTTCTAGGCATTGGAATGTGGATTCGGTTTTAAGAGCTGTTGTTAATGGTTCAGTTGTATTTTCTTGTGTGGAAATTTGATCGGCAGCTGTTTTTACGGTTAGATCGTTATTACTCGGATCGGTGGCGGTGGGTTGAGTGGTGGGTTGTGTGCTTTGGGGTGTCGTGGAAGTGGAGATGAGGGAGGAGGAAGTGTCATTTTCTGCATAATAATAAATGCCATTTTGACATTGGATGTGGCTGTAATCCTGACGTTTAAAGGCGGCAATGTCAAATTGACGCACTAAGGGTTCATCTTTGTCAACTTCTATGATGTGAACGTTGGTTTTAAGGTGGGTTGTGGAGATATTAAAGAATGTTTCCATGCGCTTAGCATAAGCAAGTACTTTTGTATTTTGTTCTGTGAAACTGACGAAGATAGGGTTTTTTTCTAGCAGCGATCGTTCTTCATCCATATAGTAGGTGAGATGATCACTATAAATTTTTGTCTTAATGAGTGGTTTTTCTACAATGGTGTTAGTAAACCCTTCAAAGAATCGTTCTTTTTGATAAGAATATACAAATTTATCTCCTGTGAGAATAGAAACTATTTGATTGGCTTCATCGTATTCATTGACGGTGACGTTTTCTTCAAAGACAATTCTATTAATACCGTCATAATTGATGATTTTACGTGCGGTGCCTTGGATGACACTAGTAGGTGCATTTTTTTCGTTGGTGAAACTGACGTTGCCTGTAATGTGGCTTATCTCGCGCTCAAAGTCATGAATGATGCGGTCTGAATTGAGTGTCGATTGCTCCATTTCGTCAATTACGTTCACTTTACCTCTGCATTCAAAGGTGTGTGCTTCGGCTGCGGAATAATTGTAAAAGGCGTTTTTACAGGTGAGCCATTTAGTTTCTTGGAAATTTCCTTGCGCTGCCTGCTGCTCGGTAGTGGCAATGGTCGTGCTCTGGTTGGCTGGTTTACTACTAGGTGGAGGAATAGCATTGGGAGTGGGGGGTGAGTTATTGTGTAACTTGAAGATGACGACATCTTTTTCGAAGTAGACGGTATTTAGTTTTTGATTGAGCTCCATGCGAAGGGAAGTGAATTTGAGGTCATGGTTTGTATTGTTTTGATTTTTAAGGAACATGACGGGGTTTTCTTCGGCGTAGCCTGATTCTTTCGTAAAATCATAATAAATAAATCCAGCGGTAATCGTTGAATCTTTGATAAAATTACTGATCTTAGTGTTTTCATAACATTCTAGGTAGCTTTTATCTCCAAAATAGTTTGTTGCGTGATCACACTCCAAGGAGGCAAGATAGGTGCCTTCTTGATTGGTTTCGGTGATGAAAACGTCGTCTACTAGATAGACTTTCTCTTGATTGCGGAATAGAACCATCTTTTCAGCTTTAATGATAACAGTATTGGGGTCATTTTCCTGAACAAACTTTGAATTTCCACTAACCGTGCCGCGGTCCGCTTCTTTTTCTAAGAATAGATGATCACTGGTAATAATAGATTTAGCCTCGACGTTTTCTATTTTGACATTGTCATAACAGTCCATATTGCCAATGTCTATAAGATAAAAGGCTTTATCACAGGTGATGACGTAGTTTTCGTCTGGATTGTTCTGATGGGCGGCTGTTTCAAAGATCTCAACATTGGTTTCTAAGGTCAATGTCTTTTTTTTCATGTCATAGACCGATGAAGTTCCTTTAAGGAGCATCGAAGTTTCGTTAGAATTTTGAATTTTGATAACCGTATTGCCTTCGGTGGAAATGGTATTTTTCTTCATATACCCCGTGAATTTGTCGGCGGCTATCTGAATATTTTCCTTCCTGTTTTCAAGCCGCGGTGTTCCGCTGGCATTGATCACCTCGCGTTTGATGTAATATTTAAGGTAGTCTCCTTCGTAATAGAGATCATCTTTTTTAGAAATGAAGGTGACGTTTCCAAAGGCTTCAGCTATATTGGCTTGGCTGTTCATGATGATTTTATCGGCTTTGAGGGTCTGTGCTTTTTTGGAAACGGTCGCATTGCCTACGAGAACGACTTGATTTTTCTGTGGAAGGATCTGAATATTGTCTGCTCGATAATTGGCTTCCTTAGCGGTGAGATGTAAGGGGCTTAGGGCAAGTGTTATTCCTACAATGAAGGTAGGAATCATTGCGGCACCATTTTTTAGCAGGGTAAAGCATGCTTGCGAACATGCTTGGAATGAAGCGCGCTTATAACAATAGGCGTATCTTATGGCCGCTGTAAAAAAAGACGTTGGCTTAGACGCTCTACTACATATGATGCCTAGCGGTTGCAAGGGCTTTTGCAGTCTTAGGGGTAGGGGGCTATATGATCGATTCATGTTCGAGATCATGATATCTGAGAATAAAGAATGGGAGAATGGCGAACACTGATTAAAAAAGTATAGGTGAAGGTTAAAATCCTATATCAAAGAGGTTATCGTTTTTAGCTCCCTGTTCGGTCACTTCACCAGAGACTGCTGAGTCGAAGACAATCTCTTCTAGGTCTTTGGTTGCAGAAAAGCCAATTCCTGAGACAGAAAAGCCATCTTGTTTTCTGAGCGTTACTTTCTTAGGTGAGGTCAATCTCTCGGTAGTATTGTCCCAATAGAAATAGTCGCCACTTACGACAGTGCCTTTTGTGTTGCGAATGACAACATTGTCCATGAGTTCAATATTTTGCGAATCGGTTTCCATAATGGCTTTATCGGAAGCGACAAAGGAAGTCGGACGACGCGTGATGTCATAGTAAGTCAACGAAACGTTCTTCAAATAGGTACGTTTTTCAATATCAAAAATACTTGCAGATACGGACTTCATGTTCCATTTGAGTGTGCTCTGGTTATAAGAAGCCATTTGAAAATTGGTAATGCTAGCATCATCTGTTGTTTCTTCTAAAAAGGAGACGTCATCTGTATTAGGTGCGAGATTGGGGTCAAATTGTGTGCAGCTTGCTGCGATTGACACGGAAGCAATGAGCAGCACCGTTAAAATCACTGTTTTTAGCTGGTGGCCTTTTGTTATGGGTGTTTTTGCTACTAGTGTCTGTGCTACTAGTGTTTTTCCAGCTAGTGTTTTTGCTAGGTTAGAGACGGTTAGCCTCTTGAAAACAGAGCCGAGCCTAGTCATGAAATCTATGAAATGGGGGGATAAGTTTATCAAATTCATCTAAATCTCTAATAATAAGGTGTTCAGTAATACAATAAAGGTAATGAGTAATGATTGCATCGAATTGAAAGTTGCCGATGTGAAAATATGGAGTATGATGTGGGCGGATGCCGTATTAAATTATAAATTTTAGGGGTGTGAATTGTAAGTAAATTTGTGAGCAAATAATTGTCGGTTTAGTGAGTGCTTACTTGTTAATTATACACAAATTTAACATTAATCCGCCATTAAATTTAATCATTTAGCCTATATTTGGTTTAGAATTCATATTTGAGCGATTTCTTGATTGAGCCGATTTTTGGGTTGAATAATTTATTTAATAGAGTGATTTTTTGATAAGAAGAGTGGTTTTGATAAGAATATTGTAAAAATTGCTGGATAAAGGTTACTGGATAAAGCTTGCTGGATAAAGATTACTTGACTGGCAAAAACGGGTCAATGCTTTTTTATAAGATTAATGCATTAAATTTATAAAAAACATTGAATTTCTTAGTGGTTTAGTGAGGTGATTGTCTAGTATTGAATATTCGCATTATAGCAATTTATTAAATTAACAATCTATTAAATTAACAATCCGTTAAATTAGCAATTCATTAAATTAGCAATTCATTAAATTAGCAATTCATTAAATTAGCAATTCGTTAAATTAGCAATTCGTTAAATTAGCAATCCGTTAAATTTTTTAAAGAAACACAGAATTTGTACCTAACTGCGATTTTGCTTCTATCTGCTTCTCTAGGTGCGAATTTGCTTCTCTGTATGTCTCTCTGTAAATATAACACTCTTTAGCAGCAGTGTTAAAAAAATGACTTAAGAATGGGTTTTACAGGCTTGGTAGAGCGAAGTAAAGACATGTTCAATGTGCTCCTGTTCAAGCGAAGAAAAGGCAATGCGAAGATCCGAAGGACTTGTGGAGATAACACCTATTTTGTAATGGTCTAGGAGATAAGTACGAATGGTTTCTGCATTGAGATGGCTTGCGAGTTTGACAAGCATGAAATAGCCTGAATTGAATGGATAGGGAGTGAACATATCGCTGTAATCGTATTCTGCTAGCACGCGTTTTACTTCTTCGAATCTGCTTTGAAAAAGCTTGTAATTCAGAGCGAAATCTGCTTGATATTCCTTAGTACTCAGGGCTCTTAAGAGAATGTTTTGTGCCGAAGTCGAGCAATTAGAAATACTGCCGCGTAAGTTTCCTGCTGCTTTATGTTCTAGGGCATTGTAAAAAGCGTCTGTTCCAGGTTTTGTGGCAAAGGTTAAAAATCCCACACGGAAGCCCCATGCGAAAAACTCCTTAGTCGCACCACAGATCTTAACAGCAACAATGTTTTCATGCGCATCAGCGAGTTGTGAGAAAAGCGAATGGCTGTAAACATTGGATTCTAAAAAGAGACCAAAATAAGCCTCATCCAGTAAAACAAGGACACGCGTCCCTTGGTTAGCGATATTTACTAAAATCTCAATAATTGCCGTAGCTTCGGCTTCTGTCGGCGAATATCCGGTAGGATTGTTAGGAAAATTAAGAATTGTGCGTACGGTTTGCTGCTTTTCACTTTCTTTTTGTAAAGCGGACTTGAAGCCTGTTAGATTGAATTGACTCCCATCGAAGAATGGGTAAGAGTTGATCTTTGCTGCTCCTAGGGTATTGAACATGAGACGATAATTGCCCCAGATCTGATCGGGGAGGACAATGCTATCGCCAGCGTCAAAAAAAAGCTCTGCTGTCATGTAAAGCGCATGTGTCAGTCCTGAGGAAACTAGGGGCAGTGAAAATAATTTGTCTTTGAGTAAGGGATTGAGTTCTCTAAGCCGTTCTTTCCAAGCTTTTCTAAGCGCGGCATTGCCAAATGAGTTTGAATAATTGAAAACTTCATCGTTGCTGAGCGAGGCATCGAAATACTTGCGTAGCGAAGGAAATCCAATGGCCGCCCCATCTTTGACGCCAATTCCAACGGTTGCGTTGTAACGAACGTCTGCTTTAGCTTTTGCCATTGCTGACTGGCCGACAATACCTTTTGTTGGGAAAAATAGTCTTTTTCCTTTGGCTGAGAGCAGCGCATAAGTTGCTGGACTGGTCGCTTCAATGATTTTATTGAGGTCTACGGCAAGTGGATTCATAACAGGATTACTCGTAAAAGTGGTTTATAAAAGTCGCGTGTAGATTGTTTTGAGAATTGCAGGTCATTTTGAGAACTGCAGGTTATTTTGAAAAAGCAGATTGTTTTGCGGATTGCTAGCTGATCATACTCAATTTTTAATCATTTCAATGGTTTTTTATACGTTATAGCCTTTTATACGTTATAACATGACAGTATGAGAAAGTGAGGCAATTGTGGGATGTAAACTGTGTTGTGTGATTGTGTGACGTCACTGCATGTGCTTTAAATGAGCATTATGTGTCCTTTCAAGTAAAAGAGACCGAGGCGGGATAATAGACTGAGGCGGGTTTTTATCGTGAAGTCGTGTGAGGTTACGATTTGTACATTTCTATCTGAAAAGTATGCGTGAGAACGGTAAGAGTCGTTTCAATCAGGGGTTTAGCTGCAGTATTAGACTTGGTCTTTAAAGGAGCAATTGGTTTATGGTTTTGAGGAGCAGGAGGTGTAAGAGATGGTATTTTCTCTTTGATTGTCTGAGATGACGTCATAATAGGCGCGTTATTCCCAGGTCTTAGAACAAGTTCACGAGTAAGGGTCTGTGTTTGAATGAATTCTCGATGTTTTTCAATAGCCTGCTTCAAACGATCTGGGCATTGTAGCATGAGTTTAATGGTGTCGTCATAAGCTAGATTGAGTTCTTTACGGATTTTTTGAATGCAATGAATAAATTCACGAACAAGTCCTTCTTGTTTTAAATCAGCCGTTAAATCGGTGTCGATAAGACAGCTGATGGCACCTTCGTTATGAATAGGAGAGGTTGATTTTTCACTGCGATGAATGACGACGTCTTCTTGGGTTAGAGAAATAGGTTTTCCGTCTGCTATGACGTTAAACGTTCCATTTTTGAGCGCTTCGGCAATTGTTTCGCTTGATAATTCCATGAGCGACTTATTGATAGCTTTGATATTGTGGCTGTATAATTGTCCGAGTTTTTTAAAATTGGCTTTGGCAGAATAGAGAACATAATCGGTTTCATCATAACTATGGGCTATCTTTTTTACATTGAGTTCTTCTTTGATCATGGTGTCGTAAGTTTCAAGAAGTTCAGGAATTTTAGCCGTTTTTGAAATTACTGTAAGCTTACTGATAGGCTGGCGAATACGGATTTTAGCTTTCAAACGAAGACTTCTTCCAAGTTTGATAACGGTATCGATTGTTTTAATGTCCTCTTCTAAGTTCAAGTTACGTGCTTGTTGTTGTGTTGTCGGATAGTGTTCTAAGTGCACGGATACGACATCGGCGCTATTTTTAAGGCTTTGATAAATTTTTTCTGCTAAAAATGGCATAAAAGGCGCTAAAATGATCGAAAAATGTTTGAGAATGCTGTACAGGGTCCGGTACGCCGAATCTTTATCAGCATCATTCTGGCTTTTCCAAAACCGCTCACGGGACCTACGAATATAAATATTCGTAAGGCTGTCAATGAATGTAATCATAGGTGTAATGGCTTTGTAAATTTGATATGATTGCATAGCAGCATTGATTTTAGCGATTAACGTTTCTCTAGTGGAGAGAATCCACTTATCAAGGTTATGCGTAAGTGTATTTGGGTCTAGCTTTAGCCACGTGCGGTCTTCACTAGCACGCCAATTGTCCATACTTGCATAGGTTGTTAAAAACGATAGGGCATTCCATATAGGCAGCATAATAGTACGAATGATCTGTATAATGCCCTGTTCTGAGAAACGTAATGTTTCACCTCTCAGAACTTGTGATGAAATAAGATAGGCACGAAGGGCATCGGCGCCGAGTTTATCTAAAATTTCAGTGGGATCGGGGTAATTTTTCAGTCGTTTAGACATTTTCCTACCGTCTTCGGCTAGAATAAGTCCGCTCACGATGACATTTTTAAATGGACTCCGCCCAAGCAGACAGGTCCCAATAACAAGCAGTGTATAAAACCATCCACGGGTCTGGTCTAGCCCTTCAGAAATAAAATCTGCTGGAAACCCCGCTTCAAAATTTTCTTTGTTTTCAAACGGATAATGCTTATATGCATAAGGCATACTTCCCGATTCAAACCAACAATCTAAAACTTCATCGACACGTTTGAATGTTTTGCCATTACGTGTGATAGTAAGGGTATCGATGTAAGGTTTATGCATATCAGGTAACGATTGTCCGCTAGCCGCTTCTAGTGAAGCAATATCACCAAAACAAATACGCTCGCCATCCGGAGCTTCCCAGATCGGAATAGGCGTACCCCAGTAACGATTGCGACTGATCGCCCAATCTTTAGCATCACGCAGCCATTCTCCAAACCTTCCCTCCTTAATATGCTCAGGAATCCAATGAATAGTCTTATTGGTTGCTATCAAATCCTCTTTAATAGCCGTCACATTGACAAACCATGTAGATATTGCTTTGTACATAAGCGGTGTATCTGTACGCCAGCAGAATGGATAGCTGTGGTCAATAGTTTTATGGTCAAATAATAAATTGTTTTCTTTAAGTGTTTGAATAATAGTGCTATTGGCGGCTTTGAAATTAGTACGGGGGGCAATTGTGATCGATGGATCAAAAAAACCGTCTTTGTCTATCGGATCGTAGTGGGGGACGTGATGTAAATTGCAGACACGAAAGTCTTCTTCTCCATAAGCAGGTGCCATATGCACAATTCCTACCCCTTCTATTTCGTCCACATACGAATCACTCAGTACTTGAAAGGCATTACTGATAGAGGTTTGCGGTCGATCGTTAGCGGGGATAGCGGCTTCTTGTTTTCTCAGAGTTTCTCTGGCATAATTAAAAGGCGGGCGATAACGCACTCCTTTCAGGGTTTCGCCGCTAAATTCTGCTATAATTTTAATGGGTTTGTCGTTAAATGTCGCGGCAATTCTACTTTTAGCTAAAATATAAATGGCGCCTTCGTGTTCTACTCTAGCGTATATGATATTGGGATTGACCGCTAGTGCTAGATTGGCAATCAACGTCCAGGGCGTTGTTGTCCAGGCAAGTAAATATTCTTGTTGGTTTAGTGGGTGTTTGGTGTACGGCTGCTTGGCGTGATTGGAGGCTTGTTCAGTCGTTTTTTTGCTGGAGTCGGTGGCGTGGACGGGAAATTTGACAATGATTGAAGGGTCCTGTGTCATTTGATAATTGAGATTGGCTTCAAAATTGGATAGAATCGTAGTTGCTTTCCAGGAATAGGGGACTACTTTAAATCCTTTATAAATGAGGTTTTTATCGTAGATCTGTTTAAATACCCACCAGATACTTTCCATAAAAGAGCGGTCCATAGTCTTATAATCATTTTCGAAGTCAACCCAGCGACCGATTCGGTCAATTGTGCTCTTCCATTGTTCTGTGTAGCGGAGGACAATTTTTTTACAAGCATTGTTAAACTCCTCAATGCCAAATTTCTCGATATCATGGCTGGTTTTTAGATCGAGGTTCTTTTGAATCTCCATTTCCACAGGTAAACCGTGGCAATCCCATCCAAATTTCCGTTCAATGTAATGTCCTTGCATTGCAAAGTAACGGGGGACAATATCTTTGATAATTCCTGCTAATAAATGCCCATAATGAGGAAGTCCAGTGGCAAAAGGTGGACCGTCATAAAAAACGTAGGGTTTCTTATCCTTCCGTGTTTTTAATGATTTTTCAAATATAGCGTTTTTTTTCCAGAAGGCTAGGATCTCTGCTTCTTGTTCTGGAAATGATATTTTATTAGCAATAGGCGTAAGTGGCGTAAGTGGCGAATGATTGTTATTATCTACGTCGTTATTATTATTATTCATACTTTTGGGTGGTTTTTCGGTGCTACTCGGTTGTTTTAATGATTTAGTAATGAGCTCTACACACGTTCAAATTTGTACGGTCGGTCAATCGTCGGTCAATTATCAGTCAATTACTGGTCAATTAATTGAAAGAATCCTATTTAATCACAAGAATCCCATTGTTATGCGGACGATTTGACAATTATGTAGACAATTTAATGTAGACAATTCAATGTAGACGATTCAATGTAGACGATTCAATGTAGACGATTTGAGAATCTACTTGGTTTTTACAGCAATTTTTAGTACAGTGGCAAGTAGACGCAGTGTTCTAGGCGGCAGTGTTCTCAATTTTAATACAAACGATCAACTCTCAATTTTTTAATACAAATGGGCACGCCGCAAATTGAAAATAAACGGTCGTGTTTCAATTTCAATACAAACGGTTATGTCTCAATTTTAATACAAATGGTCTCGTCCTAACTTTCAAAGCAAGCGATCACATGTTAATTTTAAAATAAATGATGATTTTTGTCAAATTTACGCTTTTTGAGAATATGATTGCTAATCATCAATCATATTTTGTTTGTAATCTGGTTCATACGCTGCCCCACCAGCAATTTTTATACTCTGCTCGACCAGTAATTCATTTCAATTGATTGATTTTTTAGTGTTGTGATTGATTTTTTAGGGTTGTTTTTAGCCATTTTCTATGTTATCTTATTTATGTTACCCTATATTATTTTATTCTATGTTATTTTATCCTGTGTCATTTTATCTTATAAACAGAGTTATATGATATAACTGTATAGGAAATCACACAAAAGTCATACAAAAGCGATGTAAAAGCCCATGCAGAAGCCATGCAGAAGCGATATAAAAGCTATATAAAAATGATATAGACAACGTCATATCAATTTTACAACGAGTTAAACAATAGTGTAAAATAATGTACAATTGTTTACAGTGATCAGTGAGGCAATCAATTTTAATCAATTTTAATCAATTCTAATAAAAAAATGTTTAGGAGTGTATATAAAAAAAGCGGACATATTGAGTTACTAAATCGTATAATGGGTAGATAAACACGCTAGGATAAAATGTGCTAGGATTTTTAGGTCGTTTCAGTATATAAACACACTATGATAAACTAGGATAAACTAGAATAAATGACAATATATTAAGATAAATAAACACATTGAGATAAGAAATAGGCTAGGATTGAAAAATAGGCTAGAATTGAATGTTAGATAATACAATTTTAAGGAGAATATTTAAAAATACCTATCATGGATAAACGAGAATTTTTAAAAAGACTAGCATTAATAGGTGCTAGTGTGACGGTAGCAGTCGGTTCTGTCGCCTGGATCAATAACCGAAGAAAAAATGCTAACCACGTGTCAAATAATACGACTACACCGAATAAAGAAACAGAAAACATTGAAAAACCGACAGCTTCTTCACAATTTTCACAATTGGATGCATCGAGCAGTCATTCTCCTTCGAAGCAGCCCAACTCTAAGCAGAACGCCAATTCGCACGCCAGTTTACAGGCTAATTCAGACGTCTCTTCACACAATAAAACTCAAAAAAAATCTGATTCATTAGAACATTCCAAACAAGCACAACAGGAGCCGCAGAAATCAATGGTCAAAAAACTAGAACTAAGTGATACAGAATGGAAGAAACGTCTTACGAAAGAACAGTACTACATTCTCAGAAAGGAAGGGACCGAGCGCCCCTTCACGTCACCGCTCAATAACGAGAAACGTGACGGTGTTTTTCATTGTGTCGGATGTGACCTAGAACTTTTTACAAGTAAAATGAAGTATGACAGTGGTACAGGATGGCCAAGCTTTTTTACTCACATAGAAGGACACTTTGAAACTAAAGATGATTACAATCTTATTGCTAAACGTACAGAATACCACTGCGCCAGATGTGGTGGTCATCACGGACATGTCTTCGATGACGGACCGCAACCCACAGGACAACGGTGGTGCAATAATGGCATCGCTCTCAAATTTGTTCCCCAAAAAACTTGAATCTCATTTGAAACTCATTTGAGTCTTATTTGAAACTTATAAAACTTAAATCTTATAAAACTTAAATCTCATTTTTATACACTAAATCTTATTTTTATACATTTCGGCACTTTTATGCACTAAGTCTTATTTTTATATGTCTGGGCACATTGATTGCGTATGATTTACTAGATATTAGATATAAATCACTAGGCCTAAAAAAATAGGCTAAATATGTGTCCTAGCCAAACTCTTATTGATAGCTCTCTTTAACCAAGTCATTATAATCAATTCATTATAACCAAGTCATTAATCACTCTTTTAACCAGATCATAAATTAAACAAGCCATAGAACTTAACAATTTACTTTTTATAATTTATAGGTTATTTTTTATTGATGAAATCTTACTTAACTACGCTTTTAACTACGTTTTATGCTAAACGACGGCATTTTATTTCACTAGTAAGCGTGTCCGTTCTAACAATAATTGTCGGTGCAGCATTGTTTGCTATGACTGAGAAAGCAGGAAGCCCAAAAAACCAGGAGGTGCAGGCTGTGAGTTCAAATAAAAACATTAAAAAAGCTACTTTCGCAGGGGGGTGCTTCTGGTGTCTCGAAGACCCTTATGATAGATTAAAAGGTGTTTCCGCCACGGTCGCAGGATACATCGGTGATGACAGAAATTCAGCAACATATCCGAAGGTCTCTGCAGGAAAAACAGGCCATCGTGAAGCACTTCAGGTCACCTACGACAGTTCTATCGTGACTTATGAAAAATTGTTGTATATCTTCTGGCGTAATATTGATCCTACCGACGAAAGAGGTCAATTTTGTGATAAGGGATTCCAGTACACCACTGCCATTTATCCGCATGATGCTAACCAACTTAAAGAAGCCACCGCTTCTAAAGACACCGTCGCTAAAAAATTTAAAAAACAAGGCGTCGCTACGCAAATTATTACCGCTGATCCCGGAGATTTCTTCCCAGCAGAAGACTACCATCAAGACTACTACGTAAAGAACCCGAAACGTTATAAATTGTACCGTTATGCCTGTGGTCGCGACCAACAACTGAGAAAACTCTGGGGCGATTACGCAGGCGGACATTGATTGTGTTTTGCTTCATTCCTGTTATAACGATATTATAACGGTATTATCTGATGCACAGAAAATACTGATCGAGAGTGCTGTTTAGGAATACTGATCGGAGGTATGGCTAAAAAGTACTGTTTAGAAGTACTTATTATTGAACTTAGCTATCTACTTCTAAGGTGCTGGGCTCTTAGGGTATTTTAACGTGAATAAAGGTATTTATTCTAGCAGAGATAACAACTTAGCTAAGTGAGCTGAGTTCTTGAAAGACCTTATGTGTAAGAAGGGCTGTTTTTTGCCATGTGAACTTTCTGATGTGGGCTTTTGTTTGAGCGAGTAAAGCAGCCTCTTCACGTTTGTCTATCGTTAAAAACTGTTCTACGACCCGTTTGATATCACTTATACGGTAAGGATCAAAGTAGGGGTAGGTCGGTCCTAGAATATCACGATGAGTGGCAATATCCGAACAGATCGGCAGTGTCTGTGCTCGAATGCTTTCTAATACAGGAAGATCAAACCCCTCTATAAGTGAAGGTTGCAGTGTGAAGCGTGCTCCTGCGACAAGCACAGCTAAATCACGTTCGGCGAGATTGCTTAGACAGGAAATGTGATGATGAAGGTTTTTTCTAGTCATTTCATGCATCCATCTTCCGCTACCTACGGTTACAAGGGTGAAATGACTTAATTGCGGCAATGTGTTAAGAACTTCGATGCATGCACGCATTCCTAGTGCTATGTTTTTTCTTACGGTATGGCTGCCAAAGTATAAAATATAGCATTTATAACGCAGCGTCGAGGGAAACGAAGGGTAACGTTTCATCAAGTCCTTAATGCACTTTTCAAAGCTAGCTTTAGTGTAAGGCTTGAAACTGGCCGCGCCTGCTAATGGTGTTACGACTATTTTATGATTGTAAGCTTGACCGATGACGTTTAAGATTTGCTGTTTTGATGTTGGTGAGACGGTTAAGATCTTATCATAGAAACGATGTTTTAATTTTAGCGTAAGGTAGTGTTCTATTCCTTTCGTATTGAGTGCGTTTAACCGCATTTTACGCGAGAATAATACACTTGCTTTTATGAAATGGGTAGGAATCAGGTCATGGATTGTAAGGACGACTTTTATATTGGCATGTGACCATTTTTTTATTGCACCAGGCAATTCTAAATGCGGAAAGAACACAATGTTTATCTTTGGCGTGTGATTTAATACTTCGCTTTGAAAAGCTTTTAAATAATAGGACTTCTCTTGACAGGGTGAGATATGCGCGGGTATTTTTAACAGGTGAACACTCATCAAGTGCTTCGGGAGTTTGGTTGCAGTAAGATGTATGGGATGTATGCTCCATAGATGGAAATGATAGTATGGACGTTTTTTTTTATTAATATAGTGGCGGTGGAGAGCGTGAAGTAAATAGGCTAGATAGGTACGAAACCCACCGCCTAGTGGAGCAGAACTGATATATCTGGCATCAATAGCGATGTGTAGCATATACTTGTCCCTAGCAAAATAAAATAATTATAGCCTCATTGCCACGTGAAAGAAGTGCTCTATCATCAGGTCAAATTTCATGACAAGCGACTATTTCAACTTGCAACCTGCAACCACTCACTACGTAGCCATATGAAAATTATTGTCTGTATTTTAGGGGGTTGACTTAGGGTCGATCAGCCACTTAGTCAATTACTCAGTCAGTCACTTGCTTTTGGCAGTATTTATGGGCAGTATTTTTATTACCGATTTTTATTCCTCACTTCATTATCATTAACTTCATTGCTAAAAAGAGATGAAAGGGCTTCATGTGTGAGGGTAGCGGTTTTTTCCCATGAAAAGTGCTTAGCATTGTCTTTTGCTTCGGTGAGAAGTCGTGTGAGTTCGGCTGGCGGGCATGTTAAAAAGTATTTGATGACCCGTTTGATGTCTTTTAAGCGGTATGGATTGAAACGTGGGTATTTTCTTCCTATAATGGCAGGCGTTGTTTCAATGTCTGAACAGAGAGGCGGTGTATTTAACCGAACGCTCTCTAGAATAGGAAGACCAAAGCCTTCAATAAGGGGTGGCTGCAGCGTGAATTTGGCCCCCGCAATAAGAATAGCCAATTCTTGCTTGGTCATGAATTTTAAAAATACTAGGTCTTTATGAAGACCTTGTTCTATTAAAGTCCGTGTTCGAATTCCATAGCCGACCATGACTATTTTAATGTGCTGAAATTGTGGCAATTCTGCTAAAACTTCAAGACAGGCACGGATAGCTAAGACAATATTACGGCGCAGTCCATATCCGCCATAATAGACAATGTATTCTTTATAGCGAAGAGGATCGCCCACGACTTGAGCGGAATTAGGGTCTTTAAGACTAGCATGATATTCATCGTTATGACTGTAACAGGTCGGATCAAAACGTTTAGCCATTAAGGTCGGCAACCAGTTATCCCATGTTTTTTTGTCATAAGGCCTAAACGTTTCATCAGCACCTAAGGGCGTCACAATCACTTTGGGTTTTTGCTTGAACCCAATAACCTTCAAAAGATGGCGCTCACTCGTCTTAGAGACGGTTATTATTTTGTCCCAATACCGATGGTTAAATTTGATCCTTGTATAATAGGATACGCCTTCACTAGACATGGCTTCGAGGCGGATTCTTCCTGAGAAGATTCCTCGTAAAATCACAGAGGGTGCTATAAAATAAGTCGGAATTAAATCGTGAACAACGCAAACAACTTTAATGCCATGTTTACGCCAAAGGTGAGAGTCCTTAGGAAATTCGATGTGTGGAAAGAAGACAATATCAATTTTCGGCTTGATAGCAATAACAGTTTCTTGAAAAACCTTAAAATAGGCTACTTTGTCATAGGTATAAATATTATTCTCTGAAACAGGCAATAGCGTAACCGTACAGTGTTCTGCTAAAAGTCCTAGCCGTTTGAGATTGATCTCGTTTATTCCCAGTAAGTAAAAATGGTAACGAGGTGCTTCTCCATGCAGATTTACATTATACTTGTTTTGTAATCCGAGTAAAACATTGGATAGGTAGGTGTAAATTCCCATCCCTTCGTTATGAGCACTGATTAGACGGGCTTCTACTGCAATATGAAGCGTTTTTTGAAGCATTTTTGACTCTTTAAAACCTCACTTATTTATTTAATCATAAAACACAATTCGTTATTATTCATAAAACACAATGTCATTTAATATAAATACAATCAGGGCAATAAAAGGAAAGCAAAAGAAGAAAGAGGATAATAAAATGGAAATTACAAGGAAAATAAGAGAACATACAAGCAGAATAAACAGGAAAATGCCAGCAACCGAACCAAATGCCAGCAGCGAACCTAGCGGACACATTCGTTAATTATACAATGTGTCGGTCATTAATGTTGTTTAATTAACAGAAGAAGAGCCTTAAAGAAGGGGATAGCCTATAAGTTTTCTCGTTCAGTAAAATATTCGTCTCCATTGCCGTGTAATTTTAATTTGAAGAACGTGATACTAGATTGTTGATACAATTTTTGAAGCATGGCTTGAAAAGACTTGCGAATCGTACTTTTTCGTGTGAACAATTGCCAGTAGAACGCTTTGACAATCTCAGGAAGCGACTGCGCAGGAATATCACCATACATTGTGATCAGACTCTGTCCTTTATTACCGAAAAACCACTTTAGAACTTGCGCGTCTTCAGAATAACACGTAGAAAGAAATATAACCTTGGGAACACGTGTGGCAAGTTTCATTTGTGATAACTTTAAGAAGGCACGATTATTGCGAAATAGCGTAAATTCATCTTCAATCCGATCGCCATGGAAGATAAGATGCACGAGATCAAATTGTTCTAAACTTGCTAAAACCTCATCTGTGTTGAGTGTTCCAAAACTGTACGTCTTAGGAGCTGTTTTTTCAAGACGATGTTTGTCGGTAATGGCTTGAATCTCACGAATCATGCTAATATCCTCTTTGCTGGTAAAGACTCCTAGTGAATCTAGCTTCTTTTCGCTAGCTACTACTGGTAAATGATGATTGGAATGCAAGTAGACTGCCATGCTGTTAAAAGGCACTTCATAATTTCTATTGGGGTGCCCTATAACGAGTACAGCTAGCGGGAGACTTATTTTGTCATTGAGGTAGGTGACGTAGGTCGTATCGGCTAGGCACAGACTGGTGGCTAGTTCAGGTTTGATAAGAAGACTGCTTAACTTTCGTCCCCATGCTTGAAATTTGGCAAACGACTGCTTGTCTATGTAAATGCCGTGTAGGTGGTCATTGATTTGTTGTGCTAATCTCTGAATCGCTGTGTAGTCATCGCGCAGTAAGTAATGACGTATTCCGCCTGGAATATATAACCCTGCGTAGCTTACCATGTAATGATTGTGATTGTCAATGATGCGTAGGAACAATTTTTGTTCGGTTTTATTTTCATCATGAAATAGATTGTTAAGCAAGCTTTTATTGGCAAGCTTTTTTTCGAGACGGGCACTGTGTGTTGTGTGATGGAGTCGTAACCTATGGTAATTGTGTATTTTCTCAAAAATATAATATTGCGACTTTTGGGCAGAATGTACGGGTGAAGTGGATTGGGATTTAGCGACGTGGTCGTCAATGTTGGGGCTTGCCGATCTTATAGCAGGGTCTAAATTTTGCGTCACGCACTGTAATTTGTAAATACCGTAAAGAAATTTATTGTATACAAAACAGTAGGCGTTATCTTTCTGTAATGCGTAAGCATGCTGTGGAAGGGCATTATGTCCTAGTAAAAGTCCCAAGTGGGCGGTGTTTTTTATGATAACGTTTGTAAAAACTTTAGTTTTTATTTTAGCCATTATTCAAAGCAAATAACCCATCAATAACCCAGAACAAATAACCCAAAAATAATCGGTTGGCACTGTCGGAGCTTTATTTCACCAGTAGCACCAATAACCATAGGGAGTTTAGTATTCTAGATTATATTATTAAAAACAGAGCTTGATTGAACTTTTCGTGCCACATCGTGCCACATCATTTAAGTGATTTCTAGAATGTGCTCTATAAGAATGGTATAATAATACATAATCAGATATCCCGATCATTGATATTAGAAAAATGGGGTAGTAGGAGTTATTATTTAATTTATTATGAAAAAGTTTGGAATTAAATTAAGAATAGTTTGTCATTGTTGTCATTGTTGTCATTATATAGTTATAGGTTTCAGTATTCTGCTAGGATGCGTGAGTATCCTTGCTGCGAGGGAAGTTTCATTTCAACTTTCGGAAATTGCTTCTTCAAAACCCAAGTCAGGATATGTATTGACGATTTCTAGTGAAGATTTTGTTTTAGTATCTGATCAAACAGGTCTCTTTAAAGTAGTCAATACAGAAGTTTCAGTTATTGATCTTGCAGCGGGTTCGTATGAATATGAACTTACGGATAATACCAGCCTTAAAAAGGGCAATTTTTCTGTAAATGCTGAAACGGTAGTTCCTATTGCTATTCCTCTAGCGGACGCTAAAAATGGTGAAGTGACGACTGAGGCGGAAACGACTTCAGATGTCAGGCGGCTTGCTACCGTACGGGTTAAAAAAGAGCGGTTCTCTGAGAAACGGCTCTTTACAGCAGGTGAAGCGCGCAAATTGCCTGGCACAGGGGGAGATGTCTTAGGGGTTTTAGATTCTCTCCCGGGCATTATTAGCGCCACGGGTGTATTTGACACGGACTTATTTATCCGCGGTGGTGCAGCAGGCGATATTTCCTACCGTTACAATGACATTGTCATCGGGTCTCCATATCATGAAATATTCTTTTTTAGTGTATTCCCGCCTGAGTTGTTGAGCGGACTTTTGTTCTTCCCAGGCGGCTACCCAGCAAAGTATGACAACGTCCAGGGATCAGTCGTTGATATTCTCGATAAAGATTTCTATGATTATGACAAATTTTACTCAGTAGACCTCAATCTTAGTTTGATAGTTGCAAGCTTATCTGCTTCGATTGAATTTCTAGATAAATTTAGAATTACGTTTGGGGGACGTCGTAGTTATTTAGAAGCCTATATTGCTCTTGCTGATGCTGTGGGGGCGCTTAATGCCTTAGGGGATTTTAGATTGACGCCTATATTTTATGATGCACATTTTATATTTGATTGGCAGATTGATCCCACGCGGCTACTGAAGTTTGTTTTCTTATTCAGTGGTGATGAATTTGTCTTCAATACAAAAAATGCTGAATTTCAAGGCGCTACACCAGAGGAAAAGATTTTTATTGATTCTTCACTACGATTTGGTAAAACTTGGGATAGTGAGGCGTTATCGTACTCTTCTAAGCAAGATAAATATGACTATGATATTTTATTTTATCGTTATGCTGAACGGATAAAAAGCACCAATCAAAATACAGAACGGTATAATTTAACCAACGAGGAGTACAGTCTCCGTGGTAGTTTTAATTACGTATTCAATCCATTTTTTAGCTTAGACAATTATCTTAAATATTCGCTAGACCGTGGCTATGGGCTCAATAAAGTTCATCCCAATGGCTTACAACCTCCAGATCCAGCGAATTATCTTACATTTGAAGCGGACGGAAGACCCAATGGTGAGAGACTTCAAGAATTTATTAACGCCAATATTTTATATAACAGTCAATTAGTTGACTTGCGGGAGAGTTTTTTAAGACATCGCTTGACACTAGGAAGCAGTCTGATCACTTCGCTTAAACAGGTGACGTTTGATACTGGATTTATATTTTATTATGACAATATCAGTCAAGCGAACGTCAATGGTGATTTCAGACTCAGAACGACCTATGCACCACCGGTCAATACCGGGAATTTAGAAGTTTTTGCTTATGCAGGTAGATTCACGCAATTTCCAGCAATTGCTATCGAGAATGAAGACAATGATGCAGTATTTTTCCAGGATTATGCCCTCAAAACACCGCACACATACCAATTCGGTACAGGAACGTCCTTCTTAGGGGCAGGATTTGAAGTTTCTTTAGAAGGATATTACAAGTTATTTCGCAATCAAATATTATTCAATCCCACTTATGATACACAATACGCTAAAAGTCCTGAAAACTGGCCAACTGTCAATGTCGGCAAGGGAACGGCATATGGAATTGAATTTCTAGTCAGACGCCTCGGCAATGATTGGTATTCGGGGTGGCTTTCTTATACGTGGAGTCGTGCTTTTGTGGATAGATTTAGCATTCCTTTTACTGAAGATAGAGGTAATGTTTTTAGCGATCCTGCCAATAATGGATTGGATTATCAAACACTTCGGACAGTTCGTGCGCCTTATGAAGAGAATGCTGAGCATACCATTAAGTTTTTGTCCTTGTTTAAGCTCTCTAAGCGCGTAAGTCTGTCATTTGAGATTATAGGAAGTTCAGGAAAACCTTATAGTCCTAAGGTTATCGGCACGAATAGTACTTTTACGAGATCTACTGGCTGCACTGGGTTAGAATGTGACAGTGGTTTGGTTTTTGTTGACGATCCTAGTCGTATTAATGGTGCGAGATTGCCTTGGACGTTGTCTATCAATATTCGGTTTGATTGGATTTTTTATAAAAGCCGTATAGTTGAGGCAAGTTTATTTATTGATGTGATTGCCCTTGAATCAGCATTTTACACTAATGTGACAGGATATACTTATAACAGGGCTTTTATACGTGTTCCTGGCGGACCTTATACGATTGGGATGCCAGCCCCTACTGATATTATCAGTGAACTTGGAGGCAATGCTGCCGTTATACCCGTTTTAGGCTTCGAATTTAAGTTTTGAGTAGAATGGGTAAGAATATTTATAATCTTTGGGTCTTATTTGTAAAAAAGTTATAAAATTTATATCACAACAGAAATCGCTAAAATGTACACTAATGTACGCTAATGTACACTACAACGGAAACTATTAGCATTCACACTATGCCGTAAACCGTTAAAATATCGGATTCTTACCAGAAATCAACCCATGAATCGCTTTAAATAGTTTAATATTGAAATAGTCAGGGTTCAATTTATTACTTTTTATGTGTCTTTGCAGTATCATTGCAGTGTCTCTGCAGTGTTTTTTGTTTAATAATAAAGTAAATTTTGTGTATTTTTGCAATGTTTCCCGTCTAACAATAGAGTAAACCTTGTGTGTTTCTGCAATGTTGTTCGTCTAATAATAGAATATGGTATAATTGATATACGCATATTCTGGAGCACATTCTGGAACATTTCGAGTGTTCTCGATGTGATGATTGTATTTAAATCTAATTTTTTATTAAAATGTACTTAATTTTGTTGTTTTAATGAATACAATCTACTCAATAGCTTGTGCTTTTGGATAGAATACGCTATAAAACAGTCAAGAACAAACTATAAAATAGTCGTAATATTAAAAATTTATAAATGATGTGTATTGATTTGACGCTAACGTGTTATGCTGATAGGAGTTAACGGTTAGGTTGTCTTATTTATAGTT
Source organism: Spirochaetota bacterium (assembly GCA_013426755.1). Classification (GTDB taxonomy): domain Bacteria; phylum Spirochaetota; class UBA12135; order COTS27; family COTS27; genus COTS27. The sequence goes on from AP019861.1 coordinate 1,118,934, forward strand.
ATTCGTAGTTATTTGTAATTATCTGTGATTATTTGTAATTATGTCTGATCATTAGAAATGATAGGCATATGTTAAGAAAATTAAAAAAATTAAAAAATTAAAGAAATGAGATTGATATTTGCCGTCACCTTGTGAGGTGATTTAGGCAGAAAAACAATTGTTATAAAAATTATATTGATAAAATGGAAACGTGGAGTGAAGACAATTATTCTCTCAGGAGGTGGCAGCGGTGGGCATGTCACTCCCTTGTTATCAGTGCTTAAGGAAATAAAATTTAGACAGTATAAGAATAAAGTTATTGAAATAGTCTATATCGGTAGAAAACATGGAATTGAGCGAAGTATTTTTGAACAGCAAGTCGATACCTATTTTGGAATTGCTGCTGGAAAATGGCGGCGCTACTTTTCGGTTAAAAATCTTTTAACGTTATTTATTATTTTTCAAGCCGTTATTCAATCATTGAAACTGCTTTATCCCTACAGAAAAAGTGCACTGCTTTTTCATACGGGGGGGTATGTGGCACTGGCCCCGTCAATTGCTGCATTTATGTTAAATATTCCTGTCTATATTCATGAGCAGACAAGCCGTGCTGGACTGGCAAACCGTATTTCTGCGCTCTTTGCCCATAAGATCTTCATATCGTTTAAAAATTCACGCAAGTATTTCTCGGCTCATAAAACGTCATGGATCGGTTATCCTATCAGCAAGTTTTTTTACAGTTCTAGTAAAACACAACGCGCTATCGAGGAAAATGGACAGTCCTACTTAGGTCGTGTTCGAACGAAAAAACCACTTCTGCTTATTACGGGGGGAGGAAATGGCTCAGCCTTTATCAATGAACTCGTTATAAGAAATCTAGACGCACTTACTAAAAAATACTTTGTCCTTCATCAAGTCGGCAGAGCCCATCTTGATAAATTCATGGCGTACAGTAGTGATTCTTATCTAGCAGTTGGGCTCGTCTCTCCAATCGAATGGGTCTATTTACTTCGTAAGGCGGCGGTTGTTATTGCACGGTCAGGGGCAGGCACAGTCTCGGAGTGCATTTATCTCAATAAGAAGGTTTTATTTATTCCACTAGAGATCGCCCAACGTAAAGAACAATATTACAACGCACTCGAAGCCAAACAATATATCAGGTGTCTGATCGCTTCAGAAAAAGAAGTTCGTAAAAAATCACTTCCCGAGCTTATCACACAATTACTAGATATTTATGCTAAAACCAAGTATTCCTATCAAACGCGCTCCTCAGCTAGAAAACCTGCCGCCTCAGTAACCTACGATGATTTTAGAATGAAATTAACCACCGCAGCATCAAAAATTGTTCACATTCTGTTTGCTGATCTAGACAATGATCTGCCCGTTAAGAAACATTCTGCGCCTAACCGTGGACGTAAAAGAATACAAAAACAATCTACTTCCAATACAGCTACAGCAGCCTCTTCACGGTCTTTTAAAAAATATAGTGCAAGAGACTCGTCTAAGCCAAGGCGCCAGTACAGTAGCCGTGATGATAGTAGACGCAATGAATCCTACCGTTTCGCTCCTGTAAGTCAAAGAACCGCAGCTCCTAAACCAGCAGAACCTACAGCACAACATCATAACACCAGTCCAAAAGCACAGCCCGCCAAACTGACTGCTAAGCTAGATAATATTAAATACGTAGACAATCCATTTAGAAAAACACTAAAATCGCCTAAAAAGAAAGTAACAAAAACTTCTTAATAGTGGTAAAATTATTAATTATTAATCATTAACCACTCACCACTTAGTCGTTTTTATTTCAAGGTCTTTAAAGTAATAATAGGCTATGCAGATTACCAGCAGCAAGCAGACCACACTTTCTCTATCTACAGCGTCGTTAGGAGACGTTCTGGCGATCAATAATCTAATCAATAAATTTGCAGCTAAAAATCTACTTCTCAAGCGAAGTATAGAAGACATTCGCTCGGATATTGATACTTTTATCATTGTAAGAGAAAATCCAGTCGTTAAGACGAAAACTACCACTACGATAGCACAGTCACGAACTCCCATCGTTATTAATGACTTGCATCCTGCACGTAATAAGGGAGTGATTATAGGTTGTGTTTCACTATATCGTTACAGTAGCGTCTTAGCTGAGATCCGCTCACTGTGTGTAGAAGAGGCTTATCAAGGGCTTGGTATCGCAAGACGCCTACTAGAAGAGGCTATCGTATTAGCACGAAGGTTAGATATTAAGCAACTACTTTCCTTTACCGTAGAAGCAGAACAATTTTTTATCAAACTAGGCTTCACTCACGTAACAAAAGAGCGACTCCCTGGTAAAGTGATGAAAGATTGCCAGAAATGTCCATGCTACGGCAATTGTTCGGCTAAGTCATATCGGCTGAGTCTTTAATATCCTCTCAAAAATCAATTTCATCGGGATGTTGCCAGACCCGGTTGCCACGTAAAGAAGTGATATTTTCAAAATCTTCTGACGTGAGAGTGAAATCAAAGAGATCGCTATTTTCTTTTAAACGTTGTAGATTGCTTGTTTTAGGAATGGTGATGATGTTTTGTTGGATCTGCCATCTGAGTGCGATTTGGGCGGGCGTCTTCTTATAGCGCGTGGCAATAGTTTTAAGGACGTCCATTTCAAAGACTTTACCGCGGATAAGAGGTGCCCATCCTGCTAAGTAAATGTTATGTTTTTCACAAAAATTTTTAAGTTCAAGTTGTGGAAATTGGGGGTGTTGTTCTACTTGATTGACGGTTGGAATAATGGCTGCGTCTGCTTCTAATAGTCCTGCTAGGTGTTTTTCAGTGAAATTACTGACACCTAGGGCTCTAATTTTTTTTGCGTGGTAGAGTTCTTCCATGGCACGCCACGTGTCCTTTGTGTGTTCAGGTTTAGGCCAATGAATCAAATATAAGTCTACAAAATCGATATTTAAGCGGTTTAAACTTTTTTCAAAAGCAGCCAACGTTCCAGAGTAGCCTTGTTCTGTATTCCAAACCTTAGTTGTGATAAAAATAGCTTCCCTAGGAATGCCACTTTGTGCAATACCTTTTCCAACACCTACTTCATTATTATAAATAGAGGCTGTGTCTAAATGACGGTAACCTAATTGAAGTGCTTGAGCTACGGTTTGTGCTGTTGTCTCTTCGGCTTCTAACCCGTAGGTCCCTAGTCCGACGATGGGAATTTTGACGTTGTTATTTAATGTGAGCGTTGCTGCTAGACCTTTACTGAGGTCTGCTTGCGGTTGTACTTTCATAATAAATCACGGGGTAAGTATTTTTTTATTGGGTTTAATAAGGCAATTTGCTTGTAAGATAAAGGTTATGGGATATGATTTTATAGGATACGGTTTTCTGTGTGCGAATTAAATAATAACGCCTGGTTAAGATCAATGTCTAATGTAATAAAATTAGTTTTGTCTGTCTGTGTAGAACTTGGGGTAGCGAGTTTGGCTTTAGAATGAGCTCTAGCTGTGATTTCATGTCCTAGTACTCTGCATACAATAAAGGTATCCGCTCCTGAAGGAACAACTACGTCGACTTCCGCTGAGATTGTGGCAGGTACAGCGTCATTAGGAAGTTGTGTTGCGTAGCTTATGGCTTCGGGACGAATGCCGAGCAGTACTTTTCCATCATGTTCTTTTACGATCTGTTCTAGTTTTTTATCGTGTTCGCTAAGATATGTCGGTATGGGTAGCGTTATAAAATCATCTGCAGCGTGGGAGGATTTAGCGGTATTTTTTTGTAGGGGGTAGATTTTTAGCTTCCACGTGCCGTCTTTTCTAACCAATGTAGCTGGTAAAATATTGATAACGGGTGTGCCAATAAATTTGGCGACAAATGTATTGATGGGATGATGATAAATTTCATTGGGCGTATCAAATTGAACGATTTCTCCGTTTAGCATGACTGCGATGCGATTGGCTAGAGTGAGGGCTTCTATTTGGTCGTGCGTGACGTAAATAATGGTTGCGGCGAGTTTTTTGTGCAGCTTTTTGAGCTCAGTTCGCATATTGACACGAAGTTTAGCGTCTAGATTGGATAACGGTTCATCGAATAAAAATATATCAGGCTTCCTTACTAAGGCACGGGCAATGGCAACGCGTTGTCGCTGTCCGCCTGAGAGATGAGCAGGTTTCTTCTGTAAGTGGTCACGAATTTTTAACAATTCGGCTACTTGTTCGACTTTTTGATCAATGACTGCTTTCGGTGTTTTGCGGATCTCCATTCCAAAACTGATATTTTTTCTAACATTCATGTTCGGATACAGAGCATAGGATTGAAAGACCATAGCGATATTGCGATTGGCTGGGCTAATGGGATTCATCTCCTTTCCATTGATAGAAATAGTACCTGTCTCAAAAGGAATGAGACCTGTAATGCAATTAAGCAATGTCGATTTTCCACACCCTGAGGGTCCTAAGAGGACAATAAATTCTCCCTTAGCAATGGAGCAATTGATACGATTTAAGATCGTCTCTTTATTGTAAGATTTAGTTAAATTTTCAATTTGTAAGAAATCTTTCATTGGATCATCTCGGTAATTCAATATAAAATCGTGAAAATATAAAATCCTGACTATGTGATTAACCTTTTACAGCACCAGCCATCAACCCGCGCACAAAGTACCTTCCTGATAAAATATATAAGAGGAGAGTAGGGAGAGCGGCGATAATGGCTGCTGCCATGTGTACGTTATATTCTTTCACCCCTGTTGAGCTGTTGGCGAGATTATTGAGGGCTACGGTCATTGGAATGCCTTCGCCTGAGGTGAATGAGACACCGAAGATAAAGTCATTCCAGATGTTTGTGAATTGCCAAATGAAGCAGACAACAATGATGGGTACCGATGAAGGGAGCATGATTTTAAAGAAAATTTGAAAAAATCCTGCTCCTTCTATGGTGGCTGCTTGGACGAGTTCTGTTGGAAAGACTTCGTAGTAGTTTCTAAAAAATAGGGTCGTGAACCCCACTCCATAAGCTATATGGACGAGGATAAGTCCGATAGGGTTATTGGAAATCGCTAAAATCCCTAACGTTCGTGCAGCAGGAATTAAAATAGCTTGAAATGGGATGAAACAACCAAAAAGCAATAATCCAAAGACCCAATTGTGCCCTGGAAAACGCCATTTGGTTAAAACATAGCCATTACACGCCCCTAAGAATGTAGAAATAACGACACCAGGGACCACTATTTCAATGGAATTGTAGAAATAGTCTTTAAGTCCTTTACAACGTAATCCCACACAAGATTCTTGCCAGGCGCTTATCCAGGGCATTAAAGTGAAATTTTCAGGCAGTGCTAGCATATTGGCTTTACGGATCTCTTCTAGAGTTTTAAACGAGGTTACGATCATCACGTAAAGTGGGAATAAAAAAGACAAACACGCTAATAGTAATAATCCGTAAATAATGATGCGGATAATAGGACTGTGCATGTAAAGGACGCTATCGTTATCTTTTTTCATTGTTTTTTTGTTCTGAATTCATTGTAAAGGTAAGGGCCTATAACGGCGACAACTGTCATAAACATCATAATAGCACTCGCTGAGCCGATTGCCATTTTAGAGCGGGTGAATGTGTAGGAGTACATGAATGTGGCAGGGAGTTCTGTCGCATTGCCAGGACCTCCTCCTGTTAGAGCTATGACTAGATCGTAACTCTTAATAGCAAGATGCGCTAAGATTATCACAGCACTAAGCAGCGTATAACGTAATTGTGGTAGAATAATGCGGAGGTAAATCTTATAAATAGACGCTCCTTCTAATAGGGCGGCTTTAATAATATCACTATCGATGCCACGAAGTCCTGCTAAAAACAATGTCATCACAAAACCAGTCGATTGCCAGACGCCGACTAGGATCACAGCATAAATAGCCCTGTCTGGATCAATAATCCAATTAAACGTAAAACTTTCCCAGCCCCAATTTCTAACGACACGTTCGATGCCTAAACCAGGATTGAGCAGCCATTTCCAAGCTGTACCCGTCACAATAAATGACAATGACATTGGGTAAAGAAGGATTGGTCTAATAAAGCCCTCAAACCGAATGCGCTGATCGAGTAAAATAGCTAACAATAACCCAATCCCACAGCTAAATCCAATATACAAGACGCCAAAAATACCTAAGTTTGAAATAGCTTTATACCAATTAGGAAGCGACCATAAAATAAAATACTGTTTCCACCCAGCCCAGTTGTACTGTGGAATTAACGTTGACGTCGTGAATGATAACGTCAATGTCCACAGAATAAAGAAATAGACAAATATAATTGTCAATAAAAATGATGGAAGAATCACTAAGATAGGCGTTGGATGTTGCCGTGCTCTTAGCAGAAAGGCTTTAATATCCCTCCCAAGTAAAACGAACGGTTTAAGTGATAAAAGACGAGAATTTCGCATAAAAACTTCAAACCTATCAGTTGCTCTCTTAGCAATTATTTTTTTACCCTAAAGCAGCTAGCATAGTCTGAAACTGCTATATGTAAAGTAAAGGATACATTGAAATGTGAAACATCGTTTTACATTGAAATAGTTAGGATTGTATCATTAATCGTCGCTAGTTATAGATTATAAATTATTCACTTAGGCATAAGCAGTGGCTGCGACTACGAATAGTTGATAGATAGATTTAAAGATAGATAGGTTTAATTAAGTACGATCATCTGTTCTAGAATGGTTCTTATAGAATATTTTTTTGCTTATAGAATATCTTATAAGAACCATTCTAGAGGACAGACGATGAAATAATACCCGTCTATATATAGGTTACTGGACAGCAAGGCCGACCGCATCAGTTAAGGCTTGTGCGGCTGCTTGGCTGGATTGGTCGCTATTGAAAAACTGTGTGATGACGTCGTACATAGCGTTTTTGACTGCGGCAGGTGAAGCGTGTCCGTGTGCAAAGCTACCGACCATGGTATTGTTATTATTGGCGGCGGTCAACTGAGCCATTGCTTTTTTTCCACAATCATCGAAATCATCATCAGGAACGTCGACACGTGCTGGCACGGAGCCTTTGACGACATTAAAGGCGGATTGAAACACAGGGTCCATAATAGATACAGCCATGAGGTTCTGTGCATTACGACGATTGGCTTCTATTTCAAACATAACGAATTGGTCGGAATTGAATATGACCGCTTCTTGGGTGCCTGGGAATCGGAAACAAAGGAAGTCTTCGTCAGGTACTTGATTGGCTTTGATAAACTCACCTTTAGCCCAGTCGCCCATGATCTGCATACCCGCTTTGCCTTCGATAACCATTGCAGTGGCTAGATTCCAGTCTCGACCGGGAAAGTTCGGATCGACTAGATCGCGAATATCACGTAAGCGATTGAAGACAGTCTGCATTTCTTTAGAATTGATAGCGGCTGGATCGAGGTCAATCATTGCGCGTGTATAAAAATCAATTCCTCCGACAGAATACACGAGGCTATCAAAAACAGTAGCTTCCTGCCAGGCTTGCCCGCCGTGGGCGATTGGAATGTATCCAGCTTTTTTGATTTTTTTAGCAGCGGCTATAAATTCGTCCCATGTCTGTGGCGGACTTAAGCCTAATTCATCAAAAATAGCCTTGTTACCCCAGACCCAATTCACAGAATGGACGTTGACGGGAGCCGAGATCCACTTGCCATCATATTTGGCAAATTTCTGCAGTGCTAATGGAATGACGGTATCCCAATTGTTTTCATTAGCAACGGTATTGAGATCGGCTAGGACACCTTCTTGTGCCCATTCTACGATATCAAAGCCGAGCATTTGAACTGCTGTTGGCGAGTCGCCGGCAGCAACGCGTGCACGGAGAGCTGTCATGGCTTGTTCGCCACCGCCTCCTGCAACAGCGATGTCTTCCCAAGCAACGCCTTTGCCTTCTAGGTCTTCTTTTAAGACATTGAGGGCAGCAGCTTCACCACCGGATGTCCACCAGTGGAGAACACCGACTTGGTTAACATCTTTTTGCTTAGAACAAGCGCCTAGCAGTGTTAAAATTAATAAACTTATACTTATAAGAACACTTAAGGTCATAAGTAATGATTTTTGTGACAATGTTTTTTTCATAGAGTATTTGTCCTGTATGATCAAATATTATAAAATATGAGTAATGATTAAATTTAAAAGGTTTGTACGGTTAAAATAGACTTAAATTATGATTTTATTAGGTTAGGACGCCTAGTAGCTGTTAGTTGTGGTGGTGAATGGTTATGACCAGGGGATGAATCCCATTTCTTTTTTCCCAAGGTCGCTTAGGTCTTCTAGATGACTTCGATGGGCGTAGGCTACTTCGCGATGTTCGGGAGCGAAATCGGGTGCGCTATGTCCTTTAAGGTAGGCTTGTTTTTGAAGTTCTAGATATTGGCGGTTGCGTTCGCAGAGGGGTGCGGAGCCGACATAAACGACACTACTGGTTTGATCTCCGCTGTGTTCGTTTTCGACGGCGTGAATGAGATCATGGTGCCACCAGACGGTGTCCCCTGGCTGCATGAGTGGAATGCTGACTAGTCCATTTAGGAGAATTTGATGCCATTCGTCATTGATAGCTTGTGCGCGAGCAGGTTCGGCGCCACAGAGAACCTCTTCTTGGATGTCGTCTTGGAATGGACGCATGAGCAGGTAGGCGGTGCTTTGCTTGACCATAGGAACGAGTTGTAGTGTGCCATCACCGGGTCCTTGTTTGGTGAGAGCCACCCATCCTTGGTAGGTTCTAAAAGCTCTACACACAGCAGGGGAAGGGATATTGGCAACTTCGTTACGATAAGCGCCATTGAAGGGGTCATAATTTTTCCAATTTCCTTCGAAGATGGGGTTATAGATTTTTTGATTGGCATTATCGATCCACCTTTCTACAGACCCGCCATCGATGTGCGGTGATAACCCAAGTGAAGTATCGCCTGGAGCTCGCATACGGAATCTGTCTGCGTAGATGCATTCTTTATCAGGGTCAAAGTATTTGACGCCGTCGACTTCATGTTTCCAGAGATGATTGAGGAATTGTTTAGCTTTCGCCATATTTTTATGCTGGCGAATATTCATTTGTGTATGAGACCAGTAGATATTGAAGATCTGTGGTTTTTTGCTGTCTAAGTCTGAGAAGTACTTATCGAGATTGGGGTCGATGTCCTGGTCGTAATATTTATTCTCTTCGATGTAATCGATGAGATTTTCGTACCATTGGGTCATTTGGGCGGAGTCTACGATGTTACGAATAACCACAGCGCCGCGATTTAAGATGCGTTCTATCGTGGTTGCAGAGACCGTTTTATGTTCTATGTCTTCTAACTTGACTTCTGGGATAGCAGAGCCATACTGTTGGGTTTCGGTGTGGATTTTTTCGGTTTCTTCGGTCACTGCGGTGACAATATCCTTCCATGTTTCTTTTGCGTTTTTCTGCATTCGGTTGCGAAGCATGGTTTTGGTTTTCTTTTTGATCTCAGCAACTGCTGTAGGATTGTTCCAGTCTATGTTATTGGGTAGCATGATTTCTTTCCTCGATTCAATTATAAATCTTATAAGTTACACTGCAGAGTTATATTGGGTTAGAGTTAGTGATACGTAGTTAATTATTTATAATCAATTTTCACAGCTTATTTTGTTACTATTTTAATAGTATACCATCAATAGTGTATAATCAATTTAGCTACTTGTCTGATATTTTACAGTCATTATGTCAATTGTTTAGTGAAAGAAGTTTGGCGAAAGAAAAATATTGAATTTACCCTTAAAGATAATTAAAAACAGCCATGATTCTCTATAAGAAGTGCCTGTGATTAAGATATTTAACGGGATTAACGGGAGAACTAGCATTGTAGTTCGTTAATGGAGGAACTCAATCAGATAAAGTATACTATCTTTACTGAATTATCTTTATTGAATTTTGTAAAATTCAGTAAAATTTTTATATCAATTCATATCAATTAAGCCTGTTTAGACGGATTATGGTTTGATAGCAGTCAATTTATGTTTATTATGAAGGCTTTTGAATACGTGAGCGAGGGTATGTTAGTTAATTGTAAGATGTTTTTACGGAAGACGATTAAAAATTTATTACGGCTAAGAAATTATGAGCGATTTAGGTGCTCATATCTAGGTGCTAATATTTAAAAGATCAGCCAATTTAAAGAGCAGTTCATCCGATAATAGATTAGATTTAAGGCTGGATTTATATTTTTGAACTGTATTGTGTTATATTGTGTTAATGAGTGAGTTATTGTAAGTGTATTTTATTGCAATTGTATTCTTGGGGAGAATAACTGTATTATGCAGTAGAAATATGGCTATACAGTGGAAATATGGGCGTAGCTGGATTTGAACCAACGACCACCACCATGTCAAGGTGGCACTCTACCCCTGAGTTATACGCCCCCAATGAATGTATTTAATGTACTTAATGTATTTCAATGTGTACTCAATGTATTTTAATGAATGTATTTCAATGCATTTTTAATATATTTCAATGTATTTTTATCAATATATTTCTATTACGAATACATTTCTATGATGGTTTTATCTTTTCTTGAAGTGATGCGCTTCTAATGGGTAATACGCTCCTGTTATGTTTAAAGTTGAAATGCGGTAAAAGAACAGAAAACCATGCTCAATCAGGAAAAATTATACCATGATAGGATTTTGTTAAAGACAAATAATCTAATAATGATGATTGAATGGTGATTGGGTAGTGATTGAGTAATAATGATTTAAAGATGATTGAATAACAATTGATGATTGAATAATAATTGATGTCTGGATAACAATTGATGTTTGGATAACAATTGATACTTGGATAACAATTGATGTTTGGATAACAATTGATGCCTGGATAATAATTGATGCCTGGATAATAATTGATGCCTGGATAATAATTGATGCCTGGATAATAATTGATGCCTGGATAATAATTGATGCCTGGATAATAATTGATGCTTGAATAACAATTGGGTAATAATGATTGAATAATGGTTGTTAAGCGGCATAACAAGAGTATGATGATAAGAATATGATGAATTCCTCAGATCACGACAAAAACTACAATGGACAACAGAGTTGGAGATTGTTTCAATCATCCTGGTTACTAATTGAGCGCTGGGTTCGTATGAGTATAAAAAATATGAATGTAAAGAAATTGTTATTATTATTACGGTTCGTTCGTGAAAAACTGGTTTTTAAGCCGTTTTTAAGGATATTGTTTTTGAGAATATTGTTTGTAGGGTCTATAATTTTAAGCAATGTTGTTATGATTATTATCAATGGAAACGCAATTCAAGATTCTAATCGGCAGCCAGCAGCAGCCATTCTTTACGCTCAGGACCTCTGGAATAACAATCAAGGTTTTTTCACGCCAGCACAACAATTGCCACTTGGAACAATTATTGAGGTTATGTTCGATGATGATTTTGATTTTCGTTATGATTTAGAAGCGTCTAAAGGTAAATTGGGAGAATATAATGATATAAGTGTGCTTAAAGAATTTTTATTGCCGTTATTGGGTAATCGTGGAAATGCGTTAGAAGGGACGCGAGATATTTCAATTCGCAGTCGTGAACGGCTTAGCGGTAGCATCGGTGCTGTGATTACAGCCTATAATCCCGCCAATAAGACCTATACACTCAATGTTGCTAGAGAAATCAACCTCAATAATGAAGACCGCGGGCAATTGAATTTCGCTGCGCAAGTTAATGGGAATCATATCAGCGAAGACCAGACAATTTCCGCCACAAAGCTTGCCAATCTTACACTTTTTTATGAAAATAGACAAGATACCATTACATTTACTGAGGATGATTTCGAAAAACTCAATTTCCCGACCCAAGACGAAATAGCTGCCGTAAGAAAGCAAATTAAGGACATTAAACGGCAACGTCGTGAAACTGCTGAACAGGAAGCAGCTCAATTGTTACAAGAACAACTAGCGCTTCAATCCACCACACCGCTTACGCAATCACCTCCAGATCAGTCTCCATCATCACCAGAACAAGAGACTATTCCAAATAATAGCAGCACACCAACCACAATCAATACAAATAGATCCGTTACCAATCAAATTATAGGACAAATTCCTAGAAATAACCTGCAGAGCGTGACCAATCAGATTATAGTTCGAGAGCCAATTGAAGGTCCAGAGGATGATCTTCCTGCGGTACCCGAGATAGAAATTGAATTGACCGAGACCAAAAAGCGTGAAATATTCCTGCAATTACTGAATATTTTCATAGACGATTGGTTTTAACCCCGTGTTATCGGATCATTCAATTAAAGCCACCATGACTCAGTTAAAGCAATGTTACAAAGACAATGTTATAAAGACAATGTTATTAATCAATGTTATTAATGAATATTGTTTATCGGTGTTGTTAATCAATGTTGTTAATCAATGTTATTAATGAATATTGTTTATCGATGTTGTTAATCAATGTTACTAATGAATATTGTTAATGAATGCTGTTGGTTAATGTAATTTAACTGTAAAGCGATTGATGTAATGCGACTCCCATCAATCTATTTATGACGCGCTTCCCATCAATTATTTACTGCTTCATCGACTGTTCAGGCGTTAGTGCTGGAATTATGCCGCAGTGTCTTAATATCATTGACAATTTATAACTCAATGTCTTCTCTGTATTCCTTATAATTGAACGTCTTCTCTACATTCTTATCTTATCGATAAGAATAGAATCATTGATAAACTGCGGAGCGTAAATCTGCAGAGCGTAAATCTGCAGAGTGTAAACTGTGGAGCGTGAACTGTGGAGCTTATGGGTACAGATTTTTAAGTTTACAGAGCGTATACTGGGAAATGAGCAGAGACATATTGGGAAATGAGCAGAGATCTTCGAACTTATTTTGGATTCACTTACTAAGGGTAGTGTAAAATTGGTAACGTAAAATTGGATATAAATTTGTTGTACGGTTATAAGATTTAGAGTACAATAGTAAGTTTTATGGAGAATCGTAGATTTTATGGCGAATTTTGCTGTAAAACCGCTAGGCGACTTGAGAAGGGACTAGCCCATAAATAGCAATTTTTGCTGTAAAACCGCTAGGTTGTCAAGGAAGGAAGCGAATAATAAAGGATTTTGGGGAAAGAAGTAAGGGATTATTATAGAATGGATTTTGTTCATATTCACACACATTCTGATTATTCTTGTCTGCAGTCATTGGCGTCTGTTGCGAAATTAGTAGAGCGGTGTTCTACTTACAATATGCCTGGGATGGCTCTGACGGATATAGGTAACCTTTACGGTGCGATGGAATTTTTTGAATTGGCTTCACGTGCTAAGATAAATCCAATTATTGGGAGTGAATTTTATATCCAGAGCAACCATTTTAAAGAAACCAATGAGACGACTAGATTAAGTCGTGCTAAAAATAGAGGCAAAATGCGCTCTATAAACGAAGACCTCAATATGCCCTTTGGTGTTTACAGAGTCATTCTGCTAGCTGAAACAGACGAAGGGTATAAAAATCTGATACAATTGAGTACATTGTCCTATGATCAGACGATTAGAAAATTCCCAACGATAACATTCGAGCAATTATCTAAGTATAAAGCGGGATTGATCTGTATTTCTGGCGGTAGGGGGAGCGAGCTTTTTGATACATTGAAGAGAAACAATATCGCTTCAGCAAAGACAATTGCAACGGAATATCTGCAGATCTTTGGTAAAGATCACTATTTTTTGGAGATTGAAGACCATAATCACGACAGTTATCGCGTTGTTACGCAAGCAACGATTGAGCTCTCAGAGAAATTGCAATTGCCACTTATAGCCTGCAATGAAGTTCATTATCTAGACAAGGAGGATTGGTACAGTCACGAAGTGATGTTATGTATTGCCAATCAGCATCTTATCACCACTAAAAAGGGTATAGGAAGAAACAAACATTCTTATTTAGTAGGAACGGGCTATCATTTCAAGTCTGAACAGGAAATGGCGGTTCATTTTGAGCATGTGCCTGCAGCTCTTAAAAACACATTGCGTATCAATGATCGATGTCGCATCAATATTCGTGATAAAACGTTTCATATGCCCAAATTCACGATACCGGATGATAACGATCCAGCGACGTATATTGAGAACATTGTAGCTGCTAAGCTTAAATTGCTATTTAAGGATGAGGAAGTGCCTGATCTTTATTGGGATCGCGTTAGAGATGAGCTCGAGGTGATTAATTCTATGGGTTTTGCGGAATATTTTCTTATTGTGGCAGATATTATCAATGCAGCTAGAGAACGTTCTATTTTAGTAGGCCCTGGTCGTGGTTCGATAGTTGGGTCTCTGGTCGGTTATGTTCTGGGCATAACTGACTTAGACCCTATTCATTACGATCTACTTTTTGAGAGATTTCTTACCAAAGGACGTGTTTCAATGCCTGATATTGACATTGATTTTCAAGATGATCGTCGTGATGAGGTTATTGAATATATTAGAATGAAATATGGCATGGAGAATACGTGTCAGATCATTACGTATGGGAGATTGAAGGCGCGAGCGGTTTTTAAGGACGTCAGTCGTGTCTTCAATATTGATTTTCAAACTTCGAATCGGCTATCTACTCTGATTAGCAGCTATGGTGCTGCGGATGATGATGGAAGTGATAGCCAGCCCCTATCTAGTTTGCAGGTCTCTTATGAAAATAGCAATGAACTTAAAAACCAGATCTTTGCTAGCGAACAGCTCAAACAGGTTTATCTGCATTCGCTCAAGCTAGAAAATCTGATTCGGCAGACGAGCATTCATGCAGCAGGCGTTGTTATTGCGGATAAACCGCTTCACAATTACATTCCATTGACTAAAAATGAAGAAGACAGTGCGGTTTCGCAGTATGATGGTCGTTTTTTGGAGAGTCACTGTGGTCTGCTTAAAATGGATATTTTGGGATTGCGTGCGCTCAGTTTGATTCAAAATGCGGTTGCTGAGATTAGGCGCTGTGAGAACGAGGCTCTTGATTGGCGAGAATTCCCACTTAATGACAGCCGCACGTTCCAATTTTTTACTAAGGGAATGACTGTGGGGATTTTTCAATTTGAATCTGAGGGCATGACGCGTTATTTACAGGAATTGCGACCGCATAGTGTTGAGGAACTTACGGCTATGAATGCGCTTTATCGTCCTGGTCCGCTTGCATGGATTCCTGTGTATATTGCTAGAAAGCATGGTCGTGCGCCTACTTTCCAGAACAGTGCCGATAGAGACCGCTATCTTGCGCTTGAAAAGCTGTGTGATCGGTTTGATTTGCTTAGCAAAGTTCTCGCTCCGACTAAGTATATTCCTGTTTTTCAGGAACAGATCATGCAGATCTGTCGTGTTTTTGCTGGGTTTTCACTAGCTGAAGCGGATAGCATTAGAAAGGCAATGGGGAAGAAAGATAGGAATCTCATTGCTTCATTTCGTAAAAAATTTATTGATGGGGCGATGCGGCTCAAACACAAAGAGGCGGATGCTGTTTTTCTTTATGATGAAATTATTGAAGCTTTTGCTGGTTATGGATTTAATAAATCGCACGCTGCAGGTTATGCTATCTTAGCCTATCGTGTTGCCTATATTAAAGCGAATTTTCCTGCTTATTTTATAGCGGCTTTCTTAAATAGTGAGATTAACTCACTTCGTGAGGCTAAAATGCGCCGTGTTTTTCAAGAATGTTCCTTCAATAAGATCACTATCCTTCCTCCTGATATTAACACAGCAACAACCTTTTTCCAAAATCGTAATGGAACCATTAGCTTTGCTTTTAATGCCATTAAAGGTATTAGCAAGCATACGGCTCAGGCTATTGTCGCTGAGCGTGAAAAGGGTCTTTTTACCAGTTTCAGTCATTTTTTAAGCCGCATGACACGTTATGTTGAAACATTGCCTGAAGAACAGCACCGCAGCATTTTTACCAAGCAGACAGTAGAAGCCCTCATTAAAGCACAGTGCTTCGACTCCCTTTACACGCCAACATGTATTGAGAAAAATACTCCTACAAATAAACTCACAAATACTCTCACAGATACTCCTGCAGATATTCCTACAAAAGCTCCTGCAGATGGACATGCAAATACTTCTACAGACGCTCCTATAAAATCACGTGATACTTCTAACCAGGAAGCTACGTCTCCAATTGAAAATTCACAAGCGATCACACCACCGACTTTGTTAAAGGTATCAGAATTGCGCGCAGATATTCTCCTCAAACTTTATGCGAGTATTCAAAGCATTATTGATACCGAGATCAATATGTACAGAGGTGGGCAGCAGAGTTTATTTTCAGTCGCTAATGACGAGAATACAGCAGCAATCACGGCTACTTCTTCCATAACGCGCACGTCTCCTTATATCCTAGAAGCACAAGTACTTAAAAAGCTAAAATTAGCCACTCCTAGTCGTAAAGACGTTCTTAAAACACTAGAAAAAGAGATTCTGGCATTTAATTTTCGTGAAGACCCTACCCTGAAATACACACAAGTGTTTAAAGAACTGACCAATTTTGATGCCAGTTTGCCTAGTTCGTGGACTGAAAACAAGGCGTTAACATTGGCAGGTATTTTGGAAGAGGTCATGATCCGCTTCACTAAAAAAAACAACGAAGAAATGAGCATTTTAAAGGTTAACAATGGACTGAGAGTCTTTGAATGCGTCTGTTTCCCTAAAACATGGGCAGAATTGAAAAATATGACGCAACCCAATCCAAGCACACCACCACAGCACAAAAAAACCGACCAGTCACCAGTAGCTACACCAGTAGCTACGCTTGTTTTAGATATGCCTATAAAAATAATGGGATTCTTTAAAAAAAATTACAATCGTAACGATATATTGTCTATTGTAGTCAATAAAATAACCCCCATCACTACCGAAGACGAAAAGCAAGCAAATCGCAACGATAAAACCCAGCAATCCAATCATACAACCCATTCCACTCAGCGACTAGAAAAACTTATTATTACATTCACAGGTGAAGTCAGCGCTGATACACTCACTTCTATCAAACAACTTTTAGAAGAGTCCCCTAAGGGCAATCTCAAAGTGTATCTGGTGATGAAAGAAACACATCATGCTATGGCTAGACGCCAGACCCTCTTCTTAGGCAATACAATTAGTGTCCAGTTGACCGAAACATTACGGGCTAAACTTAGAAAAATAGATGCAGTCACCAATGTCGAACTTTGTTAGCACTTTGAATGGACGACTCTTCTAGTAAAAGAACACATGTTCCAATAAGCAATCAATCCAATAAGCAATCAATAATAGACAGTAAGGGGTTTCATAAGCGATGAGTCACTTCATTGTCTTTATAAATGGCGTAGGTAAATGGTGTAGACGGTGATAGGTTTAGTCATTGAGACAGTTTTTAATGGCTTAATGAGGCTAAATTGAGGCTAAATCTATTTAGTATTTTTTTTGTTATTAACTCTGTGTTTTTTGTGTGAGGAGCAGTAAATTACATTTAGCGAATAAATCTGCATCGGAATACGGTTTTCCTAAGTATCCAAAAAATCCGTGCTCAAGTAGACGATGGGTCGTCTCACTGTCGTTATAAGCTGTGCAGGCAATGATAGGTTTAGTTGCTGAGATAGTTTTGAATTTCTTAATGAGGTCAAAACCATTGATATCTGGTAGCATAATATCCATAAACACTCCGCTAAGCTGTAGGAGGTATTTACGGTAGCATGCAAGGGCACTTGCTCCGTCCTTAGCAATAATGAAGTGACTCTTCGTGTACTTTTTTAGCATGAGTTTTAGCATATCTATTCCAATCACTTCATCTTCTATGATAAGAATAAAGGGATTAGCTGCTGGCGTTGTTTTTATGATGATTAGATCGTTGTCGCTTTGAAGCCCTTCATAAGTATTCGCATCAGGTGAGATATGACGGGATCGAGTAGGCGTCTGTTCTAGTGTTTGATCTAGAGAACGAGGTGTTTTCATGTCGATATGAGGTTACTAATTTCAATGATGATTTTTTAAAGCTACGCGGTTTCATAAAGATTTTAGTAAATAGTGTATTGATTGGGTGGTGAGCTATTTTGTAAAGGAGTTTTAGAGCGCACTGTACTGCATTGCACTGCATTATATTGTATTGATGGCGTGGTAAAAAATCAAATTTTCTGTGGAAATGTTAAAATCTTAGGAATAGTAACCGTCAATTCTAGCGACTCGGTCTCCTTAGCTAAGCGGACATGCCCGTGCATTTTAGCAATATTCTGTGTTAATAGTGAGAAATTAGGTGAGTGAGATTGATTGGAAGTGTTGTTAGTATAAGAATAGTTTCGTATGGGCGCGTGAGAGGGACAGGGCCTATGCGGTATTTCTGAGGGAGCTTTGCTTTTACCAATGATTTCAAATACAATCTGTTCTTCTTGTGCTACGATAGTTAAATGCACATCACCTGCTTTAAACAGACTACAAATATAAATCATTGTATAGGTGAGAGTTTGTGTGAGCAGGCGTTCGTCATTAATGATGGTAGGTTTTTTGTGCTCCTCGTTTAGATAATTTTTAGTGATGGTTAGATTAAGGGGGCTATTTTTAATGAAGTGATGAGTGGTTGTGGCTATTTTATGAGCGACGTGCTCTAATTCAAAAGCGGTCAATTTAAGGTCTTCATAAAAACTAGTTGTCGTGATGAATTCTAATAGCGTATTAAATATTTCCAGAATCCGATGCCCGCTTGTGTGAATGAGTTCTAGTCCTTTGATAAGGTCTTCGTTGGCGGTTTGGTCTGTCTGGGGCAGAGATTTCTGCAGTGGGGTCTTAGGAACTGAGGATGAAGGGATTGAATTTTGTTTCAATTCCTTCTCATAGGGTAATTTGCTAATATTCTCGGTGAGTAATTTTGTGATATTGACAATACTACTGATGGGTGAGCGTATTTCATGATTGGTTATGTGCATGAAAACGTGTTTGAGCCGTGTCTCAATTTCTAATGCCGTTACGATTTGTTCGGCGGATAAATTCTTACTGTCCGTACTGGCTTTCATAAGGTCTAACCGTATGGCTACCTATGTTTATGCACTCAATCGCTTTATTATCATGAAGTTATTGAGTATTCTTTCTATTAAAGAATCTTTAATTGTGTAAAAAACCATACGGATAGTATCAATTTATCCAGTTATTTTTGTATTTAATGGTATGATTAGAGCAGTTATACGGGTCTAATTCTACGGGTCTGATTTTACGGGCATAAAAAGATCACGTTATAAGAAATGTTTTCGTAAAACTTTAAAGCTTTAAATCTTAGATAACAAGTGTATAAAGGTATTTTTCTAAGGAAGATTAAATGGAGTCGTTAAAGATGGAAGCTAAATTACGCACCTTTCCCGCTACAGCGGGTGTTTGGTTATTTCCTTTTGCTAGAGAATTGTCTGAGGCAGAATGTGCTACTTGTCATGCAGAGCTCTCGCGTTTCTTAAAGACATGGAAAAGTCATCAAAAACCCATTTATGCCAAACAGCAATTTAAATGGCAGACACTACTTGTGGTTATAACTCAATGTCCGCATACCGAAGTCGGCGGCTGCGCTAAAGATGAACTTATTCGTGAGGTAAAAGCGACCGCGTTACGGCTAGGTTGTCCGCTTGTTCCCAATCTAAACATTGTTTACAAGGACATTAAGACAGGAAAAATTAAAAATCTGGCGCGTGAAACAATTACAAAAGCCATTGCCAGTGGAGACCTTACACCTAAAACGCCTATTTTACATAAAGAACTCGTTACGTGGGGTGATTTCACTGAGAAACTCTTTATTCCAGCAGGTGAGTACTGGATAAAGTCATATTTTAAATTGCCTGCTACTCAGTGATTGCTAGGAAAAGTAAGTATCTTGCAGAAATTAATGCTCTACGAGAATCAATATCCTGTAGTACGGCGCTGCGCCGTCTTTGTAGCTATCGTATAAAAATAGGACAAAATAGGACAATTGAGTGAGTCGTTGCTAATAGTAATGAGTCAATGTTCATTATTGTTTGCGTTCGTGAATATAGCGGGCTAATCCTTTTAGCGGTGAGGGGTCAATGAGAATAGGTGGATGGGTGTTTGGAAAAGTTTTACTAGCGAGTGTGCTCACGTCGTCTAGGGCTTTTTGTGCCCTGGCAATGAGACTAGCGGAATGATCGTAGGCTTCTGCTACGGACATGAAAGTGAGATAGGTTGTTTTTTTATTGGTAAGGTCTGCTTTAGCGGGTTTACCTAAGGTTTGACTTACCTGTGTGGTGTCTAAAATATCGTCGATGATCTGAAAAGCTAGCCCAATGGAGTTCGCATAGGTCTTAAGCAGGGGAATAAATGCGGACAGATTGCAGAGAACTGCTGGTACGAGTAAAGCCGCTTCAATGATTTTTCCTGTTTTTAAGAGGTGAAGGTCTTTTATTTCTTGTGAGGAAATAGAGCGTGTTTCTGCTTCGAGATCATAGACCTGTCCTGCTATCATGCCTTCGAATCCTGCTGCAGAACTTATCAAAGCAAGGACACCTGCAGTATTGAAATGTCCTAATTTTAATTCAATCATAACATCAGCTATGATTTTAAATGCAGCAGTAAGCAGGCTGTCTCCTGCTAAAATAGCATCCGCTTCACTAAAAACAATATGTGCGGTTGGATGATTGCGTCTAAGTGAGGCATTATCCATCGCAGGGAGGTCATCGTGAACAAGTGAATACGTGTGGATGAATTCAATACTCAAAGCGAGCATCAATACATTTTTTTCTAAGAGTGCTGCTGTGGGCAGGGTATTGGGTGATTCGTATTTCAATGCGTTTTCAGCGAGCTGTTTAGCAATAATTGGTTTTAACATGTCGTAGCAAAAAAGCGTGAGTACAGGTCTAATACGCTTGCTAGCCAGAAGTAACGAATACTTCATGATTTTGATTGTCCGTAAAATGGTTGGGGTGGTGGTATTTTCCTGCTCCCATCTCAAAACAAGCGCTTTAAGTTCTTGCTCGATAAGTACTTTCTTCTCATTGTACTTTTCGTTAAATGCCGTTAGATCGGAAGAAGCTGTCATAACACTTGCTAATCATATAACAATGATATCAATAATCTCAAATATTAACAGTATAGAATATCGATAATAGCAATAATATTAATCGCTTGGTGGTGATGACGTTCTTATATCGAGGGCATTTTTATGGGCGGAAAGAGTTTCAGCGGCAGCTAGGCGAGCTGCATGCGGAGCGTAGGCGGTAAAAGCGTCCTCCGTGTAATCAATAACATTCGTCCATTTATAAAAATGCTGTACTGTAAGCGGTGAAGCGAATCGTGCGCTTGTGCTTGTGGGTAGAATATGATTGCAGCCTGCTATGTAATCTCCGATTGGCTCACTGCTCCAGCGACCGAGAAAGATAGCGCCGGCGTGATGAATGGCTTTGAGGTGGTCGTGTGGGTTCTCAACTGAGAGTTCTAGGTGTTCTGGTGCTAGGGCATTGATAAACGGGTGCGCCTCTCTCAGTTCTTTGACAATGACTAAGGCGCTGCGTCTAGCAAGCGATTTTGAAATGATCTCTTTGCGTGAGAGTTGGGGGAGCCATTTTTCTATACTACCGATAACGGCTTTGCCATGTGAGAGTGAGGTTGTGATGAGACAGACCATTTCATTGCCGGCGTGTTCTGCTTGGGAGAGCAGATCGCTAGCGATGTGTTCAGTGGGGCTAGACCCATCTGATAGAACAACGATCTCACTATTGCCAGAGAGACTTTCAATGCCCACAGTACCAAAAACTTGTCTTTTCGCTTCAGTCACATATTCATTGCCCGGTCCACTGATAAAATCTACAGGAGCAATGCTCTCTGTCCCGTAAGCCCCCGCAGCGATAGCCTGCGCCCCGCCTATTTTATAAATTTCATCGATACCTAGCCGTTTCAATGTGTATAATAAAACAGGAGCAAGGTTTCCTGTTGGCATAGGTGGTGTCATGACAACTAGCCGTTTGACGCCTGCTAATTGTGCTGGAATAGCATTCATGATAAGCGTAGAGATAAGCGGTGTGCTCCCGGCTGTGCCGCCTGGAATGTAAAGGGCTACTGCGTTTATAGGCGAGGGACGAAGGGTGAGTTTTTCACCTAATTTGCCTGTGTGGTGAATGGGTTCAATGGTTTGCTTGCTATGAAATGTTTTAATGTTTGTGATCGCTGTTTCAATAGCGGTTATGAGTGCTGAGTCGAGTGGATTTGCTGTTAAACACTCGAAATCTGACGCGGTAACACGAAGTTTATATGCTTGGGTGGTTAGTTTATCTAGTGTTTTTGTGTAATGGAGGAGGGCATTATCTCCTTCGGTGCGGACACGGTTAATGATTGCTCGGACGGTTTTAGCGAGTTCTGTTGTGTGTGCGTGTTTGGGGTCTGCTGGAGGTATGTTAAGTCTCGCTAGAGCGGCTTTATAGTCGGCAGGGAGGTTGAATGTGGGTATTAAAGAAGTAGTCTTCATAGTATTGAATAACAACAGTGAAAATAAGGAAGTAAGTTGTTTTTTAAGACTAGCGGTTATAAATTAAATTTGAAATGACAGACATCTCCGTCTTGGAGGATATAATTTTTACCTTCGCGGCGAATTTTACCCAATTCTCTTGCTTTTTTATAAGAATTTATTTCTAAGAGTAGGTCTGCATTGATAACATCGGCGCTTATAAACCCTTTTTCAATGTCTGAATGAATCCGTCCTGCGGCGCCTGGTGCGGGTGTATTTTTTGTGACCGTCCATGCACGCGTCTCACTTTCGCCGGTCGTGAAAAATGTAAGAAGGGAGAGTAGGTTATACGCTTGCTTGACTAGTCTTGAACAGCCACTTTTTTCAATGCCCACCACTTTAAAGTATGGAGAAATGGTGTCTTCTAGCAGGCTTTCACTAACATCACTCAATTCACATTCTAGTTCGGCTGAAAGCTCGATTAGGCTGAGTCCTAAGTTTTTCACATAGGTAGCAAAGGACGTGTAGTGAGCATTTTTAGTATTCGGGTCGGTCACTTCGTTTTCATCAATGTTCGCTATGATAAAAACAGGCTTTAAACTTACAAGTTGAAATCTTTTAAGAACAATGATTTCTTCTTGGGTAAAGGTTTTATGTGCTAGGAATAGGAGATGGGCTTGTTCTAGCACTGCAAAGGCTTTTTTTAAGGTGGCTAGTGAAAAGAGGTCTGTTTTATTCGGGGTGCGTTGTGTAGCTTTTTTTAGATTTTTAATGTGTTTGTCGCATTGTTCGAGGTCGTAGAGGATGAGTTCTTGATGGATGATTTCTACGTCCTCAGCAGGATTGATAGGATTGTCTTTAATAACATTGGGGTCTTCGAATAGCCGTACAACGTGGGCAATGGCGTCAACATTTTTAATATGAGAAATAAATTTATTCCCAAGTCCTTGTCCTTTCGCTGCTCCTTTGACAAGGCCTGCAATATCTACAAAATCAATAGTCGTGTAAATAAATTTTTCACTTTTACTCATTGTAGATAAGGCGCGGATACGTTTATCGGGGACATTGACGGTGGCCTTATTGGGTTCGATGGTACAGAAGGGGTAATTTTCAGCAGGGACCTGCGAATGCGTGAGCGCGTTAAACAGCGTTGATTTTCCTACATTGGGAAGACCGACTATTCCACATGAGAATGCCATCAGTTATTATTCCTAGTAAAATTTATTATTTCAATTAGCAGAAATGGTTACGTTCTAGTTTTAGAAAGGTGCAGTGCGTATTTGTATTTTGTGGGGGAGGGAGGGATATTGGGAGTAATGAAGACAATGTCTTCAAGGTTCTTTTTATAATAGGAGATTGTATTATTGACGATTACGGTAGCTATACGGCAATTGGCTTCTATAGTATTTCCACCTTGGTGGGGTGTGAGCAGCAGATTAGGGATTCCTGTTAGGTTTTTATAATGCGGGTAGGGTTCTTGCGTAAAAACATCTAGTGCAGCTCCTGCTATTGATTTTTCTTTAAGTTTACTGAAGAGAACATTGTTATCTATAATAGCGCCGCGGGCGGTATTGATAATAAGGGCTGTGGGTTTGAGGTAGGCTAGGGAGGTTTTATTTAGCAATTGGTAGGTTTGTGGTGTTAGCGAGGTGTGAATGGATACAATGTCCGCATCAGCTAGAGCTGTTTTCAAATCTGAAGTGTAGGAGAATTGCTTGGTTTGGGCGTTGGGGTGGTCTGGGGAATGGTTTTGGTTTTGGTTGAGGAATTTGATATTGGCTTCTTTATCAAAGACGGTGATCTTCATATTGAATGCAGTGTGGCAGATCTGTGCAAGCCGCTGTCCGATGCGTCCGTAGCCTAAAATGGTTAGATTTTTTCCATTGAGTTCTAGTGGTGTATAAGAAAGGGGTTTCTTTTTGGTGACGTCCCATTTGCCAGCGAGGATATTGTTGTGATGGCAATGAATTTTACGTGTCAGGGCTATCATGAGTCCTATAGTGAATTCGGTAGTGGCTTGGGTGATGCTATCTGGCGTGTAGGCGGTGAGGAGTCCTAATTTCTGGCATAAATCGAGTGGAATATTGTCGTAACCTACGCCGTAGCGGATGAGCAGGGTACCTTTTTGAAGTTTTTTTAAGAATGGTTCGCTTACAGGTTTCGTATTGAGAACAATAACGCGTGCGTTGTGACAATGATGAACGTCTAAGATGGTTTCTTCTACGCTAGCTCGGTCGCTTGTCGATGTGAGTTCTATTTTATGAAAAGTAATGGGCGCCTTGTCATAAATAGTTGGGGCCTTGTTGTAAAAATATTCATACAAGATAGCATGCATGATTGTAGACGAGTGGGTGTAAGCTTATTAAGTGACCGTATATATAAAAATATTAGCTATTGAAGGCTATTGAAGACTATTAGGGGATTATTGGGGAGGTATTGCGTTCTTATTAGAATGAGCGGTAGAGAACTTTGCTAAGCTTACAATGATGAAAAACGCAGTTAGCATAAGAACAATGCTGAGTGGAAGAGAGGCAGTTCCATAAAGGGCGCTGTATTCGTGCGGGAGCAAAAGTTTTGCGTCCGCGTCCTTCCAGGGCCACGCCTTAGGAAGGGCGCCTAAGATAAATCCTGAAAGGAGCGCTAGGGTTATATTGTAAAAACGGCTGAGGATGTAAGCAATAGCCTTAGAAAAGATAAGAATGCCCAGCCCACAACCGAGCATAAACGTAAGTAAAATGGGAAGATTAAGTGTTTTAATGGCTGAGAGAATGAATTCATAACTGCCCATAATGACAAGTAAATAACTTCCCGAGACACCAGGAAGTAGCATTGCTGTAATAGCAATCATCCCACTGCCAAAGATAAACGGAAGCGATAATTGGGTGGTGGCAGGAGTTAAAATAACTGTGATAACGAGTGCTGTAGTGAAGCCAATAATAAATGAAATAACTGTAAAAGGGGTGTAAACAAAATTTTTCTTTATGATAAGAAGAGCTGAACTGAGGATAAGGGCAAAAAAGAACGACCAGATCAATACAGGATAGGTTGTTAATAGGTATTCAATGGTATGTGCTAGCGTTAGAATGCTTAATCCAATTCCTAAGGCGAGCGAAATAAGGAAACTGGCATTGATATTGCGGTAAATTTCTTTAAATTGGAAGTGAGCGAGTTCTTTAATGCGGTCAATGCTGAGGATATTCGCTAGCGATGTTATAAGAGATTGATAAATTCCTGTAATAAAAGCAATTGTCCCCCCAGAAATGCCAGGGATAATATCCGCTACACCCATCATCATTCCTTTTAAAAAGACGATGAAGTACTCTCTGGGAGATACTTTTTCGGAGTCCAATGTATTACGGATAGGATTAGCGTTTGTCATTAGGGATTAGGGATTAGGGATTAGGGATTGGAGATTAGAGATTGGAGAGAGAAATTAGAGATTGGAGAGAGAATTAAGGAGAGATTGGGAGGAATTGGGGATTGACCCTTTAATTTTCAAACATAAATTTTCTTTGAAAAACATATCAATGAAAAAAAGAATAGCATGAATAGAACAATCGTATAGAATGGAACAACCGTATAAAAAATGGCTTATTGTAGAGAATGGTTAGAAATGGTTAGAAAAACAGTCAAAAGGATAATCAAGCCCAAAGAAGCCCAAAGAATAATAATAGCAAAAATAGTGATCGTACTATTTTCTTCAATTATTATTCTCTTCAATAGGAGACAAAGGCACGAGATCACCCTCAGGAGCTAAAGGTTCTGATTCGGGTGGTTGTTCGTTTAGCGGTGTCGGGGATGATGGGTCGGGTGTTAAGTCGAGTTGTTCATCGAGGACGTCGGGATTTAGAATATCATCATCTGCGGGTGCTTCGGTAGGAGGAGCGTCTGGGGAGGCATCATCGAGTACAGTTCGTTCGCCTGAACTTATAATTGAAAAAAATAGCGCCCCAATGAAGAAGATCACCGCTAAGAAACTGATAACTTTTGATAGAAACGTCGCATTGGTAGAGCCTAATAGTGTTTGGCTTGACCCACTTAGAATGCCGAGCCCACCTGATTGACTTTGATTGAGAAGTGATACTGCAATGAGTAAAACGCAGATGATTAAATACAATACTAGACCAAATCCCATGTTTTTACTATCCTTTCATTCCCTTTCTTTCCGTGACGTGCTTCGATTTTCTTGTAAAATTCTCTTGTAAAACACATAATACGTCCTTGCAGAACACACAATATGTCCTCGTAAAACGCATAATGCATACTTAATAAGTATAACATTTTTTTGCGACAGTGTCAAGTAAATTTAGCCGTATAAAAGGTATTCCTAGTGAGAATTTTTCAATTTCATACAGAACTTTTTATTATAAACCACATGCCGTAAAGCAAATCTACGTATAAAACCGTATGTTTCTACCTATAAACCGCATACTGTATGTTTTGAACCGCATATTGCACGCTTTGTACTGTATGCTATAATTATAATATAAGGCAAATTTATAATATAAGGCAAATCTGTATTACGTATTATCTACTGTATAAGGCAGAACTGTATTACCTAAGACAAATCTGTATTAATTCATGAACGGTCTACGAACAATCAATGATTTTTGTCAATTTTGTCAATTTTATCAATTTTATCGATTTTATGCATTCTCAGTGAGTTTGATGTTATAATACTGTAAGGAATCTAATAACTGCAGTTGGTTTGTGAACATTTTTGTGATTTGAATTAATGTTATTCCTTGCTCTTATTTCTTGATGCTTGTCCTTAAAGTTTTTCTTTATAATGTTTTAATAAAAACAATCTATATACACATACAATAAAATAATAAAAAATAGAGAGGTTTCTCCTTATGAGTGTTGAAGGCACCGAAAAAGTATCTAAGCTGCTCAACAAAGCCCTAAAAATGGAACTCACAGCAGTCAAACAATATCTTTATAACGCAGCGCTACTTCGTGACTGGGGTTTTGATAACCTAGCCAAAATAGAAGTTAAAGAAGCTTACGAAGAGCTCGAGCATGTTAACAAATTTAGTGACCGTATTTTATTTTTAAATAAGAACCCTAAATTTGATGGGCCAGAACGGATAAAAAAAGTGAATTCTGTCGAAGATATCATTAAATGCAATCTCAGTATGGAACTTGACGCAGTCAAAACGTATAAGACTTTCATTAAAGCCTGTCTTGACAGCAAAGATTATGGCTCGTATAAAATATTTCTTGACGTTTTAATCGATGAAGAATCGCATGTTGAACATCTGATGAAGCAGAAAAATCTTATCAAAACCGTTGGTATTGAAGGATTTCTGCATGCGCAGGAATGATCCGTAGCGTTCTTTGAATAAGTTTTGCTTGAGAAATATTGATTTTTACGTGAAAATTGACGGCATATTGAACGAATATGGCGTCAAAAGTGCTGCCTGAGATCAGCAGTGCTTGCTGCCAATCAATATTCAAGTAGTAGATAATTGAGATCAGACGGTGTAAGTAGCAGAAGGCTCATAAAATAAGTCAATAAACTAGTGAGCTAGTAAGCCAATAAGCTAAAACAGGTTGGTAAGCTAAGATAAGTGAATAAAATATAAGGCAAGTTAAGACAAGTCAATTAAGAAGAGAAGTCAATACAAGCCAACAAAACAAGTAAAATAAGGTAAAATAAGAAGACAAGTCAATTGAAGTAGTGATGGAAATGATTTCTGGTAAAGTTCTTATCGTATTGGGAAGTGACTCGGATTTAGAAACGATTGCGGTCACGCGTGAAACCCTCAATGAATTTGATATAGCGCATGAAGTTCGCATCGCTTCGGCACATCGCAGCCCTGATCATACCGCTGCGCTTTTACGGGGTGCCAAGCAAAATGGCTTCGCAGTTGTGATCGCAGCAGCCGGTTTAGCGGCGCACCTATCAGGTGTCTGTGCAGCGCACACGCTTTTGCCTGTTATAGCTATCCCCTTAGACCGTAGTTCGCTAGGTGGAAGGGATTCTTTGTACGCTTCGGTGATGATGCCAGCAGGTGTTCCTGTTGCGGCTGTTGCTATTGATAAACCAGGGGCTAAAAATGCCGCTCTGCTAGCCGTTCGTATTTTAGCACTGAGCGATCAAACACTTCATGCTAAACTGGAAACTTACGCCGCTAACATGACAGCAGCTGTTCTTGAAAAAGATAAGAAACTCGTCGCTAAGCAAAACAGTCAATCATAAAAAAGCAAAACTCCCCAAAAATCCCCAAAACTCACCTTGCTTTCTTTATAAGATATTTTAATGCTTTTAAAATAGTTATTAAAATTCATCATTTATTCCTTCCTTCTGGTTGTAAGTGATCATGAAAGGTCCTGTTATATTGATCTTTGAAGATGCTTTATTTGAAGGAGTCCGGGAATCAGTGCAGCCTGCTACTAGCCATAGTAATGGTAAAAAACGGCTTAGATTAGGTGAGATTGAGAGTGCAGCGTGTTCTTTAATGATGCGGTTGCGTCCGCGTGCCACTACTGGGCTTGTTAAGTTGGTGGAATTTGGATGTCAATTTCTGCTCATTGTTAAGAATAAAAAACGATTGAAGGCCTTTGAAACAGAACTCACTTTGCACACAGAACAGCTAATGGGTGAATCCACTAGTGAATCTACTGGTGAATCCACTAGTGAAATAGCTTTGAGTGTTAAAAAATTGCTAGCTAGAGAAGGCATTGTTTTTAGAGCGATTTTAACTGTTGAGGAATTGGCTGCACAGAGTTTTTTTTCTAAAAAACCCTTGCTGCGCTCGTCAATCCAAGCAACCCGTTTCAATGACCCAATTCGCTTCGAAGCAGATATTCTGCTGCCAGAAACAACGTTTTTAACGGTCTTCGGTGAAGAGAGCGTGCATTGGCATCTTCATACCCATAATACCAATAACAATAAGAATAACAATAACAATAACAATAACAATGCCAATAATCATACCAATAACAATGCTAATAGCAATGCTAATAACAATGCTAATAACAATGTTAATAGCACGATTACTGCGAATCATCTCGACTCGAACAGCACTAGCATTGGATTAGGAATGTTAGAAATAGTCCAACCGATAGAACCCGATATAGCAAAGACAGTCAATGATGACAATGATGATAATAATAATAATAACGGTCATTGGAAAGCGACTTCCCGTTATATTCTCAGTGAAAAAGCAGTAACGGTGGATACGGGGATAGATAAAAACAATCGCAATGTAAACAATTCTGATGTAAATAATTCTAATGTGAAAGATCGCATACAGCCAGCGGAAATCATGAAAAGTTCTGAGAAAGATGAACACCTACGGCATGGATTGTATGAAACGGCTTATATTGAAAAATGGCAGGCGGTCAGTTGTCACAATTGGGAGCAATTAGCACAAAATATTATGACGCGTTCTAGAATAGTCACGGTTCGCAGGACTACTAAGGAAACTGATATTGCCCTGGCGCTCAATCTAGACGGAACGGGTAAAAGCAATATTCGTACAGGACTTCATTTTTTTAATCACATGCTAGAAAATTTCGCTAAACACGCCCAATTTGACCTTAACGTTGCTGTAGAAGGAGACCTTCACGTCGACGAACACCATACGATCGAAGATACGGCAATTGTACTTGGGACAGCACTCAAAAAGGCACTCGGCGGCAAGCAAGGAATCACCCGTTATGCATTCAGCCTTCCAATGGACGAAAGCTCAGCAACATGTCTCCTCGATTTATCGGGTAGAGCCTATACAGTCTGGCAAGATCAATTGAAACGAGAGCGAGTAGGTGATTTTCCAATAGAATTAGTACGGCATTTCTTTGAAACGCTAGCAACAGCGGGCGCTTTCAATCTTCACCTGACGCTAGCAGGTGCTAACGATCATCATCAAATCGAATCGGGGTTTAAAGCTTTGGCTAAATGTTTTAGAGAAGCCAGTCACCGCATAGGAACTGTTGTTCCGTCCACTAAGGGAGGATTGTAAGTCCTTAGGTGCTGTATAAAATGATCTAAATAACCTAAATACCTCAAATATCCCAAATTATATAAAATGACCTAAATAATCCCAATAATCCCAATAATCCCAATAATCCCAACAGTACAAATACCCTCAAAAAAACAAAAAAACAAAAAAACAAAAAAACAAAAAACCAAATAACCTAAATAACCTAAATAACCTAAATAACCTAAATAACCTAAATAACCTAAATAACCTAAATAACCTAAATAACCTAAATAACCTAAATAACCTAAATAACCTAAATAACCTAAATAACTCGCATTATTATTAAGAACAATGATTGATTTAGAGACGTTTAAATGGGATCGTGCGGTCTTGCTAGCGCCGATGGAAGAGGTTACGGATTTATCTTATCGGAAGATCTGTCGTGAATTGGGTGCTGAATTGGTTTATACGGAGTTTGTCAATAGTGATGGATTGATACGTGGATGTCGCCAGGGAAGACGAAAAATGGCTATTTGTGACGCAGAACGGCCAATTGGCATTCAGATCTATGGCAATGATACGAAGACAATGGTCGAGGCGGCTTGTCTTGCTGAGGAATTGGCACCTGATTTGATAGATATCAATGCTGGATGCTGGGTCAAAAAGGTTTCTAGGCGTGGTGCTGGTGCTGGTTTATTGAAAGACCCTTGTTTTATGGAGGAAATGATACGGCGCGTTGTCAAGGCTGTCAAAGTTCCTGTTACGGTTAAGACACGGATCGGATGGGATGAACACAGTATCAATATCATTGATATTGCCAAGCGGCTAGAAGGCGTGGGTGTTCGCGCTCTAACAATCCACTGCAGAACACGAGCGCAGGGACATAGCGGAATGGCGGATTGGTCGTGGATCGATAAGGTCAAAGACCATGTCAAATTTCCTGTTATTGTCAATGGCGGCATATTGACTGCAGCCGATGCGCTTCGTGCGTTTAGATCGACGCGTGCAGATGGGGTTATGATTGCTCGTGGAGCGCTGGGAACGCCTTGGGTGTTTCGTGAAATTAAGGAAATGCTTAAATTGGGTTCTATTCGTACACCTATATCACTAAAAGAGCGTATTGATCTTTGTCTCGAGCATTTAAGAAATTTGGTCCTCCTTAAAGGTGAACGGCGAGCTTTGTTGTCATTTCGTAAGTATTACAGTGGTTATTTTAGAAATATAGCCAATATCAGCTCGCTTAGAATGGCATTAATGCAGCAGATCACTTATCAAGCGGTTGCAGACCTACTCCGTTCTTATGAAGTTACAGGCAATGTGTCCTATTTCAAAGAAGTTACTACTGATAAAGAACATTACTCTAAAAAAGAACATTGCTCTAAAAACGATGAAAAAGCTATAAAAAAGGCAACGATAAGTACTTCTTGCACCTCCCTGCAAGAAGACCCTAGAGTATCAAAAAATTCAATTCTCCAATAAAAAACAATCCAGTTCTCCAATATAAAAAATAGTGAGAATAAACGAGAAAATGATTGTAGTTTAAACGTATAACGACTTAATAATTGCAATTTAAGTGTATAGCGACTGAGCAGCAAAACCTTTGAAATTGAATTGAGACAATCTTATAAAAAATGGGGAGAGTCTTATAAAAATAGTTGTTTATGCTTGAAAGCTAGAACATTGTTAAAAATTTTCCTATTAAATCCATATCTAGCTTATAATTAAAACCTACTTAGGTACTAGCAATGGATATTAGCAGTAAGTATTGGCAATTAATGGTGTTAACAATGGATATTAGCAGTGAGTATTACTCTTAATATTAACAATTGATATTACTTTTAGTGTTAATAATGGATATTGACAGTGAGTATTGGCAATTAATGGTGTTAAACAATAGATATTAGCAGTGAGTATTGGCAATTAATGGTGTTAAACAATCGATATTAGCAGTAAGTATTGGCAATTAATGGTGTTAAACAATGGATATTAGCAGTGAGTATTACTTTTAATATGAGCCATTAATGTTATTTTTTGATACTATTGTTAGGTTGGGAAGGGAGAAATAATTAATTGAAGGAGTTTAAGGCAGGTGTATTTTGGAAGCGTTTTATGATGGCATACTTAGAATTTTAATGAATGTCAGATATGAATTAAAGTTAATAACCTACCAATGGAATTCATTAGGGTATTCATTGGAACATTTTTTAGCGGAGGGAAGGGGTCTGCTCGTATTATTTTTGATGAGTGTGGCGGTCAGCGTGTTATTTAGAGGCGAAAAGGAGAAGATTCACGCGAATAAAAACTCAAAAAGCAAACTCAAATAGCAGACAAAAATCTATAAAGCAAACTCAAATAGAAAATTGATATTATTGCTGCGCGTAACTCCGCCGCAGCTATTATCAATGACTCTCAACGATGGGTAGCATTGAACTGGTTCGGTGAGTTAGAGGTTCTTGTCTCGTTCTTCTCTAACATCTGTCAGATTCTTGTCTTATTCCCTATCTTTGTCTTATTCCCTAACTTATTCCCTAATTGTTGGCAACCTTATATTTTTTACGATAAAAAATACGATAAAATACCTTCATCTAAAGCTAGGTCTCTTAACAATCCGTCTGCTATTGGAGTCCACTATTATTTCAGTTTGCTATTATTAATGATTGTATAATAATAGAGCAGTCGTATAGAGCGGTCGTATAGAGCAGTCGTCTATTGAGAGTGGAGAGTGCTTTATTATCGAGGGCGTTCTGTCTGAGGGACATGAAATGCACGAGTCTATGAAATAATCGTGTGAACGTGACTTGGTAGATGATTGAGACGGAAAGCAGAGGGTGAAAGCAGGGGTTATTGGCGGCTATAAGGTCACAATGTACGTGAATGAAAAATAAATTAAAAAAAAAGTTATCAGAATAAGACCTATTAAATTATTAGAGTAAAAATTGCTGTATTGTTAGAGTAAAAATTGCTGCATTGCTAGAGTAAAAATTACTGCATTGCTAGAGTAAAAATTACTGCATTGCTAGAGTAAAAATTGCTGCATTATTAGAGTAAAAATTGCTGTATTGTTAGAGTAAAAATTGCTGCATTATTAGAATGAAAATTACTGCATTGTTAGAATAAAATTTGTTGAATTATTGGAGTAAAACCTACTGAGATGAGTCAAAACAATTCCACTAAGAAAGCATCAATATTTGATGTATTTTTAGAATTTTCAATGCCTTTAATATTAGGGGTATGTGTTGCGTTGGTGTGGGCGAACATTGATGAGCAGTCTTATCAATATATCAAGCATCATAATTTTATAGAAGGAGTCAAGCTGTTTAACCATGAATTGACATTGCAATTTCTTGTCAATGACGTGTTTATGGTGTTATTTTTTGCTATAGCGGCGGTTGAGATCACGCGTGCGTTTCAAGTTGGAGGTCCGCTTCATTCTGTAAAAAGCGCCATCAATCCACTCTTCGGTACAATAGGAGGAATGGTAGGTCCTGTGGCTGTTTTTTTTGCGTTAGCGTTCTCGTTGCCTCTAGAAGGTGTGTTAGCAACTGAAGCGGTAACAATGAGTGCCATTTTAAATGGGTGGGGGATTCCTACGGCTACGGATATTGCGCTTGCTTGGTTGGCTACGTCGCTTATATTGGGGCGAAAGCATCCTGCGATTGCATTTTTACTTTTACTTGCTATTGTGGATGATGCGTTGGGATTGATTATTATAGCGGTATTTTATCCGTCGCCTGATTATCCTGTTGAGCCGATATATTTGCTACTGAATGTGGGTGCGATTGGTATTGCTTATGGGTTACGTAAGATGCGTGTTCATAATATTTGGGCGTATATTGTCTGTGCGGGGCTTCCTTCGTGGATTGGACTTTTGCTGGCGCATTTACATCCAGCGTTGGCTTTTGTGGTGGTGATTCCGTTTATGCCGGACACGATTCCTGAAAAAATGTTAAAAACCAGTGATAAAGCCAATAACAATAACAACAACAATACTGAAGGGCATAGAGACCTCAAGCAAGGGTTTCGTGGTTTTGTGCCATCGCTTACGAAATTTGAGCGAACTTTTGAAGTTCCTGTTGATCTGGGCTTGTTTGCGTTCGGTTTAGTCAATGCCGGAGTTGGTTTTGCTTCAATCAATGTGATCACATGGATTATCTTCCTATCACTTTTTCTTGGAAAAACAATAGGTATCTTTGGTTTTTCAATAGTAGCTCAAAGGCTAGGTTACCCGCTCCCCGATGGGATCAATGCCAAAATTTTACTTGTCATTGGAATGATTGCAGGAATGGGACTTACTGTTGCCTTATTTATTACGGCTGAAGCCTATCCGCTGCCTGCTTTACAGGACCCTGCTAAGATGGGGGCATTGTTTTCAGCGATTTTAGGTGTTTTTGCCTATTTTCTAGCCCGATTTTTTAGACTCAAGCGTATAACTTAGTAGGTTGCTTTGGTAATAGGACAATTGGATAATTCGACAATTGGATAACTGGACAATTCGACAACTGGACAATTTATACTATTTTTATCTTATTTTATTCTATTTTGTTCTATTTTATCTTATGCGGATACTTTGGTTGAGTAAATTATCTATGAAAAGCTTAGAAAAAAGTTCAGGACATTGTGTTTTATCGTGGAATCCCATTGTGAAAAAATTGCTTGGGGTTGTAATTGTGATGGCGTGGCTAGGACTTTTGGGGTGTGGTGGCGGTATTGATGGGGAAGAAACGGCTATTTTGCCAGGGAATAGTAGTGATTTATGTCTGGTGGACTCGTTTGTGACGGCTGTTTTAGTATTTCCTGCTAATGATTTAAGTCATATGCGTAGGGGAACGCTTACTATCTGTGCGGTGAGTGGTGTTCCAAGCAATAAAATCGAACACGCCGCCCGTGTGGCTGCGCAGTGGCTTGACAATGACCAAGACGGCTCAATTGACAATACCAACGTAGCGATGAATTTACTTAGCAATCGGGCAACGGTATTTCTACTCCAGACCGCTTCACAAGAAGAGTTTATAGAAAATCAGCTCGCCGCTAAATATAGCGATCCAGACAACCTAGGTGTAATGTTCCAGACATTGTACGCTACAGAGACGCATTTGATTTCTACGCTTGCTGAGCGTGATGCGAGTGGTGAAGAGATTCATCATATTCTTTCCGATAGCGGATGGGAGAATGTCGGTAATTTTAGTCAGCGTCTCGATGCCGCCTACAATGAAGCGACCAATTCCACTCCGTCACTCTGGGTGTATAATGACCCGACGTGCAATAGGGAATGCCAAAAAACAGAGTTTTTATATACGAGTGTCGCCGCTTATTTAGGTTCTGAGCCTGATCTCCAAGCAAACGAACTCAAAATTCCTGCTGCCGATCGAACAGGACAAGCCTCCGCCCAGGCGTGGCTCAATGCCAATTTGGAACAGATTTACAATTTAATACATACAACAACAGGGTATCCCAATCAAATATGGCCTAACGGACAATATCCCCATACTCAGAACATTGTTATTGAGAGCACCAGTCCATAACTCAGATCACTTCTCAGACCACTTTTCAGACCCATTTACAATGTATACAATATGAATTACGACCCTACAATGTTACTGAATTACTGAGCGTACAAAGGTGTATACCTATCTTCCCAAATTTGAAGAAATTTTAACGGCGCCTAAGCTAAGAACGATTACGGATAGCTTAGCTAGAGCCAATAAATCTGTCACAGCCTTAGTATCACGCACAGAAACGTCTTCTGTTCTAGAACAGGGGTCTTCATTGACGGGTGATGAAGGAAATGCAGAGCAAAAGCAACATGCTACTGAAGGCAAAGTCCTGCCTACAATAGAAAACTTCTTAGTGCCCTTAGAAGAGATAATTGATGAAGTCTCGCGGCAATGGACGATTTTCTGTGAAATGACGGTTCTTGTAGCAAGTGAACAGTCGAACAAAATAAAAAATGAAGCTGCACCGCTAGTAGCGGAGTTTTTTACAAAATTAGGACAAAACGATGAGATTGCGCGCGTTTACCGTTATTTTTCTGCAGAGCAGCAGCGTCTTGGCCTGTCTGCGGTAGAAAAAGAGGCAGTCAAACATGGTTTACTGGAATTTGAGCTTGCTGGAGTGTATCTCTCCCGATCGGCTAGAGCAGATTTTAGCAAAGTAAGTCAAAATCTGGCACGACTTACAACGTTATTTTCTAATCACGTGATTGAAGATTCCGCTCACAAAGAACTTCTAGTGCGGAATGAACACGATCTGCAAGGACTCAGTGCCGGCGAGAAAAAACGGGCACAATCCCAATTTCTAGCGAAATACGGTAAATCACCCGTTCCAGTGGCTGCTAATAAAGTTATTTCGGATAATTCGCAGAATTCAGACCATTCGCAAAATTCAAATATTTCAAATATTTCAGATGATCCCAACCAGCAGGATAACGGTAAAAGCCAGAACAAACATAAAAATACTGAGGACTCCACTTCAAATTTGAAATCTGGCTTTGCTTTCCCAATGACAGACGCTACCTATATTAATTTCATGAAAGAAGTCGCCAGTACTTCGTTACGTGAACGCTACTATCGTATGTACATGACCCGTGCTGCAGCAGGAAATCTTGATAACACACCGGTTATTGAAGAGATTTTAACCTTACGCAGAAAACAGGCGCAGTTACTCTCTTTTCAAACTTACGAAGAGAAAGTATTGAAACAGCGGTTAGTGGGAACAGCTGAGGAAGTATTTCAATTTCTTGAAGGACTCTTGCGTGTAGTCCGTCCAATTGCACTGAGTGAAAAAGAGACTTTACGTCGTTTCGCCGAGAAATTGACAGGTCAAAATGAGATCTTCCCCTGGGATATGCCCTATTACATCAAAAAATATAAAGAACAGCACTACGCATTGAGTGAAGAAGAAATAAAAAAATACTTTCCCGTAGAAACGGTTCTCACTGGGTTATTCGAAGTAATACGACGCTTGTTTGGGTGCCGTTTTGTCCGTGAAAAGAGCCACTTCTACCATAGTAGAGCTCATGACAAAGTCAAATATTCGTCTATTCCCAGTTGGCATGAAGAGGTCATGTTTTATACTGTCAGTGATGAAGACACGGGTAAGAAATTAGGACATATTTATATGGACTTGTTTGCACGGAAAGGAAAACAAGGCGGCGCTTGGATGGACAGCATTTCTTATGCGAAACCTGCTAAAGGAGAGCTGGCTATTGTCTTTCTGGTAGGCAATTTTACACCGCCCGATAACAGAGGAATATCGCTCCTTTCACATCGCGATGTTGAGACACTTTTTCATGAAATGGGACATTGTCTCCATCATCTGCTCACTCAAATTGAGCTCAGACCTGTAGCAGGGTTAAATGGCGTTCCACTAGAAGGAATCGAATTCCCGTCCCAATTTCTAGAACGATGGGCATGGAATGAACAAAGCCTGCAATTGCTTTCTAAGCACATTGAAACGGGCACACCTTTGCCGCTAGATGTTTGTCAGACAATGATGAAAGCGAGAAATGCTTTCAAGGCGCTCTGGTTAATGTCACAGCTAGAATACAGTATTATTGATATGGCGGTTCATAAGTATTATCCTAATAGCTATTTCTCAGTGACAACGGGAAGTAACCCTGAACGGGCAGCCGACTACATCGCTCATTTACGACAAAGTGTCGGTGTGTGGAAGTATCCTGATGACGTCAAATTTCAAAACCAATTTTTACACATCTTCTCGCATGGTTATGCTGCGGGGTACTACACGTACCTGTATTCGAACATGTTTTCTGCAGATGCGTTTGAGCTTTTTAGAGAAACACACATCTTTAATAAGACGTTGGGACGAAAATTTCGTTCATTGTTCTTCGAACGTGGAGGCAGTGAACCGTTTCTAGACCTTTATAAAAAGTTCCGTGGTAGTGAACCTACCAGCGATGCATTGCTTAAAGATTTTGGACTTATTTGATCTTTGGTGCAGAGGACTTGTTTTGAGGATTCATTTTGAGAAGGAAGATGCCATGAGTTTAAGATTGGCTAGCGCATTGAGAGCGGCGCCTTTACCTAGGTTGTCTAACTGAGCGTG
This sequence comes from Spirochaetota bacterium, assembly GCA_013426755.1. GTDB lineage: Bacteria > Spirochaetota > UBA12135 > COTS27 > COTS27 > COTS27. Next base: position 1,157,298 of record AP019861.1, read on the forward strand.
GAGCATGAGATCGCCTGCTTTATTGGTGGCGGTGATGATATTTAAGGCTTCACTTTTATTAGTTAGATTAAACGGTAGAAACGCGGACACTCCCGGTGATTTGTCATGCAGCTTGGTACGCAAATTGGAACGCAATTCTTCAATTGTAAAGACATTGACACTCGGAGTAGCTATCTCAGCGGTAGCAATTGGGTGAGAGAGTGGAGCTTCGAGTTCTGGTAAGTGTTCTGGTAAGTGTTCTGCATGGGTTTGAGTTGGGGTGTTTTGCTTTGAATGGATCGTAGCGCGCTCTGAAATAGAACAGGGCGGTGCTGCTGCGTAGTATTTTTTTAACGTAGCAATGACTTCTGCCGCTGTCGTATTTTCTTTAGCAAGCACGGAATGATGGAGGGGAATAGAGACGATCATTCCGCGATAAGTGGCAATGACAGCAGGCTGAAATAAAGGCTTTTTAGCAAGTAGGCTATAGCGCTGCATCTCCTTGCAGTGTTTATGGTCAAGGTCCCAGCTATACAGGGCATAAGGATGCGTCTTTATGAATGCTTGAGAAGTTTCAAAGGTTTCGATGAGAGTTTTTCCCCCCCCAGAATAACCTGAAACACCATGGGCACTAAGCGAGATCATTTCAGAAATAAGACCAGTTTCTCTAAGCGGTCTAATAAGGGCTATAAAACCAATCGCATAACAACCAGGATTGGAAATACGCGGAGAGTTCATGATTTTTAGTGCTTGTCCTGAGATTTCTGGGAACCCATAAACCCACTGATCGGACGTGCGATGAGCGCTACTCGTGTCTAAGATTTTAGCGGATAAGTCTAATGGTGTGATCTGTGTTATCGCAGAACGAGCTGCTTCATCTGGTAAACAGAGGACAATAAGGTCTGCTTTTTTAAAGGCTGCTGTTCTTTCTTTAAGAGACCGTCTAGCTTCCTTATCAACGGTGATAATCTCGAAAAGTTCTGCTTCGCGGCCTAGATGATGTCTTAATTCTAAGCCTGTTGTGCCGTAGCTTCCGTCTATGAAGACTTTGTATTTCTTAGCACCCATGTTATAATGTTTCTAACAATCATGTCTACAGTAGTGGCATTCGCAGTCATGGTGACGATAAAAATTGACGAATATATCGCTGAATATAGCATACTGTATCTATATATCAACATATATTGCTTTATATAAGCTAGGTAGCCATTTTTTAAGCCAGAGAGTATTCTATTATCAATTCATATATTATCACATGGTATAAAAGAATGCGTTTTTATTATTTTTTATATTATAATACTAGTGATAAGCCAGAATCAAATAACCCAGAGTGTAAGTTTTTGTTGGAGTCCTTGTTTGAGAACGGTAATTAATGAGAGTGTGCTTCAAAAACGGAGATTTTGGTTGATAATGTTATTGACAATGTCAATTGGGATATTTTAAACGATAAGATGAGGGTAGAAAGTAAAATTGAAAATACACGAATACCAAGCAAAAAAGTTGTTTAAGGAATATGAAATTCCTATTCAAGACGGGTATATTGTCGAACGTGAGGCGGATATTGAAGACACTGTGGATCGTGTGAGCAGGGATTTTCCTAGTAATGGCATGGTTGTCAAAGCTCAAGTCCATGCTGGAGGACGTGGCAAAGGTGGTGGCGTCAAATTTTCACCTTCTAGGGAAGCGGCGATTGCTAATGCACGTAAAATCTTAGGAATGACACTTATTACGCCGCAAACAGGCGCCGAAGGACGTCTTGTCAAAAAAATCATGATCACTGAGGGCATAGATATCGAACGTGAATTTTATGTTGCTCTTACAATGGAACGTTCCTTAGGAAAGCATGTCTGGGTGGTCTCTCAAGCAGGAGGTATGGATATAGAAGAGGTGGCTAGGAAAACGCCTGAAAAGATATTAAAACTCCACGTCGCACCCGCTACGGCGTTACGGGGCTATCAAGCACGCCAGCTAGCCTACGCCTTAGGCTTAAGCGGTCCATTATTCAAAGACGCTATCAAGTTATTTAAAGCATTGTACCGCTTTTATCTAGCAACTGACGCGTCAATCGTTGAGATTAATCCATTGGTAGTCACAAAGGATAATAGACTCCTTGCTTTAGATGCGAAAGTCAATTTCGATGACAATGCTTTATTCAAATATCCCCATCTTAAAGAGCTGCATGACGAAAATGAAGAAGACCCCAGTGAATTAGAAGCACAGAAACATCATCTCAATTTTATAAAATTGACCGGTAATGTCGGCTGTATGGTCAATGGCGCTGGGCTTGCTATGGCGACAATGGACTTGATTAAACTTAAAGGCGGAAATCCTGCTAATTTCCTAGATGTAGGCGGTACGGCAAGTGCTGAAACTGTTAAAAATGCCTTTAAAATCATCACTTCCGACCCAAATGTTAAAGCTATTCTTATCAATATATTTGGTGGTATCGTACGGTGTGATAGAGTGGCGAATGGTGTTGTTGCAGCGGCTAAGGAATTAGAGCTAACTATCCCCGTTGTTGTACGGCTCGTGGGGACCAATGCTGATATTGCTAAGAAAATTATTGATGAGAGCGGGGTTAAGGTTACTTCTGCCGAAACTTTTGAAGTTGCTGCACAGAAAGTGGTTGATCTCGTACAGTAACGTTGTGCCAGTCAGTAGAACAATATTTGGAATTAAATGAGTATTCACTGTTTGTTTTAGGTTGAATTTGATCGAATATTGAGTGATTTTACAAGTGGAGCTTAGTTTGAATGAATATTGAGTGATTTTACAAGTAGAGTTTGGTTTGAATGAATATTGAGTGATTTTACAAGTGGAGCTTAGTTTGAATGAATATTGGGTGATTTTACAAGTAAGGCTTGGTTTGAATGAATATTGAGTGATTTTACAAGTGGAGCTTAGTTTGAATGAATATTGAGTGATTTTATAAGTAGAGCTTGGTTTGAATGAATATTGAGTGATTTTACAAGTAGAGTTTGGTTTGAATGAATATTGAGTGATTTTACAAGTAGAGCTTGGTTTAATGAATAACGTTTTATGGTAGGAGTGATTAATAGATGTCAATTTTAGTCAATAAGTCTTCACGTGTTTTGATCCAGGGCATTACTGGAAGTGAGGGAACATTCCATGGCGAACAATGTCTTGCTTATGGAACGCAGATAGTCGGTGGTGTTACGCCAGGAAAAGCTGGCAAAAAAGCACTTGCCGATAAAGTACCTGTTTTTAATACCGTTAAGGACGCTAAATCAGCAACCGCTGCCAATGTGTCCCTTATATTTGTTCCCGCTCCATTTGCAGCCGAAGCTATATTTGAAGCTATTGATGCGGAAATTGAGGTTATTGTCTGTATTACTGAGGGTATTCCTATTCAGGATATGAGCGAAGTCTATCACGTTCTCAAATCTACGGGGACAAAATCACGCCTCATTGGACCTAATTGCCCTGGTATTCTTACACCAGACGAAGCTAAAGTGGGTATTATGCCTGGTTTCATTGCTAAAAAGGGGCGAATCGGCCTTATATCAAAGTCGGGAACATTGACATATGAAGCCATTGATCAGCTCACTAAGCTAGGCTTAGGACAGAGTACTTGTATTGGTATTGGTGGCGACCCTATTATTGGTTCTAAGATAGATGAATTATTGATGTTGTTTGAAGTGGATAGTGAAACGGATGCTGTGGTTGTTATTGGTGAGATCGGCGGTTCATTAGAACTCGAAGCCGCTACGTACGTTAAAAATCACATGAAAAAGCCTGTTGTCAGCTTTATTGCAGGAGAAACCGCACCGCCAGGACGCAGAATGGGTCATGCCGGAGCCATTATCTCTTCCCAAGACGAATCCGCTACCGCTAAGAAAAATTTCATGCGAACACAAGGTATTCACGTTGTCGATTCCCCTGCTGATATCGGAAAAAAGGTCTTAGAGGTTGTAAATCGTTGATTTTTGCTTAAATGTGTCTGGTTTAAACGTGTCCCATTGAGAATCTGTAATCCGTAATTCATAATTCATAATTGGATCGAATAGAATCATTCCGTTATGTTTTATATGCTCATAATTACTCATAATTATTTGTAGTATAACAGTAACAATATCAATCGTGATATTTAAGAAAATGTTAATAATTATTTGATATTTTTTGTAATTCATAGTATAATTAGGTAGTAGTTCTAACATTAAATAGGGTTTCAGTAACCTAAAACGTTCTATTAAAAACCTATATATTTCAACAGTTTAAAACCTACACAGTTCAATATTAGTTTTAATACTGGTAACAACTATGTCTATCGAAGAAAATAGAAAAGCTACGAGCGAACAAGTACTTCCTATGAACTTATACGAAAAACGAGGTGTTGATTTTGCCAAAAAAGATGTCCACAGGATTAATTCTGAGTGCAAGGAACGCCACAACAGCATTTATAAGGTTTATGGAAAAAATACATTCGCAGCGGCTATTACAGGTTTCTGGCCTGATGAAGACCAGACCGCAGAATAATACCATTTGAATGTTCCTATAAAGGTTCATAAACCCCTCAATACTTCCCGATGCCTACACTGTCACACAGGCAAAAGAAGAAAGATTCGAAGAAAGATTCTGGATTATTTTTGCTTCACACGGATGGATGCGGTACTAAGGCTATCCTAGCGTATATCTATTGGCGTGAAACGGGCAGTTTAATGGGCTTCTCTTCCGTAGCAGAAGATGCCCTCGTGATGAATACGGATGACTTTTTAACCACTGGCGCCTTCGATCGTTTCATCTTTACGTCAACGTTAGCTAGAAATAAGGAGCGAATTCCTGATGAAGTCATTTTAGAATTAAGAAAGGCTAGCTATGATTTTACGACGCTACTTCATAATCACGGCATCAATGCTAAACTTATGGGGGGTGAAACAGCCGATCTAAGCGATATTGTTCGCACGCTTACCGTTGACGCCACATGTGCCACGTGGATGAATTCAAGTCAATTGATAGATGCTGCTAATATTAAACCTGACTCATATATCGTAGGGCTTGCTTCAGCAGGGCAGACGTCTTACGAGACACGTTATAATTCGGGCATAGGCGCCAATGGGCTCACTTCCGCTCGCCATGATCTCCTAGAAAAATCATACCTTAACGCTTATCCAGAAACCGTTGAGGCTACGATCAGCAACGAATATCTCTACCGTGGCGACTATGCATTGACAACTCCACTAAATTTCTCCAATTCATCTATCAATCTACCTACTAATCCATCCACTGATTCATCTACTCATCCATCTCATCCATCCACGAACCCATCCACCTATGCCACAAGCACGACAAATTCAACTATTACGCTAGGTGAAGCATTACTTGCTCCGACAAGAACTTATTTGCCTGTGATGAAAGAAGTCTTTAAAAATTTTAAAAGTAAAAGCATTCAAGAGGTCATCCAAGGCATTCTTCATTTGACAGGCGGAGGACAGACGAAAGGATTGCGGTTTGGTACAGACATTCATTACATTAAAGACAATCTCTTCACATTTCCACTTATTTTTCAATTGCTCCGTAAAAAAACCCGACTCCGTGAAATGTTTCAAGTTTATAACTGCGGACATAGGTTTGAAATTATTGTTCCTAGTGAAAAATACGCACGAGAAATCATTGACATTGCTAAAACGTTCCGCTTAGACGCTAAAATCATTGGTTATACCGAGAAAAACCCTAATAAAGCCCAACTCCCCGCTGATCGCAATGATGGTCATAACAATTGTGTTACCATTCATCACGAAAAGCAAAAATACACTTATACCCTTTAAAATAAGCCTATACCCTTCAAATGTATTAAAACTCTTCTGTCTGTAAGGGATTAAATTTTAAGCAAACTCAGTTAATTTATAGGATAATTAGATTGTACTGAGTTATTCCCAAAAAAACTATTAAAAATCCAATAAAAATCACCAAAACTCATACCAAAAAAAACCATTAAAAACCAGTGAAAATCATCAAAATTCACATCAAAACAAACCATTAAAACCCAATGAAAATCACCAAAACTCGCACCAAAACCAACCATTAAAAACCCAACGAAAATCACTAAAACTCATACCAAAACCAATAAATACCACTAAAACTAATGAAACTTAACGAACCCCCACTAGAGCTAATGAAATTCAATGAAACCCACTAACCCCAGTGAGTCAATATAAATCAATCAATATAAATCAATCAATGTAATGCAGTGAATCAATATAAATTGATAAAATAGTGAATTGATAAATGGATGAAGCATGTATTTAGAAGCACAGTAAAATTATTACAAGGATTAATACTGCAATGATATTAGGTTTAGGCAAAGCTAACCGCAATAATCTCGAGGTTGTAGCCATAGAAGACGATATTTTATTAGAACAAGGCGAAGGTGTTTGGTTGGACGCACTCGATGATTGGGATGAAGGGACAATTATTGAAGAAGTTTATGACCTCACAGCCACACAAGCTAACCCAGAAACCACGTCAACAATACGTAAAACCGAGTCCGTAACACTAGAAATACGCTAAAAATAGGAGTTTTCCTTTTGAGATGCGACTGCATGAGGAATACTGGATTATTGAATGCTGGATTATTTATTGTATGAGTGAATTTTTTGTAGATAAAAACTAGAAATACACTAAAAATAGGGATTTTCCTTTTCTAGAACTACTGCATGAGGAATACTGGATTATTGAACGCTGGATTATTTATTGTATGAGTGAATTTTTTGTAGATAAAAACTAGAAATACACTAACGATAGGAATTGTCCTTTTCTAGAACTACCGCCTAAGTGATGGCGAAGCTATTATAAGTAAAACTGCTACGAATGAAAACAAATATTGATGCATTTATTACGGTGGTGAATGGCTTATGCAGCTAAAACAGGTAAATAACGACAGGCGTAAAAATAGTAGTGATTCAAATATCCCAGCGGATAAGACCGAGGATAAGAAATGGGCTGCTGCAGACACAATCAATGAATCCTCACCTGTCAAAGCAGATTTCTCATTGAAAATTGCTCTCCGTGACGGAAAGTCGATCATGCTATCACGACCCTATATTATGGGAATTTTAAACGTGACACCAGATTCTTTTTTTGATGGGGGCTTATTCAGCTCAGATAAAGCATTCTTTAAAAAAGTCAATGAAATGCTGTTATTTGGGGTTGATTTTATTGACCTAGGCGGCGAGTCAAGTCGTCCTGGTGCTAAACCTGTTTCAATTGCCGAAGAAAGACGCCGTGTCATTCCTAAACTTAAACGTCTTAAGAAAAAATACCCGCACATCATCGTTTCTGTCGACACACGCAATGAACCTATTGCTAGCGAGGCTATTGACTGTGGGGCTGATATTATCAATGATATTTCTGCAGGCGATGATTCTAACGGCGCCATGCTAAAACTAGTCGCTAAAACTCAAACACCTATCATTCTTATGCACAAAAAAGGACAACCCCAAACTATGCAGCAAAATGTCGCATATGATAATGTGGAAAGCGAAGTTTTTAGTTATTTAGAGCATAAGATAGCTTTGTTAAAAGAACTTGCATTAAGTGAAGACAAAATTATCATTGACGTAGGAATTGGTTTCGGCAAGGAACATCACCACAATATCACGCTTATTAAAAATCTTGATAAATTCAAAGCATTGGGACATCCTATTTTAATAGGCGCTTCTATGAAGAGTCTTATCACGCATCTTACGGGATGTGATCCGAGTGAACGGCTTGCTGGGACACTGGGGGTGCATCTTGCTGCAATTGTCCATGGCGCTAATATCATTCGAGTGCATGACGTTAAATCCGCACGATATTCGCTAGCAGGCTTTCTTCCCATGCTGGGCGATTATGGATAGAATAGCCATTATTGATAGAATTCTCCTAAAAAGTCTTATTAAGTCTAGAAAACTCAAAAAAACCGAAAACACTTGAAAAAAACTCAAAAAACTCATAGGACGCAAGAAAAACTCAAAAAATTCAAAAAACTCAAAGAACTTAAGGGACTCAAAGAAATTAAAGAACTTAAAGACTAAATTTTTATTGTAAAACACGGTTGCCATTGGAACAAACCCAATCAAATTGGAACAAACTAGATCAGAGAGGTCAAAGCTATCATTAAAATTGGCTCAATTTTACCAGTGAATTAACTTGTTCTAGGACTCGAAGACTAAATTTTTATTGTAAAACACAGTTGCTATTGGAACAAACCCAATCAAATTGGAACAAACCAGATCAGAAAGGTCAAGGTTATCATTAAAATTAGCTCAACCTAGAGAATTAACTTGTTCTCAGTCATAGAGACGAAATAAACCATTATTTTTGATTTTATTGTAATATTTAATGTAGCACTTAGTAGTATTTAATGTAATATCTAATAAGTAGTATTATTTATAAGCATGATCGGAATGCTTTTTCTAACAATAATCGAAGAACACACGTGAATAAATATCTATCACTTCTAGCGGAACTCACATTGAGTAATGTCATTGACATTGCTATCGTAGCAATTATTATTTACGTGGTGTATGCTCAGGTTGCTAGAACACCTGCTTTGCCAGCTATTCAAGGTTTTTTCATTATTATATTTGTAACACTTCTATCAAGTATGTTTAATTTGACGACACTCAATTACATCTTAGAAAATGTCGTCTCAATTATGCTTCTTTCTGTCATTATCTTATTCCCATCAGAAATTAGACGCGGACTGTATCGTATTAGTGGAACTACGGCCTTTAGAAAAGCATTGCGCTTAGAGAACAAAAGCGTCAAAACTCTGCAATCTGTCCTTGGTTACTTCAAACGGCATAAAATAGGGGCTCTTATCCTCATTGAACGTCAGGATTCGCTCGCAAACATCGCTGAAACAGGAATCAAACTCAATGCCGATATGCAAGATTCAGTGCTGTATTCAATATTTCAAAAAAAATCACCCCTTCACGATGGGGCCATCGTCATTAAACGTAATAAAATCATTGCCGCAGCCTGTTATATCACCAATCTATCCTCAGCACTCCGTACCAATAAAAAATTAGGCACACGCCATCGCTCAGCACTCAGTGTAAGCGAACAATCAGACGCCTTTGTCATAGCTGTCAGCGAAGAAACAGGTTCTATCAGTGTCTTCATCCAATCTAAACTTTATAGCCCTATCAGTACAAAACGGCTAGGTGAATTACTACTTGCGTACTTCGGAGATTGAAATTTGGAGATTGAAATGCATTATATTCTACAAATAACGCTATTTTTCAATGGTCTAAGGATGATTGTTTTGTAATGTTGTTAATGTATGAGATATTATCAGGAATTTAACTTAATATCAGGAATTTAACTTAAAAATGTTTTTATCAGGAATTTAACCTAAAAATGTTTTATAACATGAATGGTACGAATAGTACAAATAGTACAAATAGTAGAAATGGCACGAATGGTACGAAATTCTAAATCTTCCTCTAGAAAACCTAATAAGGCTAGATCGCGTAGCCCGCTAAAATCAGGTGCTTCCGCTCTCAAAAACCAGCGGCACCACTCCTTAAAAAAACAACAAGAACCACTAGCTCAGAAGATTCCATTTTTATTCAAATTAACGAGTTATAAAAAAAATCGCCGCCCCCCAATCGAAAAAACAACTCCCAATGAAGACGCAGAAGTCAATGAAATTCAAACGCTTATCGATCTCATAAAAAATATTTTGCCCGTCGTAAGCAAGCGTATTAGAGAGATTGACTGGCGTGAGTTTTCTATATCTATTATTAGAGACCATAAAGTCGCCAAACTTTTTTCAATTCTTGCCTCGTTATTTATCTTTTTTTATATGAAAGGGCAGGATATTACCGAGAAAAACCTTCTTATTCCGCTTAACATTGTTAAAAATCAAGACCTCTCGATCGCTAATAAAATACCAGACGATATTACCGTTTTTGTCAGTGGAACTAAAGATGTCCTCTTAAACCTAGATGTCAATAGGATGTACGCCGAAATAGATATCACAACCGATGGTGAAGGCACGTACGTTTACAAACCCATTCTCAAAGGCTTCACCGATAATATCCAGGTCCTCCGTACTTCTCCAACGGAAATAGAAGTGACTATTTCTGCACTTGAACGAAAACTTATCGAGGTCATTCCTGAATTGATCGGCGCTCCACATCCCGATTATTACCTCGTACGCTATTCGGTCAAACCTAGGCGCCTCTGGGTCACAGGTCCCAATGAAATTCTCTCCGACGTGACAACAATTCAAACTGAACCTATTAGCATTGAAAACATAAAGTCCAATAAAGAGATTAACGTTCTTCTCAATAAATCTGTTCACCCCCTTATTAACGTTGACCGCACCAAGCAATTTTCCGTATTTCTCTACTTGCGATCAAAATTCGTCACAGAAACGATTGAAGGTACTTTTTTAGTTGAAACCGGCCTTCCTAAGGGAATCCTCTATACGCTAGATAGACCTAGTGTTAGAAAGATTAGCTTTGAAGTGCTCGAAGACTTTGTAGAAGATTTTGATGCTTATGAAAGTTTTTCTTTTTTTGTTCGTACAGACAACATTAAAGCCCCAGGTCAATATAAACTTGATATTGAAGTAGAAGCGATAACAGGAATTCGGTTTAAAAACTTCTTTCCTAAAACAACTGTGCTCGAAGTTAGAAGCTCCGCTAGGTCTATCATTAAAGAAAGTAGCGCACCTACAACGCCCACCGATAAGTCCTCTGCTAAAAATAATTAATGCTCTTTGAGTACTCTGGATGCTTTTTGTACTTTTTGTACTTTTTGTGCTTTTTGGCTCTGCTTCTTAACGAATACACTTTTTTACTGCTCTAAGGAGTATTAAGGGATATTAAGAGAATAGGGTAGAAACAGCAACGTCTTACAGCTAACTTCGACTCTAAGTTTGAATTGGGTTACGACCTCTAGAAAACGTTATGATAGAAATTGATTTTGCAGGGATTCCATTTAAAACTCCGCTTGTCGGTGTTTCGGGGACTGCTGGCTATATCACCGATTTTAAACCTTTTACCGATATGAATGCCTTTGGTGGTATTGCTTTCAAATCAATCACTCCGTTAAAAAGACAAGGCTCACCACCACCACGGGTCTGTGAATGTGAAGCAGGGTTTATCAATTCTATTGGTCTTCAAAATGATGGCATTGAAGCATTTTTAACGTGCCATTATCCACGCGCTCAAGCTATACCCGTTCAGAAAATTGTCAATTTAGCTGCTTTTTCAATAGCAGATTTCACACACCTTGTCCGTAAAGTTGCTGAATTAGATGATATTGCACTCATTGAACTTAACGTAAGCTGTCCTAATGTCGATTACAATGGCAGGGATTTTGCTAGTGATAGCGGACTTTTACGCGAACTTATCGTTTCTTGTACGCCGCTTAAAAAGGATAAACCGCTGATGATCAAATTATCTCCCCATGGCGCTGTTATCAGTGAATTGGCACTATTGTGTGAAAAATACGGCGCCGATGCGCTTTCACTTGTCAATACCTTTCGTGGAATGAAGATCAATATTGACACGTGGCAGCCATTCATCAAAAAAATTGTAGGTGGCTATTCTGGTATAGGCATTAAACCTATTTCGTTAGCTATGGTTTATGAAGCCGCACAGACCGTATCTATTCCTATCCTTGGTATAGGTGGTGTCACGTCTTATGAAGACGTTATTGAGTATATGCTTGCGGGTGCTTCATTGGTAGGTATTGGAACGGCGTCACTTATGAATCCTCGTATTCCTAAGCGTATCTTAAAAAGATTTAAAGCCTATCTGCATAATCGTGGGATTGTAGCCGCTGATCTTATTGGTGCGATGAAGGAATGTCCTTAAGTGGACTAGCGATTGATTTAATGAGATGTGATGGACAGATGATGTGGGCGAATAGGTATTTTTTGCTCGATAAGCGAATCTTTAATGGCTGCTACGGTGAAATTGTGTTTTAATCTAGGAGAGTAGAGCATGGATGAAATAATGGCTGCTGTGACGGGAGTTTGTGTAAAAACGGTTTGCAGGTGTTTTATCGTTCCTGCGCCACCTGAAGCGACCGTTGGAACATTCACAGCGGTTGCGATTTGCTCTGTGATGGCTAAATCATAGCCTTGATGAGTGCCATCGTTATCGATGCTATTGATGACAATTTCACCTGCCCCTAAGTAAGCGCCTTTTCTAGCCCATGCGACAGCATCCATGCCGGTCATTGTCCGTGCGCCGTCGATGGCAACTTCATATCCGCTTGGAAATAGCCCGCATCTTTCTCGTTTGATGACTTGCATGCTGAGAACGATGCACTGCCGTCCGAATGCAGCTGCGCCTTCAGTAATAATATTAGGATTTCGTACCGCCATAGAATCAATGCTCACCTTCTCGGCGCCCGCTTTAAGAGCTTGATGCATATCGCTAACACTTTTAATACCGCCTCCAACGGTAAACGGTACAAAGACCTCAGCAGCAACCGCGCGGACAACTTCAAGGTTTAACATTCGCTTCTCAGCACTGGCCTTAATGTCATAAAAGATCACTTCATCAATTCCTTCATGATAGAGTTTCGCTGCGAGTGTCTTAGCATCTGCGATTTCAATATTGTTTTGAAATTGCTGTGCTTTGGTGACCTTATCACCGATCACATCAAAACAGGCAATGAGACGTTTAGTGAGCATGGAGTGGGTAACTTCTTTTTTAGGTATGAATCAATCGTTAATATTGTTTAGATGATGAATAGTATTCAAATGACGAGCATAACTTTAAAGCTGAACAGAAGTCAAAAGAGTTCAATTAAGTGATAAGTGATTTTAAGAACGCGAAATATTGAAGTAGCCTAAGATATTAGCAAGCACTTTTAATCCAACAGGCCCGCTTTTCTCTAAATGAAATTGGGTTGCGACAATGTTTTCATAATGGATCATGGCTGAAAACGGCAGGCTGTATTGACTTCGCCCAATGACAAGCGCTGAGTTATCAGGATTTCCGTAGTAGGAGTTGACAAAGTAAAAATAGGGCTCTCCGCTAAGTCCAGTAAAAAACGGATGGTCGCGCTGCGTAGCAACAGCATTCCACCCTATCTGTGGGACGCACACGCGCTTAGCATCAAATTTTTTAACTTTGCCATCAATGAGTCCCAAGCAACGCGTATTCTCTTCTTCGCTTTCTTCAAACAATAACTGGTACCCGATACAGATACCGAGGAAAGGTTGCTTGGTTTCGCTAATATAAGATTTGAGGTGGTCTATGAGGTGTAGTTCTTTCAATGAAGTCAATGTAGCCTTAGCAGAACCTACACCTGGCAAAATAACCAGTTTCGCATGAGCCAAATGACTAGGAGTTGTGAGAAATCGCGCTGAGAAACCTATTTTTTTTAGAGCATTATATACGCTGGGCGCATTTCCACCGTAGTAGTCAATGATATAAATCACGTTTCAATATCAACTTTTTTAATAGGGACACTTTAAATCGCTAACGATACGACTTGCCAATCACAATTCATAAAAAACATTCACGCGTAACCTGGTAACACCCATTTTACGTGCCAATTCAAGTATATCATGACTTATTATAAAGCTTATCTAGATTATCGTACTATCTTACTAATCATATTTTATGAAAAATTTCACATTTATGCATGGTTATGCATTATATTATTAGTGGGGGATCATGACTGGTGGTGAGTGCTTTGAGGGTTATTGAAGATTTTACTAGGATGCTAGGATGCAGCTTATTGATTTTATAAAAATACAGGCATTTTATAACAATTTATAGCAATATTTATAATCATTTATCATAATTATTGTACTTATGGAACCATTGACCGAAGAAAATATACGTAAGAAACTCAGTGCCATTGAAGACCCAGACTTAAAGCAAGATATTGTAAGTGCGGGTTTTGTAAAAGAACTTCTTATCGAGGAAGGAAATGTTGCTCTCACGTTGGAACTGACAACACCTGCCTGTCCGTTTAAAGCAAGCTTTCGTGACCAAGCGACTAAGCTTATCCATACGCTAGCCGGTGTCAAAAATGTTACCGTCACGATAACTTCGCAATCCAAATCCAGTAGCAGTAAGCTTTTTGAAACCTCTACGCTTAAAACGGTCACAAGTATTATAGCCATTGCTTCCTGTAAAGGCGGAGTCGGCAAGTCAACGATAGCAAGTCTCCTAGCGTGCGAATTGGCGATGCGTGGCTATCGAGTTGGATTATTGGATGCGGATATATTCGGTCCTTCGCTCCCTACGTTATTTAATATTAAGCCCCACGGCGTTAAGATGAAGGATAAAAAACTTGTTCCATTGACACATGCGCTCATATCAAGTGAAAAATCACAGATTCTTAACCACCACAACGAACATTCTGCTAAAAGTAGCGATCCCAATTTAAAACAGGGTAGCGATTTAAAGGTAATGTCGTTTGGCTTCCTGTTAGGTGACGCACCAGCAGTGATGCGCGGAGCAATGGTTTCTAACTACATCAGACAAATTTTACATACCGTTGCTTGGGGAGATTTGGATTATTTATTTATTGATCTTCCGCCAGGAACAGGAGATACGATTCTTACCCTAGCACAATCTGTTCAGATCGACGGTGCTATCATTGTCACAACACCCGCTTCGCTATCATTAGTCGATGTTGCCCGGGGAATGTTAATGTTTGATAAAGTCAATGTGCCTATTTTAGGAGTGATTGAAAATATGGCTTATTTCATGTGTGATAATTGTTCTAAAAAACACTACGTTTTTGAGAAAAGCAGTCATTCACTAGAAGAGAGATTTGGTGTTCAGACTCTTGTTCAAGTACCGCTTGTCTCAGGAGCAGACCAATTTTCCTTTGCACCCCAGTATCACATAGCGAGTACACTTAAACCGACTATTGAAACGATGATCGAAGCGACTGTGCGAAGAATTGGCATGGTAACAAAGGAAGGACGCTACACTCCAGATGTTTCTTACAATGAGAGGAATGTTACGCTTGTCTTCCCAACGGGTGAAAAAATCACGCTTGCTAATGATTACCTTAGGTTTAATTGTCCGTGTGCGTTATGTCGCGATGAAACTTCGGGTGTCCGTAAAATCACGCGAGAACAAATCCCTCCCAATATAGCGGCAACTTCCGTCAAACCGCTAGGCAATTACGCATTGGCATTCACGTGGAATGATCGGCACAGTTCGGGTATTTATTCGTATCAGCTGCTTAAAAAATTGGCTTCAACAGAGCCCGTT
Organism: Spirochaetota bacterium; assembly: GCA_013426755.1. Classification (GTDB taxonomy): domain Bacteria; phylum Spirochaetota; class UBA12135; order COTS27; family COTS27; genus COTS27. Next base: position 1,172,489 of record AP019861.1, read on the forward strand.
TTACAATAATAGCCGCCTCGCTAACTCGTGGAAGTTTAGTCTATTAATTTAGGGTATTAAAATTGTCTGGATTATGGCTTAGCAGGAGTAGAGATCGTATCAGTTTAGAAGTTTAATGAGTTCTTTGCGATTGCCACTTAAAGAAGTGATTAGGATATGGTCTTCTGCTTTGAGAGTAGAAAAATCTTTATCGGCTTCATTGAGATAAATATGTCCGTTCCGCCAGACAGCAACGACGCGAAAATCTTCATTGAAATCACGAATGCAAGTTAGAGATTTTCCCACCCACGGACTGTCAGGTTCTAGTTCTTTAATAATAGCCTTAGCATGGGAGCCCTTAATTAAGGTGAAATCTTTTTTTATGTTTTCATCGAAATAACGAAAGATCTCTTGCCCAGCCAATTCGGACGGACAGATAATGTTTTCATAGTTAAGCCGTCTAAAAAATCTAACTTTATCGATGCCATGGACGATGGGGGCTATTCTTGTTAAGCCTGATTCTTCGGCATTGAGTGCGTAGGTGAGATTATCGGCGTCGTCTTCACTAGCACAGATAAAGATACTGTTAGGACTGAGACGGGCTTTTTTTATTTGTGAATACTTAGCGGGGTCAATATTGATGACATTAAGGGTTGGGAAATCTTTTTTTATGTCCTGGGCGATAGTTATGTTTTTTTCTAATAAAGTGATTGCATTAAGCCGTTTCCCAAATAAATGCAGCGCACTGAGTACAGGTTTGCTCACTCCAGCAATGTAAATATGATTCTTCTTTTTAAGTTCTTTTTCATAAAGATCACTGATTGTGTCCATTACTTTATTTTTGACACTAGCAATGATAATATCATCGCCTGCCGTGAGGACATTGTTTTTGCGATGATGGGTGTCTAGGACATTGACGTTATTACGGTAAATGGCAATGACGCTCAGTTTATTTTTAAATATTTTATCGAGTTTTTTGCCGCTCAGATTGCTATTTTCTGTGACGCTGAGTTTGGCTATTTGTAGTTTTGTGGCAAAGTAGCTGTCTATGATGACGTTTTCATTTTCGAGTAGGGTGGCGGTGAGTTTAAATCCTGCCAACCGACTGGGTGAAACGAGCCAGTCAACGCCTAAGTATTTTTCTAGCTCTTCTACTTCGATGGGGAAGATATCTTCTGAATAAACTCGGGCAACACATCGCTTAGCACCGAGCCGTTTAGCGATCTGACACCCTACAATGTTCACACTGTCAATATTGCTACAAGCTATAAAAAGGTCACAAGCAGCAACATTAGCCTGCCGTAAATTGTAATGCGATAGCATATCTCCTTTAACAAAGAGAATATCGTCATTTTCCAATTCTTTTAATTTATTAGCGTCTGCCTCGATAAGCGTAATATTAGCATTCTCTTCGATAAACTGGTCGAGAATAAACCTTCCAACCGTTCCCACCCCAGCAATTACAACAAACATTGGTACTTCTATCCAGTAACAAACAGTAAAATCTTGATAGCAACAGCCTTGTTTAGAAAGCAGTTTTTACTTATCAGACCATTTTCATAGCAAGTAAAGGTTTTATGGTAGGGTAAAATTCGGGTGTTCCTGCGAGCAGTACATTGCCTGAGAGGAGATTTTGTGTGCTTGCGAGAAAGTCATTGGTTATGCCGCCAAGTTCTTCAATCATCATCAGCCCCGCTAGACAATCCCAGCTATTGATCTTCGGTTCGAAGTAACCACGGTAACTTCCTGTAACAACCTCCGTTAACATAAGTGCACAGCAAGATAATTTCCGATACCCCACACTGAGACTTTTTACAAAAGTAATGATTTTTATCTCAATATCAAGTGGAACAGAAGTTCCCGTACCAAGTCCAATAAGGGCCTTTTTGCGTGAAATTTCATCCAGTTTTTTATCGATACGCGGAAGTTCAACGCCATTCAAATAAACCCCAGCGCCACGTTCGCTAGCAAATAATTTATTCAAACAAGGTTGATGAATAATAGCTAACGTTACTTTCTGTTGGCGACAATCATAATAAGCGACCGATATGCACCAGTAATTGATGTGATTGATGAAGTTACTCGTTCCGTCAATCGGATCAATCACCCAGTAACCGTCGCGATCGGCATCCAATTGCGAAGTGGTTGCCTGCTTGAACTCACTCTCTTCACCTATAAAACCATCCTTAGGATAAATACTTCCAAGCGCCTCAATAATATATTTTTCTACTGAAATATCGGCGTTGCTTACAAAATCAAGTTTCTTCTTCTCCTCGATATGAAGTTCATGAAGTTGATTGAAGTACCGCATTGCAATATAGCCTGCTTCACTGACGACCTGGACAGCATGACTCAGTTTCTTCGAATTCATTTTATAAACTCACCCCGCACTAGCAAATTATATCATGCATCCATATTTCTTAGCTTCCTAAACCCCCAAAATGAATAAAAAGTGCAATAATCTATCAATTGTTTACTCTTACAGCATTGATTCGAGAATGGGATCAGTTCTTATTGGATTAGTAGGTAAGTTATTGAGCGAGTAAGCAGATTATTCAGTGAGTAAGTAGAGTATTCAGTAGGTAGAGTAGAGTATTCAGTAAGTAAGTAGAATATTGAGTGAGTGAGTAAATTATTGAGTGAGTGAGTAGATTATTGAGTGAGTAAGTAGAGCATTCAGTGAGTAAGTAGAGCATTCAGTGAGTAAGTAGATTATTGAGTGAGTAAGTAGATTATTGAGTGAGTAGAGTAGAGTATTCAGTAAGTAAGTAGAGTATTTGGTGAGTAAGTTAATAAGTGGATAAGCAAGTAAGTAATTGAGTTTTTGCGATCAAATTTTATGTATTGATGAAAGACTATTAGTTAAAGATTGAAATTTTTACTGGTTAGTACGCTTCTTTAATAAGGACAATTGGCTTCTGCCGTAATATATTAGAAGCGGCTAGATAACTGACAACCGTAATAACCGCTAATACACTCAAAGTCACATTGATAAGTAAACCAGGATAAAAGAAGACATTGCCTGCGAAAATATAGATTGTCACCAGGTAATAAAGTAACAGGCTGGTAAAGATTCCTACAAGAATTGAAAGAAAGCCTAAGAAAACGTATTCTCCTAAGAGAATGAACTTGATTTTGCTTAATCGTGAACCAATGACTTTCAGCATATTGATCTCTTTACGGCGTTCGCGTACTTGATAATTGACTACCGAGAATAACAGAAACATTCCAAGTGTGAGCGCAAACAATGCCAGCACCTTTACGAGAAAGATTAATTTATTGATAATTCCTAAGATATAAACAATGATCTTCTCAACGTCTAGAACCGATAAATTGGGAAAAGCCTGCAGAAATGTCGTTTGAAGTGTTGCCTTTTTCTCGCTCTCCGTCTTTACAGTAGCAATATACGTTTTAGGGAAATCTTCCAAAATACCTGGCTGGACAACGATAAAGAAATTGGGCTCAAATGTATTCCATTTCACACGTCTGAGATTGATGACTTTTCCTTTGAATGTATAGGGAACTTCCAATAATGCCACTGTTAAGGTATCATTTATTTTAACGCCCATTTCCTTAGCGTACCCTAGTTCTAGTGAAAGCTCTACGATGGGTAAGTCTTCTGTTTGTGATGAGTTTTCACGCGTGGCGGCTGGGGTAGAGAAAGGTTTACCTTTGGTGATGCTTTCTGTACTGTAAATGTGGTCACGAAAAGTTAGATTGACGCGTCTGTTGGCTTCTTCACGTTCTTCTTGCCTGTAATCGTCATTGGGTGTGGCGCCTAGGTTGTTTTTTATTGAAATGTCGTTAATATGGGTAATACGCCCTGCTAACATAGGTGTAAGGTTCGTAATAGGTGATTCTAGGACTTCCGCTTGCTTAATAAAATCTCCGCTCGTCTCTTCAACGATATTGAAGAAGAATAGAGAAGGCACTTGATAGCCTTTTGGAAGACCCGCTTCTTCTTGAATACTCTGCTCGACTTGCAGTACAAGAGTGATCAGCATTACCGATAAGGACACCGCCGCAAAATAAAATAAGGTCGCTATCCTGTAATGCAGAAAACTCCTTAATACAAAGGAAACAGGAAACTTAAACAATGCTACACGCTTAGATAAAAGCTGCAACATGCCCCATCCTACAAAAAACGTTAACACTGCAAAACCAAAGAATGCTGCCGTAAAAATACTTCCCGTTTTGAGCGATTCCGATAACCAAATCGCCATTACATAGAAAAAAAGAAGTATTGCCGATAATGACAACCAAAATGCTTTCTGGTTCGAGCGATTGAAATTGATTTCACTATTAAATAAATAGGACAGTGAAAATTGGCTCACCGATATAAGAATAGGCAGACAGAAAATAAGCGATCCCAATATGCTTATCAGAAATGTGATAGCAATTGATTTCAGACTGTAGACCATCACAAACCCTTCTGGCAAAAACGTCGCAAGCAAAGTAGGTACATAAGGCACCAAAAAATAGCCTATTACCGTTGTTAAGACCGCAGCTACCGAACTTATCAGTAATAATTCTATCACCGACAATGAAAAAGCAGCCCTAGCTTGCATTCCTAGTGATTGCAAAATAGCAACCTCTTTAAACCGGTGGTGCACAAACGTCCTAAATAAGTACGTCGAAGCTAGCCCCGATAAAAATAACGCTATCAATGAAATCAAACTCAAGTATTGTGAAATAAAACTCAAAATATTTTCTGTCGCCGTTCCCGATTTGTTATGCGCCCGAACAAGCGGGGGTGAAATATTCTCTTTGACAGCGATTGCTTTAAAATTCTCACGTAAAGGGACGATTTGACTGTCTAAATTGAAATCCGCCGGGCTACGAATGTAGCGATAGGACCTTAACGTAATACCCAATTGCTCAAAAAAGGTTTTATCAAAAATCTCTTCTGCAATATAGACCTTAGGCGCAATGCTAGCAAAATTGAGACTCCCGCCAGCATCCTGCTCGACAATATAGAGAACTTCGTAAGCTATGTCATTGATTGTAATCTCATCGCCTGCTTCAATGCCGTAGTAATAAGCCAATTCTGGAAAAATAGCTATTACCTTATTCGTTTGTAACCTCGCACGCACGTCGGCAATTGATGACACCTGCCCATTAAAGTCTTTAAGTAGCAATTCTCCGTAAATCGGATAATTTTCATCAATGATATTGACCTGCACAAGCTTACTGTCTTCACCATGACTACTCATTGTCATATATGACGTTCGCTGGGCAGTATTGTCGCGGCCAAACTCTTTAAGTAGCAATTTTTCTTCGTCAGGTTTAAATAACCGCCTAGCATAAACGCGCATGTCAGAAGTCATCATTGCACGACTGTTCTCAGTAAGGTATTCATCCAGACTCTCCTTAAAAGAATCCAATAAAACAAACGATAATAACCCAATCGTAAGGTTGAGGATGAAGAATATGCCTAATCTTTTCTGATTCAGCAATTCACTGATACTCAAACGAAGTAAAAAACGCCAACTTAATTTCATTGTCTTCTATAACCACTCAATTTTTATACATTAATGTTTCTAGTTCAAATAATTCAATTTCTTAGAATTCAATTTCTTAGGTTTTTTCTAGTAAAGAATGGGTTCTCGTAGATTTTTTTCAGATATTTTCCAGTAAGAAGTAGGTTTGCGTGGTTTTTCTTAGATTTTTCCAATAAGGAATAGGCTTTTTGAGATTTTTTTAGTGGCATTAATTTTTCTGAGCGAGGTCAATTTTTCTGAGCGGAGTTAATTTTTCTGAGCGAGGTTGTTTTTTCTTGGCAGGGTCAATCTTTCTTGGCAGGTTCAATCTTTCTTAGCAGGTTCAATTTTCACTAGTGAGGTCAATTAAAAGGACCTGAGGATGCCTTTTTCTAAAAAGTAACGGCTACGACACTTTTTCGCCAATTCTAAATCATGTGTCGCAATAATAAGCGTCACATTGTTCTTTTTAACAACATCAAAGAGCTGCGCAACTACTTTTTGGCTTGTTTCCTGGTCGAGATTGCCTGTCGGTTCGTCTGCTAGGAGAATGCTTGGTTTGACGACCAGCGACCGCGCAATGGCCAGTCGTTGCTGTTCGCCGCCACTTAATTGACTCGGTAATTGTGCTTTCACGTGAGCAAGACCTAGCTGTGTTAAAGCCGCTTCCGCCCGCTCGGTAATACCCTCTTTCTCACCAATCAAATTTAACGGCAGCGTCACATTTTCTAAGGCGTTTAAATGAGATATAAGATGAAATTGCTGAAAAACAATAGCGATTTTCTTAGCACGAAAAGCAGTCAATTCATTTTCTTCCATTGCCGCAATATTCTCTTCATCAATAGTCACCATTCCATCATCAGGTTTTTCTAAACCCGTAATAATAGATATCAATGTAGATTTGCCAGACCCAGACCGCCCCATAATAGCAATCGTCTCACCTTTATACGCAACCAAATTCAGCCCGCGTAGGATATGAGACGGCTTATTGTTCGCTATTGTGAATGATTTTCTTAGGTTCTGAACGCTTAATACAGGGATTGTGGACAATGATTTTTTAGCAGAACTTTTTGATAACGGTTTTTTAGCAGAATTCTTTTGTTTTTTTTGTAAAGATTGCTTTTTTAGAGCTTGTTTCTGCAAGGATTGTTTTTTTGAGGATTGTTTCTGTGGAGATTGCTTTTTTAGAACTTGTTTTTTTGAAGATTGTTTCTGTAGAGCTTGTTTTTGTGAAACTTGTTTTTGTGAAACTTGTTTTTGTGAAGATTTTTTTTGTGGAGTTTGTTTTGGGGCTGCAGCCGGTTTCTTCAATGTTCGCTTCAATGTTCGTTTAGGTCTTAATTTTTGTGATGACACGGTGTATTGCTGAGATGATTTTCTTGTTTTCTGTTGGGTGGTGATCAATGCAGGATTCCTTGAAAAAATTAGCTTAAATAAATTTAAATATATGCATGAAGCAATTTTATTTTATTGCAGGTGGAGGAAATATTTTGTTGCAGGTGGAGGAAGTATTTCGTTGCAAGTGGAGAAAGTATTTCGTTGCAAGTGGAGGAGATAATTTGGATTCATTAAGTTAGATATTGTTAAGGTTTTCTACGGGCTAATATTCTCTGCTGGTTAAGGTTTTCTACTGACTAAGATTGGCTTCAACAACGGGTTTCAATGTAGCGTATACATTTTTAGCAATGATAATATACCCTTCTGCATTGGGGTGAATGCCGTCTTCTAGATTGAGTTCTGCTATTCCAGCGACATCTTTTAATAAAAAGGGCATTCTAGTCAGGGAATACTCGTTTTGTAAGGAATTGTAAATGTTTCTAAAATTGGCGGTATATTCTTTGCCATAATTGGGCGGTACTTCGATGCCTGCTAAAACAACCTTGATGTTGTTCTTTTTAGCAAGGACAATGATTTCACGCAGGTTTTGATACGCTGTTGCTAACGGGAGTCCTCTAAGTCCATCATTGGCTCCGAGTGCCAAGAACAGGATATTTACGGAATAGGGCTTGTTTTCTAGATACCATTTGAAACGATTAAGCCCGCCTAAAGTCGTGTCTCCACTAATACCAGCGTTAACAATGGTTACTTTCTTTCCATCGGCCTTAAAATGTTCTCCCACAAGACTAGGATAACTTTGTTCTGGAAATAAATCATACCCTTCTGTAAGAGAATCTCCTAAGAATAAGATTGTGAGACCGGTATCTGTTAAAGGTGCGGCGTCATTATTAACAGCATCACTCTTGGGTTGTGAACCACTGCCAATGATCTCTGAGGCGCTAGATGAAAAATCACACCCCGCCAGCATGAAAAACGCAATGCTTATCCATATCATTAGAGGCGTATGATGATAATTATGACCGATTGTTGTTTCTCTTGCAGTCAAATTTTGTGCTGAGTAGGTGTTTTGATGTGTAGGGCTGCGATTCATTTTGCTTTGATTTCTTTATTTAATGTTTCTGCTTGCTCTTAATAAATGGACGAATAAATCATCATTTTCAGTCGGTAATTTCATGTACTTCACATACAATTGATAGCCTTATACGACAAATTTATATGATAACTTTATGCGATTGATTGCCCCACAATGAAAACGTGCTGCTAATAAAGACGTAGATGTGTTGCTTTGGATATACTGATCTGAGTGTCAAGTGGGTTGTAAATTGCAGAATCTTTACGCAGAATCTTCACGAAGTCTTATTTTCATTAGGTTTGCTTCTCAATTGATATTTCATTAGGTTTACTTCTTAATGAGTATCGGATATTGAATATTGAGTATTGGATATTTGTTTTTTGTTTGAAAATACCGTACCCAGTTTGAAAATACCGTACCTACATACACTTATATACACCTATATGCTTATCAATCTTTATTAACACTTATCTATCAATTTTTATATCACTTACTTATCAATACTTGTATCATATACCTATATGCTTATCAATCCTTATTAACACCTATCTATCAATTCTTATATCACTTATTATCAATTCTTATATCACTTATTTATCAATACTTGTATTAGTTCTTTAAAGGTTTATATGTTTAGGGTATGGGTTAAAAGGTTTATGTGGTTATAATATATGGGTTAATTTTAATTAATCGTATAAAAATAATATAGTCGTTTACTAGGCAAAAGTCAACGTATTTTATTGAAAAATTGTCAAGATCTTAATTTAATAAATTTGCTTGACTTATTGTATTGAAAAATGGCTCAGATTTCAATTATTTCAATGCAATAAATTGGCTTGACTGCTAGAATCTCAATAATAGATTCTCAATAATATATGGTTAGATGCCAATGTTAATCAACTGGCTTGATTGTTGGTTTAGATTACTGCTAGATTTTCAATAATATACGATTAGATGTCAATTTTATGTGGTTTTTAGATATTTTTATAGGGTCATAATTTCAATTTTATATGATTGAGGCTGCTACCACTTATCCCCATATGGTTTTTTTACTAATACCGACGTAAGAATGATATAATATTGTCAGTGATTCCAAGCTTTCTCGAGTGATGATTGTTTTCGAGTGGTAATTGTTTTTATGGGTGGTTATTTTTATATAAGACAGACTCCCTATAAAATAATCCACGTAGAACAATCTACATAGAACTGTAAACAACACCATAGATAACACAAACAACACAACAATACATAAAATTACAAGCCGACGTGGTGGAATTGGTAGACACGCTAGACTTAGGATCTAGTGCCGCAAGGTGTAAGAGTTCGAGTCTCTTCGTCGGTATTTCTTCTTTTAATGAAGTCAATTGACTCATTTTGTTAATAAATGGTTTTATTTTAACTGAATACGTTAAAAAAAACTGTTTAGTATTGATTTCGTCTGTTAATAAATCATTTGATTTCATATAGCTATGTTGCATAGCTGTAAAAATAGTCTGGTGAAGACAGTATAATTTGTGGTTGTTGAGCGTTTTATGGTAGATATTGTGGAAAATCAGTCGATTTTTGTGAATTTTTTTTTATTCTATATAGCTATAAATTTTTTTATTTTGTAAATTGCTCTCAAATTATTAAAATTTGATATTGCTTTGTAGAATTTAGTATTATTTTACAGAAAATGACATTATTTTATAAAGATAGGTGTCTTTCTATAAAATTATGAAAAAATTACTTGACAAAACGAATACGTGAGATTATACTAATAGTGTGCGGCATTTAATTTGTAGCACCACAGTTTCAGCGACCCACACCTGCTGAAAACTGAAGAACTCTTACTGGAGCCAGCCTCCAGTAAGAGTTTGCCTATTACCGAATGAAATTTTAACCGATAGAATCCTGAAACAAAATTGTGTGATTCATCGTACAATTAGTCTAAGGACTGAATATAATCTAATATTTATTTAGAACCTTAAAAAGCAAACACACCTATTAACATTATTTAATAAAAATCACGAGGGTAAAAAATCATGAAACTAATAAGATCACTCAAAAATACTACGGTACACTTATTCCGTTTAGATGCTACGGCGTCAATTCATTCACTATCACAGCAATTTAAGAGATTGCTAGGCATCCTTAATACTAACACAGGCAAATTGACTACTACCCCCCCCCCCCC
>AP019861.1:1182545-1194373 GCA_013426755.1 Spirochaetota bacterium
CCCCCCCCCCCAATTTCCCTGTAAATTTAGCAAAAAACACAAATACAGGCAACTACCACTTCTCACCCAATCACTATTAATCTTATGCGGCTTTGTGCTTACTGTCCTAACCAGTTGTGCTCCTTCGTCAGATACAACCACCGCACCGCCCGACAATCCAACACTTCTAGCTAATCTCATTAAAGACAGTAACCCTTCAATCAGTGGGCTTTCAATTGCCGCAGACAATTCTGATCCTGCCAATCCAAAACTCACCATTACAGGCATCACTAATAATTCCAATACAGCGCCCGTCACAGCCACGATCACTATCGATCAAGACAAAGGCATCACCACTGATCCAGCGAGTTTTATTGTTACAGCAGATAATCTTATCTCTCCATACAGTACGAACACTGCTCTTACGGTCACATTTGATGGCGAAGCTGCCGTTTCCTACACCGTCACAACCCAGATAAGCGGCGCGGCGGTCAAAGATTGGATTGTTACTGAGAAGCTAAGCGATTACATCACCGTCTCCTTCGGCGGTCAAAGTGGGAATCTCTCTGTTACAGACAGAACCCTTTCTATTGAGGGTCTAACCAATATTCCTGGTGGAGATGCGGGTACAATCACGCTTGAAAATCTGCCAGCAGGCTTCACCGTAGAACCAAGCTCCATCACCTTACCCAATCCTGCTGGAACAGAATCAGCAACGAGTACACCAAACCCAAATAGTTTTACAATCACTGAAACAGACAATACGGGGAACTCAGAGACGTACACAATTGCAGATATTGATTTAGCTAAGCTAACACGATTTACGCCAGGTCTCCACATTAAAGTCGCAGAAGGCGGTACTGATATTACAAGCAGTCTCACCATTACTGAGCAAGCAGGCAATATGATTCGTATTGCAGGCTTAACGAATAAATTAGGAGCTAATCAATATACGCTTACAATTGAACAGGACTCTGAGTTTTTTAGGACACCGGCAAATGGTTCTACTATCAGTCGCACAATTACAGAGCCTACACCAGATTTTTTGGCTGGTACTGGAACAGTCAACCTAAACACCTTTGAGCTTACCAATAGTGGTGAGAGTACCGCTACAGAGTACACCTTAATAGTTGAATTTAGTGCAGCAGCACCTAGTGACTGGTTCACAATGACTTCATTTGCTACCTATATCACAGGGGGTAGTTATAATGGAAAAACTGTAACAAATCTAATGTTTGATGGAACAACCCTAGCTCTTAGCGGTGGGGATGATTTTACGAACGTGCCGAATGGAGAAATTGTTTTATCGCAGGGAACAACAGCATTTCCTGGTGATAATGTGTATGAATTAATCACTAATGGACTCATGGACCCAGACGGAACGGGGCTCGCTGCGGTAACTGATGGTAATGCGGGTATGATCACAATTCGAGAAACCGATAAACCTGCGAATAAACAAGATTACCCCGTAACGATCACGCTTGGAGCATACAGATCACCGCTAACAGCAGCTAATATTACGGCTATGTATGGTGGAGCAACTCCAGCTGAGAAAACTACTGCAGTCCCATCTGATATAACTATCGATACTAACATGATTGTAATCTCTGGATTTACGAATAATGCAGGCACTTCAGAAAGTGGTACGGTCACGGTTCCCACCCCACCTACGGGTTATACGATCACGTTAGAACCAGACCCATTAGCTATTTCAGACCCCACAGGAGAAAACTCTACTAATACAAATATAGGTACGATTACCGTTACGGACACGACTACGATGAATGCAGTACCTCATCCCGTTACCGTTAGCTTCTTTGGTAAGATTCAATTGAGTATTACTGGGGATGATATTACGGATAATACAGAAGTTAATTCAGGAGACACGATTACGATTTCAAGAACAGGCAATGCTTGTCAGTTGCTAACAGCACCTACGGTAACTGTTGTTGGTGCTGCAAACAGTAAAGTAGCCGATGCGACGCCTTTTCCTCTGTATTATGACCGTGGACGAGACACGTCTAGTGCTAATGGATTTTCTGTGACTCGTAGACTCACCTTAGTAGACAGTACAGATGAGAGTAGAATACTCGGTAGAGGATTTCAGATTACGTTAGAACACTTCGCTGCATGTGACTCTTTTGCTGGTGGATCGGGTACTGCAACTGACCCCTACCAGATAGACAATGCCCCTAGGTTACAATACGCTTCACATCTCGTCAATACTAGTAATGGCCAGTCAGCCCCAGGATCATCGATTACCTATGGAGCATCCCATTATAAAATAACTGCTGCTATTAATATGGGGCTGCCAGGTTTTCCGCTCAGCGAAGCAGGTAGTAAGACTCCTAGTGGTAACGATGAACTCGGCAAAGGATTTGATCCGATCGGTATTGATGTTAATATTAGTCTATTAGGAGGATTTGATTGTGCTAACAACACGATCTCAGGGCTATATATTAATAGACCTGGTGAGATTAACATAGGCTTAATCGGGTATATTGGTAGTGGTACTATGGTCGATCGCACTGTTCAGAACTGTGCTATGACCGATGTTAATATTACAGGTAAATCGGCCGTAGGTGGATTAGTTGGATTCGCACTTACTAACGTTACGATTAGTAATTCTTATGTGACAGGGACTGTTTCAGCGCCTGTAACTAGCTCAACAGGTACTGCTAATAATAATATAGGGGGGTTAGTTGGACTTCTTGATAAGAGTACGGTAAGTAGTTCCTATGCGGCAGCCATTGTTTCAGGAGAAGGAAGTGTCGGGGGGTTAGTTGGAGGCATCAACAATGGTCCAGCTTCTATAAATAATTCTTATGCCGCAGGGACTGTTTCAGCAAATGCTAATGCAGGAGGGTTAGTTGGATCTAATGCTGCTTTTTTCAACAGTTTTACTGTAACCAATTCTTATTCAGCAGCCACTGTTTCGATTGTTTCGGCGGGGACAAGTAGGGGAGGTTTAGTCGGAGCCCATAATACTGGTATGCTCCCTGTTACAGCTTCTTACTGGGATATAACTATAGGACCACCAGTACGTACAGTGGAGGAATATGGCACGGGCAGAACGACAACGCAGATGCAGGTATCCGCTCCTGTAACGACTCCTGCTGATAACGCGGTGTATGTCAACTGGGATACGAGTATCTGGCGATTTGCCACAGACCAATACCCACGGCTTATAAATGTCCCCTGTGCCAATCGGCAGTACAATCAAGCAGCAACCGACTGTACGAGCACGTTACAGTAAGCTAAGAAATCTTGTAATTGTATAAAAAATTCAAAGACAATTCCACTTCGTATGGCTTTTATCAAAGTCATATGAAGTGAGTTTTTCTAAAATACGGGCAATCTGCCTCAAATAAATCTCGCTCACTACTCAGTAAAGAGTTTATCACGGCGTCTCTACCAATTATTACTGTTTATAAGATGTTAGAATTTCTTCTTGCATGATGTGGCTATGCTTCATCATGCAAGAAAAATGTCGTTAAACTGGGAAATGTCCTTAAATTAGAATTCCAATTCTTAGAAAAACTCACATCACCCCTAGCGAAGTAGGTAAAATTACCTCTGCAGCTATGAGAAGAAATGGGTAGGAATTGCTATGATGCAAAACCGATAGAAAGCTCTTCTCCTTTCCTACTAGGGAGTCTATCAATGACAGTCCTAAACTATCAATGACAACCCAAGTATAACAAATGACACTCCTAATACAATAGTAATGACAGCCCAATACAACGAGATGCTAGTACAACGATTCTAATCTTATAACTCTAATACAACAATAACGACTCTAACAACGATAACGACTCCAAATCTAAGCAATAATGACATAAAATCATGGTATAATGGTATAACACTGCTAGTGTGTTTTTGTAATCAAACAAAAATACGATATGATATAGTGATATAGTGGTAGATGGTATATGACTGTACAGTGGAGAATAAAATTTAATTGAAATAATATTCTCAAAGTTATGCTATAATAGACTGATCAGTTACTTTTCCGAATTCAATTTAACGCTTTAAATCTATAAAGACATGACATAAAAAACCTAACAACAAGTAAAACATGGATACCGATTACAATGAAAATAGATATAAATTCAGACAAAAGATCACCTTATAAAAATATCTTGACCGATGATGCATTAGTATTTTTAGAAACTCTTGCGGCTAAGTACAATTTGGAACGTGAGAGACTTTTAACGGGGCGAATTGAACGGCAGGAGGCTATCGATAAGGGTACGTTTCCAGATTTTCTGTCGCAAACAAAAGAAATTCGTGAGAATCTTGATTGGAAAGTGAAATCTCCTCCACCAGACCTAGAAGACAGACGTGTTGAAATTACAGGTCCGGTCGATCGAAAAATGATTATCAATGGGCTTAATTCTGGTGCTAAGGTCTATATGGCAGATTTTGAAGACTCACAAAGTCCTACCTGGTCAGGAATGATGGCAGGACAACAGAACCTCTATGATGCTGTTAGACGAACGATAACCTTCAAAAATCCCGCTGGCAAGGAATATCTGCTTAGACCTAGTGATGAATTGGCGGTATTGATTGTTCGTCCGCGTGGTCTTCATTTAGACGAAGCGAATATAACATTGAATGGGAAGCCTATTGCGGGTGCTTTTGTTGATTTTGCCTTGTATGCCTTTCATAATGCTAAGGAGACGTTAAATCAAGGTACAGGACCGTATTTTTATATTCCGAAGTTAGAGAGTCATGAAGAGGCGAGACTTTGGGCTAACTTATTTACGAGTGCTGAAGAGTATCTCGGACTTAAAAAGAGTACGTTTAGAGCAACAGTACTCATTGAAACGATTACAGCAGCGTTTGAAATGGAAGAAATCCTTTATGAATTGCGCGATTACTGTGTGGGGCTTAATTGTGGAAGATGGGATTATATCTTCTCGTACATAAAAAAATTCGCAAAATACCCTGAATTTATCCTACCTAATCGTGATCAAGTCACAATGGGTGTTCATTTCCTTGCCAGTTATTCTAAATTGCTTATTCAAACATGCCATAAACGTAACGCCCATGCAATGGGGGGCATGGCCGCACAAATTCCTATAAAAAACGACATCGAAGCGAACAATGCGGCTATTGAAAAAGTCAGACTTGATAAAAAACGTGAAGTTATTAACGGTCATGACGGTACATGGGTTGCTCATCCTGGTCTTGTTCCAATTGCCCTTGAAATCTTTGAAAAACACATGCCAGGAAAGAACCAGAAATCTAAATCAATTGACAATGAACCCATCACTGCAGCAGACCTGCTAAAAGTTCCCAAAGGAACGATAACCTATTCAGGTGTTCTCAATAATATTCGTGTTGCTATCCACTATATGGCGGCATGGATAAGCGGGACAGGGTGTGTTCCAATCAATAATCTTATGGAAGACATGGCAACCGCCGAAATAGCACGGGCACAACTCTGGCAATGGCTCCATTTAGGCAATATTAAAACTAATGATGGACAAGAGATTAATGAACAATTGATCGATAAATGCTTTGAAACCGTCATTGCTGAGGTTCATGCGGCTAATACGGTACTTGTTGCTGAGGTGAATTCTTATGAAAAAGCAATTGAAATTGTTAAATCGATTGTTTTTGAAGAGAAATTTGCTGATTTCCTCTCTTTATCCGCAATCAGGCAATGTGATCTCTCTCGTATTTAAACAATATACTCTATCTAGACAATATACTCTATCCATTGTAATTATAAACAATATACTCTATCCATTGTAATTATAAACAATATACTCTATCCATTGTAAATATAAACAATACAATCTATCCATTGTAAATATAAGCAATACAATCTATCCATTGTAAATATAAGCAATACAATCTATCCATTGTAAATATAAGCAATACAATCTATCCATTCTAACTATAAACAATACAATTTATCGATTGTAACTATAAGCAATACAATCTATCTCGCAACTAAACAATGTGATCTATCCACCGCAGAAATAATCAAAAAATCTCAACAATCATAAGAAGCACATCATCTAACAAGCACAGTATAACAATCATAAATAAAACGGGTACAAATCTAATAATGATAGTATAACAATTATAAGTAAAACGGCTACAAATCTAACAAGCCAGCATAACAATTATAAATAAAACGGGTACAAATCTAACAATCACAGTATAACAATTATAAATAAAACGGATACAAATCTAACAATGATAGTATAACAATTATAAGTAAAACGGGTACAAATCTAACAATGATAGTATAATGATTTATAAGTACAGTTAGAGAATACGTCAATTCATCAATCGTATCATTTGTTTTGTTTAAGTAGAGGGGGAAGAAAAATCAATGAAGAATCTAAAAACAAGCGAACAATTAGCCAAAGACTGGGCACAATCACCGCGCTGGGCTAAAGTAAAAAGAACGTATAGTGCGGATAATGTAGTCCAATTGCGTGGTTCATTGAAGATTGAATACACGTTAGCAGAATTGGGTGCGAAAAACCTATGGGAATCGCTTCATACTGAAGATTACGTGAACGCCCTAGGCGCCCTTACTGGAAATCAAGCCATGCAGATGGCAAAAGTAGGCCTCAAAGCCATTTATCTAAGCGGATGGCAAGTCGCCGCAGACGCCAATAGTGCAGGACAAATGTACCCCGACCAGAGCCTCTACCCCGTTAACAGTGTCCCCAATATCGTTCGTAATATCAATCAAACCTTTAAACGTGCCGATGAGATCTATACGATTGAGGGGGATGATAAGATTGATTGGTTTGTACCTATTGTGGCGGATGGAGAATCGGGTTTTGGTGGAATTCTCAATGTTTTTGAGCTTATGAAAAGTATGATTGAAGCGGGAGCGGCTGGCGTCCATTTCGAAGACCAGCTTTCTTCTGCTAAGAAATGCGGACATATGGGCGGAAAAGTACTTGTGCCCACTCAGGAAGCGGTGCAGAAATTGATAGCTGCGCGGCTTGCGAGTGATATTTTAGATGTTCCAACTATTATTGTTGGGCGAACGGATGCGCGCGCCGCTTCTTTGCTGACAAGTGATATTGATGAATATGATCATCGCTTTATTCGTGATAATGAACGAACACAAGAAGGCTTTTATAAAGTAAATCCGGGTCTCGAACAAGGCATTGCCCGTGGTTTAGCTTATGCTCCTTACGCAGACCTTATCTGGATGGAGACAAGTGTCCCTGACTTAGCGGATGCTAAGAAATTTGCTGAGGCCATTCGTAAAGAATATCCAGAACAACTACTTGCATATAATTGTTCCCCTTCGTTTAATTGGAAACGTCACTTAGATGACAGTACAATCAGCAAATTTCAACGAGAATTGGGCGCAATGGGGTACAAATTCCAATTTATCACATTAGCAGGCTTTCACAGTCTCAATCATTCCATGTTCCAGTTAGCAACGGGCTACAAAAAAAATGGAATGGATTCTTACGTTGCATTGCAGGAACGAGAGTTCAATGATGAAAAGATCGGTTATTCGGCAACCAAGCATCAACGTGAGGTCGGTACAGGTTATTTTGACGGTGTGAATAATGCTATTATGGGGACAAAGTCATCTGTGGGAGCGTTAGCGGGGTCTACAGAAGACGAACAATTTTAGTACTCATTTAGCAACGTGAAGGTCGGTACAGGTTATTTTGACGGTGTCAATAATGCTATTATGGGGACAAAATCATCTGTGGGAGCGTTAGCGGGGTCTACAAAAGACGAACAATTTTAGTACTCATTTCAGTACCGATACTCATTAACAGGTAGTGCCGCTTCTAGTTTGTACAACCTGTTCCTATTTCAATTGGTAAACTTGATTTAGAAGTTTTTATTGACTTGTGATAGATAAATAATTGAAAATAGGGTTACTTATCGAGTATTATTTCCAATCAATACAGACGATTTTTAAGCAAGTAGCGAAGCAGGGACTCGAACCCTGGACACGCGGATTATGATTCCGCTGCTCTAACCAACTGAGCTACATCGCCTTAAATGATATTGAAATGTTCTAGATCACTCGTAATTTTTTTAGCGTTATCTCCACAGAGTAGGGCAAAAGTCTAGCATCAGTGTAACAATATGTAATAGTAGCCTTCAATTAGCCTTATACAGCCATTCTCACACATAAGCAAGTATAACACCATACGCTATAAAAATAAAGAGAGAAATTAGCAATCATTTATCAGAAAAACAAGTGGCGGGATCAGGATTTGAACCTGAGACCTTCGGGTTATGAGCCCGATGAGATACCGAACTTCTCCATCCCGCAATCTAAGTAAAACAAATATCTACAAACCAATAATAACATGAACCATTGACATAATAACGGCAATTTATAACAAGCAATCACTATCATTTTACGGCAATTTATAAAGACTCATTACTATTACTTTGACTATTACCTCGCAGCAATCTGTAAAGAACAATAATTATTATTATTTTGTAGCGTTTATATATCAATTATAACATTATTATAAATAATTGTCAAGTAAATTGGCTACAATTTTATAGAATCGTAGCCAATTTTAGTCAATTGAGGCAATTTGGGATAAATTGCCTGTATTTTAGAAAAACACACTTCGTATGACTTGATAAGAGTCATACGAAGTGGAAATTATCTTTGAATTTTTTTAAGCAGTTACAAGATTGCTTAGCTTACTGTAACGTGCTCGTGCAGTCGGTTGCTTCTTGATTGTACTGCCGATTGGCACAAGCAACCGTTTTAAGGCGTGGGTATTTGCTTGCGGTAAAGTTCCAGATGCTCGTATCCCAGCCAACATAGACCGCGTCAGTGCCAGATTGAGGAGGAGCGGCTACTTGCATTTGAAGGGTTGTTCTGCCTGTGCCACCAGGACTACTTGACTGTCCTGATGTTTCGGTGTTCCAGTAAGAACGAGTGATCGTTCCCGGTACGGAACCTCCAAACAAGCCTCCGACACTACTCCTTCCTGAAACAGAGCCTATGGCATAAGAATTAACGACCTTAGTCGCAATACCAGGAGCTTCTCCAAACAAGCCTCCGATCTTATCCCTTCCTGAAACAGAGCCTATGGCATAAGAATTACTGATCTCGGCTAACGGATTATAAGATCCAACCAAACCTCCGACAAAGTCTGTCCCTGAAACAGTAGCTGCCGAATAGGAAGTATTGATTTTGGAATTGGTACTGTGTAACCCGACTAGGCCTCCAACATAAACATCAGTTCCTCTTACACTACCTGTCGTGTAAGAATTAGCCGTTATATTGGTCTCACCAGTAGTTGTTGTATCACTAATTCCAACCAAGCCTCCGACATTTTTTCTTCCTACAATATTAACATCGGTCACAGCGCAGTTCTGAACAGTACCATTTGAAACATACCCGATTAAGCCTATATTATCTTCTCCAGGTCTGTTAATATATAGTCCTGAGATCGTTTGGTTAGCACAATCAAACGTTTCTCTAAACCTAGCGTTATCTCTTCCGATCGGTAGAAATCCTTTCCCAGTAGAGCCTGCACCATCAAGAGTCTTGCTGCCTACTTCACTGAGTGGAAAACCTGTTAGTCCCATATTAATATCTGCGGTTATTTTATAATGGGATGCTCCATAGGTATTCGTTGAGCTCGTGCCCGTAGGCATTACGCTGTTCATTCTATTAACGAGATATGAAGCGAGTTCTAATCTTGGGGCATTGTCTATCTCGTAGGCGCTATTAGCGTCATTGCCTGTCCCAACGGCAAAAGTCGTGCATGCAGGGAAGTGATTTAATGTAATTTCAAACCCCGTACTGAGCAGAGTACCATCGCTAGCTTCTAATGAGAGCCTGCGAGTGACTGAGAAACCCATCGTATTAGAAGTGTCTCGCTCACGGTCATAATATAGAGGAAAAGGCGTCGTCTCCGCTACCTTACTGCCCGATACACCGACAACGGTTACCGTTGGTTTGGTTAACAATTGACAAGCATTGACCGTTGTTGAAAGCATAATAGTGTCTCCCGAATTAACTGCTGGATTGTCCGTAACATCATTCCCAGTAATACTCAACTGAATCGTACCAAAGAAGCTAACGGTAACGGGATGAGGTACCGCATTCATCGTAGTCATATCCGTAACGGTAATCGTGCCTATCTCTTCATTGGTAGAGTTTTCCCCCATCGGGTCCGTAATAGATAGAGGCTCAGTCGGTGTTATAGTATAACCTGCAGGCGCTGTAAACGTGACCGTACCACTTTCTAAAGTGCCTGCATTATTCGTAAATCCAGAGATTACAATCATGTTAGTATTGATAGTTATATCAGATGAGCCTGCAATAGCTTTATCAGTTCCACCATACGTAGCCGTAATACTGGCTGCTGTTAACGGTGATCTGTATGCTCCAAGCGTGATCGTTACGGGGTAATCTTGTTTATTTGTAGGATTAGCGGTTTCAGTAATGGTTATTATACCAGCAGAACCAGCGTCCACCGCAGCGAGACCCGCTCCGTCGGGATCGGTTAGAGCATCAGCACCTGTTAAGGTGTAACCATCAAGAAGTGTTCCGATCGTTAAAGCGACCTCTCCATTCGGCACGTTCGTAAAATCATCCCCACCGCTAAGAGCTAGGGTTGTTCCATCAAATGTTAGCGTTGCAGTTTTTCCATTATAACTACCTCCTGTAATATAGGTAGCAAATGAAGTCATTGTGAACCAGTCACTAGGTGCTGCTGCACTAAAATCAACTATTAAGGTGTACGTTGTAGGTGTACTCTCACTACTGTTTTGAACTTGAATGGTATTAAAAGGAGTAATGGAACTAGCAGGACCAGGCAAGAAGTCGTCGGTCGGTTCAGCAATGGTGAGCGTGATTTGGGTAGCGGCGCCCGGTATGGTGAAGAATTCACGTTCTTCGTCAATTGTAAGCGTGTACGTATTGGGTGTTCCTGCTGTTTGATCGACTTTATTCGTTAAGCCTACAATACGAATCATATTGCCTGCTTCCTCAGTAATCGTGAGACCGCTTATCGCTTCTGTACTACCGCTTTCCGTGATCTTAATATGAGAACTTGGCGTAAATCGTGTTAGCTTAGCTAACTCAATGGGTGCGATTGTGTATGTCTCTGAGTTCCCTGTATTGTCTGTTTCGGTGATTGTAAAACTATTTGGGTTTGGTGTACTCGTTGCTTCGCCCCTTCCATCAGGATTGGGTAAGGTGATGGAGTTTGGTTCTACGGTGAAGCCTGCTGGCAAGTTTTCAAATGTAATCATTCCTGCTTCTGCACCGGGAATATTGGTTAGACCTGCAATAGAAAGGGTTCTGTCTGTAACAGAGAGATTCCCGCTTTGACCTCCGAAGGAGATTGTGATATATTCGCTTAGCTTCTCAGTAACAACCCAATCTTTGACTGCGGCGCCGCTTATCTGAGTTGTGATGGTGTAGGAAACGGCAGCTTCGCCTTCAAATGTGACTGTAAGCGCAGTGTTCGTACTGTATGGAGAGATAAGATTATCTGCTGTAACAACAAAACTCGCTGGGTCAGTGATGATGCCTTTGTTTTGATCGATATTGATCGTGGCTGTGACGGGCGCTCCCTGGAAAGTGTTAGCGATGCCTGTAATGGTGAGTTTGGGGCTGGCAGGATCAGAATTGTCTGTGGCAATTGAAAGCCCACTGATTGAAGGGTTACTGTCTTTAATGAGATTAGCTAGAAGTGTTGGATTATCGGGTGGTGCGGTCGTATCTGACGAAGGAGCACAACTGGTTAGGACAGTAAGCACAAAGCCGCATAAGATTAATAGTGATTGTTTGAGAAGTGGGTGTTGCCTGTATTTGTGTTTTTTGCTAAATTTACAGGGAAATTGGGGGGGGGGGG
>AP019861.1:1194391-1197997 GCA_013426755.1 Spirochaetota bacterium
GGGGGGGGGGGGGGGTAGTCAATTTGCCTGTGGTGGTATTAAGAATACCGAACAACTTTTTAAGTTGTTGGTACAGTGAATTTATCGATGCCGTAGCATCTAGACGGATTAAGTGTGCCGTGATATTTTTGAGTAATGTTATTAGATTCATGTTCGCTTACCTCCAGAACATTATGAAATAATATAAATAGGTAGTGTTACCTGATTAAATAATAGCATGATTTACAATTTTTTGTATTAAATGTCTGTGTACTATAATATAACCTTACGTGCCTAATTTGTCAAGTGTTCAAGTGAATTTAGTACGATTCTGCGAAATTGCAGTAAGTTTTAATAAATAGGGACAATTCCCCCCAAATTGTCCCTATTTTAGAGGAATTGACCTCATTTCTTATACCGTACGGGTTACTGCAGCGTGCTCGTGCAGTCGGTTGCGTCTTGATTGTACTGCCGATTGGCACAAGCAACCGTTTTAAGGCGTGGGTATTTGCTTGCGGTAAAGTTCCAGATGCTCGTATCCCAGCCTTCATAAACCCTGTTATCTGTTTCACCCATGCCAGGAACAGTCGTTACTGGAGCGCCTACTTGCATTTGCGTCGTTGTTCTGCCTGTGCCACCACCACGACTACTTGATTGTCCTGTGGTCTCTGTATTCCAGTAAGAACTTGTAATGGTCATTGCTGATATAGCACGTCCTCCAATCAAGCCTCCGACTGCGGGATCGATAAGAAGTTGGCTTCCTGAAAGAGCGCCTATCCCATAGGAATTAACAACCGTACTGCCCGTAGCAGAATTTCCAGTCAAACTTCCTATGTGTTGTGTTGCGTCAATACCTAAGATATCACCTATTGCGTAGGAATCCCTGATTGTGGATGATGCAGCATTAGCTCCAGCCAAGCCTCCTAAAAATTTCGCTGATAATGAAATAGTAACTGCTGCATAGGAATTACTGATTGTAGAATTAGCGCCATTAATTCCAACTAAACCTCCGATATAATACCTTCCTGAAATAGTGCCCGTCGCATAGGAATTAGATGTCATATTGGTTTCACCATATCCGATTAGACCTCCGATATAATCTCGTCCTGTAATATTAACATCGGTCACAGCGCAGTTCTGAACAGTACCATTTGAAATATACCCGATTAAGCCTATATTATCTTCTCCAGGTCTGTTAATATATAGTCCTGAGATCGTTTGGTTAGCACAATCAAACGTTTCTCTAAACTTAGCATTATTTCTTCCGATTGGCAGAAATCCTTTGCCAGTAGAACCTGCACCATCAAGAGTTTTGCTGCCTACTTCACTGAGCGGAAAACCTGGTAGTCCCATACTAATATCTGCAGTTATTTTATAGTGGGATGCTCCATAGGTATTCGTTGAGCCCGTGCCCATAGGCGTTGTGCCATTACTAGTATTCACGAGGTGTGAAGCGAGTTCTAACCTAGGGGCATTGTCTATCTCGTAGGCGCTATTAGCGTTATTGCCTGTCCCACCAGCAAAAGTCGTACATGCTGGAAATTCTAACGTAATAGGAAAACTTGTACTAAGAACAGCACCATCGCTAGCTTCTAAGATGAGATTACGGGTGACTGTATAGCCAGTAAGCGTCCCACTCGTCATAACAGGCGTATCTCGCTCACGGTCATAATACAGAGGAAAAGGCGTCGTATCGGCTACCGTACTGCCCGATACACCGACAACGGTTACCGCTGTCGGTGCGACTAGTAATTGACAAGCCGCCGTTGTGATTGGAATCATGTCTCCCGAATTGACAGTTAACGGAGAACCTGTAATCTCAGTTCCAGCAATACGTAACTGAATCGCACTCGTACCAAAGAAGTTAATAATAACAGGATGGGAAACATCTACTCCTGTGCTCATTTTAGTAACGGTAATCGTACCTATTTCTTCATTAGTAGAGTTTTCCCCTGTGGGGTCTGAAATAGCTAATGGGTCTGGTTCTAACGTGATTGTATAACCAGGTATAGGATTAACTGTCACATGACCTGGTGAACCACCGTCCTTATTCGTAAATCCAGAAATCGTAATCCTATTCGTCTCTATAACGATAGCAGATGAACGAGCAGTATCACCTCCATACGTAGCTTTAATATCGTTTGGCGTTAGTCGTGATCTGTATGCTCTAATCGTGATCGTTACGGGGTAATCTTGTGTATTCGCAGGATTATCGGTTTCAGTAATGGTGATCGTGCCAATAGAACCAGCGTCCACTGCAGCGAGTCCCGGTCCGTCGGGATCGGTTAGAGCGTTAGTACCTATTAAGGTGTAACCTTCAGGAAGTGTTCCCACCGTTAAAACAACCATTCCATCAGGTACATTCGTGAAATCACTTCCACCGCTAAGTAGTAGATTTGTTCCATCAAGTGTCAATGTTCCGCGCTCCCCTCCAAAAGAGGCTGCTGTAATATAGGTACTTAAACTCGCTGCCGTGAACCAATTACTTACGGCTTCTCCGCTAAACTCAACTATTAAGGTGTATATTGTAGCGGTACTCTCACCGCTATTGGTAAGCTGAAAGGTAGCTGATGGGGTGACTGTTCCAGTACCAGCCGAAAAATCTACTGTAGGCTCTTTAATTATACGTGTGATAGTAGTACCACTTGTCGGTGTTGTAAAAAACTCAGCTACTTGTTCAATTGTAAGCGTGTACGTATTGGGTGTTCCTGCTGTTTGATCGACTTTATTCGTTAAGCCTCTGATACGAATCATATTGCCTGCTTCCTCAGTAATCATGAGACTCCTCGTAATATCAGTACCGCTTTCTGTGATCATAATATGCTCACTTGGCAAAAATCGTGTTAGCTTAGCTAACTCAATGGGTGCGATTGTGTATGTCTCTGAGTTCCCTGTATTGCCGTTTTCGGTGATCGTAAACGTGTTCGGATTGGCTGTGACCGTTTCTGCGTCCATTCCATCAGGATTGGGTAAGGTGATGGAACTAGGTTCTACGGTGAAGCCTGCTGGCAAGTTTTCAAATGTAAGCATTCCTGCTTCTGCACCGGGAATATTGGTTAGACCTGCAATAGAAAGGATTCTGTCTGTAACAGAAAGATTCCCACTTTGACCGCCGAAGGAGATTGTGATATATTCACTTAGTTTTCCATCAACGATCCAATCACTTACTGCCGCGCCGCTTATCCGAGTTGTGACGGTGTAGGAGACGGCAGCTTCGCCTTCAAATGTGACCGTAAGAGCAGTGTTCGTACTGTATGGAGAGATAAGACTCTCTGCTGTAACAATAAAACTCGCTGGGTCAGTGGTGATGCCTTTTGATTGATCGATAGTAATCGTGGCTGTGGCAGGCGCTCCCTGGAAAGTGTTAGTGATGCCTGTAATGGTGAGTTTTGGATTGGCAGGGTTAGAATTGTCTGTGGCAATTGAAAGCCCACTGATTAAGGGATTGCTCTCTTTAATGAGAGTGGCTAGAAGTGTTGGATTGTCGGGCGGTGCTGCGGTCGTGTCTGACGAAGGAGCACAACTGGTGATGACAATAAGCACAAAGCTAGATAAGATTAATAATTGTTTGAGAAGTGGGTGTTGCCTGTATTTGTGTTTTTTGCTAAATTTACAGGGAAATTGGGG
>AP019861.1:1198006-1208379 GCA_013426755.1 Spirochaetota bacterium
GGGGGGGGGGGGGGGGGGGGTAGTAGTCAATTTGCCTGTGTTAGTATTGAGAGAATTAATGATGCCTCGCAATTTGTTAAATTGCTGGGAGAGTGAATTTATCGATGCCGTAGCATCTAAACGGATTAAGTGTGCCGTGATATTTTTGAGTAATTTTATTAGATTCATGTTCGCTTACCTCCAGAACATTATGAAATAATATAAATAGGTAGTGCTACCTGATTAAATAATAGCATGATTTACAATTTTTTGTATTAAATGTCTGTGTACTATAATATAACCTTACGTGCCTAATTTGTCAAGTGAATTGGCTACAATTTTATAGGATCGTAGCCAATTTTAGTCAATTGAAGCAATTTTAAATAAATTACCTTTATTTTAGGAGAATTCCTATACTTTACGGCTTACTGCAGTGTACTCGTACAATCAGTCGCAGCAGAATCGTCTTGCCGATTAGCACAGACGACATTTTTGAGGCGTGGGTATTTTCCTGTGGTAAAGTTCCAGATACCCGCATCCCAGCCGACATAGACCGCAACATCAGCAGGAGTCGTTACAGGAGCGGCTACTTGCATTTGAAGGGTCGTTCTGCCTGTGCCAGCAGCACTCGTTGATTGTCCTGACGTTCCTGTGTTCCAGTAAGAGACTGTAACAGTACCAGATGAAGATATTCCGACTAAACCTCCAACACTACTAGTTCCTGTAACAGAACCTGTCGCATAAGAATTATTGATAGAACTATTATTCAGTCCAACCAAGCCTCCGACTGCTCTTTCTCCCGAAACAGTGCCTGTCGCATAGGAATCAGTGATGCTCGAACCATTATTCCTCCCAACTAAGCCTCCGACATCATTATTTCCTGAAACAGTGCCCGTCGCATAGGAATGAGTGATCGTAGAACTGCTGACCTGCGTCCCAACTAAGCCTCCAAGTATCCCTCTTCCCGAAACAGTGGCTGTCGCATAGGAATGAGTGATCATAGAACCGCGAAGCTCTCCAACTAAACCTCCGACTGTATCTCTTCCCGAAACAGTGCCTGTCACATAAGAATTACTGATCGTAGAAGGAGTACCACTAGAACTACGACCATTTCCGACCAAGCCTCCGATCCTATCTCGACCCGTGATATTAACATCGGTCATCCGGCAGTTACTAATCATACCCCCTTCTGCTACACCCACTAACCCTGTATAATCATCTTCAGGTCTATTAATATAAAGATTCGTGATCGTATGGTTCGCACAATCTAACGTGCCTGAAAGCCCAGCGCCTCTCTCTATTCCAATCGGAACAAAGCCTTTACCCGTAGTTCCACTACCTGCTTCACTGAGCGGCAAACCTGGCAGCCCCATATTAATATCTGCGGTTATTTTATAGTATTTATTACCATAATTACCATTATCGGTATTGACGAGATATGAAGCGAGTTCTAATCTTGGGGCATTGTCTATCACGTAGGCGTTATTAGCGTCATTGCCTGTCCCAACGGCAAAAGTCGTGCATGCTGGAAACTGCACCGTGATAGGAAAGTTTGTACTGAGACTACTCCCATCGCTAGCTTCTAAGATGAGATTACGGGTGACTGTATAGCCAGTAAGCGTCCCGTCATTCGCCATAACAGGAGAATCTCGCCCACGGTCATAATACAGAGGAAAGGGTGTCGTCTCCGCTACTTTACTACCCGATTCACCGACAACGGTTACCATTGTTGGTGGAGATAATAGCTCGCAAGCCGCCGTTGTGATCGGAATCGTGTCTCTCGAATTAACGGTTAACGGAGAGTTCATAATCTCATTTCCAACAATACTTAACTGAAGCATACCTAAGAAGTTAACGGTAACGGAATGAGGTACTGCTAGTCCTGTTGAATCAGTAATGGTAATCGTACCTATTTCTTCATTGGTGGAGTTTTCTCCTGTCGGGTCTGAAATAGGCAGATCAGTTGGTGTTATAGTATAACCGTCTGGTGCGGTAACCATGACTGTTCCAGTTTCCAAAGTGCCTGCATTATTCGTAAATCCAGAGATTACAATCATGTTAGTATCAATAGTTATATCAGATGGACTTGCTCCACCATACATAGCCGTAATATTATCTGCTGTTAGCGGTGATTTATATGCTCCAAGCGTGATCGTTACGGGGTAATCTTGTCTATTCATAGGTTTAGCGGTTTCGAAAATTGTGATCATACCAGCAGAACCAGCGTCCACCGCAGCGAGACCCGCTCCGTCTGGATCCATGAGGTTAGTCGTTAATGCGTACCCTGTAAGAAGTGGTGTTGTTCCCTGCGTTAAAATAATTTCTCCATTCGGCACGTTCGTAAAATCATCCCCACCGCTAAGAGCTAGGGTTGTTCCATCAAACGTTAGCGTTGCAGTTTTTCCATTATAACTACCTCCTGTAATATAGGTAGCAAATGAAGTCATTGTGAACCAGTCACTAGGTGCTGCTGCACTAAAATCAACTATTAAGGTGTACGTTGTAGGTGTGCTCTCACCACTGTTTAAAACTTCAATGGTATTAAAAGGAGTAATGGCACTAGCAGGAGCAGGCAAGAAGTCTACGGTTGGCTCAGCAATGGTAATCGTGATTTTGTTATTGACACCTGGTATGGTGAATAAATCAGGTACTTCGTCAATTGTAAGCGTGTATTGATTATCCCCTAATTTATTTGTTAAGCCTACGATACGAATGGTATTGCCCTCTTCAGTAATCATAAGACCCATTATCTTGTCTGTACTACCGCTTTCCGTGATCTTAATATGAGTACTTGGCGTAAATCGTGTTAGCTTAGCTAAGTCAATATCTGCAATTGTGTACGTCTCTGAGTTCCCCGTATTGCCGTTTTCGGTGATCGTAAATATGTTCGGATTGGCTGTGATCGTTGCTGATTCTGTTCCAGTAGGATTGGGTAAAGTGATGGAGCTTGGTTCTGCAGTGAAGCCTGCTGGCAAGTTTGTAAAAGTGATTGTACCCGCATCTCCATCAATATTGGTTAGACCCTCAATAGAAAGGGTCGTATCCGTAACAGAAAGAGTAGACGGTTGACCACCGAAGGAGACGGTGATGTAATCGCTTAGCTTCTCAGTAACAATCCAATCACTTACTGCCGCGCCGCTTATCTGAGTTGTGACGGTATAAGAGACGGCAGCTTCGCCTTCAAATGTGACTGTAAGAGCAGTGTTCGTATTGTATGGAGAGATAAGATTATCTGCTGTAACAATAAAACTCGTTGGATCAGTGGTGATGCCTTTTGATTGGTCGATAGTAATCGTGGCTGTGGCGGGCGCTCCATTGACACTGTTAGTAATGCCTGTAATGGTGAGTTTTGGATTGGCAGGATCAGAATTGTCTGTGGCAATTGAAAGCCCACTGATTGAGGGGGTACTCTCTTTAATGAGATTGGCTAGAAGTGTTGGATTGTCCGGTGGTACGGTCGTATCTGACGAAGGAGCACAACTGATAATCAGCACAAAGCTAGATAAGATTAATAGTGATTGAGTGAGAAGTAGTGGTTGCCTGTACTTGTATTTTTTGCTAAATTTACAGGGAAATTGGGGGCGGGTAGCAGGAGTCAATTCGCCTGTATTGGTATTAAGGATACCGAGCAATTTCTTAAATTGCTGGGACAGTGAATGTATTAACGCTATAGTGACTAAGTGGATTAGGTATGCCGTAATATTTTTAAGTTGTTTTATTAAGTTCATGCTCATTTACCTCCAGAACATTATGAAATAATATAAATAGGTAGTGTTACCTGATTAAATAATAGCATGATTTACGATTTTTTGTATTGGATGCCCGTGTACTATAATATAACCTTACGTGCCTAATTTGTCAAGTGATCAAGTGAATTGGCTACGATTCCTTAAAATCATAGCCAATTTTAGTCAATTGAAGCAATTTTAAATAAATTGCCTTTATTTTAGGAGAATTCCTATACCGTACGGCTTACTGCAGCGTGCTCGTGCAGTCGGTTGCTGCTTGATTGTACTGCCGATTAGCACAGACGACATTTTTGAGGCGTGGGTATTTTCCTGTGGTAAAGTTCCAGATATTACTATCCCAAGTGAAGTAAGTCTCGCCTGACGTTGTACCTTTGACAACTTGTAGGTCTGCTGTGCTCCGTCCCGTTAAGCCAGTCGTCGTAGTAGCAGTAGTATCTCCATCACTACCTACGCCTGTCGTAGAACTGCCCATCGTGAGAGTAGAACCACTATTAAAATAGGAATTCGTTACACCTAAGATAGCCGCTGTGCTAATGTCACCAGAAATTTCGCCATTTAAACCAATAAAGCGTCCTATATTTGTAGCTGTCGTTCCTGTTACAGAACCTATTGCATAGGAGTGAGTGATTGTAGAGGTTGTCCCAGTATTTACAAAATTATACCCAACCAAACCTCCTGCATGTTTAGCTCCTGTCACATTCACGTTCGCATAGGAATTACTAATAGAAGAACCACTATTTAACCCGGCCAAGCCTCCGACATAATTATTCGTTCCCACCACAGTGCCTACTGCATAAGAGTTATTGATTTTAGCGCCTATTATATTTCCTCCGAGCAAACCTCCGACATTAGTATTGCCCTTTACAGTGCTCATTGCATAGGAATTAATAATTATAGAACTACGAGTGTTACCACCGACTAATCCTCCGACGAAGCTAGTTCCTGTTACATTCACAATCGCATAGGAATTACTGATCGTAGAAAAAGAATCCCCCCTAGAACCAGCATTTAACCCGGCCAAGCCTCCGACATTATCTCCCGTTCCTATTACAGTGCCGCCTATCACATGAGAATCACTGATCGTAGAAACACTATTCAACCCGACCAAGCCTCCAACAGAAAGCGTTCCTGTGATGTTAACATCGGTCAGCCGGCAGTCCTTAATAATAGCCCCTCCAGCAGACCAACCGACTAACCCTATTTGGTTAGTAGTTCTATTAATATAAAGATTTGAGATCGTGTTGCTGGCACAATCAAACATTCCTTTAAAACTATGTTGAGCCGCATTCACATTATTTCCGATCGGAAAAAAGCCTTTGCCAAGAACATCGCTACCATCAGGGGTCTGACTGCCCGTTTTGCTGAACGGTAAGCCTCTCAGCCCCATATCTATATCAGCAGTTATTTTATAATGTGATGCCCCATAGGTTGTTGATCCTCCCGTCATGTCATTACTGTTATTGACGAGATGTGACATGAGGTCTAACCTAGCGGCATTATCTATCAGATAAGGGTTATCCATAGCACCTGTTCCTGTTACTCCGCCAACCGTAGCAAAAGAGTTACATGCAGAGAAATAATTTAGCGTAATTTGAAAATTACTATTGAGTACATCATTCTCATCGCTGCTATTTAATAAGGTGAGTTTACGAGTCACAGAAAATCCATTAGCATCAGGCGTGTCTCGTTCACGGTCATAATACAGAGGAAAAGGCGTCGCATCAGCTACCTTACCGCCCGGAACACCGACAACGGTTATTGTAGGTGCATCTAATAACTGGCAAGCTGTTGTTGAGATCGTAATAGTGTCTCCCGATCTAACTGCTGTATTATCGGTAACATCATCTCCAGTAATACTCAACAAAGTCGTACCCAAGAAGGCAACAGTAACTGGATGGGGTACTGTTGATCCTGAACCGTCCTTAGTAAGCATAAACATACCTATCATTTCATTAGTACTAGATACTCCCTCAGGGTTTGGAATATTTAACGAGGAAGGTGTTATCGTATAACCATCGGGAATTGGATTAATTTCCACCATACCATTATTATCTGCTGCGCTAATTCCATTCATGAAGCCAGAGGAGATCATAATCATGTTAGTATCTATGGTTATACCAGACGTGGCATTAGTACTATCATATGTTGCCGTAATATTCGCCGCTGTTAGCGGTGACCGATACACTTTTAGCGAGATCGTTACCGGATAATCTAGTTTATTAGTGGGATTATTGTTCTCAGCAATCGTGATCTTTCCTGCATCACCATCTGTTATCGCAGCTAGCTCCGGTCCGTCGGGATCTTTAAGTTGGTTAGTAAGTAATGAAAATCCTGTAGGAAGTGCTGTGGTGAAAGAGATCGTTCCATCCGACACGTTCGTAATATCACTCATACCTGCAAGAGCTATCCTATTAGCAATTTGATTGCCGACAGTAAGTCTTATATCTGCAGTCTGCCCTGCAAAACTAGCTGCTGTGAGATAGGAATTTAAACCACTCTCAAACCAATCACGTACCGCTGCTCCGCTAAAATCAACTACTAACGTGTACTCTGTAACAGCAGTCTCACCATTATTGGTAATCTGAATGGGAGTAGGAGGTCTGATCGCGCTAGCAGGTCCAGGCGAGAAGTCTGCTGCCGGTTCAAGAATAGTTCGTGTGAGTATACCCGCCGGCACAGTGGTGAATAAATCATCGACCTGCGCAATCGTAAGCGTGTATTCATTAGCTCCACGTTTATTCGTTAAGCCTCTGATACGAATCATATTGCCTGCTTCCTCAGTAATCATGAGACTCCTCGTAATATCAGTACCGCTTTCTGTGATCATAATATGCTCACTTGGCAAAAATCGTGTTAGCTTAGCTAACTCAATGGGTGCGATTGTGTACGTCTCTGAGTTCCCTGTATTGTCTGTTTCAGTGATTGTAAAAGTGTTCGGCTCGGCTGTGATCGTTGCTGATTCTGTTCCATCAGGATTGGGTAAGGTGATGGAACTAGGTTCTACGGTGAAGCCTGCTGGCAAGTTTTCAAAAGTGATTGCACCTGCTTCTGCACCGGGAATATTGGTTAGACCCGTAATAGAAAGGGTTCTGTCTGTAACAGAAAGAGTAGACGGTTGATTTCCGAAGGAAACGGTGATATAATCACCTGTTCTATCCGTTGCGATCCAACTATTGATTGCTGCGCCGCTTATCTGAGTTGTGACGGTGTAGGAAACGGCAACTTCGCCTTCAAATGTGACTGTAAGAGCAGTGTTCGTACTGTATGGAGAGATAGGATTATCTGCTGTGACGATAAAACTCGTTGGATCAGTGGTGATGCCTTTTGATTGGTCGATAGTGATCGTGGCTGTGACGGGCGCTGTATTGGAATTATTAGTGATGCCTGTAATGGTGAGTTTGGGATTGGCAGGATCAGAATTGTCTGTGGCAATTGAAAGCCCACTGATTGAGGGGTTGCTGTCTTTAATGAGAGTGGCTAAGCGTGTCGGATTGTCGGGTGGTGTTGTGGTCGTGTCTGACGAAGGAGCACAACTGATAATCAGCACAAAGCTAGATAAGATGAGTAGTGATTGTTTGAGAAGTAGTGGTTGCCTGTGCTTGTATTTTTTGCTAAATTTACAGGGAAATTGGGGGCGGGTAGCAGGAGTCAATTCGCCTGTATTGGTATTAAGGATACCGAGCAATTTCTTAAATTGCTGGGACAGTGAATGTATTAACGCTATAGCGCCTAAGTGGATTAGGTGTGCCGTAATATTTTTAAGTTGTTTTATTAAGTTCATGCTCATTTGCCTCCAGAACATTATGAAATTATTAATCAGTTAAATAATAGCATGATTTACGATTTTTTGTATTGAATGCCCGTGTACTATAATATAACTTCTTATGTTCAATTTGTCAAGTGTTCAAGTGAATTTAATACGATTCTGCGAAACTGCAGTCAATTTTAATAAATGGGGGCAATTTGGGGCAAATTGCCCGTATTTTAGAAGAACTCACTTCGTATGACTCTGACCAGAGTCATACGAAGTGTAAATTGTCTTTGAATTTTTTTTAGCAGTTACAAGATTGCTTAGCTTATTGTAACGTGCTCGTGCAGTCGGTTGCCTCTTGATTGTATTGCCGATTGGCACAAGCAACCGTTTTAAGGCGTGGATATTTTCCTGTGGCAAAGCCCCAGACGCTCGTTTCCCAGCCGACATAGACCGCGTCAGCGCCAGATTGAGGAGGAGGAGCGGCTACTTGCATCTGCGTCGTCGTTCTGCCCGTGCCACCAGCACTTATTGATTGTCCTGACGTCTCTGTGTTCCAGTAAGATGCTTCCACTCTAGTAGTAGCGCCTACCATTTTCCCTACTAAACCTCCTGTACCACTGGTTCCCGAGATACTTCCTATCGCATAGGAGTTAGTAATAGAAGAACTTATTAACTGCCCGGTGAGACCTCCTATATCTTCTGTTCCTGAAACACTTCCTGTCGCATAGGAATTAGTAATACTCGCATTGGTTAATGTTCCAGCTAATCCTCCTACATTATTAGTCCCTGAAACACTCCCTGTAGCATAAGAAATACTGATCGTAGAAGAACCATCACTTCGTCCAACTAAACCGCCTACATGTTCACTTCCTAGAACGTTCCCTGTCGCGTAAGAACTCACAATAGAAGCCTCAAATTGCTCTCCAAGCAAACCGCCCGTACTAGTAGCTCCTCTAATATTCACTGCTACATAAGAATCACTTATAGAACTCTGATACTGGTACCCAACTAAGCCACCTATAAAATCAGTACTCCCTAAGATCGTGCCTCCGGTCACATAAGAATTAATAACCATTGAAGATAGCCCAGTTCCAACTAACCCGCCTACACTACGTTCGCCTGTAATATTAATGTCGGTCAGAGAGCAATCCTTAATAACAGCACTTGAAATATACCCGAATAACCCTATATTATTACCTGTACTTCTATTTATATAAAGTCCTGAGATCGTATTGCTGGCACAATCAAACGTTCCTGAAAAATTAGTATTCGTTATTCCGATTGGAATAAATCCTTTACCCGTGGTTCCACTACCTGCTTCACTGAGCGGCAAACCTGGCAGCCCCATATTAATATCTGCGGTTATTTTATAGTATTTATTACCATAATTACCATTATCGGTATTAACGAGATGTGCTATGAGTTCTAACCTAGGTGCATTGTCTATCTCGTAAGGCGCACCTGACGTCCCATCGCCGCTGCCAGCAAAAGTCGTACATGCGGGAAAGTGACTCAATGTAATTTCAAACCCTGTACTGAGCAGAGTACCATCGCTAGCTTCTAAGGCGAGCTTGCGTGTGACTGAGAAACCCATCGCATTAGAAGTGTCTCGCTCACGGTCATAATACAGAGGAAAAGGCGTCGTCTCCGCTACCTTACTGCCCGATTCATCGACAACGATTACCGTTGGTTCGGTTAACAATTGACAAGCATTGCCTGTTCTTGAAATCGTAATCGTGTCTCCCGAATTAACTTCTGTATTATCTGTAACATCATTCCCAGTAATACTCAACTGAATCGTACCAAAGAAGTTAACGGTAACGGGATGAGGCACAGATACTCCTGTACGAGTATTAGTAACGGTTATCGTACCTAATTCTTCATTGGTAGCAGATGAGCCATTAGGGTCTGTAATGGATAGAGTCGTTGGTGTTACCGTATAACCCGTAGGTTCTGAAAATGTTACCATACCACTTTCTAAATCGCTCGCTTTATTAGTAAAGCCAGAGATCGTAATTCTATTCGTCTCTATAACGATAGCAGATGAAGGGGCGCCCCCATACATAGCCGTAATATTGGCTGCCGTTAGCGGTGATCTGTAAGCTCTGAGCGTAATCGTTACGGAGTAATCCTGTTTGTTAGTAGGATTAGCGGTTTCAGTAATGGTGATCGTACCTGCAGAACCAGCGTCTACCACACCGAGCCCTGCTCCGTCAGGATCAGTTAGCGCATCAGCACCTGACAATTCATACCCCATCGGAAGTGGTGCTGACGTTAAAACAACCGCACCACTGGACACGTTCGTAAAATCATCTCCACCGCTAAGCACTAAAGACGTCCCATCAAGTGTTAATGCAGCACTTTCCCCTGCAAACATAGCCGCTGTGATATAGGTCGCAAAAGTATCGACAGTGAACCAATCATTGACTGCGGCGCCGCTTATCTGAGTTGTGACGGTGTAGGAAATGGCAGCTTCGCCTTCAAATGTGACTGTAAGCGGTGTTGTTACCGTATGCGGAGAGATAAGACTCTCTGCTGTAACAACAAAACTCGTTGGATCAGTGGTGATGCCTTTTGATTGGTCGATAGTAATCGTGGCTGTGACGGGCGATCCCTGGAAAGTGTTAGCGATGCCTGTAATGGTGAGTTTTGGATTGGCAGGATCAGAATTGTCTGTGGCAATTGAAAGCCCACTGATTGAGGGGTTACTGTCTTTAATGAGAGTGGCTAGAAGTGTTGGATTGTCAGGTGCTGTGGTCGTGTCGTTTGACGAAGGAGCACAACTGGTAATGACAATAAGCACAAAGCTAGATAAGATTAATAATTGTTTGAGAAGTGGGTGTTGCCTGTATTTGTGTTTTTTGCTAAATTTACAGGGAAATTGGGGGGGG
>AP019861.1:1208405-1220298 GCA_013426755.1 Spirochaetota bacterium
GGGGGGGGGGGGGGGGGGGGTAGTAGTCAATTTGCCTGTTGTGGTATTAAGAATACCGAACAACTTTTTAAGTTGTTGGTACAGTGAATTTATCGATGCCGTAGCATCTAAACGGATTAAGGATACCGTGATTTTTTTGAGTGATTTTATTAGATTCATGTTCGTTGACCTCCAGAACATTATAAATGATATTGATTGAAATTGTTTTTAAGGTTTTAAATAAGTAATATTATGATTAATGGTATCATGATTTATAATTTTTTTGAATCAATCTTTAAAATTAATGTGAAAAATGACGTATGAAGGAGTGAAAAAGAGGTAATCAAGTCAATTCGGAACGGTTTCTATAAAGAACAACGCCAACTGAATGCGTATGGGCGAGTACCCATTCTTTGGCTACGGTGATCTTAACGGCAGTGCTGGTGGTGAGTTTAAAGCAGAGATTGGCGGCTGCTTGTCCGAAGGCTTCGATGAGGTGGAAATTTTTAGATTTGCTCATATCTTCAATAGCCTCTTTAAGCGTTTCATAATTGACAGTATCACGGAGATTATCGGATTCGGCGGGTTTTCTGGTATCAATATATAAGGTGATAGAAAGTCGTACTTTTTGATGGCGGACGCGTTCATGCGAATGAACACCGATGACAATATAAAGCTCAATATCTTTGAGAAATATTTCATCACAACTAGGAATAAGAGGTGTTGTCATAAGAGGTGTCGTTATATATGGCACTGTATATGGCATTGTTGGGTTCAATGCTAGACAGAAGTTAAGATTTTCTCTAAATTTACTCCACGTTCCTTAGTTATCAATTCTCTACACCTATTCGTCTATTAGTTATCAATTTATTTATCAATGTAGAAAAAATGCTATAGCCCAACACTTTTTACTGGAGGCATAAAAACTCAATTTACAATGGTAGTTTTTACAATGGCAGTTTGTTATTATTTGTTATGGCTAGGATGGAGTGTTACGGTGGCGTATTTTTTCACGAAGGGTACTGAGTTCTATTTTGCGTGTTTCGTTATGAAAGGGTTGTTTTTCAAGTTCTTTGAAGATGCGTTCTTTGTGAGCGAGTTTTGTGATATCGTCGCCTGGGAGAATAGTATTTTCATTGGTTTCGGAGGTGAGGTAATCGCTTAGGACATTTTGTTCGAATAAGATACGATTGATCGTTGTGTAAAGGCGTTTGGAAAGAATAATATCTTTTTCAATAGCGATAAGACGATTGAGTTCGCCTAGTAGCCGAACCATTTTGTAAAGGGTGAGTCCTTCCGAATCAAAGCCAGCTGGAAATTGTTTTTCTAGTAGATAAGTTACCATAATGAGATAAACTTCACGAAAATCGAGGTATTGGTCACTTATTTTGCGGCAAATTTTCTTAAAAACGGTTTTATTGGGAAGTTTTATTAATCGTTCGAAGACAAGATCGCGATATTGGAGTGTATTGGCTGTGATTAATTTTTCTAGGTCATTGTGATAGGTGGCTTCGGGGAGCGTTGTTTCCAATTTTTCTAATAAAAGATTGCGAATGTGTTGTGAAGTGGCGAAGTTATAGGAAGCAATAAAATTGGCTTGCGTGTAATGGTCAGCAAAATTGATCGGTTTACTTATAGGAATGGTTATTTTATAACGTTCGTTTAAGTATTGGATAAATATTGTTGTAAAGAGGGCGAGATTGGGTTCGGCGGTAACAATAGCAGTTAATTCTGCCCCAATTGTAGTGATTACGGCATCAGAAATATTTTTTTGATGAATAAAGTAAGCCTCAATGGTTTTGATTTTTTGTGAAGATTTAGTGGTTTGTTTGAGTGCCTGAGTGGTTCGTGTGTCGAGATCAAAATCTTTTTTAGCGAGAGCGTACATTTTATTGATATATTCGAGGTCTGGATGATTGAAGAAGACTTTTTTCATTTCTTTCCATTTGCGTGACCATTGTTCTTCATTGAAGAGGGTTGGGACGAGGAGGTCATGGATTTCTTTTTGTGTAGCGGGTTTTTCTAGAGTGAGCATGACTTCTTTTGTAAAATGGGCTATAGGAGCGGTTAGAAGGGTATTGAATTCTTCAGGTTTGAACAGTTTTAGGCCTACAACGTGGTTTTCATAACAGGGTGTTAAAGATTTCAATGCAATATCGAGTGACATGGCGTGGTTGCGTTTTTTTATGAAACTGCAGATAAATTTCGGTTCAGAGGTTTTTATGGATGAGAGGGGCGTATCTTTTTTCAATTGGCTTATCATTCCTAGGCCGAAGGCTTTGTGATGAACGAAGCTACCTTGGTCTAGTTTGATAATTTTTTCAAATTTATTGATATAGGAGAGGAGGACTTCTGATGAATGGTTAGATTTTTTACTTTTGATGAGTTTGGGCAGTTTTGAAAGGTTTAAGAAGTCATTGAGATATTTATGACTGGCGTAAACTTCTTTGTAAGCGCGAATGATAAGAAAAAATTGTGACCACAGCACGACTTGGGTTTCGAGGCCGGCTTTGATAATTTTGATGATGGATGGGTTACTGTTATTTAGGTTATTTTTTTGGGATTTGAGGAGAGAAGAGAAGAGTTCGTATCCGTTGTTAGCATCGGTATGTTGCGAGAGTTTTTTTGCCCAGTTGATAAGATAATCGACGTTTTCAGGTTCTAAGGTAACGAGCAATTTCCAGATAGAGCATGCTTCACCGAAGTCGCTCTTATCGAAACTACGTGAAAGAGCAATGTCATAATAATGATGTACAGCTACGTTATCAGTATCAATGTGCAGTTTGGCAAGTTTTTTAGCGGTAATAATATCGTCTGGATTTCTAGCTAAGAGATTTTTAAGAATGGGAATAAGAGCTTCTTTGTTATCAGAGCGTTCGGCTTGTTGTGCCATACTGGTGTATACGAAGAGTGATTCGTAATGGGCGAGTACTTGTTCTGAGATCAATTCAATGAGGGCGATTTTACCTATTTTGCTCAGGTAATTATAAAATATGGAGAGGTAATTATCACCGTTTTGCTGGGTGAGGTACATTAAGAGTGCGAGATGGTAATTAATGATATGAAGTTCGCGTTGTTCTGCAATCGTTTTTTTGAGAAGAGCGGTAGCTTCCTGGTGCACGTCGGCTTTGACAATATCTTGCAGGAGGTGATAGATGGCTTTTAGGTCTTTAGCGTGGAGGTCTACGAGCCGTCCGCGAACGAGTTTCAGTTCGCTAAGTGATGTTTGGAGTTTTTCAATTAAAGTGTGCATAACGGTATTCCAGTCTATTGTAAAATTGTGGTATCAATGCTTTGAGATTCTTTAAAAGCAGAGGTGCTTCTGCTAAAATTGAATGGAGGGTAAAATTTTGATTTTTAGCAAACATTGAGAGACGTTGTTTGAAGTGTGCGGTGGATATTGCGGGGTTCTGTGAAATTGAAAATTGAGACGGTGGATGTTCTAAGGGGTGATTAGATGTGAGGGGGGTATCATTTTGGTGGAGAGGTGATGGAGGTTTGTTTGAGTTTAGCGTATCATGCTTAGTTTTATGTTTAGTTTTTTCTTGATGGGTAGCAGGGTTTTGAAGGTTATGTGGGTTATTATAGTTAATTGTATCATAAAATGTATTTTGTGATGGGGTAGAGTTAGGCGGATGAGCTGGGGGGTTATTTTCGGTTAGAACGGTTAAAGTTATTTCATCGAGAGTGTAGAGGTATGAATACACGAGTTCTCCTTCTAGCAGATGTGCTTTTTGCTTGTTTTGGCGAAAAGCCAATTCACGTTCCCAAGTACATTTTAGAACTTTATCGAGTGGAATGACTGCAAGGGTCTGATGGAAAGGGTACAATGTATTAAAGGAGAACAATCCTTCTAAAACGGCATATACGGGTAGCCACGAAGCGAGTTCATTATTGATAAAGCCATTACTTCGCATGATGAGGACAAGTTCCCAGAATGTAGGTAATTCGAGCAAATTGCGCTCTCCTTGCAGTGTTTGTTGCATAACTTTATGAAATGAGCTCTGCATCGTGAAAAAATGATGTCTAAATAATGAAAGGGCGTAAGGCTTATTTCCAAGCAGATATTGGGTGTCAGCAATGAGTAATTTGATTTTATCTTCATTGGGAGAAAGTTTAGCGGCATAGATGAGTGTTTCTAGTGCTTTGGGATAGTCGGATAAGGCACGAAAATGCAGGGCAATATTCAATAAACAATCAACGTTCGAATAATCAGATTTTTCTAATTCTATGTTATAGCATTCAATAATTTTTTGAAAAACGCCTTGTTTGAAGTATTTCAATGATTTTCCTAGTTGGAGTGTAAATTTCTCTACAAAATGCTCAAATTGTGTCCAGTACTGTTCCAATAATTGCGCTCGGCTAAGACCAATCTCAGCAGCAAGCAATTTATCAAGCCGATAATTCCAAAATTTAAGTCCTTTCATGATTTCAAAGAGTTGTTGATTTTCTAGGTTTTTGTGGAGGAGTTTTTTCAGCAATGTATCTGCATGAGCGAATTCTCCCCTTCCAATCGCAGCAAGTATAAGTTCATACAATTCATAGAAACTTCCTAATGTGAGTTCACTTTCTCCATTCATTATGTTTTTTCCATTCATTGCCCTGCTCGTTGGGCTGATTCCGTCTATGAACTATCTAGAAATTTCAATAAAAATTTAGCAATCGCAAAATTACTAAACCATTTTTATGATGTAGGTTAATTACAACGATTATTTGATTTTATCACAACAATAATACTATTTTTTAAAAAAATTGCAGTATTTTAAGAATAATTATCATTGAAGCAATAATCTTTTACTAAGATTTATCTTATAAAGACCTAAGTTATTAAGAATTATCTTACCAGGACATATTTTATTGAGATTTATCTTATAAAGACCTAAGTTATTAAGAATTATCTTACCAGGACATATTTTATTGAGACTTATCTTATAAAGACCTAAGTTATTAAGAATTATCTCACCAGGACGTATTCTACTGAGATTTATCTTACACAGGATGTATACTAGCAAGGTTTATTCTATAAATGCCTATATTTGTCGTAATAAAAAGTATTATACAATATTATTAACGGTATTATAAAAAATATCTCAATCTTATAAAACCTTCTTAAATAAGACAAAAACTTCTTAAACAATACAAGTGTGTTATTGTTTTAATATTGCTTAGATCCTCCACATAAAGCCAATCAGAGTTAAAAAATCATTGGATAAATAAACTCACTTAATAAACGGGATCATTGTAAACGGGACCATTGTAAATGGGCTTATTGGATGGATAGACTCACTTAAGGAGAAGCAATACGCCAGAAGCCGAGGGCAGGATTTTTAACAGTGAGTATGTATTTTGGGGAAGAATGACCGTCATTTTCTTTAGAAGAGAGACTGTGATTATCAATTGTAGAAGGCTGGAAGTTCTGCTTGCTAGGAGGAGTTGTTTTATTAGATATTTTATCAGATGTTTTATTAGATGATTCAGATGTTCTATTAGATGATTCGCTGGATAAATAAGGCAGTTTGCGAGCGTTGGACGGATAGGAATGGTCACGTAGGTTGGATGAATAGGGGAGTTCACGTGCTTTATTAAATAAATTATCCTGATTGGATGAATATTTAGTCGCCGGTTCAATGTGTTTAAAATCCTTTAAATATTGGGCTCTGGTTTGGATAGCTTCATCGATTGTGATGGCTTGATAGCCTACGTTACGAATCTTTTCTAGCGGAATGAGACGAGGATTGACGGCGTAAGTGACCGTAAAATCACGATCACTGCTGCCATAGATAAGATGAATCGCAACAGCCAATTCATTACGCAATGTAGCGTCATTTTTCATAAGGGCAAGGATTTCTGCGCGTGGGCGAAATCCATATGCTTCAATGATGGCATTGAAATGCGGGTTTTCTCCAAATACGCGTACCCCTGGGGCAATAATTGTTAAATTGCCATTTTTTGCCATCACAAGCCGCAGTCTGTATATCGCTTTATTGGTGATCCAAGTCGATCCATAATTCAAAGCAGGAAATTCTCCCCATACATTAGCAATACGCACAGGCAATGTCATGATATTAACTTGTTCTGATAAAGCTGCAGCCCATTCGAAGCAGGAACGATTCCTCCCATAAACAGCACCCGCTAAAATCAATTTCTGTTCTGTAAGCAAAGAAGTCAATTTAGAAGCCAGATTTCTAGATGCCATGTTGTCAGAGACTAGGTTTTTAGAAGCAAGATTTTCAGGAGACGCTATATCTAAATTGTCCCCAGTCAATCGTCCTGATTGCAGGAAATGTTCTAAGCGAGCAGGATGTTCTGATTGAAGGGAATAGTCTTCATTTTTGTATTCATTTTTGTCTTCATTTTTTTTCTGAGAGCTATTCTTCTGAGAGCTATTCCTATGCGTTGTAGTTACAGCAGAATTATTCAATGAAGTACTCCCACGTGCCCTTAAAAGCGAATCAGAAGCAATAACGGTATGTAGAAACCTCACTTTTGTTCGATCGGCAACAAATCTTTCGTATACGTTGTCAATAAAGGTGCGAATAACATTGTCGCGCTTAGCAATGATGTTTTCCATACCAAGTAACGCAGCTAGAAAATGTGTTTTATCGATAAGGTCTTTTCCACCTAACCCAATGACAATATTTTTAGTGTAACTAGCCATGCCAAGGATTTCATGTGGAACAACTTGTCCTAGCGACCATATAACGTCGTAAGGCGCTAGGAGATATTCGCTGAGTTCAATTGAAACAGAACCTGAGATAAGGCCATCGCTGAGACTTTCTACCAGGGGCAAAGTCATACTTCCTAGCAATTTAACTTTATGAAGGTAATTGTGTTCTAGAAAA
This sequence comes from Spirochaetota bacterium, assembly GCA_013426755.1. GTDB lineage: Bacteria > Spirochaetota > UBA12135 > COTS27 > COTS27 > COTS27. The sequence goes on from AP019861.1 coordinate 1,215,227, forward strand.
GTGACTTCCCGTGCCAGATGAATTCCTCCAAACATATTAGCAATTTCTAATTCGGTCATAGGGTGATGTGTTCCTAATGCTGGCAAAACATCAAGGCTAAAAGATTGAGTTGATTTTGACTTTTTAGCAAAAACCTCGACTAACCACTCATAAAACCATTCTAATATGATGCCACTTAAAGAAGCCTTGCGTGTATAGTCTGGTGGAATAACAAGAATCTTAAAACATTCCTGGTGGATGTTTTTTTGTTCACAAAGCTCAGGAAAAACTTCATTCGTTAACCATGATTTGAAATGACCTGGCGACGTACTTGCCGCATAACCATGCCTGTTATGAAGTCCTTCATAGGTTAGAATAGAGTTCATCGTTAAGTAGTCCTGTTCTCTTGTTCTCCTGTTCTACTAGCATTTTATTATTAACGCTCCATTAACAGGATACCAATATTTTATAGGAGTCCTATTAGCATTCGTGCGATAGGAATTTTACGTGATCTTCTCAGCGATAGCAGCGCCCATTTCTTGCGTAGAAAGGATATTAAACTGTTGTGCTTCGCGAGTGTTATCGTCATGAACAAGATCACGTGTTCTGTAGTTATCTGCAAGGACACGAGCAATGGCATTATGAATAGCAGTCGCACATTCATTTAGGGCAAAGCTATGTTCGAGTAACATAGCAAGCGATAAGATCTGAGCGATAGGATTAGCTTTATTGGTTCCTGCAATATCGGGTGCACTTCCGCCAATGGGTTCATAAAGACCGAATCCACTTGCTGAAAGACTTGCTGAAGCTAACATGCCGATCGAACCTGTGATCATAGCCGCTTCATCGGAAAGAATGTCACCAAACATATTAGGTGCTAAGATGACGTCAAAATCCTGTGGCGCATTGATAAGCTGCATAGCGGCATTATCAACGTAGAGATGAGAGAGCGTAACGTCAGGAAATTCTTTAGCAATTGCTGTAACAACTTCACGCCAAAACATCATGGTTGCTAGGACATTGGCTTTATCGACAGAAACGAGTCGTTTTTTCCTGTTCTGTGCAGTTTTGAAAGCAAAACGCGCAATGCGTTCAATCTCAGAGCGAGAGTAAGCCATTGTATCAAACCCACGTTCAGAAGGCCCGCTTCCCTCTCTTCCCTTAGGTTTACCAAAGTAAATTCCACTGGTAAGTTCGCGAACAATGAGAATATTGAGCCCTCCCACTAATCGATTGTTTTTTAGTGGTGAAGCTTCGATTAAAGCTGGATAGACGAAAGCAGGTCTTAAATTGGCATATAAATCGAAATGTTTTCTCAATGGAAGAAGTGCTCCGCGTTCAGGTTGTTTCTCAGGAGGAAGTGATTCCCATTTAGGACCTCCAACAGAACCAAACAATATAGCATCGCTTGTTTCACATAAGGATAAGGTTTCCTTAGGCAGTGCTGTGCCATGTGTATCGATGGCTATTCCGCCCACTAGTCCTTCGGTCACCGTTACAGATAGCCCATAGGCACGTTCTACGGCTTTAAGGACTGTTAAGGCTGCTGTCATAACCTCAGGACCGATGCCATCGCCCGGAAGTAATGCTAATTTTATAGTCTTCTTCATTGTTTTTCTATTATAACTTAGATAGGTAATTTAGATTGCTTATAAAGGGTATGTTTGACGGTTAGGGTTAAGAGCGTTGTAATTGTAATATGCCTTCAATATAAGGAAACAGCGACAATTGAAACAGCGACAATTATATCAGCAACGGTTATAGAAAAGCAGTATTAGATTAATGAGATAGCCTAGCATAACTTAGCATAAACGGGCAATGAAAGCGTCCCATTAGAAGAGCGTCTATTTATCTCTAAGTCCAGTTCAGTTTTTGATAAAGCAAACGTCATGAATTCAGAAACAACATAGCCAGCGGCAAGATTCGCTAGAACAGCCGCTTTTATGAAGTCACCACTTGCCAGATAGCTAGCCAGATAAACAGCAATCACCGTATCGCCAGCTCCACTGACATCATTGACCGTACGGCAAAACGTAGGAAGATGATGAAATGTCTCATCTTTATCAAAAAGTGCCATACCGTATTCGCCTAAGGTAATGATAAGTCGTTCAAGATTATGACGTTTAATAAGTTCTCTCCCCAATCGATATAACGCAGTAAAATGATCGGTAGAATATTTGAAATAAGTCAAGGAGGGAACAATTGACTCACCAGTGTCGTATAATGATCTGGTGGCTTCTTTGAAATTGGGTGTCATGACGGAGAGATTGTTGTAAAACGAAAAATGTGGATTTTTGGGGTCTAAGGCTGTGTATAGATTATTACTTTGCGTCCACTTTATTAAAGCGTTAAAGGTTTCTTTTGAAAAGATGCCCTTAGCGTAATCAGAGAATAGCACACCTTTTAATGTTCCTACTAGGGGTGTCAATCTTTCAATAAATTGATGACTTATTGTGAGGTCTAGTGGAGTGGTGTGTTCTCTATCAATTCTAATTAATTGCTGGTTTTGGGCTACAATGCGTGTTTTAAGAGTAGTATGCCTGTCTTTAAATGCAATGAGTCCCTGTGTGTCAATGTTCTGCTGGGCAAGAAGGTCTTTAATGATGGCGCCTTCGTTGTCATTGCCAATGACTGAATAAATATATGGATTGAGTCCCAATCGTTTAAGATTCATTAAAACATTCCCAGCTCCGCCGAGTCTATATTCTGTACCTTTATAATTGAGAATAGGAACTGGCGCTTCGGGTGAAATGCGAAGTACTTGTCCTTTTGTATAAGCATCTAGCATGAGGTCACCTATAACGGCAACGGGCAATCCTTGAAACCCAGCTAGAATTTCAAGTAATTTAGCCTTAGGTAGTATTACTGCAGTACGCAAAAAATCACCAAACGATTTAGGCAAGGCTTCGAGTGAAGTTTTTACCCGCTCTGCTTCGAGTGGAATTTTTGTATTCTCTTGTTCTGATTGAGAATTGAAAGTAGAAGCCATACACAAAATACTATACCAGCTAAACAGTGATAGAACAAATACTAAATACTACATTAGCTAAACAGTGATAAAACGATAAAACAAATGTAATAAACTACACCAGCCCAATATTATTAATAGAACAAATCTTAAAAACTACCCTTACCAAGAGGTACGTTGGTTGTAAAATAATATGTTTGTTAAAAAGGAGTACATTTCAATGCCGTTTCATAGATTTCAATACATTAATTAGCGTCCACACGGTATCTTAAAATAAAATACACCATAGAAAAGAGTATATAGCCCAATCCAACTAGAACATAAACGTACTTGAAAAACAATGCACTCAATATAGCTAAGACAATAAACAAAGGAATAACATAAGTTTTACCTTTATTGCTTGCAATGATGGCTTCTATTTTATAAAAACGAATTCTTGTGACCATAAGGAGCGAAACTGTGATATATATCACGATAAGGAAGAAATAATTGAAAAATAGCTGTTCAGTAACTTTAAAAAAGGGGAGCAGCCAGGTAAAATTGTTTGAAACACCGATCCAGTTTGCAAGGGGTGTCAAGTAAAAATTGAATGTGAGGATAATTCCCATTAGCGCCCCGGCGTACGTAGAGGGGAGTCCTTCAAAATAGGGACGTTTTTCTTGTATGAGATTGAATCTAGCGAGTCTGAACATGGTGCAGCTAGGCAGAATGAATGCAAGGAGTTTGCATAAAAATATACGCTCACGGACCCAATCCGTTAAAAATCCATCCCACAATGAGTAATAAATCCCCGCCTCAGGAATATGTTCAACTGCAATAAGTGTAATTGTGAAGAAAAGTACTGCTGGTGCTAAGCCAAACGATACGAAGTCAACTAACGAATCGAGCTGTTTACCCATAGGTGTCGCTGCTTTTAAATACCGTGCTGAAAATCCGTCTAGAAAATCAAATAGACTCGCCAGAAAGATTAAAATTCCTGCTAACGCTAAAAATCGTTCTGGGTAAGCTTCAATTGCTAGTGCTGCGCTCTGAGTGGACGTGCTCCGAGCACTCAAATAAAGATCATTGATAGCTTGAATGGAAAACAGTATTGATGAAAATCCTAAGAATAAACTTACCAATGTTAACGTATTGGGTATTAAATAGAGTAGTTTTTTAAACATATACCATAAAACAAAAACTTTAATTGAGGCTATTTCTTTAATGAAGGCTATTTTTTTATTGATAGCCCACTGGTGAATTAACCGTAGCCTAGACGGATAATAACGAATAACGCGTAAAAACCAATCAAAACACGACTATTGCCGTTCTAAGTGAAAATTAAGATATTGACCGCATGAATACCCATGAAAGAGAGGTTTTGTATAGACGATAATAGACGACGAGGTCTATTTAGAATTAGAAAGGTTCTTACCTCTCATAAACGTGGGAATACGCATTCTGACGCATTAGAAATCATTTAAGTTCTCTGTTGCTATCAAAAGATATAGTATTCCCTAATTGTATTATTACTAAAAACCAATTTATATTCTAAATAGACCTCAATGCAAATTATATCATTAATTGATATAATTACAATGATTTTTCATGTAGATAAGTAAATTTTAGCTATCGATAAAATCTAGCTGTGAAGCATTTATTCCGTAAAATAAGACTGATTTAGCTGCATGGATTGAAAATTTAGTTCCTTCGCCAAAAAATTAGCCCAATCTAACTGAATTGATCCAATTGAACTGATTTATTGTACCGATTCATCGATATAATAGACCGATCTAACGTTTGATTGAACCGATAGTTATTGTTTTACAGTCATTCCTACCCAGAGAATCACATCATAATCACGTTAATTTCTCGGAAAATGAGGCAACTTGGTGAATTTTGACCTAGTTTTGATTTTTATATCAATATTGACTGCCAGTAAAGATTTCATGATACAATATATATGTATGTATTTTTTATCAATTCTCATTTATGATAGGGGGAACAACTCATGAATACATCAAATACAATACCGTTAAAACAAAGCAATTCACAGTCCAATCTCAATATACATAACACCTATAACATGGGCGGGAATAATGGTACGGAGGAAATGGGTACTCAAATGCTACCCCCCCCCCCCCCC
>AP019861.1:1220317-1223000 GCA_013426755.1 Spirochaetota bacterium
CCCCCCCCCCAATTTTTAGTAAATTAATAAATCTTCTTTTATTTTTCTTACTAAGCTTTGCTATTTTGATATCGAGTTGTACTGCTCCTAGCAGCGATTCTAATTCTATAGCACTTCCAGATTCTCCACTCATCGCAGCAGATATCACACTTTTAGTCTCAGGCACAGGTAGTGACCGTTACACCGGTCTTAGCACTACGATCGACCATGTCAACAACCAAATCGTCATTTCAAATATCACCAATGATGTCGATACCACCGAAGCAACGCTTACAATCACAGTAGCCGACAAAAATGACCCACCTGCTTACTCAGTAATGCCTGCTTCGATAACGATACCCACATCTGAACTCAACCCAACTGGGACTTCGCCGCTTACAACCAATCTAGCAAATAGAACATTTACAATCACACCTACTGATACAACCCTTGACCCAGTAACCTATACGATTGAGCTGCAGCTAGTTGCATTTGCGCGGGTCATTCGTTCTCCACTCATCGAAACTGATATCACAATCACTTCTACTGTCGGAGCATCCTCACGTTATCCAAATGTTCGCATCGTAGAAGTCAATGACAATATCGTCACACTAGGTAACATTAAAAATAGACAAGACTCTTATACAACAGAAGAACTAATACTCACCATAGCCGACCAGGACACGACACCTGCTTACACCGTAGTAAATAGTGATACAGTAACCATTCCTGCTACTGTACTCAATCCATCAGGCATTAAGAGTACTAATACTGATAATAACGGGGCGCCTACCTTTGTGGTTATGACCACCGCAGACCCCACAAATCCTATCACATACTATATTCACCTGCAACTAGGTGATCTCATTCAACTCAGAATCGATGGCGGACCTACAACAGGAGACATTACTAGTCAGAGTGTTACTTTTACAGAAAATATTAGTTCGACATCAGAACTTATGTATAAACCATGTGCGAGTTTTCCACCTTCCTATGCGATTCTAGAAGGTGGAGATGAGACAGCAAATCTCACCTTAACTGCCGAAGGCGTCAATCCCTACGTCCCAGCGACTTATCCCAGCATGTTTAACATACAGAGTAATAACGAGATACTCATAGTGTTTTCTCCAAATATTACAACACAGGCTTGTACGAGTGCAGGTCTCTTAGGGGCTGGAACAATGAATGACCCCTGGTTAATCGATAACGACTTGCGACTAAATCTGGTCTCTGAACTCGTCAATAATCCAAGCGATACCAGTTATAGAGATGACCATTACAAGGTTACTAGAACGATTGACCTTGGTAATCAGCAAGCTCCCTGGAGCAAAACTTCTACACATACAAGCAAAGACACAAACGGATTTACGCCTATCGGTACAACCAAAAGTGCTACAAGCGGCGATTCTAGTGATCATACGATTAGGTTTAGTGGAAATTTTAACTGTGACGGACACTCTATTTCTAATCTCTATATCTCTAACACAACACCTGAAGGGATGCAGACAAATGGTTACTTTAAAGGATTATTTGGTGTCGTTGCTAGTCCTGGAAAGATCATAAGATGCGGACTCAGTGGGACTGAGATCATAGGACTTGGGTCGCTAGGTGGGTTAGCAGGTTTCTTAGACAGTGGCGCAGAGGTCACAGGATCCTATTCTGAAGCAGGCACGGTTATGTCTGAATTTTCTGGGACGACAATTACCTTCACAGGGGGTTTAATTGGATATAACAATGGAACCGTTTCTGAGTCTTATGCGACAGGAACTGTTTCTGCTACAGCTGCTGTTGGTGGTGGTCTAGTCGGCTTTAGTAGTGGAATTGTTAGCAATACGTACGCTAATGTATCCGTATCAGGTCAAAACTCTAAGGGCGGATTGATTGGAATTTTAAGTAATGCCAGCGCTGTGGTTGAAAATTCTTACGCAACAGGTACGATAGATAGTTCTGGTAACATTCGAGGGGGTGTAATAGGACAAAAATTTACAGCTTCAGCCACCATCAGTTCTTCCTACTGGGATAAAGAGTCGCTTGGTGTTGACAGTAGTTCTGGTAGTGATGCGGCGTTTGGTAAAACTACAGCGGAACTTAAAGTCGGGGCGCCCAGTGATAATGTTTTTAAGGACTGGGAGACTGACGTATGGCTATTCGAAGAGGGAAAATATCCACGACTTAGGAAGGTTGCCTGTGCAACACGGCAGTACGTTCCGTCTTTTACTGGAGACTGCACGGACTTGTAGTCATCAGATATCATTTTAATTTATCCTGCTCTTATTTACAAGAATGATAGTAAGAGCAGGTAAGTTATTCGTATTTGAAGGTTTTTCCTTCCTTGGATACCATAAATCTGGACGTTTTGATAGCTATTTAGTAGCTTTCATTTGAGGTTCTAACTTTTAATTCAATAGTTTCTACCCAGAGAATCACATCATAATTATGTTAATTTCTCGGAAAATGAGGCAACTTGGTGAATTTTGACCTAGTTTTGATTTTTATATCAATATTGACTGCCAGTAAAGATTTCATGATATAATATATGTGTATGTATTTTTAATCAATTCTCGTTTAAGATAGGAGGGACAACTTATGAATACATCAAATACAATACTCTTCAAACAACGCAACTCACATAACACCTATAACATGGGCGGGAATAATAAGACGGAGGAACTGGGCACTAAATTGGTTGCTACCCCCCCCCCCC
>AP019861.1:1223015-1346149 GCA_013426755.1 Spirochaetota bacterium
CCCCCCCCCCCAACTTTTTTTGTAAATTAAGAGGTCGGGGCAATAGGCAATTTTTATTTCTCAAACATTCAATATTAATTTTCTGCAGTTTCATGTTGATTGGGTTAAGTAGTTGTGCGCCATCATCGGATGATAGTACGTTATCACCAGTGACTAACAATCCACCTCCGCCTACAAGTTACACTTCGCCCGTGCAACCTGCTCATCTCACAGCAACCTTCAATGGTGCCTCAGCACAGATAACATCCGAAGTTACAGTCACAGATACCAGTGCCGCTATCACAATAACGGGCATTGAAAATATTGAAGGTGCAGACGCAAATAGTGGAATGCTCACAATCACAGCTGCCGGCTACACACTCGATAAAACAACTCTCACCATTCCCAATCCAGCAGGAACGGATGCTACGAATGTTGTCATCGGAGATATCATTGTTACAGCGAACGATCAAGCTGTCACACATCGCGTAACGGTCAATTTTCTTGCTTTATCGGGCGTACGCCTCATTATAACCGATGCTAATCTAGAAGGTAGTCTCACGCTTACAGACACCGACCGAACATCACCAATAGGGATAACGATAAAACAATGCGAACATTTCGAGCTGCAACCAGCGATTAGCATTTTAGCAGGTGGAAATCCTGTGAATGCCAATCAAATAACTCTCAACCCGCTAGTCATTTCAGATGTTTATTATGACCGGACAACTGCTAGCCGTAATACGAACAACCAGCGTGTCTCAGTTACAGTAGCGGGAAATAGTTATGAGTTTATGTTCCCCGTCATCGTCCAGGAATGCACGGTAGCAGGACTGACACAGACCGTAGATTCAAGTCTCACGCCCAGTGCGATGGCATGGAACATCGATAACGATCTACGGCTCAATCTCGTAGCAGAACTCGTCAATAAAGCCAATTCCGAGCATGCCGATGACAATTACATTGTTACAGAAAACATTGACTTAGGACTCACTGATGCTCCGTGGAGCAAGGAAGCAAGTACAACGAATGGGACTAAGGGATTTAGACCTATCGGGACAACAATCAGCCAGACAAGTTTAATTGCTAACGATCATGATCATAGATTTAAAGGAAATTTTAATTGCGACGGGCATATTATCTCTAACCTATATATCAGTAATACAACGGGGGGTAGTGGGATCACAGACATCACAGACAATGGCGCTTTCGAGGGGTTATTTGGTATTGTCGATGGAGGAATGATAAGCAACTGTGGTCTCCTCAAACCTGAAGTTACTGGGGCTACAGGTGTTGGCGCACTGGCTGGATTTCTGCAGCAAAATAGCATGATCAGTCATTCTTTCGCAGCAGCAGTAGATATCGAAGGGATTGGAATCAGTTCACTCGATGGGGGTAGAATCGGAGGTTTAGTTGGAATTAATGCTGGAACGATTGCTGCTTCTTATGTTACGGGTACCGCAAAAATTAGTCAACATTTAAATATAGGAGGATTAGCAGGAACTTCTGGAACTGTTACTAATTCTTATGCGACTGTTACGGTGGAAATAACAGGTACTAGTGCTCAGGCGTTAGGAGGATTAGTCGGTGAAAATACTGGTTCTATAAGTCAATCTTACGTTAATGGAAGTTTCGGAGGTTCTATGATAGCTAATGCCTCGCAGGTGGGAGGTTTAGTTGGATACAATATTTCAGCTACTATCAGTACGGATTCTTACTGGGATAGTCAAACAACAGGACAGACGCGTGGATTTGGCGCGAAGAGTGCTAATAACGATCCTGATGATCCTATCGGTGATGGGAACGGAAAGACGAGCGCCGAATTAAAGATAGCTAAGACTGCTAGTTCTATTTATAGCAGTTGGGATAGTACGGTCTGGAATTTTACAGCAGGTCAATATCCACGTCTTATCAATGTTCCCTGTGCTAATTGGCAGCATGAAGACCTTTCAGTAACCGTGCCTGTGTGTAGTTCTACGCTGCAGTAATCATTTAAGTAAGTTCCTCTGCTTGAATGCTGAGACAGATTTTTGTTTTACAGCTATTTTTATTCGCTTCTATATTGATGAAGTATTAAAAATAGCTGTGAATTTTCTAGAAAATAATGCATTAACGGCTTGCGAAGTTATTGAGTAACTATTGAATAACTATTCAGTAAATACTCAGTGATTGTGCGGTTATTTCTGTGCCTTAAGGTTGAGCCGTTCGGTGATGACGTGGCTTAAAAACTCAGCAGGATTGAGCCGAATGCCTGGTGTGAGGAGTAATTGCGTGTATAAAACCGTTGCTACTGTAAGGCCGGGTAATGTATTGATTTCAATGACTGTAATTGTCTTATTTTTGAGGTGATAAAAAATATCAATTCTAGCGTAACCACGAATACCCAGTGCTGAACCGAGGGCTGCGATATGGCGTCTGATATGCCTGATCGCAGGAGGAGAAAGTTTGGGCGGAGGTGTTAGATTGATACCGATGCCTTTATGAAACTTTTCGTCTAGGGTAAGAATATCTGCCTCAGCAATCGTCTCTGAGGGGAGGAGTGCGATCAATTGCCCTCGGTTTTCAATTAATCCAACAGTCATCTCAATAATATTGGGATCATCAATAATTGCCTCACAGAGAATGTCTATGGGATCGGTAACGCGTTGTGTGGGTGAAGTAAATCGGTTCTGCTTGATTGCGTGAGGAGGATTCTTGATAGCCAATTGGAGGGTATTTGGGGGCATGGGTGGAGTGGGCATTTCTAGGAAAGTGTCATTGGAGCTTGGAGATTGGTTTAGAGGTGGTACAGGTGGAGGATTGCTTGGCGTGGGCTGCTCTACTTTGCTTTTATCTGGGGTTCTTTTTAGTAGAAACATGGGAATACTAGGAATTGAGCCGAGTAGGGCTAAGAAATAATAGGTTGCTTGAGTTGCTGTTTTATTAAAGGTGGTGTGCTGTGATTCTCGCTCTTCTTTTAAGATCCAGACTCCCGTTGAGCATCCATCACGGCGTGGTTTGAGAACAATACCTTTGGGAGAATTGAGCTTTTTTTTGAGGTGAGCAATCATTTTTTGCGAGAATTGTTCGAATTGCCTAAAAAGTTTGGGATGGTTATAGGCTGTGGTTGTGAGATCGGTTTGGGCACTTCGAATGAGTTTATGTAGCGTCCTTTCTGTGAAGCCAGTTTTAGTTGCTAGCAATGTATGATAGAGTTTTTTAGTAGATAGCAATGTACTGCGAGCGGTAGTAAGGTGGGAGAATTGCTTTGTTGGGGCGAATTTTAGGATTTTTTGTTGGGTGCGATATTTATCACTACCTAGTGAAGAGGTTAGAAAGTGTGATCCATTGAATGGGATTTTAAGCCGTGTCAATTGTCGTTGCAGCGTTCCGTCTTCACCGATACCACCGTGTAGGGCAATAAAACAAAAATCTACGCATCCTACGAGGTCTTTTAATGCAATCTTATACGGTAAGAAATTAGGGTCATTGCTGTGAAGAGGATGATTAGCGGATGTGTGATTTTGAGTACTGTTATGATTTTTAGCATTGTTATTTATGTTATAGTGGGGTTGAATCGTCGAATGCTGCTCTTTTATAGGAATATGGGGTAGGGAAGTGGGGGATGAATGAGGTTGTAAGAAGGTTTTTTTGAAGGTGTTAGCAATACGCAAAGTTCGTTTGTATTCCTTAGGATGATAAAGAATGGTTTCAATCTCTTCTATCGTGTGTTTGAGTGTTAAAAATCGTGGGACGTGCCAGATATTTTGGTAACGGTCGATGAAAAGGTATTGAAATGTGTATTTATTTAGAGCAGAAAGTTTTTCAATGACATTAAACCAGCTCATTCGTGAAACTTGGCGTTCTGAAGTAGCGCCCCCTCCCAACACAGCGATTCGTAAGCGAATAGGGGTCTTTTTCGGGGTGGTTTGAGCTGGTGTATAAGCAGGTTTATAAGATGTGCTTTGTGAGAAAGAGTGGGCGTGTTCGTTATTTCTGTTAGTGTTAGTAATTGTCTTATTTTGCGAATCATGACTAGATTTAGCTTGAAAAGGCTTGGGAGGGTAACTTAATGTTGGGTGGTGGGTGGTATTTTTAGGAATGGGTGTTAGTATTTTTGATTGGGTGTGTCTTTGGGTACGAAGGAGGGCGTTTGTGAGTAATTTGAGGGAGAGTTCTGTATTAGAAATATTCCAGAGTGTGCTTTGTTGGAAGATGAGTCCATCCATGCCGTATCCTGGAATGCCATTGATCTCAGTCCAGATAATTTTTTGGTCTTGGGTAAGAAATCCATCTAAACGTGCCCAATCATTCAATTTAAATAGTTTGAAGATTTTTAGACTTTCATGCATGATTAGATTGAGGGTTTTAGTGGGGAATCTAGCTGGGGTGTGATGTTCGGTTTGACTTTGCGGCATATATTTTTTCTGGCGTGTGTAAAGTTTTTGTGCTAGAGCGAATGGCTGATCTGGAATGTCGTTGAGTGTTTTATCGGGGACTATTTCTGTAGGAAGAAATGGCGTTAGAAGTCCCAATTGGTGCTCGATAACGGTCATTGAAAACTCACGTCCGTCAATAAATGTTTCTAGTAAGATTTCCGTTCCATAAGTAAATGCGTGTAAAATTGCTTGTTCGAGTGCTAATGGGTCTTCTAGATAAACTAGGGAGATGCCGTCTGAGGACCCGCCGGTATTAGGTTTGACGACAATAGCTATTGCTATTTTAGATGAAGATGAGGTGGGCGGTGAGTTAGGAGATGATTTTTTATTGAATTTAGCAGGCGGGATAGGAGAACCAATAGAATCAGATCGAGTAGGATTAGATGTGTGGCGGAGGAAGAATTTTTGAATATCAGCAATACTTTTTTCACGTTTTTGTTTGATACGATATTCTTTTGTAGAAGTCTGTTTAATTGTCTTCGAAGTGGACGTGGTTTGTGGGGGTGGTGTGAGATAAGCAAGTGGATTTTGCCACATTGGGTGTGATTTTAGGCTTAATTTGAGACCCAGTGGAACACGGAATCCTGCTTTAGCGAGTATTTGCTTAGATTTATTCTTATCATAAGCATTGTAAAGAGCCGTTTTGTTAGAGCCTACGATAGCCCGTCCACCCAATTTCTTTAAATAGGCTGTTAATTTTCCTTCTTCCCCCCATTTCCCATGGACGAGTGGGACTAGTACATCGACTGTTTTTACTAGGTATTCCAATTCTTTTTCTTTGAGAATACAACCTACACGTATAGGGTCTACATTGAAGGGATCAAAAGACGACGTGCCAATAGTAGCAGTTGTTGTAGTGGTTGTTGTAGCGGTGGTCGTATTTTTGCTTACTGGGGCAGCGTAACGGAGCGAATGCGCGGTAGTATTCTGTAAAGCAGCGGCGCGGGGCAGCTTTTTTTTGTGTTCTAGTTTACGTTCTAGTAGAATTTCAAAATCTTCTATAGTATTACAGTAAATCCAGTCTGCCTTGATAAGACAAAATCGGTGATCCTGAGTGACGTAGCAAAGAAATATTTTTGTTGGATCCAATGTTTCACGAATTGAGTCGTAGAACGTCCGTGCACTGTCTAGGGAAATATTGCGTTCGCTCGAAGAACCACCCAAAAATAAGGCAATTTTGATCGTCTTCCATAGGAAATGATCGTGATGCTGGTATTTTTGATGTTTTTGTTGTGTGCGGTGAGTCATTAGATCGAGGAATTAGATCGAGGGATTAGATCGAGGGAATACTTTTTTGTTATGTGTCTGCTTGTCGTAAGATATAGGAGCACTCAAATTTTATTAAAATCTGCCTACTGTTACTGTGTATGCTATGTATTATGCTCTATTACTGCTATGGACGTATCGTGTTAGCTTTGCTTCTAGTAAATTGTACTATCTAGCAATTGTTTTTTACAGGAAATGTTGTACTTAATGACTTAAACGATTTTTTTTACTTAAGTCGTTCTTTAAACTCCCGACAATGTCAATGTGATAGCGGGGAAATCGGTATTTTTAAAAATCTCTTTTCGACTCATATAATCTATTTTGTGATAGGGGCAATTGAAGTAATTGTCGTTATAAAAGTACAATCGTTAATAAAAATTTTAAATACATTATCTTTCAAGTTATTTCCTCAAGTTTTTTAAGAATTGTTTTAAGAGGCAGAAAAATATTATTTAGAATAAGTAATAAAAAACATAAGGAATAAAAAACAGGTGTCATTCAAAATACCGTTTACGACAATCAACAAAAGAACAAGTATCATTTAAAATACCGTTTACGATAATCAACAAAAGAACAAGTATCATTTAAAATACCGTTTAGGATAATCAAAGAAAAGAACAAGTGTCATTTAAAATACTGCTTAGGACAATCAAAGAAAAGAACAAGTGTCATTTAAAATACTGCTCAGGACAATCAAAGAAAAGAACAAGCGTCATTTAAAGTACTGATTAGGACAATCAAAGAAAACTGTTATTAAAAATATTGTTTGGAACAATTGTATCTAAAAAATAGAAAATTGCAAGTTTTTGTAAAAAAAATTAAAAAAAATCAAAATATTTCTGTATTTCGCATCATGACCTCCCATTTCTTAGCAATGACAAAGAATATTTTAGCGACCCAAATAAAAATACTTAAAAAAAAGTACAAATCTTTAAAAAGTAACTCGATGATCTGTAACAACCTGTAATAATGTGTAACAATGTGTGACTTATGAATGACAATGTGTGATTTATGGGTGACTATTTATTGACAAGCCGTAATGCCTTAGAGTATAATTATCTATGTTTATTCTAAAACAGAAAATTCACGACAAGTATTCTAGTCTAATATGTTGTGCGGCAAAGTTCCTGCGAGCGGGTGAATTGTGTTTGCTTGCTAGAAAATTCACCGAGCGGGTTCTTGAATGTATCACGGCACCTGTAAGTCGTATCTGTCGTATAAGTCGTGGTATTGCGATCAAAAAGAATATCTGCAATAGTTTTGCTGGCGTCAAGTTATTTGTGAAGTCATTCTTTTTCCTACGAGGAGGGGTGGAATGGTTACGGATGCGTTGGTGGGGTAGGTTGTCGTTGCGATGGGCATCGACTGTTTCTATTGTATTGGGGTTATTAAGTGCTGGGTTAGTGGCAGAAATTTCTGCCAGCCGCAATGATAACAATGATTTCTTCACGCAGCTGCAGCCAACTACTGCATTTGCTACATTTTATGGTAATTTATGGGCTAAAGAGGTGACTGACCGTAGTCGCCCTAATATTAAAGTTCCTGCTGTTAAGCCTCCTAGTGAGCCCACTGCTCAGACTGTGAGAGAACCTAATATTAAAAAGCCAGCGAGTCCCTATGTTAAACAGGATAATTTGATTGCTCAGGCGAACATTCAAGATGCTAATCGACAATCTAATCGACAATCCAAAGGTAAATTGCCGCGTTCAGCCGAGCAAGTAACCGCTCCCGCTGTGAAAGGAGATGTGAAAGCATATTCTAAGGCCAATGGCAGTAGCCGTTCGCAATTGAAATCGCCGTCAAAACCCACCTCAAAGACCGCTAAGACTGCAGTTCCAAACTCAACAAGCACAGAAAATGCAGTGACCACAGAAAATACAGTAGGCACAGAAGACAAAGCAACCACAACAACCGCAGAAAACGTAGCGATTGAAGCGGATAGTACCTCAGATAACATCGCAGAAGACGGATCAAGCGAGCAGTCACCTCCAGCAAATAGCGATTTTTACAATAATCCGTTTGAAGCGAAAGAGCCATCGGGATCATTTCTAGCATTATGGCTGCGATTGATGGGTATTCTTGTAGTTTTTGCTTTGGTTGCGTATGCCTTGATCAGGTTTTTGAAGTCACGTGAGAAAGTGCAGATGAAGTCGCATGCTTTGTATAACGTGGTGGCTAGTTTTCCGCTGGCAGTCAATAAAACAATAAAAATTGTCAAAATCGTTCACGATTACTTCGTGATCGTTGTCACTCAGGACAATGTTATTGTTTTGAAACAGATAGAGGACAAGACGTCTATTGATGAATTGAAACTTTATGAGGGCGGCGTTGTGCGTGCTGAAGAGCCTCTTTTTGGTGATATATTTAAAAAATATTCGTTTTTTGAAAAGAAGCAACCGCTAGAAATCACGCGGGCGTTGAAGGAAAAACTTAAAAAATTGTAATTTGTACTCTGTGAAATTGTGATTTGTACTCTGTGAAATTGTGATTTATGATCTTTGGAGTTGTGATTTATGGTCTTTGGAACTGTGGTTTGTGATTTATAGAATTGTCATTTATGACAATGTGACCGCAGTAAACCACAGTTTTAACAGCCATGCGTACGAAGTGAGATTGTATTGAGACTTTTGAATTGTATTGAGACCTTTGAATTGTATATAGACTTTTGAAAACCTATTTAATGCGCTAGAATAAAGTAATTTATATGAATATTTGCCCGACCGACTTGATTAGAAATTAAGAAAATCTAATTACTTAAAGAATTTAACCAAGTTGGCGGGATTTAGTCTGGGAGGACGTTATGATTCCGGGAGGAATGAACTTATACGCTTATGCGAGAGCGAAACAGTGTTCTGATGTTGCTGGACATGTGGCATTTGAGTATGCTGCAGCCCGTAAAAAACTTAACCCTACAAGTCGTCATTGGGAATCCTTAAAGACGTACGGTAGTAGCCGTGGGAGATTGCTTGCTGCGGATGATCTGATCTCTCAAAAGGAAGACTCTTTGAGAGAAGGGCATCATTCGTATTTTCAGAAGCATTCTCAAAAATACCCTGAGAGTCATTCTCAAAAGCATAAGTCCGCTAGTTATAAAACAGAGATTAAATCTCTAAAAAAGCCTCGATTCGAAGTACTGGATCACAAAAAAGCTCAATTTGAGGTGCTCGGCAGTACAAACCTTAAATCCCAGCAAAATACTCGAATTGAGACGTTCGCTAGAAGATTGCTTTACAGAGCGTCATTTCAATTTTATAAAAAAATACAAAGATTCAAAAAATCTTTTAGAAAATCTCAAAAAATAGTCAAAATAGTCAATCCAGTTGAATTCCTGCTGAGAACGTGGCTTAATAGAACATACGTCGCTCTAAAGCAGACAATAAATCTTATTCGCTCTGGTTTCAATAAGATTCCTAGTAGAAATAAGATTGTTGGTGGAAAAAGTTTCATGAGTCGTCGTCAATTCTACTTAGGCAGAGTATTGATAAATGTAATAAAGGTTATGCCATTGATGGCAGCCAAATTTAAAACAATTCGCTTAAAGAAGTCGCAACTAGGCATGCTAACCTTACGGAATAGATCGCAATTAGGCATGCCAATTTTAAGAAAGAAATCACTACTGGATATAAGAATTTTAAAAAAGAGGCTGCAACCAGGCATGCTAACTTTACGGAATAGATCACAACTGGGCATGCCAATTTTAAGAAAGAAGCTGCAACTGGGCATATCAATCTTAGGGAATAGGTCGCGGCCAGATGTGCCAATTTTAAGAAAGAAATCACGATTGGGTATGCATACTGTAAGAATGTCTTTATTTAATAAGAGACTAAGCTTTAATAGGAGACTAAGATTTTCAAAATTGGGAACGACTCGATCGAAAATGCTGACGTTAAGTAAATTGCGATTGAAAATGCTGTTAGCTAGCAGGAGTGGGTTATTGGAATTGTTGGCGCTGAGGCAATCTGGACGCAGGCGTCTTTCATGGAAAATGAGCTGGTGGATGTTTTCAGTTAAAAGCAATTGGGCTGAGTTTTGTATAAAATTGACTGCGAGGAACTATTGGGGTTGGGGTATGTATCGGAAATTAGGTCAATGGACGGGGCAATGCGTAAAAAAATGCGTTAAAAAATGCCTTAATATACTTGCCAACGTGCCTGTAAGTGGTCTGGGCAGAATGTCAATTCTGCGTAAAAATAGGCTTTCCTCAGGCTGGGCAATGAAATTAGCGTGGGTAGGGACAATTGCTATGTTGCCTTATAAAGGAGTTCTTTATGCACAGCAGAATGTACCTATTCCTTACTTTAATCTTGGGGTGAGAAGTGCCAATAGTGCAGAAGAGGTTTCACTTTCACTGCAGGTGTTATTACTGCTTAGCATATTGACAATAGCGCCATCGATTATTATCATGATGACGTCATTTATTCGTGTGACGATTATTCTAAAATTTGTCCAGCGTGCCTTGTCACTGCAACAAGAACCGCCTAATCAAGTGATTATGGGCTTAGCGTTGTTTATTACGTTTTTTATTATGGCGCCTACGATCAATGAAATCTATGAAGAGGCTTATGTTCCCTATGCCAATCAAAAGATTTCTACGACTAAGTTTTTTGAAACAGGCGTTGGTCCGCTCAAGGATTTTATGCTTAAACAGACACGTGAAAAGGACATTGATTTGTTTTTGTACTTGTCTAAGAAAGAACGCCCGGAAACTGCCGCCGATGTGAGTCTAGTCGAGCTTATTCCTGCCTTTATTATCAGTGAAATCACCTATGCTTTTCAGATAGGAATCTATCTCTTTATCCCCTTTATTGTGATTGATATGATTGTAGCGAGTATTCTCATGTCAATGGGAATGATATTGATTCCACCTATTGCAATATCGTTGCCATTTAAGATTATATTGTTTGTTCTAGTCGATGGGTGGCATCTTATTACGTTGCAGGCTGTGAGGTCATTTGGATAAGGCAATAAGTTTTAAGGTAATGAGTTTTAAGATAATAAGTTTTGTTTTGATTTGTTTTAGAGCATTTTAGTTTGTTTTATTTGTTTTGATTTTTAGCAATCGTGATTTTTGTTGAGTGATTTTTGTTGAATTATTTGCAGTTTATTTGTTTTTAATTTTTTTTATGTAGAGGACTGGTGAGATGACAGACGGAGAGATTATTGATTTAGTGAGGCAAGCGGTATATGTCATATTTATCGTTGCAGGGCCTATTTTAGTGATAAGTATTATAGTCGGACTTATTATTGCCATCATTCAAACAACGACGTCTATCCAGGAACAAACACTTACGTTTGTCCCTAAGATATTTGCAATTCTTATTGCATTGGCATATTTTTCATATTTCATCATTGCTAAACTGAGCGATTACACTATCGCTGTTTTTGCGTATATACCCGAATTGGTACGGTGATGAATGAGATTCTGTAATGATGGTGTGATGATAGCGGTACGGCTGGAATATTTGGATTTTTTGGGTTGTTTAGATTGTTTTAGTTATTGGGAGGAGTGATGGAAAGTTTAAACTTCATGGTGACTTATCTCAATGTATTTTTAATGATCTGGGCGCGTCTTATGGGAATGTTTGTTTTGGCACCTGTGTTTGGTTCTCCTGTAATTTTGATGCGATTTAGAGTATTGTTTGCGTTTGCGATTACGTTGTGTGTGGCGCCGGCATTGTCTAACTATATTGTCGATGTGCCTGAAAATTTTTTGGAGTATATACTGCTGCTGCTTAAAGAATTTACACTAGGCGCAATTATAGGACTGTTTTTAGCGATTATTTTTGCTGCGTTTAGTATGAGTGCCCAATTGTTCTCGGCACAAATAGGACTAGCTATCGCCGAAATTTTTGATGCGCTTACCAATGAAGGAAGTTCGCTCTGGGGGTATTTTTTCTATATGACAGCAATACTCGTTTTTATTCAAATAGGCGGAATGCATCTAGTCGTCCGATCGCTCGTAGAAAGCTATGAAGTGATCACAGCTATCGATTATGTCAATGGAAGTGAAAAGATTTTCAATGAAGGAGTCCGTTATTTTACCTATTTATTTATCGTTGCTCTGAAAATATCGTTTCCTATTGTGACGACAGCAACTATCTTATTGATAGCCTTAGGAGTTTTGGGAAAGTTTATCCCGCAGGCAAATATTCTTATTTTGGGGCTACCGATTCAGCTTTCACTTGGATTTTTATTTATTTTTGCAACTATTCCGTTTATGATAGGTTTTTTTGGTTCTTTTCTAGAAAACGCTATCAAGGATATTTTTCAACTCGCCTATCAACTCAGAAAGGTTTAATGCTATGGTCTCCCGAATGCCTGAAACCTCGAATATTGATTTTTTGTATCGGCTATCACTACAATTACGTACAGTGATGGCTTGTAGGAAGCGGGCGGCAGCGATTTTTGATTTATTGGGGTATTTTTGCCGCCAATATATCTTTGGTGGCTTTAGTGGCTTTAGTGACTTCAATAAACGCTATTTGAAGGACGTTTGTATTGGCGTAATGCAGACTAGATATTTAAAAGAAGCAGAAAAAGGCTCTAAAAAGCCGCCCCCCATACCTATGGCAGTCGGTATGGACAGTCTATTAGCAGAATATCCATTTATTATCGATCTGCACGCTGAAGAAGACCAGAGCAGTCGAACCGAAGAACCTACTGAGACACGAAAACGCAAAGCGCGTGAAGAAGGCGAAGTTTTTTTGACACAGGAACTTCCACAGTCACTGCTAATTATTTTTGTCATGTCAACGGTTGTTTTGTTTGCTTCTTATTATTATAAAAGTCTAGCTGAACATCTTGCTGGATTTTTAGAAAATCGCAATCAAGTTATCCTAGACGTGAATACAATAGGTTATATATTGAGGAAGAGTTTATTGCTGTTTGCCACTTTGTTTGTTCCTATTGGAGCGATAGCTTGGGTGACGGTTGTATTGGGGACGATGACGCAGACAAAATTTTTTATCTCTGTAAAACCACTTCGTTTCAATCCTAAAAAGATCGTGCCTAGCTTCAAAAACTTCATGGAACGTACCGTTTTTTCACGGACGCAGCTGATCAATACTATTAAATTACTTCTCAAATTTGTTGTAAGTACCGTGATTATAAGTTTGTTTTTTACATTGCGGTTTGAAGACTTTGTAGAAATTTTCAGACTAGACACATATGACGCACTCAAGCAGAGCAGTCTTTATGCGTATGAAGTTATGATGTATTTAGGGTTGTTTTTATTGGTGCTTGCAGTTCCAGATTGGCTCGTGCAACGGTTAGAATTTTTACGCAAATTAAAGATGACACGTGAAGAGGTTAAACGTGAGATCAAAGACCTAGAAGGAGACCCTATTATTCGCCAACGCCAACGCGAACGCGCACGCCAGCTAGCCACCCAAGGTATGCTCGAAAACGTAAAAACGGCTGACGTCCTTATCACCAATCCGACTCATTTTGCCTGTGCTCTGTCGTATGATTTAGATCAGATGGATGCGCCTAAGCTCGTTGCTAAGGGAGTTGACAATCTTGCTCTGAAACTTCGTGAACTTGCCCGATCAAACAATGTTCCTATCGTTGAGAACAAGCCGCTAGCACGGGCGCTTTATTATAAAGTCAATGTAGATGACTATATTCCTAATGAATTTTATACCATTATAGCTGAGATTTTATCTGCACTAGACAAATTTAAAAAGTAATCGAACACGCAATCGCATGCAATAAAGACTTTTGAAGTGTTAATTCAATTAAGAAATCGTTAAATAACTATGGCAACCGACTCAGATGCTTTAGCAGGAACAATGGGTGATTCACTAGCTGGATCAGAGCGTAATGCACGAAGTGGTTCGGCGCCTACTTCAAAAACGACCGCTGCATCTTCTTCCTCTAAAGTGGACTCCAATAATCGTAGTCATAGTATTAATCGCACTGCAGGTGGAAATTCTGCTACAAACGGAGATCTGAGGTCGTCTCTACTTGGTTTCTTCAATACGTTTCGTATAGATGAATTGTGGAAGAATTCATCGACGGTCTTGGTTTTGCTTGTTATGGTGGGACTGATGATGATACTGGTGCCCCTTCCTGCACCATTATTAGATTTTTTTATGATTGTCAATATCATCATAGCCATTACGATTATCATAACGGTGATCAATACAAAAAACCCATTGGAATTTTCAACATTTCCAACAGTATTGCTGTTTGCAACAGGGTTTAGACTAGCCGTCAATATATCCTCGACACGACTTATTCTCTCACAAGGCATCAATTTCAATGGGCAGGTTGTTCAGGCTTTTGCTAATTTTGTTACGGGCGGAAGTTATTGGATTGGGGTTGTGATCTTTATTATCATTATAACGGTGCAATTTTTCGTGATCACGCGTGGCGCCAATCGTTCTTCTGAGGTTATTGCTCGATTCAAGTTAGATGCTTTGCCTGGGAAGCAGATTGCCATTGATTCTGATCTCAATGCAGGTCTTATCAATGAACAGCAGGCTATTGAGAGAAGGAAGAACATTCAACGTGAGGCTGATTTCTATGGGTCAATGGATGGTGCTGGGAAATTTATCTCAGGTGAAGTGCTCGCATCGATTATTATTATTTTCATCAATATTATAGGCGGAATCTTTATTGGAATTGTTGTTAAAGGTGAAGGGTTTCAATTGGCTTCGGAAAGTTACGTGAAATTTGCAATCGGTGATGGGTTGGTGGCTGCGGTGCCTTCGCTTATTACGGCAATCACTTCGGGTATCATTGTCACACGAAATGTCGAAGAAGACAATATTGCTGAGGATTTATCTGCGCAGCTCTTTAATAGTTCGCGCACCTTTTATATTATAGGTCTTTTTGTGTTGTTTTTGGGATTTTTGCCTGGTTTTCCTAAGGTTATTTCCTTTGTTCTCACCGCGTCGGCGTTTTATATAGGTTATGTTCTAAGTAAAGCTAGACCACCTACACAGACTGCTACCAGTGAACCTACTGAAGAAGCTGCTAAACGGACGGATAGAGATGATTTTTCTCCTGAACGGATCGTAGAAGGCATTCAAGTCGATCCGATTGAAATAGAGCTTGGCTATGAACTCATTGTGATGGCGGATGAAAGCAAAGGCGGAGACCTGCTAGATAGAGTGCGCAAGTGCCGTAAACAATTAGCCCTCGAATTAGGACTTGTTATTCCACACGTTCGCATCACAGATAACCTGCAATTAAAAGGTACTGAATATCAAATCAAAATCAATGGTTCTGTCATTGGTTCGGCGCTTCTTATGGTGGGAAAATTATTAGCCATTGATTCTACTGGCGGCACGCTCACGTTAGAATTTCCACAAATCAAAGACCCGGTTTTTGGACTTCCTGCGTATTGGATCGATGAAAAACATCGTGCAATGGCAGATAAAAAAGGCTTTACAATAGTCGATCCTCCTACGATTATTTCCACTCATTTAAGCGAACTTATGAAACTTTCCACAGACGATATTTTAGGCCGTAAAGAAACGCAGTCTATATTGGATATTGTTAAGAAGAACAATCCGCCGCTAGTTAAGGAAATGGAGGGTCTTTCACTCAAAATAAGCCATTTCCAAAAACTACTGAAAGGTCTCCTAGAAGAGCGTGTCTCTATTCGCAATGTGAACACAATTTTAGAGGTGCTTTGTGATAATGCAACAGGAGACCATTTTCACTACTTCGATGTTTTGGAACGAGTACGGCAGGCGCTAGGACGTCAGATCTCCGCCACTTACAGCGATGATGCTAAAAATATCAATGCAGTTGTTTTGTCACGCAAAATAGAAAATGACCTCATTGAAAAAGTCAAAGAAACAGGAGGCGTTCGTTTTATCAATATTGATCCCGCCAATCTCAGGACATTGCTAGAAGCAATCGCTAAGAAAATTGCGCATCTTAAAGAAAAAGGCTATCAACCACTTATTGTGACCGATAGCTTTATTAGAAAACCCCTAAGAGAAGTATGTAAAAAAAGTTTTCAAGACCTCGTTGTCATCAGCAGTGAAGAGATTGCTAGTGGCTATTATTTGAATATTTTAGATGAAATTTAATTGATTTCTAGTCGAAGCAATATGTTTTTAAGTAAAGCCATTTTTTGAATAAAGTATATTTTCGCTTGATATTGTTACTATGCCACGTTATTTCGAAGTGATTGGGGCGACTGCAAAGTTAGCACGTGAAAAAATCAAAGAACACGTCGGCAATCTCAGTATTGTCAAGGAAGAAGAGATTCTAGACCCCTATTGGAAATGGGTAGGCAAGTGGCTTGGTCTTAAAAAGAAGTCTTATTATAGAATCATTGTCAGCGAATACAAGGTAACCAGTCCATTTCTCCCAGCAACCCCCTCACATAAGGAAAGTCTGCCTAAGGAAAGTGTATCTATGC
This sequence comes from Spirochaetota bacterium, assembly GCA_013426755.1. GTDB lineage: Bacteria > Spirochaetota > UBA12135 > COTS27 > COTS27 > COTS27. The sequence continues at coordinate 1,239,060 of AP019861.1, forward strand.
GAAATTCAAAGAAAAAAAATACTGAGCGTTCCAAATCTAGACGCAGGAACTCATCGCACCCAACTTCTAAACATGTAGATAAAAACACGTTGAGAAGAGTTCCTGTAAGTGCAGATAATTTACCCCCAGAATTGCCACCAGCAACTCCAGAGCGCCGAGAAACACCTTCAGAACGCAATCTTATGGAAAAGAGTTTAAAAAATTTCTTCCGCTCCGTCACACATTTACAGAAACAAGAAAGCAGTCAAAACCAGAAACAATCAGAGCTTTATACCTTGTTCGACTATCCAATACACGAAAAAAAACCGCCAAACAATGCCGATCGACAGCCATTAGCGAAAAATGACAATCCCCTGTTCACACTGCAAGCCCCTAGCGAAGTAGAGCCCTCAATGACAACAGTACCGCATTCACCAGCACTGGCTAGATCACTTGATCTTATTGCCGAAAAAAATGAATGTTTGCCTGGTTTGCCTCGGCGTTCTCGGATAGATAGCAAGGTAGTTTATTCTAAAAATGCCGCTAAGAACACCAATTCACCTATCGCATTGAAAGAAAAATCATTCGTTGTAGCGCCGATCACAGCAACCGACTATGCGCCTTCTGCTAAACCGCGGGCGGTCATTACCCAACAGAAAAACAACATTAGCACCGCAGCGTCACCGGATGTTCAAACAGAAGCTCAATTGAATTTGAAAGTGACGACCTCAAATTCTAAAAAAAGGGCTAAAAAAATAGCGGTAGAAGATTTTCTGCTTAGAAAAGATTTTTCTGATGAAATTATCGCTGAGGCAATTGCAATGTCTTACGTGCGCGTGCTGCAGAACAAAGAGGACAAACTGGCTCTAGCAGAGACAATAGCAGCTCTCATCAGTTACAAAGGCGATCTGCGTTATGATAGTCGTCGGCGAGGTGAACCGAAATTGGTTTTTATGGCGGGAAGTACGGGGGTTGGAAAAACGACAACGCTCAGCAAATTAGCATTTGAGTATTCTAATACTAGAAAAGCGCGCATTGCCATAGCCAGTTGTGATCTGCGCCGAATGGGAGCATTTGAACAGCTTAAAAGTTTTTCTGATATTATTAAAGTCCCGCTAAAAAAATTAGAAGACAAACGTTCTTTGTTAGAATTGTACCAACAAAACCCCAAAACAGACCTTATCTTTATTGACACGCCAGGCTGCAGCACTCGTGAAGAAGAGCTTATCGATGAAGTTTCTAACATCATGTACTACCTCAATGCACCTAAGGTTATCTATTGGTGTGTTCCTGCGGCTGCACGAACGTGTGATCTGCTGCTGGCGTATAAAAATTTCAATATTAAAGAAGATGCTAACCTTATCTTCACAAAAGTAGATGAAACAACGAGTTTGGGTTCTGTGCTTAGCTTGGCGTACCATAGCAAACTTCCAGTTTCATATTTTTGCACTGGACAGGATATTTTGAATGATTTCTTCGTAGGCAGCTTAGAGCAAGTCCAACAGGCACTTATTCGTGAATGGAATGTGAAGGGCTCTTCGTAACTTAATGTGACTTAATGTAACTTAACTGTTTTTTTATAGTAATTCATTGTGAATCCATTTATGCCATGAGAAGCCAATTAGCGACCCTTGAAGAAGTTGTTCGTAAGCAGACGCTTGCATCAAAACACAATCGGAGTTTTGGAATACGCACCACTAGTAGCAAGCAGGCGCGAGTTTTGGCAATTGCCTCTGGAAAGGGCGGAGTTGGGAAGAGTACGTTAGCCGTAAATCTAGCGGCGATTCTTGCTACGTTTAAACAAACTTTACGAGTTCTGCTCATAGATACGGATTGGGGTATGGCAAATGCCCATATTTATCTTAATGAAAAACCACGATTCAATGCTGGGGCTGTGTTTGCAGGGGAGAAATCTCTGTTAGATATTGTCCATAGAACGCGCTATGGCTTTGATTTGATCGCTGGTGGAAATAGTCTTGTCGATGTGGCTTCACTTACCGTAGAGCAGCAGAAATGGTTCGCACAGGAACTTTCTTACTTGGAACAGAACACGGCTTATGATTTTATCGTTGTTGACTGTGGAGCTGGAGCTTCTGAGAAGATTCAGCAATTTTTAACAGCCGCAGACGAATCCATTATTGTCACACAAATTGAACCTGCTGCTATAACCGATGCTTATTCACTAATTAAGAGTTTTACCGCCAAGCTACCGAGACAAAGCGAGGAAGTACTAGGAAGCAACATAGTATCCAATCAAGTTAAATCAAGCAGCCCACACATTTCGCTTATTGTCAATCGTTCTCTCGAGCTTACAGCGAGCCTTAGTGCTGGTAAAAAGCTAATTGCCGCAAGTAAAAAACACTTGGATCAAAACATTGACCTCTTAGGAGTGGTGCAGGATGAAACTACTTTACGAAAAACAGCAATGCAAGGCGGCGTCTACTGTCTGGTAGAACCGTATTCTTATATGGCGATTTCACTGCGGAAGATTGCTATTACGTTGATAGAATGGGGGAGAGTTGGTAGAGAACAGGAGGGGAATTCATTGCTTTCTCAGTTAAATTCTCAGTTAAAGAATGACACATCCCTACTTAATCTACGTGGAAAGGGCATCGGGCAATTTTTTAAGAGAATTTTCATGGCAAATGATACTAAGTCTTCGTGACTTTGGTGACTGAGGATTAATTATTAAATATAGAGTAATGAGAAAGTCAATTGTTTTATTTGCTGTTAAATACGCTGCCATTTTCGCAGGGGGCGGGCTATTGCTAAGGATTATTTTTTTTCAAAGTTGGTTGTCCGTTGTCAATACGTTTTTCATTCTTTACTTGGCGTGGATGTTATGCATCATGATCACCTTGATGGTGCTGCGGCACTATTTCAAAGAACTTTATGATCTGCTCATTCCCCCCATAAAAAAGGAAGTTGAGGCGACTAATGAAGAATTGTTAGGAAAAATGTTAGACATTGATGCGAAGAAAAAGAAAGCAAGTATCACCACAACCCCTACAGGCTCAAAAGATGATATTGATCCCAATGAAATTTTCGACACAGCTACTTCTAAAAAGGATGATGCTAAAAACGCGTTGCCAGAAGAGGCGTATGCATTTAATTTCAAAGGCCCTAGACGAGCCGATCCCAATAAAATGAGCAGCAAGGAATTAGAAGAGATTAAACGTTTTGATAGTAAAGATATAGCAAAGGCTGTCCGGCTTATGATAGGCCCAGAGGAGGACAACCCACTTAATAAAGATAATAATAATAAATAAACCAATAAATCAAAGCAAATAACTACTTAACCCTAACCCATACTAGAAAGCAATCTTATGACCTTAACATCATGCCATGTAGTCTGAGAGCCTTGTAGGGAGAGGTGTTGTGTTGTTTGACTTTGTTAAATGAAGATAAAAGCGAGTGCACTTTGTGAGATGAGCTATGCTGCGTTTCTTTTAAGACCATTTATGATTTTAGAGATAGGAAAATAAAACATAAATATTAGAAACGATAACGACTGCATCACAAAAACGACGCTAATTTTTATCTGCACGCTAATTTATTAATAGCAACCAGAACATTTAATAATAGAGGAGAGACATATAAAAATACAATTAATATGAGTATAAAATCACTTATAAAAAAACCACAGTCAATCTCTGTAAAGAGTCCTGTTGATGAAAAAAAACTGATCGGGAATGCTTTTGGAGAAAAACAACCTCTGCGTAAGGAATTCGATATTACTGACGAAGAGGAATTGAAGATCTGGCGTAACTTTAAAAATTTGCGTCTAGAAAAAGATAAAAACTATTTAATTCGTAAATATTCGCCACTTGTTAAATATGTAGCGGGGAAGATTGCTCCTACTGTTCCAGCAAGTGTAGAATTTAACGACCTGATCGGATTTGGAACATTTGGTCTTCTAGATGCCGTCAATAAGTTTGATCCCGACAAAGGCGTCAAATTTAAGACTTATGGCATCACGCGTATTCGTGGGCAGATCTACGATGAATTACGCTCCTTAGACTGGGTGCCGCGTTCTATTAGGCAGAAGTATAAACTTATAGAAGAGGTCAAACAAAACTATAAAGAAGAAACAGGACAACCTATCAAAGATGAAGCCATTTCTTCTCAATTAGGCATGAGCTCTGAAGAGATCAATCGTATCAGTAGCATGATCAATGATTCGAACGTAGGTTCGCTAGATGATGCTTGGTCTTCTAAAAAAGATGCCGATGATACGCCACTTATTGAAACGCTCAAAGCTCCAGAACACATCGATCCATTTAGCTGTGTCGAAGAAGATGAGATCAAAGCGACAATCGGTAACGAGATAAAAAAACTTCCTGAGAAAGAAAAGAAAGTTCTTATTCTATATTATTATGAAGAACTTACACTCAAAGAAATCGGGAAAATCTTACAAGTTACCGAATCACGCGTATCGCAACTTCACAGCAAAGCTATTCGTCACATTCGTGCTTCGCTAGATGGTATCAAAAAGAACCTTATCTAATCAATCATCAATAAACCCATATATAAAAATCTTATCAATTTTATTAAGCCTATAAACATAACCTGTAATCAATTGACATGGCATAAAAGACTTATTTAAAATAGGGCAGAAGAAACATTAAGAACAGTAATTTGGAAATACAGTTATTTTCTTAACTAAACACCTCGGGTGTCGTTTCGTCTGCTAAAGTCTTGCCTGCTATTATTATGTTATTATCTTGTTATTAGCTTGCCAGCTACTTTTATTCTGAGTTCAATATTAAAGATTTCTCTAAAAAATTACTTGGCTTATATTACCTCCCCCGCCCCCTCTCTTTTGGAATTCACTTGAAAATTACTTGAAAAACACTTAGCGTATACTGAATATTTATTAGATATTTATAGAATACATACTGAATAAAGGACTAAACATTTACTTAATATTTGCTTGGTATTTACTTAATAGTTATTGAATGGTTACTCAATGGCTACTTAATAGTTACTCAATGATCGATAGAAGATACTTAATACTTGCTAACATTGATTGAATGCCTGCACAATACCTGCTCAATGTCTATTTAATACTTATCGAACGCTTACTCAATGCTTCTTTAATCACTCATTCATACAAAACTCTATGTAGTCCGTAGCAACGATTTATATGAAATTTCCAGCTATATTTATAATAAAACCTGCAGTCAACGATAAAATAATTCACCCATAAAATATTATGGTATAATCTATAATAACAGCCCAGTCCTAACGCTAACCGATGAAGTAGTTACAACAATTGAATCATTTTGAATCGTTTTCAATCGTTTTGAACCCTATAAAATTAACTTAATCTATCCGTAGTGCCATGAGTTTTAAAGTCTATTTAAAGGATCATAAGAAAGATCAATTGATAGAAGTTCCCAGTCCTAATGAAGCAGGGAAGGAACATTTTTATAGCGTATCAATCAAAGAAGACTGGAAAGACAGATGGGTTGCTTATAAAAACAAACTCTTAGGCACGGGTAACACATCAGCTGCCTTCCTTAAAGAAGTTACGCTACTAGGTGAGGAAACTATTTTTGTAGAAACAATAAACTTCAGACTAGCGCTGCAGACCGCAATAAAATACTTCTCAAAAAATTTAAAACATTTCAAAACCAATCAATTGGGCTGGACGCGAATAGCACATTACACCCCAGAACCCATAAAAGACAATACAGATAGCAGCACCGACCAAACTTCCACTGTAAAATCGTATTTCAATAAAAATAACACTGCTAATAGCAATATTCAAGGATTTAAGTTTTATCTCAATCCTAGAAAAGACCCCGTGTCTGAGAATTTCCAGCTCACCGATACTCGCTATATCAATCTCAATCACTACGTCCTGAGAAAAACAGATAGCACAGGAGATTACATCAAACTTATCTCACTTGTTAATAATGATCTTCAATTAACCTATGAAGTGCTTTATAATTTTTGTGAAGAACTCAATATACCCGTCAATAAAAAAGTAATTCAGAAGGTCATTGACAGTCAAAACAATTGGGTTCACGTCGGCAAAGACATTAAACGCACTGTGGCTAATCCGAAATATAAAATCTTCACCAATGAAGACAAATCTAAACTTTACTTCAAGTTAGACGTTGCTAGGGGACGTCGTGTGGGTCTCACGCTCCAGACGTTAAAACAAATTTTAATCGAACGTGACCTGGACGTGAATATTATAACAAGTACAGCAGAAACTTATCTAAATGGCGTAGACTTCACTAAGCCTATTGTACTTGCTGAGGGGGTTTCACCTGTTCATGGGAAAGACGCCTACATAGAAGAGGTGGCTAAGAACAAACACGCAGCTGAGCACAAAAAGAACATTGAAACGAAATCTCCGTCACAGAAAATTTATCAAGAATTACCACATTTTATAGCAGTTGCTAAAAACGAAGTTATTGCTAGAAAACACCCTATGGAGCAGGGGAAAGACGGTCTGAGTATTTACAATCAAGTTATCCCTGCTAACGAAGCTAAAGACATTGAATTTAAAGGGGGTAAAAATACGGAGCTTTCCCCAGATGGGCTCACCCTTACCGCAACACAAAACGGGAATCTTCATAGAGATAGCAATAAATTTTGGACGGTAGAAGAAGTCCTTCGCATCAAAAATGTCGACGCAAAGTCAGGCAATATAACACACTTAGGAACAGTTATCATAGAAGATTCGATAAGTGACGGCTACAGCGTTGTCACATCAGGCAATCTCTACGTACAAGGCTCTGTAGGTGTGGCAACGATCGAAGCGGGTGGAGATATTGTCCTAGCTAAAGGCGTCAATGGAAAAAATAAAGCGACACTTACCAGTCACTTTGGAAATGTTCGAGCAAAATACCTCCAGGATGTCACAGTCACAACCGAAGGGAATGTTGTTGTAGAGGAGCTTATTTCAGATTGTATTATCAATGCTGGCGATAAAATAGAAGTTCTCAAAAGTAGAGGCATTATCTGGGGCGGAACAATCAGTGCTACCAAAGCGATTATCACTTCAAACGTCGGTTCTGTTTCGGGTAGAAAAACTGTCTTAGAGGTCGGCGTTCCATTTCCCATTCGCATTCGGTTAAATGATTGTTACCAGGAGATAAGTCACGTTAAAAGTCAAATTTTAACGCTCCAAGACAATCTTCATAAGGCAATGAATCAAGGTCAAGACCAGGAAGCAAGTAATATCCGCGCTAAACTTAAAAATCATAATACAATTCTTAAAAAAACGGATGCTGAGATCAGTCGACTGCTAGAAAGCCGCGAAGAAAACTACGTTCCATGTTTTATCTCAGTAAAACATCATATTTATGCCAATGCAACTATAAAATGTCAAGCCGCTACACTTCATAATAAACGCTATCGAACTTCACTTGTATTCTCTTCAGATACAAATGACGCCGAAAAATTCAATATAGAACCCTATATATTCAAAGAAAGTGAAAAACAATTCAGGATATAGGCTATGAGTACTTCGCCACTTGATTTTCAAATGTCGCTGCGCCAGGTCTCTGAGGGCGTTCGCAGACAAGAAAAGACCACTAAACGTAAACAGGACGATAGAACAACCCAAGCTAGCGAGACTAGAGAAACCTTCGCTCCGAACAACGTTGAAAAAATTGCTAATAAAAATAATACGCTTCCCTTCAATGATAAAAACATTATTGAACGGACTAAAACGAATACTAAAAGCAAAACGACACTTGCTTCTAATATCTCCAAATTTCCTAATCGTATCAAAGAAAATTATAAAGGCAATTTTCTAGACGTTGAAGTAGATTAGCTAACCTAAATGGTGTGATACGCTTTAGTTAAAATTTAAGTTATATAAGCTAACTGAGATGGTGATTTTTACAACAATATTGATTATCAGTGAAATTATTTTTTTCATTGGTTTTTTGTTCTTTTTGAAGCGCCGTTTTGAAAAAAAGTTTCTTACAGCACAGATTAAACATGAACTTGAAGAACTGGTTACATCATTTAATCGTCAGGCTGAAATCAATATCCTTACCATTGACAATCGCTTAGAACAGGCGCGAACACTTATCGCAACCTTAGAAAAATCACAAAAAACACTGCCGACCGACCGAAATAAGACGCCAGAGGCTTTGTTGGTGAAATCTACCGCTTCCCCATCACAAAAGCGTTCTATTAAGTCAGATCAATGCTCTACTGAGAATAGCTCCACTGCGCCGCTAGAAAAACAAAGCCGCCTAGCTAAAAAAACGACTACGGCCCATGATGCGATTTCCCCCCTTATTAAAGCAACTGTCTCTAATGCGACCGTCTCTAAGCGGACAAAGGGAATATCTCTCCGTTCTCCTAAACCAGAGAAAAAAATAACTGAGCAGAAAATAACTGAGCAGAGTAGGGGGAGTAAAAAATCTCCTGCCCAGCAGCACACAATCCAATCTACTCCATCTACGAAGCAAAACTTAACTCCATCACTATCACCTAAGCGCAGTGGTTCTCAGAAATCTAAAATTCTCAGTTCAATTCAAAAAGAACCTACATTAAACCAGCAAATACTCAAGCTAGCCGAAGCGAACCACTCACTGACAATGATTGCCTATAAGCTAGATATTCCTCTCAATGAAGTCAGACTTCGTTTAGAGTTACAACGGTCAAATATTCAGCATTTAAAACATTCGCTGCAAAAACGACTTTCTAACTGATCAACAGCATTCTAGAAAAGAGGAGGAAAATGCCCAAGACTGGACTTGAACCAGCACAGGATTGCTCCCACAAGCCCCTCAAGCTTGCGTGTCTACCATTCCACCACTTGGGCTACTTATTATTATGTGTGTACTATGTGTACTACGCGTAGGTTTATTGGATATGTTATTGGGTACGTTATTATTTAGGTTATTGTCTGTATATTTACGTTATTGTGTGTATTAAATAGTGAACGTAATTATATAATTATAATAATATTTTGCATATAATTGTAATAATACTTTACGAATTGTTTGTATATATAGGTGAGTGATATTAGGTGAATGATAGTTACAGTTTAGGTGAATGACAGTTACGGTTGAGCGGTGGTTACTGTTAATGACAGGAAAAAATGGCAGGAAAAAGTGCTTTGCTGAGAATGAATTGAATCAATTGAGAGAACTAAGCAATCTAAGAGCGGGTAGCGGGAATCGAACCCGCGTCATCAGCTTGGAAGGCTGAGGTAATAAGCCATTATACGATACCCGCAGAGGATTATGTTTGCTATCAGTATTATTATAAATAATTACTCTTTATGACTTGTGTTGTGGTGGGTTGTTGTGTTATTATCAGTTGTAGTTAATAGGTCACTGCAGGCAATGGTAGTTAATTGTGGGCAGCTGTAAGCAATTGTAGTTTATTGTAGGTAATTGTAATTAGTTTTAATCAAGGGCAAGCGATCAATCAATGATTTAAATTTTACTTTCCTAATGTATTTCTTTGATGTATTTAAGGCATTATGAGTCCAAATATTGAAATCTCAGCATCAAAATCTAAATATTACATGTTTATTGGATCAGACATTAATTATATCATTCAATGAATATTAATACAACCTATATTTAAGTCAAGGTGTATATAGCCGATATTTTACCTAATAAAATTAGATGATAGTTTACGGCATATAAAATTACTGTTCATAAAAATAGTACACTATTATTAAAACAATGTTAAAATATTAATGGGTACACATATTAAGTCTATAATAATGTTATACTATGGCTAGTAGTCGTTTGTACAAGTTTGCACAAAGTCTGTACAATTATGACCAGTTATGATGAGCTATGACCTACTTGTGGCTATTGGTCTATAAAGTTATGATCGTATAAACTGTGTTCGCAAGGGTACTTATAAATAGTATGAATTTTTATACACGTTAAAGAGAGATAAGAAATTGAAAAAAGATGATAATAGCTTGATGGAAAATCACAATATAGAAGAGAGTGATACATTAGAAATAAGGAACAAATCTGCAGATAGCATCGAATCTTCTAATGTTTTTGACATTAGGATCAATGGTTTTAGTAAAGATCATGATCTGGGTGGCGGACAGTCGTATTATTCGCCCAATGATGAGCATCTTAGCGAGGCTAACACGCGATCTACAGGAGTCAATAAAACTACTGGCGGCTACGGCAAGCCCTCAAAAGCTCATGACCAGGTTGATCTTATAGAAAATGCAGCCGAATGCGATAGGTTGAGTTATTTTCTGAAATCTGCTGAAATGAAACAATCTGATCTAAAAAATGTCGGTATGAGTGTTGTGAGCGTGAATCAATACATTCATGGACATGTGCGTATTCCTAGTTATATTTTAGCGTTGTTAGAAATAGCTTATGGTGTGAGTAAGAGCTGGCTTCAGAAGGGCGAGGGCGAGATGTACCCAAATGGTCGCAGGAGAATTAAACTCAAACCTGATATAGTCCAGGGACTCATTCCTAGTAAAAAGAATTCCCATGATGAACTTGTCAATCAAGGAAAACGACTGAGGGTCTTTCTTAAAGAAGTGGGGATAAAGCCTGGTAAATTTTCATATCTTGGCATTAGAAGTTCTATGATGAGCCAGTACCTGCACGGGAGGATTCGCATTCCTAGTTATATTATGGGGCTGTTCGTTCTAGAATTCAATCTTAACCCACTTTGGATTCGTAAAGGAATAAAACCTATATTTCTAACTATTGAGGATATTTGTCTTCCGCATAAAACGGGGGCTGGCGTCTATTATAAAGGCGATTCGCGATATCAAAAATTGGGATTTAGTGAAGGAGAGAAAACTGAGCTCAGACCGATAAAGCACTTAGGGTACGTCTCGGCGGGTATGCCTATTCCTATGCCAGAAGACTGGAATGGTGAATATTCATGGATTACCGATCGGGCTATTGACTTTAAAAATCCTGATAATTTTTATACGCTTACCGTTAGAGGAGACTCAATGATAGAAGCAGGCATCCATCATGGAGATCAGGTTATTATTCGTCACCAAAAGACCGTCTTGCACGGTCAGATCGCTGTCGTCTCAATGGATGATGAAGCCACACTCAAACAGATTTTTTTTCAAAAGGCACCTGAAAAAATGGTCGAGCTTCGTCCTTGTAATAAGGAATTGAAACCCATTATTTTAAATGCGGCTGATTACGACAACGTTCAGATCCACGGCATTTTGGTAGGACTGCTTAGAAAATACACTTAAAGACTACCCAACCTGTTAATTCAAGGGGGACGGTTGGGCTAAAGTAGGGGGCGGTTAGACTGAGGTTTTGTGGATTGTTTTACAGGGAGAGACAGAGCGGCCGGGCTGAGATTCTGTGAAATAAGGGGATGAGGCTAATATTTAATGAATTCTCTTACGAGAACGGGGGCGGCCGGGCTGAAATAGGGGGCGGTTAGACTGAGGTTTTGTGGATTGTTTTACAGGGATAGGCAGGGCGGCTGGGCTGAGATTCTGTGGAATAAGGAGATGAGGCTAATATTTAATGAATTCTTTTACGATCTAACCCATTTTTACAATCTAAACCATCAATCAATCAATCAATTTTTAAACATCTTTAAAAAAGAATGCAATTTCGCGGCTAGCATTTTCTGTACTGTCCGAACCGTGCACAGCGTTACGTTCAATGCTTTCACCAAATATTTTACGAATGGTCCCGGGTTCTGCCTGCAAAGGGTCTGTACTTCCCATAAGGGCACGATATTTTGCTACTGCATTAGCGCCGCTTATTATAAGGACAATGATTTCGCCTGAGGTCATATAGGATACGAGATCATTAAAAAATGGTTTTTGCTGATGAATTTCATAAAAAGCGGCGGCAAGTTCGCGAGTTAGGGACAATTTGCGTTTTTTTTCAATTTTGAGTCCGTGTTGCTGGATCAAATCTAAAATCGCTTCCACATGTCCTGCCGTTACAGCTTCAGGCTTAATAATGCCTAACGTTTTTTCTAGGGGTGTTTCAGAATTAGGGGGTGATGATTGACTGGGTAGGTGTCCTGAATTCATAATAAAATACCGTATTTAATTAGTATTAACGATCAATGTCATAATCATTGAAAATACAATTTTACAATTATTTAAACTAAAACATAATTTTAATTTGGTGTCATATCCATTAATTTTAAGATTAAAATCACTTTAATACTGACTTGACGGATGTACACTCAATGAATGTCCACTTAACGGTTATAAATTAGCTACTAGCGAACTACTGTGATGTAATCTACTATAAAATTTCTTGGTCTTGTGTTTTTTGTGTCTAAATTGCTGTGATGTAAATTACTGTGAAATTTCTTGGTCTTGTGTTCTTTGTGTTTAAATTGCTGTGATGTAAACTACTGTGAAATCTCTTGGTCTTGTGTTCTTTGTGTTTAAATTGCTGTGATGTAAACTACTGTGAAATCTCTTGGTCTTGTGTTCTTTGTGTCTAATAATCGGCATAGAAGTGTTCTTTATGAAAAGATTTTCAAGTAAATCACCTGCAAATAGATCATTTTTCAAGCAAATCACTTTTAAGTAAGCTGCTTTCAATTAAATCATCTTCAAATAAAACACTTTCAAGTGCCCGACTTTCAAGTAGATTGTTTTCAAGCAGACGATATTCGAGTAGGTCGTTTAAGTAGTCATTATACCCCCATTTTGTCAATTTCAGTCTATAAATTTTAATAGGTTTGTGAAAATAACCATTTAATGACTATTTTGTAATGATTTAATATATTATTAGCAATGATATACAATTAGTTTAAGCTATGGAACGTCATATCTCGACTGTTAAGAAGCCGCTTGAAAAATCTGCGGTTATTACCCAAGCGACTTGGGATTTCCTTACAAAAAAAGCGCAGCAATTGCAACGTTATTCACTTAGGGAGCTTTATAAAAAAAATCACGCTTCAACAACAAATGCAACTACAACACAAAAGAGCTCAGATTGGTCGCTAGCTAGCGAAGGAATATACCTTGATTATTCTAAAAATTACCTAGACGATGAGACACTGCAAGGATTGTTGCGTGCTTTAGGGGAAGCACAAGTAGAAAAACGCCGCAGTCAAATGTTTAATGGACACGCTATCAATACGAGTGAAAAACGTGCTGTTTTACACACACTACTAAGAAATCCGTACGCAGCAGCTAGGGGTGAGCATCGTGAATTATCTACTATCTGGACAAAGACGGAAGCGTCAGATCATTTTGCTATAAAAAAATCGAGTACTATTGGAAATGTGGGCCTTAGCAGTATAGGCGAAGAAATACTGGCTGTGCAGAAGCAATTTTTAGATTTTGCTGACCGAGTGCGTCATAACGTTATACGCAGCAGTACGGGAAAGAGATTTAAGCACGTTGTCAATATTGGGATTGGAGGTTCGTATTTGGGCTGTAAAATGACTTGTGATGCGTTGGCTATCTACTGCAGGGGAGGACCTGAGATTCATTTTGTGTCTAATATAGATGGGTTTGATCTTTACCAAACTCTTAAAAAACTTCCAATTGAAGAAACATTATTTCTTATTGCCTCTAAGACATTCACTACGGATGAAACAATGACTAACGCCTATCAAGCAAGGGCAATTATCCAGAATCAATTAGGTAAAGATGCTATCAGCAGTCATTTTGCTTGTATGTCGACGAATACAGCGGCTGTGGTTAAGTTTGGTATCCGTCGTGAGTTTTGCTTCCCATTTTGGGATTTTGTCGGCGGACGTTACTCGTTGTGGTCGGCTATTGGACTTCCTGTTGCGATTGCGCTTGGAACAGAGGGGTTTAAAGACCTATTAAGTGGAGCTTATGCTATGGACAATCATTTCAATTCTACTCCATCTGAGCAAAATCTCCCTATTATGCTAGGACTCATTCACTTTTTTTATGCTACATTCATGAAATACCCAACTAGAGCCATTCTTCCCTACAGCCACCGCCTCAGTTCATTTGTAGAACACCTCCAGCAGCTAGAAATGGAATCTAACGGAAAATCTATTGATCTTAGAGGAAGTTCTATCAATTATCCGACAGCTCCTATTGTCTGGGGTTGTTCGGGGACGAATGGACAGCATTCTTTTTACCAGTTACTCCATCAAGGTTCTACTAATAATAAGGTAGCGGTGGATTTTATTGGAATAAAACGTTCTGAGCTTAACGAAGCTAGGAATTCAGATGAACTTACTAAAAACTACGATTGGACGCTACACCATCAAAAACTCAATTCTCATCTCGTAGCACAAGGCGAAGCACTTGCTTTTGGAAACTTGGAGGATTTAGATCATTTAGAGGAGAATGTGAAGAAATCGTTAGCCAAGCAAAAAGAATCTGCAGAATCTCCAAAATCTGCAGAATCTCCACTATTACCAGCAGAGGAAGTTTCACTTCTACTAGCCAATAAGAGTTTTCCAGGTAATAAGCCTTCTAATTTACTGCTTGTTGACGATCTTACGCCGCGTATGTTTGGAAAATTGGTTGCCTTATATGAACATAAGGTTTTTGTCGAGGGAATCCTGTGGAATATCAATAGCTTCGATCAATGGGGCGTAGAACTTGGCAAACAGATATTTAAAGACGTTATTGAAAATCTTACGGGAAAAACGGCGCCGTTAGGACGTCGCTTGAGCACTTCTGCGGCAAAAACAATTCGCCTGCTGCGACCTTCCACTCATTAATAATACTGCATTAATAATACTGGTTTAGGGTTCAGCAATCTGAGATATAGCATTGACCCAGTCTTCGACATGGAAAGATTCGCGTATTTTCCCTGCGACAACTTTATGTACTTCAATGCTAAGTATTTCAAAGCTTTTACCGGATGGGGGAACATTGAAAAAGGGGCTTTCGGGTGTTCCTGTTATCTTCGTTATCACGGTGTAGGTATTTTGTGCCTTAATGATTTTTATCGGTTCCCATTTTATATTGGGTACGACTTGATGATAGGCTTTGATCTGTGCGGCAAAATTTTCACGTTCGCTCCCGTCGGTTGTTTTAAAGGATTGGGCTGCAGGCACGTTTTTCCATTTCTTGTCTAGGATGATTTTAATGCGTTTCTCTAATGTATCGGTTTCTTTCGTACTTAAAATCGCATAATATTCTTTAATGGTTGCTTGGTTGCCATAAAGGAGCATTTTAGAAAAACCATTGTGTTTTAGGCTCGGTTTAAATAGAGGTGCTATCCCGAAGACAAAAATTCCTATTATCAGATAAATATATCGATATTTTTTGACATACAAAGTGGCATCTTTCATTACTGGTGTCTTCCTCAGTTAAGATTAAATTAAGTAAATAACTAAATAAATGCAGGTGATACTATGACAGTATTATAATATTATAACATTGTTACCCCGTTTTAACAAATAGTGATTTATATTGATTTATAAAAGAGGGGAGAATAATAATCGGTTAAACTTTAAGGGTAAAGGATTGACTGCTGGGGATTAATTGCAGGCAGCGGTTGGATTGCGTTGGCGGTTTGGACAGACAACTGTACGTAATGAGGGGTATTGTCCTGATTGGAAGTTCCAAATCGTATCAAGCCAATTGACGTAGACTTCATTAGCGCCGCTGGGAACAGGTGCGGCGACTTGCAGTTGAGGCGTTGTTCTAGCAGTCCCTGCGGCGCTAGAATCTTTAGTAGAAGTGATGCTATCCCAGTAAGAATGAATCACACTAGTCGATAAATTTTCTCTATTATCATTACTTCCGATCAAACCTCCGATGTTATTGATGACGTTTCCTGTTACGGTGCCTATAGCATAAGAATTGATGATTTCTCCAAAAGTGGTCATTCCAACCAATCCACCTGTAGCATACATACCATCAACATTTCCTGCTGCGTAAGAGTTGCTGATATGGCCGTAGAAGTTTCTTCCGACTAATCCGCCTACGAAGAATATAGGACTTTCTGGTGGGGTAGTTGTTTTTTGAATATCACCTGTCGCATAGGCAATATCAATAGTTCCCTCGTTAAATCCGACCAATCCGCCTACTCTAAGATCACCCTCAACAGTTCCGTTTGCATAGGATTTACTAATGGTTCTATGTCGGGTATTCCATCCGACGAGTCCTCCTAAGTAATTAGAGCCTACGACATTACCTGTTGCGTAAGATAAAGAGACAGAACCACCTCTGCCTACTAATCCACCTAAGAAATTTGTACCTGAAATATGTCCCTTAGCGTAAGAACGGCTAATACTTCCAGACAAATCAACTCCAGCTTCTCCTTCTCCGACTAACCCACCTAAGTAATTGCGTCCTGTAACAGACCCTGTGGCATGAGAGTCTTCAATTGTTCCCACATTTAGACCCACGAGACCACCTAAGACGTGAGTTCCTGTAATAGATCCCGTAGCATAAGAGGAGGATTCAATTATTCCTTCATTCTCTCCGACAAGACCGCCTAGCCGATCAGACCCTGTGACGGACCCTGTTGCGTAAGAGGTTTTGATGATTCCTTCGTTCTGTCCGACTAGTCCGCCTGAGGGTGTTTCTCCCCCTGATGTCCCTCCTGAGACATTTCCTGTCGCATAAGAGTTCTCAATAATAAAGTTAGTGCTCTCTCTAATATTATGACTTGCACCGAGTAATCCTCCTACAAAAGAATTACCAGTAACGTTTAATGTGACATAAGAATCTCTAATACTGTTAGAGAGAATAGCCGTATGATTTATGATACTTCCGATAAGTCCGCCAATGTATACACCTCCGCTAACGAGTCCTGTCCCTACTAGATGATTATTAGAAAGGTTAATGACCGAGCTAGCAAAGATTGCAGCTGGTCCTCCGACAGAACCGATGAAGCCACCGACATGATCGCGTCCGCTAACGGTAGCATTGGTTATCTGTGTATTGGAGATAATGGTATGACCGGTTAAAGATCCGATGAGTGCACCGACGCGATTTTGTCCTGTGATATTGACATTGCTTAAAACACAATTTTTAATAGTAGCATTCTCGACAACACCAAAGAAACCTAGGTTATCAGTGTCAATTTTATCAATATTAATATTTGAAAGGGTATGATTACTGCAGTCTAAGGCACCTGAGAATGCATTCTCCGTGCGAGTGCTGATGTAAGGGAATTCTGTGAGAATTCCGCCTGCTGTGAGGTCTAGATCGCGTGTT
Source organism: Spirochaetota bacterium (assembly GCA_013426755.1). GTDB lineage: Bacteria > Spirochaetota > UBA12135 > COTS27 > COTS27 > COTS27. Next base: position 1,256,134 of record AP019861.1, read on the forward strand.
ATTCTATAGTCTGCTGTTTTGTAATTACTTTGATTGTTATTGATAAAAAAAGAAATTGATATTAATTTAAGTTCTTTATCTATCAGATAAGGATTATTTATGGTTCCCTCGCCGTCGATGACACATAAGGGGTAGCGAATATTGACTACGAAATTATCGGTAAGAACATCGTCGTTGTCACTTATCGTTAAGATTCTTGTAATGATAATACTAGGGGTACCGCTTTCATCAGTAAAAATGCCATCATTGTAATTAAATGCCCTAGTAATTGGAGAGGACGACCAGGAGCCTACTCGATTAGCGTTTAATACTTCGATAGTCACTGGGTCTAGGAAAGCGCAGTTCTCGGTTAAAGAAAGCGTTTCACCAGAGCTGATCGTCACAGGACTACCCACAATATTAGCGCTAGTTATTCTCAGTTCTACTAATTCCTCAACAAATAAAACTTTAATAATATTAGTCGTTGTCTGTCCGTTAGGTGTCGTGATGATGATAGGATCCAGTGATATTTCAAGAGCATTAGTGCCTTCGGGATTATTTAAAGGAAAGGTGATACTGGAACTTGGCGGTGTAGTCGCCGTTTCAATGGTATAGTTTTTCAAAGTGGGGTCTTGGATAAAAACACTTCCTGTGCCTGCTGCGCCTTTAATGTTTGTGAAGCCTGAGATGAGCACTTCGCCTTCAGATATAATGATATTACTTGGCTGCGTTTTACCAGAAACAATGATGCCAGCAAACTCGGCTGTAATGTGTGCCTTCTCTAATGGGGAATTGTATTGAAAAAAATCAAGGACAATATTGTAAGTTTCGCTATTAGTGGGATTATTTTCTTCACTGATTTTTAATTTGGTATGAATGACGGTTGTGGCAGTGGTTCTTTCGCCATCTGGATCGGTTATGGATATTGTAGAGGGCTCTGCTTTAAAGCCTCTCGGGACTTCTACCTCGATAGAACCGCTCCCATCGACGCTATTAGTCTGTCTAAAAATAAGATTAGGATAATCAAAACTCACACTAATCGGCAGTCCATCGAATTGCCCTGAAACATATTTTTTTACGTTCTGTCCTGAGAACCAATCTGCAACTTTCGGAGTGTCAACACGCACCTTTAGTGTATAAGATACAGCAGGTGAATCATCAAACGCGACCATAACCGTATGGGTAAAATCATACGCTAAGACAAAGTCTGTGGTTTGGATTGTGATATTCGTAGGGGTGCTACGGATCCCTAGTTGCTGGCGAATGTTTAGTGTCCACGAAGGAGGAGCAACTCCATCTACAGAATTTGTCAATCCTGAAATGATCACAGTTCTACTGATGGGGTCTGATTCGTCGATACGGATTGTGAGGTCATCATAATGGGCTGTGCTTTTCTGGAGAACATCGATGAACTCATTTATATTGTCTTGTGATGGTGAAAGCTGGCTACTCCCAATACAGCCTAGTAAGCTACTTATGACTATTAGGAAGAGAATATTAAATCTCTTAATGCGGTAGAGGGTCATTTTTAGCTACGAGCTCCTATAATAATAAGTTCACTTACGGATGCTATTTTGTGTTATGGATTGCTATTTTATGCTATTAAGCACCTGCTCTATTTAATAATGGCAACTCTTCTAATTATAAGCTCTCAAATAATTACTAATAATAATTAATAATCTAAAATTATCAATTACAAGCAGCAGCAGGGTTTGCCTGGCGGTTAGAACAGACCACATTTCGTAGACGCGGGTAAGCAGCCGCTTGGAATTCCCAGATCATAGCGTCATCCCAGTTTCCATAAATAGCTTCGCCATTAATAATTGTCCCTTTAACAGACTGCAGCTCGGAGCCTGTAAGTCCTCTTATGTTAGCAGTAATGAGTTCTGTCTGCTCACTAGAAGCTTCTCTATCAGACCCGACTGCTTTAGCAGTAGCAACTGCCCCTTTTACAGTAAAAGTGGTTTCTGTATTGTAGTAAGAGTCTGTTATACCTTGACCGTCAGGACTGACTAAATTTCCTGGCGCGTGCATGAAAGCATTATACCCTATGAACAAACCGCCTGCTACTGTCGCTATAACAGTGCTGCGTGTGTAGGAATTGACAACAGTACTGCTAGAAAAATTAAATCCAACTAGACCGCCTACGAGTTGTTCGCCTGTAACATTACCTGTTGCGTAGGAGTCAGTAATAGACGAGGATTCCCTGTTCCATCCGACCAGGCCGCCAATTGATTGAAACCCAGAGGCATCTCCTGTTGCGTAAGACTCACTAATGCTAGCACCATCGTAATTGACGCCAACGAGTCCGCCTACATTCCCACTATTAGCATTTGTTCCCGCTGTTGCTGATATGGCCATGAGTCCTGTTACAGTCCCTGTTGCATAAGATTTTGCGATAGTACTGCCATCATTATATCCGACTAAGCCGCCGACAAGAGAATTTCCTTCTACATGACCCGTTGCATAGGAATTGGTAACAGTAGAATTATGAATATTTCGTCCAACTAAGCCGCCTGCGTTAGCATTTGCTGAATTAGAAATAAACCTAGTCACATTTCCTGTGGCGTAGGAATTGATAATAGTAGAGTTATTGGTATTTTGACCGACTAGACCACCAATAGTGTGAAACCCGGTTACAGTCCCTCCTGCATGGGAATCTCGAATAGTCACATGTCCATAATTATTTCCAACCAGGCCACCTCCATTGTACTCAGTTGAGGTGACAGTGGTCATAGCAGAAGAGTTTGTAACCATTACGTTAGAAAAAGTTTCTCCGATCAAACCACCTACATCTTCAAAACCAAGAACAGTTCCCGCTGCGCGAGAATTAGTCACTGTTCCGCCATGAACTCTTCCAACCAGTGTCCCTACATTAGTAAGGCCTAGGATATCGACGTTCGTTAAAATACAATCTTTAATGGTAGCCTCTCTGACGGAACCTAAGAGTCCTACGCTATTGATAGTTCTATGGATATAGAGATTTGAGATTGTGTTGGCTGCGCAGTCAAATGTCCCTGTGAAAGGGCTTTCTTCTAATCCGATGATAGGGAAGCCTTCTCTAATAGCGCTCCCGTCCCAGGGCAAACCTACTGAGCCGAGGTCAATGTCCGTAGTAATCCGATAATGCCTACTTCCATAAACAGTATTACTTGTATTGACGAGATAGGAGACGAGTTCTAGTTCAGGGGCATTATCTATGCGGTAAGGATCAGATTCAGTACCAGTACCTGAGCCAGCAGGGAAGCTTTCACATGGCGGGAATTGCAAATTGATCGTGAAGCTAGCTGTGATCTGCCCGGTGGCAGTTTCTACGGTGACTAGCTGCGGCAAAACAAAATTCACTTCACCACCACTAGGTGCATGTCCCTCTCTGTGATAATAGCGTGGGAGCGACTGAATGCTTCCCGCTGAAACAACACTTCCTGTGCTAGCCATGACAGGAGTTATCGTTGGCGTAGCGAGGAGGGTACATGGCTCGGAGATTTCAATTGAACCTCCATTGCCAATTGTTACAGGGCTACCTGCAATGTTGGCGCCAGTGACCATGAGTTCAACTCCTGTTGGATTTATTAACTCAGCAAGGTCTACAATAATGACGTCATAATTTTTAGTATTGGTGCTCTCACCAGTACTAGGGAATGGGTCTTCAGAGATTGTGATAGTACCTGCTTTAACATTATTGAGTGCTCGTGTTCCCAAATCGTCTGGGTCTGTTAACATATCATCACCACTTAGCGAGAAACCGGTAGGAAGTGTGCCGCTACCTCTTGTGAGAACAACCTCTCCGTTAGGAACATTGGTAAGGGTCCCCGTAATTCTAATATATCTTCCATCAAATCCTAGTGTAGCCGCCACAGCGTTATAGGTCACTGATTGAAAATAACTGTTAAACCTAGCCAATGTGAACCAGTCTGCAATAGGCGCTCCTGCTACGTGTGTTTTAAGGGTATAGGCTTCGGCACTTCCTCCGTCAAAAGCGACCATTACCGTATTCGTAAAATTTTCAGGCGAGATAAGCGCACTTGCTGTGAGGGGAATACTTGTGGGTGTGGTTGTGATGCCTTGTGATTGGTCGATGGCGATTGTCCACGTGGGCGGTGTTCCTGTTGAGATGTTCGTCAATCCTGTGATGAGCAGTGTTTTTAGTGTCTGGTCTGAGCTATCGGCACTTACTTTGAAATTTGGATTGCTGGTTTTAAGAACGCTATTACTGGCGTCAATGTGGGAGACGAGTCTAAATAAGATATGTTGCAGCAATACAATATCAGCAATCGTATACGTTTGACTGTTGTCAGGATTGGCTGTTTCACGAATGGTGATTGTATTTGCTGTGAGCGAAGCGCTTGTGATGGTGGCTGTATCAAGACCTGCGCCGTCTGGATCGGGAAGAGTGATGGTCTCTTGAGTGGCTGAGAACCCCGTAGGTAGCGACTGAATAGCAATTGATCCCGCTCCGTTTATTAGATTAGTGAGTCCTGTGAATGTGAGGGTCCCTCCTGTGAGCGTTACCGTAGCTGATGCACTACCTAAGGTAGCGGAAATATAGGTACTTACGCTACTTGTGGTGATCCAATCACTTACGAGCGCCCCTGTTACTTGTGTTTTGAGGGTATAGGCTTCGGCACTTCCTCCGTCAAAAGCGACCATTACCGTATTCGTGAAATTTTCAGGCGAGATGAGCGCACTTGCTGTGAGGGGAATACTTGTGGGTGTGGTTGTGATGCCTTGTGATTGGTCGATGGCGATTGTCCACGTGGGCGGTGTTCCTGTTGAGATGTTCGTCAGTCCTGAGATGAGCAGTGTTTTTAGTGTCTGGTCTGAGCTATCGGCACTTACTTTGAAATTTGGATTGCTGGTTTTAAGAACGCTATTACTAGTGTCAATGTGGGAAACAAGTCTAAATAGGATATGCTGCAGCAATACAATATCAGCAATGGTATACGTTTGACTGTTATCAGGATTGGCTGTTTCACGAATGGTGATTGTATTTGCTGTGAGCGAAGCGCTTGTGATGGTGGCTGTATCAAGACCTACGCCGTCTGGATCGGGAAGAGTGATAGTCTCTTGAGTGGCTGAGAACCCCGTAGGTAACGACTGAATAGCAATTGAGCCCGATCCGTTCATTAGATTAGTGAGTCCTGTGAATGTGAGGGTCCCTCCTGTGAGCGTTATTGTAGCAGTGGTGCTACCGAATGTAGCGGAAACATAGGTACTTACGCTAGTTGTGGTGATCCAATCACTTACGGGCGCCCCTGTTACTTGTGTTTTGAGGGTATAGGCTTCGGCACTTCCTCCGTCAAAAGCGACCATTACCGTATTCGTGAAATTTTCAGGCGAGATGAGCGCACTTGCTGTGAGGGGAATACTTGTGGGTGTGGTTGTGATGCCTTGTGATTGGTCGATGGCGATTGTCCACGTGGGCGGTGTTCCTGTTGAGATGTTCGTCAGTCCTGAGATGAGCAGTGTTTTTTGCGTCTGGTCTGAGCTGTCAATATTGACATTGAAGTTTGGATTGCTGGTTTTAAGAACGCTATTACTGGTATCGATATGGGAAATCAGGCGTATAAGGTTATCTGGTAGAAGTTCAATGTCAGCAATCGTATACGTTTGACTGTTATCAGGATTGGCTGTTTCACGAATGGTGATTGTATTTGCTGTGAGCGAAGCGCTTGTGATAGTGGCTGCGGTAGTACTTGCTCCGTCTGGATCGGGAAGAGTGATGGTCTCTTGAGTGGCTGAGAACCCCGTAGGTAGCGACTGGATAGCAATTGATCCCGCTGTGTCCCTTAGATTGGTAAGTCCTGTGAAGGTAAGGGTATTTTCTGTGAGCGTTACCGTAGCTGACGTACTACCTAAGGTAGCAGAAATATAGGTACTTACGCTAGTTGCGGTGATCCAATCACTTACACTTGCGGCGTCGACGTAGGCGTTTAGGGTATAAATAACTGGACTGGCTGCTTCGGAGGTGACGGAGAGGGTTTCTGTGATCATTTCAGCAGAAATAACCGTTGTCGGTGTGAATGTAAGCTGTGTGGGTGTGGTTGTGAAACCTTGGTTTTGTGGAATGTCGATAGTCCACGTGGGTGCGGTTCCTGTGGCGGCATTTTTCAATCCAGAGACACGCAATGTAGTGAGCGTAGCATCGGTGGCATCGGCTTCAATGGTGAGTTCTGAATGAGTATTTTGAATGCTAGAAACCAGTTGTTCGAGCAAGTTAGTTGTTTCAGGTGGTGTTGTAGAGGGCTCTGTCCCGGTACAATTTGCAATGAAACCCAATACAAACATTCCCAGCACTGTTCGTGTGAGAACTGTTCGTGATTTTTTAATCCATTGTGGGCACAATTGACTTTTTGTTTTATAAGAATCATTTGAAAACATGGTTAATTTACTCCTATGTTCTTTAAAATTATAATCCTAGCAGGTTATGTTGTATTCAATGTTTAGTTTTCTCTTATGCTATAAAATTGATTTACGCACAATTCCTATGTGCAGTCAATACTGCAGTCTCTATGTGCAATCAATACTGGCAGTCAAATCACAGCCAGTATATCATTGTAATATACAATGAACCGCACACAATCGCAATACAAAGCTAAATATGTACCATTAACTCCACATAAATGCGCATAACTGCACGCAAATGCTATATTTATAACATATTATTAATAATACTATTAATACGTGAATTTGTCAAGTCATTTTAAACCTGTTAATAACAGGTATTTTATTCGTACACCTTATATTTAACATGCAGTTTACATTCAACATGCAGTTTTAACACGCAATTTTTAGGCAATCTCAGGCAATTTCAACGCATCACCGACAATTTCAATGAATTTCAATCCATCTCAGGCAATTTCAATCTATCCATTAGCAATGAATTGAAACTGAAGCAGAGGTTAGAATGTTTCTAGGAGTTCTGTTTGGAAGACTTTTTTGTCCTGTTCGATGGGAGAATTGTTTTCGAGCGGGGCATTTGGGTCTAATTGGTTGTTATCAATGATATCGGCGCGGATATAACGAAGTGTGCTATCCCGTTTGAGTTCTAGCAGGTTACCTTCTTTGGCGTACCAGAGGACATTTTTATGGGATAGGGTGTCGGGTTTGCCATATTTTTGGTGGAATCGCTCGAGTAGGGTATTGAATGAAAAATAAGCGGGTAGTGGTTTCAAGCGAATCATGTAAAGCAGTTGGTTTTTGTCGAAGAAGAATTGTGCGGTCTGGAAGTAATTATTGCCATAGGTTTCAATGAAAAAAATATTGGTGACGGGTGTGAAAAGCGGGTCGAAATCTCCTTTGAGCGTTAACCACGGGTACTGGCGACTTTTGATAAGATTTGTGACTTGGTCGTAGGGCATATTGAGATTGAAATCACGCCATCCTGCAATCGTTTTATCTTCAATATAAGGAATATCTCGAAATGAACTGTAAGCTTCACCGAGGTCGCCCCTGAAAAAATCAATCTCCGGCAATGATTTAGTATCGGCTTCGAATTGTCCTTCGAGCGCTTTGTTGATTCCTGAGAGTGATTCTTGTTGGGAAGTCGGAGTATTGGGGATATTGGGAATATTTGGAGTGTTGGGGGTATTTGGAGTGCTTTTTGGGGCGGGGGCTTCGGTAGTGGGGCTGGTTGGAGGAGAGGTGGACGGATTATTGCCTTGGTTGTCTGCTTGACTGTTATTAGTGGGTGTGCCGCGTGTCCCGTAGAATGGGTCTACGGGCTGGCTGAACCCACTAGCGAGACAAAAGATTGCTGTCACCAGAATAAATGCTAGCAGAATCGTCAATAAGTTATCTTCTTTACGTTGTTGTGACATATGATGCGGTAGAGGTTATCTTCTCTACGTTGTTGTGATCTGATGTAGGCGAAATTGCAAGTAGGTTATAGGGCTATATTTTTTAGGGCTATATTCTCTACGGCGTTTTAACGTCGGTTGTTACTTATAAGGACTTTATTTTTCTGATCGCTCAGTTTATGGTTGCTAATAGGTTACTGATCATAGTATCGTCATAAAGAGAAATTTTAGACAATTTTTTAAATAATCTTGAAATGTGGTGAATAATATTGATAGAGTTGTCCTAAAAACGAAAGCAATGAATGTGAGTCATGGAAGTCAATTGAGTTTTTTGAATAATTCCTGGCTACGTGCGTAGTAATCTTTGAGATAATCGGGATTCATTTTAGAATTGACTAGACTGTCAATATCTTTACGTGCGAAGAGAGTAGCGAGGGTTTCCTTACTCTGCTTATTATCGCCCATTTCATAATAGGTGGCTGCGAGATTGTAATCAGAAATGAGATAAGAAAGGGAAGTATGATAAGAGTTTTTAGCAATAGCTTCTTGCCACTTTTTATAAAAGGCAATGATCTCTGGTGGGGATTTACTTTTGAGATAGAGTTTGCCTGTATTTTCGTAAGTACTGAGGAGGTTAGGAAAATTGTTCTGGAAGTGGCTACCTACTTGGTGGCCTTGTTCGAAGCGATTTTCGCGGATGTAGACTCCGATGAGGGCTAGTCCAGCGAAGGAGTTAGCAAGCGTTCCTTTTTCAAAGGCACGTTTTAGATCGGCAATACCTTTATCTTGTTGGCGGCGTTTTTCATATTTATTGAGAAAGAAGCCAAAGTACGTTGCATACAAATAATCGTATGACCCCGTCACATAAAAGGGGTCATAAAAATCTTTATTCTGTTCGGTGGCGGCGCGCATGTATTTAAGTCCTCTAAAAGCATCTGCGATCGCTCTATTGTAGTTTTTGTAAGAGGCGTTAAAGAGCCCACGTAGGCCGTAAGCCATACCGATATAAAATTGTGCCCATGCGTCATCTGTGTTATTCTTTTTGAGCCATTTCTTGCCTACTTTGATGGTTTGTTTGAGTTCTGCTTCTAAGCGAGGGGCGTATTTATAATTTTTAAGGTCTGCAAAAATCAAATAATAGACCACACTAGAATAAAGATAGCTTACGGGGTGGTAATCTACGGTTTCTCTGAGCGCATTAAATATTTTAAGGCTTGCTTCGTACTTGCCATCGTATAAGGCGCGCATTCCTTCGTTGACCTTAGCGGAGAGTTTTTTGTCTAGGTCGGGTGAGATTGAAACAATGATTGGAAAGGCTAGATCGCCACTAAGAATTTTTTGTTGGTGGGTACGAAGTTCTTTCTGCTTTTTAGCTGCTACGGGTACTACTGCGGTGTTAGGAGAGGATGTTTGTTCGCTCTGGGCGAGCAAATGACCGAATTGCTGAGATGCCAGATCAAACTGCTGAGAAGTCGGATCGAATTGCTGAAAAGCTACGTTAGGATCAGAAGGTCTGGATTGTTGTATGCGGATTTTTTTTGTTGCTGCGGTATTAGGAGAGAATGCTTGTTTTGATGGGGGTAATGATTTTGCTGAGGAAAGTTTATCTGCATGCTGGGGGAGTAATTTTATTGGGAGAAGTTTATGGGCATGCGTGAGCGTCTTTGTTGTGAGTGGTTTTGCTTCAATCGTCTTTGTTGCGAGCGTTTCCCCCGTTGTCAATCCACCACTAAGTACTGCCGCCAGTAATAATGTCTTTAATAAAACAGTGCGGTGTGGAAACATTCAAAAAAAATCAAAAAAGCAGAGGAAAATGAAAGTCAATAATGAAAATTAATGATGGAAATCAATTGAGTTTTTTGAATAATTTCTGGCTACGTGCGTAATAATCTTTGAGATAATCGGGATTTATTTTAGAATTGACTAGACTGTCAATATCTTTACGTGCGAAGAGGGTAGCGAGGGTTTGCTTACTCTGTTCTTGATCGCCGATTTGGTAATATGTGTTTGCGAGTTCGTAGTCAGAAACGAGGTAGGAAAGGGAAGTGTGATAAGAGTTTTTAGAAATGGTTTCTTGCCATTTTTTATAAAAAGCAATGATCTCTGGTGGGGATTTGCTTCTGAGATAGAGTTTGCCTGTATTTTCGTAAATGTTGAGGAAGTTTGGAAAATTGCTCTGGAAGTAGTCGGTGATTTCGTTACCTTGTTCGAAGCGATTTTCGTAGGTGTAGATTTCAAGGAGGCCAAAGCCGGCGAAGGAGCTTGCGAGCGTCCCTTTTTCGAAGGCACGTATTATATTGGCAATACCCTTAGTCTGTTGGCGGCGTTTTTCATATTTATTGAGAAAGAAATTAAAGTACGTTGCGTACCAGTAGTCGTATGACCCAGTCAAATAAAAGGGGTCATAAAAATCTTTATTTTTTTCAGTGGCGGCGCGCATGTATTTGAGTCCTCTAAAAGCATCTGCGATGGCTTTATTGTAGCTATTGTAGGAGGCTTTAAAGAGGCCGCGCAGGGCATAAGCCATACCGACGTAAAATTGTGCCCATACGTCGTCTGCATTATTTTTTCTGAGCCATTTCTTGCCTACTTTGATGGTCTTTTTAAGTTCTGCTTCTAAGAGAGGGGCGTATTTATGATTTTTAAGGTCTATAAGAATCAAGTAATAGACCACACTAGAATAAAGATAGCTTACGGGGTGGTATTCTGCGGTTTCTCTGAGCGTATTGAATATTTTAAGGCTTGCTTGGTACTTGCCCTGGTATAAGGTGCGTATTCCTTCGTTGACCTTAGCGGAGAGTTTTTTGTCTAGGTCGGGTGAGATTGAAACAACGATTGGAAAGGCTAGATCGCCACTAAGAATTTGTTGTTGGTGGGTACGAAGTTCTTTCTGCTTTTTAGCTGCTACGGGTGCTGCTGTGGTATTAGGAGAGGATGCTTGTTCGCTCTGGGCGAGCAAATGACCGAATTGCTGATCAGCCAGATTAAACTGCTGAATGAACTGCTGAAAAACCAAGTCGAATTGCTGAGAAGTTACGTTAGGATCAGAAGACTTGGCTTGTTGTATGCGGATTTTTTTTGTTGCTGCGGTACTGGGAGAGGATACTTGTTTTGATGGGGGGAGTAATTTTATTGAGGGAAGTTTATTTGCATGCGTGAGCGTCCTTGTTGTGAGTGGTTTTGCTTCAATCGTCCCCGTTGTGAGTATTCCTCCCGTTGTCAATCCACCACTTAGTACTACCGCCAGTAATAATGTCTTTAATAAAGCATTGCAGTGTGGAAACATTTAAAAAAGTAGGGGAAAGTGAAAGTTAATAATGAAAATCAATATTGGAAGTCAATTGAGTTTTTTGAATAATTCCTGGCTACGTGCGTAGTAGTCTTTGACGTAATTTGGGTTGAGTTCGGAATTAACGAGGCTATCAATATCTTTACGTGCGAAGAGGGTAGTGAGGATTTTCTTACTCTGTTCTTTATCGCCGATTTTATAATAGGTGGCTGCGAGATTGTAATCGGAAATGAGATAGGAGAGGGAGGTACGGTAGGGATTTTTAGAAATAGATTCTTGCCATTTCTTATAAAAAGCAATGATCTCTGGTGGGGATTTACTTTTGATATAGAGTTTGCCTGTATTTTCGTAAATGTTGAGGAAGTTTGGAAAATTGCTCTGGAAGTATTGGGTAACTTCGTTACCTTGTTCGAAGCGATTTTCGTAGGTGTAGATTTCAATGAGGCCGAGTCCGGCGAAGGAGCTTGCGAGAGTGCCTTTTTCGAAGGCACGTTTTAGATCGGCAATACCCTTAGTCTGTTGGCGGCGTTTTTGATACTTATTCATAAGCAATCCCAAATATGTTGCGTACCAGTAGTCGTATAACCCAATGGCATAAAAGGAGTCATAAAAATCTTTACTTTGTTCGGTGGCGGATCGCATGTATTTGAGTCCTCTAAAAGCATCAGAGAAGGCTTTAGTGTAGTTATCGTAAGAGACGTGAAAAAGGCCGCGCACGCCGTAAGCGACACCGATGTAAAATTTTGCCCATATATCGTCTGAATTATTTTTTCTGAGCCATCTCTTACCTACTTTGATGGTTTTTTTTAGTTCTTCTTCTAAGCGGGCGGCGTATTCATAATTTTTAAGGTCGACAAAAATCAAGTAGTAGACGACGCTAGAATAAACATAGCTTACGGGGTGGTAGTCTGCGGTTTCTCTGAGTGAATTGAATATTTTAAGTCCTGTTTCGTAATTGCCATCGTATACGGCGCGCATTCCCTCGCTGACCTTAGCGGAAAGTTTCTCGTCTAGGTCGGGTGAGATTGACACAATGGATGGAAAAGCTAGATCGCCATTAAAAATCTTGAGTTGTTCGGTAAGAATTTTGTTCTGGCTTTGAGTTGTTGCAGTCGGTGTATTAGGAGAAGACACTTGTTCTCTTTGGGCGAGCAAATGACCCAATTGACCCAATTGATCCAATTGATCTAATTGACTCAATGGAGCAGCCAGATCAAATTGCTGAGAAGCCAAGAAGTCGAGTTGCTGAACAGTTATATTAGAATCAGAAGGTCTGTGTTGTTGTGTGTGGGAATTTTGGGCTGCTGCGGTATTAGGAGAAGATGGTTGTTCTGGTGGGGAGAATGGTTTTGTTGAGCGAAATTCATTTGTGTGAACAGGTTTTTCAGTCCCGAATGCTCCACCACTGAGTAGCGCTACCGATAATAAGGTTTTCAATAAACGAGACTTATAGGTACTTGTTAAAATAATGTTAAGAACAATTTTACAAGCATTTCTGCTTTTATAAGCATTTCTGCTCAATATAGATTTATGATACATTTGTATTCCTTTTAAACTTATACGGTTGTTATACCAATATCCTACTTAGTTTTATTTAAACGGGGCACTGAATTATTTAAACGGGGTACTGAAATATTTTTATTGAAACTGGGTCGTGTTACCGAAATATTTTACAACAATTTTACAATAACGTAATACATTGGTTGACTTATTTAAGTTCTACATTGACTGACTTCTACATTGATTGACTTATTTAAGTTTTTATCGTTAGATATTGAAATGCTTTGTGACAATTTTACAATAAAGTCATCTATACAAGCCATTTATATATTACTTACTTAGGTTCTTATTACTTATTTAGGTTCTGACTGCTGGTCACTCAAATATTTTATAACAATTTTACAATAAAGCTACTCTCTTACAATAAAGCTATTCTCTTATTAAAGAGTTCCTGCCATTAAATATTCTAGGATCAATTATTAATTCTTGATTATTATAACATAAATTCAGATGTCAATATGTTTTTTATAAAACATAAAACCAAGCATTATCAATCAAATATCATTAATTAAAGACTATTAATTAATAAAAGAAACAACTAAACAATCAATCAATATTTAGTATTAGGTTTATGGTGTAGCATAATTTTAAGTAGATTGGCTTTATAGGAGAGTTGTTGTGAGAGCAGGGGTGCGTTGGTGGCTAGGGCGTGAAGTTTTTTCTTATCTGAGAGGAGCTGGCGTAATTCTTGGCTGAGCGAATGAATCTCGGTTGATTGGCAACGGAGAGACCCGTTATGCTGTTCGAAATGGGGTGTGATATCTGAGAAGGCTTTCATGTGAGGTCCGTAAATTGTTGGGGTGCCATGGAGGGCTGCTTCTAAGAAGTTATGTCCGCCGCTACCACGGACAAATGTATCGCCAATGAGTACAAGGTCTGAACTTTGATAAATGGCTTTAAGAACGCCTAAGTGTGCGATAATAAGAATTTGTTGCTGCCTAGGTGTGTGCTCTGAATGAGCTATATACTCTGAATGATCCGTATGTTCTGAATGATCTGTATGTTTTGAATGATCTGTATGTTTTGAATGATCTGTATGTTTTGAATGATCTATATGTTCTGAATGAGCTGTATGTTCTGAATGAGCTGTATGTTCTGAATGAGCTGTATGTTCTGAATGAGCTGTATGTTCTGAATGAGCCGTATGTTCTGAATGATCTGTATGTTTTGAATGAGCTGTATGTTCTGAATGAGCCGTATGTTCTGAATGATCTGTATGTTTTGAATGAGCTGTATGTTTTGAATGATCTGTATGTTTTGAATGATCTGTATGTTCTAAATGATTTGTATGTTCTAAATGATCTATATGTTCTGAATGATCTGTATGTTTTGAATAATCTGTATGTTTTGAATAATCTGTATGTTTTGAATAAGGTATATTTTGCAGCTTCTGTGTGTGTGTTGGCTTAGAGGGAGGAATACCATTGGTAAGTTCTGTCAAAAAAGCATTCCAATGGGTTTCCATAATTGCAGAATTGCTGTTCTCTGAAATAGTTGTTGAGTTATTTTCTGAGGCAATTATTGAATTCTTCTCTGAAATGGTTGTTGAATTATTCTTTGAGATAGTTGTTGAATTCTTCTCTGAGATGGTTGCTGAATTCTTCTCTGAGATGGTTGCTGAATTATTTTCTGAGGCAATTGTTGAATTGTTTTCTGAGAATTTTTTTAATGTGTGTTTATCTAGATAAGAGACTGCAAACTTCTTTCCAAGTTGCTTGGCTAATTTCAATCCGCGTTCTGGATGACGGGGTACTATGATTAGAAATACTGGGGGCGTTGTTGCGTCTGATTCTATTGTGGCTGAATTTTCTGTTTCTATTGCAGATGAAATTTTTGTTTTTACTGCGGATGGAGAATTTGACTGCATTGCGGCTGAATTTTCTGTTTCTACTGCAGATGAATTTTTTGTTTTTACTGCGGATGGAGAATTTGACTGCATTGCGGCTGGAGTTTCTGTTTCTACTGCAGATGAAATTTTTGTTTTTACTGCGGATAGAGAGTCTGACTGCATTGCGGCTGGAGTTTCTGTTTCCACTGCAGATGAATTTTTTGTTTTCATTGCAGATGGAGAATTTGACTGCATTGCGGCTGGAATTTCTTTTTTCACTGCAGATGAATTTTCTGTTTTCACTGCAGATGGAGAATTTGACTGCATTGCGGCTGGAGTTTCTGTTTCCATTGCAGATGAAATTTTTGTTTTCATTGCAGATGGAGAATTTGACTGCATTGCGGCTGGAGTTTCTGTTTCCACTGCAGATGAAATTTCTGTTTTTACTGCAGGTGGAATGGTTGAATTTACTGTGGCTGTGGGCTGGATAAGCATTTCACTTAGGGCTGTGACAATAAGTTGTTCTTCACCTTCATGGGAAGATGCCAATGTGACAATCTGCGGCGTGGTCGTTGTCATGTGAGCATAATCAATCAAATCACTGAATTTACTTTTACAAAGTCGCTTGATAGGGTAGGGAATGTCT
Organism: Spirochaetota bacterium; assembly: GCA_013426755.1. GTDB lineage: Bacteria > Spirochaetota > UBA12135 > COTS27 > COTS27 > COTS27. The sequence continues at coordinate 1,271,235 of AP019861.1, forward strand.
GTAAAAGTTTCATTATTATTTTTTTTGAATTGTTGTAAGAAACCTTGATTGTATTTTATATTTCCAATTGCTGCAATGATTGGCGTACCAGTAGCAGCCGAATTATTTGAATCAGCAGACGAAGTAGACGACAATTTTCGATCAGCAGCCAAATTACTCAAATCAGCAGACGGAGTACTCGAATCAGCAGCCGAATTACTCGAATCAGCAGCCGAAGTAGACGGCAATTTTCGATCGGCAGCCGAATTATTCAAATCAGCAGACGAAGTAGACGGCAATTTTCGATCAGCAGACGGAGTACTCGAATCAGTAGCCGAATTACTCGAATCAGCAGACGGAGTAGACGGCAATTTGCGATCAGCAGATGAAGTAGGAGTAGAAATAGGAGACAAATTGGGAACAGGAGTGGGAGACAATTTTCGATCAGCAGCCGAATTATTCAAATCAGCAGACGGAGTACTCGAATTAGCAGCCGAAGTAGACGGCAATTTGCGATCAGCAGCCAAATTACTCGAATCAGCAGACGGAGTAGACGGCAATTTTCGATCAGCAGCCAAGTTACTCGAATCAGCAGACGGAGTAGACGGCAATTTTCGATCAGCAGACGGAGTACTCGAATTAGCAGCCGAAGTAGACGGCAACTTGGAATCAGCAGATGAAGTAGGAGTAGAAGTAGGAGACAAATTGGGAGTAGGGGAGTATAGTTTTTGTATGATTTTGTGTGTGGTTTCTGAACACGTTAAGATGTGGCTTAACCGATGGGTCCATTTGAAGACAGCAGGGAATTTTTGATACCATTTTCCTGCTTTACCTTTGAGTTCGTAATTGACGAGGAGGCGGTGGTGTCCATTATTTTTGAGTTTTTCTAACAGGACAGGCCACAGATCATTCTCAATCACCACGAATGGCGCCGCAGGTTTCAATGTCTTCACATACTTTCCTAGTATAGGAGCAAAATCCAATGGGACATAACAAAAATTAATATTAATATTGTGTTTTATTTTAAGATGTTTTGTTATGGCGGCTGCGCGTTCTGCCCCTGTGGAGGATTGGTAAGTGAGCAGGAATTGTGGGATTTCCTTATCCATTGAGTCACTTCTAAATGGGGTAGGAGAGATAGAAGATAAATTTTCATTAGCTATTGAATCACTTCGGAGTTGAGGTGAAGACAAGTTTTTACTACCCATTGAGTCATTTCGGGGTGGGGTAGGAGAAGTAGAAGATAAATTTTCATTAGTCATTGAATCACTTCGGAATTGAGGTGAATACAAGTTTTCACTACCCATTGAATCATTTCTAAATGGAGTAGGAGAAGTAGAAGATAAATTTTCATTAGCTATTGAATCACTTCGGGGTGGGTTAGGAGAAGTAGAAGATAAATTTTCATTAGTCATTGAATCACTTCGGAGTTGAGGCGAAGACAAGTTTTCACTACCCATTGAATCATTTCTAAATGGAGTAGGAGAAGTAGAAGATAAATTTTCATTAGCTATTGAATCACTTCGGAGTTGAGGTGAAGACAAGTTTTCACTACCCATTGAGTCATTTCGGGGTGGGGTAGGAGAGGTAGAAGATAAATTTTCATTAGCTATTGAATCACTTCGGAGTTGAGGTGAAGACAAATTTTCATTAGCTATTGAATCACTTCGGAGTTGAGGTGAAAACAAGTTTTCACTAACTATTGAATCATTTCTAAATGGAGTAGGAGAGGTAGAAGATAAATTTTTATTAGCTATTGAATCACTTCGGAGTTGAGGTGAAGACAAGTTTTCACCACCCATTGAATCATTTCTAAATGGAGTAGGGGTAGGAGAAGTAGGAGAAGCAAAATTGTCATTTCCTGCTAGAAAGACACGAATTACTTCCGCTACCAAATTCACTTCTCCCGCAGAAATAGCATGAATCCAAGCATCATAACGACCTTTGAATATTTCCTCCTTAGGAAATCCTGCTTTTTCAAGGTAGTAATTGGTTTTCCTAGAATATTTCTTCTGCCCAGTACTATTATCACGCATCCTAGCATTATCGTGCATCCTAGTATTATCGTGTATCCTAGTATTATCATGTATCCTAATATTATCATGCTTCCTAGCATTATGACGCATTCTAGCATTATCACAATTGCCTGCATTGAATGTAGAGGTCGCACCCATAGTCGCTGTATTGTTGGTACTGGCATGCTCATTGTGAGTACTGGCACGCTCATTATGAGTATCAATGGTGGTCGTATTGCCGGTACTGGCATGCTCATTGTGAGTATCAATGGTGGTCGTATTGTTAGCATTGGTGTTTACATTGTGAGTATCAATGGTGGTCGTATTGTTAGCATTGGTGTTTACATTGTGAGTATCAATGGTGGTCGTATTGTTAGCATTGGTGTTTACATTGTGAGTACCAATGGTGGTCGTATTGTTAGTATTGGTGTTCACATTGTGAGTATCAATGGTGGTCGTATTGTTCGTGCCAGCGGTACGAATTCCGAGTAGAATGCCGAGACCACGGCGATTTAGAGTACTTTTTAGAGTACTCTTTATAAGATTGCTTATAGTACTCATAGCATTCACTAGGGCATATTTCAATCTGAGGATCATTCCGTATAGACCAAAATAAAACCAAAGTAAGCCCATCGCACATTGATAGACCCATTCTATAGGGGAAACTTTTTCTAGCTTCATAGCATTTAACAATTGCTTATAGTACTCATAGTATTCACTAGGGCATTTTTTAACCTGATGCATTCACTAGGGCATATTTTAATCTGAGGATCGTTCCGTATAGACCAAAATAAAACCAAAGCAAGCCCATCACACATTGATAGACCCATTCTATAAGGGAAACTTTTTCTATCTTCATAGCATTTTAACAATTGTCTTCTTTTGCTTTAACAATTGCCTTCTCTCATTTTATCATGAAAAGAACCATTCGCTTTCCAGCGTAGCAATGAATAATTTTGGCATTGATTTCAATTGCAGCTTATAGCGTAGTTAACCAATTGATCTCAATTGTAACTCATAGCACAGTTAACCGATTGATCTCAATTGTAACTTATTTGTAACTCATAGCGTAGTATAACCGATTGATCTCAATTGTAACTCATAGCGTAGTATAACCGATTGATCTCAATTGTAACTCATAGCGTAGGATAACCAATTGATCTCAATTGTAACTTATAGCATAGTTAACCGATTGAACTCAATTGTAACTCACAGCGTAGTTAACCGATTGATCTCAATTGCAGCTCATAGCATAGTTAACCAATTGATCTCAATTGTAACTCATAGCGTAGTTAACCAATTGATCTCAATTGTAGCTCATAGAATATCAATGGCAGCATATAGAGTAGTGACTCATTGCTTAGGCTAAAACCCATAACCTAACTACTTATGACTCAACTCGAGCATTACTCGAGCTAAGTCATTTGTTGCTAAGATTTTATCTTTGCTGCTAAGATTATCTTTATTGCTAAGATTATCTTTGCTGATAAGATTAGCTTTGTTGCTAAGATTATCTTTGTTGCTAGGATTATCTTTGCTGCTAAGATTATCTTTATTGCTAAGATTATCTTTGCTGCTAAGATTAGCTTTGTTGCTAAGATTAGCTTTGTTGCTAAGATTATCTTTGCTGCTAAGATTAGCTTTGTTGCTAAGATTATCTTTATTGCTAAGATTATCTTTGCTGCTAAGATTAGCTTTGTTGATAAGATTAGCTTTGTTGCTAAGATTATCTTTGCTGCTAAGATTAGCTTTGTTGCTAAGATTATCTTTATTGCTAAGATTAGCTTTATTGCTAAGATTAGCTTTGTTGCTAAGATTATCTTTGCTGCTAAGATTAGCTTTATTGCTAAGATTATCTTTGCTGCTAAGATTAGCTTTGTTGCTAAGATTAGCTTTGTTGCTAAGATTATCTTTGCTGCTAAGATTAGCTTTGTTGCTAAGATTATCTTTGTTGCTAAGATTATCTTTGCTGCTAAGATTAGCTTTGTTGCTAAGATTAGCTTTGTTGCTAAGATTATCTTTATTGCTAAGATTATCTTTGTTGCTAGGATTGTTTCTCTATTATTATTAATCCAGTGATGTCAAAAAACTTTAACCCAATTCATATCAGGTATTCGCAACTCAAGAAACTCATCGTTTCCTCAGCTCAAAGACCAATCAAGTACCTTAAAAAAATATTATCAATAACAACACTTATTCACATATACGCAAAATGACTTCGTTTCACTCACACGTAAAATAGCCTTGTTTTACTATACGTAAAATAATTTTTTTCATTCGTGCCATTAAGATAATTGGGTGGTCTTCTGTCAAGTTAAAGCATTTCACGCTCTCAGGCGCCTAGGGTAAAAGTTTTGCTTTCTCCTACCCATGCTTCACCTTTACATGCATTTAATAAGGTTCCAATTTGTCTTATACCCTTTCATACAACCACTAAACCAATGCTATTGAATATTCTTTATCATTCTTTATTATTGTTTTTTGACGTTTTTTTAGTTGACTTTTTTTTTGAGTGCTCATCTATTGAGTCAAGCTTTTTATTGTTAAAAATCCTTTTCTCAATATCGCAGTTTTTTAGTTGACTTTTTTAAAAAATGTCTAGCCATTGAGACAAGTTTTTTATTGTTAAAAATCCTTTTCTCAATATTACAGTTTTTTAGTTGACTTTCTTTAAAAGTGTCTAGCTATTGAGTCAAGTTTTTTATTGTCAAAAATCCTTTTATCAATTTTTGTCAATATTACGATTTTTTAGTTGACTTTTTTTTTTAAGTGCCTATTCATTGAGTCAAGTTTTCATTGAGTCAAGTTTTTTATTGTTAAGAGTCTCTTATTTGTTTGAATTGCTCGCTAATTTTCTAGGTCTACCCATTTTAACTTTCTTTGAATGTCATTAAGGATAGCTCCAATTCCTAAAATTAAGTTGTTCACTGCAGAAAATCTCTCATTCCCCAACTTCCGATAAGTTCCATTATGTTAACTTTGCACATCTTTAAATTGTAATGACTCTCACAGATATTGTATTAAATTTTATGTTAGTTTTGTATCTTTTTTAGCTGTAATCATTCATACAGATATTGTGTTAAATCTTATATTAATTTTGTGTCTTTTTTAGCTGCGATGATTCATACAGATGTTGTGTTAAATCTTATGTTAGTTTTGTATCTTTTTTAGCTGTGATGATTCATACAGATATTGTTAAATCTTATATTAATTTTGTGTCTTTTTTAGCTGTGATGATTCATACAGATATTGTGTTAAATCTTATGTTAATTTTGTGCTTTTTTTAATTGTAATCATATTCATACAGTTCTAATCTGCTTTTATCATAGTTATAACATTGATTAAATACAGTCAATTCGTCACAGTCACTCAATATCATCACCGTTACTAAATACAGTCAACTCATTACACTTCATAGTATAATCAGTAGACTACCAGCGACTATTTTTTCATTAAGTAGCCTATTTTTCATTACTAAATATATTTCATGCAAAATGGACAGCAATTATTCTATTTACAATGGTGATTGCCTGGCTTGGTTTAAAGAATATAAAGAGAATAATATTGATCTTACCTTCTTAGATCCGCCATTCAATCAGAACAAAGAATATCGTTATTTTAATGATAATTTGTCAGAAAATGAGTACTGGCAATTTATGTTAACAGCCCTCAAAGAAATATATCGCCTTTCTAAACCAGGTGCAAGTATTTATTTCATGCAGAGAGAAAAAAATACACAATTCGTTCTAGAAAGCTTAAAAAACGCCGGCTGGACTTTCCACAACTTAATTATCTGGAAAAAAAAAACTTCTGCCGTCCCGTGTAAAAATAAATTTAGCAAGTCTTATCAGATTATTGCTTACGCTACCAAAGGAACTAAACCAACTACTTTTAATAAACTTCGTATCTCTCCTCCATTACCCGCCCATTATAAATACGAAAGAAAAAATGGACTTTATCTAACCGATGTTTGGGATGATATACGAGAACTCACATCAGGATATTTTGCTAGTGAAGAAGCCATTAGAAATAAAGACAATTCAAGATTTCACAAACAACAAACTCCCATTGCACTTCTACTTCGCATCCTACTCTCTTCATCCAAACGTGGAGACCTAATCCTTGATCCTTTTGCCGGTACAGGAACTACCCTAGTCACCGCATTTCAATTAGACCGTAAAAGTATCGGCATAGAGATAGACCCTAAAAATATAGCCTGTATTACCTCAAGATTAAACCATATCTCCAAAGGCGACCGTATCAATAAATATTTAGACGACTATAAATACACTCAAAATTTACATTGTCTTCTTAAAGAAACCACCCCTGTTAAAACAGAACCCCACCAACCCCTTTTTCAAAAAACACTCGTTTAATTCCCAAAAATTTTCCTTTAATCTTCACAAGCTAATTCTCAGCCCTCCTCTTTGAGATTTTATCTACGATATGCCGATTTATTCTATTTATCATTTCTTTAAAGAGGTATTAAAAAATAAAAATTTTCTTTTGACCTTAAAAAAATTAGAAAATTTTCCCTTCAATTCTAATTTATTAGCTTGTCAAAACAAAGGACTTTTTCCTGATCTAGCTATTCGTATAAATAAAAATTCAAATAAAGATATAGCTTTATTTAGTGGAGGCGAATTAATAGAATTAAAAGACAGTAAGAGTTACTCCATCGCTTCTTTTAATTCTACCATTCCAACAGGCAAAAAAGAAATCAATAAAGTTATCACTTCTTCCAGTAGTACAATAAAAAAACAAATGGAAGCTAACGGTAATAATATTTATTCTTTGCCCGTAAGAGATGTCTTTTATTTAATTAGAGGATTAACAAAAAATAATACAAAAGTTTGTCTCGTCCACGGCAGTTTCTTTGAAACACTTCCAATCGATAAATTAATTCAAAATAGTCTCGAACAATCTTTAAATGAACGCCTTCATGAACTTGATAAGAAATTACCAACAAAATGGAAAAATAAATTTTTGTCTTTGTTTACAAAACAAGAAAATTTCAGCCGTGTTAGAAATATCGAAAAAGCATCCGTAAAACTTCGTTTTAGAATTATGACCGAAATAAAAGCAGAAGGAAATATCTTAAACTCTAAAACATACCCCGAAATCTTAGACAATACTCTTAATTTTATTTTACCTCTCCATCAATCCATCGAAGAGAGTAATATCTTTAAAAAAATGAATTTTGTTTTCACTCAAAATCAATTGAACCAATTCAAAATCTTTAAAATTAAGCACCTGCTCAACGGTTATTTCCTAGTCTTTCAAACAAGTTTATCAAAAAATCAATCAAAGTAAATTATTTCCAAACTTAATCTCCTCGCCTTATTACTCCACTCTTCTTACCGGAAGATCAGGTCAATTATTAAAATGCAACGCTTTCTTTTTTAAGTAGTTCTGTAAAATTGATATAATCAACGTCAAACTCCTCACAAACATTGGGAATCTTTATCTTCTTTGCCATTGGACCAGATTTAGTTTCTGCTGTAACAACCGTTATTCTCATATCAATAGCTTTAGCAATAAGCAATCCGTCTGCAGCTAATTCGTCTGAGCCACCCATGCCCATGAAGTCCTGGTTAATTTCTTGAATATCCCTCCTTGATTTTACCTTCTTATCTTTTTTATTTATATAATAATCAGCTATCTTAATTATTTCCTTTTTTACATGCTCTGAAACGATTTTACGCGAAGCACTGCTATTATCTAATATCAGTTTCTTTTTTAGAGGTTTTAATATCGATTCTAGAGATTCTAATATCAGTTTTAGAGATTTTGATATCTGTTCCTTTTCACTCGAAGCACTGACATCATTTAATATTAGTTCTAGAGATTTTGATATCTGTTCATCCTTTGGTAAAGATTTATGATGTATTAGCGTACTAGCATGATGATTTAATATATTGGTAATTAAGCTTTTTGCTTTATCATGTACAGCGTCAATTGTCTGTATTTTCCCAGACTGAATATTTTGCTTAATAATCTTATCAAGAGATCTAAATAATATATTGATAATCGAGCTTTGGGCTTGATTGTATACAGCGTCAATTGTCTGTATTTTCTCAGACTGAATATTTTGCCTAATAATCTTATCGAGAGATCTAAATACATCATGAGGGTAAAATCTTTCTAAATTGATAAAACAATTAGCATCTAGTAAATACTTAGACTGAAACGTCTTAATGAATTGAGAAGCAGTTTTCTGTTCCACAGTATAGAATACACCACTTACAATAAATAAAAAATTATTGTTCTAACCTCTTAGATTTTACTTAACATTTTTTCTAATTTCTTAGATTTAAGTTGTTCGTAATCAAGCCCCAATAACCGCCGGGTATCCGTATAAAGCATCCTGTTCTCGAAGAACTCATCGATAGCCGCATTTATAAAAGGCCTCCCCCCTAACCTATAAGGCAGCGTAGCCCAGAAATCGCCACCACCTTTCTGGCTTGTTGTTCTTTCTTTTTTATTAGAGGTCACTTTCCAGCTCCTATTAAAGTCCTCTTTTTCTATCAGGCCGGTAAGATAGGCGCGTATAAGAACAACTTGAAAACTAATTTTGTATCTGTTAACTATCTTTTTACAGATCTCTTCATAATCATGACTGTCATGACCACCACTAAAAAGCTCCCAATCTCTCCTGATGATTTCATCAGGTAGTAAAACTTTTCCAGCAATACGATTACATCGCTTTTCTTGAGAAAAATTCTCTTTTGAGATCGAAGTGTCTACATCGATCATATCCACTAGTCCAGAATGTCTTAACTGCAGGTGCGCTAGTTCATGGGCAAGCGTAAAAATCTGAGCCTGCTTTGATAGAGCACCATTGATAAATATAAGTGGAGCGTGTGTATCGTATAACGCAAAACCACAAAATTCCTCGACATTTAAGGGTCGGCGAGTATTATTCCCCACACAACCATTACGCATAACCATAATGTCTCTGATAACAACCGTTTCAATAAGATTTTTGATTTTTTTATCAGAATCCAGATAATCATCTTTTTTATCTAAATCTAAAAATTCACGAATATCGTTTGCTATCAGATCATCATCAGCTTCCTTTAAATCCTTATCAAATCCTGCTAATCCACTAAACTTCCTATACCCATTACCAAGTTTATAGTCGCGATACCATCTCTGCTTACTTCTAGCGTCTCTTATAACATCGAGCAGCGCAGGCGTAGGTGTCCTAATTATTTTATTACCATAAGTTCTAAAATCTGTAATCGGTAGCTTGATGTCCTCCTCAGTCAGTTTCCTATCAATAAAAAGATAACCGAATCCAATGTGAAATTTCTTTGCTAATCCCTCGAGTTGCTTCCAAGTAGGCGGAAGCGACCGTTTATTTTCCCAATTTTCATAGTTCTTATGAATCTTATGAAGTTTTTGCTTTAACTCTGACTGCCAGTAGTTCTCTTCTTCATTATCATATTTTTTTTGTTGCTCTTTGGTTAAGTAACTCCATTTCTCATAGACCCATCGCTTTCTAGCCCATCGCAGATTATATGTATTGATCCAAAAAACAGTTGACTTTATTTTAGACAGTTTCTTTTTGATAAGAAAATAGCCTAGTGCAACATTAAACTTTTCTGCCAATTCCTCGAGTTGGTTTTCAGTAGGAATTAACTCGCCCTTTTCCCAATCTTTATACTTCTCATGAAGTTCTGGCTCCAATACGGACTGCCAGTAGGTCTCTTTTTTATTATCATAGTTACCCTTTTTTGCCTTAACTAAGCACCGCCACCGCATATCAATCCACCGTTCCCTAGCCCACCGCAGATTATCTCTATTAATATAAGTAGTCGTCATCATTGTTACTTCCAGATATAGCTATTTTCTTAGAAATTCCCTAACCTATTTAAAGTATCGCTAATTTAACACTTCGCTTAAAATTCTTTACTACTCTCAATGTATTATATAATCTTATACAGATTATTATATAATCTTATACAAATTATTGTATAATTTTATACGAATTATTCTACTAAAAATCTCATTTAAAACAAATGGGTAACACTGTAACATTGAAAGAAATTGTTAGCATTGAAAGACATTGTTTTTAAAGACCTCACCAGTCCGCGTGAGCTGCAGCACGTTCTCACCAACCACCCAAAATCAATCAAAAAATCACTCGGACAACATTATCTCATTGATAAAAATATTGTCAGAAAGATAACAGCACTCATTGAGACCACAACCTCCATCGCCAAAGCCTCCACGCAAGCAACTCAGATCATTGAAATCGGAGCTGGGCTCGGCACACTCACCGCTTCCTTGCTTTCTACTTCTACTCAAAGTCGTATCATTGCCATCGAAGTAGAACAAACCTCCGCCCACCTCCTAAAAAATAACATCAATCCTAACACCGTAAGTATAGTCTCTACACCTAAAGACCTAAGAACGGCGCCCCCACCCGCTCTCATGATCATAACAGCAGATGTCTTTGCTTACCCCTGGCCTACCCTCTTACAAGCTCTCGCAGGTCATAAAATAACTTTTGTTGGAAACCTTCCCTACCGCATAGCTACGCGGCTAATTATTTATCTACTCGAAAATTACGCATTCCTTACCTATGACATGGTCTTTATGGTCCAGCGCGAAGTTGCCCAGAAACTCACAGCAACACCCTCATTTTCTCCCCCTCCCAGTCAATCTACACTTAATAAAGCCACACAAAATAGCACACCTAAAAAAACACCCACCACCCATTCTACCGCCAGAGGAACATACGGCGTAGCCACCCTCCTTATCACCTGGCACGCCACCGTGCGTTGTCATTTCTCTGTTTCGCCCAATTCATTTTATCCTAAACCTAAGATAACCAGTCAAATAATTAGCATCAAACCCAAACCAGACCTAACTACCCAAACCGTCTCAATAACTTCAATAGACCCAACGACCACGCATCAAGTACCACAAAAACAATTATACCCACTCTTCAAACAGATCATCAAAACGGCATTCTCAAAACGGAGAAAAACTATTCAAAATGCCCTACACACAATCGAACCCGATAAAAAACTGCTCACACAACGTCTGCTCACAGCAAACATTGACCCCAAGTCTCGCCCAGAACAACTCTCTCTCGCTGCTTACACCCACCTAGCCACACTCTTTTACTCCCCCACGGAGCCCAAGCATGCCCAGACCCACTCATCATCCCCCATCTCCTATCCTCCCTAAATCACTACAGCACGACCTAGCGAAAATTTGAATTGTAGAAAGATTGAAATAATAGGTAGTGTCGTTACTATTGTTATTTAGAGCATTTTAGCGGGATCAACCCACGTATCGAACTGCTCTTCACTCACATACCCCGAGGCTACAGCAGCACTTCTAAGCGTTGTCTTCTCCTCATGCGCCTTCTTAGCAATGGATGCAGCTTTCTCATAGCCAATATGTGAATTGAGAATGGTCACCAGCATTAAGGAATTATTGAGATGGGCACTAATACGCTCATGATTGGCTTCGATGCCTGCCACACAATTTTTTAAGAATGACAGCGCCGCCTCAGCCAGCAGATCACAACTCAGTAATATATTAAACGCAATCATTGGCTTAAAGACATTGAGTTCAAAATGCCCCTGCGCCCCCCCGATCGCAACCGCCGTATCAAGACCCATCACCTCAGCACACACCATCGTAAGCGCCTCAGCTTGCGTTGGATTGACTTTGCCTGGCATGATTGACGAGCCTGGCTCATTGGCTGGAAGCATCAATTCGCCTATTCCACAGCGCGGGCCTGAACCAAGCAATCTAATATCATTGCCGATCTTATTAAGGGATACCGCAAGTCGCTTCAAAACACCTGAAACTTCGACTAACGCGTCATTGCTAGCGAGTGCTTCAAATTTGTTAGCCGCCGTTTTAAACGGGTAGCCTGTCAAATCCGCTAACTGCTTCGCCACCGCCTGCGCGTAGCCAGGGGGCGTATTTATGCCCGTTCCCACCGCCGTACCACCGAGCGCCAATTCGCTTATGCCGCCCAGCGCATTTTCAAGTGATCTGATGCCATGCGTGAGCTGCGCGGCGTAGCCTGAGAATTCATTGCCAAGTGTAAGCGGCGTTGCATCCATAAGATGTGTCCTGCCAATTTTTATCACATCTTTAAATGCCTCACTCTTAGCCGTAAGCTCATCACGGAGCGCCTTTATCCCAGGTATCACTTTGCGAATAATTTTATCGTAGACTGCAATATGCATCGCTGTTGGAAATGTGTCATTCGAGGACTGCGAACAATTGACGTCATCGTTGGGATGAATCTGCTTTTCTTCATCCGTAAGACGACCCCCCATAAGGACGTGCGAACGATTGGCGATCACTTCATTGACATTCATGTTCGTTTGCGTTCCTGACCCTGTTTGAAAGACTTTCAATGGGAAATGATCGTCTAATTTCCCTGCAATCACTTCCTCAGCCGCACGGACAATAGTATCTTTCTTCGCTTCCGCCAGCACACCTAACTTCGCATTTGTCAGAGCCGCCGCCTTTTTAAGGTAGCCAAACGCATAGATAAGTTCAATGGGCATCTTCATGCGATCGCCACCGATTGTAAAATTGCGGAGCGACCGCTCCGTCTGAGCACCCCAATACTTCTCGCTAGGCACTTCTACAACGCCCAGACTATCACGCTCTTTTCGGTATTCTATCATTCTTTTTATAACGGATTGCTATTCTTAATAGTTCTGCAAAAATATATTAAAGGTATTAAGGTCGTATATTAAACTTGTGCCTATCCTATCCTAGCTTTGTAGATTGAACTCGGATATTTACCTGAGCGGGGGACACGTACTCTCACTTGCGTACTGTCGTTCAGGATGGATCACGCTAGTAAGACGCGGATCACAACCACGGCTAAAACTCCACGTCGCAGGTGAGCTCTCCCACCCAGGAAATGCTGAACCATTTCTAAGAGAAGTCGAATCTACGTCTGTCACACCCACAAGTGAAGTACTTGTACCCGTTGCAGCCGTTTGCCCCGTCCGTATCCTATCCCAATAAGAACCGCTAATAGTAGGTGTACCCGCAATGACTCTGCCAATAAATCCACCTTCATTGGTATCGCCAAACACCATTCCTATTGTATAAGCATTCGTAATGCTAGCGCTAGCATCACTTACAGCCCCTACGAGCCCACCGGCATTTATTCGTGATGAAGAGACGAGACCTGTCGCATAGGCCGAGCGAATCGTACCACTTAAAAATCCCACTAACCCGCCTACGTTTGTTCCTGAACCTGAGGCTACCCCCGTTGCATAAGAACTTGAAACCGTTCCACTGAGAGACCCCACTAACCCGCCTACGTCGTTAACCCCTGTTACCATGCCGCTACTGTAAGAATTCGTAGCAGTACAGACCCTTTGAAAATTAGAAACATCGACTCCACACGATCCACTAAGCCCGCCTACTCGACTTGCGCCTGTGACTTCTGCCTCACTGTAAGAATCTTCAATAGCGCCCACCGCCAATCCAACCAATCCGCCTACGTCATTATTTCCTTTAACGCTGCCCGTGACGGAAGTATTGATAAGTGCGCCAGCCATGTATCCTGCAACCGCTCCTACATTGTCACCGCTACTGTCAATCCTCACATTGACAAGCGAGCATGCACGGACCACACCGCCACTTGCTAAATATCCAAACAAACCCGTATAATTACGATCCGTTGTCGTTATCGATAGGTTAGAGATGCTTTTACCATCACAGTCGAATTGTCCGTTAAAATAATTAATCGGACTCTCACCCGTTCCGATAGGCGTAAAAGCATTCCCGCCAAGGTCTACATCACCCATCAATTTATAATAATCATCAGAGTAAATACTCGCCTCCGCTTCGATAAGCATCAACTCTGAAACACGATTTAGATCAGCCGCACTAGTGACCTGCCAGGGCGCAGCCGCCGTTCCCGATCCAGCCAGCCCCGATTCTGATTCTTTATTCACTCCACCACAACCTAGCAGCAGAACAGTAAGAGCAGTCATACCGCAACCCATCATTTTAAAGATATTTTTGACTCTATACATCAATAGGCTCTTCATCACAAAAATTTTTACCATTCTATCATTCTAATTACCATTAAATATCAATTGTTCTTCATCGATACAAAAAGTCTAAATAACACATTACAGAACACTTCAACAAACAAAACTTAAACAAACAATTACAGAAACACAGAAACCACCACAGAGTCTGTGTTTCTCTTCATTCACTCCTAAGTAAAATCTAATTGTTAGCAAAGCTACGAGTACGCGTTAGCGAAGCTGCGGGTACGCTCCTGATCGCAATTGCCATATCATCGTCGTATCCCATCCTACATAGACAGCATCACTTCCACTTGGAATAGGATTAGCCACCTGTAACTGGGCAGTCGTTCTTCCCGTACCCCCATCACTCGCAGTCAAGCCGCTCGTATCCGTATCCCAGTACGACGCTGTTATCACAGCACCAGGACCAGAGTCATTGCTACCATTAAAACCGCCTACGCTAGCAGTACCACTCACCGCACCCGTTGCGTAAGAATTGCTGATTGAGAGTATATTGTATCCTACAAACCCCCCTACATTCGTAGCACCACTCACATTACCTGTTGCATAGGAATTGTCGATCACTCCCGTATTGCGACCCACCAAGCCTCCTACACTCGTATTACCCAAACGCCCCGTCACAGCGCCTGTCGCATAGGACCTCGTGATCGTTCCTCCTGAGAAGTGAACATCCCCTACTAACCCTCCTACATTGACGCTCCCATTCACATTGCCCGTTGCATAAGAATTTGAGATCGTCATGTTACCACCGTAAGCCGCTTTCCCCACTAAGCCGCCCACATCACCCGTTCCTGCCACAGCTCCTGTCGCATAAGTATTTATGAGCTCACCACCACTTCCTAACCCAACGAGTCCTCCAGTAAAATCACGCGCCGTCACAACCCCCGTCGCATAAGAATCAGTCACCGTTCCACCTCCTAATTCACCTATTAAACCACCTGCAGCACCAGTCGCTCTAGCCCCCACTGAAACCGCTACCGTCGCATAAGAATTAGAAATCTCCGTAGTACCACCAGCAACACCCACTAAGCCTCCCGCAATAATCCTAACCGCCATTACCCTTCCATTTTGTGCCGAAGAGTTTATAACCTTTGAAGTCCCATTTAGAATACCTACCAAACTTCCTGCCCGACCATACCCCGTCACATGAGGACTTATCAAGTGGCAATTACTTATACTTCCTCCTGTATTGACATGTGCAAACAGTCCTTTGACATTGCCATTGGTCTCTCCAGAGGAAACAGCATTGCTAATAAAAAGATTTGAAATCTCATGATTATCACAATTAAAATTTCCACTAAAATTATTCGTATGATTTCTGTTATCAAACTGCGGCAACCCATTGAGTTCGTCCATCGCTAAAAGCGTCGAACCAATCGGCGTGAACCCATACGCACGCGGATTAGCATGCTGCGAACGATCACTCCACGGTGCCTCAGCTATCCCCAGATCAATTGCTCTAGTCAACTCATAGTGATCGTCTTTATGGGGACTAGGAAGACTAGTTACGTCATTGATCGTACGGGAAATCAGGTCTAGTTTCATGTCATTGTCGATCTGCCAGGGATTGCCACTCGTTCCAGCCCCTAAGATAGTCGCTGGATTCCCCGTAGCAACCGGGTCAGTAAGCATGCATTCTTGAATAGTTGGCGTTAGCGTATATATCGTCACATCACCGTCTGCCTCTGTGATCCTAAGCTCTTGCGCGTCTGTTTTGATATTGTTCGCAGCAACCACTTCATCGAAGTAATGATTGATCGCAGGCGCTGGCGTGCCTATCGTATAACCGTGATTCTCACTTCCGCCCACCTTAAACGTAACCTCAGGAGCGTACTCACGACAACTCGCATTCGTCAGACTGAGTGGAAAATAGGCTACATAGTTTTCATCCAACGTTCCCGTATGGGGCGTCGGTGTGTTAAAAGCAACTATCGTCCCCGCTACATTGAATATTTCGATAAGCGGCTTAAAGTGAATATGCATCGTGTACGTCTCGCTATTGCCTTCGGTCGGCGCTGCGATACTTCCCTCAGCAACCGTTATCGTATAGAGACCGTGATTTAGAACCTCAGCAATCCCAGTCCCATCTGGATCCGTAATCGCAATAGGTAACGTCGTCGGGCTAGGAGGTGTGACTTGATTGACTTCATAAACATACCCTGCGGGGAGATATTGAACTGGCGGTGTGGGTGGTTCGGGGGTCGCTTGGTCCTTAAAACTAAACGTGCCTGCCACGCCGTCTATAACATTTGTGAACTTCACTGCAAACGCATTCGCACCTGTCTGGAAGATACGCGAGGGAAGCGGATTATTGGCATTGAATGACCCTTCGAACGACGTCGCCGTAATCAGTTCTGCCACAGGAATCCCTTTGAAATGCGTCACAACGTCCATCAGAAAGGCATTGCCGTCGGCTGGAACTATTGTGAATTGTCCTCTATTCGTCACCGAGATATTCGTAATACCAGGAGGGTCACTGATTGTCACCGTACGGGGCATCACCGAGAATGGACGTAGATCATCCTCAATCGTGATGTTCACCTCAGCATTTAAATGCGTGTAGGCATTCGTAAGGTTCGTGATTGTGACGACACCGTTTGCAATGTCAACGTCAATGTCATTAGGATCGGATTCCTTGCCGTTATAGACAACCGTAATGTCTTTGTTGCCCAGCGCCGATGTATCGAAGAATCTAGCGACGACTTCATAGGTTTCACTGTTTCCATTGACCGGGTTGCTCGTATCCGTCCCCTCAGCAATGATGATCTTGCCAATGTTTGTCGTGATCGCATCAATGCTAGGCGGATCATTGATCACCAATTCACTACTCGTATACCCTTCTGGAAGCTCTATCACCTTAAACAAGCCAGCCGCTCCATCGCTGAGATTTGTAAACCCGTTTATGATGATTTTATTTCCTGCATTGTCGACTTCAATCACTCCAGCCTGCGGCGGCGTCGTAGGACTGATCACAAGCGCACTCTCACTAGGTCCGTACGTTGCACTAAACAAGTCCGCCGAAATAAGCTCCTTCACCGCCACACCAGAAAAATCAATCAATATATCCATCTCCTGCTCACGTCCCTCCGCAGGAACCAGCATAAACGCTTCCAGCAGACTTTGTGATTTACTCGCAATTCCCGTAGGATCATCAAACCCTATCGAGAGTGGAAATGCATTGAACGCAGTAGAACGCTCACTGATTGTTATCTTTCCCTTTGCTTGCAGGTTGTCGTAGACATTCGTAAGCCCTGTGACAATAAGCTTAGTTCTACTTATGGTGATGTGTTCTTGCGGTACTTTTTCTTCATTGAACACAACCTCAATATCCGCCGAATTAAACGGTGATTTATCCGGCGGTGGATTCTTCTGCAGTAACGCCGTACATCCTCCCATCACTACCACTACAACCGCTCCTAGTAATACTATGGCTAGGTATGATCTTACGGGGAACTTGGGTTGTATAGGGAATTTGGGAAGGGTCCTTGGAAAAAATTTTAGGGCAACTTTCTTTGAAAATTGCTTCAATAACTCAATATTCATTTCATATTACCTTTCTTTATTTCATATTGCCTTTGTTTATTTTTTATTCTCTTTATCTATTTTGTGTTACCTTTGTTTATTTTCTATTCTCTTTATCTATTTTGTGTTACCTTTGTTTATTTTTATTCTCTTTATCTATTTTGTGTTACCTTTGTTTATTTTTATTCTCTTTATCTATTTTATATTGCCTTTGTTTGTTTTCTACTCTCTTTATCTATTTTATATTGCCCTTGTTTGCTTTCTTTCTACTCTCTTTATTTATTTTATATTTCCTTTATTTTGTATTGCCTTTAATGAGGCATGTTTCTATTGAATACTATTCTGTTAGCTATTTTGACCGTTGGTTTTATTATTCCTTGCTATTATCATTGTGAACCGTTGGTTTTATCATTGGAGCATTAAATGTATTGTTATCATAACTCATCATTTCCATTATAACCTGTTTTCAAGTTCAATACTTTAACTTTGCTACTATTTTTGGATTGAGCGATTTATTTTTAGTGCTATTTTCAAATTGAATACTTTGTTTTTATGACTATTTTCAAATTGAATACTTTGTTTTTATGGCTGTTCTTAAATTGAATACTTTATTTTTATGGCTATTTTGAAGTTAAATACTTTGTTTTTATGGCTATTTTCAAGTTGAATCCTTTGTTTTTATGACTATTTTCAAGTTGAATACTTTATTTTTATGACTATTTTCAAGTTGAATACTTTGTTTTTATGGCTGTTTTTAAGTTGAATACTTTGTTTTTATGGCTGTTTTACTGCTATTTCATCACTATTTTTCATCAATCGCAATCTCAATCTCTTATCCGCAATTCCTCCCCGTATCCCAACGGTATTTCCTCCCTGCACAGTTTATTCTCCGAGAATCATCACCATTCAGACGCCATCATACGATAACTCATGATATACGATAACTCACGATATTTCATGATAACTATTCAAAATTCAGCATAGCATTCAGTATACCATTCAGCATTATAACTGAACCCCTACACTTCAATTAACGGTATGGCTACGCTATAACACATTCATTATACGGTATTTCTTGTAGAATGACGCATAAATTTATAACTAGCTGCCATTAAATTTATTTTTAACCGTCAATATAAGGTTTTTGCCCTGTTTTCATTTATTTTCTAGCCCTTTCAATATCTATTTCTATTTGCCACTTACCATTTATGATTTACCGTTTATTATTTATCATTTATTATTTACCATTTATTATTTACCAATTATCATTTACCGTTTATTATTTACCAATTATCATTTACCAATTATTATTTACCAATTATTATTTACGAATTATTATTTACCATTTATTATTTACCAATTAT
Source organism: Spirochaetota bacterium (assembly GCA_013426755.1). Taxonomy (GTDB): domain Bacteria; phylum Spirochaetota; class UBA12135; order COTS27; family COTS27; genus COTS27. The sequence goes on from AP019861.1 coordinate 1,290,177, forward strand.
TATTTACCAATTATCATTTACCAATTATCATTTACCATTTATTATTTACCAATTATCATTTACCGTTTATTATTTACCAATTATCATTTACCAATTATCATTTACCAATTATCATTTACCAATTATCATTTACCGTTTATTATTTACCAATTATCATTTACCAATTATCATTTACCAATTATCATTTACCAATTATCATTTACCAATTATCATTTAGCAATTATTATTTACCAATTATTATTTACCAATTATTATTTACCAATTATCATTTACCGTTTATTATTTACCATTTATCATTTACCAATTATTATTTACCATTTAGCATTTACCAATTATTATTTACCATTTAGCATTTACCAATTATCATTTACCAATTATTATTTACCGTTTAGTATTTACTATTTATCATATGTGATTTTTAGGTAATTTTATATCAAATTTAAAGTGCTACGGAGTCTTATCCCCGTCTTTACACGTATTCGCCTCATCATTCGTGTATTGCTCATGCGAACATCATATCCCTATAAGACGCGGATAAATCCCATTCATAAAAGACCACACTCCAGTATCCCAATTCACATATACAGCATTCTCACCACTACCACCATTAGTCGTCGGAGCTGAGACTTGAAGTTCCACAGTCCTCCGACCTACCGCATTCACATCAGCACTCGCCGACTGCCCTGTTGTCTCTTTATCCCAATAAGAAGCAATTGTCATCCCACCACTATTATTTCCAACCAGCCCACCTGTAGTCGCATTTCCAATCACACTCCCAGCCGCATACACATTAGATAACACGCCCCCATAACGCTCACCAACAATACCCCCCACCTGCGTTGTTCCCACAATCGAAGCCGTCGAGTACGCATTCGCTACAGTACCACCCACTTGCCATCCGACCAGACCCCCCGCCTGAACATCCATACCCCGCACAAACCCCGCCGTATAAGATACACTCACATTCCCCGTAGAACCCAGCTGCCCCACCAGACCACCGACAATTCCATTCCCACGCAAAGTACTCTCCACAACATAACTACGCGTGATCGCACCCGCATTCGAGCCCACTAACCCTCCTGTGATCCTCCCGCGATTAGACAATCCTGCATTTCTTACATACGCATCAAGAATCATTCCTGCATTGTAACCGATCATCCCGCCTAACGGTAAGAACGTTTTCACCTGTCCATTACCATTGCTGACCGTGACCTCTTCGAGAGCCACACGATCAATTGTTCCCGCAGCCACCACTCCAGCCAGCCCGCCTAGGTAAGCATTGCCAATAATTTTTACATTGCGTAACTGACAATTGCTGATCACACCACCATCGACAATTCCAAACAATCCCTTATAATTGCCGTTATTCGTCACATTCGTTCTTGTATTTGAAATGTAGAGGTTTGAGATCGTTTGGTTATTGCAGTCAAAAGTGCCACGGAACCGACTCGTATGCGAACCAAAACTATTCACCGCATTTCTAGTCGTCCCAATCGGTATAAACCCACCATAATTCCCAGCTCCATCACTATTTCCATCACCACTTCCGCTTTTTGCCTCACTCCACGGCGCTTCCACCTCCCCCAAATCCACATCCGCTGTCAAACGATAATGATCGTCTCCGTAGACATCATTCGTCTCATTGACAAGCTCAGCCACTAAGTTTAACCTAAGAGCGCTGTCGACCTGCCACGGATTAGCAGCTGTTCCCACATCGACTAAATCTCCATTGACACCCATCATCCCAACGATATTCTCTTCATCGTCTTTTAATGTGCAAGCCCCTACATTGACGGTGAATAAAAATTCTGCTATTGGATTTATTGGATTTTCTAGTGCCGCCTCCCCCTCAGCAATCAATCTTAACCGCCTAGCATACATGCCCGCTTCATATGGATTTATAGGACGACTATTCATGTCTTCGATTGTGGCACGGATATGAGTCACTGGCATTCCCCCTACAAAAACCGTAGTGCGCGGTGAAAATTCTGTCCGACACGGCTTCAATCGTACCTCCGCCGTATCCAAAACCTCGCCTTCCGTAAAAATAACCTCCTCAATACCCCCACTCAAACGAACCTGCACTACTCCCACAAATTTTAATTCCACGCGATAAGACAAGCCCCCATTCGACAAGTCCCCATTTGCTCCAATCGGTGTAAAAACAATCTCTTCTTTAACCGTCATTTTAGTTTCTGCCAGCCCAGGGGGATTGAGTTTCGAACCTGAAATCGTAAACACCTCAGGCTCCGCTCGGTACAACGCATTGCTATCATCACTCCCAATTCTTACCGTAAGCATTCCCGTCACATCATCGAGCCGATTGGTAACCATTCCAATTGTTATCACATCGTTTGTGATGCTCATCACCGCAGGCGCCTCGTACAGAACGTCATCTGAAGTTGTGATCCTTATATCCTCACGCTGGACGCATTCTTTAACATTAACGTCGAATGAAAACTCGGTGATTAAAACGCCATTGTTACGCACCGCTAACACAGCAGCAACCGTTCCAATGATATATGGATTGATTTCACTCACCGTTACGCTCAGTCCTGGCGCATTCTCCGAAGGGTCATTTCTAGTACCCAAGATATTTGCAGTGTTCAAGTGGTTATTCTCAGTACCCAAGATATTTGTAGTATTCAAATGATTATTTCCAGTACCCAAGATATTTGTAGTATTCAAATGATTATTTCCAGTACCCAAGATATTTGTAGTATTCAAAGGGTTATTTCCAGTACCCAGAATAGCTGCCGTATTCGAGTTAGCATCACCTTCGGTAGGGCTATTCAAATTGTCCGCACCGTAACTAAACGGCACCTCAATGCCCCCATCCAATACCCTAATGCTAGGCGGGAAATCACTACACGCCCGCAATTCAAGTCTCTCGCCACCAGCCGCATACTCCGTCAACGTCACCTCACCTTCACCACTCCCAAGACGCACCTGCACCAACCCTCCCAGCTCTACCACAATCTGATATTTTAACGCCCGATCATAGAGCTTAAAACCCGCCGCATCCACCGGAATGATTGCAATCTCAAACGGAGCTGTCATTCTCTCAGCGCCTATGCCGATTGGATTGAGAACTAGCCCTGATATTGTAAACGTCTCGGGCTCCGCTTCGTACGCCACGTCGCTACTGGTGTCTTTGATTGTGACCGTAAGCATTCCTGTAACGTCGTCATTGTGATTTTTGATATTGCCGATTGTTATCATATTTTTGCTATTCGCATTATCAGTGTTCACATTGTCAATATTCGCATTCTTGGTATTCAAATTATCAGTGTTCGCGTTCTTGGTATACACATTGTCAATATTCACATTGTAAGTGTTCGTATTCTGGGTATACACATTGTTAGTATTCGCATTGTAAGTGTTCGTATTCTGGGTATACACATTGTCAATATTCACATTGTTAGTATTCGCATTGTTAGTGTTCGTGTTCTTGGTATACACATTGTAGGTGTTCGTATTCTGGGTATACACATTGCCAATATTCGCATTCTGGGTGTTCGCATTGTAAGTGTTCGTGTTCTTGGTATACACATTGTAGGTGTTCGTATTCTGGGTATACACATTGCCAATATTCGCATTCTGGGTGTTCGCATTGTCAGTGTTCGTGTTCTCGACAATACCCGTGATGCGCGGACCCTCATACAACACTACATCCGAACTCTCAATCATAATGTCTTCCACAGCCACCGACACAACTTCCACCTCTTCAATCACCTCTGCTATTTCTCCCAAACCACGCTGCCCTATCGTACACCCAAGGGTTATCATTGCTAATAGGAGCATCAGGAGCATCAGGGGCATCAGGAGCATCACCACCACCGCTCCTAGCCTTAATAGTCCTCCTCCTCCCCTCTTCTTATACAAAAAGGTTCTGGGTAGTAGGGACGCGCTTATTGATATTGAAGATCGGAGCATTGATTTTTCTTTTTCATTCAATCTTTTTTATTCTGCATTGAATTTATTCTAATTTTCTATACAACACCAGCCAGCGTTTTAAGGAACACTCCTCCCATTAGTGCCGCTTAAGTACTATTTTGGAAGACACGCCGATTAATATTGCAAAAAATTTGAATAATCTAGAAAAAATTTGTTCTCCAATACCAATTGAAATGCAATTTTCTAAGAATTGTATTCTCTAAGATTGTAATTTTCTAAGAATGCAATTCTCTAAGACTGCAATTGGAGAACTCACAGACTTTCTCAATCAAAGATTCAATGCTTTTTAATTTCCAACTTTCAATCAAAGAACCACAGATTTTCTCAATCAAAGATTCACAGATCTTCTAAGAATTGCATTCTCTAAGATTATAATTTTCTAAAAATGCAATTCTCTGAAACTGTAATTGGAGTTACTCTCTGGTAACAATTTCCAACTTTCAATCAAAGAACCACAGATTTTCTCAATCAAAAATTCATTGCTTTTTATCAATCATTCGCAACTCCTCTCAATCAAAAATTCATTGCTTTTTATCAATCATTCGCAACTCCTCTCAATCAAAAATTCACTGCTTTTTATCAATCATTCGCAACTCTTCTCAATCAAAAATTCACTGCTTTTTATCAATCATTCGCAACTCTTCTCAATCAAAAATTCATTGCTTTTTATCAATCATTCGCAACTCTTCTCAATCAAAAATTCATTGCTTTTTATCAATCATTCGCAACTCTTCTCAATCAAAAATTCATTGCTTTTTATCAATCATTCGCAACTCCTCTCAATCATTCATAGCTTTTCTCAACTCTCAATTAAAAATTCACAGCTTTTTCATCGCTAACCACATTGCTGCCTTGTCGTATAACATTTATATACAACAAGATTGGAATAAATATTGAATTATTTTTTGATATTTTATATTATTTTTATTCATTTGAATAAAAATAGTATTTATTTCAATAATTATCGTATTTATTTAAATAAATATCAAATTGATAAATTTCAAAAATCTTAAATCATTGAATTTTGGGGTGATTGGGTTATGGTGATTATTTTTTGGGGTGATTCGGTTTTTAGGTGGGTCGATTGTTAGGTGGCTGGGTTTTTAGGTGGTTGGATTGTTGGGTGATTGGGTTTTTAGGGGGTTGGATTATTGGGTGATTCGGTTTTTGGTGGTTGGATTGTTTTTAGGTGGTTGGGTTTTTATGGGGGTAGATTTTTGGGGTGATTGGGTTATTTTGGGGTGATTCGGTTTTTAGGTGATTATTTTTTGGGGTGGCTGGATTTTTGGGTGGCTGGATTGTTGGGTGATTGGGTTTTTAGGTGATTATTTTTTGGGGTGGCTGGATTATTGGGGTGGTTGGGTTTTTAGGTGGGTCGATTGTTAGATGATTGGATTGTTGGGTGGCTGGATTGTTGGGTGGCTGGATTTTTTGGGGCGATTGAGTTATCAATGGGGAATGATTCCCATTTCCTATTCTCGAGATTGCCCCCCTTATATTAGGGGTTTCAAGGTTAAGCATGGAATATTGCCTATTCAATGCTTGTTAAAGCACAAATTGGCAGACTCAGATTATCAAGCTTAATCAGATTGGTAAGCCCAGATTGTCAGATTGTCGGGATTAATCGGATTGGTAAGCCCAGATTGGCAGGCTTAATCAGATTGGCAGGGTTAATCAGATTAGCAGGCTCAGATTGGCAGGGTTAATCAGATTGGCAAGCCTAGATTGGCAGATTGGCAGGGTTAATCAGATTGTCAAGCTTAATCAGATTGTCAGATTGGCAAGCTTAATCAGATTGTCAGATTGGTAAACTTAATCAGATTGGCAAGCCTAGATTGTTAGATTGTTAGGCTTAATCAGATTGTCAAGCTTAATCAGATTGTCAGATTGGTAAACTTAATCAGATTGGCAAGCCCAGATTGTCAGATTGTTAGGATTAATCAGATTGGTAAGCCCAGATTGTTAGATTGTTAGGCTTAATCAGATTGGTAAGGGCAGATTGGCAGATTGGTAGGGTTAATCAGATTGTCAGAATGGGCTATTGAAATATGGATTGGGCGCTTCCTCGTCCTCGTCTTTCGCCTTAGAATTGGGACGCAGGAGGTAATTTTGCTTATTGCATTCGCATGATGAGATCAATTTCAGGTATTTCACCGCTTCCTCTTGCGATATATGGACAGATTTTATCTCGCCAGCCGCTATCTTCGTCAAAACCGTCGCCGTCAATTTTTCATCCGACGAAAAATCACGATCCGCTTGCTTCAATTGACACACTTCACTCAACATCAAATTTAACTGCTTCCTAGCAAACGCTAGCAATGTCGAGCGAAATGAACTATGCCCTATCTTATCCGCTGATACAGACATTCCTGCCTTCTTATCACGCCGCCGCTTCACCTTCAAATAACCTCTTCCGCTGCTTCTCACATATTCCTTCTTTCATTCCTACCTCCTCCTACTATTAATATACTACTCTTTCTTTAAATGATCGGAAAATTTTATCATTATTCTATTAAAAATTTTATAAATTCTTGAAAAATTTCTGTTGTTTTTTTAGCCTCTTTTTAACTTCTTCTAGCATTGCGATAATCTTGTCTGCTTCTGCTTTGGGGTATTCTTCTATTTCAGCCCCAGGAGGAATAGGAGTATTATTAGGTTCACCTAAGTTTTCTTCTAGTATTTCTTCGACTCTGTTCATTCTCTCTTTAAAATTGTTAATATCATTATAATTTATACCAGTTAATACCTTCTCGATCTCTGTTCTACAACTCTTAAAGTTCTTTAAATTATCTGCTTTTACACCTCCACTAAATATAACATCTTTGAGATCAGCTTTTTTACCTGATCTATTCTTTAATCTATCAACTGCAAGTTCTAAATTTGTTTTTGGTGGTATATGTATAGATATATTGGGATCAGCATAGGCTCCATTAAAATTAATGACTGCAAACTCATCAGACTGAAGTTGAAGTTGAGCTTTATATAAGTTAGTCGCTTGAAATCGAGCCGTCATTAAATTTGCTCCTTGAAACTGAGCATAACTTAAATCAGCTCCTTGAAAATCAGCACAACTTAAATCAGCCCCTTGAAGCTGAGCTTCTCTTAAATTAGCCCCTTGAAGTTGAACTCCATTTGAAAGAATAATTTGAGGCTGTTTTTTTTCTGAATCAGTCGTTTGAAGAAACCCTAATCGAGCCCCTTGGAGATGGGATTTTCTTAAATTAGCACCTTGGAGATGGGACTCTCTTAAATTAGCCCCTTGAAGTTGGGCTTCTTCTAAATTAGCCCCTTGAAGATAAGCTGATTGTAAAGTAGCCGCTTGAAGCTGGGCTTTCTCTAACTTAGCCTCTTGAAGTTGAGCATAATCTAAATTAGCCTCTTGAAGATATGCATGATTTAAATTAGTCCCTTGAAGCTGGGCATTCCATAAATAAGCCTCTTGAAGTTGGGCAGAACCTAATTTAGCACCTTGAAGCCAAGCTTGCCTTAAATTAGCTCCTTGAAGTTGGGCTTTTTCTAAATTAGCTCCGTTAAGATGCGCATTTGCTAGGTTTATCCAGTGACTCTTAAAAGGAAAGTCCTTATTATTCTCTTTATTTGTTAGAAGATCGAGAATGCTCTGCACCTCGTCAGAGGGTTTAGTTTTATATCTTTCAGAGTAACTTTCTTTGTCAAAAATAGGTCCCACAGTAGTCGCAAGGTCCTTTTGCCTGTTAAAAATAGGTTTCTCACTGGTCGTAATGCCTCTTATGTGGACACAGAGCACATTGCAGATGTTTACACGACGGTCTTCATTATCTCTGGCTAGATAATACAGTCCGTAAGCTCCTGCTAGACGAACACTTGAATTTTCATTTCCAAATTGTGTGATTGCATTTTTATAGCGGTCCTCGATGTTTCCTTGATCTAACGCTCTTACTCGCTCAAGGGCAGCCACCGCAACCAATGATGCTATCACACCACCGATCGCATATCCTAAACGTACTATGAGTACTCCAGGATTGCAGAGTTGATTAGTTTCTGTAATGCCTAAATTTTTGATAAAACAAGGGCGGCAGTACTCCCCAGAAAGATTGGCAACTAAAAGTCCGATAAGAAATAAAAGTACAACAATGACGAGACATTTAACCCAGTTTTTTTTAAACCAGTTTTTAAAAGATTTTACATTCATAGCCATAGAACACGAGTAGAATATTAAAGAATTATACTCTGCTTGAGTTACTCTTCGTAACGGTATTAGTTATTAGCCCCAGTAGTATTGTCTTATTTCTATTTCTATTAGCTGTTTATTTAATTCTTCTAGCATTGCGATAATCTTGTCTGCTTCTGCTTTGGGGTAGATTCCTGTTATAGCGCCAGAAGGAATAGAATTGTCTTCGGGTTTACTTAAGTTGTCTTCTAGTATTTTTTCGACTTTATTCATTTTCAGTTCAAAGTGGTTAATTCTAACTTGATTATAGTTTTTTATCTTATCCAACTCGTCCAATGTTGTTGCTGTTGTTTTCTTAAAATCGTCTAATTCATATTTTCTTACTCCTCCACTGAAGATCGCATTTTGAATGTCGTCTTTTTGATTTCTTTTATCTTTTAATTTTTTAATCGCCGCATCAATATTAAAATCTGTATTATACTTCTGTTCAGTAAAAGCTCCTCTAAAATCAGTTTTTATTAAATCAGCCCCCTGAAACTGGGCAGAACTTAAATTGGTCATTTGAAGTCCGGCAGAACTTAAATTAGCCCCTTGAAGTTGGGCTCCTCTTAAACTAGCCCCTTGAAGTTGAGCTTCTCTTAAATTAGCCCCTTGAAGTTGGGTTAAATTTAAATCAGCCCCCTGAAACTGGGCAGAACTTAAATCAGCCTCTTGAAGATGAGCATAACTTAAATTGGCTCCTTGAAACTGGGCATATTTTATCTCAGCATTTTGAAGCTGGGCAAGCCTTAAAACAGCCCCTTGAAGCTGGGCAGACCCTAAAACAGCACCTTGAAACTGGGACAAACTTAAATGAGCCCCTTGAAGCTGGGCTTGATATAAACTAGCCCTTTGAAGCCGGGCATTCCATAAATTAGCTCCTTGAAGTTGGGCTTTCCATAAATTAGCCCCGTTAAGATAGGCACTTGCTAGGTTTATCCAGTGACTCTTAAAAGGAAAGTCTTTCTTGTTTTCTTTGTTTACCAGAAGATCGAGAATGCTCTGTATCTCGTTAGATGGTTTGGTTGCATATTTTTCAGAGTATTTTATTTCTTTACCATCACTATTTTTACCGACGGCAACTTCGCTAGTTGTAAGTTCTCTTATGTGGACACAGAGTACGTCACAGATATTTTCGCGACGGTCTTTATTATCTTTCGCTAGATGATACAGTCCGTAAGCGCCTGCTAGACGAATACTTGGATCTTCTTTTCCAAACTGTTCGATCGCGTTTTTATAACGGTCTTCGATGTTTCCTCTCTCCTGTGCTTTGGCGGTTTCATCTAAAGCTCGTGCTCGCTTAGCACCAGCCATCGCAACAAATAACGCTATCACACCGCCGATCGCATACCCTAACCGTACTATGAGTGTTCCAATTTCACAATCTCCATTAGTTTTTCCTAAGGCAGGAGGCCAGCAGTACTCCCAAGAAAGACTAACCATTAATAATATAAAGAGAGATAAGAATATAAAAATTATAACAGTTGTAGTTATTGTAGTTGTATAGGGATGTTCATAGTATTCCTGTAATTTACGTAAGCATGACGTTATTGTCTTACGTAAGAATGATGGTGTTTTTTTTATTGGCTTCATGGTTAAGAAAATTGATGCCAGTCGAGGAATTGATCTAATTGAGATTTAATATGATCAAGTAAGGTTAGCCGATTGACCTTTAAAGATTGATTCTTATCGTTAACCATAACATTATCAAAAAACTTAGAAGTGCGCTGTTCATAATTGCCAAAAAGTTCTAAAATGTCATTGAAGGATTTATGAGACGCTTCGTCAGGATTTTTTGATTGTAGAGCCGACCGCTGCAGAAGTGATTGGACCTCCTGGTAATACGCAAACAGATCGTATTCCGCCCCTTCACCGAGGAGAGTTTCATTGATAGCCAGCCCGAGACCTATACCAACGTCGGTGATTGTCTTTTTTTCACGGGTAAGGATATGAGAGATGCGTTTATGGACGGTTAGGATTGCAAGCCATTTTACAGGGCTTTTATTTCTAAAATCAATGATACATCTTAATAAATTAAAAGAATGTAGCGGATTCCAATCGCAATCGGTCAGAACAGATTTGAGTAATTCAGAAAAAGTCTCGTCCATTGATGGCGGGATTTTTTTAGATTTAAGGTATTCTTTCTTTAAAGCATTGGGAAGTCGGCTATTGAGGAGGGAGAGCAATTCTTTAAAGAGCTGGTTAGCATTGAGTTTTTTAGGGTGATGTTTCAGATAGGGCTCGTAGAGGTAGGGATTGGCTGTCCAGAATTTTTTAAACGAGAACGAAGGCCTATAACACTCAGAATCCCCCGTACTAGCATTCTTAACCCAGATGCCACCAAGCAGTAAATCGGCAATTTCAATGACCGCACGTCTAATCCCCTTAGGGTCTTTACTCCCAGTTACCGGTATACCCACCGCAAAAAGCGGGATAAGGTGCGTCAACCGATCCGCTAACGCAAAGAAATAACGAAGCATTGCATCCTGCTCTGGCAGCTCAGAAAGCAACCGATTCGGAGCGACGTATTGGTATTTGATCGCATCTGTAATTGGGTCTATCTGGTCAGGTTTGAGATTATTCGCATTGTTATGACGCAGGGCATAATCTGTATAGTAAGAACCGATAACACCCTGGAGATGGGGGAATTCAGCGACCATTTGTGACGCAATGTCAATCTTAGCGTAGTCACAGAGCGTGGAAATTGTATTGGAATCTGGAATTGAAGCGTAGCCATGGGGTGAATAGTTTTCGATTAGAGTTTTGAGTACCTGGCGCAGTAGTGAAACCTTGTCTTGGTAAGAGCCGATTCCTTCGTAGTAGGTGATCGTTTGAAGTTTATGGGTCCTATAAAAAGCTAGGTTTTTAAGATCATTCTCATAGAAGAAGAGACCGTCACGAAGCCGCGCCGTCAAGACTCGCTCATTGCCTGTTTTAACGGTATCATTGCTTTCTTTGATATTGCTAGTGATGATAAAGCGAGGAAGTAATTTCTGCGTTTTACGGTCACGGATAGGAAAATATTTCTGGTGTTCGACCAATTCACTAACAATCACCTCTTCAGGTAAGGTTAGAAATTGTTCTGCAAACTCACCAATGATAATGATTGGGTATTCGATCAATTGCGTTACGACGGGTAATAATTTATGGTAGGCTACAAATTCCCAGTCATTGCGTTCGCTTAACCTCGTAAGTTCCGCTTCGATCATGGATTGTCGCTTCATTCTATCAGCAATAACGTAGTGATCTGCCAAAATATCTTCCCAATGATTAGGGTTATTGATAGAAATTGATTGTCCTGCGAAGTCATTGCGAATAGTTGTGTTATTTTTATCAGAACCAGGAGTTAACCACCGATGACCGCGAGTTATCGGTGCATTGGTAATACCCGCGTAGCTGAACTCAATAGGATCATTGTTTAGTAGAATAAGAATATAGGTGATTGGGCGGATGAATACTTTTTCTGTTTCATCGGACGTGCCCCAGCGCATTGTCTCGCCTAAATTGGACTTTTTAAGCGGCAATTTTTCAAAAATCTGTTGGATTGCATGTTCAATTGGTTTCAATAATGCTTCATGGGGTGGATTGTTATTGGATTGTTCCAATTGACATAGAAATGCTAGTCTACGCGGCGTACTGAATGCCTTAGCATTCGAGCAAGTTAATGCATGGTTAACCAATGTTTGCGTGCAGAGTGTATGGAAATTGATTTCAGTTTTCTCAAGTGTTTCATGCGGAAGTTCTTCAACGCCAATCTCAATGAGCAGAGAGTTTTTTCGAGCTGGATCGACATTGCGGGGATTGGGTGGAATTGCTGGTGGTGAGAGAGTTTTTGCTGGCTGCGGAGGGGTTGCATTGAATTTTTCAGAGAACGTCTTGATGTATTTTGTAAGCGGGAAACCAGCGGCTTTGCGTTCACTCAGATAATTTTCAGCAACTTGCTTTGCCAGGGTGCGGATTCTAGCGATGTACGTATCACGCTCAATAGCAGAAATTGCCGAACGTGCATCGAGGAGATTGAAGAGGTGCGAACACTTGATAACAAGATCGTAACTTGGTAGGGCACTGGTTGTTATTGAATCGGTAGGTGAATCTTTTTTATGGGTATGCTGCTGTTTGTCATTGAAATGATGAGCAAGTAGTTCTTTTGCTTCATTTTCATAGAGAGTGAACAATTGCATAAGCCTTTTTACAGAAGCAAGTTCAAAATTGTACTTCGAGTGCGCCTGTTCATTATGAAGGTAAATATCACCATAAGTAAGGTGATCATTGAATCGAATGTCATAAACCGAGTCAACGCCTTGCAGAAATAACGCCAATCGCTCGAGCCCATAGGTGATCTCACCTGTCACAAGCGGAACGTCAATGCTAGCAACTTGTTGAAAATAGGTGATTTGTGAGACTTCCATTCCACTAAGCCAGACTTCCCAACCCAGACCTTTTGCCCCTAAAGTTGGGGATTGCCAATCGTCATGCACAAGCCGTACGTCGTGTTTATGCCCATTTATACCGAGCATTGCTAGGCTTTTGAAATATAATGTGAGAAATTGCCGTGGTACCGGTTTCAGTATAACCTGATATTGAAAGTACCGTTGCAGCCGATTGGGATTTTCTCCATAACGCCCATCCGTCGGTCTTCTAGAAAGTTGCGTATAGGCAGCACAGTAAGGCTCTGGCCCTAACGAGCGAATAAACGTAGCAGGATGAAATGTTCCCGCCCCCACTTCGCCATCGTAACTGTGGTGTAGCACACACCCTTGTTCTTTCCAGAAATCATTTAACTTTAAGATAATATCTTGAAACGTGAGCATAGAAAATTCACCGCCAAACAATAAGAAGAATTGTTAGAATTGCTAAAATTGTTCTCCTAGGACGTGCTCAATTCAATTCACGTCCTAAGTCAATACCCCACAGAACCACAACAAAAAAACAACTCACATAGCCAATACAGACCACTATCCACACACGTACACCGTGTTAAGAAGCTTTGTTAAGAATGCCAATATTAGCAAATTTCTCAATCCGATGTGAAATAAGCTTTTCTGGTGCATAAGTAGAAAATACACCCAGACTCTTGGATAACGCCGCCTTAATATGCGAACTAGTCATAGTAAGACCGCGATGTGCCCCACCCGGCGCTTCTTTAATGATTTCATCGACAACTTTAAGGCTTTTGCCCGTAAACGCATCATTTTTAAGCGCCATTGCCGCGTCACGTTTGTACCCTTCGTCCTTCCATAATATAGCCGCACAAGACTCAGGCGATATCACCGAATAGATAGAATTCTCTAACATCATCAGATGATTGCAGACCGACAAAGCAAGCGCACCACCACTCCCGCCTTCGCCAATCACAACAGACACAATAGGAACACGCAATGTAAACATTTCTTGCAAGTTCTTAGCAATAGCCTCAGCCTGCCCACGCTCCTCAGCCCCAATCCCAGGATACGCCCCCGGCGTATCAATAAACGTAACAATAGGCTTATTGAATTTATCAGCCAAACGAAACAATTTTAACGCCTTCCGATAACCCTCTGGGTGCGGCATACCAAAATTACGCTTAATATTCTCTTCCGTAGACCTCCCCTTCTGCTGCCCAACAATAACCACACTCCGCCCCTCCAATGAAGCAATCCCTCCAATAACAGACCGATCATCACCAAAAAGCCGATCCCCCGAAAACTCTTGAAAATCATCAAAAATATGACTCAAGTAATCCAATGTATACGGACGCTGCGGGTGCCGTGCCACTTGTGTACGCTGCCAATTGTCAAGCTTTTTGTAGAGCGACTTAGCTTTTGTTTGAAATTCCAGCTCAAACTCTTTCAGTTTTTCAAGGTCTTTATCAGAAGCAGACTTTTTTTGCATAATTGCAGTCATTTTCTTATGCAAGAGACCCAAGTCTTTTTTTTCAAACTCTAACAGGTCAGGGAAACTTTCCGAAGTAACCGTTCCAGTATTCATGATTTTCAATGCCCAAACAAAATTATAAAAGTATACTCAGAATTACACTCAATTTCAATACATTTTCATTTAATTACCTGTGCTCTCGCTTTCAATACATTTTCATTGAACTACTTATGCTTTCAATACATTTTCATTTAATTACTTGTACTCTCGCTTTCAATACATTTTCATTTATATTGCATTTATATCGCCTTCATTCATACAGTCAAATACAATCAAATAGAATCGAGTACCATCAAATAGAGTCAAATACAATCAAATACAGTCAAAGTACTACTGTACAGTCTTCTCAATCATATTAAATCTCAATCATCTTAAATCTCAATCATTCTAAATCTCAATCATCTTAAATCTCAATCAGTCTAAATCTCAATCATCTTAATAATATTGTACTATCATCTTAAAAACTTATTCACATATTATAATACATTCACATATTATAGCAGTTTATAATACATTCATATATTATAGCAGTTTATAATATATTCACATATTACAGCAGTTTATAAGCCTTACCACCCATTCTCCGCAGAGTTTTCGCAGAATTCTAAACAATAGTGTACTCTTAACAACTCATATCATAATCAAGTGCCCATAATCAATAGGCTATATATACAACATAAATCGTATAATTCATGAATATTGTAAACCAGTTAATCATAAAATTTGTTATTTTTATCGGCACAAATTGTTATTTTTATCGACACAATATCAAAATTATAGGGGTTATGATGATATAATATACACATGCATTGAATATACACATGCATTGAGTATACAGACACATTGAATAGGCACACACATTTGAAATAACCCTAATTGCTATAAATAGCACAAAAATATCAAAAAGTATATAAAATATCAGGAATATATAACATATATACAATATCAATTTTTACACACCATTATTAACAATTATTAATATCCAATCACATTGAATATCAATCACATTGAATATTAATCGCACTGAATATCAATCACATTGAGTATTAATCGCACTGAATATTAATCGCATTGAATATTAATCACATTGAATATTAATCACATTGAATAATAATCGCATTGAATAATAATCGCATTGAATAATAATCGCATTCAACATTGACATCACATTCAACATTGATATTACATTCAACATTGATATTAAATAGTAAGTAGTAAATAGTAAGTAATAATAATAGTAAGTAATAATAATATTATGGCAGTCGTATATATTAGAGAAAGTGAGAACATTGAGGGTTCTATCAGAAGATTTAAAAAAGAAGTCGATAAAGAGCGCATCATCAAAGAACTTAAAGAAAGACGCTTTTATAAAAAACCAGCGCTCGTTAAAAAAATTGAAGCCACACGCCTAGAAAAACGCATTCGTAGAAATAAGCGATTCACACGTTACATCATCAATCGCCGCCCCACTTACTGATTGCTCCCCCCTAGCCTAGCCGCTTCTTGCCCCCTCCCAAGTGATCCTCACCCTCTCAGTAGTATCACTTATTCATTCATAATAAGACCTCTGCTCTTATGTGATATGGCTAGTAGATCAAATTGATTTCAACAATTGCAAATTGGATTTTCTATTCATTATCGCCAGTGCTTATCATTATCGTATAACGTCTTATTCAATTGTTACCCATTCGATCTCAATCTTATCATTCAATTTTTACCATTCACTAATTCACACATTCAATCTTATTATCCTATTATTTAATTATTTAGTACCGAGTACCTATGAATCTATGGCATGACTTACCCTTAAGCAAAAAATTTCCTGCAGAATTTCCAGTCATCATTGAAATCTCTAAAGGCTCCAACGTCAAATACGAACTCCATAAAGATACAGGCCTCATCGCTGTCGATAGAATCCTTCACAGCGCTATGCATTATCCTCTCAATTATGGCTTCACGCCACGTACCTATTGTAAAGATAATGACCCTATCGATGTTCTGCTAATGGGCGAATATGCCTTGATGCCAGGCTCATTCATTCAAGCACGTGCCATTGGGTATATAGAAATGATTGACGACGGCGAAGAAGACCATAAACTTATTGCAATTCCAGTCAGCGATCCAGAACTCGCTCACATTGACGACATCTCGAAAGTAAGCCCTCATCTCATTGAAAAAATTAAAAACTTCTTTGCCACCTACAAAATAATGCAGAAAAAAGACGTCGTCATCAACAACCATTATTCACGCGAAAAGGCACTCGCACTTCTTACCACCGCCGCCGACAGCTATCTCAAAAAATTTCCCAACCACTAGCCGCCCACCATCCCTAAAAAAATCTATGGTCGAATATTATGCATTCAGAACCTAAGATTTCATCCTCTGAAAAGAATTCATTTCTGAAAAGAGTTCGTGATTGGGGTAAAGAGAAGTGGCGTGTTATAGATTGGGGTAAGATTTTTACAGTTATCCCATCTGGTATATTATTTGTTTTAGTTATAATTTTAGTTATAACTATTTATTTCATTGATGCGCCTTCAAATAAAGAAGTCATGTGTCATGTATTATTAAGAAATTTAGGAATAGCAAACGATAAGAACTGTGATATTGGACTAGCCATAGAACGCTTAGGTATCGCGATTGGTGGTATCATAGCATTACTAGTCGCACTCGCTAGTTTCCAGCGAGCAAAAGCTTTAGATGATACCGCTAAAGCACAGGAACAAGGAAACATCGAAGACCGCTATAAAAACGCAATCACACAGTTTGGAAATGCCAATTCAAGTGTTCGTCTGGCGGGAGCTTATGGGCTCTATCATTTAGCCATAGATAACGAAAAGCGTCGTAAAAATATCTGTGACGTGCTCTGTGTTCATATAAGAGACCTTACGACTAGTGGGCGGCCTATTTTTAACGAGAAAAAAGACCTTGCGACTACTGTGGGACATATTTGTGATGAGAAAAGTTACTCTGAAAAATATGAAAATAAACCCTCTAACGAGGTGCAGAGCATTCTCGATCTTCTAACAAACAAAAGCAACGAGAAAAATTTTCCTTTTAAGAGCCACTGGATAAACCTAGCAAACTCCTATCTTAACGGGGCTAATTTAGATTATGCCTGGCTTAAAGGGGCTGATTTAGAAGGAGTCCAATTTCAAGGGGTTATTTTACGACAAGCTCAGCTTCAAGGGACTAATTTAAAAAAGGCCCAGCTTCAAGGGGCTGTTTTATCAGAAGCTCAGCTTCAAGGGGCTAATTTATCAGAAGCTCAGCTTCAAGCGGCTAATTTATTCAGTGCCGAACTTCAAGGGGCTATTTTATCAGAAGCTCAGCTTCAAGGGACTAATTTAAAAAAAGCCCAACTTCAAGGGGCTTTTTTGCCAAAAGCTCAACTTCAAGCTGCTAATTTAAAGGAAGCCTGGCTTCAAGCGACTATTTTATGGAAAGCCGAACTTCAAGGGGCTTTTTTACCAAAAGCTCAACTTCAAGCGGCTAATTTATTCAGTGCCGAACTTCAAGGGGCTATTTTAGAAGAAACAAATTTTAGCGGAGTTTTTACTGAAGAAGATATTGAAAAATATTTTTACATTGATATTGCGATTAAGCAATTAAAAGATAGAACAAATAAAGAAGCCTACATTGAAAACGCGATCTTCAGTGGAAGTGCAGCATTCAATGGAAGTGCAGCAAGAAAAAAATCAATGGAAATAAAATTAAAAAATCTCCAGAAAGTAATAACAGAAACAGTAAAAAAGTTGAGTAAGATAATAGATTATCCTAAATATATGATTCAAGATTTTGTTGCTGATATGAATAATGCATATTATATTATACAATCAAATATGAATGATGCCCCAGATTCTGATTTTCCTAAAGAATACGCTGCTAATATTAAGGATGGAAATTACCCCGAAGCGGAAGCAAGAAAAGTTATCGAGATGCTAGAAAGAGTTAAAAAAGAGTTTAAGGAATAAGACGATCTATTTAAGAAGTTATGAGTATTAAATAGAATTTAGAAACTACAATTTCATTCTCTGAAGAGAGTTGGTAATGGATTTATGAAAATGAAAAACGGGCTTAAAAAGATTTGGCTTCCGATAAAGGAGTTCTTAAAGAAGTGGGATGTTATAGATTGGGTTGTAAGTTTCATATGTGCTGCAATTATCACACTTGAATTATTTCTTCTAACAAAACTAGAGATTTTACCCTTCATAATAGAGATTTTACCCTTCATAAAGGAGTGGCCTTATATACACTGGATAGTTGGACTTATAGTTATTTTTCTATTAGTTCTTCTAACATTATTATTTATAAAACAGCGACTTCTTACAGATTTGTATATATTATTATTCACATTTCTTATATTAATTGGGTTAGATATAGTTTTATCATTCTCAGAAGATTGGTCTCTTATATATAGGATAATTATTGTTATTCTTATTATTTGGCTAGATATTATTTGGCTAGACTTTCTAAAAAACCATGCAGTATTATCCTTTATAAAACAGCGGCATCTTACAGATTGGGTTATAGTAATCACATTTTTTATATTAATTAATTTAGGTATAGTTTTATATAAAACTATTTATCACGATACAAACTATCAGAGTAAAAGTGCACAGAATGAAAAATGTCTGCCTGAAGTATTAGGAAATTTAGGAAAAACAAGCAACAATGTAATAAACGACAATAAAACAACAAAAGAAACAGTAGACAACGGTAAAACAAACAACAATTCAACAAACAATGAAATAGAAAACTATAGCCAAATAACCAACAATTTACCAAAAAATAACGCAACAGAAGACAATGAATGTGGCAATATTGGAGTAGCCATAGAACGTTTAGGTTTCGCGATTGGTGGTGTCATAGCGTTATTAGTCGCACTGGCTAGTTTAAGACGAGTAAAAGCTTTAGATGATACCGCTGAGGCACAGAATAAAATCGCCGAAGCAGAGGAACAAGGAAATATCGAAGACCGCTATAAAAATGCGATTGAACGGCTTGGAAACGATAAATCAAGTGTTCGTCTGGCAGGAGTTTATGGACTGTATTATCTAGCCAAAGATAACGATTTCCGTTGCGAAAATATCTGTGACGTGCTCTGTGTTTATATAAGAGATATTACGACTAGTAAAGAACCTATTTCTAAAAATCTCCCTAAAATTTACTCTGATATATATAAAAACAAACCATCTAACGATGTGCAGAGCATTCTCAATCTTCTAACAAATAAAGATGAGGATAAAAATTTTCCTTTTAAGTCTCACTTGATAGACTTATCAAATGCTTATATCAACGGGACTAATTTATCACGAGCCCAGATGCAAGGAGCTGATCTAGAAGAGGTCGAACTTAATAAAGCTAATCTAGAAAATGCTAATCTTAACCCTTACGAAGATAAAACTAATTCAGAGGATGAAAAACAAAAGACTAACTTAAAAAAAGCTAAACTTCAAAATGCTAATCTAAAAGACGCTGAGTTTAAAGAAGCTAATCTAGAAGGAGCTAACTTCAAAGAGGCTAATCTAGAAAGGGCTAACTTCAAAGGCGCTAATCTAGAAAAAGCCTACTTTAGCTGCATTCATAATTCTAAAAAAAAGACTAATTTAAATAACGCTATCCTTCAAGAAGCCAATCTAAAAGGTGCCAACCTTAGATATGCTACGTTAGATGATGCTAACTTTCAAGATGCTGAGTTAAACAAGAAATGTCTTAATAGCATTGATAAGGCTTATCTAAAAAAAGTTAATCTCAATAGTATTATTTTTACGGGTACGGATTTTAATAAAATTAATTTAACGGGCGCCCAGCTAACAAATGCCAATCTTAAAAAGGCTGAGTTAATGAAAGCCAATCTTCAAAGTACTAATCTAGAAAATGCAGAACTTCAAAGGGCTAATCTAGTAGAAGCCAACCTTAGCTCTAAACGCAAAAACAATCGAACTAATTTAAGTAATGCCAAATTTCAAGGAGCTATTCTAGAAAAAGCCAACTTTAAAGGTGCTATCTTAAATGGAGCTGAATTTCAAGGTGCTAAGTTAGATAAAAAATGTCTTGATAGCATTGATAAGGCTTATCTAAAAGATGTTAATCTTAGTGGTATTGTTTTTACGGGTATGAGTTTTAGGAAAATTATTTTAAATAATGCCCAGCTACAAGAAGCTAACCTTCGGGGAGCTAATCTAGAAGAAGCCCAACTTAAAAATACTGTTCTTAAAAAAGCTAAACTTAACCCTTACAAAAAAACTAATTCAAATAGCGAAAAAATTACTAACTTAAAGAAAGCCCAACTTCAGGGGGCTAATCTAGAAAAAGCCGAACTTAAAAAGGCTATTTTAGAAAGTGCCAACCTTGAAGATACTACCTTAAATGGAGCTAAATTTCGAGGTGCTAAATTAAATAGAAGATGTCTTAATAGTATTCTTAGAAGTAAAACTGCATCAATAGATATAAAAAAAGTTGATCTTAGTGGTATTGTTTTTACGGTCAAGAACTTTGATAAAATTAACTTAACAAACGCCCAGCTAAAAGATGCTATTTTTATAGACAAAACTACATTTAAAGGAGCCACTTTAACAAATGTCGTTCTTGAAAATGCTACTTTAAAGACAGCCCAATTTCAAGGGGCTAATCTAGAAAATGCAGAACTTCAATCGGCTAATCTAGAAAGTGCAAATCTTAACCCTTACAAAAAACAGAAGACTAATTTAGAAAATGCCAAACTTCAGGGAGCTATTCTTGAAGGTGCTATGCTAAAGGATGCCAATCTTAGAGGTGCTAATTTTGAAAAAGCTAACCTTAACCCTTACAAAAAGAGTAATCCAAAGGGGCAAAAACAAAAGAATAAAGCAATAAATACCCAACTTCAAGGTGCTAATCTAGAAGGTGCCAACCTTAAAGATGCTAATCTAGAAGGTGCCAACCTTAAGAATACGACATTAGATAAAAAGGCTTTTGAGTCGCTTAAAAAAGCAAAATCCTTAAGGAATGCAAGTGTCATTGGAATGAAACTTATACCGAGTAGATTTAATCAGATATTCAATATTGAGTCGCTTAAAAAAACAAAACTCATTGGAAAGCAGCCTATATCGAGTATATTTAATCAGATATTCAATAAAAATCCAATACCACTAACACCAAAACAGAAAAATGAACTTAAAAAGAAATTTCCTGGTGTGATTTTATAGCAGAAAATTTTCGGATGAAGGAGGCGGGATAGGTCCCCAGTTCCGTGCCGTAAAGAATGCGGTAAGATCACCTTCATTTTGAATCATTGCCTGAAAGACCATTCGCTTATACGTCACAGGATGAGAAAATGAAAGCATTTCTGCATGCAAGAAATGACGCGGTAATTCCAATTTTTCTAACAAAGCCGATGTAAGCCCCTGTTCTAAAAAGTTTAAAAAATAAGTCTCACTGCGTCCGTAGATCTTATCACCCACCACAGCAAAACCACTCTCACAAAGATGCGCCCTCACCTGGTGCGTCCGCCCCGTTAACGGATAAGCTGAAAGTAACGAATACGTCTCACCCTCCCAATCATACTCGGCGTCTTTATGAAAGTGCGTAACACTTGGTTTGCCAGTTAACGTGTTACGTCCTTGCTTTTTACTCACAATACTGCCTTGCTTACGTCCTAACGGAAGCTCCATTTTAAGCATAGGTGGAAATGCCCCATAACTAAGGACACGGTAGCGTTTACGTCCAGTTCTAAGCGCATGACTGAAAATAGGGACAGCAGCCGCCGTTTTCACAGCCAGCAAAACACCCGAAGTTTCCGCATCCAAACGGTGAATGAAATGACACTTGATACCCCGCTCTGCTAATAGCTTAACCATGCAGTTATTAAAATAGGCGCCCGAAGGATGACAGGGAAGGCGCGGTGGTTTATTGAAGACGAGTAATTCATTGTCTTCGTATAATAGAGAGATGTTGGTTGAGATTGGCGGCTCTGGAAAAATGGTCTCCTTAGCGTAAATGAGGAGATCGCCCTTCTTTAACGGGTATTTAGCAGAGATAAAGGCATTAAATACCTTCATTCGCCCCGCCCTAATCACGCCCTCCCAATGAACCCCCTTATCGTAACGATAAAGGTATTTTAAAACTCCTATATCCTCCGTAATGCCAAAACAAAGATAGCCCTTGTAAAAAAGAGGCTCCGTAGGAAAAGATTTTTGCAGATGCGCCGCATTCTCATTATCAATGCTATCTATATAACGACTCAATTCACCGATCAGCGTATTTTGAGATTTTCGCTGTACCCAAGTACGTTTGTCTCTGTGTTTACGCCATTCTAGTAAATTCATTAGGCTAGCAGAAATAATATTGAGTTTTTAATTGAAACTTTTATTGAGTTTTTAAAAAATGCTTATAAATGATTGATAGCATTTTCAAGGAATAACTGGATTTTCAAGGAATAACTAGATTCGCAGGGAATAACTAGATTTGCAGGGAATAACTGGATTTTCAAGGAGTAACTGGATTTGCAGGGAATCAGTTAATGGCTGGAATTGGCGGAACATTACTGGGAGCAAGTGTTTTACAGAATGAACAGAACGGACTTCGTTTGAGGATATGAAATCTATTTTTAGCCGCATCTAGGGTGAGTAATTGATTGGTGAGTAAAGACGTATTCGTGTGCAGCGTATTGGGGTTATTATCATGAGGGAAGAGAGCAGCTGTGGAAGTAGCATTTTTGAGATTGGAATCTTTGGGGCTGGAATCTTTGAAATTGGATTTGGGGGGGCTGGAATGTGTGAAATTGGATTTTGGGGGGCTGGAATCTTTGGAATTGGAATCTGTGGGAATAGTAGAAGGTACACGGCGTAATATAAGCAGAGCTTTTAAAACTTCACTTGCCAGAAAAGACCCGATCATTCCACAGAGCGGAGCAAATACACCATGCGCCGCACAACTCCTCCGCTCATCACTGTCAATAGTATCAAAAAAACAACGTAAACAGGTACTTTTACTAGGGATAATTGTTGTCACTTGTCCTGTCATGCCTAAGGCACTGCCGTGTACAAACCATTTCCCCGCACGAAGTACGGCGTCATGGAGCATTATTTTATCACCCAGAGCGTCTAGACAATCAACAACAATATCTACATTCCGAGTAAGATCAGGCACTGTGGCTGCATTCAGCTTAACTGCAAGTGGAATTGTGATGATTTCTGGATTGAGTTTTCTAACGACTGCGGTTGCTTGCCGTGTTTTTAGCCGATCAATGTCGTTCATCGTATAAAGAATCTGACGTTGTAGATTTGATAAAGAAACTTTATCAAAATCGGCTAAATAAAGCGTGCCAACACCCGCCGTAGCAAGATAATACGTAACAGCCGAACCCAAGCCGCCCAGCCCCGCAACCAACACTCGCCCACTAGCAATCGCAGAAACACCCACTTCTCCTAACTGAGGCAGAACTAAATGTCTCGCATGCCGTTCTAAAGTTGCTTCATTCATCACCCGTCAAATATATCGTATCTTTATTAGAATAAGATTGAAATCAATCTAAATCAATCTAAATTGATCTAATCGTTTTAAAAATTCAAATAGAATAACTGCGGTCTTCTTGCGTTAATTTATGGTAAGACGTGACAAGCTCACGCAATGTAATCTTTCGCATCGTATCTAGTGTTCTATTCTGGACTTGTTCGAGGGCTGATTGAATGCTCTGAACAGCATTGACAGAATCATTCGTAGGTGAAGCAGAAAAATCATGTCGGTAATTGCTTACCGCCCCATCAATCAATAAAATCACTTCGTATAACGTAATATCATTAGGGCTCTTGTCCAGAAAATACCCCCCTTGCGCCCCACGACTACTCCTAATCAATTTTCCATGCTTAAGCTGCACAAGTACCATAGACAGCACTTTAAAGGGAATAGATAGCTGCCCTGCTAATTCTTTTGTTGTTATTTTGTATTGACGAAGGTCTTCACGATAAGCAATGTAAATAAGGGTTCGCAAAGCATAATCGCAACGCCGTGTGATCTTCATAAGGTTCTCGTTTTCACTTGAAAATCTTAATTGTTCTCACAATGATACCACATTTAACTCTCAATTGAAAATCTTAATTGCTCTTACAATTATATCACGTCTAACCTAGCTGGAATAAAAGTTTTTATGGAATTTCAAGCTAAATCGAATCAATCTCATTGAAATATTGTAAATTATCTAAAATTATCTAAAATTATCTAAAATTATCTAAAATTATTTGAAATTATTTGAATAGGTCTAGGAGTTTTCCATTGCGGAGAGTCCGTATTTTTTGATTGTTGGGGTCCATTTTGTAGGCTGTGTCTAAATATCTGCGCGCCCTGGCAAATTGATATGATTGCACAGAGTTTAAACTGGAATGAAAATAGACCATTGCTGTGAGCGTTTCGTCATTGTCTTCGTCGCTTTCTAAGCGCGCTTTATAGAGATAATGTTGATATCTGGCATTGTTTTCTAATTTTTTCTCTACTAGGGCTAGATTATATGTGAAGGGCAATGAACGTGGATGCTCTGTTTGTGCTTTTTCTAGCATGTTTTTAGCACGCGCCATATCGCCTAATTGGGCGTAGGCGAATGCTTGATTATTGCGAAGTTCTGCTAATTTTTCATTATTGCCCGTCTCAGCAATGGCGCGATTGTAATAATCTAAGGCGACGTCGTATTCTTTGAGTTTCAAGTAGAGATCAGCGACTTTTTTGTTCAGATCAGGTGACGGACGTTGATAGCGCTTGAGCAATGCAATGACAGCGTGGTAATCATGGATACTTTCAAAATATTTGGCTAGAATCAATCTAAAATTCTCGTCTGTCTCGTATTCTTTGGTGAACTCACGGTATTGTTCTAGGAAATTTTCTTTACCTAAGAGGATTTCTAATTCCAAAATGCTATAAACAACCTCAGGATAACGTCCCCAATTGTCCGTAAACGTTTTTAGCGCCAGGTAGGCTTTTTCATAATTTTTAGCTTGAAGGTAGACTTGGGTGCGTAAATAATCAACCGCCCGTACTAAACGCGCATTCAATTCATAATCCTTTGTCAATCTATTAAGAATAACCAACGCTTCATTCCCCTCTTCTAGATTGAAATGCGATACCGCCAAGTAATACAGCAGATCTCTCGTCTCTTCAGACGTTTTACTGAAACATGAATTGATCGGGTACGTTATTTCTGATCTCGCATATTGCACGCGACTTACTGTAGCGCGATGCGATGCTGAGATTTCTGAGAAGCGACCTGATTTTTGCGTAGGATTGATTGCGTTTTGATCGACCCATGCTAAATAACGTTTATAAATAATCCGACTCTTTTTGTAATAACCTTGCATATAATAGGCATTGCCAAGGGAACGCAGGACTGTGCAGTACCTCATGTCTGCTGGTTCTAGATTGATAAGTGTTTCTTGGTAAAGATCAATGGCACGGTCAAATTGGTTTGCTTTTAGGGCGCTTTGCCCCCAGTAGTAGAGATAATTGCCGCGCGCTTCCTTCGTTGCCGTATTGACTGCTTTTTCAAAGTAAATCTCTGCTTCCTTGTAATTACGATCCTCGCTGTGACTCATGGCACGGATAAAATAGACGCGATCGAGATGCCGCGTCCGTCCCAATAACGGGACATTCCCAAGATAATTCAATGTCTCTTCGATATTTTCCAGAAAGAAATTGACAAGACTGATCTTAATCATTGTACTCGGCAATTTCAATAACGCCAGGTCTTCGTAAATCACCAATGCTTCGTCATAACGGGCATTTCTAAAGTAATAATCACCCAATTTTTCATACCCACTCCGATCATTCCCACTGCTTAACGCGCCTGCTTTTTTGTAGTGATAAACCAATTTCCCTTCATCGCCCAATTCCTCATAGATCATTCCCATAAACAAATGCGTGAACACGTTTTCATCTAAAACATGCGCCTTTTCTAGTATTTCCAATGCTTTTTCATGATTTCCATGCTTCCACAATGTCGTACTCAATAGGAGGTAATATTGGTATTGCTGGCGTTCGCTTACTATTTCCAATGAAGCCTGTTTTAGATAATAGAGCGTGCGTTTCAATTGTCCTTGTTTGTACGCATCGTAGGCGTAACGGTAGTAATGTCCGAATAATTCTGAGGCTCCTGCATTGATACGATTGCTTTTTTTATTGGCATTTTTTGGGGTGGTTGCATTGGGTTCTTCAAATAAATTGCTATACTCCTTTAAAAAGTCATTCGCAGCGAGCCGATCCGCTTTATTATGCGGGCTATTCAAAACTCCATCTGAGGCATGCTCCGATGGTTTAGAAAAAGAGTCAATGGCTACTTCATTTTCTGCATCCTCTGGGTAAGCAGTGGTGATTTCCTGCTGCCAGCTGTCTTCAGCACTCTTTCCTACGCTACTCTCCCCTACTTTATACCCTAGCGGGTCTTCGCGTAGCACCACGTACAGCGACAAAAAACAGGCTGACGCGCCCAGAACCGCCAGGTAATAGCGGCTTTTCTTAATAAAGGCTAGTAACTTATTTTTAGTGATTGGCATTTTAGCATTGATTTTTTGGGCACCGTGTTATCAGTCATTTCGGCTACTTTTGAGGGCAGAATGTTAGAGTTAATATTATCGGAGTATTACCAGTCAAAAGTCAATCCTCTTCCTGCTAATTAGATTTTTTTTATGCGGATAGATCATTGATTATCCTTTTTAGGTCTTCGATAACCTTATCGGCGTCTGCTTTGGGGTAGATTCCTGTTATAACTTTATTAGAAGGAATAAAAGTGTTAGGAGGACCACTGTTTGTACTTAGTATGTTCTCGACTTTATCCATTTTCTTTCTAAAATTACTAATATCATTATATTTTATATCGGTTAATACATTCTCGATATCTGTTCTTTTTCTTCTAAAATTTGATATATCATCTGGTTTTACACCTCCACTAAATACAATATTATTATTTAAATCAGTCGATTGACCTACTCTATTTTCTAATCTGGCAACTGCAAGTTCTAAATTTGTTTGTCCCGATATAGAAGTGGGAACAGTATAAGCTCCGCTAAAATTGGTTTTATCAAACTTAGCTCCCTGAAACTGAGCTTTCGATAAATTAGCCCCTTGAAGCTGGGCATTACTTAAATTAGCCCCTTGAAGTTGGGCTCCTGTTAAATTAGCCCCTTGAAGCTGGGCATGAAATAACTTAGCTCCTTGAAACTGGACGCACGTCAAATCAGTTCCTTGAAACTGGACTTTATATAAATTAGCCGTTTGAAACTGAGTTCCTTGTAAATTAATCCCTTGAAGCTGGGCTTTCGGCAACTTAGACCCTTGAAGTTTGACTCCTGTTAAATTAGCTTCTTCGAACTGGGCATTTTCTAAATTAGTATTTTTTAGATTAGCCCTTTCAAGTTGTGCTTTTTCTAAATTAGCCCCTTGAAGCCGGGCATTTTCTAAATTAGCCCCTTGAAGTTGGGCTCCTTTTAAATTAGCATTATTAAGATTAGCACGCTGAAAATAAACGTTTGACAAGTCTAGCCATTTACTAGAAAAAGGAATTTCCTTTCCATTCGGAATTTTCTCTGCATTCTTTTTTTCAATAAGAAGGTCTAAAATAAATTGTATTGTCGCTGGTGAAATATCACAATTCTGAACACGACTTTCTGTTTGAAGATAATTACAAAAAACTGTACAGATACGTTTTCTTTTATCATTTGATTGTTCTTCTAACGCCAATTCATATAGATTTTGAAAGCCAATTCGAACGACTCCCTGTCTTTTACTTTCAATCTGGCTTATAGCATAGTTGTAACGCTGTTCAGTGTTACTCTTACGCTGTTCAGTGTTACTTTTTTCTTGTGCCTCTGCTACTCTGTGCTGTTCTAACATAAGCATGAAACTAATTATAGCCGTTATAAATAATACAAATAATGTTGCGGTATTATTTAAATTAAATTCAAATACTAAAACTCCAACTAAACCTCCAGCTATGCCCAGAAGGATAGGTACACTAAACAAAATAATATTATAGACAATGGACGTATTATAACAATTATATAAATGCTCAATACGTTTCTTGAGTCGCTGCTTCCAGGTATTATGTTCTGGGTCTTTTTCCATTGTTTCTTTAACCTTACCGCCGAAAACTCATTTTAAAGTAGAATTGTTTAACAGACTGACGTACCTAGAACTGCCAGGTCATAGCGGCTTTTCTTAATGAAAGTTAGTAATTTATCATCAATGATAAGCATTTTAACATTGATCTCTTTCTCTCGTTTTACTTATTTTTTCTAATTCTAAGGGTAGAGTGTTAGAGTTAATATTACGGTTAAAAAGTCAATCCTCTTCCTGCTAATTAGATTTTTTTAATGCGGCTAGATCATTAATTATCTTTTTTAGGTCTTTGATAACTGTTTTCATATTTCCCTTATCTTTATCGTATTTTCCTTTTATAACTCCATTAGGAATAGGAATGGATTTAGGATCACCTTTGTTTCCTTCTAGTATTTTCTTGACTTCATCCATTTCCTCTTTAAAACTATCAATATTATAATATTTTATATTGGTTAATACATTCTCCATATCTGTTCTCTTTCTCGTAAAACTTGGTAAATCATTATTTGTTACACCTCCACTAAATACGACATTTTTGAGATCGGTTGGTTGATCTGATTTATCTGTTAATCTGAAAACTGCGCTTTCTAAAAATGTCTTATTCTTTACAAAATAATCGCAACCGCTATAAGTTCCGCTAAAATCGGTGTCTTGTAATATAGTCCCCTGAAGCTGAGCATTGTCTAAATTAGCTCCTTGAAGCTGAGCATTGTCTAAATTAGCTCCTTGAAGTTGGGCTTCTCCTAAATAAGCCCCTTGAAGCTGGGCTTCTCCTAAATAAGCCCCTTGAAGCTGGGCATTATATAAATCAGCTCCTTGAAGTTGGGCTTGCCATAAACCAGCCCCCTGAAGCTGGGCATTTTTTAAATTAGTCCCTTGAAGCTGAGCATTTTCTAACTTAGCCCCTTGAAGCTGAGCTTCGAATAAATTAGCCCCTTGAAGTTGGGCTTCTCGTAAATTAGCTCCCTGAAGCTGGGCTTCTCGTAAATTAGCTCCCTGAAGCTGGGCATTATTTAACTTAGCATCTTTAAGATTAGCCCCATTAAGTTTAGCTCCCTTTAAATTAAAATTTGAAAAATTACTGTTACTTAGATCAAACCTCCACCCAAGATTGACATTCTCCAAATTTTTATTAGCTTTCTCAAGCTGAGCCGCTATTAAATTTTTAACATTTGTAAAATTAGCCCCTTGAAGTTCGGCTTTATCTAGTGTAACACCTTTAAGATCAGCCGATTGAAAATTAGTTTTAATTAATTTAGCAGCATTAAAGTTAGTCCCCTGAAGATTAGCATTCCTTAAATTAAAACCTGAAAAATCACCGTCATTTAGATCAAGATCAGCAAGTGTAGTATTGGTTAAATCTAATTCTTTAATATTTTCAAACTGAGATGTGTTCAAATTTTCAGCACCTGTAAAATTAGCTCCCTGAAGCTCAGCATTATTTAGTATAACACCTCTAAGATCAGCCCCTTGAAAATCAGCTTTCTTTAAATTAAAATCTAAAAAATTGCCGTTACTTAGATCAAGTCCTGCAAGACAGACTCCCTCCATATTTGATTTAGCTTTATCAAGCTGAGCCGCTGTCAAATTAGCACCTGTAAAATTAGCTCCCTGAAGCTCAGCATCATCTAGTGTAATACCTTCAAGATCAACCCCTTGAAAATCAGCTTTCTTTAAATTAAAATTTGAAAAATTGCCATTACTTAAATCAAGTCCTGCAAGACAGACCCCCTCCATATTTGAGTTAGCTTTTTCAAGTTGAGCCGCCTTTAAATTTTTAGCACCTTTAAAATTAGCTCCCTGAAGCTCAGCTTTATCTAGTATAACACCTTCAAGATCAGCCTCTTGAAAATCAGCTTCCTTTAAATTAAAATTTGAAAAATCGCCATTACTTAAATCAAGTCCTGCAAAACAGACTCCATTCAAGTTTGAATCTTTAACCTTTTTAAGCTGAGCCACCGTTAAATTATTAGCACCCATAAAATTAGCTCCCTGAAGCTCAGCATCATCTAGTATAACACCTTCAAGATCAGCCCCTTGAAAATCAACTCTCTTTAAACTAAAACCTGAAAATTTGCCGTTACTTAGATCAAGTCCTGCAAGACAGACTCCTTCCAAGCTTTTTGATTTTGAAAAATTGCCGTTACTTGTATCAGATTCCATAAAATAATGTTGCTCCAGATTTAAATCTTTAATCTGATAAAACTGATCCACCTTTATATTAGCATTTTTAAAGTTAGCCCTTTGAAGTATGGCGTTGTCTAGTTTAACATTTCTAAGATCAGCCTCCTCAAGCTTAACATCGCTCAAATTAGCGCCTTGAAGTTGGGCTCCTTGTAAATTAGTATTATTAAGATCAGCACCTTTAAAATTAACCTCTGATAAATCTAGCCATTCACTAAGAAAAAGAATTTCCTTTCCATTCTTTTTTTCTATAAGAAGATCTAAGATAAATTGTACTGTCGCTGGTGAAACACCATTATTCAGAACACCGCTTTCTGCTTTGAGATAATCACAGAAAACATCACAAATACGTTCTCTTTTATACTCCGATTTATATTCTAAGGCTAATTGATGCAGATTCTTAAAGCCAATTCGAACTACCCCCGGTCTTTTACTTTCAATCTGGCTTATAGCATTGTTATAACGCTGTTCAGTGTTACTTTTTTCTTGTGCCTCTGCTACTCTGTGCTGTTCTAACATAAGCATGAAGCTGATTATAGCCGTTATCAATATTACGCATAATGTCAGAAGTTCATCTAATGTTAGGAAGTCCCTTAAACAAAACCCAAGCACTACAACTATACCGATAGACACGCTAAACACAATAACATTATAAACAATGGATGTATTATAACAACTATATAAACGCTCAGTAGGTTTCCTTATACACTGCGTCCAGATAAACATACAAACTTGGAGTATATATAAGCGCCCGAAAAGATCCTTGAAACGTTGCCAAATATTATATTTTTGATCTTTATTCATGATTCTCTTAAACCCAACTTTACCGCCGAAAACTTACTTTAGCGTAGAATTGTTTTTCTGCAGAACTTGTTATATTATTTTCTTAGTTATTTTTGTATCATTATGATCTGTATTTATCGAGAACGGCATTGACAAATTTGTAATCGTTTTCGTCTAAAAACCATTTGGCTATGCGAACACCGTCATTGATAATAACTTTGCGTGGCGTCGTTTTATCACTCGCTAAACTGTAAAGAAAAATTTGCAGAACACTCTTTCTCATAAGCGGGAGACGATCTAATTCCCAACCTCTTAGAGATTTTTTTATAAAATCGTTTATCTCCTGCAGACGTTGGAAAGTTCCACAGATTAATTGCTCAGCGTATTGCAATTCCTTCTCTGTTAAGGTGAGGTCATTGTGATCAAGCCAGAATCTTTTAACGAACGCCAATTGCTCAGGTAAAACTCCTGCTAAATAGGTTGCTTTATCATTTTGATCAGTGGGTTCTAGATTGCTGTCATTGGATCGAATAGGAGAGGTTGGAATAGGAGATATTGAACTCTCATTAGACTTAATGGGAGGTGTCGGATTTTTTATTTGAGTTGCCAGGAGACAATGCAGAGCATAAAATCCTTGAACAGCACAGATGCGTGCCATTGTTCTTCCTTTAAGTTCGCTTAGATCTAGTAATTCACGTTCGGATGATAACTGTTCATAGAGTTCTGGGTTATTGGGTTCGCTAGGGGCATCCGTATCGAGACTAGCAGAGTTCAATCGATCATCAGTGTCCTGCTTCGCTAGATTCTCTACCATGACCTCGCCTAGCGTATGCGAGGGTATTTCCTCCGTATCAATGTCTTCTTCTAAATAATACTTCTTATAAACACGCGGCTTGGTTTCAAATAAAAATCTTCGCCATTTTCGAATCATTTCATAATCGCCGCTTTGACGATTAGAGCTATACTCACGCCGAGGGCTGTATTCACGACGGTGCTTGGGGTTCTGGTTTTTCTTAAATGCTAAGTCAGAACGTTTTACGTGGTGGTTAAATCGTCCTTGGCTACGTCTTTGCTGGTTAGATCGTTCCTCACTTGGTTTATAGCTATTTCTAGCTGGCGTATTTTTTCTAGCAGAGGCAATTTTTTTACCTGGTTTATACGTTTTCTTACCATGTTTAGTGTAAGTTTTTTTACGAGGAAACGAGTTTTTATTGTTCATACAGTAACAGCCATCAAGCCTAAGAATAAATCACATTTCTAGCATTGACAGGCTTATATTGTCATGAAGTGTTAGCATTTTTAATAATGCAGCGGCTGCTTCATAGCCTTTGTTGTTTTTGTCATTGCCAGAGCGAGCAAGGGCTTGTTCTTTCGAGTACGTCGTTAAGATGCCTAAGCTGATCGGTATTTCGTATTGAAGTGAGAGTTCGCCTGTGCGATTTATCGCATGTGCTGCGATGTAATCGTCATGTTTAGTTTCACCTTTGATCACGCAGCCTAAGGTGATAATTCCATTGTAAGGCAGAACATTGTTATCGATTGCTTTGGGTTTGCTATGGGTGGCTACGGGGAATGCGGAGCGACTCTTATTTAAGACCCATTTGACTGCTAGCGGTATTTCAAAGGCGCCTGGGACGCGCATTTCGGTTATGGCTTCAGGCGGTATTCGGTTGTCTAATAGACATTGTCTAGCTCCTTTGCGTAGACCATCCGTAATTTCAATATTGAACTCACTGACAATCAGTAAAATTTTTAATGCTTGCTCCTTCATTAATAAGTATGTCTGAGGTGGTATTGGATAATTGAATGAACTTGGATGATTAGTTATCGCGGTTTTGTTCAAATTTGTAAATTTTCTCGACACGTCGTGTGTGACGTCCGCCCATTTCGGAAGCATCGAGATAAGCTTCGAGGATTTCTGCTAAAATTTCCTTATTGACAATACGAGCCCCCAAGGCGATGACACGACAATGATTGTGTTCTTTTGCCATTCTGGCTGTGAAACCATTGTGCACGAGGGCACAATGGAGGGATTTTACCTTATTTGTGGTCACACAAGCACCTATTCCAGTGCCACATATAAATATTCCGATAGCGTCTTTATCACGTACCAATTCTTCGGAAGCTTTTAGGAAAATATCGGGATAGTCAATAGATTCGTCATTATTGACTCCCATATTCTTTACCGCTAGCCCGCGGTTTGCTAAAAGATGCTCTGCTTCATTTTTAAGCAGCGTTCCAGCGTGATCATTAGCCAGTATAATTCTCTTCATTTCAATTAAGCCACTTATAGGTTATTTGCAGATATTGATTTACTTAAATTATTAGGTTAATTGAATTATTAAATTATGGGGTTATTGAATGATTCGATTATTGGATTATGGAGTTATGGAATTGTTAGATTATTGAATTATGGGGGTATAGAATTGTTAGATTATTCAATTATGAGGTTATAGGAATATTAGATTATTGAATTATAAGGTTATGGGATTGTGGGATTATTCTAAAATCAAGGGACAGAAATTAAGGGGGAATCAAATACTTTTTCTCAAATATTCAAGCAATTCGTCTTCATCACGGGCTTTAAGAATGCGTTTTCGTGAATGGTCTTTAAGTAAGAAACGGGATAGATTGGCTAGAAATTTCAATACATGCTGGCTTTGTCCTTCAGGAAAAATGACGAGTATCACAATATGAGTCATAGCATCGTCAATAGCATGAAAGTCAATGCCCTTGTGATGAAGACCAATGGCTAGAAAAAAGCTACTTACTTCACTTGTTCGAATATGTGGAATAGCGACACCATTGGCGACTGCGGTCGATCCCTTACGTTCACGAAGCAGGAATTTGCCCACAATGTCTTCCATATCAAAATTAAGGCGATGAGCATCACGTAATCTAGCGACAAGATCGCGTATCATTTCATCGCGTGTTGTTGCCTGCGATGAAAAAACAATGTCTTCACGTTTAAAATGACCTAAATCGGTCAAAAAACCCATTTTGACTTACCTAAAAAACTTCATTTGGACTCATAAGACTTCATTTTAACTTATATCAATGGCTTAACGATCATATGATAAACACTCATCAAACCAAGCACATTCTCTTATTAAATATCAATAGCTTAACGATCATATGATAAACACCCATCAAACCAAGCACATTCTCTTATTAAATATCAATAGCTTAACGATCATATGATAAACACTCATCAAACCAAGCACATTCTCTTATTAATCTAGGTATTTCTATATTCTTTTATACTCTATTTTATAATTAAAACAACCTTACCATAAAAAATCTCGGTCACAATCCATCTAATCCATGCAATTAATGTCATTAACCCATTGAACAGCCACTCAACGTTGTCGTGAAGTGATATAATTCTCGACTTCATCAGGAAATTTACCCTCTTCGTCTTTAAGATGGCTGTAATGTTTACTGAAACGATCGACTTCACGGTCCATGCGTAGATCGTGAATTCTTATCAGATCTCGATAAAGTGGAAATTTACTCAGACTCTCACGAATTTTCTTAGCAAAAGGAACGAATAAAAACATAATCTTACGTTCTTCCACATTAAGTCTAACGAGTCCCTTACGTTCAAATTCTATCCATTCATAATAGAGACTGGCGAACATATTGCGTGCGTTATTTCGATTATTTTTAATAAATTTTGCTATTTTTTCCTTAGCTTCAAAGGATAGCGAGCTTCGTTTTTTATAAAACATTAAATAATCAATAAAATATCCCGTTAAACCGCCTTCTACGGGACTCATCCACGATACACCTTTTACAGTACGATTGAGTTCCCAGCGGAAACTCGCTAAGGCATGGATCATTGTCTTTCTAAAATCTCCTAAAAATACCAATGGAACCACAAACCGACCTGGTGTCTTCTTCTTGGTGCCCACTATTTCTTGCCAGAAAACAACTTTACTGCCCACACTCGGTATAATAATGAATTTGGGAAGGACTTCTACCTCTATAATATAATTTTTCGTCTCACTCACTTGAAATAAGGACTCACGAAAAAACAATAAATGATCGTACCCTAACATCTCGTTTAGAAAATCTGTTATCATCTGCCTTGTAACAAGGGTCACATTTGTCAGGTTTTCAGGTAAATTGGTACGATTCATCATATAAACAATTGTTCCTGATACGGAAAAATTGGATATTTTATAAGCTGTTGCGATCATATTGTTAATTTCAAAACTCAGTCGCCCCAGCTGTTTTTCTTCGTCGCTCTGCTCATCAAGTTTGCGTTTGGCTTTCTCCGATAAAAATCTAATTTTTCCAGCCATGAATTTTTCAAATGAAAAGCCCAATTGATCGTTAGATGGCTCTTCTTCGCCCATTGCTATTCGTTCTAACCACTTTTCCAATGAAATAATGTCGTAAGGACTCTCTCCTGTGTCTTCAAAATTCATAAGAATACCCAATTGGTCTGATGAGAGAAATTTAGCATTGAGAATCCCATGGCGAAGCAACTGTCTAGCATCCTTGTCTTCTTTTTTAGCAATGTATAACATTGCAGCGGCGCGTTCTAATGCTTTTAGATAGACTGAATTGAGCATTCTGACACTTTTTTTGAATTGGCTCAGATCACTTTCTATTTCCTTAGATTTTTTCATTACAACAGTGATAAGGTCTTCCGATAAGCTAGGACGTTTATAAAGAAATGGCTCCTCACTGCCCATAAATGCTGTCAAATTCATCTCACTATCAGGCATAGCAGCAATAACCTCAGCAGCCTTAGTTCTCCGCTGCTGTTCTTCCGCTTTTTTTGCCGCCTCTTCACTAGTCACAGCAAGCTTACCCGTCTGTGTCGCGTGGTCTTCCCCAGTTAAAATATCAGCAAAATCTTCACTCTGCATGTTCTCTTCCACCATCAACGTTGTAGAAGTTTCTATACTCTCACGTTCGATGACCACTTCACGAGCAAGTTTATCAATATCAAAAATCCGTTTAATGAAAAAATTGCTGAAAAAACGCTCGTTGTAATATTCCCACGCTAAGGAAATAAGCCCATGCCACTTATTAAAATTGATCTTGTCTTTTTGTAAGACCAATTGCTTTAAAAAACTCACCTCGTCATAGGTCAGGACACTGAACTCTTTTATAAGCAAATCTAAATTCTGTCCAATAAATTTGTAAATATACGTAAATTCACGGAGAATGGTTTCAAATGAAAAACGTCCTATTTTAGGTTGCTTGGTTAAAATCTGTACAACGTTATCACGCAATTCTAATTCGTACAGCGAATCGAGTAATGTCGTATCACGCAGATTGAACCGATGTGCCTTTGATTTAAAATCGGGCACAGCATTGATAAATTTTGACATCTGCAGAAAGTCATAATTGGGCTGTCCAAGCGCAAGATATTCGCTTAGAATTTTATTACTGAACGTCAAATTGAGCTTTTTAAACAATATCGCTAATTTGAAATTCGCCTCAACAATCTGATTCGCCAATGCTACGATTTTGTTATTGTACGAAACAAAGTAATTTAGATTGTGATTCATTGCCCGTATAATTGCCGTAAAAGCTAACGGGCTCTTCTGGATAAGAGTATCAATGCCGTCACAGGGATAAATTGAAATCTCACTCTCCTCCATACAACGCAGAACAGGGAAACTCGCAGAACGCGGAATAAATGTCTCCCACCCAAAATATTGATTCTCACCGACATACCCAATAGGCATCTCGGTCTCAAAATTTTCTCTTTTTGGGCTTGAAGTATTATCCTTGATATAAGATTCTAGCAATTCTGACATAGGATGTTCGATGACGACCTTGCCGCGATTGAGTACTAAAATCGCATTTCCTTCTGTTCCTGCTGAGATAATAACCGTTCCTTTTTTGACCGATTGTTTCTTATCTGCTTTTTTAATATTAAAATTTTCTTCCATCATGCTATTAATTTACTTTTTCAATTGTTTTTCTTATAAGAACACCTCATGTTCCCCTCAAATCCTCGTATTATTTCTTGTATTTCCTAAAAGCACTTGCTTAGGTGCTTAGATAGACCGCTGCACTCATATTGGCTCGATACTTCATTACCTGTTCATTCTCATAAATCATGAATATGTTCAGCTCCCACTGGCTTAGGAATAATGTACTTAATAGGCAAAATCTTACCATTGACTTTTCTAGCACAAACGTTCTTTTTGATTAAAATACAACTCTCGATATGACAGCCCATATCTATTTTGCAACCAAATATATAACAAGAACCGATAATAACAGTTCGCTTGCCTATTAAGGTTGGATATTCTGTACTTCCTGTAATATTGACACTTTCACTGATCTGTGTCTCCGCTTCTATTATAACATTGCCTTTAATAAAGCTATTTCCTCCTAAGGAAACATTTTTTTCTATGACGATTTTTTGATCCAGAAAGTTTGATATGACCACGCTAGCACCCATATGTACATTTTCACCCAAAACAACATTTCCAGTTAAAGATACATTCTGCCCGAGCTTAACACCCCTAGCCAGCTGGACATCTTCTCCAATCGCCACACCAGCACCTAAAACAATATCCAAAGGCCCACGCTCAGCATCTTCACGTTCAATCCAACAAACAACCTTCTCATGAATATAAAAACGACTCTCATCCTCAATATCAATAATGTTTTTTAGCCGCTCATAATACCTACGTCTAAAAATCTCTTCCATCTTCCGCCATACCGTTTTATCATTGAACCCAAGTAGCACCTCTACTTCATGCTCAGTAACATGCTCAACATCAAGATTATTTTCATTGTACAGCATCACAAGGTCTGTTAAATAAATTTCATTCTGCACATTGTTACGTCCCAGTTTATAGATATATTTCCTAAGAGCACGCAATGAAAACGCAAACACGCCCGCATCAAATTTCCGAGAAGCAAGCAAATCTCCTACTTTAAAGGAATATTCACGTCCCTTATAACAAAAAAGCTTTTCCTCCATAGGGGACATTTTCTTTAAATCTTGATACTGCACAATGGCAATCACTTTTCCTACGTCTCTCTGATCTGTCTTAACGCCATTGCGGTCATAAGCGGGCACAGAAACTATCCGCCCATAATAATTTTTTTCCTCCTCTCCTCTATACATTCCTGTAAGAATCATCATTGCAGGACGTGTACGTTCAAAAGCAATGCGAAATCTCTCCAAAACACCCTTATCCAATAACCCCATATCACCAGGCAGCGTATACAAAACACCGTCATAATTCTCTAGAATACACTTAAGCCCTTCTTGTACAGCATGACCTGTTCCATTTAATTCGTGTTGATAAGCGTATAAACGGTTAGCAGCACCACCCACGTATTCAATGACCTCGTCTGCTTTCTTACCGACGACAATGACCTGGTTTTTTGTATCAAGACCCACTTCAGCCGCTTTGATCACACGTTTTAATGAAGGCTCGCCCCAGATAGAATGCATCACCTTAGGAAGACTTGACCGCAGCCGATTTCCATGTCCTGCTGCCAAAACCATGAAAAGACGCGGTTCGGTCATGTCTATTTTTCCACTGGACAGACCTTTACTTATTTTTTTTGTTACGGAGCCGCTCGCATCTACTTCAAGCATTGTTTTATTGAATGGCATTTCTTTGCTCTACCTCTTTAAATCGCCGATCACTTTTAATCAAAAAATAATAAAAACAAATCATACAAACAATTACCAATAGTAAAAATAATTGCCAGATAACTACCAAGTAATTACCAAGTAATTACCAAGTAATTACCAATTGTTAAACAAACGCTAAATAAATGCTAAACAAATACCAATACCCCAAGAAAACAATGATCCCAAACGTATCTATTTTAGCATAAAAATTTAAAACCTAACCACTTATTCGTAAAAAGCAACTTCATGACGAAGTAGTAGACCATTTTTGTATTCCATTTTAGCAGAAAAAAATGCTTTCTCCTGCATCCACTTCCAGAAAAGCAAATCTCCCTCCCACAAATTAAGTGTAACCACCTTAGCATCCTCGATCCAATGCAAGTCTCCCTCAGGACATTCTTTATGAAGAACACCCGTAAACGTCATCACATTGAACAAATACACGACCCAATTCTCTCCCACGACAAAATCAGGAAACGTTATCATCCCCTTAAATTTAATCTCTCCCACAGTAAGACCACTCTCCTCAAATATTTCACGCCGCAATCCTTCCTCAGGTGTCTC
Source organism: Spirochaetota bacterium (assembly GCA_013426755.1). Taxonomy (GTDB): domain Bacteria; phylum Spirochaetota; class UBA12135; order COTS27; family COTS27; genus COTS27. Next base: position 1,329,473 of record AP019861.1, read on the forward strand.
TCCTGCTATTAACTTTCCTCCAAGACCATTCCACTTGCCCTCATGCACATCATTTTTCTTTTTATTCCTATAAAGCATCAATGTTTTACCATTGGCGCGCACATAACCTAATACTGCACAAATTGTCTTCATCTAACTATTTTTAACCTAACCTTCATCGATTTTTTAATAACAGTGTCGTCATTTCAATCTATTTATCATTAAATAACAATAAAACATCAATTATAAAAGCCAATTATAAAAGCCAATTGCGTGCTTGATAATAAGGTGCCATTCTCGCAGCCACCACAGCAACATCAGCAGGCATCTCATTAGTAAACAGTACATCATGGGGCAATGACATCAATATCGCATCGACACGTCCTCCTGTTTTAAGTCCAAATAACGTGCCGCGATCGTAAAGCAAATTGAACTCAACATAGCGGCCATGTCGCAATCTTTGAAAAAACTTTGTAGCCTCATCACTGACAATGTCTTTTCTACGCTCTGCTAACGGAAGCCAGGAAGCTATAAAATGGTCTCCCAGTGAAACAACCAATTCATATTCACGTGTTTTGTCTTCTTTAAGATAATCAAAGAAAACACCACCAATTCCGCGCATTTCCCTTCGATGTGGAAGATAAAAATACGTATCACAATTACGTTTAAACTCCGCATACCTGCCAGGATAAACTTTTTCAATAGCCTCGTTAAGGACACGATGAAAATGCTTGAAATCTTCATCCATCGGCATATAAGGAGTCAGGTCTGTTCCACCACCAAACCAATACTGCCCACCAGCTAATTCAAACAATCTGATATTAAAATGAACACTCGGCACAGCAGGTGAACGTGGATGATACACTAACGATAGGCCGCAGGCACGATATTTTGTAGCACTCACTTTAAGTACTTTCGCTAGATCTTCAGATAAAACTCCGCCTACGGATGAAATATTGACACCCGCCCGTTCAAAAAATTGTCCTCGCTCGACAAGCGCAGCAGTGCCCCCTCCTCTTCCGTGTTTATCTCCACGTTCTTCTTGCATAGTCCACGTTCGTCGATTAAGAGTACTTCCTTCCAGCTGTTCAGCAACGCCAATAAATTTCTTCTGCATTTCCTTAATATACGCTTCGAAATCAATAAAAATCTCAGACCGCTCCACCACCACAACCTATATTTCTACTGACTGGAAGTTTTCTTACGCGCTTTACGAGCAGGTTTTAATTTGGAAGTGGATTGATTTTGTTTGAGCTTTCGTGCCGACACCTTTGATGATGCAGACGATGACATGCGTTGCTTTTTCTTACGGGGAGTGGGTTTTCCTTTAGGGGCCACGTTGTATTTTTCTAATAATTGTTCGTTGAAACGGCTTAGTCGTGTGATGCTTTCATTGACACTCCGTAATTCCAATGCCAGGTCTTCACGTGTAATTGCAATAGGGGGCGCTCCTCCTCTGTCATTGGCGTTATTATTTGAAAAAAGCTGCAGCAAAAATGACGAGATGTACACTGTAAGCGTACTGAAGAGACCAATTCCAAAAAACATCAAAATAAGTGCCATAACACGACCGCCCACTGTTACCGGATAGTAATCACCATATCCCACCGTTGTGATCGTCACCAGCGTCCACCACACCGCCTCTGCAGGCGTCTGAATACTGCTATTAGGGTGTCCTTCTTCAAAGAACAATACAATAATCGACCCTAAACCCACCGTAAGCATTAAACACAACATGAAAAATAAAAATATAAACCCCGCTATATCTCTAGCAGAGTATTTCAATCTAAAAATGCGCCGCAATTTAAAGAATCTTCGCAAAACAACCAAAATACGAATCATCACCACCACTTTAAGTAACCGCGCAAAACGAAACCACGTCACAGGAATCGCCGCCAATAAATCAATCCACCCCCATTTTAAATAATTCCATTTATTTCTACTCGTTAGCAACCGAAACAAAAATTCTCCCAAAAATACTACACATGCCACCCGATCAATTTGCAGTATCAATTCACTCACCTCGCTTTGAGCCGGGAGAAACGCATCCAAAACAAGAATAATCACGATCAAAAACGAAAACAATAGCGAAAAACTATTCCACACCAGATGTGATAACCGCGGTCTATAAATATGCATTTCTAACACTCCTTTTTTTCTACAACCTGTATCAAACCACCACAAGAACCTTACGCCGTATATCAGTAATAAAAATAAATCAACTAGCCAACCATTAATTATAACGATTTATTACTTACAACCACTCAATCATTAACTGCAAAGAGCAAGTCTAACAACTAGTTTTGCTAGTTTCTCTGTAAATGTTCTCATAAGCAGCCATCACCTTAGCAATAGGAAATTTACTCAGACTAGATAATATCGCTTGCTTAGATATTTTATTGTAAAGATCAATGTCATTTAATAGTTTCATTCCCAACACTGCAGCTTCATCTAATTTCCCTTCGCTAAACAAGTAGCTGTTTAGCCCATGATCGATAACCTCACGAATACCTCCCATATCAGCAGCAACCACAGGAACGCCACACGCCATCGCCTCAAGCGCAGCTAACCCAAATGCCTCTCCACGACTAGGCAATAAAAACAAATTGGCTTTACATAACTCTTCATAAATCACTTTCCGTTCCCCTAGAAATAGCACATGCTTTGTTAAGCCAAGTTCAGCCACACGCGCAATCATTTCTTTCTTATAAGGTCCATCTCCTAAAATTGCCAGCTCACTATTTTTAAGACCTCGCTTAACCATCTTATCATAGATCTCAATTACGTCCATTGGGGCTTTGATTTTCCTAAGATTAGACGAATGTAGTATTAATTTCTTCTGCATAGGGTCTTTATACAGTTGTGCACATTTGGGTTCATTGGGAAGTCTAGCTGGATTAATAAAATTGGGAATCACCTCAATCTTTTCTTGCGGAATGTCAAGCAATTTGACCGTAATGTCCTTCAAATACTGTGAAACGGCGACAACATAGTTACTGTTTAGAATGCTGTAACGTGTGACGGGTTTCATTGTCACATCCGAACCGACAATTGTAACATCCGTACCATGCAAAGTTGTGACTGTGCGTACGTTCGTACAATTGGCAATTTGTTTTGCTAAAATTCCTGCTAGTGCATGCGGAATCGCGTAATGTGAGTGAATAATCTCAATATCATACTTCTTAATCAATTGTGAGAGCTGCGACGCTAATGCCATCACATAAGGTTGAAAATCAAATACATCATAAGGCTTAAGAATGATTTTATGAAATCTTACCTGGTCTGTACACTGATTAGAAATTTGATCCATGCGATAAGGCGGCTGAAGACCTACAAAATGAATTGTGTGTCCATAACGTCTAGCCATCTCATGAGCGATTTCATGGGCAATAATACCTGAGCCGCCCAACCGATGGAAACTCAATACCGCTATATTCATTCTATTTTTACTTTAAATCCTTCCCCTTGCTTTCTTATTTTGACTATTCAATCAACTCAACGACTCGACCAATCACACAACGATTTAATAACTCAATGGAAATTTAATAACTCAACGGAAGCGCTTTTTGAAGTGTGAAATGGGATTTTCAACGCGCAGTGGCTGTGCAGTCATAAATCCTTCACCATAACGAACACCGATAAGGCTACCGAACCACTTAAGCCGTCCTTCAAAATTGTCCCAGAACGCTGATGAACGGATAAATGTTGTATGGGCGGCAGAAACTTCTGCTTTTTCATCTGTGAGTACTTGCGTTGAGAAACATTTGACAAGTGCTTTCTTCTGCTCGTAATAATCTGTAACATCTATCACAAAAGAAGGCTTTTCCACTGGATAAAACTCGATAAATTCGACTAGTCCACATGGACGACGTTGTTGATCCGTTGTTTCACGACGTTGTTGATCCATCGATTCACGACGTTGTTGATTCGTTGTTTCAGATTGACGGGGCTTCAATCCACATAGATAGGCGCTCTTTCTAACAATGTAATGCACCGCTTCGTGATCAGGATGCCGACAGATGCTTGGAAATGTGAATATGACCTCAGGTTTAGTTGCGCGTAAGATTGTAATGACGCGATCACGCGCTTGTGCAGTGTCTTCGAGACGCCCATCGGGAAAATCCAGCGTTTCCCTATAATCAAGCCCTAATAATTGACTGGCTTTATCTAGTTCTTGCTTGCGTGTCTGACTATCACCGAATGTTCCTGCTTCGCCTCGTGTGAGGTCTAATATTCCTACCCGTGCGCCTTGGTTTTTGAGATTTAGTATTGTCCCGCCAGCAAAAATTTCACAATCATCCGGGTGGGCGCCTACAAATAAATAATCTAACTTCACCAATTCTCCCCTATATTCTCACATCTTACTAGCAATCTTCTCACATCTTACCAGCTATTTATTTTTATTATATTGACCCTGCATATTTTTGTCGTATTGACCTTGCAGCCATTTTTGTCTCATCTTACTAGCCCATTAAAGACTTCTGAAAAAAAACTGCTGAAAATCATATAAAATTTTACATCCACATAGAATGCTTCACAAATATTCTTCAAGAATACTCTATAAATCCACATCAAACTTGATAAATAGTATTAGGTAGTATTAAGTATTTAAGTAGTATTAAGTATTATTCTTACTCAAACACATCAGATACGGGTATATGTTGTGTTATATGTAATTGTACTACGGAAATGCCATTGTACTACAGAACTCAATGTTAATGGACACTTGAATCCTTGATTTCAAGTATTTTGAACTTCCTTTTTTGAACTCCCTTTCGGCTAAAAACTTAGCGTTAAGCACTGGACAAGGCAGAGTTTTGTAGCAGAGTCTTACGACAGAATTTTGCAATTTTTACAGAAATGTCTCGTTTTTACCAAGATGAGCGGCCCATCGGGGTTGGAGTGGGTACGACAGGCCGCATGCGGATTAAGTATCCAGGATACTTCAAGTATTTAACCAAAGGTTACGTTTGCGGGGGCTTTTTTCTTATTCAAAGGTCTTAAAAACAGCAACTCTCAAAAACAAACAATAACTCTCAATACCCATAACAACAGTAACACCAACGATTAACGACTAATAATTAACAATTACTGCAGTTTACTAGGCATATCATACACTAGAAATCATCTCCATGTCAAGATACAATCCATAAAATATCACATACCAGACAAATTCTCTCAAATACACAAAATTAATTCTATCATCAAAACCTTACTTTACCAAGCATTTTTAGTATCATTCTTATTTAAAGATAACACTATGTGCTCCATTTGTCAAGTGAATTCAAGTGAATTCAAGTCAATTTTTCATGTTTTTAATTAATTTTCATTTAAAACAGCGGTGATATCAATCACATAAACTTTGTCAGTATTCTATTATAATAATTATTCGTCAGATGAATCATTCCTCAGATGATTTTTTTTACCATAACTGCCTCAAAAATAGATAGTAATATCAATTATTAACAGCAAATTATTAATATTTATAATTTATCAATATTTACAATATATCACAGTATCAATATTTACAATCAATACTTACAATATATCACAATATCAGTATTTACAATGACTATCTAAAAACAACCTGTAACAAACCAATTTTAACAACAAATCATCAACATTTACAATAGCTATCTAAAAACAACCCATAACAAACTGATTTTAACAACAAATCACCAATATTTACAATAGCTATCTGAAAACAACCTGCAGAAAATCAATTTCGACAATAAATTACCAACACTTACAATAATTATCTCAAAGATAGCTGGCCATGGGAGTCGAACCCACAACCTGCTGATTACAAGTCAGCTGCTCTGCCAATTGAGCTAAGCCAGCATAGTATTATTTTCAATTAGATTGCCTTCAATTGTTTTCATAGCCATTATTCCTAGTTATTTTTCTTTTCCTCTGATATTCTCACATTTTCATAGCTATTGTTTCTAGTTATTCTTCTTTTTCCTCTGATATTCTTACATTTTCATAGCTATTGTTTCTAGTTATTCTTCTTTTTCCTCTGATATTCTTACATTTTTATTCTTACATTTTTATTCTTACATTTTTATTCTTACATTTTTATTCTTACATTTTTATAGCCATTGTTTCTAGCTATTCTTCTTTTTCTCTGAATATTCTTGCATTTTTATAGTCGTTGTTTCTAGCATTTCTAGTTATTCTCGTTCATCTATTCTCGCCTACTCGTCGCCACATTCACAACTGTTCACAATTGCCCAGTCGCCTAGACTAACAACTCTTTGTAATATCACGACCCCTCATATCATCTTCACATTATATTATATCATAAACATCAATACTTCGTATGTAATAAACACAACTTAATAATAATAATACAACTCAATAATAATACAACTCAATAATAATACAGCTCAATAATAATGCAACTCAATAATAATACAACCTAGTAATAGTACAACTTAAGAATAATACAGCCTAACAATACAATTCAATTGAATTTCAAGTACAATTGCATTTCATTCAATAACCGTATAAAGAAATCACTCAGTAGATATATCACTTGACATACCATTTGCATAGGTGCACCACTTAACATTTGAATAGATATATCACTTAAAACTCAAGTGTAACGAAGAATTGATAAATTTATCCAGATTTTCCATAAAATTTAGGTTTTTTTATGAAATTTAGATTTATGAAATTTAGATATTAAACATTAGACCAGTGATCAATCATTGATTAATGGATGATTAATCACTAATCAATGGTTAATGTTATTGATTAATGGATTATTAACTACTAATCAATGATTAATGTTATTGATTAATGGATGATTGACTACTAATCAATGGTTAATGTTATTGATTAATGGATAATTAACTACTAATCAATGGTTAATGTTATTGATTAATGGATAATTAACTACTAATCAATAGTTAATGTTATTGATTAATGGATGATTAACCATTAATCAATGGTTAATGTTATTGATTAATGGATTATTAACTACTAATCAATGGTTAATGTATTGATTAATGGATGATTAACCATTAATCAATGGTTAATGTTATTGATTAATTGGTTATTAACCATTAATCAATGGTTAATGTTATTGATTAATTGGTTATTAACCATTAATCAATGGTTAATGTTATTGATTAATGGATTATTAACTACTAATCAATGGTTAATGTTATTGATTAATGGATGATTAATCACTAATCAATGGTTAATGTATTGATTAATGGATGATTAACCATTAATCAATGGTTAATGTTATTGATTAATGGATGATTGACTACTAATCAATGGTTAATGTTATTGATTAATTGGTTATTAACCATTAATCAATGGTTAATGTATTGATTAATGGATTATTAATGTATTGATTAGTGGGTTATTCGTCAGTGATTTAATAGTTAATGATTTAATTTTTTTCTATAATTAACATTTTCAATAAGTCATTACAGACTTAAATATGTTACGATTCGTAAAAAATAATGTTATGATTGTAATATATTTGTTAGACCGTAAATGCATGCGATTGAGGTCGTAGAATTAAAGTCATAAAATTAGAATCGTGGAATTGAAATTATAGAACTAGAGTTATAAGATTCAAATTATAGAGTTGCTAGACATTGTGTTTGGCTACGGCATACAACAGTGAAATGCTGCACTTGTTAATTGTTAACACCTGGTTTCTTATCGCTTAAACAGACAATAATGCTAAAATAATCTACTCTAGCTGACATTTATGCATCGATAAAACTCATTTTCATGCGTTAGAGAAGTTATTTTTTTAATAATATTGAATAAGCTTGTTTTTATATGTTAGAAAAGTTATTTTTCAATAGTATTGAATAAACTTGTTTTTATGCGTTAGAGAGGTTATTTTTCAATAGTATTAAAGAAATAAAGAAACTTATTTTTCATGTATTTAAAAAACTAATTATAAAATTACTACTCTTAATTATTTTTTCTATTAGAGGCAAAAATGTTAAAAAATATATTACTATCATTCCTAATTCTTTTCTCTTTCTCTATTTCACTTATAGCCAAAGACGTAAAAGTAGGACTCATCACAAAGACTGAAACCAATCCATTCTTTGTTAAAATGCGAGAAGGTGCTGACGCCAAAGCTAAAGAACTCGGAGCAGAATTGCTTTCTGCAGCAGGAAACTTCGATGGCGATAACGCCAGCCAAGTTACCGCCATTGAAAATATGGTCACCGCCGGAGTTAAAGGCATTCTCATCACACCTAGCGATACAAAAGCAATCGTGCCTTCCATCAAAAAAGCACGCGACCAAGGTGTTCTCGTCATTGCACTAGACACACCCACAGAACCACAAGACGCCACAGATGCTCTGTTCGCTACCGATAACTACAAAGCAGGCCTCTTCATCGGACAATACGCACGCTCCATGCTCAAAGGCAAAAAAAATATCAAAATAGCAACCCTAGACCTCGCCCCAGGTATCACCGTCGGAGAACTTCGCCATGATGGATTTCTCAAAGGCTTCGGTATTAAAAAAGGCGATAAAAGAATTGTCTGCAGCCAAGATACACAAGGCGACCAGACAAAAGGACAAACTGCTATGGAAAATTGCCTCACCAAAGACCCAGGCATCAACCTCGTCTACACAATCAATGAACCCGCCGCATTCGGCGCTTACAACGCTCTCAAACGCGCTAAAAGTGCTGCCGAACTCAAAGATATCATAATTGTTTCTATTGACGGCGGATGTGAAGGTGTCCGTGGAGTTAAAGATGGTCGTATTCTTGCCACTTCACAACAATACCCACTCAAAATGGCCTCCCTCGGCGTCGAAGCTGTCGTCAATTTTGCTAAAACAGGTAAAAAAGTCTCCGGCTACACCGATACAGGCGTTACTCTCATCACCGATAAAAAAACACGCGGTGTCAAAAGTCAAGATACTAAATTCGGTCTTGATAACTGCTGGGGGTAAATCAATAACTCACCCGTCAACCACCCTTATTACAACCTAGCAAACCCACTTAGCCGCCACAGTCCCTAAAATACGACTACCCAAAACCCGTGGCAAGCACCATTAACTCAATCTTAACTAAACCCACTAGGAGATAACCTGAATGCATGTCATTCAGGTTATCTTCTTTCCTTTAAAAAGATAGTCATGTTAATTTGTTTCAATTGTAAAATTTTACATTGCTATTTAACACAGATAATATCCGATAAATAAGCCGTTTTACATTGCCATAAAACAACACGGTTGGTAAACACAACTGGCACCCTTGAATAACTAAGGTATTTCACATTGCTATTTGACATATTTAATATAACTGGTGCCCCGTAAATAAACTGTTTCACATTGCTACTGCAACCTATTTTATCACCTCTAAATCCACAGCACCCCCAGAAGTTTTATGGATCATTCATTAAGTTAATAAAATCCAAGAATTCATATCATTTTTTATAGGTCTATTTTTATATAGATCATTCATTAAGTTAATAAAATCCGAGAACTCACATCATTTTTTATAGGTCTATTTTTATATAGATCGTTCATTAGGTTAATAAAATCCAAGAACTCATATCATTTTTTATAGGTCTATTTTTATATAGATCATTCATTAGGTTAATAAAATCCGAGAATTCATATCATTTTTTATAGGTCTATTTTTATATGATTGTGTATCAAAAATGAAAAAAATTAAAATATTGGGTCTCATCACTCAATTTCTTAAACTTCCTACAGTAGGTCCCCTCATAGCCTTATTGTTGGCCTGTGTCTTCTTTTACACGCAAACAGACAGATTCCTAGACGGGAATAACCTATCACTCATCGTCCAGCAAGTGATGGTTGTTGGAACACTTGCCATTGGACAGACCCTCATTATTCTTACCAAAGGCATTGATCTCTCTAATGGTATGATTATGGCATTTGCAGGGATCACGATGACAAAACTCGCTGTCGTAAGTGGCATCGATCCTATCCTAGCCACAACAATTGGTATTAGCGCAGGCGCATTATTTGGCTTCTTCAATGGCGCTCTCGTCACATGGGTCAAATTACCCCCCTTCATCGTTACACTAGGTACACTCAATATTGCTTTTGCTCTCACCAGGATTTACAGCACGCAGTCTATTGTCAATCTCCCCGATTTTCAAATCGTCCTCGGTAATACCTTTACATTTCTAAATACAAAGATTGCCTATGGAACTATTGTCATGATAGCACTTTATTTCATTGTCTGGTATATCCTCAGTCAAACTCCCATTGGACGCCATATTTACGCCCTCGGCGATAACTCTGAAACAGCTCGGCTTACAGGAATACGTACCAATCGCCTACTGCTGCTTATTTACACAATTGCAGGTTTTTTTTATGGGCTAGCCGCTTTGCTACTCGTTGCCAGAACAAACGTAGGCGACCCGCAAGCAGGACAAACCGCTAATCTAGACAGTATCACCGCCGTTGTCCTCGGTGGAACAAGCCTCTTTGGTGGACGCGGAAGTATCATTGGTACCCTCATAGGAGCACTCATTGTCGGTGTTTTTCGTAACGGACTCCAACTCATGGGTGTTTCTTCCATTTATCAAGTACTTATCACCGGAATTCTTGTTATTATTGCTGTGACAGTAGATCAATTCTCACGCGACAGTCAAAGTTAATGCATTAAAATTCATTGAAATTGCTGTTAAATCTCTTTATCTTCTACTTAACATGAAAGCAAAAAAGTCCCCTGTTTCAAAAAAATCACCCTCCCCCGCTAAAAAAAGCAATTCTCGTCATGAATCTACCCCTATTCTCTCCGCACGTAAAATATCTAAGCGATTTGGTCACGTCACCGCGCTAGCAGACGTTGACTTCGATCTTTACGCAGGAGAAGTGCTTGCTATCATTGGGGACAATGGGGCAGGGAAATCTACACTTATCAAGATCCTATCAGGTGCCATTCAACCAGATAAGGGGACTATTTATCTCAATCAAAAAGAAGTTTCCTTTCATTCGCCCATAGCCGCTCGTAAACAAGGTATTGAAACCGTTTATCAAGACCTAGCCGTTGCACCCGCACTCAATATCGTAGACAATCTCTTTCTCGGACGAGAAATCTTAAAACCAGGACCACTTGGAACAATATTTCGTATGCGTGATAAAAGTCGCATGCTAAAACTCGCCACAGAATATATGCGAAGCCTTAAAATAGGTGTCCATTCATTAGAACAAGAAGTCGCCACACTCTCAGGAGGACAACGCCAAGCCGTTGCTGTTTGTAGAAGTGCCGCTTTCGCTAAGCACTTTATCATCATGGATGAACCTACCGCCGCTCTCGGCCTCAAAGAAGCGGCTATGGTCATTGATCTTATCAAAAAAATACGCGAACAAGGATTATCTATTGTCGTCATCAGCCACAATATGCCTCAAGTCTTTGAAATAGCCGATCGAATCCATATTCAACGACTCGGAAGACGCGTCGGTGTCATTTCTCCTAAAACTTACTCCATGTCAGACGTCGTCGCTTTTATGACAGGATCACGCAAAATTTTAACATAACCGCTGGCAGGATATTGTTATACTGCTTCAAAATAATACAAGAGAGCAAATTGATTTAATTTGCCTTATTTATCATAGTACATCATAGTACGGCACACTTACCTTAACGTGCTTTTTAGTTTAGGCAATTCCCATAAAGCCTAAGATTTCAATAATAATCTAGCCAATTCAACAAAACATAACGTTTTGCCCCAGCATACAAAGAGAACTAAACGAACGCAAGCAAGAACTAGCCATTAGCGAGTCATTGTCACACTCTCACGATAAGATAAGAGCAATTGATTTGGTATTTTGCCTTGTCTATTTTTGCTCCAGCATACAAAGAGAACTAAACAGACACAGGCAAGAATCAGCCGTTAGCGAGTCATTCTCACACTCTCACGATAAGATAAAAGCAATTGATTTGGTATTTTGCCTTGTTCATTTTTGCTCCAGCATACAAAGAGAACTAAACAAACGCAGACAAGAATCAGCCGTTAGCGAGCCCAAGATTTCAAAAAACGCGGGCAAGAATTGGTCGTTAGCGAACCCAAGATTTCAGAATAAAGAACAGTAAAAAAACGCGGGCAAGAATTGGTCATTAGCGAACCTAAGACTTCAAAACAAACGCAGGCAAGAACTAGTCGTTAGCGAGCCAGAAAAAACGCAGGTAAGAATCAGCCGTTAGTAAGCCCAAAAAACACAGGCAAGAATTAGCCGTTAGCGAGCCATTGTCACACTCTCACGATAAGATAAGAGCAATTGATCTGGTATTTTGCCTTGTCTATTTTTGCCCCAGCATACAAAGAGAACTAAACAAACGCAGGCAAGAATTAGCCGTTAGCGAGCCCAAAAAACACAGGCAAGAATTAGTCGTTAGCGAGTCATTGTCACACTATCACGATAAGATAAGAGCAATTGATTTGGTATTTTGCCTTGTCTATTTTTGCCCCAGCATACAAAGAGAACTAAACAAACGTAGGCAAGAATTAGCCGTTAGCGAACCTAAAACTTCAATATAAACGCAGGTAAGAATCAGCCGTTAGTAAGCCTCAAAAAAACGCAGGCAAGAACTAGTCGTTAGCGAGCCAGAAAAAACGCAGGTAAGAATCAGCCGTTAGTAAGCCCCAAAAAAACGCAGGCAAGAAAGAGTGGTGAACGAGTCAAAAGAAACTCTAATTTCTTGCCTGCTAACCCAAAAAAGCCCAGGTAAATATTAATACCACTTAGGATAGGATATAATCCTCAACTACTCTAATATAGACGATAATATGAATAGCACAACATTCGCAGTATTAATAACATTTTCACTCTAAAGAGTCTTCCCGACTTCTTTAAAACCCCACTTTAAATAGCTCCTTAAACGTTAATTTAGAGGTTACCTAACCGCAACTCATAATACAGTTTCAGACACCTTGCATTAGAACAATAATTAAGCATTGTTGAACGCAATCCTCTATATCACACGCTATATACAATACTATGACATTCGTATTTGCTGTACATACAGTGTACACATCGTGCCTGTTATATATTAACTCGAAAGTCTAATATTGTCAATATGTTTTTTTGTATTATTCTATTTTTTTGTATTTTTCAATATGTTTTTTAAAAAAAATTCTCAATACTTTTGATTTTTTTAGGTTTTTATGTAAAAAATTGTAATGTAATCGCAATATTTATCGAGAGCATTGTTTTTATTACGATTTTTTTATAACTAAAAACAAAAAAAATTGTAAAAAAATTTATTTTTTTACAATTTTAGTCCATTTTCTAGCCAATCACATATAAATTACAAAAACACTCCGTATTTGAAAAACACTCCGTATGTATAATACGGAGTGTTCTCAAGTTACTATTTTTTAAAATAAACCGTGAATTTCTAGCTTACTGCAACGTGCTCGTACAATCAGATGCGTCTTGATTGTACTGCCGATTGGCACAGACCACTGTTTGAAGTCGTGGGTACTTTCCTGAGGTAAAGTTCCAGATATTATTACTATTCCAAGTAAAATAGGTCTCGCCTGTCATTGTTCCCTTCGCGACTTGTAGCTGTGCTGTACTCAGTCCTGTCAAGTTAGCGGTCGTAACAGTACTCGTATCACTGCCTACGCCTTTCGCTGCTATGGGAGCATCATTTATAGAGAGCACTGCATCCGTATTATAATAAGAATCTGTAACTCCTGACGTATTTGGCTGTGACATACCATTATCATTGAAACCTATGAAAAGCCCTACTGTAGATTCACCACCAGGAATTCTTGAAACATTTCCAATCGCATAGGAGTTTGTGATTTCTACAATGAGAGAGCCCCCCGCACGATGACGTCCAACTAAGCCTCCTGTACGACGAACCCCAGATACAAAACCTGTGGCATAAGAGTTGCTAATTGTAGAACCCGTAGAAGTGTCGCCTGCTAAACCTCCATTGTTCCCGCCTATACTTATAACAGACCCCTTCGCGTAAGAGTTTTTAATAGAAGAGCTAAAAACTAGCGATCCAACCAGACCACCTAAACTGCCACGACCTGATACACTACTTGTTGCATAAGAATTAATTACAGTACTCTCCTCACTATATCCGACTAATCCACCTACACTTTCACCGCTTCCATCACTACCTGATGTAACAACACCTGTAACAGAACCCGTAGTATAAGAAAGACTGATCGTAGTCTGAAACGCGTATCCAACTAGCCCACCTACATTAGTTCTCCCTGTAATATTAACATCGGTCATAAAACAGTTCTGAATGGTACTATTTGAGAAATAGCCCACTAAGCCTATATTAGTTTCATCAGGTCTGTTAATATAGAGTCCTGAGATCGTGTTGCTGACACAGTCCAGTGTTCCTGATAAATTAGTATTAAAATTACGGGCAATCGGAAGAAAGCCTTTACCCGTAGTTCCACTACCTGCTTCACTGAGCGGAAAACCTGGCAGTCCCATATCAATATCTGCGGTTATTTTATAGTGAGATGCTCCATAGGTATTCGCTGATCCTGGGCGTGTATCGGTATTATTCTTATTGACGAGATATGAAGCGAGTTCTAACCTAGGGGCATTGTCTATCTGGTAAGCGTTAGCAGCGTCATTGCCCGTCCCGGCGGCAAAAGTCGTACATGCTGGAAATACCATCGTAACAGCGAACCCCGTACTGAGAACATTAGCATTGCCATCTTCTAAGGTAAGCCTACGAGTAACTGTATAGCCAGTAAGCGTCCCACTCGTCATTACAGGCATATCTCGCTCACGGTCATAATATAGAGGAAAGGGTGTCGAAGCCGATACTTTACTGCCCGATACACCGACAACGATTACCGCTGGTGCTGTTAGCAACTGACAAGCCGCCGTTGTGATCGGAATCGTGTCTCCCGAATTGACAGTTAACGGAGAGCCTGTAATCTCATCTCCAGTAATACTCAACTGAATCGTACCAAAGAAGTTAACGGTAACCGAATGGGAAACGCCTACCCCTGTACTACGCTTCGTAACGGTAATCGTACCTATCTCTTCATTAGTAGAGTTTTCTCCTGTCGGGTCTGGAATAGATAGCGTCATTGGCGTTATCATATAACCGTCTGGTACTGTAAACGTGACTGTACCACTTTCTGAAGTGCCATCTTTATTCGTGAAGCCAGAGATCGTGATCATGTTAGTATCGATAGTTATATCAGATAGGCTTGCAGTAGCTTTAATTGTTCCACCATACGTAGCCGTAATATTGGCTGCTGTTAGTGGTGATCTATATGCTCCAAGCGTGATCATGACGGGGTAATCTTGTGTATTCGCAGGTTTAGCCGTTTCAGTAATGGTGATCGTGCCTGCAGAACCAGCGTCCACTGCAGCGAGTCCCGGTCCATCGGGATCGGTTAGAGCATCAGCACCTATTAAGGTGTAACCTTCAGGAAGTGTTCCCACCGTTAAAGCAACCATTCCATCAGGTACATTCGTAAAATTATTTCCACCGCTAAGTAGTAGATTCGTTCCATCAAGTGTCAATGTTCCGCGCTCCCCTCCAAAAGACGCCGCTGTGATATAATTTGCCGTGAACCAATTATTTACGGCTTCTCCGCTAAACTCAACTATTAAGGTGTATGTTGTAGATGTACTCTCACCGCTATTGGTAAGTTCAAAGGTGTTTCGGTTGACTGTTCCAGTACCAGCCGAGATATCTACTGTAGGCTCTGTAATTGTGCGACTAATAGTAGTACCATTTGCCGGTGTCGTAAAAAACTCAGTCACCTGCTCGATTCTAA
This sequence comes from Spirochaetota bacterium, assembly GCA_013426755.1. Classification (GTDB taxonomy): domain Bacteria; phylum Spirochaetota; class UBA12135; order COTS27; family COTS27; genus COTS27. The sequence goes on from AP019861.1 coordinate 1,345,205, forward strand.
ATGTGTACGTATTGGGCGTTCCTGTTTGATCGACTTTATTGGTTAAGCCTGCAATACGAATCATATTGTTTGCTTCCTCAGTAATCGTGAGACTGCTCGTAATATCAATACCGCCTTCTGCGATTTTAATGTGGAGACTTGGCGTAAATCGTGTCAATTTAGCTAAATCAATATCTGCAATTGTGTACGTCTCTGAGTTCCCCGTATTGTCTGTTTCAGTGATTGTAAAAGTGTTCGGCTCGGCTGTGATCGTTGCTGATTCTGTTCCAGTGGGATTGGGTAAGGTGATGGAATTAGGTTCTGCGGTAAAGCCTGCTGGCAAGTTTTCAAATGTAATCATTCCCGCATCTTCACCGGGACTATTGGTTAGACCTGCGATAGAAAGATTATTATTTGTAACAGAGAGATTCCCGCTTTGACCTCCGAAGGAAATTGTGATATAGTCGCCTAGCTTCTCATTCTCAGTAACGATCCAATCACTTACTGCCGCGCCGCTTATCTGGGTTGTGAGGGTGTAGGAAACGGCAGCTTCGCCATCAAATGTGACCGTAAGAGCAGTGTTCGTACTGTATGGAGAGATAAGACTCTCTGCTGTAACAATAAAACTCGCTGGATCAGTGGTGATGCCTTTGTTTTGATCGATATTGATCGTGGCTGTGGCGGGCGCTCCATTGACACTGTTAGTAATGCCTGTAATGGTGAGTTTTGGATTGGCAGGGTTAGAATTGTCTGCGGCAATTGAAAGCCCACTGATTGAAGGGTTACTCTCTTTAATGAGATTAGCTAGAAGTGTTGGATTGTCCGGTGGTGCTGTCGTATTTGCTGTTGGAGCACAACTGATAATCAGCACAAAGCTAGATAAGATAAGTAGTGATTGGGTGAGAAGTGAACGTCCCCTACTCCTCCTAAATTTCCTTAATTTACAGGGAAATTGGGGGGGGGGGG
>AP019861.1:1346162-1349910 GCA_013426755.1 Spirochaetota bacterium
GGGGGGGGGGGGGGGGGGGGTAGTAGTCAATTTGCCTGTGGTGGTATTAAGAGAATTAAGGATGCCTCGCAATTTGTTAAATTGCTGGGACAGTGAATTTATCGATGCCGTAGCATCAAAACGGATTAGGTGTGCCGTAGTATTTTTAAGTGATTTTATTAGATTCATGTTCGTTGACCTCCAGAACATTATGAAATAATATAAATAGGTAGTGTTACCTGATTAAATAATAGCATGATTTACGATTTTTTGTATTGAATGCCCGTGTACTATAATATAACCTTACGTGCTTAATTTGTCAAGTGATCAAGTGAATTGGCTACAATTCCTTAAAATCGTAGCCAATTTTAATCAATTGAAGCAATTTTAAATAAATTGCCCCTATTTTAGGAGAATTCCTATACCGTACGGGTTACTGTAACGTGCTCGTACAATCAGATGCGTCTTGATTGTACTGTCTGTTCGCACAGACGACTGTTTGAAGTCGTGGGTACTTTCCTGAGGTAAAGTTCCAGATATTATTACTATCCCAAGTAAAATAGGTCTGTCCACTCGCTGTTCCCTTCGCGACTTGTAGCTGTGTTGTACTCAGTCCTGTCAAGTTAGCGGTCGTAACACTACTCGTATCACTGCCTACGCCTTTCGCTGCTATGGGAGCATCATTTATAGAGAGCACTGCATCCGTATTATAATATGAAGCCGTAACTCCTAACCCAATTGCGTTTTCATCACCATCATCATTCAAACCTATGAAAAGTCCTACTGTAGATTCACCACCAGGAATTCTTGAAACATTCCCAATCGCATAGGAGTTTGTGATCTTTGAATTGTCAAAACTCCCTGCAAGATGACGTCCAACTAAGCCTCCTGTACGACGAACCCCAGATACAAAACCTGTGGCATAAGAGTTGCTAATTGTAGAACCCGTAGAAGTGTCGCCTGCTAAACCTCCATTGTTCCCGCCTATACTTATAACAGACCCCGTCGCGTAAGAGTTTTTAATAGAAGAGCTAAAAACTAGCGATCCAACCAGACCACCTAAACTGCCACGACCTGATACACTACTTGTTGCATAAGAATTAATTACAGTACTCTCCTCACTATATCCGACTAATCCACCTACACTTTCACCGCTTCCATCACTACCTGATGTAACAACACCTTTAACAGAACCCGTAGTATAAGAAAGACTGATCGTAGTCTGAAACGCGTATCCAACTAGCCCACCTACATTAGTTCTCCCTGTAATATTAACATCGGTCATAAAACAGTTCTGAACACGATCCTCCATATTATTAGCACCAACATACCCGATTAAGCCTATATTAGTTTCATCAGGTCTGTTAATATAGAGTCCTGAGATCGTGTTGCTGTCACAGTCCAGTGTTCCTGATAAATTAGTATTCAAATTACGACCAATCGGAAGAAAGCCTTTGCCCGTAGTTCGACTACCTGCTTCACTGAGCGGAAAACCTGGCAGCCCCATATTAATATCTGCGGTTATTTTATAATGGGATGCTCCATAGGTCTTTGCCGCGCCCATCACGCCATTACTGTTATTGACGAGATGTGAAGCGAGTTCTAACCTAGGGGCATTGTCTATCTCGTAGGCGTTAGCAGCGTCATTGCCTGTCCCGGCGGCAAAAGTTGTACACACTGGAAATTCTAACGCAATAATGAACCCCGTACTGAGAACATTAGCATTGCCATCTTCTAAGGTAAGCCTACGAGTAACTGTATAGCCAGTAAGCGTCCCACTCGTCATTACAGGCATATCTCGCTCACGGTCATAATATAGAGGAAAGGGCGTCGAAGCCGATACTTTACTGCCCGATACACCGACAACGGTTACCGCTGGTGCTGTTAGCAACTGACAAGCCGCCGTTGTGATCGGAATCGTGTCTCCCGAATTGACAGTTAACGGAGAGCCTGTAATCTCATCTCCAGTAATACTCAACTGAATCGTACCAAAGAAGTTAACGGTAACCGAATGGGAAACGCCTACCCCTGTACTACGCTTCGTAACGGTAATCGTACCTATCTCTTCATTAGTAGAGTTTTCTCCTGTCGGGTCTGGAATAGATAGAGGCTCAGTCGGTGTTATCGTATAACCGTCTGGTACTGTAAACGTGACCGTACCACTTTCTGAAGTGCCATCTTTATTCGTGAAGCCAGAGATTACAATCATGTTAGTATCGATAGTTATATCAGATCGGCTTGCAGTAGCTTTAATTGTTCCACCATACGTAGCCGTAATATTGGCTGCTGTTAGTGGTGATCTATATGCTCCAAGCGTGATCATGACGGGGTAATCTTGTGTATTCGCAGGTTTAGCCGTTTCAGTAATGGTGATCGTGCCTGCAGAACCAGTGTCTACTGCAGCGAGTCCCGGTCCATCGGGATCGGTTAGAGCATCAGCACCTATTAAGGTGTAACCACCAGGAAGTGTTCCCACCGTTAAAGCAACCATTCCATCAGGTACATTCGTAAAATTATTTCCACCGCTAAGTAGTAGATTCGTTCCATCAAGTGTCAATGTCGCACTTTCCCCTCCAAAAGACGCCGCTGTGATATAATTTGCCGTGAACCAATTACTTACGGCTTCTCCGCTAAACTCAACTATTAAGGTGTATATTGTAGGTGCATTCTCACCACTATTGGTAAGCTCAAAGGTGGGTGAAGGGGTGACTGTTCCAGTACCAGCCGAAATATCTACTGTAGGCTCTGTAATTGTGCGACTAATAGTAGTACCATTTGCCGGTGTCGTAAAAAACTCAGTCACCTGCTCGATTCTAAATGTGTACGTATTGGGCGTTCCTGTTTGATCGACTTTATTGGTTAAGCCTGCAATACGAATCATATTGTTTGCTTCCTCAGTAATCGTGAGACTGCTCGTAATATCAGTACCGCCTTCTGCGATTTTAATGTGGAGACTTGGCGTAAATCGTGTCAATTTAGCTAAATCAATATCAGCGATTGTGTACGTCTCTGAGTTCCCCGTATTGTCTGTTTCAGTGATTGTAAAACTATTTGGGTTTGGTGTACTCGTTGCTTCGCCCGTTCCAGCGGGATTGGGTAAGGTGATGGAGCTTGGTTCTGCGGTAAAGCCTGCTGGCAATTTTTCAAAAGTGATTGTACCCGCATCTCCATCGGGAATATTGGTTAGACCTGCAATAGAAAGAATTCTGTCTGTAACAGAGAGATTCCCGCTTTGACCTCCGAAGGAAATTGTGATATGCTCGCCTAGCTTCTCATTCTCAGTAACAACCCAATCTTTGACTGCTGCGCCGCTTATCTGGGTTGTGACGGTGTAGGAAACAGCAGCTTCGCCTTCAAATGTGACCGTAAGAGCAGTGTTCGTACTGTATGGAGAGATAAGATTGTCTGCTGTGACAATAAAACTCGCTGGATCAGTGGTGATGCCTTGTAATTGGTCGATATTGATCGTGGCTGTGGCAGGCGCTCCCTGGAAAGTGTTAGTGATGCCTGTAATGGTGAGTTTGGGATTGGCAGGATCAGAATTGTCTGTGGCAATTGAAAGCCCACTGATTGAAGGGTTACTGTCTTTAATGAGAGTGGCTAGAAGTGTTGGATTGTCGGGCGGTGCTGCGGTCGTATCTGACGAAGGAGCACAACTGGTCATGACAATAAGCACAAAGCTAGATAAGATTAATAATTGTTTGAGAAGTGGTAGTTGCCTGTATTTGTGTTTTTTGCTAAATTTACAGGGAAATTGGGGGGGGGGGGG
>AP019861.1:1349920-1353671 GCA_013426755.1 Spirochaetota bacterium
GGGGGGGGGGGGGTAGTCAATTTGCCTGTGGTGGTATTAAGAGAATTAAGAATGCCTAGCAATTTGTTAAATTGCTGGGACAGTGAATTTATCAATGCCGTAGCATCTAAACGGATTAAGGATACCGTGATTTTTTTGAGTGATTTTATTAGATTCATGTTCGCTTACCTCCAGAACATTATGAAATAATATAAATAGGTAGTGTTACCTGATTAAATAATAGCATGATTTACAACTTTTTGTATTGAATGCCCGTGTACTATAATATAACTTCTTATGTTCAATTTGTCAAGTGATCAAGTGAATTTGGTATGATACCGCAAAATTGCAGTCAGTTTTAATAAATAGGGACAATTTACGCCAAATTGTCCCTATTTTAGAGGAATTGACCTCATTTCTTATACCGTACGGGTTACTGTAACGTGCTCGTACAATCAGATGCGTCTTGATTGTACTGTCTGTTCGCACAGACGACCGTTTGAAGTCGTGGGTACTTTCCTGAGGTAAAGTTCCAGATATTATTACTATCCCAAGTAAAATAGGTCTCGCCTGTCATTGTTCCCTTCGCGACTTGTAGCTGTGTTGTACTCAGTCCTGTCAAGTTAGCGGTCGTAACACTACTCGTATCACTGCCTACGCCTTTCGCTGCTATAGGAGCATCATTTATAGAGAGCACTGCATCCGTATTATAATAAGAAGCCGTAACTCCTAACCCAATTGCGTTTTCATCACCATCATCATTGAAACCCATGAAAAGTCCTACTGTAGATTCACTACCAGGAATTCTTGAAACATTTCCAATCGCATAGGAGTTTGTGATTTTTGAATTGTCACTACTCCCCGCAAAATTGCGTCCAACTAAGCCCCCCGTACGACCACTCCCAGATACGAAACCTATAGCATAAGAGTTGCTAATTATAGCCCCCCCTGTACTATTCCTACCTAATAACCCTCCGATCTGGCCAGCAGTGCCTACAACAGAACCTGTCGCATAAGAGTTTTTAATAGAAGCACTATAAGATTGTACTCCAACTAGACCACCTAAAGTGCCACGACCTGATACACTACTTGTCGCATAAGAATTAATTACAGTACTCTCCTCACTAGTTCCGACTAATCCACCTACTGCTTGACCGCTGTTTCCACCACTACCTGAAACAACACCTGTAACAGAACCCGTAGTATAAGAAAGACTGATCGTACTCTGAAATGCGTATCCAACTAGCCCACCTACATTAGCTCTCCCTGTAATATTAACATCGGTCATAAAACAGTTCTGAATGGTACTATTTGAGAAATAGCCCACTAAGCCTATATTATTTTCATCAGGTCTGTTAATATAAAGTCCTGAGATCGTGTTGCTGACACAGTCCAATGTTCCTGATAAATTAGTATTAAAATTACGACCAATCGGAAGAAAGCCTTTACCCGTAGTTCCACTACCTGCTTCACTGAGCGGAAAACCTGGCAGTCCCATATCAATATCTGCAGTTATTTCATAATGGGATTCTCCATAGGTCTTTGCCGCTCCCATCACGCCATTACTGTTATTGACGAGATGTGAAGCGAGTTCTAACCTAGGTGCATTGTCTATCTCGTAGGCGTTAGCAGCATCAGCACCTGTTCCAACAGCAAAAGTCGTGCACGCTGGAAATACCATCGTAACAGCGAAGCCAGTACCGATCACATTGTTATTATCGTCTTCTAAGGTGAGCCTACGGGTAACTGTATAGCCAGTAAGCGTCCCACTCGTCATAACAGGAGGATCTCGCTGACGGTCATAATACACAGGAAAAGGTGTCGTATCGGCTACCTTACTGCTAGTTACACCAACAACGGATACCGTCGGCGTGGCTAGTAGTTCGCACGCTGCCGTTGTGATCGGAATAGTTGTTCCTGCTGGGACAGTCATTGCATTGCCACTGTTAATATCTGCGCTAGTAACTCTAAGTGCAGTTAACCCAAAGAAGTTAATAGTAACAGGATGGGGCACGGCTACTCCTCCAGGACGAGTATCAGTAACGGTTATTTCTAGATTTATAGTCGTAGCGGATTCTCCTTCAGGATCTGGAATCGTTAACGGAGAGGGCGTTATCGTATAACCAGTTAGCGTTTGAAATGTTACCATACTACTTCCTGAAATGCTTGCTTTATTCGTGAAGCCAGAGATTGCGATCCTATTCGTCTCTATGGTTATAGCAGAAGGATCAGTTCCATCATACGTAGCCGTAATATTGGCTGGCGTTAGCGGTGATCTATATGCTCCAAGCGTGATCGTTACGGGGTAATCTTGTTTATTATTAGGTTTAGCGGTTTCGCGAATTGTGATCATACCAGCAGAACCAGCGTTCACCGCAGCGAGACCGTCTCCGTCTGGGGTCATGAGTCCATTAGTGATTATTTCATACACATTATCATCACCACCAGGAAGTGTTCCCACCGTTAAACCAACTGCTCCATTGGGCACGTTTGTAAAATTATTCCCACCGCTAAGTGTTATCGTTGTTCCATCAAACGCTGGTGCATTCGCACTTTCTGCCGCAAAAGACGCTGCTGTAATATAGGTACTAAATGAAGTCGCCGTGAACCAGTCACTAGGTGCTGCTGCACTAAATTCAACTATTAAGGTGTACTCTGTATCGGTACTCTCAACACTATTTCGAACTGTAAAGGTATTAAAAGCAGTGATGGAACTAGCAGGACCAGGCAAGAAGTCTTCGGTCGGTTCAGCAATGGTGCGCGTGGTTTGGGTAGCGGCGCCCGGTATGGTGAAGAATTCAGGTTCTTCGTCAATTGTAAGCGTGTACGCATTGGGTGTTCCTGCTGTTTGATCGACTTTATTTGTTAAACCTACAATACGAATGGTGTTGCCCTCTTCAGTAATCATAAGACTGCTTCTAATATCAGTATTGCCTTCTGCGACTTTGATATGGAGACTCGGCGTAAATCGTGTTAGCTTAGCTAAGTCAATATCTGCGATTGTGTATGTCTCTGAGTTCCCCGTATTGTCTGTTTCGGTGATTGTAAATCTGCTGGGCTCGGCTGTGATCGTTGCTGATTCTGCTCCATCAGGATTGGGTAAGGTGATGGAGCTTGGTTCTACGGTGAAGCCTGCTGGCAAGTTTTCAAACGTGATTGTACCCGCATCTCCACCAGGACTATTGGTTAGACCTGTAATAGAAAGTGTCGTATCCGTAACAGAAAGAGTAGACGGTTGATTTCCGAAGGAAATTGTGATATACTCGCCTAGCTTCTCATTCTCAGTAACGATCCAATCACTTACTGCCGCGCCGCTTATCTGGGTTGTGAGGGTGTAGGAAACGGCAGCTTCGCCATCAAATGTGACCGTAACAGCAGTGTTCGTACTGTATGGAGAGATAAGACTCTCTGCTGTAACAATAAAACTCGCTGGATCAGTGGTGATGCCTTGTGATTGGTCGATAGTAATCGTGGCTGTGGCGGGCGCTCCATTGACACTGTTAGTGATGCCTGTAATGGTGAGTTTTGGATTGGCAGGGTTAGAATTGTCTGTGACAATTGAAAGCCCACTGATTGAAGGGTTACTCTCTTTAATGAGAGTGGCTAGAAGTGTTGGATTGTCAGGTGTTGTGGTCGTATCTGGCAAAGGAGTACAACTGGTTAGGACAATAAGCACAAAGCTAGATAAGATGATTAGTGATTGGGTGAGAAGTGAAAGTCCCCTACTCCTCCTAAATTTCCTTAATTTACAGGGAAATTGGGGGGGGGGGGG
>AP019861.1:1353680-1357661 GCA_013426755.1 Spirochaetota bacterium
GGGGGGGGGGGGGGTAGCAGTCAATTTGCCTGTGGTGGTATTAAGAGAATTAATGATGCCTCGCAATTTGTTAAATTGCTGGGACAGTGAATGAATTGACGCCGTAGCATCTAGACGGATTAGGTGTGCCGTGATATTTTTGAGTAATGTTATTAGATTCATGTTCGTTGACCTCCAGAACATTATGAAATAATATAAATAGGTAGTGTTACCTGATTAAATAATAGCATGATTTACGATTTTTTGTATTGAATGCCCGTGTACTATAATATAACCTTACGTGCTTAATTTGTCAAGTGATCAAGTGAATTTGGTATGATACCGCAAAATTGCAGTCAGTTTTAATAAATAGGGACAATTTACGCCAAATTGTCCCTATTTTAGAGGAATTGAACTCATTTCTTATACCGTACAGGTTACTGCAACGTGCTCGTACAATCAGTCGCAGCAGAATTGTCTTGCCGATTAGCACAGACGACATTTTTGAGGCGTGGGTATTTTCCTGAGGTGAAGTTCCAAATCTGGTCTGCACTCGGGAGATCCATACCCATACTATCTTTATTCCAATTCACATAGACCGCAACATCAGCAGGAGTCGTTACAGGAGCGGCTACTTGCATTTGAAGGGTCGTTCTGCCCGTGCCACCAGCACTTATTGATTGTCCTGACGTTTCTGTGTTCCAGTAAGAATATTGAATTGTTCCTAAGTCATTTTGATTGCTCCCTAAAAGCCCCCCAATTTGTACTGTTCCGCTAACGTTTCCCCCAGCATAGTAAGAATTGACAATAGTACCATTGGTAATTCCTAGTGGATTTCCAGGATTTCCAGGAATTGGACGGGGACGAAATCCAATTTGTAATCCAACTAAGCCCCCTACACGAGTCGTGCCAGTAACCATTCCGAAGGCATAGGAATTAGTAACATTTCCATAAAAGCTAGTTCCAACTAATCCACCTACATTACGGGCTCCTGTTATTGTTCCGCTAGCATAGGAATCGACGATAGAGCTATTTTTTTCACTGATCAGACCAGACAACTGTCCAACTAGCCCCCCAACGTCGTCAGTGCCCGTAACAGCAACAGTTGAATAAGATTTTGTTATCATACCAGAATTTCTACCCATAAGGCCACCCACACGGCGAGTTCCTTTCACAATTCCTGTCGTATAGGATTTTGTAAGAGTTCCTCTATAATTGTCTCCTACGATGCCTCCAGCAAAAATGGTTCCAGCAATCTCTACATCACTCAGAAAACAATTTTCAATAGTCGCATTTGAAGCAATACCAAAGAGACCGACCGCATTGCTAAATGAATTTGTAAGACTGGGATCGGTTCTATTGATATAAAGGTTTGAAATTGTGTTGCTTTCACAATCAAATCTACCTGAGAAAGGATTATTTGATGTTCCAATAGGAGGAAAGCCTGTTCCAACTGAAAATTCTTCACTACCCATAGTGAGCAGCCCCCTTCCACTGAGAAGACTACTTGTTTTGCTCCATGGCACTTTCGGTAAACCTAAATCAATATCGTTCGTGAGAGTGTAAAATTTATCGCCATAGATAGCGTTATCAGTAGTGATAAGATAAGAAATGAGTTCTAATTGGATAGCATTAGTGATTTGATACGGGTCTGCTTGACTGCCTGTTCCCGTAATACCAGCGGCAGTGAGACTCTCGCAATTAGGAAACTGAATAGTAACAACGAATGGGATTGATTGACTTCCATCAATTAGTGTCAATTCTTGAGTCACATGATATTTATTGTCAGAAAGCCGATCGCGTTCTCTATCAAAATACATAGGAAGTGGGGGCGTAGCTGTATATGGAGTTCCGTCTACGCGTAATACGGGTGCTGCTAAAAATTGACAACTTTCCGTAATGACAATTATTCCCCTTATATTAATGTTTGTAGGACTATCTTTAACATTTGTACTTATTATTTCTAGAAGACTATCTGTTGTATAATTAGAAAAATTAACGATAACTTGATGTGGGGTTATAATTCTGTCTATAAAAGAATTAACCATTACAGGCGCGAGTTTTATATTAGTTGCGCCTAGTCCTAGGGGATTGGGAATCTCTAAAGACTCAGGAGTTACCGAATAAATAGCACTAGCAGGAAGATCGAATGTGAGCATGCCTGAGGTTGCTGGCATATCACCTATATTCGTAAAACCAGAGACCGTGATGTTAGTACCTGAGATTTCAATGTTATCTGCTGCTGCCGTAACACCACCCAACATTGCTGTTATGTCTGTGGACCTTACAGGTGAGACGTAGGCAGAAAATAAAATAGTAATGGTATGTTCATTCGTAGTTCCATCAACAATCACTTTTACGGGAGAAAGTTTTACGCTAACTTCACCGATACCCGCAGGGTTAGGAATGACTATAATATCGGGGGAGACCGTATATCTATCAGGATTAAATTGAATTCGCCCCGCACCTGCAGATGACCCGACATTAGTAAAACCAGAGATTGTGATGCTGTCACCTGAAATTTGAATATTATTGACTGCTGCCGTGATGTCATTAAATATTGCAATAATATGCGTAGGCTTCACAAGTGAGACGTAAGCAGAAAATAAAACGGTAATCGTGTACTCATTCGTATTTCCAGCGGCGTGTATTTTTATCGGGGGCAATTCTATACTGACTTCATCAGTACCAGCGGGGTTAGGAATGACTGTATTAGTAGGAATAACCGTATATCCATCGGGAGTTAAATTGATAGAACCAGCATTTACACTTTCGCCTCCAATGTTTGTCAATCCTGAGATAATGATGTTGTTATTTACAATTTCAATATGACTTGCATCTATCATTGAGCCATTAAAAACTACAGAAATATGTGCAGATTCTAACTGAGGAATATTCTGAACATTGTTATCGACAGCAATGGAATTTGATGCGCAGTTCGTAATAACAATGGCTGCAAACATCACGTTGATTGAAAAATACAATTTCTTTATCATTAAACTTGCTAAAACCTGCTGCAGTAACTTCTTTGAGTGAATTCAATATTTCAAACCCAATCAATTATTTTTGATCTTAAAGGAGAACATTTTACTAAGTCGAGTTATAAGATCTAAGTCGGATATAAGATTTTACTATCAATTGAATTAATTTAAGGTTTTTAGAAAAAAGCTCTGAATAATGCCACTTCCTATGATCAATCGCTATTTGCTATGATTTTGGCAGAATGACATAGATATTTTAAAAAATCAAGCATTTTCTAGAAATTGGGGTCAATTTTCACAACTTGAACTCAATTGATTAAAATTCAAAGCATTTTTTGTAAAACTGTACAGAATTTACTTGACAAATCAGATAAATAAGACTATGCTATACAATGTGTAAACCACACTTTCAGAGGTAAAGATCACCCTTTGATATGATTATCCTCCGATCAAAGGGTGATCTCTCTGAAAGTAGAATTGAGACAGCCATAAAATGTTGAAATGAGTGTTTAGAATACCCATTGAAAAAAACGGTAAGTCATGGCATTGTTTTACCTAGCTGATCACTGCAGAATCTTGTCAAGCAAGCACTCTATTAGGAGACAACCAACAGCACGAGCACGTTACAGTAAGCCGTACGGTATAGGAATTCTCCTAAAATAAAGGCAATTTATTTAAAATTGCTTCAATTGACTAAAATTGGCTACGATCCTATAAAATTGTAGCCAATTCACTTGACAAATTGAACATAAGAGGTTATATTATAGTACACAGACATTCGATACAAAAAATCGTAAATCATACTATTATTTTATCAAGTAACACTGTTTATCAATATTATTTCATAATGTTCTGGAGGTCAACGAACATGAATCTAATAACATTACTCAAAAATATCACGGCACACCTAATCCGTTTAGACGCTATGGCATCGATAAATTCACTCTCCCAGCAATTTAAGAAATTGCTCGGTATCCTTAATACCAATACAGGCAAATTGACTACTACCCCCCCCCCCCCC
>AP019861.1:1357680-1361462 GCA_013426755.1 Spirochaetota bacterium
AATTTCCCTGTAAATTTAGCAAAAAACACAAATACAGGCAACACCCACTTCTCAAACAATTATTAATCTTATCTAGCTTTGTGCTTATTGTCATCACCAGTTGTGCTCCATCAACAGACACCGCACCGCCCGACAATCCAACACTTCTAGCCACTCTCATTAAAGACAGTAACCCTTCAATCAGTGGGCTTTCAATTGCCACAGACAATTCTGATCCTGCCAATCCCAAACTCACCATTACGGGCATCGCTAACACTTTCCAGGGAGCGCCCGTCACAGCCACGATTACTATCGACCAATCAAAAGGCATCACCACTGATCCAACGAGTTTTACCGTTACAGCAGATAATCTTATCTCTCCATACAGTACGAACACTGCTCTTACGGTCACATTTGAAGGCGAAGCTGCCGTCTCCTACACCCTCACAACTCAGATAAGCGGCGCGGCAGTTAAAGATTGGATTGTTACTGAGAAGCTAGGCAACTATATCACCGTCTCCTTCGGAGGTCAAAGTGGGAATCTCTCTGTTACAAATAACAATCTTTCTATTGCAGGTCTAACCAATAGTCCCGGTGCAGAAGCAGGAATGATTACATTTGAAAACTTGCCAGCAGGCTTCACCGCAGAACCAAGCTCCATCACCTTACCCAATCCCGCTGGAACAGAATCAGCGACGAGTACACCAAACCCGAATAGTTTTACAATCACTGAAACAGACAATACGGGGAACTCAGAGACGTACACAATCGCACCCATTGATTTAGCCAAGCTATCACGATTTTTGCCAAGTAGTCATATTAAGATCACGGAAAGCGGCAGTACAGAAGCGATAAGCAGTCTCACGATTACTGAGGAAGCGAATAATAGGATTCGTATCGTAGGCCTAACGAATAAAGTCGATCAAACAGCAGGAACACCCAATGCGTACGTGCTTACAATTGAACAAGTATCTGAGTTTTTTACAACACCGGCAAATGGTTCTACTATCAGTCGCACAATTACAGAGCCTACACCAGATTTTTTGGCTGGTACTGGAACAGTCAACCTAAACACCTTTCAGCTTACCAATAGCGGTGAGAGTACACCTACAACGTACACCTTAATAGTTAATTTTAGAGCAGCAGCACCTAGTGACTGGTTCACAATGACTTCATTTGCTACCTATATTACAGGGGGTAGTTATAATGGAAAAACTGCAACAACGCTAACGTTTGATGGAACAACCCTAGCTCTTAGCGGTGGGGATGATTTTACGAATGTGCCAAACGGGACGATTGTATTTACAACAGCATTTCCTGGTAATAATGTGTATGAATTAGTGACTAGTGCACTCATGGACCCAGACGGAGCGGATCTCGCTGCGGTAACTGATGGTAATGCGGGTATGATCACAATTGTCGAAACCGCTAATCCCACGAATAAACAAGATTACCCTGTCATGATCACACTTGGAGCATACAGATCACCGCTAACAGCAGATAATATTACGGCTACGTATGGTGGAGCAAGCCCATCTGATATAACTATTGATACTAACATGATTGTAATCTCTGGATTTACGAATAATGCAGACACTTTGGAAACTGGAACAGTCATGGTTACCGCACCAGACGGTTATACTATAACACCAACTGATCTGCCTATTTCAGACCCGACAGGAGAAAACTCTACCAATGAAGAAATAGGTACGATTACCATTACTGATTCAACAGGACTAGCAGTGCCTCATTCCGTTACCGTTAACTTCTTAGGTATGCTTCAGTTAAGTATTGTTGGAAATGAGATTATGAACTCTCCGTTAACCGTTAATTCGAGAGACACGATTTCGATCACAACGGCGGCTTGCGAGCTATTATCTCCACCAACAATGGTAACCGTTGTCGGTGAATCGGGTAGTAAAGTAGCGGAGACGACACCCTTTCCTCTGTATTATGACCGTGGGCGAGATTCTCCTGTTATGGCGAATGACGGGACGCTTACTGGCTATACAGTCACCCGTAATCTCATCTTAGAAGCTAGCGATGGTGCTGTTCTTAGTACAAGTTTTCCTATTACGTTAGAATTTCCAGCATGTACGACTTTTGCTGGCAGCGGCGATGGGACGTCAGGTGCGCCTTACGTGATAGACAATGCCCCAAGATTAGAACTCGCTTCATATCTCGTGAATACTAGTAATGGCCAGTCAGCCCCAGGATCATCGATTACCTATGGAGCGGCCCATTATAAAATAACTGCAGATATTAATATGGGACTGCGAGGTTTACCGTTTAGTGAAGCAGGTAGTATGACTCCTGATGGCACAGGTTCTACTGGCAAAGGGTTTCTGCCAATCGGAAGAACGAATTTAAATCTCAAAGGAACATTTGATTGTGCTAGCAATACGATCTCGGGGTTATATATTAATAGACCTAATACCGATGATATAGGATTAATTGGTTATGCTAGTAATACGAGTACTGTTCAGAACTGCTTTGTGACTGATGTTAATCTTACAGGAAATGATGCTGTAGGTGGATTGATTGCAACTAAAGATGGTATTCTAAAAGATTCCTACTCGACAGGAAGCGTTTCAGGTGGTTCAGACGTAGGTGGTTTGGTTGGAAATAATAATGGTCGTATGATAAGTAACTCTTACTCGACAGCGACTGTTTCAGGTGTTAGCAATATAGGTGGTTTGGTTGGAGAAATGAGTTTTGCCAATATTTTAAATTCTTATGCAGCAGGTTCTGTAACAGGAGTGACAAACGTAGGTGGCTTGGTTGGAAATATGAATACTGCGACTAATTCAAATTCTTATGCGACAGGTTCTGTAACAGGAATGACAAACGTAGGTGGTTTGGTTGGGAGAATTAACTCCTTTATTGCAAATGATACTCAGGTTGTAAACTCCTATGCGACAGGAAATGTTAGCGGAGGAAATACAAGAATAGGACTTTTTATCGGTTACAATAGAGGAGGGTATTTGACTTCCTCGATAAAACCAGTTGCTGTAGGAGTTACAAATTCCTATTATAATAATCAGTCTACTCTCACGGTAGGTGGTTCTCCGGTAACAGCGAAAGGCGTAGGCAGTGATGGAGGTAGTGTTACGACCGCTAGCTTGACAGGACTGAGTACAGCAGGTCTACAAGTTGTCAAAGGTACAATGACAGACGAGACTTATTTTAATTGGAATAAAGATAGTATGGGTATGGATCTCCCGAGTGCAGATCAGATTTGGAACTTCACATCAGGAAAATACCCACGGCTTATAAATGTCCCCTGTGCCAATCGGCAGTACAATCAAGCAGCAACCGACTGTACAAGCCCCTTACAGTAAGCTAAGCAATCTTGTAATTGTATAAAAAATTCAAAGACAATTTCACTTCGTATGACTCTTATCAAGTCATACGAAGTGTATTCTTCTAAAATACGGACAATTTGGGGCAAATTGTCCCCATTTATTAAAATTGACTGCAATTTTGCAGAATCATACTAAATTCACTTGAACACTTGACAAATTAGGCACGTAAGGTTATATTATAGTACACAGACATTTAATACAAAAAATCATAAATCATGCTATTATTTAATCAGGTAACACTACCTATTTATATTATTTCATAATGTTCTGGAGGCAAGCGAACATGAATCTAATAACATTACTCAAAAATATCACGGCACACTTAATCCGTTTAAATGCTACGGCATCGATAAATTCACTGTACCAACAACTTAAAAAGTTGTTCGGTATTCTTAATACCACCACAGGTAAATTGACTACCCCCCCCCCCCCCCCCCC
>AP019861.1:1361484-1370262 GCA_013426755.1 Spirochaetota bacterium
CCCCCCCAATTTCCCTGTAAATTTAGCAAAAAACACAAATACAGGCAACTACTACTTCTCACCCAATTATTAATCTTATCTAGCTTTGTGCTGATTATCCTAACCAATTGTGCTCCTTCGTCAGATACGACCGCAGCACCGCCCGACAATCCAACACGCCTAGCCACTCTCATTAAAGACAGTAACCCCTCAATCAGTGGGCTTTCAATTGCCACAGACAATTCTGATCCTGCCAATCCAAAACTCACCATTACAGGCATCACTAATACTTTCCAGGGAGCGCCCGTCACAGCCACGATCAATATCGACCAATCAAAAGGCATCATCACTGATCCAACGAGTTTCATTGTTACAGCAGATAATCTTATCTCTCCATACAGTACGAACACTGCGATTACGGTCACATTTGATGGCGAAGCTGCCGTTTCCTACACCGTCACAACCCAGATAAGCGGCGCAGCGGTAGGTGATTGGATTATTACTGAGAAGCTAAGCGAGTATATCACAATCTCCTTCGGCGGTCAACCATCTACTCTTTCTGTTACGGACAGAATCCTTTCTATCTCAGGTCTAACCAATATTCCCGGTGCAGAAGCAGGAATGATTACATTTGAAAACTTGCCAGCAGGCTTCACTGCAGAACCAAGCTCCATCACTTTACCCAATCCTGCTGGAACGGACGCAGCAACGAGTACACCAAACCCAAATAGTTTTACAATCACCGAAACAGACAATACGGGGAACTCAGAGACGTACACAATTGCAGATATTGACTTAGCTAAGCTAACACGATTTACGCCAAGTACTCATATTAAGATCACGGAAAGCGGTAGTACAGACAAGATAATGGGTCTTATGATTACTGAAGAGGGCAATACCATTCATATCGTAGGCTTAACGAATAAATTAGGGGATAATCAATACACGCTTACAATTGACGAAGTATCTGGTTTATTCACTATACCAGGTGTCAATAACAAAATCACGATTACCATTGCTGAGCCAGCCGTAGACTTCTTGCCTGGTCTTGCTCCTGCTAGTGCTATCACTCCTTTTGATAACTTTGCCATTCTAAACAGTGGTGAGAGTACACCTACAACGTACACCTTAATAGTTGATTTTAGGGCAGCAGCACCTAGTGACTGGTTCACAATGACTTCATTTAATACCTATATCACAGGGGGTAGTTACAATGGAAAAACTGCAACGCTAACGTTTGATGGAACAAATATAGCTCTTAGCGGTGGGAATGATTTTACGAACGTGCCGAATGGAGAAATTGTTTTAACGCCGGGAACAACAGCATTTCCTGGCGATAATGTGTATGAATTAGTGACTAGTGCACTCATGGACCCAGACGGAACGGGGCTCGCTGCGGTAACTGATAGTAATGCGGGTATGATCACCATTACTGAAACCGCTAATCCTACGAATAGACAAGATTACCCCGTAACGATCACACTTAAAGCATACAGATCACCGCTAACAGCAGCCAGTATTACGGCTATGTATGGTGGAAATAATAAAGCTACTGCAAGCCCATCTGATATAACTATTGATACTAACATGATTGTAATCTCTGGATTTACGAATAATGCAGGCACTTCAGAAAGTGGTACGGTCACGGTTCCCACCCCACCTACGGGCTATACGATCACGTTAGAACCAACCCCCTTAGCTATTCCAGACCCCACAGGAGAAAACTCTACTAATACAAATATAGGTACGATTACCGTTACGGACATGACTACGATGAATGCAGTACCTCATCCCGTTACCGTTAACTTCTTTGGTAAGATTCAGTTGAGTATTACTGGGAGTGATGTTACAGATAATACAGCAGTTAATTCGGGAGACACGATTACGATTTCAAGAACAGGCAATGCTTGTCAGTTGCTAACAGCACCAACGGTAACCGTTGTCGGTAACGATAACAGTAAAGTAGCCAATGTGACGCCTTTTCCTCTGTATTATGACCGTGGACGAGACACGTCTAGTGCTAATGGATTTTCTGTGACTCGTAAACTCACCTTAGTAGACAGTACAGATGAGAGTAGAATACTCGGTAGAGGATTTCAGATTACGTTAGAACACTTCGCTGCATGTGACTCTTTTGCTGGTGGCGATGGGACGTCAGGTACGCCCTACGAGATAAATAATGCCCCTAGGTTACAATACGCTTCACATCTCGTGAATACTAGTAATGGCCAGTCAGCCCCAGGATCATCGATTACCTATGGAGCGGCCCATTATAAAATAACTGCTGCTATTAATATGGGAGAGCCAGGTTTTCCGCTCAGCGAAGCAGGTAGTAAGACTCCTAGTGGTAACGATGAACTCGGCAAAGGATTTGATCCGATCGGTGTTACTAATACTATTAGTCTATTAGGAGGGTTTGATTGTGCTAGCAACACGATCTCAGGGCTATATATTAATAGACCTGATGAGGTTAACATAGGCTTAATCGGGTATGTTGGTAATGGTACTACGGTCAATCGTACTGTTCAGAACTGTGCTATGACCGATGTTAATATTACAGGTAAATCGATCGTAGGTGGATTAGTTGGATTCGCACTTACTAACGTTACGATTAGTAATTCTTATGTGACAGGGACTATTTCAGCGCCTGTAACTAGCTCAACGAGTACTGCTAATATTAATATAGGGGGGTTAGTTGGAATTCTTGATAAGAGTACGGTAACTAGTTCCTATGCGGCAGTCAGTGTTTCAGGAGAAGGAAGTGTCGGGGGGTTAGTTGGAAGTATCAACAATGACCCATCTTCTATAAATAATTCTTATGCTGCAGGGACTGTTTCAGCAAATGCTAATGCAGGAGGGTTAGTTGGATATAATGGTGGTAATTTCGGCGAATTTACTATAACCAACTCTTATTCAGTAGCTACTGTTTCGATTGTTTCAGGAGGAGGTAGGGGAGGTTTAGTCGGACTCGATGGATTTGATAGTGGCATCCCTGTTACAGCTTCTTACTGGGATATAACTGTAGGACCACCAGTACGCACAGTGCGGGAATATGGCACAGGCAGAACGACCGCTCAGATGCAAGTATCCGCTCCTGTAACGACTCCTGCTGATAACGCGGTCTATGTCAACTGGGATACGAGTATCTGGAACTTTACCACAGGACAATACCCACGGCTCATAAATGTCCCCTGTGCCAATCGGCAGTACAATCAAGCAGCAACCGACTGTACAAGCCCCTTACAGTAAGCTGTACGGCACAATAACTAGCATGTTACAGCAAACTTAGAAACCTTTGTGACTGTGTTAAAAAACTGCTGATAATCACACTTACATTACTGCTGCATCACAGTTCATAGTCCTATCATAATGACGGTACAGCTGCATCACAATTGCAAATACTCACCCCTGCTCTACTAAAGCAGGGGTGAGGTGTGCAGCTATCTGCAGTGGGTATAAGCTACCCTTACGTTAAGAAAATAATTTAAAAATCTTAATTATTTTGAATACCATCATGTAAAAGCATTCAATGACTGCCTAAACTCATGATAACCCAATAGGTTACGACTAATAAGAGGGCATCTTTTTTTAAGACGCAGCAAGAATTATGGTAGTCTACTTGTATATATTTATATGTTATACTACCTGTACTGAGGTAGTTTAATACAATGCTATATTCTGCACTGAAGTAGTGCTAACATAATTTCATTGCTAATCTACTTATGATTGGGATGATTCAGCCTATTATTAGGATTAATTAGGATTGTTAGTAAAATCGTCAATGGCACCATTATGCAAGACCAACAGTTAAAATTGTTTACAGATACAGATCAGGTGAGTTCTTCATCAAAGAAGCAATTATTATCTTTTAATTCTAAGATAAGAGATTTACGACCTCCCCGTTACATTTCCAGAAAGCAATCATCTCATCCTTCTCACAATAGCAACTACGTAACAAACAATAGATACGTAGCAAACAATAGTATACATGATAGCACGAATGCTAATAGTCTAAATAATGGTACGAATGCTGATAATGTAAATAATAGTACAAATAATAGTACTAATACAAATAATAGTACTATTGGGGGTGAAAATGTTCCTAAGAAAATAGGACATGCCACTATCTCGTATAAGAATATTTCAGGAATTCTCACTAAAACCTCTGGTTTCATGGATTCCTATGATTACACGCTCAATCCGTATTCAGGGTGTGCGTTTGGATGTTCTTACTGCTACGCGGCATTTTTTGTGCGTGAAGAGGATAAAATAACCGATTGGGGATATTGGGTTGATGTCAAAGCCAATGCGGTTGCCGTACTTCGTAAAAAACGCAAAAAACCAATCATTAACAAACTTGTCTATCTTTCTAGTGTTACTGACCCCTATCAACCTATTGAAACTCGGCTAAAATTGACACGTGCGCTATTGGAAGAACTAGCAGCATACCATCAAATTAGGCTGGTTGTTCAGACACGTTCTCCGCATGTTATAAGAGACATTGATCTATTTAAGAAGATGGCTCGTGTCCAGATCAATATGTCCATTACTACGGACAATGAAGAAGTAAGAAAAGCTTTCGAACCCTATTGTCCTAGCAATCAAGCACGATTAAAGGCAATTGAAACCCTACATAGCGCAGGACTCAATACCTGCATTACCTTGACACCGCTACTTCCTATAAAAAATCCTTATGAATTTGCTAACCAATTGAAGAAAACAGGTATTCGCAAATTCATTATTGACTCGTTTATGCGTACTAAAAGGCGATTCTGTGCTGGAACACGTCCCGATGCCCTAACCATAACTAAAAAATATGATTGGACTCCCAATACTCAACAGAAAACGATTGATATTTTAAAAAAGGAACTTCCTAACATTGGATACGGTAAAATAGGGTTCTCTGCTCCTATTTAATGACGATTCCCTTGTCTTAAATAATTGTTTCTAACTACTTTTTATAAATAATTGCCTTCAATTGCTTTCAAAGATAATTCCCTTCATAACTCCTCACTAATAGTGTACCACTTTTACAATAACAACTACTTTTTATAAATAATTGCTTTCAATTACCTTCAAAAATAATTTCCTTCATAACTCCTCACTAATAATGTGCCACTTTTACAATAACAACTACTTTTTATAAATAATTGCTTTCAATTACCTTCAAAAATAATTTCCTTCATAACTCCTCACTAATAATGATGCCACTTCTACAATAACAACTACTTTTTATAAATAATTGCCTTCAATTGCTTTCAAAGATAATTTCCTTCATAACTCCTCACTAATAATGTGCCACTTTTACAATAACAACTACTTTTTATAAATAATTGCTTTCAATTACCTTCAAAAATAATTTCCTTCATAACTCCTCACTAATAATGATGCCACTTCTACAATAACAACTACTTTTTATAAATAATTGCCTTCAATTGCTTTCAAAGATAATTCCTTTCATAACTCCTCACTAATAATGATGCCACTTCTACAATAACAACTATTTTTTATAAATAATTACATTCAATAACTTTCAAAGATAATTCCTTTCAACTCCTCACTAATAATGATGCCACTTCTACAATAACAACTACTTTTTATAAATAATTGCTTTCAATTACCTTCAAAAATAATTTCCTTCATAACTCCTCACTAATAATGTGCTACTTTTACAAAATAATTGCTTTCAATTACCTTCAAAAATAATTTCCTTCATAACTCCTCACTAATAATGTGCTACTTTTACAATAACAACTACTTTTTATAAATAATTGCTTTCAATTACCTTCAAAGATAATTCCCTTCATAACTCCTCACTAATAATGTGCTATCAATGGTATAATAAACTATGAATGTTTCTACGCTTGTTAAAGAAGGAACTAAGATCATTGATGGGAAGCAGCATAGTGCTGACATTCTTGCGGAAATCAAGCAAAAAACCCGTATCCTTACAGAAAAAACAGGACTTAAACCGGGTCTTGCCACTATTCTAGTCGGAAATGATCCCGCTTCACATCTCTACGTCACAATCAAACGCAAAAAAGCTCGCGAACTAGGATTTCAAGACTTCCATCAATCCCTCCCAGCAACTATTTCTGAAAAAGACCTCATCAATCACATTAATGACTTCAATCTCAATGACCGTGTCCATGGCATTCTAGTTCAAATGCCACTTCCTGACCCTATTGATACCGAAAATGTTATTTCATCGCTCAATCCACGTAAAGATGTTGATGGATTTCATGCTTTAAACATTGGATCATTGTTTAGAGCTTATACGGAAAATGTGATTGCTCCGTGTACTCCGGCGGGTATTATGGAAATACTACGGAGAGAAGCCATTGATCCTGCTGGCAAACACGTCGTTATTATAGGGCGTTCTAATCTTGTTAGCAAACCGCTTGCTGCCATGCTACTTCAAAATAATAACCACCACCAGTTAGGTGGGAATGCCGCTGTTACGGTCATTCACTCCGGTGTTACCAATATTCACCATTTCACTTCTCAAGCGGATATTTTAATTGCGGCGGTAGGGAAACCTCATTTCATTACCGCTCCAATGGTCAAATCAGCTTCTATTATTATTGATGTTGGCATCAATAAACTAAAAAATGGTACTATTGTAGGAGATGTCGATTTTATGAATGTCCTCCCTAAAGTTAGAAAAATCACTCCCGTACCAGGCGGTGTTGGACCTATGACTATTGCAGCCCTTATGCAGAATACCTTTAAAATCTTCAAAAACAATTATAATTTTTAATCCACTCAATTATTAACACTCCTGGTGTTACTTCAATTCGTAATTCTTAATCCACTCAATTATTAATACTCCTGGTGTTATTTCAATTCATATTTCTTAATCCACTCAATTATTAACACTCCTAGTGTTACTTCAATTCATATTTCTTAATCCGCTCAATTATTAACCCTCCTGGTGTTACTTCAATTCGTAATTCTTAATCCACTCAACTATTAACTCTCCTGATGTTATTTCAATTCACAATTCTTAATCCACTCAACTATTAACCCTCCTGGTGTTATTTCAATTCACAATTCTTAATCCACTCAATTATTAACCCTCCTGGTGTTATTTCAATTCATAATTCTTAACTCCCTTTTGACTATTAGACTATTGGTTACTACTAATGATTAGTCATTACTAATCATTAACTATTGTTGGATTATTAGATATTAATGTTATGAATATGATTATCAGTATTTGGTAACAAGGAGAAAGGAGAAAGTAATGATGGATAGATTGTTTTTTATAATGGTTAGATCGTTTTTAATTATTCTTGGTTTTCTCGCAGTATTTACCAGCTGTGCAACATTGCAGACGAAAAAGAAGGCTGTTCAGAGTTCCGTTACTACTTCAGCCGAAATGCTTGCCATTGCTCAGCAATTTTCTAAGACCATCAATGCCCACTTTTCAAAGAATACTGATCAATTGCAGAAAAATAACATTCTTATCGCACTATTCCCAACAAAAAATAATACAATAAGCGATCTTCCACTGGATTATCTTAATTTTTCACTTGTTAGCGAACTTCTGAAATATAATATCCGTACCGTCAGAGTTGAAGACCGTTCAAAAGCCCTCGATGAATTAGAATTTCAACTCAGCGGTCTCGGTGAAACAACTATTTCTCCTGGTAATATGAAAAGCCCCAATTATTTTATTCAGATCGTTGTCGATGAAAATAGATACCTCCTGAGTAGTAAAACCAGACGTACCGAACGAACGTTTAATCTGGAAGTTAGAAACGTAGAAACACAACTTGTCGTTGTCTCAGATAGCACTCACCACATAAAAGATGGTGCTATCCTCAGAAAATCTTATAGCTTTTAATTTTCATCACCTTAAAACATTCTCCAAAAATAACCGCTAAACTCCCAATATTCCCCAATAATTCAATCCCATATGTAATTTCAAGTTAACATTGTTAACTTACTTGGCTGAGAATTGATTTAATTGAGTATGAATAAATTTAATTCACCCAAATTAAATTTGAATGGCTCGGAATCAGCCTAATTGCTTAAAATTGGGCTTAATCGACTGAAAATCTGTGAATTTTTTATCAAATTTACTTGACAGAACAGATATATATGTAACTTGATTGACCGAGAATCAATCAAATTGACTAAGCATTGACTTAATTAACTCAAATTTGGCTAAATTGACTGGCAGTTTATAAAATTCTATCAAATTTACTTGACAAAATAGACATATAAGATTATATTAATAGTGTGTGGACAAGCGTGTGATACAATTCACCACGTAGTATACCCACACTTTCAGCGTAAAGATCACCCTTTGCTTACAAAATCCTTAGCCTAAGCAAAGGGTGATCCTTTAAGAACAAAAATCACGTCATTAATAAAGTTCAGGTGAGGTCAATTCTCGTGAATTGAAGGGCAGTCGGTCTCGGTTTTATCTCAATTGACTCACATTTGCTGCGATTTTATAAAATCATACTCAATTCACTTGACAAATTAGACACGTAAGGTTATATTATAGTGCACAGGTATTCAATGAAAAAAATCATAAATCATGATACCATTAACCATAATATCGCTTATAAAAACCTTATAAAAGCAATTTCAATCAATATCATTTATAATGTTCTGGAGGTCAGCAAACATGAATCTAATAACATTACTCAAAAATATCACGGCATACTTAATCCGTTTAGACGCTATGGCATCGATAAATTCACTCTCCCAGCAATTTAACAAATTGCGAGGCATCATTAATTCTCTTAATAGTAACACAGGCAAATTGACTACCCCCCCCCCCCC
>AP019861.1:1370290-1374011 GCA_013426755.1 Spirochaetota bacterium
CCCCAATTTCCCTGTAAATTTAGCAAAAAACACAAATACAGGCAACTACCACTTCTCACTCAATCACTATTAATCTTATCTAGCTTTGTGCTGATTATCAGTTGTGCTCCTTCGTCAGACACGACCGCAGCACCGCCCGACAATCCAACACGCCTAGCCACTCTCATTAAAGACAGTAACCCCGCAATCAGTGGGCTTTCAATTGCCTCAGACAATTCTGATCCTGCCAATCCCAAACTCACTATTACGGGCATCACTAACACTTTCCAGGGAGCGCCCGTCACAGCCACAATCACTATCGATCAAGACAAAGGCATCATCACTGATCCAGCGAGTTTTACCGTCATAGCAGAGAGTCTTATCTCTCCGCATACGGTAACAACACCGCTTACAGTCACATTTGAAGGCGAAGCTGCCGTTTCCTACACCGTCACAACCCAGATAAGCGGTGCGGCAGTAAGTGATTGGATTATTGATGGAAAACTAAGTGAATATATCACAATCTCCTTCGGCGGTCAAAGCGGGAATCTCTCTGTTACAGACAGAACCCTTTCTATTGAGGGTCTAACCAATATTCCCGGTGCAGAAGCAGGTGCAATCACTTTTGAAAATCTGCCAGCAGGCTTCACCGTAGAACCTAGTACTATCACCTTACCCAATCCCGCTGGAACGGACGCAGTAACGATCACAGCCGAGCCGAACACGTTTACGATCACCGAAGATGGTAATACAGGGAATTCAGAGACGTACACAATTGGAACGATTGATTTAGCTAAATTGACACGATTTACGCCAAGTTCTCATATTAAGATCACAGAAAGCGGTAGTACAGAAGCGATAAGCGGTCTCACGATTACTGAAGAGGACAATAGGATTCGTATCGTAGGCTTAACGAATAAATTAGGAGCTAATCAATACACGCTTACAATTGACGAAGAATCTGAGTTTTTCACCATACCGGGCGTCGCTACCCAAATCACGCGCGCCATTGCTGAACCGACCGACGACTTCTTGCCTGGTCCTGCTAGTTCCATCATTCCTTTTAATACCATTGAAGTTCTAAACAGTGTTGAGAGTACACCTACAACGTACACCTTAGTCGTCGATTTTAGTGCAGCAGCACCTAGTGACTGGTTCACGGCAGCTAATTTTAGTACCTATATCACAGCAGCGTCATTTGCGGCAGAGAGTGCGAATGCACTAGCGTTTGATGGAACAACGATAACACTTAGCGGTGGGAATAATTTTACAAACGTGCCCAATGGAGCAGTTGCTTTAACGGTGGGAACACTTCCTGGTGGTGATGATAATGTGTATGAAATAATCACTAATGGACTCATGACCCCAGACGGAGACGGTCTCGCTGCGGTGGACGCTGGTTCTGCTGGCATGATCACAATTCGCGAGACCGCTAACACTACGAATAAACAAGATTACCCCGTAACGATCACGCTTGGAGCATATAGATCTCCGCTAACGCCAGCCAATATTACGGCTACGTATGATGGAACTAATGCTTCTGCTATAACCATAGAGACGAATAGGATCGCAATCTCTGGCTTCACGAATAAAGCAAGCATTTCAAGAAGTAGTATGGTCACGTTTCCAACGCTAACTGATTATACGATAACGCCCTCTCCGTTAATGATTGAGGATCCTGATAGGGAATCCGCTACGACTATAAATCTACAAATAACCGTTACTGATACTCGTCCTGGAGGAGTAGCCGTGCCTCATCCTGTTGCTATTAACTTCTTTGGGTTAACTGAACTTAGCGTTACTAGTGCAGATATTAACAGTGGCAATGCAATGACTGTCCCAGCAGGAACAACGATTTCGATCACAACGGCAGCGTGCGAACTACTAGCCACACCGACGGTGACGGTTAACGGTGTAACTGGCGGCAAGTTAGCCGATACGACGCCTTTTCCTGTGTATTATGACCGTGAGCGAGATCCTCCTGTTATGACGAGTGGGACGCTTACTGGCTATACAGTTACCCGTAGGCTCACATTAGAAGACGGTAATAGCAATGTGATCGGTACTGGCTTCGCTGTTACGATGGTATTTCCAGCGTGCACGAATTTTGCTGTTGGAACAGGTGCTGATGCTGCTAACGCCTACGTGATAGACAATGCACCTAGGTTAGAACTCGCCTCACATCTCGTCAATACTAGCAATGGCGTAAGACCTACAGGCTCAGCGAACACTTATGGTGCATCCCACTATAAAATAACTGCAGATATTATTGATATGGGACTGCCAGGGTTTCCACTTAGTGAAATGGGCAGCAAGCATCCTAATGAGATGGGAACTGCGGGCAAAGGATTTATCCCGATCGGAAGAGAGAACGCTAGGTTTTCAGGAACGTTAGACTGTGACAGCAAAACGATCTCAAATCTTTATATTAATAGACCTACTGAGGCAGATGTAGGATTAATCGGAGCACTGGGAGATCAAAGCGGCTTTACTCCCGTCCCGGGTACTGTTCAGAATTGCTTCTTAAACGATGTTAATATTGAAGGCCTAGGTAACGTAGGAGGTCTGGTCGGCCTTAGCCGACTGAGTTCTACGATTAATAATTCTTATGCAACAGGTGTTGTTAAAGGAAACTCTGGTAATGTAGGAGGCTTAGTCGGATCGAATGCTTTTACTACGATCAATAATTCCTATGCGAACGTGAATACTTCTTCAGCTTTTTCGGCTGTAGGAGGATTAGTCGGATCGAATGACAATGCTACGATCAATGGTTCCTACGCAACAGGTACCGTAAGAGGAGGTCCCGATTTTACAGGAGGTTTAGTCGGAGAGAATAATAGGAGTACGATCAATAATTCCTATGCGACAGGCGCTGTTTCAGGAACTCGTAGTGTTGGAGGTTTGGTTGGACTGAATAATGATATTATCAATAATTCTTATGCGACAGGTTCTGTCTCAGGAACTAGTAGTGTTGGAGGGTTAGTCGGAAGTAATTCTAGTGGTGGTGGTAGTAATCCTGTTGTTACAGCCTCTTACTGGAATACCGAAACGTCAGGACAATCAACGAGTGCTGGTGGCACGGGCAGAACGACGACACAAATGCAAGTAGACACTCCTGTAACGACTCCTGCTGAGGACGCGGTCTATGAGGGCTGGGATACAGGCATCTGGAACTTTACCACAGGACAATACCCACGGCTCATCAATGTTGCCTGTGCGAACAGACAGTACAATCAAGACGCAACCGACTGTACAAGCCCGTTACAGTAAGCTAAGAAATCTTGTAACTGTATAAAAAATTCAAAGACAATTTCACTTCGTATGACTCTTATCAAGTCATACGAAGTGTATTTTTCTAAAATACGGGCAATTTATCCCAAATTGTCCCCATTTATTAAAATTGACTGCAGTTTTGCAGAATCATACTAAATTTACTTGAACACTTGACAAATTAGGCACATAAGGTTATAATATTAGTACACGGGCATCCAATACAAAAAATCGTAAATCATGCTATTATTTAATCAGGTAACACTACCTATTTATATTATTTCATAATGTTCTGGAGGTAAGCGAACATGAATCTAATAACATTACTCAAAAATATCACGACACACTTAATCCGTTTAAATGCTACGGCATCGATAAATTCACTCTCCCAGCAATTTAACAAATTGCGAGGCATCATTAATTCTCTTAATACTAACACAGGCAAATTGACTGCTACCCCCCCCCCCCCCCC
>AP019861.1:1374034-1452724 GCA_013426755.1 Spirochaetota bacterium
CCCCCCCCCCCCAATTTCCCTGTAAATTTAGCAAAAAACACAAATACAGGCAACACCCACTTCTCAAACAATCACTATTAATCTTATGCGGCTTTGTGCTGATTATCAGTTGTGCTCCTTCGTCAGACACGACCACAACACCGCCCGATAATCCAACACTTCTAGCCACTCTCATTAAAGACAGTAACCCCTCAATCAGTGGGCTTTCAATTGCCACAGACAATTCTGATCCTGCCAATCCAAAACTCACCATTACAGGCATCGCTAACACTTTCCAGGGAGCGCCCGTCACAGCCACGATCAATATCGACCAATCAAAAGGCATCACCACTGATCCAACGAGTTTCATTGTTACAGCAGATAATCTTATCTCTCCATACAGTACGAACACTGCTCTTACGGTCACATTTGAAGGCGAAGCTGCCGTCTCCTACACCGTCACAACTCAGATAAGCGGCGCTGCAATCAATAGTTGGATCGCAACGGATAGAACAGGTGATTATATCACCGTTTCCTTCGGAAATCAACCGTCTACTCTTTCTGTTACAGACAGAATTCTTTCTATTGCAGGGCTAACCAATATTCCCGGTGCAGAAGCAGGTGCAATCACTTTTGCAAACTTGCCAGCAGGCTTCACCGTAGAACCTAGTTCCATCACCTTACCCAATCCTGATGGAATGGACGCAGAAACGGTCACAGCCAATCCGAACACGTTTACGATCACCGAAAACGGCAATACAGGGAACTCAGAGACATACACAATCACACCCATTGAGTTAGCTAAGCTATCACGATTTACGCCAAGTACTCATATTAAGATCACAGAAAGCGGTAGTACAGAAGCGATAAGCGGTCTCACGATTACTGAGGAAGCGAACAATAGGATTCGTATCGTAGGCTTAACGAATAAAGTCGATCAAACAGTCGGAATGCCCAATGAGTACACGCTTACAATTGAACAAGTAGCTGAGCTTTTTATGACACCAAATGGTGTTGCGATCACACGAATGATCGTTGAACCAACCGAAGACTTCTCGCCTGGTCCTAGCACAATCCGTCAATTTTCCACCTTTGAACTCACCAATAGCGGTGAGAGTATACCCACAATGTATACCTTAGTCATTGATTTTAAGGGATCGGCGATAGGTGATTGGTTCACGACAGCGAGTTTAAGTACCTATATTACAGCGGCGTCTTTTGGAGGGGAAAGTGCAACATTGACACTTGATGGAACGAATCTACTACTTAGCGGTGGGGATGATTTTACGAATGTACCTGATGGAATGGTTGCTTTAACGGTGGGAACACTTCCTGGTGGTTACAGTTTAACAGGTGCTGATGCTCTAACCGATCCCGACGGACCGGGGCTTGCTGCAGTGGACGCTGGTTCTGCTGGCACGATCACCATTACTGAAACCGATAATCCTGCGAATACACAAGATTACCCCGTCATGATCACGCTTGGAGTATACAGGTCACCGCTAATGGCAACGAATATTATGGCTACATATGGAGGCGAGAGTGCTCCCTCATTTGATATTGTCATAGAGACCAATAGAATCACGATCTCTAGCTTCACGAATAAAAACAATGGTTTGCCAGGTAGTATCACAGTTGATCCTATTCCTGATGATTATACGATCACGTTAGACCCAAACCCCTTAACTATCTCAGACCCGCCAGGGGAAAATCGTATCAATAAAGAGATAGGTGCAATTGTGGTTACTAAAATAAGTACAGGAAAACCCGTTTCTCATCCGGTTACCGTTAAGTTTTTTGGTCCGATTCAATTGAGTATTACTGGGAATGATGTTACGGACAATCCAGCAGTTAATTCGGGAGACACTATTATGCTTTCAACAACGGTCAATGCTTGTCAATTGTTAACCGAACCAACGGTAACCGTTGTCGGTGTAAATGGCAGTAAATTAGCGGATACGACACCTTTTCCTCTGTATTATGATCGAGAGCGAGATGCCCTTAATGCGATGAATAATAAAATTACAGTCACTCGTAGGCTTACCTTAGAAGACGGCAATGCTAATGTTCTCAGTACGGGGTTCATTATTGCGTTAGAATTTCCAGTGTGTACAACTTTTGCCGCCGGGACAGGCAATGACGCTAATAGCGCCTACGAGATAGACAATGCACCTAGGTTAGAACTCGCTTCATATCTCGTTAATAATAGCAATGGCACAATACCTACGGGTACGAGCTCAACGAATGCCTATGGAGCATCCCATTATAAAATAACCGCAGATATTATTAATATGGGACTACCAGGTTTACCGTTTAGTGAAATGGGCAGCAAGAATCGCAATGAGATGGGAACTACGGGCAAAGGGTTTGTTCCGATCGGACGACAGAATTCTATTTTTTCAGGAACATTGGATTGTGCTAGGCATACGCTCTCAGGGCTTTATATTAACAGAGATGAGAGCTATATAGGCCTAGTAGGTTACACTTCAAATAATGTCATTCAGAACTGCTTTCTGACCGATGTTAATATTACAGGGAGAACTAATGTAGGTGGGCTAGTTGGATTAAGTGATAATGCCGATATTAGTTATTCCTATGTGACAGGTGCTGTTTCAGGATTCGAAAATGTAGGTGGTTTGATAGGAGGTAATGCTGGTCGTGTCAGTTATTCCTACTCGACAGCAACTGTTTCTGGAGGAGGACCTTTTGTAGGTGGTCTAGTCGGACTTAATAGTTCTGCTACTATTAGCTATTCCTATGCAACAGGTGACGTATCATCTACTAGCGGCGGAGTAAGAATTACTATAGGGGGATTGGTTGGTTCTATGACTAACTCCAGGATTATTGATTCTTACGCGACAGGCAACGTCAATACTACAGGTACGGCGACGCGGAATAATATAGGTGGCCTCGCCGGAGTCATGATTAATCAAACTAGTTCTGCTGGTGGTATTACTAATTCTTACGCAATAAGTTCTGTATCAACAGCTTCCTCCACTGCAGGTCTTTTCCTAGGACTCAATTTCAATAGCATCTCGGATTTTGGTAATCATGTTTACACTGGTGTAACGGACTCCTACTATAATAATCAGTCTGCTTTCATGGTGGGGGGTTCTACAGCAGCAGCGAAAGGCGTAGGCAGTGATGGAGATACTACTGCTACTACGACGACTGGCTTAACGGGACGGAGTACAACACAGCTACAAGTCGCGAAGGGAACAGCGAGTGGAGAGACCTATTTTACTTGGGATAGTACTATCTGGAACTTTACCGCAGGACAGTACCCACGCCTTAAAACAGTCGTCTGTGCCAATCGGCAGTACAATCAAGACGCAACCGAATGCACCGATCTGTAACTGTATAAAAAATTCAAAGACAATTTCACTTCGTATGACTCTTATCAAGTCATATGAAGTGAGTTCTTCTAAAATACGAGCAATTTATTTAAAATTGCTTCAATTTATTAAAATTGGTTACGATTCTATAAAATTGTAGCCAATTCACTTGACAAATAAAGCACGTAAGATTATATTATATGACACGTGCGATCAACAAAAAATCGCAAATCACGGCATCTTAGCCTGACTGACTATTATCTTAAACCTTGTAAAATAACTTAATTCATTGATACTATTTATTCTGGAGAATATAAGATTATGAGATCAATAAAACAACTAAAAAAAAATACGACTCAACCCAATCGACCGAGTATCGTCGCGCCAATAAGAATAATGAGAGGGAGGCAATCACTTCTCACTCAATCATTACTGATTTTTTGTAGTTTCTTGTTCATTGCGATAACAAGTTGTGCTCCGTCGTCAACGGACACCACTTCAACACCCACAGACAATTCTACACTTTTTGCTAGTCTCATCAAAACAAGCAATCCAAATATTAGTGGGCTTACTGTAACTGCCGATAATTCTAATCCAGCCAATCCTAAAGTTACCCTTGGGAACTTGACTAACGGTGCGTCAGAAGTTTTCACAGCCAGTATCAATATCGACCAAGACAAAGGAATCACCACAGACCCAGCGAGTTTCACTATAACCGCATCAGAAATCATCTCTCCTGATACGATAACGACAGAGCTTATGGTCACCTTCGGATCAGAACCTCCCGTTTCCTACACAATAACAACGCTGATAGGCGGGGCTCCTGTAAATGATTGGATTGTTAACGATAAACTAGGCGACTATATCTCGGTCTCCTTCGCAAATCAAACACATAGTCTCTCCATTACGGATGCGACACTCTCTATTACAGGTCTAACCAATATCCCAACTGGCACAGGTGAAATCACATTCACTCTGCCCACCGGCTTCACATCAGATCCAGAGAGGATTGAAATTCCTAATCCTGACGGAACGAAAGCGACAATGAGCATCCCCAATCCGAAAAGTTTCACAATTACTGAGACAGGGAATACGGAGAACTCGAGAACATATGAAGTCGCAGACATTGCATTAGCCGAACTGACACGATTCACGCCAGGAATTCATATTCAGATCACAGAAAGCGGCAGTACAACACCGATAAGCGGACTCACCATTACTGAGGAAGCAGGCAATATGATCCGTATTGTAGGCTTAACCAATAAAACAGATCAAACTATCAGAACGCCGAATACATACACGCTCACGATTAATGAAGTATCAGGGTACTTCACTCTACCACCAGGCAATAATCCACTCACACGAACTATCACTGAACCCGCCGAAGACTTCTCACCTGGCGCTGGAACGATCACTTCACCTAACTTTGAGATCACCCATAACGGTGAAAGTACCCCTACAATGTATACCTTAGAAGTCGTTTTTAGTGGAGCGGCGGTGAATGATTGGTTTCCAGGAGACAATTTGATGAGTCGCATTACGGCTAGTTTTTCAGGACAGAATGCAGATACATTGACACTCAGTGAAGGAACAATAGCGATTAGCCATAGTGATAGTGCTAATAACTTTACAAATGTACCTAATGGAGCGATTGATTTAACACCAACATTTCCTACGGGGTATACATTAACAGGTACTGGTGCTCTAATTGATCCCGACGGAATGGGGCTCGCCGCAGTGGACGCTGGTTTCGTAGGTATGATCACAATTGTTGAAACAGGGAATACCGCTAACTCAGCGACGTACTCTATAACAATTACATTAGCAGCATACAAGTCACCACTAACAGCAGCGAATATTACCGCTATGTATGGAGGTGTTACTGCTACTCCATCTGATATAACGATAGATACCAACATGATTACAATCTCTGGCTTCACTAATAAAAATACTAATCCTGCAGAAAGTGGGATAGTAACATTTCCAACGCTAACTGGTTATACGATAACGCCCTCTCCGTTAACGATTCCAGATCCTGACGGGCAATCCGCTACGACTGCCAATCTAGAAATAACCGTTACTGATACTCGTCCTGGAGGAGTAGCCGTGCCTCATCCTGTTACTATTAATTTCCTTGGGTTAACTGAACTTAGCGTTACTAGTGCAGATATTAACGGTGGTAATCCAATGAGCCTTGGATCAGGAACAACCATTCCGATCACAACGGCAGCGTGCGAACTACTAGCCACGCCGACGGTGACGGTTGTCGGTGTATCGGGGAGTAAAGTAGCCGATATAACGCCTTTTCCTGTGTATTATGATCGAGAGCGAGATCCTCCTATTATGACGAGTGGGACGCTTACTGGCTATACAGTCACCCGTAGGCTTAACTTAGAAGACGGTAATAGCAATATGATCAGTACTGGCTTCGCTGTTACGATGGTATTTCCTGCATGCACGACTTTTGCCGGCAGCGGCGATGGGACGTCAGGTGCGCCCTACGTGATAGACAATGCCCCGAGGTTAGAACTCGCTTCATATCTCGTCAATACAGAGGCTAGTTACCGCTCATCCCATTATAAAATAACTAATAATATTAATATGGGATTATCAGGTTTTCCGCTCAGTGAAGCAGGTAGTGGAACTGCGGGTAAGGGATTTCTCCCGATTGGAAGAGAAAGCACTAAGTTTTCAGGCACGTTGGATTGTGATAGCAAAACGATCTCAGGGCTTTATATTAACAGACCTGATAGCAGTTATGTAGGATTGTTGGGTTTTATTTCAAATGCTAATATTAAGAACTGTTCTCTGACCAGTGTTAATATTACAGGCGATGATATGGTAGGAGGTTTGGTCGGAGGGAATTTCACTAATTCTACCGTCAGTAATTCTCATACGACAGGCTCTGTTTCAGCAATGAATAATGAAGTCGGAGGCTTGGTTGGATTTAACTTTAGTAATTCTACGATCAGTGATTCGTATTCGGAAGCTACTGTTTCAGGAACTCGTTATTATGTAGGAGGCTTGGTCGGGGCAAATAGTCATACTTCTACAATTAGTAATTCCTATGCGATAGGTACTGTTTCAGGAAATTATCATGTAGGCGGTCTCGTCGGAAATAACCAAACGAATTCTATGATCATTGATTCCTATGCGACAGGACCTGTAACAGGAATGAATATTAATGTAGGGGGCTTGGTCGCATTTAACTTTGAAAACTCTGTGATCAGTAATTCCTATGCGACAGGCAATGTAATGGGGAGTGAGAGTAATGTAGGAGGTCTGGTTGGAAGCGACTCTAATGCTATGATTATTGCTTCCTATGCGACGGGCACTGTTTCAGGAGACAGTTTTTCTGTAGGAGGACTGGTCGGGACGACCATCTCTTCTACGATCACTGATTCCTATGCGACAGGCAATGTAACAGGCTTCAATTTTGTTGGAGGCTTAGTCGGGTGGAATGTTCATCCTACTTCTATGAGCGGTTCTTCTTCTATGGTCACTAATTCCTATGCGACAGGCAATGTGACAGCAAGCACCAGTAATTCAGGACTCTTTATCGGTTTTAATGGTAAATTTGAAACTGATTTTGTACCTGTTAGCACTGGCGTAACGGACTCCTATTATAATAATGGCTCCACTCTCACGGTGCGCAGTTCTGTAGTTACAGAGAAAGGCGTAGGCAGTGATACGAGTAGTGTTACTACGACTGGCTTAACGGGACTGAGTACAGCAAACCTACAAGTCGCGAAGGGAACAATGACAGGCGAGACTTATTTTACTTGGAATAGTAGTATCTGGCGATTTACCGCAGGCAAATACCCACAGCTTATCGATGTCGTCTGTGCCAATCGACAAGACAATCCTGCGGCGGACTGTATGTAGCAAGCATTCTGTTACGGGAAATCGGAAAAAACTTGTGAAAAACTTGTGAATTTGTAAAAAAATTACAAGTAACGCTCACTTCGTATGGCTTTCATCAAGCCATACGAAGTGAGTTCTTGTTAAATCAATTCCATGCCCAGACGAGAATGTCTACTCATTAGCTATGGTTATTAACTATGATTAATGAAACTATCGAATTGATAGCGGATTTAATGATAAAGATCGGGACGCTGGGGGGTAAAGTACGGTCTTCGAATACATTATTTTTTAAGTGATGAAAACACCTGAAGTGCCCTATTTCGTGAAGATTTGATGTCAATAATGGGACGTGGGTAAGTTTTATCAAGTTCTATGCCCGCTTCAGTTAAAACAGTTAGCGGTGCTTCCCAAGGCGTGAATAAATACTTGATTGGAAGGTTAGTGAGTTCGGGGACATATTTTTTGATATACGCTCCGTCTGGATCAAATTTAGTGCCTTGTAAAATGGGGTTGAATATACGATAAGAGGGTGCTGTATCGGCGCCACATCCTGCTATCCATTGCCAGCCAGCGCTATTGTTAGCTAAGTCTGCATCGAAGAGGCACTCCCAGAACCAATCACGACCATAACGCCAATCTATCAATAAATTTTTGACTAGAAATGAACCGACAATCATTCTGAGACGATTGTGCATGTAGCCTGTTTGCCAGAGTTCGCGCATACCGGCGTCAACAATTGGATATCCTGTTTGTCCTCGTTGCCAGCGTTTAAGTTGTGTCTTATCATTAAGCCAAGGGAAATTTTTAAACTTTACCTGCAGACTTTCATAGGGCAAGGTAGGGAAATGATATAACAAGTGATAAGAAAACTCTCTCCATCCCAATTCACTACAAAAATGATCTAAATTTTCATCAAATTGATTTTTTTGACCTGATTTTTTTTTAGATATTGAAGATTTAGCGGTATACCAGACGTGGTTGGGAGAGATTTCGCCGAAGTGAAGGTGCGGTGAAAGACGAGAGACATTGGCACGAATGGGATAATTGCGCCCTGCTTTATAATCGCTCAGTCCTATCTTTAAAAACTGGGTTAGAACCTTCTTAGCGCCGGTTTCACCTATTTTAGCAATCTGCTCTTCTGCCAGTCTTCTATCACTATTTTTATCTACATTAGCAATCTGCTCTTCTGCCAGTCTTCTATCACTATTTTTATCTACATTAGCAATCTGCTCTTCTGCTAGTCTTCTATCACTGTTTTTATCTACATTAGCAATCTGCTCTTCTGCTAGCAAAGGAGTAAGTAAAGAGGATTGTTTTTTTGTTAAGGTTGTGTTCGATAGTGAGGTGTGTTTTTCTACTGAGGCAAATATTTTGCCCCAATTTTTTGTAGAGCCTGTGGGCAATAATCTGAGGTTTTCAAGTGATTCCACATACCCAATAGTCCTATCTAAAGTCCTATCTAAACGACCGTCAGTGGTTACAATGCGGTTAGATTGGGTTGAATTGGGGTTAATATTACGTGTATTTGGGTGAGATTGGGGTAAGTCGCTGTTAGATTGCTGAATTAGAGATTTAATAGAAGTCAATGTCTTTTCAAAATTGGCGGGAATTGCAATAGGTTTCCTAGGTTCTACGCCTGAAGCAAGACATCCTTTGCGGTAAAAAGGTGTGAATACTTTGTAGGGCTGGTTGCTTTGACTTAATATTCTTGACGGTTCCCACAGTAAAGAACCATTGAAGACTTTTATTTCTACTTTTTGCTTGATTAGGGCGGCTTTTATAGCCAGATCACGTTGAAGACGCCAAGGTTCATAGGCAATCGTCCAGTAAACAGCCGAAATATCAAAGGTTTTAACGAGACTGCAGAGAATTTTCTCAGCATTGCCTGAGAAATAATTGAGATTGCCCTTTAGACTGGTGGCTAAACTCCCAAGCGAATAATGAAGCCACCACCGACTCGCACCACCTAAGCGGTATGTTTGGGCATTTTCATCATCTAAGATGTATATCGGTAATAATTTTCTATTATTTGCTAAGGCTAGGTCTACCGCTTTCGTTAAGCCAGGATGATCACTTAATCTTAAATCTTGCCGAAACCAATAGATCACTAAGGATTCCTGCCTGTTTTTACTACACATCTACTCTCAATTACTTCTAATTGCTTAAAAATCCTATTTAATTCAGATTACGATTCAAAAATATTGTTTAATTTAGATTACCATTCAAAAACCCTGTTCAGTCCTGAACACCGTTCAAAAATATTGTTTAATTTAGATAAATACTGTTTAATTTAACTCATCACCCAAAAATCCTATTCAATCTAGTAGATCACCACTTAAAAATGCAGTATTTCTATCATAATCTTAGCGTACATTGATAATCTTAGTGCATTGATAATTTTAATATGAGTTCAATTCTTATAACTAGAAAAACTAGCCCTATTTGAAAAAAATTGCTATGCAAAAAAATGGCTATGTTTTGTAAAATTTCACCGTTAAATGGTTAAAATAACATTATAATTGTATTATTCTGTAACCAATACTTAACATAATGCTATAATATTAAAATAATGCTGCAATATCGTCGTTTTATGTAGCTAATGTTAATTTAACGTGATGTTGTCATTATATCAATCATTTAATTAAAGTATATCAAATACTAAAATAATAACTATTAACCACTACCAACATCATTATTAACCCACCCAAGCAATAAACGTATTTTATTATAAAGAATCATAGGAAAAGTTGTCATGAATCTACTAAAAATAATAAATAATCCATTGAGAAACGATCCGTTAGAAAACGGTCAATTGAGAAATAATCAGTTGAGGAATGATCCATTGAGGAGTAATCTATTGGGAATTTTTGTCCCGAAATATGCAGGTTACTTAAAAATTAAGAATATTGTTTCAAGGCTTGCTGTCTTGAATGTAGTATTGCTTGTTTCATTAAGTGTAGTATTTTTGGGTAGCTGTACTTCATCAGAGAACAATTCTGTAGCAGCACCGGACAGTAAAGTAACACAACTCGCTAATCTCATCAAAAATAGCAATCCAGATATTGGTAGTCTAAGCATTACCGCCGATGCTATAAATTCCAAAGCAATCTCACTTAGTATAGAAGGACTTACAAATAAAAGTTCAGAAGCAGCAACATGGACCATTAAAATAGATCAAGATAAAGGCATCACAACCACACCCACTAATTTAGAGATCACAGCTTCAGCGCCAATCTCACCACAGCAACAATCTAATATGATAAAAGTTGCATTCGGAGCAGAACCGCCTGTCCCCTATACCATTAAAACAAGTATAAGTGGGGCACCTGTTAGTGAGTGGTTTACAGCAGAGAATATAAATAATTATCTCACAGCGACCTTTGCATCCAAAAGGGCGACATTGATGTTAGATGGAACTGTGCTTACATTGACAGGATTGACTAATTCTTTCTCTGGAACAGGAACAATTAACTTTAATCTGCCCTCCGGCTTCACAACTGCTTCAAATACAATTAATCTTACAGATCCTGACGGTAATAACATTAATACTGCGACATTGGAACTTGATCCAGCGACTTTTAGCATCAGTGAGATTGCTAATTCTAATAACAGCGAATCTTACACGATTGCTCCAATCACACTTGAAAAGTTAAACCGATTTACGCCCGGCGAACACATTGAAATAAGCCGAGGTGCTACTATTACAGGACTTATTTTTACCGAACCAGATGGGGCAGGCGTACCCAGTATTCGAATCGAAGGCTTAACAAATGATAGGCAATTAGCTACCACTCCTTACACGCTTACCATCAGAGAACGACCTGAGTTCTTCATGACACCCAATAATGCTCCGATAACAATTACAATAAGTCCGCCACTTAATAATAATATGATCTCACCTGGTATCGCCGTCCTCTCTGCGAATACTTTTAGGCTTACCCATCAGGGAGAAAGCAACCCTACGATTTATGCCCTTGAAGTTCGCTTAAGAGGAAGTAGCCCTGAGTTTTGGTTCACCGCAAGAAATAATCCAAGTGAGTACATAGGTCTTCAATTTGCAGGACAAGATGCCAGTCTATCTTTTCAAAACAATCCAGGAGATGGTCTTGATGTCTCAGATCCTAAACTTTACACCAGAAGCGATATTACAAACACGGTTAATGGAGAGATCAAATTAATAGAAAAGACAATGTTCCCACCAGGATTTACGCTGTCAAGCACTCCAACGCCTCTACTAGACCCAGATGGCACCGGGCTAGCTGCTTTTACAGACCATCCACTAGGTATGATGACGATTACTGAAACAGATTATCCTGCTAATACGAAATCATATCCCGTATTCCTAGACCTGAAGGAATATCGTTCTCCAATACAAATGGCAGACATCACATTTAATTATAGAGGTCTCTCTCCTGATATCCAGATTACGACTAATAGCATTGTTATTTCAGGAATCACAAATACTGATGGAACGGATCAGGGTACTTTTACGCTAACGACTACGGATTCAAGTCAATATACAATAGACCCAAACCCAACCCAATTCACATTCAATAATCCTGATGGAACAGATGCTACCAATGTAGAATTAGGTACTATAAACGTGTCAAATAAGGCTTTCACGAATGTTGTTCCTTATACGGTTACCGTCAGATTTTCTCCGCCTCTCCAATTAAAAGTGACTAGTGCTAGTATTGTAGGAGGGGAAGCAACCATCAGTGCCGGCGGAATGATTACTGTAGAATCAAGCCGTAATTGTGAGTTTTTAGCAGCACCTACGATAGAGATCCCTGGTTTTCCTGGAGGAAGTGTCGATGCCTCAACACCTTTTCCTAAGTATTATTCTTGGAATAGTGATGACACCACCCCAGCTGATACTAACGACAACATTGTAGCTGAGCGTAATCTAGTCCTCAAAAACGGTGGAACTAACATTAGCGATAGCTTCAATGTCAAAGTTTCATTTCCTCCTTGTAATACATTTGCAAGCACAGGGGTAGGAACTAGCGCGAATCCCTTCGAGATAGACAACGCTCAAAGATTAGAGTTATTCTCTTATCTAGTCAATAAAATGAACACCACAGCGCTGCCAGCCCCATCGACACTTAATTTCGGTAACGCCCATTATGAAATAACTGCTGCTATAGACTTAAGCCAAAATGATTTGCCGTGGAGTAAAACAGGAGGACAACCTGCAAACCCAGGCTTCGCTCCTATCGGAATTGATTCTACGAGTAATTTTTCAGGAACAGTAGACTGTGGCAGCAACACAATCTCAGGACTGTATATCAATAGACCCAGCGCCGATAACATAGGGCTCTTTGGATATGCTACTACTACCAGTGCCAAAATAAGTAACTGCTTTGTTACGGGCGTTGATATTACAGGAAGAACTAATGTAGGTGGTTTGATTGGAAAAGCGAATGATCTTACCATCACAAGTTCTTACACGACGGGGTCTGTTTCAGGCGACACGTCGGTAGGTGGCTTGGTCGGAGATACTTATAATGCTGCTATTTCAAACTCCTATTCAGCGAGTTCTGTTTCAGTAACCACGCTGCAGGGAGGCGGTTTGGTTGGGATTATTAGTAATTCTACTGTAACCTCCTCTTACGCAACAGGTTCTGTTACGGCAACTGGTACAGGACCTGCAGCTGCAGTTATAGGGGGCTTGGTTGGATACAATAATGGAACTTCTGCTATCACAGATTCTTATGCAGCGGGTACTGTTTCAACACCTACCCTCTTTTCTGTAGGTGGTTTAGTTGGAAGTAGTGATAGTGGCGTTACGATCAGTAATTCCTATGCGATAGGTGCTGTTTCTGGTTCACTCATAGTAGGTGGACTAGTTCCACAAACTACAGGCGTTACAACTTCTTACTGGAATACTCAAACCTCAGGTCAGACGGCTGGTGGTGGTACGGGCAGAACAACCGCTCAAATGCAAGTAGCCGCTCCGGTAACCGCTGTTCCTGGTACAGGTGAAGTTGATAACAGGGTTTATGTGAACTGGGATACGAGCACCTGGAAGTTTGCTACTGGCAGATACCCACGTCTTATAAATGTCGTCTGTGCCAATCACCAAGACGACGCAGCTGCAACTGACTGCACGAGCATGCTGCAGTAAAAAACTAGATGTGGCACTTAACCTTCTCTCTGTGCAGAGCATGGGGAGAAGGTTATCAGTGGTGGTGACGCAGGAAGGAACGAAAATGTTTAGATTTGATGTCTTTAAAAACGACTTCGGTTCTTCCCAGTTCTTCTATTTTACCATTGTAAAAGAAAGCTATTTTATTAGCGACTTCACGTGAAAAGCGGATTTCATGTGAAACTATTAACATAGTGATCTTTTCACGTGCTAACTTTTTAATGACATTGAGAACTTCATGTACTAATTCGGGGTCTAGTGCGGAAGTCGGTTCATCAAATAAAATAAGCTCAGGATCAATAGCCAGCGCCCGCGCAATCGCAACGCGTTGTTTTTGTCCACCAGAAAGCTGCGACGGATAATGACTAGCATGATCTGTAAGACTGACTTTTTCTAATAGGTGCATGCCTTTTTCCTTCGCTTCACGTTTGTTAAGCCCCCAGACATGAACCGGCGCCTCAATAATATTTTCTAACGCAGTCAGATGCGACCACAGGTTAAAACTTTGAAAGACCATTGCTATTTTTGAGCGAAATCTTATGATCTGCTTATGCGTAAGTTCATTGCGATTAAATTTGTGAAGACCGCTTATTTCTTTGCGATCAAGGTTCTCTCGTGAGGCAAACTTCGTAGGAGGTTCGTTTAAATCTAATAACATATTATTGAAATAAATTGTCCCCCCACTAGGGATTTCTAATAAATTGATACAGCGTAAAAACGTGCTTTTACCAGACCCTGATGCCCCAAGAATTCCTATAACATCGCATTTTTCTGCTGCTAGATCAATACCCCGTAGGATACTCTTTTCACCAAAGGATTTTTTGATGCCCGTTACTTTCAATAAAGGCTTAGAAGGGTCAGAATCTATGAGATTTCCTGAATTAGCTTCCACTATCAGTAACGTTCATCAAATTTCAATGGATAAGCAAAGTTTTTCAATAATAAAGATCGGGGGCAAATAGTGGTTATTAAAAATTGGGTACTCAAAACTAAGGTCATAATATTAAGATTTTAAGATTATAAGACGCTAGCCTACTATTCGTTACCCGATAGCTAAAAACTAGACAAATAATTATACTATCAATCCTCTATTTCTACGAAAATCTTACATTGACTGGTGATTCAAAGAACTAAATCAGGTCAATAACCAATTTTCAAGAGCTTCACGCTGAGTTGGAAGGAGAGCCGTATTTTTATCTGGGGTAATGGTAGCTAGTAAATTGACGGCGCCATCGGAGGTGATAAGAATGTCATTTTCTAAGCGGACTCCGATACCTTCTTCGCGTACATAAATGCCAGGTTCTAATGTGAGCACCATGTTTTCTTTAAAATCTCCTGTAAGATCGCCTACGTCATGAACTTCTAGTCCTAAGAAATGAGAAATACCATGCATGAAATATTTTTGATACTGTTCTGTTTGTTTTTTTTCATCACTGCTCGTGATGAGGCCTAGTTTTCCGAGTGCTTCGGTCATGGTTGCCCTCACGTATTCCTGGTATGCTTTAAAACTTAGGCCTGGTTTCATGAAGGCAAGGACGTTATCATGCACACTAGCGACAGCGTCATAAATTTCAGCCGTACGTTTTAGAAATTGCCTCCCAATTGGAAAGACACGCGTAAGGTCTGCGTTATACTCACCGTAGCGGGCGCCAATGTCAAGGAGCACATGTCCTGCCTGCCCTAACCATTTATCATTGGTAAGGTAATGGAGAATACAACTACGCTCATTACCAGCAATAATAGGTTCGTAAGCAAAATCTGCCCCCCCTGCTAAAAGGAGATGCCGTTTTAACTCTGCTTGAAGTTCGTACTCTAAAAGGTTACCTTTTTTTACAAGTGGTTTAATAGCCGTTAACATCGCTACGGTAATAGCCAGTGCCGATCTAATCATTTCAAGTTCTTCAGGTTGTTTCACCGATCTAAGCTTCTTCATAAGCGGAGCAAGTCTCTTATAACGATGAAGTGGGTAACGTTCTCTTATTTTTAATAGATTTTGATAATTTAGATTTGTAGCCTCTGCTGTTGGATTCCTTCGTCTATGCTCATCTAGGAGAAAGTACAATGTTTCTACGGACGTGCTCCATTGATTGAGATGTGTTTCAAATTCGCTACGTGGTTTGATAAGACGGATTCCTGATATCTCAGCTGCTTTTTCGTGGGTGAACGTACTTCCCGTCCACAGCCGCTCATAAGTACCCGCTTCATCGACACATAATAATTCATCGTACGAATCATCGCTCTTACGCATAAGCAGTAATACCGCATTTTTCTCTAAAATACCTGTGAGGTAGTAAAATGACGTATTCTGGCGGAAGGGATAATTGGAGTCGCCATTGTGAATGTACGTATTATTTCCCCAGACGATAGCTAGCGCATCTAATGGAAGTTCTGCTGCCAGTCTCGTTCTATTGTTCTTAAAGAACGTGTTCGCTATGGGTTTTGCGCGGCGTGATTTTCTAACTTTCACATTAAGTCTTAGCTCTCGTTAAAGATTTTATCCACATTTAAGGGGTGTTACCCTGCCCTCCTTCCGATCACCACTACATCACTAAGTAGTGATCTAGCGGTGAAAAGGATAAGTCATGCATCTAGCTACGGTAACGGGCTCGTGCAGGCGGCTGCGTCTTGATTGTCCTGCCGGTTGGCACAGACGACATTTTTGAGACGTGGGTATTGGTTTTGGGTGAAGTTCCAGACCTGGTCTGAGA
This sequence comes from Spirochaetota bacterium, assembly GCA_013426755.1. Taxonomy (GTDB): domain Bacteria; phylum Spirochaetota; class UBA12135; order COTS27; family COTS27; genus COTS27. Next base: position 1,390,069 of record AP019861.1, read on the forward strand.
GAACCATGCCCATACTATCCTTATCCCAATCCACATACACCGAAGCAGCACCAGTCGGCACAATCGCAGACACACGCAACTGATCTGTAGTCCGTCCTGTCACGTTAGCAGTCGTCACAGGAGAAGCTCCTGTGGTATCACTACCTACGCCTTTTTTATCCGTCTGCACAGCGCCTCCTACCGTTAACGTAGCATCCGTACTGAAGTAGGAACTCGTTACACCAGTACTCGTAGCCATTATAGGATTAGCAGTAGCATTATAACCGATAAAAAGCCCTACATTATCCCCTGTTCCTGAGACATTCCCGGTCGCATAGGTATTAGTGATCGTCCCACTATAGTTTAGCCCGACTAAACCTCCGACATTAGAACTCATTCCTGTTACATTCACACGCGCATAGGAATCTTTAATGAAAGCAGGATCAGACATTTCCCCGACTAAACCTCCAACTATATGACCCGTCCCTGTTATAGAGCCTATCGCATAAGAACTTGTGATCGTAGACTGACTCATAGACCCGACTAAACCTCCAACAGAATCACTCATCCCTGTTACATTCGCGATCGCATAGGAATTAGTGATCGTAGACCGATAACCATTCCCAACTAAGCCCCCGACACTAGACCCCTCTGCTGATAAGGTTACATCAGCGTAGGAATCACTGACCGAAGAACCGAAACCAAGAAACCCAACTAAGCCTCCGGCATTAGTGTCCTGAAGGTTAGGGAGAGTTATTTCTGTTACGGAGCCTCCTGTTACGGAGGAGTTACTGATCGTAGAACTATGCGTAAACCCGACTAATCCTCCTGTGTCAGAACCTGCCGTAATGTTAACGTCAGTTAGACCGCAGTTTTTAATCGTAGCATTTGAAGCATTGCCTACTAATCCTACACCATTAATACGTCTATTAATATAAAGTCCTGAGATGCTGTTACTCGCACAGTCAAGCGTTCCCGAGAACGAATTACTAGAGAGAGTACCAGTTCCGATCGGGTAAAACCCCTTACCCGTAGCCCCCATCTCATGAGGATGTTTACTGCCTACTTCACTGCGCGGAAATCCCGCCAGTCCCATATCAATATTTCCCATCAGTTTATACTCTTTATTACCATAAGTACCCCTATCACTAATAACGAGGTGCGACATGAGGTCTAACCTCGGGGCATTATCTATCTCGTAGGGCGTACCACTATCACCTGTTCCACCAGCAAAAGTCGTACACTCTGGGAACTCTAATCTAATTATAAATTCACTGGTGAGAACAGTAGTATTTCCTTCTGCGTCCACGTCTTCTAAGGTAAGTTTACGAGCAACTGTACGTTTACTAGTCATCGCATCCAATGTGTCTCGATCACGGTCATAGTAGCGCGGAAAGGGTGTCGCATCCGCTATCTTACCACGCGGAAAACCAACGATAGTTATCGTAGGTGCTGCTAACAGCTCACAAGCTCCCGTCGTAATCGCAATAGTAGTTCCTGGGTCAACATTTTCTAAGGGAGAACCTGTAATCTCTGTTCCCTCGATACGCAACTGAATATCACCGTCAAACCTAACGGTAACCGGATGCGGGATTTCTCTCATCGTACGGGTATTAGTAACCGTTATCATCCCTAGTGGTACGTTAGTAACGGCTTTTCCTGATGGATCCGTAATCTCTAAGGAGAGCGGCGTTACCGTATAATCAGCCCGTACTGTATCGGCAACTGTAACCGTACCCATCTGTGGTGTACCTGTATCGTCATTTGTAAACCCTATGATCGTAATATTAGTCGTCTCTATGATTATTGAAGTAGCAGGCATCCCACCATATGTAGCCGTGATATTCCCCGTTAGCGGTGAATTATACGCCGCTAGTGTGATCCTTACGTTGTACGTCTGGCTATTATTAGGATTATCTGTTTCAAAAATCCTGATCGTGCCGATTGACGCACTGGTCACCGCAGCAAACCCATCGCCAGTGGGACTCGTAATCGCAGTCGTACTCAGATCAAAGCCCCTAGGAAAGTTTATATCAAAAAGAGCCTTTTCCTCAGGTTCGTTCGCAAAGTTACTATCACCGCCAATGACTATCTGCTTCATCGCCTCGTTAAGTATAATTGAGTTCGCAGCGATCCCTGCGAAACCAACTCGCATGATATATTTGCTTAAATCAGTTGCTGTAAACCAGTCGCTTACAGGAGCGCCACTAAATACGACTTCTAAGGTATAAATCGTAGCCTCACTATCGCCGCTATTGATGAGAGAAATCGTCGGGGCAGAACTGCTGTCCATCGGATCGGTAATATCTCCATCAGTACCAGGTGAAAAATCAAATTCACCCATAGTTCCATGAGGTTCAGCGATAGTCCGTGTGATCGGGGCATTGCCTGGTGTAGTGAATAACCCATCAACCTCGGCAATCGTAAGTGTGTAGTTACTGAGTCCTGCTTTATTTGTGAGCCCTTCGATACGAATAACATTGCTCCCGTCTTCCGTGACAATACCCCTAATAGCGAGCGTGCTCGTAATATCTGTGCCTGGTGTACTGCCGTCTCCTTCTGTGATCTTAACATGAAGTCCTGGCGTAAATCGTGTCAGGGCTGCTAACGGAACGTCTGCGATTGTGTATTCTACTGAGTTGTTAGCATTTCCTGTTTCAGCGATCGTGAAAGTATTCGGATTGGGCGTGATCGTTGCTGCTCCTGTTCCATCAGGATTGGGAAGTGTGATCGAATCAGGCGTTGCTGTAAAACCTTCGGGCAGAGTGAATGTGATCTCGCCATCTCCTGTGGGGCTATTCGTAAAACCTGCTATAGAAAGAGTCGTTCCATCAATAGAGAACGTGCCCCCTTGACTTCCGAATGTTGCTGCTACGTAGTTACTTAGATTATCACCAGCAAACCAATCATTCACAGGAGCGCCTCCTATCGCAGTTATTACTGTGTAGGAGACGGGGGCTTCCTCTCCAAACGTGACTATTAGATCAGACATGACTTCATCAGGTGAGATAAACTTTGTTGCTACTACGGTGAGGCTGGCTGGGGTAGTCGTGATACCTTGCGTCTGGTCGATATCAATAGTGATTCTAACCGGATCCCCTGAGATCTTATTAACCAAGCCTGCGGCAATCCTAAGCTTAGGGCTACTCGGGTCAGAATTATCTACCGTAACATCAATTCCGCTAAGGTCTGGATTGCTCGTTTTAATGAGATTCGCTAGCAATGTCGGATTATCAGACGGTGCTGTCCCATCGCCTGGTGATGACGATGGAGCGCAACTACTAAGTCCAATTAACATGATACTGCAGAAAATTATTATTAAATCTTTGAAAGCTCTATATTTCATCTTATCCTCTATACGCTTATAAATATAGTATAACTTCTCGTGCTCTTTTTGAAGTGCTATTAGTTTGGTTATGGGTTAGGTATCGTGCTAGCTACGGTAACGGGCTCGTGCAGGCGGCTGCGTCTTGATTGTCCTGACGATTGGCACAGACGACATTGATGAGACGTGGGTATTGGTTTTGGGTGAAGTTCCAGACCTGCTCTGAGAGAACCATGCCCATACTATCCTTATCCCAATCCACATACACCGAAGCAGCACCAGTCGGCACAATCGCAGACACACGCAACTGATCTGTAGTCCGTCCTGTCACGTTAGCAGTCGTCACAGGAGAAGCTCCTGTGGTATCACTACCTACGCCTTTTTTATCCGTCTGCACAGCGTCTCCTACCGTTAACGTAGCATCCGTACTGAAGTAGGAACTCGTTACACCAGTACCCGTAGGTGAACTTCCATCAGAATTTAACCCGATAAAAAGCCCTACATTATCCCCTGTTCCTGAGACATTCCCGGTCGCATAGACATTAGTGATCGTACCACTATAGTTTAACCCGACTAAACCTCCGACATTAGCACTCATCCCTGTTACATTCACACGCGCATAGGAATCTTTGATGGAGGAAGTATCCATTTCCCCGACTAAACCTCCAAAATTAGTACCCATCTCATTAGTACTCGTCCCTGTTACAGAGCCTATCGCATAAGAACTTATGATCGTAGACTCACCCATAGACCCGACTAAACCTCCAACAGTAACACTCATCCCTGTTACATTCGCGATCGCGTAGGAATTACTGATCGCAGACCGATAAACCTGCCCGACTAAGCCCCCGACACTAGAACCCTCTCCTGATAAGGTTACATCAGCGTAGGAATCACTGACCGAAGAAGAATAGCCAAGAAACGCGACTAAGCCTCCGGCATTAGAGTTCTGAGAAGAGCCAGGGAAACTTACTTGTGTTACGGAGCCTCCTGTTACGGAGGAGTTACTGATCGTAGAATTAGTAGCCGAATACCCGGCTAAGCCTCCTGTGTCAGGACCTCCCGTAATGTTAACGTCAGTTAAAATGCAGTTTTTAATCGTAGCATTTGAAGCATTGCCTACTAATCCTACACCATTAGTAAGTCTATTAATATAAAGTCCTGAGATCCTTTTACTCGCACAGTCAAGCGTTCCCGAGAACGAATCATTAAGGACACTACCAATTCCGATCGGGTAAAACCCCTTACCCGTAGCCCCCATCTCATGAGGATGTTTACTGCCTACTTCACTGCGCGGAAATCCCGCCAGTCCCATATCAATATTTCCCATCAGTTTATACTCTTTATCACCATAAGTACCCCTATCACTAATAACGAGGTGCGACATGAGGTCTAACCTCGGGGCATTATCTATCTCGTAGGGCGTACCACTGTCACCTGTTCCAACAGCAAAAGTCGTACACTCTGGGAACTCTAATTTAATTATAAATTCACTAGTAAGAATACTAGTATTCCCGGCTGTGTCCACGTCTTCTAAGGTGAGCTTACGAGCAACTGTACGTTTACTAGTCATCGTATCCAATGTGTCTCGATCACGGTCATAGTAGCGCGGAAAGGGTGTCGCATCCGCTATCTTACCGCGCGGAAAACCAACGATAGTTATCGTAGGTGCTGCTAACAGCTCACAAGCTCCCGTCGTGATCGCAATAGTAGTTCCTGGGTCAACATTCGCTAAGGGAGTACCTGTAATCTCTGTTCCCTCGATACGCAACTGAATATCACCGTCAAACCTAACGGCAACCGGATGCGGGATTTCTCTCATCGTACGGGTATTAGTAACCGTTATCGTCCCTAGTAGTACGTTAGTAACGGCTTTTCCTGATGGATCCGTAATCGCTAAGGAGAGCGGCGTTACCGTATAACCTGTTCGTATCATAGCCTCAGTAATCATTACTGTACCGCTCTCTGGTGTAGCCGTATCGTCATTTGTAAACCCTAAGACCGTAATATTAGTCGTCTCTATCGTTATTGAAGTAGCAGCCATTCCACCATATGTAGCCGTGATGTTCCCTGTTAGCGGTGAATTGTACGCTGCGAGCGTGATCGTGACGGAGTATTCCTCGCTATTATTAGGATTGTCTCTTTCAGAGATCGTGATCGTACCGATTGACGCATTGGTCACCGCAGCAAAGCTATCGCCAGGGGGACTCATAATCGCACTCGTATTTAGATCAAAGCCCCTAGGAAAGTTTATATCAAAAAGAGCCTCTTCGCCAGGTTCGTTCGCAAAGTTACTATCACCGCCAATGACTATCTGCTTCATCGCCTCGTTAAGCATAATTGAGTTCGCAGCGATCCCTGCAAAACCAACTCGCATGATATATTTGCTTAAATCAGTAGCTGTAAACCAATCGCTTACAGGAGCGCCACTAAATACGACTTCTAACGTATAAATCGTAGCCTCATTCTCACCGCTATTAATAAGAGCAAAGGTCGGGGCAGAACTGTCGTCCATCGGATCGGTAATAGCTCCGTCAGTACCAGGTGAAAAATCAAATTCACCACTAGTTCCATGAGGTTCAGCGATAGTTCGTGTGATCGGGGTATTGCCTGGTGTAGTGAATAACCCATCAACCTCGGCAATCGTGAGTGTGTAGTTACCGAGTCCTGCTTTATTTGTGAGCCCTTCGATACGAATAACATTGCTCCCGTCTTCCGTGCGAACAATACCGCTAATAGCGAGCGTGCTCGTAATATCTGTGCCTGGCGGAGTACTATCTCCTTCTGTGATCTTAACATGAAGCCCCGGCGCAAATCGTGTCAGGGCTGCTAACGGAACGTCTGCAATGCTATAAGCCATGCTATTTTCCGTATTTCCTGTTTCAGTGATCGTAAAACTATTTGGGGTAGGCGTGCTCGTCGTCTCTCCTGTTCCATCAGGATTGGGAAGTGTGATCGAATCAGGCGTTGCTGTAAAACCTTCGGGCAGAGTGAATGTGATCTCGCCATCTCCTGTGGGGCTATTCGTAAAACCTGCTATAGAGAGAGTCGTTCCAGTGATGGAGAAGGTGCCCCCTTGACTTCCGAATGTTGCTGCAGCGTAGTTACTTAGATTATCACCAGCAAACCAATCATTCACAGGAGCGCCTCCTATCACAGTTATTACTGTGTAGGAGACGGGGGCTTCCTCTCCAAACGTGACCATTAGATCAGACATGACTTCATCGGGTGAGATAAACTTTGTTGCTACTACGGTGAGGCTGGCTGGGGTAGTGGTGATGCCTTGCGTCTGGTCGATATCAATAGTGATTCTAACCGGATCCCCTGAGATCTTATTAACCAAGCCTGCGGCAATCCTAAGCTTAGGGCTATTCGGGTCAGAATTATCTACCGTAACATCAAATCCATCAATGTCTAAATTGCTCGTTTTAATGAGATTGGCTAGCAATGTCGGATTATCAGACGGTGCTGTCCCATCACTTGTTGATGACGACGGAGCACAACCACTAAGTCCAATTAACATGATACTGCAGAAAATTATCATTAAATCTTTGAAAGCTCTATATTTCATCTTATCCTCTATACGCTTATAAATAATGTATAACTTCTCGTGCTCTTTTTGAAGTGCTATTAGTTTGGTTATGGGTTAGGTATCGTGCTAGCTACGGTAACGGGCTTGTGCAGGCGGCTGCGTCTTGATTGTCCTGCCGATTGGCACAGACGACATTGATGAGACGTGGGTATTGGTTTTGGGTAAAGTTCCAGACCTGGTCTGAGAGAACCATGCCCATACTATCCTTATCCCAATCCACATACACCGAAGCAGCACCAGTCGGCACAATCGCAGACACACGCAACTGATCTGTAGTCCGTCCTGTCACGTTAGCAGTCGTCACAGGAGAAGCTCCTGTGGCATCACTACCTACGCCTTTTTTATCCGTCTGCACAGCGCCTCCTACCGTTAACGTAGCATCCGTACTGAAGTAGGAACTCGTTACACCAGTACCCGTAGCCATTATAGGAATAGTAGCAGTAGCATTATAACCGATAAAAAGCCCTACATTACTACCTGTTCCTGATACATTCCCGGTCGCATAGGCATTAGTGATCGTACCACTATAGTTTCGCCCGACTAAACCTCCGACATCAGAACTCATCCCTGTTACATTCACACGCGCATAGGAATCTTTAATGAAAGCAGGATCATACATTTCCCCGACTAAACCTCCAACATTAATACCCGTCCCTGTTACAGAGCCTATCGCATAGGAACCAGTGATCGAAGCCCCCGCAGCATAGATAGACCCGACTAAACCTCCAACAAAATCATCCATCCCTGTTACATTCGCGATCGCATAGGAATTACTGATCCCAGACCGATCAACATTCCCAACTAAGCCCCCGACACTAGACCCCTTTCCTGATAAGGTTACATCAGCGTAGGAATCACTGACCGAAGAAGAAGCGCTAAGAAACGCGACTAAGCCTCCGGCATTAGAGTTCACAGCGTTAGGAATACTTACTTGTGTTACGGAGCCTCCTATTACGGAGGAGTTACTGATCGTAGAATTAGTAGCCGCAATCCCGACTAAGCCTCCTGTGCTAGGACCTCCCTTAATGTTAACGTCAGTTAGAATGCAGTTTTTAATCGTAGCACCTAAAGCATTGCCTACTAATCCTACGCCATTAGTAAGTCTATTAATATAAAGTCCTGAGACCCTCTTACTCGCACAGTCAAGCATTCCCGAGAACGAAGTAGCAGCGGCACTACCAGTTCCGATCGGGTAAAACCCCTTACCCGTAGCCCCCATCTCATGAGGATGTTTACTGCCTACTTCACTGCGCGGAAATCCCGCCAGTCCCATATCAATATTTCCCGTCAGTTTATACTCTTTATTACCATAAGTACCCCTATCACTACTAACGAGGTGCGACATGAGGTCTAACCTCGGGGCATTATCTATCTCGTAGGGCGCAGCACTATCACCTGTTCCAACAGCAAAAGTCGTGCACTCTGGGAACGCTAATTTAATTATAAATTCACTAGTAAGAATACTAGTATTCCCGGCTGTGTCCACGTCTTCTAAGGTGAGCTTACGAGCAACCGTAAATTTACCCGAGGCTAGTGTGTCTCGATCACGGTCATAGTAGCGCGGAAAGGGTGTCGCATCCGCTATCTTACCGCGCGGAAAACCAACGATAGTTATCGTAGGTGCTGCTAACAGCTCACAAGCTCCCGTCGTAACCGCAATAGTAGTTCCTGAGTCAACATTCGCTAAGGGAGTACCTGTAATCTCTGTTCCCTCGATACGCAACTGAATATCACCGTCAAACCTAACGGTAACCGGATGCGGGATTTCTCTCATCGTACGGGTATTAGTAACCGTTATCATCCCTAGTAGTACGTTAGTAACGGCTTTTCCTGATGGATCCGTAATCGGTAAGGAGAGGGGCGTTACCGTATAACCTGTTCGTATCATAGCCTCAGCAATCGTTACTGTACCCATCTCTGGTGTACCTGTATCGTCATTCGTAAACCCTATGATCGTAATATTAGTAGTCTCTATGATTACTGAAGTAGCGGCCATCCCACCATACATAGCCGTAATGCTCCCTGTTAGCGGTGAATTGTACGCTGCGAGCGTGATCGTGACGGAGTATTCCTCGCTATTATTAGGATTGTCTCTTTCAGAGATCGTGATCGTGCCGATTGACTCACTGGCCACCGCAGCAAATCCATCGCCAGCGGGACTCATAAGCGCACTCGTATTTAGATCAAAGCCCCTAGGAAAGTTTATATCAAAAAGAGCCTTTTCGCCAGGTTCGTTCGCAAAGTTACTATCACCGCCAATGACTATCTGCTTCATCGCCTCGTTAAGTATAATTGAGTTCGCAGCGATCCCTGCGAAACCAACTCGCATGATATATTTGCTTAAATCAGTTGCTGTAAACCAATCGCTTACAGGAGCGCCCCTAAATACGACTTCTAAGGTATAAATAACCTCACCACTACCGTCGCTATTGGTGAGAGAAACGGTCGGGGCAGAACTGCTGTCCATCGGATCAGTAATAGCTCCGTCAGTGCCAGGTGAAAAGTCTAATTCACCACTAGCTCCATGAGGTTCAGCGATAGTCCGTGTGATCGGGGTACTGTTTGGTGTCATGAATAACCCATCAACCTCGGCAATCGTAAGTGTGTAGTTACCGAGTCCTGCTTTATTTGTGAGCCCTTCGATACGAATAACATTGCTCCCGTCTTCCGTGACAATACCGCTAATAGCGAGCGTGCTCGTAATATCTCTACCTGGTGGAGTACTATCTCCTTCTGTGATCTTAACATGAAGTCCTGGCGTAAATCGTGTCAGGGCTGCTAACGGAACGTCTGCAATTGTGTATTCTACTGAGTTGTTAGCATTTCCCGTCTCAGCGATCGTGAAAGTATTCGGATTGGGCGTGCTCGTTGTCTCTCCTGTTCCATCAGGATTGGGAAGTGTGATCGAATCAGGCGTTGCTGTAAAACCTTCGGGCAGAGTGAATGTAATCTCGCCAGTTCCTGTGAGGCTATTCGTGAAACCTGCTACAGAAAGAGTCGTTCCATCAATAGAGAACGTGCCCCCTTGACTTCCGAATGTTGCTGCGACGTAGTTACTTAGATTATCACCAGCAAACCAATCATTCACAGGAGCGCCTCCTATCGCAGTTATTACTGTGTAGGAGACGGGGGCTTCCTCTCCAAACGTGACTATTAGATCAGACATGACTTCATCAGGTGAGATAAACTTTGTTGCTACTACGGTGAGGCTGGCTGGGGTAGTCGTGATACCTTGCGTCTGGTCGATATCAATAGTGATTCTAACCGGATCCCCTGAGATTTTATTAACCAAGCCTGCGGCAATCCTAAGCTTAGGGCTACTCGGGTCAGAATTATCTACCGTAACATCAAATCCATCAATGTCTAAATTGCTCATTTTAATGAGATTCGCTAGCAATGTCGGATTATCAGACGGTGCTGTCCCATCGCTTGGTGATGACGATGGAGCGCAACTACTAAGTCCAATTACCATGATACTGCAGAAAATTAATATTGAATGCATGAAGGGGCGAAATTTCATTTTATCCTCTATACGCTTATAAATAATATTGATTGCTAGTGTTACTATATAACAATTTATGATTTTCTCATTGAACGCCTGTATTATATTGAACGCTTGTGTTACATAGTATAACCTCTCATGCTCTTTTTGTCAAGTCAATTTCCCGCAATTTTATAAAATAATCGCAGCAAATTCTAATAAACTCAGACAATCTGGGACAAATTGAGACTCCCCAATTGAGACCGGCTCCCCCTAGTTATTAGGAATTGACTTCGTATGACTCTCATAGAGCCATACGAAGTGCGTATTACTTTTTTTATTGGGTTGATACCGTGCTAGCTACTGTAAACGTAGCAGACTTGTGCAGGCGGATTTAGGATAAAAAACTTATAAATCCGTACAATCCTCAGGTATAGGGTCTGCGTATTGACGATTGGCACAGACGACATTTTTGAGACGAGGATACTTGCCTGCGGTGAAGTTCCACTCACTACTATGCCAGTTCGGGTAAGAGACGCCGGAAGTCAATTGTGAAGTCGTCTGCTCTGTCCCCTCTGTGAAGCCTCTATATCTTATGGGATTGAAATGATTGCGTTCGCTATCCCAGTAGGAGTGGCGTATGCGCGCATTAGGGGATGAGGAAGTTGTTGCGCTATTGAGTCCTCCTAATCCTACTCCAGCATATTCACTTTGCAGAGTATTTGGTTGTACCAAATGTACTAGACCAGTGGCATAAGCGGTTTCAACGCTAGAATGAGTGTGATGAAATACACCTATCAAAGACGCTGCGAGACCATTGGCATGGACATCACCTGTAGCATAGACATTACTGATCGTACTTATTGAGCCAATTACCGCTCCATCACTATAACCTCTTTTTATCCCCACTGAGCCAATTAGCCCTCCAACTCCATAATCTGCTTTCACTGTCCCCACTGCGTAAGAACTTTTAACGGTCCCACCATACACAGCACCTATTAGTCCGCCCACTATTTGACGAAAATTTCCTGTAGCAACTACATTGGCATTAGCGTAAGAGTTAGCAACATTTCCGTCATGCATATAACCAACTAGTCCACCTACTAAGTAAGTGCCGCTAACAGTCCCTGTAAAATAAGAGTCGCTGATGCTACTACTATGATACATGACACCAGCTATTCCTCCCACATTGACACCTGGGCTTTCCCTTAGTATAACTCCACTTATTCCTACTAACGAAGATACAGAACCGCTGAAAGAAGAATTAACAATAGTAGCATTGCCTTCCAGAGAGCCGGCGAATCCACCGACTGAACTGAATCCAATAACCTTTGCATTAGTGATTCTACAATTTTGAATCGTGCCATCAATTACTTTAGCAAAAAGTCCTAAATAAGAACCATTGTTTAATTGTCCGCTCCCTTCGGTGTTACTTATGAAAAGATTAGAGATTGTCCGTCCATTGCAATCAAATACTCCTTTAAACACGTTGGTATGCAGGTCTGCGGTACTGAAATCGTCTTTTGTTGTAGCAATAGGCGTAAACCCTTTGGAAGCGATCTGATAATTGGCAGCTTCACTCCACGGGGCGTTCGTTTTTCCTAAGTCAATGTCGTTTACGAACCTGAAATGATCATCTCTGTATTTTTCATTAGATGCGTGCATGATTGTGCTGACAATGTGCAGGTGGATATCTTTTTCAATGAGCCACGGATTTTCGGGAGTGCCATCACCAGACAAATCATCGGCGCTACACTGCTGCACAACCGCATCAAATTGGAAGATATGGTTTTTGCCGTCTGTATCGGTGAGTACAATACGCTGGGCGTTTGTATTGTTAGCAGGATACTGATCGTCATAATAAAAGTTAAGGGTATCTGTGCCACCAGCTGAATCAATGTAATAATTACGATCATTTGTTTCTGATGAGTCGTAAACGTGTCTGCGTTTGCCGTATGGCGATCCTCGTTGCGAAGCGAATGAGAGTTTAAAGCCTTCGCTGTCAATGGCTTGATTTTCTTTCATGACGGTAACATGATCGATGCTGAGTTCTCCGCAGGGTCTGATGATGACTGAATTGCGATTTCTTCCTACATCGAGGATGGTGATATCGGAAATATTGATATTGTTATCGCCTATACTCAGTTGAAGCTGCGTGGTGTTATTGTTTGAGGGGTCAATCTCTGACGTACTTGTTACCACACCAGAACAACTTATCATGAGCAGTCCCAAAGAAATATATAGAAATGTGGAAAAAGCACGACGGCGTCCTACTCCACTTCCACCTAGAAATTTACGAAACACTGCTAGCAAATCTAGCAAATATGAATTACGTGACATACACATCTATCAATCTCCATAAAACGCATTACAATTAAATAAATTAAAATCGATAAATTACAATCAATAAATTACCGTAAACAAATAAATTACTATAAACTAATTAGAACAAATAAACCGAAACAAACAAATTGAAGCAAATTGAGTAACAACAGACAAACTAAAACAAGCGAACTACCACAAACAAACTACAATAGGCAAATCTAAATAAACAAATGACAACATATATCTACACCGTAACATAATATATATACCGTAATACAATATATCATACCACTATTGTACCATATCATAATATATCTATATCATACCATAATTTCCACCAGTTTATACAATTATTCCGCTTATTTAAGACACATTGTATTAATTATATCATACCACTAAATATTCATATCATATTACTAAATATTAACCATATCCTATTGCTAAATAGGTTACTTTTGTTAAATATACTACCTTTAACAGCGTTATTTTAGGCGTATTGTGTCAAGCGTATTATGCTAAAATATCACTTCTACCGCCATTAACTCAATTATGTTATATTTATATCAATACATTTCTCTTTATAGGCGTATACTAAAACTAAACTTATCACATTAACCTACAGTATAACCTCATATCTAGACTATAACCTACAGTACAACCTTATGTCTAGACTACAAGACGTATCTCATGTCTAAATTATAAGATGTAATAACATTAATGTGTAAAAAAAATAGCATTATTTGTAAAAACAAGCCTTATTATTTAAAATATTTTCATAGAGTTTAAATAAATTTTCATAATATTCAAGATGCTCTCATAAAATTTAAAGTATTTTCATAAAATTTAAAGTATTTTCGTAAAATTTCTAAAAAACAATCTAAAATTGGGATTACAATCTAAAATTGGGATTAAAACAATCTAAAATTGGGATTTTTCGTAAAATTTCTAAAAAACAATCCAAAATTGGGATTAAAAATAATCTAAAATTGGTATTAATGGGCTTTATCTCTTCAATTTAGCACCTATGCTGTGATATTTATGATATATGAAGTAGGGATTGCGGCTAGAAAATGGGAGCTCATGGCTAAAAAATTTTGAATTTTATAAAAAATTCACTGCAATTTGTCTAATTCTACCATGTTTTCTTGAAAACAATAAAACAACTTAGTTACAGATTGAAATAATGATTGGATTAGTTACTATCACTGCCATAATACCAATGAATTACAGATTGAAATAATGATCGGTTTATTTACTATCACTGCCATAACACCAATGAATTACAGATTGAAATAATGATCGGCTTATTTACTATCACTGCCATAACACGAATGATGAATGGATTATAGGTTGAAATAATGATCCGTTTGATTGTTATATCTTGTCGTGGTATAAGCGAATTGAATTATAGGGTAAAATGATGACTGTTTTGACTATTATCGCTGCTATAGTACTTCTGATACTTGTGATTATGGCAGCAGTGGTGATATTTGTTGTTCGTTACTTAGCATATCACCCAAAATCTAAGCGAAAACCCCTTCATCACGAAGCAATGGCGCATTGTTCTTTAAAATTGACAGAATTCGTCCGCACTAACAATGATAATCAAAAGATTTACGCGTGGTTTACAAAGAATGTAGATAGCTCTATCGGGGATCACGTGCTACTTTTACAACACGGACACCGACAAAATCGTCATGAAATGCTAAAACAAGCGGAAATTCTTTACAAAGCAGGATTTTCAATTCTCATAACAACGATTCGTGCCCACGACCAATCGGATGGGAAATTCATTACATTCGGTCTTAAAGAAGCTGAGGACATTCGTTGTTGGCATACATTTCTTACAGCAGAGCAGCGATTTTTACCCAAAAAAATAGGTTTTATTGGAAATTCAATGGGAGGAGTAACTCTGCTCAGAACACACTATTTGTATAAAATAGGAGCTGTCCTTGTTTTACAAAGTGTGCTTGCCGATTTAGATGAAACTATAAAAAAGCGAGCATCCTATGTAACACGGCTGCCGGGGCTTTTATTTCAAATTCCTATTTCTACCCTCATTAAAATCTGGACACGCTTCAATACACGCGACGTCAAACCACATTTATGGGCTACAGCGATCACAATTCCTGCCTTCATCATGCAAGGAGGCTCAGACACATTGGTCCCTACAACAAGCGGAGAAACGCTTTACAATGCTCTAAAAACCGATGCCAAGTTTAAAAAATTGTGGTTCGAAGTCAAGCAGAAACATGTTTGCTTCGAGCACGATCACACGCAAGCTTTTCACGACAACCTCACTACATTTCTCTACAAGCATTTTGTCAATGCTAAATCTACGCAATCATAATCACCATCTTACAACAAGCTTTCTGCCCATACTAAACCTATGCAATCGTAATCATCGTCTTACAACAAGCATTTTGTCAATGCTAAATCTACGCAATCGTAATCATCGTTTTACAATAAAGATCATAACTTGCTATCGAATATCATAATCATTGGTTAGGCAGAAGCATTAGGTTGTCTGTTCTATAAACGAGCATCTCGACCGCCTGCCATAACGATTCATGAATAGGACACACACGACTTAGCCTGCAGGTAATAATGATATAATTTACTTGAAACGACAAGCTTTAAACATTGTATTTTCCATGAAAACAATCAATCCTAGCACACATATTTCTAATACCCTTTTTGATACGGATGAGGTTATTCATCGTACATTTAAACCCGGTCACAGATGCACGCTCTTTTACGGTGATTGTATAAAATTATTGAAGACTCTCCC
Source organism: Spirochaetota bacterium (assembly GCA_013426755.1). Classification (GTDB taxonomy): domain Bacteria; phylum Spirochaetota; class UBA12135; order COTS27; family COTS27; genus COTS27. The sequence continues at coordinate 1,405,562 of AP019861.1, forward strand.
TGCAGGCAGTGTTGATCTTATTGTAACCTCACCACCTTATAATATGAGTAAAGAATATGAAAAGACACTCGATCGCAATGACTATTATTTGACACAGAAAAAAATCATCACAGAATGCACTAGAGTACTCAAGCATACTGGAAGCATCTGCTGGCAAGTTGGAAACTACGTCAAAAAGGGCGAAATCATTCCAATCGATATAATGCTTTACCCTATTTTCAATGCATTAAAGCTGCAGATGCGAAATAGAATTGTCTGGCATTTTGGGCATGGTCTTCACGCTTCTAAGAGATTCTCTGGTCGTTACGAAACTATTATGTGGTTTACGAAAAGCAATGATTATTATTTCAATCTTGATCCTGTTCGCATTCCACAGAAGTATCCACACAAAAAACACTTTAAGGGGACTAAAAAAGGACAATTCTCATGCAACCCTAAGGGAAAAAATCCTTCCGACGTCTGGGATATTCCCAATGTTAAAAGCAATCACGTAGAAAAAACTGATCATCCCTGTCAATTCCCAGTCGCTCTCGTCGAGCGACTCGTTTTAGCAATGACACAGGACAATGACCTTGTTTTAGACCCTTTCATGGGCACAGGGAGTACCGCTATTGCCAGCCTTAAAAACAATCGTCGTTCGGTCGGAGCAGAAATCAATAAAAATTACTGTGCTATTGCTAAAAAACGTATTCATATGACCTTCAATAAGTCTATTCGCATTAGAAAACTGGAACAACCCATTTATCAACCTACTTTCTTGTCTGTAACACCATGAACATAGTCTATGAATATTCTCATCTCGGAGGATTGGAAATACTCAAAGTACGTTATTCCTCTATCTTAGAAGAGATTCTGACAACCGTTAAGAGTATAAAAGTACCTAAAACTAAAATCAGTCAAGAAAAAACAAGACGCGGAAAATTGCTATATTCTCCTAAAAAAATTAACGCCGCGTTCTCTAACGAATTGAGAAAGCTTGGATTTCAAGAAATTAAAGATCATTACAACATTGAGATACCTGAATATCGTACTACCATTAAGTCATATAAACAAATTGACTTTCATAAAGAAAAAGTCCTTATCGAAGTTCAATTTGGAAAATATGCCTTCATGTTCTATGACATGGCTAAGTTTCAATATTTTTATAATGAAGCCAAAGCTAACGTTGGTATTGAAATTGTACCATGCAGCAGGTTAAAAAAATGTATGTCCACAGGTGTATCGTATGGAGAACAGCTTATTTACGATATAGAACGACCCAGACGGCATTTTCCAGCCGTACCTGTTTACATTATTTTAGTTGACATGTAATTTTGTACGTTGCTCGAAATACCTGCATAGTTGACACAGGTTACTTTTGGGTGCTATGTTTTTATAGAAGCATTTTTTATTCTAGCCTAGCAACTACACTCAACGCCATAGTATTAGTCCTAATAAGATTCTGTTTTATAAACTCTGGTATAAACAAATCTAGACAGCGAACGATTTTATTTTAAGTGCTATGAGATTCTTATTTATGACAGACCTCGTGTCTGCAGATGCCGTAACATGCGCTGTTCTAGTTTTCTAAACACGAATGTAATCACCAATGTCAACGATAAATATAGGATTCCTGCCACGATAAAAGCTTCAAAAGGGGTATAAAACCTCGCATAAACAACTCGCGCTACTCCTGTTATATCTAACAATGTAATCAAACTCACCATTGCTGTTGCATGCAGCATAAATATGACCTCGTTACTGTAAGCTTGCACGGATAATCGCATCACTGTAGGGACAATAAATCGCATGACGACAGTCCTACGTTTCATGCCAAACGCGTAACAAGCTTCGAGCTCTTCGCGTGGCAATCTTATTAAAGCATTGTAAAAGATCTCTGCTGTATAAGCAGCATTGTTTAAGGTCAATGCGAGCAAAGCACAAAAATAGGGTTTTTCAAAAAAAAACCACAAATAAGACTCACGCACCCATAAAAATTGCCCCATTCCATAGTAAATCAAGTACATCTGCACCAGTAAAGGTGTTCCACGAAATGTATAAGTGAAACTCCATGCGGTTACATTGAGTATTTTTGAAGCGGATACGCGCATCACGGCCACCACACTCGCCAATATAAGTCCCAATAAAAGCGCTCCTCCTAAGAGCTCAATTGTCAGTACTAACCCTTTCATGTAATCAGGAAAGGTTTCTATAATAACGTCTAGATCCAATGCAATTTTTCCTTAGTATTTCTATCTAATTATGTATTGACAGAATACTTTTATTTATATTGTAGATGTTATTGTTCTATTATTAGCTTAGTATTTTTAGATAGGTTTAGTTTCTACCTTTATTGTTTGTGTGCGCCTGGTTTATCTGGTCTTTAGATTGATTGAGTTGTTGTCTTTAATTTTTATGTGCCTTTGGTTTTCAGCTAGTTTTTAAGAAAAGTTCAATTGTAGTGTGTTTTAGCATTAGTATGTTTTAGCATTAGTATGTTTTAGCATTAGTATGTTTTAGCATTGGTCTGTTTTAGTATTCATTGGTGTGTTTTAGTATTCATTGGTGTGTTTTAGTATTCATTGGTGTATTTTAGCGGAAATTCAACTGAAATGATAGCGTTTTTTGAGGACATTCAACCCCCACAGTGAAACAGAGGTGTAGATCAAAAATATCACCAGTACCACACTGTAAAAGATAAAGGGTTGTTTAGTACTGCTTGCCGCTACATTCGCCATCCGCACCATATCATTGAGACCTATTACGGATACTAAGGATGTTGTCTTCAGTAAAACCAGCCAATTATTCGTAAAACTTGATAACCCATAGCGAATAAGCTGTGGAAAGATTATCCGCCAGAATAATACTTTTCCTGATAAACCGTAAGCATGCGCCGCCTCAATCTCATTTCTACTGATTGCCAGTATTGCTCCACGGAATGTTTCTGCCATATAGGCACCAAAAATAAACCCTATTGCCAAAACTCCAGCCAAAAATGGATTGAGCAGAATATAAATATCTAACTCCAATACTTCAATGATGTTATTAATAATGATCTGTACTCCATAAAAAAACAATAACATCATGACCAGATCAGGAACACCGCGTACAACCGTTGTATAAAAGCGTGCTGCCCACTGCAGACTCCTCAGCGATGAAAGCTTCATCAAGGCTATCACAATTCCTAAGACTGTCGCAATAACCAACGATACCACTCCCACAGCCAACGTATAAACAGCCCCCTCTAAAAAAAGATAACCGTATTCCACTCGAAATCAATCTCCCAAGTTATATTCATATTCCATTCAAAACCAATCCCCAAAACTCTATTGATATTCCATTCAAAACCAATCCCCAAAGCTCTATTGATATTCCATTCAAAACTAATCCCCAAAACTCTATTTATTATACTTTTCTATTATACTTTTCACAACTGCAGGCTATTCTCTAAACATTGAATCAATCTTAACCCATTTTATACCATTCATCCCGTATTCGTACCATAAATGATAGCACAATATATCAATTACTGGTAAAATTTTACTGCATTTTCAAACTTTCTCAAGTCTTATCACTTTCTGCTTATCATTTTCTGATTAGGACTTCCTAATGATAGCTTTCTGCTTATAATTTTCTGCTTATGACTTCCTGTTAATGATTTTCTACCGAATTCACCTGCAGCTTACCATTAAATAAAAAACATTGTTTTATAAAATATTGTTTTATAAAAAACTCGTGTTACATAAAAAAGCTTTGTCACATATAAGGAACAGTGATTTTACGTACCTTTTTTACTTCTAACTCTAACCGTTTAACAAAATTTTCATGACGTTTGATCGCTTTAAAGAGACTGAGCCGTCTCGTCAAGTAGTGAAAAGTAACGCTCTTAGGATCAGGAATCTCAAGGTCTTCTGCATTGCCGCGGACAATGCGAAGACTATTTATCAAAATACGATAAAAATGATACGCCTTTCTCAAAGTCTTAAAGACATCCTGCTTTAAATACCCCTGATTATAAAGAAGTTCCATAGCACGTAAGGTATGAGGATTGCGAACTTTAGAATCTTTCGTTCCCAGTGTAATGAGTAATCTCTGAATAAAATACTCTATATCCACCAATCCGCCTAGTGAAAATTTGACATTAGTCACACCAGGAGAAGTGAATTGGGCGAGCTGCATTTTCCGTAATTTAATAAATTCTGCTTCATCAAAAGGAACAGCAGCATAAACAAAATCATTGGTGAGTTGGACTAATTTTTCCTCCAGCTCCAATGCAAACGCACCGCCACCCACAGGCAAACTACGCAATCTAGTAAGAGCCATACGTTCAAAATTACGAACAGAATCATTTTGAAATGTGTAATATTCTCTAAATTTACCCAATGATACCGCAATAGGAGCGGTCTCGCCATCTGGACGCAATCTAAAATCCAATTCAAAAATGCCATTCTTTTTACTTTTTATAGCAAGCGGCAATTGTCTGCCGAGGTCTTCAAAAAAGCGGCGTGCTTTGTCCGCTCCGTCGCTTTTAGAAGCTTGTTTGAACTCATCGGCAATCTGATAAACAAACATCAATTCTATATCAGAAGCATATCCCATTTCACATGCCCCCCATTTGCCCAGCCCTAAAATAACCACTGCACCAGGGATCTTCTCCATAGCGTATTTTTCAAGTACTTGCTGTTCGACTATTTTATATGCATTTCTGATGACAACATCCGCTAAGGTTGTGATTTCTTGACAAAATACTTGAAAATCTTGTACCGCTCCACTTAAAAATCTTAAATCAATAGCAAACATGCTATCGTCCTTAAATTGATTGAGTAAGGTTAACGGGTCTGAACGCTCTACTCTATTTGAAGTAAATTGTCCGTTACTTTCACTGCTTTGCTGCTTATAACCTTTATCGTCATTGGTATCGTGTTTGTTGAGACTACTTGGAGCATGTTCCTTATCGGTATTGTTGGAAACTTGATTAGATATTCTGCTGTATGCTTCATTCGAGGCTTCATTGGGGGCTTCATTAGGTGCTTTACTGGGGGCTTTATTGAGTATTTTATTGAATGTTTTGCTGGATATTTTATTGGGCGGTAGTGGGGATCGCTTATTGAGAAGCTTATCGGGGCGTAATTGTGGGACTAAGCTTGGAATATACTTTTTATTGATTAAGACCTTGCTCAGTGCTGCTTCTAGATAAGCCTCTGTATGCGGGATTTTAAGGATTTCTTCTGAGGAGAGATAATTCATAATGTCTTCGGCTTCAGATCGAAAGAAATCTTCAAAAATAGCCTCACTTGTGCCCAGGATTCGCGCAATTTTTTTAAATAACGCCCCACCTGTTAGAAGTTGTGTGAAAGCTGTTTCATAATCATCGACAATATGATGTGTCAATTTTGAAAATTGACTGAATGCTAGGTAAGGATTCGGGGCGAAAACAATGTAATTCGAGAAATAATTAAGCAATAACAACGTCACACGAATTTCTTGAAGTCTATCCTTAGCAAGGACTTTTTTTCTATTTCGTTCTGTGACATAGATAACATTGTCAATAGTAGACCCTTCGGTTGCAAATTCTGCCTTAGCAATTCTAAATCTTCGCTCAGACAGCGATACCGTAAATTGATATAAAAATAAAAATATGTCCTCACTTTTAATTCTAAGAACGGTATAAAAAAGATGAGAATCATTATCAATATCTATGAAAACGGGATTGATTTTAATCGAGTGTTTATGCTGTTCTAGGAAAGGTAATGCCCGTAAATAAATGTCTTCACGAACTTTCTCGATCTCTCCTTTGAAACTTAATTTGAAATACTCACGTAATTCTTCCATAAACTTATCCGCGGCAAAACTCTCAGCATAAGCTTCGTTTGTAAATTCACCGTGGATGACAATAATTGTTTTTTTACGGGCGCTTTTTATCAAACCGCCCATACTGAGACTGGACTGACGGTTCATGCGAAGGGTAGAACCATTTTTGGGCTGCGTAAAATCACCTGGAGACGGCGCTGCATAATCTTTCCAGGCTGCAAAGGACCTTCGATAAAAATGATCTGCCGATGCTCTCCCGCCTATCTGTTCGTCGACTTGTGGAAAAATAAATCCACTGAGGATATTGATTCCTTTGGTAGAAATTGCTCCTGCTACCATTGAAAAAGCACCTATCATTGAGTAGGCTGCGATTTCAAGCACTATTTGATAGGTCGTTCCTGCTTGTGATGTGGTCGGCTGCCGGCTGGTATCTATAGAAATATTTTGATTCTCTGCAGTGTTTTTTGAGGGAATACTCTTGGAGCTTGCTTTTCTTTTATCAGCCATTATTTTAGCTGGGGCAAGCGGCTGTTCTAAATCAGCCTCAGAATGACGCGTCGGAGTGTATGCGAGGACAATTTCTTTAGCTTTTCCGTCATTGTGATTAGTCGTTATTGTGATCATTGCGTCTGCTGGGTATGCTTCAGAGAGCCCTACTAACATTTTAAAGTGCCGTAAAATATGCTCAGAATTGAAATTAATGAAATAATCACTTTCAAACTTCTGTAATTCCCTACGCCATGGTTCAATAGTCTCTACTGATGTATCTGCTGGCAGCTTTGTTAAAGACTCTCTATGATAAGACGTGCTTATCGGTGACGTACTTATCGGTGACGTACTTATTGGTGACGTACTTATTAGTGACGTACTTAGCGGTTTCTGTGATGATTTTAGAGTGAGATGTGATTTTTGTTGTTTGGATTGTTTGACAGCTAGATCTCTCAGCGTGGTTTCTAATTTCTGCATTTTCGTAAGAAATAACGCAGTATGCTTAATAATCTTATCAAAAAGGTCACGTGTATTTCGTAGTGCCAATTGGTAATCTTTAATAAAGGCTTTAACTTTATGACGTTTATCGTAACCACAGAGACCTGCTAGATAATCGAGCGCCTTAATATCGCCTGGAAGTTCGCGAATAGGCAGTAAATTGAGAAATTGCAGCCGATGCTCGATTTTTCTAAGCAGTCTGTAATTGTCTGTTAAGGTTACCGCTTCGTAAGAAGAGAGGATTTTATAATTAAATAATTTTTTAAGAGCGTTCAGTGTATTGATTTCATTGAGAGCTGGCGTCAATTTACCGTGGTGCAATTGGAGGAATTGGACTAGAAATTCAATATCACGAATACCGCCCAATCCCAATTTAAAATTACTTTTTAATTGTAAAAATTCCTTACTAGGACTCCTGGTATGTCCATGTTCTGTAAGTTCATGCTCTATTTTTTGTTTCATATGGAACATGTCGATGAGCATTTGTTCCGATGAAATATCTTGTTCGAAGAGAATTGAATTGCGTAACACTGTGAAAGCGTAATTGAGTGACTCTGTTCCGACAACAAAACGTGCTTTGATAAGCGCCTGGCGTTCCCAATTCCCTGCTCGTGTTGTGTAGTAATCCATGTAGGCTTTAGGTGGGAGATAAAGCTCACCAGCATTGCCTTCGGGTCGGATCTGCATATCGACTTTAAATACGTTGCCCTCAGCGGTGAGATCGCTTAAAAGAGCCGTAAATTTACGAATCCGCCGTTCAATCGCCACATTGCGAAGGCGAACCGTTTCTTCACATATGAACATAATATCAATATCAGAACTGTAATTCAATTCATAGCCGCCTAATTTTCCCATTGCAATCACACCCACTTTCTCGTCGGCTAGCCCTGTCATGCTAAAAGCCGTATGAATGACCCTATCAGCAAACGCAGAGACCTTGCCGGCTGTTGTCTCGAGGCTGTCTTCATCGAGATAGTCCGCTATGGCAATACGAATAAACTCACGCAATTTAAACAACCGAAGTTCTTGTGCTAAGTGCTGATACACTTCGGCGGTCAATTCATTCTCTACCGCTTCGTTATCTTGCGACTTTGTTTCTTCATTAAATGTATGACTGTGAGTGGGGGTTGAGTTTGGGTCGGAGTTTGAGTTTAGGTTGGAATTGAAGTTAGCTGAGGAACTGGTTAAATGAGAGCGTTTCTGTACCGACAGATCAGGTGCTATCTTTTTAGCAGCCAATGTATCGGTCAGCGCCTTTTTATTAGCGATTTTTAACCTGGCGACAAGATCGTCTGCTTCGGCGTTAATTCGCGACCTATAATCACTCAATCCTTCACTTTGGATTGGAAAAACCTTATCGATGAGGTGATTATTTTTTATAAGCGACCAGCTGAGACTGATACTGCAGGCAAATAATACAAGGCACTGTTCAAATGCCTCATCGTTTTTAATGAATTTCCCCCACTCTTCTACCTCCGCTTCTAATGAAAGCAGCCGATGGCTCACTTCTCTGTGATATGCCGTGAAGTGCGCTGGATTAAAAAATCCTTTGCTTTCTAATAAAGCCAAGTACTTTTTATTTTTGAACTGGTGTTTGAAAATTGTGATAAATGCTTCGGGGTGTTTTTCCGTCTCACCAGCGTGGTATTCATCGTAATCTTCACGACCTAAGCTGTTCGTAAATAATGACTTTAAAAACTCATATTTCATTAGAAACAATTTGTCATAAGTTTTATTAGCCTCAGAGCAGACCTTTAAAAGCAGCCATCAAAAAGCAGTCATTAACAAAAACAGTCATTAACGTTAATGCCTAGGAGAACATGCTACGTACCCTTATTATTATTACTGCACTCACTTTTAAGGAGGAACTCTACTAGAATAGGTTGCTGCAGGTTGTGATAGACTCTAATAGGTTGTGATATATTGAAATCTTATATTTAAAGGTTTATTTAAAAATCTATTGATCTTATCATGGCTTGTGAAAGAATTGCTTTAAAGCGGTGTACAGGCAATCCCGTTAACCGTGCTAGAAACTCTTCATTGTCATTAAGGACTAGGGTTTGTGGATCAGGTTCTGATGGAGATTGCATTGAAGATTGGGGTTCGCTCCCATGGTGCAGAAAATAGTCATTTAAAAAGATAGCTTTGATGGGAATTTGTCGCTTCGCCAATGCTTCACAACTTAAAAGGGTATGATTGAGCGTACCCAGAGCAGTTTTTCCAACCAAAACAACATCCAATTCATTTTTACAAACAACACGTAATCGTTTATTCAATTGCCTCACAAAATCTGCTAGCATTATAGGGTTTATAACAGGATTTTTACGTGAAGTCGTGTTCATTATATTAGTTTCATTATTAGCCTTAGGCGCATCAATATTTTTGTCATTAATATTGGATTCATTGGTTTTAGGTTCATCAATATTCGTTTTATCAGTACGAATTGGATCAGAATGATAAGAAGTATATCCTGTAAGCGGAACTAAGACACCACCACTGCCTTCAATAATCACCCGCGCCTCAGTAGGGTTGTTTTTATGAAAATCTGCTATTTTCTTACAAAGTTTCTCAATAAGCGTCTCGATGAATAGGTTATTTAAAGGTTTGTGATCATACGCTGCTGCAAGATGCGGCGCTGCTGGCAACCGATAAGACGTCAAGGTGAGTAGTCGTGAATTAAGCGATTGCAGAGACCGCTTAGTCGAGGACGTAGCATTTTTAGCTATCAATTTATCAATTGTAGAACTATCCGCTGTAGAAGTTTTGTTACGCTTGGTTGCTCGTAGACTCATGTAGTCGTGTACTGTTTCTGCGTCACTTGGTAGCGGTGTTCCTTTGACACCAGTCTGAAATGGTTTGACGTAAAGCGTCGTTCCAGGATGGCTTGCTTCATGGTAGGCAAACAATAAACTTGCTAGAAACGTTTTTCCTACGCCTGTATCCGTACCTAAAATAAAAAGGGGGTTCATAAATTGACGACTTATAAATTACTGATTGATAAATTACTGATTGATAAGTTACTGATTGATAAGTTACTGATTGATAAATGGCTTTATGTGACCTATTGTTTAAATATTTTACTGCATAGATGATAACAATTGATATAAAAATTAGATTTAGCAATTGAGTATTTTATAACAACGGCTAAACCTGATGTCCTGCAATGAAGAACCCAACGTTCATGGTCAATTGAAACTGCTTGAATGGGTCGCTACTCGAATTTTCTAGTGTTTTGATAAACGTCAGCAAATCGGTTTTAGTACGAAAGACCTTTCTTAACTGGTCATTGCGAGTGCCTGTGTAATGCTGGTAACGGTGAAAGGCACGGAAATTATCAAATTTAAGCGCATCGGTTAGCCGTTGTTCGTAAAATATCTTGAATCCTGCTTGAATCAGTGTATTTTTGACCTCATCACTGCGGGGCAATTTTATAATAAGCCGATCATCATTTAAATCACTCTCATTGTCTAAGGAGGGGCTACGAACAATCCTCTGTGCCCGGTCTAACTCTTGATACGTCCCATCCAGATACAATGCCAACGCTAGCACACCTGTTTTGCTTAAAATTTGCTTCAATTTTTTAATAACGTTAGGAAGATCATTGACCCAGTGAAGGGCGGCATTAGAAAATATAAGGTCGTAGCCACCACTAGTCTTAGCGGCAAGTGATTGCCACCAGGCAGGCAATTTCAAGGGATAATCGCCCAAGTCTTCGATATCCCCAACCCTATATTCGATTGTCCCATCATCATTGCGGTGGTATTTTCTAGCGTAATCAATCATTGAAGTGGCTATATCTATGCCTAGCAGCTCGTTAATCAGTCCGCGCTGCGTCAATGCCTCAGATAACCTCTTTGTCAAATAACCTGTTCCACAGCCAATATCTAATCCATACGAAGTTTTCATGCTGGGGCTAGCGTTATTCTCTTCATAATTCGAGATAGTTTTGATTGTTGGCTCAGTTTTAGCCGTAACGTGGCTAGCAGAAGTCATGTTTAATGCAGACGTTTTAAGTAGCGGAATTATCTTTAACAGAGCTTCGATTAAAAACGTTCCATGGCGAGTTTGCTGTGTACTGTACATATCGTACGTTGTCGCTGCTAATGAAAAATTGCGAGCAATCAATGTTTTTCTGGCATTGGACTGCTTGTTAAGGTCGTGGACGCCGTTTTTACGCTGCATTTTTTAGTTTCCTAGGTTAATATTTAAGGTATTGATATTTAAGGTAAAGTATACTTAATGATTGGAATTGTTGGATTTTGAATTCTAAGGCTATTAATTGAACTGAGGACTCTAATCTAATTGCTGGTCATCCTAACGACAACTCTTACGATTAAAAAAGCACCTAAAAATTGATCTGCAGTTAAATAAGTACCTAAAAATTGAAAATAGGTTAATTGAAAATAGGTTAGAAGTCAATGCAGCCCCGTCTCCCTATAATTCTTGCATCAAAATCTGTGCGGCGGACAGAAATTCTTACGGCAATTGGGTTAGTCCACTCACAAATTGCTAGCGCGATTGAAGAGAAACGGGCTACTGAGATTTCTGATCCAGAAACACTTGTCACAACCAATGCCAGATTGAAAGCATCCGCTCCTGCGTTACTTACCAAAATAACCAGCCAATATCCACACGGAGCATTAATTATTGGGGCAGATACCATTGTTTCCTGCCATCATACGATCTTTGAAAAACCAACCGACTTATCTCACGCCAAAGAAATGTTTGCTGCCTACGCAAAATACCCTGCCACTATTCATACAGCCCTAGCCCTCTATGAAACCAAGTCACGAACCTTGACAAGTCTAACCGACAGCGCAACGCTCACCCTAAACAAACGACTCTTGACCGATAAAAAAGCCTTTACAAATCTTTTCAATCACATTGTAGCCCTTGATAAGTCAGGAGGTTTTTCAATTGAAGGGCTGGGCTCGGTTTTATTTGAACAGGTGACGGGTTCTTTTTATACGGTTATTGGAATGCCGCTCCATCTTTTATTTAATCTCTTGAGTAACCGTAATATTGAATTGACCTCCTATTTAGCAAAATAGGGATATTTGAATCAGAAAGAAGTCTGGTTTTCTTGCTCCGTGTAACATATTAGTAGTAACGAACATTATATCCACTATTTATCTACTATTTATCCACTACTCGAGTGCTAATTCGGCTACGGTCTTAGCGATAGGCACCCGTTCTGCCAGAAGTTGTTTAATAAATGGGGGTTCTATCTGGAGTGAATGGTACGTTGCTCCCGTTAAAAGAAGCAGGAGCGAATGAAGTTTTCGTTCTGCTATCCGCTTTGAAATGGTAGAAGTGTCCAGTGTTTTTAACATTGTTCCCGTTCCAGCAACACTCACACTCCAGAGTGTTCCATACATTTGAATATAATTGTAAAAAGTCATGACCTCTGGAAAAGTGGCTCTGAGTGTGTTAATAATGACTGCAAAAAGCTTTGTGACAACGATCGGAGAAGTCGTATGTAAAGACACATAACTAGTATCATCACGTAATTTAGCCTTCAATCTAGTTAGAAAACCCTGTGTGTAGAGTTCTGCGGCAGCGCCGATTGGGTCTGTGAGGTCCATAATAATCACGTCATAACGATCGGTCGTCTCAGAGACAAATTCCTTCCCATCAGCAAAAATAAGCTGTAATTTACTGTCCGATAAAGCGCCCTTACTGACAAGAGGCATAAATTTGAGGGCACATTGGGTTACTCGTTCGTCTAGTTCGACTTGTGTGACGTGTTTTACAGAGGGATGACGTAAAACGTGGTGTGTAACACCACCGTCGCCGCCGCCAATAATCAATACTTTCTCAGGACACGGGTGCGCTAGTAACGGTGCATCTGCGATCAATTCATGGTACTGAAAGTGCTTCCGCTCACCGACTTGGGTAAACCCATCGAGGAGCATAACGTTACCGAATTCTTCCGTTGCCACCAATTCTAAATTTTGATATGCTGTTCGTTCGTGGTGAAGTCGTTCTTTAAACGTGTAGAAGAACCCATAGCTCGGTGAAAGCTGTTCGGAGACAATGTTTTTCATTCGCATCTTTTACCTTGTAATTTACTGGAGTACAAATATCTTATGGGCTGCTTGTGAAACAACCGTCCATGCGCGTGATCCCGTTGCAAGTGGCTTCTTTAACGAGGGTATTTCCATGTTTTTTCGCGCCTTTAACTGGTACTCTGGTGCTGTGAAATCTGCTCGAATGCCTTTAAACATAAACACGCGATGTTTTCCAAGGCACGTCTCTTTGACTTGATAAAGTTTTTGATGCGCTGCATTTATAAATGGTAAAAAGCGAACCAGAGACTGGTCATTGAAACAGTAATTCCCCGCCTGATCCAATGTAAACCCTCTAAATCTAAGGTCTAATGTAAATACATCAGGTGTCAATTCACCGAGAAGTGTATCTAGTGCATGCAGTGGATTGACTTCTCCACACGTGCTCAGATCAATATCAATCCTAAACCACGCATGCGCACGCTGCAGGTGACTGTCTGGATAAGTATGTGCTGCCAGATGACTCTTATCTAGATGAAGAAGTTCACTCTGACGAGATACACGAGACACATCTACTTGATCTGGGAGTTCGGACGGGGTAAAATCGGCTTGATCTGAAGATTTTCTGGGCAGGGTAGAATTAGGCGTTGCTTCTGCAATTAACAGTGACGCACTAGCACCCAACGGATCATAATTGTTCTTTGACGCATGCAGCACCGTCGCCCCAATCAAGTCGCTAACTTTGTAAAGCAGTGTCGTTAAAAAGTCTCCAGAAAAATAGCGATTGCAATGCAGTAAAAAACTATCCCGCGGCTCTTTAGCAGGTGTGTAGACAACGTGATAAAAACTCGCTGTAAGCGATTTAGAAATATTGTTAAAACCCGTTAAAACTACCGCAGATTCGCCAGCATCACGAAGATTTTTAGTCGTTAAATTAAGTTTCATTTATCAAAATCAGCTTCTTCTACTCGCCCTAATCGATCAGTCCCAATTGACGCATAAAGAAATCATAAGGAAATTATAAGGAAATCATAAGGAAATCGCTATGAGTAGTATTATAACATGATTGATTGTTGTGACGGGATTTTATGGCATTCGGCTGACCATTCTTTGAAATATAGAACAGCAACAAAATAACAGTACTCACAACGCCTTATTGAGATTTATTAAGACTATTGAAACTATTGAGATTATTGAAACTATTAAGACTATTATCAATAGTTTCAATAGCAGCCAGTGAGTACTAGATGATGCGAATGCTCCTTTAAGGGGTAATGTTATAACGTGCTAGAAATTGCTGAAATGTCTGTGGAAGTGGGATTTCAAACTTACGTCCGCTAAGGTCTGAATGAATAGCTGTTCCAGTCGTCCAATGCAATTTATACGCCACCAAGTACAAACTTTCCGCCCCAGTAACGTTACGTCTCAGGATTTTATTAAGAGTAAAATCACCGTACTTGTCGTCGCCTAAGATCGGATGTCCTAATTCTGCCATGTCACGACGAATCTGATGCTCGCGTCCTGTACCCAATTTCGCTTCAATATAACTGAATCTGGAAAAACTCCTCATCACACGATAAAAAGTCGCCGCTTGTTCTTCCTTACCCTTCCTGTTACGCCGGTCACTCAAATGCCAGAATTGTTTTTTTAGAAACCGCCCCTTAACAAGCAATTTATAAAATTTACTTCCAGCCTGAAATCCCTTGTAATAAGCAGCCAGTTTATTACGAGGAGTGCTGCCCTTGACGACAACGATAAGTCCGCTAGTCTCCCTGTCTAACCGATGGAGCAAATGAGGACGCACACCGTACTTTTCTGTTAACAATGATAACAAATGCGTACGAATACCCGCCCCCCCTTGACATGGAAGCCCTGCCACTTTATTGACAACAACAATATTGTCGCCTTCATAAACGAGGTCTAAATGGTATTTCTTCAAAGGCGCTTCTTGTGTTCATATATTCAATATTTACGTGATGACAAACGGCGACTGACTTAAATACTTGATGAGCTATTTATGAGCAGATGTTTATGTGCCAGAGGGTTGCGTAATGACAAACGGCAATTCTGTGATATAAAGACTACTTTTTTTGAGTAAAAATAAATATTGACGAATATTATTAGAGGGCTCATTAGAGGGGTCATCGCTAGCACTGATCCCCTCAGTATCGTCATTCAATCTTTTATAACAAGACAGCAGATAGCTACCAGGTTCGCTTAACATGAGCGTAAAGGTTGAATCCACTGCAGTAGACTGTTCTTCACGTTCCTTAGAAAAACCACTGAGTCCAGTTCTTCTAAGTAGAACGTATTTTTCTATAGCTGTACTTATCATAAGCTGCAGCCTATAACCACAAATATGAACGGCATTGCCATTTTTACTGAACTTAAAAACTTCATCGATAGCCGCTGTTGAAGCAGGATCACTTACATTGCGTGGCTGCAGAGCAGAAGGTTTTTCATCACCCGCAGCATTCACTGCAACCGAAGTTACTTTGAAGTCAAAGATGCCTTCAGAAAAAACGCCTGCTAGAATTTTGCCATTGAGATTATCCGGTGCTGCCTCGACTTCATCGTTTTTATTAGTGTTGTAAAAGGCATTTCCTTTACGTGCCAGTATAGGCACTTTCACTTTCTCTCTAGCATGCTCTAATAAACTATTCCTAAGAATCATTGCCTCGTTATACTGCAGTTCTACATAGGACTGTTTAACCGTCAAACACAAACAAAGCTTTAACTTTATAATCTGTTCCCAGAATTTATCGACAGATATCGTTTTTGCTGTGGTACTTTTATCGGTTTCATCGGTTTCTTTAGCTAGAAATAACTTCGAGATCTCAGCATCATAGTGCAAGACCTCTTCCATACGCGAGATTTGTTTATCTATATCATACGGGATAATACTATTCATATCCTCTCCCCCATCTTCGTCATTTATATCATCATAATCATTTTTATTATGATTATGAAAATTTTGCTTATTTTGACTCATTCACCTTAGCCACCCAAAGCTATATTTTTATTTAATAGTTTATAAGTATCTTTGTTTGTTATGTTATTTCATTGCCATTCATACTCATTCCCCACACATGATAACAACCTATACTTATATAATTTTAATAGTTTATCTATATGTTTAATAATTTATTTGCCATTGGTTAATATTGTTTAAAATAGGGTACAAGCTTTTTATGTTTATGCTCACTTTATTTTGGTTAACGGGACAATTGCTTTTAAAGGTGCATGAAGGTACGTGAGTTGTAATTTTTTTTATAATACAGACAGGGATTCTTTCATATTTACACAGAAAAAAGAATTTTATAGAAAATTAATTTTAATTTTTAACACTAGCCATCACAATAGTCTAAAAAAATTAATTTATTTTAGTGTTTTTTAGTAATTTTAAACAGCGGCTACGTCCAGTGGCTACGTTATAACATAAAATTTTATGAATTTTTTTATTTCTAACCAGCCTGCAGTTCAACGCGAACACGTTTCCCTATACAACTAAAAAGCACAAGATTAAAACCCACAAAAAATTCAATTTATTTCAATTCATTCTTTAATATCTTTTTTACTGAGGTATTGTTTATAATAATTGATAATATTAGAGACTTTGGTTGCTTCTGTTCTAAGCACTTTAGCAATAGCTTTCATACTTGGGAAGATATTGATTGTATAGTATTTCTGTAATAGCACACCGCGTCGATCGTTTATGCGTTTTTGTTTAGCCATGATTTCACTA
Source organism: Spirochaetota bacterium (assembly GCA_013426755.1). Classification (GTDB taxonomy): domain Bacteria; phylum Spirochaetota; class UBA12135; order COTS27; family COTS27; genus COTS27. Next base: position 1,422,092 of record AP019861.1, read on the forward strand.
AGCGTATCTTTGTGTTTGTCTACGGTAACAATGTCGCGGATTTCTTCCTCGCGTACCATGTTTTGATAATATGTTTTGTTAAGACAATTTTCATAATAAATTTTAACAAGTTTTTTCCTATGGACTTCTTCACTCAATTCGGATATATCCTTATGCACACTCGGATAATCGGCTTGAGCGACTCCTAAGTAATTGACTAGCATGATGAAGTCATTTTTGGTAAAGAGTTCAAAGAAATATAATTTTATACACAAGTAACGAAAAGGGTCTTTTTTAAGATTGATTAGTAGACTCGTTTCCTTTTTCTTCTCACCGATGTATTCTTCGCGTTCGGCGACATTCAATTCAAGATTATATCTATCTTTAAAAATATTCTCCGTAGAAGGCGTGATTTCATAATTGATGAGTTTAATTTTATTCATCATTTTGACGCGCCGAACATAATTGAGAAAGTAATTTTTAAGTTTTATTGAAAGATAGGTTGAGAATTTTCCTAAATTATGGTCATACTTATCTAAAATATTTTCAAACCGTTCATAAATGTAGACAAAAAAGTCAGATTTGAGGTCTTCGTTGGTTTTGCGGAAGGCTATTTGAGGGTAGTTCCTAATGTAAGGTTCTACTTTAGTGATAATCAGTTTGAGGAGGCTGGCTCGATCAAACTGTTTAGAGATTTCTAGATGAGCAGGCGAAATTTTATCAGGATCGTCTTCATTCCTAACTATATCTTGATAGGCTGTGATATAAGATACAATCTCTTCTAGTCTCTCATAGGGGTTTAGTTTGTGGGAATGCTTTTCTTTCACGGGTAATATATAATAAATGGATCACTCAACTAAGAGGCTTAATATAAATAAACATATTCCCAATGAAATACCCACGTCTGCTACATTAAATAGGGGCCATGGATTAAGAATTGCTATCGGGGAACCCTCCCAGTACCACTTCACAAAATCTACAACATAGCCGCGATAACTTCTATCTAGCACATTAGCGATGCCTCCACCAATAATCAATACAAATGGCACATAACGTCCCATTCGTGTCAATACGAAATAACCTATTAGCAGACAAACTGCCATTCCTTGAAGAAATATAAATGCATAGCTTATTTTTTCACGCGCAAAATAGCGCTCTAGAAAACTAAGTAATGAAAACCCTATATTGTAATTACGCGTGTAAGTAAACGACCAGAAATGATCTATAACAGCAACCTCCTTAATAGCGTATATACGCTCATCATTTACAAATGACACCAAGTATTCTCCTGCGGCTAACGGCGTCTTATAAGCGTCCGTAACCTCACGCACAAAATTTTTCTCAGCCCAAGCCTTTGTCATGAGGTCTAAGCTCACTATCAAAAAAACACCTATGACAAATATTATTAATTTGTTTTTAAAGGAAACGTTTTCTAGATAAATATACTTGTGCACCCAAATTTGCTTAGCACTACGTGGCGTATTATTAGAATGCGGTTGATCTTTAAAGATGGCACCATTAGACGAGACGAATGCAGCTAAAAGATGATTCAATGACAAAAATAACCGCGCTCTCCCTTTAGAAAAAATTTGAAAAAACCTTACTGCAGCCAACCGCCCCCTCCACAAAAAAGAGCGTCTCATTGCTTCTTTAATAGTCATCTCAACAAACACACACTACCCCAGCGACTTATTTGCTTATGCCCGTTACTTACTTATGCTCGTTAAATAATTTATTTACAAATACGTTCTAAATGCGTTATGCTACGTGAGTGCTTATCAAAAGTTAGTGCTTATCAAAATTTACAATGTATTATAACAACTTAACATTATTTATCATCATGAAACTTGGTAATTACATATTAAAAAATATTTAATAAAATTTGGACAATTTACCTTTAAGAATAGAAAAAAAATATTTATCTTAATCTAAAAAAAAATTTAAGAGATTAATCACATTGCTGTGTAGTAAATACGTATATCGTTTTTATCCGTTATGAAATTTAATTAGTGCCACGCAATTTTGTTAATGCTACGCAATTTTGTAATAGACAGCTGCATGGGCGCTGGCTATTTAGGTTTATAATATAAACATGACATTCCTGATTGACGGCGAACGTGGTAAGAGGGAAGGCATGTTGTTTTTACGTGAAGTCGTCTGCATCCGTACGGGTGGTTCTTTTCCCATGTCACATAAAAATATTTGCACTTGATACAATTTACAGTACTCGTAGCGATTACGGTAGAATTATTGCTTTGGGCCTCTTTAAAACGATCACTTCGTGCCATTTGCTAGCGAAAATCACATCATTACCTGCAGGCTAATATCAAATTGTATGAAAATAGTCAATGTATTAAATTATCGTCACAAGCCGATTTAAACCGTACCAAATTATTGTTCTCGTTTAGCATCGGATACATGACTGTAAAGTTTTTGCATATCTAAGCCAGAGGGGTCTTGAAATATGGCTAACCCAAGCAGTTCTGCGGTAGCAATGAGATGTTCAAATATACTGCTCTGAATGGACTCGTATTCTAGAAAATTTGCTGTATCCGTAAAACAATACAATTGCAGTCCCATTCCCTTAGCAGTTGGCGGCATCATCCTAGCTAGCACCGTGAGATTATTTCTGATCTTAGGATGTGAGAGCAAATACTCTATAGCGTAGCTACGGAATAATCCCGCTGTCGTATACGTACTAGAATAGAGTGCTGATGATGCTGTGTCTTGAAGTTTAGCAGCGAATTCGGTATCTTTGGGGGGAACGGTTAGTTTTGTTACTGACGTGTGATGTTTAGGTTGTGATGCGTTTTCTGTGGAAAAAAATTTTTTCAATTGGGGAATAGCTTTATATTTATCTATGTCTAGCGGGCTGAGGAAGCGAATTGAATTTATATTGATATAGAGGTCACGTTTGATGCGGCGTACTCCCAGGTCTTGCATCCTCCGCCAATTTTTAAAAGACTTTGAAATAAGCACATGCGCAGGTAGAAACGTGATGCTCTTATCCCAATTTTCAATCTTAACCGTAGTCAGCAAAATATCAATCACACTACCATCGACGCCATGTTCAGGAATTTCAATCCAATCTCCAATCTTAACCATGTTATTAGCAGAAAGTTGAATGCCAGCAACAAGACCAAGGATAACATCTCTAAACACCAGTAAAACCACCGCCGTAAGAGCACCTAGCCCTCCTAACAAGGCCCAGGGCGTCTGATCGATGAGAATAGAAATGATAAATATGCCGCCTAAAAGATAAATAATTAATTTGACAGCCTGAGAAATGCCGCGCAAATGAAGTTTTTCAGAAACATTGACTTTCTTAGTGATCTCTACAATATCATCTATAATACGCGTCAATATCACTACAATGACAAATACAAGGACAGTTTTCCCTGTTTTAATAAAAAAGCCAGCTGGAATAAATTTGAAGAATTGAGAGATATAGATGACGATAAGCGCTGATGGAGCAAATTTGAGTGCAGGAATGAAATACGTATAGATCAATTTATCATCTGCTTTACTTTCTGATAAATTGATAAGTTTCTCTAACAATGGAATAATCACCCATTGCGTGACTTTGATAACCAGACCTATAACGAGGACAAGAATCCCCAAAAGCAGCAAATCGTAATTCAAGTCACTTAGTCTTCCCGACAAATAAAAAAATTGCTCCAGAAACTTCATAACCCTTATCTTCTTATTCTATTAAATACAATAACTTATAAACCCCAAAAAACCCCAAAAAAGCCTCAAAAACTCAATTGACTGTTTTTCAGAAATTATATTAACCCATCCCATACCTATTCCATTCTATGCCTATTATGTGTCTTATTTAAATATAGGAGTTAGTGAATTTTACTTGGATTTTATCATTAAACTGTTCATCATCAGATTACTTATCATCAGGTCATATCAGATCATATATGGCATGTGCTTTTACGGTATTTTTACTCGTAAAGACTTATGCTTTAAGAATTTATGCTTTATACGGCAGTACAATCCTTATACGCCACGGTATATATTATCATAAAACAACGTTCAGACAGTGTTTGTATATGTAGAATAACATTCTTTTAAAGAACCTGTGCTTTTTCACAGCCGTAATTAAATACGGCTACAATAGGTACTGTAGTCACAAAAAACACAGCCCAAAACACATTAAAAGCACATTAAAAACACACTATTATATACTCAGACGTCATATGAACTGCTAAGGCACTAAGACGGCTAGGTTTTTCATTAAATTTCAATTAATTGAAATTTAATTGACAATTAATTGAAATTTTATTGAGAATTAATTGAAAATTGAATGTGTTGGTGCAGTTAAAAATCTAAGAAAATCGCTAAATTGAGTACCTTATGACACTAATTTTGTACGTCTGCTATCACAAAAAGTAATACTACGATGAATGAAATGCTTATTGATAATAATTTCAAAACATATCAATTTTTAAAAAAACATACCAATCTTTAAAGAACATACCCATTTTTAAAAAACACACCCATTTTTAAAAATTTAGCCAAATGAACTCGTTTTTAAAACTCTAATATGGAGGAAATAGGTTAAGATTAACATAGAATGAAATTATGATTGATAACAAATTCAAAATATACTATTTTTTTAAAAATCTAGCTAAAATAGTTCTTTTTAAAACTTTAATATGAGCAAAATAGGTTAAGATTAATATAATGACTTATACTTGATAAGCAGTACAGAACAAAATACTCACAAAACACCTAATCTCAAGTAAAAATTCAAAAATAGCTTTCATCAAATAGATTTTATGAGGATGTCAAAATGAAGCGAAGACTAGTCAATTATCCTACTAATAACGTTATTCACACCCAAAATACAACTGCCACCACCCCATCAAATCCTACCCATACAACCTCTACTAAAAAAAATGACGATGAACCCAATGCAGCTGAAAATACCGAAGCAGACATTGATATTGATCCCGTTGAAACCCAGGAATGGACGCATTCACTCCATGATGTTATTAAACGTGATGGCATTGATCGTGCTAATTTTTTATTGTCTTCGCTTATCAAAGAAATTCCCAATTCTACTATAGCAGTCACCATTCCTAAGCAGAGTTCTGCCTACGTTAATACCATTCCAACGGAAGAAGAAGTCCCCTATCCCGGTGATCTGACCATTGAACGCTCGATAAGTAACGCCATTCGATGGAATGCTATGGCAATGGTATTACGCGCCAATAAACGCTCAGCAGGTATTGGCGGACACATTGCAACCTATGCCTCCTGTGCAACTATTTATGATGTCGCATACAATCATTTCTTTAAAGGCAGCCAAAACGGTAATGTAGGCGATTCTGTATTTTTCCAGGGACATGCTTCACCTGGTATTTATGCTCGGGCTTACATTGAAGGGGTATTATCTGAGCAGAAAATTGAAAACTTTCGTAGAGAATTACTACCTGGCGGCGGTCTTTCTTCCTATCCACATCCACGGCTTGTACCCGATTTCTGGCAATTTGCTACCGTCTCGATGGGACTGGGTCCTCTCATGGCTATTTATCACGCCCGTTTCAATAAATGGCTTAAAAATCGTAACCTCAAAGACACCTCACCTACAAAAGTCATTGCTTATGTAGGAGATGGTGAAACAGATGAAGTAGAAACACTAGGCGCCCTTTCTATCGCCGCTCGGGAAAATCTGGACAATTTACTCTTTGTCGTCAATTGCAATCTGCAACGTCTCGACGGACCTGTTCGTGGAAACAGTAAAATCATTCAAGAACTAGAAGGCATCTTTAGAGGTGCTGGCTGGAATGTCATCAAAACTATCTGGAGTCACCATTGGGACCCCTTATTTGAAAAAGACTCCAAAAACGCCCTCCTCAATCTACTAGAAACAGCCGTCGACGGCGATTTTCAAGTTTTTTCTACACTCTCAGGCGCTGAAAGACGTAGGTTTTTATTTGCTCGTGATAAGGAAGTAGAAAAATTGGTTGCACATTTTTCTGACCATCATCTAGACGATCTTACTTTTGGCGGGCACGACGAACAAAAACTCTACAACGCTTACGAGCGCGCTCTCAATGTAAGCAATGGCAAACCTACCGTTATGCTCATTAAAAGCATTAAGGGATATGGAATGGGAAAAAGTGGTGAAGGACGTAATATTGCCCACCAGCAGAAAGAAATGAGCAGCGAATCACTTCAAAACTTCAAACAACGATTTAATATTCCCATTGAAGACGCCGTGCTAGAACAAACACCGTTTTACAATTTCAAAAAAAATAGCCCAGAACATGCTTATATTAACGATCTTCGTAAGAAATTAGGTGATTTTATACCACACAGACGCCAAACCATACCAGCAATCACACTCCCAGCCTCTGCCACTTATGAAAGAACTCTAGCTGGAACAGGAAAACGGGCTGTTTCTAGTACAATGGCATTCGTCCAGGTCTTAACAGCACTTTTGCGTGATAAAAACTTATCAGAGCGTATTGTTCCCATTGTTCCAGACGAAAGCCGTACCTTTGGAATGGAAGGACTCTTTCGCCAGTATGGAATTTATTCCCCCAGCGGACAACTTTATACGCCCATTGACAAAAAAACCCTAGCTCCATACAATGAAAGTGTAGACGGACAGATCTTTCAAGAAGGTATTAATGAAGCCGGTGCTATATCGACATTCATTGCTGCGGGAACCAGTTATAGCCACCAGGGTATTTTAACCATTCCATTTTACGTGTTTTATTCAATGTTTGGTTTCCAGCGAACAGGTGATCTCGCTTGGGCTGCCGCTGATATGCAAGCACGCGGGTTTTTAGTCGGCGGTACGGCAGGCAGAACAACCCTCAATGGCGAAGGACTCCAACACGAAGACGGACATTCACACATTCTTGCCGCTACAATTCCTAATCTCCGTGCCTATGATGCAACCTTCGGTTACGAATTAGCCACCATCATTAAAAACGGACTTAAAGCCATGTATCAAGACAAACAGGATTGCTTTTACTACCTTACCATTTACAATGAAAATTACCCCCACCCTGCATTGCCAACTGATATTCCAGATATTGAAACAAAAATCATGAAGGGGCTTTATTGCTACAAAAAAAGTGCATTGAAATCAAAAAAACAGGTCAATATTCTCGCTTCAGGTATTTCACTACTCACCGCTGAGCGAGCAAGTGAAATTCTTGAAAAAGAGTACCGTATTGCCACAACGCTTTATGCCGTTACTTCCTTCAAAGCCCTCCGTGAAGACGCGCTTGCCTGCGAACGTGAAAATATGCTTCATCCTAATAAAACACCCAAAACCTCGTTTCTAGCTAAAAGTCTTAGTGACGCTGAAGGGGGATTTGTTGCCGTGACCGATTATATGAAAGCCTTACCCGATCTTATTGCTCCATTTATGCCCAGTGCTATGGTGAGTATCGGTACAGATGGATTTGGCCGTTCGGCTACACGTGAAGAGTTGCGTGAATATTTTGAGATCAATGAATCTTTTATTATTCTCGCTTCCCTACATGCGCTCACCAAACAAAATATCCTTACCCAAGCAGAACTCACCCAAGCAATCAAAAAACTTAACATTGACCCTAAAAAACCCTATCCACTTAATCGTTTTTAATCAATTATCGGCTACACTCAATCACGTTTATTTTTTCGTGTTATCTCATTGAATTTCACAGCATTTCTTTATTCAATTTTATTCAATATAATATATTTCTTAATAAAAACTAATTATATTCTAAGCATATTTTGAAGTATTGATTATGGATTTTACAGTAGAACTTACAGATATAGGCGACGGCATCAGTAGCGGACTTGTCACAGCGATCTTACCTAAAACAGGAGACTCCGTTAGTGAAGGGGATACTCTCATAGAGATAGAAACTGATAAAGCAGTTATTCCATTTCCCTCGCCAAAAGAAGGCACATTGGGGCAAGTTTTTATCAAAGAAGGCACAGAGATTAAAGTTGGTGATAAAATCGCTACGCTAAAAACGCAAGCTACAGCCACACCTTCAGCCACCGAACCGCCATCTGTCACAACTAAAGAACACAAACTAGAACCTCCACCCTCTCCACCACCAGCGCAGGAACCACCCACAACCCTAGCAGAGCCGCCCACCGCAATTCATAGCAAATCCACACCCGACCAGCAACCTGTGGTTAATAATGCAGTAGCTAAGCACAATCAAGAAAACCTTGTCAACACAGAACACGCCACAGAACAAGCTATCATAGCCGCGTCGCCTGGCACAAGAAAGCTAGCACGCGAACTGGATATCACACTCAGTGTGGTTGGCGGTAGCGGACGTAATGGACGAATTACTATGGATGACCTCAAATCTTACGTCAAACAATCCCTACATTCTCAGTCCACTACCGCACTGCTCCCTACTGGAACGACTTCACCTATGCAAGCAGCGGCGCCGCTACCTGATTTTAGCGAATTTGGAGCTGTTGAGATTAAGCCGGTCTCGAGCCTCAGACAAACAATTGCTAGAAATATGCAGACCTCATGGAGTACAATTCCGCACGTTCATCACAATAGCAAATTTGACATTTCCGTAATCACTGCCTGGCAAAAGTCTTATCACGAAGATTTTAAGGCACTAGGTAGCACGTTATCGGTCACACCCATTCTCATTAAAGCCCTAGCGCACATCCTTAAAGAATTTCCAGAGTTCAATGCTTCCTTTGATACTATAAAAAATGAAATTCATTACAAAAAGTATTACCATATTGGCGTTGCAGTAGATACTCCTTCGGGACTTATTGTCCCCGTTATAAAAGATGTTGATACGCTCTCGGTTTTTGCAATTGGTAAAACCTTGCGTGATATTGCTAAAAAGACACGTGACCGTAAAATTGGCTTAGCTGACCTTAAAGGGGCGTGTTTGACATTGTCTAATCTGGGTGGAATTGGTGGTGAGCATTTCACGCCTATTATCAATCCACCAGAAGTGGCTATTGTAGGTGTTGCCCGTACGATAAATGAGGTCGTCCTCTCCCCAACTACGAAGCAACCCCTAACAATTCCCATGCTACCCGTTACGCTAGGGTACGATCATCGAGTGATCGATGGGGCAGTAGCGGCACGATTTCTTGTTCGGCTCAAATCGCTCATTGAAGCGCCACAGACACTTCTTATGGGACTCGAACTTCCTAGCAAGTAATGTCCATAGAAGATAGAGGGAAGGGACATAAGAATTTTCCTTCGGTACGGAGGAACACTGTATTATCTTTTGTTTAGAAAGCTATTATACGGCGTCATCTTTAAAGAATTAATATGCTGCAGAAAACTATCAAAAACAGAACTGTATTTTGTAGAGACAATCTAGAAATACTACGAAATATTGATGATAAGACGATTGACCTCATTTATCTAGACCCCCCTTTCAATAAGAAAAGAGAGTTTCACGCTCCATTAGGTACTAAGGCTGAGGGAGCAAGCTTTAAAGATACGTGGGATGATGAAGACATCAAAAAAGGCTATCTGACACTCATTGCCGACTTATACCCTAACCTTTATAAATATTTACTAGGAGTAGATATCGTAGGAAGTCGTAGTCATAGAAATTATCTCGTTTACATGGCACAACGGGTCATTGAAATGAAGAGAATCTTAAAAAACACAGGTAGCATCTATCTTCATTGTGACTATACAATGAGTCATTATCTAAAATTACTGATGGACTGCATCTTTGGTCATAAAAATCTTAGAAATGAGATCATCTGGTGTTATCACGGTCCCGGCAGCCCAGATATGCGGCAATTTAATAGGAAAAGTGATAATATATTTTGGTATTCTATCGGAGAAACGTGGACATTTAACAAAGAAGCTATAAGAGTTCCATTTAAAGACCCTAAGCAAAGCTTAAGAAAAAGAATGGCTCCCAGCCATAGTTTCACCTCAGCAGAAATTAAAGAGTACCGTGAAAAAGGAAAAATTCCAGAGAATTGGTGGGAAATTCGCATTGCTGCCCGCAGTCCAAAGGAATATGTCGGATATCCTACCCAAAAACCACTGGCATTAATGGAAAGAATTATTAAAGCAAGTAGTCGTAAAGGGGATGTTGTCTTAGACCCATTTTGTGGGTGTGCGACAACATGTGTTGCTGCTGAGAACCTGGGAAGACAATGGGTCGGTATTGATGTTTCAAAAAGAGCTTACGATCTCGTTAAAACAAGATTGGAGTCTGCTATAAAAGGAACCGATGAACATGGCAATCAAGATTTAATCAATTATCAAAAAGCAATTGTCTACAGAGAAGATATTCCCGACCGTACAGATATTAAAGACCGTCGTTTGTCCTATAGAACAGCTAAAATTGAAATTAAACACATCCTTTATGAAGAACAAAATGCCAGCTGCAATGGCTGCCGCACGCAATTTGAATACAGACACTTTGAAATAGATCACATTGTCCCAACAACAAAAGGAGGTGGTGATACCATTGAAAACCTACAATTGCTCTGTCATCACTGCAATAGAATCAAAGGAAATAAAGATATGGAGCATCTCAACATGAGACTGCAGGAATTGAATATCATAAAAAACAATTGACCTTTTTACAAAAAACGACTAACCTTCAATCACAAAATATTCATAAAAACAGTCGTACCTTGTTAAGAGCATATATTACCATCCGTTAATAAGGACAATGCTTTACGATCTGTTAAAGCACTATTGTAGCATTTCTGTTTAGGTGGTTTTAGGTGGTTGACGGTGTCATCTTTAAAAGATTGATATGCGATTAAAATAAGTCAAGTCTTATTAATGCATTATTAACAGAGCACAAAACACTTGACTTTTTGCCAAATTTTAGTTATACTAATAATGCATTGTTAAAAATACATCATTAAAATCATTTCATGCATACCGATTGGCTAATTTAGACCTCGACTCACATTTTATCAGTCAATTCAGCTAATTTAGACCTCAATTTACACTTTATCAGTCAATTTTACTTTATCAGCCCATTCACACTTCATCAATTAATTAACACATTCAATTAATTAACGCATCTCAGTTTAATAAAATCATTCTCGAATTATATTCAGTTTTATCGCATCAAAGTGATTTGAATTGGGTACTGAGGGAATAACTAAAGAAAACGCTAATTTTAGTTGATATAATTTTCATTGGAGGAAGAAATGACGATGGAAACAAAGCAAAATACAGAAAAGACTATTGACAGGTCTAATACTAAAACGATCGATGACGATAAACCTGCCCTCTACACACCCTCGCACATTGCTAACTACTTTTTAGCAAAGAAAAACCATGATATTGATAATTTGAAGCTAAACAAGCTTGTGTACATTTCTTACGGATGGGGGACCGCGATTGGAATAGAACTATTCGATGAACCTATACAAGCATGGAAATTAGGGCCTGTTATTCCTTCGCTTTATCATGAGTTTAAACATTTTGGAAGCAAAATTATAACTGAAATGTCTAAAATATATAACCTTAAAGAAAATGAGGTTATCATTCCCGAAGTAGAAAAAGGTACTGACAGTTTTACATTATTAAAAAAAATTGCAGATAATTACGGTAAGATAAGTTCTCTCGATCTTGTAGATATCACTCATCGCGAGGATACTCCGTGGAATAAAACATACTACGATGAAAAGGTTTATAAACATACTAATAAATTTCATTTAGAAATACCCAAGGACGTCATAAAAGAATATTATTCGAGTTATAGGAAATAACTAGTCATTAACGAATAAGATACCAAGAAAAATAGAAATGGGAAATCCAAAATTAGACCTAGAAGAACTCATGAGAAGGGAAATTAGTGCACAGAGAGACCAGCGTGCTTCCCAATCAGATAATTTCAGAGAAGAATACAAACGTAAACGTGCTGAAGGCGTTGCTTCCGCAAGAGCAAATTACGGTCATGCTTCCCAACAAGAAATAAAAGAATTAAGGGAGTCTAAAAAACAAGAAGAAAAGGACAAAAGAGACTATAGGAGAATAGAAATATTACGAGACGTAATAATGTGGAGTCTTATACTTCTAGGTATTGCCCTTTCTTTAGGTTTACTATTATTTTTTCTGTCTAGATGTACCGATATTGGAGCTGCCTTAACCGACACAAGAACTGAATTTCATTTCTTAAGTCTGCTCACTGCTGGACTGCTCGCCATTATCACTACCTGTATAGGTCTGATAGGAGGTTCTTCTATAAAATAGACTGTCACGCTACCTTATATAAGTCGCTCAGTCAATACATAAGTCGTTCAATAATACGTCGTTCAATAATACAATTTTATCTATCTTTATCCATATCTTAATTTATCCTAACCATATTACTTACTATTTCTTTAATTTTACTGGTTTTCTAATAATTTACAATTGCTGGAGCAGATGATCTATCCATGAAAATACTAGAAACAGAATGTCTCGTCATAGGCGGTGGTCCTGGTGGCTACACAGCGGCATTTTATGCTGCTGATCACAATATTAAAACAACCCTCATCGAACGCTACCCCAGACTAGGCGGCGTTTGTCTCAATGTCGGGTGTATTCCTTCTAAAGCCCTACTCCATTTAGCAGCCCTTAAAGAAGAGACTAAAGAATTGGAAACTATAGGTATTGGTAGCAAGGATTTTAAAATCAATCTAGCCAAAACACGTACGCATAAAGGTAACATTGTTCAAAAACTCACAGGCGGTCTCAATCAACTCGCCAAAGCACGCAAAGTAAATGTTATAAACGGTGTTGCTACATTCATTGACGCTAACAATGTGCTCGTGAAAGAGAATAACGAGGAAACTCGCATTGTCTTCAACCAAGCTATCATTGCCGCAGGATCACGACCCATTATTCCTAAAAGCTTAGCACTAAATACCGATCGCGTTATGACCAGTACAGGCGCACTAGACTTAAAAGATATTCCAGAAAAATTGCTTGTCATAGGTGGCGGTATCATAGGTATGGAAATGGGCTACGTCTACGCTAGCTTTGGCTCTGCTGTCACAATGGTCGAAGCATTACCACACATTGGCACAGGAATTGACCGCGACGTCTTTACGCCGCTAGAAAGAAAATTGAAACGGTTGTTTAAAAGCATTCAACCCAATACAACCGTCAGCAAAATAACCCAAAAAGGCAATAAAATCATTGCCACATTCACTCCCAACGAACCTAAAAGTGCTGCTGACAATAGTTCTCATAGTTCCCAAAATACTACAGCAGAATTTGATCGCGTCCTGGTCTCAGTTGGCAGAAGAGCCAATAGCGATCTCTTAGACCTTGAAAAAGCCATGGTTCATACAGACGATCACGGTTTTATCAAAGTTGATAACCAATTGCGTACCAATGTCTCAAATATTTATGCAATTGGCGATATTGTAGGAAACCCAATGCTCGCTCATAAAGCGAGTAGAGAAGCGCACATTGCTGTCGAGGCGCTTATGGGAAAGAAGACCACTTTTGATAACATTGTCATTCCCAATGTCATTTATACCGACCCTGAAGTCGCTTGGGCTGGCATGACTGAAGCTGAAGTTAAAGAACAAAACATCCCTTATAAAACAGGTGTTTTTCCATGGGCTGCCTCAGGCCGGGCACTGGCTATCGGAAAAACAGCGGGAACGACCAAAATTATTTTTCATAGCGAGACAGAACGCTTGCTAGGAGTGGCCATGTGCGGCACAGGTGCTGGTGAATTGATTGCTGAAGCTGTGCTAGCTATCGAAATGGGGGCTGTTGTCTCAGACATTACAGAAACCATTCATGCGCATCCTACCCTTTCTGAAACCTTTTTAGAAGCCGCTGAAGCAGGACATGGGCTCTCTACCCATTATTTCAGTAGAAAGAGATAATTGCATATGTAAAAATTGACATGTAAATAAAGATTACTCCTTACCCAAGTGGTTTTTATTGAAAACTCGCTTAGAAAACTCGCTTAGAATATTTAAAGATTGTTGTTCTTAGCTTGTTTCCTTAGGCTATTTCCTTAGATTCTTAAATTAAGAAGCCAATAAATAAGCTCTTATACGTGAATAAAGCGAACTCAAACCTATTGTATTAAGATCACTTGCTGTTAACCAGCGCCTGAGTTTCGTCTCTGTCACAGACGATGAGGTTTGATTGAGAACTGTTTGCTTGGCATTTAGAATTTTTGAATCATCATCAAATTTAGCTTGAAAAACAACTACGGTAGCACGGTATCGTGTGTACGAAGACTTGAATGTCTGTAGGGCACGGTCAATCTTCAACTTCAAGCCTAATTGGGTGCGTACGAACCGCTCAAAATCCTGATGAGTAAGATTATCATGTGGCATGTGGTGCTCTAAGGTAGGAAATTCCCACATTCCGCTAAGTCGTTCTTTCTTAGAACGTTTAAGTAAAAGATATCTGCCGCGATGCTTAATAATAAATACAGATGAATACACATGCTCCGTTTTGGGTTGCTTTTTCAATTTAGGTAAAGCAAGCACTTCTCCCCTCTGATAAGCCACACATGATTTCATCAAGGGACAGACCCACTCTTTCTTATTCAATTGCTTGACAACACGAGTGTGTTCACGAGCGTGTTTATTAGGATTTACAGAGCCTTTAGCATGATCTTGAGTGCAGTATTTATGATCATGCTCTGCTAGAAGATGGTTTGTTGTTTGAAAAAGTCCATTATTTTTACTTGATAGTGTTAAACAACGCGGCTCTCGTGCTTTGCAGACAATAGAACCGAACTCCATCATTGCTTCATTAAAGACTGCACATTTACTACCGCGCCTAGGAAGTAACATTTCCATTTTCTTCCAAACAGCCGAACCATACTGTGCCAATACGCTTTTATCCGCATTTAATCCGTAATAACGACTGAGTACTCGTACGATATTCCCATCTACAACAGCCGCACGCTTATGATAAGAAAATGAAAGAATTGCTCCTGCTGTATAAGGACCAATCCCAGCTATATCAAGAAGTTTAGCACGGTCTATAGGAAAAATGCCTGTGTGATCATTGACGAGTGATTTTGCTCCCTCCAATAACGATCTAAGACGCCTGTAATAACCAAGTCCCTGGAAATAAACTAACGCCTCTTCGTAACTAGCCTGAGAGAGGCTTTTTACACTGGGAAACCGCTTCATCCATCTTTGATAATACGGCAGAACCGTAGCGATTTGCGTCTGCTGGAGCATCGTTTCTAATATCCACACCGCATAAGGATCGCGTTTCTTATGGACATTCCTTCCCCCAGTCAATGACCGCCATGGCAATTTGCGTTTCTCATCTGAAAACCATTGCAGAAATTCCGTCATTGGAAATACGGATACTTCTTCATTGTTCTCATTGTTTTTATTGTTAGCAGTTGTAGGATTGGGCTTTTTCTTAGGCATGACCCAGCGATCTGAACGCATTGATTTATTTTTTAGACTCATAGTACTTCAAAATTGCCAGAACTCCCAGAACTCCAATTTCCAGAGCTAAAAACGTCCCAGAACTAAGAGCGTATTACCTAACATTCTCATTTACCTAACATTCTCATTTTTGAAAAAATCAGCAATGCTAGCAACAACATCTTTAAGGTCTGATTCTAGTAGTAAATCATTCAAACTAAGACGAATACGCGCACAATTTCTACGAACAGTCGGCGGACGAATAGCCGGAGCCCAGATTCCATTACGGCGCAGATGATTTGAAAGAGCTAACGCCACTTCACTGCTGCCTACAGTAACTGGAATAATCGGAGACGTAGCCGCTAACATCTCCGTATGAATTATTGACGGATTAGCCGTATGATGCTTAAGTTCATCCTTAAGTGCTTTTCTAAGAAAAATTGATTTTCTAATAAGCGATTTCCCTAATTCAGGATGGCTACGAATAATCTTAATGCTCTCAAAAATAGTCCCCAACACCACGGGTGCTAAAGCTGTCGAATAGATAAAACTGCGCATTGTATTAATAAAATGTTCAGTCATAACAGATGTCGCAGCAATATAAGCTCCCCCCACACCAACAGATTTACCAAACGTTCCCACACTTATAACATTAGGATAATCTTTAAATCTAAACTCCCTAGAAAAACCCGATCCCTCAACCCCATATACGCCTAAAGCATGCGCTTCATCTATATAACAAAGAACATCATACTTCTTAGCTAACATTAAAATATCTAAAATAGGCGCCAGATCACCGTCCATTGAAAAAACAGCCTCCGTTAAAACCACAATGTGCCAAACTTCCTTATCGTTATGATATTTAATAAGTAACCGCTCTAGGTCTATTAAATCATTGTGTTTAAAGCTTTCCCACTTCTTGCCCGTAGCTCTAACACCATCGATCATTGAGGCATGCACTAACCTGTCAAATAAAAAAATTGTACGTCTCTGGCTCACTGCAAGTGACTGCATAACCGCTACATTGATAGCATAGCCACTAGAAAGAACTAACGCTCGGTCCATATCTTTCCACTCAGCAATCAAATCTTCCACTTGCCTGTAAAGAGTAGAATTGCCGAGAATAAGTCGCGATGAACAATTTCCCGTCCCTTTATCAAGATAAGACCGCACACGCGCTATCAATGCCGCATTCACCGACAATCCTAAGTAATCATTAGAACCTACATTGAGGTAACGAATGCCTTCTATCCAGACATAACGTCCCGTATAAGCTGTAACAGAATTGAGAGTTCGAAACTCAGACCTAGCTTTCAACTCCTTAGCTCTTATCTTAAGGTCTGCTATAAAAGCTGTCGCACTCATTGAAATGGATTACAATTGATTACAATTGATTATGTTTGGGTTAGATTAATTATTTTGATTGGATAGTGTTATGCATTTCACGTGTTTATACGCTGCGCGGCAATTTGAATATCAAGGGCTTTAGAATAAATAAACCACACGTCAAATTGAGTACCAAGTGCTTTAAGAATAATAATCGTATGAATCAAACATAATACAAATTTAAAGCTTTTATGGAAATTATACCCTCAATTATACCCCAATTGTACCCCAATTGTACCCCAACTGCCCCCCATTTATACGCCAATTATACCCCAATTGTACCTCAACTGTCCCCCATTTGTACACCAATTATACCCCCAATTGTATTCTAATTGTATTCTCTAATTGTATTCTAACTGCATGTTAATGGGTAGCGTTCCACTTTGCTTGTTTACCATAAAGAACCATTATCAAAAAGCTATTGTCAGAGAAATCATAACTGTTAAGGAATTTGTACCCCAATTGCACCCCAATTGTAACCTAATTGCCCTAATTGTAGCTTAATTGCATCCCAATTATAGCCCCATTATAACCTACCGCACCCCAATTATAGCCCAATTGCACCTTAATTATAGCCCAATTATAACCTAATTGCCTCCCAATTGTAGTCTAACTGCATATTAATGGGTAGTGATCCGTTTTTTTTGTTTGCCATAAAAAGCGATTGCTAACGAAATCACAATAGCCATTCCTCCCCATAAATGATAAAACTCAAATCTCTCACCCAGAAAGATAATTCCTCCTAAAGACGCAAACAATGGAAGCAAATTAAGTGATAAACCGCTCAAATTAGCCCCCGCAACCTCAACACACCGATTCCAAATCCGATATGCCACCACAGATGCCAGTATTGCAACATAAAGAATAAACCCTACGCCACTTAGTTTAATTGGCTGAATGACAGAAGTTGCCGCTGTAAAATCACCTAAGGTTAACCCTATTCTATACAAAAAGTAAGGTAATAGCAAAAACCATCCTACCATTACGATAGAACAAAGCAACACCTGTGGAGGTACTTTTCTAAGTAATAACGGCACCCAAACAGAATAAATCGCCCATACTAAAGCAGAACTAACCGCAAACAGATCCCCCACATTAAACTCAAAGCCTTTAAAGATTTCAATGTCTCCCCTAGCCAGAATAATAGCCACTCCGCAAAAAGATATCACCAAAGCAAGCCATTCAATACTAAGCGGAGTCACCCGAAAAAATACCCACGTCATAAGTATAATCATTAACGGAATAATAGAATTGATAAATGCCGCATTAAGGGCAGTCGTCTGTTCTAGACCGTAGTAAAGTAGCGTGTTAAAACCTGTCACACCCGTTATAGCAAGTAAACATACCAATCCTTTATGATTCCACAGAATACGAACATAACTCAGAGTTTGTCTTCCATATAAACTCCACACAACAACCAATACCAAACTCCACCTAAAAAACGCCAAGTCATACGGATAAAAATCCTCCCTAAAATAACGTGCTAAAATAAAATTGCCTGCCCATAACAACGACGGGACGCATAACAACGTCCATTTATACAGACCCGATCTCAATTTTACTGCCATTATCTTTTTCATTCCCCTCAGCGAAATAACCGCACACAGCCCAATATTGCTATACTTATTACCTCATATTCGTTTCTTCCTAGTATTGCTCTATCTATTACCGCATGTTCATCTTTTCCTGGTATTTCTTCATCCACTATCTCGTGTTCATTTTTTATTGGTATTGCTCTATTTACTACCTCATATTCGTTTCTTCCTAGTATTGCTCTATCTATTACCGCGTGTTTATCTTTTTTGGTATTTCTCCATCCACTATCTCGTGTTCATTTTTTATTGGTATTGCTCTACTTATTACCTCATGTTTGTTTTTTCCCAATATTGCTCTATCTATTACCGCATGTTCATCTTTTCCTGGTATTTCTCCATCCACTATCTCGTGTTTATTTATCTCGTGTTCATTTTTTAATTATTTTTAACCGGCTTAAAGTAAATTTCTAAACACAAAACTCTTTTTAAATGAATCTAGATATATGCACGTATTCCTGCTTTTTATACCAGTATTAACTTCCTTTATCATCCTATTAATCCTGTCTTATTACCCTATTAATCTGCTTTATCATCCTAATATACCCTTTTTGTTTTATACGTCTTTTGTTCTTAAAAAAACTCCTAATAAACAATGCTTCTAACATTCCTGCTCCAATATTTTTTTCATTCGCTAAGAATTCTTTGATATTACCATTTCGTGTAGAAATAATTTCATATAATTATTATTTCATATAAATATCATTCTCTCTCATATTAAATCATTCTCTTATATTAGAATATTTTATTACATAGGGCACCCTATTTATGTAGGGTATTTTATTATACAAGGCATTTTATCACCTATTTATGTAAGGTATTTTTATTACATAATTTTTTTATCACTTATAATTGACACTATACAATTATTAATAATATACGGCTATTGATAATATACGGTTATTGATAATATGCAGTTATTAAGTGCCCTATTTCACTTTTAATGTTATAATTGTATCGAACATTAATTAAAGATAGACATTACCACTCGTGAACACCCATATTTCAATAGTATATCTTACATTTAAAGCCATAAAAAATACTAAACTAACCCTAAAACTAAACACTAAATTAAACAAATACCATAAATGACTACTTTCTTACCATAAAAATTAGTACATTCTTATTATAAAGATTTTTGCTTTCCTACCATAAAGATTTTTAATGGCAGACAATCATTTTAATATAGTGTTTTAGAGTAGTATTTTAGTAGCATTTTAATAGTGTTTTAGTGGTATTTTAACAGTGTTTTGATAGTATTTTAGTAATGTTTTAGTAGTGTCTTAATAGCCATTTTAAAGTTTTATCGCCGTAAGAAACATCGTAAAATCATTGCAAGACTCAATTGCTGCAAGCTCCTAGTGATATGAAGCAAAACCTAGAAGAAACTACCCTCCAATTCAAAGACCGGACGGATATTCAAGAAATAGAGGAAGGACACACTCTATCCCCCAAATTTGGAGCCGATGGACTCATTCCAGTCGTCACAACAGATTATACCACAGGTGAGGTCCTCATGCTTGGATATATGAACAGAGCAGCTCTCAAAAAGACCCTCCTCTTAAAAGAAGCCGTTTATTACAGCAGAAGTAGAAAAACACTCTGGCATAAAGGCAAAGAAAGCGGATTCATTCAAAAAGTTAAGGAAATTCGTATCGATGACGACCAAGATAGCCTCTGGCTCCGTGTAGCTTTAACAGGAGCTAGCTGTCACGTTGGATATCGGTCTTGCTTCTTCAGAAGTATTCCCATTGATCCACTTAACCTCACACCCAATAATCAAATCACCCTCAAATTTGAAGAAACTGAAAAAGTATTCGACCCCACCACCGTTTACAAAACACCCAATCCCACACAAATTTAATCACTTGATTTCTTTAATCAGTTTATCCTGCCTCACTTCCTCAAATACGTCTTATTCTCTTTTATATAAAACCTCAATACCAACATCTTTGAAACAATCATTAAATTCAATCATCATTCTTATTATTCATTGTTATTTATTCACCACTTATTGTAACTAAGTACACTGCAACTACGTGTATTCCAATATCTTTGAAGTAATCATTAAACTCAATCAGCATTCTTACCATTCATTGTTATTTATTCACCACTTATTGTAACTAAGTACACTGCAACTACGTGTATTCCAATATCTTTGAAGTAATCATTAAACTCAATCAACATTCTTATCATTCATTGTTATTTATTCACCACTTATTGTAACTACGTATATTGCAACTACGTGTATTCCAATATCTTTGAAGTAATCATTAAACTCAATCAGCATTCTTACCATTCATTGTTATTTAATCGCTATCTATTACAACTGCATATCATTACTCTACTGTCATAGTATCACTTTTCTGTCATAGCATCACTTTATGAATAATTCTTTTACGCAAAAAATCGATCCCTCCCATCCCGCACAAACAACACGTCCTGATAATATTACTCCCCGTTCAAAACCACTCCCTGATATTACCACGAACTCGCAAGCGAACCTCAATTATACCATTGACCAAGTCGGCATGAGCGCCATGCAGATGATCGCACGAGTCAATACAAAAGATAATCAAACCCTAAACCTCCCAGCTAAAGTGGATGTCTACGTCAATTTAAACGACACCCACAGTAAAGGTATTCACATGTCACGCCTCTACGCTGTCATGTACCAATTTCTCAAAAATGAAACCCTTAACCCAGCCCTCCTAGAAAACGTTACAGACCAATTGATCCAATCGCAAAAAGGCATCAGCTCCTCCGCTTACGTCACCATAAAGTTTGATTATCCTATCGAACACCAATCCCTCCTCAGCCAGACACCAGGCTTACGCCATTATCCTATCACCATTTACCTTGAAAAACACCAGAACAAATCCTTCTTATTCAAACTTGGATGGACTTTAACCTATTCCAGCGCCTGTCCATGCTCAACTGCACTATCAGAGCAATTCATAAAAGACAATCTAAACCAAACCCTAGTAACCAATCCACAACAACCCCTCACTCTTGACTTCTTAACAAAACAAAACATCATTTCCGCTATTCCTCATTCGCAACGTAGTTATGCAGATATTCTGCTAAGTTTCGATACCATTCCCAAAGATTTTTCACTCGAAGAATTTATTCTTTCCAGTGAAGCTATCATCAAAACAGGCGTTCAAACTTCCGTCAAACGAAGTGACGAACAAGAATTCGCTCGCATTAATGCTGAAAATCTCATGTTTTGTGAAGACGCTGTGCGGATTCTTAAAGATTTCTACCTCAAACAAACCATGATAAAACATTTCTCCATCAAAGTTTCCCATCATGAAAGTCTTCACCCTCATAATGCTGTTGCCATTGTATCCCAGCAAACCTAATTTCTCCATCAAAAATTCCCGTCACAAAAGCATTCACCCTCATAATCTTATTGCTATCGTCTCATATTGCTATCGGTCTCATAAGCAACTCTAAGCAGGCAATCAATGACCATCATTGAATAATTTATCCCTCATTTCAATATTCTGCTCATTTCAGTATCCTTATTCAATATCCTTATTCAATATCTTTATTTATTAACACTGCATCTTTCCTAACAACTATATCTTTCTTAACAACTTATCTTTCTCAACAACTCATAAGTCTTTCCTGTTTTTATAATATTCTTGCTAATTCATTGTACAATTATACATACGACTTCCGATCGTAGGCTCCGCCAGTAGTCCTAACTCGTTTCATGTATTTAATAACTAGCATTTATCGCACATTTACACCCTAATTTCTCATTTACAACCTAATTAATTGTCTGGCTAAAATCACGTCCTTTGTTTGTGCTAACTAACTATTATTTGACTATTTCAATTTCACCATTTTAATTCGACCATCTCAATTTAACTATTTCAATCTGACTGTTTCAATTTCACTATTTCAATTTAACTGTTTCAATTTCACCATTTCAATTTGATTATTTCAATTTGATTATTTTATTGATGATTTTCAAAGATTCTAATTATGAGCAAAACTAGTAGAACTAAAAAAACGGTCAAAAATACACTTCGTTTAATTACATTCCTCCTAGGAATCGTTATTGCTATTATTTCCTACCGTTATAATATAGGCGATTATTTCACGATTGAAAACGCAAAACTCCAACAACAGAATCTCAAAGCTTTTTACCAACTTTACCCCGGACAGACCATTCTAATCTACGCTGGTATTTATATCCTCATCACCACCATTTCCATTCCAGGGGCAACCGTTTTAACCTTACTAGGCGGAGCATTGTTTAATTTCTGGGTAGGTCTCATCGTCGTTTCATTTTGTAGCATTATCGGTGCCAGTCTAGCCTTCATCATTTCTCGTTTCATTGCCAAAGAAACCATTGAGCAGCGCTTCCCGACAATTATCAATAAAATCAATGACGGAATAAAAAAACAAGGCGCTTTTTATATTTTAACACTGCGTCTCGTCCCAATATTCCCCTTCTTCATTGTCAATATGGTCACCTCAGTCACCCAACTAAAGCTCTCTACATTCTTCTGGGCAAGCCAACTCGGTATGCTACCAGGCACCGCCGTCTACGTAAACGCAGGAAAACAACTCGCTTCCATTCAATCCGCCGCAGATATCTTATCAGCACCTATCATCGTTTCCTTTATTCTCATAGCCGCGTTTCCATTCGTTGTCAAAGGAGGACTCAGCTGGTTCAAAAACGCTAACCTTTACAGACGTTATAAAAAACCTGCCACATTTGATTACAACGTCGTCGTCATCGGCGCAGGATCAGGCGGATTGGTTGCCTCTTACATCGCAGCAGCCGCCAAAGCTAAAGTTGCCCTCATAGAAAAAGACAAAATGGGCGGTGATTGTCTTAATACAGGATGCGTTCCCTCCAAAGCCCTCATCAAAACCGCTTCACTAGTACATAACCTAGAAAAAGCAAAAAAAATTGGTCTCCTCTCCGTAAAACCCTACACCACCCATTTTTCTAACGCCATGAAACACGTCAAAGCCTCCATCAAAGCCATCGAACCCCACGACTCCGTCAAACGCTACTCCTCATTAGGTGTAGAATGTTTTAAAGGCACCGCAAAAATCCGCTCCCCATGGGAAATCGCCATTGGTAACAAAATCATCACCACTAAAAATATCATCATCAGTACAGGCGCCGCCCCATTCGTTCCACCGCTTAAAAACATTGAAAAAGTCAACTACCTCACCTCAGATACCGTCTGGAACCTAAAAACTCTCCCCAAACGCCTCGTTGTGCTCGGCGGAGGACCCATCGGCTGCGAACTCGCTATGGCATTCAATCGCCTAGGTAGTGCCGTCACCCAAGTAGAAGTCAATTCACGTATCATGCGCGTCGAAGACCCAGAAGTATCCGATTTTCTAACCCAAAAATTTAAAAATGAAGGTATCAACATTCTCACAGGTCATCGCGCCATTGAATTTCAGGTCTCAGGCAAAACAAAATACCTCATCGCCCAATCCACTTCAGGTAAAAAAACTAAAATTCCTTTCGATGAAATCCTTATTTCAATCGGACGCCGCCCCAATGCTAAAGGCTTCGGAGCCGAAGACTTAGGCATTGAACTCAGACCCAACGGTACTATTGCCGCTAACGAATTCATGCAGACCAACTACCCCAATATCTACGTCTGCGGCGATATCACAGGACCCTTCCAATTCACCCACACAGCAGGACATCAAGCCTATTACGCCGCTTTCAATGCTCTCTACGGAAAATTTAAAAAATTCAAAGTCGATTACAACGTTATTCCCTGGTGTACTTACACAGACCCAGAAATCGCTAGCGTCGGTCTAAACGAACAACGCGCCCAAAGTCAAGGCACCGAGTACGATCTCACCACGTACGATCTAAAAGGACTTGACCGCGCCGTAACCGACCTCGCCAATGAAGGCTTCGTTCGTATCTTAACACGTAAAGGCTCCGATAAAATCTTAGGCGTAACTATCGTTGCTGCTAACGCAAGCACACTCATTTTAGAATTTATTGCCGCCATGAAGAATAACTTCGGTCTCAAGTCAATTCTTGCTACCATTCACATTTACCCGTCAATGGGTGAAGCCAATAAAGCCGCCGCTGGCATCTGGCGGAAGAAATCTATATCTCCATTCTGGCTCAATGTTTCTAAACGACTTCATGACTTTGCACGCCGCTAAATAACTGCAGATTGGATAAACCGTAGCGCCCAAAATAGCATAAGACTAGATAAGTAGGTGAGTAGATGAAACTCCTTTTTTATAACTGTAGAGACTTAGAACTAGATAAAGGTGCAGTAAATCTCAATTAGTAATGCTCTGACCTTGCATTATCATATTATAAATCCGCTTGGAAACGTCTTACCTGACTAAGTACCACTTCAAGTAACGCTCCTTTACTTCCTAAGTACGGCAATAACTTCACCGTGAGATCAGGATAATTCGTACGCTCACGTTCAATAATCTCTGGAATATCCTTACTTACGTGACTCCCGCTTGCTAGAAAATAAGGATACACCCATAAAACACGCGCCCCCTTAAGACGCATGACCTTAGCTGCCTCCGATAAAGCCTCTGGAATAAGCGGTTCTGCCAATTCCAAAAAACCTACCCCAATATGGACAAACTCACTCCCCATCTCTTTGCTAATAAGCTTAACAAACTCTGCAATCTCATCATTAGAAGCCTTAATACGACTTCCATGCGCCACTAATACTAAACTTGCTTTTTTCATAAAATCATACTTCTTATAAAATACATGCTCTACTCAAATATTCTCATAACACAACTACACTATTACTTCGTAGTAGTATAACGACATCTCAAGAATCATACTTCTCATAAAAGATATGTTCTGCCGCAATGCCCTCATTACGCAAATACGTAGCAACTCCATTCACCATTGCTTGAAGGCCGCAGATATAGAACATTCGAGTACGGTAATGTTCAATATTGGACTCGAGAATCACATTGACACGGCCATGGACACCTAAGTATGCAGGACTCTTTGCAGCAGAAACCGCCGTTAAGACTTGAAAATTGCTAAACCGTTCTTCATATTCTTTCCATAACTCCATATATAATAATTCTGTTTCAAACCGGACTCCCATAATAAGCGTTACTTTTCGCTTGAAATGACAACTTTCTAATAAATACCCTAACATGCTTTTAAGCGGCGCTAACCCCGTCCCTGTCCCAATCATCACAATATCAGCCTCAGGCACCCGCTCACCGATAAAAAACGTTCCAAACGGACCTTGCAAACTCACTTCTGTTCCAACCTCCCACGTAAACAACGCAGGTGTTACTTCACCGCCTGCAACATTTTTAATCGTAAAACACAGATACTTTTCATCACTATCACTTAATGCACCAGGTAACGAAGAAATAGAATAAGAACGCGCCACAACCTTTTCAGCAATCTTAAATCGCATATTCATATATTGCCCGCTATAAAAATCAAACTCGCTCGGAGCAGAAAATGTAAATTGTTTCACCGTCGGTGTAAGCCACTTATTCGCACGTAATACACTCTTAAATCGCATACGCTTTTTAACAGGACGCACAATGCTTAACTCTTCATTCATTATTAACTTCTATCTTATTTCACTGCTAATCTTTAAATCTTTAAGGCTTTGTTAATCATTTCTCCGCCTAACTCTCTCCACCTGAAAATACACTTCACAACACAATGCTATAACAACTCAAAAATCTAAATGCTATAACAATCTTAAATCTATTTCCACAGTCTTAAATCTATTTCCAGTCATACTATTTACTAAAATCTCTAATGACGTCTAAGTTATTAGAGAGCACTTACCAACTAGACTCAATATTATAATATCATCATATATAAAAAAGTATATTATAATTAGTTACCGTAAAGTGGATAATTTTAAACAATCTCTATATTTGATTTTACGCGTTAACAAGGAGTAACTCATTGATCGATCGCATCTTCCAAGGTGAAGAAGACACCGAAGACAAAACATTCACCCTCCGTCCCAAAACATTCTCAGAGTTTATCGGACAGACTTCTGTTAAAGACAATATGTCCGTCTTTATCAAAGCCGCTAAAAGTCGTAAAGAACCGCTAGACCACGTCCTCCTAAGCGGTCCGCCAGGTCTAGGCAAAACAACATTCGCAACTATCATCGCCCAGGAAATGAACGCCAACTTAAAAACAACTTCTGCCCCGTCCATTGAACGTAGCGGCGACATGGCTTCACTTCTCAGCTCCCTCAAACCACGCGATATTTTATTCATTGACGAAATCCATCGCCTCAGGCCTGTCATCGAAGAAGTTCTCTATCCCGCCCTAGAAGACTTTAGACTAGATATCAATATCGGTCTCAAAGGACAAGCTAAAGCAGTCCGCATAGCCCTACCCCCCTTCACCCTCATTGGCGCCACCACTAAGGCTGGAAGTCTTACTCAACCTCTCATAAGCCGCTTCGGAATCACGCACCGCTTTGATTTTTATACTCACCAAGAACTCATTCTCATCACTAACCGCAATACCGCCATGCTAGAAATGAACATGGATAAAGCAGGCGTCGAAGAACTCTCTAAACGAAGTCGCGGCACCCCACGTATCCTTAACCGTCTACTAAGACGAGTACGCGACTTTGCTCAAGTCCAGAATCAGAAAATCATCTCGCCCTCGCTCATTGACTACGCCCTCACTAAGATGAATATTGACGCACTCGGTTTAGACGATATGGACCGTAAGATCCTTAACATCGTTATCAATCATTTTAACGGAGGTCCTGTTGGAATCGAAAATCTAGCTACCAGCCTCAGTGAAGACACAGCTACCATTGAAGACATTTATGAACCCTATCTCATTCAACTCGGTTTCATCAAACGTACTCGCCAAGGACGAGTCGCCACTTCACATGCTTTCAAATACTTAGGCATCAAAGCTCCGCATCCTGATAACAAGCAAGAACAAAGCCTCTTCGATAACAACACTTCGTAAAATTTAAAACATCTCAGCTCCTCGTATATTTATTTCTTATACGAGGAGCTTAAAATATTAGGCTGTATCTTACTAGTACGGGTTACTGTAACGTGCTCGTGCAGTCGGTTGCTGCTTGATTGTACTGCCTGTTTGCACAGACGACATTGATGAGCCGTGGGTATTTTCCTGAGGTGAAGTTCCAAATCTGGTCTGCACTTGGGAGAAGCGTACCCCCACTATCCTTATCCCAATTCACATAGACCGCAACATCAGCAGGACTCGTTACAGGAGCGGCTACTTGCATCTGCGCCGTCGTTCTGCCTGTGCCACCATTAGGACTCATTGCCTGGCCTGTCGTCACTGTATTCCAGTAAGAAGTAATTACAGAAGGTGTTGTGGTCGAGTCATTTTTCCCGACTAAGCCTCCTACATCAGTAGTTCCTGAGACAGAACCTATCGCATAAGAATTACTTATTTGAAAATTGTTTTGTATCCTCCCCGCTAGCCCTCCAATATTATTCATTCCTGAAACAGAACCAGTGGCATAAGAGTTACTAACTCTCCCAAGTGAAGTGGAAGCAGATCCAATCAGGCCTCCAACATCGGCTGTTCCTGTTACAGTACCTGTCGCATAAGAAAAACCTACTGTACCAAGAGAAGTATACTGTCCAACTAAGCCTCCTACTCTGTTAGCACCTGAGACATCCGCCGTCGAGTAGGAATTACTTATAAGCAAAACTTCCCCTTCTCCACCTAAACCTCCTACATCTTCATTACCGAAAATACGCCCTGTCGTATAGGAATTCGTAATAGTAGTAGACCCACCAATTCCAACCAATCCACCTACTCCGTTACGTCCTCTGATATTGACATCTATTAAAAAGCAATTTTCAATCCTAGTACCTGATCCACGAGTCAAACCAAATAATCCTACACGGTCTGCGTTAGGTCTGTTAATGTAAAGGTTTGAGATCGTTTTACGGTCACAGTCAAATGTTCCTCCTGTTCCTGGCACTGCTTCAAACGCAAGATTCTGAAATCCGATCGGAAAAAATCCGCTGCCCGTTCGCCCCATCTGATCGGGAGTTTTACTGCCTGCTTCACTAAACGGCAAGCCTGCTAGCCCCATATCTATATTAGCTGTTATTGTATAGAATTTTCCAACGCCATAAGCAGCATTACTAGTCCTAACGAGATATGAAAAAAGTTCTAACCTCGGGGCATTGTCTATCTCGTAGGGCGTACCTGACGTCCCATCGCCACCAGCAAAAGTCGTGCACGCTGGAAATACCATCGTAACAGCGAACCCCGTACTGAGAACATTAGCATTGCCGTCTTCTAAGGTAAGCCTACGAGTAACTGTATAGCCAGTAATCGTCCCATCATTCGCCGTAACAGGAGCATCTCGATCTCGGTCATAATACAGAGGAAAAGGTGTCGTATCGGCTACCTTACCGCCATTTACACCGACAACTGTCACCGTCGGCGTGGCTAGTAGCTGACAAGCTGCCGTTGTGATCGGAATGGTCGTTCCTCCTTCAAAAGTCATTGCATTGCCACTGTTAATATCCGCACTAGTAATGCTAATATCAATTTTACCCAAAAACTCAACGGTAACAGGATGAGAAACAGGTACTCCTGTACTACTTTTAGTAACCACAATAGCACCTATCTCTGCATTGATAGGATTTCCCCCTGACGGGTCTGAAATAGCTAAGGGGTCTGGTTCTAACGTGATCGTATAATTAGCAGGCATAGGATTAATTGTCACACCACCTGGCGAACCACCGTCCTTATTCGTAAAGCCAGAGATCGTAATTCTATTGGTCTCTATGACGATAGCAGATGAAGGAGCCGTGTCCCCTCCATATGTAGCCGTAATATTGGCTGCTGTTAGCGGTGATTGGTATGCTCCAAGTGTGATCATGACGGGGTAATCTTGTTTATTATTAGGTTTAGCGGTTTCGCGAATTGTGATCATGCCAGCAGAACCAGCGTTCACCGCAGCGAGACCCGGTCCGTCTGGGTCTACGAGAGCATTAGTTATTAATTCGTATCCATCAGGAAATGCTGTTGTAAAAACAATCATCCCGTTTGGCACGTTTGTAAAATCATTCCCACCACTAAGTGTTATCGTTGTTCCATCAAATCCTGGTGCATTCCCATTCTCCCCTCCAAATGACGCTGCTGTAATATAGGTACTAAAATTAGCTGTCGTGAGCCAATCGCTAGGCGCCGCTGCTCTAAAATCGACAACTAAGGTGTACTCTGTAGGTGTAGTACCCTCACCACTATTGGTAAGCTGGAAGGTAGCTGAGGGGGTGACTGTTCCAGTACCAGCCAGAATATCTACCATAGGCTCTGTAATTGTGCGCGTGATAGTAGTACCATTTGCCGGTGTTGTAAAAAACTCAGCTACTTGTTCAATTGTAAGCGTGTATTGATTAGCCCCTAATTTATTCGTTAAGCCTCTGATACGAATCATATTGCCTGCTTGCTCAGTAATGGTGAGACTACTTGTAATATCAGTACCGCCTTCTGCGATTTTGATATGGAGACTTGGCGTAAATCGTGTTAGCTTAGCTAACTCAATATCTGCGATTGTGTACGTCTCTGAGTTCCCCGTATTGTCTGTTTCAGTGATTGTAAAAGTGTTCGGCTCGGCTGTGACCATTGCTGCGTCCATTCCATCAGGATTGGGTAAGGTGATAGAACTAGGTTCTACGGTGAAGCCTGCTGGCAAGTTTTCAAAAGTGATTGTACCCGCATCTCCACCAGGAATATTGGTTAGACCTGCAATAGAAAGATTGTTATTTGTAACAGAGAGATTCCCACTTTGACCTCCGAAGGAGACGGTGATATAGTCGCCTATTTTATCGGTTGCGATCCAACTATTGACTGCTGCGCCGCTTATCTGAGTTGTGACGGTGTAGGAAACGGCAGCTTCGCCTTCAAATGTGACCGTAAGAGCAGTGTTCGTACTGTATGGAGAGATAAGACTCTCTGCTGTGACGGTAAAACTCGCTGGATCAGTGGTGATGCCTTGTGATTGGTCGATAGTAATCTCGGCTGTGGCAGGCGCTCCCTGGAAAGTGTTAGTGATGCCTGTAATGGTGAGTTTGGGATTGGCAGGATCAGAATTGTCTGTGGCAATTGAAAGCCCACTGATTGAAGGGTTACTGTCTTTAATGAGAGTGGCTAGAAGTGTTGGATTGTCGGGCGGTGTTGTGGTCGTGTCTGACGAAGGAGCACAATTGGTTAGGACAATAAGCACAAAGCCGCATAAGATTAATAGTGATTGGGTGAGAAGTGGTAGTTGCCTGTATTTGTGTTTTTTGCTAAATTTACAGGGAAATTGGGGGGGGG
>AP019861.1:1452741-1456493 GCA_013426755.1 Spirochaetota bacterium
GGGGGGGGGGGGGTAGTAGTCAATTTGCCTGTGGTGGTATTAAGAGAATTAATAATGCCTCGCAATTTGTTAAATTGCTGTGATAGTGAATGAATTGACGCCGTAGCATCTAGACGGATTAAGGATACCGTGATTTTTTTGAGTGATCTTATTAGATTCATGTTCGTTGACCTCCAGAACATTATGAAATAATATAAATAGGTAGTGTTACCTGATTAAATAATAGCATGATTTACAATTTTTTGTATTGAATGCCCGTGTAATATAATATAACCTCTTATGTTCAATTTGTCAAGTGATCAAGTGAATTGGCTACGATTCCTTAAAATCATAGCCAATTTTAGTTAATTGAAGCAATTTGGGGTAAATTACCCCTATTTTAGAAGATCTCACCTCGTATAACTCCGACCAGAGTCATACGAAGTGAATTTGTCTTTGAATTTTTTATACAATTACAAGATTTCTTAGCTTACTGTAATGTACTCGTACAATCAGTCGCAGCAGAGTCTTCTTGCCGATTAGCACAGACGACTGTTTTAAGGCGTGGATATTTTCCTGTGGTAAAATCCCAGATGTTCATATCCCAGCCTTCATAAACCCTGTTATCTGTTTCACCCATGCCAGGAACAGTCGTTACAGGAGCGGATACTTGCATCTGAGCGGTCGTTCTGCCTGTGCCACCAGCACTACTACTAACGGTCGTTGCTGTCGTATCATAGTAAGAGTTCACAATGTTATCACCTGCTTTTTGTCCGATGAATCCCCCTGTAGTAGAAGGGATAGCATTCGGTGCATTTATTATTCCAGCAGCATAAGAGTTTGTAACTCCATTACCCGCTGCAAGTCCTACTAACCCACCGACTCTGCCTAGACCAGCGAGAATAGATGTTCTAGCATAAGAATTGCTAATCCTTCCTCCGCTCTGTTCACCGACTAATCCACCAACAAAATTAACAGCCCTCGTTATAGTAACAGTTGCGTAAGAAGTACTAATAGTACCACCACCCAGAAGTCCGACTAATCCACCTAGCCTATCTCCTGATCCTTCCACTTCTAAAGAAGCCGCATAAGAATCGCTTACGCTACCACTATTTACTGCTCCAACTAACCCACCGACTTGACCCTCGCCAGCTGATGACAGTAGCCCACCTGAAACATAAGACTTTATGATATTTCCAGAATTCAAACGGCCTACTAGACCACCGATAGCGAGATATCCTGTTATATTAACATTAACGATACCACAGTTGCTAATAGTTCCACTTTCCGCTTGCCCGCTTACTGCTTCAACTATTCCAAATAATCCTTCAAAATGACCATCGTTCAAAGTAGGATTATTGGCAGTATTACTTATAAAAAGATTAGAAATAACGTACCCTCCGCAATTAAAATTCCCTCTAAACCTAATCCCATAATTAGCAGCAGATGAATCGCCGTTTGGCATTCGTGTTGTCCCAATAGGTGTGAAGCCCATCCTAGTGTTATCTGCCCTATGCGCTGCCATACTCCAAGGTGCGTTCGTTATCTCAAGATCGATCGCAGTAGTGAGTGTATAGTAGCTACTACCGTACATACTATTACTTTCATTGACAAGATAAGAGACTAGTTCCAGGTGCTCGGCTCTCGATATCTCATAGGCTGTAGCAGCATCACTTCCAGTTTTACTAGCACCGCCTAAGTCACTCGCTTCACAAGGTTCGAACTCAACTTTAACAGCAAAATTATCAGCAATTACTACAGATGGGTCTGCACTGGAGACTATTCTAAGTGTCTCTAAAACTTCATGACGACCCTCTGAATTTGCAGTATGAAGCAATCTGTTATAATAACCTGGAAATAAAGGGGTCGTTGTTACTGCGTCTCCATCTACACTCAAGGTTGGCCCTGCCAGGACTTCACAACGATTCGTCACGCTAAGTGTTCCTCCCGAGCTGATTGTCTTCATTGTCATTCCAGGGTCATTCATAATATTAGCACTTGTTACGATTAGCTCAACGCTCTCAGGATAGAAGACAATTCTAACCTCATGCTCGACTGCTAGATTGTTATGATTAATCATTACCGTACGGGTTATGGTGGTGCGTGCTGTTCCTTCTGGATTATTAAATGACAGAGACGCTGGATCAACTGTATAGGTATTTGCTGGTTGAGGAGTAATGGTAACAGAACCTGTCTCCGCGCCTGCTGTATTGGCAAAGCCTTGGATCGTAATGACGTTACTTGATATAGCTATATTGTCTTCAGACGCGGTTAGAGTTCCAAACGTTGCTGCAATATGTGCTGCCATCACGGGAGATTCGTAAGCAACGAGCGTAATGGTCACGTTATAAGTCTGTGAGTTAGCTGTATTATCGTCTTCACGGATGGTGAATGTACCTACATTGTGGTTTGTAACAGCACCTGCGCCCTCAGGAGCTGTGAGAGTATCTAAACCTGAAAGGGTAAATCCACTAGGGAGCGTATCAGCATTCGTCATTACGGTCAAAGTCCTTCCAGGAAGATTAGTCAATGAACTTGTTATAGCAAGTGTTGTTCCTGTAAGACTAATATTGTTAATATTGATATTCATTCCTCCATAGGTTGCTCCTCCGATATAAGTTCTGAATGTACTTGCGGTGAACCAATCACCTACGGCTGCTGCACTAAATTCAACTATTAAGGTGTATATTGTAGCGGCACTCTCACCACTATTGGTAAGTTCAAAGGTGGGTGAAGGGGTGACTGTTTCAGTACCAGCCGAAAAATCTACTGTAGGCTCTGTAATTGTGCGACTGATAGCAGAACCATTTGCCGGTGTTGTAAAAAACTCAGAGTCCTGTTCAATTGTAAGCGTGTATTGATTATCCCCTAATTTATTCGTTAAGCCTACAATACGAATCCTATTGTTCGCTTCCTCAGTAATCGTGAGACTGCTTGTAATATCAGTACCGCTTTCTGCGACTTTAATGTGGAGACTTGGCGTAAATCGTGTCAATTTAGCTAAATCAATATCTGCAATTGTGTACGTCTCTGAGTTCCTTGTATTGTCTGTTTCGGTGATCGTAAAAGTGTTCGGCTCGGCTGTGATCGTTGCTCCGTCCGTTCCAGCGGGATTGGGTAAGGTGATGGAGTTTGGTTCTGCGGTGAAGCCTGCGGGGAGATTTCCAAGTGTAAGCATTCCTGCTTTTTCACCGGGAATATTGATTAGACCCTCAATAGAAAGTGTTGTATCCGTAACAGAAAGATTCCCACTTTGACCGCCGAAGGAGACCATGATGTACTCGCTTAGCTTCTCAGTAACAATCCAATCACTTACCGCCGCGCCGCTTATCTGAGTTGTGACGGTGTAGGAGACGGCAGCTTCGCCTTCAAATGTGACCGTAAGCGGTGTTGTTACCGTATATGGAGAGATAAGACTCTCTGCTGTGATGGTAAAACTCGCTGGGTCAGTGGTGATACCTTTGTCTTGATCGATAGTAATCGTGGCTGTGGCAGGCGCTCCAGTAGCGCTGTTAGTGATGCCTGTAATGGTGAGTTTGGGATTGGTAGGATCAGAATTGTCTGCTGTTACACCAAGTCCACTGATTGAAGGATTACTGTCTTTAATGAGATTGGCTAAGTGTGTTGGATTGTCAGGTGTTGTGGTCGTATCTGGCAAAGGAGTACAACTGGTAATCAGCACAAAGCTAGATAAGATGATTAGTGATTGGGTGAGAAGTGAAAGTCCCCTACTCCTCCTAAATTTCCTTAATTTACAGGGAAATTGGGGGGGG
>AP019861.1:1456515-1532236 GCA_013426755.1 Spirochaetota bacterium
GGGGGGGGGTAGTCAATTTGCCTGTGTTAGTATTAAGAATGCCTAGCAATTTGTTAAATCGCTGGTACAGTGAATTTATCGATGCCGTAGCATCTAAACGGATTAAGTGTGCCGTAGTATTTTTGAGTATTTTTATTAGATTCATGTTCGTTGACCTCCGAAACATTATGAAATAATATTAATAGATAGTGTTACTTGATTAAATAATAGCATGATTTACAATTTTTTGTATTGAATGCCCGTGTATTATAATATAACCTTTTATGTTCAATTTGTCAAGTGATCAAGTGAATTGGCTACGATTCCTTAAAATCATAGCCAATTTTAGTCAATTGAAGCAATTTGGGGTAAATTACCCCTATTTTAGAACAACTCACTTCGTATTGAAATGAATATTATGTGTTTATTTTTATGAAAAAGAATGTCTGGACAGTATTTTAGGAAAATTGATGGATTGAATGTTATAATTATAGCGTAGTAACGCCTGGTTATTGTATATGATTTTCTAGTGGAGGTATCGATCTAAGGCATTAGCAATAACTCTTCGGTTAGCAAACTATTTACGGTAAATCAGGTCAGCTATAAACAATGATGTTCGTGATATTATCATTGAAAGGAACTCAGAAGCAGGCTAGTTTTATAATAGCAGACTGATCTTCACTGATACTGGGGAGTAGTTAATATTAGAAAAGTAGCATTGGGTCAGAAATTCAATTCAAAAATAACCGCACGACAAAACTGCAATCATATAAAAAATAAAGTAAATAAAAAAATATGAACAATCAGTACAAAAACCAATCTGAAAGACAATCACAACTCAAAATGATTAATCGATTAAGTAAAATTTCAATACTCCCAGCATTCGCTAAGCTACAAAACTGGGGGTCAATAGCATTCGTTATCGCAATAACAATGCTCATGCTTAGCTCTTGTGGAAAAAGCGACGTGCTTAAAATAGCCGTAGAAGGTGCGTATCCTCCATTCAGTCAAACGGAAGCAGACGGCTCTGTGACAGGATTTGACATTGACATCGCCAATGCGCTTTGCAGTGAAATGAACGTCAAATGTGAACTCGTTACGCAAGAATGGGATGGAATGATTCCTTCGCTTATCGCTAAGAAATATGACGCTATTGTTGCTTCGATGTCTATTACAGAAGAGCGACTAGAAAAAGTCAATTTCACAGATAAATACTACGCCTCGACAGCAAGTTTTGCTGGAACGCGCGGAGCACCGCAACTCACAGGGGACGTGAGCGACAATAAATCTGTTCTTAAAGGAAAACGTATCGGTGTCCAACAAGCTACCGTATCAGACGCTTACATCACAGACAATTACAGTGACGTAGCTACGATCAATCGTTACAGCAAACAGGATGAAATCTACCTAGACCTTCAAGCAGGCAGAATAGACTATGTCTTTTCTGATACTGTGCCTCTCGTAGATGGATTTTTGAAAACGCCTGCTGGAGCAGATTATGAACTTCTTAGCCCAGGTTATGCTGATGAGCAGTGGTTCGGCAGGGGTATTGGCATTGCTATTAGAAAAGGTGAAGAAGACCTTGTAGCCAAGTTTAATACTGCTATCGCAACTATTCGTGACAGCGGAGCGTACGATGAAATTCAACAGAAATACTTTGAATTTGACATCTACGGCGATTAAACTTAGCGTGTAATTCTCTTCGAACAGAGTCATTACCGCTAATTAGCACCCATTAGTACAAATTAGCACTAATGGGTACTATTGGGCACAAATTAGCACACAGCGAGCTAACTTTGTATTTGATTTATTTGAAAATACAAAGTTAGCTTACTATCGTTGCTTACTTTTGTTATTTTATTCGCTTTTCAATTCGTTCTGTGGCTTGTGATGTGATTACTAAAAAAGCCGTATTTCGTTTTATCAAGCTTCGTACTGTAGCGGGTTATCTATGGGGAGGAATCAGCGCTGGTCTTAAAAATTCTGGGGCAAAAGACCTAGCACTGGTTATTTCAGAGCACAATACAAGCACTGAGGGGATGTTCACTCAGCATGAATTACCTGGGGCGCCTATTATTATAGCCCAAGATCACTTAGCACGGCAATTCTCCCCCCACAGCGCCGTAACACGTGACAAAACCATTAAAGATAATTCGGTTATTAGAGGTACTTCATCTATTCGAGCATTGATTATCAATTCTGGCAATGCCAATGTATTTAACGGCCGCCAAGGACTATTAGATGCGTATACAATGTGTCAAATAACAGCGGCAGAACTGGGTTTAGCAAAAGCAGAATGGGTTATTCCTGCTTCTACGGGGCTTATTGGGAAGCGATTACCTATGCATCGTATAGGCCGTGGCATTAAGCGACTGCGTAAGACGTTAGGCTCAAGCACAGAGCATATTAAGGATTTTGCAGAAGCCATCATGACAACTGATCGGCACCCGAAATACGTTTGCTTGGAGGTTAAAATAGGCACCAAGTCCGCTACAATGGTCGGTATTATTAAAGGAGCGGGCATGATCGAACCCAATATGGCGACAATGCTTTGTTATGTGATTTCAGATCTAGGCGCTTCTAGACAAGCACATAAAGCAGCATTTCGTTCGGCAATTGCTCAGACATTGAATACGTTATCGATTGATGGCGATATGTCCACAAGCGACATGGCAATATCCATGTTGAATCATAAAAGCGGGCTAATTGTCTCACAATCCGTGTTAAAAACAGCCTATCTTCGTGTGTTGGGAGCATTAGGTGAGCAGGTATTATTGGCTGGGGAGGGAAAGGTACGCCGTGTGTTATATTTTACTGTAGCAGGGGTTCATTCTAATAGAGTGGCGGATAAGATTGCTAAAAGCATGACGCGTTCTCTACTGGTGAAGACGGCTTTAGCTGGGGGCGATGCCAATTGGGGACGAATTATCATGGCCATTGGAAAGAGCGGTAGCATAACTAAGAACGTTAAAAATCATAGAAAATTTGACACGACTTCTATTCCCACTCAAAAATCAGCTAAATCAATTAAAACAACTAAAATAGCGACCAACCAGGAAATAACGGCTTCATTGGAAGAGTGCCTTGTCATGAGTTTTTATGATAGATCAGATTATGAGAGATTCTATGGAAAATACGGACATGATACGACATTCACTGCTAACGAACTTGCCACCCGTATTCAGAGTGATCTATCAAATGATAGATTAGAAGAGATGGGTACTTCAAAGCATAGGTCTATTGAACGCTTACGTGCTGTGCATATCCGTGCAGACAAGCACCCTACCCTACGTGAAACTAAGCGATTGAAGCAACTTTTTGCCAGAAAACGTGTCTATCTTGTTATCAATCTCAACAATGGACAGCATCACAAATCTTTTGCTATGACAGACTTAAACGAAGCCTACGTGAAATTCAATAGTACCTATAGCACCTGAGCTGCATTTGAGAATTTACTGCGGTAAATCTCCCTTAGTAGAAACCTTATTATTAAGGCTAGAAAGGTTTTTTTTGAGTTTTTGTCTTTTTAATGCCCTCCGCTTGGTCCACCAGCCTACTTTTCTTCGACGACGATTTTTCCAACGCACAATGATCACATAGGATAGAAAATAGGTCGCAGTGCCCGCTACAATAGCACAGAATAATGAACCAATAACAAAAGCGATAATTGTATCACGTCCTAAAGCAATGAGATCACTGAACGAAAATGCCGTGATTGACTGAGCAAGTGCTTCTCTAAAAGCCGCAATATCAATGTCTATCCAATTTCCAAGCAATATATCACCGACAATCAATTCAAATACATAAATCGGTACTAGCGTAATTGGATTGGTAACAAAAATAAGGAGGATACCAGCGATTTTACTGTATCCGAATTTGAGGGCAACGATTAAATAGGGGATAATCTGAAAGCCAAACGTAGGTCCTAGTCCAAAAGCAAGCCCCAATGCAAAACCCATAGCAATATTGTGAGGTGGGAGTGGTTCATTGAGTGCCCGACTAAACAATTTTCTTACATACCTGTAATATGTCCGCATTCTAGATGAAAAGGGGATATGATATAACAAACTGAGCATCATCACGTCAATAAAAAGATATATGATATAACAAAAGCAACTATCATCACGTTAATAATCGGCTTAACGTTGAAACTTAACAAGTACAATTTTTTAAACAATCAGTCTCATATAGAGGTATAAATCTTATACGAATGACTGGCAAAACATACGCATTTTTTATAAATTTTAACAGTCATTAAATTGTGAATTTAAGAGGTGGTGGTTTCGTTGAGGTGGTGATGTTTTGGGTTGGAGATTGTCGTCTCCTCAGTAGCAAATGACGGGTCTGTCTTAAGAGAGAAGATCTTTGACATACCCTCTCGCATACTGATACCGTAAAGATAATCAAAGGCATGAAATGTTTTTCTATTGTGAGAAATGATGAGAATTTGTGTCTGCCGTTGAAAAGCTTTGAGTAATTTCAAAAACCGTGAAATATTTTCATCATCTAGCGCTGCGTCGGCCTCATCTAGAATACAAAATGGAGAAAACTTTGTTTTAAATATTGCAAACATTAATGCAAGTGCAATAAGTGTTTTTTCGCCTCCTGAGAAGAGGTCTATGTTCTGAACATCTTTTCCCGGCGGTTGAACGGAAATAATGATTTGATTTTGGTCTGGATTGGGATGTGATTTGAAAGCAAGATTGCCTGTCCCTCCTTCGAAGAGTTCCTTGACGATATGTTTGAAATTTTTAGCAATTTGCTTAAACGTCTTGGCAAAGATTTTCTTAGATTGCCTATTGACTTGCTGGGCAAGGACCGATAGGTTTTTAAGGGAATTTTTAATATCAAGACGTTCTTTAGCGATACGGCTATATTCTTCTGCGATTTCTTCAAGTTCTTCTTCAG
Source organism: Spirochaetota bacterium (assembly GCA_013426755.1). Lineage (GTDB taxonomy): Bacteria > Spirochaetota > UBA12135 > COTS27 > COTS27 > COTS27. The sequence goes on from AP019861.1 coordinate 1,461,403, forward strand.
CAAGCGGATTTATGTTGTTATGACCGGAGAGACGGTCGCGGCAGATTTGAATGAGTTTTGCTAATTGTCTAGGCGTGAGTGTTTTAAGATTGATACTTAGATTGGTTTTTTTGAGAGCAGAAGAATCCTTAGGCATGGATTGTGATTGCTCTGTTGGAGCAGAGTGGGTGGGCGCTGCTGCGGGAGGAGAGATTGGGGGTTTTGGGTTGCGATCACTGATTTGATCGAGGATTTCTTGTGTGATGAAAGAATTTTTAATGAGAGTTTTAGTAGCTTCGGGGCGGGTGCGATAATCTAGGAGATTTTCATCTAGATAAGTCTCGGTATGTTCTAGCAGAGTTTTGTACTCGTTAGCAAAAATATTTGTTTGAGCGGATAATTCGTAGCGTTGTTTATTTAATTTTTGATATTTTTGTTCGAGCGTACCGATGTTTTTTTTAAGATTTTTGAGTTTCGTATGGCTTAATTTTTCATTTTTACGAGTAGCGATCCATTTGGCGGTAGTTGTTTTGGCTTGAACGTTAGTTTTAGTGATCGCTACGGCTATCGCTTTTTTTTGTTCGATGAGACCGGCAATTGACGTTTTAAGTGTGGAATTGATTTTTTGATAATGGTCGTAATCTGCTTGTTGTTCGGTTTGATAATGTTTGACACGAGCGAGGTCTGTTCTTAGTGGAGCAATAGTTTCATTGAGGGCGGCTATTTTTTTTTCAATTTTTGCTTGGGTTACGGTGAGTGTTTCTTTAGAAGCACCTATTTTTTTCAGATCTTTTTGGGCTTGCTTTAATTTGGATTGAAATTTTTGTGCTGTCGTGATCTTAGTTTGCAGGGTACTGAGAATAACGTCTTTTTTTCGGTAGACGTTTTCAATGACTTTCACGATCCCCGTAACATTGGAGTCTCGATCGATGAGGCTAGTGCACTTAGCTTTGAGCGCATTGATTTTTTGCGTTGTGGTTGCTTTGAGGGTAGAAAAACTTGTTTTTAGGGCTGTTTTATAGGCAGCTGGGTCTAGACTGAGAAGATTGCGGAGGTGGTTTTCTAGTGTTGTATGGAGTTCTTGGCTTAGCGTTTCTAGTTGGGAGCGAAGTTTTTCTTGGGGGTCTTTTTGTTTTTTTTCTTGTGCGAGTAATTTGCTTAACGGGAACAGTTTTTCTAGGTCTTTAAAGAGGAGTTCTGGAATAGCATCGAGGGTTTTGCGTTCTGAATCGATGAGAGCATTATTTTTAGCAATATCCCCTTCCAGGGTGGCTATTATTGTTTCTTGATTTTTGCGGTTGTTCTGGCAGACGACTAGCGCAGAACGGATGCCTTCTAGTTCTTTGCGTGTGTGAGCAAGGATTTTTTCATGGTGTAAAGCAGATTTCTCAGTGGTCGCTACAGTCTGCTTCGAGGCATGAAGATTTTTTTCAATTTGTTTAATACGTTTGGTCTGAGTGGCGAGTTCTAAGGTGCGTTCGCTGTGGCGTTCTGAGAGAAATTTTTGTTTTTCGTGTAGAACACTGAGTTCATTTTTAAATTTAAATGTTTCATTCTGCAGAATATCGCTAGCTTTTGCGGCGGACTGGTCTAACTGTTCTGAGCGTGTGGTCTGTTGTTTGATGAGAGTTGAGAGGGCTTGCAGTTTTTGATTGATTTGTTGAGTCTCGTTGTGATTAGTATTTTGTTTTTTCTCGATAGCTTTGAGCGTCTGGAGGTTCTGGAATAATTCTAAGTGTTTAAGAAGTTTTTTGATTTTAAAGTACCCTTGGCTGGCTTGGGTTTGTTTTTGCAGGGCATTTTTTCGTTTGGTGATGTTACTGTAAAGAATCTCTATATGTTTAAGATTTTCTGTCACTTTAAGGATTTTGCGTTCATATTCGCGGTGACGTTCGCGGTACTTAGAAATCGAAGCGGCTTCTTCGATGAGACGCATGCGCTGAGTATTGCTACTTTCTAAGATTTTACTGACACTGCCCTGTGCCATGATAGAGTAATCCAGTCGTCCGAGTCCTGTATCGAGGAGGAGGTAATGAACATCTTTAAGGCGACATTGTTCATTATTGATAAGGTATTCCATTTCACCTGAGCGATATAATCTGCGTGCAATAGAAACTTCCTGCTGGGGGAGTGAGAAAACCTTAGCACTGTTATCGAAGACAATCTCCACTTCAGCATAGTGATGTGATGTTGTCGTAGCTGAACCATTAAAGATCAAATCGTTCATTTTATCGCCACGCACTTCGGATACTTTCTGGGCGCCAAGCACCCATTTCACTGCGTCAACTACATTGCTTTTGCCACATCCATTGGGACCGATAAGAGCACCGATTCCAGGAAAGAACTCAATCGTTGTTCTTTCAGCAAATCCTTTAAAATTTTGAACTATAAGCTTTTTTAGAAACAATCCACCCTCCAATTTACCCTCCAAATGACGTCTATTTCCCAACTGCACAGTCTTTATTTATCATATATATAAGCGTACATAAATATAAGACTGCAGAAGATGTATATTCACAATGATTCGTGAGCATGCTAGGCTGTGCAGTCAATTGCTTATCTAATATTAGAACTAGAAATTAAAGCTAGAAATTAGAATCAGAACCTTTATGGTTTAATCTATCCTCGGCGTAGCATTAATGCGTCTCTAGATTAGAATTAAGGTTACTGCAATTAAAATTCCTGCGCTACTAATCTAGTACAAATCGTATTAAATATTAGGTAATACTATAATTATATCATTAAAGACGCTAGCAAGCCGTTAATTTAAAATCTGATCAGCCGCTAATAGCCATGATTATCTCGTATTAATCTTATCTTACATCCATTACTTAGTAGCCATGGTCTCATATCAATCATTAACAGTCTTTCTATACAATGTTTTTCTACCAATGCCTAAGAGGTCTGCGGCTTCACTTTTATTGCCATTGCAGAACTGGATAGTCTCATCTATGATCATCTGTTCAATATCTTTAAGTGAGCGTGAACCTATAGGAATTTGTAGTATTTTAGGGGGTGATTGTGATTTGAGAGCATGGCGTAGTGTTTCTGGAATATTTTCAACGGTTAGCGTAGAATTTTGGCTGAGCGCTACCATTTTCTCAATGGTGTTCATAAGTTCGCGGACATTACCAGGCCACTTGTACTGCTCGAACGTAGAGTAGACTTGTGGCGTGATTTTAAGGTTTTCTTTTCGGTATTCTGCTAGATATTTATTGAAAAAATGGGCGGCTAGCAATGTGATATCACCTCGCCGTTCACGTAAAGGTGGAATATGAATATCTAACACATTGAGACGATAAAAGAGGTCTTCTCTAAAGGCGTTAGCGGAAACTTGTTCACGTAGGTCTTTATTAGAAGCAGAAACGATACGAATTTTGACGTCTATAGAACGATGACTGCCGACACGCTCAATTTTTTTTTCTTGGATAACGCGAAGAAGTTTTACTTGAATCTGGGGAGAAATCTCACTGATCTCATCTAGAAAGATCATTCCACCATCGGCTGCTTCAAAACGGCCCATTTTCAATTCATCCGCACCTGTAAAAGCGCCCTTTTCATGACCAAATAATTCACTTTCTAGAACGCTCTCAGAAAGTGCAGCACAATTAACCTTAATAAGCGGCTTGTCCTGACCATAAATCTGATGTAAAGCATCACAAACAAGTTCTTTTCCTGTACCACTTTCACCGTAAATATGGATATTTCCATAGCCTACTGCGATGAGATTGATAGTTTGACGTAGATGTTCCATTGCCTTAGACGAGCCCAGCAATGTGTGGGAGAGTTCAAAATTCTGTACTTTTAGAACAAGTGCCCTATTTTTCTCCTCAATACTCTTCACTTTAAGAGCACGGGCAATAATAAGTTCTAATTTCTCAAGACTAAGGGGCTTAGTTAGAAAATCATATGCTCCCATTCGCATTGCCTCGACAGCAGTCTCAATATTCCCGTGCCCTGTGATAAAAATGATTGGAATAGACCGTTCGGTTTTAATGATCTCCTTAAACATATCAAATCCAGAGAGCCTAGGCATTTGTATATCGGCAATAATCAAGTCCACGTGCTGACTCTCAAAGAGATATAGAGCTTCTTTCCCATCCGCTGAGAGAGTTATTTTATGTCCTAGCGGACTGAGTGCACGTTTCAATCCTTCACGGATATTTTTTTCATCGTCTGCAATAAGAATGTGTGCCATAGCCTGATCGTATAGATTATATAAGTTGGAAATTCAACGTGTGTTACTGCTTAAAATCATTGTCTTCTTTATTCTTTAAATAACCTGTACTTTACTTACCTATCATTATATATCATTACTCACCATCCCATTTCTATACACCTGTCATTATGCATCACTACTCACCACTCAATTTTGACTGAATCATCCCTTATATTGACTGAATCATCCCCTATAAATTGCTAGTACAAGATTTCACGGCTAGCAAAATTAATTCAGGAACAACGTCACTGCATTGTTACATAAACCATCGCAATCAGCCCCAATAAAACAAGATAATAAGCAAAATAATGAAAAATATTTTTACGAAGTGCCGCAAAGGTTAACTGCAGAGCAGCCAGTCCAAATACAGCGCTCAGAACAATAACAATTAGTAAAGACCAGATGGCTTCTATAGATTGTGGCGGATTCGTGCTAAGTTCAAGCCAAAAACTACCTCCAATCAATGGAATCACTATAAAAAAAGACAGTCGCGCCGCCAAAGCATGGGGCACTCCCAATAAAGACGCTACTGCAATTGTAACACCTGAACGTGAAACACCAGGGAAAATAGCCAATGCCTGTGCCATTCCTACGATCAGTGCTATGCGATATATACGATTACGTAGCAGAGTCTTCTGCAGTAAAATCTTTTCAGGAGAATGATCGTGATTGGCAAGTTGTTTTTTATAAGGATTTCTTTTATTGTGGGCATACATGCCGAATAAAAACAAGGACGTAACCCAAAATCCAGCGCCAATAAGGTATAAATTTTGAAAGCTAGCTGCAACAATTTCTTTCATTGTAAGTCCGACTACTGCAGCGGGAATGCTGGCAATAATCACCACCACGATCCATCGCAAAGCACTTGCTCGCTCAGTTTCTGCTAAAACCAACTGATCAATACGCAAATTCTCTGTTAACACAGTACTGTTCTCTGCATGTTCTCGTTCTCGCACGTGATTTTGTAAGGGATCAGAAGGGCGATTAAAAATAAGGGAGCGTATTAAGTTAAAAAGTTCTGTTCTCAAATAAATAACCACTGCAATAAGCGTTCCCAAGTGGGCGGCTAAAACATAACGAAGGTTTTCTTCCTCTGAGAGTCCCAAGAAAATTTGATACAAAGCCAGGTGTCCTGAGCTCGATATCGGAAGAAATTCACTCACACCTTGTAAAAATGCATAAAAACTCGACGCTCCTAAGCCCATCGTTTGCTTTACCTATACACGCACCTTGATGAAAATACTATACAATGGTATATCAATCTTACCTTACTGCAAAAACCATCCGTAGCCACATGCTAGTACAGCAAACCAGTAGAACCCTAGGAATTGACACTACTTTAAGTTAAATACTCACTGGATAGCTGCTGATTTAAACACTACTTACGTTAAACGCTAGGGGCGTATTGAATGAGTATTGATGGGAGGGGCACTAGTTCGTTCGATAAGCGCTGTTCGTTCTGGACCTATTGAGATCATAGTGATCGGACAATTAAGGAATTGTTCGAGAAAATCAATAAATACTCGAGCTTTTGCAGGAAGGTCTTCATATTTTCGAGTTGTTTTATCGATAGGCTCTTTCCATCCTTGAAATTCCTTATAAATCGGTCGTGCACAGGCTAAGTCTTTATGATTGACAGGAAACTCTGTCATACGATTGCCATTAATTTCATAATGAGTTGCCACTTTTATAATATCATACGCACTTAGGATATCTATTTTTGTAAGAGCAAGGGCGGTCATACCGCTGACCATAACAGCATAACGGGCTTGCACACCGTCAAACCAGCCACATTTTCGGGGACGTCCTGTGGTCGCTCCAAATTCATGACCGAGTTGCTGCATTTGTAGTAATTCGGTCTCTTCAAGCAATGTCGGCAGCGCTCCTTCACCGACACGCGTCGTGTAGGCTTTAAAGATACCGAAGACATTGTTGATCCATTTGGGACCAATTCCACTGCCACTTAACGCACCACCGCTTATCGTTGTTGAGGAAGTCACATAGGGATATGTTCCACAGTCCAAATCCAAACCCACTCCCTGCGCTCCTTCTAGCAAAATTTGTTTCCCCGCTGTTAAGGCGTGATTAAGGTAATAGGTTGTATCGACAATATAGGGGGCAATTCGATTGAAATAAGCCTTCAATTGCTCCAAAATCTCTGCTAGCGTATAAGGAAATGGCTTTTTATAATAGGTTTCTATGAGATTTTTTTTGTTTTGAATATCCTGCGTCAACCTTTGTTCGAAGTGCTTCCAATCGGTCAAATCTCCGATTCTAAGTCCCATTCGTCCTACTTTATCGATATACGCAGGCCCAATGCCGCGCTTTGTCGTCCCAATCTTAGTCTGCGTGCTTTGTCCTTCATTCACTTCATCTAGCAATTTATGATACGGCATGACCATAAATGCCCGTGTACTTATTTTAAGTCTATTTTCAACATTGATACCCTCATTTAGTAGAAAATCCAGTTCTCCGCACAATTGTTCGAGGTCTAGCACCATTCCATTTCCGAGAACATTTACGCTGTGTTCGCTCAGGACACCAGAGGGAATTTGATGAAAGATATACGTCTTAGCGCCCCATTTTACGGTGTGTCCAGCATTGGCGCCTCCTTGATAGCGTACCACGATATCATAACGGCGTGCTAAACAATCAACTATTTTAGCTTTGCCTTCATCACCCCATTGCCCGCCTAATAAAATATCTGCTCCCATAAGCCACCAGGTTCTTTATCAATTTTCCTTTACTTTATAACAAGTTGTTCTAGCTTGTAATTTGAGTCTGTGACAACCTTTTTTCTTAGCCTGCTCGACTTCAATTGACCCGACTCTAATCTAAGAGACAATACTTGCAGAAAAGTCTGTATTTCTTTATCCACGCGACAATACCTGCAAAATAGTCTAAAAACCTCATCAATATTGGTTTTTACCTCAGCTATTTTTAATGATTATCGAGCATTTATCCCCAGCTAGCATTGTCAACTACCCGTTTTCTATAAGATTTTTTATTGCGTCTCAATACAATTTCTTTACCTATTATATCATTGATTTATTTAAATGCCTAAGGTCTCTTGGTCTTATAAGCAAGTTGACATAGCAAGCATAGCAAGTTGACATAAATTGTTGCTTTGACCGTATAAAGCACTGATTCAACTATGTAGATTATAAAATGATCCTCAGGTGTATGAATGGTTACCTGAAACTCATATAAACAGTTCAAGTCTATGAATGGTTACCTGAAACTCATATAAACAGTTCAAGTCTATGAATGGTTATCTGAAACTCATATAAACAGTTCAAGCGTATGAATTGTCATCTGAAACCCATATAAACAGCTCAAGCATATGAATGGTTATCTGAAACTCATATAAACAGTTCAAATGTATGAATGGTTATCTGGAACTCATATAAACAGTTCAAATGTATGAATGGTTATCTGGAACTCATACAAAGAGTTCAAGCGCATGAATGGTTATCTGAAATTTGGATGAAGATCAGAGAATATTACAATAGATCGTTATACCGGAAACTGTAATAATCCTGTCCAATGATAATGTGATCAATGAGCTGCACCGCTAAGATATTCGCACATTCCTGAATGCGTCGTGTAAAGCGAATATCGTCTTCACTTGGGAAACATTTTCCTGTGGGGTGATTGTGAACGATAATGATTCTTTTACAATTTAATTGAAACGCCAGTCCAAAAATGGTACATGGTTTCATTGACGCTGAGGTCTGATCGCCTACTGCAACATCTTTTGATTTTATCAATTCATTTCTATTATTCAAATAAAGTACTTTGACAATCTCGTTTGTTAGAAATTTTAAATAATAAAACCGTTTGTAGACTTCTTCAGGAGTTTTTATGACCATGGAATGGACACTTTTAGTACTTTCGGCGACTTCCTGGACCAGATCTGAAATGTGATAAAGCAATACCTTAGTCTTATCCATCAGTGGCATCTTATTGATTTCTTTGCGTACAAAATCAATTCCCGACATTTCATGGAAATACCCATTGAGGCACGTATTTAAGCTTTCATCTAGGACTTGTTCTTCCTCAGGCGATATATTCTTTTCGCCATGACATAACTGCACAATGGTTTTAATAATTGCCTCTATTGACTTGATTCCTTCTGTTGATCTTAAATATCTAACGTCGTTTAACTGCTCGCAGTCTTGTTCTACGGTTGTCATTTTATTCATTGCTGTTCATCTCCACACACTTTTTTAACCACGTTCATGTTTTATATCAATATCTTTTAATACAGGTTAGTGTTCTTATTAAATTATTATTACATTTCTATATCTGACCTTCATTGATTTCATTGCTATTTATTTTATTGATTCATTGCGGCACCACGATGTTTATCACAATCCATTCGATGCTCATCACAATCCATTAATACAACCTGTAATTCATTTTTCTATTGACATCAATAACAGCTTTTCATTAAAACAAATTGTACTTTTTCATAAAAAACATTTCCCGTAAAGTTTCTTTTTCAAGCAATTTCTAGCAGAATTTTTTGACTTTTACACAAAAAATCAGCCACTTCAAGAATTTTAAGATAGCTCCTTAAACCAGATTAGAGACCTTATTGTTAAGGTTTTGTTATTAATTGAACGAACCTTCCCAGGGAAATAGCGTTCACACATTCCCACACATTCTCTATCTCAATTATTCTAAAAGTTGAGGCTACTTTTTTATTTTTTTGCCAACTCGTCCCACTACGTTAATATTCACAATTTAATAAAAAAACTGAATTATTTTCTGCCCATTTCATGCTCTCTCCGCACAATACGGCAACATCTCACCTATGAGCACGCATTTACTATCTTTAATAGCTGGTTATTAAAGGATTTATGAGGTTAATAGGCATTATTCATACATTGTCTATGATACCAATTGCTATGCTTTTAGGCTATATTTCTCTATTATTTCATTATTTGTTTTACATTTCTCTGTTTTGATGTTATAATATTGGACCTAGTGTGTTATTGCAACTAGGCTGCACCTAGCACATTATTTGGATAGCTCATGTCGTAATGCCTCACATATCTACTAGTGGTGACGTTTTATCTGCTATTGTGCTAGTGTTCAAGATTCCAAAGTATTTGGAGAGATAGCAAAGTGGCCAACTGCATCAGACTGTAAATCTGACGTCTTTAGACTTCGAAGGTTCGAATCCTTCTCTCTCCATTCGTTGTCTAGAAAATATAGACACCATCACTGATTTTTGAGTTTTTTAATAACGACGGGACTTTTGTCATCTTAAAGAAAGTAGCATAATTACATCTAAAATCCTAGATGCATATCTGCGTAGTTCCCAATTTAGACGTTTTTTGGTACTAATCCAATTTTTATGAGGATGCCCTATTTTCTATCTATAAAAAAGTAAAATGGCTATACTATCGTGACGTAGGTATTAGAGTACATTGAGTAAGTACAGCAACAGAAATAATGCAGTCTACCTCTTTAAAGAAATGATAGTTCGCATGGTGGCTTTCCAATTGTTAAGTTATATATTTTATTACTATTACTATGATTTATTAACTCATTATCAAACGTATAAAAGTTATTAACTCTATTTAAAATAGCAGTGGCAAGATGAATAGCATCTAGTGGAGTAAAAGTATTTGATTTGCTTTTAAAACTAGCTGAATTGTATGCGTCTCTTAATTCTCTAGCCATATTCGCAGTTTTTATATCAACAGATATTCGCTGCAAATTCTTCCTTTTTAATAAATCATCAAACTTTGATAAAATAGGTTTTCCTACTTTACAAGCAGCAACTTCAACTTGTGTTATAGTTGAAGTAATAACTGTGAGTTCTCTTTTCTTTACCTTATCTATAATCTGTTGTACTGCTTTGAGATCATCTGGATCATTTCTTCTTTCATTTTTCAACCAAGCAATAAAAATACATGCATCAAAATATACTATTCTTTTCATCCCACTCGTTCCTTAGCCTCCTTACAAAATCTTCAGATTGAAGTTCACCAGTCGCATTCGGTGCTATCCCAAATAAATTATCCCAATCAGGAAGATCAGTTTCTGAAGGATAAATATCTATTTCCTTAGCTTTTATTAAACATGGAAAATTTTGATTCTTTGAGTATATTGCCTCTCCAGTCACACAAACTTTCCTACCAATTCCTTTTATTACTAAATTCCGCAACTCTTTTGGAAAAACACACCTTATTTTTTCTGGTAAGCTATATGGATAAATATAAAAATAATTTATATCATCATGTAAATTGATCTGTTCTAACTCGCCTTCATAAGAAGTAATACAGCCTTCATAAGAAGTAATACAGCTATCACTTCCTTTTAATAGTTTATCAATATTTTTTACAAAATTTTCATCAATATTCACCTCCTTATTATCAGGAAACTTAATCACAGCATTATATCTATCATCTTTTCCTTTGCTAAGATGACTTAATTTTTTATAACTCTCAAGAATATCATATTCTAAATCAATTTTACTTTCCTTCTTACTACTTATTGACATTAAATTATTTTTCGTGTCCTCAATCAACAACTTTGATCTTTCATCATCTATCCATAAAACATTTAACAATATATTAAAAGGACTACGCTTATTAGCATGAACAATTTTAAATACAGGGTCGTTAGAAAAATTTTTTTCAGTAGTTTTCTTAGGAAAGTTGGAATAAATTTTTTTGGCAGTTTTTTTAAATACTTTTTGTAAAGAAGACAAATACTGGATACAAACATTTAAATCGATATTGTCATCTTTATTATTATTCTTGGGAAAGATGCTACTTTCAATAATATTTTTACTTTTCATAGGATAAACAGCCTTTATTTGTCTCTATCCTTTAAAGACTCACCAATACAACTAATTTTGAAAAATATAACTTTGATCTTATGTAACGAAAAAATACCTAAAAGTAAAAATTAAACGGTAGTATTAATCATATGTAATTCAAAATTTAACTGTAATACATATTTTAAAGAAAATTGATTGACTTAGCAGCCAATCAATGCGACCAATCAATACAACTCATTACTCATAATATCGTAATAATATTAAGATTTTAACATTAATTATACGCTAACACATTAAAAATTGCCTGTGCTATTTATTAAAAACAGTGTAATTTATCATAATTCCACATCCCCTACCCTTCAAAAACTCCTACTACTAAACTTATCTCTCGTACTACTAAACTCATTCCTTAGCCAGTACAAGCCATTTTATAAGAAAGGGAAAACTGACGCTAATGCGCACCAATCGTACCCAGTGAATAAACATAGTCGTCACGGGAACTAATCCCTTGGTTTCCTAAACCTTTTGAGAAAATATAAGATGCTATTAAAAATTAGGGGAATAATTAATAGGGAGGGAATGATCAGTAACAGAGAAAGATTTCTACCATTATAACTAATGAATGCAGACACAAGTACTGCAGATAGAAATATGATGCCTGCAAGATATAAACCTAATCTTTCAGTAGTCACGTCTTTATTTTTTATAACAATATGACTATCTATAAGTTTTTTCTGCTTCTGCATTTGACGATTATGCTCTGATTTTTTTTCATGATCCTTTAATATTCGTTTTGGGAAACTTGCATCAACTCCTTGATACCCTTTCATATGAGTAGGAGACGGGATAGGTCCAGTAGACTCTTCGCGTATACTGGCGGAAAAAATCTTTAATTTATTTTTAACTTCATCAGGAATTCCGTTAGCAGAGAACAATTTTAGATTCTTATTTATATCTTCTGCGCCAGAAAGATTCTGATTTTTTATGGGAAGATTTTGACTAGATTTTTTCTCAGTTTTCTTAGAAATCCTTTTTGAGATTTTCTTTTGCGTCGACTTCTTCTTACCTACCGCCATATCCACCTCACTTTTTTAGCATTGTATATTAATAATCTATACAAAGCACCTACTAAACAAATTGAACTACTTGTGATAACTTTTTAATCCTAATAATTTTGCAAAACTATCGCTAAGAGCAGCAAACCCGTTAAGAATATTTTTATTGCCTAGTAGTCTTCCAAAATTAGAGTATATAGTCCCCAGTCCATTAACAAAAGCCTCATTTAAAGTAAGTTCATGAGTCTTTAAGTCATAGTTCTCTAAGTTGTAATCTTCTAGGTCAGGAAGCTCCTGCACAGATTGAGGTTTTCTCTCTTGCTTAAAAAATATCTGCATCAATGCTAGTGAGATTTCTTTATCTTGTTCTGTCATTAAAAATGGAATTTCCTCATGCACCATACTACTTAATTGCCAGTTATCATAAGGACCCAATTTTTCAAAGACTGTCATAACTAAATACTGGGCATATAAGTCTATTTGTTTATCCATGCCTCGTGAGGTTCGGCGACTATTGTTAATAGACTTATCGTTATACGCTTTATAATGATTATAAATACTTTTAATGATCGGTCCCCGCTCAGTTGCTATAATCGGATCGTCAAACAAACGTTTATCAAAAACTGCAAGATGATATCCTTGACAGTAGTACAACAGCCTCTGCAGCTTCAAATTATCAATAAGATAATACCCATCTCTTTTATGGTGATTTAATCGAAGAAGATAATTCGCAATAGTAATTGCTTTCATAATTGCCCTCTAATAAATATTAAATTGTAACATTAATTATGTGTAATTCAAAATTTAACTACAGTGTCTATATTTAAAGAAAATTCATTAACCTAGCAGCCAATTCATACAACTCATTACTCATAATATCGTAATAATATTATGATTTTAACATTAATTATACGCTAACGCATTAAAAATTGCCCGTGCTATTTATAAAAAACAGTGTAATTTATCATAATCCCACATCCTACCCTTCAAAAACTCTTACTACTGAACTCATCCCTTGTGGTTACTAAACTCGTTCCCTAGCTAGAACAAGCCATTTTATAAGAAAGGGAAAACTGACACTGATACACACCAGCCGCACCCAGTGAATAAACGCAATAATCACAGGGTCTAGATTGTAAATAATCGCAATAAGCGAAATCTCGTGAATCCCACCAGGAATCAATGCCAACACCCCAGTCAGAAAATCATATGCTGTCAATTTATATAAAACCCAAGCAAAAAAAATAGCTAAAATAATCATAACGGACGTCACCAAAACACCCACCAAACAATCTCTAATAAGATCACCGAACTCAACCGCAGTAAGTCGCGAAGCAATTGAAACTGCAATCACAAATAATGTCAGATTAAATAACCACTCAGGTGGCGCTACCGTAATATACCCCCATGCATACAGTAACGTAGCACTCAAACTTGTCACAATAAAACCACTTCCATGTATTGCAATGTAATTATCCGCCAGCACTCCAAGCGTAAATGCCCCTCCTACCAACAATAACAACTGTCCCCATTTCACATAAAAACTCATAGAACTCACACTAGCTGGCGACACAGCAGCAATATCAATGACATTCTGAAAGTAAAGGGGCGTCAAAACAAGAATCATGATAATCCGAACAGAATGCACCATTGTAATGCGCTTAACGGGAAGGTCCCACTTCACCATATACGCAATTAGAAGCGAAAAGGCACCCGGTAACGCAGAAACCAACGCATCACTCCTACTAAACCTTAACAAACGTAATAACACGTAAAGAAGAGGTACAAGCGTCAACATTGAACCTATAAGTACCATAAAAAGTGGGAAAATCACTTTAAGCCGCGTCAAAATCTCCACGTCAAACTTCGCCCCAATAAATATACCTATTACCATAATAGCGTATTGAAGAACGCGATGCGGCAATGCTACAAACGGTGTAATGACTTTTTTAGGAATAGAATTTGCTTTTCTAAGAGCAATTACATTGCTATTACCTGCACTTTCTGTAATCGATTGAGTTTTACGGTCTAAGCGGTGCGCCCGGATAGAATAATAGAGACTCACGACAACAATTGTAAATATAGGCCCCAGCATCCATGGAATTGGAAATTCTAACACAACACCTATGACCACTCCACTCCCAGCCACCGCAAGCGTCACCCAATATTTTAATACAATTGAAATATGTTCACGCACATACGCTAAAATTGTCATAGCCCTTCCTTAAAGAAAATTTATCTACTCACTAATACTCGTTATTGTATGATGCCCGTTATTGTATGATAATTTCACCTATTTTTTACGTGATTGGATTCAACTTAAAGAACTCTACCATTTAGACACGTTTTATGTTAAAACATTGATATAATAGCCATAAATAATATTGATATAATAATATTGGGATAATAATACTGGTACAATGACACGTTTTATGTTAAAACATTGATATAATACCCATAAATAATATTGATATAATAATACTGGGATAATAATACTGGTATAATGACACGTTTTATGTCAAAACATTGATATAATACCCATAAATAATATTGATATAATAATACTGGTACAATGATACTAGTACAATAATACTGATGTAATATATTATTGGTACAATATTACTAATCTAATAATGCTGATATGATCATATTGATATAAGCATGATTATTTCATGTATTTTTATGTGATTGACTTCGTCTAAACAGATCTCTGCCATTTAGCTATGTTTTATATTAAAATATTGATGTATTGATATAATAATACTGTTAACGATCATCCTTTAATCTTTATGAAAACTACTCACCACCCAAGAAAAAACCACTCACCACCCAAAAAAAATAGTAATCAAAAATTATCATCAAAGACCCGCTCCGCCTGTAAAATCAATGCTAAAAATAATCTCAATAAGACAATTGAGACATTTACAGCAACCTAACTAAAGGACTCAAAATCAATGCTCAAAATAGCCTTAATAGACGATTACGGTAATCTAGCTAGCGGACTTAAAATCTGGGATCAATTGGACGCTAGCCGATTTAATCTAGATTTCTATGACCATCTGCCCAGTATTAACGTCTTAAAAGAATACGCCGTTATTATCATCATTCGTGAACGTACCGTTTTTACAAAAACAGTACTCGCACAACTACCCCATTTAAAACACCTTGCCCTTACGGGGAGAGCATCAGGACAAGTTGATTTGTCTTACGCTAAAGAACAGAATATTGCTATTTCTATCACAAAAGGAAGTCGCACCACAACAGCAGAATTAACCGCAGCACTCATTTTAGCTGGCGCTAAAAATATCATTGCTAATCATCTAGCCGTCCAGGCAGGAAACTGGCACAATGCCTTCGCACGCGAACTCAATGGAAGTGTACTTGGAATACTTGGACTCGGTAGACTAGGCTCTAAAGTAGCTGATTTTGGAACACTCTTCAATATGCACGTTATTTCCTGGGATTCAGGTCGTGAAAATTCTTACGCAGAAAAACACCATATTCAACGATTGCCACTAGCAGAACTTTTCAATCGTTCTGATTTTATATCTATTCACCTCAGACTAAACGAAGCCACACAAAATTTAATAACTTACAAACATCTCTCCCTCATGAAACCACAAACCATGCTTATCAATACTTCACGAGCTCACATCATTGATCAAAATGACTTGTATACTATTTTAACTGAACGGACAGATATTACCGCAGCATTGGACGTTTACAATGAAGAACCTATACAAAAAACAAACCCGCTACGTACCCTCCCCAATGTTATTCATTCTCCACATACAGGTTATGTAACGCAAAAGGTTTATGAAGAGGACTTTTTCAATAACGTCATCACGAATATTGAAAATTGGGCTGCTGGAAAGCCTTATTCATCTGCTCTTTAAATCTTAACCCATTCTCACACTGCCAGCAGAGGTTTTAAGGAGCAATTGGGACAATTTTTCACTAGCTTCATCAAAAAGCGCAATGCCTTCTCTAAGTTTTTCAGTCGCCATTCTATTTTGATTGAGACGCCAGCGAAATTGGGCTTCTGATAGCGAAATTTGACTCTCTACTGCACTTTCACTGTAACGTGGCTCTGTTTTTATCAATTCTACAATAGGTATAAAGGGTTGTTCTCCTTGACTGACTACTTCTTGATGAGCCAATTGCTTTAAAAATTTAGGGGCAATAGTGAGCAGATCACATCCCGCTAAAGCCATAATCTGCTCAGTACTTCTAAACGAAGCCGCCATGATCTCAGTAGTATAACCGTATTTCTTAAAATACCGATAAATCTCTATAACAGAACAGACCCCTGGGTCCTCAGCAATAGGATAAGGTTCTGTCCTCTGAGCATTCATTTTATACCAATCGGTCACACGCCCAACAAAAGGAGAAATAAGTGTTATGCCCTTATCTGCAGCGACCATTGCCTGTTCGAGGCTGAATACAAGGGTAAGATTGGTATGAATATCCATTTTTTCAAGTGTTTCTGCCGCCTGCAGTCCTTCCCACGTTGCCGCTATTTTGATAAGAAGCCGATTGGAAGCAATTCCTTGCTTTCCGTAAGCCGCAACAAATGACTTCGCCGCCGCTACCGTTTTTTCTTTATCAAATGAATAAATTGCTGGAACTTCTATTGAAATGCGACCAGGGACCTTTTCTAACATCAATTGTCCTGTCGTGACGAACAATTGTTCTATTGCTAGGTTCACTGCCGTTTGTTTGTCCGCAGCTTTTTTAATAGAAGCTATCACCCGTGCTAAAACATCCTCCATTAAAGTAGGATTTTTCGCTACACCCAAACGACTGCTTTCATTCGCAGCAGCTAACTGCGTGATCTTTTCAATGTTTTTATAGATAAGCGTAGGATTTGTCGTCACATCACGCGGAGCAAGGGTATCAATCTCTTCCCAATCCCCCGTATCCGCTACAATCACACTATGCTTAGCCAACGCTTCAAGTACTGTCATTACAACTCACTATTGTTAAGTCAATGTTATCAACTGCAGTAAATTGATTTTTTGTATAATTCGCTTCTCAATTCAAACATTTAAATCCTTAGGCGGCTTCCTGTTTTATTGGTTTTTCTGCCCTACATTGTGTTATGATAAGCAATTCAGTTTCTTTTCCTCTTTCCTTACAACTCACACTCCTAGGTGCCTCTACTTCTATAACCTTAAATAGCCTGCCATAGAGAGAACGAATAAAATCAGTATTGCTGTTCGATATTAGAACAAAACTACCCCGTTTATGCCATTCTTTTGCTAATTCTGACAAACATTGCTGCAGTGAATCATTGAATTTCTCTGCGTGGTATTGATTGTAAGTCGCATGATATGGCGGATCACAGTATACGATTGAATTAGGCTCGATAACAATTTTATCAAATGAACGATATATTATATTCACGTTTTGTAGTACAACACTGCATGCTATCAAATTGGGAGCATCACAGATTGTAGGGTTTTTATAGCTTCCTAACGGAACGTTAAACTGATTTTTACTGTTTACCCTGTATAGACCATTATAACATGTTTTATTGAGATAAATCATCCGCGCAGCTATTTCAAGATCATCTGTCAGATCATGCCAGGAACGTACTTTGTAATAATATTCCTTACTGTGCTTTTTAGCGTGTTGTTTTAATCGAGCAATTAAGTCATGCACACGCTGCTGCACCACCTTATAAGTAACCATTAACGACTGATTATTATCTGACAATGTCGCTTTCTTCACTCTACTCGCTATAGAAAAAAATAGTGCTCCACTCCCCACAAATGGTTCGTAGTAACGGTCTATTTCAGCAGGCAGATATTCTCCGATAACATGAGCTATTGCATTTTTTCCACCTACCCATTTTATAAATGGACGGGCCTTTGTTACATCATTATTCATTTTATTTTGCTAATGCAGCAACTCCTTTTCAAAGTCTTTTTCAAACTCAATTTCCTTATTTTTATTGTAAAACCTAAGCCCTAGTAATTTGTAATCGTTCCCATCTAAAACTTCTAAATGATATTTACTTTTTATTTCTTTAAGAAAGTCTTCTTTTTCTTTATCATATTTTATTAAATGATCTCCTTTGGGCTCAATAAAAACTTGATAAGATAATTCTTTTCCATTGTTTTTAGTTAAAAATAAAAGAAAGTCGGGTTCAAACGCTTTGCCGTCACTAAATCTATAAATTTTTAGTTCTCTATGGTTTCTCAATAATTTTATTTCTTTGTACTTCTTAGTGAGCTTCTTTATGTAAGATGTGAAAAAACGAATAAAATTCTCTTCCTCACTAGTACCCCATAACTTATCGTGCAGGAAAAAATCTTTTATCTGATCAATGTCTATGCTTTTAAATTGCTTATTACTAGCATTAAACCGTAACTCTTTTGACTCTCTAAATATTTTATGAATATGTTCAGGATGAAACGCAATGGATCCTTTTTTATAAATGGCATTCTTTTTGATTTTATCGCTTATTTCTGGCAATATCTTATTAAGAGCACTCAGCTTTTCTTCACGTGATAAAAACTCTCTATTCGTTTCAAGAGTCATACGATAAAAATATTTATCACTTAGCAAATCATTGACAGACTCTAAATTACCAAAGTATTTTTTAAGATTAGCAAAATTCCAAAAGTCTTTGTTTTGATTAAACGCTTTGTAAAATATTATTTTTTCTATATCTTTTAATAATACACGATGGTACGAGTCCTTTTCTGGATTTTTTAGAGCCCATTGATCCCCCAGGATATTTCTTTCTCTAATCTTATCAGTAGTTACTTTAAATGGATAGGATGATTTAATGCCATAATCCTCAAACGATCTTTTGTCTTTGTTATCATTGACTATTGGCTTATTTTTGAAGACGACTCTTTTATTATAAAATGACTCTTCTGTTGTATCTTTTATTTTAACTCGCTCTTTTATAATAGTATTTTTTTCATCTATTAGCCCCTGCTCTACCATCACTCTTTGCATTTCTTCCAAGTAACGGCTATTGTACTTACTGTGATAATGAAGTTCTTCTAAAATCTTTAACTCGTTCTCGGTATCTTCATCATATTTTCTAGTGAATATATCTTCTTCATCACTTGTTGAAAAAGGATAATACCTTGCTCCTCTACCGATAAGCTGTGCCTCACTTAATGTTGTACAGCCTGCTTTATATTTATCACCTTTTTGCCAATTGCCATCTCTGGTGTCATACACACGGACTATGTCAAAAAGATTCAGTACGTCCCACCCTTCATTTAATTTATTTACTGCAAAAATAGCTCTAATAGGATTGCTATTGTCTTCTAAACTGTTAAGTAAAATTTGATTGTCTTTTTTTGATGCTTCATCATTAACGTTAATGATTTTTTCATCAGAAAAATCTCTCTGCAGTTCAGCTATTAAATTTTGATAATTTGTTTCGTAGATATCGTCTAGGTAACTAAATGCGTCGACTAAAATCGTGTTTTCTTTTGGTAGAAAATTTATACTCAGCAATTTTTCTAATTGTTTAATATTTAAGTTTTTAATCAATCTTTTAAAGGTCTCTTCATTGGTATTAGACTGCTCTATTGTTTTTTGTGCTTTAAATAAAATGACAGGCTTCAAGGTTATACCATATTTTTCTGCTATTTTCAAGCGGTATTGCGATAACAACGCAGCATGCAGCATCACTTGATCTAAACTAGAATCTAACGACAAAGTTTTTATTTCTTTAGAATATTTATCTTTTCTAAAATCAGGAAGATCGTATTTATATAAAATTTTATCTCTATATTTATCGATTATATTTTGATTATTTAGATCAATGGTAGCCGTGAATTCTAGTAAAATATTTTCACGATCTTTATTAAAGATTCCTTGTACCGTTTCTTCCCAGTTCTGTTCATCTTCACTAAGCTGTCCTTTCGTTGCTACATTTAGATGATGGGCTTCATCGCTTAATAAAACAATTTTCTGCTCACTAAAATCTTCATCGGTGATTGCATTTTCTTTTATTATTCCTTTTAAGTTTCCGTGAAGTCCTTGTATAGTAGTGAAAAATATATTAATGTCTGATTCTATTGACTGATTAAAATTAGACACCTCGTTAATACGTACTTCTTGTCCTTCGAACAGTATCTGCTCATTAAATAAATATTTACTGCTATTTTTATTGAGAAAGTTATCTTTCGTTTTTTCTAAGATATTAGTTGAATTGACAAAAAATAAAAAATTTCTATATCCCTTCTCATACAGATATAGTATTAAACCCGCCATCATAAGCGTTTTACCACTTCCCGTTGCCATATTAAAAAGTAGGTGAATAGGAGTTATTTTGTCTGGGGCATCTTCTAGATAATAGAAAAACCGATTAAAAGCCTTTCTTTGATAGGGGCGAATCTGAAATTTAGGATTGAGATTCTCTAAAACCGCTTTAGGTATTTCTTTTTTGATAGTATTATGTTTTTCTAAACTATCATATTCTTTATGTAGAAAATCGTTACTCATAATTTATTTTTAACCACAGATAAACGCAGATTGAATTTTATATAATGAATTAACCACAGATGAATACAGATTAGATTTTATGAAGGGATGAACCGCAGATAAACACAGATAAACGCAAATTGAATTTTATATAATGAATTAACCACAGATGAATACAGATTAGATTTTACGAAGGGATGAACCGCAGATGAACGCAGATGAACGCAGATTAGATTTTATATAATGAATGAACCACAGATGAATACAAATTGAATTTTACGAAGGGATGAACGCAGATGAACGCAGATTAGATTTTATATAATGAATGAACCACAGATGAATACAGATTGGATTTCACAGAGAGGAACGAACCGCAGATAAACACAGATGAACGCAGATTAGATTTTATATAATGAATTAACCACAGATGAATACAGATTGGATTTCACAGAGAGGAACGAACCGCAGATAAACACAGATGAACGCAGATTAGATTTTATATAATGAATTAACCGCAGATGAATACAGATTGGATTTTATGAAGGGATGAACCGCAGATAAACACAGATGAACGCAGATTAGATTTTATATAATGAATTAACCACAGATGAATACAAATTGAATTTTACGAAGGGATGAACCGCAGATAAACACAGATGAACGCAGATTAGATTTTATATAATGAATTAACCACAGATGAATACAGAAAACACAGATGAACGCAGATTAGATTTTATATAATGAATTAACCACAGATGAATACAGATTAGATTTTATGAAAGGGATGAACCGCAGATAAACACAGATGAACGCAGATTAGATTTTGTATAATGAATTAACCACAGATGAATACAAATTGAATTTTACGAAGGGATGAACCGCAGATAAACACAGATAAACGCAGATTAGATTTTATATAATGAATTAACCACAGATGAATACAAATTGAATTTTACGAAGAGATGAACCGCAGATAAACACAGATAAACGCAGATTAGATTTTATATAATGAATTAACCACAGATGAATACAGATTAGATTTTATGAAGGAACTAACCGCAGATGAACGCAGATAAACACAGATAATTTATTTCAAATCGATCATTCTTTTTATTTCTACTTTAGGATTACTAACAGAAAGGAACTAACCGCAGATGAACGCAGATAAACACAGATAGTTTATTTCAAATCGACCATTCTTTTTATTTCTACTTTAGGATTACCAACAGAAAGGAACGAACTACAGATGAACGCAGATAAACACAGATAATTTATTTCAAATCGATCATTCTTTTTATTTCTACTTTAAGATTACCAACAGAAAGGAACTAACCGCAGATGAACGCAGATAAACACAGATAATTTATTTCGAATCGATCATTCTTTTTATTTCTACTTTAGGATTACCAAAATTGATTAACAAACCAAGTGTAATATTCGTTGCTTTTAGGTAATTTAATAATTGTGCCTGATGAATTTCAATTAGTGTTTTTATCGCTTTTATCTCAATAATAATACTTCTCTCTACTAACAAATCGGCATAATAATCACCAACGATATTGTTTTTATAATTGACCTCAATTCGCTTTTGTTTTTCTACAAATAGCCCCTTTGCTTGAAGTTCTATAAACAAACTATTTTCATAAACATTCTCTAAAAAACCTGCCCCTAATGTATTACTAACCTCGTAAGACGCCTCAATGATTTTTTCACTAATTAAATTCAATTTGTGCTGCACTCCGTTCATCTGCAGTTTATTCCCTTCATGAAATCTAATCTGTATTGATCTGTAATTTATTCTTTATATAAAATACAATCTGCGTTCATCTGCGGTTAGTTCTCTTCATGAAACCTAATATAGTCAATCTATGATTAATTTTTTATATGAATGCAATCTGTGTTTATCTGCGTTCATCTGCGGTTCATCCCTTTCGTATAACTCAATTTGCGTTCATCTGCGGTCAATTGATTTCATATAATCCATCTGTGTTTATCTGCGTTCATCTGTGGTTCATCCCTTTCGTATAACTCAATTTGCGTTCATCTGCGGTCAATTGATTTCATATAATCCATCTGCGTTTATCTGCGTTCATCTGTGGTTCATCCCCTTTGTATAACTCAATTTGCGTTCATCTGCGTTTATCTGTGGTTCATCCCTTTGATATAATTCAATCTGCATTGCTCTCTGGTTCTTTGTTCTTTCGTAAATTTGCTTATTCAGTTTTATTGTTTTCTTATATACGTTATATATTTTATCTTCTATCTCGTTATAGTTGAGATAAAGCATGTTTTTATCCAGGAGTTTTATTAGGATATGTTTTTGTTCTTTAAGGGCAAGGTTTTCAAAGTCATTTATTTTTTCTTTGAAAGTTTTGTCGCAAAATTGATACGACAGAAAACCATTTTTATTCATTTCTTCATGAACAGTGAGTAAGGTTTGGGTGTTCTTTGCTTCCTTAATTTTACGAATAAATTTTTGATTGTATTCGGCAAGTTCGAAAGTGATAAAATTTTCCCTTTCTAGTTCTTTTAAACTTTTTGTATTCTCTTCTTTTATTAAAGTTGATGGTTTTTCTTTTTCTTCTTTGATGTGTTTCTGTATCACTTTCTGCATTCTTTCCTGACACACGGCAATGTGTTCGTCTAGCTGCTCAATAAGAATAAATTTTCTATTTCCGCCGTCTTCTTTATTTAACTCTAAGACAGCATGTCCAGTTGTTCCACTACCTGCATGAAAGTCCATAATAATATCATTTTTGTCGGTGGTTATTTTTAGAGTGTCTAGGACGGTGTAAAGAGATTTTGGGTAGCTAAAAATATTTTTTCCTAGTAATTTCTTTAGAAGATTTGTTCCAGACGCACCTGAATAAATAGGTTTATCCCATATAGTTTTTGCTTTTTCTCCCGGATGTTGATCTAATCTACTTTTAAGATAGATAGTCGATCTGCCATTTACTAGGCGAAAAGACAAATCATCAAAATTATTAATAATTTTATTCTTTCCCCATCTCCAGCATTTTTCATTACCTTCTTTATCAATAGGTAAGATTTCCTTATAACCTTTTTTTTCTTCTAATGAAAACTTATCACTATTACTATTATAGTAAATTGAAAAAAATAAATTAGGTCTGTCCTTTTTATTAGAATTACTACCAGTTCTCTGAAAACCAACTAATTTATATCTTCCTTTCGAATCTATTTTATCGTATTCGCTTTTTTTATCTTCTGATAGTTCAAAATTTTTTAATGTTGCTCTCTCTTTACTTAGACTATAAACAAGCATAAATTCATTTGCGGTTGAGAAAAATTTATCATCCTGCCTCCCTCCACGATTATGTACTACCGTAATAATACCTAAACGATTGTCTCTACCAAAAACCTCATCCGCCAGACAACCTAAATAAAACAATTCATAATGATCTATAGCAATAGCAATAAATCCATCATCTCTTAAAAATTCTTTTGCCACCTCTAAACGATTTTTCATAAAGGTTAGCCAAGTGCTATGATTAAAAGAATTATTATAAGTAAAAATATTTGCCTCTCCTCCTGTATTATACGGAGGGTCGATGTAGATAAGTTTTACTTTGCCTCCATAAAGACGTTTTAAACTGTGGAGTGCTAAGAGATTATTGCCTTTGATAATAAGGTTTTTTTCGGTGATGTTTTTGAGATCGGTTTCATTAACTTTGTGTTCGCCGTTCTGATCAATCCTTTTAAAATTAGTCAAAACTTTTTTATCCAAGAGTCTATCTATCCGATCGGGGGCTAAAACTTCATTGTAAAAAACCTCATCTCTTTTAGCGTCTTCTTTCGTCTGTCCGCCTTGTAAAACACAGTCTTTGTATGGAAAGATAAGCGAGACGTCTCTGTTTTTTCTGAACAGATCATTGCCATCAATAGATAAGCCGATATTTTGTTTAAACTTTGTATAGCTGTCCGGTAAAAACTCGTAGTGATTGATCCAATAAGTAAAAGTATCTTTATCAAAGACAGTTATTTCTTTATTATTTCTTTTGTAAATGCGAAAAAACTTTTTACGACAATCTCTATTGCCAAGCAAAAGTTTAATCAATGCATCATCTAGGTTAAGAGCACACTCGGTGATTTTATTCTTAAAGAAATGTTTACTTTCTTTTTTATAAAAACGATTGTCTTTCTTAAGAATGTTTTGTAAATTTTCTTTAAATTTATAGTCCATAAGTTATTGGTTTTAGCAAATCAATTAAAATTTAATTTATGTTCATCGGTGGCTCATTTCCTTCATGAAACTTAATCCGTATTCATTTGTGATTCATTCTTTATATGAATACAATCTGTGTTTATCTGCGTTCATCTGCGGTTCATCCCCTTCGTATAACTCAATTTGCGTTTATCTGCGGTCAATTGACTTGATATAATTCATCTGTGTTTATCTGCGTTCATCTGCGGTTCATCCCCTTCGTATAACTCAATCTGCGTTCATCTGCGGTCAATTGACTTGATATAATTCATTTGTGTTTATCTGCGTTCATCTGTGGTTCATCCCCTTCGTATAACTCAATTTGCGTTTATCTGCGGTCAATTGACTTGATATAATTCATCTGTGTTTATCTGCGGTTAATTGAGGTCAATTGGTTTCATACAATGCCGTCAAAGACGACACTCTTTTAGACATTGATAAGCAGACGACTGGGGTCTTCAATCATTTCTTTAATCCTGTAAAGAAATCGTACAGCATCAGCACCATCGATAAGACGATGATCATAGGACACAGCAACATACATCACGGGATGAATAACGATTTCATCATTGAAGACGACAGGCCGCTTGACGATGTTATGCATACCTAAGATGGCTGATTGAGGATAATTGACGATAGGAGTTGAGAGCATTGAACCGAATACACCGCCATTGGTAATGGTGAATGTTCCGCCATTGAGTTCTTCTAGGGCGAGTTTTCCTGCTTTGCCACGGAGGGCAAAATCTTTGATGTGCATTTCTATATCGTGAATACTCATTTTATCTGCATTGCGTAAAACGGGAACGACTAAACCTTTGGGTGTTGCAACAGCTACACCAATATCAATATAATGGGGTTGAATAATTTCTTTCTCGTCCATGCGAGAATTGATAATAGGAAACTCTTTAAGTGCAAGAACTGTTGCTTTAACAAAAAACGACATATAGCCTAGACCAATGTCATATTTCTTTTTAAAACTTTCTTTATACTTAGCACGCAAATGCGTGATCTGATGCATGTCTATTTCATTAAAGGTTGTCAAAAGTGCGCCTGTTTGCTGTGACAAAACGAGGCGTTGGGCGATCGTTGCGCGAAGTCTGGAGATTTTTATACGATTCTCAGAGCGATCAATGTCGTGAGTAGGTTGCTGGAGTTGAGGTGAAGGAGGACTAGAATCGGCATGGGTAGGTGATTGAAGGAGATCAGCAGGGGCAGTAGGACTAGGCTTTGTAGCAAGTGCGGACTTGACGTGTTCTTGATGGATACGTCCTTGCGTATTGGCTAGCGAAGTACGACTGGCAATATCACTAGCACTAAGATCATGTTCGCGCATAAGTTTTCTAGCGGAAGGTGTGGGATGGAGAGGTGCTAATTTTTTGTCTGGGACTGGGGAGAGGTCTGCATTGAGTGGTGCTTGTTTAGGTTGGGGTGTAGTTTTTTGAATTGGAGTGGTAGTGGGAGATTTTTTGCTGCTAGCGGCGGTAACGACGGCGATTTTCTGACCGACTTTAACCGAAGTGCCAACATCAACAATAATCTCTAAGTGACCTGCTGTAGGAGCTCTAATTTCGAGTGCTGCTTTATCGGTTTCAATCTCACCAATAACTTCATCGACATTGACGGTATCACCACTTTTTTTATGCCAAGTGGCTAATTCACCTTCACTAATACTTTCCCCTGCTGCTGGAACAACGATATCTGTACTCATTTTTCTGTTTCTCAATCAATCATTATTAGACACGTACTTTAATAGCACGAATGATATTAAATTTATTTAAAGGTTGTTTTATGAAATTGATTTGCTTACTTGCTTGTGGTTATTTTAACCTTAGGTTGAGTTGTGCGACTGGCTTTATAAGAGGCGGCGTGCTCAGAAATTGGCTTTTTATTTTTATAAGCATGACTGGACGTTTTTTTTATAGGAGCGGCTTTTTTCTGAGGTGATGTTTTTGTGTCATCTCCATAAATGGCTGTATGAATGACATTTTTCTGATTGCGTTTGTGAATCTCTAACATTCCTGAGGCTGTAGAAGAGGACAACTTCCTAGAAACACACGTTAAGTCGAGATAAGAAGCCTGGAGGAGTAAATAACTCCAAGCGCCCATGTTTTTAGGTTCTTCTTGAACCCAGGTCCATTTTTTGATATGGGCGTATTTCTTTTTTAACGCTAGGAGTTTGTGTTTAACAAGCGGATAGAGTTGCTCTAAGCGAATAATAGCAATATCTGATCTACCTGCATTTTCGCGCTCGGCTAAGAGTTCGAAGTAAATTTTGCCTGAACATAGCAGTACCTTAGTCACATGGGCAGGCGTAACGCTTGGATCGTCAATGACTTCTTGAAAGCGATGGTCAGTAAAATCACTGATTGGCGAAATAACCTGTGAGTGGCGAATCAAACTCTTAGGGGACATTACAATAGTTGGTTTTCTAAACGGTGAAAGAATAGGTCTCCTAAGCAAATGAAAGAAATTGGCTGGTGTGGTGACGTTAGTCACAAAGATATTATTGTCTGCACACATTTGTAAAAAGCGTTCGAGTCTGGCGCTGGAATGTTCTGGCCCCATTCCTTCATATCCATGTGGAAGCAATAGGATAATTCCACTGTATCGTTGCCACTTGCTCTCACCTGAGGTGATAAATTGGTCGATAACCACCTGAGCACAATTAGCAAAGTCACCGAATTGTGCTTCCCAGATAACAAGCGCATGCGGACGTGCAAGTGAATAGCCATATTCAAACCCTAAGATCGAATATTCAGAGAGTTGCGTATTGAGAGCTAGGAAATTAGACCGTCCTACGACACAGTTTGCAAGTGGAACATATTTTTTTTCTGTCACCATATCTTTAAGGACAGCATGGCGATGGGAAAACGTACCCCTAGCGCTATCCTGCCCTGCTAGTCGGACAGAGCGTCTATTTGAAAGCAGACTTCCAAAAGCAAGCGCCTCTGCGAAAGCCCAATCAGAAATTCCCTTTTCAAAATAATTTTGCTTTCTAGTATCAATGATACGTTTAACCTTACGATAAACATTGAAATCTTGAGGGAGTTTTGTAAGCTGTGTTGCTATTTTATCTAAGAGAGCACGTGAGACGGTTGTGTCGACAACCTCTTGCATATCACGTTCTGTGGCGACACGAATATCTTGCCAGTAGCGTTTAAGCGAGTCAATGTGAATATGTGTTTTGTATTCACGTGCTTTGTTTAATTTTTCATTGAGTACTTTTTCATAGAGCAGTTGTGTATCTTTAGCTTGCTGTTCTGAGAGAATTCCTTCACTCAGCAGGCGGTCTTTATATAAGGACAGAACATGTGGATGATCTTTGATGAGGGCGTAAATCTTTGGGTTAGTGAAATTGGGGTCGTCGCTTTCGTTATGCCCGTAACGTCTGTAACAGATCATATTGATCCAGACATCGATACTAAACTTCTGCCGCAAAGCAATCGCTAATTCGAAAGCGTATGCGACTTTAAGTGGGTCATCACCATTGACGTGAAATATAGGCGAGTCGGTCACATGCGCTATATCGGTAGCAAAAAGACTTGAGCGTGTTTCTCGACTTGTTGCTGTGAAGCCGACTTGATTGTCAATGACAACATGGATTGTTCCCCCGTTATTGTAACCTGGCAATTGAGACATATTGGCAAGTTCATAAACAACGCCTTGTCCTGCTACAGCTGCGTCACCGTGAATAAGAATAGGAACAATTTTACCGACTTGCTCGTTATAATATTTTTCACATTTAGCGCGTACCATTCCCGCTACAATCGGATCAACGGCTTCTAAATGAGACGGATTGAAAGCAAGGCTTAGATGAATAGATTTACCATTTTTCTCAATATCGGTAGACTGCCCTAAGTGATATTTGACGTCACCGTCGCCTTTAATGTGTTCAGGCAAAGTACCCCCTTCAAATTCAGTGAACAGTTGTGAGTATGACTTCTGCATAATATTGACTAGCACGTTAAGGCGGCCGCGGTGTGCCATTCCAAAGACGAATTCCTCGACACCCAACTCAGCACCACGATTAATGAGCCTGTCTAGTGCAGGAATCAATGCCTCGCCCCCTTCTAGACCAAAACGTTTCTGCCCAATGTATTTTTTCTGCAAAAAATTTTCAAATATCACCGCACGGGTTAGAGATTCGAAGATATTCAATTTGTCTTGCTTTGTATAACGTGGATCACCAAATGATGGTTCGAGTGCGTTGTAAAGCCAGACTCTAAGGTTAGCATCATTGCAATGCGTGAATTCTACACCCATTGTTTCCGTATAAGCAGATTGCAGACAATGGAGAATTTGTTTAAGAGGAGCAGGTCCTATTTTAAGTTCGTTCCCTGCTTTGAAGACACGGTCTAGGTTTTCTGTTTTAAGACCGAAATACTCCAGGTCTAATTGGGCGTGCATAGCATTGGTATCGTGCGGTTTAGTGAAAGGATTTAGATTGGCGACCGTATAGCCGCGGGCACGATAGGCTTGAATGAGTTTAGTAACGGCAATTTCCTTAGGATCAAGCGCGGTAGCTTCACTTTGCTGGGAGGAAGAGGGGAGCGGTTGATTGAGATTTTCACTAGATGGCTGAATGATTTTATCTTTTTGATTGGCAACTGCTTCGCGCAATTGGAATCCTTCAAAGAAATACCTCCATTTCTCAGAAACACTGGCAGGGTCTGCTAAGTATTTTTCATAAAGCTCTTCTATATACGCATTATTACTATTAGAAAGGTACTGATAATCGATTAATTTTTTCAAAACATAACTCCTTATCTTATACAAATTAAGACAATTGATATCATTAAGGACACGAGTCCTAGGGCTCAATATCAGGATTAAGTAAAATTTCTAACTAAAATCTCTTAATTTGATCGCTGGTTAAATAAGTTAAATCTATCTGTATAAGTGATAAATTGCCTATACTTACTCGGTTAGAATATTTAATTTATACATATTATATTATTAAAATTACGATAAGTCATTATTCCAAAAAGCTATTGCCTAAATTTGAACATTTCGTGAGCATTTTCAATTGAAACCTGGCTAGAAAAAATGATTATTCATAGTATTTTCATAGTATTTTATTACAAACACAATCATTATTTTTTTAATCTATCTTAGCTTCAAAGTCTATAACAAGAAAAATTTTTATCAATTTATCCCAAATATCATAAAAAATACCCCCCACAGTAAAAAATACTCCCCACAATAAAAAAATGATTGACATTGAAATAATTGACATTGCGACTTTCTGTTTTATACGATAAAAACTCTAGAAGCGGCTAGCAATAGTTAATGTTATTATCACTGTTATTGTTACTTTCAATCGTTATTATTACTGCTATTGTTACTTTCAAACATTACTTTCGTAAAAATTTCCATATCATAGCTAGGCTATAAGGAAGTGCCGAAGCCGCCGTTGTCAATACCACCTCCAATAAGCCAATTTTCTTAAAATAAACAGAACTCACCTGCCCGTCATAAATAAACAAGAGCAACATAAGTTCAATCATCATTTTAAATGTAGCAGCACCGAACATTAAGACCAGAAACAATGAAAAAATTAAATTCGTCCGAAGTTTCTCAGCCCAAAAGATAAGCGGAAATACAGAAAGAAAGTAACTTGTCATGTAAAATCCCATATTACTACTGCTGAGTATGTCGTATCCAAAACCTACGCCTACCGCAAGTGCTAGTCCAAAATTGATAGAGCCTACTAAAATAACGGTAATGATAATCGTATAGACTAGATTGATTTTGACACCACCTACCCTTAACGCTAAAGTAGAACTCTGTAAAACCATCAAACTTATGATGACGATTAAAATAATAGCCCGTAGTAAAATCTTTCTCCACTTGTACTTCATTTTTCATCACAACTGCCTAGCGAAATACCTCTAGAACAGTCCTCTCTTACAGCAAAAGACTTCTATTATAGACTTCGTCTTGATAATAACACTAGAAACTGAAGTGGCTTCACTTAACATTTCTTCATAACGACTTATAGGAATGACCTATTTTAGCGAAGTACGTATTCCTGAGAGAAATTGTTCGCGTGATTGCGGAGATTTTGTGGCGTAGAGTTCTTTTTCGGCATTAACACGCGATTGTTCTGCTGTTATAGGCGCATCTTCAGTCAAAATAAAAACTTCTCTAAGCGAATAAAAATCAATAACCGGTTTTAAATAAGCTTTCTGAAATAACCCATACTTAGCGTGATCGACTTCTACGACATTGCCGATTAAAATTCCCAATGGATAGCGTTGTCCTAAGCCTGAGGTATGGACTTCTTCATAAAGCAAATTTTCTAAGCCAATATCGATAAAATCAACTTCTAACAAAATATTGGCTCGAGACTGTCCGCGTGCAATCGCCAATGAATCATAGGTTGTCAAATTAACACTGATTTGTGTACGTTGATCAAGAATGGTACGAATTTCACTAAAATACTTGTCATGCTGTAAAATAAATCCGACCAGTCCAATTTTTTTGTTTTGATACGCTAGTACGGGACGATTGAGTTCGACACCCGCTTCAGAGCCCTTGTCAATAATCAAAGTTGTGAAGTGATTTTCAGGATCATATCCAATAACACTAGCAAAAGTGACTGCAAAGTCCAATTCTTCTTTCAGGGCAAGTAATTCGGTCAATCTCTCGTTTTCAGTTTTAGAAATTAATAAATTGTCTAAAATAAGTTGCTGTCTAATAACTTGCCGTTCTAGTCGTGAAATACGGTCTTCTTGGTCTACTTTTTCTGTAAAAGCACGGTACAAGTTTTTTGAAAAATTATTCACAGAAGCCATATTTTCATGGGAACTTCTAAGCAAATACCGATAGGTGCTCATGAAATAGCCTCTAAAATCCACACTATCGCTAGCATCTAGAAACAAAAATGTAATTGGAAATAAAAACCCAATCACGATTATCTGTAGCAGATTGAAATAGCGTCTATCTCGCTTGGCCATCGCTTATTTTTATATATATGATAGGTTATCGTTATTACGAACTCAATTCTCTTAGGTTATTTCGTGTATTTTAGGAATGACGTATTTTAGGAATGATTATTGGCATTGCCTGGCAATAACTTCATTTCTTCTGTAGTAAGGCTGCGATGTCTTATAAAGGGATCATCTAAAGATCGTCTAAAAATGCCGTCTATTTAGTAAAAAGAGTGCTTGCTTTTATACTCTTATGCTGATATGAGCGATTGAATATGAGCAATTGATGGCGTTATTTAAAATTGAGTTGCTTCGGTTAGGGCAACGAGATCATGCTTAGGCAGCACGGCAATTCTTATTTTATAGGAAATATTGCAGAAAGAAATATAGCAGAATAATATATAACTGTAATATAAAACAGACAACCTGAATAAACGAGAATGATTTAACATTGCCTGGCTTATGACAACCAGTCCTGTAAAGATTTGATATATAAATATTACCCCCGCATGGGCGTTACTATATTTTGAGGTATTTTTTCTTGTGCTGCATTTCTTTTAATTGTGCGAGATAAATGCCCGTTCCAACGGCGACACATTCGGTAGGATTATTGGCAATGACGACTGGGACGCCTGTTTCATGAGAGAGCATCTTTTTAAAGCCCTTAAGTAGTGCGCCGCCGCCACTAACGACAATGCCATGTTCCATAATATCGGCTGAGAGTTCAGGGGGTGTCTGGTCGAGAACACTTTTAATGGAAAAAATAATCTTTTTCACAGGTTCCATAATAGCTTCTTTAACTTCGCGCAGTGTCATTTCTTGGCTCCGTGGAAGGCCTGAGATGGCATCTCGTCCTTTGGCTGCGTAAGTTTCTTTACTCTGGATATTCCATAAGTCTGCGAAAGTTGTCTTAATATCCTCAGCAGAGCGCTGGCCAATGACAACATTGAAAGCATCTTTAACAAAATCTACAACCGCCTGGTCGATTTCATTGCCGCCTACAGGAATACTCCGCTCAACAACAATACTTCCTAAGGAAATGACAGCTATTTCGGTTGTTCCACCGCCAATGTCCACAATCATGTTTCCTAACGGCAAGGACGTAGGCATTCCAGCACCGATAGCAGCTGCTAGTGGCTCCTCAATCAAGTAAATTTCCCGTGCTCCCGCCTGTTCACAAGATTCCAACACAGCCCGTTTTTCAACCTCCGTAATACCCGTTGGAATCCCAATGACAACACGTGGATTGAGCAGTGTTTTGCGTGGTGAAATTTTATTAATAAAGTAGCGGATCATTTTTTCCACTATTTCAAAATCAGCAATCACGCCATCACGCAATGGACGAACCGCAATAATAGCCCCCGGTGTTCTGCCTAACATATATTTAGCATCGGTGCCTATAGAAATGACATGATTTGTCGCTTTCTCGATGGCAACCACACTGGGTTCATTGAGAACAATTCCTTCATTTTCTAAGTAAATCAATGTGTTTGCAGTACCGAGGTCAATGCCGATATCTCTTGAAATCAATGATGAAAACATACTCATACTATTTTGTTACTTTATTCCTTTACATATGATCTTAAATGGCAGCAAGCTAATATTATACAGTGTGATGCAGTGTTATATAATGTTGTATTCAATTAATATTATATCCAATTCATGCTTCTAGTTCGTGCTTCTAATTCATCCTTCCAATTTATGCTTCTAATTCATGATTCTCTAAGCGGTCATAAGTGATTGCCATTAGTGATTGCCATTGGCTTACTTGTTTATCGGCTAGAATTTTCTATTCTTATAAAAGAGTATTCCTTTAAAGCAAGTCATAAACACAATAAACACATTGAGTGCAATAAACACACTGAGCATATTGAGTGTAATAAGCATATTGAGCATATTGAGCGTAATAAGCACATTGAGTACACTGAGCACATTAACACTTAAATTATATTCTTAAACCGATAATACAATTATTATAACCTACAATCTTACCCTATGTATCAATTGTAACATCAATTATGATTTAATAAGTGAAATCGCAATTAAAACTGCCGCAATTGAAATTGTGATTAAAATCACAAATAAAATCACCCTTGAAATTACCATTAAAACTACCATTGAAACCACTCTTGAAATTACAATTGAAATCACCCTTGAAACTGCAGCCAAAATTACTATCGAAACTGCGGTCAAAACTGCAATCGAGACTGAAATTGGGTTTCACAGCATAGACGTTTAACCAACTGCCACAATAAATGATAAAACTCAGGTATAGATTGAGGTATGGATTAAAATATGAACTGAGTTCAAGTATAAATTAAGGCACTGCTTCAAGCATTTTAGTTTTAAGATTCGAGATAAGAGGGCTGTTCCCACTTTAAGTCTTCTATTCCATTGAATACCTCTATAATATTATCAGAAGTCGTTTTTTCAATAATCTCAAAAGACTCTTTTATAGCAGAATTATAAACTGCTGTCGGACGTTTGGAAGTACTGCTCAGTGAAGTGGTGTCGGTAAGATTTTGCTTGTTGCGGTTAATTCCATTGTTAAAGGCAGAAGTCGTGGTATTTGCTGCCAATAAAAGCTGGTCGTGTTTGGCATTGATGTATTCGAGGTAAAAATTTGCTTTATCGTCTAAATGCAGATACTTCATGAGCGCGTATAACATCATTCCAGATTTTTGTATGGCGATAAAGTCTTTATCGTCATTGAAGAGGACTTGCTCTAAGGTGACGAGAACAGTTTCATAGTCTTTTTGGTGAAGATACACTTTGGCTAAATTGATCTGAAATTCGTAGTTATTCGGTTCTAGTTTTAATACCTTATGTGTATAGTACAGCATTTTATCCAGCCTATTTAAGTGTTCACACACTGCATATAATTTCTTATACAAACTCAAAGCTTCCGTATTATCATGGGCTTCTTTATCAAGCCGTGTGGAGACCCGTTCGAGATATTCTAATGCCTGCTCATAATACGCCACTCCCAATTGATAATAGACCTCACCTAGGATTTCTTCTGCAGTTTTTTTATAAGAACGATAATGCGCCTGCATATAGTTGGCTATGCGAAGCATTTCCATCAATTCATAATCGACTGGTTTTTCCAAATTTTTAGCACGCAAGTAATTTAATTGCAGTACCAATATACGTTTATTAAACCATCTGTACTCTCTTAGCTCAGTAAGGGCTGTTTCAGTAGCTTCCCAATCTCCCGCTGCTATCATTGTTTCTACTGAGGAGAGTTTTTTATTGAAATCGCTCAGATAAATGATAAACAAGCCACCCCCTAGGATCCCTACAATCACAACTAGCGTTACGAACAGTACTTTTATATTGATCGCTGTTCTTATAATGATTTTATTGATATGCATCCTGTTTTGCTACATTTTATCAATACATAGTTTACAAATCAAATGATTTTAAGTCATTGTCCGCTAATAAGATTTCGGATGAAGGCAATTTGGCACGTGTATGCAGACCCCTATTTATTTCATCTTATCTATCGTAATGCAGCTATTATACAATGATCATTATCCAAACAACGAGAACAATGCTAGTAGAACTATTTTATGTTGATTACAACCATTCTGTGAAGAGTCATTCTATAATTTACTATTCTATAATTTACCTAAGTACTGGTGGGCTATTTTTACTTGGAACTAGGCAATCTATGATTTACCTGCGACAAGTTTTTAAGTTATCTTATTTATTGATCCCGACAATAACGACAAAACAATGTTATAATTAGGCTGAGAACTCGTTATTCTCTGTACAATGGGTTGTTGAGCTGGTTTTATTAGCAAAATCATCGGTAAAAGCATCGATAGAAACTGTCAAGATTCACATCTAAAAAGCTGCATCTAGAAAGAGAAAGTGGCGTCTATTATGAGTTTGAACTCCTCAGTCCGGTCTGCAAAGAACTCCAAAAAGCTTGATTCTGTGCCTTATCCTATATCATTGTCTTCTGTTCCCTCTTATCCAGCTATAAAGGAGCCTTTCGATACCCTACCAAATTTTATTAACCGTGATAATAGAAGTGAATTGACGAAGCGAAGTCTAACCCACTGGTTCAAACCACCCTACCCACGCCAGCCGCAACCTAAACTCAGCCAGGGAATAGATTCCAGCTATGGAACGAGCCATTGTCATCCCAATATACTAAGCCTAATCGGAAATACACCGCTAGTCAAACTCAGAAATATCGTGCCTAATCCCAATGTGACCGTTTACGCAAAAATGGAAAGTCATAATCCAGCTGGCAGTGTCAAAGATAGACCCGCTCTCAATATGATCCTTCAAGCCAGGCAGCGTAAAATTCTTAACCCACAAACCACCCTCATTGAACCTACGTCAGGAAATACAGGCGTTGGGCTTGCCCTCGTTGCCAGTGTATTAGGCTATCCGCTAGAACTTGTAATGCCAGAAAATGCCACTAGCGAACGCTCAAAAATCATGAAAGCATTCGGTGCGAAAGTAACCCTCACTCCCGCCACACATGAAATGGAAGGGGCTATTGATTACGCACACGAGAAAGTCAATCGGCTAAGCAATCAATACGTCATGTTAAACCAATTCGCCAATCCTGATAATTATCTAGCTCATTATCTTTCCACCGCCCCTGAAATTTGGTATCAATCACATAACAGCATCACGCATTTCGTCTCGGCTATGGGAACGACGGGAACTATCATGGGCGTCAGTAAATTTTTCAATAAGCACCAGCTGGATGTTGAAATTATTGGTGTTTCTCCGACCGAAGGTTCTTCAATACCGGGCATTCGGCGCTGGCCTAAGGCTTATCTTCCTAAGATTTTTAATGAAACCGCCGTCGATAAAACCTGCGATGTTTCTATCATGCAAGCAACGACAATGGCGCGCCGATTGGCTTTAGAAGAAGGCATCTTCTGTGGAACAAGTGCAGGGGGCGCCGCTCACATCGCTATTGAGATTGCTAGCAAAATTGAGAGCGGTGTTATTGTTTTCATCGTCTGCGACAGAGGTGACCGTTACCTTTCTACAGACCTCTTCACCTATTGAAACTGCTTGCCAAACTGTTAAATCTGTGCTTGCCCCCAATAGCCCAATAACCCACTGCAACCCAATGATATCTAGTAACCCGTCTTCCCACCTTGTTTTCCCTTGTTTTTCCTTGTTTTTATAAAGTTGTTTCAATGCTTATTTTATTTAAGTTGACTTTATTCATGAATTTTATTATATTGATAGTATAGTCATAGTATAGTCATAGTATAGTCATAGTATAGTCATAGTATAGTCATAGTATAGTCATAGTATAGTCATAGTATAGTCATAGTATAGTCATAGTATAGTCATAGTATAGTCATAATACAATCTATAATCATAATACAATCATTCTAAGAAAAAACGGTGTCCGTACCCTTTAAATCCGAAAATAAGCCCATCATCCACATCACTTTCACAATGTCAACTAAATATAAAAAAACTCACATAAAACAAAACTAAAATAAAATTAGAGGAACAGAAAACCATGAAGATTAGATTATTTCATTCAATCCAATCACAGCTGGCACAACAAGTGTCCAATTATAATTTACTAGCATTTATGGGAATATTTGCTGTATTATCATTACTAGCGCTGCCCTTGTTACAGGGAGCAGAAGTGACGGCTAAGAGCAATAGCCATGAAAAAAAGGCTGAAACTGAGATCGCTCCACACATTGCTAAGATGTTAAAAGAGATCGAGACCGGCAAGGCTATTTTACTTGATGTTAGAGAACAAGAAGAATGGGACGCAGGACACCTTGAATTAGCAGACCTTGTCCCTCTCTCAAAGCTCAAAGAAGGCTATAAACCTAAGCTAGAAACCAGTAAAAAGCGTATTTATCTTCACTGTCGCTCTGGCAATCGCGTCAATACAGCTAAACCCCTCCTGCAGAAAAAAGGGTTCAAAGACGTCGTTGCCCTCAAAGAAGGCTTCAATCAATTAAGAGCAATGGGACTTAAAGCAACAGTCCCGTCTAACAAACAGCAATAATCTATCATTGAACCTAGCGACGGCTACCTACTCGTCTGGCATCTATTCATCAATGTTCTTCATATTAAAGTAATTGCTATTCATGGAAAAACATCTCGCTACGCTGAAAACCAAGCTAGAAAAAAATCAAGCCGTTCTGTTCGATGTTCGCGAACAAGAAGAGTGGGACGAAGGATACCTAAAAGACGCTTTCTTCGTCCCCCTCTCACAACTCAACTTAGGCAACATTCCAGCAAATACCGAAAAAACGAAAGATCAGGAAATCTATCTCTATTGTCGTAGCGGGCAACGCGTTTACATTGCACAGCCTATTTTAGAAGACATGGGCTTTAAGAAAGTGACTCCACTAGATGAAGGCTTTGAAGAATTACGTGATGAAGGTTTTGCTGCTGTTGAGCCCTAATCATTACCGCAAAATCTTAATCATTGCTA
Organism: Spirochaetota bacterium; assembly: GCA_013426755.1. Lineage (GTDB taxonomy): Bacteria > Spirochaetota > UBA12135 > COTS27 > COTS27 > COTS27. The sequence goes on from AP019861.1 coordinate 1,499,514, forward strand.
TTGAACCTTAATCATTGTCGTTGAACCCTAATCATTAAGGCATAATAAAAATATAACAAAAAAGTCTTAATTTCAAAATCATGGTCACCTAAGCGTGAAATTGAACTTTAAAAAATGAAACCAAAGGTGAAATTAAACTTGAAAAGCGAAGTTTAAGCAAAAAAAAATGAAAAGTTCAGCCTGCATTCGTTACATTGGAAATAGATGTTTCGAAGCTACAACCACTTCTGCTAAGCAATCCCTAGTCATAGATGCAAGTACAGAAGCCGATCTTAGTCTCAGAAAAGGGACACGGCCTATGGAGAATGTACTTCTCGCACTAGCAAGTTGTGCCAGCGTAGACATTGTAATTATCTTAGAAAAAGCAAAACAATTTTACAGTACCTTTCATGTAGATATAGTAGCGTTGCGGCGTGACAGTATTCCTAACGTTTTCACACAAATTGACCTAGCGTTCCATTTCACTGCTCAATTAGAGACGTCTTCTAAAAATAAGTCCAATCCGCTAGACTCTGCCAAAATCACCCGCGCAATAGAACTTTCTTTAACCAAATACTGCTCGGTCGCAGCAATGCTAAAAGCAGCAGGCGTCATTATTAACTATAGCCTTCACATTCACCCCCCACAACCTTAAAAGCGAATTGCTTTTAATCAGTATTGAATCCAGCAAAACCTAATCATTATCATTCAATCAGTATTGAATCCAGCAAAACCCAATCATTATCTTTCAATCAGTATTGAATCCAGCAAAACCCAATTGTTATCATTTAATCGGTATTGAATCCCACAGAGTCTAATTATCATTATTCAATCATCCATCATCATTCAATTACTATTCAATCAATTATTAATGCCTCTTAAACTCATTGACTTTATTTCACGATATTCACTTTATCATTATTCAATCATCTATCATCATTCAATTACTATTCAATCAATTATTAATGCCCCTTAAACTCATTGACTTTATTTCACGATATTCACTAGATGTTGCGATTGCAGCAGCAACATTAAGTTTGCTTCTTACAAAATTTCTTAATATTTCACTTCATTACAATTATTATATTCTTCTAGGTCTAGTCACATTGTGTGTCTACAGCCTCGATCACGCTATAGACAGCTATAAAGTAAAGCGTCAAGTAAAACATTGGCAAACTGGCAATTCCAATCACCCGCACACTAGTAAAACAACGACAGATCATGAAACAATAGCAACAAAATTTATAACAGGGCGAGCCGTTTTCAAAGCCGCAGAACAAAAAACCAAGTTAAAACCTGGTTTTTATGAGTATTTTCATCGTCCGTTCGCAAATAAATTTTTAAACACATTCCTGCTATCACTAGGCAGTGTTATTGTTTTAGCCTATTTCACATATTACACTACGCCGGATCGTATTGTTAGCTATTTTATTTTTATAATGGGTGCTATGTTAGGACTCGTTATTGCAGGGTATTTTTATTTACTTGTTTTTCACGAGAAATCACTTGTACTGAGTAAGGAGATTATCATTGCGTTTGTATTTACAGTAGGTGTATTCATCGCTCCGCTATCGTCTGTTATCGCTGCGGACGTGAATTGGACTGCATTGTACACTACACTAGAAAAATCACCGAATACCACAAATTCTCCTTCACATACAGTAACGCCAACTTTATCTGCTGCATTTCATTACCTTTATACCTTCACTCATACCCTTATTACAAGTCCACAAAAATTATTATTAGAAACGGATAGACTTATCAAAATAGCTCAATTGTTTATCGTTTATTACTGCATCCTCTTCCACAATGCACTACTGTTCTCCTACTATCACTTCAATAAAGATAGAAAAGCAGGTGAAGTTTCTATTATCATGAGATTAGGACAGGAAAAAAGTCACTGGATGCTCAATGCATTTGGATTTTTCACATTGATCATCATTTTATACGTACTGCAGAGCCATTTGAGTCTTTATAAATATTATTTTGTCGCCGCAATTATTGTCCAGACAATGCTACTCAAATACATCAAAAACCCGTCTTCCCAGCAATTAAATCACGTTTTGGTTACGGTTATAGGCAATAGTTACTTTATCCTGCTTTATATCGTGTTTTACCTGATGGATTACTTGTATTAGTGTCTTACCCAATGGATTACTTGTGTTATTTATCTGTTTAAGATTGGCTTGAAGTTAGAGACTACGAGTATCTGAGTTACTTCTTACTGTGGCATTGTCTCACCGCTAGGATTTTCTCAAAAAACATCCGCAAAATAGCCAAGAAATACCTAGTCATCCCGATATTTATTAATAAAGCCCAATACTGCATAATATTGCATAATACTGCACGATATTGCATGATACTGCATGATATCGCCTAATACTGCATGATATTGCCTAATACTGCATGATACTGCCTAATATTGCATGATACTGCATGATACTGCATGATACGGTGTGATTTTCCTGTGCCCTGTGCAGCGAACTTTACTGTGAGATTGTCTACCCAAAATCTATCTTTCCCTACCAAAGACCCATTGAACCACATTCGAAGAAAATATCCCTAATATCAAATACTCCTAGCCACACTTAAAAAAACCTTGAATAAACATCATAAAAACCCTAAAAATCCTAAAAAACTCTAAGAACTCCAAAAACTCCAAAAACTCTAGAAATAGATTAAGAAGATCTAGAAATAGATTAAGAAGAAATAGAAGTAACAGTAATTTAAGAAACATGACCCCCAATAGCTATCGATTGCAAGATTATCAAGACTACCTCGTCTTCGAAAAAGCACTCAGTCCCCTAAGTACCCAATCTTACATGCGCGACATTAAGCACTTTATTGCATTCATACAGAAATTAGAACGAACTGGTCTTAAAAATCTGAAACTAGCGGATATTGAATTATTCTTAAAAGAACCTATTCCCACATCAAAACCTTATTCTAATACAAAAACAAAACTTCATTCCACTACAAAAACTCCAGCAACTAAGCAGCATCCCGCCTTAACGCGTACAACCCCCAAATCGCCAGACATCTTTTATAAAGAAACCTCGCTGGCACGAAAAGCAGCAACTTTACGCAGTTATTTCAATTTCTTATACCAAGAAGGAGAAATTGAAATAAATTTCTCAGACCTTATAGAAAGTCCCAAATTACCACAGAAACTGCCAACATTTTTAACTCAAGAAGAGATTTCAAATTTTCTTGCCGCTTTTCCTACCCAAACCAGACTAGACCAACGCGATAAAATGATCATTGAATATTTATACGCCCTAGGCCTTCGTATCAATGAATGCCGTACTTTAACTATTGGAGATATCAATCTTGCAGAAAAATTTGTTACCGTACGAGGAAAAGGTGATAAAACACGTCTATTGCCACTTCTAGAACGATTAGCCGAAGAAACAAAAACTTATTTAACGGAAATACGCCCCCATTTTAACCCTCATAAGTCCTTGCGAAAAAAATCAATTCAAGCATCCTCTTCAGACCGTTACAACACATCCATACCAGGTGCCAATACATCCATACCAGGTGCCACTAGTTTTCTCTTTCCAAGTCGAACAGGCACATCACTTTCACGCGTAATGGTATGGAAAATCGTCAAAAAACGCTTGTTAGCAGGTGGAATCACTAGCAATATCACTCCCCATACATTGCGGCATTCCTGTGCCACCCACCTTATCCAAAATGGAGCCGACCTACGCCTTATTCAAGAAATCCTAGGTCATGCCAATATTCAAACCACACAAATTTACACCCACATCATGAGAAATGATCTCAAACAAGCTGCCCTGCATTATCATCCTTTTTATCATTGAAATTCAATAATGCTATGGCATTTATCATTGAAATGGACAAGGCATAGTATTTATTATTGGAAATTGACAAGACATGATATTTATCATTGAAAATGGACAAAACATGGTATTTGTTATTGAGAATTGATAAGGCATAGTATTTATTATTGAAACTTAGTAGCGGTATGGTATAATTGTTTAAGCAGTTGTCTAAGTAATTTTCTAAGTAATTTTCTAAGCAATAGTTGAAAGACGCCGTAAAGCACATAAAATACCATAAGACACCAATAAGACACCATAAAACTATCGTAAAATACCGTAAAACACCGTAAAATACCCTAAGGCACAATATCACACCGAAAGGACGCCATAAGTTACTTTTTCTAAGGTTGTTTTTTTCTAGCCATATTTGATTGCCTATCTATTGTTATATTATTGTTATATTATTGTTATATTATTGTTATATTATTGTTATATTATTATCATATTATTATCAGCCTCGGATCCAATGCAAGCCTCCCCAACGTCTAAGTTAAAAACCACCTCAGACTCGATGCGAGATTCTTTAGCCGAAAAAGAACAAAAATTACGGTATTTCATTAAAAACCTAGGACGAGTCCTCGTTGCCTATTCAGGAGGCGTAGATTCTTCCGTTGTTGCTAAAATAGCCAGTGAGGTCACAACCGCTCGAGCTGTCATTGCCAGATCACCCAGTTTGCCAGAACGCGATTACAATGCCGCTCTAGACCTTGCTAAAGAGCACAATATCACTCTTCACACCATTTACACACAAGAACTAGCCAATAACGACTATAAAGCCAACACGCCCAATCGTTGCTATCATTGTAAAAATGAACTTTACAGCACCCTTCAGAACCACCTAAAAACCAAAGATTATGACGCCATTCTAGATGGCAGCAACCTAGACGATAATAAAGATTACAGGCCAGGCAGAAAAGCAGCTATCGAACTCAATGTTCAGAGCCCACTTTTAGAAATTGGCTTCACAAAACAAGACGTGCGAGCTCTAGCCTTAAAATTAAACCTCCCCAATCATGATAAACCCGCAGCTCCATGCCTAGCTTCACGCATTCCTTATGGGATTTCTGTGACTACAACAGCCCTAAGAAAAATTGAAATTGCCGAAGATTTCCTCAAAACACGTTTCCAGCTCAAAGTTTTACGCGTACGCTATCACAATAACCTCGCTCGCATCGAAGTTCCACGTAAAGATATCACGACCCTATTAGAAAATAGTACCGAAATTCACAAAAAATTTAAATCCTTTGGCTTCCTTTACGTGACTATTGATCTAGCGGGATTTAGAAGTGGTTCTCTAAACGAGGTCTTTAATAACTCAAAATCATAACTCAAAATCCTCATCTTAACAATATACTACTACTCAGAAAATTAGCCTCATCTTGCCGTCCAGCAAATCAATGAGCACTATTTTGCTATCCAGCAAGACCAAATGAGCACTATTTTATCCTGCAGTCACTTATCGAAGTGATTGTAGGACAGTCTAAAAACAGCCTAAAAATAGTCTTAAAATAGCCTAAACACGGCTGCAGAGTAGGAATATAAGATTTTTTTTATTATCAGGAAGTGGCTATTTTTAACAGAATTTTGCCCATTGTCTTTCTAGCTTCGAGGTAACTTTGTGCAGCCGCTGCTTCTGTTAGAGGAAAAACTTTATCGATCTTTACATTAAGGTTTTGATTGCGGATCATTGTAAAGAGGTCTCTTGCACGATTACTGCGTTCGCTTTCAGTTAACATGTAATGTAATAACGTTGGTCGCGTCAAAAAGAGACTTCCTTTTTGACTTAATGTGAGAATTTCAAACGGAGGTACTTTACCACTTGCCTGTCCGTACATGACCAGCATTCCCCGTGGTTTTAATGAATTGATGCTCTGCTCAAACGTAGCCTGCCCTATCGCATCGTAGACGACATCTACTAAATCTCCACTCAGAAGAGTCTTAAGTTCTGCTAAAAATTGATAATCTTTATAGATGATCACGTGATCTGCGCCTGCTGCAAGCGCTAGGTTACGTTTGTCTTCATTAGAAACCGTTGCAATAACCGTTGCTTGAGACGCTTTTGCCATTTGTGTGAGGAGTTGTCCTGTGCCGCCTGCTGCTGCGTGAATAAGTGCCACATTTCCCGCCTGCAGACGATAGGTATCGTGCGTAAGATAATGTGCTGTTAAACCTTGGATTCCAAGCGCAGTAGCCGTAGTCGCTTCTATATCATCGGGAATTTTAAGGAGTTTATCCTTATGAGCGGTTGCAAATTCGGCGTAACTTCCACTACCGCCCATCAAAAAAACCACACGGTCACCCACCTTAAATGAGGTCACATGATTGCCTACTTGTGTTATAGTGCCCATTCCCTCCTGTCCTAGGGTAAGTGGAAATAAATTGCCTGCGTAAATTCCCTTCCGATAGTAAACATCGATAAAGTTAACACCCGCATAATCTACCTTAATAAGCACCTCTTCGTCCGTAGGCTGCGGAATCTTCGCATCCTCAGCTAATCTAAGACACCCTACATCTCCATATTCTGTTATTTGAATCGCTTTCATTCTCATCATATCTATATAATCACATTCATATATTACGATTTAATTTCTATATTTCTAAAACTCTATCACCATTAACATAGAATATTAGCACAGTCAGTACAATTGACATCATAACTCATTGTAATAGAAGCCGCGAAGTGAATCTTCACTGGATATTTACTAAACATTCACCACCAGTCCCCTAAATTTCAATCAAAAATAACCGCTTGATGCGTTCACAACAGGCAATTTTCACAATTAAATTACATTGCTGCTAAATAGCTATTTAGCACCGCACTTAGAACATGCTCTCTACATCGGGCTAGCAATTTAGGGCATTTTCTCTTATGTCAGCTATATTGTATCATCACTCTGCATATCCTAGCAATATTAACAGAGAACTATCATCTAAAGACGTTCAAAAAATTCAAGTGGATTGACTGGCAATCCTTCGTAATGAAGAGAAAAAAACATCCCTTGTTGGGCGACTGCAATCGGATCGTCTTTGAGAACAGTTTCTTTGAGATTGACAGAAATTGTCTTAAGACCACTGTAAAACGAAAAAAAGCGTTCAGAATGCCTAACGACTACGGCTAGACCCAACCCTCGTAATTCGCCAATAAAAACAATCTTCCCACGCTCGCTAGCATAAACAGTCTGCTCACGACCTATATGGTAATAAATACCGGGATGAAAGTTCTCCTTAGACAATTCATACCCCTTAATATGGGTTATTCCGATCTGCTGGTTATGAAATGGAACTGAAAAAGCAAGTTTATCTGCTCCAGCCGCTAAAACAGACCTGCTATCATTGACGCCCAGTGGAACGAGAATACCAAGTTCGGATGAAAATTGATATCTGGTATTCGTTCCCGTCAATCGAACAAGATCGGCTATCCGTTTGTATTGACTCTTTAAATATGCTGAATAAAGCCAAACGTCGCTCGCATAATCGATAGGAAGCTGCAATTTTTCACCCTTATAGAGCGTCAAGCCAATTTTACTCATCCGAGCACGCAATTGTACTTTTGTTTGCGTAGAAGTTCTAGCACGTTTAGCTATTAAAATTTCCTTCATTGCCTTTACTGACAGTGCATATTTCCTAGCAATGTGTGTAAGCGTCTCTCCATGACGCACTTTATGAACACGGTAAAGCGGCAATCTAATAAGTTTTGATGATCCTATACCGCCTAATGTCTTCTTAGCGCTTGGTTTATACTTATTGCTAGCAACGTTAGTATTATTACTATGACTATTATGATTATTATGATTATATTTAAAGATCCGTGATAGCTGCAATTGATATTTTTTTGCCAGCGTCTCGTAAGTCTCGGGTTTCTCTAACCTGTAATAAATAAAATCTGCTTTATGATCGCTTAAATCTGCTAAACTGCCTAAGTAAGCTTCATGATCAGCCAAATCACTTAGCCGTTCTGCTCTAGCGTTAGCGTTATTTAGCCTTTTATTTGTATTTTCAAGGGTATTTTTTCTAGCGTTGTCATTCTTTTTGTGATTGTTTTTACGAGCATGTTGTTTTGTGGCAGCATTACTGTTACTTAATACTGCTTTGTTCTTAGGACTAGCAGGCTGAACTTCACTCCACAGATACGTCCCTTTCAAAGCCAGAACACTTAAAATGATAATGATAACGATTCGATAGCTCATTGCTTATAAATATTCTAGTTTTAGACACGATTCCCAGCATATAATACAGCATCAATCGTAAAATAACCCCATAGTCTCACACAAATAATGCTATTCGTAGAAATCATACAAATAATACAACTTACAGACAACATTACTAGTATTGTCGGAATAATACCTTCATCACTGATCCGTTTTTGACTAGTTTGTTAATAACGCAACCACTTTTTAGCTATCTTAAAAGATGGTTTGTTAATAACGCAATCGCCCTTTAGCCATCTTAAAAAATGGTATTAACATCATAATAGATACCACAATAAGAACCAATGAAATAATCCCACAAACTCTCCCACTAAGCGTATACAAGCCCCAGAGACCAAAAAAGGGTGCCACCACCATGCGAAATCCCGTAAACCCACTATGAATTGCCATGTACGTGCCCACTTTGCTTGCAGGGGCCATCTGATTGACCCATAATTTCCATCCTACACTCCCACCCGCACTTGCTATACCAAATAAAATCATTCCAATAACCAATGCTTTATAACTCGTTCCCATAAAAAATAACACCATGTAAAGACCTAGAATTGTATTGATAATAACGCGTAATGTTAAAAAATTGATCTTATCAAAAATATAGCTCATTGGAACAGTCATCACCAATTGCACAGCCTTAGGCAGAACAATAAGTAGAAATATGACACGTTCTTGCGAGTAATTAAACCCAAATGTCGCTTCACTCAAGTAATTCGTTCGATACGGCAAGGTCCACAAATTCGCAAATCCTAACAACATCCAAGAGATTAATATTGTAAAAAACAACCTGTCTTTCTTTAAAATCTCTAAAATCTCAGTAAAATTAAGCTCTTGCTTCCTCCCCTTAGGAAGTAAGCGCGGCAAAAAGTAAGATAGCAACGTCGATATCATTAACAAAAAAATAGCAATATACACCACCATGTCATAACCATCACTTAATAACCCTATAGCATTGAAGCTATCTCCTAGCCTTTGAACGAGTCCTTCAATTCCCAGAGCCACCTCAGAAAAAAATGAAGTGCCTGCTGTAGAGCTATCCTCTGTAAACGTCTGTTCCACTCCCACCTTACTATCAGTCGTTTTATCAGTCGTTTTAAGCTTAGCAATACCCAGAATATGTCTAAATAAAAACGCAAAAACAATACTTCCTACTGTAAGGGCAATACCTGATACTGCAAAACGCCGCCCCCTACTTCGCTTAGGGTAACGACTGTAAAACTCTGCCATGAGTGGATGAATCCCTATAACAGGAAAAGCAATGACAATTGCTCCCACCAAAAAAACAACCGTATTCGTCACAAATACCGTTAATAATAACCCTATCATAGCAATGAAATTAATAACCACCAGCACGTAAGGAAGTGTGATTTTTTTTCTAAACACCCACAATGAAAGCGGCACCGAAATAATAAATCCACTCTTAAGCAAAACTCCTAACAGCGTCTTCTCCCACGTCGAAGCACTCAGGACATTGATAAATACCAACATCATGACCACTTCTATAATAGGTATCAATGCACTTAAAAAGAAATTTCTAAAACTATCTAAGAGAACCAGGCGCGTGTAAATATTCATCTGAGTACTAAGCGATTACATTGTTATTGTTGTTGTTATTATTGTTGTTATATTACTATTTTATTATCTGGCGTGCCGCTCTTAAAAAATCTTTACTTCGCTGCAAGACTTCACTGCAAGAAATGACTACCACTCTTTAACGCTATCATCACATGCTGCGGTCACAAAACGACTGTACTCATTAAAGTTATCTTTGCTTTCTACGCTAAGTTCTAGCAGAAAAGACGACTACCACTCTTTAGCGATATAATCACGTGCTGCGGTCACAAAACGATTGTGCTCATTAAAATTGTCTTTGCTTTCTACGCTAAGTTCTAGTAGAAAAGACTTGTTACGAAAAAACGCAGACCGCAAATACGCCGCAACACCTTCCTTATCAGCCAAGCACATATAATCAATCTCAAACGTCTTAGCAATATACTTAAAATCAATAGTATGCTTAAAGATAAATTCATCCCAGTAAGAACGCAAATAAGGTTTTATAGGAAGATGATTGAATATTGTTCCTTCGTGATTGTTAATAACAATCAATCCCAGTACCCAGTCATTATTCTTAGTAAGCAGGAGAAGTGAATTGAGATCATGAAGAAAACTTAAATCTCCGAGAACAACCATAACGTGGCTTGAAGCCATTGTTACTAGTGTACCTTGGCTGATTCCGGTGGCTATTGCTAAAAGTCCATCGATACCACTTGTACCGCGTGCTGTGAAGATATTTTTGAAACCATTTTCCATTGGAAGCAATGCAAATGACCGTATAGGCATACTATTACCCAGAAATAACGACCACTGCGGAGATTTTGTTGTCTTTGCTAAATGATTTCCTGCTAGTTTACTGTGATTTTTGTTATCTACCACATCTACTTTTTGACGTCCTGGTTGTTTCTTAGTTGGTTGGTTGTTATCAAACTTATTTTCACTGCGTAGCAGTAAGGAACTCTGCATAATTGTTCTTACAATGTCTAATTCACTAAAAGCCGTAAATTTGTACGTGCGAGTCCATAGCCGCAAATTCCTATTGAGCGCAGCAAGCTTCTTACTAGCAAGCCTATTATCAGTAACTTTCAAGGGGGAGTCCTTTATAGTTTCATCCGCAGTGCTAGCTGCAGTTTGATCTACACTCCTTTTTACTTGGTAGTTTGGCTGGAGCAGAAGTACTAGATATTCTAAAATTGACGGCAAATACCCTGCTACCTTCGAGACATGACATTTTCTATAAGGAGGCAAAATACAACCAGGATCGTAATGCGCTCCTATTCGCTCTAAATGAATGTAGTCATCAGGCGGGAACTCTCGAAGCCACGATAGAAACATATCATTAACCACTTCTCCGCCTATATGAACAATAGTCTTAAAGTGCAGTTGTTTACAAATATTCTCGTCTTTCTTATGAACGTAAGTATTTAATATAAGAGGAAAATTTTCTATAATACGATTATGAGAATAACGATCTACTGAATGACGGTCTACTGCATGTTCTCGTTCATCAAAGCCTAGTCCTCCGCTTAATGGCGAAGCGATGTCCATAAATATAGGTAGTTCCAAATACCTACTTATCGTTTTAATAAACGCTCCTACCTTAGTCTGTTCAGTGTATGCGAGCCCATCTAATGCGCCACTGACTAGTAAAATCTTTTCACCTTGCTTTTTTAAGGCTAGCAATTTTTTTGCCACACGTAAAAGCCATGCTTCATCGAAATCACTGAGACGCCGTTCATCTCCATCATAACTTACTTCATTCGTCAGCCTATTTAAGGCAGTCGTCTTAGTTTTTAACAACGTCCGTTCTGTAATCACTTCATCAAAAATAGCACTCCATTTTCCAATAAGTGGCTTCCTAAACGGAACATTGAAATGGACAACACCTTTACTGCTAGGCTTATCTGCATTCTCACCGCTGGGTAGATCTGTAGTAGAAGGACTAGTTAGATAAGAACAACCTACTTTAATCGTTTTTAACAATGTCTTCAAATCAAACGGAGTTGCTAAGGTTGGAACAACACTAGAATAGACAGCAAATTTTCCAAAAAAATTATCCTGCGGAATTGTTTGATTCGAGCGAACATTGTGTAATTCTGGCGGTCTATCTGCCGACAGAACAAGTAACGGCAATTCACTTTTATACGCTTCCACTACGGCGGGCATTACATTAGCCACCGCTGTTCCCGATGTCAATATAACCGCCGCACCTCTGCCAGTCGCCTTAGCATACCCCACTGCATGATAACTCGCTCCCCGTTCATCTACATGAGAACAAAGCATCAAGCTATTTTTAATGAGTGCTAACGTATGCTTATCATTCGTATTTTTTAGAGAGGTCTCAAACTTCTCACGGAGCGTTAGCAAAGCATAAACAAGCGGCGAACTCTGAGCGCCTACCGCATAGACAAAATAATTAATTCCATTTCTTAACAAAGCTTCGATAACAATCCGACCCCGCTCCCACTCTGCTACACCTCGTAATCTCATCGCCACTTCCAATCTCTCACACGCCTACCTCAACAATCTCAATATCATCATTACATCTATAACCAACGCAATGCAGTAACGCAGTAATACAGAGCACATTGTTAGCCTTTACTGAGCCCATCTCTACGAATGATTAAAATGCTTAGAATACTGAGAACGCTGTTCTAGTATTTAGCAGCCTCTTAGCAAATAGTTCGCACAGCTATAAATACTAATAAATCAATACCCATAGACGCCAAACTGTTAGACGCCAAGCTATTTTTAAAGAAACGTAAGCCAATTGTGGGTATCAGGTGAGCTACCACGCAAAATAGAGAAAAAGCGCTTCTGCACAGCTGCTGTTATAGGACCGCGCTCGCCTTTACCTACCTTAAAACTGTCTACTCTAACAACAGGTGTGACTTCTGCCGCTGTTCCCGTTAAAAATATTTCATCTGCATAATAAAGCATTTCTCGTGGCAGTGCTTCTTCACGAACAGTATAACCTAATTCTTTTAGAATCGTCATCACAGTACTGCGCGTAATGCCAGGCAAAATAGAATACGATTGTGTCGGCGTATAAACAACATTATCACGGACTAAAAACAGATTCTCACCCGACCCCTCAGCAATTCTTCCATCAACATCAAGGGCAATTCCCTCAGCAAAACCACGTTCCTCTGCTTCCATTTTAATAAGTTGTGAATTGATATAATTGCCACAGCTCTTAGCCAGAGACGGTATTGTATTAGGAGCGGGACGATTCCACGTCGACACACACACTGCTATACCTTTTTCAAGACCGACCTCTCCAAGATAGGTCCCCCAATTCCAAGCAGCAATGGTCACATTGACAGGACATTTCTTAGGCGAAAGCCCCAATTCTCCAAAACCACGATACACAAGCGGTCTAATATACGCATGTCTTAGCTTATTGACACGCAATGTCTCTAAGATCGCTTCATTGATCTCAGTTTCACTATAAGGAATTGTCATTCGATAGGTCTTAGCGCTCTCAAACAAGCGGCGCGTATGCTCATGCAGACGAAATACAGCACTTCGATCACCTACCTCGTAAAGTCGCACTCCTTCAAAAACACCACTTCCATAGTGCACCACATGTGAAAGGACATGAATCTTGCTTGCTTCCCAATCGACTAGATTGCCATCCATCCATATTTTATCTGCGCGAAATCCCATATTTACGTGCGACCTACCTTTAAAAGATTGAAATAACCTAATAACTTAATGACCACGTGGCTTAATAACCTAACAACTTAATGACCTAATGCCCAGACAATTTGATCTTTAACCGATTTAAGACCTACTTTTAAAAGATTAGAAAGACCTAATAACCTAATAGTAAAATAGTAAAACAATTTAATCTTTAATCGATTTAAGTTTTAATATTGAATTGACTCATTTAAGTCTCAACATCAAGCCTTAATACTTCCAGCAACGATTTTCTGGACAATCTCAGGTTCTGCTAGCGTTGTAATATCGCCGAATTGTTCGCGTTCTCCCGCTGCGATCTTACGTAAAACGCGCCGCATAATCTTACCTGAGCGTGTTTTAGGCAAGCCAGGGACAAATTGAACCACATCAGGTACCGCAACACCCCCGATACTCTCTTTAATATGCAGTTTCATGTTTTTTCTAGTCGTTTCATCACTTTCTACATTGTCTTTAAGAATAACATAGGCATAAATAGCTTCGCCTTTAATATCATGTGGAAATCCAACGATAGCAACTTCAGCAGCAAGTCCAGAAGAAATAAGGGCACTTTCTAACTCAGCCGTACCAAAACGGTGTCCAGAGACATTGAGGACATCATCCACGCGTCCTTCGATCCAGAAATAACCGTCCTTATCGTAATGGGCACCATCTCCCGTAAAATATTTTCCAGGAAAGTCGGCAAAATACGTCTTCATAAACCTTTCATGATCACCATAAACTGTACGCATCTGCCCAGGCCATGAATGTTTAATACAAAGCTTGCCACTAACGTCAGGATCTGTGATTTCATTGCCCGCTTCATCGACAATGACGGGTTGAATACCAAAAAATGGCCGTGTTGCCGAACCAGGCTTCGTTCCATTCGCAGCAGGAAGCGGTGCAATCATGATTCCGCCTGTTTCCGTTTGCCACCACGTATCCACAATAGCACACTTTTCTTCACCTACCGTACGATAATACCACACCCAAGCATCCTTATTAATAGGTTCACCCACAGTACCCAGCACTCTAAGCGAACTTCTATCATGTTTTTTCACGTGCTCATCACCCGCTTTTACCAGCGAACGAATGGCTGTTGGCGCCGTATAAAAAACATTGACTTTGTATTTTTCTATCATCTTCCAGTACCGACTCGCATCAGGATATAAAGGCGTCGATTCGAACATTACTGTTGTCGTCCCATTGGCCAGCGGACCGTAAATAATATACGAATGCCCCGTTATCCAACCAATATCCGCTGCACAGAAATAAACATCCTCTTCACGAATATCAAAAACATAACGATGTGTCATGCTCGCATATAGCAAATAACCTGCCTGTGTGTGCAGAACACCTTTCGGTTTACCTGTAGAACCTGACGTGTATAAAATAAATAACGGGTCTTCACTCTGCATCCGCTCAGCTTCACACGTCGAAGCCGCCGTTTCTAATAATTCATCAATAAAAACATCTCTGCCACTACGCATATTTATAGCAGCACCCGTATGCTTGAAGACAAATACACGGTCAATAATATCTACATCCTCGATGCCTTTGTCAACGGTATGCTTGAGCGAAACAGGTTTACCAGCACGCATTCCTTCATCGACGGTCACAACCACACGCGCCTGGCTATCCAAAACACGCGTCCGAATAGCATCTTGCGAAAACCCTCCAAAAATCACCGAATGAATTGCCCCTATACGCGCACAAGCAAGCATAGTAAATGCAAGCTGCGGAATCATTCCCATATAGATCACAACGCGATCACCTTTTTTAACACCTTGCGTTTTCAAAACATTCGCAATCTTACAGACCTCTGCAAGAACTTCATTAAACGTATAAGAACGACTGAACGTCCCTGCGTCATTCTCCCAGATGATCGCAGCGTGATCACCTTTGCCCGCTTTAATATGACGATCGATACAATTGTAAGAGACATTGATCTCTCCGCCTAAGAACCATTTGATATCAGCCTTGTGATAGTCAAGTTCTGAAGTTTTTGTAAAATCCTTAAACCAATCCAGCCGTTTACGTGCTTGATCGCCCCAGAATTCATCAGGCGACCGTACCGACGCCTCGTACAACTTCAAATACTCTTCATTGGTACAGTTAGTGCCCTCACGACTCTTATCAGGTATTGGATAGATATTCATTTCACCCTGCCCTCTTTAATATCATTGTTTAATAACATTGTCAATAACACTATTTTTAACAACATTATCTTTAATATTATTGCTAACCATTAATAAAATTAAAATAAAACAACACTCCCCCAACATTCCAACTCATCTAACCTACCCCACTGTACCCATTTAACCATTATCACACATTATCACGAATTATTACATTACAACAATGACTCCACTACTAAGCGACTATATCAATATCTACAAAACTATTATATCAATATGAATACCCAACTATTTCAATATGAATACCCAACTATTATAGGGCAGCATAAGTGCAGAACTATTATATCCGTGTGTTACCCCCTATAATCTTAATGTTAAGTGGCGTATTATACTAATATTATTTTACGATGTTCTATATAAAAAGCAATGAATAAATTGTTTTTAATTAATAACTTTCCAGCACTGGACTAAACGGGGATTACTTGTACTGAGCATGTGTTCATTGTAGTTTTAACATTTACTTACTGTATATTTGGTATTATATTTAGCATATTTATTCATTATTTTTTATTTATTTTTTAGCCTTTTTTTGGGCGCTTGCTTAGCTGCGGTTTTAGCTGTGGTTTTAGATGCAGAGGGCTTTTTTTTAGCAGCAGGAACTTTTTTAGTAGCTTGGTTCGTAACAGCAGTGGAAACCTTATTGTAATACTCAATATAGTTTTTCTTACTGATCTCCCTTGCCTCACCCATATCTTCACCTTTTTCAATAATATTCAAATAATAGTAAACGGTTGGGTCCACACCCCCCCCTGCTTTATGACACTGTCTAAAAAGCGCCTTAGCTTTAAAAAAATCATTCTTAACATATAAATCTAAGGCTTTCTCGAAATCTTTTTTGGTTTTGTTCTTCACGTCCCTAATTTTATCAGGATCCATAAAGAACAACTCATATAAATTAATAATTTCTTTTTTGCCAGCGACACTAGAACGAAAGACAAGACGATAATTTTTACCGAAAACTTTATGACTCTTTATCTCCTGATAAATCTTCTCAGGTATCACCAGTGATATTCCAAGTTGCTTGGTAAGGGCTTCAAAGCGAGCCGATGCATTGACAACATCGCCAATAACTGTCGTATCGAGACGACTTTTTGACCCAACCACTCCCAGTATTGCTGTCCCTCTGTTAATCCCTATGCCCACGCGAATAGGAAATGGAATATCCTTGTCTTTTTTATCACGGTTAATACCATGCAGACGCTTCAAAATTTCGTCTGCAGCATTGATTGCATTGATAGGTTTACTGATAAAGATAGCCATAATAGCATCACCTATGTATTTATCAATAAAACCGCCATTATCAAAAATAGCTGTCGAGAACCCATCAAATAATTTATTTAAAAATCTAAACGTCTTGTCTGCCCCTATTTTTTCCGATATCCCCGTAAAACCGCGTATATCCAAAAATAAAATCGAAGCATCTAACGGCTTAGACTGATTGGTCTCTACGGACTCGTAATTGCGGAGTCGCAACGAATCAAGAAACTGCTTGGGCACGAACCTTTGAAATGACCTCACTTGTTCACTCAATTTCTTCAATAGATCATAACGCTCCAAACCACGCTTAACCGTGAGAACGAAGTCTTCTTCATCCCATGGTTTGGTCAAATATCGAAACAAATCAGCATTATTAACGGCATTGACTGCTGATTCCAACGCCGCTTGACCTGTAAGAAGAATCTTGATAACTTGCGGAGAGCGATCGTGCACAGCAACTAATAGTTCATCGCCTTTCATACTTGGCATGATCTGATCTGAAATGATCATCACCAATTCGTCATTGTTTTCATCGATCTCATCTATGATTTCTAACGCCTCTTCGCCACTTTCAGCATATTCACACACGTACTCAGAATTCACAGCGCGTTTTAACTGCTTTACTACAGAATTCAATACTATTTTTTCATCGTCTACACAGAGAATGTATTTTTTTATCTTCTTCTCTTTCTTATTACCAGCCATTTTTAATACAACATCCCCACAGAAAAATCAATCTTTCATCTCAATTAAAACACACACTCAAACATACCATGCACATAACAAATCGATATAGCCAACCGCATAACTGCATTATAACATTTTCATTGAAAGAGCAATTGTTTCCTCAACCTAACAATTGTTCTTTCAATTTCTTCAATAGATCATATCGTTCCAATCCACGTTTAACTGCCATAATAAAATCTTCTTCATTCCATGGCTTAGTCAAATAGCGAAACAAATCGGCATTATTGACGGCATTGACCGCTGACTCCAACGCAGCTTGTCCTGTAAGCAAAATCTTGACCGTATCAGGATAACGGTCATGCACAGAAACCAGGAACTCATCACCCTTAATACTTGGCATGATCTGATCTGAAATCACCATCACTAATTCATCATTGTTCTGTTCAATCTCATCTATAATTTCATTCGCTTCCTCAGGGCTCTCAGCAAATTCATAGACGTAGTCAGGACCTAGGGCGCGTCGCAATTGCTTGCTTATAGAGTTTAAGACAATCTGTTCGTCATCTACACAAATGACGCATTTTTTTGCTTCTTTTTTCTTATCACCCATTTACATACGATGCTCCACCATTTTATGATTCGTCATTTTATATTTCACTATTTCTCATATTCTATTTGATCATTTATATATTTTAGATCTGATCATTTATATTATTGTTATCCAATAAAGATCAATAACACCCCTTAACCTATCACAATCACATTAAGACGAAGCCGAAACAGTTTTTTGAACGGCTTTTCGAACAGGAAGCCCCACTGTAAACACGGTGCGACCAGGTCTGCTTGTAACACTGATTTTTCCTTCATGCTTATCAATAATCTGCTTGCAGATACTAAGTCCAAGTCCCGTGCCTTCGCCCCTTGGCTTTGTCGTAAAGTACGCATCAAAGATCTTACTGAGATTTGCAGCCGGGATCCCCCCACCACTGTCTTCAACTTCAACAACAACCGCGTTATTCTTTTTATTTTTGACACGAATAGTAATTGTTCCCTCACCTTTCATTGCTTGGACAGCATTATTAATGAGATTGGTCCACACTTGATTGAGTTGTTCACCACTCGCTACAATATCTGGAATATTCTCATCGTACTCTTTAACAACTTTTATAGCACGTTTGATCTTATTGTGTAAAATGATAAGCGTATCCTCGATGCCATCAACGATGTTAATCTCAACCAAATCATCCACCTCAACGCGAGCGTAATTTTTAAGCGCACGGATCAATTGTGAAATCCGTTCGATTGCAATTTTTATATCACGCACGTGAACTTGTGCCATTCCCAATTGATATAGCGAATCGTGAACAGCATCTTTGCTTTTACCCGCTTTATAAAGAGGGAGCACCGCTTCAATGTTATCTAAATTGAAACCTATTGTCGCTAACGAACGGCTATAGGTATCGGCATCTTTTATGCCTGATTTTTCCATTTTTTCTTCGATGGCTCTTCCTATTAGCCGCTGGTCGCGTGTTGTTATTTCTTTCGCACCGTAGCTGATGATGTTTTTGCAGGATTTGATATAAATTTTATTTTGCTTGTCATTCAATAAGGCAAACGCCGAGACAACATTGTCTAAAAACAACCCATAATCTCTGTCAATCTCACCGATAGCACCTTTAATAGCGCCCGCTGGCGTATTGACTTCGTGGGCAATCCCTGCTATAAGTTGCCCTAAGGCAGCCATTTTCTCAGATTCTAGCAATTGTGTTTGCGTGTTTTTAAGGTCGGCAAGAGTTTTCTGCAGGTTTTTATTGGCTGCTGCTAAAGCCGACGTACGCTGTGTTACTTTTTTTTCTAGATTCATACTGTAATCAAGGATCACTTGGGCGAAATTATTGAATGTATGGATCATTGAGCCGATCTCGTCTCTCACGTCAATTTTTACCGGTTCATACTTTTTAGTCAATTTGCCACCTAGCTTCTCTATTTTATTTGAAAAACTAACTAGCCTCCTGATTGGAGTAATGAGCAGGAAACTAAGCAACAACCCAAAGCCTATTGTTCCAACAATAAGTCCAATCGACGCCTGGATAAGAAAGTTTTGAATATTGCCCTGACTTTCTGTAACAACCTCACGTTGTCTTTCATCGAGCCGACTGATCACGTCATCAAGAATTTCTTCAACGCCCTGCCCTGTTCCACGGGTATAAGAGTCCGCTTTTTTGTAATCTTGATTTTCCTGATAAAAATCTATAGCCTCCGAAAACGTACGCATCAATTCTTCATGCTCACGCTGAAATGTCTTCAGGTCTTCGGTGTAGGTCTCTGCTGCGGGATTTTCATAAACTTGTGCTAATTCCGTATAAATCGTTAAACTTTGCTCGTTAATTGAATTGACATAATAGAGCAATTCCGATTCATCGTGTCCACGCAGGAACAAGTTTTTAGTGTCTATGGATTGGGCTGCGTAAGAAGTTTTGACAGATTGGATCTTTAAGCGCAGATCGCTCAGAACTTGAATATTGTTATTGATATTACTTAGATTTCTTCCGATCACAACAACCGCTATTGGAATTGTTGCCAGAATAATGACAAACCCAAATATCAAAATCCAAATAGTGCGCCGAATTACACTGCTCTGTCTAACAAAACGATCATTGGCTACAATTGAAGTGGAAACATCTGCTTCGTATTTCCTTTCAATAGGTTGACTATGCTTAAGTTTGACTTTCTCATCCGCCTTCTTAGTAGGAGGTTTCTTAGGAAGTTTCGTAGAGACAATTGTTAATTTTGTCAATTCTTCTCTGTTTTTCAATGTCTTTTTACTCAGTGGACTGCTCTTCAACCCACTCTTCGATCGGCTCTTCAAACTACTTTTGCGACTAGACTTAGCGAGTTTTGCCGTTGTTTTACTTTTCGATCGACGTTGTTCTCTACCAGCGGCTTTTTTGGGTGAGGATTTCTTAGGCAAAGCCATTTTTACTTCTCTACTTTAATTGTTCAGTTGTTCAATTGTATTAATAATTTTTATTCGTTAGACCATTTCTCTATCTCAATCATTTATCCTTTAACCCTACCCGAAATCAACTTTCAAACCTTTATTTACAGATCTTTACAACCCTTATTTATCAATCTTTACTTATAACCCATCTTCGTTTAACCCATCTTCGTTTGATTTGCGGTCTTTATTCAATTCCTCAAATGGGTCAAATAATCGTTATATACCTAAATGCAGTGTCGTATTGTTGTTTAAGGCATTGTGTCGGGGCACATATTCATTATGTAGCATTGTCGCAAATTATAACATCATCATTGGGCACAACTTATTATCATTAACACCGTTTTGCCCAATCGAACTGCAGTATTATATTCGCAACATTATAACTCGCAACATTACACCCACAAAGTCCATTAATTATAACATCACATCACAAAAACCTTGAAATTTTATCATTTTATCTGCAATTTTTATCATTTTTATCTTATCATTTTTATTTCTAAGTACTTTACTAAAAATCTCTTATCAATTTAATCTGACCTTCCTAATCTCATTTTTTATCTCCTCTACATTCACCTTTCGTCCAATATCCTTCACATAATCTCTACTTTTAAAGCATATTCCTTCAAAATATCCTTCTTTATACAATATTCTTCATAAAGCCAATATCTTTCATACAACATTCTTTATAGAGCCAATATCACTCATACAACATTTCTAAAAAATCTTCTTTTATACAACATCCTTCAAACAAAGAAGTCCAATCAATACATTGTTCTCTTTTACAACAGGAATTTCGCCAATTTTATAGCCTTTCATGATTTCTACGCTTTTCTCAACACCATCGCTGCTGTGAACAACCTTAGGGTGTTTCGACATAAACAACTCAATCTCATCGGTTAGAATATGTCCGCCTTTTTTAAGCGCACGACGTAAATCACCATCCGAAAACAACCCAATCACGTGATTTTCTTCATTGCAGATGACTGCAGAACCGACCCGAGCGGTTGTCATTTTCAGCAAAACGTCTTGAATTTTATCCGTTTTCTGGGCAGTGACAATATTGTCACCCGTCCGCATCACCTCGCTAACCGCCATAAATCGCCTTCCAAGACTCCCGCCAGGATGATATAACGCAAACGTTCGCTCAGTAAAATCTTTATTTTTCTTCAAATATCCCATTGCTAAGGCGTCTCCTAAGGCTAGCATTGTCGTCGTTGACGTAGTCGGTGCCAGCCCCAACGAACAAGCCTCCATAAGCTTTCCTATCACAAGCACAATATCACTCTTACGCCCGAGTGTTGATTCCATTGTCGCTGTAATTGAAACTATGCGCACACCAATACGCTTAATAGGAGGCAAAATAGCCGTAATTTCAGGCGTTTCTCCGCTGTTCGAGAAAAATATCACCAAATCTACTCCACCTAACATACCCAAATCTCCATGCGACGCCTCGCCTGGATGCATGAAAAATGATGACTTCCCCAGACTAGAAAAAGTCGCCGCCACCTTCTGCGCAATCACGCCAGCTTTCCCCATCCCAGAAAAAACCAATTTCCCTTCACAACTCGCCACACAACGCACAGCCTCAGCAAAATTTTCATCTAAACCACTTCGCAACTCTTCTAACGCCGCCGCTTCCAGCCGAATAACACGCCTCCCTTCCTCAATAACAATCCTATCCTCTTCCTTCAATTTTATTGAAGTTCTCGTTTTATCCATAGAAACCATTGTCATTTTACCGAATTCTACCAAATTTCACCGAATTTTACCGATTGACTATTTATCTCTCACCAGAAATGATTGTGCTTTATCTCTTATCAGAAATGATTGTGCTTTATCTCTTATCAGAAATGATTATGTTTTATCTCTCATCAAGAATAATTGCTTTATATCACTCAGTATTGCCACTATGTCTATATATAACATTATTATATTATAATTTTGACTATAAACAACATAACACTAATTAACCCCACAAATAACATTTTTTGGGTAAAATTTACTTTGTGTATTTGCACTAAATTTTAGTTGACTTTTTTTCTCCGATTATTTTGTAAATTGATTGATCCCTATTGACTTTTTTTTAGCAACACTTTTGGGGTAAAATTTGCTTTGTGTGTTTGCACTAAATTTTAGTTGACTTTTTTTCTCCGATTGTTTTGTAAATTGATTGATCCCTATTGACTTTTTTTGTATTTAATTATACAATATCTATTGACGCTGCTATTATTCATTGAGATTGCTGTTATTAACTTGTCATTAGAGGTGTTGTTTATTACAGAACAAAGACCTAACCAATAATGATAGAACTCTAAAAACCCCTGTTTTATCGTATAATTAACATAAGAATATTACTTGCCCCACTCCTTATTAAAAACCATACTAAAAAATTATGTCAACTACATATCTTATGTCAATTGATACCCATTGTAATTATTTAAAAATAGTTATCAATTGATGCCAACTTCAACCATTTTAAAAACAACTACCCATTAATGCCAACTGCAGCTATGCAACCACTTTAAATACAAATATCAATTGATACCAACTGCAACCATGCAACTATTTTAAAGATAACTGCCCGTTAATGTCAACTGCAATCATTATAACCATTTTAAAGATAATTGTCAATTGATAAATATCAACTGATGCTAATTATAGCTATTTCAAAGGTAAAAAATTATGAAACTAGTAAAAATATTGAAGACATTGTTAATTTTATGCCCCTTCATGTTCATCGGGGTAGTAAGCTGCACCTCATCGTCAGACACAGCCACCCCAGCAGAGCCAGCCATCCCAACAGAGCCAGCCCCCACAGTGCAGTTGCGCATTGCAGACGATAAGAATATCGATAACAATGCCGTAACAATTGGTACGGAGGACGAGGAAGCCGTAGTTAGAATCCGTCCTTGTGGTCGGTTTGCCACAAGTTTTATGAGTGTTTTAGTCGAAGGTGAAGTCGATGCCACGTACACACTTAGCGAAGTAGAAGTACCAGCACCTTACTACGACAGCACCACCGCAGCCAATAACACAAACACACGATCGGTAACAGCCACCAAAGGAGAGAGTAACAGTACGTTTAATTTTAATATTATCATCCAGCCGTGTGTCGTTAGCGCTTTATTAGGAAGTGGAACAGAAAGTGACCCATGGCAGATCAACAGTGACTTACAACTTAACCTCGTCTCTGAACTCGTTAATGTCGCTAATTCTATACATGCTGATGACCATTACATACTGACAGCAGATATTGATCTGAAAATAGCGGACGCTCCTTGGAGTGGTGGGTTTGGTTTCACACCGATCGGAACAACCTCAGTGATGAGTGCTAATTTCAATGATCATACGAATCGATTTGCCGGAACATTCGACTGCCGAGGTAATATTATCTCTAACCTCTACATCAGTAATACTAATCATCAGAATACAGCGACAAATGGTTTTAATAAGGGATTATTGGGTTATGCGACCAATGGAGCTGTTATAAGAAACTGTGGCTTGGTTAATGTTGATATACTTGCAAAAGAGACGGTAGGTGGATTAGTAGGCAATGCTCAGGGGATACGGATCGAACGTTCTTTTGTTCAGGGAGTGATTAGAGGTACGGATGAACCGATAGGAGGATTGGCTGGATTAGCCAGTTTAAATACAATGATTGTAGAGTCTTATGTCGCCGGAGAAGTTACTAACATTAGCAGAGCCGCTAAAGTTATCGGTTCTTTAGACACAGGCGGTTTGATCGGAAGAAGTGGTGCAGTGGTTATAAATTCCTACGCTAGCGTAAGCCTGATGGGTGCTGAAGAGACAGGCGGATTAATAGGAAATGACGTAGGATTGGGTAGTATTACAAATTCTTACGCAGTAGGAAGTATTACTTCTCTTGCTAACACTGATCTTACGAAGGTATATGGTTTAACAAAAAGTGCTGGGACAACTACAAATTCTTATTGGAATACCGATATCGGACATTCAACGAGCCCCGGTGGCACGGGCAGAACCACTGCACAAATGCAGGTAGCCGCTCCTGTAACGACTCCTGCTGCTGACGCAGTGTATGTGGACTGGGATAAAGATACACCCGGTGGTACAGTTCTCTCAGGCGAAGCACAGGTTTGGAACTTCACCGCAGGAGCGTATCCACGCCTTAGAAGAGTTCCCTGTCCAACGCGCCAGCATACAAGTGCTCCCTTTACAGGCAATTGTTCCGATTCACTACCGCCACAGTAATTTATAAATACTGTAACATATAAGTAAAAAAATTCAAATAGAACTCAAGCAAATTCTCCAGTCTAAATCATAACCTCCTAAGTAGCCCAATTATTAACTACGTAAAAAGATGTAGCGATGAATTCACAGCAAGAAGAACATGAATTAGAATCCTCCACATGGCTTGACAAACCCAAATACACCCACGTCAAAACTAGGTCCGACGTCCACATTATTCCCAGGGGGTCGTGGGAGAAGTGTAGCAATTGTCTCAAACAGATCATGACCAGCTCTCTTATAAGCAATCACTTCGTTTGCGAGCAATGTCACCACCATTTTTATATGCCCTGTCAAAAACGCATTGAACTGCTTACTGATGATAACAGTTTTAAAGAACTTTTTACCCACATCCAAAGTACAGACCCATTGCATTTCAAAGCAGGTAGCGAACCTTATAAAACAAAACTGCAGAAATTACACAAAAAACTCGGAATAAATGAAGCCATTCTCACAGGGACTGCCACACTCCACAAGAGACCTATTGCCATTGCAGTACTCGAATTTCGCTTTATCGGAGGAAGTATGGGCTCTGCAGTCGGCGAACGGCTTTATCAACTTATGAATCTAGCCGCTAGTAAAAAATTGCCTTTTATTTCCGTCGCCAGCTCAGGCGGTGCTCGCATGCAAGAAGGACTCCTCTCACTTATGCAGATGGCTAAAACATGCGCTGGCGTCCAAATCTTAAGCACAAGCCGTACTCCCTTCATTTCTCTTCTCACCAACCCCACTATGGGCGGTGTTAGCGCCTCTTTCGCTTCACTAGGAGACGTGATCATTTCTGAACCCCAAGCAATGATTGGGTTCGCAGGAAAACGCGTCATCGAACAAACCGTCAAGCAAAAACTCGCAGCCGACTTCCAAAACGCTGAACTCCTCAAAGAACGCGGATTCATTGATATGATCGTTCATCGCCATAACCTAAAAACAACCATTGCCACGATACTAAAATTGCTTGGCTAACCGAAAACAACACACTCATTCTCAAATCTTACTACCCTCTCCCAGTCATCATCCATTCATAAAGGCAGATTCCTTTACCAATACTCTTATTAACCGATAATTTACATAGCTAGCAGCAGCTAGCTAATAATATTAATCCTTCATTGAAATTTCTTAACAATACAAAAAAAATACCCCCTACCCATATGAAAATGATATGAAAACAATTACTCGCCTACAGCAAATATTCAAGCAACTTACTTCTTATCTTTATCACGCTATAAAGAGAGTACTGATAAAGATTGTTCATTTCATTGCACGTGAGCGTAAACAAAAATTGTACGTGCTTATCTCGAATCAAACTCAAAAAGCAACACGCAACTTTGCCTTAGGTTATTCATTTATTGCACTCATGGTTATTTTCATCACGACATCCGTACTGGGAAGTATTTATTATCATCAAACACAACATACCCAAAAAAACCTCATCGAAACCGCCAGATCAGACCAAGAACGCTACTCTCAAAAACTAAGCGCACTCTCAGAAAAAGCTACCGAATTTAACACACACCAAGAAACCTATCAAAATCAAATCAACGACATTTTAGCCTTCTTAGGCAATCACACCCCCAACCAACTCTGGAAATCTGCCGATCACACCAGCACACCACCCACACTAGCCCATCAAACCACTAACCCGCTAGACAACCTATTTCCAGACCACAACATAGAAACCGCTCAAAATATCCTTAAAGAACTTCAAGCCAATCAAATTATCGCTCAAGCCAGCTACCCGCACCTCACCAATCTTAAAAATTATCTAGCACTCAAACAAAACCTTTCAACAGCAATTCCCAATGGCTGGCCTATTGAACGCAATAAAGGGTATAAAACATCAGGCTTCGGACCACGGTTCTCTCCATTTGAAGAAAAAATGGAATTTCATCAAGGTGTTGACATTGCCGCTGGGCTCAATTCTCTAGTCATTGCCGCCGCCGACGGCTACGTCGAAGCCAATCAAGTTCGCTCAGGCTTCGGAAAAATCGTCATTCTACGCCACGCTTACGGGTACAAAACCCTATACGCACACAATAACAGTATCCTCGTCACACCAGGTACGTACGTAAAACGCGGACAACCCATCGCCAAAGTCGGTAATACAGGTCGTTCTACAGGTAACCATCTCCATTTCGAAATACGTATCGGTAATGAACCCGTCGACCCCTGGCCTTATATGGCGAAAAGTTTTTAATGATCCACAGCCCACAGCAACTAACACGTCATTATCCCAACCACTAACGATGATACATTCGATCTTTAAGAAAAATATCACGTCCTCGTTAAAACGCGAAAAACTAAAAAAATCATCACCCGACTTAGCAGCGACTACTTCCTCCGAACACACAACACCCCAACAAGATGTCTTCGCTACCACCCTCGCTACCACCCTAACGCAAACAAAACCACCCCCACCCACTACGACACTAGAACCCATCGCTCTTACCAGCGACCAGAAGAAACTTATCTCAAAACTCATCGGCAACCTAGGCGCCGCAGGTGAAGTGCTCACAGAAAACCCTTCGCTCACTAATTACGCCCGTTATAAATCCGCCCTCCAATCCCTCCTAGAAACAACCCTTCCTAAAAGTTATACCATTGCCAAACAGTACTCAGCCGCAGATGCCGATAAGTCCCAGAAAGAATACCACATCATTACCACCACTTCTAAAGAACTCTCCTCGCTGCTCTCCCTTATCAAAGAAACCCACCAGGATACGATCTCAATTGCCGCCAAGATCAATGACATCAAAGGACTTATCATCGATTATCTTTATTAGCACACTCACTTCACACCACGTCACCGCATAATGTTATTTATTCCATTACAAGTTCTCAAAGAAGCATTTTTATCGACTTTAGCTAAAAGCTTATGCAAAGCTTACCCTAACCTCACCGAAGTAACACTTCGTAAAGAATTTGTCTTAACAGAATGCAACCCTAAGCACAAAGGAGGTGATCTCGCTACACCACTCCCATTCAAACTTGCTCGCTATATCAAAAAAACACCTAACCAAGTAGCAGCAGAACTTATAACCATACTCAGCGATCCAACGTACAATACACCCCTAACCGATCTAAAACTTGCCCCTAAGTTTGTCATTGCTGGTGCAGGGTATCTCAATATCACCCTCAATCCAACCTACAAAGAAACCTTAATCCGTGCCTACTTCGAGCACCTAGCTAATAAATCACCACAATTGCCCGCTTCTAACAGAGCCCCCCGTAAAAAAAAGATTTTACTCGAATACATCTCAGCCAATCCCACAGGACCCCTTCACATAGGACACGGCCGGTGGGCGGCTTATGGAAGTACGCTAGCGAATATTCTTCGCTTCACAGGACACGAAGTCTACGAAGAGTTTTACGTCAACGATATGGGCAACCAAATCGAACAACTCAATCAGACCGTAGCCGCCCTCCGTAGTAATAAGCCCATTCCCAAAGAAGGTTATCATAGTGCCTATCTTAACATCTTTAAAGACCCTGCCACTACAACTAGTATTCCCATAGAAGTTATTCTTAAAGAACAGCAGCAAACACTCCACAATATGCGAGTCACCTTCAATGCCCCTACAAAAGAAGAATTTAGTAACCATTTCTTCCGTGAAAGTTCCATTAGCGATGAAACCGATATTCAGCAGATGATAAAATTTCTTAAAGCCAAAGAGCTTGCTTATGAAAAAGAGGGCGCCCTGTGGTTCGCTGCTAAACGCGAAGGCAATGACGACAAAGACCGTGTCATCGTTAAAACCGATGGGACATATACCTATTTCTTCATCGACATGCTCTATCACTATTCCAAGTTAAAACGCGGGTACACCCATCTCATCGACATCTTAGGTGCCGATCACCACGGCTACACCAAGCGAATCAAAATCGCTAGTTCCCTCATTTACAAACATCTCATCGCTGCACAGAAAAAAGAAGACGCCTCCCTACAAGAACAACCTACGCCTCCTTTTAAAATGGATGTCCTCATCGGACAACTCGTGAATCTCTATCGCAGCGGAAAGCCCGTACGCATGTCCAAGCGAACGGGTAATATTATTGAACTCAGTACGGTTGCTGAAGAAATAGGCGTCGACGCAATTAGATACTTCCTCGTCCACCAAGACATCGCATCCCCGCTTGACTTCGATATCGATAAAGCAAAGTCGCAAAGCTTAGATAATCCCGTCTACTACATTCAGTACGCCTACGCCAGAACATGCTCGCTCTTCCATAAAGCTCAAACACTCGGCATTCTCCCAGCTAACCTAAAACCCTTAGCACCCCAGCACTACGCTGAAAATACAGCACCCCACACTTCATTACAAGTAGCTATTAAAGATTTGAAAATCGATTACGCTCTCATAGAAAGCCCCACCGTTAACCGTATCCTTTACAAACTCATCACTTTTAATGAAGAGCTAGCCCTAATTAGCACCAGCTACCAAGTCCATCACCTCCCACGCTTCCTCCACGATCTAGCTAGCCTGTTCCATAAACTTTATAATGAAACATCATTCTTAACCCCTAAAGAAGACATTTCACCTGCAGAAAAAAAACTGCGTCCAACAGCCTATCTACTCCTCAGCAGTGCAGTCGGTCTAACATTACAAAACGGGCTCAGCCTCATGAATATTACTGCGCCCGTTAAAATGTAATGATTTTTTACTTTGCTACTACCTCCTAGAATTACTGTAACGTGCTCGTACAGTCGGTTGCTGCTTGATTGTACTGCCTGTTTGCACAGACGACATTGATGAGCCGTGGGTATTTTCCTCCGGTAAAGTTCCAAATCTGGTCTGCACTCGGGAGAAGCGTACCCCCACTATTCTTATCCCAATTCACATAGACCGCAACATCAGCAGGACTCGTTACAGGAGCGGCTACTTGCATCTGATTTGTAGTCCGTCCTGTCAAGTTAGCGGTCGTAACACTACTCGTATCACTGCCTACGCCTACCGCTGTTACGACAGAACCGTCCACCGTGAGAGTAGACTCGCTATTATAATAGGAGGCTGTTACACCCGTGCCAGTGAGCATGATTGCTCCTGTACTATCAGTGGTAGCATTTAAACCGATAAAGAGTCCTATATTTGTAGTAGTCGTTCCTGTGACAGCACCTATCGCATAAGAATTATTTATTGTAAAACCAGAGACTTTCCCCCCCGCTAGACCTCCAATATTATTCATTCCTGAAACAGAACCAGTGGCATAAGAGTTGTTAACAGATCCAAAAGCGCTAATAGATCCAAGCAAGCCTCCAACATTGGTTGTTCCTGTTACAGTACCTGTCGCGTAAGAAAAATTTATTGCAACATTATTAGCTAAGAATCCAACTAAGCCTCCTACTATGCTAGTACCTGAGACATTCGCCGTCGAGTAGGAATTATTTATAACAGCATTGTTCTTTTCTCCACATAAGCCTCCTACACTGTCAGTACCGAAAATACGCCCTGTCGTGTAGGAACTCGTAACAGCAGTACTTATATTATGTCCAACCAATCCACCTACTCGGTTACGTCCTCTGATATTGACATCTATTAAAAAGCAATTTTCAATCTTAGTACTGTTCCCACCAGTCACACCAAATAATCCTACACGGTCTGCGTTAGGTCTGTTAATGTAAAGGTTTGAGATCGTTTTACGGTCACAGTCAAATGTTCCTCCTCCTTTAAACCCAAGATTTGTAAATTCCAGAAAATTTGGATTTCCGGTCACAATTCCGATCGGAAAAAATCCGCTGCCCGTTCGCCCCATCTGATCGGGAGTCTTACTGCCTGCTTCACTAAACGGCAAGCCTGCTAGCCCCATATCTATATTAGCTGTTATTGTATAGGATTTTCCAGTGCCATAAGCAGCATTACTAGTCCTAACGAGATATGAAAAAAGTTCTAACCTCGGGGCATTGTCTATCTCGTAGGGCGCACCTGATGTCCCATCGCCACTACCAGCAAAAGTCGTGCACGCTGGAAATACCATCGTAACAGCGAACCCCGTACTGAGAACATTAGCATTGCCGTCTTCTAAGGTAAGCCTACGAGTAACTGTATAGCCAGTAATCGTCCCGTCATTCGCCGTAACAGGAGCATCTCGATCTCGGTCATAATACAGAGGAAAAGGTGTCGTATCAGCTACCTTACCGCCATTTACACCGACAACTGTCACCGTCGGCGTGGCTAGTAGCTGACAAGCTGTCGTTGTGATCGGAATGGTCGCTCCTCCCTGAAAAGTCATTGCATTGCCACTGTTAATATGCGCACTAGTAATGCTAATATCAATTTTACCCAAAAACTCAACGGTAACAGGATGAGAAACAGGTACTCCTGTACTACTTTTAGTAACCACAATGGCACCTATCTCTGCATTGGTAGGATTTCCCCCTTGCGGGTCTAAAATAGCTAAGGGGTCTGGTTCTAACGTGATCGTATAACCAGCAAGCATAGAATTAATTGTCACATCACCTGGCGAACCACCGTCCTTATTCGTAAAGCCAGAGATTGTAATTCTATTGGTCTCTATGACGATATCAGATGAAGGAGCCGCGTCCCCTCCATATGTAGCCGTAATATTGGCTGCTGTTAGCGGTGATTGGTATGCTCCAAGTGTGATCATGACGGGGTAATCTTGTTTATTCGTAGGATTAGCGGTTTCGCGAATTGTGATCATTCCTGCAGAACCAGCGTTCACCGCAGCGAGACCCGGTCCGTCTGGGTCTACGAGAGCATTAGTTATTAATTCGTATCCATCAGGAAATGCTGTTGTAAAAACAATCGTCCCGTTTGGCACGTTTGTAAAATCATCCCCACCACTAAGTGTTATCGTTGTTCCATCAAATCCTGGTGCATTCCCATTCTCCCCTCCAAATGACGCTGCTGTAATATAGGTACTAAAATCAGCTGTCGTGAGCCAATCGCTAGGCGCCGCTGCTCTAAAATCGACAACTAAGGTGTACTCTGTAGCGGTACTCTCACCGCTATTGGTAAGCTGAAAGGTAGCTGAGGGGTCGACTGTTCCAGTACCAGCCGAAATATCTACTGTAGGCTCTGTAATTGTGCGAGTGATAGTAGAACCATTTGCCGGTGTTGTAAAAAACTCAGATACTTGTTCAATTGTAAGCGTGTACGTATTGGGTGTTCCTGCTTGATCGACTTTATTTCTTAAGCCTACGATACGAATTCTATTGTTCGCTTCCTCAGTAATCCTAAAACTGCTTGTAATATCAGTACCGCCTTCTGCGACTTTGATGTGAAGGCTTGGTGTAAATCGTGTTAGCTCGGCTAAATCAATCGTTCCAATTGTGTATGTCTCTGAGTTTCCCGTATTGTCTGTTTCGGTGATTGTAAAAGTGTTCGGCTCGGCTGTGATCGTTGCTGATTCTGTTCCAGCGGGATTGGGTAAGGTGATGGAGCTTGGTTCTGCGGTGAAGCCTGATGGCAATTTTTCAAACGTGATTGCACCTACTTCTTCACCGGGAATATTGGTTAGACCTGTAATAGAAAGGATTCTGTCTGTAACAGAGAGATTCCCGCTTTGACCGCCGAAGGAGATTCTGATATACTCACTTAGTTTCTCAGTAACAATCCAATCACCTACCGCCGCGCCGCTTATCTGGGTTGTGACGGTGTAGGAGACGGCAGCTTCGCCTTCAAATGTGACCGTAAGCGGCGTTGTTACCCTATGCGGAGAGATAGGACTCTCTGCTGTGACGGTAAAACTCACTGGATCAGTGGTGATGCCTTTGTCTTGATCGATATTGATCGTGGCTGTGACGGGCGCTGTATTGGAATTATTAGTGATGCCTGTAATGGTGAGTTTTGGACTAGTCGGATCAGAATTGTCTGATGTTACATCAAGTCCACTGATTGTGAGGTTGCTTGATTTGATGAGATTGGCTAGTTGTGTTGGATTGTCGAGCGGTGCTGTGGTCGTGTCGTTTGACGAAGGAGCACAACTGATCATGATAATAAGCACAAAGCTAGATAAGATTAATAATTGGGTGAGAAGTGGTAGTTGCCTGTATTTGTGTTTTTTGCTAAATTTACAGGGAAATTGGGGGGGG
>AP019861.1:1532256-1535908 GCA_013426755.1 Spirochaetota bacterium
GGGGGGGGGGGGGGTAGTCAATTTGCCTGTGGTGGTATTAAGAATACCGAACGACTTTTTAAGTTGTTGGGAGAGCGAATGAATTGACGCCGTAGCATCTAAACGGATTAAGGATACCGTGATTTTTTTAAGTAATTTTATTAGATTCATGTTCGTTGACCTCCAGAACATTATGAAATTATTAATTGGTTAAATAATAGCACCATTTACAATTTTTTGTATTGAATGCCCGTGTACTATAATATAACTTCTTATGTTCAGTTTGTCAAGTGAATTTAATATGATTCTGCAGAATTGCAGTCAATTTTAATAAATGGGGACAATTTAGGGTAAATTGCCTGTATTTTAGAAAAACTCACCTCGTATGGCTTGATGAAAGAAAGCCATACGAAGTGGATTTGTCTTTGATTTTTTTACACAGTTACAAGATTTCTTAGCTTACTGTAACGTGCCTGTACAGTCCGTTGCTGCTTGATTGTACTGCCGATTGGCACAGGCGACATTGATCAGCCGTGGGTATTGTCCTGCGGTAAAGTTCCAGATACTCGTTAACCAGCCTTCATAAACCCTGTTATCTGTTTCACCCGTACCAGGAACAGTCGTTACAGGAGCGGATACTTGCATCTGAGCGGTCGTTCTGCCCGTGCCATATTCCTCCACTGTACGTACTGGTGGTCCTATAGTTATATCCCAGTAAGAAGCTGTAACAGGGATGCTAGGAGAAGTTGGATCATTGAATCCGACTAAACCTCCCCTAGTTGTCCCCGAAACAATCGAAACAGTGGCTGCTGAATAAGAATTGGTTACAGTAAAATTGAGGTAAGCTTGACTATATCCAACTAATCCTCCTGCATTAGCATTTGCTGAAACAGTCCCTGCGGCATAAGAATTATTTATAGAAGCTGGACCATTGTTGATGCCTCCAACTAACCCCCCGACACTTCCTTCTCCTGAAACAATGGCTGCCGCATAGGAACTACTTACCGTACTCTTATCAAGAAGTCCAACTAACCCCCCTATATTATTATTAGCAGTACCTGTTGAGCTAGTTACAGGCGCTGAAACAGTCCCTGTCACATAAGAATTACTAATCGTAACGTTAGTAAGTGCGAATCCAACTAATCCACCTACGGTCGATTTACCTGTAATATTAACATCGGTCATAGCACAGTTCTGAACAGTGCGATCGACCATAGTACCATTACCAATAGACCCGATTAAGCCTATGTTAATCTCACCAGGTCTATTAATATATAGCCCTGAGATCGTGTTGCTAGCACAATCAAATCCTCCTAATAGACTAATATTAACATCAATACCGATCGGATCAAATCCTTTGCCGAGTTCATCGTTACCACTAGGAGTCTTACTACCTGCTTCGCTGAGCGGAAAACCTGGCAGCCCCATATTAATAGCAGCAGTTATTTTATAATGGGATGAGCGGTAACTAGCATCGGTATTGACGAGATGTGAAGCGTATTGTAACCTAGGGGCATTGTCTATCTGGTAGGGGGCAGTTGCAGTACCCGATCCACCAGCAAAAGAGTCACATGCAGGGAAGTGTTCTAACGTAATCTGAAATCCTCTACCGAGTATTCTACTCTCATCTGTACTGTCTACTAAGGTGAGTCTACGAATCACAGAAAATCCATTAGCATCAGAAGTATCTCGTCCACGGTCATAATACAGAGGAAAAGGCGTCGCATCGGCTACTTTACTGTTTGCAGCACCAACAACGGTTACCGTAGGTGCTGTTAGCAACTGACAAGCATTGCCTGTTCTTGAAATCGTAATCGTGTCTCCTGAATTAACTTCTGTATTATCCGTAACATCACTCCCAGTAATACTCAATTGAATCTTACCAAAAAAGTTAACGGTAACGGGATGAGGTACTGCATTCATCGTAGTCATGTCCGTAACGGTAATCGTACCTATATTTGTATTAGTAGAGTTATCCCCTGTGGGGTCTGGAATAGCTAATGGGTCTGGTTCTAACGTGATCGTATAGCCCGTAGGTGGGGTGGAAACCGTGACTGTTCCAGTTTCTGAACCGCCTGCATTATTCGTAAATCCAGAGATTCTAATCATGTTAGTATCGATAGTTATATCAGATGGGACTGCAGTAGCTTTAATTGTTCCACCATACATAGCCGTAATATTAGCTGCCGTTAGCGGTGATCTGTATGCTCCAAGCGTGATCTTTACGGGGTAATCTTGTTTATTCGTAGGATTAGCGGTTTCGACAATTGTGATCATACCAGCAGAACCAGCGTCCACCGCAGCGAGACCCGCTCCGTCTGGATCCATGAGGCTAGTCGTTAATGCGTACCCTGTAAGAAGTGGTGTTCCCGGCGTTAAAACAATTTCTCCATTCGGCACGTTCGTAAAATTATTCCCACCGCTAAGAGCTAGGGTTGTTCCATCAAACGTTAGCGTTGCAGTTTTTCCATTGTAACTACCCCCTGTAATATAGGTAGCAAATGAAGTCATTGTGAACCAGTCACTAGGTGCTGCTGCACTAAATTCAACTATTAAGGTGTACTCTGTAGCGGTACTCTCACCACTATTGGTAAGCCCAAAGGTGAATAAAGGGGTGACTGTTCCAGTACCGGCCAGAAAATCTGGTGTAGGCTCTGTAATTGTACGACTGATAGGAGAACCATTTGCCGGTGTTGTAAAAAACTCAGATACTTGTTCAATTGTAAGCGTGTATTGATTAGCCCCTAATTTATTCGTTAAGCCTCTGATACGAATCATATTGCCTGCTTCCTCAGTAATCGTGAGACTGGTTGTAATATCAATACCGCCTTCTGCGACTTTGATATGGAGACCTGGTGTAAATCGTGTTAGCTTAGCTAACTCAATATCTGCAATTGTATACGTCTCTGAGTTCCCCGTATTGTCTGTTTCGGTGATTGTAAAACTATTTGGATTGGGGCTGATCGTTGCTGATTCTGTTCCAGTAGGATTGGGTAAGGTGATAGAGTTTGGTTCTGCGGTGAAGCCTGCTGGCAAGTTAAGAGTGATTGCACCTGCTTCTGCACCGGGAATATTGGTTAGACCTGTAATAGAAAGGGTTCTGTCTGTAACAGAGAGATTCCCACTTTGACCTCCGAAGGAGACGGTGATGTAATCGCTTAGCTTCTCAGTAACAATCCAATCTTTGACCGCCGCGCCGCTTATCTGGGTTGTGACGGTGTAGGAAACGGCAGCTTCGCCTTCAAATGTGACCGTAAGCGCAGTGTTCGTACTGTATGGAGAGATAGGATTATCTGCTGTAACAATAAAACTCGCTGGGTCAGTGGTGATGCCTTTGTCTTGATCGATATTGATTGTGGCTGTGACGGGCGCTGTATTGGAATTATTAGTGATGCCTGTAATGGTGAGTTTTGGATTGGCAGGGTCAGAATTGTCTGCGGCAATTGAAAGCCCACTGATTGCGGGGTTACTCTCTTTAATGAGATTGGCTAGGCGTGTCGGATTGTTGTTAGGCGGTGTTGGATTGTCGGGCGATGGTTCCGTGGTCGTATCTGGCAAAGGAGTACAACTGGTAATCAGCACAAAGCTAGATAAGATGATTAGTGATTGGGTGAGAAGTGAAAATCCCCTACTCCTCTCAAATTTCCTTAATTTACAGGAAAATTGGGGGGGG
>AP019861.1:1535923-1539577 GCA_013426755.1 Spirochaetota bacterium
GGGGGGGGGGTAGCAGTCAATTTGCCTGTGGTGGTATTAAGAGAATTAAGAATCCCTAGCAATCTCTTAAATTGCTGTGATAGTGAATTAATTGACGCCGTAGCATCTAGACGGATTAAGGATACCGTGATTTTTTTGAGTGATGTTATTAGATTCATGTTCGTTGACCTCCAGAACATTATGAAATAATATTAACAGATAGTGTTACTTGATAAAATAATAGCATGATTTACGATTTTTTGTATTGAATGCCCGTGTACTATAATATAACCTTATCTGCTTAATTTGTCAAGTGAATTTAATATGATTCTGCAGAACTGCAGTCAATTTTAATAAATGAGGACAATTTGGGGCAAATTGCCCGTATTTTAGAAAAATACACTTCGTATGGCTTGATAAGAGTCATACGAAGTGAAATTGTCTTTGAATTTTTTATACAGTTATAGATCGGTGCATTCGGTTGCGGCTTGATTGTACTGCCGATTGGCACAGGGGACATTTATAAGCCGTGGGTATTGTCCTGTGGTAAAGTTCCAGATGTTCATATCCCAGTTGACATAGACCGCGTCATCAGGAGGAGTCGTTACAGGAGCGCCTACCTGCATCTGCGTTGTCGTTCTGCCCGTGCCATATTCCTCCACTGTACGTACTGGTGGTCCTATAGTTATATCCCAGTAAGAAGCTGTAACAGGGAGCATACCAGTATCATGGCCTCCGACTAAACCTCCCCTACTTGTCCCCGCCGAAACAATCGAAACAGTGGCTGCTGAATAAGAATTGGTTACAGCAAAACTGTCGAAACCTTCATCATTAAATCCAACTAACCCTCCTGCATTAGCATTTGCTGAAACAGTCCCTGCGGCATAAGAATTATTTATAGAAGCTGGACCATTGTTGATGAATCCAACTAACCCCCCGACACTTCCTTCTCCTGAAACAATGGCTGCCGCATAGGAACTAGTTACCGTACTCCTATCAAGAATTCCAACTAACCCCCCTATATTAGCATTAGCAGTACCTGTTGAGCTAGTTACAGACGCTGAAACAGTCCCTGTCACATAAGAATTACTAATCATAACGTTAGTAAGTGCGAATCCAACTAATCCACCTACGGCCGATTTACCTGTAATATTAACACCTGTCATAGCACAGTTCTGAACAGTACGATTGACCGTAGTACCATTACCAATATATCCGATTAAGCCTATGTTAACCTCATCAGGTCTATTAATATATAGCCCTGAGATCGTGTTGCTAGCACAATCAAATCCTCCTAATAGACTATTCCTAACATCAACACCGAACGGTTCAAATCCGTTGCCGAGTTCATCGTTACCACTAGGAGTCTTACTACCTGCTTCGCTGAGCGGGAAACCTGGCAGCCCCATACTAATATCTGCAGTTATTTTATAATGGGCCGCTCCATAGGTAATCGATGATCCTGAGGCTGACTGGCCATTACTAGTATTCACGAGATGTGAAGCGTATTGTAACCTAGGGGCATTATCTATCTCGTAGGGCGTACCTGACGTCCCATCGCCACCAGCAAAAGAGTCACATGCAGGGAAGTGTTCTAACGTAATCTGAAATCCTCTACCGAGTATCATACTCTCATCTGTACTGTCTACTAAGGTGAGTCTACGAGTCACAGAAAATCCATTAGCACTAGACGTGTCTCGTCCACGGTCATAATACAGAGGAAAAGGCGTCGTATCGGCTACTTTACTGTTTGCAGCACCGACAACGATTACCGTTGGTGCTGTTAGCAACTGACAAGCATTGACCGTTGTTGAGAGCGTAATCGTGTCTCCTGAATTAACTGCCATATTATCCGTAACATCATCCCCAGTAATACTTAACTGAATCTTACCAAAAAAGTTAACGGTAACGGGATGAGGTACTGCATTCATTGTAGTCGTGTCCGTAACGGTAATCGTACCTATCTCTTCACTGGTAGAGTTTTCCCCCATCGGGTCTGTAATAGATAGAGGATCAGTCGGTGTTATAGTATAACCTGCAGGCGCTGTAAACGTGACCGTACCACTTTCTGAAGTGCCTGCATTATTCGTAAATCCAGAGATTCTAATCATGTTAGTATCGATAGTTATATCAGATGGGACTGCAGTATCTTTAATTGTTCCACCATACATAGCCGTAATACTGGCTGCTGTTAGCGGTGATCTGTATGCTCCAAGCGTGATCGTTACGGGGTAATCTTGTTTATTCGTAGGATTAGCGGTTTCGAGAATTGTGATCATACCCGCATTACCATCAGTTACCGCAGCGAGCCCCGTTCCGTCTGGATCCATGAGGTTAGTCGTTAATGCGTACCCTGTAAGAAGTGGTGTTGTTCCCTGCGTTAAAACAATTTCTCCATTCGGCACGTTCGTAAAATCATCCCCACCGCTAAGAGCTATATTTGTTCCATCAAACGCTAGCGTTGCAGTTTTTCCATTATAACTACCCCCTGTGATATAGGTAGCAAATGAAGTCATTGTGAACCAATCATTAGGTGCTGCTGCACTAAAATCGACAACTAAGGTGTACTCTGTAGCGGTACTCTCACCGCTATTGGTAAGCTCAAAGGTGTTTCGGTTGACTGTTCCAGTACCAGCCAAAAAATCTTGTGTAGGCTCTTTAATTATACGTGTGATAGTAGTACCATTTGCCGGTGTTGTAAAAAACTCAGATACTTGTTCAATTGTAAGCGTGTACGCATTGGGCATTCTTGTTGGTGTTTGCACTTTATCGACTTTATTTGTTAATCCTACGATACGAATCCTATTGTTCGCTTCCTCAGTAATGGTGAGACTACTTGTAATATCAGTATTGCCTTCTGCGACTTTAATGTGGAGACTTGGCGTAAATCGTGTCAATTTAGCTAAATCAATCGTTCCAATTGTGTACGTCTCTGAGTTCCCTGTATTACCATCTTCGGTGATCGTAAACGTGTTCGGCTCGGCTGTGATCGTTGCTGTGTCCGTTCCATCAGGATTGGGTAAGGTGATAGTATTTGGTTCTGCAGTGAAGCCTGCTGGCAAGTTTTCAAATGTAATCATTCCCGCATCTTCACCGGGAATATTGGTTAGACCTGAGATAGAAAGAATTCTGTCTGTAACAGAAAGATTCCCACTTTGACCGCCGAAGGAGATTGTAATGTACTCGCTTATCTTCTCAGTAACAATCCAATCTTTGACCGCTGCGCCGCTTATCTGGGTTGTGACGGTGTAGAAGACAGGAGGTTCACCACCAAATATGACTGTAAGCGGCGTTGTCACCCTATGCGGAGAGATAAGACTCTCTGCTGTGACGGTAAAACTCACTGGATCAGTGGTGATGCCTTTTGATTGGTCGATAGTAATCGTGGCTGTGACAGGAGCTATATTGGAATTATTAGTGATGCCTGTAATGGTGAGTTTGGGGCTGGCAGGATCAGAATTGTCTGTGGCAATTGAAAGCCCACTGATTGCGGGGTTACTGTCTTTAATGAGATTAGCTAGAAGTGTTGGATTGTCAGGTGTTATGGTCGTGTCGTTTGACGAAGGAGCACAACTGATAATCAGCACAAAGCTAGATAAGATTAATAATTGAATGAGAAGTAGTGGTTGCCTGTACTTGTGTTTTTTGCTAAATTTACAGGGAAATTGGGGGGGG
>AP019861.1:1539594-1600434 GCA_013426755.1 Spirochaetota bacterium
GGGGGGGGGGGGGGGGGTAGTCAATTTGCCTGTGGTGGTATTAAGAGAATTAAGAATCCCTAGCAATTTGTTAAATTGCTGGGACAGTGAATTTATCGATGTCGTAGCATCTAAACGGATTAAGGATACCGTGATTTTTTTAAGTAATTTTATTAGATTCATGTTCGCTTACCTCCAGAACATTATGAAATAATATAAATAGGTAGTGTTACCTGATTAAATAATAGCATGATTTACGATTCTTTGTATTAAATGTCTGTGTACTATACTATAACCTTATGTGCCTAATTTGTCAAGTGTTCAAGTGAATTTAGTATGATTCTGCAAAATTGCAGTCAATTTTAATAAATGGGGACAATTTGGGATAAATTCCCCGTATTTTAGAAGAACACACTTCGTATGACTTGATAAGAGTCATACGAAGTAGGAATTGTCTTTGAATTTTTTACACGGTTATTTTAGCTTAACTACACCGTGAATAGAATTAACTACACCGTGAATAGAATTAACTACGCCATGAATAGAAATTAGCGTAAGAAGACCAATTATTGTTTAGAGATTTGAATTTTACCGAATCTTTTTTCGTATTTCTGAATATTGTCATTTAGTGTGAAATAGAATTGTTTGAGGTCTGAGGGGGTCATGATAATACGTGAAGAAAGGCTTCCTTTGGTCATTCCTGGCGGCAAGTAGGCAAAGTCCATGACAAAACTGCTTGCGTCATGGTTGATGATACTGATGTTTGAGAAATTGCCTTTTGCTATTTCATTCGAGCCCTGCAATTGAATTTTCTTTTCTTCGTTCATTTTAATCTACTAATATCGTTTATTCGGTACGTGTCTTAGGTTTTTTATGTAAGATGATGTTGTATTTATTGATATAATTCTGTTTATTGATATAACTCTATTTACTGATACAATGATTTATTGATACGATTGTCTATTGATGTAATTGTCTATTCAATGCAGCTAATTTTACAATATTTAAAGGTGAATTTATTATCGCTTGAATGTATTTCCAATTAGAGAGTCGGAAAAATAGTTATGATAGTTTAATAGTAGGCATATTTTGTTTGTGTCTCGATAATTCTGCAATTTTCTACAATTGTTAAGATTTTTTGTAATTGTTAGAGTGATTACAATTAACGTTATTCCAATAAGAACCCATAATTTAGCCAGCAGAACTAATCATTTGACCGGTGTACTTAAAAAACGAGCCTATTTTAAATAATCCTACAGTTATAATTCTATCATGCATGAAACCATGATGAAACATATGTATTTAAATAATTTTACGGTTATAATATTACAATGCAGTACACCATGGTGAAACGTACAGTAGGATGAGAAGCAGACAATGAATAAAGTTGTGTCTCCTGATGAAATGGCGGCCATTGATAAAGCGGCGCAGAATGTATTTGGTATGAGCAGCGCGGTGTTGATGGAAAATGCGGGTCGTTCTGCTTGGGAGATTATCCGAGACCAATGTATTTTTGCTAAAATTCCAGCCAGAACTCCCAATACTCTTGAAGAAGGTTCTGTTATACCTGATGAAGTTAGCAATACTTTCCCTGATAACACTAGTAAAATTAGCAATACTTTCGCTGGTAACGTTAGTAAAGTTAGCAATGTTTTTGATAAAAACATCTCGGGTCGTGATGAAATTCTAGCCAAGAGGAGTCATTTACCGATTGAAAATAAAAATCGTAGGCGGGTGAAAGTAAATTTGATTGTTTTCTGTGGTAAGGGCAATAATGGTGGCGATGGGCTAGTTGTTGCTCGCCATGCTCTGCTAGACAATTGTTTTTATATTTCGCGTACTGCTGCACATTCTACTCTACCAGCATTTCGTAAACAGGACATTCAATCTAATCAGGACATTCAATTCAATCAAAACATTCAATCCAATCAAGACATTCAATCCAATACTAACCCGCCAGATTATCAATCAGACCACAGAGCCAGTCCGCCACATCGTGAACTAAACCATTCGTTATCTCAACAATTGGATAAATTGGATAGACTAGAATTGGATAAACTAGACCCATTGGATGAACTGGATCAATTGGATGAGAACAAAACAAGCATAACACTCGACGTTAAGATTGGGCTATTGGAACAAAATACCGCTAAACTCAGTCGCGACAATCATAACAATCTTGCCATTTTAACTAAAATAATAGAACAATACAACCCTCCACTATTACAAAACCGTCTAACGCCATTGCAGAAAAATCAAAAAAAACAAGACACTGCTAGCCAAACAAAAAAAACAGAACACCCTAGCCTGGTTTTTCAAGAAAAACCTTCACCTTCTGCGTCTCAAAAAAAACCTTCGTCTACTCATAGCAAAACTCTAGCCTCGCCAATAATTTGTGATCCTTCAATGACTTATAGATTGGATCCTGCTAAGTCTTTAGCAATTGTAGACTGTTCCGATCCCACCCATTTACGTCGTTTCATACAAGAAATTCAACAAACCGCTCATAAACAAGTCATTCAAGAATTCACAATTGTTATTGATGCTTTATTAGGAACGGGGACAAAGGGTGCATTGAAAGGAAGACCTTTAGACATTGTGAAGTGTATTAATAATTTGCGTACAAAGGATACACAAATTATTTCCTTAGATCTGCCAACAGGTCTTCACGATAAGGTTACGCAAAGCGACATTGATAAAGGAGCGGTTGTGCAGGCAGACCTTACAATAGCATTTGAATTATTAAAAACTCATTTATTGACGCCACTTGGTCGGTTATGTGCAGGTAAATTGGCTATTGCTAAAGTTGGTTTCCCAGCATATCAATTTCAACGATTTTCTGACATAAAAACACCCCAACAACCACTCAATCAGCAATCACTCCACAGTACAATTCCTATCGAACCTAGTCAGAACAGTTCTCGTCATGACCAGCCAGCTAATACAAAAAATCCTCCACATCCAGCAAAAACACCTACTTCTACTACAAAAAAAGCTTCTGATATAGAAAATAATAACACAGCCACAAAAACCTCTACCACAACTGTACCCCATACAAACAAATTTTCTACTCAAGCTAGAAACAATTGTAATGCAGACAACTCAGATAATAGTACTCCTAGTAGTGATCCTAGCCTTAATCTATCCGATGAAGAACACCAAAGGTTTTATGTTAAAGCTATACATGTTCATAACGTCATTAGCCGATTGAAGTACAATGATTATAAAAAAACTAGAGGCAGAGTTGGAATTGTAGCAGGATCGAGGGGGATGTTGGGCGCTGGAATTCTTGCTGTACGGGCGGCAAGTCATAGTTTTGCTGGACTTGTTACCCTGCTCACTCAAAGATCAATGTTAGATATCCAGTCAACACGCCTCATTGATGAAATGATTAAGCCCATTGAAACATTCGATTTCTCTGATGAAATGGAGAATTTTGATGCCTTTCTCATCGGGCCGGGAATCTCCTGTACTAACCAAGCAATTTACAATGCTTTTTTACAGAAATTTAAAGCCTGTTATACTCATTGTAACACCAACCTTATTAAAAACACGAACAACGCAGCCGCTGCTAATATTTCTAATAATATTGCCGCTGCTAATAATGTTTCTGACAATACCGATTATGCTAATGATTTAAAGAGAATTGCTTCTGCTAAGCCAGTACCTATTGTTATCGATGCGGGGGGAATTGACTTGCTTAGAAAAATTGCGACAGCGGACGATTGGGATTATCCTTATACCATTATAACACCGCATGTAGGAGAATTGGCTCGATTGTTAGGAGTCACCAGTGCCCTAGTTATTGAAAACCCTATTTCGTTACTGGAACAAGCTTCGCGTACTTTCAATGCAGTCATCCTTCTTAAAGGACAATGTTCAATTATTTATGCTCCCAATGGACACATTGCTTACGTGGAAGGCAGCAATCCTTTCTTAGGGACTGGTGGGAGTGGCGATGTTCTCGCTGGACTTATTACGGCTTTAGCGGCGTATCACATTGAAAAACGTATAAACGGACGTTCTTTTAGTAAAAACTATGATAATAGCATAAACAAAGAAGTCATACAAAACCTCCTCTTTGAAGCCGCCTGGATAGGCGCCTATCTGCATCAACAAGCAGGACGGCTAGCATGTGCTCAGCACGGCACATTTACCGCTTCGATGTTAATTCCCTGCTTAGGAAAAGTAGTGGCTAGATTTATATCTCCAAGCTGAAGACAGTAAAAAGACAATGCACAGAGACAATTCATCTATATTGACAATATCTATATTGGTAAGCCAGTCTTTACCGTCACATACCTAAGATGAGATTGGCGTCATCGGCAGATTCTAAGGCAAGCAACCATTTCTTAGTGGCGATACCGCCACCATATTTTCCTACTCTATACTCAATTTGGGTGCGTGGAGAAGTACTGGCGTTAGAATTGCCAGCTAATTTGAGAACGCGATGACATGGAATGACAATTGAAATCGGATTCGTACCCACAGCCGTGCCTACGGCGCGACTTGTGAGTGAGTGGATGGGTTTCGCTCCTTTAG
This sequence comes from Spirochaetota bacterium, assembly GCA_013426755.1. GTDB lineage: Bacteria > Spirochaetota > UBA12135 > COTS27 > COTS27 > COTS27. Next base: position 1,544,116 of record AP019861.1, read on the forward strand.
AGTTAGCTGCCTCAATAGCAATGTCTTTATACGAGACAACTTTTCCGTATGGGATTTTGAGTAATGCCTCCCAGACGCGCACTTGAAAGGGCGTTCCATAAAGCTGCATTGGAATAGTGAACTGCTGCCGTTTATTTAAAAAATACTCTCTGAGTTCTTGTTTAACTGTCGTTAGATCGCCATTGACAATTTCAGACACAGAAAAAAGCTTTTTGAGGTCATGACTCCGTCTGCTTTGAGTTGGTGAAAATTCAATAGCAATAATCGCTCCATTTTCAAGAGCGTAAAGATTAAGGTCTTTTAATGGGACGGACGGCGGAGGTGTGAACACATCATAAATAAGCTTTCTCATTGTATTTTTACCTGCTTCAATGCTACTAGGCTAACTATTATTATGTTATTACCCTATTGTATTATTACTTTAACCGTTATTGTTTTATAATTTTAGTATTCCGTATTTAGCATCCCCTACTCTCTAGCGTCCCCTATTCTCATTGTGTTTTAAGTTCTGTTCCCATCGTTCTATGACACTTGATAATTGATAATTAACAATTATACTCTAAAAATATGACTGCAGATTGTATTTTATAGGATATACTCTCAATTTATCACTCACGTATTACAAGATTAAAAATTGATAAATAAAAATTGACAAATAGGGACATCCATCCTATAATATTGTATATAGTAAGGCTAGGTTGCTGTATAGCGAACTCAGGCTATTCATTATTTAATATTCTTATTATTTGGTATTATTTTAGCTTCTATTCGGTATTATTTCATTATTGCAGTTTGATTTTTAACTTTTAATTGTACATACCTGCAAAGCGTACTCACAAAGGTTAATTTTCAATTTATTTCAATTTGACTAAACTTATACGATTTATTGTAGTATATGATTTAGTGACTGATAACTACTCATCCTAAGACTGCTAGGATAGAAATAGTACAATGCTTAAGTGAAATTATCCAAGCCTCGTATTTATGGAGAGATGGCAGAGTGGTCGATTGCGGCGGTCTTGAAAACCGTTGTACTTCACGGTACCCAGGGTTCGAATCCCTGTCTCTCCGCCAGTTTTCAAGTTAATATAATAATTATGCAGATAATAATTATAAAAGCAAATCAATTCTCAAAAAATATACTGATCGATAAAAGAAACAGTAGCACAATCGAACTAGGGCTATAATTAAATCAGTGAGATCTAGCCTACGAAGTTTATGAATTAAGGAAACAAGTAACAACACAATAAATAGAGACCTGGTTAAAAAATACCTGTATCTGAGACCTGTATCTGAGCTATGGATTATTTAAATAAAGTGTATTATAAAGACGCTAGAAAAATGGAAGAATTGCCGGATAATTCTGTTCATTTAATAGTGACAAGTCCGCCTTATTACAATATAAAGGATTACTCCTTAGACGGGTATCAAAAAAAAATTCAAGGAAAGAAACCAAAAGGTCAAATAGGAGATATTTCTGACTATAAAGAATATATCTCGTCAATGCTCTTAATCTGGAAAGAATGTGAACGGGTGCTAAAACCCAATGGGAAATTAATTGTTAATGCACCCCTCATGCCTATGTTTAAAAAAAATCTAGACACCCATTACAATAGACATATTTTTAATATTAGTGCAGACATAGAACACTCCATCTTAAATGAAACAAATCTGTTTCTTTTAGACGTGTATATCTGGAATAGGACTAATTCTAGTAAGAAACTTATGTTTGGTAGTTATCCATACCCTAGGAACTTTTATGCTCAAAATACGATTGAATTCGTCACCGTTTACGTAAAAGATGGGGTGCCTGTTAATCAATTGCCCCAGCAAATAAAAGAGGACAGTAAATTAACACAGAAAGAATGGGTTGATTTTACTAAACAAATTTGGAATATTCCTATTCCAGATAAAAGTGATTTAGCTTTTGGAACACATTCGGCTATCATGCCAGAGGAAATCGTTAGACGATGTGTTCGCATGTTCACGTTTGTCAATGACATTGTTCTCGATCCTTTTACCGGTTCAGGTACAACGTTAAAAGTGGCACGAGAACTCGGTCGTCGTTTCGTAGGGTATGAAATTTCTGAAACCTATAGAAAGGTTATCAACTTAAAATTAAGTCCAGCACTCTACTAAGATGATTAAAATCAATAGTATATACAATCTAGATTGCTTAGAATTTCTAGCAAAGGTTGATAATAACACGGCTGACGTAGCTATTATTGATCCCCCCTATAATATGCATAAAATAAGTTGGGATACTTTTAAGTCTCACAAAGAGTTTCTTGCTTTTAGTTATAAATGGATCGACGCCCTATTACCAAAATTAAAGGAAACTGGGAGTTTATATGTTTTTAATACTCCGTTCAATTCAACCTTTATTATGCAGTATCTTCTTTCAAAAAGGATGCTCTTTCAAAATTGGATTACTTGGGATAAAAGAGATGGACTCGGAGCTTCTAAAAGAAGATACAGTAACGGGCAGGAAACCATACTTTTTTTTACAAAATCAAAAAGATATACTTTTAATTATGATGATATTCGCTTACCATATGAGTCAACGGCTAGAATTGTCCATGCAAGCAAAAAAGGAATCTTAAAAAATGGTAAAAGATGGTTCCCCAATCCCAAAGGCAAATTCTGTGGTGAAGTCTGGCATATTACTAGTGAACGCCATAAAAGAAAAAAAAATGGAAAAATTCAGAAAATGGAACATTTGACACCTAAACCCTGTGAATTAGTCGAGCGAATAATAAAGGCTAGTTCAAATAAAAATGATCTAATTTTAGATTGTTTTGTGGGAAGTGGGACTACCGCCATAGTTGCCAAGAGTCTTTCTAGAAATTTTATCTGTAATGATAAAGAAAAAAAATACGTTTCATTAGCAAATAGACAATTGAAATTAATAGAAGCGAAATGATAGATATATGAATCAAGTATCATCAATTGTATTACCGATTGATCCCAATAATAAAGCTTTGAGGTTTATTGATGAAAGAATTTCACGTGACAACTATCGTGGTCACTGGTCATCTCAACACAATCGTTATACAATGGATAAGTTAAGAACTACCTTAAAATTATTAAATCGGTACGCTCCTAATAAGGACTTGATGAAGATTAGAACTACGGATATAAGCAAACGTCCAAAAAACAATAATGATGAACTTCAGTATGCTAATTTTTGTAATGACGTGAAAAGAGTAACAAAAATTGGCACTCAAGATGCTATGAGAAAGAATTTGTTTCCTGACTGGCATAGAATGAGTTTTATCGAGAGATATGATGCCAATAGAGATTTAATCGATCCTTTGAATTCGAACAAACAAAAAGTCCAGTATGTTGCTATAAGTGAACGAGGTTTAAAGCTAATCAAAAATAGTGATCGGCTAGATCAATATTACATCTACTCTAAAGGAATAAATAGGTTACTGCAGGGTTATATAGATGTGTTATTTAACTTGCTTGAACATTATGAGGATCATTTAGATTATATCAGCATCTATGAATTTATGTTCTTTTTGGATGTAAAAATTGACGGCAAGGAATCATTATCTCTTATAGAAGAATATCGCAAGTTATCTGAAAAGAAAAGGGATAAGGTTATAAACACGTTGACTAAAAAGCTGCATCCTCAAAGATTTATTGGAAATAAACTTGTTAAACGAGACTTTGGTAATTGGAAAAATAAAGTGCAACAGATATTTTATTTGCTTGATCAGACTATATATTTTAATACACCATCCAATGATAAATTAACTTTAAATCAAGGAAAGAGTATTAATAAGCCTACTATGAAGAGATCTCCGAAACAGAAAACAGAATACTTTGAACAGCACAATATAAAAAAAGAATTTGGTTTTGAACTGCATCATGTTGTTCCATTTTCCTGGGCGGAAAGCGATAAGGATAGAAAATTATTAGATCATTGGAAAAATATGACTTATATCGACGGAACCAGTCATAACAAAATTACTCAACAAGGAAACGATTATATTATTATGTGTGCTAATAAAAATAATATAGTTTTAAAGAAAGAAGATAATAGTGATCACCAAACTTTAATTTATAAAGAAAATATAAAATATAACACTAAGCACAAACAGACTATGTTAGATCATAATAAAAAAGTGTGTCGTCAAATAGTTACCTAGCTATTTTGAAGTTTAAATAATTCATTCTTTAAAAATCGATAAATTTGTAATCTAGTTTTGGACTAATTAGGTTTTCTTTAGTCAATTCAAGATTCTTCATCGTTGTTTTGATTGCAAGTTCAGACTGATCAATACCTATCCATCTGCGATTATTTATATGAGCTGATTTTAGCGTTGTTCCTCCGCCGCAGAAACAATCTAGAACAATACTATTTTCATTAGAGGAAGTGCGAACAATTCTATCTAACAAATCAAGATTTTTTTCAGTTGGGTAAGTCGGATACTGTGGGTCTTTAAATTCCCAGACATCTTGAACTCTTTTACCTTCCTGTTCATCAGCAAAGATTATTTTTCTTGGATTTCCTGTATTAGACCATTCAATTAAACTTTCTTTATCCCATTGTTCTAAGGTTTTTACATCTGTTCGCCAATGTCTCCCCTCAGGCGGATAGAGACCTTTAAACGGTTGATTGGATTTCCCATTTTCTGTCTCCCCTGGCGCATGAATAGGAACAGTTGTATACCTTCTTCCTTGCTTATTGATTTTAGGAAAAAGTTTTTCAATATCCTTTTCTGTATATTTTTGTTTGGGTTCGTTCCAAATTGATTTTTTAGATTTGGAATAAAATAGAATTAAATCTTTTATATTCCCATAACCAATTCTCTGAAAATTTTTTGGATTGCATTTAACTCTAGTAATATCATTTCTAAAGTTGTCCATTCCAAAAACGTCATCCATAATTATTTTAATATAATGCCCGATTTTATAATCTATATGTAAATAAATAGAACCTTTTTCTGACATAAGTTCCTTTAAAAAAATAAGTCTTTGTTTTATAAAATCTAAAAAATCATTACCTATAAGTTTATCAGAATAAGCGATACTCCCTTTTCTTGAATTACTGATCGTAGAAGCTCTCCCGTTTGTTATCCTGAAGTTCCCGTTTGTAGCAAAAGGAGGGTCTATATAGACTAGGTCTATTTTATTCTTTAAATTTTTATTTTCTAAAAGATATTTTAAAGCAGTTAAATTATCTGCTTTGATAAGTAAATTATTCATTTTACAATTGGTTTAAAAACTTATGAAGCAATAAAACGCTTAAAATGTTTTCATTTTTGTACTCTTCTATAATTAACTTATGCATTTCATTATGGTTCTTTATAAACAGTACCCCATCTAGGATTGCTATTTTTATTGCTTTTACACCTTCGGCTTTAATAGTCCTTATAGCATCATTGAACTGTGCCTTTTGATGTCCGCCAAAATCAGTTAAAAATTTGGCTTCTCCAATAACATATTTTTTGTTAAAACGACCAACGAAATCTAATCCTTTATCATGATTATATCCTAGTTTCTGCCTGGCAAAATCTTTCATTCCACGATCACTAGCATCTAAAATGGCATCTTCATCATTTTCTATAAATTTTTCTAATTTTACAGGTTTAATCTTTAAAGATCCCTTCTTTATCCAATTCCTAAACATAGGACCAATCTGCCTGTTAGTTTCTTTAGGTGCACTACAACGTTCAAAAATTTTATCTAATCCCATTTCATAAAGCTCTTTACAGAGCCTTTTTATAGTCTGTGGATTTCTATCAATTGCTGTTTTGTCATTTCTAAGATAAGCAATGTAACTATCTTTAATTGGGAATAACTCAAGCTTGAGTAAAGATCGTATTAGTTCGTTGTCATTTTTCGCTGCGAAATGTTTTTTTATTTCATTCCGTATAGTTTCATCAATACTTCTAGTACTCCCTGAAATAATAGGGTAAACGTCAAATAAGTCATCCAGGTAAGATTTTTTATTTGCATATTCTATACTTAATTTTATCCATTCATTCATAATAATTTATTTGATCAATTTGTCAATACTGATACTTAATTGTCTAGCTATTTTTATAGCGGTCTGAACAGGTAGATCAATTATAATTCTTTTTTCAAGCTCGGTTAGTGTGACATAAAGCAAAACAGATTTGAGGAATAACATTTTGAGTTAATTCTTTTTAGTTCTTGTTTCCTCTATGTCTTTACCAATATTTCTACAGATGTTATCTTGTCTTTTCATATATTCTCATTTCGTCGGCTTCAAGTTACATTACTCTTATTTAGAATGATACTATTTAACCTCCTCATATATATGATATTATAAATATACTGAACTACAAGTATATTTTTTATCTCCTTCTCTTTTATTTTTTATGTAATTACTGTGCAGATGCCCCTAACCTACTTGATAAAAAGCTAGTTCCATAGTATAATAGGCTTGTTCCTATTATAGTTTCTCAGATATTATAAACAAACTAAAAAAACCTATGCTAGAGAACAAACAATTAGATATCTTAGAAAAAGTTTATAAATTTTGTAATTATACTACCGCACATGTCAGTAAGGAAGACGATTATAGTTCAAGAGAATTAATAAATCACATAAAAGAATTTCTTGATGTTAAGAAAAAGTTTCTCGAGGTTAATAAAGTACCTTCAATGACTAGCCACACAGAGTCTAAAGAAGAGCAGAGTTTCGATGTTGGAATGCAGGAGTCTAGTAAAGATTTAACTAGCCCACAGAACTAAAGCAATGATCTCTCCCAAAAACCGCTGCCAATGGGTCAATCTTAACAATCCACGCTACATTGACTATCACGATACAGAATGGGGCGTTGCTATACATGACGACCAGAAGCATTTTGAATTGTTATGCTTAGAAGGGGCGCAAGCAGGACTGAACTGGGAGACCATTCTCAATAAACGCTCAAATTACCGAACTGCTTTCTATAATTTCAATCCCACACAATGTGCTCGCTTGTCCGATAGCTACCTAGCTAACCAATTAAAAAACACGGGTATTGTTAGAAATCGGCTTAAAATTGCTGCCATTCGTAAAAATGCAACCGTCTTCTTAACCCTACAACAAGAATACAGGAGTTTTGATAACTATATCTGGCGTTTTGTTAACAATAAACAGATTGTCAATAAATTGAAAGGGACGGACGCGTGTATTGTCACCAGCCCAGAGAGTGATGCTATAGCCAAAGACCTGAAAAAACGCGGCATGTCTTTCATCGGCTCTACCATAATTTACGCCTACATGCAAGCTGCAGGTCTAGTCAATGATCACCTCATAACTTGCTTTAGATATAAACCCTGTTTGAAATATTGAGACTTATAGGCAGGTTACTAAATCAAGGCAGGTTACTAAATCAGAATATCATGTTTGAAATACTGAGTTTTATAGACAGACTGTTAAGAAAATAGAGGTAAAATTATTCTGATTGCTTCAAAGATTCGTTAAATACTTAATTTGATAAGCAAGTTGTTAAATTGAAAAATATCAAACTTGGAGTACTCAGTTTTACAGTTGAAACGGTCAGATTTACATTGAAATGCCCAGCTTTATATTGAAACGCTCAGCTTTACATTGAAACGCTCAGCTTTATATTGAATCGCTCAGTTTTACATTGAAACGCTCAGCTTTACATTGAAACGCTCAGCTTTATATTGAACCGCTCAGCTTTATATTGAACCGCTCAGCTTTATATTGAACCGCTCAGCTTTATATTGAAGCGATCAGTTTTATATTGAAATGCTCAGTTTTACAAGCAATTTGTTAAGGAGCTAAGCCATTAAACTTAAAATTGAATTAAACCTAGAATTACTGAATTGAATTAAACTTAAATTTGAAATAAACTCAAAATTGAATTAAACTTAAAATTGAATTAAACCTAGAATTACTGGGTTATTTTAAAGATACGTTGAATATTGTTAAGATAGAATAATAAAGAATGATAAAAATTGTTAAGGTAGCATGATGAAGCAACAAGCACTTAAAAGACCCTCCACTAGAAATTGAATTAAACCTAGAATTACTGGGTTGTTTTAAATATACGTTAAATATTGTTAAGATAGAATAATAAAGAATGATAAAAATTGTTAAGGTAGCATGATGAAGAAACAAGCACTTAAAAGACCCTCCACTAGAAAATCATGGCAGGAACGGCGCGATATAGACAAAAAACCTGTTATCAAAGTCCTTGAAAAACGGTTCGCCGACATGCCAGTAGGCGCTAAAATGGTTGTTATTACACCCCAAATACTCAATACTTGGATCCACAAGATCAAAAAAGGACAGGCAACTACTATTAATGCCTTACGTGAAAAAATTGCCAAAGCCTATAAAGTTGACTGCACTTGCCCTGTTTCAACGGGAATCTTTCTCCGAATTGTCGTAGAAGCGGCTTATGAAGAATGGCAGGATGGAAAACCATTGTCGAAAATTGCTCCATTCTGGCGAATTATTGATGAAGAGATGCCCATTGCTAAGAAAATCACCTTTGATCCAACGTTCATTACGAAGCAACGTAAAAAAGAAAAGATTTTCTGAGATTGGCAATGTAATAACATTGGCGTTTTACTGACATTGGCGTTTTATTGACATTAGCGTTTTACTGCCATTAGCGTTTTACTGCCATTAGCGTTTTACTGACATTGGCGTTTTACTGACATTAGCGTTTTACTACCATTAGCGTTTTACTGCCATTAGCGTTTTACTGCCATTAGCATTTTACTGACATTGGCGTTTTACTAACATTGGCGTTTTACTGACATTGGCATTTTACTGCCATTGGCGTTTTACTGACATTAGCGTTTTACTAACATTGGCGTTTTACTGCCATTAGCGTTTTACTGACATTAGCGTTTTACTGACATTGGCGTTTTACTGACATTGATAATCTAGCTAACATCATAATATACTGACATTGGTAGCATTGGTAGTATACATGCTTTTTCTAAACGTTAAGCTAAAATAGTAGCCATTCAATTACCACCTATGCGTCTAAAATTTGTAATTTCATGCTACAATCTAAAAATTCAAATCACCTAAACCTTTAATAACGGAAAACTGAACGTAAAATAGAAAATTTAAGGTACAATTAGTCTAAAGTACGGTTAATTCAATGTACAATTATCACGACACACGATGCCCCCTACAATTCTCAATTTTTATATAAAAAAATTTGCTTAGACGATATGCTCATAAAATTAAAACTTTTTTTAAATTCCCTTTATTACCTGTTATGGCTTAGCATAGCCAGCTTATTTTTAAGCGCCTGCACTACTACAAATACTGCAGATTGTCTTTTCTTAAGTGATAACTGCGCTGGTCCGACCGTAATTACTTCGGTCAAACCAGAAGCACTACAACTAGCCATTGCTGATGAAAATAATATAGAAACCCCTGTTATGATTAAAGAAGCTTCTGTCATTGATCCAGAGACGAGCACTTCTGTTATTCTCACGCCATGTAAGACTTTTAATTTCTCAGCGGTAAGCCTGTTAATCAATGAACAGCCAACGACAAATTATATCTTAACATTCAATCCAGCCCAACCGCCCCATCCTTACTTTGACAGTACCTATGCCGACAATAATACAAACACACAGAACGTTACAATTGTAGACAACAACACCCAATACACATTTCAATTTACCGTAATCACTCAAGAATGCCCAGCACGAAACCTCAGTGGCGCAGGAACACAAGAAAACCCATGGCTCATCAGTACCGCTATCCAATTAGATGCTGTTTCATATCTTGTCAATCATTCTAACGCCGAATATGGCAATGATTACTATAAGCTTACAGCAGACATTGACCTTGGAGTAGAAACAGACCTCTGGAGTGAAACGGGCAGTACAAGTCTCAATCCTAGGGGTTTTATACCGATTGGAACGACCCTCACAGGCGGAAGTATTCATAGCAATAAATTTACAGGATATTTTGACTGCGCCGCTAAAACTATTTCCAATCTCTTCATTTCCAATACTCTTTTTACAGGTACGAATAGTGGTATTTATGACGGACTATTCGGCACTGTCGCAACAAACGATAACGACACCAATAGCGGAACGATCAGCCAATGCAGACTTGAAAACGTCAAAATCATAGCCCATAGCAATGTCGGTGGCTTAGTCGGGTCCTTAGAAAGTGGTCAGATCATCTCTTCTTACGTCACAGGTTCTGTCACAGGAAGATACTACGTAGGTGGTCTCGCTGGTGAAAATAACGGACGCATTGAAAATTCTTTTGTCAATGCCACGGTCTCAGGCGCTGCTGGTATTGGGGGCTTAGTCGGTTCTAATCAAGGCAGCATTATCACTTCTTATATTGAGACTACCGATCTAACACTCCCCGCTGTTAGCGGAGATAATTTCATTGGTGGGCTCGTTGGAGCGCAGAACTCGGGTAGCATTTCAAATTCTTATGCCACAACCACAGTCACAGGAAGAACTTCTGTTGGTGGCATTGTCGGGCTGCAGCGTGGTGGTAGGATCGCTGCTTCTTATATGGCAGGCAGCGTTCTCGCCAAAGACACAACACCGCATCCTAGCGTAAATGCATTTATCGGTAGCTATGATGCGGACACGCAAATTCAAATAGAAGATTCTTACTGGAACAGTGAAATCAATTCTCCCCTCAGCAGTGGTTATTTCGAAGGCATCACGTCACGTTCAATGACAGAACTTACAGCAGGCACTTCGCACCCCAATTGGAATCCTAGCGTCTGGAACTTCACCTCAGGCAAATACCCACGGCTTATCAGTGTCGTCTGTGCCAATCGGCAGTACAATCAAGACGCAACCGACTGCAGTAGCACGTTACCGTAAGATAGAAGAACCGTGCAGAGCTGCAGATTTATAAACTGCACAGAAAACAGGAAGCCTAAATCAGCGACCCGCCCAGTAAAAAATTATAATGGGGGGTGAGAATGAAAAATACGTTTACTCTGTCAATGCGATTCTCGTGTGACCGTAGCGCCGCTCGAGCCTAGTAGGAAGTCAAAATCAGCGCCCTTATCAGCCTGCATGACATGATCGATGTAAAGTTTATAATAACCACGTGAATAAACGGTTTTATCAGAAGTCGGCGTCAGTAGTTCTCGCTGCGTTCTAGCCAGTATTTTTCTACGCTCTGCTAACACAGGTTCTGGGACGAGTAAGGAAAGTTCACGTTTTTTTATAGAAAGTCGTATCAGATCGCCCGTTTCTACGAGAGCAAGCGGGCCGCCAGCAGCCGCTTCAGGAGCAATGTGCAGACCAATTGTTCCAAAAGCTGTACCACTCATCCGTGCATCCGAAAGTCTAATCATATCGACGACGCCTTGGTCGAGTATTTTCTTAGGAAGTGGGAAATTACCTACTTCTGGCATACCTGGGTATCCTTTAGGTCCTGCTCCCCGTAAAACTAAGATGTGGTCTTTAGTAACAGGAAGCTTTGGGTCGTCAATGTTAGCTTTAAGATGTTCGATGTTTTCAAAAACAAATGCAGGTGCCGTGTGTTCGAGCAGTGCTGGTGTCGCTGCAGCCGTTTTTATAACAGCACCATCGGGCGCTAGATTTCCTGTGATGACCTTAATACCGGCACTCACTTTCAGTGGGTTTTTAATAGGACGAATGACGTCATCATTGAAACACTGTGCATTTTCTGTGTAGGTAGCGAGCGGTTTAGTAGGGCCTAAGATAGTCTTCGCGTCGTTATGAAGATAGCGGCTAAGCTCTTTTAAGACGACAGGAACACCGCCTGCATAACAAAAGTCTTCCATTAAATATTTGCCTGCCGGCATGCAATTAACAAGCAGTGGAATCGCAGCACCGATTTTATCAAAATCGGTCAATTTGAAAGGAATATTAAACCGCCCTGCTAAGGCTAGCAAATGAATAACGGCATTGGTAGAGCCGCCGATTGCGGCGTTTAGAATTACAGCGTTTTCGAAGCTTTGTCTAGAAATGATTTTACTTAGTTTAAGGTCTTCTTTAACCATAGCAACGATACGATTTCCACTTTCATGTGCGAGCGCCGTTCGTCTGGCATCGACTGCTGGATAAGTCGCATTGTGAGGAAGAGCTAGACCCATTGCTTCGACGAGGCAAGCCATTGTCGAGGCGGTGCCCATTGTCATGCAGACCCCCGGTGAACGTGACATTGCACTTTCAGCGTCCATGAATGCAGCAAGCGACATCGTACCACGGCGTACTGCCTCAGCGAACCGCCATACGTCCGTTCCCGACCCTATGTCTTTTCCTTTGTATTTGCCACTGAGCATAGGTCCAGCTGAAACAATGATTGTCGGCAAGTCTACTGACGCTGCGCCCATCAATTGTCCTGGTGTTGTTTTATCACATCCGCCGAGCAGGACAACTCCATCCATTCCGTAGCCGCGAATACACTCTTCGGTGTCCATAGCGAGTAAATTTCTAAACAGCATAGCGGTAGGACGAATTTGCGTTTCTCCGAGGCTCGTTACGGGAAATTCGACAGGAAAGCCGCCTGCTTCCCAGACACCGCGTTTAACCGCCTCAGCTAATGTCCGCAAATGACTATTACAAGGAGTTAATTCCGACCACGTGTTACAAATACCAATGACCGGTTTGCCAGAGAAAACATGGTTCGGGAAGCCTTGATTTTTCATCCAACTTCTATGAATGAAGCCATCTTTGTCTAATTTTCCATACCAATTTTGACTGCGAAGTTTCATGATTGATTTACCCTTAATTACCCTTAATTGCTCTAAGTGGCTCTTATTTTATCTTACTTGACTGTATTCACTCAAATTTACTTAGCCTGTTGTATACTCAGCTTATTACTTGGGTGGATAAAATACGCCTACGATGACAAATGGATTTTTCGCCTTTCGTATATGAAATTCTCTAGTAGTACCTAGGAATAATGTAATATCTTTATTATGCAAAAAATTATCTTTATATTTCTTTTCAACATCTCTTAATGCTTTAGATTCATCTTTATACTTACGAAAACAATTCCAATAAAGAGCCCCTATCTCCCAGTCTTCTATCATTAATTTAGATTCTTTTCCATAAGAATCTGTGAAATGATAATAGAATTTGTATGGAAGTTTACTAACTATTTTTATCTCTTTTCTAAAATCTCCAGCATCATCGAAAAGATATTGACTTTCTTTTCTTGACTCACTTTCTTTTTCAATACTTTTTATCTTATCTTCATCCCAATTTCTATCTATCTCTTCATAAGAAAAATCTTTTATTGTATTCGGTTTAAAACGACAGAGTGAAATTTTATTTTTATGAGCCAGATCAATAATTTCTTGTTTACTGGTATAACATTCAGTATTTGATAAATGTATTTTTCTTTGATTCCATTTGTTATTTGTCTTGATGACTTCTGTTAAGATTTCGATATGGTTTATTAGTTTATGACTTTCAGGACGAATATCCTCAGCATTTTTCTTAAGATCTACATTAACCCATTGATATTTTTTATACTTCTCAAATTCATTTAAACTTCGAAAGGGAATAGGATAAAGCCTATACCACTTTCCTTGTTCATCGATTCCCGCAGTACACACAAGTTCAAAATATTTTTTAGATAATGTGGGATACGTCTTTACTAGAATAAGAATCTTTTTTTTCATAACTACACTTTCAATTACGTTATAGTAAGAATAACACTCAGTTAATTTTATAAATGCATTACGGTTATATTGTGAGTTGTATTGAAATAGGTTGTTAGAACGTGGCGATGGCAATGCGTAGGTTCTTTTTCAAAACAGGTTAAGGCAATGCGGTTATGTTTGTCTAGCTGGTATTTTAAATCGGTCAATGCCTCCGTCCGCTTAGGAAGGTTTTTTTCATACTTTTTAAACAATTTTTGATAAGCTTGTACGGTTGGTAGTCCTTTACGGTCTGCGGATGCTATGCCTAGTGCTGGGATGTGAATATAGGCTATACCTAGTTTTTCACAATACGCCATCAATTTATTTTTAGTGAAATCATATTTTCTGCTCCATGGATTATTCCTGACATCGACGAGCAATGCAATATTATTTTCAATGAGGTTATTGAGGTAGGCATCAATGGAGACGCCTTCATATCCGATGGAAAAGAGAACTTTTTTATTTTGATGGGTTATTTTCTTTCGTTCTTGATCGATGAGTCGTTTCTGGTCACGTGATATTTTTCGTTGCGTATTTATAGCATAATAAGGGGCATTTTCATACGTGTAATCGACAAGAAGATTGCTATTGAAAACAGCAAATTCTTTAAAAATATGAGTTACGGCGGCTCTGTCGCTGGGTGTAAGGCTGTGTTCGTAATTGTTTCTTCCTTTGTTAAGAGATGGTGCCAATTGCCAGGATTTATTATTACTACTGGTAGTGTCTTTATTTATGACTAGATTATAATGAGTAGAGAGGATTCTAAGGTCTTCGTCAGCTTGGAAAGAGTAACAACCGTATTTATAAGGAACAAATTGATAAGAGGGGTGCGTTTGTTTTTGTGAAATGAGGAACAATATTTTCTGAAAATTGAGTTTCGGCAAGCTTTTGCCCTTGCATTGCTCTAGAATAGCTAGTAATAATTTTCTGCGGTAATACATGGTAAGTTAGTTAGGATTGGTTAGGATTTTTTGGGATTGGTTAGAATTGGTTAGGATTTTTTGGGATTGGTTAGAATTGGTTAGGATTTCCTACGGTAATACATCGTCAATGGGTTACAGTTTTTTTAAAATTTCTGCAGTAATACAATCTCTAAATAGTCACGATTTCTAGCAGAAGCCACTTTAAAATAGTTACTTAAACGATTAACAATTTTTTCTTAAACAAGCGATCTAAATTGAATTTCATCGTTGAGTCTAAGGCGCGTTCTAAGCAGATAAATATTCTATCCTTCAATGAATTTAATTCTTCTAGTGTCTTCGGTTTGATAGAATCGTCTACACAGATCAGACAATCTTTAAATTGATCTTTTACTTCATAAACTTTATTTTGAGAAATTATTTTACACTGTGTACGAATGTAATCAAGCATAAACCCATTTTTTAGGAGTATTTCGTCTAGCATGGCTGCTTCGTCTGCTTTATTAAAAAATTGGGTCTCTTTTTCTTTAATATAGCGATTAAGGGTTTCAATAAGAACTTTTTCTGGTTGTGTGTAATCGAGAGCAAATTCAACTCGCATAAAATTTGACTTCGCCAAGCGATAAACCTTAAAACCTATTTTTTTGAGTGATTCTTTATCCCCAGTTGTCATTGAATTGCCTTTAACTAGCGTAGAATTGTCATTAGCCCGTACTGCATGATACTTAGCTGGCGTAGCACTGCACATCTGGGCGGCTTTTTTATGTAATTGGCAAATAGCACGTTTGCAGCGTTCAATAGTAATCTCTGATATTTTGTTAAATCCCGCTCGATAAGCGGCGCGACTTGTTTTCTGTGTGATACGCTCAGGAATTTGAATGAGAATAAACCGTCTGTTATGATTGTCTTCGTGATTGCAAGTAAGTACTGCTTCGGCAGTGGTGCCTGATCCTGCGAAAAAATCAAGAACAATGTCATTTTTCTCAGTTGCCACTTCAAATAATTGTTTAAGGAGAGCCACTGGTTTAGGATTGGGAAAGATTTTTTGATCTGCAAACAAACCGTAAAGTTCTTGGGTACTTGCTTTGGTGGGGTAAAGACCGAGCATTGAAACGAGTTGTTTTTTGTTTTTGTATTCGGCTAGAAATTCTTTTCTAATGGGATATTTAGTGTTATTTTGGGGGAACAGCACGCTGCCTTCATTCAGCCATTTTGTTAATTTCGTCTGGGTGTAGGGTGTTTCAAATGTGTATTTCTTGCCTGTTTTAGGATCGATGAGAGTTCGTTTTGGGAAACCTTGACCTAGGCGCTGCATTTGTTGACGTTTCCATAGGCCGCGTTTATCGTTATCTGGGTTACTGAATCCTGCTTGCGACCGTTCAATGCCTAAAAATTTGAATTCAGTACTTTTGGCGTAAACCAAAAGATATTCATGATTGGGGACAATGTGTCTACCTGTTTCCATGCCCTGCGCTCCTTTTTTGGTTGTCCATACCAACTGAGCAATAAAATTGGGCTCATGAAACACTTCATCACAAATATTGCGTAACCGATGGACTTCATGATCGTCAATGCTAATAAAAATCACTCCATCATCGGTTAAAAGTTCTCTTGCTAATAACAGACGAGGATATATCATATTGAGCCAATTAGAATGGAATCTCCCGCCGTCTTCAACGTTAGTGTCTAACTTGATCCCATTTTTAGTGGCTTCGATCTGTTCTAGATAACTTTGTTGCCCTTCGGTATAATTATCTGAATAAATAAAATCCTTACCCGTATTATACGGCGGATCAATGTAAATACACTTAATCTTTCCACGATACGCTGCTAAGAGACATTTGAGTGCCTCCAGATTCTCTCCTTCGATGATAATATTTCCAGTGGCGGTGTCAGGATTGACGCTGCGGCTCTTATCGTAGCAGAGTGTCGCTTGGGTGGGCGTAAAGGCCTGCCGTTTAGCACCACTTTTACCGAACCAGCGAAATTCGAAGCGTTCGCTCTCAGGCACTAGATCAAGATCAATAACTTTTTTAAACTCATTAGGGTCTAACTTCCCTTCCAATGTAAAGAGATCAGGAAAAAGCTTTTTCAATCGTTCCAGACGCTCTGCATTGAGGTCTGGAGTTTTAAGGAGTCTTCGATCGAGAGTCTTCATCGCACAGTTCATTAAAAATCATTAAAAATTATTGGAAATTATTAAAAGTTTAAGTTAAGAAGCATTCTTTTAGGTTAAGAAGCATTCTCAATGTCCTTTTTAAAAGAAGCATAATCTTTAATAGGTGCTCGATATTCAATAGGATTTTCAATGTTAGCCTCGATGCCTAAGGCTTGGAAATGTTTAATGGCACATTTTATTTTATAAATTTCATCTCGTGAAAGGATTTTCCTATCGTCTAGGCGATGAGTTCCTTTAATTTCAATGACAAAATAATATTCATCATCGCGGCGTGCCCGTATTTTTTTGTGCTTCAAAATAAGACCGAAATCTGGATTGTAATCGCCGACGGGCGTATTAATGACATAAAATGGGGGAAGTTTGAGAAAACAAACCACTTGGGGGTCGTTTTCAGCGGCTTTGGCGAATTGTTTTTCTAGCTCGCTATCCCAGACGATGTGATCGTAAAGGCCTTTTTTAGGGGTGGGTTCAATTTTTTCAGTATGTTTGATAAGTTGTTCAGCAAACGCGGTGAGATCAAATGTTTGACCTGTGCGGCGATATTTTAAAGTTCGAATCATGTTATCTAACATAACAGTTTTAATCCTACGGCAAGCTTCATGCATGAACGTTCCTGGATTATTGATGAGAGATTTTTTCGTAGCGGGCGTAAGCTTTTTAAATATTTCAATGACCGATTTCTTGACAAGGTTCGTCTCATGACTGATCTCAGAGATTATGTCGGTAAGCGGAAAAGGTTCAGCGGTGGTTTGAAGTGAGACTTGATCTCTACCTGTTATGGTATCGTCAATATTTTTTTCAGAAAGGGACTCAATTTTTGCAAGTTGTACTTCGACGACCACCTTAGGAATAACGATCTCATTAATAGAATCGATTGCTTCGGCAACAACCTTTTTTTCATCGAAGGTGACGAGATAACTTGTTTTTTGTGCCAATCTCTGCCAGAAATGACGAAAGGCTTGACTGGTGAAATGTTTGTTCCGTCGTGAAATACGTTTGCCTGAGCGATTTTCTCCCAGATGAGAATGACGTAATTGCGGACGACGGGGGGTGGTTCCATAAATCTCTGCCAGTTCTGATTGGTATTGCGAGAGAAATGTTTCATACGACTCATTGGGAATGACGGTAAGAATATTACATTCTTCGCCTTCGGGGACATTTTTATCGTCATGAATTCGATTGCCTGTTTGATCGACACAAATGCGGAGTCCTCGTCCTAATTCCTGCCTTTTTTTGATCTCACTGTGGCGTTGATTTAAGGTAGCAATATTAAAAATATTGGGATTATCCCAGCCTACGCCTAGCGCGGAATGAGAAAAAATGAATTCTACAGGACTTTCAAACGAGAGCAATTTTTCTTTATCTTTAAAGATAAGGTTATAAAGTGCTTTATCTTTCTGCATTGAGCGTTCATTGTCGGTAAAATCTCCAGTTTTAGCCTTAGCGAAGTAATACCCTTGAATTTCATCAATTTCTTTCGCTGTTGGAATGCGGTTATAATGTTTTTTAAAGACTTTTTTGTATTGAGTGATGAAACTTTTTTTTATAATACTGTGATCGCCGATGTAATTGTTAACTCTATCGATGAAGATGAGTGAGAGACATTTAATGCCGCGTTTTTTAAGCCGCTTGCGTTTTCTAAAATGCGTATCGATAAGCCAATAGAGTTGTGTACTGAAAATACTTGTATAATCTTTAGCTTGGTCTCCTTCGTAGATTTTAATACCATTAGAAAACTGGACATAAGCGCGGTCTCGGATCGGCTTGTGAATGCGTTCAATGACATATCCTTTATAGGATTGACTTTGGGTGAGGTGTTCTAGATGGGCATTTGGGGACAATTTGCGTGTCTTTTTAAATACAAAGCCCTGCGGAGTGTTATGCCAGGCTTTAATAATTGCTTGGGGGGAAGAAGATTCACGAACGTCAACAGCAACGAGTTCTAATTTCATTGAAGCTTCATCATTTTTCTCAGCAACGGTTAAAATTTCAATCTTTTTGACAAGACGCTGTTCGTAGCTTTGATACGGCGTCAAGCGATAAACAAGATTGATGGGGTATTTGTGGGTGGCGGAATAACGGATTTTACAGAGCGGATTCATTGCTTCAATCCTCATTCTAGCATTGTCGGTGTCCATACTTTCCTGCGGTTCATCCATAATAACAATCGGGCGCGTTCGTGCAATCGCTTTCATATAAGAAATATTCTCTGGCAAGTCTTCGCGCCGAGATTGATTGAGGATATTTTTATCAGAATTGAAGGACTGCAGCGTCACAATCATGACTTGTGGGTGATTTTGCAGAGCAAAATTACGTATCAAGCTGAGTTTTTTTCTTTCATAAGCAAATACGTTAGGGGACAGATTGTAACGGTGTTCTAAAGGTGCTTTGAATAGCGTCCACGTCTGCAAAACACCTTCTCTTATCGCAATTGACGGAACGAGAATGATAAATTTACTAAACCCATAAGATTGAACCAATTCAAAAATCGTCTGGATATAGACAAGCGTTTTCCCGGTGCCCGTCTCCATTTCTACTGAAATATCAATGGCAGAACTCTGATGTCCATTGGCTTTGAGTGAGGGCATTTTAGGCTCGAAAGAAGCCGTAGCCAGAGTATCCGCGGAAGTAGAATCCGTATTTCCTGCAGTAAAATCATAAAAATCATGCGGAATGGCAGAAAGTCCATTTTTTTCTCTGATGGCTTTAATATTGTGATAAAGGTCATTCTTTGTTAAGGAAAGAATATTGGGCGTAACACCACTTAGGAAGGTTGTTGCTTGTAAATGGGTGGGTAACTGTCCTTTAAACACCGCTTTTACAGCGTCTCTAGCCTCCTCTTGATAAGACAATGGTTCTAATTTGAAGTCCATAAGCTCTAAACTGTCTCTGCCTGTCTTTGCTCTATCTCTATTATTCCTATCTATCTCTGCCCAGTTATTACTGACCTATTATCTTTACCTACTGCAGTCGTTCTTACCAATTATCCTTGCTAATTATCTTACCCATTGTCTTTACCCATCGTGCCTGCCAATCGTCTTACCCATCGTCTTTGCTAATTGTCTTTGCCAACTATCTTTACCCATCGTCTTTGCTAATTATCTTACCCATTATCTTTGCTAATTGTCTCTCTATCATCTCTGCCAAATTGTATCCGTCAATTATTTCTGTCTGTTTCCGTCAACTTGTCCCTACCCTATTAATGCCCCGTTATCGTTTTTTTGCCAAAAGCAGTACTGAAAAAAGCAGCACTTAAAGGCAGTATTAGCAGTATTGGCAGTATTGGCAGTATTGGCAGTATTTAAAGGCAGTACTTTTTAGCTCCAGTTAACATTAAAATCAACCCGCAGCCAATAAGATTAGAGTTCATTAGCCATCATCTTTTTAAGAAGAATCGTACAATTGCGGTCGATGATCTGGAATACTTCTTCAAAACGACCTTCATAATAAGGATCGGGCACGTCCATACTGTCGGACTGACTGTCGTATTTTCTAAAAAGAATACATTTACTGTGGTATTTTTCAGGAATCTTAGCCTGAAGTTCTGTTAAAATAGACTGGTCCATACAAAAGATCACGTTACAGGTTTCAAGGTCGCTATCGTCAATCATCCTAGAACGATGTGTGACGGCAATATTATGTGTTGCGGCATTCTCACGGGTCCTGCTATCAGGAAGCGATCCTGCGTGCCAGTCACCGAGTCCTGCTGAGTCGACCTTAATAGCATCCGTCAAGCCCTGCGCAGCAATCTTTTTTTCTAATATGGCATGGGCAAGCGGGGAGCGACAATAATTGCCCATACACAGCATCAATACATTTTTCATATTATTTTCATAGTGTTTTATGATGTTTCCATAGTGGTTTTATAGTATTTTTATAGTATTTTTACAGTGCAGTGAATATTGCCTATACTTGGTACTTAAAAATCAGTAGCAGTCTCCGTTTCTTCATGACCACAGCTCTTCACAGCCAATGCTTCATAACCGTTTCTTCATAACCATTCTCAACGAGCAATGCTTCATAACCGTTTCTTAATAGCCGTTTCTTCATAGCCATTCTCAACAAGCAATGCTGCCAATTTTTTTAAATGGGAACGACCCGTAACGCGGTCTAAGAAAAGTTTTCCATCTAAATGGTCTATCTCGTGCTGAATACATATCGCTTCTAATTCCTGAGCTTGTTTGGTGCAGTAAATAAAATCACTGTCTTGATATTCAAGGACAATTGAACGGGGACGTATGACTTCAAAAAGCACCCCTGGAATAGAAAGACACCCTTCTTTATAGGTGAAGAGGTCACGGGAAAAGGTTTTTATGCATGGATTGATCATGACGTAAGGTTGTTCGTGTTGTTCTGGAATCTGCATAACAAAAATACGACTGGGGACACCTATTTGAATTGCCGAGAGACCAATTCCATTGGCATCGTACATTGTCTCAATCATGTCATCGATAAGCGTTCGTAGTGCTTTACTGTCCGCTTTGATGGGTTTACTGACTTCGCGCAGTAGGGGATCGTTATATTTAATAATGGGGCGTATCACCTGATAAAATGCTCATTTTTTACTTTTTTACTTTGTTTTTGCTTTACATACCACAGTTTCATTTTGCTTTACATACTAGCTTCATATAGGCTTCATTCCTACCCCAATCTTACACAATGTGCACAATCTTACACGATTTGGCTTAATCCCTCACATACAACAGCCATTCTAATTTTTACGATTAAAATGCGATTTGCTCCCCTAGAACAGACGATTTTATTATTATAACTTCTTTTAAAGGTTATTCGTATCAATTTTAACCTTAAAACCACTCAGACCTCTTTACCTATTGCAATAGAAATTCAATCACCTACTCATTGAGTGATCACAAAACAGCGACTGTAAAATGAAGCACTACAATTTTCACTACAACTTTAATTACCAGATGAAAGACTAGGTAGAATACTGCAGTCTAAGTAAAAGACTGAGGAGAATATGCCGCAAGTAGATTGTCTAGTGATCTTACTTGAACTCTCAGCAACACAGCTGGTAAATTCAATACCAGTAGTACTACGAAATCTATATTGCTAAGAAATTTGCTTTTTTGAGTAGTAGAAATCAATCATTTCTTCGAGAAAGGCTTCGAAAAACGTGAGTGCCGACGTCATGGTAGGCGTTGTCAGATTATAAAAATGCTCATAATCGGTTTGATTCATTACAACGAGCATGCGTCGTGTTTCTGATCCTGCTAGAAGAATAGTCGCTTTGTCTTCTAGGAAATGGGGTTCCTTGAAGAGTGTTGTGAGCAGTTCAGATTTATAACTGGGTGTGAGGAGCAATTCAGAAATAGCTTCCCTAACCATCAAGTGTTCTTCATCTATCCCGTGACACAGGACAATATTAAAAAGTCCATCATAGGAAGTGGGTTTTTCATCTGCACTCGATGGTGAGTTCGCAGAGCTGGATGTCTCCTTAGTATCCGATGAAGTAGAAGTCCTAACTTCATCCGTGTCCGTATCACTGACCGTATCCGTACTGCTCATAGAATCAGGTTCCGTATCACCGACCGCATCCGTATCACTAGCGGCATGAATGTCTTCGTTATCCATTTCAGCAGGAACAAGCTCGAAGATGATTAGACCACTCATTCTAAAAATAGCTAGAAATGTAGGGAGCGTGTCATTAAACTCAGCCTCAGTCAATGAATGAATAATATAGTGCATGAAGTCTTTAAGAATATAAGAAAGACTAAATTCTTTACGCTCAGTGACGGCATTAGAAAAGCCATTTTCAATAACGTATTGAACTTTAGGTGGGCTTCTTTTAGATTTCAGTCTCAGGTCTGAATTAAAAATTAAATCCAAAAGCGGACTTAACGCATTGTCAAGCGCATGATATGAAGTCGTGGATGGTAATTTTAGAACAATAACTGCCTGCGGCACCATTCCCTTTTTGATGACATGAAAGAAACAATCATCAAACGACGTTCGATTGACGGCAGAAAACGATTTTTTTAGCGTCGGTTCTAGCTTAGCGTGTGTGAGTTTTTTCTTATTGAATAATTTAAGTAGATCATCACTGATAACAAGATTTTTGTCGTGGTTCTGTTTTTTAGCTTTGTTCTCAGGATCACGGCTGTAAAGCAATTTTATTTTTCGCGTCTGAACATTAATATCATAAAAATAAAATGCTTTAATCTTAATATGTTTAGTCAACCGTTTGAGTTTCCACTCAATTATCTTCGTAATATCACTGCTGCGCTTAGGCACAAAGATCTTCGTATCAGCAAGACAAGGCAACAAGTACTTCTCATAAACCTCAACCTTCTCGACAGTTTCAATGACTTTGTCAAAACCTATTTTTCTTAATTTCTTTTTGAGACCCGTCTCTTCGCCGGCAGAAATATTCTCAACGAAGTCTGCATAAAGCAATTCCTGGCTTTTTTTATATAATGACACTTAGCTTAATTCTCCATAACTTTTTTACTCTTTTATCATCACTCAAATAAAACCACTGCCTAGCACAACATACCCCTGCATAAAACCTTTGTTTATCACTACAGTATTTATCATTAGAATGTTTATGACTGCAGCAATCCAATTAAACTTAATTTGAACTTAAATGGGGTTAATAAATTGGGGCTACCCTGTACTTAAAACGCCAAAAAAATTAACTGCACTGCATCCTATTTATTTTATCACGGACAGATTAGTAACACGTTGGCACTAGAAGGCTTAATGAACTCTGTTTTACCAAAAAATCAATGTGCGGGGCATCTCATAAAAAAGTCAAGCCTTAGAGACTGCATTGACAATTTGCGTGTATTTTTTAAAATACTTAGAATGGGCAAAGGCTTCTACTTTTTCCTTAGGAAGATGCGTCATAAGATCATCTAAGTGCTTAAAAAGCTCTTTGAATTCTTGACTGAGAACAAGGTCGGGTTCTGTCAATCTAGCCGTAGGTGGAGACGGTGCTGTATGTGCCAATTGATCTGAGGCAGAGACTTCAATATTTCCACCACTTTTATCTAAATTGTCGATGAGATTATCTAATTCATTGCCAGAGAGAGCAACAGTTTCTTTTTCTACCATCATTTCAGTCAGATCGTCTGAGACTGCATCTGTATTTTTATTATTTAATGAAAGTTCATTGTCTTCGGTGAGCGGCAATTCTAGATCAGCCATTTTATCGAGTGCGTCTGGGTCTTCGGCAGAAGTGCTAGCGGGCTCCGTCAATTCTGATAAAGCTGCTGGTGGCGGCGCGTCTGCTGCTGCACTACCGTCAAGCGGAGCGGTCAATTCCTCAGCAGCGCTAGGATTTTCTGCACCTAAGTCGTCTGCATCTAGGTCTGCAATATCACCATGATTTATATCGTCAAGCGAAGTCATCTCTGCTGCTTCGTTGTGAAGAGATGTGTCTAGCTGTTCGTCAATTTCTGCTGTTTGGGGTTCACCACTGGAGACATCTTTACCAGGTGTATGTTCCAAATGAGCGTCCATATCTAAGGAAACAATGTCTTCCATTACAGCGGTATCCGTAGTGTCTTCATGATGATGACGTGTATTAGGATCATTGGAATCATTGAGATCATCATTAGAATGGGTCTCTGCAGCAGATGAGCCGCGTTCTGAAATAATTGTGCTGCTATCAATAATTTCATCCAGTTCAGATTTCGTCAAAGAAATATCTTCTTCATTGGTTTCTACATCATCGTTCTGGTCCTCTGTGATCATATCTCTACTCCCCTAACATGTGAATTTTTCTTACCTATAACCTTTATAAAAAACAATGCTCATAATTCATTTATTTTAGCAAACAAGCATTCTATTATTTATCGTCATAACAACTTTTAATATCAAATTTAGTGTATTTATTCTCTCACGTAGTCATTTCCCTATAAATAGCCCTTAGATAAGGACTATTTATGGGTTATTTCATCGAGGCATTTCTTACTGTATAAGCTATTTTTACTGTATAACCTATATATTACAATGCAAGTTTTAAAAAAAATGACTGACTTTGTACGGCTTAACAACGTTGTTTAATGGTGTTTTTACTGTGTTTTTTACCTCGTAAAGAGTTATAACCAAGTTTACCATCAAATAGCCTAAGATTAGAAGGAAAATTGTTTGAAAAAAGCGTTCCTGTGCCGAAACCTTGATGAAGTGTGTTATTAGCCAAGTTCAATGCAGGATACGCCCATTCACAAATACTTTCTAACCCAATACTGCTCTCGAGCGTTGACGTGACAATCCAAGGGATACGGTATTGATTGGCAAGCCTGATCCACTCAGCACAGGCTGAGAAGCCCCCAAGTAAAGTCGGTTTCAATATCAAGCCCTGTGGAACATATTCTTTTATAAAGCTAGCCTTGGCATCCCATCCCGTAATATTTATCAAGGTTTCATCTAACGCTATTCGTATAGGCGCAGCACGCAATAATTTTTTAAACTCACGGCTCTCTTGAGAAGTTCTGGCTGGAGAAAGCGGTTGTTCAACTAATTCGATGCGATAAGGCGCTAATTTCTCTAAAACATGCATAGCTTCATCATACGTCGCTAAACTACCGTTAAAATCTAAACGAAGGGCAACCGTTTTACTCTTTGTTCTGATATAAGTCAAAAGCTCCTGTTCTAACTGCAGATCATTTCCAACCTTTATTTTAAGACAAGTATACCCCGCAGCCAACAATTTATCGATCTGAGCGATCATTTCTTCATAACTGGCAACCCAAACGAGACCATTGATAGGAAGCGTGGCTTGTCCTGATAAGAAATCTGACCGCTGGGGTAAAAATATGGCTTGCTGTTCTGCCTCGCCCAATGTGTACTCAGAGCTTTTTATATCTTCAGAGTCTCTCGTATATTCAAGGCTTTTTGAATATTTAGGGCTTTTTTTATACTCAGATTTTTTTGTGAATTCAGGTTTTTTTGCGTAACGTTGCTCCAAAAAAGACCTGCTCTGTAATAATCGCTGCCACGCCATCTCATAAGCAAACCGTAATGACGGGAAAGCAACCAATTCAGCTAACATTTCTTCTGGCAATAGACCACTACTACTGACCATCCAAGCCATCTTGTCATTAAAGGCTTTGTCATCGAAGTCAATTGTCTCTGTGCTAAGCCCAGGCAGAGGCGCCGCTTCACCGATATAGCAGCCTTGTTCATATTGAAAATACTTTTGTAAATACCGATGGTCATCGAAATAATTGTCCTTATCACAGAAAAGTGGCTCTTTAATCCGATCGTAACCCTTGATGCGTAGTAACAAAATGTAAATACGCCGCTTTGTTAAAATACTACGGGACGTCCAAGCCGGTTTTTTGAATTTGAGTGTGTATTCCTTAAAGGTAATTTCTAACCTTTCTGCTAACTTCCGATCTTCCGCTAACTTCTGCTTCATACAATCACAACTTCTTCACACAATAACTATTTCAATTGATTTCTAATAATAAGGAATTCTCATAACACTTAACATTGAAGCACTGTTTAGTTAGGTTTTTGATAATACATCGTTGTTATAACACTTAATCCATAAGGAATCGTTATAACACTTGATATTAAGGTATCGTTACGACACGACGTATTGTTTCAAATACTTATTTTATAGGTATTAATTACCTCAATACTTCAATCTATGTATTGTAAAATAACATACGGCAGTTTTATAAATAGCGAGTTTCGTTTTACAAATGTTTTACAAATAAATAGCGAGTTTCCGTTTTACAAATAGCGAGTTTACAAATAAGAATTTAATATATGACAATTTAATATATGACAATTTAATAAACACCGAGTTAGTAAATAGCGAGTTGCTACGTAGCGAGTTAATGCAGATAATCTTCTGCTCAGTTTAGAATATTACTCTGGTCATTTAATAGCGAGATTCATACGGGAATTGATACGACTTACTTCACTTATTCATACATTTAACACATATTTAACGCATGCACTACGTTTTCTATCATAATAACATCACACTTGGGCTTTGAAATTGTATAGAATTGTATAGAATTGTATAGAATTGTATAGAATTGTATAGAATTGTATAGAATTGTATAGAATTGTATAGAATTGTATAGAATTGTATAGAATTGTATAGAATTGTGTAGAATTGTGTAGAATTGTGTGGAATTGTGTAGATAACGTATCATGGGATATATTTAAGGATATTATTAAGAATATTATTAAGGATATTGGCTGCGATGCAGAAATTTGAAGCTCCATTTAAAGAATTACGCCATCAGATAGACCTTATTGACAATATTATCATTGAAAAGCTACTGATGAGAATGCTTTTGTCATGGCAGATAGGCAATCTAAAAAAACAATACGATCAGAGCATATTTCAAATCGATCGCGAACGCGAAGTTATCAACCGCATGATCAAACTAAAAAATCAAACCTTAACCACCCTCACAAGTGATATTCCCGACCATTATAAGACTCTACTCAAGCATTTACCCAAATTGCCTGAATCGACCCCTAAGGACCTTGCAGTCATCCTTCCCGATAAGGTCATTCGTCTCGTTTACAATGAAATCATGTCCGCTTCGCGCGCAGCACAACAACCCCTTCGTATAGGTTACCTCGGAGCGCCAGGGTCTTTCAGTTACATAGCAGCATTACAATTATTCGGTTCTTCATCAGAATACATTCCTTACACCAATTTTCACCGTATTTTCAAGGCTATTGACCAGAAAAGTGAAAATATTGCCCTCGTTCCAATTGAAAACAGTACCGAAGGAACTGTCGGTGCAACCGTCGATCTCATGGTAAGCTACGACGTTGAGATCATTATGGAATGCTTGATGCCCATCAATCTAACACTCCTGTCTAAGAGCAAAGAACTCAATATGATTAAAACGCTTGTCTCCCATGCACAGCCTCTCAGTCAGGCACAGCAGTGGATCCACGAACACCTCCCAGACGTGACCATCAAAGAGGCCAGATCGACCGTCCACGCCGCAGAAATTGCTCTCAAAAATCAAACTTTTGCCTGCATTACTTCTAGACAATTGGCATCCTACTATCCAGAACTCCACATCCTCCGCTCTAACCTAGAAGACAATCATCACAACATGACGCGCTTTCTAGTCATCAAAAATAGCCACAGCAAAACTCCCAATCTCTCGTATCGCTACGACCCACCCGAAAAAACAGACCATAATTGGATCTCCACACTCATCTTCGCCACCAATCACCAATCAGGTTCTTTATACAAAATCCTCAAATTATTCAAAAATCATAACCTCAACATGACCAATCTCGTCTCCAGACCTTCTAAAAAGAAACCCTTCGAATATTTGTTTTACGTAGATTTCATAGGACACCATCAAGCCGCACACATTCAGAAAGCGTTAAATTCTATAAAAAAACACTCCCAATTCTTCAAATTCCTAGGTTCCTATCCACGTGGGAAACATTCCGCTAAATCTACTCCTCCCACATCGCCTTACCCCTAGACAACCTGTTTAATGAGAACAATTCATTAATAATATTAACCAACTCGATAGACTAGGTAGATTGATTAACTAGGTAGATTGATAGATTAATTGGATAGATTGATAGATTAATTGGATAGATTGATAGATTAATTGGATAGATTGACAGATTAATTGGATAGATTGATAGATTAATTGGATAGGTTGGTATATTAATTGGATAGGTTGGTATATTAATTGGATAGATTGATAGATTAATTGGATAATTTAATCAAAAATCTATACTCGTACCGCGTTCTTACTGAAGACATTCGTTCCACTACGTTTTTGAATGAACTCTATAAATGCAGCAGCACTCCGTAGCAAATTTATTGTTATCGAGGGAATAGATGGTGCTGGGAAAGATTCTGTGACCCATGCTCTTAAAAACCTGCTAGCAAGCCTGCAGTTAACGTCCCTCAAAGACACGATCATTACTGCCGAGCCCACGCTCAAATCTCCCGCATGCCTAGCAATAGCTAAGGTCTTAAAACAATCGCAGCCACTCTCTCCAGAACAATGCCAAGCCCTAGCCAAGCTTTACATTGAAGACAGACAGTTTCATCAAAAAACACTTCAATTTTACAAAAAACACCAAAAATTAATCCTTTGTGTCCGTTACGATCTCTCGACATACGCTTATCAAAGTGCTATATTCGATGCAGCTGCAAGAAAGACACTGTTTGCTGAATTTTACAATCTTCACGCTTATAATAAGCCGCATGGAAGTCTTATTCCTGATTTGACCTATTTCCTCGATATTCCGCTGCAGACCTCTAAAAAACGCGTGCAATCACGCGGGAAATCTCTTCATTTCTATGAAAAACAACAGACTTCATTCACAAAAAACGTCATCACCGCCTATCATCAGGCAATTGAGTTCCTCATAAAAAAAGACAACCGCAACATCGCAGTCATTGATGCTACGCAGAATATAGAAACCATACTTCCAGTCCTCAAAAAACACTTAATAGCCCTCACCCATTGAAAATCTGACCCCACCCCGTCAATATTTACTGAATTACATTGCTAAATTACACCGGCAAGGTACTTTGCTAAGTCATATAGATAACCCTATATGGGTAACCGCATTACAAATTACATTGATAAATTACATTGATAAATTATATCGGTAAATTATATGGGTAACCTATATTGCTAAATTGCATTGACAAATTACATCGGTAAATTATATGGGTAACCTATATTACTAAATTGCATTGGTAAATTATATGCGTAACCTGTATTGCTAAATTGCATTGATAAATTACATCGGTAAATTATATGGGTAACCTACATTGATAAATTACATCGGTAAATCATATGGGTAGCCTATATTGCTAAATTGCATTGATAAATTATATCGGTAAATTATATGGGTAACCTATATTACTGAATTACGTTGATAAATTATAGGGGCAGATTACACTAAATCGCTGATTGAAAATCGATAACTCTATTGACGATTTATTATGTGACACGAGTTAATAATTCTATTAATGATTGACAATTCTATCGATCATTGACAATCTTATTAATGATTGATAATTTTACCGATTATTGATAATTTTACCGATTATTGATAGTTTTACTGATTATTGATGATTCTATTGATTTATTACGATTTAAACTAGTATTATTACTTTACCATTGTATTATTAGAATAATGAAATATTTCAATCTCAATCTAATACTAATGAGTGCTTTCTATTCCCACCGAGTATTATTGTGATTGATAGAGCATTATTATTTAAAATATTCGCTTTAAGTCAATATCATATAAATAGAAGTCCAAATGATTAAAAAAGTACTGAAAAAAATTATTCCGCCCCGAATTCAGCAGAAATTAGGGCAAGCAAAAATGTTTAGAATTGGAAATAATTTCAAAAATATGACGAATGCCTACGTTTTTGATAAAATATATAACAAAGGCACTTGGGGAAAAAATATAGATGGAATTTCAACAAGCGGAATCGGCTCTCACACAAAAGAAATTATTCATCCATATATAACTCAAATTTCAAATTTTCTTTTGGAAAAAAAACCTTCTATAATTGTTGATTTAGGCTGCGGTGACTTCAATATTGGAAGCAACTTTGTCTCTTTTACTGACAAATATATTGCTTGTGATGTTTCAAACGTAATTCTAAGTAGAAATAGAGATAAATTCTCATCGTTAACAAACGTGGAGTTTAAACTATTAGACTTAAGTAAAGACTACTTGCCTAAAGGAGACATATGTTTTGTACGCCAAGTTCTTCAGCATCTCTCGAATGCTGATATTAAAACTTTTGTTGAAAATTTAAATTCAAATAAGCCTTACAAGTATTTAGTTGTGACAGAGCACCTACCTAACAGTGATGACTTTGATGCTAATTTGGATATAGAAACAGGACCGGACATTAGGTTGATCGTTGATAGTGGCGTTGTTCTTCATAAAGCACCCTTCAATTTGGATGTTTCGAATATTTCTGAGTTGCTTGAAGTGGTTGAGGGGATTGAAGGCGGAGGAAGAGTTAAAACTACTATGTACGAGTTTTAGTTCAGTTAAAAAGCAATCATAAACTTTATACATAACTTACACCTACAAAGTACTTACATAATAAAGATAATAAAAAAATTTAAACGACACGCACTATTTTAATAGGGAGCATTAGTCGTAAATTAGTCGTAAAGCACTCAAACAGATAGATGCCTAAGCGTGTTTGAAATAGCGTTGAGAAATGGTTGAAGTTCCTAACACTTTTTCAATGTTTCTGTTGCTTTACCATTGTATTATTAGAGTAGAGCATTGTATTATTAGAATAATGAAGTATTTCAATCTCAATCTAATACTAACGAGTGCTTTCTATTCCCACCGAGTATTATTGTGATTGATAGAGCATTATTATGATTTAAAATATTCGCTTTAACTTAAAGACTGCTTGCTTTAATTTAAAGAATATTGGCTTTGAATTAAGAACTGATTAACTTGACTTTCTTTAGATGCAATTTCCTCTCTTAAGATAAAACAACTTTTCAAAACGATAGAGCGCTCTTAAAAAACGAACTCCAATATCATTTCCCCTTAAAATACTGCTTTTAACCGATCTATGTGCTTGAATTTTTAAACGTAAGTGAACCATTGATTGTCGCAGATGAATCCATTCCACATTAAAAATAGCACTTGGATAGAATGTCTTACTTTTGCGATTTTCGTTCACGTCTTACTGTTCGTACTGTTCTTAACGAGCGAGGCTGCTATTTATTTAGCTCAAACTGAGAAACAGCATCAAAAAGAAACCAGCGATGAAGCTAAAAACCTACTGCTAGTCGATTTAGAAGCCTCCGAAGAAATCCCCATTGAAAGTTTTATTATTTCTCGCAATCATCTTAAAGGAAGCGGACGACTTAGAAAAACAGACGATAAGCAGCCACATTTACCAGGTGACTTAACCAGGAATTCTACTCCAGCGCCCACTCATAACAGTTTCACGTCCAAACCTCCATCCACAAACCCACACCAGCAACCACACCAGCAATCCAATCAAAACACACCCACCCCCATTCAAGCAGAACTCTCTGAAACAACCTTCGACTTCATCTTAAATGAAACACCCCAACAAAAACAAAACACTTCACATAAGCCTCCTCCTGCACCCCCGCTAGGCATAGAAACCGAAAATACAACCCATTTTAGATTTTATGTCGATGAAAACCTATACCGTCAGCCCAATATTGCTAAAAATATTCATGCAGAATTCTTCCTAGACATCAAAAACGCCCTCTCAGAAAACCTCCAATTATACGCATTCAATTTCCAAGGGGCAGGCGCCATCAATTATTATTATCTCAAAACAGGTGAAGTTTCTGCTACTATGACCATTGATCGCAGTGGGAACATGCAATTCAGTCAATTTATTGAATATTCTAGCGCCCAACCTTATTATAATTACCTCATTGAACGCATCACTTCCTATGATAACGCCGTACAGAATCTTCCATTGGAGTTTTTAAATAGCGACCAACCTCATATTTATCTCAAAATTTCCCTCTCCTATAAAGGTCCCCCACTCTACCAATGGTGGGTCTCCTTAAACGTTCTAAACATAGACCTCAATACCCCTTAAAACCACAATCCGCTCTAAAATCACGTTCTGCTCTAAAATCACGCTCTGTTCGATCTTATCACTGTTTATCATTACCAATCAATGACCTAAAAACATAAATGCCCTTGACTATCAAGTAGAACAAAGCTGCATTCCCTACTATTGAAACTTAGCGATTCGCCAGTTATTGGTATGCATTTACCAATTTGCCAATTTATCAATTTATCAATTTATCAATTTATCATTAAGCTACTCAATTTTCGTTATACGGTTATCATCTGAATTACCCACCGCACATTGTAGAACTACCGATCAACGCCTCTTTCTCCGCCTATTTCATACTCATCATGAAGAAACCAACCCCTACATGCTTGTTATACTTTTCTTTGGTTTTGTTTAGTGTTATAAGCATTGTGACTGGCTGTGGGAGCAGTTCAAATACCGCCTCAGCCGATCCTGGCACGTTAGCATTATCGATCTCTAATGAAGAGAACATTGAAGAACCATTCACGTTTAAATTTACTGAGCTTCCCACCACCGCTCCTACTGTCCGTATCAAACCGTGCCAATCTTTTGTCAAAGAGGACGTCTCCGTCCTAGTCAATAATAATCCTAATAGCAACTATTCACTCAGATTTGACCCACCAGAACCTCCTTCGCCTTATTATGACGACGCCAATCTAGAGCATAACACTCACTTACAAACCATTACTATTGTTGGAACGCCCTATACCGTGATGTTTGACATTGTCATTCAAAAATGTTCTGTATTCGGGTTGCTAGGCTCTGGACGGCCCCATGATCCATGGCTCATCGATAACGACTTGCGTCTCAATCTCCTGTCCGAACTCATCAATGATCCTGCTTTTAGTGATCCCACCTTTGATTATAGCAATCATCATTATAAGCTAACGGCTGATATTGACCTAGGGCTCAATAATGCCCCATGGAGTATGTCCGCAGCCATGCGACCCCCTACTGATAATAAAGGCTTCACGCCTATTGGAACGACATTAAACGTAACAACGAGTACGATTGACCACCACACCCGTAGGTTTAAAGGTAATTTTAATTGCGATGGAAAGACCATTTCTAACCTATTTATAAGCAATACCACGCTCAATAGCTCTAATAATGGGCACTTCGAAGGACTTTTTGGAATCGTAACCCCCCGTGATAACAACGACTCAGAGAGTGGTGTTATAAGAAATTGTAAGATTGTTAACGCTAACATCACAGGTCATCATTACGTCGGTGCTATAGTCGGGTATTTACAAGGCGGAAAGATTATGGAATCTTATGCAGTCGGAACGGTAACCGGAAATTCCAATATAGGAGGCCTTGCTGGTGCTTTACATACGTCAGAAATCACTAATTCTTATAGCGCTGGGACAGTATCAGGAATCATTCATGTAGGCGGATTGGCTGGGCATCTTTTATTCTCAGACATCAAAGGTTCTTACGCTTCCCAATCCATAACAGGAACCGATTATATAGGTGGATTAGCTGGATTTTTTAATTCAGGCACAATCACCAACTCCTATGCTAGCGGTAGCATCACTGGAACTGAACACATAGGCGGGTTAGCAGGCTTTTTTCCAGGCCAGATCAATAATTCTTATTCCATCACCTCCATAACAGGAACCGACAATATAGGTGGATTGATTGGACTAGGAACGAGGAATCCAAACAACCTCATCAACTCTTATTGGAATACAGAAACCGCACCCACCGTACCTCGTGATGCTAATGGCAGAACCACAGCACAAATGCAGACTAGAATTGCCGACTGGAATACTTCTGTCTGGAATTTCACACCTCAAAAATACCCTCGCCTAATTAACGTTGCTTGCCCTAACCACCAATTCATACCTGCTGATGATCCTGCGCACTCTCTGTGCCAGAGTCTCCCCCAGAATCCTTGAAATTTATAAAAATCTCTCCAAAATACCTTGTATTTCCAATTAAATTGCCATTTACAATTGAAAATACTATTTGCAATTGAAAATGCTATTCATTTAAAATCTAGCGTATAAAGATCTGGCGTATAAAATTTACTTCAATTCATGTCTCCAAACGCAACACCCCCGATTTCTTCCCAATTTAACCTAAGAAACCACGATTGACTTTTGTTCCTAAGATAATGCTACTGAAATAATATCACAAAAACACTACTAGAAAAACACCACTGAAGATTGAGTTGTTCTTAGTAAAATTCCACTAAATGATGTTAATATTCTCATAGTTATCAAAAAAGTTGGGGTAATGCCTCGTAGTGCCTCATAATGCCTCAGTTAGTATATCCAATCAGAAAGAAGCACGATGAAAAATTTGATTGAATCCTGCACGTCAATAGTAATTAGCAGTGTGGTAATTAGCAGTGTATTTTTGCTGATTTTAATAAACTGCAGCGGAAGTAACGTCGATGCGCAAAGTAATACCACCCATCCTCCAGAAGCCTTAGCCACCCTGCTAAAAACAAGTAACCCACAATATCCTGATCTAACAGTCACACTTGATAGCAACGCTGCTACACCAACTCTCCTTATTACAGGCTTTACCAATAACATTTCAGGAGAAATACCCACATGGACCTTGCTTATTGACCAAAATCAGGACTTCACAACCACACCCACCCGTTTTACAGTGCAGCCCTCAAGCCTAATCACTTCTGAACTAATCACCACTTCACTAAACGCAACCACAAACCCAGCAGAACCGACCACCTATACCCTAAAAACTCTCATTAACGGCCCTCCTATTTCAGAGTGGCTCACCCCTTCAAAATTAATCTCCTATTTTTCAGGAGCAACCTTCGCAGAACAACCTATTGCTACCCAGAAAATCACTGTTAATGGGACGAATATTGCTATTGATGGCAGCGAACTTAGCAATACAGCCAATGGAAGACTTCTGCTATCCACAGAACAATTGCCACTTGGATATCAATTTTCAGGACATGATAGCCTCATTGATCCAGATGGACCTGGCTTAAATGCCATTACCAGTGGTCGCGCCGGTACTTTAACGATCACTGAAATACACAACCCCAGCAACATTATGACCTATCCCGTAGAGATAAACCTTGCTGCCTACCAGTCGTTAATAGAAGCCTCGCATATCACCGCAACGAATTTTGATGGCGCCGTAGCAACCACATCTGATATTTCTATATCAAAAACAACGATCACCATCTCTAATTTCACCAATACCTATTCTTCCAGTAGGGCTGGAAGAATTGTCTTTACGCCACCACCTTCTGCGCCCTATACCATTACTCCAAACCAACTCACATTTGAAAATCCTAACAACATCACAAATAGTAGCGTAGAAATAGGCTTTGTTACCGTCACAGATAAAGCCAATCTAAGTCCTGTCTTATACAACGTCATCGTCAATTTCACAAACATAGACATAACACTAATGTTTACAGCCACTAACATTCGCAATAACCCAGCAACGATTGGATTAGGTGAAAGTGTAATAATAACTAACAGCTGCGAACTATTTCTCCCATCAGCAGTAACCGCAACCGATATACCATCCCACTTAGAATATAGAATTGTCCTACCCACGTATTACAATAGAGAAGAGCACAGCTACACCAACGCAATGTTTAGAGTTCCCGCACCCGTAACGATAATAGACGCTAATACTAAAAATATTATCAATGACTTAGCTTTCAGTGTAAATATTGACTTCACGCCATGCACCACTACCGATCTAGCAGGCAATGGGCTCACCGAAACCAGCGCCTATCAAATAGACAATCCTCATAAACTAGAACTCGTTTCTCATCTCATTAATCATTCCAATGCCACCTACGCCGATAAGTTTTATACGCTGACAACTGACATTGACTTAGGCAATACCCATGATCTATGGTCACAAAACTCGCAAGTAGCGGGCAGTTCAAATTACGGCGGATTTCCTCACATCGGCAGTAGTCGGTTTAATCCATTTAAAGGCACTTTTGACTGCGGTAATAACACTATTTCCAATTTATATATCCATAAACCCACCGAAGACACGATTGCCCTCTTCGGGGCTACTTCTAATGCGACAATTAAAAATTGTCATCTGAGTAACGTAACCATCACCGGCAATACTAACGTAGGAAGCTTAGTCGCAGCGAATTATTCCTCTCAAATAAGTCATTCTTCTGTCACAAGTGGATCACTCACCGCAAACCGTAACATAGGCGGCTTAATCGGATACAACCAAAATACTTCCATCGCTAATTCTTATGCGCAGAGTCTTATTCGCCTGAAAGACACCCCCGGCAATACGAATACCCATCGCCACCTAGGCGGACTAGTCGGATATAACCTAACTTCTCCGATCACTAATTCCTACGCCATCGGCAATATCATAGGGTCTTATGCTACAGGAGGACTGATCGGATATAATTTAGCTTCACCGATCTCTGCTTCCTACGGAGCAGGCACAATTACGGGAAATTACGCAACAGGCGGACTCGTGGGATATAATACTTCTTTCGAGCAAGGCACTTATAAAAACGAAGCTTCTATTGAAAATTCCTACGCTACCGCCAGTGTTACAGGAAATACTTTCATGGGTGGTTTAGCTGGATACAACGACTCCACCGTAGCAGCGTCCTATTCCATCAACAACGTTAGAATATTTTCTCTAAACCCCGTACAAAACCCTGTATTTGGACTTTTTATCGGACGACACACGAATACCCATAACCAAGCAATTACTAACTCCTACTACAACAATGAAGCAAACATCATTGTCATACCCTTCTTAAACCTAGACCCAACGCCGCTAGGAGCAAATTCCAGCCCGGTCGCAGAAAATGGCTTAATCGGTCTTCCTGAGGCAGAACTCAAAGTAGAACAAGGAACCTCTAGCCAGGCAACCTATTATGATTGGGACTCGACTCTGTGGAAATTTCAAACAGGATTTTATCCGCGCCTAAAAAATGTTGCCTGCCCCAGTCACCAATACGCAGACCCTATTCCCTCTACATGCTAACAAACATATTAAAAATGGTGAAATATTCCAAATTTTGCCATTTTTTTCAGTATCTGCTTCATATCCTGTAGCTGTATCTTGTATTGAATAAAATAAGAAAATTCCGATAAATTAATAGTAAATATACTTGACAAATTTCTTTAATATATAGTAAATTTAAACAGTACTGCAAGTATTCGCCGTATTAATTGAATTTTTGTGGAGCATTCTACATAATGGCTAAATTTTCCTTATCTAAAGCGAGTCTGACTCTGTCCAAGACACGTCTGATACAGGCAGTCGTCTTTTGGGTGTTTTTTCTGTGGATTCTGTCTGGATGTACGAGAAATATTGATGCCCCGTCGTCCTCCATAGCAACGGCTATTAATGATTCTTTACTCAACGATCTAATACTCCTTATCAAAGAAAGCAATCCACAGTACCCTGATATGCAGGTAAAAATCGATAAAACTAAGACGAATTCACCTGGCCTTATCGTCACAGGCTTCACCAATACCGTAGAACGTACTTCATGGACTCTCAATATCAATCAAAACAATACCGTCATAACTGAACCGACTCATATTAAAATAACACCTTCACAGGCGATCTCTCCTGAAAATTTTACACAAATATTAAGTATTGCCACGCCCACGACCTCTCATGAAATAGAAATTAAT
Source organism: Spirochaetota bacterium (assembly GCA_013426755.1). GTDB lineage: Bacteria > Spirochaetota > UBA12135 > COTS27 > COTS27 > COTS27. The sequence goes on from AP019861.1 coordinate 1,582,055, forward strand.
ATTAGTATTAAAGGAAGCCCTATCAGTGAATGGTTCACACCAGAGAGCTTTACTACGTACTTCGAGAGCATTAGCTTCGCAGGACAAAACAATCCCGCGTCAGTCCTTAATTTCGACGGCCAGAAAATATCTAATCTAAACAGTTTTTACAACACTGCAAACGGAAGATTTGATTTTTCCACAGAACTACCCCCTGGATACGAACTTCGTAACAATCTAGTAGACCCAGATGGATCAAATTTAGATGCCATCCCCCAGCCTACCAACGCAGGGACAATCACCATTTATGAAAGCACGTCTTCTGAAACGTATACTAATTCTAAAACCTACACCGTAACCATAGCACTCCGCCCGTTCATTTCTCCCGTAATTAGAAACCATATTCAAGTTACCGACTTTAACAACAATCTATTGCCTGCTTCTAGTATCAGAGTCACAGGAACAAACATCATCATCTCAGAACTTTATAATATTCCTAATACTGACGATACGAATAGTGGTACTATTCGCATCGCCCCACCCCCATTTACTTATGAAAATCTCAATATCAGTTATCCTAACCCTGAAGGAGTCGAAGCCACCACTACCCATATCGATGTAGACATTGAGATATTCATCTTAGGCACCTCCATTCCTCACAGGATTACGTTTAATTTCCTAGAAGCCCACCCTCTAATCCTCACCTTCGAGAGTCCCCACCTTGCACCTGACTCAAAAACTATCACTTCACATGGAGAAACTCTCATTGTTACAAATGATTGTGAATTTTTTATCCCCACTAGTGTATTAGTGGAGGTAAACAGAGATACTAACTACGCCTTTACTCCTACCCTACCTGTGTACTTTAATGAAAGAAAACACACGACTAACAGGGAAGGAAACTATATTTTGCCTACAGAAATAGATGTGCAAGATGCATCAGGAAACCCAGTTATAACAAATTTTCTTATCAACGTTCAATTTCCCCCTTGTGATGAAGATAGCATCCTTGAAATCGGTGCTGGCACGCCAGCAAACCCTTATCTCATAGATAAAGGCCCCAAATTATATTACCTTGCCGATCTCATCAAGATGCATCCTTTTGCTAGAGAGAGGTCATATAAGTTAACAACTGATATAGATATGGGAATAACACCATGGAGTGAAGCAGCTAACCCATTAGATTACGGATTTAATCCCATCGGCGAGTCCTCTTATACGAAGGATTCCAAAATAGTCGCTTTCAAAGGATCATTTGACTGCAGCGGACATACTATTTCTAACTTATATGTCCGAACTAAAACAGGAGTTGAATCTAGAAACGATCGTCTCCCTGCAGGACTTTTTGGGTATATTAGAGGAGAGAGACGTTCCCCCGTCACCATTAAAAACTGCAGACTAGAAAATGTTACTATTATAGGTGACCATAATGTAGGTGGTCTTGTCGGTGCCGGTGATGCTATCAGTAATTCTGTTTCAATTTCAAACATCTCTGTAACAGGGACTATTTCACAACATCCTCCTAACTATGGAAAAACACATAACTATACAAACATCTCAAATGCAGGAGGTCTTATAGGATATATGCAGGGAGGTATTGTTACTAAAGCTTATGCTAATGTTCATATTGCTACTTCCAATGGAACCAATATAGGCGGACTTATCGGACATGGCAAGTTCACAACCATCGCTAATGTCTACGCTAAAGGCAATGTTTCAGGAACCTCGAATATCGGAGGGTTAATAGGGAATTTAATAGCAACAGGTACTAATGATTCTTACTCTAATTTTTATACGACAGGAGCAGTCACTGGAACCTCCGAAATAGGGGGACTGATAGGAGGCGGAATAGTAGCTTCAGGTCGTATAGAACACGCTTACTGGGATACAGAAACGAGTGGATTATCAAGAACAAGTGGTGGCGGCACAGGAAGAACAACAAGCCAAATGCAAGTTGCCGGTCCTGTTCTTAGTGGTAACGACAGAGTTTATATTAATTGGTCTCGTGGAATCTGGAGATTTACTAACGGAGAATATCCACAACTAATTTCTATTCCTGAACGCTAGAATTGACAAAAATAGTAAAAAATTTACATAATAGTAGAAAAATTCATGTTTTTTTGAATTCTTTACAAAAATTTTATGAAAACTTTTTATTTCATCTTATAATAACTGCAACAAAATAATCATATTTAATCGTTATTTACTCCAATAATTTAGTATTTAACGATTTTTTTCTTACTAGTACTAATAATTGCTAAAAATATGATAACATCCTCCATAAGAATAGGATACCATTGACTTCATACATGATTTTTTAATAAAAAAATCTTTTATATTGAGAAGAAATTGATAATAATTGATGGATTCTGCTAATTGGAATAAATTAATCTTTAATTAATAGAGTAAATTAGTCTCTAAAATAGCCCTTTCATATTACAATAGTTTGTATGACGCTAGATCGTCTCCATTAAGCAATCTTAAGGGGCTGATTAGAGGGCGCAATTGGAATTATTTAAGAGAAACAAAGTGTCAATTAAGCTATCTAATATTGTTTTAACTTGAAAAGAGGATGTGTCCTATGAAAATTGTATTCTATAAGTTACTGCGTATTAAAAGTCTATTGTCGTGGTTAACGGCATTAATAATATCTGCTGTCATTGTAAGTTGTAGCGGCAGCAATGATACGGGAGCGCCGTTATCAAGTTCTGAGCCTATTAACGTCAATAAGGACGATTTGAGATTGGTTATTAGCAGTGAAAGCATTGAAAATAGCCCTGTAACGCTCGCTAACGGAGGAGTTGTTAAAGTCACAAACCCATGCCAACTCCTTATCAGGCCTGAAATTACAATTTATGCGAATGCTCCAGGCGGCGATCTAAGTACCGGCATCAGAAAAATAAGCCTGCCTAGTTATGCTATAAATGCTATTCTCCCCGTCTATTACGACAAAAAAGTAGACCGCCTAGAAATCATTGACGGTGTTTCACAGTACAATGTCCCTGTGACAGCGGCTATTATAGACCCAGGTGATAATGTTATTTATCCTGGATTTTCCTTCGATGTAATCTTTCCCCCATGTGATATTTCTGACTCCATCAATATTTTTACGAACACAGGACTAGGTACACGTGAAGTTCCCTATAAAATAAAAGGACCCTTCGAATTAGAACTAGTTTCCTATCTTATCAATAACGACGAATTCAATAACGGGTGGAAATACATTGATAAGTTCTATGAATTATCTGGTGATATTGACTTAGGGGTATCACGTCCACCATGGCTTAACGAAGATGGTCTAGATAGAGGATTTCATCCTATTGCCAGTAATACTGGAAACTATGGATTCAAATTCTCAGGTTCATTCGACTGCAGAGGGTATACCATTTCTAACCTGTACATCGATAGAGGACGACAAGATAACGTAGGGTTATTTGGCAACAGTGTAGGTACCGTAAAAAATTGTTCTCTCATCAATGTCAATGTTAGAGGAGGCACTAATGTAGGAGGACTCATCGGAAGACATAGCGCAGATGTCGGACTAGGAGGTCTTATTAGCAATACGTACGTCACAGGCACCGTAGCCGCATCAGGGCATAACATAGGCGGACTGGTCGGAAGTAATAAATATTCTACTATCCGCAATTCATATTTCACAGGAGTTGTATTGGGTTCTAATAATGTAGGCGGACTCGCAGGCTACAATATTGGTCTCATTGAAGATGCTTATGCCACAGGTTCGGTCATCGGCTCTGTTAATGTAGGTGGACTTGTCGGTGAGTACAAACTGGTTCCAGGCATAAGGCGTAGTATAGCTAATTCTTACGTAGCGAATTCTATCTTCGGCACAGATGGTTCTATTTACTTAGGACATCTGATTGGAAAATTCACTTCCGACACACCTGGCGTCATCTCATCTGTTTATTACAACTCAGATACAACGATCACTGTCAATGGAGTCTCATTAGAAAATAATGGCGTAGGCTTCCCTAGCGATGACCCGAATATCAATGCCTATTACAGTGCTCGGGAACTCACAAGAATAAATCCCCTTCCATTAAGCAGTAAAGACCTTCTCTCAGGAAAAAACTTTTTTAGAGGCTGGTCTGAGGAGATCTGGGACTTTTCAGCAGGCTATTACCCTAGGTTAAAAAGTGTTCCCTGTCCCAATCGCCAACATCTAGAGCCTACACCCACTAGCTGTGGCGATCTCCAGAAACTCCCCTCGCCCGTACCCTTTTAGAATCTTGTGATTTATTACGTGTACTAATCGTAATATTTATCGAATCTTAGAGTATCGTATTGAGTTTGACCTTATTAACTTATTCAATTCATTTATTTAAGTGCCACTCTTATTTATAAATGTATTTTCTGTTAAATAAGATCGCAAATAAAAGAAATATATTATTTTTGCTGTCTTTTTTTCTATTAACCTGCGCTGCAGCCAGTTCGAATAATTCTTATTCTACCGATCCCAATACGTCGTTACCGCCTTCAAACGAGGACTTCTACATCCTCTACGTCTCGCCCGTAGAACACAGCCACATCACAGCACTCTTTAATGGAAATACTGTTGTTGACAGCAATATTGAAATAACGAGCAATCACATCATTATATCAGGCTTCACCAATATTCCAGGCAATGCCGCCATAGGCAGGGTGCAGATTATCCATCCTACAACCTCTACTTATACAGTCAGCCCATCAGAGATCACATTCACCGATCCTGAAGGCAGCACGGCAACGAATATTTTTATAGGGACGATTCGTGTGATAGAAACTTTTGAGCAAAGTCCCCTTCCTTATGTCATTCCACATGATGTTTTCGTTAATTTTTCTAATTGGAAATGATTAGCAATGTTCGGTAATGATTAACAATAAATATATCCAAAGAGCAATGTTTAAACAACTCCGTAATAGTACTGCCTGGGGTAATAAGGGGACTACTCCTAGTGCGTATTTGCTGATTTTATTGTTATCATTTTTCATGGGAGCCTGTACGGTAGCACAGAATGATACCACGATAACAAATGACGGTTCATTACAGAGTAAAGACGTTATTGCCTATTATTTAGGAACAAATGCTAGTGAAGAGGAAATTGAGATCACGAGTGATACGATTACAATATCCGCTTTTACAAATTCACTAGGGAGTACGGGTAACGGCTATGTGACGTTCTCATCCCAATACACTGTTTCAGCAACGACTGCCAATAATCTAACCTTCACCAATCCAGCAGGAATTGCGGCTACTAATGTTAATCTGGGAAACGTAGAACTTTTAGATGTTCCTAATTCTCGTATCCTAAGATACAATATTATTATCAGTTTTCTGCTCAATCAAACACAACTGCGAATTACAAGCAGTAATATCTTAAATAGTCCCGTCACGATTTATTCGGAGGAAAGCATCTCCGTCCTCACTGAATGCAAACCGTTAGATGATCTCTCCGTAGAAGTCCTAAATCTTCCGCTGCTAGGTAATAGCCATCCGCTCCCTGATAGGTATTATAAAGACCTTCCAAAATTTTATGATAGAAGAACTACCGATGAAGGCACGACGGATAGAGGTTATATAAAAGCACGCCCTGGTGCTATCAAACTCATAGACAACGCAGGCGAGGAAGTAGATGGATTTTTTACGGTAAACGTTAATTTTCCTGGTTGTAATATTTCTGATCTAGCTGGGAGTGGCTCTATCGATGATCCTTTCTTAATAGATAACGTCCCTAAATTAGAAGTCCTTTCTCATATCATCAGTAGCAGCAATGCTCTTTATGGAGATAAACATTATGAAGTCATTAATGACCTCAACTTAGGAGACGCTACTCTGCCTTGGAGTGAAGAAGGAAGTACTGAGTCCTTTAATCTAGGCTTTCCTGTTATTCGAGGTGATTTTAGTGGAACTTTTGACTGCAAAGGTTATGCCATCCAAAATCTCTACATCAATACACCTAATGATGATAATGTGGGTTTGTTTGCTACCGTAAATAATGCTATTATAAGAAACTGCAGACTAGAAAATATCAATATTACGGGTAGAAATTACGTAGGCGGTCTCATCGGAAAAGCAACTAGTTCATCAGATTTACGCGAACATAGTTCTATTTATGTCTCAGGCGATATCCTTGGCACTGGCTCGCGTGTGGGCGGTATTGCAGGAGCTAATTTTAATACCAGTTTTTCCAACGTCCGTGCTCATATCACCCTTACAGGGCAAGGATCGAGAGTGGGTGGTTTGATCGGTGAAACAGGTAATCGTGCCATAATAGCTCATTCTTTCGCTACGGGTATCGTCAGAAGTCCTGCTAATGAAGTTGGCGGTTTCATCGGTCATCACGCCGACTCAACTATCAAGCAATCATATGCTAATATTTACGTGTTAGGTAATGCTGATGTGGGTGGTTTAACAGGAATTATGCGTGGAGGACTCGTTGATGAGACTTACACACTAGGCTTTGTCAGTGGAACAGCGACCAATATAGGAGGGATTGCTGGACATAATAGCGGTACTGTTATGAATTCTTATACCAAAAGTTCTGTCTGGGGTACTTCGCACGTTGGCGGGCTTGTTGGAAGGAGTGTCCCAGCTGGAAAGATTGTCAATTCGTACGTAGCCACTCCCACTATCGCTGGTGAAACTCTAGTAAGATTCGATAAAAACAGAGATACTGATGTCGTAGAGCGGGCTAGATACTATCCAGAAGGTATCTATACAGGCGGATTGGTAGGACATAGCTTAACTCCCATCGATGTAACAAACGCTTTCTGGGATAGTAGTACGGGCACGTCAGAACATTTCCCAACACATTCCTACTGGTTCTCAGAGGTGCTCATTCCTAGTAGAGGCCCTAATAATGAAATAGGCAAAAGAACTACCCAAGAACTCCAAGTAGCCACAACCAATGCTATGACCTACACAGGATGGAACGATACTGCCATCTGGAAGTTCACAGCTAACCAGTATCCCCTCCTAAGAAGAGTGATCTGTCCTAACCACCAGCTAAATAACTATGTCTTCATAGAATGCACCGAACTAAATCAGTAGTTTACTAGGAAGTACGGCTTCTTTAAAACCATAAAGAAAGTCTTAATCTATTATGTTATAACAAAGTAGCCGCAGCACAAGAACTCTAGATGGCACGTTATTCTTTACTAGGTATATTATAATAATACTTACTCTAGTAAAGAATGACATGCTACTGGAGGTATTCTGACATACTGTCGATTAGCACAAGCTACGTTTTTAAGCCGTGGGTACTCGTTTTCTTTAAAACTCCAGATAGCCAGGTCCCAACCGTTATAGACGGTATTGGGATTAGAATTTCCGTTTGAGTCTGTTATCGGAATAGGTGCTGCGACACGCATCTGCTCTATTGTCCTACCAAGTCCGCCTCCTTCTGTTGTCGATTGCTTAGTTGTTGTTATGTCCCAATAAGAAAACATAATTATCCCTCTACTAGAATCTAATACCTCACCGATAGATCCTGAGATTCCACCTAACGCACCAAGGGAATCTCCTATTTTAGCAACAGCTGTGATAGCATAAGAATTAACAACACTTCCTCTATTAGTGACTAATCCTACTAATCCACCGATATGTCCGCTACCTGTAGCTCGTCCCGCTGCATAAGAATTAGAAATAGTCACTTCATTTTGCAGTCCAACTAAACCACCTATATTAGACTCATATCCCCATGCTGCGCCAGTAGCATAAGAACTATTAATCAAACCACTAGAGGAAGTTCTACCCGTAAAATATCCAACTAATCCACCTACATTGTTACTCCCTAGTGCGAGTCCTGTAGCATAAGAATTGGTAATAATGCCTTCAGTTTGAATACCGACTAGACCACCTATATTATTACTCAAACCAGATACCGCTCCTGTGGCATAAGAATCTACAATTCTCCCATAAGAGCTACCAACTAATCCGCCTAAGTAATGTTCGCCACCCGAGATACTGCCTAACGCATAAGAATTATCAATAATCCCCTCAGCTAATAAATATCCAACCATGCCCCCCAAGTGATTGCTGAGCGAAGATACTTCCATGTTAGCGTAAGAATTTGTAATACGTCCAGAAGCAATGCCGACTAAACCACCTATATTATTACTCATTCCTGATATAGAACCATGGGCATAGGAATCTATAATGGTCGCATGAAATAAGGCCCCTGCCAGTCCGCCACTATTGTAATATCCTGCAATCTTGACATTGATAAGACCGCAATTGCTAATTACTCCACCATCACTATTATTGTTATTGGTATCTACGATTCCAAATAGTCCTAAGTAATTGCCGTTATTGGTTCCATTGCTAGCTGTATTATTAATGAAGAGATTAGAAATAACGTTTCCGCCACAGTCAAAATTGCCTCTAAATCTATTGGTATGCGCCTCTGCATTCGTCGTCAGAGCCTCTATCGTTGTTCCTATAGGCGTGAATCCTTGCGTATTATTTCTAGTCGCTGAAACTTCACTCCACGGTGCCTGCGTAATGCCAAGATCAATGTTTGTCGTCAGCCGATAGTACTGGTAGGCATATGGATTATTGTAATTATTGACATAGAACGATACTGCGTCTAGCTGAATATCATTGCTAAGTAACCAAGGGTCTGCTTTAGTGCCTGATCCCTGCCACGCACCTTCATTGCATTCATTAATAATAATATTAAACTGGAATTGGTAGGTCATTTGGTTTCTATCGGTAAGAATAACATTTTGAAGATTAGTGTTATTCGCTGGCATAACCCTATCAAAATAAGGACTTGGCGGCTCTACAGGATCAAACCTTACTTCATAATTGATTGTCGGTTCATCACTCACAAGGACTTCCACGTAAGATAAGTCAAAAAATTTACAACGTTTGACATGGACTGTACCTACACTTTCTCTATTAGCAATCGTAATAGATTCCTCTAAATTATTCTCGTTAGCAATACGCACCGTTGTGACATTAATACCCGTTAAAATTGACGTACTTAAATCTACAACCGTATTATTAGATGCCGTCGAAGAATTACAACTGAACAGACTCCCCCCAGCCAGTATCATAACCAAAAGACCCACCCTTACCTTATATATTAAAGAACCTACTTCACCTAAAAATTGATCTTTAAGCATCTTCATAACTTTTTATATAACTTAAACAAAGAACTTAACAGTAATTCTCACATAATACATTATAACATAAATTAAAAATGAAATTTGGAAACACAGCTATCAATTGTTTAATAATCACCCATCAATAACCTTATTAGAAAACTTAAAAGCTAAAATTAAGTTAATATCATTAAAATCCGATTTTTAAGCAGACACGTAAGCAGTAAATTACCGCTCACTAACAAATTTAACAAACCTAAGCCAAATAAGACTCTAGTAGAACACAAAAAGACTATTCAATTGCCTAAAAATCAAACTATCAGGGAAGATTTAAACCATTAGGAAATATTCAAATCACCAGAAAACACGCAACCTACCGAACCATCACAAAACACACCACCCACAGAACATCGATCTTACAACATCACCTTACTATTATTACTATATCGGGCAGTATTTATTACTATAAGAGAATGTTCGTTAATAATAGCGTCTATTCATAAAATATTAGCCCATTACTCTATCATCAAACAATGAAGCTAGAAAAAAATCTCATGAACTCAAAAAAAGAACAGACAAGTTCTACCTCTACAAAATCTATAAAATTCCCCCCACATATGCTAACACGTCGTGCTTTTTTAGTAAATTTCATGCACATGTTAGGATTGGGTCTTATTATAAAACCTAGTCTTCTTCACGCCAGAGCGAAAGCTCCTACGCTAAAATCTAAACGCCGCAATCATTCTCACAAAAGTAATATTATTATTCGTGTCCTTATTTATCAAGGGACCGCTATCCCTAAGAGTTTTCCAATTGCCGTGGTCAAAGAAGGAATACGCTACCGTGATAAATTATTTCCGCCTATCAATAGTTCTTATGGACGAACTGTAGAAGTGACCATTGATAAGGAAGCACCTATTGTTTACAAAAAAAACGCCTATGAAGGTAAATTTATTGTCGTTAAGAAGAAGAATCAATATATCATTGTCAATGAACTAGAACTCGACAAATATCTTACAGGAGTTGTCAAAAAGGAAATCTCCCCATCCTGGCATCACAATGCCATCAGAACACAAGCTATTGCCGCTCGTTCATACGCTTACAATTACATCAATACCGATTCCAAAGCACTTTATCACGTGGGAGCAACTGTGGCTCATCAAGTATTCGGTGGAACAGCGAATGTTCCCGCCAGTATAGAAAAAGGCGTCTCCGCCACACAAGACATCATTCTTATCGACAAATTTGACAAACAACCCGTTCAAAGTTTCTTTCATGCTTGCTGCGGTGGTATCACAGAAAAAGCCGAAAATGTCTGGTCTTCTGAAAAATCCTTACGCTATTTCAAAAATATACGCTGTCCGCACTGCAAAACACATCCTCTCTATCGTTGGGAACGAAAATTTTCTACTCAATACATTCACAATGCCTTAAAAAAATTGAAAATTGATAGCGTTAAAGCTATTCGTGTCGGTGCGCGTACAGGTTCTAAACGCATTCACAAGATTTTTATCAAAGCCCAGCATGGCAAACACAACGTCACACACAATCTCACAGGTAATAAATTTCGTGTTGCCATCAGTCCACGCGATATTCCCTCAACATTGTTCTCTATTAAACAGAGCCGTAAAGATTATAATCTCACCGGTAAGGGATTCGGACATGGAGTTGGCCTCTGCCAATGGGGGACAAAAACTATGGCTGAAAAGGGCTTCTCCGCCTTTGCTATCCTAGATTTTTATTATAAAAATTGTAAAACAATTACCATTGCTAAATACACTAAGAAATACGGCAGGAAACACAGTAAGAAATCACTTGGATAACTGAATAACCTCCCACTCACAAACCGTTGTGTTATTTGTACTCTTAACCTATTCCTCCTCCTCGCTTAATTTCTGCTCCTATCCAATTTCTACTCTATCCAATCTCTCCTCCTATCTAATTTCTACCCTATCCAATCTCTAATCCTATCTGATTTCTACCTATCCAATCTCTGCTCTTATCTAATTTCCACCTATCCAATCTCTCCTCCTATCTGATTTCTACCCTATCCAATCTCTAATCCTATCTAATTTCTACCCTATCCAATCTCTAATCCTATCTAATTTTCACCTATCCAATCTCTCCTCCTATCTGATTTCTACCCTATCCAATCTCTAATCCTATCTAATTTCTACCCTATCCAATCTCTAATCCTATCTAATTTCTACCCTATCCAATCTCTAATCCTATCTAATTTCTACCCTATCCAATCTCTAATCCTATCTAATTTTCACCTATCCAATCTCTCCTCCTATCTAATTTCTACTTCTGTTTGATCGCCATTGCTAATCAAGTTAGGAAAAATAGTCGTCATAACCACCAATTTAACTACTGAACTATTGGATTACTGGCATATCACAGAAAAAAATACCCTCTGCCACTACACAGAAAAAACTACTGTCTATCACTAAAAATAATAATAGTCGTTATAACAGTCATTATAACTACGGCTTCACAAAATGACTACTGTTTCACAGAAGAATAACGACTGATAACTACTCCTTCACAAAATAACTACTAATAACTATTGTTTCACAGAAAAAGCTATACTATCTGCCACTAAAAATAATGATAGCAGTCGTTTTAGCACTGGGGGCAAATATTGACCAGCCACTGACCCAATTACAAAAAGCTCTCTCAGAACTCAAAAAAGAACTCATTGGCACAACTGACCCCACATTTCATACCGAACTCACACTTAACACTGAATCCCCACCCCACACAACTAATTTCCCACTCCACACAACTAAACCTACACTTGATACAACTAAGACCCCAATTAACAAAAAAATCAATCGCGACCCTAAACAGAAATTGAGCTCCCAGTCCCAGCAAAACTCCTGCCATTTCATCCCTTCCAGTATTTACAAAACTGCTCCTTTAGATTATGCGAAACAACCTGATTTTTATAATATGGCACTTTATGTAGAAATTGCTGATACACTCACGCTCAATAGTCTATTTACATTGTGTCAGGGAATTGAGACTAAACTCGAACGCGTTAAAAAAATCCCCAAGGGGCCACGCAGTATTGATATTGACATCATTCTCTATAACAACAGAAATAGGGCACTTGTTGTCGGTAAAAAGCTTGTCATTGTCCCCCACCCTCGTTATCCTATGCGACAATTTGTCCTGAAACCCATGCTGGATATTGAAGAAAAATTAGGAAGCCCTTTTATTCATCCCATTCTTAATCTCACAACAGAAGATTTTTACAAAAATATGCCCTGGAGCAATGTATTGAAATCGCAGCGCATTACGAAAATTGCTGATATTGACTCCCATACGTACGCTATTGATTCTGCCGCGTATGGTATTGACTCTTCTACGGATTAGGCTAGCTGTGAACTGCATTCACTCAATATCAAGCACTTCTACCGAGTATTTTAAATATTGAAATCGCAGCGCATTACGAAAATTGCTGATATTGACCCCCATACGTACGCTATTGATCCTGCCGCGTATGATATTGACTCTTCTACGTATTAGGCTAGCTGTGAACTGCATTCACTCAATATTAAGCACTTCTACCGAATATTTTAAATATTGAAATCGCAGCGCATTACGAAAATTGCTGATATTGCCCCCCATACGTACGCTATTGATCCTGCCGCGTATGATATTGACTCTTCTACGGATTAGGAAACGCCTTATAACTACTTAGAATATCAAAAAAATCTAAGCCTAGGCGAATCTGCCTCAATTAAGTATTGTTAATTCAATATTGAAAGGGAGTTTTCATTATTGAAATACCATTAACGCCCTGCGAATACAAGAAACGCCCTATAACTGCTTAGAATATCAAAGAATTATAGGGCAGCTGGAGTATTAATTAATAGAGAATAATCATATAGGAATCGGTCATTTTTTACGATAACCCAACTTATAAAACTTCCACTTGAAAACCGCAGCCAATCCCCTATTTTACCGCTATTCTAGTATTTTTCTGCAGTTAAACTCACACTTACTTATACGATAGGATATACAACTTGAACTATTGACGCCATTGTGTATTAAATATGGGTGCTATTGTATTACAATCAATCCCATTGTGTATTAAATATGGGTGCTATTGTATTACAATCAATGCCATTGTGTATTAAATATGGGTGCTATTGTATTACAATCAATGCTATTGTGTATTAAATATGGGTGCTATCGTATTACAATCAATGCTATTCTGTATTAAATATGGGTGCTATCGTATTACAATCAATGCTATTCTATATTAAATATGGGTGCTATTGTATTACAATCAATGCCATTGTGTATTAAATATGGGCGCTATTGTATTACAATCAATGCCATTGTGTATTAAATATGGGTGCTATCGTATTACAATCAATGCCATTGTGTATTAAATATGGGTGCTATCGTATTACAATCAATCCCATTGTGTATTAAATATGGGTGCTATCGTATTACAATCAATGCCATTGTGTATTAAATATTGATACTACTATGTTATGTCGATGGTACTGTTTTATCTTAGATTGGTGATGTTTTGATAGGCTGAAATAGCACGTTCAATCACATTTTTAGTCAAATCAATAGATAATTGCGCCTTCTGTGCTGCAATCACAACATCATGTACATTGACCGTGTTAGGTTTAGTGATAAATTGCTCGGCTATCGAATCTGATGAAACAACTTGCTTGTTTGTCAATTCTACCGCATTCATAAGTTTTTCATAAAACGTGTCGCCTGTGCCCAGCATTGACTTTTTCGCCTCTTCAAGACTCAAGTCAAAATTAACATAGTGCTTGTCATTCGTTACTGCAACAGGAACTTTTTGTGTAACATTGTAATAGGTATGCATACTCTTTATTTACCTTCTTTATTTACCTTAAAATCATTTAATAATTTGAAGTGTTGTTTTTACCTTAAAATCATTTAATTATTACTTGAAAACAAGGATAATAGGTGACTGAATTCTACACTACTAAGCTCTGCCAATAGATAAAGCAGAACGAAACATATTTTTAGCGGCATTGACGGTAGCAACGTTCGCTTCGTAGGAACGCGAAGCTGAGATCATATCCACCATTTCTTTAACAATAACGACATTAGGCATTTCCACATAACCTTTCTTATTGCCAGTTTTGATCGCATCTGGATGACTGGGATCGTAGACCAATCGTAGCGGTGAAAGGTCCTTCTCAACCTTTATCACACGAACACCATCACCGATCTCTGCCTTAAATGGATCAGGCTTGAAATGTGTTTTGTAAATGAGATTGTCTTCACGCGGACGGAGTAGAACACGAGACCTTCTAAAAGGGCCTCCTTGTGTTGTTCGTGTCGTTGTCGCATTAGCAATGTTATCAGAAATAACATCAATACGAAACCGTTGTGCTGTCAAACCCGTTGCTGCTGTGTTGATTGCATGAAAAAAACTCATTTCTGCTCCATATATTTTTAACTTTTACTCATAAAATAACTCATGTCTTAGGCTGCGGCAATGTTGATTGCATGAAAAAAACCCATTTTTACTCCATATATTTTTAACTTTTACTTATATTCAACTTTTACTCATAAAATAACTCATGTCTTATGCCGCGGTAATGTTGATTGCATGAAAAAACTCATTTCTACTCCATATATTTAATTTTTACTTATACTCAACTGACTTTTACTTATACTCAACTTTTACCCATAAAATAACTCGTGTCCTATGCTGCGGCAATGTTGATTGCATGAAAAAAACTCATTTCTGCTCCATATATTTTTAACTTTTACTTGTGCTCAACTTTTACCCATAAAATAACTCGTGTCTTATGCTGCGGCAATGTTGATTGCATGAAAAAAACCATTTTTACTCCATATACTCAACTTTTACTTGTAAAATGCCCCTTATTTTATCCTACGCCCTAGCAAGAACACTCCTAAACCGACCAAAACTATTCGTCATAATTGTCGTCACAGCACCGTAATGAAGGTTATTTTTAACCTGATCACCAATTTCTTTCTCAATGTCCACGTTATTCTTATCATTTTTATAATTCGTATCGTATTCTTCTAGAATATTACTTGTGACGTCATAATAATGCTTGGGGTCTTCTGGTGGAAGATGCCGTGTACTTGTGATCTTAAATGGAATCGGCGGGGCTTTCTCCTTAGCAATGACACGATTGAGTTCTGATTCAAAGGTGATCATTTTACGCTTATAGTGTGGTGTATCGACATTGGAAATATTATTGGAAATAGCCTGATGTCTGAGACTTGACGTGCCTAAGCTCATTTGACTGAGCCGTACCGTTCTAGCATACGGAGAATGATTGAGAAACACGTTTCCTTGTAACATAATCCTATTATCGTTGCCTCATCAAAGTTCTAAAGTAGATTATTTCTCTTAAATGATTGCCCCATCACTGCATCATAACCGTTCTAAAATAGCTTATTCTTCTTAAAATTCCCCATTTAGTAGCATCATTCCTTGTAATACCCTTATTCATTGCTATTTTCATACATGTCGTTAATAACGAGTACTGACACAACTAAAACACAAAATCCTAACCAGTCCCTAGTACAATTATGAAAATTATAGACGTATTGGTGAAACGTATTGGCGAGTAGGAGGATTGACGAATATTGGCGGATATTGACAAATATTAGCAAGTATTAACAAATATTAGCTTAGCGAACATTCACCAATATTGACGTCTATTAAATAAATACTGACTAGTATTGGCGAATATTAGTGAATATCAATAAATATCAGTCAATAGTAACTCACTGCATGGTATAATATGAAAACCGATTTAATAAGGTATCAAATTCAATGCTCAAGTTCAATGTTCGTCACAAAATTTAATGCTCTCTGCAGAATTTAATGCTCATCACTAAGCACTATACAATATACGGACATTTGATCTTACAGAAGAGATTATCGTACATTGGTTTAATACATTAGGAGAGATGCCTGAGCGGTCGAAAGGAACGGTTTGCTAAATCGTCGTAGGAAGCAATTTCTACCCAGGGTTCGAATCCCTGTCTCTCCGCCATTACTTCACTTACATTCTTAAACTGTGCTAGTGGTACTGTGAACTACTTCAATTGCCCCTGCCTAGTAATAACCGATAACCACAGCTCATTTCTAGTTATTATTTCTTAATTGCTGGTTTTAACTCGCAGATCAATCTGCTACGATTTCAATTTCCTACCATTTTAAAATTTAGAAAACTACCGAACCTCCGCACATAGATCCCAGCAGTAATTTATTGGAATATACCGCTTATATAAAAATGCACTTCGTATGATTGCTATTTAATCATACGAAGTGCGTATTAGAGTACGTATATTGGAATACGTATTATGCTTTGATTTTTAAGACCTAGTTGTAGGTCTTAAAAATTACTCTAACGTGCTAGTGCATTCAGTAGCATCGGGATTGTCCTGTCGATTAGCACAGGCGACATTTATAAGCCGTGGGTATTTTCCAGCAGCAAACTTCCAGACGCTCGATTCCCATCCCACATAGACTTCATTGGGCGCAGTCGTTACCGGAGCGGCTACTTGCATCTGAGTAGTCGTTCTTCCCGTACCAGCAGCACTCATTGTCCGTCCAGAAGTACCTGTATCCCAGTAAGAAGCTACCACAGTTCCAGGAATCAACGCTCCAAGAAATCCGCCTACCTCATTAACACCACCTCTATCTAAAATCCGTCCCGTAGAATAAGAGTTAGTCACCGTTCCAAATGCTATATTACCAATTAAACCTCCAGTGAATACAGAAGCATTAGCAAGTGTAATCATTACTGCACCGGTAGCGTAAGAATTAGTAACAGACCCATTTCTAGTTGGAATCTGACCTACTAACCCTCCTAGGTCTGAAGCCCCAGTTATGGACATAGAACTATAAGAACTCATGATACTTCCACTTTCTATCACTCCAACGAGCCCACCTACACTTACACCTGTAAGGATACTTCCGCTGGTATAAGAATGAAGAATCGTTCCATTAGTTAATAGACCTACCAATCCTCCAATATGCGTGTCCCCCGATATCTTCACAGCAATAAGGGCACAGTTTTTTATAACGCCGCTAGTCTCTACAACACCAAACAACCCCTCACCAAATCCATTGTTAGTCTCATTTGCTACAGCGTTACTAATATACAGGTTAGCAATCGTTTTATTATTACAATTAAAATTACCCCTAAACCTATTAGTATGATTAGTATAAGACCCAGTTGTTTCTTCGATCGTCGTTCCAATAGGTGTAAATCCTTTGCCACCGGTCATCATACTCACAGTTTCACTCCAAGGTGCGTTAGCATGTCCTAAGTCAATGTCTGCCGTCAGCATGTAATTATCATCGGCGTACTCAGAACCCCTAACATTGATAAGTTCGGCGATAAGATTAAGCCGTAGATCATTATCGATATTCCATGCCATCGCACTGGGCGTGAGACTCGAATCTTCGATCTGTGTCAATCCCGCCGCCGTGCATTCCTGGATGATCACAGGAAACATAAACTCATAACTCGTTCCTGCCACTGTAACTAATATACGCTGGTCGTTCGTGTTATTCGTAGAATCAACCGTCCTATCGTAATAAATATTTGGGATCGTCTCTGGATCAAGTGTGATCGCATTATCACTTACAGGACTTCCACTTGCTATAACGTTGAGTGCTGAGCGCAATTCAAATGGTTCGCATTGTTTTATCGTTATGCCTGTTTCTGACGTTCGGTCTGTATCTGAAAGCATGAGACTGCCCTCTAACTTAGCATCGGTTAGTGTTACGAGTACACTTGATAATGCGAGAAAGTTGACTGTTACACGATGCGTGACGGCTTGATCGTTGGCTGTAACAATGATGTCTCCAATAACAACATTGGTTGCGTCCATTCCCGCTGGATTAGGAATAGTGAGTGTTGTTTTATCGACTGTATAACCGGTGGCTGCGATCGTAAGCATCCCACTATCTGCACTCGTTCCTTCAATGTTTTCAATGCCCATTATCGTGATAGCGGCGCTCGTTTCTGAAACCGTTACTTCCGTTGTTATCGCTACTGCCGTACCATTAAAGGTTGCTGAGAGATGTACGGGTTCTACGGGTGAAGTGTAGTTCCTAGGTGGTGGATTGTTAGTTGCTGGTGGATTATCAGTCGCTGATGCATTGTCTGACGATGGAGCACAACTGCTTAAACTTATTGAGAGAAAGCAGCAGAACATTAATATTGAGTGTGTGAGAAGTGAAAGCCCCCTGTTGTCCCCTCTTAATTTACAAGAAAATTGGGGGGGGG
>AP019861.1:1600453-1829255 GCA_013426755.1 Spirochaetota bacterium
GGGGGGGGGGGTAGCAGCAATGGTTAATTCCTGAACTATTCCCTCCACGTGTTCATTCCCACTTGGTGTGTTAACAGGATTGAAACGAGTTTTATTCCGTTCAAATCCTAGTATTTTATGCACTGTAATCATAGGTCATTCCTCTTAAAATATTAAGCCTATTGAAAAGTGTATTGAGATTTAATTCTTAAATGATTGTGCTTAATTAATAGTTGTCATTCTTTTATAATCGGTTCAATCTTAAATAATTGGACTGTATGCTATATGATAATTCATATTATTATACTGTTAAACAGTAATTTTGAGTTATAAAATTTGTGAATGCAGCTGATCTTAAGCGGAATAAAACGATATAAAGTATGATTGCTATTTAATCATACGAAGTGCGTATTAGAGTACGTATATTGGAGTACGTATTATGCTTTGATTTTAAAGACCTAGTTGTAGGTCTTTAAAATTACTCTAACGTGCTAGTGCATTCAGTAGCATCGGGATTGTCCTGTCGATTAGCACAGGCGACATTTATAAGCCGTGGGTATTTTCCAGTAGCAAACTTCCAGACGTTCGAATCCCATCCCACATAGACTTCATTGAGCCCAGTCGTTACCGGAGCGGCTACTTGCATCTGAGCAGTCATTCTTCCCGTACCAGCATGACCTCTTGTCCGTGTAGAAGTATTTATATCCCAGTAAGAAGCTACCACATTTCCGGGCGTAAACTTTCCAACAAATCCGCCTATATCACTACCAGGGCCTACAGGATGTCCTGTAGAATAAGAGTTAGTCACCCCTCCAAATGCTAAAGTACCAATTAAACCTCCATTTGATGCTAAAAGATCTGTACTCGTTACTGTACCGGTAGCGTAAGAATTAGTAACAGACCCATTTCTAGTTGGAATCTGACCTACTAACCCTCCTAGGAATGTAATCCCAGTTATGGACATAGAACTATAAGAACTCATGATACTTCCACGTTGTATTATTCCAACGAGCCCACCTACACTTACACCTGTAAGGATACTTCCGCTGGTATAAGAATGAAGAATCGTTCCATTATCTAATAGACCTACCAATCCCCCAATATGCGTGTTCCCCGATATCTTCACAGCAATAAGGGCACAGTTTTTTATAACGCCGCTAGTCTCTACAGCGCCAAACAACCCCTCACCAAATCCATTGTTAGTCTCATTCACCACAGTGTTATTAATATACAGGTTAGCAATCGTTTTATTATTACAATTAAAATTACCCCTAAACCTATTAGTATGATTATTAGGAGACGTAGTTGTTACTTCGATCGTTGTTCCAATAGGTGTAAATCCTTTGCCACCGGTCATCATACTCACAGTTTCACTCCAAGGTGCGTTAGCATTTCCTAAGTCAATGTCTGCCGTCAGCATGTAATTATCATCGGCGTACTCAGAACCTGTAACATTGATAAGTTCGGCTATAAGATTAAGCCGTAGATCATTATCGATATTCCACGCCATCGCACTGGGCGTGAGACTCGAATCTTCGATCTGTGTCAATCCCGCCGCCGTGCATTCTTGAATAATCACAGGAAACATAAACTCATAACTCGTTCCTGCCACTGTAACTGAGATACGCTGGTTGTTCATGTTATTCGTAGAATCAACCGTCCTATCGTAATAAACATTTGCGATCCTCTCTGGATCAAGTGTGATCGCATTATCACTTACAGGACTTCCATTTGCTGCAACGTTGAGTGCTGAACGTAAATCAAACTGTTCGCACTGTTTTATCGTTATACCTGTTTCTGACGTTCGGTCTGTATCTGAAAGCATGAGACTGTTCTCTAACTTAGCATCGGTTAGTGTTACGCTTACACTTGATAATGCGAGAAAATTGACTGTTACGCGATGTGTGACAGCTTGATCGTTTGCTGTAACAATGATGTCTCCAATAACAACATTGGTTGCGTTCGTTCCTTCTGGGTTAGGAATAGTGAGTGTTGTTTTATTGACTGTATAACCGGTGGCTGCGATCGTAAGCATTCCACTATCTGCACTCGTTCCCTCAATGTTTTCAATGCCCATTATCGTGATAACGGCGCTCGTTTCTGAGACCGTTACCTCTGTTGTTATCGCTACTGCCGTACCATTAAAGGTTGATGAGAGATGTACGGGTTCTACGGGTGAAGTGTAGTTCCTAGGTGGTGGATTGTTAGTTGCTGGTGATGAAGCACTGCCTGATAATGGAGCACAACTGCTTAAACTTATTGAGAAAAAGCAGCAGAACATTAATATTAAGTGTGTGAGAAGTGAAAGCCCCTTGTTATTCCCTCTTAATTTACAAGAAAACTGGGGGGTAGCAGCAATGGTTAATTCCTGAACTATTCCCTCCACGTGTTCATTCCCACTTGGTGTGTTAACAGGATTGAAACGAGTTTTACTCCGTTCAAATCCTAGTATTTTATGCACTATAATCATAGGTCATTCTTCTTGAAATATTAAGCCTATTGAGATAAGAAGTGTATTGAGATTTAATTCTTAAATGATTGTGCTTAATTGATTGTGCTTAATTAATGGTTATTATTCTTTTTAATCGGTTCAATCTTAAATAATTGGACTGTATGCCATATGATAATTCATATCATTATTATACTATTAAACAGTAATTTTGAGCTATAAAATTTGTGAATGCAGTTGATCTTAAGCGAAATAAAACGATATAAATCATGATTGCTATTTAATCATACGAAGTGCGTATTAGAGTACGTATTATGCTTTGATTTTTAAGACCTAGTTGTAGGTCTTAAAAATTACTCTAACGTGCTAGTGCATTCAGTAGCATCGGGATTGTCCTGTCGATTAGCACAGGCGACATTTATAAGCCGTGGGTATTTTCCATCAGCAAACTTCCAGACGCTCGATTCCCATCCCACATAGACTTCATTGAGCCCAGTCGTTACCGGAGCGGCTACTTGCATCTGAGCAGTCGTTCTTCCCGTACCAGCACGACTTAGTTGCCGTCTAGAAGTACTTGTATCCCAATAAGAAGCTACTACAGTTCCAGGCGTAAACGCTCCAAGAAATCCGCCTGTATCAGTACCAGGACCTACAACCCGTCCCGTAGAATAAGAGTTAGTCACCGTTCCAAATGCTAAATTACCAATTAAACCTCCATTTGATGTCAAAATAACTGGACTCGTCACTGTACCGGTAGCGTAAGAATTAGTAACAGACCCACTTCCAGTGAGAATCTGACCTACTAACCCTCCTACGTCTGTAGACGCAGTCATGGACATAGAACTATAAGAACTCATGATACTTCCACGTTGTATTATTCCAACGAGCCCACCTGCATTGTTACCCCTAAGGATACTTCCACTGGTATAAGAATGAAGAATCGTTCCATTATCTAATAGACCTACCAATCCTCCAATATGCGTGTTCCCCGATATCTTCACAGCAATAAGGGCACAGTTTTTTATAACGCCGCTAGTCTCTACAGCGCCAAACAACCCCTCACCAAATCCATTGTTAGTCTCATTCACCACAGTGTTATTAATATACAGGTTAGCAATCGTTTTATTATTACAATTAAAATTGCCCTTAAACCTATTAGTATGATCACTAAAAGACGTAGTTGTTACTTCGATCGTTGTTCCAATAGGTGTAAATCCTTTGCCACCGGTCATCATACTCACAGTTTCACTCCAAGGTGCGTTAGCATTTCCTAAGTCAATGTCTGCCGTCAGCATGTAATTATCATCGGCGTACTCAGACCCTGTAACATTGATAAGTTCGGCTATAAGATTAAGCCGTAGATCATTATCGATATTCCACGCCATCGCACTGGGCGTGAGACTCGAATCTTCGATCTGTGTCAATCCTGCCGCCGTGCATTCTTGAATAATCACAGGAAACATAAACTCATAACTCGTTCCTGCCACTGTAACTAAGATACGCTGGTCGTTCGTGTTATTCGTAGAATTAACCGTTCTATCGTAATAAATATTTGGGATCGTCTCTGGATCAAGTGTGATCGCATCATCACTTACAGGACTTCCACTTGCTGTAACGTTGAGTGCTGAACGTAAATCAAACTGTTCGCACTGTTTTATCGTTATACCTGTTTCTGACGTTCGGTCTGTATCTGAAAGCATGAGACTGCCCTCTAACTTAGCATCGGTTAGTGTTACGCGTACACTTGATAATGCGAGAAAGTTGACTGTTACGCGATGTGTGACAGCTTGATCGTTTGCTGTAATAATGATGTCTCCAATAACAACATTGGTTGCGTTAGTTCCTTCTGGGTTAGGAATAGTGAGTGTTGTTTTATTGACTGTATAACCGGTGGCTGCGATCGTAAGCATTCCACTATCTGCACTCGTTCCCTCAATGTTTTCAATGCCCATTATCGTGATAACGGCGCTCGTTTCTGAGACCGTTACTTCCGTTGTTATCGCTACTGCCGTACCATTAAAGGTTGATGAGAGATGTACGGGTTCTACGGGTGAAGTGTAGTTCCTAGGTGGTGGATTGTTAGTTGCTGGTGGATTATCCGTCGCTGATGCATTGTCTGACGATGGAGCACAACTGCTTAAACTTATTGAGAAAAAGCAGCAGAACATTAATATTAAGTGTGTGAGAAATGAAAGCCCCTTGTTGTCCCCTCTTAATTTACAAGAAAATTGGGAGGGGGTAGCAGCAATGGTTAATTCCTGAACTATTCCCTCCACGTGTTCATTCCCACTTGGTGTGTTAACAGGATTGAAACGAGTTTTACTCCGTTCAAATCCTAGTATTTTATGCACTGTAATCATAGGTCATTCTTCTTAAAATATTAAGCCTATTGAAAAGTGTATTGAGATAAGAAGTGTATTGAAATTTAATTCTTAAATGATTGTGCTTAATTAATGGTTATTATTCTTTTTTAATCGGTTCAGTCTTAAATAATTGGACTGTATGCTATATGATAATTCATATCATTATTATACTGTTAAACAGTAATTCTGAGCTATAAAATTTGTGAATGCAATTGATCTTAAGCGGAATAAAACGATATAAATCGTGAATTAGCGTTCATTTAATCCCATTGTAAAAGAGCAGAACGTTTTACAAAAAAATAAAGACGTGATAGACTAGAATGCATGGTATTATTCATCAAGTGTATAATTTAGTACCTCTTTATAGGTTATTCTGGTTAAATTGGTTGTTATGAAGATATTTTGTGTTGGACTAACGACAAAAGACAGCATCTTTTACCTTAAAAAATTTCCTGGTGGTGAAGGAAAATACTTGGCAGCAGACTTTGTCAGTTGTGGCGGCGGTCCTGCTGCGACAGCAGCAACGACGATTACAAGATTAGGTGGATCGGCGTCACTTTGGAGTCGTGTCGGTGATGATCTGATCGGGAAGGATATTATTCAGGAACTCAGTAGGTACAACGTCAATACTTCCAATGTAGAAATACTCCGTGCTACTCCCTCAACTAATGCGACCGTTATCATTGATGAAAGCGGCGAGCGAATGATTGTTTCGTACAGTGATCCTAGGCTTTATCTAAGCGAGATAGCGATACCAGAAGCCACTAGCCGCTTTATAAAAAAACACGATATGGTTTTAGTGGATACACGGTGGGCATCGGCTGCGGCTGCGACGCTTAGATGCGCCAAAGAAGCCAATATTCCCAGTGTCCTTGACGGTGAAGTCTCAAGCAATCAATGTGTTCGCGATTTAGCACCGTTAGCAACATACCCTGTCTTCTCCGCTCAGGGCCTCCTAGAATTCCTAAACCACCCCATAAACCAGAACGAACTGCACCTTAGCGATGAACAACTAAAGAGTCTGCTCCACCAAGCAGAAACCCAACTCAAAAGAAATTGCTACGTCACATACGGGAGTCGTGGTGCTTTTTATTTGAAGAACAATCATCTTAAAAACGTTAAATCGTTTCGCGTCGATGTTGTTGACACACTGGGGGCTGGGGATGTTTTCCATGGCACTTTTGCGTATTATTTACTTAAAAAGTATCCTATCGAAGAAGTGTTAAGACGTTCCTGCGCAGCAGCGGCTATAAAATGCACAGCACCAGGCGGACGTGGCTGCCTACCTACCATAGCAATGCTAAATGCATTTATGAAAACCGCTGAGGTCTTAGAACCGTAATAAATGTGTCCTTGCATCACTTCCGCAATCATGAATAAGCTTTCCCACTCTTCGACTCAAAGCCAAAACTTCATTGATCTAACGATCACGTTCACAATCTCTCTTATCCTCCTCATAGCCACTGCCCTAAGTGGATGCACAGTTGCAGCCCCTGCACCCCCAAAAGACCCTGTCCCAATTATCAGTACAGAGGATATTTACTTTCAAACTAACGAATTCTACAATGATCCTATTGCCATTGTAAGTGATAATACTATCACAATAAAAAACATTAAAAATAGACTCACCTCTTCTAGTGAAACGCTCTCGGTCAGTATTGTAGACGTTGTTCATGAAGGTAGCCAGCCTGCATACGTCGCAGAGCCTTCTACTTTTACGATCCCTGCTCACGAACTCAATCCCGATGGGATCTCATCTACTAACATAGAAATCTCCCAAGTCATAGCCATTCTCCCAACCGCACTCAATAGACGTGGGCTCAGTAGACGTATTCTTTACAAGGTTGCCGTAGACCTCAAAGGACTCGTGCAAGTCAAATTAAGTGGCAATGTGGAAACGACCTTCTTGACCGAAGATATTGAGATTGCTAACGATGTTACATTGAAACCCTGTGCTAATTATCCACCGACGCTTACGGTATTAGAAGGTGGACTTCCCATCGATACCTTCCAGCCTTCGATCAGTAAGAACATTGACCCCTACCGACCAGGGGTTACTCGCGCTTCTCTTAGACTTATGGAGAACAATAACCTTTATTCTGAGTTTATCTTCAATGTTAACGTCCAGAGCTGCCTGACCGATCAAGACATCTCGTTTGCCTTCTTAGGACCACATGCCCATCTTTACGATACGCTCGGCGCTGCAGCCAGTATCTCCAGTAACGCAATTACGATCAGCAATCTTAAAAATCGTCATGACCTCGGCGACCTAGCCTCTACCCATCCACTCAGTCAAATCGATGCAAACCTCCACGTGACCATTCAAGATCAAGACAATGCCCCAGACTTTAGGGTCTCTTCAGGAAGTCTCCTCACGCTAGACTCCAATGTTCTCAATCCGCCAGGTATCACCGCAGGGACTTATCCGATCCCCCAAAAAATCATAATCAACAACCCCACCCTCACAGAAGGACTCACCTATAACTTCCAGCTAAAATTCACATCACTGCGCGTCCTTAAACTAAGTGGCAATGTTTATGATACCTTTTTTTATGAAGATGTCTTTCTCCCAGATATTACAATTAAACCCTGTCGTAAGACCTACGCTCCTACCGCGACTGTTTTCTCCGGAGACACTATCCTCAGTACTATCACAACCACTGTAAGCAGCCCCTCTATCCCAATCAATCCCTACGAAGTAGGCGTAGCAGCACAGGGTACTGCTATCTTAAATGAGAATGGTACTCCTATTGAAACGTATTCGTTTGACATCGTTGTTCCACCTTGTACATTAAAAAGCCCAACAGGAAATATTGTCGGTATGACGGGAGTAAGAGGGAACTTAAACGCTATCGGTTCAGCCGCTAATCCTTGGAATATTGATAGTGACCTAAGGTTAGACCTCGCTTCACGGATGATCACAGATTCTAATGCTGACTATGGAAATCATCATTATACGCTTAGCGAAAACATTGACCTTGGCGTAGCTAAAGCGCCGTGGAGCGAATCCTCTACACACAGCCAGCCTAGGATAACAGGCTTCACGCCTATCGATAACTTTACTGGAACATTGAACTGCAGTAGCCATGTGATTGATAATTTATATATTCATAAAAATAATAATCACGCAGGTTTTTTTAAGAAAATCAATTCAGACGGAGTCCTAGAATACTGTCGGCTTAACAATCCAAAAATTACAGGTACAACGGATATAGGCAGTTTAGTGGCGACACTTGCAGGTAGTGTAAAAAATTCTTACGTCACTGGTGGAGAGATCAGTAGTATTAACACACCGTTATATGCGAATATCCGCATGGGTGGTTTAGTGGGTTCAAACTCGGGGACTATTACTCACTCGTATGCCAGCGGAATTGCTATCACCTTCGATGTAGGCAATCGCAAATCTATCGGTGGTCTCGTAGGCATAAATAGTGGAACTATTGAAGAGTCTTATGCAGCTAATGATATTAATGGAGACGGTTCATACTTAGGTGGATTAGTGGGACTTATGAATAGGGGGAAGATAAAAAGATTCTACGCTACTGGAAATATTAGCGGAGACAATAATTTTTCTATTGGAGGATTAATTGGATATGTAAGCAATGGAACTATTGAAGAGGCCTATGCCACCGGTGATATTACCGTGAATATCAATAGTACAAATACAGGCGGGTTAATCGGATACATTCAAAGCGCAATGATTGAAAAATCTTATGCGAATGGCACTGTGAGTGGTTTTTCACGCGTAGGAGGATTGGTTGGCATGATACTTAGTGGGACTATTGAAAAGTCTTACGCTAGTGGAAATATCGATGGAGAAGAATACTTAGGCGGATTGGTAGGCATAAGTGATATCAATGCTACCCTAAAAAACTCTTACGCCACCGGCGCAGTCACAACGAGCCGTAATCTTGCTGGATCGCTGATTGGAGAAGGACGTGGAGTTGTCGTTAATTCGTATGGGAGGGGGCGTGTGTCTGGAATGTCCTCACTAGGAGGATTGTTGGCATCTAATTCTGCTTCAACAAGAGTCACAACATCTTACTGGGACAAGACGACAACAGGACAAGACAGCAGTGCCGCTGGAATAGGCCGAACTACTGCTCAGATGCAAGTAGCAGCCCCGATCCCAGCTATTATCACTCTCCCACTTCCTACCAATGCCGTCTACGTCGATTGGGACACAGCGACATGGAGATTTGCAGCAGGAGAATATCCAAAACTCATCGAAGTCGTTTGTGCCCATCGGCAAACCAACCCAAATATTAACTGTTAACAAATATTAACTGTTAAAATAGGCCTTGACTTTTCTTATAAATTAGACTATATTAACAGTATGGTACTGTGATAAAGAGTAGTAATAGTGTTTATAACCGATATTTCTTTAAAAGGATAATTTTTTTACAATAAATCATTTTTTTCATGCTATGAAAAACTATCTGTACGGTAGCAGTAGTTTATTAAGTGCCCTAATATCTCCTTCACTCAAACATTACGACCTACCCGAAATACACAAATACCTAACTTTTAGCAAAGTAATACTCATCAATATTGTTGTATTATGGCTATTACTTGTTCTGAGTGGGTGCGTTGTTGCCGCACCGTTGCCAGAAAATTCTTCTACCCCAACTATCGCTGTTGAGGATATTTACTTCGAGCCTAATACTAAATACAATGATCCAATTGCTGATATCAATCAAAATACGATCATTATTAAAAACATTAAAAATAGATCGGAAGATTCAGCAGAATTGCTTACCGTAAGTCTAGTCGACGTTATTCATAAAGGCGGTCAATCGGCTTACACTGCCCAGCCGAACGCTTTCACAATACCCCTGCATGAGATTAATCCTAGTGGCATCACCGCTACTAACCTAGAAATTTCACAAATCATTACTGTTTTACCGACAGAGCAGCATAGACGTGGTCTCAATAGACCTCAATTTTATCGCGTTGTCTTAGAATTAGAAGACCTCGTCCAAGTCAAATTAAGTGGCAATACTGAAACAACTTTTTTGACCGAAGATATTGAGATTGCTAACGATGTTATATTGAAACCCTGTGCGAATTATCCACCGACGCTTACGGTTTTAGAAGGCGGCATTGAAACAACGAATGATTTTTCCCCAGTAATGAGTCCTATCGATCCTTACCTAGCAGGAACTTTTCCCGCCACACTCAACCTTATGCATAACAATAACCTTCATTCTAAATTTACCTTCAATGTCAATGTTAAAGATTGTCTGACCAGTCAAGATATTTCATTCACACCCCTAGGACGCGACCATAAATTTTATGACGATCTTACTTCCAGTGTGAGCAAGAATATTGTTACTATTGAAAACATCAGAAATTACCTGAATAAAAGCGATTCTAACGATCAAATTCAAGCCGAATTAGTCGTCTCTATTAACGATCGTAAAGGAAACAATCACAGAAGAGATGCTCTTTTCACAGCAACTCCGCAAGTATTTTCAATACCCATCTCGAACCTCAATCCGCCTGGTACTGCAGCACAATTAGTACCTATTTCTCCAGAAATCACCCTAAGAACACCTGGTGTAGCTATGGGACTTCCCTACCGCTTTAGATTAGCTATAAATCCCTTTCCTATGGTTAAACTCAGTGGCAATGTCAATGAAATAACATTTTATGAAGAGCAGGTGACAAATGACGTTGTCCTGAAACCCTGTCGCAATGATTTCTCACCTACCGTCTCTATTTTACCAAGTTCTCCCGTCCTAAATAATATTACAACTAAAATAATGGCTACAATCAATCCTTACCACCCCGCTACATACTCGACAGGAACATTGACTTTAACTGAAGCGAATACACCCATTGCTACTTATTCATTCAATATCGTTGTTCCTGAGTGTAAATTAAAATCACCTGGTGGAACTGTAATAGGAATGACGGGTATCACTGGCAATCTAACCTCTATTGGAACATCGACTAATCCTTGGCACATTGACAATGATCTGAGATTGGCTCTAGCTGCGCGTATGATCACGCATTCTAATGCTACCTATGGGAGTGATCATTACGAAATTACTGAGAATATTGACCTTGGCGTAGTAAAAGCGCCGTGGAGCGAAGTTTCTACGCATAGAAATGCCCAGAACAATGGTTTTCTACCCATAGACAATTTTTCAGGAACATTCAATTGCCGTAACAATATCATTGAAAATTTATTTATTCGTAAAAATAGCATTCATACGGGCTTCTTTAAGAAAATCACTCGTGACGGTACTGTTGAGAATTGCGGACTCGCTCATCCTAAGGTCATTGGAACAACGAGTATTGGAGGATTGGCGGCTATTTCAGAAGGAATGATTCATCGTTCTTACGTTGTTGACGCAGAGGTTACCAGTATCAATGCCCAAAGGTACGTTGTCCTCGATATAGGTGGATTGGTGGGAAGTAATTCGGGGTCTATAACACATTCTTACGCTACTGGAATTGTTACAGGTGCGATTGGGAATAATATTGGCGGACTTATAGGAACGAGTAGCTATGGAATTATTCGCAATTCTTTTGCTAGAACAGAGATTGTTGGAGATATTTATGTAGGTGGATTAATTGGACATGCGATTGGAACAATTGAAAATTCTTATGCAAGTGGCACTGTTAGTGGGGCTAGTTTATATGCGGGGGGATTGATTGGGTATTTCAATGCTGGAACAATTACAACGTCTTACGCAAATAGTAAGGTTAGCGGAGCTAGTTTGAATACTGGTGGCGGGTTAATTGGAATAGCTCAAGCTGGAACAATCAAAGAATCTTATGCTACAGGCAATATTAGTGGAGTCAGGTCGCTAGGTGGATTGATTGGAGTTACAGAATCGAGTGTTATTCTTGAAGATTCTTATGCTACTGGGGCTACGACGGGAACCCATATGATTGCTTCGCTTATTGGCAAAGCAGGAGGACGTATTGCCAATTCGTATGGTATAGGACACGTTTCAGGCAATTTAGAAACAGGCGGGTTACTTGGCACTTCTACTGCTACGGTCACGTACTCTTATTGGGACTCTCTAACAACGAGACAATCGACGAGTGCGGGGGGAATAGGTAAAACGACACAGCAAATGCAGATTGCGGGAGCTAACACGCCGCGTCCTATTTACAATGGGTGGGATTCTAATATCTGGAATTTCACAACGGGAGTCTATCCCCGCCTTATCAATGTTACCTGTGCTAACCGTCAATACGTTTCGTCCACGACTGACTGTTCACATCTACTCCCTTAATGCTTAATAAATAACGCTTGATAAAAAATGACAATTTTTATGCATATAAACCGATAATTCTTAATAAAAATCAAACAATTCTGAGTAGAAACCCATATTAAAAGTAAATTTTACAATAAATCCTCTCAAAGATAGCCGCATACAATCACAAAACGAGTACTGATCAGCTCAAATAGGTCTATTTTATAGGAAAATTCTAAAAAAACCTATTTTTTATAAAATACGTTCTTGATTTTTTACAAAAATACTCCAATTACTCCAATATTTGACTACTACCTGATAAATTGTCAAATTAATACCCCCTTATCGAGTAAAATATTAAAAATATGCGGACTAAAATTGATTTACATCGTATAATATAGGCCGAGAACTGTGTTTTAGCATCTCAAATAAGAAGTATTTTTACTTAAAAGCCTTTTTAGAGTGTTTTATTGACCAGGTACTTTGTAAATAGTACTGCTGTATACATATTGTTATTTAATGGGAAGACAACAACAATGAAAAAAATAACCGATTCTTTTACTCGAAGCCAAAATTTCACTAACCTAGCAATGATGTTCATAACATCTCTTATCCTTATTATCATCACTGCAATGAGTGGATGCACGGTCGCAGCAAGCGCACCAGAAACAGACCCTGCCCCGACTATCAGCGCAGAGGATATTTACTTTCAAACTAATGCAATCTACAATAATCCTATTGCCATCGTAAGTAATAATACTATCATAATAAAAAACATTAAAAACAGACTCACCTCTTCTAGTGAAACGCTCTCGGTCAGCATCGTAGACGTTGTTCATGAAGGTGGCCAGCCCGAATACGTCGCAGAACCTTCTACTTTCACGATACCCGCTCACGAACTCAATCCCGATGGGATCTCATCTACTAATATAGAAGTCGCTCAAATTATAGCCATTCTCCCAACCGCACTCAATAGACGTGGACTCAGTAGGCGTATTCTATATAAGGTTGCCGTAGACCTCAAAGGGCTCGTCCAGGTCAAATTAAGTGGTAATACGGAAGACATTCTTCTAACTGAGGGTATTTCCTTCTCCGACGATGTCACCTTGAAACCTTGTGCTAATTATCCACCGACACTTACAGTCTTAGAAGGCGGGCTTCCAACCGATGCCTTTCAGCCTTCGATCAGTAAGAACGTTGACCCCTACCAGCCAGGGGCTACTCGCGCTTCTCTTAAACTCATGGAGAACAACAACCTTTATTCTGAGTTTGCCTTCGATGTTAACGTCCAGGACTGTCTAGCCAATCAAGACATCTCATTTGCCTTCTCAGGTCCGCATGCCAATCTTTATGATACGCTCGGCGCAGCAGCCAGTGTCTCCAGCAACATAATCACTATCAGCAACCTCAAAAATCGTCATGACTTCGGTGACCTTGACCCCACACATCCGCTCAGCCAAATAGATGCGCACCTCCACGTGACCGTTCAAGATCAAGACAATGCACCAGGCTTCATAGTCGCTACCATTAATCCCCTTACGCTAGCCTCTGATGCTCTCAATCCAGCAGGAATTACCGCAGGCACGTATCCACTCTCAGAAAAAGTTACGGTCACCACCCCCGATATAACGGAGGGTCTCACCTATGACTTCGAGTTAGACCTCACAGCGCTGCGTGTCCTTAAACTAAGCGGCGATGTTTATGATACCTTTTTTTATGAAGATGTCTTTATCTCAGATGTTATAATCAAACCCTGTCATAAGACCTACGCTCCTACTGCAGCCGTTTTGATTGGAGAAACTGTCCTCAGTACTGTCACAACGACTGTAAGTGCTCCGTCTGTCCCTATCAATCCCTACGAAGTAGGCGTAGCAGCGCAGGGTACTGCTATCTTAAATGAAAATGGCTCTCCTATTGAAACGTATTCATTTGACATCGTTGTTCCACCTTGTACGTTAAAAAGTCCAACAGGCAATATTGTCGGTATGACGGGGGTAAGAGGAAATCTAAACAACATCGGATCAGATGTTAATCCTTGGAATATTGACAGTGACCTAAGGCTAGACCTCGCTTCACGGATGATCACAGATTCCAATGCTGACTATGGAGGTCATCATTACACCCTCACTGAGGACATTGACCTCAGCGTAGTAGAAGCACCGTGGAGCGAATCCTCTACACACAGCCAGCCTAGGACAACAGGCTTCGCTCCTATCGATAACCTGGCTGGGACATTCAATTGTGACAATAACGAAATTTCTAATTTATTTATTGATAATCGCACTTTAAGAATGGGGCTTTTTATTACGGTGCAAAATACGGCGATTATTAGAGGCTGCACTCTTACTTCTCCTCAGGTAATCACGCATAGTGATAGAGCAGGTGTGATAGCCTCATATCTCGCTGGTCGTGTTGAGGACGTTCATGTCAAAGACGCCGTTCTTACAGGCAGGTCTAGAACGGGAGGGTTAGTCGCAGAAAATACTGGTTCTATCGTTGATTCATCTTTTACTAGAGGAACTATTACAGGGAGAGAGGATACAGGAGGACTTGTCGGGATCAGTTATCAAAGTGCTGCTATCAATAATTCATCTGTTAGTGGAGGAAGTGTTACAGGCGGAGGTCGGAGAACAGGTGGCTTCGTAGGAAGAAATTATGGTTCTATTGACAATGCTTCTTTTACTGGAGGAACTGTTAGCGGAGGTATTTCTACAGGTGGGCTTGTGGGGATTAACTATGACAGTGGTTCTATCATTAATGCGTCATTTACTGGAATGTCTGTTAGTGGCAATAGCGCCACGGGTGGAGTCGTTGGAGCAAATCACGGTTCTATCAGTAATACATTTTTTAAAGTGGGAAGTGTTAATGGAAATTTTGGAGTAGGCGGACTTGTAGGAATCAATAGGCCTTCCAGTACAGTTTATGATTCTTATGCTTATGTAGATTCTGATGTAGAAGGAGTGGTGTATGTCGGTGGCTTGGTCGGAGATGTAGAAGTAGGTAGTATCATCAGTAATTCTCATGCTCGTATCAATGCTGTTCTAAAAGGAACATCTCCATCATCACGACTAGGCGGATTAGTCGGACAGTTACGTGGAAGTATTGACAACTCTTATGCCATCCTGACTAGTAGTGGAGAAATAATTGGACAGCAGAGTATTGGCGGACTAGTAGGCTATACACATTCGACCAGTAGTATCAGTAATTCTTATGCTCATATTAGTTCTCTTATAGAAAGTTCCCACTCTTCATCACGACTGGGTGGATTAGTCGGATGGCTGCATGGAAGTATTGACAACTCTTATGCCATCCTGACTAGTAGTGGAGAAATAATTGGACAGCAGAGTATTGGCGGACTAGTAGGCTATACACATTCGACCAGTAGCATCAGTGATTCTTATGCTCATATTGGTTCTCTTATAGAAAGTTCCCACTCTTCATCACGACTGGGCGGATTAGTCGGATGGCTGCATGGAAGTATTGATAATTCTTACGCTATAACTACCGGTAGCGCACGAATCGAGGGAAATCAAATGGTGGGTGGATTAGTCGGCATAGGAGAAGCGGGTCATATTATTAACTCTTATGCTAACGTAGCGCTCCTGGGTTCCAGTCAACTGGGTGGATTAGTTGGCAATGCAAGACGCAATCTAGATATCACTAATTCCTATGCTATTGGGGAAGTCGCAGAACGTCCTTCTGCCCGGTCTGTAGGCGGTTTCGTAGGGACTGCTAGTAGCATTACTGTTCTCTCTTCTTACTGGGACCCCGCTACAACAATGCAGTCGGCTAGTCCTGATGGGGTAAGCAGAACTACCGCCCAGATGCAAGTAGCCGCTCCTGTTTTCGCGCTTCCACCCCTTCCCCTTCCTCCAGATGCGGTCTACGTTGGCTGGGATTCAAGCATATGGCGATTTACTGCAGGAGAATATCCAAGACTACTCCAAGTTGTCTGTCCCAATCGTCAAAGCAATCCAACCGCTACTAGTTGTGATCCTATTCCCTAGTTACTGCTATTCTTAAATTGTACCGATCTTATATCTAGATTTCTTATTCCGCTTCGATAGATAGGCTAGAAATTATATTTTAGCATCTCAAATAAGAAATATTTTTATTTAAGAACTGTTAAAGATTCCTTATTGATAGAGCACTTTATAAACAAGTACTGCTGCGAATTATTATCATTATCTAATGGGAAGAGAACAACAATGAAAAAAATAACCGATTCTTTTACTCGAAGCCAAAATTTCACTAACCTAGCAATGATGTCCATAACCTCTCTTATCCTTATTATCATCACTGCAATAAGTGGATGCACGGTTGCAGCAAGCGCACCAGAACAAGACTCTGCCCCGACTATCAGCGCAGAGGATATTTACTTTCAAACTAATGCAATCTACAATAATCCTATTGCCATCGTAAGTGATAATACTATCACAATAAAAAACATTAAAAACAGACTCACCTCTTCTAGTGAAACGCTCTCGGTCAGCATCGTAGACGTTGTTCATGAAGGTAGCCAGCCCGAATACGTCGCAGAACCTTCTACTTTCACGATACCCGCTCACGAACTCAATCCCGATGGGATCTCATCTACTAATATAGAAATCTCCCAAGTCATAGCCATTCTCCCAACCGCACTCAATAGACGCGGACTCAGTAGACGCATTCTGTATAAGGTTGCCGTAGACCTCAAAGGGCTCGTCCAGGTCAAATTAAGTGGCAATACGGAAGACATTCTTCTAACTGAAGGTATTTCCTTCTCCGATGATGTCACCTTGAAACCTTGTGCTAATTATCCACCGACACTTACAGTCTTAGAAGGCGGACTTCCAACCGATGCCTTTCAGCCTTCGATCAGTAAGAACGTTGACCCCTACCAAGCAGGGGCTACGCGCGCTTCTCTTAAACTCATGGAGAACAACAACCTTTATTCTGAGTTTGCCTTCGATGTTAACGTCCAGGACTGTCTAGCCAATCAAGACATCTCATTTGCCTTCTCAGGTCCGCATGCCAATCTTTATGATACGCTCGGCGCAGCAGCCAGTGTCTCCAGCAACATAATCACTATCAGCAACCTCAAAAATCGTCATGACTTCGGTGACCTCGACCCCACACATCCGCTCAGCCAAATAGATGCGCACCTCCACGTGACCGTTCAAGATCAAGACAATGCACCAGGCTTCATAGTCGCTACAATTAACCCCCTTACGCTACCCTCTGATGCTCTCAATCCAGCAGGAATTACAGCAGGCACGTATCCACTCTCAGAAAAAGTTACGGTCACCACACCCGATATCACGGAGGGACTCACCTACGACTTCGAGCTAGACCTCACAGCGCTGCGTGTCCTTAAACTAAGCGGTAATGTTTATGATGCTTACTTTTACGAAGATGTCTTTCTCTCAGATATTACAATCAAACCCTGTCGTAAGACCTACGCTCCTACTGCAGCCGTCTTACTTGGAGAAACTGTCCTCAGTACTGTCACAACGACTGTAAGCAGTCCTTCTATCCCCATTAATCCTTATGAGCCAGGCACCGCAGCACAGGGTAGTGTCATCTTAAATGAAAATGGTTCTCCTATTGAAACGTATTCGTTTGACATCATTGTTCCACCTTGTACGTTAAAAAGCCCAACAGGAAATATTGTTGGCATGACGGGGGTAAGAGGAAACCTAAACGATATTGGATCAGATGTTAATCCTTGGGATATTGACAGTGACCTAAGATTAGACCTTGCCTCACGGATGATCACAGATTCTAATGCTGACTATGGAGGTCATCATTACACGCTTACTGAGAACATTGACCTCAGCGTAGTAGAAGCACCGTGGAGCGAATCTTCTACGCACAGCCAGCCTAGGACAACAGGCTTCGCTCCTATCAATAACCTGGCTGGAACGTTCAATTGTGACAATAACGAAATTTCTAATTTATTTATTACTAATCGCACTTCAAGGATGGGACTTTTTATTACGGTGCAAAATACGGCGATTATTAGAGGCTGCACTCTTACTTCTCCTCAGGTAATCACGCATAGTGATACAACAGGCGTGGTCGCTGCATACCTTGCTGGTCGTGTTGAGGACGTTCATGTCAAAGACGCCGTTCTTACAGGCGATGCAGGAGTAGGCGGATTAGTAGCAGAAAATAGGGGGTCTATTGTTGCTTCATCTATTACGAGAGGAATGATTACAGGGGGCGATCATACGGGGGGCATTGCAGGGGTTAACCTTCGCGGTGCTTCTATCGATGATTCATCTATTACTGACGGAAATATTACAGGACTCAATGTTACTGGAGGTTTGGCAGGAAGAAATTATGGTTCTATTGATAATACATCTTTTATTAGCGGAACTGTTAACGGATCAAATTCTACAGGTGGGCTTGTAGGGACTAACCACGGTAGTGGTTCTATCATTAATTCATCGTTCGCTGGAATGTCTATTAGTGGCAATAACTACACAGGGGGACTTGTCGGAACACACCATGGTGCTATTAGCAACTCCTTTTTTGCTGGGGGAAGTATTAGCAGCCGTTTGAGAGTAGGAGGACTTGTCGGAAGAAGTAGTGGTAGTGTTGTTGATTCTTACGTTAATCTAACTGCTCCTCTTGAAGGAATCTACACAGTGGGTGGGTTAATCGGATATGCTGAGCCCAGTAGTAGCACCAGTAATTCTCATGTTCGTATCAATTCTACTCTAAAAGCAACGTTAGCATTCTCACGGATAGGCGGATTAGTCGGACGTTTAGGTGGAAATATTGAAAACTCTTATGTAGTCCTTGCTAGTGGTGGAAAAATAGAAGGAAATCGAGCTATTGGTGGGTTAGTCGGATATGCTGAGCCCAATAGTAGCATCAGTAATTCTTATGTTCATATTGGTTCTCTTATAGAAAGTTCTACCTCGTCATCACAGTTAGGCGGGTTAGTTGGATGGCTTGAGAATGGAAGTATTGACAACTCTTATGCTATAACCACTGGTAGTGGACGGATCGAAGGCGAACAAGCAGTCGGTGGCTTAGTCGGACTGGGAGAAGCGGGTCATATTAATAATTCTTATGCTAACGTAGCGCTCCTGGGTTCCAGTGAGCTGGGGGGATTGGTCGGCAATGCTCAAAACAGTCTCAGTATCAGTAACTCTTATGCTATTGGCGAAGTATCCGAACGTCCTTCAGCTTCATCTGTAGGTGGTTTTGTGGGGGCTGCTAGTGGCATTACTGTTGTCTCTTCTTACTGGGACCCCGCTACAACGACGCAGTCGGCTAGTCCTGAAGGGATAAGCAGAACTACTGCCCAGCTGCAAGTAGCAGCCCCTGTTTTTGCTATTCCACCCCTTCCCCTTCCTCCAGATGCGGTCTACGTTGGCTGGGATTCAAGCATATGGCGGTTTACTGCAGGAGAATATCCAAGGTTACTCCAAGTTGTCTGTCCCAATCGTCAAAGCAATCCAACCGCTACTAGTTGTGATCCTATTCCCTAGTTGCCTATTCTATTGCCTAGTGCCTTTTCCCTAGTTCTTATTACCTGCTGCCCATTGCTATTCTTAAATTGTACCAATCCTAATCTAGCTTTCTTATTCTGCTTCGATAGATAGATAGCATAAGAAAGCACGGTAAGGGAGATGAATATAAGAGTTCACTCATTTACTTTATATTGCTTATTATAGAATACCTGCAGTCAGTCATATGATATTATGATATGAT
Source organism: Spirochaetota bacterium (assembly GCA_013426755.1). GTDB lineage: Bacteria > Spirochaetota > UBA12135 > COTS27 > COTS27 > COTS27. Next base: position 1,620,166 of record AP019861.1, read on the forward strand.
ATAGCTGCATGTGTATGCTAATATTTCTGTGTCTGGAGACTTCTAGTCACCTCTCAGTCTTCATTACAATTTTAAATGAAGCGAGACTACATTTTTGTTCAGAGTTCTCACAAGAGACCGACTAAAAACTAACTTTTTCGATCAGGCAATATAAAAATATGTATTTCTAGTCAAGTCATATAAAACCATTATTTCTGATCAGTGATACCATGTCTTAGGCTGTAAGCGACTTGTTCGAGGTAACGTGGATGAGAAATAACGTCATTGCCCCATAGCGATGGATTAAATAGGAGACCACGCTGGAATCCATATTTATTGATAAGCGAGCGTAATTGCTGTTCTTCACCGTCGTGATAGTCAGGAAATTTGCCTGCTAAAAATAGGCGCGTCACAGATGCCCAATTAACAATGATTTCTACAGCATAATTGATAGGCCCGCCGGTCTTAAGATTGGCAACTAAGGTGGGAAGAACAAATTTGGGTACTTTTGCCATTCCATCACAACCAATACGCGTAAGCGTATCACTGATCTGCGTGTTGGTGAACCGTTTTGTTACTGTGGCGAGGTATTTTTCTGGATTTAATGCTTTTAAATGCTGTAATTTGGGGAGAACTTCTGTAAATTGATAAGTGTCAAAAAATTTTCTGTGTTCTAAATTGGCTATGACCTGATCGTATGTTTGGTAGCCTAACAGCAGACCTCGGTAGGCTAGTGAAGAATGCCCTGCATTTAAAACTCTAAGTTTGAGTTCTTCAAAGTCCTTGACATCAGAGACGATCTCAGCACGACCTTTTTCAAAGGGCGGTCGTTCCGCTTTGAAATTATCCTCTATCACCCATTGCCAGAATGTCTCAGCATGGACAGGAACTTCGTCTTCGTAATCATAGGTAGTCTTCAAATATGTCACGTACTCAGGATTGAATGCAGGTGTGATTCTATCGACCATAGAATTAGGAAAGGACACAGACCGCTCAATCCACTCTATAAAAGCTGCGTCTTCTCCTACTTCCCTTAGAAACATCATCAGTCCCATTCGCAAAATATTACCATTGCCAATAACATTGTCGCAAGAAAGAAGTGTTAAAGGCGCTCCCCCCGCTTCGAATCTAGCTTTAAGCCCAATTCGTAAAAACCCATATATCGTAAGCGGAGGATTATCTACAATAAGATCATTGACAATATCACGATGAGATAGCATTAATTTCTCTTCAGATTCAATAATATAATAGCCGCCTTCTGTGACCGTAAAAGTAATAAGCTTGCACTTATCATCAGCAACAATTTTTATGAATTTCTCAATGTCATCACAACTTGAAAATACCGTTTGATGTGAAGCTATAATTTCACATTTAGGATCGGACGTCCCGCTTAATTCAATAAGCGTATAAAGATTGTCCTGCACCCTCATTTTATTTAGCAGTGGCGTATCAGAGCGGCGGAGACTTGTACCGATAATCCGCCAAGGTAGGTTAGGGTCTGCATCTAACATGCGCTGCATACACAATGCTTGATGTGCTCTATGAAAATTGCCAAGCCCTACATGAAGCCAGATTTTTTCTGCTTGGTCTACTTGAGACGGATAGGATGGAAAGACTAATTGATTTGAATGCGTAGCCTTAGCCATCTTATTTTTAAGGGTTTCTAAAGACGTGCGATTTAACTTCATCATTCAATAATGCTTAACAAAATCATTCCAACAAACTAGATTTTTTTATAAATAACATGCCAAGAAATAATTAAAGAATCTTTCATAAAAACCACTAAGAACGAACTTTACTAAAAATATTTTTTCCTTCACCATTAAACAAGTAAACACGTTCTGGATCAAGGACGACAGAAACCGAATCTCTACCTGCTAACGTCGCTGGATCACCAGTTAAACGAACAGTAATTGCATTTTGATTAGAAATCTGGTTTTCTAATCCAGGTAGTGCATGTGTCCTGGTTTCAGCAAGCATAGGGTCAATGGATTTGGGATTTTCCTTAGCCAGAGAAGTTGTTTTTATTTTAGAATGTTCTTTAATTTTAGCATTTTCTTTGGTTTCACTTTGAGTCTTATTCGCCATAGGGTGCGAATGAATTGTTCCATAAAGATAAGAAGTACTTCCCAAGTTTTCAATAATATCAACCGTTGCTGTAAGGGTAGGTTTGTTTTTTACAGCAGTTGCCTTTGGATTAGAAATAACTTCTAAATGCTCGGGGCGAACACCTAAAATAATCGGTGCTCCCACTTTAAGTGAAGAAGCCACTTCGGTGAAATCACGACCGATCTCGATAGTTTGCTGATCGGCTACTTTAAGCGTAAGAGCACGGTTTTCCATACGAGAAAGGGTTGCTTGAAAGAAATTCATCTTAGGCGTACCAATGAACCCTGCGACAAAAACATTGTCGGGGTTATGATAAATTTCAGTGGGTGTGCCGACTTGTTCGAGCGTACCATTATTGAGAACGACAATTCTACTCGCTAGCGTCATCGCTTCGATTTGGTCATGGGTGACGTAGATCATGGTTGTTTTAAGGCGCTTGTGAAGAAGCGATATTTCAATGCGCGTCTGCACACGAAGGGCTGCATCTAGATTAGATAATGGCTCATCAAATAAAAATAATTGAGGTTCTCTAACGATAGCTCGCCCGATCGCTACGCGTTGACGCTGTCCGCCTGAAAGATGTTTGGGTTTGGTTTCTAAGTAAGCTGTAAGATTTAACATTGCAGCCGCCTTTTCGACGCGTTCAGTGATAACATTCGGAGCGATTTTAGCTAATTTCAATGCAAACGCCATGTTTTCACGAACATTCATATGTGGATACAATGCATAAGACTGGAAGACCATTGCCATATTCCTGCGTGACGGACGAATGTCTGTAATGTCTGATCCTTCCAGAGAAATTTTACCACTCGTAGGGTCTTCTAAGCCAGCAATCATTCGCAGCAAAGTCGATTTCCCACAACCAGAGGGACCTACAAATACAACCAATTCTCCGCTCTTAACATCGAGCGAGAAATTTTTAATGGTATCTTCATTTAACGTATGAAATCGTTTAACAATATTTTCTAACCTAAGTGTAGCCACTACTTATTACCTCAAACCAGATCTGTTATCAAATTACCATTTAACCGGTAAAACGTTGTAAAATAAAATATATTCTGCTCTCATTTATAATGCTCTTGCCTTCATTTATAAAACTCTTGCCCTCGTTTATAGAATATTTGATACTGCCATCAGAATAATTTACTTGACTGCACCAAACGTTAGCCCCTGGACGATCTGCTTCTGACAAAACCAGCCCAGCACCACAATAGGAAGACACGTCAGTAACGACGCCGCCGATAATTTAGCCCAAAATAACCCCTCAGGACTAGAATATGACGCTATCAATGTCGCCAGTGACCCCGCATCATTCGCACTGAGATTGATCGACCAAAACGATTCATTCCACGCTAGAACAAAGCTAAGCAATGCAGTCGAGACAATACCTCCCAGATTGATAGGTAACAACACGAAGATAAATTGTTGAAAAACACTCGTGCCATCCATAATACAGGCTTCTAAAATTTCCTTAGGCGTGTCCTTAAAGCTAAAATACAAAATCCACACCACTATAGGCAAATTGATAAGTGTAAAAATAATTGTGATTCCAACCAGGCTATCTAAGAGACCGATATTTCTGTAAATCAAATATATCGGCACCAATACACCCACCGCAGGCAACATTTTAGTCGAGATCATCCACAGCAATAAATTTTTTGTGTGTTTACCAGGGAAAAATGCCATCGCATAGGCTGCTGGAAGGGCTAATGCAAGGGCTATAATTGTTGAAAAGCCCGCTAGAAATAGAGAATTGAACGCGTAACTGAAATAATTGCTTCGCTCCTGGATAACCGTAAAGTTTTCCAACGTTGGCTCAAATATTAGCAGTGGTGGAATACTTATCGCTTGCAATTCTGTTTTAAAACTTGTAAGCGTCATCCAGAGGATTGGAAAAAATATCAAAACCGCCAAAATCCATGCCGATACGGCGCGTATTATTAACTTCACACGCTTTTCAGAGCGATAATCTGCCATCATCTTTTAAAAACCTTCTCTTTCCGCTAACCCATTATTAAAACAATACTTTTTAACATTATCAGCAAACTCGTATACAAACTTGTTACTCTAATCTATTCACATCAAACTCTTATACAAACGTCTTCTCAATATCACTAAAACTTATTTTTTTATAAAACATTCATAAATTTTAGTTGACTTTTAAATTGGCATTGAAACATTGAACGTAATTATAATGGTATCAATCTACTAGCATTAATTTACTGCACTAATTATTCACATCAAACTCTTATACAAACGTCTTCTCAATATCACTAGAACTTATTTTTTTACAAAACATTCATAAATTTTGGTTGACTTTTAAATTGGCATTGAAACATTGAACGTAATTATAATGGTATCAATCTACTTAATTGTATCAATCTACTGCATTATTCTACTGCACTAATTATTCACATCAAACTCTTATACAAACGTCTTCTCAATATCACTAAAACTTATTTTTTTATAAAACATTCATAAATTTTGGTTGACTTTTAAATTGGCATTGAAACATTGAGCGCAATTATAATGGTATCAATCTACTGCATTATTCTACTGCACTAATTATTCACATCAAACTCTTATACAAACGTCTTCTCAATATCACTAAAACTTATTTTTTTATAAAACATTCATAAATTTTAGTTGACTTTTAAATTGGCATTGAAACATTGAACGTAATTATAATGGTATCAATCTACTAGCATTAATCTACTGCATTAATCTACTGCACTAATTATTCACATCAAACTCTTATACAAACGTCTTCTCAATATCACTAAAACTTATTTTTTTATAAAACATTCATAAATTTTAGTTGACTTTTAAATTGGCATTGAAACATTGAGCGCAATTATAATGGTATCAATCTACTAACATTAATCTACTGCATTAATTTACTGCACTAATTATTCACATCAAACTCTTATACAAACGTCTTCTCAATATCACTAGAACTTATTTTTTTACAAAATATTCATAAATTTTGGTTGACTTTTAAATTGGCATTGAAACATTGAACGTAATTATAATGGTATCAATCTACTGCATTAATTTACTGCATTAATTTACTGCACTAATCTATTCGCTTCAAACTCTTATACAAACGTCTTCTCAATATCACTAAAACTTATTTTTTTATAAAACATTCATAAATTTTGGTTGACTTTTAAAATCGCACTCAGCTTAGCTGTAACCCATAGACACCAGAATTTTAAGTCATTATAAACAAAGTACGGGAACTTTAAGTGATTGCAGTCATATAAAAATTGAATGGGAGGGGGGAAAGTCCCATATGATAAGAGCATGTTTTGATAAGAGCATGTTTTATTCGGTGAAATTTTTACCTACCGTTCGAATGAAAAAGATTGCAACAATATTCGCTAGCACGACGGCGACCAAGCCGCCAGCTGAAGCAATACCTACATCGAATTGCTGTAACGCCTGCGAAAATATCAAAAATGTCAAATTGGTCGTATCAAAACCAGGGCCACCGCCCGTAGTAATATAAATTTCTGCAAAAATACTGAGTAAAAATATAGTCTCAATCATCACAACAACAGCAATCGATCTAGACAAATGCGGCAGAATAATATCTTTAAATAAACGAAACCCTTCTGCACCATCGATCATAGCCGCTTCCAACTTCTCCTGGTCTAATGACTGCAGCGCTGTCATAAATATAAGGACCGCAAAAGGTAACCATTGCCACGAAAGAATAATCACAATTGCCGTAAGGGGATAATCCGCAAACCAATCGATCGCCCCAAAACCCAAAAAACCACTCACAAACGCAAAAATCCCATACACCGGGTGAAAAAACATGTTCTTCCAGATAAGCGCATTCACAGCAGGCATGATGAAAAATGGAGCAATCAACATTAATCGCACAACACCGCGCCCCCAGAAATGTTGATTCACCAATAACGCCAACGTCAATCCACCACTTATCGTAATAATAAGCACACCTCCCACCAAGACTAACGTATTAATAATACTGTCGATAAAACCAGGGTCTGTAAAAAAGAACTCATAATTCGCTACACCATTAAATCCAATCGTATCAGGGTACAGCAAATTATAATCCAAAAAAGAAAAGTAAATCGTTACACCAAGTGGAATAATCATCCACACCATCAAAACCACAATCGTTGGATACGCAAGCCACCGATACCTGCGGACATTGATGTTCTGATCAGTATTCAAATTGTCTCCACCCACGTTACACCCCAAAATACCACGTTATTATAAAGACATATTATTTTATTTATGGTTAAAGTATTAGACGTGATTTAGTCTAATTGTCATACATTGATAGTATTTTAAGAGCATGCTGTTTTAGAGCACACTGTTTTTTATGGTTAAGTATTTGAAGAGGATTTATTAAAAGTAGCATTGATGGTGTTATTGAAGCTAAGGCTAACCTAACTTTACAAAATAACACCACCAATGAATTACAAAACTAATAGTCTATTATAAAATAATAAATTTCTTACTCGATGCATGAACACCGCTAGCAGAAACCTTATTTATAATACTTAGCTTTACGCATAATACGATCGGCTCCTTTTTGTGCCGTCTCGAGCGCTTTTTCAACTGAAACTTTCCCTGCCAAAGCTGAAGCGATTTGCTGTCCTGTCAAAATTCCAATGGATTGGAATTCGGGTATGGCAGCAAACTGGACACCTACGTATTTCTTAGGATACAATGTCCCTGTGATAGGGTCTGCGCTATTGATGGCTTTAATCTCAGCGGAGGCAAACGAAGCTGCTTTCTTAAAGTTTGCATTGGCGTACGTTGACTTGCGTGTTCCTGTGGGAACAGTACCCCAGCCTTCTTTAGAACCAATTAATTTGATATAGTCCTTAGAAGTCGCCCATGCTAGAAATTTCTCTGCTGCAGCAGATTTTTTACTAGACGATGGAATAGCTAACATCCACGACCATAGCCAATTGGCGCCCTTATCGGTTACTGCTACCGGTGCTTGGGCAAAAGCAAACTTGCTAGCAAACTTAGAACGACGTTTGTCTGTGATCAAACTAGCTGCGATAGTCGCGTCGATCCACATAGCACATTTACCTTCACTAAGGAGCGTCAAGTTTTCATTGAAACTATTCGCTGTCGCGCCGGGAGGGCCGTACTTATTCATTAAGTCCACATAAAAGGAAATGGCATGATTCCAGGCAGGAGAATTGATCTCTGGTTTCCAATTTTCATCGAACCAACGACCGCCGAAAGCATTGACCATTGTTGTCAAAATTGCCATATTATCGCCCCAGCCTGGTTTTCCACGAAGACAGATCCCGTAAAAACCATTCCCACGATCATCGAGCTTGCCTGCGATATCATAGATCTCACCCCATGTAGGATTGTCACGTAATATGATATTGTTCTTATCAAAAATATCTTTACGATACATAATCATTGAACTTTCACCGTAGAATGGCACTGCATAAAGCTCACGTTTGTATGAAGCACCCCCACGAATCGTAGGCAGTAGATCATTGACGTCATAGCTAGCAGGCAATTTTAACTTTTTAAGCCATCCTTTTCGTGACCAGATAGGCACTTCATAGAAGCCAATTGTCATTATATCGAATTGACCGCCTTTTGTTGCAATATCCGTCGTCACGCGTTGTCTAAGGATACCCTCTTCTAACGTCACCCATTCTATTTTGATATTAGGATTCTGCTTCTCGAACTCAGAGGTATACTTCTGCATCGTGATCATGTGTGGATTATTCACGGTGGCTATCGTAAGCTTGCTCTGTGCTATCAATAATGACGTTCCAAAGATAAACATCATCATTGCAATCATTATTATATTTTTTAACTGTCTTTTCATCATAATTATCTTATACGTATCTTATATGTATCTTAATCTTATTTGTATTAAAAGTGTTTTAAGGTCACCAATCACCCCATCTGTGCTACTTTTCTCTAATTCAGACATAAAATAGCCGTCATGTCATGATCACTAACATTACTGTATTTTAATCATAACATTAAAGTAACGATAAAGCCATTAAAATAGTTTTATGATCTAAAAATAGATTTATTTGTCGATTTCAATTGCATTTATATTCACTTTTTCTGATTTTTAGCGGAATTGATGAAAAATAGGTATAAAAATTCATATTAATGCATATTAATTTATATTAATTCATATTAATTGGCATCAATGACTGCACATATTCCCAGTCATTGAACCTGTGTCGCAGAATAATCGTATTTTTATAAATTTTTTAGCAAGCAACTGAGGTTACTGCGAATTGCTGCATAGGACAGACGACAGTTCTAAGGCGAGGATATTCTCCTGCTTGGAAATTCCAAATATTCGCATCCCAAGTAAAATAAGTCGTTCCAGCCGTCGTGCCTTGTGGAACTCTAAGCTCACTTCCACTGAGTCCCGTTACCCCCGCTGTGACTAGCGTCGGTGGATTATCACTTCCAATTCCACGCTGGGCAACACCAGAACTACCCGCCGTACGCGTCTGAAAATACGAATGCGTTAGCTGGCCACTATTACTACCCATAAAAAGCCCGCCATTTCTCACATCAGGAACAGCCCCCAAAGTATAAGAATGAGTTACCGCCGAGTTGATATTCCATCCCACGAGCCCTCCAACATAATAATATCCTCTAATATCACTCCCCGCAGCATAAGAATTACTGATATCTGAATCACTATTATGCCCAATAAGACCACCTACCCTCCCTGATCCAATAACAACTCCTGAAGCATAGGATGAACTAATATCCGAGGAATCATTCGTTCCAATCAATCCACCTACAGCCTCTTTTCCCGTAACACTTCCCGTCGCATAAGAAGCGCTTACAGCAGACATATAATTATTCCCAATCAGCCCCCCTGCATTCACATGAAAGTCTACATTCGTATCGATGACAAAAACAGTACTGCTGCTAAATGATTGATCGATAGGAGAAGTAAGATTATACCCAACCAAACCACCGACGCTAAGATTCCCGCTAACTGTTCCCGTAGTAGAAGCACCTGTAATGGCAAAATTATTTGTACTGTATCCCACCAGCCCGCCGACAGACGTTTTACCAGAAATAACCCCTGTGACCGAAGAGTTGCTAATAGTAGACCTGATTAAAGAACCCACCAAGCCCCCGACATTCGTACCTCCTTTAATATTGACACCCGTAAGTCTGCAGTTTTTTATTGAGGCGCCCCCTGAGACGAACCCAAAGAAACCAATGTTAGAAAACGTCGGTTGATTGATATAAAGATTAGAGATCGTGTGATTGCCGCAGTCAAGCTCTCCTCTAAAATTATCGCCAGAACTACGCATCCCAATAGGTGGAAACCCACGACCATTCACACCACTTCCCGCCATACTCCATGGCAACCCCGCCAAACCAAGGTCAATATCACTAGTTACTTTGTAATGTTTAGCAGCGTGTTGATAATACGATACAACATATCGAGAGAACAACTCTAATTTGGCAGCGCTATCGATCTCAATCGCATTCGCAGCATCCGCACCCGTATTCGTAAAAACAGCATACGTGCAGCTAGGAAACTCAACGTTCACTATAAAATTATCGACTAACAGCTCTCCATCAGCACCTAAGACAGTCAATGTTCTAGTTGCCGTGTATATGCCATTATTAGATGCGTCGAGATTGCTATTATAAAATGCAGGCAGCGGAGTGCTCGAAGCGATCACACTCCTCTCATCAATGCTCTGGACATCTACCGTAGTCGGAACAAATAACTTACAGGCACTCTTTAATGTAAGCTTTCCGCCAGACCTGATTCTAAGAGGACTGGTGGTTAGATCATCAAATGTAAACTCTATTCGTATCACAGGCAAGTACTCAATCACTATATAATGCGCCACAACCGCTCCAGTAGAAATTTCAAGGACATTGAGTGTATCAGGCAATCGTCGTGTTTCCCTATCATAACCTAAAGGATTTATAAAATGGGCTGTAATTGGACTGGCTAGCGTGTTTATTTTGTAACTCGCAGAGGGTGTAATCGTTACTATTCCCCCATTCCTAGGGGAAATTTCTATATTGGTGACGTAAATCGTAATAATATTAGCTGTAATATCAATATCAGTAGCTACTACGGGGGCATTCTCAAAAGTTGCTGCAATATCTAATTTGTTAATTGGCGAAAGATACCCTTTAAAACTCCATTTTACCGCATAACTCTTTGTCTGCGTCACATCAGAGCCCGCCGAAGGGACTGATTGATATATCGTGAAAAATCCCACATCCGCATTCACAAGCGCCCCTAACCCCATCCCGTCTGGATCCACTAGCCCTTCTCTAGACTCCCCATTTACATTGTGATGCATCGAGAAGGCAAAACCCATTGGAAAGTTATTGATGATTAATTGCGGGATGCCGTTAACCGCATTGCGAAAGACGTCGCTTACAAATACATTCGTGCCATCAAAAGATAACGCAGAACTCACCAGGCTAGGGCTTTCTGTATTTAAGAATTTAGCCCGCGTAAGATAAGTCCTTGCAGTCTCTGGTGTGAACCATTCATCGATCGCTGCTCCTTTGATATACGTATTCAAAGTATAACTGATTGGCTCTGCTGAGCCAGACTTGACTTCGATGATATCTGTGAGCACATACGGTGATATAGAGGTCGGAGCTCTAATTCGATACGTGCTTGGAAAGGTCCTCACACCGCGGCTTTGGTCAATGGCCACATCCCACGCACCAGGAAGACCGCCAGCTGTGTTTGTAAAACCAGAGATCGTAATCACCCCCAATTCATCACCACTACCTGCTTCTAAGCTAACTATTAAATTAGGGTAGTTACTTGAATTGCTCTCCTTAATGAGATCGACAAAATTAACGATGTCATTAGAAGGGACATCAGGTGTGTCAGGCGCCGCTTCGATGTAAATTCTCAGAATATAATCAATAGGTTCCTGCGATCCAAATTTCACTTGCAATCTATCGGTCAATTCATGCTGCATTTTAACCACTGGCGCCCTGATCGGATACGTGCTTGGAAACGTCCTCACACCGCGGCTTTGATCAATAGCCAAGTCCCACGCACCAGGCGTTCCCGTAGCCGTATTCGTCAATCCCGAGACAATAATAACAGGCGCCTCACCTTCATTCATTTCTACTCTAACCGCCAGATTAGGGTATGTGGCTAGATTGCTCTCACTGATTAGAGTTGCAAGATCAGGAAAGCTTTCTTCTGCAGAAGTGGTCGTACACCCCAGTATACTTAACACCACTAGCAAAATCAATACTTGTATTCTTCTGCCTAATACTATGGGTACTATGGGTAACATGAGCAGTATATAGGTAACATGGGTAATATTAACAGCTTTTTCAATATTCTCAATTTTTTTTAGTATTAACAGCAGTTTCTTTAATATAGCTAGATTTACTCTGCTACACTATTAAATATTGAATAGTATTGAATAGTATTAAAAATTCAATTAGTAGTACTGCACAGTGTTGTGAATTCAATTGATAGCAATTAATAGTATTGAAGTAGTGCTATAAATTCATTAATAATGCCATAAATCGCCCGCTTATTATACAATTAATCTGCTTTAAATACACACAAAATACGGTAAACGGCAGAAAAATTCTTCAAAACATCACAGATCCGTACAAGTCGTAGGTACAGAAATGCTATATTGCCGATTGGCACAAACAACCCTTTTAAGACGCGGATATATATCGACAGGTTCAAATAACCAATGGCTATCGTCCCATCCCGTAGTTGCAGCAGTAGCCCTTTGAAATTGCACTGTTGTTCGGCTTCGTAGCTGATTGGCTCTGATTTCGGCGCCATTAAAACCGATGCCTTGCTTAACTAATGGAACACTGCCTCGTACCATTAACACTGCATCACTATTATAATAAGATTCTACTACCGTATCATAACCAGGTGTCGCTAAATTACTTTGCACATTGTTATAGCCGATAAAAAGCCCCACGTTAGTATTCGCTCCCGTTCCCGTCACAGCCCCCACGGCGTAGGAAGTAGAGATCATTGCGGCGTAATTACGTCCCACCAAGCCGCCTACACCGTTATTTCCCATCACATCGCCAATCGCGTAAGAATCACTGATTTTAGCATCATTGTTATACCCCACCAAGCCGCCTATTTCATCATTTCCCAAAACATTTCCCATCGCATAAGAATCTGCAATCATCGAACCACTGCTATACCCCACCAAACCACCCACATTACTAGCCATTCCCGTGACCGCACCCGCTGCGTAAGAGCGTGTGATCGTAGCATTGCTACTGTTATAGCCGACGAGACCGCCGACGTCATTGCCCCTGCCAAGAACAACGCCCGCTGCATAAGAATCGTTAATCATTGAACCACTATTATACCCCACCAAACCACCCACACGATATAATCTCCCCGTCACAGCACCCGTCGTATAAGAACGCGTGATCGCAGAAGCATTGTCGTTATAGCCAACGAGGCCGCCTATATTATTCGCCATTCCCATCACATCGGCTGTCGCATGACAATCTCCAATCATAGAAGCGTCATTGTACCCGATAAGACCGCCTAGCTCGTTAGTTCCCGTAACAACACCCGTCACATAAGAATTGACAATCGTAGAACGACTGCTATACCCCACCAAGCCGCCTACGGTATTTCTGCCCGTAACATTCACATTCGTTAAACCGCAATTTTCAATCACGCCCTCTAAAACATAACCGAACAATCCTACATTATTGGCACGTCTATTGATATAAAGGTTAGCGATTTCATTGCCTTGACAATCCACCCTACCCATAAAATAAACACCTCCCGTCCCAATCCCAATAGGACTGAACCCCACACCACCACTAGAGCCAATTTCACTCCACGGTGCAAATCGCCTCCCAAGGTCTACTGGCTCTGTTATTCTGTAATAAGCATCCGCATACGCTAGCCCAGTTGGAGTTACTGACCTAGCATTGACTGATCTAGAAATGAGGTCTAATCTTCTATCGTTATTGATAATGAAGGGATCATTTTCGATTCCCGTTCCAAAGAGACCTGCCGCAGTACAAAGTGCCGTCGTCATTACCGTTAGCGACGCAAAAGTCTCAATTTCCACATTATCTTCACTCAAAACCAAAGAAATATCGCTATAAGTTCCCATTTCATATACATTAATAGTAGAAGGACTCATCCCAGTAAGCCTCGCCGTAAGCCTATAGGCCGCTCGATTTTGCTTGACTCCACCAACAAGAACTTCATACGAAGGCGGAAAAACGCCACATTCCGTCAAGACAATCGTACTCCTATCAAAACCAATAGAAGACGTCCCCTCCGATAACAATAAAGCCATTTTCACATCGCCCGCCTTCCCACCAAGCAAATGCACCTGCACTAAATCACCTAATACCAACTGAATATAATACTTCACAGGCTCACTTCCTACCGCCGTAGGGACTACCGTAAAGGTGAGTTCTTCATCAACAGCCCTTGTTATTATGTTTGTAATGCCTGGGGGATTGAGGGAAGTACCAGGTAAGGTTAGCGTACTGCCTCCTATAATTTCATATTCGCTCGGATCGGTCGTATCTTTTATCATCAATATTAAGTCTTCACTAAAACCAGGTTCTTTGTTTTTAATACCACCCATTGTAACAATATTGTCATTGATAGATAAGACCACCACCTTTTTATATGCAGGGTGATTCCCACTAGCAAAGGTGATGTCTTCTAACCTAAGCGGTGTCCGCATAACATACTCGTCTAACCGCAACTCAATTCTATATATCACAGGCTTTCCATCAGGTAACGGTGTGATTCTAAACACAGTCTGCTCTAATGTATTTGTTATAAGACCCGTGCCTATTGGATTTAACTGCGTCTCTAAGATCGTAACCCTCTCAGGTTCTGCTTTGTACTTAGCAGGACTGTCTTTATCGATAATACTTAACGTAAGTGTCTCAGAACGATTAGCATCAGGTAGATTGATAATGTTACTGATGACGATCAATGACTCCTCTTCGATCATTACCGTAGCCAAGCCGTACTGCGTCGCATCGCCGCCCGACGCCGTAAGCTCAATGTCCTCTATCTCAAGTGGAGAACCCACAGACCCTACACCAGCACTACTCCCTGCAGACACGACGCAACTACTTAGAACCACCCAGAATCCAAAAATAACAACCCCAAAAACGCAAGTAAATATCTTAGATAGGCAGAAAAATGGGTAGAAATAACGCAAACGACCGTAACGAGATAAATCACTCCACCTACTTGGTGCTACCCATTTTTTATCACTCCACATTTGACAACCCATTCTAAATATTCACGTATAGACACATTTCGTCTGGTGCCGATACGTTGTACTTATTAAAAGCCGTGCAAGTACGCTCTGCACTGAGGATGACTTACATCGATGCACTGCTGAGGCTAGATGCAGCTAGGGACAAGCCGCCGATGAGTCCGTCTGCCGCATAGGACAGACCACTGATTGTAATATCGGATATCTACCACTCGCAAAAGACCAGATAGCAGCACCCCAATTAAAATAGACATGGGTACTGGCAGTTCCAGGAGCCGTAGCACTCGTCATCTGAGCTGTTGTCCTCGGCCCATTACCTCTGTCTCCCGCACTAGCCATCTGCCCTGTCGTCTCAGAGTCCCAGTAAGAATAGGTAACAGTTGCGCTAGTGTCTTCAGATCCCACTAAACCTCCTATATTTGCAGGTCCTGTCACAGCCCCGACCGCATAGGAATTAGTGATAGAGCCACTATTCGTCCCAGCCAAGCCTCCGCTCCAATTAGTAGTCGCTGTCACACTCCCGCGCGCATAGGAATTACTGATCACAGCTGAGGCAACGTTCGCCCCGGCTAACCCTCCTGCACCAATGCCTCCTGTCACAGCACCGGTCGCGTAGGATGTAGCGATCGTAGAGCCACTGCCAGTATTTAGCCCAACTAGACCTCCTACCAATTGCGTTCCTCCTACAGTGGCTGTCGTATAAGAATCACTGATCATAGCAGAGGCATCATTCTGTCCAACCAAGCCTCCGACATTAGTACTTCCTGTTACGGCGCCTGTCACATAGGAGTTACTGATCGTAGAGTTACGGTTGGACCCGACTAGACCTCCCACTTGTTCGCCCCCTGTAACTTTAACATCTGCTAGAAAACAATTCTCAATTGTAGCGCCTGCAATAAACCCAAATAATCCTATATTATCAGTAGTACTTCTATTTATATAAAGATTAGAGATCGCATTGCCTTGACAGTCCACCGTGCCTGTAAATATAGCACGATCCGTACCGATAGGACGAAATCCCTGTGAAGTTCCCCCTTCAAGCCACGTCGCCCCATCGGCAGCTGCAAGGTTTATACTCCTCGTTACTCTGTAATGCGCACTTCGATAACTAGCTGCATCCGTCATTAAATCAACCATTAGATTTAACTTTCTATCGTTATCAATGATATAAGGATCAGTACTCGTTCCTGTTCCTGAGAGACCTGCCGCCGTACAAGCTGCATCAATTGACATTCGCACTGAAAAAGTTTCTATCACAGTACTGCCCTCATTTAATACCACAGAAACATCTATAGGTGCTGATGCCGTAGTCACATATGGATTAGCATCACGAATCGTTGTAGGAGTCGTAACTGTATAAGATGCTGTGCTCACCGTTCCACCGAGAAGAACTTCATACGGCGGCGGAAATGAAAATCTGCGATTATTACATTCTTTTAAAGAAGCCGTATTCATAGAACTAGGTGGAGTAGGTGTTCCTTCGGATAATAGCAGATCCTCTGCAAGATCTCCCGTATCTCCGCCAAGTAACCTCAACTGAATCAAATCTCCTAACACTAAATTGACATAATATTTTACAGGTTCGCTGCCTGCTGCTGTGGGCATTATTGTAAAACTGAGGTCTTCATTAAATATGACGTTTGTATTAGTAACACCATCAGGATTGAGGGCGGCGCCTGGTAAGGTTATTGTAGGACCTCCCGTAACTTCATATTCATTAGGCGTCGTCTCATCTCTTACCGTAAGCATTAAGTCTGCAGCAAACCCCGCTTCTTTGTTTTTAAAGCCACCGATTGTGATGACATTATCACTCACTGACATTACAGTCAAGCTCCTGTAAGCAGGGGGCAGACCACCTATAATAGTAACGTCCCTCATTTCAATCAAATCAGTCATCACCACAGGCCGAACAAACGCCTCAAGTCGCAATTCGATCCCATACACGATAGCCTCTCCACCAGCTGCTGGTGTGATCGTAAACATAGTATTTTCTAACATAATGTTCGTCGCATTAATCCCCGCTGGATTTAAGGCTGTAACGGGAATGTCAATCGAAGCTGGTGAAACCGTATAGGTAGCAGGACTCTCTTTATCGGCGATACTTATCGTCAAGGTCTCATCACTTGCCGATTCTAAACGATTGGTGATGCCACTGATAATAAGGGTAGAACCCTCAATCGTTACCCTAGCCGCAGCGTACGGCGATGAGTCGCCACTTGTTGGAACTATCGTAATATCTCCTATTTCAAGCGGAGAGGGGACGGGTGGTATTACCCCATTATCATTAGTGTCTGTTGCTGTCGTGCAGCTAATAAGAAACGTAACAACAGTATATAGAAGAACTAATAAAGCCAATTGATATACATTCATGGTGACCTCGCTATTTTTTTAAAAAATCGCAGGAGGAGTAGTCGTTATTAATTGCTGTGTCCACTCGCCCGTACTTTTATTTATTTTAAGTTTATGATTAAGATTGAAATAAAGTCTGCTTGCACCTGCCAAGAAATCTCCTCAATTATTCGTGCCCGACCAAGCAATCCATCTTCAAAGACCTACCAAGTCTGCTACGCCCTACCAAGAAATCTCCTCAATTATTCGTACCCGACCAAGCAATCCATCTTCAAAGATCAATCAAGTCTGCTACACCTACCAAGAAATCTCCTCAATTATTCGTGCCCGACCAAGCAATCCATATTCAAAGACCTACCCCCGATTGCACCCATTCCAATGAACAAAAAGCCATCCATCTCGACCTGCCCCCCCGACTGCCTCGATTCCAAATAATTGACTAGGAAAATTAACTAGGGGCAATCCGCCGTTGGGGTCGTCTGCCGCACAGAACAGACCACTGGCTGCAGTGTCGGATAGGCACTTCCTGAAAAAGACCAGATAGCAGCATTCCAATTAAAATAAACATCCGTGTCAGCCGCACCAGGAGCCGTAGCATTCGTCATATCAGCTGTCGGTCTTCCGCCTACAGCACCGCTACCGGCACTTTCACTCTGACCTGTTGTAGCCGTATCCCAATAGGAATTTACGATATTCCCCTCAGAGTTAGCTCCGACTAAACCGCCGACACTATCCATACCAGAGACCGCTCCCGTAGCATAAGCATTTGAGACGAGCGCATTAAGGTCTTTGAGGTTTCTATAAAAAGGGTCAGGGGCATAGTAACTGATAACATTCCTTCCTGTGATACCGCCTACAGCAGTTCTTCCGCTTACAGAACCGGTCCTATGATAGGCATTGGTGATGTGACTAGAAGCACTATGTCCTAAGACACCACCTACATTATCTCCTCCTTCCACATTCCCGGTCGCATAAACATTGGAAATATTGCCGTAATGGGAATAGCCCACCACTCCACCGACATTGTTATTTCCTGTTACATTTCCACTCGCATAAGAATCAAGAACTATGTCGTATTTGCTCTTTCTTACATACAGAGTGTAGTAATGTCCAACAAGCCCGCCTACATAATCACCCGTCGCAGTAACATCTCCCGTAGCATAAGATGAGGTCACAGCAGCATATCTAGAGATCTTTCCGATCAAACCACCGACACGATTAGCCCCGCTCACAGCGCCCGTCGCCCACGTATTACTCAGATAAATCAGCGATCCGCTCGACTCTTGACCTAACGCCCCTTGTAAAACAGTTATCGATTCACCAGTAGCGGAGCTCGGAAAGAAAGGACTGCTCTGCATTAGTCCTACCAGCCCCCCCACGTCATTAACACCCGTAACCGCTCCCGTCGCATGAGAATTAACAGAGACCGAATCGATCATACTGACATCGTAATTAGTAGATGCAAAACCAGAAGGCACATTGACATAACCTGTCGTATGCTGTCCTACGAGACCACCTACTCTATCAGTACCCGTAACAACAGCCTCAGCTCTCGAGTTTGAAAAGACCGAAAAGAAACTGTAGCCGATCAACCCGCCTACATCATTCGTTCCATTGACAGGCCTCTCACCCACATAACTATTTGTTATAATAGCAGCAACACTAGCGCCCACTAGGCCTCCTACAGCATACGCTCCCGTAACAGTCCCAGCACCCGCTTCGACATAAGAATCATTAATCCGAGCAGCAGTACCCCTATTTGGCAAGACAACCCGATGAAAATAAAGAGGTCCATCCCCATAACGCGGTTGATAAATACTAAGAGATGGATAATTGAGACCGATGAGGCCACCGACATTGAGTTGTCCTTCTATACTTGCCGCTGCTTTGGTGTGAGAATTTTCAACAATAGCATTTCTAAGAACCACTCCAACCAAACCTCCGACATTGGTCTGACCGCTCACAGTGGCTGCGGAGTAGGAATTTGTAATAATTCCCTCATGGTTATGTCCTACCAAGCCGCCTACCTGTCTCTGCCCTGTAACAGTCGCCGCTGAGTAAGACCTGTCATTAGGAGGATCAGGTACAGTCCCCATTACTGTAGCATCATAAATTCCCCCAACTAAGCCACCTACGTCATTTACGCCAGTAACAGTCCCCGTTGTCACACGAGAGTCTAAAATAACAGTATTAGTGTCATCGTTATCTAAACTCACGGCACGACCGACTAATGCGCCCACATTAGTTGCGCCCGTCACATTAACATTGACCAATTCACAATTTTTGATCTCGACAGGGCTAGCATTCGCACCCGCAACAGAACCGAACAGCCCTACATCATTAAAATAAGATATATATTGAATACTGTTATTTTGGGCTGCGAGCAAATTAGCAGGAATACTAAAACGCACCCCTGCATTAACACCGCTAAATAAATTGACACGCGCTTTGTTGATAAAAAGATTGGAGACCACATTAGTACCACAATCAAAGCTTCCCCTAAAAGGAAATCCATACTGCCCTAGCGACTGAAAGCCAGCCCATCCCGTATCACTCCACGGCATATTCGCCTCTCCTAAGTCGACGTCCGCTGTGAGTTTGTAAAATTTATTTCCAAACTCACTGTTACTGCGATAGATCAAATGAGAAACTAATTCTAATTGAATAGGCGTACTTAGTTCGTAGGCATTTGCCGCATCAACTCCCGTACCCGTAGTAATTCCAGCAGCAGCCAGCGTATCACAAGGAGGAAATTCGACATTGACTACAAAGTCCTCTTTGAGAGCATTTCCACTACTGTTATTGAGTGTCAATGTTTTCACGAGCCGATAGTTAGTAGAAGTTTCAGCAGGCACATGTATTCGTCTATCATAATACCTATACCTAGGAAAAGGCGTATTAGAACTTACCGTATCGCCCATAGAGGTACCATCTAAAAACACTGTTGAAGCAGCCACAGTGAGATATTCACATGCATTCGTAAGGGTAATCACATCACCACTCGCTACCCTAACAGGAGAATTTTCAATGTTAGCAGTCACCTCTAACAGCAACGCATCAGAAAAACTGACAAGAATGGTATGCGGAACAACAACACCACTGTTAGTCACATCTACAGACAACTCGATATTCGTTCGTTCAAAGCCCTCAGGGTTACTAAAAGGCAGAGGCGATGGAGAAACCTCATAATCCGGCGAGGTATTCGGGGGCGTGGTCGGAGGCGTGATCGTCACAGAACCGTCACCCGAAGTGCCCGTAAAATTCGTAAAACCTGTAATCGTCACAATCAACCTAGGATCGATCGTAATATCCGAAGTCGCAGGGTCACCAGTAACAGTGCTCCCACCAAACGTAGCAGAAATATGCTCTGCACGCAGCGGTGACATATACGGAACAAGCGTGATCTCCACACGATAAGACTCGCTATTGGCTGGGTAATCCGTTTCTAAAATAGTAATAGAGCCCATATTGCCATTATTAATGGCTGCAATCCCTAAATCATCTGGGTCCCTAAGATCAGCGATTCCTGTAACCGAATACCCATCAGGAAGACTAAACTCTAAGGCAACCTCTCCATTTCTAACATTAGTAAGCGCCCCCGTCATAGAAATAAGTTTATTCCCACTATTAAATCCTATCGTAGCCGTCTGCATCGCGAAACTACCTCCCGTAAGATACGTAGCGTAACCTCCCATAGTGAACCACCCGCTCACAGACCAACCCCTAAAAACAGGGGCCTCAAGCGCATAAGTCACCGCCGATCCACCCATAGGTGTTACTGTAAAAGTCGAAGCATTGAGCGTTCCTTCACCAGGGGAAAAACCCGCCGGTTCAGATATTGTAATAGCAGGAGTAACCGACGAAGCAAATAGTGTAGAGGACGTAATCACAAAATCATAATCATTGTCGCCCGTTTGATTGGTGAGTCCTGTGACGCGGATAAGCGTATTGCCTGCACTGTCCGTCTGATCGGTAAATTCGATTATAAGATCTGATAAAGGAGAACTGCTTTGATCTCTGATCTCAATGTGAATACCTGGCGTGAATGCGGTTAATTCTGCTAGCGCAATATCAGGAAGGGCATAACTCACTCTCCGAGCAGCATCGCCCAATTCATAAATAACAAGCGGCGGCTGCGCTGAGAGATCAATTGTTGCCGCACCCGTAGCTGCGTCATCAGGATCGTCTAGCATAACAGGACTGGTAAAAATTGACCTAAAACCGCGCGGGAGATCGGCTAGCGTAATAGAGCCCTCTATTCCCATGCCTCCCATACCATTGGTCAGTCCTTCGAACACCAGCATGGATCCGCCATTATCATTCGTAGCAACAGTCGTCGCGGCGCGCTGTGAAGAAAATATAGCCGTCACATAAGACGTGATCCACTCGGAGATCGGAGCACCGCTGATGCGTGTCTTCACCGTGAACATCACAGGCTCTTCTGCCCCAGAAAAGGTAATTGCGATCCTATTCGTAAAATCATAGGGGGAGATATGGTCTGTGGCGGCGACAGTAAAACTAGTCGGATCACTCGTAAAACCTGCGTTCTGCGGAATAGTGATCGTCTGAGAGATCAAGTCGCCACTTACCGTATTCGTCAAGCCTGAGACCAGCAGCGACGTGAGAGTGGCGTCTGTTTGGTCTTGAACGAGGGCAAGACCTGCATTACCTGATCTGATACCATTTAGGACTTGTAAGAATTGATTCTGAGCCAGCGTTGCTTCAGACACTGCGTACACACGGCGGTTATCGGGATTTTCTTGTTCGCTCACGCGTAGCGAAGAAGCGGAGAAGACAATATTCGTTTCGCCTATGACGACATTGTCGGGGTCATTGACGAGAATAGAGTCAGGCTCGGACACAAACCCAGCGGGCAGATTAGTCACCGTGATCGATCCCTGTCCGTTATAGGCATTCGTAAGCCCTGCGAGGGAAAAAGTATTATTGCTCATGGCTAACGTCACCGTAGCGGACACAGAAGCAAAGTCAGCCACAACATAAGATGCGAACGTGTCTTCTGTAAGCCACGTATCGATAGGAGCACCACTGATACGAGACTCTACTTCATAGACGACAGGAGCATCATCAGTTTCTGTCATCACCATGAGCGTGGCACTAGTATCGATGTGGGGAGAGATAAGTTGGGCGGCAGTTGCTGTAATGTTAGTTGGCTCTGTAGTAAAGCCACTCTCCTGGTTAATGTCCAATGTCCATGAAGGCGCTGCCCCTGCGGACGAATTCGTGAATCCAGAAATCACCAGGCGCCTACGCTCTTTATCCTCAACAACGACCAGATTTTCTATACCAGGATTACTCGCCTCGATAAGGGTAGCGAGGTCTTCATGCACAGAGAACGTCTCGGTTCGCGTCCCACAGCCAATCAGTCCAATAGTAGCTAACATCACTACCCCTAAAACAATACACCTAAACCCGTTAAAATTAGCTTTTCTGCTGCTTTTCATCACACACGCTCCCATCAAACATCTATTAAAAACATCTAAAAAAAATATTCATTAAAATTCTTTTTGCTTTTCATTTCTTAGTAGCATATCGGTAAGGCATCAGCACGTCGACTTGGCTGATAACAACGTTTACCATAATACGTACGCACATCAAAACTACCGAGGCGATCTACCACACCCGTAACATCGCCATTTACAAAGTCGTTAGCACTATATGCCCTATTTCTACTACCCACAGGAGACCTTCCGATATGAGTATATTCATACCCCACCAATCCACCTACGGGACTGTAACCAGAACCAGAAACATACCCTGCCATAAGAACGTTATTAATCCGCCCTACATCATCACTGAATAAGCTGGCAGTATGTTTACCAACGATACCGCCTGCATTAACACCGTCAGGTGTGGTCTCATACCAAACACGTCCGTAAATACCTCCACGCACACTGCCGTACATATCCGAGTCCCGAATATCAGCTTCATTTTCCCCTACTAGACCTCCTACGTTATTACCACCGTAGACGTTAACTTCTGAAGCAGATTCGCTAAGCGAAGAACGAGAGAAAAACTGCCCGACTAGCCCGCCTACTGCGGTACGACCACTTACAATTCCCGAAGCATAAATCTGATTCATTGCAAGCCCACTGGCGACTCCAACGACACCGCCTACCCCATAATAATCCCCAGAATAATCAATATCAATAACATTAACGCGACTCACCGAGCCGCCACTGACCTTTCCAGCCAGACCACCAACACCAAAGCCAACGTCCCAACGACAGAATTTAACGCCTCTGCGCTGAATCTCTTCAAGAGTAAGATGCCAACCACCGCCTATGCAGTCTCTATTTCTCATAGTGACACCTTCCATCACAATATCATGGATCGTACTCCCGATAGCACTTCCAACCAGACCCCCCATTCGATACCCCCCTGCAACATAAGCGTTGGCAATACGGCAGTTTGTTACCGTGGCATTAGAGAGAACAGAAAAGAAACCTGAGTCTCCTATATCTAATCTTGGACGATGAGGATTCACAAAAAGATTAGAGATCGCATAACCACGACAGTCAAAAGTTCCCGTAAACACACCCATAGGGTAAAATCCCCCACCGCCTGCTAAACGGCTCCACGGTGGCGCTAAGGACTCCTGATCGGAGAACGCACCCATGTTAATATCTTTCGTCAAGCGGTAATGCTTATCAGCAAATTGTGCATGAGAACCGGTGTTACTAAGGTTATAAGAAAGAACATTGAGATGCACTGAGTTCTCGATCAGATAGGGGTCTGCCGGTGTGCCTGAACCCGACAATGTACATATAGGGAAGCCTAGATAAAACTCGAAGCTACCCGCACCTGCCCCCGATAACATAGCATTATTAGAAACAACATAATAATCGGTGCTACCAATGTTAGTTGTACGTACACTCGCATCATAGACATCGAAATAACTAGTGATCGCCGAGGAAACCCTAACGCTGGGGTCGGCCCGCCCTGCGTTATCTAAAAAGGACAGCGTAGAGCGAGCGAGCAATTCACAACTATTCGTCACAAAAACATAATCCCCTTCGCCAATAACGACTAGACCCGGCACAGCAGGACTGTCGGGTATAATATTACCCGATACGATCTGCAGCTGCAGATACCGATAAAAATCAACCGAAACTTCATAAACACGCGTAAGCCCAGAAGACACTTCACGAATGACAATCGCTTCGTAGGGAACCATCTCCTCTCTACTACCTAGGGGGTTATTGATCGCAGCATCTACTGTATCCGCACCTGCGTCTAAGACGTACCCATCAGGAATCGCGATAGAGAGCCGCGGCGAGTTGATAGTAATACCTGTCGCAGGCTCTACAGCAAATGTATCTGGAACTGCAATGCCTGGCACATTTGTAAAACCCGTCACACGGACCGTGGAAGGACCGTCTATTTCTGTATTATCAGCGACAATGATATCACTCGTTCGTGCGGTCTGAGAGATAGGACCGACAAGTTTATTGAGTCTAAAAAACGATGCTTGGATGTTTTCACTGCTAAATGGAAAAGGGTAGGCCCTTAGGTTGGCCGAGATCGAGTAAGATTTATTGGGTTGCAGGTCTTCTGCCGGGAAGCCTGGGCCTGGGCGAAATGTTTCAGAGACCTGGAGTTCTCCTAGCAGCAGCGCATTGGTTAGCGCGCCGATACCCATTCCATCGGGGTCGGCTAATGTTCCTTCATTTCCTGTCAAGGAAAATCCTGCAGGAAAATTATTAGCGTTTAGCGTGAACGTGCCATCGGGCACGTTGGCGAGATCATTGATGAAGAGACGACTGCCATCTACCGATAACGAAGAACCGCTTACGCGCTGAGTGGGAATAGTCACGCCTGCGTATTCGGTTGTGAAGACAACACCACCGAAAAGCTGACCCGTCGACGCCGAAGTGAACCAATCCGAAATAGCCGCACCGTAGACATGCGTCTTCACTCTGTACATAACTGGTGTGCCCGTCCCTACGGTATAAGCGATCATATCTTCTTGACTGTGCGGCGAAATGACTGCAGATGGAGCGACACTAATACTCGTTGGAAATGTGATCACACCTCTACTTTGATCTAGATTTAGCGTCCATGATGCTGCCCGGCCTGAGGCATTGTTGGTGAGACCTGAGACGAGAATTGTCAGTCCGCTACTATCGGTGCTGTCCACAAAGACTTTTAGGCTTTGATTACCTACATTGCTTTCTTTAATAAGAGCGACAATATCAGGAATCTCACCAGGCACGACCACCCCAACACGATTGGTTGTCATACAACCCAATAATACACTCAACGCAAACAGAAAAAGAAAATACATTTGAAAGTATATATTCTTAGAATATATCTTCTTATAACGCAGACTTGTCACACTTGCTACCATTGACATTACTGCTACCACTGACATTATTCTATTTTTCATCTCATACGCTCCTAGTAAATACTCATCATTAAAAACCTATTCATTAAAGACTTATTATCCAATACTCATTCAAATACCCAATACTCATTCAAGCTTTTCTCCATTCAAATTGCTGCACACTCAGACTTTCACTCATTTAGATTTTATTGTAATTGTTAAATTTTATTGCAATTGAATGTTCTATTACGACTGAATAATTGATTTAACTAGCATGCTCCCACGATTTTTCATAATTTTAGAGTTTTTATTCTAATTGTTATTTTTACAATCTGCTTTTTTATAATAGTCTTATAACAGTCTACCTTTTTATTCTAACATAGCTTTTATTGTAACATAGATTTTTTTTACTGAAATAACATAAACTTCTTTACCGAGATTGTGAATTTAATGTTAGAGCCAGCCCATTAAATACATCAATAAATATATCAAACATATCAAATATCAATTGCAGTTGACGTTAGAAGAAACATGTTAAACATACCCAATACGAAACATTTCTGTCTCTATAAAAGGTTATTTTTAAGCATTCTTAAAGGTTGTTTTCGAGCGATTTAAGAGGTTATTTTCAAGCATTCTTAAGATGTTTTATTCCCTGAGAAAGTGCTTTATTCCCTGATTGCTCCTCAAAATATTCAAATTTCCTTTAATTATTAAACATTGATCAATTATTAAATATTGATTGATTCAGTTATTTTCTTTTAATAAAAAAACAATTTTTAAAATACCTCTGTCTTCACTTAAAATATCTTTGTCTCTACTTGAAATACCATTGTCTCTATGAAAAATTTTCAAAAATATCAAATTTTATATGACATTATATCATAAAAATGGCAAGTCAACATTGAAAAAAATATACATTAATATCAAATTTTATAAGTCAATATTGAAAAATATCACAAATGGGTCTCAAAATTTATAAGTCAATATTGAGAGATATCACAAATTAGTCTCAAATTTTATAGGTCAATATTGAAAAGCATCACAAATTAGTCTCAAATTTTATAGGTCAGCATTAGAAAATATCATAAGCCAGATAAAATTTGTACTCAAAGCCAGATAAAAATTCAAATCATAAAACAATTATTGTAAAAATTCGTATTTTTTCTTCGTTTTCTAAAAAATTATCATCACTTCTTCCACGCACAGTCTAAATAAACATCACGTCCAGTACGGCATAAATAACGTCACGTCTACTATTAATTATCACGTCTACTATCAATGCAGCGTCTATTATCACATTGTCTATGCAATATTAGATAATTGTATAACGCACCTTAGATATGTTGTAACATCACGTCTACTATCAATGCACCGTCTATTATCCATACATTGTCTATGCAGTATTAGATAATTGCATAACGCACCTTAGCTAGTTATAACATCACGCCTACTATCAATGCACCGTCTATTATCCATACATTGTCTATGCAATATTAGATAATTGTATAACGCACATTAGATAGTTATAACATCACGTCTACTATCAATGCAGCGTCTATTATCCATACATTGTCTATGCAGTATTAGATAACTGCATAACGCACATTAGATAGTTATACCTTAGCTAATTATATAACGTACAATAAAGTCAGTCACATAGCCGCAGTAACGTATAGATTGCAGTATGCACAGAGAAGGTTCTATATGCCGCGTAAGATTGGATTGTATCGCTTGTTTTCTAGCTCATTCACAAGTAATTTTCTAGCATTGTATATATAATTTACTAGCATCATTACACGCAAATTCTCTAACCTCTTACACTCATATTCTAACTTCCCGCACTCATATTCTAACTTCTTAGACGCCTGTTTTAGTCTATTTACATATTATTTTCTAGCATTGTTGATATGTATTTTTGCTAGCATCATGACATGTAAATTTGCCTGGCTTACTATATGCATTGTGTCAATAGCTTATTAGACCATAATCTCTCGTAAATAACACCTCCATTTTAATTTAAACAATTTAACTTACATTGAATAACTACAAACCATATGGGATTTTTATTTAAATATTTTTATAAAATTATTAATATTTTATAAAAACTAATTAATATTTAATAATTATCGGCATATGGGTTGTTCTTCTCAAATATTTTAATTGAATTAGTCAATGTTTAATAGATACAAACTATATTGGATCTTTATTTAAATATTTTTATAAAATTATTTATATTTTATATAAATTAATCAATATTTAATCATTATAGACTGCATGGGTTGTTATTATCAAATATTTTAATTGAACTAGTCAATATTTAATACATACAAGCTATATTAGACTTTAATTTAAATATTTTTATAAAATTATTGATATTTTATAAAACTAATCAATATTTAATAATTATGGATTTTGAATGCTGTTTTTTTTTCTCAAATATTTTAATTAAATCAGTCAATATTTAATAGATTGAATTCGATTGAACTTTATTGTACTTTCATTGAAATTAGCGAGATTGAACTTTATTGTATTTTCATTGAAATTAGCGATCCTGTCCGAAGTGGGCTACTCCTTCACGGATCACTATTCTATCAATAATACTTCTCACCAGACTGTCTAGGTCTTTGCCTGATTCGTAATTCGCCCCAACCACATATTTAACCCTATTGTATTTCAGTAGATCATAAGCCGCCTTTTTACTCTCATTCGAATCGTATAACCCAATCGAATAACCGCCTTGGTAATTAACCATTTTCATTGCTGGGACGTCATTGAGACCATTGCCGATATAGATAATATTCGGAAAGAGAATGTGCCGTTTGTGATCTGGCGTGTAGGTATTGATCTGCTTGTTCTCCCAAGCATTGTGAATGCCCTTATTGATCCGAAATAAATATTGAGTTTTATTGGTATAATTGACCGCTAGTGCCGGCCACTGGGGGACATTGTTAGCATCGTATTTAAACAACGAGGCGTAGATAGCCGTAAAATATTTCGCAATTGACGTGCCCTCGATCATTTCCTTATTGCCAGAAGAGACAACATAATGCTCTATAGCTAATGATTTAGCATTCGCATAGGCATTGATATTATCAAACCATTCTTTAACACCAGGAAAATATTGCACCTTCTCACCGTGCTTTTTAATACTCTCACGCGTATAAGGAACATCACACTTACGCGCCTTATCGATAAGAAGGTACATATACCCCAACACTTCATCCATTTCATGCTCCTTACAGAGCGTATAGACCTCTTCCCAGAATTTATCTTTATCGATGCCAAGCTCAGGCAAAAATGAATTTTCTTGGATATTGCCCCTAGCTAACGTGCCATCGAAGTCGTAGGCAATTGCCATCTTAAATCTATTCATAGAAGAGATCATTGTGACTCAAAAAATCACAACCCCGTGCAAGTTGTCGGTACAGGTGTAATATATTGACGATTGGCGCAGGCGACTGTTTTAAGACGGGGGTACTGGTCGTTAGGTGCAAATTGCCAGACAGTATCCAGCCAGCCAGAATAGGACGTGGCAGATTGGAGATTCATTGTCGTTTGACCTGTCCCGCCAGCACTAGTCGATTGACGTGATGTTTCAGTATTCCAATAAGAAGCACTGATCATACTGGCGCCGCCATCCATCCCGCCGATCAACCCTCCTACAGAAGAATCTCCTCCAACAGAACCTATAGCATAAGAATTACCAATCGTAGAAGTGTCGATCCTCCCAACTAAGCCTCCGACCCAAATGGATCCTGATGAAATACTGCCTGTCGCATAGGAATTACTGATAGCCGCATTAGCAGAAGACCCGACTAAACCTCCTAAATTACTACTAGATATTCCTGGCTTATTTATTCCTGTTATAGGAACTGTCGCATAAGATTTATCGATCACAGAACTATTCTCATTAAGACCGACTAAGCCTCCTATATTACCATATCCTATAATATCACCACCCGTCACATAGGAATTGCTGATCGTAGAGTTATTATTTCTCCCGACTAAGCCTCCCACAGACTCGCTCCCTCTAATTCTAATAACTGTTAGAGCACAATTTCTAATCGTAGCTCCTGAAACAAAACCAAATAATCCTACATTATCGGTATCACCTCTATTAACATAAAGATTAACAATATCATTGGCTTCGCAGTCAAACGTGCCCGCAAAATTAGTATCCATACGCGTACCGATAGGCGCAAAGCCTGAACCACTGCTCGCTTCACTCCAAGGGGCCTGGGCGATACCAAGGTCGATACGGCTAGTGACTCGATAATGGGCGCTTTTATAAGTGCCTGTATTAGCATTGACTAACCTAGCGACAAGGTTTAGTTTTCTATCATTATTAATAATGTAAGGATCATCCTCTATTCCTGCTCCTGAGAGAGCTGCTGCCGCCTCCGTCGTTCTACACTCTGCCGTCGTTACGGTTAGTGGTGTAAAAGTCTCAATCTCAGTACTACCCTCACTCAGAATTAGAGAAACATCATTATAAGTAGTTTTCGTATATGAATTAATAGCAGGATCGCTCATAACCGCAAGCGTATAAGTCGCTGTACTAGGATTTCCACCGACAAGAACTTCATATGAAAGTGGAAACATAGCACATTCTTTTAATTCGATCGGAGGTAAACTAGATGTTCCCGCCGATAGCACTAGTTCTGACACAAGGTCCCCCGCATCCCCGCCAAGCAATTTTAACTGTATCTGATCTTGCATTTGATTTGTAGCAGTAGATGCAGAAGTTCCTGCGCAGCTGATGATGAGAGTCATAGAAGCAATAAGAAACGCAAAAGCAAATCTATATGTTATGATAGTTTTATCTTTTCGACGTGGTTTCAATACCGATGCGTCTATTCTTTTCATAATTTCATTCTCCTTTTAATGATGTGAAATTGAATTTTAGATAAATACTATTCAAATAATTAGACAATTACCGTGCATTTAATATAACATAAAACACCCCTATTGGCAAGTAAAATTTTTTAAAATATCCTAACCCCCACTCCTCATCTCAAAAAATCGTGTAAATACGCATAAAAATCGTATAAATGCCATTGAATGTTTTTTAACATTCGATCTACTCTTAATTTTGATAACCTCTGGCATCCCTTAAATTTAAGGGATGCCAGAGAGATGAGGGTACTTCTACTCGAAATGAGTTTTACCCGAGATAGTTATAACCCCGTACTCATAAATCCGTACAAGTCGTAGGTACAGGATTCGCATATTGACGATTGGCACAGACGACTGTTTTAAGGCGGGGGTACTGGGTGGTGGGTGTAAATTCCCAGATATTATTACCGTCCCATCCCGTAGCTGTTGCAGTTAAACTCTGAAGTGCTATCCTGCTCTGTCCTGTTACGTTAGCCGTCGTCCTACTAGAGTCACCATCTGTATCACTGCCTACACCTGTCGTAGAAGTACCCCCAGTGAGAGTAGAATCACTATTATAATAGGATGCCGTTACACCTGTGTAACCAGGTGTTGAACCGTCGCCATTGAAACCGATAAAAGGTCCTATATGCGTACCTCCCGTCATTCCTGTTACATTTCCGATCGCATAGGAATGAGTGATTGTAGATTGATCACGGTTCTGCCCAACCAAGCCGCCGACATTATTGCTTCCTGAAACAGCGCCTGTCGCATAGGAATTACTGATCGTGCTAGTAGTACTAGAAAAGCCAACCAAGCCGCCGACATTATTGCTTCCTGAAACAGCGCCTGTCGCATAGGAATTACTGATCATGCTAGTAGTACTAAAGCCAACCAAGCCGCCGACATTATTGCTTCCTGAAACAGCGCCTGTCGCATAGGAATTACTGATTATAAATCTACCCGCAGCCGCTCCGACCAAGCCTCCGATATTATCACGGAATCCTGTAACGCTAACTGTCGCATAGGAATCAATTATCTTAGAATTTCCTCCGGCATCTCCGACCAAGCCTCCGGTCCGGTTATCTCCTGTAACGCTGCCTGTTACATAGGAGTTACGGATGGTCGTAGAAATACTAGCCCTAGCAACCAAGCCTCCGGTAAAATCACGTCCTGCAACCTTAACAGCTGTTAGAGCGCAGTTCTGAATCGTCGCACCAAGAACATATCCGAATAACCCTACGCTAATACCAAAAATATCCTCTCTATCTCTATCATCAAGTGTTCTTGTATTAATATAAAGGTTAGCAATCTCTTTGTTATTACAATCAAAATTTCCTCCAAACGGTCTAGAATAAGCATTGAGACTATTAGTCACACCTATAGGAGCAAAACCACGACTCATAGTTCCCCCTTCACTCCAGGGCGCAGCAGCTAAGCCGAGGTCTATATTCGCGTCTACTCTGTAGTGGGCTTCAGCATACAGCCTATTAGCACTGTTCATCGCGTTAGCATCAATTAACTCAGAGAGCAAGTTTAACTTTCTATCGTTATCTATAATGTAAGGATCACCACTCGTTCCTGCTCCTGAGAGCGCTGCCGCACTACAAGGTGCGCTAACAGACAGTGGAAATGTATGGCTCTCAGCACCTCGACTTAAAACAAAATTCGTCTGAGAACTCGCTGCGTAGGAATTGACCGTACCTGTAAGCGCATAAGCTGTGCTGGTGATTCCGCCGACAAGAACTTCATTCGCAGGCAAACCCGTAACCACATCACAATTTTTCAAAGTAGCCGTACTCGCAGCAGAACTAGACGTCCCTTCTGAGAGGAGTACTTCGGACACAAAGGCTTCTGCATTACCGCCGAGGAGTCTTAATTGAATCAGGTCGCCTAACATTAACCGAACGTAGTATTTCTCAGAAGCACTCACCGACTGTGCAGCTGTTACCGTGAAACTGAGACCTTCATCATCCATTGCAGTTGTTGTGCTGGCTACGTCCGGAGGATTGAGACCTGCACCTGCCAAGGTTAGCGCATTGTCGGACCTTGTTATTGCAGTACCTTGCTCTGTTACCCTATACGATGAAGAAATCGTAAGCATTAGGTCTACACTAAATCCGTCTTCTTTGTTTTTAATGCCACTGATGGTAATGACATTGCCCGTGATTGATGAAACCATTGCAGCGCTGTACGCAGGATGACTTCCATTATCAATTGTAATATCCGCTATCTCAAGCGGCGGAAGTGGCGCTAACGCATCAAGCCGCAACTCAACATTGAACGTCACAGCTGTTCCCCCAGCAGCGACAGGCGTAAGAACAAATGCGACATTTGGCACTACAGCATTCACTACGCCTGTTCCAACTGGATTTAACACATTGGCAGGAATTATAACAGATGAAGGTTCAGCCGTGTAATCAGCAGGAGTATCCGTATCAGCAATACTTACTGTGAGCGTCGTCTCAGTTCTCACCACATCAGCTAGATTAGTAATACCACTAATAACAATTGTGTCGCCCTCAATGGTTGGTGTAGCTGCGGCGTACAGTGAAGTGTCGCCACCTGATGGAGTGATCGTGATGTCTTCTACCGCAAACGCAGGTAAACGTGACGGCGGCGCAACGAACTCACTAAGACGAACTTCAATACTGTAAGTAATAGCCTCGCTACCAGCAGCAACAGGTGTCAGTACAAACTGAACACCTTCTAACCTATTCGCCGCCGCATTAGTGCCGTCTGGATTTAACACAGTCCCAGGAATAGTAATAGACGCAGGATCAACAACGTAAGTCGCTGGGTTGTCTCTATCGGCAATACTCAAGGTCAAGGTTTCAGACCTAGCATCCGCTAGATTAGTAATACCACTAACAACGATCACAGCCCCTTCAATCGTTGCTATAGCCGCAGCGTAGGGCGAAGTATCGCCGCCTGATGGAACAACCGTGATGTCCTCTAATTCAAGAGATGAGGCAGGCGGCGGTACCCTATCATTACTCGTTGCCGCTGGGGTGCAGTTCGTTATAAAAATTATAACTATTATGCATAGCAATAAAAACAAAGCGAATTTACGCACATTGAAATGATTTTTACTGGTTTTTAACAGTGATTTTTGCATTGTTTCCATAATATCTTTCTTTTTTAATGATGTGAAATTGAATTTATGTTACTGTTAAATTTTAGATGGGTACTATTTAAGTCATTATTATACGGATAATATAACACAAAAGACCCCTATTCTCAAGTAAATTTTTAAAAAATTTTATAAAATTTACTCCTCATCTCAAAAAACCGTGTAAATACGCATAAAAATCGTATTAATACGGTTGAATGTTTTTTAACATTTGATCTACTCTTAATTTTGATAACCTCTGGCATCCCTTAAATTTAAGGGATGCCAGAGAGATGAGGGTACTTTTTACTCGAAGTGAGTTTTACTTGAAAGAATTATAACCCCGTACTCATAAATCTATACAAGTCGTAGGTACAGGATTCGCATATTGACGATTGGCGCAAGCGACTGTTTTAAGGCGGGGGTACTGGTCACCAGGTGCAAATTGCCAGACAGTATCCAGCCAGCCAGAATAGGACGTGGATGTGGCAGATTGGAGCTCCATTGTCGTTTGACCTGTCCCGCCAGCACTAGTCGACTGACCTGTTGTTTCAGTATTCCAGTAAGAAGCTGCATAATTTCCAGAAATATTAGAGCCAACTAAACCTCCTACATCACTAGTTCCCCGCACACGTCCGATCGCATAGGAATTATTGATTATAGAGTCATTATTGTATCCGACTAAACCTCCGACACGACTCGTTCCCATCACAGTGCCTATTGCATAGGAATTACTGATCTTAGAATTACTACCATTTAGCCCGACCAAGCCTCCGATATTAACACCCGTTCCTGTTCCTGTTACAGAAGCTGTCGCATAGGAACTAGTGATCCTGCCATCGTCATTAGCATTACCGACCAAACCTCCGACACTATCCACGCCTGAAACTACACCCATCACGTAGGAATTGGTGATCCTGCTACTGTCATCAACCTTACCGACCAAGCCTCCGACATTAGAACGTCCTGTAATATCAACATTGACTAGAACACAGTTTGCAATCCTAGCATAACCTTGAATAAAACCAAATAACCCTATATGATCAGTAGTAGACCTATTAATGTAAAGGTTAGCAATCTCGTTATTCTGACAATCAAATCTGCCGAGTCCCCTATAAGTTCGGGCACCATTACCGATAGGATCAAATCCATTTCCACCGGATGTTTTACTCCAGGGCGCTTCGGCTATTCCAAGGTCTATCCGCTTAGTCACCTTATAATGACGATTATGATATGTACCTGTATTACGATTGACTAACCCAGCGATAAGATCTAGCTTTCTATCGTTATCGATGATATAAGGATCAGCACTCGTTCCTACTCCTGAGAGAGCTGCCGATGTACAAGCTGACGTCATCACGGTCAGTGGCGTAAAGGTCTCAATCTCAGTACTGCCCTCACTCAGAATTAGAGAAACATCATTATAAGTGGCAGCCGTATATGAACTAACAGCAGGATCGCTCATCACCGTAAGTGTATAAGCAGCTGTACTCTTCGTCCCACCCGCAAGAACTTCATATGAAGACAAAAATACAGCACACTCTTTTAGTTCAATCGTAGTTGAACTAGGTGGTATAACACCCTCTGTTAGTAGCAGTTCTGTCGTAATGTCCCCTTCATTTCCGCCAGGGAACCTCAACTGAATCAAAGCTTCTAAATCTAACTGCACATAGTATGTTACGGCAGTACTTGGCAAGTCTGCAGACTCTACTGTAAATGTCAAGCCTTCATTAGTTGGCGTCATTGTGTTCATGATGCCCTCAACATTGAAAAGCGAAGCTGGTAAAATTAACGCATTATCTGATCCTGTTATCGTATTATTACCTCGTGCCGTCACAGTATACTTTGAAGACACCGTAAGTGTCAGCGCTTCAGTAAACATAATCGTATCTCTGTTTGTAATGCCACCGATCGTAACGATATTGTTATTATTATCAATCGATGTGATAGTCGCATCATTGTAAGTGGAGTCTCTTCCATCCGCAAAGTCAATATCTGCTACCATAAGCGGCGGAGGGGAAACTGGCATGTCAAGAAGCAATCGAACCGTATATGTGACAGGTGTTCCACCCTCTGTTACAGGCGTAAGTGTGAATTGTTGGGCGCTGGTACTATCTAATGTGATTGTCTCCATGCCTACTCCGTCTGGATTTAATTGCGTAGCCGAAACAGTAATACCCGACTCAGGAGTAACTGTGTACTGATTCTCTGAATCAGCAATAGTCACCGTCAGAGTCTCCGTCTTTGCCCTATCAGTTAGATTAGTAATACCACTGATAATAATAAAATTCGTCTCAATATTTGCTGTATAAGAAAAAGAAGGATACCGTGAAGGTTCTCCTGGGGGAGTGTTTAGCATAACCGTAATGTCTTCTTTCACAAACTCAGGCAGAAGTGGTGGTGGCGGAGTGTACTCAGCCAGCCGCACCTCAATGCTATACGTTATAACTTCTCCGCCATCTGCTGGTGTGATGACAAATTTAGAATTATCACCTTCTAACCTATTCGTTACCGCATTAGTCCCTTCTGGGTTTAATACAACAGCAGAAATTACAATAGACTCCGGTGTAACCGTATAGGCTGGCGCATCAGTGTCCTTATCAACAATACTTATCGTGAGGGTCTGCTGCCTAGCATCCGCTAGATTAGTAATACCACTAACAACGATCACAACCGCTTCAATGGATATTACAGCTGAAGAGTACGGCGAAGTCTCGCCAACCGTTGGCGTAACCGTAATGTCTCCTAATTCAAGCGGAGATGGGACAGGGGGCAACGCACTATCATTACTCGCTGCCGACGTAGTACAACTCGTTATGAAAGCTGCAATTGTTATGCATAACAATAAAATTAAAGCAAATTCACTCAGATTGAAATAGTTTTTACTGGTTTTTAATATTGATTTTTGTAGTATGTTCATGATTTCTTCCCGTTACAATGATGTGAAATTGATTCTCAGATGAATACTATTCAAATAATTCAATGATCAAACGTCACGTATCTAATATAACATAAAACACCAATACTGACAAGTAAAATTTTTTAAAATATCTTAAAACCCACTCCTCATCTCAAAAAACCGTGTAAATATACGCAATCATCGGTAAATGACATTGAACAGCGTTTAAAATATTGCAGCATTGAGTAGGTTAGAATATTCAATGTGCGGCGTGAAATTTTTACCGGTAGGCTCCCACTTCCCTTAAATTTAAGGGAAGTGGAGTGGTGAAATCACTTCTAGGGGGTAAGAATTGGCTTGCCTCCGCAGTGTGATTTTTACTTAAAAAAAATTATAACCCCGTACAATCGGCCGGTACAGGTGTAACATATTGACGATTGGCGCAGGCGACTGTTTTAAGGCGGGGGTACTGGGTGGTGGGTGCAAATTGCCAGACAGTATCCAGCCAGCCAGAATAGGACGTGGCAGATTGGAGCTCCATTGTTGTTTGACCTGTCCCGCCAGCACTAGTCGACCTACCTGATGTTTCAGTATCCCAGTAAGAAGCTGTAATAGTTCCATTATCATCAATTCCAACTAAGCCTTCTATCGTACTGAGTCCCGAAACACCCCCAATCGCATAGGAATTATTGATCGTAGACATTCTATTCCTCCCGACTAGGCCTCCGACAAACACCGCCCCATCAACAGTGCCCGTCGCATAAGAATCCGTGATCATAGCATTATTGCTATTATGCCCCACTAAGCCGCCTGACCGAGTTTTCCCATCTACAGCAACATTCGCATAGGAGGTACTGATCGTAGAGTTATCAGTATTTTTTCCAACTAACCCTCCTGTATCATCGCCTCCATTTACAGAGCCTGTCGCATAAGAATCACTTATCATAGAGTTACTACCATTCCATCCGACTAAGCCACCCGTATTACTACCTCCTGTAATATTAACATTGACTAGGGCGCAATTCATAATATTCGCATCTGAAATAGACCCCAACAGTCCTATATCATCTATATTCTCTCTATTAATATAAAGCCCTGAAATCGTTTTACTATCACAATCCAACGTTCCCGTAAACTTAGCGTCAGCTCTTCCGATCGGAACAAAGCCTTTGCCAACAATCCCCATTCCATCAGAATGCTTACTGCCTACTTCACTAAGCGGAAAGCCTGCCCCTATATCGATATTAGCCGTTATTTTATAATATTTATCACCATAACTACCATTATCCGTATTGACAAGAAGTGAAGCAAGGTCTAACCTAGCGGGATTGTCTATCTCATAGGCGGTAGCAGCATCAACACCCGTCTGCCCACTAGGAAAACCTGTGCACGCTGGAAATTCCATCGTAATAGCAAAACTAGTTTCAAGAACCTCACCACTACTATTCTCTAAAGTTAAATTGCGGGTGACCGTGTATTTATTATCATTAAGAGCATCGCGATTACGGTCATAATACCTAGGAAAAGGTGTCATATCTGCTACCTTGCCACCACCTGCAATGGTTACCATGGGTTCTGCTAACAATTCACAGGCGCCTGTTGTGATCGAGAGCATTGTTTCCGAAGTCACATTCGTCTGGACACCGCCGTTAATATCAGCACTAGTAATGATGAGTGTGTTCACCTCCAATCTACTAAAATCAACTACCAACGTGTAAGTTGTAGCCACATTCTCATCATTATTATTGGTAATCTCAAAAGTAGAGGCAGCCATTCCTATTTCATCGGTAATCTCACCCATGCCAGACACTAAGTCACTGGCAGGCTCAGTGATAGTTCGCGTGATCGGAGCATTGCCTGGTGTAGTAAAAAACGCAACCACCTCATCGATCACAAGCGTGTATTTATTCGGTGTTCCTGGTGATTGATCTGCTTTATTAGTTAAGCCTTTGATACGAATAATATTGCCTGCTTCCTCAGTAATAGCAAGACCCCTCGTAATATCATTTCCAGCTTCTGTGATCTT
Source organism: Spirochaetota bacterium (assembly GCA_013426755.1). Classification (GTDB taxonomy): domain Bacteria; phylum Spirochaetota; class UBA12135; order COTS27; family COTS27; genus COTS27. The sequence continues at coordinate 1,658,131 of AP019861.1, forward strand.
AATATGAATTCCAGGCGTAAACCTTGTAAGTGGCGATAACATAACATCTGCGATTGTATAGGTGTGTGAATTTCCAGCAGCATTCGCTGTTTCAGTAATCGTAAAGGTATTTGGATCGAGAACGATGACTGCAGCTTCAATTCCATCAGGATTAGCTAGTTCAATAGTAGCTGGCTCTGCTGTAAAGCCATCAGGCAAAGTGAAGGCAATCCTCCCCCCTGTTTCAGTCGGGCTATTGGCTAGACCTGTAATAGAAAGTGTCGACTCAGCGATAGAAATCTCACCTCCTTGACCTGCAAAGGTCGCTGAGATGTAACTACTGAGCTGTTCGCTAGCAAACCATTCATTCACAGGAGCACCGTCTATTTTAATCGTTACCCCATAAGAAATAACGTCTTCTGCTTCGAAGGTGACGCTCAGGTTAGTTTCTATTTCATGTGGAGAGATCGGCACTGGCGCAGTCACGATAAAACTCGTTGGCTCTGTGGTGATGCCTTGTGACTGGTCAATATTGATAGTCACCGCAGCAAAATCTCCTGAGGCTTTATTAGTCAAGCCCGCAACCGTAAGCTTAGGACTGGCAGGATCAGAATTGTCTACTGTTACGACAAGACCCCCAATACTTGGATTGCTCATTTTAATGAGATTGGTTAACAGTGTCGGATTATCCGGTGGTGTCGTCTCCGCCGACGGAGCACAACTCGTTAGAACAACTAACAAGAAACACCCACACGTTAATATCTTACTCAGATTGATATAGCTTTGACTTATTTTTAACATTGATTTCTGTAATGCATTCATGAGTTTTTTCTTTCTAAAATAGTCTAAAATTGGCTTTTAGATTAATCAGGCAATTCTCTTACACTTAGTATAACATTAAATGCCGCTTCGGACAAGTAAAATTTTGTAAATTTTACAGAGAAAAACTCCGTTTCCCTTAAAATAAGGGAAACGGAGTGGTGAGAAATCACTTCTAGGGGGTGAGAATTGACTTACCTCCGAAGTGTGATTTTCACTTAAAAAAAATTATAACCCCGTACAATCGGTCGGGACGGGATCTGCGTATTGACGGTTTGCACAGACTACACCTTTAAGACGGGGATACTGGTTATTGGGTGTGAATTGCCAGATAGTACCGCTCCAACTAGAGAGGGATGTAGCACTTTGAAGTTGTGATGTTGTTTGTCCTGTCCCGCCAGCACTGGTAGAGGTTTCAGTTGTAGTGGTATCCCAGTAAGAACGAAAAATATTACCGCCAGTACCCACCCCGAGCATGCCTCCGACAGAAGAAGTTCCGGTTGGTTTTCCAATCGAATAGGAAGTATGGATGTAACCCGCACTATTACTTCCGACTAGGCCTCCGACAATAGAATTTCCAGTCACAGTGGCCGTTGCGTAGGAATTAGTAACAGTCGCTGAACTACTAGAATTTATCCCGACCAGGCCTCCGGCACCATTCCCCGATGCTACGACACTACCCGATGCATAAGAAACTCTGACCACACCTAGACTGTACCCAACTAAACCTCCTACTGCGTCTGATCCATTAACAGTAACTACTGCGTAGGAATTATTGATCGCAGTATTATTATTACCAGAAGGGCCATTAACATGCATCCCGACGAGTCCTCCTACATTTACCCCGGAGTTGGCACTTCCTGCAACAGCAACTCCTGTAACAGAACCTGTGACATAAGAATCATTGATTACCGAATTAGTATTCTCTCCGATAATGCCTCCTACATCAGATCTCCCTGTAACTTTAGCATCTACTAGGTAGCAGTTTTGAATCGTCGCACTCGAAGCATAGCCGAACAACCCCACATTATCACTAGTTCCTCTATTAATGTAAAGATTAGCTATCTCATTGTTACTGCAGTCAAATGTGCCTGCAAAACTAGTGCTACTCCCCCTACCGATAGGAGGGAAACCGCCTCCATTAGCTCCACTCTTCGTTTCACTCCAAGGCGCCTGGGCGATGCCAAGGTTGATGCGCTCAGTCACTCGATAATGGGCGTTAGTATAACCGGTCATACCAGCATTGACTAACGTAGCAAGTAAGTATAACTTTCTATCGTTATCGATGATGTAAGGACTACCACTCGTTCCTCCCCCTGAGAGCCCTGCCGTAGTACAAGACGAACTAACAGACAGTGGAAATGTCAGGCTCTCAGCACCTTGCCTTAAAACAAAATCCGTCTGAGAACTCGCTACATATGAATCAACCGTACCCGTAAGCGTATAAGCTGTACTGACCGCTCCACCGACGAGAACTTCATGCGAAGGTGAACCCGTAACTACCCCACAATTTTTTAAACTCACCATCATACCAGAACTAGACGTGCCTTCTGAGAGCACGACTTCGGAAGTAAAGGCCCCTGTACTCCCAGCGAGGAGTTTTAATTGGATCAAATCTCCTAACATTAATCGAACGTAGTATTTCTCAGAAGTACTCACCGACTGTGCAGCCGTTACCGTAAAACTGAGGTTTTCATCATTCGGTGAGGTTGTTATACTCGCTACGCCCGAAGGATTGACTCTCGCAGAGGGTATGTTTAGCGCATCACCTGTGCCTGTTATCGAACTGCCTCGAACTGCTATCCTATACGATGGAGAAACCATAAGTATTAGGGCTGCACTAAATCCGTCTTCTTTATTTTTAATGCCACTGATGGTAATGACATTGCCCATGACTGATGAAACCATTGCAGCGCTGTACGCAGGATCGCGTCTGCTATCGAACGTAATATCTGATGCTGTAAGCGGTGTAAGTGGTGCTAACGCATCGAGCCGCAACTCAACATTGAACGTCACAGCCATTCCCCCAGCAGCGACAGGTGTAAGAACAAATGCGACATTTGGCACTACAGCATTCACTACGCCTGTTCCAACTGGATTTAACACATTGGCAGGAATTGTTATAGATGAAGGCGCAGCCGTGTAATCAGCAGGAGTGTCTGTATCAGCAATACTTACTGCGAGCGTCTCAGTTCTCACCATATCATCTAGATTAGTAATGCCACTGATAATAATTGTATCGCCTTCAAGGGTTGGTGTAGCCGCAGCATACGGTGAAGTCGGCCCGCCTGATGGAGTGATCGTGATGTCTGCTACCACAAACGCAGGCAAGGGTGCCGGCGGCGCAATGAACTCAGCTAAACGAACTTCAATACTGTAAGTAATAGTCTCGCCACCAGCAGCAACAGGTGTCAGTACGAACTGAACACCCTCTAACCTATTCGTTACCGCATTAGTGCCGTCTGGATTTAATACATCAGCAAGAATCGTAACAGATGAAGGATCAGCCGTATAAGCAGCAGGGTCGTCTCTATCGGCAATACTCATCATTAAAGTTTCAGACGTAGCAACCGCTAGATTAGTAATGCCACTAACAACGATCACAGAGCCTTCGATGGTTACTGTCGCCGCAGCGTAGGGTGATGTGTCCCCGCTTGATGGAGTAATCGTGACGTCTTCTACCGCAAACGAAGGCAAGAGTACCGGCGGCGCAACGAACTCAGCCAGACGAACTTCAATACTGTAAGTAATAGCCTCGCTACCAGCAGCAACAGGTGTCAGTACAAACTGAACGCCTTCTAACCTATTCGTTACCGCAGCAGTCCCGTCTGGGTTTAACACAGTCCCAGGAATAGTAATAGACGCAGGCTCAACAGTGTAAGCAGCAGGGTCGTCTCTATCAGCAATACTCATCATCAAAGTTTCAGACGTAGCATCCGCTAGATTAGTAATACCACTAACAACGATCACAGCCCCTTCGATGGTTACTGTCGCCGCAGCGTAGGGTGATGTGTCCCCGCCTGATGGAGTAGTCGTAATGTCTCCTAACTCAAGTGGAGAAGCTACCGGTGGTGGAGTTCCCACATTATCACTAGTGCCCGACTCTACTGTGCAGCTGATAAGAAATATTGTAACAGCACACAAAGTTACCAAAGCAAATGGATATGTTCTCATAGTGATTCCCCCTTTGAATATGCACGGGGGGATAGCTCCCGTACCCGATCCTCCCTGTTTTTATTACCACTGAGTGTATTACTCAGATTGAAATGAATTTGACGCATTTTTAACGTCAATTTAGACAATGATTTCATAAATTCATCCTCCTGCGATGATTTAGAATTGATTTTTAGACAATTGTACTTTAAATGGTTAAATAATTGTTGTTATGGTTAGCATGTAACTCATGCGATTAATATAACATAAAATACCTGTTCTGGCAAGTATTTTTTTGCAGAATTGATAAAAAAAACTAAGTTTCCCTTAAAATAAGAGAAACGGAGTGGTGAAAAATTACTTCTAGGGAGTAAGAATTGGCTTCCCCCCCCCAAGTGATTTTTATTCAGAGAATTTATTCAAAAATCACAACCCCGTGCATTCGGTAGCTGATTGATTGTATTGACGATTGGCGCAGGCGACTATTTTAAGGCGGGGATATTGGTCGTCAGGTGCAAATTGCCAGATAGCACTGTCCCAGCCTGGATAGGATGTGGCAGATTGGAGCTGCGTTGTCGTTTGTGGGGTCCCTACTGACATATTTTTAGACTGCTGACCTGTTGTTTCAGTATCCCAGTAAGAATTCCTAACATTCGCAAGATCATTAATTCCAACTAAGCCTTCTAAAGCAGATGCTCCTGTTACACGTCCGATCGCGTAGGAATTACTGTCCCTAGAACCACCGTTCTGTCCGATCAAGCCTCCAACCTTAGAAGTTCCTGACACAACAACTGCCGCATAGGAATCACTAATCATAGTATTGAAGTCATACCCGACCAAGCCTCCGACTCTCTCACTCAATCCTCCCATTACTCTAACAGAACCTGCCGCATAGGAAATACTGATCGTAGAATCAGTATTATAACCGACTAAGCCTCCGACATTATTAGCGTTTAATCCTGGTACTGAAACAGAAACTGTCGCATAAGACTTACTGATCGTAGAATTAGCATTATACCCAACCAAGCCTCCGACATGACTACTCATTCTTCCTGGTGCTCTGACAGAACCTGTCACATAGGAACTACTGATCGTAGAATTAGCATTATAACCGACTAAGCCTCCGACATTATTATTTCCCGTGACATTGACATCCGTTAAACCGCAGTTTTGGATCGTAGCATCTGAAGTATACCCAAATAATCCTATATTATCGGTAGTGTCTCTATTAATATAAAGATTGGCAATCTCATTGGTTTCACAGTCAAACGTGCCTGTAAACGGAATATTATTATCTTGATCTGTATACGTACCTATAGGACTAAAGCCACCACTCGTAGAACCCGTTTCACTCCAGGATGCCTGGGAGACACCAAGGTCGATACGTCTGGTGACTCGATAATGGGCGCTTTTATAAGTGCCTGTATTAGCATTGACTAACCTAGCAACGAGGTCTAGCTTTCTATCGTTATCAATAATGTAAGGATCATCCTCCATCCCTGCTCCTGAGAGAGCTGCTGCCGCCTCCGTCGTTCTACACTCTGCCGTCGTTACGGTTAGTGGTGTAAAAGTCTCAATCTCAGTACTACCCTCACTTAAAACCAAAGAAACATTCATATGAGTCCCCACTTCATAAAAACTAACAGCAGGAGTGCTCATAGCTACAAGCCCATAAGTTACTTCGCTCTTCGTTCCGCCGAGCAGAACTTCATACGGAGGTGGGAAGACGCCACATTCTTTCAAAGAAATCATATTCATAGCAGGACTAGAAGTGCCTTCTGACAAAAGCAATTCTGTTGCAAGATCGCCCGCATCCCCACCAAGGAGTCTTAATTGAATCAAATCGCCTAACATTAAGTGAACGTAGTACTTCACAGGTTCACTTCCCGGTGCTGCCGGCATCACTGTAAAGGTGAGGGCTTCATTGTTTGTAGTATTGATATTTGTAATACCGTCAGGATTGAGTTCGGCGCCCAGTAGAATTGCCATGTCTCCCGTAACTTCGTATTCTGCAGGATCAGTTTTGTCTTTTATTATAAGAGTCAAGTCTTCATTGAAACCTGCTTCTTTGTTTTTAATGCCGCTGATGGTAACGACATTGTCACTGACTAGAGATACCACCGCATCTTCATACGCAGGATGCCTTCCAGCTGCAAACGTAATATCCTCAGCCACTAACGGCGTACGCATAACAAATTCATTAAGACGCACCTCAACGCTATACGTTATCGGTTCTTCATCAACTGGTGTAAGTACAAACTCGGCGTTTTCTACTCTGATCTTTACCGCATTAGTTCCTTCTGGATTTAACGCAGTCGCAGGAATTATGATAGATGCAGGCTCAACAGCGTAAGCCGCTGGGTCGTCTCTATCAGCAATGCTCACCATCAAGGTCTCGGTCGCAACATCCGCTAGATTAGTAATGCCACTAACAACAATCACAGCCCCTTCAATCGTTGCTATAGCCGCAGCGTAGGGCGAAGTTTCGCCGCCTGATGGAACAACTGTAATATCTCCCACCTCAAGCGGAGAAGGCACCGGTGGTGGCACGACTGCACCCTCATCACTACTGGTTGTCGTGCAGCTGGTCATAATTGTTACACACAGAAACAAAGTTAAAGCAAACCTATTAAAATTGAGATAGTTTTGACTTATTTTTAGCATTGATTTCTGCAGTGGATTCATGAGTATTGCCTCCTAGTAAAGCATAGATTCTTAGTAAAAAAATTATAAGCTCGTGCAATCGGTCGGTACAGGTGTAACATATTGACGATTGGCGCAGACGACCGTTTTAAGACGAGGGTACTGGTTATTGGGTGTAAAAACCCAGATAGCACTGTCCCAGCCTGTATAGGATGTGGCAGATTGGAGCTGCGTTGTCGTTTGTGCTGTCCCGCCAGCACTAGACGACTGACTTGTTGCTGTGGTATCCCAGTAAGAATCTGTAACCGTTCCACCACTAATACTTCTTCCAACCAATCCCCCTGTATGAGTATTTCCTGTCACACTTCCGATCGCATAGGATGCATTGACCGCACCAGAATTGTTAACCCCAACTAAGCCTCCGACATTAATATTTCCCGAAACAGAGCCTGTCGCATAGGAATTACTAACCATAGAATAATTCTGTCCAACTAAGCCTCCCACAGTAGAACCATCTGTTGCTCTCACAGCACCTGATGCATAAGAAGTAGTGATCGTAGAATTAGTATCATTTCCCCCAACTAAGCCCCCCACAGTATTATTTCCTGTAACAGAGCCTACTACATAGGAATTACTGATCGTAGAGTTAGTGCTATTCCCGACCAAGCCTCCAATATAAAGACCCATTCCTGTAACAGAGCCTGTCACATAGGAATTATTGATCGTAGAGCTAATATTACTCCCGACCAAGCCTCCGACATAATCATCGCCTATAACTTCAACAGCTGTTAGACGACAATTCTCAATCGTTGCATTTGAAACAACACCAAATAACCCGACATTAGCATTGCCACCGTCATTAATATAAAGATTGGCAATCTCATTGTTGTCACAATCAAACTTACCCGAAAACTTAGCACTGAATGTACTCATAGGAGCAAACCCTGGTCCACTAGGAGTAGTACTTGTACTTTTTGTTTTACTCCAGGGCGCCTGGGCTATGCCAAGGTCTATGCGCTCGGTCACCTTGTAATAATCATCTCTATAACTGGCTTGATTTTTTATTAACTCAGCCATTAAGTTTAATCTTCTATCACTATCGATGATATAAGGATCACCACTCGTTCCTGCTCCTGAGAATGATGTCTGCGTACAAGCTGACGTAACCAACACTGAGAAAGTTGCTCTCTGAGTATTGCCCTCGGTTAAAACAAAATCTGTTTGAACGCTCGCTACGTATGCATTAACCGTACCTGTAAGCGTATAAACCATATTTTCCATCCCGCCGACAAGAACTTGATGCGAAGGTAAACCCGTAACTACGCTACACTCTTTTAAAGTCGCTGTCATACCAGAACTAGACGTCCCTTCTGAGAGTACGACTTCGGAAGCAAAATCCCCCGCATTCCCACCAAGTAGTCTTAATTGGATCAAATCTCCTAACATCAACCGAACGTAGTACTTCTCAGAAGCACTCACCGACTGTGCAGCTGTTACCGTGAAACTGAGACCTTCATCATCCATTGCAGTTATTGTTCTGGCTACGCCCGAAGGATTGAGACTTGCACCTGCCAAGGTTAACGCATTGTCGGCTCTTGTTATTGCAGTACCTTGCTCTGTTACCCTATACGATGAAGAAATCGCAAGCATTAGGTCTACACTAAATCCGTCTTCTTTATTTTTAATGCCACTGATGGTAATGACATTGCCCGTGACTGATGAAACCATTGCAGCGCTGTACGCAGGATCGCGTCCGCTATCAAACGCAATATCCGCTATCTCAAGCGGCGAAAGTGGCGCTAACGCATCAAGCCGCAACTCAACATTGAACGTCACAGCCGTTCCCCCAGCAGCGACAGGCGTAAGGACGAAAGCAATATTTGGCACTACAGCATTCACTACGCCTGTTCCACCTGGATTTAACACATTAGCAGGAATTATAACAGATGAAGGTTCAGCCGTGTAATCAGCAGGAGTATCCGTATCAGCAATACTTACTGTGAGCGTCGTCTCAGTTCTCACCACATCAGCTAGATTAGCAATACCACTAATAACAATCGTATCGCCCTCAATGGTTGGTGTAGCTGCAGCGTAGGGTGATGTATCCCCGCCTGATGGAGTGATCGTGATATCTTCTACCGCAAACACGGGCAAGAATGGTAGTGGTGGTGGGGCAACAAACTCAGCAAGACGAACTTCAATACTGTAAGTAATAGTCTCGCTACCAGCAGCAACAGGTGTCAGTACAAACTGAACACCTTCTAACCTATTCGCCGCCGCATTAGTGCCGTCTGGATTTAACACAGTCGCAGGAACAACAATAGACGACGGTTCAACTGTATACGTTGCTGGATTGTCTCTATCCGCAATACTCACCGTCAAGGTCTCGGTCGTAACATCCGCTAGATTAGTAATGCCACTAACAACAATCACAGCCCCTTCAATCGTTGCTATAGCCGCAGCGTAGGGCGAAGTTTCGCCGCCTGATGGAACAACTGTAACATCTCCCACCTCAAGCGGAGAAGGCACAGGAGGCGGCACACCTGTGCCTTCATCACTACTGGTTGTCGTGCAGCTGGTCATAATTGTTACACACAGAAACAAAGTTAAAGCAAACCTATTAAAATTGAGATAGTTTTGACTTATTTTTAGCATTGATTTCTGCAGTGGATTCATGAGTATTGCCTCCTAGCAAAGCACAGATTCTTAGTAAAAAAAATTATAAGCCCATGCATTCGGTAGCTGCTTGATTGTATTGACGAAAAGCACAGATTCTTAGTAAAAAAAATTATAAGCCCATGCATTCGGTAGCTGCTTGATTGTATTGACGATTGGCGCAGACGACTGTTTCAAGACGGGGGTACTGGTTATTGGGTGTAAACTGCCAGATAGCACTGTCCCAGCCTGTATAGGATGTGGCAGATTGGAGCTGCGTTGTCGTTTGACTTGTCCCGCCAGCACTACCCGATTGACCCGTTGCTGTGGTATCCCAGTAAGAGCTTGTAACCATACCACTATTCACCCCGACCAAGCCTCCTGTTGTTATAGCACCGTCTACAAACCCAGACGAGTAGGAAGCACTGATCCTAGCACTATTACTATTCCTTCCGACCAAGCCTCCTGCGTCATCAATTCCCTGCACTCTAGATGCTGCGTAGGAATCAGTGATAGTCGATGCAGAACCAGTATTTACCCCAACCAGGCCTCCAACACCACTATCCACCGCTGTACTACTGGGCGATTCTTCTACAGAGCCCGCTGCATAAGAAGTCTTGATCGTGCCTTCGATATTATGCCCAACTAAGCCTCCTACTATATATATTCCAGCGACATCACCATTTACGTAGGAATTACTGACTGTAGAACCACTATTTATTCCGACGAGACCTCCTACATTGCTCCTGGAACTATCAAATCCTCTGACAGAACCTGTCACATAAGAACTAGTCACCATAGTAGAACCCGTACTCTGACCGATGAGCCCTCCTACATCAGACCCCCCTGCAACTTTAACATCTGCTAAACGGCAGTCCTGAATCATAGCCCCTGAAGTATAGCCAAATAACCCGATGTCCGCAGTAGTTCTTCTATTAATATAAAGATTAGCGATCACTTTTTCATCACAGTCAAACGTGCCTGCGAAATTAGTACCATCCCTACCGATAGGCATAAATCCTGAACCACTAGTCCCACTGCTTATCTCACTCCAAGGGGCCTGGGCGACACCAAGGTCGATACGCTCAGCCACTCTATAATGGGCTGTTCTATAGTTACCCGTATTAGAATTGACTAACTCAGCAACTAAGTTTAACTTTCTATCGTTATCGATGATGTAAGGAGTACCACTCGCTCCCGTTCCTGAAAGTGCTGCCTGCGTACAAGGTGAGCTAATAGACAGTGGAAATGTCAGGCTCAAACTACCTTGACTTAAAACAAAATTCGTCTGAGCGCTCGCTACGTATGCATTAACCGTACCCGTAAGCGTATAAGCTGTACTGACCGATCCGCCGACGAGAACTTGATGCGAAGGTGAACCCGTAACTACCCCACAATCTTTTAAAGTCGCTGTCATACCAGGACTGGACGTCCCTTCTGAGAGTACGACTTCGGACGCAAAGTCCCCCGCATTCCCACCAAGGAGTCTTAATTGGATCAAATCTCCTAACATCAACTGAACGTAGTATTTCTCAGAAGCACTCTCCTGTCCTCCTGCAGAGGTTACCGTAAAACTGAGACTTTCATTGTCCATTGCAGTTGTTGTGCTTGCGACACCTGTCGGATTGAGACTTGCACCTGCTAAAATTAGCGTATTGTCTGTTCCTGTTATCGTAGTGCCGCGATCTGTTACCCTATACGATGAAGAAATCGTAAGCATTAGGTCTGCACTAAATCCGTCTTCTTTGTTTTTAATGCCACTGATGGCAATGACATTGCCCACGATTGATGAAACCATTGCTGAGACGTACGCAGGATCGCGTCCGCTATCAAACGCAATATCCGCTATCTCAAGCGGCGGAAGTGCCGTTAACCCGTCAAGTCGCAACTCAACATTAAACGTCACAGCCGTTCCCCCAACAGCGACAGGTGTAAGAACGAATGCAACACCAGGCACTGCAACACTCATTCCGCCTATTCCATTTGGATTTAACACATTAGCAGGAATCGTCACAGACGAAGGTTCAGCCGTGTAATCAGCAGGACTGTCCGTATCAGCAATACTTACTGTGAGCGTCTCAGTTCTCACCACATCAGCTAGATTAGCAATACCACTAATAATAATTGTATCGCCCTCAATAGTTGGTGTAGCTGCGGCGTACAGTGAAGTGTCGCCACCTGATGGAGTGATCGTGATGTCTTCTACCGCAAACGCAGGTAAACGTGACGGCGGCGCAACGAACTCAGCCAAACGAACTTCAATACTATAAGTAATAGCCTCGCTACCAGCAGCAACAGGTGTCAGTACAAACTGAACACCTTCTAACCTATTCGCCACCGCAGCAGTGCCGTCTGGATTTAACGCAGTCGCAGGAACAACAATAGACGACGGTTCAACTGTATACGTTGCTGGATTGTCTCTATCCGCAATGCTCAAAGTCAAAGTTTCAGACCTAGCATCCGCTAGATTAGTAATACCACTAACAACGATCACAGCCCCTTCAATCGTTGCTATAGCCGCAGCGTAGGGCGAAGTTTCGCCGCCTGATGGAACAACTGTAATATCCCCCACCTCAAGCGGAGAGGGCACCGATGGTTCACTACTGGTTGTCGTGCAGCTGGTCATAATTGTTATACATAAAAACAAAATTAAAGCAAACCTATTAAAATTGAGGTAGCCTTGACTTATTTTTAGCATTGATTTCTGTAATGGATTCATGAGTGTTCTCTCCTGATATCATTTGGAATTGTTTTTTTTTACATATCTGCATTGTCTAACGGTCAGACAAATGTTATACAATTAGTATAACATTAAATACCCGCCTGGACAAGTAAAATTTTGTAAATTTTACAGACAAATACTACGTTTCCCTTATTTTAAGGGAAACGTAGTGGTGAGAAATCACTTCTAGGGGGTAAGAATTGGCTTCCTCCCCCAAAGTGATTTTTATTTAAAGAATCTATTCAAAGAATCACAATCCCGCGCAGCCGGTAGCTGATTGACTGTATTGACGATTGGCACAGACGACCGTTTTAAGACGGGGGTACTGGCCATTGGGTGCAAATTGCCAGATATTGCTATCCCATCCCGTGATTGCTGTGTTGCCCTTAAGTTCTGTTTCACTTAATCCTGTTAATCTACTCGTCGTCCTACTAGAGTCACCATCTGTATCACTACCTACGCCTTTCTCCATTGAGCGATCACCGCTATTCGTCGTAAGAATAGCATTCCTATTATAATAGGAATTCGTTACACCTGTATAATTGGTGACTCCGCCGATTGCATTTCTACCGATAAAGAGTCCTACATTTGTACTTCCTGTTCCTGTTACATTTCCGATCGCATAGGAAAAATTAATCGTAGTATTATCATTCACCCCAACCAAACCTCCGATATGGTCTTTTCCTGTAACAGAAATTGCTGCGTAGGAATTACTGATCACAGAGATATCCTCACTTCTCCCAATTAATCCGCCTACTACATTACCCATTCCTGTTATAGTACCTGTCGCATAGGAACTATTGATCGTAGCATTATCGTTAAGCCCAATCAAGCCTCCTGCAGCACTTAGAGTTGTATTGTTTGCTGTTACAGTCACATTCGCATAAGAATCACTCACCATAGAGTTACTGCCGTTCAACCCGACCAAGCCGCCTACATAACTATCTCCTGTGATAGTACCGATCATATAGGAATTACTGATCATAGAGTTATTGTTACCCCCGACCAAACCGCCTACAAATACAACTCCTGAAAGAGTGCCCGTCACATGGGAACGACTGATCGTACTATTCTCAGCCCTACCGACCAAGCCGCCGACATAATTTTTCCCCCTCACATTAACAGCTGTTAGAACGCAGTTCTGAATCGTCGCATTCGAAACATAACCGAACAATCCCACATTACTACTAGTTCCTCTATTAATATAAAGATTAGCAATCTCATTATTATCACAGTCAAACGTGCCTTGGAAAATAACACCAAAGACCGGCCTACCTATACGAGTAAATCCTGATCCTTCACTCCAAGGCGCCCCAGTTACTCCAAGGTCTATTCGCCTAGTCACCTTGTAGTGAGCACTACTATAAGAATCCCCATCACTGTTCATTGATGCAGTATGGACTAATTGAGCGACTAAGTCTAACCTTCTATTATTATCGATAATATAAGGATCGCCATCGACTCCCGTTCCTTCAAAATCTACTTCCGTACAAGCTGACGTTGTCACACTTAGGGATGGAAAAGTCGCTCGCTCAGTACTTCCCTCACTTAAAACCAGAGAAACATTCATATAAGTTCCCATCGCATATGAATTAACAGCAGGATCGCTCATAACCGTAAGTGTATAAGCTGTTGTACTTTTCGTTCCACCAATAAAAACTTCATATGGAGGTGGAAACATACCACAATTTTTTATTGCAATCACAGTTGAACTAGAAGTTCCTTCTGATAACAGTAGTTCTGTCGCAAGATCCCCCGCATCACCGCCGAGGAGTTTTAATTGGATCAAATCGCCTAACATTAATCGAACGTAGTATTTCTCAGAAGCACTTTCCTGTCCTCCTGCAGAGGTTACCGCAAAACTGAGACTTTCATCATTCATTGCAGTTGTTGTGCTGGCTACGCCCGAAGGATTGAGACTTGCACCTGCCAAGGTTATCGCATTGTCTGCTCCTGTTATCGCACTACCTCGCTCTGTTACCCTATACGATGAAGAAATCGTAAGCATTAGGTCTGCACTAAATCTGTTTTCTTTATTTTTAATACCACTGAGGGTAATAACATTGCCCGTGATTGATGAAACCATTGCAGCGCTGTACGCAGGATGGCTTCCAGCTGCAATTGTAATATCCGCTACTTCAAGCGGCGGAGGTGGTGCTAACGCGTCAAGCCGCAACTCAACATTGAACGTCACAGCTGTTCCCCCAGCAGCGACAGGCGTAAGAACGAATGCGACATTTGGCACTGCAACACTCATTCCGTTTATTCCATCTGGATTTAATACATTAGCAGGAATCGTTACAGACGAAGGTTCAGCCGTGTAATCAGCAGGGCTGTCTCTATCGGCAATACTTACCGTAAGCGTCTCACTTCGCAATGTATCATCTCTATTAGTAATACCACTAATAATGATTGTATCGCCCTCAATGGTTGGTGTAGCCGCAGCGTAGGGTGATGTGTCCCCGCCTGATGGAGTGATCGTGATGTCTTCTACCGCAAACACAGGCAAAAGCACCGGCGGTGCAACAAACTCAGCCAAACGGACTTCAATACTGTAAGTAATAGCCTCGCTACCAGCAGCAACAGGCGTCAGTACGAACTGAACACCTTCTAACCTATTCGTTACCGCATTAGTGCCGTCTGGGTTTAACACAGTCGCAGGAATTATGGTAGACGGAGGTTCAACAGCGTAAGCCGCTGGGTCGTCTCTATCAGCAATGCTCAAAGTCAAAGTCTCGGCCGTAGCATCCGCTAGATTAGTAATACCACTGATAACGATCACAGAGCCTTCGATGGTTACTGTCGCCGCAGCATAGGGCGAATTCTCGCCACCTGATAGAGTAGTCGTAATGTCTCCTACTTCAAGTGGAGAAGCTACCGGTGGTGGAACTGGTGGTGAAGTTTCCATATTATCGCTAGTGTTTGATGTTGTACAGCCGATAAGAAATATTGTCATAGTATAGAGAACTACTAAAGCAAACTTATATGCACTTTTGCCCTTACCCAATCTATCTTTGAGATTGAAATGAATTTGACGCATTTTTAACGTCAATTTAGGTAATGATTTCATAAATTTATCCTCCTGTGATGATTTAGATTTGATTTTTAGATTTGATTTTTAGATAATTGTACTTTAAATGGTTAAATAATTGTTGTTATAGTTAGCATGTAACTCATACGATTAATACAACATAAAACACTCGTTTTGGCAAGTATTTTTTGCAAAATTGACTAAAAAACTGCGTTTCCCTTATTTTAAGGGAAACTAAGTCATTAGAAACTATTTCTGAGTGATAAGAATTGGCTCTCTCCGCAGTGATTTTTACTTAAAAAACTATATGCCCATGCATTCGGTCGGTACAGGCGTAACATATTGACGATTGGCGCAGGCGACTGTTTTAAGACGGGGGTACTGGGTGGTGGGTGTAAATTCCCAGATATCGCCGTCCCATCCCGTAGACGTTGCAGTTAAACTCTGAAGTGCTGTCATGCTCTGTCCTGTTACGTTAGCCGTCTCAAGCGTCGGAACAGGAGGAGTACCCGTCAGCGTAGGATCATCAGAACCCACTGCTTCTTTATTTGTTCCCGTTTGCTCCGTGTTAGTTATCGTTAACGTAGCTTCGTTATTAAAATAGGATGCCATTACACCTACGCTAATGGATGCAAAGTCTCCTCCGGTAACGAAATCACCATTTCCACCGATAAAGAGCCCTACATTTGTATCTGTCATTCCTGTAACATTGCCTGTCGCATAGGAATGGGTGATTGTAGACATACTCATAGCGTCCGTCACATTCCACCCGACCAAGCCTCCGACCTGTTCGTTTCCTGTAACATTGCCTGTTGCATAGGAATCACTTATCGTAGATGCAGAGGCACGCCCGACCAGACCTCCAGCATTAGTAGCTAATAAACCCATTCTTATTGAAACTTCGCCTGTCGCATAGGAATGACTGATCATACTCCCATCAGCCCGACCGACCAAGCCTCCGACCGAACTATCTCCTGTAACAGTGCCTGTCGCATAGGAATAACTTATCGTAGATGTAGAGGCACGCCCGATCAAACCTCCGGCATTAGCAGTTATTGAACCTCCTATTAAAACATTGCCTGTCGCATAGGAACGACTGATCGTACTCCTATCAACCCGACCGACCAAGCCTCCGACCGAACCACCTCCTGCAACATCGCCTATCGCATAGGAACTAGTGATCGTACTCCTATCAACCCGACCGACCAAGCCTCCGACATTATTTTTTCCCCTCACATTAACAGCTGTTAGAACGCAGTTCTGAATCGTCGCACCCGAAACATGCGCGAATAACCCTATATCATCGGTAGTCTCTCTATTAATATAAAGATTAGCAATCTCCTTATTACCACAGTCAAACATGCCCGCAAAACTGATACTACTCGTACCCATAGGAGTGAAACCTGGTCCGTTAGTGCTTTCACTACTTGTCTGGCTCCAGGGTGCCTGAGCTACGCCGAGGTCTATATCCGCAGTCACCTTGTAGTGTGCAGTTCTATACGGCTGACCAGCATCGGTCGCTGCGTTAGAAATATTAATTGATGCAGCAAATACGTTTAACCTTCTATCGTTATCAATGATGAAAGGATCAGTACTCGTTCCTACTCCTGAGAGAGCTGTCGCGGTAGTAAGGGGAAAAGCACAAGCTGACGTCATCACGGTCAGTGGCGTAAAGGTCTCAATCTCAGTACTGCCCTCACTTAAAACCAGAGAGACATCATCATAAGTGGTGGCCGTATATGAATTAATAGCAGGATCGCTCATCACCGTAAGTGTATAAGCAGTTGTACTCTTCGTTCCACCCTCAAGAACTTCATATGAAGACAAAAATACAGCACACTCTTTTAGTTCAATCGTAGTTGAACTAGGTGGTATAACACCCTCTGTTAGTAGCAGCTCTGTCGTAATGTCCCCTTCATTTCCGCCAGGGAACCTCAACTGAATCAAAGCTTCTAAATCTAACTGCACATAGTATATTACGGCAGTACTTGGCAAGTCTGCAGACTCTACTGCAAATGCCAGCCCTTCATTGGTTGGCGTCATTGTGCTCATGATGCCCTCAACATTGAAAAGCGAAGCTGGTAAAATTAACGCATTACCTGATCCTGTTATCGTATTATCACCTCGTGCCGTCACAGTATACTTTGAAGACACCGTAAGTGTCAGCGTTTCAGTAAACATAATCATATCTCTATTTGTAATGCCACCGATCGTAACGATATTGTTATTATTATCAATCGATGTGATAGTCGCATCATTGTAAGTGGAGTCTCTTCCATCCGCAAAGTCAATATCTGCTACCATAAGCGGCGGAGGGGAAACTGGCATGTCAAGAAGCAATCGAACCGTATATGTGACAGGTGTTCCACCCTCTGTTACAGGCGTAAGTGTGAATTGTTGGGCACTGGTACTATCTAATGTGATTGTCTCCATGCCTACTCCGTCTGGATTTAATTGCATAGCCGAAATAGTAATACCCGACTCAGGAGTAACTGTGTACTGACTCTCTGGATCAGCAATAGTCACCGTCAGAGTCTCCGTCTTTGCCCTATCAGTTAGATTAGTAATACCACTGATAATGATAAAATTCGTCTCAATATTTACTGTATACGAAAAAGAAGGATACCGTGAAGGTTCTCCTGGGGGAGTGTTTAGCATAACCCTAATGTCTTCTACCGCAAACGAAGGCAAAAGCACCGGCGGCGGCGTGTACTCAGCCAGCCGCACCTCAATGCTATACGTTATAACTTCTCCGCCATCTGCTGGTGTGATGACAAATTTAGAATTATCACTTTCTAACCTATTCGTTACCGCATTAGTCCCTTCTGGGTTTAATACAGCAGCAGAAATTACAATAGACTCCGGTGTAACCGTATAGGCTGGCGCATCAGTGTCCTTATCAACAATACTTATTGTGAGGGTCTGCTGCCTAGCATCCGCTAGATTAGTAATACCACTAACAACGATCACAGCCGCTTCAATGGATATTACAGCTGAAGAGTACGGCGAAGTCTCGCCAACCGTTGGCGTAACCGTAATGTCTTCTAATTCAAGCGGAGATGGGACAGGGGGCGACGCACCATCATTACTCGCTGCCGACGTAGTACAACTCGTTATGAAAGCTGCAATTGTTATGCATAACAATAAAATTAAAGCAAATTTACCCAGATTGAAATAATTTTTACTAGTTTTTAACATTGATTTTTGTAGTAGGCTCATTATTTCTCCCTGTTATAATGATGTGAAATTAATTTTTAGATAATTGCACTTTAAATGGTTAAATGATTATTTGTCTGATTAGACACATCACTTGTACGATTAGTATAACACAAAATACTTGCTTTGACAAGTAAAATTTTGTAATTTTTCATAAACTGGACTGTTTTTCTAAAAAAACCATGTGATTATACGCTAGGAATCGCATGTGTACGAGTAGACGAATAAGAATATTTAGAGCACTCTTTAAAACACTCCTTAGAGCACTCAATGGGCTCATAATCTCTTAGAGCTAGCTTATTAAAAAAAGCAATCTGCTACAACCAGACAGCTTTTTAAGTCGGGTAGCAAAAACTTATTAGCTTAGTGTTACTAAGCAGATACGAGACTAGGTTTTTTAACGAAACGAAGCGAGTCGTCCATAGATTGATAAAGTGTCTCAACAGCAGCGGCGCAATCAAAAACAGCTTTTTCTTGTGAAATTGGGATGCCAGGTGAGGATGAGGTAGACTCGGAGGCATTAGAATTTTCTGTGAAAGATTGACTTTGCGAAGCCGTTTTTTTAGCGATCTCAATAATGGACAGATGCTCCTGATGAATAAGCCCTGCTGTAATGAAATGTTTAGCAAAAAGCTCAAATATCTGCGTATCGACCTTACCTTCTAATCCTCGCGTAACGAGTAGCATGCGTGCGGATGCAAAGACAATCTTATAAAGAAGTTGTTCGATGGCAGATTGATTAGATAAGTCTTCACCTTGCAGTGAAGCCAGTGTTTTTTTGGCTGTTTTAATGGTCTTTCTATCGACACCGATCATATCGAACATACCCGCAGAACATTCTGCTGTGCCGATTTCATCGAGTGAAATGACTTTTTTCGCCCCAAAATCTGTATAAAAATCAATGTTTTCATCAATACTAGGGACTTCTTCCTTGTACTTCTCACACAACCGTTCAATTGTTCCGATACCACGTGCGGTTAAGTAAGCGTAATAGTCTGGATATTGTGATTTGACGGAAAGATAGTCGGATAAGAAATCATGAACAAATTGAGGAATATGCTTGGCGGCAATCTCTCCGTACTTGGTGGCATAAACGGTTTTACCGAAGCCAACGCGAGCGCCTGCTAGAACATTGTAACCTGGGTACATACGGCCATTTTTTCGCATAATCTTACCAAAAAAGCCAAGATGAGCAATATGATGCATACCACAGGTATTGGGACATCCCGACATATTCATTCTAAAGTCTTCTAATTCATCTAGGGGAAGACTACTTTCTGCTAGTCTTGTGCGAATGGCATCTGAGAGGCCGCGCGGCAGACAAATACCCAATTTGCAAGTCGAAGCTCCCGTGCAATTGATCATGTTTGAGAAAAATGAAGGAAATTTGACGAGCGTCTGTTCCATTTTCTTTGTGAGCATGAATACATTAGACGCGTAGGGTGCTGGAATATTGCGTAGGATGATGTTTTGATTGCGGCCACATCTGAGTGTATTTTGTCCTATTTTATTCAGAAAATCACACAAAAGCTCAGCGTCGATCCGTTTGAGATCTCCCAGTCGTAGCGGAATTCGAATAGAAATAAGTTCTTTTTGTTTCTGCGTCCTGACGTAGCGTTTTTTCCACTTTGTGAAAGCATTGCGATCTGCTGCTGGGATTTCTGCAATTGTAATATCAGGATTAAGTGTCGCATGATTGGGAAATATAAAGGGCTCAATGTCCAGATCTAAAGATCGGTCATCTTTTATTTGATCAAATTCCTCAAAAAATAGTTTTTCAAATCCCTCACGTTCAAGTTTCTTCCACAGAAATTTGATACGACTCGTTGTTTTACTACGGCGGTTGCCATATTTATCGAACATTGTTTTAAGAGCGCGTGTAACGTGATACACTTGATAATCTGGAATAAATGGGAGTAGACAATGCCCAACGATTGGTCGTGCGCCCATTCCCCCCGCACAATACACCTTAAATCCTTTCTGCAGCTTACCAGCGGATTCACTATGCAATTCACTCTGCAGTTTGCCAGTGGATTCACTGCACAGTTCACTTTGCAGTTTGCTAGTGGATTCGCTTAGCGATTCACCGGCAACTTCACTACTCGGTTTCAATGTGGCTAAAAATCCCAAACACGTCGCTTGGGTAAACGCCGTATCCGCTTCACTATTAGAAAAAGCAATCTTAAATTTACGTGGCAAATTCCAAGAATCCCCTTCATCAATCATTCGTGTCGTAAGTGCCATTGCGTAAGGGTCTGGATCAAAGGCTTCGGTTGGCGATATTCCGGCGTCTTGCGATGTGAGAATGTTACGAATTGTGTTACCACCGCCGCCACGGGTCGACAGTCCGACTGCGTACAATTTTTTAATGACCGTTAAAATATCTTGGATGAGAACGTCATGAATTTGTAATTCTTGTCGTGTTGTGAAATGCACTTCATCATTGCCGTAATTTTCAGCCAGCTCGGCTACTTTTTTTAATTGGCGTGGTGTTACCGCTCCAGACGCACAGCGAATACGGAGCATATAGGTATCATTCTGCCGCTGTTCGTAAACTCCGTGTGCAACACGAAGTGCTTTAAATTGTGTCGCATTGATCGTGCCTGCGACGAATCCCTTGATATCCTCAGCAAATTTAATATGCTCTTGTGCTAGTATTTCTGGTATCGTGTAAAACATGATGATATTGATGATGATTGAAATTGCTGTCTGTAATTTCTGAACAACTTGCTAATTGTAGATTTTATATGACTTACTGCTTGTAATTTTTAGACAACTTGCTATTTATAGATTATATATGACTTACTGCTTGTAATTTTTAGACAACTTGCTACTTATAGATTTTATATGACTTACTGCTTGTAATTTTTAGACAAATTGCTACTTGTAGATTTTATATGACTTACTGCTTGTAATTTTTAGACAACTTGCTATTTATAGATTATATATGACTTACTGCTTGTAATTTGTATACGGCTTGTTGTTGGTAAGATTTATATAGATTGCTGTTTATAAACTCATGAAATCCACAGGATTATTGCCTACGCTAAGCCAATTGAATATATGTTAATTATACCAGAAAAATACAATATTAACAAATTTTCAACAAATCAAATTACCTTATTTTCTATGGTCTTTAATGCAATTAAGCCGCCCGTTTAATACGGCATGCCGTACGGTCTGCTTAACTATTTATAACATGATTTTTATCTGAATTTCGGGCAGCTATCAAGTTTATATTTAGAAACTACGTTTAGAGACCGTGTTTAGAGACTATGTTTAGAAATTAGGGTTAGAAATTATGTATAGAAATTATATTTAGCAATTGTATTTAGCAATTGTATTTAGATTCCTTTAAAAGTTTTTAACAGACATTTTCTGTATATGAAAATTTTTATGACTATTGATGAAAGTTTTATGACTACTAATGAATATTTTTATGACTATTGCTGACTGTGTATTATTGCTTGTAATTGTATATAGCCGTTTATAAGTATTGATAGCTATTGACAACTATGATTGACAACTATGAGACAATCATTACTTACTGCAGGTGGTTATTTGCTTGTAAATAGCTATTTACTGCGGTAGTGGTGCTCATTAATTAAATAAATAGTTCACTTTGGATTGAATTTAAGATTAGGTTTAGATTTGAGATTATTAAGATTATTTGGGTTGAATTTAATGATACAATTTGCTATCGAGTGGTGATTCGAGAGGTGATTTTCCCTATATGATATAGTTTTTTGAAATCACATAAGCTATGCTAATCAGCAGTGTATATTGATACAGTGTATATTGATATATTCGCTGTTAACAACGATAATATAATGAGATCTCTTTAAAAATTTATAAAGAGGTGGTTGTAATGTATAAAGACCCCGATAATACGCCAGCACGAAGCCGTGTGGAAGAAACCGCATCCAAGCTCTTAAGAGAAAAGAAAATGTCCGCGTTGCCATCCAATTTAGCATCTACACAGCGAGAAAGCAATCTCTCCACCAAAACCAACCTCCCCATCAAAAAGACTCATGATAGATTCGTACAATTAATAAAAAAATACAATGCCTATTATTATGAAAAAAGTGAACCCTTGATATCTGATCGGAAATACGATCGGTTGTTTAAACGGCTAATTGCTTTAGAAGAAAAGTATCCCCATCTCAAAACGATCGATTCACCTACAAAAACAGTCGGCTCCGCTCCAAATTTACAGAAAGGACAAAAAACCACGCACCCTATCCGAATGCTTTCATTGGAAAATGCAATGAATGAAGCGGAATTGGAAAATTTTTTTCATAAACGTGAAAAAGACTTGGGTACAAAATTTACAGAGTACTGTGTCTCACCCAAATATGACGGACTTGCTATACAATTAGTTTATGAGCATGGAAAATTGAAATCGGCTAGTACACGAGGTGATGGAACTATTGGTGAAGAGGTTTTACACAATATTGCATTGATTGAGGCTATTCCCAAAACGCTTGCTGCGGCAGAATTGGAAACAATTGCTAAAAAGATTGAAACTACTTCTAAAACGCCTGCTACGGATAAATTATCAATAATTACTGAAAAAATTGAAACTACTTCTAATACTGAATCCACTTCTAAGACGTTTGGTGCAGATAACACTACTTCTAAAACGTCTGCTATGGATAAATTATCAATAATTACTGAAAAGATAGTGGTTAATGGTGAAATTATTATGGGGAAAGAGCATTTTGCCGAACTCAATAAGGAAATCAAAGAAAATTATGAACAGAATCTCAAAGCATACAACGAAACATTGAAACATGAAACCACAGCAATTGAAACTGCAACAACAACTAAACTAGCAGCTGCTAAACGTTCAGAGCACAACAACGTAAAAAATGAAGTATCAAAGCAGAAAAAAATCAAGAGCCTTCCCAAACTGAATCTTCTTTCAAATCCTCGTAATGCAGCAGCCGGCATTATTCGTCATCTGAATGCAGATGAAAAAAAATTGAAAAAATTACAATTCTTTGCTTACAATCTATTCGTAATAAAAAAAACAACCAAAAATATCCCCTCAACAGAAGCGAATACCCGCACTGAACCTGCTAATCTCCCCATTGAGCCTACGAATGCTTACACAAAGCCTGCGAACGCCCATAGCGAACCTGCAGATCTCCTCACTAAGCCTACGAATACCCGCACTGAACCTGCTAATATTCCCATTGAGCCTACGAATGCTTACACAAAGCCTGCGAACGCCCATAGCGAACCTGCAAATCTCCTCACTAAGCCTACGAATACCCGCACTGAACCTGCTAATCTTCCCATTGAGCCTACGGATATTCATACTGAGACCGAATATATCAATCCGTATTCACATTATGAAGGATTTCAAGCGCTAAACCGACTTAATTTCAATAAAAGTAATAATCACAATGCCTATTCACGTTTATGTAAGACATTGGGTATGGTAAAGGAATATTATAAAAGTATTGAAGAAAAGCGTGATGATCTTGATTTTGTATTAGATGGAGTCGTTGTAGAGATTAATAAAAATCATTATCGCAAATCCTTAGGTATTGTAGGAAAACGTCCTAGGTATGCGATTGCATTGAAATTTCCACCTGAAATCAAAGAAACGATTTTAACGGACGTTATTTTTCAAGTTGGACGAACAGGTCTTATTTCTCCTGTTGGCATCGTAGAACCGGTCACATTGTCTGGTGCGGAAGTCAGACGTGTGACGCTTCACAATAAATCTGAAATTGACCGCCACGGCTTAAAAATAGGTGTGACGGTTAGAATCACGCGCTCAGGAGACGTCATTCCCAAAATCTTATCCGTTGTCCCAACACAACAACACAACAAAGAAAAAACCACACCTCCCAATCAATCTATCAAAAATAAAACCACAAATAAAACCACGAATAAAACCACAATTTCCAATCAATCTATTGAAAAGGAGGCTATAAAAAATCATAAATCACAAAAAACGGTTGTTATTTCCAATCCACCTGTTTTAAAAGACATTATCTTTCCTACAAAATGTCCCGCTTGCGGATCGAAATTGACTGTTTCCGCAACGAATATTCACGTCTCATGTCCCAATTTTCAATGCAAAGCACAGCAATTAAGACGTATCGTCTATTTTGCTTCTAAACCTGCTATGAATATTGAAGGTGTCGATGAACGTCTTATCGAAGAATTGCTGGCTAAAAATCTGATCTCACAAGCCGCCGATTTATATACGCTTACTGAGGAAGATTTATTTCAATTGGAGCGAATGGGAGAAAAACGAGTCCAAAACATCATTGCCTCAATACAAAACTCTAAACAAACAACGCTTCCTAAATTGATCTATGCTTTAGGAATTCCTAATGTCGGCGAACAAACGGCGCAATTGCTCGCTCAAACCGCTAAGTCTATCACAGCTCTATCAGCAATGAATAAAGAAACCTTAGCGTCTTTGCCTGATCTCGGTGAAATCACCGCTACCGACATCCATGACTTCTTCCTTAACTCCGCTAATCGCTTGTTTATTGAGAATCTCATTGAATTCGGTATTAATCCCGTCTTTAAAGAACAAAATCAAAATTCACCTCTTGCCCAGAAAACAATTGTTTTTACAGGGACTTTAACAACACTACCACGACGCATTGCTAAGGAAAAGGTGATTGCCTTAGGTGGAAAGGTTGCAGCAGCTCTCTCAGCACAGACAGACTATTTAATCGCAGGAGCCAACGCAGGTAGTAAACTTAAAAAAGCACAAGCACTCAATGTAGACACGCTCACAGAAGAACAATTTCTTGCACTTATCGCTAAATAAGCATCCTAAGTGTACCCCAATCATCCTAAGTATGCAATCCTAAGTACCCCAATCATCCTAAAGATACCTACCTAATGCTTAAATGTCCTAATATTCAATTATTCAACTATTTAATATTCAATTGACTGCTACCAGCAATTGATCGACTTTTGCCACTATTATTTCACTCACCCACTCACTAGTAGTACTGCGTTCATCAAATTTTATCTATCACTACTATTCTATTCATCACTACTATTCTATTCACCGATACTATTCTATTCATCACTACTATTCTATTCACCGATACTATTCCATTCATCACTACTGTTCTATTTATCAATAGTATTCTATTCACCGCTACTATTCTATTTAATCGCCACTATTCTATTCATCAATAGTATTCCATTCACCGCTACTATTCCATTCATCAATGGCATTCCACTTATAAATTAATCCCTATAAGGAAAACTCTTTCATCGTATAATTAATAGAGCTATCTTTGTCACGATTGTCTTTGTCATGAATTCCCCCGCGTCCGCCACATTTAAAAAAAACCTGCTCAGCTGGGTGAAATCTATACTTCTTACCCTTCTCTCCGTTGTCTTATTAACACTCAGTTTTCCAAATTTCAACGGTTTTTACTTAGCTTTTATAGCACTTGTACCCTTATTTATTATCATTGAACGAAAGAGTTTTCTGCAGGCGTTATTTTGTCTCGAGTTGTTCGTTGTATTATTTTATGGCTATTTGATGTGGTGGGTAGATATTTTTCATCCGCTTGCTCTACCTGGTCTTATTTTTTATTTATGCCTCATTTATGTGGTCCCGTTTGCTATTTACCGCGCTATTCGAGGCCGCTACACTCATGTTTACGACCCACTTCTTCTTGCCATTCTTTTTACGTTGTTAGAATACGCCAGAGGACTCGGATTTCCACGATTCCAATATGGAGCGATTGCTTACAGTCAATACTCCTTCCTTCCATTCATTCAAATAAGTGAAATTACAGGATTCTTAGGTGTATCATTCCTACTCTACCTCACCAATAGCTTTATCGCTCATCTCTTATCACAATTAGAACGACTTGAACTGAAAGCAAAAGTACATTTCAAATCGTTATTGGGTGCATTTTCTTATATATTTTTCAATCGTATCTGGATTATCATCATTATTCTCTCATTGAATCTCATATACGGATTTACGCGCCTCAATCAAATTCGTCAATCGACACCACAAGAACAAAAACCCTTTAACGCCACTCTCATTCAACCCTGGTTTGATTACAATATCACTGAAAATAGACTTCCAATTCTAACGCAAAAACTCTTTAAAATCACAGAAGCAAGTCTCCATATATCCAACGAAACTTCCATTTCTGATCCATTATCCACCCCAGATAATAATCTCACACCCACCGATCCCACTACTTCTGAAAATACCCCACCTCCCCCCCAAAAAAACAATCTCCCACCCCCCGATGACAACCCCAATCATAAATCGCAAAAAAATATTCCTGATCTCATCGTCTGGCCAGAAAGTGCCATAGACGTTTATTATAAATATGAACTTGATAACATTATTCCCAATAAAGAAACCCTATCTAGCCCCACAGCCGCCTATACAAAAGCCATTTACGACTTCCTAAGAACACTAGGCGCCCAATACAATACCACTTTCTTAGCGGGAGGATTTAGCCTTGAACCGATCACTAAAATTGTTACCAAATCCACTCCGTCGTCCTCACCAGAAGACGAGCCAGCAACCCCTACTTCACCCGATCAAAACGATCTAGAAACCACTGCGCCTGATGACGTTTCCAAATTAAAAAATCCAGAACTTGAGACCATTACGATTGGATACGAAAAATACAACGCCGCTCTGCTCATCGATACAAATGGACTCGTTTCAGACTGGAGTGGCAAAGTGCACCTCGTACCCTTTGCAGAATATTTCCCATACACGCATATTCTTGAAAAATTCCCCTTTCTCCACCAAGTCCTAAAAGAAGCCCGCGCCAGCCAATTCACTCCTTACAACCAATATAAAGTCTTCGATCACAACAACGTTCCCTTTTCAGTTCTTATTTGCTATGACGACACTTTCTCTGATCTCAGTCGAACATTCACCATTGCAGGAGCACAATTTCTTATTGTCATCACTAATGACGCCTGGAGCTACTCAGAACGATCGCAAAACATCCATTACGCTTTTAGCCTATTTAGAGCAATTGAAAATAGACGCCCCATTCTACGCGTAGGTAACGCAGGCGTCACAGCTCTCATTGACCCACAAGGACGCGCCCATCACTCGCTCCCCATGTTTGAGGAAGGATTTGCTTCCGTCTCTTTCTATCCACAGTCTAATGTGACGTTTTTTACATCTTTTGGAGATTGGTTTATTTTCCTGCTGGCATTTGTTCTGATTCTCTTTGTTGCGCCTTTTACGATTTCTCGCTATTTCATAGGACTCTTGCCCCGTATAATAAAGCTGTTCTCACCTAAAAAACAACGCTAGCCTTCACTTCCAGACCTTCACATTACTTCGGTCTTCTTATCTTATCCCCTTCATATAACGGATTAAATAGCCCATCACCAGCAACTAAGCACCTCCACTCTCTGCTTGCTACAGCAAAATCGCTCCGCTAAGCTCCTCACATCACTTCTAAAAAATCTCTTACTGATAAGGGACGCTGCACTAAGACGCACTAGCCTAACCATTGGCTAAAACGCACACTCCCAGTTCTCATCTTTGACACGCAGCACGACTGATTTAGAATCTTTTTGATATTTCTAAATTGGTGCTGTGCATTCTCAACGCTAAGCGTAACTCAAAATTATTTTCTTAACATTCTGCTATTTATTTATTAATACAACTAACATAATGAGGAACTAGATTGTCTTCATTGCCTTACGTATCACAGGCTCGTATAGACAATATAACACAGGTAAAATATGAAAGGATTTTTAAAGCTTTTTTTCTTATAAACCTCTATTTATTAGATAAAAACAATTGTCTTATCTTAAACCTTAACCATTTTGCTTTAATAATTGAACTTTATCTAACAAAATCACTCATGCACTACGCTCGTAAAATCTTTAGTTTTATTTACATATGAAATCACTTCTACCCTGATCTAATCATCTAGTATCTTATCCAGATCCTAATACCCCCCTTAAAAGACACTTAGCCCCCTGTAAAAAACTTCTGTCTCTTTTTAGCATGTCTATCATGAACGTTCTATCCCCCCCTATTCGTAACGTCATAACGAATACCCTAGCATACATTGGAGACATTGGAGACATTAGAGACATTAAAAACAGCTCAGCCACTAGCCACTTACCTTTTATCAATATCCGCTTTTTAATGATAGGGGTTCGTAGCTTTATTTCTTTACTCGCTGGCATTCTCTTTGTTTCGTTACTCATTCAGTGTGGTCCTGCTGCAAAAATTTCTGAACCAACCCTTAGCCAAGATAAGACAGCCATTGATCTTATCATGCAGGTCTATGATCCTAAGGACCCCGACGCCCTTATCCTAGAAAGCGAGCCTATTCTAGCCAATAGAGAAGACAATAAAGATGTTATCATTCCTTTTTGCTTAGAAGACTACACGCTCACCCCCCGTGTCGTTGTCAATCAACCCTCCGATACACCCATAGAAAACGTTATCTTTGAAGAAGAGGTGACCATTGCTATTGATAGCGACCTCTCCGATTCGCTAACAAGGACCGCTTCAGGCTTTTTTCGTCAAGTTTACCACCTCGTTTATCCCGAAGAATTTAATTTTACTTATCTATTTAACGTTGTCATTTCATGCGCCCCAGCCCTTCACATCAGTTTTAAAGATTTTAGTCTACCAGAAAATTTAGACAGTACGGTCGTTGATAACAAACTTTTATTAAATCCGCAAACTTCTTCCTCAGTCGCTCCAGAAATCACTCTAAATCCATGTCTTACTTATATTCCAACGTTAACTTACTTTGAAGCCGAGCAAGAGTCTTCTGATATTTCTATCCGTTTGCTAGACACCTCAGACCCCGTTGATATCTCTAAGCCCGGTGTTTATAAGCAATTTTACGCCATCACCAATGCCTATGAATACAGCACGGTCTATCAATTTAATATCAAAATCCAGCCATGCCCACCCCAACTTACTATTACACTTCAAGACGTTAATAGTGAGATAATTGATCTAAACAATGATCAAAGTCCAGATCATAGCCTCACCATCACTTATAGCGAAACGCCTCCTAATGACCCCTTGACGCTCAGCGTCCCTGCCTGCGCTCCCTATAATCCACTACTCACTTATCGTGAAAATACGATCGTTCAAACTACAGGATTTACGCTTACAAAAAATACCGATCTTCCCGTAGTCGATCCGAATACACCAGCTAGCTACCCACAGAGTATTACCGTATCCTATGATGATGCTAATGAAAGCAATATCACTTTTAATTTCAACGTCATAACCGTTTCATGCGCTCCCACCCTCGCCCTTACTCTCATCAATGAATACGATCTTCCCATAGATTACGATCAGAACCAAGAACCCGATTATAGCCTAACTCTCACCACCACCCCAGACATGTCCATGCCGCTCATCAGTCTGCCCCCGCCACAAAAAGAACCCGATCCGCCAGTCCCTACTCTTTCCGTGCCTATCTGTGAGCAATACAGTCCCAATTTTATTTACTATGAAAATGCTATTGCACCTCCTGCTACAAGCACTGTCTCTACGAACCTCTCTACTATCACGCCCAATATGTACGCAGCAGGAGATTATCTGCAGACCCATCACGTCACAAATGCCTACGGCATTATCACTTCATACGCATTTATCCTAACGGTCACAAATACTAATTCCGCTTGTAGTGATACTCTTAGAATCACCCTCAATGACACATTAGACAATCCCATCATTCCTTCAGATTCATCAACACCACTTATTTTCGTCATCTATCCCAATTCCCCTGCAAACGAGATTACCCTGCCAGCCTGTGCTCCTTACAATCCCAGTTTCAACGTTCTAGTCAATAATAACCCCTCTCCAAATATAGCTGTTTCAGACAATACCCTCACTTCATCAGTTGCCCCATTCTCACCAGGCCGCTACGATCAGTCTCACACCACAACCGACTCCTCAGGACAAATAACAACGTACTTATTCTCCGTCGTCACACTTCCATGCAGTCCAACGCTCAATCTTTCTCTAATTAATAACAGTAACAGTAATATTAATGATGACTCTAATAGTAATTACCAATACACCCTCCTTCCTACCATTGCTTCCAATGCCACGAATAATATTGCTTTTCCAAATTGTGCTAGCTACAGACCCACATTCACCTATGTAGAAAACGCTATCACCATTCCCTCAGCAATTATTAAAGATACTTCCTTAAACCCTGTCAATCATACCCCAGGTGCCTACGTACAAAATATTGTCGCCACCAATCATTACGGAGTAAAGTTTGAATTCTCGTTCCAAGTTATCATTCCAGCTTGCCGTTCACAATTAGAAATTACCCTGCTCACCCCCGTTAATAATACGCCCATTGATCTAAACCAAGACAATACTCCAGATCACACCTACCTCATCGAACGCAATGACACGATCACGCTTCCACCGTGTAGCCCTTATGAACCACAATTTGCTTATCTCGAGAACAATCAACGCATTACAATTTTTTCAATCGCCACAAATAATTCACCCGCCATTGATCTTTACAATGCAGCCACATATCCTCAGGAGTACGTCATCACCAATGCTAAGAACTTACCCATTAACTTTAATTTCAATGTTATTGTTCCACCATGCGTACAAAATCTTAGCCTCACACTTAATGACTTTAACGGTAACCTCATTGATCTAGACCAAGACAGCACCGGCGATTATAAATACAACATCTCTCCGCAAACGACGTCTTCAATCAAACTTCCATTGTGCGCCCCTTATGATCCTAATCTTACCTACCTAGAAAACGCCACCCCCAATGCGCTAGCAGAGATAAGTTCTAATACAGAGAGCCCTGTCATTGCTAGTCAAGCAGGAAATTATTTACAAAAACATACCATTACCAATGAACTAGGACGGATAACTCCTTTCACGTTCACTATAGACGTCGAAAGCTGTCTTCAGACACTTCACATCACATTATTGAACGTTGATAAAACAGCTCCTCTGGCAGGTATTTCCACGACCCTAATCACGGAAGCGCAAAATCAAACGATAATCATACCGCCCTGCGCTCCTTATCACCCCACTTTAGCTTATTATGAAAACGATATAAAACGTTCAAGTGCTACCATCAGTACAAATCTTCTATCACAGACTATTGACACCAATGCGCCTGCTACCGTACCCCAACAACACTCCGTCACCAATGCCCTTGGCCAGCGACTTAGTTTTAACTTTAACGTTACCATTCAATCATGTGCCTCTTCATTACAAGTATTACTTCTCAACGACGATAATACCCCCATCAACTATGAACCTATTTTTACTACTGATGCTGCAAGCACCCATAACTCTCTCACCCTCCCCGCCTGCGCTCCGTATAATCCTGATTTCCGCTACTATGAAAATAATGCCCTAATACCCGTTACCGTTTCTCCTAACCGCGCCGCTATTCCTATTGATGCCAACATAGCAGCCACAAATTATACAGAAATTCGCGACCTCACCAATGAAGCAGGTACAGTCACACGCTTTACTTTTAACGTTACAGTCCAGCCCTGTAACGAAGAGTTTCTTATCACTTTTAGAGACGCTGCGGATAATTCGATTGATATTGCTATTATTCCTGTCAATGCCGCCTCACCGCCTACTATCTCACTTCCTCCATGCTCAGGCTACAATCCTACCCTTGTTTACCAAATAAACGGGACGACTTACTTCTCTATCGACATTGGTTCAAATCTCTTAAATCCTGTCATTCCCACCACACCAGCAACTTACCCACAGCGCTACACTTTCAATAATCCTTTCAATAAGTCCCATACAACCCAATTCAATATCCTCGTTCCATCCTGTAATACAATCCTCCAACTCACCCTACTTACCGAAGAGAACCTCCCACTCCAAAATATCGATCCTTATGATATAGCCCTCAATAATACGCCTACGATTACTCTTCCTGCCTGCACACCTTATAACACAAGATTCGCATACCTTGAAGACAATGCTATCATCAATGCTGCGACAATTACTGAGAATCTAACGTCTCAGCCCATTAACCCCGATATATCCGCCACCACACCACAGCAACATTCTGTCACCAACGCCTTTGGACAAGTTTTCACCTTCAACTTCAATATCACCACACAACCTTGTAGTTCCACCCTTCACATTATTCTCAATACCGACGATAATAATCCTATACCCTACGAACCTAAGCTCACCATTACTAGCGGCAGTACCCATAATAATACCCTCACACTTCCTATCTGTGCCCCATATAACCCGTCTTTCCAATACTACCAGAATAACAACCTCCTGCCGATAACTGTTTCCTCTAATCTTTCTGGTTATCCTATTGATTCCAGTACGCCTGCCACAGATTATATAGAAATTCGTGATGTTACCAATGACTTAGGTATCATTACACGGTTCACTTTTAATGTTACAGTCCAGCCTTGCAATGAAGAACTTTTCATCACTTTTAACGACGCTGCTAATAATCTCATTGATACTGCCACTATTGATCTCACTGCAGATTCACCACCAAATATCTCTCTCGTTCCATGTTCGGGGTACAATCCTACCCTTATTTACCGAATAAACGGTACAAATGTTCAGTCTGTTGTTATTGGCAGCAATCTACTAAGTCCTGTCATTCCTACTACGCCAGGGACCTATCCACAGCGCTATACTTTTAATAATCCTTTTAATAAATCTCATACAACTCAGTTCAATATCATTGTTACTCCCTGCAGCCAGACCCTAAGAGTAAGTTTCTCCACAGCAGCAACCAATCCTATCACCAATACAGAATATCACTACGTAACGCCCCAAGAAACACCAACAATTACGCTCCCTCCCTGTACACTCTATAATCCTTCTTTCGCCTACTTCGAAAACAATCTACCGCTCAGTCCTGATCCTGTTATCAGCGCTAATCTCACAACAAATAACATAGACCCTTATACATTAGCTACAACCCTACAACAACACACCGTTACCAATCATTTCAAACAAGTCATAACGTTTAATCTAAACATCAAAGTAGAGCCCTGTCCAGCAACCATTCAAATTTCACTACTGGCAGAAGACAATTCTATTATTAACTCCAATGAAATTCCAACCATACCGCTTAATGTCAGCGACACGACGCTTAATATTCCAGCCTGCGCCCCCTATTTACCCCAATTTACTTACGCTGAAGGACCACAATCTTTACAACCCGCCATCAGTGAGAATTTGGCAGCGACCACCGTTTCTACCAATAATCCAGGAACTTATACTGAAATTCGCAATTTCACCAATAATAACGGATTCGTCACACAATTTAGATACTATGTCATTATTTCCGCATGCACAGAAACCATACAAATTGTCTTTCGTAATGGAATTGATAATGCCGCCATCACCACAGTATCTTTCACCATTGACAATTCTGTTAATAATATCTCACTTCCAGCTTGTGCTCCTTATAATCCCCTCATCTCATATTTTGTAAATGGAATAGAATTGAGTAGCATAGACATAGAAGTAGATATTCTCTCGCAATCTCCTATTGATTCTACTTTGGCAGGGACTTATTTGCAGCGCCTCCAGTTCACAAACACCTTTGGCAAACCTGTTACAGCAGATTTCAATCTCATTGTTCCACCTTGTAATAACAGCCTAAATCTTACTTTAATCGGAAATGATAATTTCCCACTCCCAGGTCTAGCTTCCAATCCTATTGTTATCACGCGAACGACAGTACCAACAATTGAAATTCCTCCCTGCACCGCCTATAACCCCGAATTTAAATATCATGAAGACAATATATATTTTTCTGACATCACAGTCAGTACCGAACTGCTCGGCAATGCCATCACTCCTAATTCCATTGGAACTACGCTCCAACGACACAGTCTAACCAATCGTTATGGCAATGTTTATACATTTGATTTCAACATCACAACACAAGCCTGCACATCTTCTATTAAAATATTTCTCCTAGCAGAAGATAATTCCATCATTAATAGCAATGATTCCCCTACAATTACGGTCGGAACGAACAATACAACCCTCAATCTTCCAGCCTGTTCACCTTATTTGCCCCAATTCACGTATTTTGAAGCAGGAGAAACCCTACAGACAACCATCAGTGAAAACCTAGCCACTATTCCTGTAAATACTAATATTCCACAGACTTATACCGAAATACGTAATTTCACCAATGAAAGCGGAGTTATCACTCAATTTAAATATTCTGTTTCCATTCCCAGATGTACAGAAACTGTCAAAATCATTCTCCGCAGCACAGATAACCTCGTGACCGTTAATTCAAAAGTTTTTACCCTCGATGCTGATAACTCTAATATCACAATTCCTTCCTGCAGCCCTTATAATCCTCTCATCTCATATCTCGTAAACGGAACAGAAATAACCGGTGTCAATGTAGGTTCTAATAAACTCGCTCAATCCACAATTGATCCCAATACACCAGGGATTTATCCGCAACGACTCCAATTCACAAACCACTTCGCTAAAGCTATCACACTCGATTTCAATGTTACCGTCCTAACATGTAGTCATTTCTTAAAACTCACTTTCATAGACGCTAATAATTCGCCCCTCACAAATCTAAATCCCGTTAATATTACACTAGAATCAATTCCAACCATTGATCTCCCAACTTGTACTTATTACAATATTGAACTCAAATATTATGAAGCCAATACATACCTCGAAACCGCCATAATAAGTGCCGAACTGCTCGGCAATACGATTGTCCCTAATAGCGATCAAACCACACTCCAACGCCATTCCATTACTAATCCACTAGGAAATAGCTATTCTTTTGATTTCAATATCAGAACTTTGCCCTGCACTCCTAGTCTAAAAGTATTTTTACTTGCCAATGATAATTCCATTATTAACAGTAACAACGCTCCTACCATCACAACACAAAATATCACTACTGTTATCAGTGTTCCTGCCTGCGCTCCCTATCAACCACAATTTTCCTATTTCGAGAATGCTCCAACGATAGAAGTCTCCGCAACACAATCACTCCTTAGCCCACCACTAGATTCTAACACTGCAGGAAGCTATTCTGAAATTCGCACTTTTACCAATAATAGAGGGTTTGTCTCACAATTTACCTATACCGTCATCATAGCCGCTTGCACAGAAAGCATTCGTGTCGTCCTCCATAAAGCCAATGGCAATGAAGTCATTAATACGGTATTTCTTACCATTGATGAAAATTCTAACACCATTACACTTCCACCCTGTACTCCTTATAATCCAACCGTAACCTATCTTATTAATGGAACACCTATTACAAACATTGATGTGGGGAGTAATATAATTGCAGAAAATTCTATTGATTCTTACACACCTGGAACTTATCTACAACGATTCCAATTCACAAACCCGTTCGCTAAACCGATCACAGTAGATTTTGATGTCATTGTACCGCCTTGTAATAATTTTATCAGACTTACATTTATTGGCAATGATAATTTACCACTTCCAGACCTATCTTACTTTGATATAACAACAGCAACCGCTCCTACGCTAGAACTCCCCGTATGTAACGCTTATACTCCTGAATTTAAATACTATGAAGGGGGTATATTTCTTTCTAACATAACAATCAGCGCAGAACTCACCGACAGTACAGTCGATCCTAATAATATTGCCACTGTTTTACAACGCCATGCCATTACCAATGCCTTTGGAATGGCATATACATTTGATTTCAATATCAAAACACAGCCCTGTGCAGCTTCCATTAAGGTATTCCTGCTAGCAGAAGACAATTCTATCATTAACGACAATAACGCTCCAACCATCACGGCTGGAAATACAAATACTGTTATCAGTCTTCCTGCTTGTGCTCCCTACACACCACAATTCACCTATTTTCAAGCAGGAACACTCTTACCAACAACCGTCAGTGAAAACTTAGCCACCACACCCATAAATATCGCTACAGCAGGAAGATATACTGAAATTCGTAATTTCACCAACAGCAGCGGAATTATCACACCGTTTAGATATACGCTCGATGTTCCCATATGCTCAGAAGCCATTAAAATAGTTCTCCGCAGCGCAGACAATCTATTCACCGTCAATTCAAAAATTTTTCCTATTGCCCCAGAAAACCCAAACTCAATCACCCTCTCTACATGCGCTCCCTATAATCCTATCACTTCTTATCTCATCAATGGCACAGAAATAGCCGCCATTGATACTGGGACTAATATTCTCACAGAATTTGTAGTTGATCCCAATTCACCGGGAATTTACCCCCAACGGCTCGAATTTACAAATCCCTTTGCCAAATTAATAACCATTGATTTTAATATCACCGTTCTAGCCTGCGATAATTTCCTAAAACTCACCTTTAAAGATACTGCCAATCAAC
Source organism: Spirochaetota bacterium (assembly GCA_013426755.1). Classification (GTDB taxonomy): domain Bacteria; phylum Spirochaetota; class UBA12135; order COTS27; family COTS27; genus COTS27. The sequence goes on from AP019861.1 coordinate 1,694,723, forward strand.
TTATTCCCAATTTAACCCCCAATAACATTACGCTGCAACCCACGCTTACAATTGATCTTCCAGCATGTATTTATTATAACCCACAATTTACATATTATGAAGACAATGCTTATCTAAATGACGCTATCATAAGCACTGAACTTCTTAATAATACAGTTGATCCTAACGTCATAAGTACAACTCTCCAACGTCATTCCATCACTAATCATTATGGGAACGTTTTCACATTTAATTTCTACGTCAGAACACAAGCCTGCACCTCTGCTATAAAAATCCTGTTACAAGCAGAAGACAATTCCATCATTAACGGTAATACGGCTCTCACCATTACAGCAGGAAATACCAATACAATTCTTAGTATTCCTGCCTGTGCTCCTTATTTACCACAATTAACTTATCTCGAGGGCGCAGAAAATACCCAAATCCCAGCCACCCAAACACTAACCAGTTCTCCCATCACTACCGTTAATCCTGGAACTTATACCGAAAGTCGTAACTTCACCAATAATAGAGGCTTTGTCTCACAATTTAAATATTATGTTATTATTCCTTCCTGTACAGAAATAATTCAAATTGCTTTTCGTGAAAATAATAACGACGCAGTAATTGCTACAACCTTTTTTACCATTACTGACAGTCCCAATAATATCACTCTCCCCGCATGCACCTCTTATAATCCGCTTATGACATATCTTATCAATGGAACCCCTATTAGTGCTATTGATGTTGGTATAAATACACTCTTGCAGTCTTCTATTGATCCCTATTCACCGGGTACTTATCCGCAGCGTCTCGAGTTTACAAATCCGTTTGCTAAAGCTCTTATCGTTGATTTCAATATTATTGTTCCACCGTGTGATAATTTTTTGCGATTGACTTTCACTGGCATTGATGGTGCACCGCTTCCAAATACAGCGCCCAGCGACATCACATCAAAAACTTCTCCAATAATTGATCTTCCACCCTGTAATGCTTATGCACCCACTTTCACTTATCATGAAGACAATTTATATCTTGCAGACGTCACAATCAGCACAGAACTCCTCGGTAATACCATTGACCCCAATAATATTGCTACCATTCTCCAACGCTATACCGTTACAAATACATATGGGACCGTTTTTACATATAATTTTAGTATTCGAACCCAACCATGTACGTCTTCTATTAAAATCTTTCTACTCACAGATAATAACTCTATTATTAATAGTAATGACGCCCCAGTTATCACAGCAGAAAATACCACTTTTATTTTAAATGTTCCTGCTTGTGCTCCCTACATTCCACAATTTACTTATTTTGAAGTTGGGAATACGCTAGAACACACCCTCAGCTCTAATCTAGCCGCAACACCTATTGATACCAATTTACAAGGAACTTATGCCGAAATTCGTAATTTCACCAATAACAATGGAGTTGTCACACAATTTAAATATTTTGTCTTTATTTCTGATTGTGTGGAAGCTATCAAGATATCTTTCCGTGACGCTAGCGCATCTTTCACGGTGAACTCAAAAACTCTTCTTATCGAAGACAATCCAGGAACAATCTCACTTCCTTCCTGCAGACCTTACAACCCACAAATCACTTATCTTATCAATGGAACGGAGCTCTCTAGCATTGATGTAGGGACTAATACACTCTCTAATTTTTCAGTGAACCCCAATATTCCAGGCAATTATCCCCAACGTCTCGCATTTATAAACCCCTTCGAAAATACACGTGTAGTTGATTTTAACGTCATCGTCACAGCCTGTGCCAATATTCTAAAGCTTACTTTCATAAATAACGACAATTCACCTGTTTCTACGCTAACTCCTACCGACATCATACCAGAAATCACTCCAACAATCCATCTTCCAGCCTGTACTACGTATAGCTATGTACTGACATATTATGAAGACAATACTTACCTTGCTGATGCTGTCATAAGTAGTGAATTACTTGGCAATGTTGTTGATCCTACTGAACCTCAGCTAGTCACACAACGCTATACCATTACTAACACATATGGAAACATTTATACATATGATTTCAATATCAAAACACAACTTTGCACATCTACTATAGAAATATCTCTTCTAGCAGAAGACAACTCTATCATCAATAGTAATAATATTCCCATCATTTCTGTTGAAAATACGAATACAATACTCAGCGTTCCAGCCTGTGCGCCTTATCTTCCGCAAATTTCTTACTTTGAAGGATTTCAAAATTTAGCAACACCCGCTACTCAAACTTTAATCAGTACTGCTATCAATGCCCAAACGCCAGGAACATACACTGAAATTCGTAATTTTACTAACAATAGTGGGTTTGTCTCCCAATTTAGGTACTACGTTATCATTCCTTCATGTACAGAAGTTATTCATATCACCTTCCGCAATGGTAGTAATAATTCCATCATTGCTACAAAGTTTTTTACTATTGATGACACTCCCAATGATATTATCCTTCCACCTTGCATGCCTTACAACCCAAGTATGACATATCTTATCAATGGAGTAGAAATTTCTAACATTGTCTTAACTACCAACACACTCGCCCAATCTATCGTTAATCCAAACTCGCCTGGAACATACCCACAACGCCTTCAATTTACAAACCCTTTCGCAAAATCGCTCACAGTCGATTTCAATATTATTACTCAGCCTTGTGACAATTTTCTAAGGCTTTCTTTCCTTGACAACGATAATCAACCGCTTTCAGAACCGCTTTTTACCAATATCACGCGAGCAACTACGCCAGTCATTGATCTGCCTCTATGTAATTTATACAATCCACGATTTCAGTACTATGAAGACAATACTCTGCTTTCAAATACTGCCATCAGTACCGAACTTTCTAGTAATATCGTCAATCCTAATAATCCCGGCATCATCTCACAATCACATACCATTACTAATCTCTATGGAAACGTCTACACCTTTAATTTTCGCATCAACGTGCAGTCTTGTTCTGCTTCTATAACAGTCTCACTGCTCAATATTGATAATTCTGTCATCAATAGTAACACTATTCCCACCATCACTACTGAAAACACAAATACCACAGTTAATCTTCCTCTGTGTGCTCCTTATCTCCCACAATTCTCTCACTTAAACGTAGAAGAGAACTTAAACATTAGCTTTAGCGATAACCTAGCGGCTACTTCCGTTAATCCCGATATACCAGGGATTTACACTGAAATTCGTAATATGACCAATAGCAATGGAGTTATCTCGCAATTTGTTTTTTATGTCAATGTCGATTCCTGCATCCAGACTATCAATCTCCGTCTTCTCAATCCTGATACCTCTGAACCAATTGATACCTATTCTCTTACTACAGGCCAGAACACAGAAGACATTGTACTTCCTCCATGTGCTCCTTATAATCCATTTTTTACCTATCTTATCAATGAAACTGAGATTTCTAACATTGATGTGGGTTCTAATACACTCGCTCAGTTTCCTGTCGATCCTTACACCCCAGGAAATTATCCCCAACGCCTCCAATTTCTCAATGAACTCTCCCAATCACTTATCATTGATTTTAATGTCATAATTCCAACTTGCAGCAATTTTTTAAGGCTTTCTCTAAGAGATAATAACAATCAATTGCTCTCAACTCCTAATCCTTTCAATATAACTACAAATGTTTCACAACCTATAGAACTTCCTCAATGTACCATTTACAATCCAGTCTTCTCCTATTATCAAGGCAATACACTGCTTACAAATGCTACGATAAGTGCTGAACTACTTGGCAATACTGTTAATACTAATAGTGCTGATACAACCTTACAACGTTATACTATCACTAATGCTTATGGAAATATCTATACTTTTAACTTTTCAATCACCTCTGAAGACTGTTCTACTTTTATTAAAGTCTTTCTCCTTGATGAAGACGACTCTATTCTTAACGCCGCTACTGCTCCGATTATTGATAACGCCAATACCAATACGATTGTTACTGTTCCTCCTTGTGCACCCTATCTCCCTGATTTTTCTTATTTCCAAGGCCCCCAACTCTCCCAAGGCACAACCAGTCAAAATCTAACAGGCGTACTTATCAATGCTAAAAATCCAGGAACTTATAACGAAATTCGTAATATAACCAATAACAATGGCTTCATCTCCCAATTTAGATTTTACATTGTCATACCTTCGTGTACACAAACCATTGGCGTTACCTTCTTCACTTCCGATAACCTCACAAATATTGCTAGCACGTTTATTTCAATCGACTCTTCTCAAGATAATATCATCCTCCCTAAATGTGCCCCTTACAACCCTATCATGAACTATTTTATCAATGGTACTAAAATCACTGATATTAATGTAGGTTCTAATACACTTTCTGATTCCATTGTCGATCCATTTTCGCCCGGAACTTATCCCCAACAACTGCAATTCATCGATCAAATTTCTAATACTATTACCGTAGACTTTAACGTTATTGTTCCAGATTGTAATAACTTCCTCCAGCTTACTTTATTAGACAATGATGGCCTCTCTCTCCCTAAAGTAAATCCTGCTGAAATTCTTCTTGATTCTTCTCCAGTTATCACACTTCCTGCCTGTTCTCCTTATAATCCAGTCATTCAATATTATGAAGACAATCTTATTCTCTCAAACGCTTCCATCAGTTCTGAAATCCTTAGCAATACCATCAATCCTAATATTTCTGATACCAATGCACAACGCTATACCGTTACTAATTCTTACGGAATTGTTTACACTTTTAACTTCAATATTATCACTCAATCCTGTTCTTCTTCAATGACTGTCTTTCTGCTCGATGAAGAAAGCAATATCATCAATGGTAATACTGCTCCTACCATCTCAACAACAACTTCCGGTAGCGTTATTGAAATTCCTCCTTGTACTCCCTACATTCCTCAATTTTCTTATTCTGAAAATAATCAAAATTTAGAGTATACTGTCGACAGTAATACCGCTTCTACACCTATCAATCCCAACATACCAGGAACTTATAATGAAATACGTAATATCACCAATGAAAATGGAATTGTCTCTCAATTTTCTTTTTCTGTCATCATAGCCGATTGTTCTGAATCGGTCAGAGTCGTTCTTCGTAATAACGATAACATCTCCATAATCAGTACCACTGATATTCCTATCTCTGCTTCCTCTGCCTCCTCAATAACACTTCCTAAATGCGCTCCTTACAATCCTCGCTTTACCTATTTTCTTAATGACGCTGAAATCACTTCCGTTTCCGTCGGCTCTAACACTCTCCCTCAATTCTCCGTAGACCCCCTCTCACCTGGTAATTACCCGCAACGCCTCTCCTTCACCAACCACCTCTCCATCCCCATTTCCCTCGACTTCAATATCATTGTTCCCTCCTGTGATAACTTTCTGAGACTCACTTTCTCAGACAATAACAAAAATCCTCTCTCCTCACTTAGTCCTATCAATATCACTCCTGATTCTTCCCAAATCATTGATCTTCCTCCCTGCACTGTTTACAATCCTATCTTAAACTATTATCAAGATGACATCTTACTTACAGATGCTACCTTAAGTTCTGAACTTCTTGGCTATACTGTTACTACCAATACCTCAGCTACCACCCTGCAGCGCTATACCGTCACCAATTCTTACAACTCAGTCTATACTTTCAATTTCAACATCAGATCCCAAACTTGCTCTCCTTCCATTAAAGTTTTCCTCCTCGACAGTGACGGCTCTATCCTAAACCTCGCTCAAGCTCCCACCCTCACGCCTTTCAATACTAACTCTATTATCTCCCTTCCTCCTTGTGCCTCCTACATTCCTGACTTCTCTTACTTTGAAAACTCTCAAACCACCTCCGCCACCATAAGCTCCAACCTCGCCCAATCTCCCGTATCCTCCTCCACACCAGGTACTTACTCTGAATTACGCTCCTTCACCAACTCATCAGGCTTCTCCTCTCAATTCTCTTTCTACGTCAAAACATCCTCCTGCTCCCAATCTATCAATGTCGTTCTCCGCTCCTCAGACAACTCCTTCTCCATTACCAACTTCTCCTTCCCTTTAACCGACTCTTCTGATTCTTCCCCTGCCACCCTCACTCTCCCTTCATGCGCTCCCTACAACCCCTCCTTCTCCTTCTCTCTCAATGACTCTCCTTTGACTGATATTAACATAGGATCAAATTCTCTCCCCTCTTCTACAGTAGCCCCCCTCACACCTGGCACTTACCCTCAACAACTCTCCTTCACAGACCACCTCTCTAACACTATCTCCTTCAATTTCAATGTCATCGTTCAACCTTGTAACAACTCTCTACGACTAACCCTTCTAGACATCAACAATACTCCCATTTCCGGAACAAGCCCTTTTAACATCTCTACAGACACTCCTCCTACCATCTCTTTACCCGCCTGTACACTCTACAATCCTAGCCTCCAGTACTACGAAAACAACTCCCTCATCCAAAACGCCTCCATCAGCCAAGAACTACTTGGTAACACCATTGATATTAATACCTCAAACACAACTCCTCAACGCTATTCTGTCACCAATTCCTACGGCACCTCCTTCTCCTTCTCCTTCTCTATCTCTCCTCAAGCCTGCTCCTCTTCTCTTACCGTATTCCTACTCGACCCAACAGGTGCCATTCTCAATAGCAACTCCGCCCCAGTCATCACCTCTGCCAACTCCAATTCCTCCATCAGCCTTCCTCCTTGCTTACCCTACTCACCCCAATTCTCCTACTCCGAAGCAAACCAACCCGCTTCCTCTGATCCTTCCATCAGCTCTAACCTCTCTTCCTTACCCATAAACTCTTCCTCACCAGGGTCTTACTCCGACATTCGTAACGTCACCAATAACAACGGTATCGTCTCCCAATTCTCCTTCTCCGTCATCGTCCAAGCTTGCTCCCAAGCTGTTAAACTCTCCCTCTTTGACCCCTCCAATAATCCCATTTCTACTCCTATCACCATTCCCATCTCTTCCTCTTCCTCCTCTCCTCCCATCACACTTCCCACCTGCGCTCCCTACATTCCTCGCTTCGCCTACTTCCTCAATGACTCCGAAATACCCTCCGTCTCCATCGGTTCTAACAATCTTCCCCAATTCTCCGTAGACCACCTCTCACCTGGTAATTACCCGCAACGCCTCTCCTTCAACAACCACCTCTCCATCCCCATTTCCCTCGACTTCAATATCATTGTTCCTTCCTGCGATAACTTTCTAAAACTCTCTTTCCTTGATAACAACAACTCCCCCATCTCCTCACTAAACTCAGTCAATATCCTTCATAGTTCTTCCTCCCCTCAAATCATTGACCTTCCTCCCTGTACCTTCTACAACCCCTCCCTAACCTACTATCAAAATAACTCTCCTCTCTCCTCCGCCTCCATCAGCTCTGAACTCCTCGGTAACTCCGTCTCCTCCAATTCCTCCTCCTCTACCCTACAACGCTACACCGTCACCAACTCTTATAACTCAGTCTATACTTTCAATTTCAACATCAGATCCCAAGCCTGCTCCTCCTCCATTAAAGTCTTCCTCCTCGACAATGACGGCTCTATCCTAAACCTCGCTCAAGCCCCCACGCTTACACCTTCTACTACTAGTTCTATCGTCTCTCTTCCTCCCTGCGCCTCCTACATCCCTGACTTCTCTTATTTTGAAAACTCTCAAACTACTTCCGCCGTTATAAGTTCAAATCTAGCCCAGTCCCCCGTCTCCTCCTCCACACCAGGTACTTACTCTGAATTACGCTCCTTCACTAACTCATCAGGCTTCTCCTCTCAATTCTCTTTCTACGTCAAAACCTCTTCCTGCTCCCAGTCTATCAATGTCGTTCTCCGCTCCTCAGACAACTCCTTCTCCATTACCAACTTCTCCTTCCCTTTAACCGACTCTTCTGATTCTTCCCCTGCCACCCTCACCCTCCCCTCATGCGCTCCCTACAATCCCTCCTTCTCCTTCTCTCTCAATGGCTCCACACCAGATGACGTCACCATAGATTCGAACTCTCTATCTGCTGCTTCTTCTACCGTTGATCCTCTTACACCTGGCACTTACCCTCAACAACTCTCTTTCACAGACCATCTCTCTAACACTATCTCCTTCAATTTCAATGTCATCGTCCAATCTTGTAACAACTCTCTACGACTAACCCTTCTAGACATCAACAATACTCCCATCTCCGGAACAAGCCCCTTTAACATCTCTACAGACACTCCTCCTACCATCTCCTTACCCGCTTGTACACTCTACAATCCTAGACTCCAGTACTACGAAAACAACTCCCTCATTCAAAACGCCTCCATCAGCTCAGAACTACTTGGTAACACCATTGATATTAATACCTCAAACACAACCCCTCAACGCTATTCCGTCACCAATTCCTACGGAACCACTTACTCCTTCTCCTTCTCTATCTCTCCCCAAGCCTGCTCCTCCTCTCTTACCGTATTCCTACTCGACCCAACAGGCGCCATTCTCAATAGCAACTCCGCCCCAGTCATCACCTCTGCCAACTCCAATTCCTCCATCAGCCTTCCTCCTTGCTTACCCTACTCACCCCAATTCTCCTACTCCGAAGCAAACCAACCTTCCTCTTCCACCCCTCCTCCCTCCATCAGCTCCAATCTCTCTTCCTTACCCATAAACTCTTCCTCACCAGGGTCTTACTCCGACATTCGTAACGTCACCAATAACAACGGTATCGTCTCCCAATTCTCCTTCTCCGTCATCGTCCAAGCTTGCTCCCAAGCTGTTAAACTCTACCTCCTTGACCCCTCTAATAACCCCATTTCTACTCCTATCACCATTCCTATCTCTTCTTCCTCCTCCTCTCCTCCCATCACACTTCCCACCTGTGCTCCCTACATCCCTCGCTTCGCCTATTTTCTCAATGATGCTGAGATCTCCTCTGTCTCTGTCGGCTCTAACACCCTTCCCCAATTCTCCGTAGACCACCTCTCACCTGGTAATTACCCTCAACGCCTCTCCTTCACCAACCACCTCTCCCTTTCCGTCTCTCTTGACTTCAATATCATCGTTCCCTCCTGCGACAACTTTCTAAAACTCTCTTTCCTTGACAACAACAACTCTCCCATCTCCTCACTAAACTCAGTCAATATCCTTCATAGTTCTTCCTCCCCTCAAATCATTGACCTTCCTCCCTGTACCTTCTACAACCCCTCTCTAACCTACTATCAAAATAACTCTCCTCTCTCCTCCGCCTCCATCAGCTCTGAACTCCTCGGTAACTCCGTCTCCTCCAATTCCTCCTCCTCCACCCTACAACGCTACACCGTCACCAATTCTTACAACTCAGTCTATACTTTCAATTTCAACATCAGATCCCAAGCTTGCTCTTCCTCCATTAAAGTCTTCCTCCTCGACAATGACGGCTCTATCCTAAACCTCGCTCAAGCTCCCACCCTCACTCCTTCCTCCACCAACTCTCTCCTCTCCCTTCCTCCTTGCGCCTCCTACATCCCTGACTTCTCTTACTTTGAAAACTCTCAAACTACCTCCGCCACCATAAGTTCCAACCTCTCCCAATCCCCCGTCTCCTCCTCCACACCAGGTACTTACTCTGAACTACGCTCCTTCACTAACTCATCAGGCTTCTCCTCTCAATTCTCTTTCTACGTCAAAACCTCTTCCTGCTCCCAGTCTATCAATGTCGTTCTCCGCTCCTCAGACAACTCCTTCTCCATTACCAACTTCTCCTTCCCTTTAACCGACTCTTCTGATTCTTCCCCTGCCACCCTCACCCTCCCCTCATGCGCTCCCTACAATCCCTCCTTCTCCTTCTCTCTCAATGGCTCCACACCAGATGACGTCACCATAGATTCGAACTCTCTATCTGCTGCTTCTTCTACCGTTGATCCTCTTACACCTGGCACTTACCCTCAACAACTCTCTTTCACAGACCATCTCTCTAACACTATCTCCTTCAATTTCAATGTCATCGTCCAATCTTGTAACAACTCTCTACGACTAACCCTTCTAGACATCAACAATACTCCCATCTCCGGAACAAGCCCCTTTAACATCTCTACAGACACTCCTCCTACCATCTCCTTACCCGCCTGTACACTCTACAATCCTAGACTCCAGTACTACGAAAACAACTCCCTCATCCAAAACGCCTCCATCAGCTCAGAACTACTTGGTAACACCATTGATATTAATACCTCAAACACAACCCCTCAACGCTATTCCGTCACCAATTCCTACGGTACCTCCTTCTCCTTCTCCTTCTCTATCTCTCCCCAAGCTTGCTCCTCCTCTCTTACCGTATTCCTACTCGATCCAACAGGCGCCATTCTCAATAGTAACTCCGCCCCCGTCATCACCTCAGCCAACTCCAACTCCTCCATCAGTCTTCCTCCCTGCTTACCCTACTCACCTCAATTCTCCTACTCCGAACCCAATCAACCTTCCTCTTCCACCCCTCCTCCCTCCATCAGCTCTAACCTCTCTTCTCTACCCATAAACTCTTCCTCACCCGGCTCCTACTCCGACACTCGTAACGTCACCAATAACAACGGTATCGTCTCCCAATTCTCCTTCTCCGTCATCGTCCAAGCTTGCTCCCAAGCTGTTAAACTCTCCCTCCTTGACCCCTCCAATAATCCCATTTCTACTCCTATTACCATTCCCATCTCTTCTTCCTCCTCTGCTTCCTCCTCCTCTATCACCCTTCCCACCTGCGCTCCCTACATACCTCGCTTCGCCTACTTCCTTAATGACTCCGAAATACCCTCCGTCTCCGTCGGCTCTAACACCCTTCCCCAGTTCTCCGTAGACCACCTCTCACCTGGTAATTACCCTCAACGCCTCTCCTTCACCAACCACCTCTCCCTTCCCATTTCCCTCGACTTCAATATCATTGTTCCTTCCTGCGATAACTTTCTAAAACTCTCTTTCCTTGATAACAACAACTCTCCCATCTCCTCACTAAACTCAGTCAATATCCTTCATAGTTCTTCCTCCTCTCAAATCATTGACCTTCCTCCCTGTACTTTCTACAACCCCTCTCTAACCTACTACCAAAATAACTCTCCTCTCTCCTCCGCCTCTATCAGCTCTGAACTCCTCGGTAACTCTGTCTCCTCTAACTCCCCCGCCTCCACGCAACAACGCTATACCGTCACTAACTCTTATAACATAGTCTATACTTTTAACTTTACCATCAGTTTCCAAGCCTGCTCCCCCTCCATCAAAGTCTTCCTCCTCGATCAAGACGGCTCTATCCTAAACCTCGCACAAGCTCCCACCCTCACTCCTTCCTCCACCAACTCTCTCCTCTCCCTTCCTCCTTGCGCCTCCTACATCCCTGACTTCTCTTACTTTGAAAACTCTCAAACTACCTCCGCCACCATAAGTTCCAACCTCTCCCAATCCCTCGTCTCCTCCTCTACACCAGGTACTTACTCTGAATTACGCTCCTTCACTAACTCATCAGGCTTCGTTTCCCAATTCTCTTTCTACGTCAAAACCTTCTCTTGTTCCCAAGCCGTCAATGTCGGCCTCCGCTCATCTGACAACTCCTTCTCCATCACAAATTTCTCCTTCCCTTTAACCGACTCTTCTGATTCCTCCCCTGCCACCCTCACTCTCCCTTCATGCGCTCCCTACAACCCCTCCTTCTCCTTCTCTCTCAATGACTCTCCTTTCACTGACATTAACACAGAATCAAACTCTCTCTCCTCCTCCTCCTCCTCCTCCTCATCATCATCTTCTTCTTCCTCTTTTTCTATCTCTTCATCCTCTTCTACCGTAGACCCTCTCACACCCGGCACTTACCCACAGCAACTTACCTTCCTAGATCACCTCTCTAACACCATCACTTTCAACTTCAATGTCATCGTCCAGGCCTGCAGCAACGCTCTAAGACTCTCCTTTCTAGATAACAATGACCTTCCTCTCTCTTCCTATCCTCCTATTGCCATTCCTACAGACTCCTCCCCTGTCATCTCTCTTCCTCCTTGTATCGTCTATAACCCTAAACTCCACTATTACGAAAATAACTCCATAATCCCAAATGCTTCCATCAGCACAGAACTCCTAGGCAATACTGTCAATACTAACTCTACCAATGCTGTATTACAGCGTTATTCCGTCGCTAACCCCTACGGTACTATCTTCTCTTTCCTATTCTCTATCTCTCCTCAAGCCTGCTCCTCCTCTCTTACCGTATTCCTACTCGATCCAACAGGCGCCATTCTCAATAGTAACTCCGCCCCCGTCATCACCTCAGCCAACTCCAATGCCTCCATCAGCCTTCCTCCTTGCTTACCCTACTCACCTCAATTCTCTTACTCCGAAGCAAACCAACCCGCTTCCCCTGAACCTTCTATCAGTTCTAACCTCTCCTCCTTACCCGTAAACTCTTCCTCACCAGGGTCTTATACTGACATTCGTAGCGTCACCAATAACAACGGTATTGTCTCCCAATTCTCCTTCTCCGTCATCGTCCAAGCTTGCTCCCAAGCTATCAAACTTTCGCTCCTAGACCCGGCTTCTAACACCATTTCTACTCCTATCACCATTCCCATTTCTTCTTCCTCCTCTGCTTCCTCCTCCATCACGCTTCCCAACTGCGCTCCCTACATCCCCCGCTTCGCCTATTTCCTCAATGACTCCGAAATACCCTCCGTCTCTGTCGGTTCTAACACCCTCCCCCAATTCTCCGTAGACCACCTCTCACCTGGTAATTACCCTCAACGCCTCTCCTTCACCAACCACCTCTCCCTTCCCGTCTCTCTTGACTTCAATATCATTGTTCCTACTTGCAACAACTTCCTGAGACTCTCCTTCTCAGACAATGACGGAAACCCTCTCTCTTCTCTCAACCCTATCAATATCTCTCCTGATTCTTCTCAGATTATCGACCTTCCTTCTTGTACCCCCTACAATCCCTCTCTAACCTATTATCAAAATAACTCTCCTCTCTCCTCCGCCTCTATCAGCTCTGAACTCCTCGGTAACTCTGTCTCCTCTAACTCCCCCGCCTCCACGCAACAACGCTATACCGTCACTAACTCTTATAACATAGTCTATACTTTTAACTTTACCATCAGTTCCCAAGCTTGCTCTCCTTCCATTAAAGTCTTCCTCCTCGACAATGACGGCTCTATCCTAAATCTCGCACAAGCTCCCACGCTTACACCTTCTACTACTAGTTCTATCATCTCTCTTCCTCCCTGCGCTTCCTACATCCCTGACTTCTCTTACTTTGAAAACTCTCAAACCACTTCCGCCACCATAAGCTCCAACCTCGCCCAATCCCCCGTCTCCTCCTCCACACCAGGTACTTACTCGGAATTACGCTCCTTCACTAACTCATCAGGCTTCGTCTCCCAATTCAGATTCTACGTCAAAACATTCTCTTGTTCCCAAGCCGTCAATGTCGGCCTCCGCTCCTCAGACAACTCCTTCTCCATTACAAACTTCTCTTTTCCCCTAACTGACTCTACCGCCACTCTCACTCTTCCCTCATGCGCTCCCTACAACCCCTCCTTCTCCTTCTCTCTCAATAACTCTCCAGTAACCGACATCAATACAAACTCCAACTCTCTATCGTCCTCCTCCTCTTCCTCTTCCTCATCTTCTTCTTCTCTTTCCTCTTTTTCTATCTCTTCATCCTCTTCTACTGTAGACCCCCTCATACCCGGCACTTACCCTCAACAACTCTCCTTCACAGACCATCTCTCTAACACCATCACCTTCAACTTCAATGTCATCGTCCAGGCCTGCAGCAACGCTCTAAGACTCTCCTTTCTAGATAACAATGACCTTCCTCTCTCTTCCTATCCTCCTATTGCCATTCCTACAGACTCCTCCCCTGTCATCTCTCTTCCTCCTTGTATCGTCTATAACCCCAAACTCCACTATTACGAAAATAACTCCATAATCCCAAATGCTTCCATCAGCACAGAACTCCTAGGCAATACTGTCAATACTAACTCTACCAATGCTGTATTACAGCGTTATTCCGTCGCTAACCCCTACGGTACTATATTCTCCTTCCTATTCTCTATCTCTCCCCAAGCCTGTTCCTCCTCTCTCACCGTCTTCATCCTCGACCAAGCAGGTTCTGTCCTCAACAGTAACTCTGCCCCAGTCATCACTCCTGGCAACTCTAATACCGCACTTTCCCTTCCTCCCTGCTTACCCTACTCACCTCAATTCTCCTACTCCGAACCCAATCAACCTTCCTCCTCCACCACCCCCTCCATCAGCTCCAATCTCTCTTCCTTACCCATAAACTCTTCCTCACCTGGCTCCTACTCCGACACTCGTAACGTCACCAATAACAACGGTATCGTCTCCCAGTTCTCCTTCTCCGTCATCGTCCAAGCTTGCTCCCAAGCTGTTAAACTCTCTCTCCTTGACCCCTCCAATAACCCCATTTCTACTCCTATCACCATTCCTATCTCTTCTTCCTCCTCTGCTTCCTCCTCCTCCATCACACTTCCCAACTGCGCTCCCTACATCCCTCGCTTTACCTACTTCCTCAATGACTCCGAAATACCCTCCGTCTCCGTTGGCTCTAACACCCTTCCCCAATTCTCCGTAGACCATCTCTCACCTGGTAATTACCCTCAACGCCTCTCCTTCACCAACCACCTCTCCATCTCCATTTCCCTCGACTTCAATATCATTGTTCCTTCCTGCGACAACTTTCTAAAACTCTCTTTCTTAGACAACAATAACTCCCCCATCTCCTCCTTAAACTCAGTCAATATCCTTCATAGTTCTTCTTCCTCCTCCCCTCAAATCATTGACCTTCCTCCCTGTACCTTCTACAACCCCTCTCTAACCTACTATCAAAATAACTCTCCCATTCCCTCCGCCTCCATCAGCTCTGAACTCCTCGGTAACTCCGTCTCCTCCAATTCCTCCTCCTCCACTCTACAACGCTACACCGTCACCAACTCTTACAACTCAGTCTACACTTTCAATTTCAACATCAGATCCCAAGCTTGCTCTCCTTCCATTAAAGTCTTCCTCCTCGATCAAGACGGTTCTATCCTAAACCTCGCTCAAGCCCCCACCCTCACTCCTTCCTCCACCAACTCTCTCCTCTCCCTTCCTCCTTGTGCCTCCTACATCCCTGACTTCTCTTACTTTGAAAACTCTCAAACCACTTCCGCCACCATAAGCTCCAACCTCGCCCAATCCCCCGTATCCTCCTCCACACCAGGTACTTACTCTGAACTACGCTACTTCACCAATTCCTCTGGCTTCTCCTCTCAATTCTCTTTCTACGTCAAAACCTTCTCTTGTTCCCAGGCTGTCAATGTCGGCCTCCGCTCATCTGACAACTCCTTCTCTATTACAAACTTCTCTTTCCCCATAACTGACTCTACCGCCACTCTCACTCTTCCCTCATGCGCTCCCTACAACCCCTCCTTCTCCTTCTCTTTAAACGACTCCCCACTAACTGACATCAATACAAACCCCAACTCTCTATCGTCCTCCTCCTCTTCCTCCTCTTCCTCATCCTCCTCTCCTTCCTCTTTTTCTATCTCTTCATCCTCTTCTACCGTAGACCCCCTCACACCCGGCACTTACCCACAGCAACTTACCTTCCTAGACCACCTCTCTAACACTATCACTTTCAATTTCAATGTCATCGTCCAACCTTGTAACAACTCTCTACGACTAACTCTTCTAGACAACAACAATACTTCCATCTCCGAAACAAGCCCCTTTAACATCTCCACAGACACTTCTCCTACCATCTCCTTACCCGCTTGTACACTCTACAATCCTAGACTCCAGTACTACGAGAACAACTCCCTCATTCAAAACGCCTCCATCAGCCAAGAACTACTTGGTAACATCATTGATATTAATACCTCAAACACAACCCCTCAACGCTATTCCGTCACCAATTCCTACGGTACCTCCTTCTCCTTCTCCTTCTCTATCTCTCCTCAAGCCTGCTCCTCTTCTCTTACCGTATTCCTACTCGACACAACAGGTTCTGTTCTCAACAGTAACTCCGCTCCAGTCATCACTCCTGGCAACTCTAATACCGCACTCTCTCTTCCTCCATGTATCGCTTACTCACCTCAATTCTCTTACTCCGAGGCAAACCAACCCGCTTCCTCTGATCCTTCTATCAGTTCTAACCTCTCCTCCTTACCCGTAAACTCTTCCTCACCAGGGTCTTATACTGACATTCGTAGCGTCACCAATAACAACGGTATTGTCTCCCAATTCTCCTTCCCCGTCATCGTCCAAGCTTGCTCCCAAGCTATCAAACTTTCGCTCCTAGACCCGGCTTCTAACACCATTTCTACTCCTATCACCATTCCCATCTCTTCTTCCTCCTCTTCCTCCTCCATCACGCTTCCCAACTGCGCTCCCTACATCCCCCGCTTCGCCTATTTCCTCAATGACTCCGAAATCACTTCCGTCTCTGTCGGTTCTAACACCCTCCCCCAATTCTCCGTAGACCACCTCTCACCTGGTAATTATCCTCAACGCCTCTCCTTCACTAACCATCTCTCCATCCCCATTTCCCTCGACTTCAATATCATTGTTCCTTCCTGCGACAACTTTCTAAAACTCTCTTTCCTTGATAACAACAACTCCCCCATCTCCTCCTTAAACTCAGTTAATATCCTTCATAGTTCCTCCTCCTCTTCCTCTCCTCAAATCATTGACCTTCCTCCCTGTACCTTCTACAACCCCTCTCTAACCTACTACCAAAACAACTCTCCTCTCTCCTCCGCCTCCATCAGCTCTGAACTACTCGGTAACTCTGTCTCCTCTAACTCCCCCGCTTTCACGCAACAACGCTATACCGTCACCAACTCTTATAACGTAGTCTATACTTTTAACTTCACCATCAGATCCCAAGCCTGCTCCCCCTCCATCAAAGTCTTCCTCCTCGACAATGACGGCTCTATCCTAAACCTCGCTCAAGCTCCCACCCTCACTCCTTCCTCCACCAACTCTCTCCTCTCTCTTCCTCCTTGTGCTTCCTACATCCCTGACTTCTCTTACTTTGAAAACTCTCAAACTACCTCCGCCACCATAAGCTCCAACCTCGCCCAATCCCCCGTCTCCTCCTCCACACCAGGTACTTACTCTGAACTACGCTACTTCACTAACTCATCAGGCTTCATTTCCCAATTCTCTTTCTACGTCAAAACCTTCTCTTGTTCCCAAGCCGTCAATGTCGGCCTCCGCTCATCTGACAACTCCTTCTCCATCACAAACTTTTCTTTCCCTTTAACCGACTATTCCGATTCCTCCCCTGCCACCCTCACTCTCCCTTCATGCGCTCCCTACAACCCCTCCTTCTCCTTCTCTCTCAACAACTCTCCAGTAACCGACATCAACACAAACTCCAACTCTCTATCGTCCTCCTCCTCTTCCTCTTCCTCATCTTCTTCTTCTCTTTCCTCTTTTTCTATCTCTTCATCCTCTTCTACCGTAGACCCTCTCACACCCGGCACTTACCCACAGCAACTTACCTTCCTAGATCACCTCTCTAACACCATCACTTTCAACTTCAATGTCATCGTCCAGGCCTGCAGCAACGCTCTAAGACTCTCCTTTCTAGATAACAATGACCTTCCTCTCTCTTCCTATCCTCCTATTGCCATTCCTACAGACTCCTCCCCTGTCATCTCTCTTCCTCCTTGTATCGTCTATAACCCCAAACTCCACTATTACGAAAATAACTCCATAATCCCAAATGCTTCCATCAGCACAGAACTCCTAGGCAATACTGTCAATACTAACTCTACCAATGCTGTATTACAGCGTTATTCCGTCGCTAACCCCTACGGTACTATCTTCTCCTTCCTATTCTCTATCTCTCCCCAAGCCTGCTCCTCCTCTCTCACCGTCTTCATCCTCGACCAAGCAGGTTCTGTCCTGAACAGTAACTCTGCCCCAGTCATCACTCCTGGCAACTCTAATACCGCACTTTCCCTTCCTCCCTGCTTACCCTACTCACCCCAATTCTCCTACTCCGAACCCAATCAACCTTCCTCTTCCTCTCCCCCCTCCATCAGCTCCAATCTCTCTTCCTTACCTGTAAACTCTTCTTCACCAGGGTCTTATACTGACACTCGTAACGTCACCAATAACAACGGTATCGTCTCCCAGTTCTCCTTCTCCGTCATCGTCCAAGCTTGCTCCCAAGCTGTTAAACTCTCCCTCCTTGATCCGGCTTCTAACACCATTTCTACTCCTATTACCATTCCCATCTCTTCTTCCTCCTCTGCTTCCTCCTCCTCTATCACGCTTCCCACCTGCGCTCCCTACATACCTCGCTTTGCCTACTTCCTCAATGACTCCGAAATACCCTCCGTCTCCGTCGGCTCTAACACCCTCCCCCAATTCTCCGTAGACCACCTCTCACCTGGTAATTACCCTCAACGCCTCTCCTTCAACAACCACCTCTCCATTCCCATTTCCCTCGACTTCAATATCATTGTTCCTTCCTGCGACAACTTTCTAAAACTCTCTTTCCTTGATAACAACAACTCTCCCATCTCCTCCCTAAACTCAGTCAATATCCTTCATAGTTCTTCCTCCTCTTCTTCCTCCCCTCAAATCATTGACCTTCCTCCCTGTACCTTCTACAACCCCTCCCTAACCTACTACCAAAATAACTCTCCTCTCTCCTCCGCCTCCATCAGCTCTGAACTCCTCGGTAACTCCGTCTCCTCTAACTCCCCCGCCTCCACTCTACAACGCTACACCGTCACCAACTCTTATAACTCAGTCTACACTTTCAATTTCAACATCAGATCCCAAGCCTGCTCCCCCTCCATCAAAGTATTCCTCCTCGACAATGACGGCTCTATCCTAAATCTCGCTCAAGCTCCCACCCTCACTCCTTCCTCCATAGGCTCTCTTCTCTCCCTTCCTCCATGTACCTCTTACATCCCCGACTTCTCTTACTTTGAAAACTCTCAATCCACTTCCGCCACCATAAGCTCCAACCTCGCCCAATCCCCCGTATCCTCCTCCACACCAGGTACTTACTCTGAACTACGCTACTTCACCAATTCCTCTGGCTTCTCCTCTCAATTCTCTTTCTACGTCAAAACCTTCTCCTGCTCCCAATCTATCAATGTCGTTCTCCGCTCATCAAACAACTCCTTCTCCATTACAAACTTCTCTTTCCCTTTAACAGACTCTTCCGATTCTTCCCCTGCCACCCTCACTCTTCCCTCATGCGCTCCCTACAACCCCTCCTTCTCCTTCTCTCTCAATAACTCTCCAGTAACCGACATCAATACAAACCCCAACTCTCTATCTTCTTCTTCCTCATCCTCATCATCTTCTTCTTCTCCTTCCTCTTTTTCTATCTCTTCATCCTCTTCTACCGTAGACCCCCTCACACCCGGCACTTACCCACAACAACTCTCCTTCATAGACCACCTCTCTAACACCATCTCTTTCAATTTCAATGTCATCGTCCAGGCCTGCAGTAATGCTCTAAGACTCTCCTTTCTAGATAACAATGACCTTCCCCTCTCTTCCTATCCTCCTATTGCCATTCCTACAGACTCCTCCCCTGTCATCTCTCTTCCTCCTTGTATCGTCTATAACCCTAAACTCCACTATTACGAAAATAACTCCATAATCCCAAATGCTTCCATCAGCACAGAACTCCTAGGTAATACTGTCAATACTAACTCTACCAATGCTGTATTACAGCGTTATTCCGTCGCTAACCCCTACGGTACTATCTTCTCTTTCCTATTCTCTATCTCTCCCCAAGCCTGCTCCTCCTCTCTTACCGTCTTCATCCTCGACCCAACAGGTTCTGTTCTCAACAGTAACTCCGCTCCAGTCATCACTCCTGGCAACTCTAATACCGCACTTTCCCTTCCTCCCTGCTTACCCTACTCACCCCAATTCTCCTACTCCGAAGCCAATCAACCTTCCTCTTCCTCTCCCCCCTCCATCAGCTCTAACCTCTCTTCTCTACCCATAAACTCTTCCTCACCCGGCTCTTACTCCGACACTCGTAACGTCACCAATAACAACGGTATCGTCTCCCAATTCTCCTTCTCCGTCATCGTCCAAGCTTGCTCCCAAGCTGTTAAACTCTCTCTCCTTGACCCCTCCAATAACCCCATTTCTACTCCTATCACCATTCCTATCTCTTCTTCCTTCTCCTCTGCTTCCTCCTCCTCCATCACGCTTCCCACCTGCGCTCCCTACATACCTCGCTTCGCCTACTTCCTCAATGACTCCGAAATACCCTCCGTCTCTGTCGGTTCTAACACCCTTCCCCAATTCTCCGTAGACCACCTCTCACCAGGCAATTACCCTCAACGCCTCTCCTTCACTAACCACCTCTCCCTTCCCGTCTCTCTTGACTTCAATATCATTGTTCCTTCCTGCGATAACTTTCTAAAACTCTCTTTCCTTGACAACAACAACTCCCCCATCTCCTCCTTAAACTCAGTCAATATCCTTCATAGTTCCCCCTCCTCTTCCTCTCCTCAAATCATTGACCTTCCTCCCTGTACCTTCTACAACCCCTCTCTAACCTATTACCAAAATAACTCTTCCATTCCCTCTGCCTCCATCAGCTCTGAACTCTTCGGTAACTCCGTCCCCTCCAATTCCGCCTCCTCCACTCTACAACGCTATACTGTCACCAATTCTTACAACTCAGTCTATACTTTTAACTTCACCATCAGTTCCCAAGCTTGCTCCTCCTCCATTAAAGTCTTCCTCCTCGATCAAGACGGTTCTATTCTCAATCTCGCACAAGCCCCCACCCTCACTCCTTCCTCCACCAACTCTCTCCTCTCTCTTCCTCCCTGCGCTTCCTACATCCCTGACTTCTCTTACTTTGAAAACTCTCAAACCACTCCCGCCACCATAAGTTCCAACCTCGCCCAATCCCCCGTCTCCTCCTCCACACCAGGTACTTACTCTGAACTACGCTCCTTCACCAACTCCTCTGGCTTCTCCTCTCAATTCTCTTTCTACGTCAAAACCTCCCCCTGCTCCCAATCTATCAATGTCGTTCTCCGCTCATCAAACAACTCCTTCTCCATTACAAACTTCTCTTTCCCTTTAACAGACTCTACCGCTACTCTCACTCTTCCCTCATGCGCTCCCTATAACCCCTCCTTCTCCTTCTCTCTCAATAACTCTCCTTTCACTGACATTAACACAGAATCAAACTCTCTCTCCTCCTCCTCATCTTCTTCTTCTTCTCCTTCCTCTTTTTCTATCTCTTCATCCTCTTCTACTGTAGACCCTCTCACACCCGGCACTTACCCTCAACAACTCTCCTTCATAGATCATCTCTCTAACACCATCACCTTCAACTTCAATGTCATCGTCCAGGCCTGCAGCAACGCTCTAAGACTCTCCTTTCTAGATAACAATGACCTTCCTCTCTCTTCTTATCCTCCTATTGCCATTTCTACAGACTCCTCCCCTGTCATCTCTCTTCCTCCTTGTATCGTCTATAACCCCAAACTCCACTATTACGAAAATAACTCCATAATCCCAAATGCTTCCATCAGCACAGAACTCCTAGGCAATACTGTCAATACTAACTCTACCAATGCTGTATTACAGCGTTATTCCGTCGCTAACCCCTACGGTACTATCTTCTCCTTCCTATTCTCTATCTCTCCCCAAGCCTGCTCCTCCTCTCTCACCGTCTTCATCCTCGACCAAGCAGGTTCTGTCCTGAACAGTAACTCTGCCCCAGTCATCACTCCTGGCAACTCTAATACCGCACTTTCCCTTCCTCCCTGCTTACCCTACTCACCCCAATTCTCCTACTCCGAACCCAATCAACCTTCCTCTTCCTCTCCCCCCTCCATCAGCTCCAATCTCTCTTCCTTACCTGTAAACTCTTCTTCACCAGGGTCTTATACTGACACTCGTAACGTCACCAATAACAACGGTATCGTCTCCCAATTCTCCTTCTCCGTCATCGTCCAAGCTTGCTCCCAAGCTATCGAACTTTCCCTCCTAGACCCGGCTTCCAACACCATTTCTACTCCTATCACCATTCCTATCTCTTCTTCCTCCTCTGCTTCCTCCTCCTCCATCACACTTCCCACCTGCGCTCCCTACATCCCCCGCTTCGCTTACTCCCTCAATGACTCCGAAATACCCTCCGTCTCCATCAGTTCTAACACCCTCCCCCAATTCTCTGTAGACCACCTCTCACCTGGCAATTACCCTCAACGCCTCTCCTTCACCAACCACCTCTCCCTTCCCGTCTCTCTTGACTTCAATATCATTGTTCCTTCCTGTGATAACTTTCTAAAACTCTCTTTCCTTGATAACAACAACTCCCCCATCTCCTCCTTAAACTCAGTCAATATCCTTCATAGTTCCTCCTCCTCTTCCTCCCCTCAAATCATTGACCTTCCTCCCTGTACCTTCTACAACCCCTCTCTAACCTACTATCAAAATAACTCTCCCATTCCCTCCGCCTCCATCAGCTCTGAACTACTCGGTAACTCTGTCTCCTCCAATTCCCCCTCCTCCACTCTACAACGCTACACCGTCACCAATTCTTACAACTCAGTCTATACCTTCAATTTCAACATCAGATCCCAAGCTTGCTCTCCTTCCATTAAAGTCTTCCTCCTCGATCAAGACGGTTCTATCCTAAACCTCGCTCAAGCCCCCACCCTCACTCCTTCCTCCACCAACTCTCTCCTCTCCCTTCCTCCTTGTGCTTCCTACATCCCTGACTTCTCTTACTTTGAAAACTCTCAAACTACCTCCGCCACCATAAGCTCCAACCTCGCCCAATCCCCCGTCTCCTCCTCCACACCAGGTACTTACTCGGAATTACGCTCCTTCACCAATTCCTCTGGCTTCTCCTCTCAATTCTCTTTCTACGTCAAAACCTCTTCCTGCTCCCAATCTATCAATATCGTTCTCCGCTCCTCAAACAACTCCTTCTCCATTACAAACTTCTCTTTTCCCCTAACTGACTCTACCGCTACTCTCACTCTTCCCTCATGCGCTCCCTACAACCCCTCCTTCTCCTTCTCTCTCAATAACTCTCCAGTAACCGACATCAATACAAACTCCAACTCTCTATCGTCCTCCTCCTCTTCCTCTTCCTCCTCTCCTTCCTCTTTTTCTATCTCTTCATCCTCTTCTACTGTAGACCCCCTCACACCCGGCACTTACCCTCAACAACTCTCCTTCCCAGACCACCTCTCTAACACTATCACCTTCAATTTCAATGTCATCGTCCAGGCCTGCAGCAACGCTCTAAGACTCTCCTTTCTAGATAACAATGACCTTCCTCTCTCTTCCTATCCTCCTATTGCCATTCCTACAGACTCCTCCCCTGTCATCTCTCTTCCTCCTTGTATCGTCTATAACCCCAAACTCCACTATTACGAAAATAACTCCATAATCCCAAATGCTTCCATCAGCACAGAACTCCTAGGCAATACTGTCAATACTAACTCTACCAATGCTGTATTACAGCGTTATTCCGTCGCTAACCCCTACGGTACTATCTTCTCTTTCCTATTCTCTATCTCTCCCCAAGCCTGCTCCTCCTCTCTTACCGTATTCCTACTCGACCCAACAGGTTCTGTCCTTAACAGTAACTCCGCTCCAGTCATCACTTCTGGCAACTCTAATACTTCACTCTCTCTTCCTCCATGTATCGCTTACTCACCTCAATTCTCCTACTCCGAACCCAATCAACCTTCCTCTTCCTCTCCCCCCTCCATCAGCTCCAATCTCTCTTCCTTACCCATAAACTCTTCCTCACCCGGCTCTTACTCCGACACTCGTAACGTCACCAATAACAACGGTATCGTCTCCCAGTTCTCCTTCTCCGTCATCGTCCAAGCTTGCTCCCAAACTGTTAAACTCTCCCTCCTTGATCCCTCCAATAACCCCATTTCTACTCCTATCACCATTCCTATCTCTTCTTCCTCCTCCTCTGCTTCCTCCTCCTCCATCACACTTCCCAACTGCGCTCCCTACATTCCTCGCTTCGCCTATTTCCTCAATGACTCCGAAATACCCTCCGTCTCTGTCGGTTCTAACACCCTCTCCCAATTCTCCGTAGACCACCTCTCACCTGGCAATTACCCTCAACGCCTCTCCTTCACCAACCACCTCTCCATCCCCATTTCCCTCGACTTCAATATCATTGTTCCTTCCTGTGATAACTTTCTAAAACTCTCCTTCCTTGACAACAACAACTCTCTCATCTCCTCCTTAAACTCAGTCAATATCCTTCATAGTTCTTCCTCCTCCCCTCAAATCATTGACCTTCCTCCCTGTACTTTCTACAACCCCTCTCTAACCTACTACCAAAATAACTCTCCCATTCCCTCTGCCTCCATCAGTTCTGAACTCCTCGGTAACTCCGTCTCCTCTAACTCCCCCGCCTCCACTCTACAACGCTACACCGTCACCAACTCTTATAACTCAGTCTACACTTTCAATTTCAACATCAGATCCCAAGCCTGCTCTCCCTCCATCAAAGTATTCCTCCTCGACAATGACGGCTCTATCCTAAATCTCGCTCAAGCCCCCACCCTCACTCCTTCCTCCATAGGCTCTCTTCTCTCCCTTCCTCCATGTACCTCTTATATCCCCGACTTCTCTTACTTTGAAAACTCTCAAACTACCTCCGCCACCATAAGCTCCAACCTCGCCCAATCCCCCGTCTCCTCCTCCACACCAGGTACTTACTCTGAACTACGCTACTTCACCAATTCCTCTGGCTTCTCCTCTCAATTCTCTTTCTACGTCAAAACCTTCTCTTGTTCCCAAGCCGTCAATGTCGGCCTCCGCTCATCTGACAACTCCTTCTCCATCACAAACTTTTCTTTCCCTTTAACCGACTCTTCCGATTCCTCCCCTGCCACCCTCACTCTCCCTTCATGCGCTCCCTACAACCCCTCCTTCTCCTTCTCTCTCAACAACTCTCCAGTAACCGACATCAACACAAACTCCAACTCTCTATCGTCCTCCTCCTCTTCCTCTTCCTCATCTTCTTCTTCTCTTTCCTCTTTTTCTATCTCTTCATCCTCTTCTACCGTAGACCCTCTCACACCCGGCACTTACCCTCAACAACTCTCCTTCCCAGACCACCTCTCTAACACTATCACCTTCAATTTCAATGTCATCGTCCAGGCCTGCAGCAACGCTCTAAGACTCTCCTTTCTAGATAACAATGACCTTCCTCTCTCTTCCTATCCTCCTATTGCCATTCCTACAGACTCCTCCCCTGTCATCTCTCTTCCTCCTTGTATCGTCTATAACCCCAAACTCCACTATTACGAAAATAACTCCATAATTCCAAATGCTTCCATCAGCACAGAACTCCTAGGCAATACTGTCAATACTAACTCTACCAATGCTGTATTACAGCGTTATTCCGTCGCTAACCCCTACGGTACTATCTTCTCTTTCCTATTCTCTATCTCTCCCCAAGCCTGCTCTTCCTCTCTTACCGTATTCCTACTCGACCCAACAGGTTCTGTCCTTAACAGTAACTCCGCTCCAGTCATCACTTCTGGCAACTCTAATACTTCACTCTCTCTTCCTCCATGTATCGCTTACTCACCTCAATTCTCTTACTCCGAGGCAAACCAACCCGCTTCCTCTGATCCTTCCATCAGCTCTAATCTCTCCTCCTTACCCGTAAACTCTTCTTCACCAGGGTCTTATACTGACACTCGTAACGTCACCAATAACAACGGTATCGTCTCCCGATTCTCCTTCTCCGTCATCGTCCAGCCCTGCTCCCAAGCTATCGAACTTTCCCTCCTAGACCCGGCTTCCAACACCATTTCTACTCCGACTCTCATTCCCATCTCTGCTTCCTCTTCCTCCTCTTCTTCTATCACACTTCCTACCTGCGCTCCCTACATTCCCCGCTTCGCTTACTCCCTCAATAACTCTGAAATCACTTCCGTCTCCGTTGGCTCTAACACTCTTCCCCAGTTCTCCGTAGACCACCTCTCACCTGGTAATTACCCTCAACGCCTCTCCTTCACCAACCACCTCTTCCTTCCCGTCTCTCTTGACTTCAATATCATTGTTCCTACTTGCAACAACTTCCTGAGACTCTCCTTCTCAGACAATGACGGAAACCCTCTCTCTTCTCTCAACCCTATCAATATCTCTCCTGATTCTTCTCAGATTATCGACCTTCCTTCTTGTACCCCCTACAATCCCTCTCTAACCTATTATCAAAATAACTCTCCTCTCTCCTCCGCCTCTATCAGCTCTGAACTCCTCGGTAACTCTGTCTCCTCTAACTCCCCCGCCTCCACGCAACAACGCTATACCGTCACTAACTCTTATAACATAGTCTATACTTTTAACTTTACCATCAGTTCCCAAGCTTGCTCTCCTTCCATTAAAGTCTTCCTCCTCGACAATGACGGCTCTATCCTAAATCTCGCACAAGCTCCCACGCTTACACCTTCTACTACTAGTTCTATCATCTCTCTTCCTCCCTGCGCTTCCTACATCCCTGACTTCTCTTACTTTGAAAACTCTCAAACCACTTCCGCCACCATAAGCTCCAACCTCGCCCAATCCCCCGTATCCTCCTCCACACCAGGTACTTACTCTGAACTACGCTACTTCACCAATTCCTCTGGCTTCTCCTCTCAATTCTCTTTCTACGTCAAAACCTTCTCCTGCTCCCAATCTATCAATGTCGTTCTCCGCTCATCAAACAACTCCTTCTCCATTACAAACTTCTCTTTCCCTTTAACAGACTCTTCCGATTCTTCCCCTGCCACCCTCACTCTTCCCTCATGCGCTCCCTACAACCCCTCCTTCTCCTTCTCTCTCAATAACTCTCCAGTAACCGACATCAATACAAACCCCAACTCTCTATCTTCTTCTTCCTCATCCTCATCATCTTCTTCTTCTCCTTCCTCTTTTTCTATCTCTTCATCCTCTTCTACCGTAGACCCTCTCACACCCGGCACTTACCCACAGCAACTCTCCTTCCTAGATCATCTCTCTAACACTATCACTTTCAATTTCAATGTCATCGTCCAGGCCTGCAGCAACGCTCTAAGACTCTCCTTTCTAGATAACAATGACCTTCCTCTCTCTTCTTATCCTCCTATTGCCATTTCTACAGACTCCTCCCCTGTCATCTCTCTTCCTCCTTGTATCGTCTATAACCCCAAACTCCACTATTACGAAAATAACTCCATAATTCCAAATGCTTCCATCAGCACAGAACTCCTAGGTAACACTGTCAATACTAACTCTACCAATGCTGTATTACAGCGTTATTCCGTCGCTAACCCCTACGGTACTATCTTCTCCTTCCTATTCTCTATCTCTCCTCAAGCCTGCTCCTCCTCCCTTACTGTCTTCATCCTCGACCCAACAGGTTCTGTCCTTAACAGTAACTCCGCTCCAGTCATCACTTCTGACAACTCTAATACCGCACTTTCCCTTCCTCCCTGCATTCCATACCTCCCTCAATTCTCCTACTCCGAAGCAAACCAACCCGCTTCCCCTGATCCTTCTATCAGCTCTAACCTCTCCTCCTTACCTGTAAACTCTTCCTCACCAGGCTCTTACTCCGACACTCGTAACGTCACCAATAACAACGGTATCGTCTCCCGATTCTCCTTCTCCGTCATCGTCCAGCCTTGCTCCCAAGCTATCGAACTTTCTCTCCTAGACCCGGCTTCTAACACCATTTCTACTCCGACTCTCATTCCCATCTCTGCTTCCTCTTCTGCTTCCTCTTCCTCCTCCATCACACTTCCCACCTGCGCTCCCTACATTCCCCGCTTCGCTTATTCCCTCAATAACTCTGAAATCACTTCCGTCTCCGTTGGTTCTAACACTCTTCCCCAATTCTCCGTAGACCACCTCTCACCAGGCAATTACCCTCAACGCCTCTCCTTCACCAACCACCTCTCCATTCCCGTCTCTCTTGACTTCAATATCATTGTTCCTACTTGCAACAACTTCCTGAGACTCTCCTTCTCAGACAATGACGGAAACCCTCTCTCTTCTCTCAACCCTATCAATATCTCTCCCAATTCTTCTCAGATTATCGACCTTCCTTCTTGTACCCCCTACAATCCCTCTCTAACCTATTATCAAAACAACTCTCCTCTCTCCTCCGCCTCCATCAGCTCTGAACTACTCGGTAACTCCGTCTCCTCTAACTCCCCCGCTTCCACGCAACAACGCTATACCGTCACCAACTCTTATAACGTAGTCTATACTTTTAACTTCACCATCAGTTCCCAAGCCTGCTCCCCCTCCATCAAAGTCTTCCTCCTCAACAATGACGGCTCTATCCTAAACCTCGCTCAAGCTCCCACCCTCACTCCTTCCTCCACCAACTCTCTCCTCTCCCTTCCTCCTTGTGCCTCCTACATTCCTGACTTCTCTTACTTTGAAAACTCTCAAACTACCTCCGCCACCATAAGCTCCAACCTCGCCCAGTCCCCCGTATCCTCCTCCACACCAGGTACTTACTCTGAACTACGCTCCTTCACCAATTCCTCTGGCTTCTCCTCTCAATTCTCTTTCTACGTCAAAACCTTCTCCTGCTCCCAAGCCGTCAATGTCGGCCTCCGCTCCTCAGACAACTCCTTCTCCATTACAAACTTCTCTTTTCCCCTAACTGACTCTACCGCTACTCTCACTCTCCCCTCATGCGCTCCCTACAACCCCTCCTTCTCCTTCTCTCTCAATAACTCTCCAGTAACCGACATCAATACAAACCCCAACTCTCTATCGTCCTCCTCCTCTTCCTCTTCCTCCTCTTCTTCCTCTTTTTCTATCTCTTCATCCTCTTCTACTGTAGACCCCCTCACACCTGGCACTTACCCACAACAACTCTCCTTCATAGACCACCTCTCTAACACCATCTCTTTCAATTTCAATGTCATCGTCCAACCTTGTAACAACTCTCTACGACTAACCCTTCTAGACAACAACAATTCTCCCATCTCCGGAACAAGCCCTTTTAACATCTCTACAGATACTCCTCCTACCATCTCCTTACCCGCTTGTACACTCTACAATCCTAGACTCCAGTACTACGAAAACAACTCCCTCATCCAAAACGCCTCCATCAGCTCAGAACTACTTGGTAACACCATCAACACAAATACCTCAAACACAACCCCTCAACGCTATTCCGTCACCAATTCCTACGGTACCACTTACTCCTTCTCCTTCTCTATCTCTCCCCAAGCCTGCTCCTCTTCTCTTACCGTATTCCTACTCGACACAACAGGCGCCATTCTCAATAGCAACTCCGCCCCAGTCATCACCTCAGCCAACTCCAATGCCTCCATCAGCCTTCCTCCTTGCTTACCCTACTCACCTCAATTCTCCTACTCCGAACCCAATCAACCTTCCTCTTCCTCTCCCCCCTCCATCAGTTCCAATCTCTCTTCCTTACCCATAAACTCTTCCTCACCCGGCTCCTACTCCGACACTCGTAACGTCACCAATAACAACGGTATCGTCTCCCAGTTCTCCTTCTCCGTCATCGTCCAAGCTTGCTCCCAAACTGTTAAACTCTCCCTCCTTGATCCCTCCAATAACCCCATTTCTACTCCTATTACCATTCCTATCTCTTCTTCCTCCTCCTCTGCTTCCTCCTCCTCCATCACGCTTCCCACCTGCGCTCCCTACATACCTCGCTTTGCCTACTTCCTCAATGACTCCGAAATACCCTCCGTCTCTGTCGGTTCTAACACCCTTCCCCAATTCTCCGTAGACCACCTCTCACCTGGTAATTACCCTCAACGCCTCTCCTTCAACAACCACCTCTCCATTCCCATTTCCCTCGACTTCAATATCATTGTTCCTTCCTGCGACAACTTTCTAAAACTCTCTTTCTTAGACAACAATAACTCTCCCATCTCCTCCTTAAACTCAGTCAATATCCTTCATAGTTCTTCCTCCCCTCAAATCATTGACCTTCCTCCCTGTACTTTCTACAACCCCTCTCTAACCTACTACCAAAATAACTCTCCCATTCCCTCTGCCTCCATCAGTTCTGAACTACTCGGTAACTCTGTCTCCTCTAACTCCCCCGCCTCCACTCTACAACGCTATACCGTCACTAACTCTTATAACTCAGTCTACACTTTCAATTTCAACATCAGATCCCAAGCCTGCTCTCCCTCCATCAAAGTATTCCTCCTCGACAATGACGGCTCTATCCTAAACCTCGCTCAAGCTCCCACGCTTACTCCTTCTACTACTAGTTCTATCGTCTCTCTTCCTCCTTGCGCCTCCTACATCCCTGACTTCTCTTACTTTGAAAACTCTCAAACTACCTCCGCCACCATAAGCTCCAACCTCGCCCAGTCCCCCGTATCCTCCTCCACACCAGGTACTTACTCTGAACTACGCTACTTCACCAATTCCTCTGGCTTCTCCTCTCAATTCTCTTTCTACGTCAAAACCTTCTCCTGCTCCCAATCTATCAATGTCGTTCTCCGCTCATCAAACAACTCCTTCTCCATTACAAACTTCTCTTTCCCTTTAACAGACTCTTCCGATTCTTCCCCTGCCACCCTCACTCTTCCCTCATGCGCTCCCTACAACCCCTCCTTCTCCTTCTCTCTCAATAACTCTCCAGTAACCGACATCAATACAAACCCCAACTCTCTATCTTCTTCTTCCTCATCCTCATCATCTTCTTCTTCTCCTTCCTCTTTTTCTATCTCTTCATCCTCTTCTACCGTAGACCCCCTCACACCCGGCACTTACCCACAACAACTCTCCTTCATAGACCACCTCTCTAACACCATCTCTTTCAATTTCAATGTCATCGTCCAGGCCTGCAGTAATGCTCTAAGACTCTCCTTTCTAGATAACAATGACCTTCCCCTCTCTTCCTATCCTCCTATTGCCATTCCTACAGACTCCTCCCCTGTCATCTCTCTTCCTCCTTGTATCGTCTATAACCCTAAACTCCACTATTACGAAAATAACTCCATAATCCCAAATGCTTCCATCAGCACAGAACTCCTAGGCAATACTGTCAATACTAACTCTACCAATGCTGTATTACAGCGTTATTCCGTCGCTAACCCCTACGGTACTATCTTCTCCTTCCTATTCTCTATCTCTCCCCAAGCCTGCTCCTCCTCTCTTACCGTCTTCATCCTCGACCCAACAGGTTCTGTTCTCAACAGTAACTCCGCTCCAGTCATCACTCCTGACAACTCTAATACCGCACTCTCTCTTCCTCCATGTATCGCTTACTCACCTCAATTCTCTTACTCCGAGGCAAACCAACCCGCTTCCCCTGACCCTTCTATCAGCTCTAACCTCTCCTCCTTACCCATAAACTCTTCCTCACCAGGGTCTTACTCCGACACTCGTAGCGTCACCAATAACAACGGTATCGTCTCCCAATTCTCCTTCTCCGTCATCGTCCAGCCCTGCTCCCAAGCTATCAAACTTTCTCTCCTAGACCCGGCTTCTAACACCATTTCTACTCCGACTCTCATTCCCATCTCTGCTTCCTCTTCCTCCTCTTCTTCTATCACACTTCCTACCTGCGCTCCCTACATTCCCCGCTTCGCTTACTCCCTCAATAACTCTGAAATCACTTCCGTCTCCGTTGGTTCTAACACTCTTCCCCAGTTCTCCGTAGACCCTCTCTCACCTGGTAATTACCCTCAACGCCTCTCCTTCACTAACCACCTCTTCCTTCCCGTCTCTCTTGACTTCAATATCATTGTTCCTACTTGCAACAACTTCCTGAGACTCTCCTTCTTAGACAATGACGGAAACCCTCTCTCTTCTCTCAACCCTATCAATATCTCTCCTGATTCTTCTCAGATTATCGACCTTCCTTCTTGTACCCCCTACAATCCCTCTCTAATCTATTATCAAAACAACTCTCCTCTCTCCTCCGCCTCCATCAGCTCTGAACTCCTCGGTAACTCTGTCTCCTCTAACTCCCCCGCTTCCACGCAACAACGCTATACCGTCACTAACTCTTATAACATAGTCTATACTTTTAACTTTACCATCAGATCTCAAGCCTGCTCCCCCTCCATCAAAGTCTTCCTCCTCGACAATGACGGCTCTATCCTCAATCTCGCACAAGCCCCCACCCTCACTCCTTCCTCCACCAACTCTCTCCTCTCTCTTCCTCCCTGCGCTTCCTACATCCCTGACTTCTCTTACTTTGAAAACTCTCAAACTACCTCCGCCACCATAAGTTCAAACCTCGCCCAGTCCCCCGTATCCTCCTCCACACCAGGCACTTACTCGGAATTACGCTCCTTCACCAACTCCTCTGGTTTCTCTTCCCAATTCAGATTCTACGTCAAAACATTCTCTTGTTCCCAAGCCGTCAATGTCGGCCTCCGCTCATCAGACAATTCCTTCTCCATTACCAACTTCTCTTTCCCCCTAACTGACTCTGCCGCTACTCTCACTCTTCCCTCATGCGCTCCCTACAACCCCTCCTTCTCCTTCTCTCTCAATAACTCTCCAGTAACCGACATCAATACAAACCCCAACTCTCTATCGTCCTCCTCCTCTTCCTCATCCTCCTCTCCTTCCTCTTTTTCTATCTCTTCATCCTCTTCTACTGTAGACCCCCTCACACCCGGCACTTACCCTCAACAACTCTCCTTCATAGACCACCTCTCTAACACCATCTCTTTCAATTTCAATGTCATCGTCCAGGCCTGCAGTAATGCTCTAAGACTCTCCTTTCTAGATAACAATGACCTTCCTCTCTCTTCCTATCCTCCTATTGCCATTCCTACAGACTCCTCCCCTGTCATCTCTCTTCCTCCTTGTATCGTCTATAACCCTAAACTCCACTATTACGAAAATAACTCCATAATTCCAAATGCTTCCATCAGCACAGAACTCCTAGGCAATACTGTCAATACTAACTCTACCAATGCTGTATTACAGCGTTATTCCGTCGCTAACCCCTACGGTACTATCTTCTCCTTCCTATTCTCTATCTCCCCTCAAGCTTGCTCCTCTTCCCTTACTGTCTTCATCCTCGACCCAACAGGTTCTGTCCTCAACAGTAACTCTGCCCCAGTCATCACTCCTGGCAACTCTAATACCGCACTCTCTCTTCCTCCCTGCATTCCATACCTCCCTCAATTCTCCTACTCCGAGGCAAACCAACCCGCTTCTCCTGACCCTTCTATCAGCTCTAACCTCTCCTCCTTACCTGTAAACTCTTCCTCACCAGGCTCTTACTCCGACACTCGTAACGTCACCAATAACAACGGTATCGTCTCCCGATTCTCCTTCTCCGTCATCGTCCAAGCTTGCTCCCAAGCTATCAAACTTTCTCTCCTAGACCCGGCTTCTAACACCATTTCTACTCCGACTCTCATTCCCATCTCTGCTTCCTCTTCTGCTTCCTCTTCCTCCTCCATCACACTTCCCACCTGCGCTCCCTACATTCCCCGCTTCGCTTACTCCCTCAATAACTCTGAAATCACTTCCGTCTCCGTTGGCTCTAACACTCTTCCCCAATTCTCCGTAGACCCTCTCTCACCTGGTAATTACCCTCAACGCCTCTCCTTCACTAACCACCTCTCCCTTCCCGTCTCTCTTGACTTCAATATCATTGTTCCTTCCTGCAACAACTTCCTGAGACTCTCCTTCTCAGACAATGACGGAAACCCTCTCTCTTCTCTCAACCCTATCAATATCTCTCCTGATTCTTCTCAGATTATCGACCTTCCTTCTTGTACCCCCTACAACCCCTCTCTAATCTATTATCAAAACAACTCTCCTCTCTCCTCCGCCTCCATCAACTCTGAACTACTCGGTAACTCTGTCTCCTCTAACTCCCCCGCCTCCACCCAACAACGCTATACCGTCACTAACTCTTATAACATAGTCTATACTTTTAACTTTACCATCAGATCCCAAGCCTGCTCCCCCTCCATCAAAGTCTTCCTCCTCGACAATGACGGCTCTATCCTAAACCTCGCTCAAGCCCCCACGCTTACACCTTCTACTACTAGTTCTATCCTCTCTCTTCCTCCTTGCGCTTCCTATCTCCCAGACTTCTCTTACTTCGAAAACTCCCAGACCACCTCCGCCACCATAAGCTCCAACCTCGCCCAATCCCCCGTCTCCACTTCTACACCAGGTACTTACTCTGAACTACGCTCCTTCACTAACTCATCAGGATTCGTTTCCCAATTCAGATTTTACGTCAAAACCTTCTCCTGCTCCCAGGCTGTCAATGTCGGCCTCCGCTCCTCAGATAACTCCTTCTCAATTACCAACTTCTCTTTCCCCATAACCGACTCTACCGCTACTCTCACTCTCCCCTCATGCGTTCCCTACAACCCCTCATTCTCCTTCTCTCTCAATAACTCCCCACTAACCGACATCAATACAAACCCCAACTCTCTATCTTCTTCTACCGTAGACCCTCTCACACCCGGCACTTATCCACAACAACTCTCCTTCTCAGACCACCTCTCTAACACTATCACCCTTGATTTCAATGTCATCGTTCAACCTTGTAACAACTCTCTACGACTAACCCTTCTAGATAACAATAACCTTCCTCTCTCCTCCTTTACTCCCATTGACATTACTACAAACTCTCCTCCTACCATCTCTCTCCCTCCTTGTACCGTCTATAACCCCAGACTCCTCTACTACGAGAACAATTCCTTAGTCTCAAATGCATCCATCAGTCAAGAACTCTTAGGTAACGCTGTCTCTCCATCTTCCACTTCCCCCGCACTACAACAGCATTCCGTCACCAATTCCTACGGTACCTCCTTTTCCTTCTCCTTCTCTGTCTCTCCCCAAGCCTGCTCCTCCTCTCTTACCGTATTCCTCCTCGACACAACAGGTGTCATTCTCAATAGCAACTCCGCCCCCGTCATCACCTCGGCCAACTCCAATGCCTCCATCAGCCTTCCTCCCTGCTTACCCTACTCACCTCAATTCTCCTACTCCGAAGCAAACCAACCCGCTTCCTCTGATCCTTCTATCAGCTCTAACCTCTCTTCCTTACCCATAAACTCTTCCTCACCTGGCTCTTACTCTGACACTCGTAACGTCACCAATAACAACGGTATCGTCTCCCAATTCTCCTTCTCCGTCATCGTCCAAGCTTGCTCCCAAGCTGTTAAACTCTCCCTCCTTGATCCGGCTTCTAACACCATTTCTACTCCTATTACCATTCCCATCTCTTCTTCCTCCTCTGCTTTCTCCTCCTCTATCACGCTTCCCACCTGCGCTCCCTACATTCCTCGCTTTGCCTATTTCCTCAATGATGCTGAGATCTCCTCTGTCTCCGTCGGCTCTAACATTCTCTCCCAATTCTCCGTAGACCACCTCTCACCTGGCAATTACCCTCAACGCCTCTCCTTCACCAACCACCTCTCCATCCCCATTTCCCTCGACTTCAATATCATTGTTCCTTCCTGCGATAACTTTCTAAAACTCTCTTTCCTTGACAACAACAACTCTCCCATCTCCTCTCTAAACTCAGTCAATATCCTTCACAATCCCTCTTCTTCTCCTCATATTATTGACCTTCCTCCCTGTACCTTCTATAACCCCTCCCTAACCTACTACCAAAATAACTCTCCCATACCCTCCGCCTCCATCAGCTCTGAACTCCTCGGTAACTCCGTCTCCTCCAATTCCTCCTCCTCCACTCTACAACGCTACACCGTCACCAATTCTTACAACACAGTCTACACTTTTAACTTCAATATCAAATCCCAAGTTTGCTCTTCCTCTATTAAAGTCTTCCTCCTCGACAATGACGGCTCTATCCTTAACCTCGCTCAAGCCCCCACCCTCACTCCTTCCTCCATAGGCTCTCTTCTCTCCCTTCCTCCATGTACCTCTTATATCCCCGACTTCTCTTACTTTGAAAACTCTCAAACTACCTCCGCCACCATAAGCTCCAACCTCTCCCAATCTCCCATCTCCACATCTACACCAGGTACTTACTCTGAATTACGCTCCTTCACCAACTCCTCTGGCTTCTCTTCCCAATTCTCTTTCTACGTCAAAACCTCCTCCTGCTCCCAGTCTATCAATGTCGTTCTCCGCTCCTCAGACAACTCTTCCTCTATCACAAACTTTTCTTTCCCTTTAACCGACTCTTCTGATTCCTCTTCCTCCCCAGCCACCCTCAATCTCCCCTCATGTGCTCCCTACAACCCTTCCTTCTCCTTCTCTCTCAATGGCTCTACACCAGATGATGTCACCATAGATTCGAACTCTCTATCTGCTGCTTCTTCTACCGTTGATCCTCTTACACCTGGCACTTACCCTCAACAACTCTCCTTCACAGACCATCTCTCTAACACTATCTCTTTCAATTTCAATGTCATCGTCCAACCTTGCAACAACTCTCTACGACTAACCCTTCTAGACAACGACAATTCTCCCATCTCCGGAACAAGCCCCTTTAACATCTCTACAGACACTCCTCCTACTATCTCTTTACCCGCTTGTACACTCTACAATCCTAGACTCCAGTACTACGAAAACAACTCCCTCATCCAAAACGCCTCCATCAGCCAAGAACTACTTGGTAACATCATTGATATTAATACCTCAAACACAACCCCTCAACGCTATTCCGTCACCAATTCCTACGGTACCTCCTTCTCCTTTTCCTTCTCTATCTCTCCCCAAGCCTGCTCCTCCTCTCTTACCGTATTCCTACTCGACCCAACAGGCGCCATTCTCAATAGCAACTCCGCCCCCGTCATCACCTCAGCCAACTCCAATTCCTCCATCAGCCTTCCTCCCTGCTTACCCTACTCACCTCAATTCTCCTACTCCGAAGCAAACCAACCTTCTTCCACCTCTCCCTCCATCAGCTCTAACCTCTCTTCCTTACCCATAAACTCTTCTTCACCCGGCTCTTACTCCGACACTCGTAACGTCACCAATAACAACGGTATCGTCTCCCAATTCTCCTTCTCCGTCATCGTCCAAGCTTGCTCCCAAGCTGTTAAACTCTCCCTCCTTGACCCCTCCAATAACCCCATTTCTACTCCTATCACCATTCCTATCTCTTCCTCCTCTTCTTCTTCTTCCTCCTCCTCCATCACGCTTCCCACCTGCGCTCCCTA
The DNA here is from genome assembly GCA_013426755.1 of Spirochaetota bacterium. Taxonomy (GTDB): domain Bacteria; phylum Spirochaetota; class UBA12135; order COTS27; family COTS27; genus COTS27. The sequence goes on from AP019861.1 coordinate 1,731,792, forward strand.
CATACCTCGCTTTGCCTATTTCCTTAATGACGCTGAAATCTCCTCCGTCTCCGTCGGCTCTAACATTCTCTCCCAATTCTCCGTAGACCACCTCTCACCTGGTAATTACCCTCAACGCCTCTCCTTTACCAACCACCTCTCCATCCCCATTTCCCTTGACTTCAATATCATTGTTCCTTCCTGCGACAACTTTCTAAAACTCTCTTTCCTTGACAACAACAACTCCCCCATCTCCTCCCTAAACTCAGTCAATATCCTTCACAATCCCTCTTCTTCTCCTCATATTATTGACCTTCCCCCCTGTACCTTCTATAACCCCTCCCTAACCTACTACCAAAATAACTCTCCCATACCCTCCGCCTCCATCAGCTCTGAACTCCTCGGTAACTCCGTCTCCTCCAATTCCCCCTCCTCCACTCTACAACGTTACACCGTCACCAATTCTTACAACTCAGTCTATACTTTCAATTTCAACATCAGATCCCAAGCCTGCTCCCCCTCCATCAAAGTATTTCTCCTCGACAATGACGGCTCTATCCTAAACCTCGCCCAAGCTCCCACTCTCACTCCTTCCTCCATAGGCTCTCTTCTCTCCCTTCCTCCTTGTACCTCTTACATCCCCGACTTCTCTTACTTTGAAAACTCTCAAACTACCTCTGCCACCATAAGCTCCAACCTCTCCCAATCTCCCGTATCCACATCTACACCAGGTACTTACTCTGAATTACGCTCCTTCACTAACTCTTCTGGCTTCTCTTCCCAATTCTCTTTCTACGTCAAAACCTCTTCCTGCTCCCAGTCTATCAATGTCGTTCTCCGCTCATCTGACAATTCCTCCTCTATCACAAACTTCTCCTTCCCTTTAACCGACTCTTCCGATTCCTCCCCTGCCACCCTCAATCTCCCCTCATGTGCTCCCTACAACCCCTCCTTCTCCTTCTCTCTCAATGGCTCTACACCAGATGACGTCACCTTAGATTCAAACTCTCTATCTGCTGCTTCTTCTACCGTTGATCCTCTTACACCTGGCACTTACCTTCAACAACTCTCTTTCACAGACCACCTCTCTAACATCATCTCCTTCAATTTCAATGTCATCGTCCAACCTTGTAACAACTCTCTACGACTAACCCTTCTAGACAACAACAATTCTCCCATCTCCGCAACAAGCCCTTTTAACATCTCTACAGACACTCCTCCTACCATCTCTTTACCTGCTTGTACACTCTACAATCCTAGACTCCAGTACTACGAAAACAACTCCCTCATCCAAAACGCCTCCATCAGCCAAGAACTACTTGGTAACACCATTGATATTAATACCTCAAACACAACTCCTCAACGCTATTCCGTCACCAATTCCTACGGCACCTCCTTCTCCTTCTCCTTCTCTGTCTCTCCTCAAGCCTGCTCCTCTTCTCTTACCGTATTCCTACTCGACACAACAGGCGCCATTCTCAATAGCAACTCCGCCCCAGTCATCACATCAGCCAACTCCAATGCCTCCATCAGCCTTCCTCCCTGCTTACCCTACTCACCTCAATTCTCCTACTCCGAAGCAAACCAACCTTCTTCCACCCCTCCCTCCATCAGCTCTAACCTCTCTTCCTTACCCATAAACCCTTCTTCACCCGGCTCCTACTCCGACACTCGTAACGTCACCAATAACAACGGTATCGTCTCCCAGTTCTCCTTCTCCGTCATCGTCCAAGCTTGCTCCCAAACTGTTAAACTCTCCCTCCTTGATCCCTCCAATAACCCCATTTCTACTCCTATTACCATTCCCATCTCTTCTTCCTCTTCTGCTTCCTCTTCCTCCATCACCCTTCCCACCTGCGCTCCCTACATTCCTCGCTTTGCCTACTTCCTCAATGACTCCGAAATACCCTCCGTCTCCATCGGTTCTAACACCCTTCCCCAATTCTCCGTAGACCACCTCTCACCTGGTAATTACCCACAACGCCTCTCCTTTACCAACCACCTCTCCATCCCCGTATCCCTCGACTTCAATATCATTGTTCCTTCCTGCGACAACTTTCTAAAAATCTCTTTCCTTGACAACAACAACTCTCCCATCTCCTCCCTAAACTCAGTCAATATCCTTCACAATCCCTCTTCTTCTCCTCATATTATTGACCTTCCTCCCTGTACCTTCTATAACCCCTCTCTAACCTACTATCAAAATAATTCTCTCATCTCTTCCGCCTCCATCAGCTCTGAACTCCTCGGTAACTCCGTCTCCTCCAATTCCTCCTCCTCCACCCTACAACGTTACACCGTCACCAATTCTTACAACACAGTCTACACTTTTAACTTCAATATCAAATCTCAAGTTTGTTCTTCCTCTATTAAAGTCTTCCTCCTCGACAATGACGGCTCTATCCTAAACCTCGCCCAAGCCCCCACCCTCACTCCTTCCTCCATAGGCTCTCTTCTCTCCCTTCCTCCATGTACCTCTTATATCCCTGACTTCTCTTACTTTGAAAACTCTCAAACCACTTCTGCCACCATAAGCTCTAACCTCTCCCAATCTCCCGTATCCACATCTACACCAGGTACTTACTCTGAATTACGCTCCTTCACCAACTCCTCTGGCTTCTCCTCCCAATTCTCTTTCTACGTCAAAACATCCTCCTGCTCCCAGTCTATCAATGTCGTTCTCCGCTCATCTGACAATTCCTCCTCTATCACAAACTTTTCTTTCCCTTTAACCGACTCTTCCGATTCTTCTCCTGCCACCCTCAATCTCCCCTCATGTGCCCCCTACAACCCTTCCTTCTCCTTCTCTCTCAATGGCTCTACACCAGATGACGTCACCATAGATTCAAACTCTCTATCTGCTGCTTCTTCTACCGTTGATCCTCTTACACCTGGCACTTACCCACAACAACTCTCCTTCACAGATCACCTCTCTAACACTATCACTTTCAACTTCAATGTCATCGTTCAGACTTGTAACAACTCTCTACGACTAACCCTTCTAGACAACAACAATTCTCCCATCTCCGCAACAAGCCCTTTTAACATCTCTACAGACACTCCTCCTACCATCTCTTTACCTGCTTGTACAGTCTACAATCCTAGACTCCAGTACTACGAAAACAACTCCCTCATCCAAAACGCCTCCATCAGCCAAGAACTACTTGGTAACACCATCAACACAAATACCTCAAACACAACCCCTCAACGCTATTCCGTCACCAATTCCTACGGTACCACTTACTCCTTCTCCTTCTCTATCTCTCCCCAAGCCTGCTCCTCTTCTCTTACCGTATTCCTACTCGACACAACAGGTGCCATTCTCAATAGCAACTCCGCCCCAGTCATCACCTCTGCCAACTCCAATGCCTCCATCAGCCTTCCTCCCTGCTTACCCTACTCACCTCAATTCTCCTACTCCGAACCCAATCAACCTTCCTCTTCCACCCCTCCTCCCTCCATCAGCTCTAACCTCTCTTCCTTACCCATAAACTCTTCCTCACCAGGCTCTTACTCCGACACTCGTAACGTCACCAATAACAACGGTATCGTCTCCCAATTCTCCTTCTCTGTCATCGTCCAAGCTTGCTCCCAAGCTGTTAAACTCTCCCTCCTTGATCCCTCCAATAATCCCATTTCTACTCCTATCACCATTCCTATCTCTTCCTCCTCTTCCTCTTCCTCCTCCTCCATCACGCTTCCCAACTGCGCTCCCTACATTCCTCGCTTCGCCTATTTCCTCAATGATGATGAGATCTCCTCTGTCTCCGTCGGCTCTAACATTCTCTCCCAATTCTCCGTAGACCACCTCTCACCTGGTAATTACCCACAACGCCTCTCCTTCACCAACCATCTCTCCCTTCCCGTCTCTCTTGACTTCAATATCATTGTTCCTTCCTGCGACAACTTTCTAAAACTCTCTTTCCTTGACAACAACAACTCTCCCATCTCCTCCCTAAACTCAGTCAATATCCTTCACAATCCCTCTTCTTCTCCTCATATTATTGACCTTCCCCCCTGTACCTTCTATAACCCCTCCCTAACCTACTACCAAAATAACTCTCCTATCCCCTCTGCCTCCATCAGCTCTGAACTCCTCGGTAACTCCGTCTCCTCCAATTCCTCCTCTTCCACTCTACAACGCTACACCGTCACCAATTCTTACAACACAGTCTACACTTTTAACTTCAATATCAAATCCCAAGTTTGTTCTTCCTCTATTAAAGTCTTTCTCCTCGACAATGACGGCTCTATCCTAAACCTCGCCCAAGCCCCCACCCTCACTCCTTCCTCCACAGGCTCTCTTCTCTCTGTTCCTCCATGTACTTCTTACATCCCTGACTTCTCTTACTTTGAAAACTCTCAAACCACTTCTGCCACCATAAGCTCTAACCTCGCCCAATCACCCGTCTCCACATCTACACCAGGTACTTACTCTGAATTACGCTCCTTCACCAACTCCTCTGGCTTCATTTCCCAATTCTCTTTCTACGTCAAAACCTCCTCCTGCTCCCAGTCTATCAATGTCGTTCTCCGCTCCTCAGACAACTCTTCCTCTATCACAAACTTTTCTTTCCCTTTAACCGACTCTTCTGATTCCTCTTCCTCCCCAGCCACCCTCACTCTCCCCTCATGTGCTCCCTACAATCCTTCCTTCTCCTTCTCTCTCAATGGCTCCACACCAGATGACGTCACCATAGATTCGAACTCTCTATCTGCTGCTTCTTCTACCGTTGACCCTCTTACACCTGGCACTTACCCACAACAACTCTCCTTCACAGATCACCTCGCTAACGCTATCACCTTCGATTTCAATGTCATCGTCCAGGTCTGCAGTAATGCTTTAAGACTCACCTTTCTAGACAATAGCAATATTCCGATCTCTGGAATAAATCCTAATGATATTACTACAGACACTTCACCAACTATCACATTACCGGCTTGTACATACTATAATCCTAGGCTCCAGTACTACGAGAATAACTCTCTAATCTCAAGTGCTTCCATCAACGAAGAATACCTAGGCAATACTGTTGATACGAATACTGCAGCTACAACCGCACAACGTTACAATGTCACTAATTCTTTCGGTAACACCTATACATTTAACTTAAGCATTCGTACTGAGCTCTGCGTCACCGTGACGAAGGCCATTGAAGTTAAATTGGCAGATACGAATGGCACTTATATAAATGCAGGTGCATTCCCAATCATTACAGAAGACAATACCAATACAACCATCACACTTCCCGCCTGCAAGCTTTACACTCCTATTGTCTTCTACCGCGAAGACAATGTCGTCACTAGCGCTACCATCACTTATAACCAAGCAAGCACCGATGTCGATGCTGATACACCAGGGACGTATTTAGAAATTCGTAATGCCACGAACGATGCTACAGGTGAGACCGCTCAATTTCGCTTCTACGTGACTATACAGAACTGCGTCACCGTGACGAAGGCCATTGAAGTTAAATTGGCAGATACGAATGGCACTTATATAAATGCAGGTGCATTCCCAATTATCACAGAAGACAATACCAATACAACCATCACACTTCCCGCCTGCAAGCTTTACACTCCTATTGTCTTCTATCGCGAAGACAATGTCGTCACTAGCGCCACCATCACTTATAACCAAGCAAGCACCGATGTCGATGCTGATACACCAGGGACGTATTTAGAAATTCGTAATGCCACGAACAATGCTACAGGTGAGACCGCTCAATTTCGCTTCTACGTGACTATACAGAACTGCGTCACCGTGACGAAGGCCATTGAAGTTAAATTAGCAGATACGAATGGCACTTATATAAATGCAGGTGCATTCCCAATCATTACAGAAAACAATACCAATACAACCATCACACTTCCCGCCTGCAAGCTCTACACTCCTATTGTCTTCTACCGCGAAGACAATGTCGTTACTAGCGCTACCATCACCTATAACCAAGCAAGCACCGATGTCGATGCTAATACACCAGGGACGTATTTAGAAATTCGTAATGCCACGAACGATGCTACAGGTGAGACCGCTCAATTTCGCTTCTACGTGACCATACAGAACTGCGTCACCGTGACAAAGACCATTAAAGTTTACTTGGCAGATACGAATGGCACTTATATAAATGCAGGTTCAATCCCAATCATTGCAGAAGACAATACCAATACAACCATCACACTTCCCGCCTGCAAGCTTTACAATCCTATTATTGGCTACTACGAAGACAATGTCATTGTTAACTCTACGATGACTCACAATCAAGCAAGCACCGATGTCGATGCTGATACACCAGGGACGTATTTAGAAATTCGTAACGTCACGACCGATGCTACAGGTGATACCGCTCAATTTCGCTTCTACGTGACTATACAGAATTGCGTCACCGTGACGAAAGCCATTGAAGTTAAATTGGCAGATACGAATGGCACTTATATAAATGCAGGTGCATTCCCAATCATTACAGAAAACAATACCAATACAACCATCACACTTCCCGCCTGCAAGCTTTACACTCCTATTGTCTTCTACCGCGAAGATAATGTCGTTACTAGCGCTACCATCACTTATAACCAAGCAAGCACCGATGTCGATGCTGATACACCAGGGACGTATTTAGAAATTCGTAATGCCACGAACAATGCTACAGGTGAGACCGCCCAATTTCGCTTCTACGTGACCATACAGAGTTGCGTCACCGTGACGAAGACCATTAAAGTTTACTTGGCAGATACGAATGGCACTTATATAAATGCAGGTTCAATCCCAATCATTGCAGAAGACAATACCAATACAACCATCACTCTTCCTCCCTGCAAGCTTTACAATCCTATTATCGGCTACTACGAAGACAATGTCATTGTTAACTCTACGATGACTCACAATCAAGCAAGCACCGATGTCGATGCTAATACACCGGGGACGTATTTAGAAATTCGTAACGTCACGACCGATGCTACAGGTGATACCGCTCAATTTCGCTTCTACGTGACTATACAGAATTGCGTCACCGTGACGAAAGCCATTGAAGTTAAATTGGCAGATACGAATGGCACTTATATAAATGCAGGTGCATTCCCAATCATTACAGAAAACAATACCAATACAACCATCACACTTCCCGCCTGCAAGCTCTACACTCCTATTGTCTTCTACCGCGAAGACAATGTCGTTACTAGCGCCACCATCACTTATAACCAAGCAAGCACCGATGTCGACGCTAATACACCAGGGACGTATTTAGAAATTCGTAATGCCACGAACGATGCTACAGGTGAGACCGCCCAATTTCGCTTCTACGTGACTATACAGAACTGCGTCACCGTGACAAAGACCATTAAAGTTTACTTGGCAGATACGAATGGCACTTATATAAATGCAGGTTCAATCCCAATCATTGCAGAAGACAATACCAATACAACCATCACCCTTCCTCCCTGCAAGCTTTACAATCCTATTATCGGTTACTACGAAGACAATGTCATTGTTAACTCTACGATGACTCACAATCAAGCAAGCACCGATGTCGATGCTAATACACCAGGGACGTATTTAGAAATTCGTAACGTCACGACCGATGCTACAGGTGATACCGCTCAATTTCGCTTCTACGTGACTATACAGAGTTGTTAATGAAACGAATGTAGTCACTCGATTTTGGCCGTATGCTGCTTTATATTCAATGAGAATATTAGGATAAGAGCGGTAAAATCATAGGTTATATTTACTGTAATGATGATAAGATTAAAGGATATAAAAGAGGGCTTGATAAAAGAGTCTTGGAAAGAGCATGAAATTAAGAAACAAGGTTAAAAAGTTTTTTTCGCGGCGGTTCACGATGAAAATAATCGTGCTCTGTGTTGTGTTAGCTATTATTTACGGTCTGCCTACGTATGGGATAGTGGATGCATTTAAGAGTCTGTGGACGGCTAGAAACGTGACGTTATATTATGCGATTACGGAGAGCGAGGGGGGAGTGGTTGGTGACGGCGAAAAAGTGCTTGGTACGGAAGATTTTTGTAAGACGCGGCAATCTTTCCCTAAGGGCGAAGACTTGAAAACGACGATCCGTACGGTTTTGATCAACAGTTTACTGCCTAATTTCAAACTCGCTTTAAAAACGCAACCGCTAGAAGAATCTTTAATAAAAATACAATCTCTACATTTAAATGACACTAGGCTTATTCTAGACTTGTCTAAGGAATTTTACATGTTGAATGGTATTGAAGAAGTTGTCTTTATAGCGAGATTGTTACTGAACGTAGAGAGAAATTTTAAGAATATCGAAGAGGTCTATGTGACTATTGATGGGAATACGCCTAAGTTTGTTAACGGTGTGGTGTATTACGGGAGCGGGTTAAAGTTGGAAGTGATTTCTGGTGTTCTTGCAGCGGCTGCTAGCGGTAAGTTTGTGTCCTGTCCGAAGTACTGATCTTTTGTGTTTGTATTTCTGATAATTGTTTAAAAATGTTTAGAAGTGTTCTAATGTGAAGCAAAGTGTGAATGATTTAAAAATCGTAAAAAAAAAAGAATGCTATCTTTACTGTCGTTTTGAGGCTACGGCTAGTAATTCTATAGGCACGAGGAAAGTTTCTGGGCGTCTTAGGAAGTATTATGATCTCGCTGCGGGAATGAATGGGCACAGGCTGGGAGTGGGCAATCGGTTTATGCAATCAAAATTTAAAAAATATGTAGGACGGCGTTATGAAAGCCCACGTTATCGTGCTTATAGCAATGGGCGCGACGGGCGAGTTTTGGCGGCAGCAAAGGGGAACAATGAATCAGGCATTAATGCCGATGCCTTGCGACTTAGTCAATACGTAAAGCACCATTTACGGGGTCTTTTTGTTAGAAATAGGTTACTGGATGAATATTACCTGCCTATGTTGGTGCATCCTGGTGTGTATGAAAAGTTTATAATGGCGGTGGGACGGTCTGCGGCTGTTATAGAATTACTCAGTGGGTTAGAAAGATTTGATTCTGGCGAAGAAATGACGGGAGGAAGTGAACATACTCTAAAAAATGAGCATAAAAATGAGCATAAAAACGAGTGTACTGAGCAGCAGGAAGAGAAGAAGAAAGAGCAGAGCAATTATTTTATATTAAGCGATCTACTGCTGTACTTTTATCTGGGTCGTGAAGAAGGGTACAATTCTTTAAAGCTAGATTCTAAGGTTGCTGAGCGAACGGTGGTTGTCTTGGAACATGGGTTCCCGGAGATATCCTTTTTAGAGAAGTTCAAACCTGATTTGATCGTGACGGGAACGCAGGGTGCTTTTGGAATGGGAGGATATCGGCTTGTTTTTTATAAGCGATATGACTTTGCAGCGGTGACGAAGAGCGGTACGATGCGAGCGGAAGATATGGGGAAGCAATCGCTGAGCGTAGCATTGGCGCGCTTTTTGTTGGGAAGGACGTATACGTCGCCTGGTGTGGGGCTTTTTTGTGGGTTAGAGCACCCTGTATGGTGTGGAATGTCGTTATGGCTTTATAAAGAAGGATTGGAATATTATTATAAAAAGAAGAAGAAACTAGCTGATGATAAGCGGGGGCACTCGCAATTGAAAACACAATTGAAATCGCAATTGAAATCGCAATTGAAAACACAATTGAAAGCAGCTTTACATAAAATTAAGCGATTAGAAAGAGATGCTGATCGGCGTACGGGTAGTGAATGGCTTAAAATAGCGTGGATTGCTGCGGAGGCGGGAGAGATTTTTGCTTGGATCACGATAAAAAGCAGGGTGCTCGCTAAGAGTCTCAGTGCGGATAATGTCTTGAAGAGGGGGGGTGTGGTTACGGAGGTTCGTTCGCTAGAGCGTGTTGTGTGGGTGAAGAAGGATGTCTGGCGGTGTTTTACGAAGTGCGGCAGTATCCTCTGTCTGAGAACACGTGAAGGAGATTTAACGCAGATGCGGTTAGCGGCGACGGGAGACTGTCTAGCAGAGCATCACTTATCGAGGCACCACGCGGCGATTGAGACGGGGCAAAATGATGTTCCTATTTATACGCTGGTGCTCAGTATACCTATTATTGTTGAAGAGAATCACCTAAAAAAGCCCTTAGCGGAGCTTATTTTATGGATGGAAGAACTTAAAGCGGCAATGACCGACCAGCGGTCTAGCGTTGCGTAGCGGTTTAATGCAGTTCTAATGCAGTTCAATAGGCACATCAATATTTACATCAATATTTACATCAATAGGCACGTCAGTATGCGATTAAATACAGTAAAATTAGCGAAGATCTGTTCAACAAAAATATAATAGAGACGATATTTCAATAACCATGATATAATTTAACCACGATATACGTTAAATATCAATCACTAACAATAAATACAATTTAAAAACCTTTAAAGACATTTAAAAATATTTAAAAACATTTATACGGCAGAACATCCTTAATATGAAGAAAACAGTTACTGGAGCGAGTCCTACTTCGAAAACAAACGAAGCCCCAAAACCTTTATCTCTCCGTGAAAGAAAAAGAAGACGTCATCACAATCGTTCTCGCGTGCGATCGGTTAACAATGGCGATTCTTTAGATCCGAAACATCCTTCACATGAGTTTTTTACCGATCCGATTAAAAATTTTGACTCTTTAGACATAGATCATTAACAACCACAGTCGCAAAATGGCTATTACTTCCTATGAACAATGCATATCTCAGCTATTCACATCTCACAGTTCTTATATCAATGACAATGTGCCATCGAAATAGGAATCTTAAAGTGCCGATAGTAATTTAGATGTTATTTTACTTATTAATATAAGGGTCCATAGCTCAGTTGGTTAGAGCAGGCGACTCATAATCGTCTGGTCCCAGGTTCAAGTCCTGGTGGACCCAAACTTAAAAATGTCCAATCCAGCCTAGGCATCTTCAATCCAGTCTAGAAATTCTTCAATCCAATCTAGGAATCTTCAATCCAATCTAGGAATCTTCAATCCAATCTAGAAATATTCAATCCAATCTAGAAGTCTTCAATCCAATCTAGAAGTCTTCAATCCAATCTAGAAGTCTTCAATCCAATCTAGAAGTCTTCAATCCAATCTAGAAGTCTTCAATCCAATCTAGAAGTCTTCAATCCAATCTAGAAATATTCAATCCAATCTAAGAATCTTCAATCCAACTCGAAAATTCTAATCGAGTCCGAAAATTCCAATCATCAATACTTCGCAGCCATAATTCAATGGCTCTAACAATAGCTTTAAGCAAGCCATTGAAAGCGTGTTAAGTCTTGTAACACGTGCCACTCAATGTTCTTATAGTGTAGTACATTCAATATTATTATTCTACGCTATCAATACTCTGCAGCCATAATTCAATGGCATTGCTCTCATATCGTTTTAAAAAACCTATTCCATCTATCCAAGCCAAAATGAAGTCAAGTACTTTGCAACCTGTTATGAACACATTGCAACCTTTAAGTTTTTTTACGAATTTTAATTACTTTATTCAATATAGCAATATCGCAATATAACATAACCCCGCATTAACATTACTAACATGACTCATACTATTAACTCATATTACCCATACTATTAACTCACATTACTTATACTACTGATATTAAGAAAACTATTAACACTACAAGCACGACTTCTAACCCCTGATCGCTATGCAATTCTTTAAAAACCTACTCCATCTATCCAAGCCAAAATGAAGTCAAGTACTTTGCAACCTGTTATGAACACATTGCAACCTTCGAGTTTTTTTACGAATTTTAATTACTTTATTCAATATAGCAATATCGCAATACAACATAACCCCGCATTAACATTACTAACATTATTCATACTATTAACTCATATTACCTATACTACTGATATTAAGAAAACTATTAACACCACAGCCACGACTTCTAACCTCTGATCGCTATGCAATCTTTAAAAACCTATTCCATCTATCCAAGTCAAAATGAAGTCAAGTACTTTGCAACCTGTTATGAACACATTGCAACCTTTAAGTTTTTTTACGAATTTTAATTACTTTATTCAATATAGCAACATCGCAATATAACATAACCCCGCATTAACATTACTAACATTACTCATACTATTAACTAATATCACCCATACTATTAACTCACATTACTTATACTACTGATATTAAGAAAACTATTAACACTACAACCACGACTTCTAACCTCTGATCGCTATGCAATTCTTTAAAAAACCTACTCCATCTATCCAAGCCAAAATGAAGTCAAGTACTTTGCAACCTGTTATGAACACATTGCAACCTTCGAGTTTTTTTTAAGAATTTTGATTACATTATGGAGTAGATGAAACACATTGTTTTTAAAGAATTCTTATAGAAAGCATAACACAGAAACTACCTTAAACTAACCCCAACCACCCCAAAAGCTAATATAAAAACGAATATTGAAACAAGAATAAAGCCATGAAGACAGAGAGACCCCTTAATGTGCACGGCAATTTATTTGGAATTGGGCGTGAGACATTGATGCATATTGGGAGCGTGAAGGTTCCTAGGAATTTTTATATTTCACTTCATACGGGGCGCATAGTGAAACGGTTTACACGGTTAGCACTGGAAAGTGGTATTAAGATGGAAGAAATAGAATTATTGGTACGTAGTTCAGAAGGGCACCCTGGCAAATTGCTTAAAGTCTTACAATCACACATGATTACTGTTAAGAATGATGAATATTAAATCTATTAACCCAAGCCTAGTATACATCTCAATACATCTCAATACATCTCAATACATCTCAATACATCTCAATACATCTCAATATATCTCAATATATCTCAATACATCTCAATTGAACCGTAAAGAAGCTGATTTTGATCTTATTTTGAAGAAACTGATTTTTACCTAATTTTGAAGAGTCCAATTTTTACCCTAGTGATCTAAATATATTAAAGCCAATTGTGTGCGTGTGTCAAAAAGTCAATGAATAAACAATCAAGTCATCCCATGAAAGTATTACAATCTGAAGCAGAAATTGAAGAGGCTGCATATCCACTGCGCGTGCTCGATGCAAAGAAGAATCCTACTGAGCCCCCTGTGAGTTATTCCAAGAATAATCCTACTGAGCCTCCTGTGAGTCGTTCTAGGAAAAATCCTACTGATCACCCTGTGAGTCGTTCTAGGAAAAATCCTACTGAGCCCCCTGTGAGTCATTCTAGGAAAAATCCGACTGATCATCCTGTGATCGACTCTAAATCATGTTCAGTGACAGGTGATTTTTTAGAAATGTCTGCCCCTAAGCAAAAAAATCCTCCTAGCGAAGACAATTTGGAAATTTCTACGCCTAAGCAAGAGAACACCTATGAAAAAATGCCTAGTCCTAAGCTGGTGGATACGTGTCGGAGTGAAGATGAAGTGATATTTGATCACAAAACAGCTTTTGCGCGGTATGAAGAGATTCGGTTATATGCGTTGGCGAAGGAGCAGTACAATGTTGCGCGTGCTGTGGTGAAGAATCAATGTGAATTGTTTAATTTGGTGGGGGTGAGTCCTAGCGTGAATGGTGAGTTGACGTCTGCACAAGTACTGGAGCATGAATTCGAGCGTATTCTAGCAATGCCGTGTACTGAGGACGAAGACACTAGGAAGTCTAAAAATAAGGAAGACGTGCATACTAAAAATATAAAAACAAATCATAAATAGATAGCATCGCAACAATGACAATGATAACAATGATAATAACTAATAATAACTAATAATAAGAATAACAACACTAACACAACAACACACTAACAACAATAACACAATAACACAATAACACAATAACACAATAAGGGAATTTTTTAAAATATGAACTCAAAGCCGATTAAAGAACAGCCAAGCAAGGAAAATTCCCTAAGCACGCATGCGATACCTAACAGCACGCAGGCAATACCTAACAGCACGCAGGCAATACCTAACAAAAAGACTGCACTAAATAGTGAGGACAGGTCTAGCCAAATGACTAAGCAATTAACTAACCAATTGACTGACCAATTGACTGACCAAGTACCTAGCCAATTGACTAAGCAAGTACCTAGCCAAATGACTAGCCAAGTGACTAAGCAAATGACTAACCCATTGACTAACCAAAAGGGACTGCTAGATACTCAGAAATTTTCTCATGAATATAAACGCGAAGGTGCTATCAATGAACAAGCACAGCTGCAAGCAGCGGCAGTTCAGTACAAAACGAAACGTGAGCGGCTTCTTAAAGAGCCTGAGCGGTTGGGGCATTATTTAGGGTACCAGGACTTAGGCAGTGTGCACGGAGAATGGATACGAAAGATCTGGCAGGACAATTTAACAGAAGACAGGCTCATTCTAGCGCACCGCAATAGTTACAAAACGACGGCGATTATCATAGTCGGGGTGATGTGGTATTTACTATTTCATCCGAATGCGACAATTTTAATAGCACGCAAAGAATACAAAGGCGCCGCAGCAATGTTAGCACGGATTCGCAGGCACTACTTAGCACCTAAGGTAGCTTCGCTCTACAGTCAATTGGGGATAGCCGAAAAATTCAGCCTTACCGTAGCGAAGGAGAATACGTTATCGTTATCGACAAAGACGGTGATCACACAGGAGGGCAATATTGAGGTTATAGGGACGAGTGCTAAGGGCATTACTGGGCGGCACTACGATCGGATTCATCTAGACGATGTTGTGACTGAGCACGATCGCGACAGCACGAAGGAGCGGATTAAAACCATACGATTTTATGAAAATTTAAAAAGTGTCATCAAACCTGGCAATGCAATCACCGCAACGGGCACGCCATGGCACAAACACGATCTGTATAAGAAATTTGGTCACGTGGATCGGTATCCACTTGGCAGCATCAATATCAAGGCATTTACCGCCGAGCAAATTAAAGCAAAGCAGCAAGAATTATCACCCGCAATGTTCGCTTCACAATATCAACTCACACATATAAGCGATCATCATAATTTATTTCTGAACGTGAAGAGGAGTAGTACTTGGGATGTGAATGCGAGGACGCTTGGACATATTGACCCGGCGTTTGGTGGAACGCACACATCGGCGTTTACGTTAGTGCAATTCACCCAAAGTCGCATCCTTGTTATCGGGCATGTCTTTACAGGACATATTCGCAAGCACTACGAGAAGATCAAATCCCTTATTAAGAAGTATCACGTGACGGGGACGTATATAGAAACCAATGCGGACAAGGGAGCGTTGCTCTATGACTTGCAGCGTCAAGGTCTAATGGTCTGGGGCTACCATGAAGCGATGAATAAGCATATTAAGATCATGACATTACTCTATCAATACTGGCAGCACCTCTACTTTCACAAAGACTGTGATATGAAGTACATTGGTCAGATCGAAGATTACAATGAACGTGCTTTACTTGACGATGCGCCTGATAGTCTTGCGTCATTGCTGATGAAATGTGGGCGTACGTTCTTAGCCTACCTCGATCACCCTACGTCCTACGCTGCTACGAAACAATTCAATGATCGTCCAGAACAACGCTTGCATTGGGTTAGAGAATTAGAACGTGGAGTTGTTTTTTAATGTCTTTATATATCCTATAAATCCTTCTATCAATCTTCCTATGAATCCTTCTATCAATCTTCCTATGAATCCTTCTATCAATCTTCCTATGAATCCTTCTATCAATCTTCCTATGAATCCTTCTATCAATCCCTCTATCAATCTTCCTATCAATCCTTCTATGAACCTTCCTATAAACCTTCCTATGAACCTTCCTATCAATCTTTCTATAAACCTTATCAATGCAATAAGTCTGTATTGATTGAATTGAAATTTTAAGAGCAAGAGTACAAAGGAGTTACAATGATGATTCGATTTAACAGCATCTTATTAGTGGGCATTGTCATCACAACCATTCTGTCCTACCTGGTAGCGAGCAATTTAGCATTAGTGATCATTGGTGCAATGTTAAGCGGAATTATTTTGATTCTCAATTTTTTATTAGAATTGCTTGTCCCCAAGACAAAACAGATAAGCAAGCGAATGAAGACATTAGAAGCGGAGTTGCTGCACATTAAAAGAACGCTTTCACTAAAAAATTGGGAAGAGTAATTTTCTACAACCTGTCCCCAGCTTTTACCCCCAATGAGAATCCAAGCGAATTAAATTAAATTAAATTAAATTAAATTGAATTAAATTAAATTAAATTAAATTAAACTGAATTAAATTAAACTGAATTGAATTGAACCCAAAAACCAATTGAGAAGTCCCATTGAAAAATCAATTAAGTCTAATTGAGCAACCAATTGAATTGAATTAAATTAAATTAAACTGAATTGAATTGAACTGAATTAAATTAAACTGAATTGAATTGAATTGAAAAACCAATTGAGAAGTCTCATTGAAAAATCAATTAAATCTAATTGAGAAACCAATTGAATTGAATTAAATTAAACTGAATTGAACCCAAAAACCAATTGAGAATCTCAATTAAAAAAATTAAAAAATTGACAACTAAAACCCAACAAGCGAGAGGTAAGAAGATTGGAAAAGTCGAGAACATTGTCAACAATGAATAAGCCAGTGAACGTGAAAGCAGGTGACGGCGGTCGGCTGGTAGCCCAAACGATCTACGGAAGTGATCGTAGTCGCAATCTCAATCTGCAAACCACCCAGCGCGGCAACAATACTCCAAGCAGCACTGCAACTAGTACTCCAAGTAGGACTCCAAGCAATACTGCAGCTAGGACTCCAAACAGTACTGCAGGTAGTACTCCAAGCAATACTGCAACTAGCAATGATCGTAATAATAATAATAATAATAATCGTCATAGCAAATCCAATCCTTACCATAAAGAACATGGCCGTAAAATGGATGACGAGGCTCTTAAAAAAATACGTGTTCAATTAATAGAACGGGTATTCAATTATTACCAGACGATAGAATCATTAAAATTAAGTGATCTGTGGAAACGCAGTTGGCAGCAGTACTACAGCGGCTTTTACAATTTAGGAGTGGCACGTAAAATAAAGAAAGTAGGTGATCAAGCAGAATTGCTAAAATTATCGATCAATGACTACGGAAACATCATTCGCAACCTACATACGCTTATCACGCGTGAGCCGCCATTAATCGATGCGAAACCTATCAATCCATCGACACAGGCAATCGCAGAAGTGATCCCCGCTAAGGTACTTTTGGAATTTTATCAAGATCAGAAATATCTCGATCGTGAGATCGCCCAAGCAAAATTATACGAGTTATTGTTTGGAACGGGATATTTGGTGATTGATTGGAATCCGTATGCTGGTACTGGCAAGGCTTCTGATAAAATGCAATTGACCCTACATCAAGGCGATTTGAGTTTTTCGACGCATACGCCTTTTGATGTTATACACGACGTGTATGGGTCGCCGCATGATATTCAGTGGTATATTGTACGGACGTTACAAAACAAGCACCTGTTAGCCGAACGGTATAAGCACGTTAAACTGAAGACGGAGACAATGTTAACAAACAAGTACATTGATCTGACGCTTGGGACGTACGCGAACCAATTATCCGAGCACGATAAAAGTAAAATAGACGTCTTCACTTACTATGAGAAGGCAAGTCATGAGTATCCGCGTGGAAGAAAGATTGTATTCACGCGTCACCATGTACTGAGTTGTGGTGTTTTAGCGGGGAGGGAGCTTCCCGTCATTCGCATTGCCAATGAAACGATTATGAACACGACGTTAGGAGCGACGATAGCGTTTGACCTGCTGGAAATACAGAAATCAAAGGACAGTCTGATCTCGACTATCATTAACAATCAAGCCAGTTTTGGTCTCAATTCAATTGTCGTCCCGAAAGCAGCGCAATTAGAAGCGAGCAAATTAGGGACACGACTTAATATTTTAGAAGTGAGTGACATGATGCATCAGCCTAAGATCTTAGACTTACTTCGTTCTAATCCTGAGATTTTCCAAATGGTCTCCTACTTAGAAAAAGCAATGGAGCGGATCAGTGGGATCAATGCCGTTGTGCGTGGCAGTGCCCATGCGTCGCAAAGTGGTCAAGCACTAGCCCTTATAACGTCAATGTCTCTACAATTTGCCTCAGGTTATTTACGGACATTCCGTGAGACGTACAAGCAGGCTGGGGAGCGGATTCTCAGTATTTTGAAACACAATCTAGCAGCAGCAAGGCAATATCGCATCATTGGTAAAGGCGGTAAAGTCTTCCAAGGAGCGCTTTCTGCGGCGGGGTTATACGAGGACTATCATATATCGGTAGAGCTTGTCAGTCCGTTAAAATCCACCGTGCAAGGACGTGAGATCATTGCCAATACGCTTTTAGAACGTGGTTTTATTAAAGAGCCGCGTGAATATTTGAGTGTGCTTGTGCATGGGCGTATTGATGATATTTTGACACCGGCGGCGCGGCTTAAAGAAAGTCTTAAATACGAAGCCGAGCAGCTTGTGAGTGCCGATGACGTCCATGTCTTAGAAATTCAAAATCACCCTGCTTTCATCAACCATGATCTCAATATTTTAAACGATCATGAAAAAACAAAGGATGCAGAGCTTGTTCGTCGTGTCTATGAAGTTGTATTGAAACGAATAGCCACGTGGAAACGTGTTTCTAATGACTATCCTGAGCTGCTACGAATTGCTGGCATTCCCCTTTACACCGAAACCAGCCATGATCCCAATAACGACCCCAGCTATGATCCCAATAACGATCCCAGCAATAACCCCAACACCGAACCCAGCCATGATCCCAATAACGACCCCAGCAATAACCCCAACAACGAAGTCATTAACGAAGTGAATCCTAATACGGACAATGCGGCTGGTGATCTATTGACGGCGGCTATGTCTAGTGATCGTGAGAATGGCAGTGATTTGAGTGCCATTGAAACGCAGGCTCTAGCTGATCTTATGAATGATAATCTTTCTATTAGAAATATTAGAAATATTAGAAATACTGAAAATATTAGAAATAGTGAAAATATTAGAAATAGTGAAAATCCAAAAAATGCTAGCAACAGCGTAACCCATGTGAAAGCAGCCTCGCTTATTAAAATTTTAGAATTATTGAAACAATTGAAGCGAGGCGAAGGTCTAGCAGAGACAGATGAAGCTGTACTCTCCTCACTACTCACTCGCTTAGAGTTAGCTCAAGATCAAGCTCAATCTCAAAATCAAGTTCAAAATCAAGTTCAAGATCAATCTCGAGATCAAGCCCTAGCTGATAACACAAGAAGAGTAAACTCTACCCGGCGGCGTAGTGGTGGGAAGAAAAATTCCAGCATAAAGAAAACAAGGAAAGCAGCAGCTCACCGTCTGGCATCGCAAACCAGCTCTTCGAAGCAAGCAAGCGCTATCTTTAAAAAAGAAAGAAAACCGCGCGGCGTCCTCCCCAATGATCCGCTGACCGAAGAACCCCCCCATATTTAATATAATAACAACAGCACAACAAACAAAGAACACCCCGCCATTAATACGATACTAACAGCAATCCGTCACCAACAACCAGTAAATTAACAAATAAGCTTAAAAATGTTACCCAAAACCTTATAGGAAATAACGATGAAACCTGAACGAAACACCGATCGCTACAGCGATCCACACACCGATCCACACACTGATCACCACAGCGATCGAGACACCGATCGAGACACTGCACTGCCTACTGAACCCCAGCGATCCAATGCAGAAAATAATCCTATTTCTTTAACAAGAGCAAGGACCGAAGAGCCTTCGTCGAGAGCCACCTCCTCTACTTCCCCTAGTTTTCCTAGTTCTCCTCCCCCACCGAGCCCTATAAGAAATCTACCAACAGCCCCACCAGAAACCCCAGCAGGACCTTCGCGAACCATCCCACCAGGAACTCCACCAAGAATTCCATCGAACGTTCCATCGAGCATTCCATCAGAACGTTCAGCACAAGGAGAACGTGAAAGAACATCACCGCTCCCCCTAGCGTCGTCAGACCCCGCCGTAGCAGAAGTGCCCACAAAGCACGCTTCAAACCCCTCCGAAGCCACTCATTCTTATATTGACGAATTAGAATTGCTCCGTGAAGATTATTACGATCTGCTAAGCGATCTCTACGAACAAGCACAAGAATTGCAACGCGAAGAGAACAAAAACTTTTTCACAACATTTTTCAAACAGCAGCAGGAAACAAGCCCGGTCACAAAGAATATTTTCTTCGAATTGCTAGAACAAGCGCATGCAGACGGACACACGCATGGCGATTACCATCAGATTTTAGCCGCTGCGCGTGAGTACAGCCAGCAATTGGTAGCCAATAGTTTAAAACAACTCCCACCAGCACAGCTAGCAGCCCTGCTCGGCGAAGCAAGTATTAATGATTTAACGACATACCTCACCTCACAACAAGCAGAACGGCCAGCGCTCGTGACCGATACAGCGTACCGCACCGACCAGGGCGCTGAGGATATTATCCTTTAACCTAACACCCACCATTGTTCTAACCCATCTTATTTAACCCAACTCTACAAACTCAGTATTCATCTCTAACCTTATTTAACCTAACTCTACAAACTCAGTATTCATCTCTAACGTTATTTAATTTAAACCTATAACCGAATCCCTATCTATCCAGCTACCGAACCCCACCTATAAAATAAAAATCACCTACCTAAACACATCAATAAACACATCAATAAACACATCAATAAACACATCAATAAACACATCAATAAACATATCAATAAACACGTCAATAACATTGAAACTTTATATATTTAGTAAAGCGAGGAAACAGCAATGTCCGTATCATTAGATCACATCAACGCCCTCTTCAAAGATCGTTTTGGAGAAGGACCTGTTGAAACGATAAGAGAAACCCCCTATTTTTTAAAAATGGTCAAAGCGGTGAAGATCTCAAAAAATTACACCGTCCCTATCAATCTACGTCCTGGTCATTCGATGTTGTACTCAGGCAATGCCTATGAAAAGGTCAATTACAAAGCCTACCAATTGCCTGTGATAAAAGAAGCCAAAGGCGAGATCTCAGCGAAGTTCTTTAAAGTCGAGATCCCACTAGGTGTCATCGACAGCCTAAATAAAAACAATACCGAAGATGGCCTGGCCTATCAGACAGCAAAATATTTCATCAATGACGCCGTACGGACGAATCAACTGTTAGCAGAATTGTCGTACATGTTTGGTGATGAAGGGCTGCCTGAAATTATAGGCAAACGCACAACGTATAATGGGCAACCGATTGCAAGTTCGGTCAGAAATCCGCTTGTGCTCACGTACAATACCAAAACAACCTCCGAGGCCGCAGTCCGCATCCTGCTCAATGGACGTATCAAGCTAGCCAATCAAACCTATATCTACACCGTTGTTGACATTAACGACAGTGAGATCCTACTGAGTGCGCCTAATCATGCGGCTAGAAATGTCTCTATTCCAGCTACTGGAACACGCATTTACATTGAAACTCAGAAAGACAACGACAATCTCGGTCTTTATCAATTGATGAACGCCAGCGGAGAAGTACTCGGTATCAATAGCGATCAATATCGCAACTGGAAACCCAATAGCTTTGACATAGGTAATAGCAAATTGACGTTAGCCAAAGTCAAAGAAGCTGCGACAATGCTCATCACGAAAGGCGGTGTAATGAACGAAGACCTTGTTCTCTTTATCGCTCAGGAGACTTGGGACAATCTTTCTACCGAGATCGATAGCGCCCGTAGATTTGACAGTTCGTACCGCAGCGAAGCGAATACGGTCGGGCAACGAAAAGTCGGCATCATGCATTCCAATGGCATGATCGAGTTACGCTACCATCCTCTGATGAAACGCAATACCGCCTTTTTAATGACCAACCCCACCAGCAAAGACAACCTTATTACGCTCACCACCGATCAAGTGATGACCTTCGAGAACAATAAGAATTTTAAAAATTCAGAAAATTCTTCGAGTGCCTACATCATCGGTAAAATGTACTTTGCTCCCTTCATGCACGACCGAAGACGGCACGTCCTCTTAACAAACATCACCAATGAATAAATTTGATTCATTCATTAAAAATGAACCCCTCCAATAAACTGCTCCAATGAACTGCTCCAATAAACCCCTCCAATGAACTGCTCCAATGAACCACAATTAATCCATATATTAACACAATTAATCCATATATTAACCTACACTCACAATTAAAATACGTAAAGGAAGTACGAGTCATTAACTGATCGTAAAAGTTTGAACCGTACTTCCTTTGCTGCTTTGAACCGTAGAGAGCATTATTTTTTAAAACGATCTATCATACGAATAATTTTAAATAACATTTTACTACCCATATTATCCATATTATCCATATTATCCATATTATCCATATTATCCATATTATCCATATTATCCATATTATCCATATTATCCATATTATCCATATTATCCATATTATCCATGCTACCTACACTACTTATACTACGTACACTGCCTGCGAACGTCACAAGGACTACTGTAATTGAGAATGATTGGATTCATTAAATAGACAAAATGGACAGGTGACTGAGGGAGCATGTACTCAAAAAGCTAATGACATTAATATTAAACTTGATACCAGGCGATAGAAAAAATCTCACGACAACCCATAGAGAAAATTTGATAATAAGTGATAGAGACTATCTAGCATGGAGAAAATTTAATAATAAATAATAGAGACTATCTAATCAAACGATAGAGAACTAACATAGAGAAAATTTGATAATAAGTAATAGAGACTATCTAACATAGAGAAAATTTGATAATAAGTGATAGAGACTATCTAGCATAGAGAAAATTGAATGATAAGTAATAGAGACTATTTCATCAAGCGATAGAGAACTAACATAGAGAAAATTTGATAATAAGTAATAGAGACTATCTAACATAGAAAAAATTGAATGATAAGTAATAGAGACTATTTCATCAAGCGATAGAGAAAATTGAATGACAAGCGATATAAATTCCCATGACTGGAGGTGCCGGCAACCTCATTTCCCCCTACCCCGTACTCGATTCCCTATCCGTCGAGTACGGGGGCACATGGCTGCCTTATACAACTGCACCGCCAATCATAAACGAATGAACCTTCTACTCAACTCAATATTGACACTAACAATGACACCTATTAAATGACTACTACTACTGAAATTATGAAAGCCATTAAATCCAATAAACTTACCTAATATTGAATCGACCTAATATTCAAACTACCTAACATTGAACCTACCTAATATTGAACCTACCTAATATTGAACTTACCTAACATTGAATCTAATTCAAAGGCACGACCGTGAAGACAGCAAGTACATTGATAGCAGAAATAAAATTACGAGGGCATTTTCCAAGTGAGGGTGATTTCTTATATAAAAACGATACGGAGATTTTAATGTTGCTTAATGCGGTGTTAAGAAATGATCTCATTCCATTCTATATAGAAAACGAACCGAGTTATATGTTGGCCTACGAAGACATTCCTATCAATGGGAAGCGTTCGTTTAAGATTCCAGCTGCCGCTTACAATCGGCGACTGTACGAAGTGCGTTTTGTGACAACCGATAATGACCGTGAAGAAAACATCCCCTACATGCCGTTTAAAAATAATTCTACAATAGAAAGTACGGCGGAAGGAATGCGCATCATTGGAAACTATGTCGAGTTACTTGGCTATGGTGATCGCATTGATGAATACAAGTTACGGCTTTGGTATCATAGGACGAGTTATGACTTGGTACTCGACAGTGAGACGGTATTGCTTAAAGATTCCTATACGGAGGCTGGCAAGCAGCAATTCTCTGCGACCGAGCGGCAATTCTCATTTACTGAGGGGGCGCGGGTTATGATTCAAGACAGCCGCGACCCGTTTGAGATCACCGAAGACCAGGTCTCCTTTGTCCGTGAGAATGGAAATTTTGGATTGCAGCGGACTGAACAGGCGGCACCATTTCGTTACCCTGCGAGTGCTATCATGTGTCCTGCTAAGCGGCTGAGTATTCCAGAAATTCCTGAGGTTGCCAGTGAGCTACTTATATTAAAAACGCTCCTTACAATGGCACTCTCGACAGAAACACGTTACCGTGTCCGTGACCAATTAAAACAACAATCCATGCTTGTCGAGCAGAGTTTAAAAAAACGAGTCCACATGGAAACGGCTAGCAAACGAAGTGGCAGTCTGCTCTGGAGCTAATACCTATTGATAATTGATATGGGTAATTGATATTGTTAATTAATATTGTTAATTAAAAATGTATACAACCGAGTGATTGACTTTACTTACCCCATGACTATGACTATTTAACAGGAAATTAAGAATGACTACGCTAGAACATACCGTAAGCGAACAGACGGGAATAAAATTAAATACCCATTCACAGCTCACGCCGTTTGGAAGTTTGAAGGATTGTGATAACATTGTGATAGGGCGGGCGGGCACGTTTGCTTCGCGCCGTGGATTAAAGATTGTAGGCAGTGCCCTAAACACATCTCTACTGAGTGGTACTGGGGAATCTACTCCACCGAGTACTGTTGAAGACTCCCCTGCACCAGAAAATAGTAACCCCACAGCGGCGGAAATAACAACGATTCTTCATAAAAAGAGTGAACCGTTTACGGACATTGTCCCGTTTAACAATGATTTTGTACTCACGACTCGAAGTGGAATGTATTATCTACCACTACGATTAATCACTACATCTGAGCATCGTTTTTCTTTAGCAGACCTCGAGCGAATAGATAGCGACGCGGATACAATTGATCTCATTGGAAGTTTCTCGACCGAAACGAGTTTTTATTATTATAAAAACAAAAAGCTAAGACGCTATACACCAAGCCAGCCGTCTAATAGAGACGGTGATCCCTTGTTACCAGCAGCAGCAAGCACACCACCCGTATATTCAGATGCAGCATCACCTTCTAACACGCAAGCGCCTACTTCGACTCCTTCTACCGACTCAACTTCTTCTACTGACTCGACTCCCTCTACTGAATCGACTTCACCAGCAGCTATAAATGAAAGCACGACGGGAAGTACTGCACTAGCTGAGCTTACAAGAAATACGAGGCAAGCTATATTTTTTCGTCCGCCTGCTCCGTATTGCCGTGGGACTGTAACTATCCGTGAGGGAGCGAGTTTAGACCGAACGGGGGCGCTTGAATTGACGCGTCCTGACGAGGAACTTACGGCGTGGTTGGGTGTTGGGCATGCGGTGGCGTACCGTGTTGCTTGGACTTGCAGTAAAGAGAATAATACCGTGCTGCGTAGCCAGCCTTCACCGCGAACTGTTGTGACGAACACGAAGCGCGAGGCGGTTATACCTGTGTTAGAAATTATCCCACCAGCAACGGTGACTATTGGCGATAGCATTGAGATTTATGCGAGCGCGGTAGCAGAGACGGGCGTTCCTGATGACGATCTGCGATTGGTACGAAGTGAGCGCATAACAGAGACGGTGTTTAGTACGCTTATGACAAGCCGTGCTGATGAAAACAAGGAAAAAGCAGCATTGCGGTTTATCGATGCAACGGGCAAAAGACTCTATTACAATCTATACACCAATGCCACTGAGGAGGGCATAGAGAATGAAAACACGCCCGCTCCGTATGCGGCTGCGGTAACTTTGTATAAAAATTACGTGGTGTATGGGAATACGACAATGCGTGGTGCGGTGACAATTGAGCTCAAGGAAGGAACGGTGTTTCGGCCTGGGGACCAGATTGCTATACGGCTTACGACGGGCGAACAATTTTCTGTCGTTGCCTTAGGAGACAAAAACACGCGTGATCGGTTTGTGATTACAGACGTACTGCGAACGACGTGTTATAATCTTGTCGCTGCGATCAATCGTCACCACATAAATACATTTGTGCACGCCTTTATCTATGAGGCTGATGGGTATTTTACGTTACATCTAGAAAGTCTGGAGGCTGAGCGTGGCTTTGAAATTAAACTCACGAATGCACTTGGTTATGCTCGTGAAGGGGAATTTTACCCTGATATCACAAAACCAATTCTTGCCCTTCCCTATCATAATCCTAGTGAGGTGATGATCTCTAAGGCGTTTGTACCTGAGGCGGTGCCTTATTATCGGAAATTGCAAGTCGGTGCGACCTATGATCCGATTATTACGCTTATAGCCAATCGCGACTATCTCTATATCTTTAAGAAGAGCGGTTTATATCGGCTTACAGGCACTAGCTACGAGACGATGAGCATTAAAAGAATAGAAACGGCGCTTACATTAGTGACCGCTGGGGCGGTGACGGTTTTTGAGGGCACGTTATATTATTTATCCTGGCGGGGTGTTGTCGCTGTTAGGTATGATGAAAGCGAAGTGATCTCTGAAGACATCAATGCAGCCTTACTCCCCCAGCTGGCTAAAATTGATACAACTCAGATCCAATTATGTTCTTACACGTCCACGCAGCACCTGTTACTCGCGCTGCCTAAGTACCCGTATAAAAAAAGCATTGAGCTCGTCTATGTCTTTGACCTTAGGTATAAGGCGTGGACAAAGTGGACGTTACGTGAGATTAAAAAATGGGTCTGTTCAGGTGGCAGTGATAAACTCATTGCCCTATCGCCACACCACGTCTTCGTCGAGAAGCAAAATTACAATGATTACGATTACAGTGACATTGACCTTAATTTGATATGGTCTGGCGTACGCAATGTATGGCGCCGTGAAATGCACTTAACATTCGATACACGCTCGACAAGGCTAGCGTTTGCTCTCATAGATCACAGCAACACGGACAGCAGCACAGACAGCGGTATGGATAGCGGCACGGATAGTGATACGGATGGCGGCACAGACGATAGTCTTCAAAGTCCACCTCGCACTCACTCTTACACGATTGCAATTAATGGAAGGTTCACGGCTAGTGATGAAGTGGTACGCGACGATGAACAGCTACTTTACATCAAAATCAGAAATGAACTTCCGCTTAGCCTACCCACCGCAGACCATCACTCGAGGAGCAATACTATAGAGCTCCCCGCCGTGTATCCTATTAAACTAGGCTTGTACTATAAAGAAGTGCGCGGACTGCCTATGTATGAAATAACAACTAGTGCCGCCCTTACTATCTATAAGCAGCGAATTTCTGAGACCGATCACAGTTTAGTATTGACGGGAGGTGGCGAGCTTAGAAATATTCCAATAGGAATCCCTAGCAATTTTCTTCCCTATCAAAGGCTTAATTTTGCTAGCTTGACAGTAACGGGTACGATTTCCTATACTACATTCATCACCCAGCATGCAGAAGACGTACGCTACATTGAAACGACTGCCGCTACTTCGTCTATTCCCAATCAAGGACAGCAAGCGCTCATCATGAAAGTCTTCTTCAATGGAACAGTACTTTCAAGACTTCTGAGTGCAAACGCTACGGGGTTTATTGGATTTGCATTGGGCGTAGGAAGGAGCACAGCAGCGCAGCATCTTATTATCTCATTGAGATCGCTTAGAGAAGCGGAGACCCCGTGGATCACCGTCGGTACATTACACGTCCATGCATACAGCTACACCGTCCAGGTACGGCAAGCCGACATCATTGCCCTACTCACAGGACAAGCAAACGTGCAAGACGGCAATGAACACATTGATTTCTACATAACCCGCACCGACCACCCCAATTCCAATCCATACGAGAATCCTAATCCCCATGAAAGTTCTAGTGCACCTGAAAGTTCTAGTGCATCCGAAAGTTCTAATGCACCCGAAAGTTCTAGTGCATCAATGAATCATAAAGTATTAAGAATTGGTGTTAGAGATGAAGTGGGCTATGAAATGGTACGTGAATTGAGTACGGCGTGGGCTGAGCGGTATTTGGGTTCTATACGTGCGTACTTGTACGAGGGACGCCGTGAGCAGATGATCATCTCCAAGCAATACGCTAATCTAAGTACATTGCCTGACTTTCCTACGGCTAAGACCTCTACGCAAGTACAATCCACAACACCGCTTACCGCCGATTATTTCAAACTAGCAATCGTGAATGCTACACAAGGAATTCTCTTAACCTACGATCCGCTACACCTTTCATTTGTAAATGCAGGTGGCATTGATGTGTTCACAACTGAGACGTTAAATACGCTTATTGGCAGCATTGATTTAACGGTCACGATAAAGAACGCTGAGAACCAATCGATAGCACCCCCGCTTAGGCTTACGCGTGCTGAAGAACAAGTCATGCAGCCGATTGAACTCGTTGACAAAATAAATGGGCAGCGATCCTTTGATCTTAATTTTGCATGTTCGATCGCTGCCTTAGGACGGCGTACGCTCAGTTTTCAAATGGATACAGAGATCACCCGTGGCATTAGGCCTGAGGTCTTAAATAATACGGTCTTAGGCAGTGAAGAGGGAGAGCGTATTCCATTGGTACTCTACAAAAAAACAAAGACTCCGTCTCCACCTGCGGTCTCTACTTCACCATCCCAAGCATCACCACCTACGCTAACGGAATCTGCACCGCACCCAATAGCAACAACTTCAACAGAAACCCAATGGCAACCGCTAGTCACTCATCTGCACGGACAATCACAATATCTGCAATATTATTACTTGATTCCAGCAGAACACGAGATCATAGTCCCTGAGAGTTCTGAAGCGACGCTAGGTGATGATTCTTTGAGTGATGATTCTCTGGATACTGGGGGCATTATTACAGCCACAGCCGCTGCGTGTGAAGCGGGGCCTTTTATCGGAGTAGCTATCTTAGGAGACTTGCAGGCGATCGGAAAGCTTAGCGGTTATTGGGGCGATAAATATTATGCACTCAACCTTCATACGGCGACCAGGCGAAGTCTTGCTGGGCTTGTCTTAGGGACTGAAAAAATTCGATGTCCTATAACATTCTACGCGCTGCCCGCTCCTATTACAAAGACAATGTTAAAAAATGCCCTGCTCAGTCTAGAACCCCTCATGATGACCAGAACAGAAAGTCGTATAGAAAATCATATGGAAAATCATTCTGCAGAACATAGAACAGCGGACAGCAATTTTAACATTCCAGCCACCACACCCCGCCAGCAACCCACCACATCGCTAAGCTCACTTTCCTTACGCTACGACAATATAAAACTAAAACTCTACGCCCCCATCACCCGCACAGCTTATTATAATACGCAAAGCTTAGGAACGCCCGCTTTAATAAAAGAATTGCAAGCTATTCATCTTAATTTCATCACCACCAATAGTTACCAATTCAAAATCGCATTAGAGACAAACCAGACGCTATTAAGTCAATGGTATCCTATAAAAATAAATGCCCACCGCTACGGGTACAATACAGAACCCTTCGGCAGTGCTGCTTGGGGAGGAAGTCTATTCGGTGAAACTAACGTACGCATCCTCGCTCCCAGAACAACCAAACGGCACCACCAATTACGATTAGCATGGCGCGATATGAGTTTAAACAGGTCTTTTGAATTAAGCAGTATGACCCTTTTCTACACCCTACCCCCACAAGAAATGCGCTAACTCGCTTACAGGAACTATTCTAAATCTATAACCATTCTAAATGATCATGACCCCTCAAGCGTCACCACATACCACGCAAACTTCTACATTTTATAAACCTACTACCCCCACCGCAACTTTAGAAATATTTTAACCCTCATTGAAATTATCAATCTCACTTATGAATCTCACTTATAAATTTAGTTTATGAATCTCACTTATAAATCTCACTTATAAATTTAGTTTATCAATCTCACTTATGAATCTCACTTATAAATTTAGTTTATCAATCTAGCTTATTGCATTAACTTATTATTTGATCGTTTTAAGATAAGGAAGACCCACCATGCCCCTAACACCACGCCTCGAACCCTTTGACTACGAAAAAGTTCACGAAAGCAGCAGTAACTTTGTCAAACATTTCAATAAAACAATAAATGAATTAAATAGCTTAGTAGAAAAATGGGATACGACAATCACAGCTCTAGAAACAAAGATAGCCGACCTAAGCGACGCCAAGGACTCTCCCGCAACGACACGACCTAACCAGCCTTCCTCCCACCGCCGCGAAACTGATCAAATCCTACCCAAAGCATCCGAACGCTAAACCATTACAAAGTATTCACCACAGACCACAGAAAACACTAAACCATAAACCTATGACCCACCACTCACCGCACCACAGACCACAGAAAATACCAAACCTTGAACCTACAACCCACCACTCCATAACCGTTAGCCACTTGTTATTGAAATATTCGTATTAAATATTCATATTAAATATTCGTATTAAATATTCGTCTAAAATCATTGAACCCCCAGTCCTAATCAAAAATACTTACAAACCCACCTATAAAACCACAATAAGAGGTACTCCTTCATGCTAGCCAATTTATTCGAAACATTCACTAAACCAGCGAAGACGCTAAGCGATCTCGTGTATCAACGACGGCAAAATGCCTTTAACAACAAATTAGCCACCGCCCGCCAAAAATTATTAGAACAGGAAGCCCAAGCACGCCGCAGAGGACGTCATCGCGCCCAGAAACTCTTTTCTAAAGGCGAAGCCACCCTCAAAGGCCTCAAAGGATATGAGCTCGATGATATTTATCAAAAACTTAACTTCGGTAACGGTCCAGACGACCTACGTCGCTATCGAGCAGGAGCACCCCTCAAAGAACACCTCCTCCCCGCATCGGCTTTCAATAAGTGGCTAAAAAACAAACAGTCCGCCACCACCCAACGCGAAAATCTAAACATCCTAAGACAATTACGCGACAAAGGAACTACTGCCATTGACACCAAGCAGTTAGGTGACCTGTTAAGACGCCAGCGCTCAGAGAATAAAGCACTCCAAAACACTTTAACACAACGTGCCATCGAACAAGGCCAACGACCCCACCGCGCACGGCTGACCGAACGCCTACTAGCCGCCCAGAGTGCTGCCAATCGAAACAACCAGCTCTTTGCCGACCTCGCCGCAGCGAACAGCGCACGCAGATACCAAGCACTAGGCGATCTAGAAAAAGGACTCGCCACCAGGTTTAACCAATTTTCACAACGCGCCGAAGCCGCCGACCGTATCAATGCCAGAAATACTGACATTCGCAATCAAACGCTCCGCAGCAATCAAGCCAGACGCCAACACATACAAGATGCCAATACAGACCTTCACAATAAAACACGGCTTAAAAACGCAGCCGCACGCACAAAAGCTCAAAAATCTATCATTGACGCACACAACGACAAATTACGAAGCTTAGCTGATCTAGCGAAAACCCAAGCCCAAACCTACCATCGCTACTGATAAATCAATTGTTTAAACTTAATTTATTTAAACTTAATTTATTTAAACTTAATTTATTTAAACTTAATTTATTTAAACTTAATATTTAAATTTCATATTTAACCTTGATAAAAAAACTAATATTTAAACCTAATATTGCTGATTAAAGAGCTTGTAACATTCACAACCCCTTATCAAAATATCACAGGAGTGAGACCCTCATGCCCACCTATAAAATAAACGGTAAAAATTTCCCCTGGCCGCAAGAAGGCGATCGAGACTGGGGCGGGAAGATAACAGATTTTGTCTTCGCCCTCACAACTACAGTCAATAATCTAATCTCAAAGGTCATCGTCAATAACAAAGACCAGACCATTACTGGCGAGAAAGTCTTCGCTACACCGCCTAAAGTCCTCGTGCGCCACAATGAAAACACACCCAGCACACCGCACACTATCCTTCACAGCGCCCAGCCTATCAATATTGATACGCTATTATCGAACATTGAAACGAATATCAGTAACCTCAGACAACTCATCGGAGCGAGCACAGAAAATACTATTCTGCCAGCCGATCTTGCGCAGAGGATTCTTTCCTTAGTGCCGACCGATATTCATAGCATAAAAAATTACTTGACGGGCATCATCGAACACACCGATCAATTAACACCGCTAGGCTCCCTCAAAGCCATTTACAAACCACCCCTGCAAGATAATTTCATAGCCAAATGGATTCCCTGCGCAGATGATGAACCTAACGCTGTCTATTTACTTCAAGAGTACATTGACACCTATCAGATGAACACACAGCAGCAACAGATCATAGATGGAAGTGCCCAAGGCTATTACAAAATCAGTGGTGGCAATTGGGCGCTATGCGATGGAACATTGTTACTGCCTCTAATCTTTGGTTCAGCTGGAACATCCGTCTTCGGTGGGACGACATTTCAAAATGCCATCCGCATTCCCAATCTCTTAGACAATGTCTTCTTAAAAGGAAGTCTCAGCGAACCGTCTCATATCACGGGAACAAATACATTAACGCTCACAACGGCTCACATTCCCTCCCACCATCACCAACTTCGGCTGTCAACGACAACCTCAGAAGAGGGCGCCCATAGACACACTCACGCTAAGAGCGTCGCTAGCCTTAATAGAACAACGACCCAAATTCCTAGCTCAGGAAATCATTACGTAGGTGTCAATATCAGGACAACCGAACTCAATCCCTACACAAGTACAAGCGGAGACCACACCCACAACGTTGCTATCAATGGCAATACAGAAAATACCGGAAGTGGAAGCGAAATCGATAAAACTCCCAAGCATCTTCCCGTCAAATACTACCTGCGCGTCCACTAATTGATATGCCTATCAGAAGAAACCCCACAGCCAAGCTCCTTTATAAAAAATCATAAATAATCATAAATAATCATAAATAACCATAACCCATTTAACCCCTATCATCTAGACCCAATCATCATGGAACATCTCTCCCAAGTCCCTCCGCTAGCTATCACAGAAACAGTGATAGGCATTGTCCTAGCCGTACTCAGCTACCTTATCAAACGGCTTATCAGTCGTATCGATAAAATTGAGACGGAAGTTCAAAGTCTCAAACTCATGTTTACAGAACTCAACATTGGTGCTGTCAAACGCAATGGCTTTGATAAGCGTATTGAAACCTTACGTGCAGAGATCGAGACTCTTAAAGAAAAAGTCGACGACCACGAAAAGACAATGATTAAAAAACTCAGTCTTATTAAACGCGCCATCGTTAAAGTAAAAACTCTATGCGGGCAAAAATAAACCCTATTCCAATTTCATATGAAAATGCAACACTCTTAACTCAACGCTCCCCTATAAATTACTTAGCTCTCTTTACACCATTGATTAATTAGCCCTCTTCACACCATTGATTAATTAGCTCCCTTCACACCATTGATAATTACAATACCAGCAAAACCTACTCTCCTAACAAATACTATAAATTTTCAATACCACACTATTTCCACTATTCAATTTTACAATCATACTTTTACAATCATACTTTTACAATCATATTTTTACAATCATACTTTTACAATCATATTTTTACAATCATACTTTTACAATCATACTTTTACAATTATACTTTTACAATCATACTTTTACAATCATATTTTTACAATCATACTTTTACAATCATACTTTTACAATCATACTTTTACAATCATACTTTTACAATCATACTTTTACAATCATACTTTTACAATCATACTTTTACAATCATACTTTTACAATCATACTTTTACAATCATACTTTTACAATCATACTTTTACAATTATACTTTTACAATCATACTTTTAAAAATTTTATGACTAGGCTTAGCTATGGAATCTCGAGACGACACGACAGCAGCAGATCGTATATTTGCAGCCGCTTTTAAAGAGCTGATTTTAATCGAAGGCGGCTATACAGACAATCCACTAGACAGTGGCGGAAAGACCTGTTATGGCATCACTGAACAAACTGCACGCAGCTGGGGGTATCGCGGACGTATAGACGAATTACCGCTTGAGACGGCGCGTGCTATTTATAAGAAGCATTACTGGACGAACCGGTCTCTAGACCAGGTAGCCGCATTCGTGCCCCGTATCGCTACGAAGCTCTTCGATGCCGGTGTCAATGTCGGTGGCAGCCGCTCGACAAGGTGGCTGCAGCTAGCACTCAATGCATTAAACAATCGATCGAAGCGGTGGACAGACCTCCACGTCGATGGAATTTTAGCGAAAGATACAATTGCCGCTCTCAAACAAGCCATCCTCGTTTACCACATGGAAGAGACGATCTACAAGGCACTTAATTGCATGCAAGGGAATTATTATATTGAGCTTGCTCTCACACGTAAGAAAGACCAAGTCTTCCTACGCGGCTGGCTTGATAACCGCATCTTTCATTAATTTTAATCCTACCCTTAATCAATTTCAATCCTACCCTTAATCAATTTCAATTCTACTTCTAATCAATTTCAATTCTACCCTTAATCAATTTCAATTCTACCCCTAATCAATTTCAATCCTACTCCTAATCAATTTCAATCCTACCCTTAATCAATTTCAATTCTACTCCTAATCAATTTCAATTCTACCCTTAATCAATTTCAATTCTACTCCTAATCAATTTCAATTCTACCCTTAATCAATTTCAATCCTACCCTTAATCAATTTCAATTCTACTCCTAATCAATTTCAATTGTATTGTTAATTAATTTACTACTAACCCAATAAATGAACTTTGTAATTTAACTCTATAATTTAACTTTGTAATTTAATCCAATCATTTAACCCAGCAATTCATTACTTAATATAATCCACTGCTTAATACAATTCATTACCTATTGAAAAATAATTTCACCAATATAAAAATTGAACTCAGTAGCATTGATTGACAATAATTTTATCAGTATAAAAATTGATTTCAGTAGCATTATAACAACATATTTAACAACATATTTAACAACATACTTATCATGACAAACTCTATTTTTAAATGCGAGGTTACCTTATGGGATTTCTAGCACTTATTACGGGGATATTTAAACCCCTTACAAGATTGATCGATGATCTTCACTTATCAAAGGAAGAGAAAGAGCGATTTAAAATACAAATGGCTGCCATAAAATTAGAACACGAACGCAAAGCACTGCACTACGATAGCATTCTCTTACGTGAAAAGGCTTCAATAATTCGTGCAGAAGCACAAGGACAATCATGGCTGCAGCGCAATTGGCGTCCTATTCTTATGCTTGGGTTTGGCTTTATTGTTTTGAGTAATTACGCGATTGCTCCCTATGCGCGTATGGTTGGATTGGAATTGCCGACATTGGTTCTTCCGCCTGCCCTTCTCAATTTACTTACTGTTGGTATTGGCGGCTACGTTGTTGGTCGCAGTGCTGAGAAAATCCTTAAAGATCGCTCGGCAAATCTACTCCAAGGACACACCCGTTCGCAAAGCCCAACCACTGCCCCTAATACTACTACCTCAGCAACCACAATGACCTCAGCGACCTCAGCGCGTGGTGATTTCCTAGGGGAAGCACCGAGACCTCCTAATTCCTTTTATCCGCGCAGACTGAGACGTAGAAAGAAAAAATCCTAACAAAAAAATCACTTCTATTTTAACCAACCTACACCACACCTACTATGCATTGTAAATCCACAAAATCACCTTTATTTTAACCATTCTACGTCACACCTACTATGCATTGTAAATCTATAAAATCACCTTTATTTTAACCACTCTACGTCGCACCTACTATGCATTGTAAATCCATAAAATCACCTTTATTTTAACCATTCTACGTCGCACCTACTATGCATTGTAAATCTATAAAATCACCTTTATTTTAACCATTCTACGTCGCACCTACTATGCATTGTAAATCTATAAAATCACTTCCACTTTACAATCACTGTACCAAGCAAGCCATAGGTCGCACCTATTTTACATTACGGCTATTGTGAGAGACAGCTGGAATCCGTGATTAGACAAAGAACTAGGGGTAGAATTGATCGACTGCTCGAGCACTACCCCTAGTCACAATGTTAAGAGATTTTCATAAAACTTTGAATTGAGCCTTCATAAAAGACAGTATAAAAGACAAATAGAACTCTGCAGGTACGTGAGATAAATTTTTATAATTGATCGACTGCTCGAGCACTACCTCTAGTCACAATGTTAAGAAATTTTTATAAAACTTTGAATTGAGCCTTCATAAAAGACAGTATAAAAGACAAAAAGAACTCTGCAGGTACGTGAGATAAATTTTTATAAAAGAATAAGGAATTTTGAGAATAATTGAGACAATTTTTTATTCAAGTCTTTATAAAAAACTTGAAAACTTTGAGAGTCGTAGCAATGAATGACTTCGCGTATAAATGGGTATTTTTATTTAAGGAGTAATGACTCTTTATTTCAAGTAAAACTCTAACGTTATTGTTTGCAGTCAGGACAGATCTTCTCGTAAAAATATGCTTTCGTATCCGCAAATATTTTCTTTTTTTTATACATTTTTTTATTAAATAGATCATTAACAAGCCTTATGTATTCACTTCTTTTTCTACTTTTTTTAGGGAGTAATTCTACTGCCCGAATATAGGCTATGGCAAGATTATTCGCTACCCCCACAAGTTCAGGTCTTTTATCAAGGGCATTTATAAAGTCATTGATCGCTGGCAAATAATATTCAGCATCAACCTCAGTCGCTCTAGCTGCCCGTAAAAGATAATATCCCGATGAATTATAGACCGTTGCATAACAAAACCTAAAATCAGCATGATCCCTCAGTTCTGAGTCTTGAGCAAAAGTTTCTAATGTTTCCTTAGCACGTTCAATGTTTTCAGGATTCCATATTTTAAGGTATTCATAAGCAAGATTAACACTTGCATACATCCTATTCGTTCTACTCTTTAAATATTCAGTCTGTGTTCGCTTATAATTGATATATTTCTTTAAATTGAAGACGGCTTTATTATGATTATAAGTTTCGTCTTCACGATATATTTTCCCAAGAACAAAATAGATATAGGGATTGGGATAGTTTTTTTCTATGAGTCTTTCAACAAAGTCTTTACTTGCTTTAAAATTACCCCTATTGTATTCGTCTATCGCTCTGTTATAAACATATTCTAGCCCGCTTTGAGCAGATACATATGTTATAAGAAAAAAAGAAAGCAAACATATTTTTTTCATGTTTTATTTTATAGATTCTTTTTCAATATTGTTTTCGTTTTCTCTCTCTGCTTCTTTGAATGGATGTAATAGTTCCTTATCAGGTTGATTTTGGATATTGTCTATATTTTGGATATTGTCTATATTTGTTTTTACTTGATCGTCACTGTCGCTGCTAATAGGCTGCTTAATCTCAGGATTAGGATCAATTGTTAAAACACCAATTCCCGTAATTTGTCCTTTTCTCATAATAAATTCAGATATATCATCATGCCTATAATATACAAAAAGTACGATTATTACGGCTACAAAAGAAGTTGTGATAAGCGTCGTCAATTCCTTTATGAACGCAGATAATTTCTTTAAAGGTGACGTCAGTTCCTTTATGAACACATACATTTTTTTTAAAGCAATGCCTACTTTCTTACCTAAATTTAGAAATCCACGAAGAACCATAGTTTTATGACGTCATTACGCATTTTTTACAGTTCTTTGATTACCAGGCGCTTGCAGCCAATGAAAACAGAAATCGGAGTTGACGGGACTCGAACCCGCGGCCTCCTGCGTGACAGGCAGGAGCTCTAACCAAACTGAGCTACAACTCCATCTCATTTACTAAGGAATACGGTTTTTTGTCATTGTTAACACTAGAAAATCCATGTTCTCACCACCTAATAAACATTACTCTCAATTAACAGTACTCTCAACATTAACCTCAACCTCAATGAATATCAAGTAATTATACCATGTATTAGCTCAAGTCTTCCTATAAAATAAATACATAACATGTAAAAAATTTAAAACATCTTGCTTTGACAAAAATATTGTATATTTTAATAAGAAAAAACACCGCAGCAGGGTAAAATATTTTTAAGAATGTTTGTTTGCTTTATATTATTTGCTTTAAAGTGACAATTTGAATACGTTTGCTTTGTATTGTTTGCCTTAGTTTGCTTTAAATGACGATTTCAATGCAGATCAATCACAATTTACGATTTGAATACTGATAAACGTTCTCAATGGATATAATAACGGACATAATAATGGATATAAATTGAATTGTAATGGATATAAATTGAATTGTAATGGATATAAATTGAATTGTAATGGATATAAATTGAATTGTAATAGATATAAATTGAATTGTAATGGATATAAATTGAATTGTAATGAATATAAATTGAATTGTAATGAATATAAATTGAATTGTAATGGATATAAATTGAATTGTAATGAATATAAATTGAATTGTAATGAATATAAATTGAATTGTAATAGATATAAATTGAATTGTAATGGATATAAATTGGATTGGATAGATAATTT
Source organism: Spirochaetota bacterium (assembly GCA_013426755.1). Classification (GTDB taxonomy): domain Bacteria; phylum Spirochaetota; class UBA12135; order COTS27; family COTS27; genus COTS27. Next base: position 1,770,011 of record AP019861.1, read on the forward strand.
GTGAAAATTTCAGAAGACACTGGAACTCCTTCCCCCAGTAAAAAAGATATTCCATGGCTTGGAGAAGTCACGAAAGAAGATAAATTCTTTAAAACAACAGATTTCTCACAAAAAACCCTTGCCGTCGAGCACAATATCACCACCCTCACAACCTATCTCTACAACCATGAAATATGTAGTTTAGCAGAAATAAGCCATATACGAGAATTGCTCCCCGCCACGCTCGATCTCAATTTATTTGAAAATAACGCTTACAATCAAAATTTCATCATCCATCGGCATGAAAATCAATTGTTTATCAGAAACTTTTTTTTCAGAACACTCATCTTAAACCTACGTGAAGAGGTTATCACATTCATCTTATATCAAAAATTGCTTGCTCTTCATACAGAACAAGCACCCTTTTTAACAAAACTCTTTGCCATCATAAAAAAATACACGCCAACCTTCCTAGCAGAACGGTCAAAAATACTAGACAATCCCCACGATTTCAAAGTAATGTACGCACTCGTACATGAATATTTCCATCATTTCCTAGAAGGACTTATTTTTACAGCCTTGATTCATAACAGCAGTCGTACAGACTTCACAAAAACACTCACGCGTCTTGAAAAAAAACACCTCAATGAAATTATCTTCGCTAAAAAAATCAAACGATTTCTCGGCATGCACGAAAAATCCTACAATTACATCGAACAAACCGCTCTCATCAATCAATGCACCCCCACCGAACAAGAACAATTTTACACCCTAAGTACCCTCTTCGAAACAGAAAAAAAACCATTCACCGCCTTTGTCGAAGACGATCTAGCCACCAAACGTATTGTATTTTGGTGCTGCTGGACGCTAAGTCCATTTCTAGCGCCAGATATTAGCGATTTTTTAACCGCACTCAATCTCCGCTTCACCCTTCGTAAAGTCTACATTGATTTACCCGCCGAATCCACAGCGACAATCCGAAAATACATGCAGATAAAAACCACCCACCTAGCCGATGAAGACCTCTTAAACCACGAACTAGAAAAAATTTATCCTATCTTCATTCCCGACTACGCCAAAGAAACACTCCCCTACATTGTCTTTTTTGAAAAATTGAAACTCTTTGATTTGCCACTTGAAAACATTGAATGCATTGGATTTGATGGCGATGACCTCATGATGAAACGCCCCGTCGCCCACGACCAGTCACTTGTCTTTAACATTGACGGACTGTGGGAACAGAAAATCCTTGATGCCCTAGACCAAGCACCGACACTTGCTGAAGACGAACTTATCTTATTTTTTTATTTCCTAAAACCCGTCCACGCCTTTCCTAAGCAAGTGGTCACCGATGACACGCACATTTCACGTGTTCTGCATACCGATATTTTTACAGGATTTGGTCCTGAGCGCCCGATCAATTCCCTAGCGCGCTATTCTAAATACGCACATAACCAGCCACAGTCCTTTGCTTTCACGAACATTGCCAATTCGCCTCTTGCCCGTGAAAAGATAATTTTCTATCCGAGCGAATTCACAACAAAAGCACTTCCTCCACTTCCCTTAGATGCAAGCTCTTTTAACGCCTTTAATCTCTACAATGCCCTGCTCTACTCGACCTCAAAAGGTGGCGGACAATTAGAACCTGTCGTTCCCACTAAAGACGTTCACTACTCTTACTAGCCATGACCCCTTACCATTACTACGCTTAAGCCTTAATGCTCTTCTTTGTTTTCAAGCCCCCCACATACAGCAATACAGCAGTACCTTATTCTCGTGAAAAAAAACATTCATCTCTCAGTCAATCTCAACAAAATAGCCCTCCTCCGCAATGCAAGAAATGAAGGCATTCCCGATCTAATCACAGCTAGTAAAGTCATCATCGCTAATGGAGCGGACGGCCTTACCGTTCACCCACGACCAGACCGTAGGCACATTCATTTCGAAGACGTCAGCACGCTCAGTACGCTAGCAAAGAAGCAGAGCGTAGAATTTAACATTGAAGGCAATCCCCTAGCACATCCGCGCCCAGGCTACCCTGGTCTCTTAGAGATTGTCAAACAAACACATCCCACACAAGTTACACTAGTCCCCGATGAAGACCAGCAACTTACTTCCAACCACGGCTGGTCGCTAGCGACAATGTCCTCACAACTAAAAACCGTCATGAGCGACCTTAAAAAACTTGATACACCAGAGCACCCCCTCCGCATAAGTCTCTTCATGGACGCCGAACCACCACCTGCTAAAAACTCTTCACATACGAAATCACACTCCGACACCCCAAAAAATATCCCCGTAACAACAACCACTCCCCATCCCTTCGTCCTCGCTAAATCATGGGGCGCCGATCGCATTGAACTTTATACAAAGTCTTACGTCGATGCTTACGCCACCGCTAAGGAAAAAACCGTCCTAATGACATACACTGCCGCTAGTGACCTCGCCGTTAAAGAAAAACTGCTAGTCAATGCCGGCCATGACCTCAATCAAAAAAACCTTTACACATTAGCAACCCACCTTCATGGACTGAAAGAAGTTTCCATTGGACACGCTCTTATCAATGACGCGCTCTATGACGGTCTAGCGAAGACCGTCCGTTCGTATAAAAATATCCTCCTCCGTGCCAGCGACCCTTTAGCTCATCTATAACCCTACTTTCAAGCCTTGAAAACGCAGCTTAGAAGACGTAATTGCCTCTCCACTGACAATAGTATCATTGGCAAAATAGCTGCCCATATCAAAACTAGACTGGACTTCTCTTAGCTCAGCTGCCGAGTGCTTCTTAGCCTCGTTCTCAATCCAATCAGGCGTTACCCCAGCCTTATTGCCCTGTTCTGCTCTAAGAAAGGCGCTGTTATGGGCACCGATACCCTCGTCTTTATCGATTGTACGCGTTGCAATCAGCGAACGGCGTGTCGTCTTATAATAACGCTGCTCACAAAGTGCCAACTTTTTAAAACCCGTGCCCAAAATACGCTCTAACGTAGCATTGTCACAGTAATACGGTTCGTGCTCTCCTATAGATGTTTTTTTTCCAGTACGCACAGTAGTTATACCTTCGGTAAGACCTACTGTTTCTCCCCAGTAGAGTAATGTTTTGAAGACTTCTTTAAATCTGCCCAGACTAGTAGCAGTGAGCAGGTCTTCATGCTTTAAGCGACTAGCGGCAATGACAAAATCACGGTACTCAGCCAAGCGAGCATCTGTTTCTACCGCCCCCATAAAACACTCCCGCATCCTAATAAGCAGATCAATAAGTCCTTTCAACTGAGCACTCGTAACAGCCATCTTATCATCTAAGCCGTTACCTGCTTGATTTAACGTAAAATGTTTTTCTAAAACAAATGGCGCCAGCCGAGCGGAGAAATAATTACTTGCTACCACTTTCTTACCCGCCTTAGGAGTCTTATTTCCTAAGAGCGTATAAACCTCATTATAGCCGCCAGGATGAATACTCGCTGAGAGTAAGGTAAGCCAATTCGCTAAAACAGGCAAGGCGGTCGGATGAACCGTATGATCCGATAACCCCGTTAAGATTCCTGTTGCAGTGCTTAGCGTATGCAGTGTGAGTAAATTGTAATCTTGCAAGTTACTAGGATAACACGTTACACACTGGAGCATAACGAGTCTAGACCGCAATTCTTTAGGACACGTTAGCAAAGGGAGAGACACTTCATCTCTATGAGTGGACTTGTAAGCAGACGAATGAGCCAACTGTCGTTGTTTAGAGGAATAAGCATAGCGCGTTAAAAAATCAATTAAATGATTCACATCGGAATGCTGACTCATTCCCGTAGAAAAAAAAATAGGACGCTCGCTACGCAAGAAAAGCCGCCACAGATCATAGAAATTAAGCTCAGGTGAAGCGATTTTATGTGCTGCCGTGTTTAACTGCTCTAAGATATTAAAACTCCGCCTCCCAAAAGCTGACGCCAGAAATAAAATCTCATACTCCTTAGCACAGCGCTGCAAGTCTTCATAAAAGATCATTTCTCGTTCTAGCGATTTAAATCTTTGATATAAATTGACCTTTTTACCGCCTAGTGTAAGGACACCACTACACGGGTGAAGGATCTCATCTGCAAATACGAGTTGAAATTTGATCGCAGCCGCGCCCGCTTCACTCGCAGCGTGAATAAGCTCTGTCGCATAGTGCTTCTCGCCTAGATGCGACGTGCCGCCTTCGGCTATCACAAAGACACCTTGCCTGCCGTAGTGGTCTAACAGTGATTGCAATCTCAAACTCCGCTAATCATCTCGAGCCATCATTAATGAAGTAAGAATCCTCACGTAAAAAAAATTTTACCGCCAGCAATCATCAATGCGCCCCAGCCCAAAATAAAAAAGACGCCCCCCACCGGTGCAATCCCGCCTAACCACTTCCACTCAGTAAGCGATAAAACATATAAACTTCCCGAAAAAAGAATAATCCCCATTCCAAACCCAAAACACGCCGCACTAAGAAGCCATCTAAAACGATTGCTTTCTTCTCTCATCATCATAACACCGCTAAGGACTAACGCCAGGGTATGAATGAAATGATAATGATTGGCAATTTTAAACGTTGCCAACCTGCCCGTGACCTCTAACCTAGTAGATAGATAATGCGCCGAGAAAGCACCCAGAATAACAGCGAGGACACCCAACAGACCACCTGCAATCAATATAGCCCCAGCACGACGATAGCCTACCTCACTCATCGACCAATTACGGCGAAAAATAACATCACCAACAACATCACCAAATATAGAGCACTAACCAAACCACCCGTAGCAGACACTCGCCCAATAACAACAACCCTAGCAGAAAACTAGCAGAACCCTAACAGAAATATCAAACCGCTCACGTTGTGAAAACGGACTTCAAATATTCACGATTAAGGCGCGTGATGTTATCATAGGTGATCCCCTTAGGACAAGCTGCACTGCACTCGGCTTGATTGGTGCAGTTACCAAAGCCGCTTGCATCCATTGCTTCGACCATGTTTTTAACACGGCGCTTGTGTTCTACTTTACCTTGCGGAAGGAGATAGAGATGATTGACCTTAGCGGCTGTAAAGAGCATTGCTGAGGCGTTTTTACAACTTGCCACACAAGCACCACATCCAATACATGTCGCCGAGAGAAATGCGCGATCAGCCTCTTCTTTAGCGATAGGTAAGCTATTGGCTTCTGGTGCAGAACCCGTGCGAACACTCACATAACCGCCTGCTTGAAGTACTTTCTCAAAACTCTTCCTACTCACCACCAGGTCCTTAACAACGGGAAATGCCCGTGCACGCCACGGCTCAATCACAATCACATCGTGATCATCAAATTCACGCATATGAAGTTGGCAGACGGTCGTATTTTTACGTCCGCCATGCGGTCGCCCATTGATCATAAGACCGCAACTTCCACAGATGCCTTCACGACAGTCATGCGAAAAAGCAATACCGTCTTTCCCTTGACTTTCTAAGTGCTCATTTAGAGCGTCTAGCATTTCTAAGAACGATATATCAGGGCTGACATCGGTTACAGAATGCGTCTCAAGAGAGCCACGGCTGGTTTCATTGGCCTGTCTCCAGACTTTAAGCGTAAAATTCATCGCTCCTCCAATTTTTATCAACATACAAAAAATAGTTTTAACTCATCTTTAAAACAGTACAATACCTCAAAGACAGCATTAGGGACAGCATTAAGGATAGCCTTAGGACAGTACTTGCTATGCCTTAGCATCCACATCCACAGTTACATTCACAACTGCACCCATTACTGCATCCATAACTGCATTCACATCTGCATTCACATTTACATCCACATTCACAATCATTCTCAATCATAATCGCACCTTCTACAAAAATTAAACTTTATTATTAATATTAGGGTTATTATAATTGTTATCATTAATATCAATTAATACCTATTAATACCCGTCAATACCTATTGTTATTTTTAAAGTTATTCTTAAAGTTATTCTTAAAATATTTGAAATCAATAAAATTTACCTTAACTGTTACTTATAACTGCGTTGGGTGAGTTCCACGTTCTCAAAGACAAGTTGTTCTTGATGTAATTTGGGTGTCTGTCCTGCGCCCATGTATTGCCAGGCGGCGACATGAGAGAAATCGTCATCATTGCGGCGGGCTTCATTTTCTGGTGATTGGTATTCTTCGCGAAAGTGCGCCCCACAAGATTCGCGTCTTTCTAAGGCGTCGATGAGCATGACGTCACTAAATTCTAAGTAATCGACCATTCTGCCTGCTTTTTCAAGGGAGGCATTGAGGTCTGTTGCTGTGCCTGAAACGGCTACATCTGAGAAGAATTCTTCTTTAAGGTCCTTAGTGAGTGAGAAAGCTTTTTTAAGCCCTGCTTCGTTGCGTGCCATACCGCAGTAATCCCAGATGATCCGTCCTAGCTTGCGATGGAAATAATCAACAGGTTTACTTCCCTTGATAGCAAGCAATTGGGCAATATCTGCTTGTGCCTTAGTCTCTGCTTCGCTAACCGAAGGGTCGGTCTCAGCGATGAGTTCTGGTCGTTCTGTCGCTAGATAATGACTGAGCGTATAGGGAATAACAAAGTAACCATCCGCCAGCCCCTGCATTAAGGCGGAAGCACCGAGTCGATTGGCGCCGTGATCAGAAAAGTTAGCTTCGCCGAGCACAAAGAGACCTTTTATCGTACTCATGAGATTGTAATCAACCCATAGTCCTCCCATCGTATAATGGACGGCTGGATAAATACGCATAGGTGTCTGATAAGGATTGTCCCCTGTGATGCGTTCGTACATTTCGAAGAGATTGCCGTACTTACCACGGATTGTCGCTGCCCCCATCCTTTCTATAGCATTTGAAAAATCCAGATAGACTGCCAATTTTGTTCCACCCACTCCTAATCCCTTATCGCAAACTTCTTTAGCACGACGGCTGGCTACGTCACGTGGGACGAGATTACCGAAGCTAGGGTACATGCGTTCTAGATAATAATCGCGTTCGGCTTCTGGAATAGCACTAGGTTTTCTGGTATCGTCTTTTTGAATGGGCACCCAGACGCGACCGTCATTGCGAAGGGATTCGCTCATTAACGTAAGCTTAGACTGCATATCCCCTGAAACAGGAATGCACGTAGGATGAATTTGCGTAAAACACGGATTGGCAAAAAGGGCGCCGCGTTTATAAGCACGAAATGTTGCCGTCACATTCGAGGCTTTGGCATTTGTCGAGAGATAATACACATTGCCATAACCACCTGTACAGAGCAAAACTGCGTGACCTATGTAAGATTTGATGGCACCTGTCCTGAGATTGCGTGTGATGATACCTTGGGCCACATCGTTTTTCACGATAAGGTCTAACATTTCATGACTGGTGTACATTTCGATATTGCCTTGGGCGATCTCTTTATTCATTGCCGCATAAGCGCCGAGCAGGAGTTGTTGTCCTGTCTGCCCACGGGCATAAAACGTACGGGATACTTGCGCACCGCCAAATGAACGATTGGCTAGCAGGCCGCCGTATTCTCTGGCAAATGGAACGCCCTGAGCCACGCAATGGTCGATGATATTCACTGATAATTCTGCTAACCGATAAACATTGGCTTCACGTGAGCGATAATCTCCGCCTTTGATGGTGTCGTAAAAGAGACGATAAATGCTATCACCGTCATTTTGATAATTTTTAGCGGCATTGATACCGCCTTGGGCGGCAATAGAATGTGCTCGCCGTGGTGTGTCGTGGATACAAAACGATTTGACATGGTACCCCATCTCAGCCAATGTCGCAGCAGCAGATGCTCCTGCCAGTCCTGTGCCCACCACTAGGACTGTAAATTTACGCCGATTGGAAGGATTGACAAGTTTCATAGCGAATTTGTGATTGTTCCACTTGTCAGCGAGAACACCACCAGGCGCTTTACTTTTAAGTTCCATGTTGAACCCTTTTTATAACCTCAATACAATAACCAGATGTAAAATGGAATGCTCCCAAAACCAAGTGCAATGACAACACCGAATGCTATAGCCAACCGTTTTAAAACAATTTCCATCGTTCCTGAGTAAAGCCCAAGCGATTTGAAAGCGCTCTGCAATCCATGAGAGAGATGCCCTCCTACGAGGCATACCGATATAATATAAAATCCCGCATAAATCGGGTCTGTGAATTTTATAATAAGTAAATTATAAAGATCGTACATCAATGCCCCTGGTTCACCGGGGACAGGAATTTGCGTTTTCTCAGCAAACCGAATGCCACGCAGATGCACCACCAAAAAACATACAATGATAGTTCCTGTCAACGCCATATTTGAGGAGAACAGGTTACGAATTCCTTGAAAAGTTTTGCGTTTTTGGTATGTTTTGGGACGTGCTCTGCGATTGATATAGGTTGTCCATCCCGTCAACCCAATATGAGTCACGAATCCGATCAGAATAATGATTTCTAGCGTCGTATAAATTTGTTTCTGCTGGCTCAATCGGTAACCATAAAGATTAAATACCTCAGGACCGACATAGAATAGCAAATTCCCAAGCAAATGAATAATAATAAACCCAATCAAAAACAACCCTGAAATCGCTACGATTCCCTTGAGTGCAATCGAAGAAGTGAATAATCTTAGTATAAGAGAATTGTTTTTCATAGCGTAAGACAACTGATCTTTATAGGAAGTCGTTATAATATATCCGTTACAATAAGTATAGCATATGCGTTGTCATATATTCATTGGTAATATGTATTCATTCATTAGCAGCAACTTTTTTTACAGAGTTTTTATTGAATGACATTAAAACATACATTAAAACACACATTGAAGCATACGTATAAAGCATACAATGAATTTTGCTTATTAATTTTGCTTATTTTTAGATTTCCTTGTCTTTAATTTGACTTATTTTTGATTTCCTTGCTTGTTTTTAATTTCACCGATTCCTATCTAATTTTACTTCATTCTATTGTTCTATTGTTCTATCGTCCTATTGTTCTATCGTATTGTACTTCAATGCTATTGTACTTCAATGCAAATGAATTTTTGCTCTCAGACAGCTACTATACTTCAATAATATAGATAATTTTTTGCTTCAATGCAGATAGACCTTTGCTTTAAATAATTACTTGGTTATTTATTTGGGTTCTTTGTGTATACAGACGATTATTTATACTCAGACGATTATCTATACAGGCTACTTCTTTATTGGAGTCGGTTTTTATTACAGTTTATTTTTATTATATAATGGAATACCCATAAAAACACTACGAAAAACATGATAAAAAACACTACAAAACACTAGATTATGGATACAATGAAATTGACATTTAAAAATTTGTATTTACTTCATGCCGCGTCATCAAACCCTTCATAAAGAGATCAAATCGGCTATACGACTTCTGCGTGGTCATACGGCGGTGAAAAAAGTCGTTATTGGTCGGTATGAGAATTGTCGTCATCGCTATCCGCCAGGCGCCCTTAAAATCCTAAGAAAAACAGATACAGGCTTCAAATTAGCCGGTTATGATGGGTCTGGTGTCTATGATTTCTTCGTTTACTTAAAAAAGCTAGAAGAACCTCCAGCAGAGCCAAAAGCCTTTGTTTTACAAGTAGAGACATATATCAAAAATATCAGCAAGTAAATTAACAATGCCTAAGAACACGCGTCTAGCGTCGTTTTTTAAGTATTTTCACGTGATTTATGGGCTTGGAGTGTTGAAAGAGTGTTAAAAAATTCAATGAACACACAAATTTTGCTTATGAAGGTGAGAAAATGCCGCGCAGCAGGTAATATGCTGTCGCAGGATTGGTTGCTAGCGGAATGTTATGAAGATCGGAGAGCCGCATAAGCATTTGAATATCAGGTTCGTGCGGATGTTTGCCTAACGGGTCTCTGAAGAAGATAATGGCATCAATTTTTTTTCTAGCAGCAAGAGCTGCGATCTCCGCATCTCCACCTAACGGGCCTGAAAGCTTTGTCGTGACTTTAAGGCCTGTTTTTTTCACGTGATTGCCCGTTGTTCCAGTGGCTATCAAATTAGCCCCTCTCAATATCGCTAAATGGTCTTTAATAAAGGCAACCATCTCAGCTTTTTTACCGTCATGAGCGATTAAAGCAATTGTCTTTTTATACGCTGTTTTCTTATTCAAATTCAATAACTAACAATTGTCTTTTATATGCTGTTTTCTTATTCAAATTCAATGACTCGTTACAATTACAGGATATTTCACAAGGCAAATTACAAGATTCAATTCAATTCAATTAACAACCACCCATTACTAGTTAAATTAGCAAATAGCAACTTTTAATTGAATTGACAACCGTTAATCCATTGAATTGACAACCATTAATAATTGACGACCGTTAATCCATTGAATTGACGACCATTAATAATTGACAACCATTGATTGACGACTGTTAATCCATTGAATTGACGACCATTAATAATTGACAACCATTGATTGACGACTGTTAATCTATTGAATTAACGACCACTAATGATTGTTATATAAAACAATGCTCCTCTTTATTATAAATATAACACCGTTATAACTAAAAGTAAACTATAATTATCATATACAACCCAATCATGCAAAATACCCCCAAAATATATCACCACACCACTTCAATTCACTCAAACTCACTCAGATTAACTCAAACTCACTCAGACTTACTTAAACTCACGCAGATTCACTCAAATTCACTCAGATTCACTCTAAAGTTCATTGCAGCAAGTATCATTATTGCAGCAAGTATCATTACAATAAGTCATTGATAACATTAGCTGCGGATCACATATCAAACCATCCATAAAAAATTCCCCTACTTCCATAAAAAATTCCTTACTCATAGAATAATCCTCCGCTCATAATTAACAATCCTTTTACTAACTTTTACCCATTTTTGCTCATTTTTGCCAATGAACGAACCCTCCTCAGAGCACCCCTCTATAAAAAACGCCCCTCCAAGCAAGCCTTATGAAATCAAATTGCCCGCGTGGAGTGGTCCTATAGAATTACTCGTAGACCTTATTCGGTCATCAGAAGTAGATATTTACAGCATTTCTATCAGTCAAATAACAGAAGACTACCTAGCCGCGCTAGAAGAAATGCGGCATGGAGACATCGAGATCAGTTCCGACTTCCTAGTCATGGCAACAACACTTGTTCTTTACAAAACAAAATCGCTCTTAGGCGAATCCGATTACGACGACCAGGACGCAGAATCTTACAAAGAAGCCCTCATCGAACAGGTCTTAGCTTATGAAAAATACAAAAAAGCAGCCGAAACCCTAGAAACCTTGCTAAAAACAGCACCCCATTTCACAATAGAAAAAATACCCTTCAATGAACGAACCCCCTCCACCCCAACATCCCAGCACTCCATTCAATGGAATCCTGTCCCTCTCTCGACCTTAGTCGCTGCATTTTATCGCATTGTCGACAAAAAAGAACAGGTTTTAGCTGAAGATTCATTTGCGCATTTTTATGAAAAAATTGAACAAAAAATAACCCTCATCACACAACTGCTAGAACAACCGCAAGCTATGACCACAGGCATTCCACTTTCACATGTCGCACAACAAACGCTTGCCACAACCACCGACTCCGCACCCACCGATCAAGCAACAAACCAAGCCGCACAACCGCTTTTTTATAAAAGTGATCTCATTGCCAGTTTCATTGCCATTCTAGAACTTTATAAACTAGCCAAACTAGAAGCCAGACAAAAAACAATGTTCGCAGAAATTTACCTATTCAACAATAACCTACGCTCAAAACAAACAACCCCTACTCCCCAAAATACAGAACATTAACCAAATTGTCGATAAAAAATAAAGAATCAACAAGACTCCCTATGAATATTGACTGCTCATAAATATTGATTGCCTATAAATATTGATTGCCTATAAATTATTAAAAATTATTAAAGACAATGAAAATTTCATGGCAGAAGATAATAACAATAACCGAATTCTACCCAACTAACGAACATCTACACTAACAAAAATCTATTAACATTTAGTCCGTCCCCAGTTCGTCTCCAGTCCGTCCTCGCAAACGTTTGCCTAGTAAAAAAAGCAAGTAAATAAACAAAACCACGCCAATAACTACGCTCGCCCCACCTACAGCCAGCATAGGTTGTTTGTACGTCACCAAAAAGACAATACCCACAAATATGACAGGGGCAATTTCATTAAATAGCCTAATATAACGACTGCGCATAACAACTCGTCCGCGCCGAAGTTTTAACATAAGCCCCACACTGTAAAAATGATATATCACCAAGGCAAATACAAGCATCAATTTCCAATGAAGCCACGACTGCGCAAACGCCCCTGAAACAATCGCTATATAAAAGCCTGTTATAATCGTCAAAATCATCGCAGGACTAGCAATAACACCCAGCAATCTGCGCTCCATAAGACTAAACTGTGCAAGTAAAACCTTAGTTTCCGCAGGCTCACTCTCAATTTCCGCTGCACCAGGTTTTTTCGCCACCTGTTCCAGCGCTTCACTGTGGTAAACAAATAACCGAACAACATAAAACAAACCCGCCATCCAACTTAGCATGCTGATAATATGAAGTCCTAAGAAAAAATTGTAATTAAACAAGGTTGCTGTGATTGTCGTCATAAATTACTCATCAAATACGTTACTACGTAGATTGTTTTTTAGATTGCTCTCATGTTTCTCATGTTTCATTTATTTTTATTAAATACACGTTACTTAAATACTACCATATACACCCATAAAGAAGTGTTATCTAAGCTAATTTTAACGCCAGTACTTTTAACGTCAGTACTCCTGTATCCTGTACTCAAAGCTACTATTAGAAATAGCAGATAGCTATCAACATAAAATATCATGCTAAACCTAACCAAAGTTAATCAAAATGACTCAAAATCAATTAAGACCAATCAAAGTCGATTGATGCCATTAAGAGCGGCTAATCTATACGCTTCAGCCATTGAGGGATAATTGAAGGTATTGCTTAAAAAATAGGCGAGCGTATTCGCACCTTTTTCCTGACTCATAATAGCCTGTCCGATATGAATGATCTCAGAGGCTTGCCGTCCGAAACAATGCACCCCTAGGATTTCCATAGTCTGGCGATGAAAGAGGATTTTGAGAATACCTACATTGTCCCCTAAGATCTGCGCTTTGGCAAGATTTTTAAAATTAGCAACGCCCACTTCATAGGGCAATTTCTCCTGTGTGAGCTCGCGTTCTGTTTTACCGATAAAACTGATCTCAGGTGTCGTGTAAATGCCCGTTGGAATGTAATGCGGGAGAAAATAATACCCCTTGATTTTAAGATTGGTCGCCACTAGCGAACGCCCCTGGTCGTACGCAACACCCGCTAAACTAGGCCACCCAATAACATCACCTGCTGCAAAAATATTTGGAGTACACGTTTGATATAATTCATTGACAGGAACGATACCTTTATCATTGACGGTAATACCGGCGGCTTCTAAATTAAGGTTTTTAACGTTGGCTACACGTCCTTGTGTCCACAGTAGATAGGGTGCTTTGATTTTTTTACCTGAGGTAAGATTAATAATGACTTGATCGTCATGCGGTTCGACGGATTCAAACGTTTCACCATTGCGAATAGTGATACCTTGTTCGCGCATGTGATAATTGAGTGCGTCGCTTATTTCTGTATCTAGAAAATCCAGGACGTGTTCGCGACTATTGATAAGATCGACTTTGAGACCAAGATTATTAAATATACTCGCATATTCACAACCAACGACTCCTGCTCCATATATTGCCATTGCGCTAGGCGTTTCTTTGAGTTTGAGCACTTTATCGCTGTCTAAGATACGCGGATGTGAAAAATCAATATTGCTCGGATGCATCGGACGAGACCCTGAAGCAATGACAATATTTTCTCCTGTAACATATTTCTTATTACCGCTAGCATTGACTAGGGCAATCTTATGATTATCGACAAAAGAAGCCTCTTCGTAGCGAATTGTCACATTATTACGCGTATAAAAACTGCGGCGCATTTTAACCTGGGACTCAATAACCGTTGAAGCCATATTGAGAAATTGATTGAATTTCGGTATAGGGAGATTGAATTCTCGACCCAAATACGGAATTTTAGACAAATTGAGATAGGCAATGATGCTCTGTCTCACAGATTTAGAAGGAATTGTCCCCCAATGGGTACACCCACCGCCTACATCCGTAAATCTTTCTATAGCTAGAACGCGTTGATTGGATTTACTAGCCATCATCGAAGCGCCTTCACCTGCAGGCCCTGTCCCGATGACAATAAAATCATAATCGTAAGATTTTTGAGTGGAATTGACTACTTGTTTTGATTGGGTGGCGACTTCGCTATCAGGTTTTCGGTCAGAATTTTTCTGATTGGCTTCTTTTTCAGTTAAATTCATCTTTTAATACAATTTATACGCGTCTTCTCTTAACAATTGGCTTTATTGGCCTTATTGCTTTTAATTAGCCTTTAAAGTTAAATTCGTCTTTAATATAATTTACACGCGTCTTCTCTTAACAATTGGCTTTATTGCCTTTAATTAGCCTTTAAAGTTAAATTCATCTTTAATATAATTTACACGCGTCTTCTCCCAACTCAATAACGTATGAAAGTTGCGCTATATTCTACAATTGAGAAAGTTACGCTATATTCTACAATTGATTTAGCTTTTAACAGGACAATTCTATATTCGGACAATTCTAACCTAGATTATAGTTCTACAATTAACGAGATAATTTTAAAATCGGACAATTCTAACCTAAATGATAACTCTGCTGGCAAGAAAGCACGAATTTTTACAATACTCATATACAATAAATTTTGGTTTTAACTTGATTTTCTGAGGATTAAAGTTGTACTTTCATTCCTGAGCGTTTGAGTCCTTTCAGTAACGAAGGGGGCATTTGCAGTGTCCATTCTCTATTAGCAGATGGTTCATTGCCAGCCTGTGAGGTGTACGAAGGCACGTTTTTATCCTGTGAGGAACGTCTTAAATCATTCGCAGAACGGCATAACAACGTACTGACCGCACTAGGAACGATACTGTAGACATCACGTGTGTAAAAAATTCCCATGAGTAACGAAGCGAGCGTATCACCAGGATAATACGCCTGGCTGTCCTTCCAGAGAACTGCTTTAAGTTCTGTTGCTGCGGCTAGAAATGGGTCTTTTGTCGTTTTTTTAATAGATGCATTAATGGATATATTAGTGGATGCATTGGTGGATATATCTTTGATTTTGGAGTTATTTCGATCTTTGGGGAGAGAAAATTGCTTGGCTTCTACTGACTGCGAATGAGCGTCTGCTAAATGGTCGTTTGCACTAAGAGGTGAATCGAGCGACAAATCAAGGATTTCAAAAAAAGTCGTTATGCTTTTATGTGAAAACAGACCTAAGATGAAGTAGCGTCCTGGGTCGTCTGGCATGCTAGACGGCGTCCTAGCCGTCACTTCTCTAGAACCGTCATGCGACAAAAGAATCTCTATAACATTAGCCATTAATGACGAATCATCGATCCAATGAATCGCTGCACGCTTATATTGAGACGTACTAGTTGAATTAAACGGCGGCAATCCGTGCTCAAAATTGGGGGTATCTGCTAGATCGTTTCGTTTATGAAGAATTCGCTCTGATTGTGAAGAGTATTTTTTATCCAGACCACATTCTAAAACTACGAGTTGTGGACATAGTTCGTGACGGCTTTGCTCTGTTAACGGAGAATTGCGATATACGGTGATATTGAGTGGGCATGAAACTGGGTTTTGCTGTGCTTGAGTGGACGTGTTTTTAGGGTTGGATTTTGAGGGCACGTGATTTAAAGAACTAGCGGAACTGGAACTAGCGGGTGAAGATGCTTTCTGCTTATTAATAGCAATATCAATCGTTAACGATTGACTTGCACTTAGGAGTCCTGAGAAAAACAGCTGATATAGGATAAGGTCTTGAATGGACAGAAATTTAAGTCCGTGTGTTGTCGTAAACTGGATAAGATCGGTCTGTCGTGCCATCGTTCCATCATCGTTAATGATTTCACAAATAACGGCTGCTGGTGGAAGGTCGGCTAATGTTGTAAGATAGATACCTGCTTCTGTATGGCCGTTACGGATGAGAATACTAGGAGCGGCTCTGATAGGGAAGATATGACCTGGCAAAATAAAATCCGCCGCTGTGCTTGTCTTCGCTGCCAGCGCTCGCAATGTCTGCGCGCGCTCAGAAGCAGAAATGCCTGTTGTCGAATCTTTATGGTCTACGCTCACCGTAAAATAAGTTCGTGTACTCGTGCTACTAGGGACGGATCGTTCATACATAAGCGGGATAGCCAATTCATCAAGTTTTTTTTGTGTCAATGCGACACATATCAAACCACGACAGAATTTCATCATAAAATTCACTTGATTATCGGTGATCGCGGCAGCAGGAATGATGAGGTCTCCTTCATTTTCACGGCTCTGGCTGTCTAAAACAACGACGCCGTGCCCGGCTTTGATTGCGGAAATAGCCTGTTCTACGCGTTTTATACTCGCACTTAGACTTGACGGCGGCGTTACCTTTTTTTTGGCGGAAGCCAATTGACGACCTGAGAGATTTTTCAATGAAGACAAACCAACAAGTAATTATAAAATCCAATCCACATAAGCTTTTACTGAGGTATCTGATCTATAATATCACCTACCTATCACTATCACTTACTTATCACGTTATCACGTATTATAATATTACTTATCATGTTATCACGTATTATGTGAGCACGGGTAGGGGGGTAGCCTATTATATTATGACAGGGGAATATCGTACGTTTGCGTGTGAGCACGGATAAGGGGGGTAGCCTATTATATTATGACAGGGGAATATCGTACGTTTGCGTGATTGCTACGTTTTGCTGCGAATTTTGCTGCGAATTTTGCTGCGAATTTTGCTGCGAATTTTGCTGCGAATTTTGCTGTGAACGACGTAGATTTTTCATAACAACCTTTCTAGAAAGAACTTCTTTTTCACCAAGTACGATCATATAAGAACATTGCTCTTGCTCGGCTTTTTTAAAGTGATTTTGAATATTATGATGGACGATGCCTAAGTAGGTATTAAATTTTTTGTTATGAAAATAAGTTGCAACAGAAAAGGCGTAACAAAGCCCCTCTGTGTCTAATGGGGCGAGATAAATCGTGTGAACGTGTCTATTGTCCTTAGGAAGTAGGTCATTTTTTGCTAAAAACAACGAGAAAATATGAATCCCCATCCCAAACCCAATAGCACTGCGCGCTTTGTTAGGGGAGAGAGATTTTCCTGCCTTTAAGGGTTTAGAACTGTACTTTTCCAGCAGGCTATCATAGCGTCCTCCGCCAAAAAGCGACCGTCCAGGACCCTTGCCATGCTCAGCAAAAACTTCAAATACAATACCCGTATAATAATCAATGCCGCGAACAACCGTTGGATCAAACTTAGCCTGCATATTAAGTGAAAGAGTGGGCATATTGGCTTCAAATTCTCTAAACATTTCAATACTCTGCTTCAAAGCGGGTGGGAGTGCATTTTCCTTTCCAATCTCCGCAGTAGGCATCAAGTCATCAAGCGTTTTAGCATCAATGTACTCTTTTATGAAGGTTTGTTTATTAGGATCAGAAAATTTTTCATTGATAGCGTCATTGAAAGCATCCGCATCTAATTTACGTTTTTTGTCAATGAGGGCATAAAATTGTGTTTTTTCTGTGGCAGTGAAGTTATTACGGCTTAGAAGCACGTCAACAACCGTGCGATGATTGTATCGAAGAGTGTAAGCATGGGGCGGGACGTTAAATGCCGTCATGAGCGCAGTAATAATTGCAATAATCTCAAAATCATAGGACAATTCCGTCTTACCGATAAGATCGAAATTGAGTTGGGCGAATTCACGAAGTCGGCCTGTTTGCGGTTTTTCATAACGATAGCAATTGCCCACCGTATACCAGCGAAGCGGCAATGTATAAGAACCACTTTCCTTAGCGACCATCCGTGCCAGTACAGGTGTTATTTCAGGACGTAAAATAACGGCGCGATCACCTTTGTCTACGAAGCGATACGATTGTTCTGCTATGAGTTCTGTACTGGCTTGGTGGCTGAATGTGTCAAGCGACTCTAATATGGGGAGGGTGTATTCTTCATAAGAAAATTGGGTAGCGATTTTATCGATGACCGTTTTAATATAGGCATGGTCACGCATGAGTTTAGGATGAAGGTCTTTCATCCCTTTAAGCGGTTCGACATTGGAAACGGGAGTTATCGGAGTCATATACGAGCAAAAAAACCGTCTTGATACACTAAGATTTCAATGAGATTAAGATTTCAATAAGTTTTTCAATGAACTTTTAATAGGGTTAAGGCTCTACAAGAGGGTTTGGGATTTTACAAAGGATTTAAGGTTTTACAAAGTTTTTATAGAACTTTATAGGATTTTATAGAGTTTTATAAGGATTAGTGCGGGTTTGCCCTGTACGGCATTTGGGTTAGGTTTGTATTTTTAGTGCGTTGCGTCCCCTTGTACTCCATGATAAAAGTGCAGTACATCGATATTACTTAACTTATCCAATTTTACTTACTAGGAGAGAATTGCTAAAAAGCCACTTGGTATGGCACACCTGGTATGCCCCACCTGCTAAGGCTATTACAAGAAATACTCAGCCGTATGCCTTGAAATATCGCGGTTTTCAGCAGAATGATTGTTATTTACCTGTAAGCGATGTTACAATTATACTATGATTCTAGAAATAGAGCTTATTTCTTAGAATTCACTTTATTTGGCTTGACTTTTTCATCATTTCATATTATCTTACGTAAGGAGAGGCGGTGTTGTGATGACCTGGGCTGACTTTGGACTTAATTGACCTGGGTTATGGCGGACTTCGGACTTTGTTTCGGAGGTATTGTATGATATGATATGCCTTCGCTACTTCACTGTAAATTTCTTTGCGTGCTAAAGAGACCTAAGTTCTAAGTTTTTAGCTGGCTTTTTACATGGTTTTGTCCTGCAGCGCAACTTTGAGAACTGAGTCGTTCAATTTTCTAATAACTCATAAGTTTATTACTATTGAAGCCCTTATTTATTTAACAGAAGCATAATTGAGAAGTACAATTGAAAATCACAATTGAGAAGCATAATTGTTTTGATGCTATTTTTAACAGAATATAAGTTTACCACTATTTAAGCCGTTATTTATTTAATAGAAGCATAATTGAGAAGTACAATTGAAAAGTACAATTGAAAAGTACAATTGAGAAGTATAATTGTTTTGATGCTATTTTCAATAAAATAGTTCCCTATTTTTTTCCATTTCTGCTATTTCTTCTATTTTTTATCTATTTAGAACATCCTATTACAAGTATCTACTAAATAGCATGTTGGGATAGAATACTTTAAAAAGTACTAAATAATAAGTGCTAACAAAAGAAAATGATGAAAAGAAAGTGATAAAAGCGAGTGATGAGTGATAAAAGCGAGTGATCAATGCAAGTAATGAAAAAACTATCCTATATCAATGTACCCGAGATCAATCAAGAACACATAAGGTATTTAGAAACTGGAATCTTCAATATTATTCGAACCAATAATTGTGCCAGTTTGGACTCATTTCGCAGTGATCTGCTTAATAGCCAAGGTATTTTTCTAGACAAAGAAACGTTACGCAGCATTTTTGAGGAAATGTTCGAAGCAAGTTTCAATTTTTCCTTGATACCCGAACAATTCATCATTACCATTCGCAAATCACCGATTGCCTTGTTCAAACGGTGGATTTTCAATATTTCTGACAAACCGCTACTTAGCATTTTACACAGGTCTAGTGGAACTGAGCGTGATTTCTTCCCATTGATCCTAAAAAAGCAACTCAATATTACGCCCATTACGAGCAATATCGCCCACGAGCGATTCTTAATCTCCGTATACAGCCGTAAAAAGCTAGAAGAGTATAAAATTGCTCTCTCCACACAACTTATCGAAGGCAAAAAACTAGTCATTTATAAAGACTACGCTAAAAAGAAAATCTCAACGCTCACATTGAAAAAGCCTCTACTCCCCAATAAAGTCTATCCTATAAGCATTGTCGTCAAAAGAGAACCGAGTAAAATCAAATTTCACGTCACAATTGCCAACAAACACGCCGCCGATCACGTCATCAAATTTAAAAGGTCTAGCGTTTCCTCAGCACACGAACGCAAACTCCTAGAAAGCAACAAGTTTTACGACGAAAATAGAAAAAAAGTCATCAATATCATCAAAGGCTTTGACAATCAAACCGTAAAAACCAATAATTACGCTAACATTTCACTAGGACGTGTAGCCAAAATACCTATTCTTATCACATTGCCTGAGCGTACTAAAAATGCAAACACCGAAGTCAAAATCCTCTTTTCTGAAAAACAGAAAATCATCAAAGTTCGCAATAAAAATAACGAAATCCTCAAAACCGTTACTATTTGTAACCCTCCTAAGAGTAATTGGTTATGCAGGTCGCGCGTTGCTTATTAATTGAGTTCCTTGTTCCTTTTACGTCTGCTCTTACTCGCTACATACTTTGAAACTTACCTATCCACACAACCTCATAAAATCACTACCCCTTCATCCCCAACTTACCCCCAACTCACCGCTAATTCAACCCCGACTCACCACCAACTCACTACCAACTCACTACCAACTCATCACCAATTCATATCACCCATGCTAGCAATAGAACCCACGTCATATAGACGCAATTTCCACGGGACATCATTTTCATATCACATAGATATGATTGATAGACATCATTTAAAAGGCATTATTCAAAAGCACCATTCAAAAATATTCGGACATATTCCCCTATAATGACGTGTAAAGATCGGAGGATTGGAATTGGCTTGAAATTCGCCTAAAATTTGCTTGAAACCTCTTTATCTGTAGTCTGTATATTGACAATGGCTGGTTATTATTAAACAGACTGCAATGCAAAGTTGTATTAATAAGAATCAAAACGCAACAGCCCCCAAGAATCCCCCAAAAAAAATCAATAGAAACAAGATTGACTCGAGAATCTCTAAAAAATAATACAAAAACAACTGCTCCAAGCAAGAGTCCCAACCCGTAAAACCCGTAAAATATATCTCTATTATGACTGCACGTAAAAACACCTATTTATCAGAAGATATTAAGGTCATGGAAGGGCTTTCTGCGGTACGAAAGCGCCCTGGTATGTATATTGGATCGACTGGCAAAGTGGGTCTGCATCATTGTCTTTATGAAGTCGTTGACAATGCTGTCGATGAAAATCTGGCGGGGTATTGCAGCGAGATTACAATTGCCTTAGAACCCGAGAATGTCGTCTCTGTGCGTGATAATGGGCGCGGCATTCCTGTAGACACACATCAAAAATACGGCATGAGTGCCTTAGAAGTCGTCATGACAAAACTTCATGCAGGCGGAAAATTTGATGAAGGAAGCTATAAGATCTCCAGTGGCCTCCACGGTGTTGGCGTCTCCTGTGTCAACGCACTCTCCGAATGGATGAATGTAGAAATACGCCGCAATGGTAATATTTACAAACTTGACCTCAGACGCGGGGATGTCGTCACAGCAACGCACGTAGCAGGTACGATTTCCGATACAGACCCCCACAAACAAGGGACTTACATTCGTTATCTAGCCGATGCTAGTATATTTGAGAGCATCTCGTATGATTATGAAGTATTGTCTGCGCGGTTTAGAGAATTGGCGTTTTTGAACAAAGGACTGAAGCTTATTTTTCGTGATCTGCGCGGTGAAACTCCCATTGAGAAGACTTTTCAATACGAGGGCGGAATCGTATCCTTCGTCCAGTTGCTGCATGGAAAACAAAAAGTCCTCCATGAAAAACCTATTGTGATCGATTGTGACGAGAAGGAACGTAGTTTAGAAATTGCTTTTCAATACAACAATGGCTATCGTGAAAATTTTTATGCTTTTGTCAATACCGTTCATACACCCGAAGGCGGCACACATGTGACAGGATTGCGTAGTGCTTTCACAAAGGTTTTCAATAAATTGCTCACTCAAGCACCTACGCTAAAAAAACGGTTCAAAATAGACGCTATTACGACAGAAGACCTCAAAGAAGGCCTAGCCGCTGTGCTTTCTATAAAAATTGCTGAACCACAATTTGAAGGACAGACCAAAAACAAACTTGGCAATCCAGAAGTAACCGGTTTTGTCCGCGAACGCATCGATGAAGAACTCACACGCTACTTCGACGCTCATATCGAAGAGGCGCAGATTTTACTACAGAAAGTGCTTTCCACCGCCCAAGCACGTGAAGCAGCACGGCGTATCCGTGATTTGACACGTAGAAAAAGTGCTCTCATGCACGATTCCCTCCCAGGCAAACTAAGTGACTGCACAACCAAAGACGTCGGCAAAAGCGAACTCTACATCGTCGAGGGCGATTCAGCAGGCGGCAGTGCTAAAGCAGGACGCGATAGAATGTTCCAAGCCATCCTGCCCCTACGCGGAAAAATGCTCAACGTAGAAAAAACCCACGTCGCTAAGGTCATTGCCAATGAAAAACTACAACCCGTCATAAGTGCCCTAGGCGCCGGTGTAGGCGATGATTTCAATATCAGTAAATTACGCTATGGACGTGTGATCATCATGGCCGACGCGGATGTCGACGGATCACATATTCGCACATTGCTGTTAACGTTCTTTTTTCGCTATATGCAACCTCTGGTCCAAGAAAGACGTGTTTTCCTAGCCATGCCGCCCCTATATAAAATATCGCACGGCAAAAAAACACATTATGCCTTTAATGACGAAGAACGCAATGCCCTATTAAAAGAACACTTCAAAGATGTCTCCCCTTATATTCAACGTTATAAAGGACTGGGCGAGATGACCGCAGAACAACTCTGGGAAACAACTATGAACATCCAATCACGCTCCATCGTTCAAGTCAAGCTAGAAGACTATTATAAAGCCAACGATATTTTCACTATTCTTATGGGGGAAGAGATCCAACAACGCAAAAATTTTATTATTTCTTACGCAAACCAAGTCGCTAACCTAGACGTTTAATCAATCATTCCCCCTCTTTAAAAGATTACAGCCATTTCATCACCCAAGTACAATCATCACCTAGCCCCAAGTCATTACCTACCCATTATTCCCCCCCCTAAAAAAGTTATTTTAGAAAGTTATATTGAAAAAGTAATTCAGGATGGTATTTTGTAATTCAGGATGGTATTTTTAAAGGTGCGTACAGAAAAAAAAGAGTTGAATTTGTTATTAAAAACGCTCCTCGCCACCCTAAGTGGTTTAATAATGACCATTGTCCCGCTACACGGACACGTCAATGCCACACAAAATACACTCACTACACTACCACCAGAACTCAATTCCACCCTGTCCTCCGCTCTGCTGCTAACAACTCCTCATACCATCAATGCAATCAATCCGATCAATCCAATCAATGAACAGAGCCTTCTAGAACAAAGCGACCTATTTCAATTAAAAAGCACGCTTGGAATCATGCTCGCTCAAGCCAGTCCTGACGAAGACGCACCACCTATCAATGAAATCGATCCTACCGATAAAGACCTTCAACCCAATAGTACTGACGACGTGGATGAAGTAAATCAAGAAGTTGTAGACGAAGAGCAAGGAGTCGATTTAACTGCTAAGAAAAAAGCAAAAAAACATCGTCACGTCATTGGATTAGCGTCTGGTTTGATATTTGGAGATACCCGTGATATTGTGGTATCATCGCTGTATCGGTTTATGATAGGGGGCGGTGGTCGGCTGCACTACGAATATATTGCACCATTTCAATATCATTTCGTTCAAATAGAAGGCAGTTATTCACAGCTACTCGTCAATTACCAGAAAAATGGAAAATTCAATTCCCTAGCTAGCATCAAACGTGATGTAAGCGTCTTTATCAATCTAGCGTACGGATCGCAATTCAATGTTTTCTCTAAAAACATCATAGACCTCTATGTTGGCTTCACCATCGAAGCCAATGTCGATGCTTGGATCGTTGAATCATTTCTTTCATACGGCTGGAATGGTACTTTTACGGTAGGGCCTTCATTAATGCTAAAATTAAACCCCGCTGAGAAGCATACGCTACGTTTTAATTACTACTTGCCAATTATAGGCACGCTTTCCCGTCCGCTTTACAATTTCTATAATTTTGAATTTGAGCGAATTTTAGAATCAAGTCCTAATATATTTGCGCTACTTATCGATATTCTGACCGCCTCGACACATTTTTTTTCATGGAAAGACGCCTTCAGAACAACACTTGCTGCCAACTACGAATGGTTGTTTAGCACGCACGTAGGTCTGCTCGCACGGTATAATGTTTCGCTAGATTACTACGGTCTTCCCCCTGGCAAAAGCAAAACTAGTTTCACCCATCAAGTGTATTTGGGCTTCTCTTTTTACTGGTAATACGCCTTTTTGACCTCCGAGTACCGTTTTGTTATGATTGAAATCTCATAAACGGCTGAATAGATTTATTAATAAAAAACGCCTTTTTCTCCCACATTCACTTATCTTATATTAAAATAAAAAAAGAATTAACTGTATTATATTGAGTTATATTGATAAGGATTCACTAGGACATGATACGAAGATTTTGCTTGATAATAATAATGATATTGACGGTCATAACGAGTTTAACGAGCTGTTCAGTTTTGTTAAATAGAGCGTACAGTTCTTATACGGGAACGTATGAATTATTATTTGAAGACCTCCGTCTGACTTATGCGTACCAAGACCAATTGCCGACCAATTACGCATCACTAGAACAAGTCAAACAGGCTTTCGCTTCAGAAGTTCATGACAATATGAACGATTGTGATCTTGCGAATGTTTTGTCAAGGGTAGAAAATGCCATCAATGACCCGCATTTCTCATTGAGTTTTCCCCCAGACATTCCCTTTGAGTGCGTAGAACCGCGCACGAGTTATAGTTCGTCGTTTTCAGGACTTACATTTCTCCTAAATCCCGCCTTCCCAGACGAAATCTTTAGAAGTGGTATTATCGATATCAATGACCACCTCAGTTCAATGCCTACAAGTCCCATCGATCGCAGTGCTGTGATCGGGTATATTAGAATCGATGATCTGTCCCTTTCATTTGCTGGATCGGGAAGACTGGCGGGAAGTCGCAATTGGTTTGCTGGTATTAATAGCATCATAGAAAAATTAAACGCAGCACAAATTCAAGGCCTCATCATCGACGTCAGAACGGGCGCAGGCGGATCACAAGACAATGCTAGATTCATTGCCAGTCATTTCATTCAGAACGCTCGTCCTTATCTTATAGAAAAAGAACTTATTGGTAGAAACCGCTATCGAACAAACGTCTTACATGTCGCTCCTGAAGGAACGCATAGCTATCGTGAAGGAAGAATTCTTATGTTAACTGACGACCGCACGTGTAGTGGTGGTGAGATGTATGTTCTAGCGATGCGCATCCGAACTAATCTCATTCAAGCAGGAATGCCTACTGCTGGATGTGCGGGCGGCATTATAGGACGTGATCTTGCTAACGGATGGACGTACAACGTAACCTCTTCACAGACCAGTTATTATGAATTTGCAGACGGTAGTGGAAGCGAGGTCTCGTATTTGCGTACAGGCATTCCGCCCGATGAAACCATAACCCCGTCAGAAGACCCCGTCACCGTCTTTGAAAGCCCGTTCATTCTCCGCGCCCTAGAACTTATCACCGATACAAACCAATTTAACCAAATCGCCAGCAGAATCACACGGCACAATCACCCCTAAATCTTCATATCAAACCATATACGCAAGTAATATTGCTAGCTCAATGTAATACTGCTCACTTAGTGATGTTAATTTTTAGCTAGCAGCGGCGTCATTTTGAAATCCATTCCCAATCCGCGTATTATCGGAGGTTTTCTCAAAGGAAGCCCCCTCAAATTCGCATACACAACTAAACCCGCTCCAACCCAAGCGATTATTAGAAAATCAATATTCGATCAACTGCAATCAATCATTGAGAACGCTAAGTTTCTAGATGGCTTCTCAGGGACAGGCGCTGTAGGTATCGAAGCTTTATCTAGAGGCGCTCGCCATGTTGTCTTCATTGAAAATGATGTCAAACTCGCTAGCAGTCTCACGTCCAATCTAAAACAATTAGGACTCAGTGAAGAAAAGACATCAACCTCTCCCACGGCAAATAAATTACCATTTAATCTACCTTTACTAGCACGTAGTAAAGTCTGGTATGGTGATTTTAAGAAGTATGTTCCACATAAAAGTCATTTTTTTGATATTGTCTTCTTAGACCCCCCGTATGAAGTTCTTAAAGACATCGAAGCTTTAAAACAAATGCTAATGATTGTGATAAACCGGCAATTGTTAAAACCCAGCGGACGTATCATCCTAGAACGATCCGAACATCATGCTAAACGCCATGAACGGCGAGATGAAGACTTGACAACTTTTTATCAATTTCTAACAAAACTCAATCTCACCCGCAGCGACGTCAGACTCTTTGGCAAAACAAGGCTAGAAACCTACCGCATTAGAGACAAATAAGCCTTCTGAACATTGAATATTGAATATTGAATATTAGATATTGGATATATTCTTTATACATAAAAAAACCGTCCACGCCTATTACAGATAGTATAACTGTTAAGACCATTAGAGCTATTACCATAAAGAATGACTCCCCTATATTTAATTGACATCATGAAGTAAATTATATTCAGTAGCTTATATTCAGTAAATTACGCTCATAATCGCAATCTACTGTATAATAATAATAGATAATTACTGTTATAATAAATAATAGTGATTGTAATGATAACAATGATACCTAGCTAACGGGAGAGAGAGAAGACGATGAATAATACACCTGAACTCTATGAAGACCCCGTATGCCAGATGAAGGTTAAAGCTTCAGCGCGGCAAACGGTCTATCGCGGCAAAACATACTACTTTTGTAGTGAGGGGTGTTATAACACATTTCAAGCAGCCCCCAGAACTTATAGCGGAATATTTGCTAAAATAAGAATCCTAAAAAAGCGTCTCGTTAAAAAAAAATCTCCTCCTGCCAAAGCAACGTCCTCTCATACAACCCAATACACCTGTCCGATGCATCCTGAGATCGTGGAGCCAGTACTAGGAAGTTGTCCGAAATGCGGCATGGCGCTCGAACCTATATTGACAACTAGCGCAGCTAGACACGATGATACGGCAGAAATGGCAGCTTATCTAAAACTAAAAAAGGCGTTTATCAGTTCTTTATTGTTAACTGTTCCGATTATGGCACTGGAAATGATCCCAGCAATAGGTAGAGCCGTGCCTTCTGCTACCGTTATAACCCTAGTAGCGACAACTATGATTATCTTTGGGCCGGGAAGGTTTATTTTGACCCGTGCCTACAGCGCATTACGGCATCGAACAATGAATATGTTCACACTCATTGCATTAGGGACATTCACGGCGTACGGGTATTCGACAGCAATGGTTATCTTAGCCGCAGTAGCGCCTGAGCGCATTCCAGCTTTAGCGCTCAAAGCAGACGGTATGCTTGGACTTTATTTTGAGACCGCAGCGGTTATTATTACCCTTGTCCTCTTAGGGCAATTGCTAGAAGAGGCGGCGCGTAAACAAACTCAGCAAGCATTAAAAAAACTGCTAGACCTCGCTCCAGCAACAGCACTGCGTCTTAAAGCAGCAGAACAAAATTTAACTCCAAAGCATACAGATGAAGAGGAACTCCCAGCTCTACCGCCTGAGGCATTTGAAACCGTCCCATTAAATGAAGTCATAAAAGGTGATATTTTATTAGTGCAACCTGGTGCAAAAGTGGCTGTCGATGGCATTGTTATTAGCGGGTTAAGTGAGGTCGATGAATCCTTTCTTACAGGCGAGGCAATGCTTGTTAAAAAGACCAGGGGGTCACGTGTTTTAGGTGGGACTATCAATGGGATCGGAGCATTCATGATGCGGGCAGAAAAAGTAGGTGCAGAAACATTTTTAGCAGAAGTCGTTACGCTTACCGAACGGGCGCAGCGTAGTCATCCGCCTGTGCAGGCGCTCGTAGATCGCATCACCCATGTATTTATTCCAACTGTACTTGGGATAGCGGCGCTTAGTTTTTTAGCGTGGATGTTATGGGGGCCGGAGCCTGCTTTTGAATACGCACTTCTTGCTTTTGTAGGCGTTCTTATTATCGCCTGTCCGTGTGCGTTAGGACTGGCTACGCCTATGGCGCTTACTGTTGGCATAAGCCGTGGCGCTGAGAAAGGAGTTCTTATCAAAGACGCAACGCTGCTCGAAAAGTTTTCTGCTGTGACCCTTATTGCTATCGATAAAACGGGAACATTGACGCATGGGAAACCTAGGTTAGCTGATCACACCGTTTTTATCACCGCTAAGAATATTCCACCTGATAATCTATCCGATAGTCCATCTCTAAGCGAAGAAAACCCACCGCAATCAACTTCTTCTACCACCACAGCGAATAGCCGCAATACCCTACTGCAAATAGCCGCGTCGCTAGAAGCGCTCAGTGAACATCCCTTAGCCAAAGGTATGTTAGCAGCAGCACGTGAAGCGAAATTGTCTTTACTTCCTGTAACGGACTTTAAAGCAAGTATCGGTGAAGGGATTAGCGGTTATATCAAAGGCACGCGCTATACATTGGGAAGCATTCACATGATGAATCGGATCGGAGTAGCCCTGCCTAAAACTTCCTATGACGCAAACAAAACTGGTACAGAAGAAGAAAAATCTCACCCAAATACAAAAATATTGAGCGGTACGGTCTTGTATTTAGCAGCGAATAACCAATTACTAAGTACATTTACATTACGAGATACCCTTAAAGAAACGGCATATGAAACTGTAGCCAAATTGAGGGCACGTGGAATAAAAATAATCCTTCTCAGTGGTGACAATATCCGCAATTGTGCCGAAGTAACGCAGGCGCTTGCTTTAGATGGGTTTTATGGTGAATTACGTCCCCAGGACAAACTACGCCAGCTAGAAGCCTTTAAACGCACAAAGCATACCGTTCTTATGGCAGGGGACGGTATCAATGACGCTCCTGCTTTAGCAGCAGCAGATGTCAGTATAGCCATGGGAACTGGAAGTGACGTTGCTTTAGAAACTGCGCATGCTACGCTCCTTAAAGGAGACCTCCAATCGCTAGATCAATTGTTCACATTGAGTTCAAAAACGCTAACGACTATTAAAAGCAACTTATTTCTAGCGTTTTTTTACAATACAGCAAGTATTCCCATTGCTGCAGGGGTTTTATATCCGTTATGGGGTGTGACGTTATCGCCCATGATTGCTGCTTTGATGATGATATTGAGTTCTATTTCTGTCATTGGCAATGCACTTAGGTTGAAAAAGTCAATTATTTAGCATTTTCTCTATCACCTACTCGCTGATCTGCAGCTATCATCTACTAGGTGAGATATAACCATCGTCTACTAGGTGAGATATAACTATCATCTACCAGTTGAGGTATAACCATCATCTACTAGTTGAAGTATAACTGTCACCTACGCGCTGGATTGTAAAATTCTCGCTAAATTTCCGCCCAATTTCTACGCTAACAGTAAAGAGTTCTACGCAGAACATCCTAACATTCACACTATTTCAATATAATTGAATTGAGTTCTATAAGGAAACTCACAATATTCACACTATTTCAATATAATTGAATTTAATTCTATAAGGAAACTCACGATATTCACACTATTTCAATATAATTGAATTGAGTTCTATAAGGAAACTCACGATATTCACACTATTTTAATATAATTGAATTGAGTTCTATAAGGAAACTCACGATATTCACACTATTTCAATATAAAACATTGAAATTCATAAAGAGCTAAAAATTCAATCCAATAAAAAACTCAATCATTCAAAAAAATATTGAAATTCATAAAAAATGAGTAGTTCAATTCAATAAAAAGTTCAATTTTTCAGTCAAAAATATTGAAATTTATAAAAAAATTGCTTTTATTAAAAAAATTTAATATTACTCCTAAAAAACAGTTGACTTCCATAAAAATACTATTACCTTATATCCATAAGCCTATTAAGGTAGGATAAATTTAAATCTTGAAAAACACTGTATTTTAACAAAAACAATGAATAACAATCATTCAAATACAAATAAGGTCGCTGCAGACAAAGTCGCTGAAGAACTCGTTGAAAGGGCTTCTTTATCTGGTAGTGAAGAAATCAATGCCGCCAATGAGTCTACGCAGGAACCTACGCAGGAATCTGTACCTCCTTCTTCATCTCACGCTCCTTCCACCGAAAAACTAGATGATGATAATGCTGTAGAGGAAGCAGTCTCCCATGAGAATGGTACAAATTCAGGTGATGATGAAGCGTTGTCTTTGCATGATGATGAGCAATCACCTAGCGAACAACCCATTCTAGCCGAAAATGTCAAATTACTAGAAGAAAAAATCACCGAATATAAAACCCTTGTCAAACGCCAGCAAGCAGAATTTGATAATTATCGCAAACGGACGCTCGACGAACGACAAAAACTACTCAAATACGCACCTGAGGAGTTTATTCAAAAATTGTTTCCAATCCTTAGTCATTATGAAAAGGCACTCACACACCAAAATTCCGAAGCAGACGCCAAAATCAAGTCTTTTCTAGATGGATTTTCAATCATTAAACAGCAACTCGATGCCTTACTTACCGAATTTAATGTACGTCCCAGTACTCAGATCGGCGATACCTTTGATCCCAACGTCCACCAAGCCATCATGATTGAAACGGCAGAACAAGTCGCAGCACAGGCTGAGGATTCTAGAAAAAATACACCGCATGCATCGACTTCTGCAGAAAAAACCGCTCCCACCCCCCCCATTTCAAGCGAAAATCCCTCCCACTTCGCATCTGATACAAACAATACTTCAAATAATACTTCATCTTCATCACTTGATAGTAAAACCAAAGCAAATAGCGATTCTAATGCCCAAACCTCGCATTCAAATACCTCGCCGCATTCAAACATTGATAATGACGGTAGTAAGAGCAAATTAACAGCTTCTCCCCCCGCCAATCCTACCAATACAGCAGATACGATCAGTGCAATCTTCGAACAAGGCTATTTCTTTCACGATCGCGTGATAAAAATTGCCCACGTGAAGGTCATGCAGGCTAAAAAAAAATAATAGATTGAAATTAGGAAGCCTGTTTGTTCAAGCTGTTCTTAACAAAAAAACTAACCACTTAATAACCTTTAAAATAATAATCCTAAAAAATTGAATTCTTAAAAAATTAAATCCTTAAAAAATTGAATCCTAAAAAACTAAATCCTTAAAAATTTGAAAACATTAGAAGAGAATTAAAAATGAGCAAAATTATAGGTATTGACTTAGGGACAACCAATTCATGTGTAGCTGTTATAGAAGGAGGAGAACCTGTTGTCATTCAGAACGCAGAAGGGCAGCGTACAACTCCTTCGATCGTAGCTTTTACAGATACAGATGAATGTCTTGTCGGACAACCTGCTAAAAATCAAATGGTCACCAATGCAAAGCGAACGGTTTACTCGATCAAGCGCTTTATGGGAAGTTCGCTCGAAGAAGTAAGCGATATAAAAAATAAAATTCCCTACCACCTCGAAGCAGCAGGAAAAAAAATCAAAGTCAAAATTGACGCCAAACACCACACACCCCAAGAAATATCATCGCATATTCTACAAAAAATGAAGCAATCCGCTGAAGATTACTTAGGTACAACCGTCAAAGAAGCGGTCATCACAGTTCCTGCCTATTTTAACGATTCCCAGCGGCAAGCAACCGTAGACGCCGGAAAAATCGCAGGCCTCGACGTCAAACGTATCGTCAATGAACCCACAGCAGCCGCCTTAGCCTACGGCTTAGACAAGAAAAAAGACTTAAAGCTAGCCGTATTTGACTTAGGTGGTGGAACGTTTGATATTTCAATCTTAGAAATGGGCGATGGCGTTTTCGAAGTCAAAGCCACTAATGGCGATACCCAGCTAGGAGGAGACAATTTTGATGAAATCATCATTGACTACCTCAACGATGAATTTAAAAACCAATACGGTATCAATCTTAAAGACGATATCATGGCCATGCAACGACTTAAAGAAGCCGCTGAAAAAGCCAAAAAAGAACTCTCCACCACCACTACAACCACCATCAATCTTCCTTTTATTACAGCCGATAGCTCAGGCCCCAAACACTTAGATATCAAATTGACCCGTGCTAAATTTGAACAGCTCGTTGGCAATCTAATCAAAGCTTTACGAGACCCTTGCGAAAACGCTATCAAAGACTCAGAGTTATCTGTCAATGACATTCAAGAGGTCATTTTAGTAGGTGGATCAACACGGATTCCAGCCGTTCAGGCGCTTGTCAAAGAAATATTCAAACGAGAGCCTAGCAAAGGCGTCAATCCAGACGAAGTTGTTGCCGTAGGGGCCGCCATCCAAGGTGGAATCTTAGGCGGTGATGTCAAAGACGTTCTCTTACTCGACGTCACGCCCCTTTCATTGGGAATAGAAACCCTTGGCGGTGTTATGACAAAACTTATCGATAGAAATACGACCATTCCTACCAAAAAAAGCCAGATCTTCTCCACTGCCGAAAACAACCAACCCGCCGTCACTATCAATGTCTACCAAGGCGAACGCGAAATGGCACGTGATAATAGATTGCTTGGTCGTTTTGATCTAGTAGAGATTCCTGCAGCTCCACGTGGTGTCCCACAGATCGAAGTGACGTTTGACATTGACGCCAATGGAATCCTTCACGTCAGTGCCAAAGACCTTGGTACAGGCAAAGAAAACAAAATCAAAATAGAAGCTTCTAGCGGTCTCAATGAAGAAGAGATTGCTGAAATGGTCAAACAAGGCGAAATCAATCGTGAAGCCGACAAAAAGCATCGCGAACTTGCCGAAGTTAAGAATAATGGCTCTCAACTCGTCTATCAAACCGAATCCCTTCTCACCGAACACAAAGATAAAATAGATGATACCGAGAAAACTGCCATTGAAACTGCGCTTAAATCCTTAAAAGAAGCCCTTACTAAGGATGATAAGGCGGAGATCACGCAAAACATGGAAGCTTTATCGAAAGCAACGCATAAAATCTCCGAACAAATCTATAAAGAAGCCGCCTCAAAAACCAATCAAAATCAAACTTCTTCTACCGCCGCTGCTAACAATACAGAACATGCTACCGATTCTAACAGCACACAAGAAGCTAATAGTCCTAATAATAACACCACTTCTCAGGACAAAAAAGAGGGTAAATCCAATGAAAATGTTGTCGACGCAGATTATGAAGTCGTTGATGATGATAAAAAGTAGCTTTTAAGCCTTATTACTAGGGGGCTCTTTTGTATTTTATACGATTGACGGTCTTTGACAACGTTCTCTAAAAGAGCCCCTTTTCACAATATTACTTCATAAACCATTTTTTATAAACTATTTTCTGTAAACTATTCTTTTTTTGTAAACTGTTCTTTATAAGAACTTCTTTTTACCAAGCACTTTTTATAAAATTATTCTTTATAAAAGATTATAATAGTCATAAAGAATTGTAGTGTTCATAAAGAATTGTAGTGATCATAAAGAATTGTAGTGATCATAAAGAATTGTAGTGATCGTAAAAAATTGTAATAATCATAAAAAATTGTAACAATCGTAAAGAATTGTAATAATCGTAAAGAATTATAACAGTCGTAAAGAATTATAACAATCGTAAAGAATTGTAATAATCGTAAAGAATTATAACAATCGTAAAGAATTGTAACAATCGTAAAGAGTTGTAACAATCGTAAAGAACTGTAATAACCATAAAAAATTATAATAATCGTAAATAATTAAGAGAACATAGGAGAGGGAAGAAGAGATGCCAGCCGCTACAAAAGATTTTTACAATATACTAGGTGTATCCCGTGGAGCAAGTAAAGATGAAATCAAACGTGCTTATCGCCGTAAGGCCATTGAGAGTCATCCCGACCGAAATAAAGGCAATAAACAAGCCGAAGAACGTTTTAAAGACATTAACGAAGCCTATTCTATTCTCTCGGACGACAAAAAAAAGCAGATTTACGACCAATATGGCTATGAAGCCTTAAGACGTGGCGCGGGAAATGCCGGTGGAGCAGGAGCTAACTTCACAGATATGAATTTCTCGTCATTCAGTGAATTTTTTGAAGAAGCCTTCGGCGCAGATAATATCTTCGACAATTTCTTCAACCAAGGCGGCTCAGCACAAAACCGCTCAACACGTTCACGCGGAACAGATATTCAATACGAATTAGAAGTCTCACTAGAACAAGCCTTTAACGGTACGAGTTATGATTTTGATCTCTCTAAGAAAGTAGCCTGTACCCATTGTAATGGAACGGGCGCAAGAAAGGGCACTAGTCCCAGTCGCTGCGAAGACTGTAATGGGAATGGACAAATACGCCAGAATAGAGGAATCTTCTCTATCAATACCACATGCCCTAGCTGTCGCGGTGAAGGTGTTATCATTGAAAATCCCTGCCACAGTTGTAGCGGACATGGGGTTGTTACGAAAAAGAAACAAGTCAAAGTAAAAATTCCACCCGGTATCGCTGACGGACAAAGCATTCGCATCACCGGTGAAGGCAGCATTAGTAGACGCGGGGGCAGCGCGGGAGACCTTTACTTTAAAATCCGTGTTCGCCCAGACGATCACTTCGAACGCGAAAATGATAATCTTTACTGCAACGCACACGTAAATATTCCCCAAGCCGTCCTAGGCGCAGTGCTCCACTTAAAAAATCTAAACAACGAAACCATTAAGATCACCCTTCACCCAGGCATCCAACATGGCGATATCCTACGCATCAAACATAAAGGAATGCCCAAACTCCAACGCACAGGCGATCGTGGAGACCTCATGATCCGTATCCATATCATCGTTCCTAAAAAACTAGACCGTAAAACCGAACAGCTTTATAGAAATATTGCCGAACTCACCAAAGACAATGATACCATTTCACTCAGTAAAATTCGTACCAAAAAGTCTTTCTGGAGTTTCAGATCATCCTAACCGTAAAAATCTTTGCTATCCGCAGATCCTTGCTATACCCTCGTCCTTGTTAAAACACACCAGCAAAACACATTCCTATTTATATTAAGCGAGGTGCTATTGTAACCTTTAATTAACCTTTATGGCATTAGAAATCAATGATGAATACATTGATGACGATCTCATTGCTGAGGAATTTCATCACATTAAAGAACTCTATAAAAAACGGCAGCTAGAACAACCTAACACGGCACCGCCGCTTCCCGATGATGAAACACTTGTTAAACTAGTTAAAGAGAACATCATTCGTAGGACCTTACTTCGTCAGGAAGTGCTTAAACATGATATCGTCATTGATCCCAAAGAGATTGACGCTATGATGGAAGCCTTGTTCATTAAGAATGCAAAGCAGCCCGTAGGACAATCAGACCCGCAAAATCCAGCTGCACAACCTACAGCATTAGAACCTCCACCTTTTCATAAAACACGATCTCCTCATAACGAATTCCTTTCAATACCATCTGGTGTAAATAATACAACAAAAGAAGCCATTCGTTCCCATATCGAGACCAATCTCAAAATAGAAAAATTGCTCGCTAAAGCCAGTGCCGATATCAATCCCATTACAGAGCGGCATATCAAAATATTTTATGAAACCAATCGTGACCATTATTTAAAAGGACCGCGCTTTCATCTTTATTATATGGCATGGCGTAGCGCTCAGCAAGAGCATCTTAACTCAGTAACAACTAACGCAAACTCTACCTCCACACAGCACCCTAAAACGAAATTTCAAGACACCGCTAAGAAACACAAAGACACGACTCATTACTTGGCACTCCCTAAGGATGCTACTTTTTTAACAACTGCAGGTAACCTTAAAAAAATAATAGAGCGACTTCCCAATGATGAAGGCAAAGAACTTGTCTTCACCTCCTTACATCACAACTCCCCCTTCCCGTCGCTAAAAGACCCTAGCTCCAGTACGCACATCAAAGAGATAAAACAAATCCTTCATCAATTCCACCATCAAAATATCACTACCCATACAGGCGACCTAGGGATTCGCGAGGATAAAGAACTCGCACCACAAATCTTAACAGCAGTAAAGCACCTCACAGCCCATGAACTTACCGATCCTGTTATTTTAGAGGACTGCGTTTATCTATTTTATGTAAAAGCGTACTATAAAGCAGGCATCCCAGCCCTAGCAGAAATAACCGATAAGATTAAAATAGACCTCCTCCGCGAAATACGAGAACGCAAACAAGATATCTACGTCACTAAACTTATAGAACAAAGCCATATCACTGACTACGAATATATGTGAAGCAACACACTTGAAGAATTACATTTGAAGCACCACTCCTACCCCAGTTAAAAAACAAAGATAGCACTTAAAAATCATGACCCCGTATCAAATAACTTCTAATGAAGCAAACTCACCCAATTACAATTCCATCTCTTCGCAGTGGTGAAACTGCACGTTTTTTATTAGAAACCGAAGCAGCAACCAGAGCTTTTGCTACCATTTACACCCAAAAGCTTAACGGCAATGAAATTATCATTGTCAGTGGTGCTATGGGCAGTGGAAAATCATTTCTGATTCGCAGTATTTTAGAAACACTAGCCGTCGATGCCACACACCTTCCCTCACCCACCTTCACAATCATTCATCCCTATCAGTACTACGTCCAAAGAGAACCCACCACAGAAAAAGAACCCGCTCGTAGAAAATCGCTTACAAAAACGCTTACCAGACACGTTTTTCATATCGATCTATATCGCATTAAGCACGTAGTAGAATTAACCGAACTGGGAATACTTGAAATACTCGATGGAAATAATTTAGTTTTTATAGAATGGGGAGAAAAATTCCCATTACTTATCGATCGTGCCAGCTACCACCTTTCATTAAACCTATTGACTGCGCCACATAAAAAACAATCCACAATATCCCCTAAAAAAGAACCCTCTTCACTCCACCATCAAAGCAATATCCCCCACACTAAGACAACCGCCCACAAGCCCCAATCCTTACAACACATAACAGAGACTAACCCTATTTCGCTTAAAGAAAATCTAGCTGTGCATTTTCTAAATCATTCCCATAAGATCAATCATCAAAAAAATAGCCATAGTAGTAGCCTACCCACTCTTCGTGAGATCACCTTACGGCGTCTTCACTAAGTGAACAGCGACATATGATAAGACAACCTGAGTTATGGAAGATTCGTAAAGTAATCTTTATCAGGAACAACGCTTACCTCTTCATAAAAAGAGCTATAAGCAACATTGATATTAAGCGGGTCTAGTAAAAACTTTCCATCTACTAGGAAGAGATAATACGGTTCATCCTGGCGTAAGTACTTTTTAATCCGCCAGTAGCCATCTTTAAGGACCATCGGGTCTTTTTCGATATTCCAAACATTAGCCGTTCCAAGCCAAGCAACATTCGTATATCCATTGTCCGCCAAATAAAACGTGTATAAGCCCCGATCATTTCGGGTAGGGCTCACTTTAAAGTCCGCTAGTGGCTCGGTAAGAATAAAGGCTGATATAGGTCTGCCATAACGATCACGTTCGGTATAAAATTGATTGGGATCATTGCGCCAGACATTATCCTTTAAGAACCGGTACGTATAAGTCGCAGCAGGCAGATTGATTTTGACAAATGCCGTATAAATACCCGCTGCATTTTGAATAAAACGCGTCTTCACACGCCAATCAACAAAACTTCCTGAAACATATAAATGATCGTGATCATTGCGCTTAGCTAGAACAGACTTATCACTATCAAGATACGTGAACAAAATACCGTCCTTAAAAACAATAGGTACGTCCGCCGAACGAACAATGCGTTCTTTATCGTAACGACTGCGAACTCTTTTCAATGAAAACACTTCCGCTGCTCGGGAATTTCTGTTGTTAAGAATATCTGTGGCTAATTCTCCTTGCGGCTGCCCGTAACCGATGCCGCCACCAAACAATGTCAGTACCGTCATCATAAAGAGCATTTTTAGAACAAAGGGGAAAGAAAAACTTAGCCTATAAGCTAAAAAACCAGTACGAGAATATTTCATAAATAACACATTACCTTCTTAGATTAAGGGTCGCTTAGAGATTAAATTGATATGAGGTTAAATCGATATTGACTCAAATTGATATTAGCTCAGATTGATATGAGGTTAAATTGATATTGGCTCAAATTAATATTAAGTCAAGTCGGGATGAGGTCAAATCGATATAAAAAATCTAAACGTTAACTCTCATCATAGTGAAGTGGGTTACTTTTGTAAGAAACTGACCGTTGTTTTAAGGTCACTGATAGAATAAAACGGATTTAATACCCAGCCATCGCCGCCTAACTTTGACTTTCGTCTGCCATCAATAAGTAACGATACATATGAAATAGTATCTCCTGTACGGGTGAGCTGGTCATTTATGGCTAAAATACCCCATAATAAAAGCTGCAGTCGCACTTCCAATGCTTTTCTTCCGTAACGGCTGTATTCAAAATTGCGATTGACGTCAATGATAAGCGTTTGATTTTCAATCCAGATGCGATTGACTTTAATGCGCTCAGAAAAAAAATCCAATCCCCCCAAGCTAGCGTAATCTGTACGCACGACCTTATCGATAACTTTTTCAAACAATTTCACCCTAGGATTTATGGGGGCACCTAAGCTAATTGTTTTCTTAGTGAGTAGGACTGTACCTTTATCTGCCTTTAAAATAGGAATAAAGAGCTGCATCGTTTTAAGTACCGGGTTACCGCCTGCCAGACTGCGCTTAGGTGTTGCTAGTAATCCTGGAATAGATTGTGTTCGATCGATAATGGGTGCTGTTTTTGTTTGTGCTGCTTGCTTAGATGAAGACTGCACTGCGGGTGGGTTTAAGGATGGTTGCTGCGGCTGTAGGTCGGAATGGGTGGTATTTTGTGTATGCGGACGATTGGAGTTTGTTAATTGATTAGATGGAGAAGGTGCCTGTTTGTCCGTGTTTGCTAGTGAAACGCTCGAATCGACTGAATTGGGGGGTGAAAGTTGTGAGGGTATGCTTTGGGAAGTGGGGGCAGAAGGTATTTCTTGCTTGATAATGGCTTCAGGACGGTGCGGCGATGATTTAACGATGATTTTGCCATTTTCTTCTGTGACTGTTGTTTGTTTGCGGACTGCTGACGGGTTTCCTTGCGTAGTAGCTAGGTTATTTGCTTTTTTAGATGGCGTGTCTAGGGTAGCGAGGGACGATGATTGGCGAGCTCCTAATTGGGATGGGGCTCTTTCCTTAGAGGGCAGTTCTTTATGTGGAGGTTGGAGGAGTGCTGATTGAGAAGGTGATTGAGGGGTTAATTGAGAGGTTGCTTGGGTTGTTTGAGAGGTTAGCTGGGAAGTTGCCTGGGAAGTTGTCTGGGGGACTGCACTTTGAGAAGAGGGCTGGCTGGTAGCTGCTGCTGGATCGATTGGGATTGTATTTTGCGGTGCTTGGAGAGATTGGGCGGATTGGAGAGACTGGGCGGATTGCGGAGATTGAGCGGATTGCGGAGACTGTGGAATGGGTACTGCCGAATTTTGGATGGATAGCTCTACTTCATGGGCACGTGGCTTCGGAAAAGAAAAAAATGAGAACGATAACGTTCCAAAATGACTTTCAAATATATTGTAAAAGTCATGATAGACTGAATTTTGATTGTAGAGGGCTTGATTGCGAATGTAAATAAATGACCCTAAGGCAATAATTGTTAAAATTGTATAAAAAATATTGCGTGATCCTTTGTATTGTGCCGTTTCGGTGTTATTGGAATACGGGCTCTTCACATAGGATTCACCTTGTGCTAGGGGTGAATAAACCGTATTTTTCACGAATGGGGCTGAAGACGGCGGAGGCGGACTCCTATGTCCGTTTTGCAGTGGCATGGCTGCGGCACTTGTATTAGAAAAATGGTAATATTTCTTTAAATCGCTATACTTCTGCATCTCTCTTCCCCATTCATCGCTACTTAGACATGAAATCAAGTCTTACCAGTCGTACTCCTTGTAAATCCTACAATCGTACTCCTCATTATCGTTTAACGTGAATTTTCTTAAAGGATTAAAATTCATTGAGAAAATCGCTTAAGAAGCTTAATAAATGACTCAAGAATCGACAAAGCCCCTATAATTTAGCTTCTGAATGAAATGAATTGAGATAGTCAGAACACTAGAGAATGAAATGGATTGATGCAGTCAGAATACTAGAACACTCTTTTTATGACAACTATTGAAACATGGCATCGTCAGATCATTCTTTTCATGACAATCATTGAAACTAGAGATGTTATTCTAAACTTACTCTAAAATAGCAAATTGTCTTAAAACTCTCTTAAAACTACTTTAAAGTTATTCCAAAATAGCAAATTATCTCAAGAATATTCTAAAAAGCAAATTGTTCTAATTGTTCTAAAATTGTCTTAAAAAAGTAAAATGCTATCAAATTTATAAAAAATTTACAATCTCACCTAAAAATCTCTCTTCACCGATAAAAAACAACAGACCATAACAGATCAATAGTCCCCTTCTAGCCTTCAATATCCATCAATTCATCCACAAGCCTTAGAAAAAACTTAAAAACCTACCTAAATAACTCAATAAATACCTGTCATTTAAAAAATCAACTCCATTAAAACTAATTCTAGTTTATAATATTCTAGTTTGTAATAATAGGCGATATATAGCCGATATACAAGCCAATATGTAGCCGTATTTCTATAGCGATCGTAAATATCATTTAACCCTCATTGCTATGTAGTTAAAAATAGGATGAGATCACTGCGAAAATTTCCCTTCTGCCGCAAACTTGCCCGTAAGTCTTCATCTGTCTAATGATTA
Source organism: Spirochaetota bacterium (assembly GCA_013426755.1). Classification (GTDB taxonomy): domain Bacteria; phylum Spirochaetota; class UBA12135; order COTS27; family COTS27; genus COTS27. The sequence goes on from AP019861.1 coordinate 1,810,875, forward strand.
TTTATCTGCTAACACTAACTTGCCTTAATAACTGCTATCTATATGACGGCTCTGCTTGATTGTTCTACTATAGCGACGATTTTCATGAAAAATTTAATACTGCCTCAAATGTATTGATTTCCGCATCCGTAGTGCAGTATTCGTAACTTTCTATTTAACTAACTCGTTTATTCTACTCAACTCATTTATTTTACCCAACCCGTTTATTTTACCCAACCCGTTTATTTTACTCAACTCGTTTATTTTACTCAATTCATTTATTCTACTCTTATGCCCGAAAAATCTCTAACAGATCATCGCGCCGTTTTAATGTTAGAGAACGGAGAAATTTTCATAGGCAATCACCTAGGAGTCACTGGGACAACGTGCGGAGAAGTCGTCTTTAATACAAGCCTCTCTGGTTATCAAGAAATTTTAACAGACCCTTCTTATAAAACACAACTTATCACATTGACGACGCCTGAGATTGGCAATTATGGAATTCGGGCAGCCGACTCAGAATCACAGCATATTCACGCACATGGGCTTATTATTAAACATTACAACCCGTATCGCGGACGCATCCATGCTACCGCAGAAAAAAACAGTGATCTGCAGTCATTTCTAGCCCACCATAACACAATTGCTATTACGGACATTGACACAAGGAAACTCACTCGTATTATCAGGCAAGCAGGTGTTTGTCGTGGCGTCATCACAACTGAGCCGCACAGCTACAATGAATTACTTGATTTTGTCAGAAAATCACCCCATTACAACAATCAAGACCTCGCTAGCCAAGTCACCACAAATACCGCTTACGAATACAACGCCCCACCACAAAATCTCGCCCAGCCTCAAACAAATTCACACCACCCAATCAATCAAATTTCTAACCCCTCTTCCACTAAACCCACTATTCTTGTCATTGATTACGGTGTCAAACAAAATATCTTACGACTGCTAGCTGGGTTCAATGTTCGTATCCTTGTCATTCCATGCACAACGACTGCAGCAGAAATCAAAAAACTCAATCCAGCAGGAATTCTTTTGTCAAACGGACCTGGCAATCCAAGTCATCCCTCATATCAAAAATACATTGATACCATAAAAACCCTTATCAATTGCTACCCAATGTTTGGTATTTGCCTCGGACATCAATTATTAGCGCTTGCTTATGGAGAAAATTCTTATAAACTCACATTTGGCCATCGCGGAAGCAATCATCCCATCCAGACAGACCATTCCAATAAAATTGAAATTACCTCTCAAAATCATGGTTTTGCTATCACTCCATCCACCGCACCCACGTCTCCTTCCTCACAATCCGCACCCAAAACCACCCCTTCAAATCACACACAAACTGTATTTTCACATATTAATCTAAACGACCAGACTATAGCAGGATTCGATGATCCTACTAAAATGTGCTTTTCAGTCCAATATCACCCCGAAGGCGCCCCCGGTCCCCATGACAGTTATAATCTTTTTGAAAAATTTATCAAACGTGTCGCTAAATTTCAAAAACACAACAACATCTTCACTCCTAACCAAGCCTCACGTTCCTAATATGCTTAATATTCAGTATTTCTAATATTTCCAATAGTTCTGGTATTTTCAATAGTTCTAGTATCTCCAATATTTCTGGTATTTTCAATAGTTCTAGTATCTCCAATATTTCTGATATTTTTCAATATTTCTAATATTTCCAATATTTCTGGTATTTTCAATAGTTCTAGTATTTCTAATAGTTCTAACAGTTCCAATATTTCTGGTATTTTTCAATATTTCTAATATTTCTAATATTTCCAATAGTTCTGGTACTTTCAATAGTTCTAGTAGTTCTAACAGTTCCAATATTTCTAGTATTTTCAATATTTCTAGTATTTCTAATAGTTCTAATAGTTCTAGTATTGTTCTAATTATTTGTTTTATCCCTCGTATTTTACCGTAAATCACCGCATCCCCCACATACACAGACAACGTAAAAAACTCAAAAACCAACTACTTATTGAGTCTCTCCTATTAGTATCATCACCGCATCCCCCACACACAACACAAAAAACTCAAAAACCAGCTACTTATTGAGTCTCTTCTACTAGCATCTAATCATAAATAAGCCCTATCTCGTCATGCCTAAGCGTACTGATATAAAAACTATTTTAGTGATTGGGTCGGGGCCTATTGTTATTGGGCAAGCATGTGAATTTGACTACTCAGGCACACAAGCCTGCAAAGTACTCCGTGAAGACGGCTATCGCGTCATTCTTATCAATTCCAATCCTGCTACCATTATGACTGATAGCGAAACAGCCGACGAAGTCTATATCGAAGCAATCAATACTGAAACTATTGAAAAAATCCTTATCAAAGAGAATATTGATGCTATTTTACCTACCGTAGGCGGCCAAACAGCCCTCAATGTCTCACTCTCACTCAAAGAAAACGGCATTCTAGACAAATATAATGTCTCTCTAATAGGCGCTGATGAAGAAGCCATTCGTAAAGCAGAAAATCGCGAGCTCTTTGAAGCAGCCATGCATGAACTAGGATATAAAACAACCCCCGCCTACCACGTAAAAAATATGCGCGAAGCACGCCATGCCCTCTCACATCTAGATTTACCCCTTGTTATTCGTCCGTCTTTCACATTGGGAGGAAGTGGCGGTGCCATTGCTACGACAAAAGAAGATTACCTAGAACTTGTCGCCAATGGACTTAGGCTTTCTCGTATCAGCGAGGTTGTCGTAGAACAGTCTATTATTGGATGGAAGGAATTTGAACTCGAAGTCATGAAAGACCACGCAGATAATACTGTTATTATCTGTTCTATTGAAAATATTGACCCCATCGGCATTCATACCGGTGACAGTATGACCGTCGCACCACAGCAAACACTAAGCGATCGTGAATATCAAACTCTCCGTAACATGACTATTCGCATTATTCAAAAAATTGGTGTTGCCACCGGCGGCGCCAACGTCCAATTCGCTATCAATAGCCACACAGGTGAAATTATTGTCATTGAGATGAATCCGCGTGTCTCACGTTCCTCAGCACTTGCTTCAAAGGCAACGGGGTTTCCCATTGCAAAAATAGCCGCAAAATTAGCCGTTGGCTATACACTCGATGAAATTGAAAATGACATCACACGGTCAACACCCGCTTGTTTTGAGCCTAGTATCGATTATGTTGTTGTCAAATTGCCTCGTTTTGCCTTCGAGAAATTTGCTAGAGCCGTTCCATACTTAGGCGTACAAATGAAATCAGTCGGCGAAGCAATGGCCATCGGACGCACTTTTACAGAAGCCTTCCAAAAAGCTATCCGCAGCTTAGAAGTAGACCTTGCTGGCTTTGACGGAGACTTGTTTTCCTATCAAAATATCAATGATTTTACAGAACCGCAACTACACGCTTATATTCAAAAACACACCCATCAAATACCTAAAATCAAACATCAAATCAGAAATTTTTATCATAAACGACTATGTTGCATCAAAGACCTATTCTACTTAGGAGTGAGTGAAGCAGAAATTACGGAAACTTCGCTCATTGATCCTTGGTTTATTCATCAATTCGCTACTTTGTTTTCCATCGAACAGCGCTGCAGGAAATACAGTCTTAACGATTTACTTGAAAAATCCCTAACTCACCCATATTCAATTCCTAACACCATCAATATTGATGAACTCCTACCATCACCTCATAATGACTCTTCACCAACTATCTCATCATTGCCTATATCATCATCTCCTGCATCATCTCTTGCTAATGATCTTCCCAAATCTCCCTCAATTCTCCAACAAATCAAGCAAAGCGACCCAACAAAACCCATCTTCTCAATCATTAAAGAAGAGTCTTTTCTAAAAACCCTAAAAAAACACGGCTTTTCCGATCTTCAACTCGCCTATCTATTTAGAACATCAGAAACCACAGTACGCCATATCAGATACCAATTGGGAATTCGCCCTGTATTTAAAATTGTAGACACCTGCGCAGGTGAATTTGAAGCTAGAACACCCTATTATTATAGCTCTTATGACGAAGAAGATGAATTGCAGTATCGTCTGCACCCTACCGACCATACCCACCACCACTCATCCAATCCTAACGATCACGATAATTCTAATATTTCTACCCTTGCTTCCAATTCTAACAATCACGATAATTCTAGTATTTCTACCCTTGCTTCCAATCCTAACGATCACGATAATTCTAGTATTTCTACCCCTGCTTCCAATTTTAACGATCACGATAATTCTAGTATTTCTAGTAATTCAAAGCATATTGATACCTCCCGCACCATTGAAGCGGGCATTGAAACGGGAAATAATGATAGTAAAGATAAAAAACTACTCCCACAACAGAACCTCAACCCCAATCAATCTCCCTTATCTCACAAAAAACGAAAACGCATTGTCATCATAGGTGGCGGTCCTAACAGAATAGGACAAGGTATTGAATTTGATTATATGTGTGTCCAGGCCTCATTGGAACTTAGAAAATTAGGCTACGATCCCGTCATGATCAATTCAAACCCAGAAACCGTCTCCACCGATTATGACGTCTCTTCGTTTTTATTCTTTGATCCCCTCACAGCAGAAGACGTGTTAGAAATTATTGCTGCTGTAGGAGCGATTGGCGTTATAGTGCATTTTGGCGGACAAACTTCGCTCAATCTAAGCGCCGCTCTCAATGATACCCAGATTCCTATCCTAGGCACACAACATCATAGCATTGTCATGAGCGAAGACCGTAAGGCATTCAGTAAAATCTTAAAAAAAATCAATGCCCTCCAACCCCCAAATGACGCAGTCTTCACCTATAAAGAAGTTCTAGCCGCCGCCCAAAAAATTGGCTACCCCGTCCTCATCCGTCCATCTTTTGTCTTAGGCGGACGTGCTATGAAAATCGCTCACAATGAACCAGAACTCAAAGAATTTTTCAATCTAGCGAAAAACGCCGCCCCACCCCTCAGTATTCTTATCGACAAATACCTAGAAAATGCACGCGAATTAGACATTGACCTGCTCTCAGATGGCAATAACACTGTCATTTGTGGTATTTTAGAACACGTCGAAGCTGCAGGAATCCATTCAGGTGACTCTGCGTGTTTTATCCCACCTAAATCTATTTCTAAGACACTCATTGCCAAAATGATCGTCCAAGCAAAAGCACTTGCCGTCGAATTAAAGATTGTCGGTCTTATGAACATTCAATTCGCACTTTACCAGGACAATATTTATTTCCTAGAAGCCAATCCACGCGGATCACGTACTATTCCCTTCGTCAGTAAAGCCACAGGAATCCCCTGGGTCAGAATAGCCGTCCAAATAATAATGGGACGTCCCATCTCAGAACAAGAACTCGCCTTAGATTTCAACCCAGAAACCATGGACTATGTTGCCGTTAAAGAAGCGATTTTACCTTTTAATAAATTTCCTGACGAAGACCCACTGCTCGGACCTGAGATGAAATCTACAGGTGAAGTTATGGGCATAGGCGAAAACCTTTATGAAGCCTTTTATAAAACACAACTCTCCACCCAATCACCCCTCCCACCACCGCCATGTGGTATTCTTATTTCTGTTCATAAAAAAACACCCGAACTCATCGAAGCCTGCCAAACCCTCACCGAACTAGGCTACAGCCTCTACGCAACAATAGGCACTCAAAAATTTATCAATCACCACAACCTCCCCGCTACACTCGTTCATAAACTCACAACCCATCATCATGCCATCACAGAAAACGATATCGTAGCACGGATCATCAACGGACAAATCAAACTCGTCTTCAATACACCCTCAGGAACCGAAGCTGAAATATCCGACGCCTATATTCGCCTCGTCGCTCAAAAGTACGGTATCGGTGTCTTCACTACGCTAGATGCTATATATTGTGTGACCAAAGCATTGAAAGAATTTTATGCACGAGGTCGTGATTTTAGTATTTACTCCGTCCGTACCATTGCTAAACGACACCTCAACAGCAGAAAAAAAATCCTCTCTCAACCCTAAACGACACTAAAATTAGCTTCGCCCTAAAAAAATCACACCTGTTACACCCTGCACTCGTATAATATGTGTAATCGTTTTTCTTTATCAGAAAAAATATATCACTGAGTTTAATTAAGTTCAATAATATCATTAATCTAGATGAAAAGATATTGTATAATTTAATGCATTTTCCTTACAACTATTTATGTTAAGTGCTACAAGAAGTCTTCATATCATTTAATCCACTACTTACAGCAAGTGCTATGAAATGACAATCACATCATTTATAACCCACCACTTACCGTTAATCTGTATGAAAGGATATTATACCAGATGCTCTACTCTAACCGTAGCTCACTGAGAACACCGTTTCACAATTTCCTAAAATTCTCTGTCTAGCAAAATTTAATAGCAACCTATCTGTAACCAAACCACGCTTAAAAATAGTAAGATAACCTACATATAAAAAAACATTCATATAGATAAAACTGTATTCGTGCCGGGCACACAATCATGATCAGTAATAAAAAAGAAGCTTGCGGTCTCATTGGGATTACAAACCACCGCGACGCCATTCACTTAACAATTGTAGGACTGTTTGCACTCCAGCACCGCGGCGAAGAAGCTGCTGGCATCGCTTATGCAAACGGCAAATCCATCGCAGGACATACCGGCAAAGGACTCGTTCACCAAACATTTAATAGCACGTTTAAAAAAGACCTCGAATTCTCTCCAAGTCACCGCCCTCTAGCCATCGGACACACACGCTACTCAATCACAGGAAATAACCAAGGCCCTAACGTGCAGCCGCTCTTAGTCGATCACTTAAAAGGAACGTTCGCTCTCGCACATAATGGAAACTTCACAAACGCACGCGAACTCAAATATCGCCTCGAACAACAAGGAGCTATCTTTCAAACCACTATGGACAGTGAGGTCTTCCTCCATCTCATCGCTCAATCCAAAGGAACAACCTTTAAAGACTGTGTCATTGACGCTATGCATCAGGTTAAAGGGTCTTATTGTCTGCTTATTTTAGAAAAAGATAAGATTTATGCCATCCGCGACCCTCACGGATTTAAACCACTAGCCTTAGCAAAAATCCAACTCCCAACAGGACAAAGCTCCCTTGTCGTAGCATCAGAAACATGTGCCTTTGATTTTATGAATGCCACCTATATTGACAGTATCAAAGCAGGGGAAATGGTCACCCTCAATCATGACGGCACACTCGAACGAGAAATGATCTTTGATACAGATTATAAAAAACGCCACCATATCAAACTTTCCGCCTGTATCTTTGAAATGATTTATTTTGCTAGACCCGACTCCATTGTCTTCGATGAAGCCGTCTATGAATTTCGTAAAAAACTGGGCGCTCTGCTCGCAGAAGAAGCTCCCGCCGACGCAGATATTGTCATTCCTATTCCCGACTCAGGCAATTATCCTGCTATCGGATATGCAACGACAGCTAAAATCCCACTCGAACTTGCTATCACACGTAACCATTACACCAGCCGTTCTTTCATTCAACCTAATATTCACGAACGCAGAACTATGGTCAATCTCAAACTCAATCCCATAAAAAGCGTTATCCAAGGTAAACGTATTATCATTATCGATGATTCCATTGTACGCGGGACAACCACCAAAGAAAAAATCCTCAGCCTCAGACGATGTGGCGCCAAAGAAATTCATATGCGTGTCGCAGCTCCGCCCATTAAACACGGCTGCCATTATGGTATTGATTTTCCTGATAATAAAGAACTCATCGCTAACAATAAAACCATCGATCAGATCAAAACACACCTCGGCTTAGACTCGCTTGCCTATCTTTCTATCGAATCTCTCCTTAAAGCTTCTACTCATAAAAATAATTCATTCTGTACCGCTTGTTTTACCGGTGACTATCCTACCCCCATTGACGTTAATGCTTCTAAAGAGATGCTTGCCATTAGACGTTAGGCGATCATAGATACTAACGAATATTATCATCATTAGAAGTCCCAGACCCCTATGCGCATCCTAGCTGTGATTCCTGCTAGACTTCAATCGACACGATTTCCTAAGAAATTGCTTGCAGAAGTTACGCCAGGCAAACCCGTCATCGCTTATAGCTATGAAAATGCTGCCCTTATGCTAAACCGCCATAGGCTCTTCTCAAAACTTATTGTCGCTACAGATAGCCCAGAACTTGCTAAGCCCATCGAAGAACGCGGCGGTACGGTTATGCTCACCTCTCCTGCCTGTCGTAACGGTACAGAACGGTGCGCCGAAGTCATGAAGAATTTAGCCGCAGCAGGCGAACATTATGACTTTATCTTCAATCTCCAAGGTGACGAACCCATGCTCCCCATCAGTGCTATAAAAACACTTCATGCCGCTTGTGAAAAACACCTCGAACAGAAGTCCACCTCCGCTCTAACGCTCATGAAAAAAATAGCTCCTACCCAAGCCACACACCCTAACACCGTTAAGGTCGTAACCGCTAAAAATAATTACGCACTTTATTTCTCACGCACACCCATTCCCTTTAACCGATCAGATGCCCATTCTAAAAAAAACTCTGTACCCTACTACCAACATATAGGCATTTACGCTTACAGGAATGATTTTCTAACCGTCTATCCTAACCTCACACCCACACCACTAGAACAAAGCGAACAACTCGAACAACTACGCATCATCGAACATGGCTACATGCTTCACGTTTCAGCCATTACCGAAGACCTCACGTTCTTTGATATTAATGATAAAGACGACCTAGTACGATTTCAATCGACACTGCTTACTCGGTGATTTTATTCTCTCACTAAGAACTCACTCTCCTATTCCCCATAGAAAACTACTATGGGAAATAGGAGAAACGTTTACAGGCTACTGCAGAGGGCTACTACAAGGTGCTGTACCCTGACCTCCACCCGGATTCTGCTGATTCGCACAAGCGACATTTATAAGCCGTGGGTATTGACCCGTAGCAAATCTCCAGGTCGTTGTTTCCCAACCCTCATAGACCACATTAGCACCCGTTGGCACAGGAGCATCTACTTGCATCTGAGCGGTCGTTCTGCCCGTACCACCACCAGGACTAGTTGACGGGGATCCTGATACCTCAGTATTCCAATAAGAGGCTGTTACACTACTATTAGCGGCACCAGTCCCGACTAAGCCTCCAACAGCACTACTTCCTGTTACAGCGCCTATCGCATAGGAACGAGTGATCGCACCACCATTCGATCCGACTAAGCCTCCGACAGCACTACTTCCTGTTACAGCGCCTGTCGCATAGGAATCACTGAACGTTAGAGGATTTGTACCACTCCCAACTAAGCCTCCGACACTACTACTTCCTGTTACAGCGCCTGTCGCATAGGAATTAGTCACGCTGGAAATGGAGGATACTTTAAACACCCTACCGATTAAGCCTCCGACATCATCACCTGTTCCTATTACAGCGCCTGTCGCATAGGAATTATTGATCGTTGAAGAACCCAAAAGCCCGACTAGGCCTCCGATACGTCTATCTCCTGAAACAGTGGCTGTCGCATAAGAATCAGTGATCGTTGAAGAATTTGCACTCCCGACTAAGCCTCCGACATTACTAGTTATTCCTGTTACATTACCTGTCACATGAGAACCGAGTATTGAAGAACCGCCGCCATTCCCGACCAAGCCTCCGACATTATTATCGCCTGTAATCTTAACATCAATCAGAGAACAGTTCTTAACCGTAGTACTTCCAACAATAGAACCCAACAATCCTACTTCACCTGCACCAAGTCTATTAATATAAAGATTCGAAATTATCTTGTTGTCACAATCAAACGTTCCCGAAAACTGTTCAGCACCTATTTTTCCGATCGGAATAAATCCTTTGCCAGGTGAACCATCGCCACTAGAAATCTTACTGCCCATCTCACTGAACGGTAAGCCTGGCAGTCCCATATCTATATCAACCGTTATTTTATAGTATTTATTACGATAATTAATCGCTTCATTACTAATGAGATATGATACGAGGTCTAACTTAGGAGCACTGTCTATCTGGTAGGCGTTAGCCTCATCAGCACCTGTCTGCCCACTAGGAAAACTCGCGCACGCTGGAAACTTCATCATAATAGTAAAACCAGAATCGAGAATACCATTACCGTATTCTAAGACAAGTCTACGGATAACCGTGTATTTGCCACTATCAAGCGTATCTCGGTCACGGTCGTAATACCTAGGAAAGGGCGTCAAAGCAGCTATCCCACTTCCTGAAATATCAGTGCCAGTAGAGTCAAGCACAGTTATTGTCGTTGGTACCGTTAGCAACTCGCAAGCTGCTGTTGAGATCGCAATCTCTCCTCCCGGACCAATAGTCTGATCAGAAGAACCTGCGTCACCACCAGCAACTTTTAATTGAACTACACCAGAAAACTGCACGGTAACCTGGTGGGGAACTTCTATGTTTTTAGACATACCATCTGCTCCTGTAAAAGTATTAGTCACAGTTACCGTACCTATATTTGTATTAGTAGCTGATGCTCCTGAGGGGTTATTGAATGTGAAACTTGAAGCACTTAATGTATAACCGGTTGGCGTTTGAAAGGTAACTGTTCCACTTCCCGTAGTCCCAGCAGTATTCGTAAATCCTGAAATAATTATTTCATTTGCACCTGAAGCATTTGTCTCTAAACGAGCACCGGCTTTACTAGAATCAAGGTCAGCAGTAGCAGCGTAGGTGATCGCAGAAAGATCAATCGGAGATTTATAGGCACTGAGTGTAATCGTTACGGGGTAGTCATTTGAGTTATTCACACCTGCTGTTGTTTCTGAAATAGCAATCATACCGACAGGTCCTGCATTCACCGCAGCTAACCCACCAATAGCAGAAGAATTGAGCGCATTAGTATCTAATGCATACCCCGTAGGAAAATTATTTGTCGTTAAAACAAGTATTCCAGTAGGTGCATTCGTAAAATTATTAGAACTATCATCATTATGGCTAATCGCTATCGTCGGTGTCGTCCCTGTACTAAGTGTCAATGCATCTGCAGTCTGCCCTGCAAAACTAGCCGTAATATACCTCGTCAAATCTCCTGTGAACCAATCACTCACAGGAGCTCCGCTAAAAACAACTTCCAGCTCATACATTGTAGCTGTATTCTCAACGACATTAGTAATTTGAAAGGTGGGAGCGAACGTTCCTCCATCAGTGATTGCACCAGCGCCAGGCGAGAAGTCTTCTCTGGGTTCAGCAATTGTTCGTGTGAACGGAGCGTTGTCTATCGTGAACCCAGGCATTTCATTAATAGTAAGCGTATATGTATTAGCTCCTGCTTCATTGGTCAAGCCTGTGACAGTAATCTTATTAGGGCTCGTAGCAGTATCAGTAGTAATAGTGAGACCTATTTCTGGAGTATTTTCACCGACTTTCGTGACCGCAATATGAGACATTGGGTCGAAGTTTTCCAGTCCGGCTAAAGAAATATTATTGATTGTATACTCTTGTGAGTTTTCGCTATTCTCTGTTTCAGTGATCGTAAAACTCCTCGGCGTGGGCGCACTCTCTGCCACCCCAATTCCCTGAGGATTGGTAAAGACAATAAAATTAGCCGTTGAAGTAAATCCTGAAGGCAGCCCTCTAAACGTCTCTGAAGGTGGCCCAAACACAATCATTCCTCCACTTTCATCACCACCAAGCGGGCGATTAGCTAGGCCTCTAACAGAAAGTTCATTCCCATCAAGAGCTATCGTCGCTGTTTGATCTAAGAAGGTCGCTTTTATATAGGTGTTTATACTTTGGCTTGTCATCCAACTACTTACAGGAGCGCCTGCTATTCGCGTCGTTACTGCATAGGTAACAGCAGGTTCTGAACCAAAGGTGACCATTAGGGTAGTTTCATCTTCATGAGGAGAGACATTTGTTGGTGCGGTGACAGTAATACTCGTTGGAACTGTGGTGATGCCTTGTGATTGATCAATACTGATAGTCGCTGTAGCGCCATTTCCTGAGACGCTATTAGTCAAGCCTGCAATCGTAAGTTTAGGATTGGCGGAATCAGAATCATCTACGTTCACGTTAAGTCCTTCGATGTTTGGATTGCTAGTCTTAATAAGACTGGCGAGAGTTGCGGAATTGTTCGTAGGTGTTTCTGTTGAAGTCGTAGTATCCGTTGACGGAGCACAACTTGTTAAAACAATAATAAAGTATAAGCAACCTACTAATTTTATTGAATTAGCGATTGATTGCAGTTGATTGTAATTTTCCATGTTGTTCTCTAAAAAAAACAATATTATTTTAAATGATATTATGTTAGAAATGGTGAATAATTGTTGAAATGGTGAATAATCGTGTATTATAATAAATTAAGCGTATTGTAATAAATTAAAATAGTTAGGTTTTAACTTAACAGTAATAAACACCAATGTTAACATTGAAATACCCATTTGTCAAGTCATTTTTTATAAAATGAGTAAAATTATACAACAAAACCACAGTTCTTTGATATTAATGACAAAGACGACCTAGTACAATTTCAATCGACACTGCTTACTCGCTAACTTGCTCCTAACTGAGAAAATCTCCCGTTCGTTCTCCCATACTCCACCCATTCCCCTACTCCCCATATCATACTTTCAATGAGGAATAGGAGAAATTTTTAAGCTATACTAAGATTGCCGCGTGGCTTGTCTTATCTAAGACGCGGATATTGACCGCTTGTGAATTCCCAGATAGTCGTCGCATCCCATCCTGAGTAGGCAGTCCCACTTTGAAGTTCTGCTGTCGTTTGTCCTGTTAGATTAGCTGTCATAACCGGAGGTGTGGCTGTAGCATCATCAGAACCTATACCTATAGGAGTCGATAAAACACTGCCTCCCACAGTTAACACAGCATCACTACGGAAGTAAGAAGCTGTTACACCATTGCCAGTGGGTGCTACGGGGTTTCCTTCACCATTGTAACCGATAAAGAGCCCTACAGATACAGATCCTGTTACACTACCTGTCGTATAGGCATTCGTAATCGTAGACATAAAGTAGTTGTACCCGGCTAGTCCTCCTACGTAATCACTTCCTATTACAGCACCTGTCGCATAGGAATCACTGATCGCAGACATTATAGAATTAAACCCGACCAGACCTCCTACATTAGTAGTTCCTGTTACAGCGCCTGTCGCATAGGATTTACTGATAGAAGAAGAGAGAGCCCACCCAACCAGGCCTCCTACATTTAAACTCGTTCCTCTTACAGCGCCTGTCGCATAGGAACCATTGATCGTAGAAGCATTATTCGATCCAACCAAGCCTCCGACATTACTTGTTGCGTTTATAGATACTGTCGCATAAGATTCGCTGATCATAGAACCGGTATCGTTACCCCCGACCAGACCTCCTACTTCACTATTTCCTGCAATAATTTGCCCGTCCGCATGAGAGCCTTTTATTACAGAATTAATGTTCCGTCCGACCAGGCCTCCTATATGCATACTCATATCGCTTCCTGTAACACTGCCTATCGCGTAGGAATTAGTGATCGTAGAGTTAGTAGTGCTAACACCAACTAAGCCTCCTACATTAGTGGTTCCACTTACAACAACACCTGTTGCCCGAGAATTACTGATCATAGAGCTATTATTAACCCCAACCAAACCTCCCACAGAAGAACGTCCCGTAATCTTAACAGTTATTAGGCGACAGTTAGCAATCGTAGCATTTAAAGCATATCCGAATAATCCTAAGTTATCAGCACTATCTCTATTAACATAGAGATTAGAAATCTCTTTGTTATCACAGTCAATAGCACCTGTAAAACCAAGATTCCTACTCATACCAATGGGGTTAAATCCCTTACCAACAGAGCCACTGCCTATTTCACTGAGCGGCAAGCCTGCTAACCCCATATCTATATTACCCATTACTCTATAGTATTTATTACCATAATTAGCGTTATCAGTATTAACGAGATGTGAGGCGAGGTCTAACATAGGGGCACTGTCTATCTGATAGGCGTTAGCCTCATCAGCACCTGTCTGCCCACTAGGAAAACTCGTGCACGCTGGAAATTCCATTGTAATGTTGAAATTAGAATGGAGACCACCACCACTACTGTCTTCTAGGATCAGAGTACGAGTGACCGTGTATTTATTGTTATTAGAAGCATCTCGCTCACGGTCATAATATAAAGGAAAAGGTGTCGTATCTGCTACTTTACTTCCCGCAAAACCTGCAGCAGCTAACATCGGTGCCGCTAGCAACTCACAAACTCCTGTTGTGATTGGAATTGTTGCTCCCGAATTAATGACTAGCGGAGAACCTGTAACATCAGTACTGGTAATACTCAACTGAACACCAGAGGCTAGCGTAATTGTCACAGTATACGTCTGTGAGTTAGCAGTATTCCCTGTTTCAGTGATCATGATCATGCCGGCGTCACCATCAGTTACTGCAACGCGCATCTCCCCGTCTGGATCCTTGAGATCAGTAGCAACCAATTCATACCCATCAGGAAGTGCCTCGGTAAATACAATCATTCCATTCGGCACGTTCGTAAAGTTATCAGCACTAGCACTATGGCTAATGGCTATCGTGCCTTCATTGAGTGCCAATGTGTTTGCAGCCTGCCCCGCAAAACTAGCACCTGTGATATAAGCATCAAATTTAGCTGGGAACCACTCATTCACCGCAACCTCAGTAAAAACGACTTCTAACGCATACGTCGTAGCACTCTCACCAACATTAGTAATCTCAAAAGTCAGCGCCGCTGTTCCTCCATCTGTAACCGTTCCAGCGCCCCCTGAGAAGTCTATCGTAGGCTCAGCGATGGTTCGTGTGATCGGACCGCCTCCTGATATCGTGAATATGGTATCGACCTGAGCGATCGCAAGTGTGTATGTGTTCGCTCCTTCTTTATTCGTTAAGCCTACAATACGAATCACATTACCTGCTTCCTCAGTAATAGTAAGGCCGCTTACAGGTTCTGTACTACTGCCCTCCGTGATCTTAATATGAGTTCCTGGTGCAAACTGATTCAATTGCGCTAACTCAATGTCATTGATCGTATACGTCACTGAATTTCCCGTATTCCCTGTTTCAGTGATTTTAAATGTATTTGGATTGGGTGTGCTCGTTGCTGCATTAGTTCCGGCAGGATTGGGAATTTCAATCGTGGGTGAGTCTGATGTGAAGCCAGCAGGCAGTTCGAATGTGATCTCACCTGTACCAGTATCACTATTGGTTAAATCTGCAACAGAAATCGTCGTCTCAGCGAGAGCTACTATACCTCCTTTATTTGCGAAGGTTGCTTTTACGTACGTGTTTATCGCGTCACTTGTGAGCCATTCACTTACAGCAGCGCCTCTTATCTGTGTTGTTACCGTATAGGAAACAGCAGGTTCTGAACCGAAAGTGACCATTAGGTTAGTTTCATCTTCATGAGGAGAGATATTTGTTGGTGCGGTGACAGTAATACTCGTTGGGTCTGTTGTGATTCCTTTATCCTGGTCAATATTGATAGTCGCTGTAACAGGATCTCCTGAGGCGCTATTAGTGAGTCCCGTAATCGCAAGCTTAGGATTAGCAGGATCAGAATCATCTGTGTTCACATTAAGTCCTTCAATGTTTAGATTGCTAGTCTTAATAAGACTGGCGAGAATTGCGGAATTATCCGTAGGTCTCGAAGCAGTATCCGTTGCTGACGGAGCACAACTCGTTAAGATAATAATAAAACATAAGCAACCCACTGATTTTATTGAATTAGCGATGGATTGCAGTTGATTGTAGTATTTCATTTTGTCCTCTACAAAAAGTAATATTACTTCAAATAATAGTATATTTAGAATAGTGAATAATTGTTAAAATAATGAATAATTGTGTATTGTAATAAATTAAAATAGTTAGATTTTAACTTAACAGTAATAAACATTAATATTAACATTGAAATACCCATTTGTCAAGTCATTTTTTACAAAATGAGTACAATTTCGCGAATATTCTGCAGACTACAGAAATAACATTTCTAACCGGCAATTTATCAAAATTCATCAAAAATAGCAGGCAATCATTCCCAAGTAATCTCAATAGGTGAATATCACTTTATGGGGAACAGTTTCGCCACTTTCAATTGTTTTAATATTGATAGTCCCTATCTCACTAGTAACTGCCTCTGTTCTTGTTGTCCCAGCACTTCCAAACCTATATGTTAGCGTTGCTGGTTCGATCATGTAAAAATTGGCGTCATTTCTAAGATTGATAGCCATCATAAGCACTCCTGTGTAGTATTGGGTGCGACTGACGGCGAGTCTTATCTCGTTATTAATGATACGTATAGTCGTCCTTGGAGGAATCGGATCGTTAAGCAAGCTGTAACTTACCGTTATGTCTAACGGCTGTAGTGGTGACGTATAATTGGAATAATCAACATCTGTGCTCGCCATAGTGCAATTAAATACACTAAATATCCCTAACAAACTCAAATACGCGTATATTAAACATTGATTGAGTAATGTTCGCTGGCGGCTATTCGTAATTTTAATGGAAGTTTTCATAGTGGTACTGGTATATTGACTGGTCTAACCGATCATTTAATGTATATTGATGAGTTATTGATCTATATTAACTGATTGCTAACGTATAGTAACATGAAATAGCGACTCAGCGTCCCAATAGAGAACTTCTGTATTGATAAAATGACTTGAATTTTCTGTATTCTATATTAATAAATGACCTGAAATAAGAGTGTGTTCATTTAAATACGTTACAATAGACTTCATGTTGTGAACTGTTATAACACATTGACGTAGGAACTATGGAGTGGTGCGTACGACCGTGCCAATATGCGGCGACTCATGAAAAGCGATCTGTAAAAAAGTGAGTGTACTACACGCAGCAGAAGAGAAATTGGAGCAGGCGCCGAAGCAAAAGTTCTCTTGTTAAGAACCGACTGAAAATTTAGCTCCGATTCTGAGTTCAAAGAAGATATCTTCGAGATTGAAATCTCCACCGAAACCTGCAGCAGGACCAACATAAGGCACTAAGAAATCACCCAACTCTTCAACAAGCACGGGATTAGAACGGGTTGTGAAATCAAACCCCATAATAAACTTCACGTCTATGCCCTTAGCAGGCGTCCACGTCACTTGTGGATCAAGCGCCAGACGATGAATTTCTTTTTCACGAACTTGGTAGCCACTGTACTTCTTACCGTAATATTCATATTTCATATCCAGTCCAAAGACAAATTGTCCGACGGTAACAAACGGGAATAGCGTTACAGCGAGCATTTCTGTAAGGTCTGTTCCGTCTGCTTGAAGTGCTTGATAGCTATGATTGCTGGGGTAGACGTCGCGAATACCGTCACTATTGGCTTCGACGTTAGGATTAGGCACATTCTCACCAGCTTCATTGGTAATGGTACCACGTACTTGGGGCTGTCTGCCTGCGGCTAGAAGTTTAGTGATCGTATCGGGGACGTATTGGATAGTGTAATTAAATCCCACGGGAGAGCCGATAAATTCTAAATTGCCATAGAAAGAGATTGCGTAACTGAAATGATCACGTTCTGCTTTTTCAGCTATAAAATGACGTCTACTCTCAGGCGCCGTAGGATCAGTTTCTACTGTTGTTTTATAGTATCTAAGCACGGTACCTACGGGAATCATTCCGAAGCCGAGGTTGAAGTAATCTCTATAAAAATAAGATTGGAAGCCTATTTGAAAGCGTTCAAGTGTGCCCTCTTTGACGAGACCGCCTGCGTTATCGGAGCTATTGACGACAAAGCCCATTATGAAGTCATTGTGAATAAAACGACTGACCTTAATAACCATATGCACGCCGCGAATACTATCTGCATTGATCCCGAAACCGAATGCAAACGTAAGTCCTTTAAGGGGGGTAAGTTCCGTATAAAATCCTTGAAAACTGAGGTCTGCTAAAATATAATTCTCTTCATTGTTAGAATTTCCTGCTTTAAAGTCCCAGTCGTAAAACCTAAGTAATATGATACCAAATATATTGTCAACTTGAATATAAGCGGATTCAAATTTGATAATCTGATTGGTAGCGCTTTGAAGTTCAAAAGAAACTGCCGCGCTAATATCGTCGACTTCGGCTTTAAATGTGATTTCGGAATCGTCTACTCTATCGGCTTCGATGCCGATTCCTTTACCAGAGGTGCGAGTTGTTGAGATTCTTGTAGTTCCGTCTGCATTGGTGATGATTTCCATCTCATGGTGTGCGAATGCATTCTTCGCTCCCACGACATACTCACCGACACGGGCATCAAGATCAATGCCCACCTTATATTTAACAGAGAATAAGTCAGAATAAAAAAACAGCGAACTGATAATAACTAGAAGCAAAGTCATAAGACTCGGTCTATGCTTTTCAATTATTATCCTATTGCACATGGTAAGGGGGGGGG
>AP019861.1:1829270-2684921 GCA_013426755.1 Spirochaetota bacterium
GGGGGGGGGGGGGGCTTGCTTTTAGATTAAAACTGCAGTGATTATTGATTGAATCAATGATTGATTGTGATAAGATGGTGTTTATTTTCATAGGTTGCTCCTTATAAATGATATTAATTCAAAGTCCAAGTGATAAGAAAAAATTTACAGCAGAAAAGAACATATTCTTTTCTGCTGTAAATAATTAGATTTAAGAGTTCTGATTACTCTTCAGAAGAAACACCAAATGATGCACCTATACGAAGTTCACCATATACGTCTTCAAGACCAAAGTCATCATCAGCACCCCCTCTTACGAGAAGCAGGTCACCTACAGTTTCACCTACAACGGGTAGAGACCTAGTCGCGAGATCGATTCCCATAATTGCAGTAATGGTCATGCCTTTAGCAGGAGTCCATTTAACTGTTGGGTTTATCTCTAATCTGATATAGGGTTTTTCACGTAGCTTGATGCCACTGTATGTATCACCATAGTACTCGACGACAAATGGAAGACTGAAGACAAATTGTCCTATAGAAACTGAAGGAATAATCCTAAAGTCAAACAATTCTAATAGGTCTGCTCCATCATCGAACAGTGCCTGGTAGCTGTGGTTAGAAGGAAAGACCGTAGCAACACCGCTGCTATTAGCAACAGTTGAGTTTGCAGGTGAGGCTGAGAAGAAGTTTTGGCGTCCTGCTGACATAACCTTAGTGATGGTGTCATAAGAAAAGAGGAACCCATATCCTAGTCCGACCAGTCCATCTAGAAACGAAGCATCTCCCGAGATGTCGAAGACAAACCCAGGGTCGTCCATTGTGATATCGTCTGCTACGGTATGTACTCGAGTTCCAGCGCTGGTATCAACGGTTGTTTTGTAGTACTCGATAGTTGTACCGAAGGGTGTAATACCGAACGAGAGTTTAATGTAATCGCCGTAGAGTTTAGATTCGAACCCGAGTTGCAGCCGTTCGATCGTACCTTCTTTAACTTTACCGATGCGATCGCCAGGCGCTACTCCACCGATAGCAGCGTCGGTGTTATTTAGGGTTTCGTTATCAGAACTGTTAACAACGATTCCTAGATAAATACCTGTCGGCACAGGACCGCCGATCTGCATGTCAAAGCGAATTCCACGAATACTATTCGCATTCAAACCAAATCCGAAGCCGAGGCTCAAAATATCGATAGGCTTGATGCTGCCATAAAACCCTTGGAAGCCTATATCGGACAGGATGTACTCACCTTCGTCTTTAGAGCTTCCAGCGGCGTAGCCCCAGTCATAAAACCTGATCGTAAGCAGCCCAAATATATCATTAACCTGGATATAGGCAGAATCAAATTTAATAACGGTGTTATTAGCAGCGGTGCGTTCAAATTTGACTTGGGCGTCTACATTATCTACAGTTGCTTTAAAGGTGATCTCAGAATCATCGATTTCATCCGCCGCTGCACCTATCGCCTTCCCTTGAGTTTTCACACTCACAAGAGACGTCGTTCCATCGGCATTGGTAACAATGGTGTCTTCAAATTGTTCGAAGGCACGTCCACCCCCAACGATATAACCACCTACGCGCGCATCGAGAAAGATGCTAACGCTATAATTAGCAGCAGAAAGCTGTGATGCAAACCCTATAAACAGAAGGGCTGGTATCAATAAAATTTTTTTCATGTAGGGTAACCTCTCATAAAAAAATAATCAAAAAATTAGTTTTAGTGAATTTTATGTTAGTTATTGTAAATGTCTTACTATTTACATAAAACGCATAACGAGACAATTAATTTGCCCGTGATTTTCTGCCTATGTTTGCCTATAATTTTTGCCTATAATTTTTTTTATGTATTTTATTTATAATTTTTTGTTTTCAATGAAACAGCAACTTATTAAAAAGTTTATATTTAAAATTGAATATTTATCAAAAAACCGCACCCTATCCTAGGAGGATGTACGTATTATATATTTAGAATTGCAATAAGTCAAGTCAAATATCGACAGAGAATTATTTTTTATAAGTAAGAAAATTAATAAGCAATTATCTGATTTTTAGCTATTTATATGTAGAACACAGGGGAAAAACAAAAATGGTGCCAATATTTTAGCCAGTATTTTAACCAATAGACTTGAAAAGGCTTGAAAATTTAGCCAATACACTTCAAAATTTAGCCAGTATACTTCAAAATTTTAGTGAATACACTTCAAAATATTGGAATAATTGTTACAAAAATACAATAGAGCGGTGATCCTGAGCTAAAAATTCATGAATTTTTTTAGAAAAAGCACAGCATTGATCATCTGCTATCTTAAAACAATAGGAATTTTATTGATAAATGAGACGTTGTTATTGATAAATAAACCACTGGGCGTAGATTGTTAGAATATATTTTTAAGAATCGCAGTATTTTCAGGCAGGAGTATTGCTATGCCAATTGTATTTCTATACCAATTGTAGTATTTTCAAGTAGTACTGTTTCCCTAGCTTAACGTTCAACGATTATTTTAACCGACTGTTTTAACTTAATAGATTGAAATTGCTTACTTTTAACGAATTCTTAGGTAAATACTACTATGATCGGTGGAGATAAATTATGAATTTCTAGATAAATTACGTTTGTGTGGGGGGAGATAATCTTTTTATTTAAGAATTTTCATTTAATTTTCATTTATATTGTACAATGCTTACTCCGATCTGGCTACAATGCTTACGGCAATCCAATTACAATCATTAATTACAAGCATTAATTGCAGGCATTTATTCCTAGCGTAGTCATCAGAAAACTTTAGAATTTTCTTTCTACATTTTATAATTCTCACTGCAGTTCAAATGGAGATAAATTTATAGTTTTTTTTATGTTTTAGAATTTCTTTCCGCAGTTTATAATTCTCACTGCTATAACCGGTAATTACATACTAAACCCATCTATAAGAATATAAGAGATAAGAAAATAGTCTGTAAAAGAATAATGATACCATGTAGAACGCGATGCCAGGAACTAAAATAACCATTAAACCAAGGGGCGTTTAAACAGGAGAAGTAGTATTCTATAAAAAACAATACGAAAAGCAGTCTAAACAATACGAAAAGCAGTCTAAATTTAAGAATAAAAATGAATATTTTCACGGAGGATCGGCAATATAAGTGTCCTATTACAAAAAACAACACAAATTAAATCCTCGCTTAATGGGTCGTGGGGTACTTATTGTAGGTGGAGGCCTTATGCAGGTACCGCTTATTGAGAGGGCACTTATGCATAACATGCGTGTACACGTTATAGATATGAATGAAAATGCGCCCGGTGTCGCTCTTATTCCAAAAGAAAATTTTATTCATGCGAGTATCGGTGATAAAATGATCGCACAACGGTCTTTACTCAGGCATTTAGAACGAGAAATAAGTAAATATCAAACCCAAACCCGACCCCTTAGGCAAAAAAACTATCATCATGAACTCAATTCCCCCCCACAAAATCAAGGAATCACGGCGACTGAAAGTCCGCTTTCACCAGAAACCGAGCCAAATGTTAACAATTATGGGCACATTGAATGTGTGCTCACAGTAGGAACGGATTATACAGCAACGGTTGCCATCTTAAATGAGACCTTAAAGTCTTTTTACAAAAAAGCAACGCTCAGAATAGATCAATCCGCATTACTACTCCCCAATGTCAAACACTTATCGGTCGCAGAAGCGATCACCGCTAGTCATAAGGTGCAGATGCGTAAACGATTGGCTCAGTACGACATTGCGCAGCCTAAGTTTTTTCCGCTAGAAACAAACATGATTAGCAGCATTGAACGGACGGTACTGGAAGCTGAGAAATTTTTAGGTGCTTATCCGTACGTACTCAAACCTGTTGATGCTATGGGAGCGCGTGGAGTCAAACGGATTGAAGACCGTGATGTATTGCTTAAGTCATTGAGTGAGAGTTTAGCGTATTCTCACTTGAAAACGCTTATTTTGGAGGAGTATTTGTCGGGAGCCGAGCTTTCTATCGATGCTATTATTGCCAATGGAGAAGTGTACGTACGCGGTATAGCGGAACGAAAGATTGAATATCCTCCTTATTTTGTAGAAACAGGACATATGATGCCCTGTATGAATATCTCAGAACAGGAAATAACGGTAGCGATCTCGCAATTTAAAAAAGCCATTCGTGCCTTAAATATCGTGACCGGTGCTGCAAAAGGTGATATTAAGCTCAGTGGCGGCACAGCTTATATAGGAGAGATCGCTGCGCGTCTATCTGGCGGCTTTATGTCAGGGTGGACAACTGCACTTCACTTAGGCGTAGACATGATGCAGGCCATATTAGAAGTATCCTTTGCTCTTACACCGACTACACTTGATCCCTTACCCGAATCTGATCGGTCTGTTGTCTGTGAATGGGCACTTTTACCTGGCACAGGAGAGATTAAAGAGATTGCTGGCATCACAGCAGCACGCGCAATTCCTGGTGTAGCAGACCTTTTTATCCACATCAAAGAAGGAGATACCCTCCATTCGCCTGAAAATAATCTCATGAAAGCTGGCAATGTCATCATCCAAGCAGCAACATTAGCAGAAAACCAGCAAATTTTCAAGCGCGTTAATGAAACACTCCGCTTTATCTTTAAATAAATCCTTATCCTCCGAACACAATTTGATTATCAGTACGACTATCCATATGATTATTACCAAGTCGTTTTTACTTAACCGTAAACGCTACAATAATTCAAGTTATAATAATTCAAAAAACACTTAAATTTATGGGCTTTGGGTCTGAAATTTATAATACGGTCTTGTGTTACCACACCGCTAATGAACTTTTTTCATAATACAATGTGCTGGGCTTGTTTTATAAATATAGCAATCATCTATATATATTTATAACGGCAATTCCTTTTATCTTTGTTGCTTTGTTTTATTGCTTAAAGCTAAATTAAGCGATTATTTATCTGCGCTGAAAGTTCTCTGCGTCCATGACTGGACATACCCTATATAAAAAGCATCCCTTAATAATCTGGCAGCACTAAAAACGTATTTAAAGGACCTAGTATCATGATTTATGCTTTATTGACGTTTTGTATTATTAGTGCTATCCTTTCGTACCCACTGGTCTATGATACGCTAATCTTTTCAAAGGAAATGGAAAAATTTTACAATTACCTTCATTCTGAGCGCCCGGATCTAGCATTAAAAATATTAAAGAACCTCCCCAAAAAAAAGCAGCAAATCTTAGAAGTACAGATCGCTTATAGTGAGGTCCATGTGATGAAGAAAAATTGGTATCTTGCCCTATTTCATCTTAATGAGATTATTGAAAAAAAACTTTATGTTACTCAACCCAAAAACCATGTCAATAGTAAGATCAATATTCACTTAAAAAAAGCTGAAATTTTCAATACTATTGGTAAAGACAATAACGCTATCAATGAATACTTTCATACATTAGAACTTGATCCCAATCATTTAAAGGCGAATACTGAGGTAGGAATGAAGTTGCTTGAAATGAAAAACTATAAAGCAGCGCTCACCCATCTCAAACAAGCCTATCTCAGTAATAAAAAAGACCCTAGCCTTGCTGAGGCGCTAGCAGACACCTATATTATAACCGAATCTTATACTGAGGCGTTGTATTGTATTAAACAAGCCTTAAAACACAGCAACCCCATTCCATGCCGACTGCAGCATAAAGAAGTTCTCGCATTATTTTATCTTAATCAGTACAATGAAGCTTTAGCCGTTGCCAGTACTATTGAAGCCAGTTACTCTAAACTTGCTGAGGTTGAGATCATTACGGGTATTATTCATTACCGGTTAGGACAATTTAAAGAAGCAGAAAATTTCTTTTACGGGAATCTTGAACACTACATTAATAATTATTCACCGCTTGTCATAGAAGCACGTTACCTTTACAGTGATATTCTGTTCAAACAATGCAATCTTATCTCAGCAAGCATCCAATTATCGTTTATTCAGAAAGCACATAAAACCTATCTCGATACAGATGAACGAATTGCCGTATTTCGTGAGATCATAGGCAATGAACCATTAAATCATTTCTTCATGTCGCTTTGTAAGAAAGGCGCTACCGCTGTCTTACTCAATAAGATCATCACCCACGACAGAAATGTCGTGCTCACCAGTTCATTCAATCAAATCGCAACAACAAACATCTTTTATGCTAAGGCTGATCTGATGCCCACTCAGGAAAAAGCATTGTTAGTCTTTAACCTATCAACAGCGCAATTTACAGATTATGTTATAAAATCTTTTATCGAGCTCCAGAATAAAGAAACGTTGACGACAAACAAACCCATCAATAAGTTATACTCCTTTTCTATGTTAGGACATGATCTTTTAGCACAACACAAATTGCAGCAGCATTTTCAAAAATATTTACTCTTAGATAAAGATAAATTGTTTGAAACCATTATCAATAAACAGATCTTCATTGAGCGAGAGGAATATGCGTAACCTATCCAAATAAAGACAAGCAAAGACAGGTTATGTCGCAAAGGTTATGCCATAAATAAAGTAATCGTGAGAATGCCTGTATAAGCAGTCATTAAAACACCTACTCTTCCAAGCACATTGTTAAGACGGGCTGGGGCGTAACGTCCTATGTTACCGAGATAAAAAAAGCCCCCTATGACCGTCAATACTGGAATTCCATATAAAATGACATTGTTTTTTTCATAATAACCCAATAAAGCCGTCATTATAGCGATCCATACCAAACTAGCATAAATAGAATACACCGTAAATACACGTCCGTATCTTACGGTTAGCGTCTGTTTACGACTGGTTTTATCGGCAGTGACGTCGCGTAAATTGTTGATTGCAATAAGCATATAAGCAAAAAAACCATAAGAAATGGCGATCATTGTCGTTGGAAAAAAGATAGGAATGAAGGTCCCCGCCATAATAAATACAGCCGCATAAACAATCACCGGTCCAAAGAACACAAAAGCCGCCACTTCACCCCATCCATGATAAGCCAATGGATAATTTCCGCCCGTATACCAATAAGCAACCGCCACGCTTATAACACCTACGATAAGAACGGCATAATGCGTAACAACTGCTAAATACACCATCAAAATAAGTGCAAGACCAAAACTGCTAAAAATAGCGTATTTAACTTGAATAGGTTTGACAAGGTTTAATTGCAGAACGCGTTTGGGACCTATTCTGTCGCTACGATCACTGCCGCGCCTAAAATCGTAATAATCATTATTGAAATTACAGGCTATCTGAAGTAACAACGCAATACCTAAGAAATAACTTCCACGTAAAAGCGAATAATCAGGATTGTACCCAGCCGCTATAGGAACAGCACTCACAATAGGCATAATGCTTGCTATTAAGGTTTTAGGCCTGGTAAAAGTAAACCAGATATAACAGGTACGAAATATAAGGTTAAGTGACTGCATCAGTACCTAGTCCACTGGTGGTATAAAGTAGCATACATTGGCATAAAATATTGGCATAAAACACCGTAAAATAACGTATTGGGCTATCTCATTGATTGAGTCACGTCTGCTTAGAAAGAAATAATGCCAAATAACCGTTACCAAGCATAAGAAGTATAGGGCAAGCATCAGAAGTAGTGTTATGACATTGATTTTAGAGCATGGTTGACAGCAGCTTCGACAAAATGTAGAAAAAATGGAGCGGGTTTTTCAAGTGTAGAAAGCAATTCGGGATGAAATTGTCCTGCAATAAAACAGGCATGGTCGGGCAATTCGACAATCTGCATAATTGCTTCTTCATTCGCAGCCATGCCAGAAAAGACAAGCCCTGCAGCTTCTAGTTTAGACACATAAGCATTATTGACTTCATAGCGGTGGCGAAATCTTTCACGAATTGAAGGTTTCTCACCATAGATCCGACTGACAAGCGTATGTGGTTTGAGAAGAACGTCATATGACCCTAGGCGCATTGTACCACCAACCATAGTGACGTACTTTTGTTCTTCGATGAGATGAATGACTGGAGTTACGCTAGCAGATTGTGAGGATGATGATTGCTTGGTTTGTAGCGATGAATGGCTCGGGTGGTGTTCTTTGGGGTTCGTGTGACCGGCATGGGGCACAGAAGGTGTGGGCACTGTGGTATCAATGTGTGGGTGGACGGGTTCAGTAATAACCTCTTCGCTATTAGCATTTGAAATGCCACACACATGGCGAGCGTACTCTATTACAGCGAGCTGCATACCTAAACAAATCCCCATAAACGGAATATGGGTTTCACGTGCATGTTTAATGATTAAGATCTTCTCTTCTATGCCGCGTAGACCAAATCCCCCTGGAATAATGATACCAGCAATATCTTTAAACTTTGTTTTTAATTCTTTTTGTCCCGCTGAGTGATAGGCAGTAACATCTAGAAAGGATATATTGGGACGAATGACTTTCTTTAATTTTTCTGTGATGTGAACAGCGGCGTGCGAGAGGGCTTCGCGGATACTGACATAGGAATCTTCTAATTTTGTGTATTTCCCACAAATAGCTATGTTAACGGCTACATGTGGAGCGGAGTTTTTGATATTTAAATGGGCGTATTTCTCAGAACGGCTTGCGTGAGTTGTATGCTCTTTACTTGTATTTGCTACTGGCTGAATTACATTGTTACTGGAAGGCGAGATAGAATTCGCGGTAGGAGGCACGGGTTTACTATTGAGAATACTAGCAAGTGTCTGCAGAAGTTGTTTTTTGTACGGGGATAGACCGGGAATGGTAAGCTTGAGGTATTTTTCTAGGAGGGTATGAACATTTTGTGCCTCGAAGTACTGTGCTAACAGATTGATGTCTTTAACGTTGGGGTCAGAAATCACCGCTTCTTTAGCGACGTTGCAGTAAAGTGAGATTTTGTTACGAATTTCATCAGTAATCTCGCGATCGGTTCTACAAAAGATAAGATCGGGATAGATACCTGATCTATTTAGAGTTTTAACAGAAGTCTGTGTGGGTTTAGATTTAAGTTCGCGACTTCCTTCTACGATAGGAATGTGTGTCAAATGCACGAACAGCATGCGTTGGCGATTGACTTCGCTACGAATTTGTCTGATGGTTTCTATAAAGAGTTCATTCTCCATATCACCAACAGTGCCGCCTATTTCAATAAAGACGATATCGGCTTGTTCTAGCGTGGTTAATTTGTAAATGCGTTCTTTGATTTCATTGGTTGCGTGGGGGATGAGTTGGACTGTTTTACCGAGGTATGTGCCGCGTCGTTCATTTTCTAGAAGTTGTTTATAAACCTTCCCCATAGTGATATTAAATTCACGGCGCGCACGAATGCCGATCAGTCGTTCGTAGTGCCCAAAGTCCATATCCACCTCTCCGCCGTCATCTAAGACATACACTTCACCGTGTTCGGTAGGATTGATCGTCCCTGGATCAGCATTCAAATAGCCATCACACTTGATGCATATGACTTTGTAGTCTTCTTTAAACAACGCAGCCAGCGACGCTGTTAAAACCCCCTTGCCTAGACCTGAAATGACACCTCCTGTAACAACAATATAACAAGGATTTTGTAATGGGGAATACTCGTTCATCTATTATTTTTATGACTGAGGCGGTGAATGACTTAGATTGGAATTGAGATTGGGTGACTTGGGAAGAAATGGCGTGAGGGTTAAACCATAGTATAAATCCAAGCAAGCAGCAATTGGAGACACCCAATTACAAATCCAACTATAGCACCGATTATTTCAATAAAACGAAATTCTTTCTTCAGAATGGAAAAGAGAATCTCTTCTAATTTATCGGAAGAGAAGCTATTGACTTTTTCTTGGATAAGGTGTTGAATGCTCACGTCTTCGTCAAGCCGTTTTGAAATAGTTGTTTTGATACGGTCCATGATGTTATCCCAATCTTTAAAGAACGATCGTTTGACGGAATCAATAAAATCATCGGTGAGAAGCATTTTGGCAAAACCACCGATGATAGAATTCTCAGCGAACAAGCGGTTTTTAATAAAATCTTGTAGATAAGCTTCGGTTATTTTACGAAAGTCATCGCTTAGTGTTTGGTTAGAGGACAATTGATTAAAAATATCTTTGGTAGAAATGAATTCACGTGAGATCACTTCGCCGAGTCTTTCGGCTAGCACGTGTTGGCGTTTGGGAAAGACACCTTGCAATGTGAAGAAAAGCAATTTGACCGGCTTCTTGGGATGAAAGAGCATCTTTATCGCAAGATAATTGGTAAGCCACCCGATGAATGCTGATATGAATGGAATACTGATTAGAAATATGATTTTAAGCATAGCGGCTGCCCTACCCGTATTTACTCGGCTACGTTATCTCTTAGATTGGAAGAACAATCATTGCGTTTTATTTCAACGAAAACTACGTGATAAGTAGTATATATGAGAATGGCTACTTTAGTGTGGATGGTGGGTTGCTTTGAAACGCGAGTACTGTTTTGAGAGTACTATTTTTATAGGTGCTTTTATAGGTATTTTTTAAAGCGAATAACTACTCTTAGGTGAACGGAATAAAAATCACTACTACTCTACCACCACCACTTGTATTGTATGGAATGCGATTGTTATATAGAAGGCGATTGTTATATGAAAGTCAAATGGAAATCAAGTGGGAGTCAAATGGGAGTCAATTCAATTATTTAGCGTCTTATGATAAAGATAAAAACAGTAGCAAAAACAGGGGCGACAGTCATTGGCATAGCAATTTTTTTATTGTTTGGCGGAAGCTGGCGGGGTTTCTTTGGGTGATGTATTTTTGTGTGCTTGGAGTTGGAGTTGAATTTGGCTGATTTTCTTAGCAAAAGTGGATTTTTTACGAATTCCCGTATTTTTTTTCAAAACGCCTTTCTGGACAGATTTGTCTACTATTTTATAAAGCGACTTGAGGTGTGTGGTTAGTTCGGGCAGTGTTGCTGGGGAGATATTTTTCTTATCTTCTAGGAGGAGACGTAATTTTTTGGTGGCGGTGCGTACTTGAGAGCGAATATTGCGATTATACGCACTACGCTTTTGTGTCTTTCTGAGGTCAATGATACTTGCTTTGATGTTAGGCATGATATTTTATTTACAATCTTTTATACTTTTACAATAAGGGTATTGAAACGTGATTTCATGGGTAATTCTAACTGCAGTCATCTATTTTCGCGTCTATCATTACTTATCGCACGTTAGCGTAGCCGGATATGAATTTTAGATAGGTTTTTAGATGGATTCTAGATGGGTTTTAGGTTTATTAAATATAACACACCTGCACTGCAGATAAGGGCATGGACTCACGTCATGATATTATATTCTAGCGGACGATTTTTGTCAAGAGCAATTTCTAAACAAAGCAACTGCAAAGAAACTGCAAAGGAACAGCAAAGGAACAGGACTTGAAATAAACCTTGAAATACGGGTATACGATCACTTATAGGGTGAGTTTTTGATAGAAAAATTCAAATTTTTTACGCAAATATTCATAAATTTTTATAAAATATTTGTTAAAATTGGATGATTGTTCCATTAATAATGACTCGTCAATTATTCGTCAATTATTCGTCAATTATTCGTCAATTATTCGTTGATTATTTAACGATTACTAATTGGTTGCTTTAAATTGGTTGGTTTAAATTGGTTGCTAATTATTTGACGATTGCTAATTATTTGAAAGATTTGAAAGTTATTTGATCATTATTTGATAATTAATTATTAATTAATAAACAATTCAATTATTTTGTTGACAATCATTCCATATAATGATATATTTAAAGTATATAGCATGTTTTTTATCCTATTTATTAGGGCACATCATTACGCAGAAATGATTAATGTATTAAATGATCAATGTATCATCGGTATCATTGAATTGAAACAGTAAAATTTAGAAAACACTGCAACTAGAAAGCACTGCAACTGAACTGAAAGGATGAGAATAGATAAGAAATGGCAATCCACATAAAAAACGTATCGCAATCCACATAAAAAAAAGTATCAATATAAGAACACAGCAACTGACAATCCCTACAAAAAGCTTATAAATTCAAACAATATCCACTTATAAAAGAAAATTTATCAATATTACAGGGGAAAATTAGCGACATGTTCCAATTGACTAGAAAGATCGAATACGCACTCATCGTTCTCAATCACATCATTCACAAAACAACTCCCGATAAGCAGCCTGTTCTTACGGGTAGTACTATTAGAAGCAATGAAAAAAACACTAAAAAAGGTATTAATGAGCAGCTTCCCGCAAAGAAAACCCAATTAGACCCCACCGCCAGCCTTGAAACCCAAAATGCATTTTTATTCACTGTTAAAATGATTGCCAATCAATACGGTATTCCCAAGGTACATACCGCAAAAACGTTTCAAATTCTCTGTAGAAATGGCATTCTAGCCTCCAAACAAGGGGCCAAAGGAGGTTATTATCTAGCAAAACCGTTATCTACTATTACGCTTTATGACCTTATATATACGATTGAAGGAAATTTTGGAATTGTCCGCTGCATGACGACAGACAAATCTCAAAATCAATGCAATTACTCATTTTTCTGCAATATTGCCACCCCCATGCAGAACCTTAATGATAAACTCATTCATTTCTATAAAAACACAACACTTGACGAACTGCTGAAAAACACCACTAAAAACAATACCAGTAATCTTAAAAACACCGACTCATTAAGGTTTTCATCTGTGAACATTTCTTCTCACCAGCACCTTTGAAACTGACTATACCTAAATATACCGATATTATATTCATACACATATTGATTTCTTCTTACTAGCACATTTCGGCACAATTAAGCACAGTTAAGACCAACTAACCAGCACATTTCAGCATATTTAAAACCAATACACACCAACATACGTACTTTTTGATACCAACAATCTATATCTATCAATCTATATCTACAATTCGATATATCTACAATTTATATCTACAATTTGATAAAAATCATAACAATAACCGCAATCATCATCAAATCACTAGCCCAGTAGTAACCAACCATAACACTTCCGCCCATAACACATCATAACACATTAAGATTTAAGATCAAAGAAAATGCCACATCAAGAAGTCTCGACGCTAGAAACATTGCCTGAAGACAAACGCGAAGCCCAAAAAATCGCGTCTCAAGAATATCAAGCAGGTTTTACAACAGATATCGCCACCGATACCCTCGAAAAAGGTCTAAATGAGGCGGTCATCACTGAAATATCTAGAAAAAAGAATGAACCCAAATTCATTCTCAACTTCCGTCTCAAAGCCTATCAATCCTGGAAACACATGCAAGAACCCGCCTGGGCACGCGTCACCTATCCTGCAATCAATTTCCAAGATATATCATACTACTCTTCGCCAAAATCAATAACAGGCACTTCCGCTCCCAAAAAGATTGAAGACGTAGACGAAGAAATACTAAAAACCTTCGAACGACTAGGCATACCGCTTTCTGAACAGAAAAGACTTGCTGGTGTAGCAGTAGATGCCGTATTTGACTCCGTCTCACTGGGCACAACACATCAAGAAAAACTAGAAAAAATGGGCATTGTCTTCTGCTCCTTCTCAGAAGCTACCGAAAAATACCCCATGCTCATCAAAAAATACTTAGGCACCGTCGTTCCACATACCGATAATTTCTACGCAGCACTCAATTCTGCTGTCTTCTCAGACGGTTCTTTCTGCTATATCCCAAAAGGCGTTAAATGTCCTATCGATCTCTCGACATACTTCCGCATCAATGCTATGGAAACAGGACAATTTGAAAGAACACTGCTCATTGCCGACGAAGGAAGCTCTGTCAATTATCTAGAAGGGTGTACCGCACCTATTCGTGATAAAAATCAACTCCACGCCGCAGTAGTCGAACTCGTCGCCCTAGAAGGCGCTACGATCAATTACTCAACCGTCCAAAACTGGTACAGCGGTGACGCCGAAGGAAAAGGTGGCATTTATAACTTCGTCACCAAACGCGGCATCTGCAAAGGCAATCACGCCAAAATCTCATGGACCCAAGTCGAAGCAGGCTCTGCTATCACTTGGAAATACCCTTCTGTTATTTTGAAAGGAGACCATAGCATTGGCGAGTTTTACTCCGTAGCCTTGACCAATAATAAAATGCAAGCCGATACCGGTACAAAAATGATCCACGTCGGTAAAAATACACGCTCTAAGATTATTTCTAAAGGCATCTCAGCCGACAATAGCCAGAACGTCTACCGCGGGCTGGTGAAAATTGGCCCCACCGCCACACACGCTAAAAATTTCACGCAATGCGACTCGCTCCTCGTCTACGATAAATGCGCCGCACATACATTCCCTCTCATTGAAGTTAAAAACAACAGTTCTACCGTAGAACATGAAGCAACCACCTCAAAAATCTCTGACGATCAACTCTTCTACCTCCAAACACGCGGTATCAATAAAGAACTTGCCATTTCACTGCTTATCAATGGATTTTGTAAAGATGTTTTTAATAAATTGCCCTTAGAATTTTCTGTCGAAGCCGTACGCCTCCTAGAAATGAAACTTGAAAACAGTGTCGGATAAAAACTAGAACAAAGTTACACAAAGTTACACAAAGTTACACAAAGTTACACAGCCATAATAACGTCTCATCTCATACTAGAAACAAAGAGAAACAAAGTTACACAAAGTCACGCATCCATAATAACACCTCATCTCACATTAGAAATAAAGGCACAAATTCATAAAAATACCTGATCTCACACCAGAAAACTAAAAATAAATTGACCTATCAATAACAATAAAAACACTTAATCTCACGTAATATAATAAACCCCAGTAAACCGTATAGAAACAAAGACTTCTTCTCATCATAACAGCCCTTATTATTATTATCATCACGTATCGTTATTAAATAATAAGATTGAAGTAGCCCCAAAAAAGCAACCCAAAAAGAGTAACCCCAAAAAGCATCCCAATAACAATGTTAGAAATAAAAAACCTGCACGCCGAAGTCAATGAGACAAAAGTCCTCAAAGGCATTGATTTAACCGTTAAAGCGGGAGAAATTCACGCCATTATGGGCCCCAATGGCGCTGGCAAAAGTTCGCTGTCTAGAATTATTGCTGGACACCCCCTATATACCGTAACAGAAGGCTCTGTCACCTACGAGATCAATCTAAAAAAACAAAACCTCCTCACTATGGATACGCACCAGCGTGCTTGTGAAGGCATATTTATGAGTTTTCAGTATCCTTTAGAAATTCCCGGTCTTTCCAATAAAGAATTTCTACGCGCTGCGTTTAACGAGGTTTCCAAATACCAGGGCAGCGAACCTATGGATGTCATAGAATTTGAAGAGCTTTTGGAACAAAAAATGGACAAACTCGGTATCAAAAAATCACTCCTCTCTAGAGAACTCAATGTGGATTTCTCAGGTGGTGAAAAGAAACAAAATGAAATCATCCAAATGGCTGTTTTAGCGCCTAGGATCGCATTTCTAGATGAAACCGACTCTGGTCTAGACATTGACGCCCTTAAAATCGTAGCCACAGGAATACAAAAATTCAAATCAAACCACAATGCTACCGTTCTCATCACACATTATCACCGCATTTTAGAACACATTAAACCTGACTTCGTGCATATTCTTAAAGATGGCAAAATCATTAAAACAGGCGATGCTAAGCTCGCACTTGAAATTGAAAACAAAGGGTATCAAGTCGCCGCGTCTTAAAGTCATTTGGCACTTGTACTCCACTCTGCACAGAATAACCCAAGTAACCTCAACCCGTAGAACTGTTAATACCTAAATCTTTTAATTGCTATTTCTTTTAATTGCTATTGCCCAGACCGTAATCAATTACAAATTTTATCTACCAGACATTACCTCTTACTATTATTAGTAGCCATATTCTCGTAAAAAGATCCTATGACAACTTGCACTCGATTCTTAAATAAAACTAAATCAGAAGAACGTATAGCATACGGGACTGAGCAATTTGCACGCTTCAAACAAGCTATCCAATCGCTAAACATCGAAAAAGATGATTATTGGAAGCATAGCAATGTCAATTTTTTCAATAAAATCGAGAAAAAACAGCCTAAAGCACTACTCACCATCAAAGATAAAGGCTGGCCCAGAGTGCATTCTAGAAAAAGATCAGATGAAAAGCTAACCGATCTCATTGCTAAAACCAGCGAAAAAATCTATCCTGTAACCTCAGTAGAAGAAAATAATCTAGCTTACACGCTTGTTTTCAATAACGGCGCCCTTCTCTTAAAAGATTCTAACCTCTCCTCAGAAAGCATGCTCCTAGAGGTAGAAACCAATGAAACAGACCTTTCTAACAGATACCCTAAATCGATCCATTCACTTGTCAAGCAAAATCACAACGAGCCCAATCTCATGCTCAGCTTAAATATAGCACTCACCGCTTTACAAGAAGGACTTACCAGTGAACAGCATGAAGTTTTTATTCGCATTCCTAAGAACGTCACGCTAGCCAAACCCCTTGTCTGTCTTTTTCTAGACGACAGTGCGAGTCACGAAAAAATTATTATTCCACGCGTCCATCTCCATTTAGAGCAAAACGCAGCCCTTACATTTCTAGAAACACATAAAGTAGAACACGTGCTACTTCAAAATACATTTATCAATATAACCCTAGAAGCAGGCGCTAAATTAATTCACGTCCAAGAACTAGAAGAAGGCGCTAACGTCAATCATATTCACATGACACACGGCAACCTCTATCACAACAGCAGTTATTATACATTTTCAATGCAGCACGGCAGCCAGTCATCGCTTATAGAAAAGAAATTTTTTGTCAAAGGCGAAGGTGCTAACGCATCCTTTAATGGGCTCAGCATTGGAAAAACAAGGCAGCATTTCAATAATATTGTATCACTCCATCACGAAACCGAACAAACCACCAGCCAACAAAATTATAAATTTGTCCTCGCCGATAGATCACGCGGCGCATTTACAGGACATTTAAAGGTATTTCGTAACGCCCAAGGCGTCAATGCCGGCCAGCTCTGCAAAACATTGCTGATCGGAGAAAAGTCCGTCATGTACGCACGCCCGCAATTAGAAATCTTCGCTGACGACGTCAAATGCGGACACGGTGCAACGATCGGAGAAGTCAATGCAGAAGAATTGTTTTACCTGATGAGTAGAGGTATTTCACAAAAACAAGCCCTCGCTATATTATCACATGCCTTTGTTAAGGAATTTTTTATCAATTTAGCAGAAGTCCTTGGTCATCCACAGCCTGCCATCACCTCCTCCGATCGTTCCACTCTGCCAACAGAGAACTTCTTAAAAAATTTCTTCTGATTGACGCTAATATCAAACTTCTTAATACCAAGCCCCTTAGTATCAAGTTCCTAAGAAACTCACTAGCACCTATCATTAGAAACCAGACTTCTTTTAATGCACTTCTAAAATTAGATTGTTACTGTAAAGCAACCAACGATCCTGTGTCCGATCCTGTGTCACCACGTCTTAAAAAACTTCTAAGAAACTTTTAAAAAATCTCTTCTATCTCTTCTATCTAAGAACAAAACCCACCGTTAATTCAAAAAAACTCTATTGAAAAAAACTCTATGTTCTAATATTTTATCACACTAGCAATGAATACAATGAAATCTCATACAGTCATTGACAAGCCGCCACTTACCTTTATTACGGATGATGTCAAACGTTGTATCACCGATCATCAAATCTCAGACCTCTTCCCTGCCATAAAAGAGAATTCGACTGAAAAGCAACCGCTCTCATACTTAGACAGCGCAGCAGCAACCCTCAAACCAACACCAGTAATAAATGCCCTCACTCACTACTACACAAAGCTAGGCGTCAATACATATAGAGGTGTCTACAATCTCTCAGAACAGGCGACAGAACTCTTCGATCGAACACGCCAGAAAGTACAAGCATTTATCAATGCCGAACATAAAGAAGAGATCATCTTCACCTACGGCACAACCGATTCGTTTAATTTGCTAGCAGAGACGTACGGTCGTTATTTGCTTAATGAAGGGGAAGAGATTATTATTTCAGAAATGGAACATCATGCCAATATCTTACCCTGGCAAAAAATAGCCGAAGATAAAAACCTTATCATAAAAGTCGTCCGTGTCAATGATGATGGAGAATTGGACTTAGAACATTTTATGGATTTGCTCACGCCTGAGGTTAAAATAGTCAGTATTACGCATACCTCAAACGTGTTAGGAACGATCAATCCCGTAGAGACCATCATTAAAAAAGCGCATCAAAATGGCTCTGTGGTCGCATTGGACTGTGCCCAGACAATGATCCATGAAAAAATTGACGTGACAGACTTAGATGTCGATTTTATAGCCTTCAGTTCAAATAAAATGTTCGGTCCAACGGGAGCAGGAGTTTTATACGGAAAGAAAAAATATCTAGACCAGATGCCACCTTATCGGCGTGGCGGCGGCGGAATCCTCAATGTGACCTTTGAAAAAGCAATCTTCCAAGGCGCCCCTTATAAATTTGAAGTAGGAACGCAACCTATTGGCTCTGTGATTGCCTTAGGAACGGCTATTGATCTTATCGAAGCGATAGGTAGTGAAACCTTCATACAGCATGAAAAGCAATTGATGAAGAGTGCTAAGTTAGCCCTCGGCACTCTTCCCTACGTTCAAGTACTAGGTAATGCTGCACAGCGGGCATCTGTATTCTCGTTTTTGATCGAAAATACCCATCCGCATGATATTGGGACACTACTCAATGAAGAAAATGTCGCTATCAGAGTCGGGCATCACTGCGCCCAGCCTATCATCAATAAATATGATGCCAATGCTACCGCACGCGCTTCATTTGCCATTTACAATTCAATACAAGATGTAGAGCGATTGATAGCAGCGATCAAGAAAGTTTATAAATTGCTAAGTTCATCTTCATAACTAGCACTTAGCGAGCGACTGGCTAGCTATCAACAATTAGCCAATTATCAACAATTAGATTAATTAGCAACAACTAGCCAGCTGTCAATAATTAGCCAATTAACAACAATTAGATTAACTAGCAACAACTAGCCAGCTGTCAATAATTAGCCAATTAACAACAATTAGATTAACTAGCAATAACTAGCCAGCTGTCAATAATTAGCCAATTAACAATAATTAGATTAACTAGCAATAACTAGCCACCTATTAACGACTAGCCAATTGTTAACAATTAGATTAACTAGCAACAACTAACCACCTACTAACGACTAGCCAATTGTTAACAATTAGATTAATTAGCAACAACTAACCACCTACTAACGAAGCTAACTAGCAACGACTAGAAAAATACCCATTAATAACAACTAGCCAACTACAATAACTAGAAAAACGTTAATAACCTCAAAAATAGTCCAGATAAAAGAATAATCCATATCATATAATCCACTGACCCAATCCGTATAGCAAAGCCCAATAAGGTTACATGGAACACAATCTCTACCAGCAACTCATCCTTGATCACAATAAAAACCCTCACAATTATGGGGATTTAGACCCGTATAGCCATAAAAGTGAAGGGTACAACCCGTTATGCGGAGACCATCTATGGATAAAGTTATTGTTGGCGGAAGATAAGCAGACTATTGAAAAAATAGCCTTTAAAGGACAATGTTGTGCTATCTCTAAGGCATCCGCTTCACTGATGACAAAAACCATGGTGGGGAAGACACCCGCTGAGGTTAAAACGCTCTTTGCTCTTTTTAGAGAATTGGTCTTAGACCAGACGCCTCCTGAACAATTGAAATCACGCTTAGGCAAACTCATTGTATTTGAAGGCATCAAGCGATATCCTTCACGAATAAAATGCGTTTTACTTGCTTGGTACACGGTTATAGCAGCACTTGAACATCAAAAAACGGCTGAAAGTGAGAGCCAATACTGAATATCTCAGTATTCAATTGTAAATTGTAAGAACGTAAATACAATAGGTAGATCGTTGTAATAGTACTCGAACATTGAAAAACAGCTGAAAGTGAGAGCCAATACTGAATATTTCAGTATTCAATTGTAAATTGTGAGAACGTAAATACAATAGGTAGATCGTTGTAGTAGTACTCGAACATTGAAAAACGGCTGAAAGTGAGAGCCAATACTGAATATTTCAGTATTCAATTGTAAATAGTAAGAACGTAAATACAATAGGTAGATCGTTGTAATAGTACTCGAACATTGAAAAACAACTGAAAGTGAGAGCCAATACTGAATATTTCAGTATTTAATTGTAAATTGTAAGATGTGAGAACACAAAAGCAGTATTAACTCCCCTATGACGATTAGCTGCAGGAACACGAAAACCCCTATTGATCCCCATTGACCCCTATTGATCTCTATAATACCCGTTTACAATAGCAAGAATATAATAATCTATACCGCAGTAACTCATATCGCCTCCCATACAATAACCTGTACTGCAGTAATTCATACTTCCTCCCTCTATAACACTCAACCGCAGGAACACGAAAACCCCTATTGATCCCCATTGACCCCTATTGATCTCTATAATACCCGTTTATAATAGCAAGAATATAATAATCTATACCGCAGTAACCCATATCGCCTCCCATACAATAACCTGTACTGCAATAATCCATACTTCCACCCTCTATAACATCAACTGCAGGAACACGAAAACCCCTATTGATCCCCATTGACCCCTATTGATCTCCATAATACCCGTTTATAATAGCAAGAATACAATAATCTATACTTCCACCCTCTATAACTCTTAATTGTAAGAACACAATTACGAGTATTGCCCCCTATCTATGATAATCAATTGAAATCAGTATTAAATACATAATCAATTGAAACCAGTATTAAATGCCCGTTTCAATAACAACGCTAATCTATCTTTTCAATGAATTTAACCAAGAAAAATCACTGGATAATTTGTAAAAATCACCGCTATTTTTATTTTTTTATAGAAAATTCAAACGTATAAAATTTAAATAGCATATTTTTTATCCCCATTTAGTCTTATCATTCAATATTGACTACCCTAAAGTAGGAAATATTGGCTTGGTGAGAAAAATTTAACCTCACCCAATAAAAAATAGGATATTTTTTATCCTATTTAATGCATTTCATTTTATAATATAGCTGTGTAACATAGCATATTTAACAAATTTAACACAATTATATTTTGGAGGGAATCCTTTATGAAAAATGCTCAGACACCACAATTACCCGTAAAACCGTTACTGGTATCATCAGTCACCACTTTGAAAGTAGTCGCTAGAAAATTACCTAAGAAATTACCTGTATTATTACTAGGATTTATTTTTAGCACAATTATTTCACTTCATAACCCATTATCCGCTCAGAGAACCCAAAAATCAAATGAGAACGTAGTCAATATTTATTCCTATCGGCAAGAATTTTTAATTCGTCCGCTGCTCGATGCCTTTACTAAAAAAACAGGTATTGACACGAGAGTCGTTTTCCTGAAAAAAGGAATGTTAGAACGACTTAAAAGTGAAGGAAGAAATTCTCCCGCAGACGTTGTTCTTACTGTAGATGTCAGTCGCTTTAGAGACCTTAAAGAAGCAGGTGTCTTGCAGAAAATAAGATCAGGTACAGTCAACCGCAATATCCCCACTAAGTATAGAGACCCCGAAGGGATGTGGATCGCTCTTACGACGCGTGCGCGTATTATTTACGCCTCAGAGGAGCGTGTTAAAGACGGAGAGATCCTTACCTACGAAGAACTTGCCGATCCCAAATGGCGTGGTCGTATTTGTACGCGTTCTGGTTATCACGTGTACAATATTGCTCTCATAACGTCATTAATCGCTCATCACGGCGAACAAGCAACGGAGAAGTGGCTTACTGGCTTAAAAAACAATCTTGCCAGAAAACCACAGGGCAATGATCGCGCTCAAGTCAAGGCTATTAAAGAAGGACTCTGTGATATTAGCATTGGCAATAGTTATTATTATGGAAAGATGCTATTTAACGACAAAAACCCCGAACAAAAAGCATGGGCAAAGTCCGTCAAACTTATCTTTCCTAATCAAGCCAATCGAGGTACTCATATGAATATCTCAGGAGCCGCTCTCACACGCTACGCTCCCCATAAAAAGAATGCTATCAAATTTATCGATTATCTCAGTAGTGATGAA
The DNA here is from genome assembly GCA_013426755.1 of Spirochaetota bacterium. Taxonomy (GTDB): domain Bacteria; phylum Spirochaetota; class UBA12135; order COTS27; family COTS27; genus COTS27. The sequence continues at coordinate 1,851,345 of AP019861.1, forward strand.
GCACAGTTTATCTACGGTGAAGTCAATTTCGAATTTCCTGTCAAAAGCTCTGTCAATAAACCTAGCAAAATCAAAGAACTCGCTTCAAACTTCAAAGAAGACAACCTTCCATTACAAGAGATCATGGACAATTACAAAAAAGCAGTTATTTTGCTCGATAAAGTAAAATTTGATGAATTGTAACCTACCGAAGTAAGTCTCTTTCATCTTAAAAATTTATACTAGAAACCACACTTATTGTATTGACAATTCCTTATTTTCATCATTCAGACGATAAAATGTTTATATAGATGTTCATATAGATGTTCGTATATAAGTGTGGTTTGCTATATGTAGTTTGGCTAAATACAGATTGTTAAATGCAGATTGCTGAGCGTAGTTTGCTAAGTATGACTTACTATGTGTAATTTACTAAGTATAGTTTACTAAGCATAATTTGCTAATTATGATTTGCTATGTGTAATTTACTAAGTATAATACAATACGTTTGCTACTACTTGTAATATTATCACAGCGTATCGCAGAATAATAACTAGCCTAATTATCACTTTGCTTGCTACCTAGCTATTACGTTACTCTATAACTATCACCTTGCTTTATAACTGTCGTTTTACGGTAAAATAGAATTTTACCGTAAAATTTTACTGCATAGTTTTATCACAAAATTTTATCGCAAAAATTTACCCATTGATGACTATTACTGGCGACTAATAGGATTGATAGGATTGTACAGTAAAATTTTATCGTAAAATTTCACCAAAAATTTCACCTACTAATGACTATTATAAACGACTATTTTTAAGAACATGCACGATGAATGCTATAATTTCTGTATTCGTTAGTTGTTAACAACTTATCAATATCACTTTTGATGTGATGTGAGTAAAGGCGATTATTTCTCTACGTATTTTTATTGATTGTGCCGGTTAAATTCGTGGTTTTTTATATCATTTAAATGGATCGTTTTTTACATTATTTTTTATACTTTTTATATTTTTATATCATTTTTATAATTTCCTAGCATCTATTATGCATTTACCCGTAGAGCCTATCAAACAAAGAGTCTCTTCTGTATTAACGACCTGGTTAAAACTAGGGAAGAAATATCTCAATAAATTAAAATTATGGCAGACCATCTTTATTCTCTTAGTAGCTATTTTTTTTCTACTTCCCATCGTTACTATTCTCAAATTAGCCCTCTTTTCAGAAGTGGTTAACAATTACAAAGAATTTGCCATTGACAATATCTGGAAACACTTACTAGCCACAACACTTCCCAGCTACATTAAAAATTCATTCATTTTAATATTTTTAACGGGGTTTTACAGCTTAATCCTAGGTGTCGCGACAGCTTGGATTGTCAGTCATTATCATTTTTATACGAGAAAGATTGTCACGTGGGCATTGATTCTTCCTTTCTCGATTCCGACCTATATATCGGCGTATATTTATGCCGATTTCCTAGATTATAGCGGTCCGCTGCAGATCTGGGTCCGTACAGTCCTTGAAGTAGAACGCGCATCAGAATATTACTTTCCAAGCATTCGCAGTCTCGGCGGAGCTAGTATTATAATGACATTGGCTTTATATCCATATGTGTATCTTTTAGCGAGAAAAGCTTTCTACGAACATTCTGCTTCACTAGCTAGAGCTCAAGAACTTATGGGAATCAGTGGACTGCGCGGTTTTTTTAAGATTTCACTGCCGCTAGCGAGACCTGCTATATCGGTAGGCGTTATTTTAGTCGTTTTAGAAACACTCAATGACTTCGGCGCTGTAGAATACCTAGCCGTGCATACTATTTCAATCGGCGTTTATAATCTGTGGCTCAATTTAAACGATCTAACTTCCGCAGCAAGACTTGCCTGTCTGACATTGATTGTCGTCTGCAGTATCATTTATCTAGAACACGTGAGTCGCAGAGCACAAGAACAATATCAAAAAGAAGCCAGTTATTACGACCCGCCCCGTAATCATCCCAGCCGCTTTATAAAAGTTTTGCTAGCCTTTTTTTGTTGGATTCCCATCATTTTAGGCTTCATCATTCCAGTGAGCATTTTAGTCGTCTACACCATAGCCAATTATGCCTTGTTTTTTGAAGACAATTTCATCAAATATATTTCAAACACATTAGCTTTATCGTTATGGGCAGCTGGATTTAGCACATTGATAGCCGTTACGCTCGCCTATTTAGAACGCAATCAAAAATCACGGTTCATAAGTAGCGTCAGTCAATTTGTAAACCTTGGCTATGCTATTCCCGGCACGATTGTTGCTATTGGCATTATTATTCCGTTTGGAATATTTGATAATTGGTTTGATGCTAAAATGGAATTGTTTTTTGGACTCAGGCCTGGTTTAATATTGAGTGGGACGGGGGGCGCCATTATTTTTGCCTATATTGTTAGATTTTCAAGCATTTCATTAGGGTCCACACGGTCTAGCCTCAAAAAAATATCGATGAGTATCGATCAATCAGGAAAATTATTTGGCTATAACGACAGACAAATTATCACACGTATTCATCTTCCACTATTAAAAAAAAGCATACTTACAGGATTTCTTATTGTTTTTATTGACAGCATGAAAGAATTGTCGGCTACGATCATCCTCAGGCCTTTTGATTTTGAGACCTTAGCGACGTATATTTATGCTTTTGCTTCGAATGAACTTATCGAAGAAGCCGCCGCTGCATGTTTGCTGTTAATTTTAGTTGGATTGATCCCCATATACCTGATCACACAAACGTTTATTCAAGACAATCATAAATCCATGCATTAATCTTCTCTTTTCCTCTTCTTATAAGCATTGTCCAGTAAATAAAAAAGCACTTGCTTTACTCCACCGCTAGCACACTAAAATATATGCGTACCAGCCGTTATTTCACTAACTTTAAATCGCTAAAAACAGTCTCAAATTGCAATAACCACTAGTATTCACCACATAATCACCCCAACATCAGGGTATACTACTAATAATGATATGATTTGTAACAATACGATTGAGAACGCAATTTGACGGCTAATAGACAAACAGTAGCAATCTACCTCCATTGAACTACCCGTTTTATAACCGATCATGCTCTAACTATTCAAATGACTTCTATCGTAAAGACCTATTCTCACAATCACGGTGCAGCCTCAATTCCAAATCAGCACCCGCTTAAAAGAACCGTTTTCTTAAAAATAGATAACCTTGTTCTCAATTATCAAAAATTGACCATTGTTAAAGACTTATCGCTTAGTATCTATAAAGAAGAGATAGTTTGTTTATTAGGGCCCTCTGGGTGTGGGAAAACAACACTGCTTAAAGCTCTAGCAGGATTCATTGCACCTAGTAGAGGACGCATTTGCTTGTACGACAAACCGATCAGTACAGCAGAACACTTAGTCCCCCCTGCAGCTAGAAATATAACGATGGTATTTCAAGACCTAGCCTTATTCCCCCATATGACGGTAAAAGAAAACATTATGGTGGCAATGAAAAATAGTCGTGCCCGTACCCAGAAAAATAGACTCGACACGCTTATCACAGCCCTAAAACTAGAACACGTCATAAACAAATACCCACACCTTATCTCAGGTGGCGAACAGCAACGAACGGCACTCGCACGCGCTCTAGCACCTAAGCCTCCGCTTATTTTACTTGACGAACCGCTCTCAAGTCAAGACGTAGAATTAAAACAGAAACTGCAATTTTCACTCAAACTCCTGCTCAAAGAAGAAAAAATCACAACCATTTTCGTCACACACGACCAAGATGAAGCCTTTGCTCTCTCAGATAAGATGGGCGTCTTACACAATCAAACCTTAGAACAATACGGAACACCCTATGAAGTCTATTACCAGCCCGCGTCGCGTTTTATTGCTGATTTCATAGGTAAGGGAACCCTTATAAATGGAATTATCGAAGAAGGAATACTTATCAGTGAATTTGGAAGAATCAAAAAATTTCAATTAGTCACACGATCACACACTTCGCAAGCTACATCAGTTACTACTTCCCCGCAGAAAACAAATACCCCTAACCAATATTCACATACCCATGCGCCTTCATCCACCCCAGTGTCACAGCCCTCACCCCATGAACCCTATAAAAGAAAATCGTTAAATGTCAAACTACTCGTTCGTCCTGACGACGTACAACTAGACAACAGAAGTGCTATCCGTGCCCACATCACCCAGATTATTTTTCAAGGAAGTCACTTCCTCTACGTATTAAAACTCAATTCAGGCACCGAATTGCTCTCATTAATGCCTTCTATTTACCGCTACAATATAGGTGAAGAAGTGGGCATTGCATTCTCATTTCAACGCATTATTGTTTTTACTTAGCAAAGATTAAATTTTACTACTTCATAGAAATAGTTGCTTTATAGAAACAATTGCTTTATAGGAAAAAACTTTAAAGAAATGCCGATATTTTTATGGTTAATGGCTTAGAAAGTGTGCTTGACTGGCTAAGTAAAATGTGATTGACTGATTTTAAGTAGAACGTAGATGACTGGTTAAATAAGATGACTGATTAAATAGAATGTGATTAAGTAAGATGGAATTGACACTTCAAACTATACTCATTATCTTAGGCGTTGGCTTTATCAGTGGTTTTATCAATACCATTTCTGCTGGCGGGTCATTTATTACCCTTCCTGTGCTCATTCTCTTAGGCGTTCCTCCTCATGTTACCAATGCCAGTAATCGCGTGGCCATTGTCTTACAGAGTGCTGCTAGCTGTATCCTTTACTATTCACAGAACATTCTCAATGTAAAAAAAAGTTTGTATCTAGCCATTCCTTCTATCTTAGGCTCGATTATTGGTGCTTATCTAGCGGTGTATATTGATGCTGATATCTTTAAAAAATTGATAGGTGTCTTTATGATTGTGACTATTTTTATGATGGTGTTCAAGCCTGATAGATGGATTGCTACTAAGAGTCGTCATAAACATGAAACATTGAGTGGAGGAGAATTTATTGTCTTTGTCGGTATTGGGATGTATGGTGGATTTATTCAAGCAGGAGTGGGTGCTTTACTATTAACAGGAATGGTACTCGTGGGGCACTTCGATCTCAAAAATGCCAACGCTATCAAAATGGCACTTTCATTCCTCTTCAATGTCTCTAGTTTAACGATCTTCTTAATCAATGGTCTTGTTGATTGGGGCGTTGGTCTAGCGTTAGCGGTGGGGTCCATAATAGGAGCTTTGCTCGGTACGAAAATCTCTATTAAAGGCGGGGCACGATTTACCAGATGGGCACTCATTATTACGCTCATTGGTCTTTCTGGACAGTTGCTTAATATTTGGTAAATTGACCGATCTGCTAGCGATCAGACTTCTGTTCTAGAAAAATTCTGTTTTTGATAGGCCGTTAAGAATCCAGTTGCAGTCCAATCATTTAATTTATAATCCATATCTCATGATATAGTGTATACTGTTAGCTATATTAACCCATTCTCAATCAATCTGTTCAGATTTGCTCAGATTTTCTCTTCACCAAGTGAAGATGTATTGTAAAATATAATCATCTATACCGTACGATTGAAGTTCTTTATATAAGTTTATACCTGTTAATAATATAAACCTTTTGTGTCTTTTTACGCCTCTTTATACTCTATTAGAGCATAGCGCATTTTATTGATAACAACTGTAATTAAATAAAAAAACTGCGTGAATTCAAAAATTTATTAGCAGAAATCACACTATGGCATCTATTACACACATTCATGCGCGCGAAATACTGGATTCGCGTGGCAATCCAACAATTGAAGTCGATGTTGTATTGAATTCTAGTGTCCTAGGCCGTGCTGCTGTTCCAGCGGGCGCCTCTACAGGCATTAACGAGGCAAATGAACTACGTGACGGTGATAAAAACAGATACCTCGGCAAAGGTGTTCTCAAAGCGGTAGAAAACGTCAATACCGAGATCAGTGAAGCCATTATCGGACATAGCGTCTTCAATCAAATAGGCATCGATCAGACTATGATCGAGCTTGATAACACACCCAGCAAAAAACGGCTCGGGGCTAATGCTATCTTAGGCGTCTCCCTAGCTGTTGCTAAAGCTGCTGCTAACGAATTAGGTCTCCCCTTATATCGGTACTTAGGAGGACCGGGAGTACATCAATTGCCTATACCGATGGCTAATATCTTAAACGGTGGTGCACATGCTGACAATACTGTCGATATTCAAGAATTTATGATCATGCCCGTTGGTGCAACGAGTTATCGTGAAGCCTTGCGGCACATCACAGAGGTATTTCATACCCTTAAAAAACTGTTAAAAGAACGGGGACTGAACACGAATATCGGTGATGAAGGGGGCTTCGCTCCTAATCTAAGCAGCACTGATGAAACGATTGCACTTATTACAGAAGCTATCGAGAAAGCAGGCTACCAGCCCAAGCAAGATATCGCTATCGCACTGGACGCCGCAGCATCTGAAATGACGCACGCAGCAGGCAAACCCAATACGTACCAATTTTGGAAATCATCAAAAAATATCATTTCTTCAGAAGCTATGGTCACTTATTGGACTGAGCTTCTAAACCGTCATAAAACCATTATTTCCCTAGAAGACCCCTTAAGTGAAACTGATTGGGAGGGGTGGAAATTACTAACAGAAAAAGTCTGTGCGCCCACTCATTCTACCGCGTCTCGCCGTCCAATCCAGTTAGTCGGAGATGATCTTTTTGTAACCAATCCTACCTTCTTACAGAAAGGTCTCAAGCATAACATAGCCAATGCTATTCTTATCAAACTCAATCAAATCGGGACTCTTAGTGAAACATTAAACGTTATTCGCATGGCACAAACGCACCGCTATGGCGTTGTTCTATCCCATCGGTCAGGAGAAACCGAAGACACCACGATCGCGCATTTAGCCGTCGCAGCTGGAGCTGCGCAGATCAAAACAGGTTCACTTTCACGAAGTGACCGCCTAGCCAAATACAATGAACTCTTACGCATCGAAGAAGACCTAGAAAACCACGCCAGTTTTAATAAAGCCGCTTCCTTCTACAACATTGAATAATCTTAAATAATAACCATTCACTCGTTATAAAAAAATATCCACCTTCCTATATAAGCCATGTCTTCATCACCTATAAAAATTTTCTGCATTAGCCTCATTATCCTCATATTAGGCATTGTAATGACTAGCTGTGCTAAACTTAAAGAAGTACCCGTTATTACGAACCTAGATTTAAACAAGGTTTATATGATTGACAATAACGTGACTGCTGAAGTTTTACTCACCATCAATAATCCTTCTTCCTATGACATTACGGTACGGCTTACCCATCTACAAATTTCTAGAAATTCTGAACCACTGCTAACTGAGTTACCCAAAGTCCCCACTACCACGATAAAAAAAGGAAACAATCAAATTACCTTACCCATTACTGTTAACAAAGATAAACTAATAAACAATGCCTTCAAATCATTTATTACTTCACAAACAACATTTACTATTAAGGGAAGTTTTATTTACCAATACGCAACTGTTAAAGGTAAGTTTTATTTCAATGAACCTATCACAGTTGATCTAAGTAAAGTACTAGACACCACGCTAGATAATGTTTTAGATAATTTATTCAAATAACCGAACGAAGTGTTTTTTAAGAAATACGTTGTTCGCATAGCTTCTCTTATTTACGCTAATTCAATGGGTATAGACTAAAGTCGATACTGATTCAATCGATGCCCATTAATGCCTATTAATGCCCATCCGATCAACGCTCATTAAATCATAGCCGTGTCCTACATAAAGACACAGCATCTTTTTAAATTAGCATGGCTGTAACGATAACCCTCGCTATAATCGTTAATAATAACAAAAAAATCTAGAACTGGTGAAAGCGCCATGCGGATCTTAGCCATTGAAACGTCCTGTGATGAAACATCACTTGCCCTCGTCGACAATGGTCGTACTGTTGTAAGTATGGACACCGCTAGCCAGGAGCTCTACCACCGTGCTTTTGGCGGGGTTGTTCCTGAGATAGCTGCGCGTAGACATCTAGAGGTTTTCTACCCTACTTTAAAAGCATGCCTCACTAAGGGGGTAGCTGCGTCTCTATCCGCAGAAAAGACCATTCAAAACGCATCTTCATCTAACAAACAACATAATTACAATCACAAAGAATACAATCTCAAAGCATTGTCATCGCATCGCGATGCTTATTTAACCGTACTCAAAAACACGATTGATGCAATAGCCGTAACAACTCATCCTGGTCTTATAGGGTCATTGTTTGTAGGGACAAATGCCGCTAAAAGTCTCGCTTATTTACTTGAAAAACCGCTTATCGGTGTGAGTCATTTAAAAGCACACTTTTACAGTCTAGTGATGACAGGAAAAATAACGTTTCCATATCTGGGTCTCCTGGTCTCTGGGGGTCATACTATTCTTGCTCTTGTGAAAACCCCGTTAGAACTAGAAGTCTTAGGGAGTACGCTTGACGATGCGTGCGGAGAATGTTTTGATAAGATTGCTCGCGCCTTAGAACTGCCTTATCCTGGTGGCGCTGCGATAGAAGAACTTGCACGTACAGGCGATGAAACGTATTTCACATATCCTATTTTTCGCCCACAGCAAAATAAATTATCACGCTACCGTTACGCTTTTAGCTACTCAGGTCTTAAAACAGCTGTCATTCATAACAGCCCTCGCTACTTAACCACACCTTACCATACGGATTTTAATTGGGATACTTTAAAACCACATATAGCAGCTAGTTTTCAAAAAGCTGCTTTAACACAACTTGTCGAGCAGACCTTAGCAGCCGCTAGAGAGCTTGGTATAACACAGATCGGTATCTGTGGTGGTGTAGCGGCTAATAAGTATTTAAAGACACTTTTCAATAAAGCCCATCTACCTAAGAAAAAGAACAATTTAGCACCTGCTAATCTCACCTACGTGACACCCCCCTTAGAACTCTGCACGGATAATGCGGCGATGATAGGTGGCATTGCCTATCATTACTACCTCGCAGGAGCAGTATGTGAAAACATCTTTGATCTAACGCCTACGGCGAAGAGTTTTAAACGTGATCTAGTCTTATAATAATCGGTGCAGTGAGCTCCCCCCTTTGTAAAATCACCCATCATACCAAATCATTGCTAAGTTATAAAAAATGGTCTCAATGGCTAAAAAATCTACACAAAATTTGTTTCGCCCCTGCATTGATCTTCATGAAGGAGCTGTCAAACAATTAGTCGGCTCAACACTGCACCCCCCTAAAAATTCAGCACCTAATAAGAAGACTGCCACAGTAAAAACAAATTTTATAGCCGCCCATCCTCCTATCTATTATGCAGATATTTTTAATACCTATGATCTAATAGGCGGACATATCATTATGCTAGATGGACACAATTATCACACCAAAGAACCAACACACCTCCGTAAGCAAAAATCCTCTGTAGAACACCCCACCGTAACAGCTTGTTCTAGTATTTTGGCTAAATATCCAGAACTCTATCACATCGGAGGTGGAATGACGTTAGACAATGCAGTCTTATGGCTAGAACGCGGCGCTAGAAAATTAATCTTTACATCAGCATTATTTTCTGAAAATAAATTTTCACTGCCCAAACTTCAAGCCTTAGCAAAATTGATTGGTAAAGAGCGTATTGTTATTGACATGAGTTCCCGCCCCGTTTCTAATAACCCTAATCTCTATCAGGTCATGATAAAAGGATGGCGTGAAGCTAGCGACTTATTCTTAACTGAAGAAACGTTTGCAATGCTCAGTCGTTATGCGAGTGAATTTCTCATTCATGCTGTTGCACGCGAAGGACTCAGTCGTGGCATTGATGAAAAATTGATTGCTTTACTGGCTCGCTATGCTCAGATTCCAAGCGTTTATGCAGGGAGTCTCTGCAAAGTAGCCGACATTGAACTCATACGCCATGTAGGAAGGGGACGTATTTATTTTACTGTTGGAAGTGCCCTAGCTTTATATGGAGGGAAGCTTAGATTAGAAACGATACTACAGCACGGGAGCATTTCTTATAAGAGTACTTAATGATAAAGTTTCAGTAAAATAGCCCACCAAAACTTACGTTTCTTTCCAAAAATCTTCAGCGCAAGCAGTGAATGTCGCTCCTGTTAAGTGTTTTAATGGTGGAAGTGATTGTTTGAAGCTTACGCCGTAGGGTTTATTAATAAAACGTCTGTCTAGAAGGACAAATAAGCCGCGGTCTGTCTCATTACGAATCAGTCGTCCGAAGCCTTGTTTGTACTTGAGGATTGCTTGTGGAAGTAAAAGTTCTGTGAAATGATTTTTGCCACTCTGTTTTAACGTCTCAATGCGCGCTTCAATGATCGGTTCACTGAAATTAGGAAATGGAAGGCGCATCATAATAAGACAAGATAAGTGATCGCCAGGAATATCTACTCCCTCCCAGAATGAAGAAACACCAAGGAGCAGTGTAGCAGGCGATTTCTTTAGTTCGTTTATCATCGTGTAGCGATCAAAATCACCCTGCATCATGAGATTGATGCCCATTTCCTTCAATTTGCTAGCAAGTAATAACTTCATTTCCATCATATTTTTATAAGACGTAAAGAGAATAAGCGTCCGTCCGTTTAAGAATTGCACTGCTTCTAGAATAACTTCTCTGGCAGAGGTTTTAAATGTGGGATAATCGACATTAGGAAATTTTGCTGGCATAAAAAAACCACAATTTTTTTTATAATTAAAATGTGGTTTAATCTGTGTCGTACAAATACGCTCTTTATCTTTATCCTCCATATAATCAAATCCCATACAGGCTTTAAAGAACTCAAACGAATTTTTAATAGTAAGAGTCGCCGATGTCATGACAAGGGCTTTGAGCGGTGCGAAAAGCTCTTTGGCTAATTGTTCTTTGATGTCAATTTTATAACAATGCGCAATGATATTGATGCGATTTTTTGTTTTTTTACCCGTGAGCCATTTGACTTCATGAGTATTGTCCGTCTTTAAGAGAGCTGCAAAAGTCGTCATCACCTCAGCCAATCTATCATCATAAGCTTTGAAATGATTGATATTAATCTCTAAATCAAGTACCTGCAGAAATGTTTCATCAAGACCCGTCAAACATTTACGAATGCTTTGAAGACACTCTTTTATATCAGAAAGATGGTCTAGAAGATCATTTACGTGGGTATTAAATTGCTGCCACGTAGCTTCTAGGCGTGTTTGTTCTTTGATACGTTTTTGAAATTGCTGATTTAGCGGCGAATATGACGTACGAGCCGTAGTCGTTTCACGATGTCCTTCAGATACACTGGCTGTTAAATAATGAAACAATGCATTGAATATTTCTTCTTCGCGCTGGATGAACTTAAAATGTTCTGTTCTAAATTGGTCTATTAGGGGGTCTATTTGCGTCAAAATCTGCTCGGCTTGTGCTAGGAGAGGTTCTATCTCAATGGTTTTTGTATTTTCAGTATTTTTAGCTTTAACTTTATGCGTGAGTTTATTGCGAATGGTAATGAGTATTCCCCGTGGCTTTGTTGATTTAGCATGAGTCTCGTTGGTGGTCTTAAAAATTTTGTCTTCCTCAGCGGCCAGAGTAATTTTACTGGGTGTTCCGATAAGATTAAGTATTTTGAGAATGCTGTACCTTGTGGCTTCTTTACCAAAATTTTTAAGTGCCACTTCTTCTAAATGATGTGCTTCGTCGATAATAAGGTGGTCAAATGCAGGAAGGAGACCTTGGGCATTGTGCTGTGTACCTTGACTTGCTTTAATAATGAGGTCAATGATGAGAATATGATGATTGACGATAAGAATATCGGCATCAAAAAAGCGTCTTCTTGCATTACCATAAAAGCATTTACCATCATGATTGTGTGTGCAAAATTTGCGTTTACACGTGTCGACTTCACAGCAGAAATCAGCCTTAAATGTTTGTGTCCTAGCGGTAGCGAGTTCATTAAAATCGCCGAACTCGGTTTTCTGCCCCCAAGCAACAAAATCATTCCAATCAGAGCTAGGATCAAGCCGGTCAATTAACGAGTCTGTTTCTGAGAGAACTTGATAAGAAGCTGATCCTACGGTCGTTTCAAATTTGTTCTGGCATAAGTAATGATTGCGTCCCTTAACTAATTCTACTTTAAGTGCTTTTTCAGTAAATCCTGTCAATTTCCGTACTAAAGCGAGGTCTTTTTTTAACAATTGTTCTTGTAGCAAAATTGTATTGGTAGCAATGACAACCTTAGTGCGATTAGTTTTAGCCCACAACATAGCGGGTAACAAATAGGCTAATGATTTCCCTGTTCCAGTGGGCGCTTCACAAATATAAATCTGCTCTTCATTGAAAGCCGTCACAACTTCGCGCATCATGGTGGCTTGATTTTCACGAAAGGCGTATGATGGAAGGGCTTCTGCGATCGGAGACTGCGGGCTACTGGAGTCTAAAAATTTAAGAACTGCTGCTGGAGCTAAGCGTTGTATTGTAGAAATTTTTACTTTTTGAGACTTAGTGACGACGTTCACACGCTTAGCGTCATTGGTAACGATGTAAAAACCCACTTCATAATCACTAAGCACTCCTGCAGCATGCAAATCTGCTGGGGAAGGTTTTAAGAGCGCTGAGGGATGATTGTGAATGATCACGTCATACTTTTTAGCACTTTCAATGACCGCAGGGACCATTTGCCTTGTGCCCTGTGCTAGGATAGTAAGTTCTTTCACACGAACTTGGGAGTCTAGCAATCCCCCCATAAGAATTTCTTGCCCCTGGTGACGTTTAACCGCAGCCGCGATAAAGTCAATGCTTTCACTCGTAAAATAGTTAAGCGCCGCTTCACCCTCTGGTACACGAGAAGTCGCTGGTAAGCCACTTGCTAGCTCAGCTTCATTAGCATCCGTAAAGGCTTCTGTCATGACTAGCTATAATACTTCTCTGCACATATACATTATTGATTTGATACTACCTAGCTTAGATATTCTTTATAAAAACTCCACTCCACCGTGCTAGATTATTTGAGAAATATCCTTAAAGACCCTTAGAAAATGTATTTAAGAATGAGAATTTACCGTTAAAAGCAAGTAAAGTCATCAGAAACACATTGAAAGCACATTAGAAATATATTAAAAGCACCCTGAAAACATATTGGAAATACCCATCAGAACTACGCCTAGCACAAAAGCAAGGTCAATAAAGCCAGCAATAAAATCTAGCCACTGGAAATAACTAAAAGGATTCCTACAAATTTCAAATTTAACAGTAGCGTAGTGGATAGCTTATGTCATTTCTTATGTCATCTCCTATCCACTACGATTATGCCTCAGGCTACGTATTGCAATCTCATCTTATCAAGTAGAGAGAAATAGTCACCGCAGGAGAGAAATTACAACCTGCTAATAAAAATAGCAATCCTCTGACTTCGCTAAGCACGTGCCGTGCGGCTCAAACAGCGGCGAGTTCACTTTTAAGAACTTCCAATGGATGCAACCCGACGAGCCGTTTGACAACCTGCCCATCTTTGAAGATGATAAGGGTTGGAATGCTGGAAACTTCATAATCGACTGCTATTGTCTTATGTTTGTCGACGTCTAGTTTGCCAATTTTATACTTATCCCCTACGGCTTCGGCTAATTGAGAAACAATGGGACCTTGTTCACGACAAGGAGCGCACCATTCTGCCCAGAAATCAACTAAGGCAATACCTTCTTCAATAGTTTCTTTAAAGTTTGTTTCCGTAACTTCTAATACTTGTGATTCACTCATAATTAAGACCTCTTAGTTAAATGCAATTCAATACAATTGATTAATAATGGGTGTGATTTAAAGCTTCTTGGTTAAAGGCAATTCAATACAATTGGTTAATAATGGGTGTGATTTAAAATCTCTTGGTTAAGAGCAATTCAATACAATTGGTTAATAATGGGTGTGATTTAAAATCTCTTGGTTAAGAGCAATTCAATACAATTGGTTAATAATGGATAAGAATTTTAATCCTAATCTTTTAAGGAAGTATATGTTATTAGTATAGCCTAGATAAATAAAAAGTCAACTAAATTAAAAAGAATTGACAAAAAAATGAATTTTATTGACATTGATATAGCATCAATGTGGGTATATATTGCTGATATTGACATATATTACTCATATTGATATGTATTACTCATATTGATATGTATTACTCATATTGGTATGTATTACTCATATTGATATGTATTACTCATATTGATATATATTACTCATATTGGTATGTATTACTCATATTGATATATATTACTCATATTGGTATGTATTACTGATATTGATATATTACTGATATTGATATATTACTGATATTGATACCATTGGAAATGGTAGCATTGCTTAGGCAAAATTACGCGATAAATCAAAATTTGACCGAGATCACTTCTCCTAAGAAACTCCACATACAAAAAAGCGCCCTTGCTACGAATAAAATACATAAATTACTTGTATAAATAGTCATGATCCTACACGTGATATAAAATTTTAAGTACCTGTCGCCTATACAATGATAAATAACCTACATTCTTTGGGATAAATTTTAGCCTGTTAGCTCAATTCTTATGCTAGAAACCCCGCCGCTTTGGTCATTGCGTCCAGTCATCATGCGGTGTGACCTTAATTTGGGTGTAATGACCGACACTATCGGCAGTAATGGGTCTGGTAGGTTAATAAATAGTTTTTCTTTGTTTATTGCGAGTACTTAGAGTCTATCTTATGCTACGGTGATTTTGACCGGTTGCTTCTTACTTGATCGTTATTACAATTCGTATAAACCGTTTCACTCACCCCGTCATGCAGTCGCTTTATTCATTTATCACAAGATTTTTTATAATTCCGATAAAAAATTCTAGTCTTTACAATACGTTCACGCTCTCAGATATAAATAAAATTGATCTGCAGCGCAAGCAAATTTTAACGTATATTTTCTTTTTTACGGGAACGATTATTGGAATAATATTCGCTTTCTTTAACTATCAAAACCACAACTATATCGTTATTATTGTAGACTGCATTTTGGTGATTTCTATTCTAATATTGTTCCCAATTATCAAATATGAAAAAATATTTAATGTGACGATAAAGATTTTAATCTTGGTCTACTTTTTCATTATTGGGTCGCTTCTTATCATCAGTCATTACAATAACTCCTATGTGCTATGGTTATTGACCGTACCTTCAGTATTTATTTTTTTATTGGGAAGTAGCTGGGGTACTGGTGTTTCGCTACTTTTACTGGGACTACTCATTACCCTTGAAAGTGGGTTTGGCGATATATACCTATTTGAAAAAAACTTTTTTTATAGGGTTGTTTTTGTCTATGTTATGCTTATCATCTCAAACCTGATCTACGAACACACCAGAAATGTAGTCCAGACAACACTCAGTAAAAAACAATCTCTCTTAGACCAGACTATTGATAAACTAGACCAGCAGCAGGTGGAGTATATCAAAATCATGCATAATTTGAACGAGGGCATCTTTTTATTAGACCAACATCTACGCATTAAGAACCCCTATTCTACTGCGCTAAAGCATATTATCGATGTCAAATTTATTACAATTGGGGCGCCCCTTGTAAAGATTTTAGAAGAGCACGTCTTTAAATCTAAACTTATCGAGCTAGAACACTATTTAACTAAAATCATTCGTAACAGGCGTATTCCACTAGACCTTGTCAATCCCCTAGAAAAGCTCACGATTCGTTCTAAAAAACACCAAGAACAGCACGTGAAAACACTTTCCTTCTCATTCACAATCATTACACTCAATCATGACAAAATTGAAATTTTGGGAAGAGTGAGTGATATTTCTAAAGAAATTCTACTACAAAAAAAACTGCGCGAGCAAAAAACCAAGAAAATTCAAGAGATGGAACGGCTCATGTCGATCACAAAACTCAATCCAACATATTTAAATCAATTTATTAAAAGCACCACCCATAAGCTAACAGACTTAAAAAATACGTTACAAAAAACCCCTTACCTCCGTGAAATAAACCATTATTCACGTTCCAATACCGATAACCAGAACAAAAACCCCAATCACCTCCCCGCTAAAAATCATGCTAAGGAATCTACACTAAAAACCACTCTAACCTCAGAAGCTCCGCACAATGAACCTAAAGAAGTTGAGAAGCCACTCCTCAGTAAAAGCCAATTACTCACGTTATTTCTAAGCACTTTTCATGCCATCAAAGGAAATGCCAGTGCAATTGGGTTTGTATATTTTGCAGAATTAGTCCACAGCTTAGAAGCCGAAATCAATAAAATTAAAACTTCACCACCACCCACGCTACCTTCCAATCAAAACACTCCTACGCATAACGAAGGGCATTATGAAACACAACTCCAAACACTACTTTTAAGACTTAACCAGGAAATAGCTACAACCGAAGAGATTGTCTACCAGCTAGGAGAATTCAATTATCGCTATACCGATCTATCCGTCAAATTTAAAGTGAATCTTCCCAATTTTCTTAACCACACCATCGCCCATGCGCAAACAAAGCCCAAATCTCCTATCCAGTTAGATACAAAATATTTCAATGAAGCGCTTCTTCCTAATGATGACGTATTTTATGAAAAAATTAAAAGTGTATTGGTATTGCTAGTTAAAAATTCAATTGCCCATAGTATTGAAAGCACGTCTGATCGAATAAAGTTAGGAAAACCCCCACACGCAACCTTAACCTTAAGCACCAGTCGTTTAGAAGCCCCCGCTCCACTCTCGCAGTCCGTAGTCCGCAACCAGGAATCTCAACACCTAAAAACCAATCCTACCTTATCCTTAACCTATAGTGATGATGGAAAAGGCATCGATATTAACATGATCAAACATCACCTTAAAACACGTTACAACTACGACACACCTAAAATCAATTCCTACTCAAAAGAAGAGCTCATCAACATGATCTTTTGTAAAGAATTTTCTACTGCACCTAGCCTTTCATTCGAAGCAGGACGTGGCATGGGAATGTATTTCATTAAAGAAACTGTTAAAGATTTAGGCGGAACTACAAGGGTATCATCGACCTACCGAAGTGGATTTAAAATCACGCTCACCTTTCCTATTTCTTAACAAATGGTACGAATTCACATTCACTCTGCCTATTTACTAGCAAAGCTGTACGAATTCACAGTCACCTTTCCTATATTTTAGCAAGGTTGTACAGATTCAAGGTCATTTTTCATAAGGCAGCTTATATCAGTAGCAGTCCGTGACGTGACGGGACCAGATAGCTTGTATTCTCTGCCAAAATAGCTCGTCTTCGCCGAATGTGTGCCCGATTGTAAAAAATAATACTCTAAACTCCTAATTCTCTCTAAATTCCTATTCCAATCTCCCCATTCAAGGGTTCAATGGCTAAAATCTAGATCGCTAGCGGTCTTAATCACCTGTATTAATGATCAAGATTCGGTTATTTTCATAATACAATAAAGGCTCATTTAACGGCTCATTTAGAGAGGCTCATTAATTGGAATCTTAACCACACAGTCCATTTAATAAATGCTAAGGACTGTAATTGTGCTAAATACTAAGGGTCTAAAGAATTAATGGGATAAGGGGCTAAGGTCAAGCATCACAAAAACATTGTAATCATGGAAGCAAAAACTATTCCACCTAAACTCTGGGTCCCCACCGAAGCAGAAATCAAAACAAGTACCCTATGGGCATTTATAGCCTATATTAATAAAACCTATCAAAAAGACATTAAGACATTTACTGAATTATATGAATGGTCTATAACAGCTTTAACAGATTATTGGGAGAGTTGCGCCCGATTTTTTGCTGTCAAATTTCATGAACCCTGGACACAAGTTTTACAACCAGGCAATCATATGACGGAAAATCGCTGGTTTGTAGCCGCAAAACTCAATTACAGTGAAAATTTACTTAGCAAGCGAGATTCGACACCTGCTCTTATCAGTATTAAAGAAGACGGTACTACAACAACACTTACTTTCAACGATCTGTATATCCATGTAAAAAGTCTGCAATATTTACTAAGAGATCTGGGAGTCAAAAAAGGAGATATTGTCTGTGCGTATTTACCCAATAGCAGTGAGACTATTGTAGGATTTTTAGCAACAGCAGCGCTAGGCGCTGTGTGGACGTCGTGTTCCCCTGATTTTGGCAGTCAAGCCGTTACAGATCGCTTTACGCAAGTAAACCCCAAATGGCTCATCACGTGCAATGGTTACCACTATAAAGGAACGGTCATCTCAATGGAAGCGAAAATCCGCTCCATTCTTAAAAAAATTCCAAGTATTGAATATGTTCTAGAGGTAACATTCGTTACTAACAAAGCAGAACACAATGTTACGACCTCTCCTAAAGCAAGCTCTAACACAACAGCTACTGACTTGAAAACTCAGTCTAGTAACAAGCATACGCATTTAGCGACTGCTAAAACACTCCACACTACATCTGGGTTAAAATTAAATACAAAATTGGGTATTAAATGGATCAATTACGAAACCGCTTTAGCGCACTACAAAAAATGGACTCAAAACAAAAAACTTGTCTTTGAAGCGGTAGCCTTTGATCATCCCCTTTACATTCTGTATTCTTCTGGAACGACAGGGTTGCCCAAATGCATT
Source organism: Spirochaetota bacterium (assembly GCA_013426755.1). GTDB lineage: Bacteria > Spirochaetota > UBA12135 > COTS27 > COTS27 > COTS27. The sequence goes on from AP019861.1 coordinate 1,869,926, forward strand.
GTGCACCGCAGTGGAGGCGTTTTACTGAAACATCTAAGTGAATTGGGTCTGCATACCAATCTGAAAGAAAATGATCGCCTTTTATTTTTTACAACGTGTGGATGGATGATGTGGAATTGGAAAGTAAGTGCATTAGCGTTAGGAGTTACGTTGGTGCTTTATGATGGTGCTCCTTTATACCCTACGCCCAAGCGGTTACTAACAGAAGCAGCTCATCACGCTGTGACTGTTTTGGGTGCGGGAGCGGCTTATTATGCGCAGCTTAAAAACAATAACGTTTCATTAGCCCATTCTCATGTCCATGCTAAAAAATCTTCATTGCTCGATTTGACGGGATTACGAATGATACTCGCAACGGGGTCTCCGTTAAGTGGAGAATTATTTGATTATTTAATGGACCTCTTAACAGATAGCGAAAATGATTGTAGTTGCCAGCGAGTGCAAATAGCATCTATTGCTGGGGGAACGGATATTGTGGGCTGTTTTGTGCTGGGGTCTCCATTACTTCCTGTGTATCGAGGTGAAATTCAAGCGCCTGCTTTAGGTGTTGCTATAAAAATATTCAACCCAGAAAACAAACCTGTTACTGCAGAAAAGGGAGAATTGGTCTGCACACGACCCTTTCCATCTATGCCACTTGGCTTTTATGGTGATGATTCTAATAGGTCTAGATATAAAAAAGCCTATTTTCATACATTGGATGATGTCTGGTTCCACGGTGATTTTGCAGAAGTGACCGATCGCGGCAGCATTATTATCTACGGCAGATCGGATACAATTCTCAATCCTGGAGGTGTACGCATCGGTACCGCTGAAATTTACAAACATCTAGAAGCCATTGACGCTATTTCTGAAGGCGCAGCGGTTACTTATGAACGGTCTGAGAGCATAAAGATTATTTTGTTTGTCGTTTTACGTGCCAATTGTATTTTAGATGAAAAATTGATCCATTATATCTGTGAAACGCTGAAACGCCAAGCTTCGCCTAGGCACGTCCCAGCAAAAATTATAGCGGTACCCGATTTGCCGAGAACCATAAACGGCAAAATTTCTGAAAAAGCTATAAAAAACGCCATTCATCACCAACCCGTCACCAATATCAATACGCTAGCCAATCCACAATCTTTACAAACCTTTGAAAATCTTTCATTAAATAACGTTTTAGATTGTAAATAATAGCATAGCATCGGCAATCATACGAATTAACAACTATCCATTGTGTAGAAAAGCTGAGCAGAGAGTATGAATTAAGAGCTATCCATTGTGTAAAAAAGCCGAGCAGAGAGTGTGAATTAACCACTATTCATTAAGTAGAAAAGTTGAGCCTGCAAAATTCAATGCTTTTATGCCAACCTCTTTTGTCTTTTATACTCGCCTAAGAGAAAGTCATGAACTTACAATCATTAACTCACAATCATGAATATACAATCTTGAATATACAATCATAAACCTAATAACACAATGCTTAAATATTCGTACTGCAGAACCGTCATACAACCGTAATATAATATTATAAGGGCGTACATTGTAGTCATTAAGATTTAATAATGAGTCGCTGTAACCCGCTGCAGCACAATTAAGAATTAGCAAGTAGAAAATAGGAATTAGCACATATTCTCAACCGTGAAATTTTCAACCGTAAAATGCACTATTCATTGTACGATATGGTGTATGTATTATTAATTTTACAAGGTATTTTCATATGAAACGAACCGAATTAGATCGCAAAGAACGCGACCTTCGTAAAGAACACAAGCGACTTCTTAAAGAAAGCACTCGAGAAAACAGTAAAAAACGTTCTAAAGAACAATCCTCAGTCAATATTACCTTAAAAACAGCTTACGACAATCTTATCAATATTTTTGAGTACGATGAAGAAGAAATTTATAATATTCATAAAAATAATGAAGACCTTGTCGAGATTTTGTTAGAAATGCAAGAAAGTTTTGAAGACAAGGATGTAGCAGCAACTATTCGTAAAGCCATCAAACGTACGCGTATCAAAAATAAAGAACAGGCTTTTAAAGCGGTATACGCCCTTTTAGAATAACGCACAACCCCCTTCTTTACGCATTACTCTCTCCTAAGGAGGTTCTGATAGCTATGTGGACCTCATGTCTAAAAATACTTAGTTTAAACCAATGGCACTAGTGATTTTTTTAAGTGATTTTTCTTAAAATGGGGGGGATGGGTTTTACAACCGGTTAGAGATTTTATTTCTTGCGGTGCGGTTAGCAATATTTCTGAATTTGACTACGCAACGTAGTTTTATAAAAATTAAACTTGCTGTTTAGATTGATTTTTTTAGTAAGTTTTAGAGCAAATTTTATGGTCATTTTTTAGTCAATTTCAAGGTGAATTTTATTAGCAAGTTCTAAAATAAATCTTTTGAGTGATTTTCTTAGTCAATTTCAAAACAATTGTCCTTAGCAAGTTCTAAAATAGATCTTTTGAGTGGTTTTCTTAGTCAATTTCAAAGCAATTATCCTTAGCAAGTTCTAAAATAAATCTTCTTAGCGAACTTATCAAGTGAGTCTTTTTCAGTCAATTTCAAAGTGAATTTGTCCAGGCACCTGCGCACTTTGCTGCTAGAAATATGCAATATACCCTCTCCTAGTCATGGAGAAGCACCGCTCACCCATCATATCTTAACTAAACTCGCACATACGCCGCAGCTCAATATGACATGCCGGCAATTAGACAATTCATTCATTATTCTTCCAAAATCGCGTCCATCGGTCGTTTCTCCACCCATGCAGCGCCATTCGCTAGCAAAAATGCGAAAGAAAAGACCTACTAAAAGACCGCATATTGCTATAGTGGGGCATTTGGATGTTGTTCCAGCCCATTTTCTAGCACAATTCAAACAAAATAGAGTTTATGGCGCAGGAGCTTCTGATATGAAGGCTGGTATTGCCGTTATGATCACAATGCTTACAGAAATTATACCTAAATTGGCGACACCGTATCAATTGTCATTTATTTTTTATGATTGTGAAGAGGTCGCAGATATGCGTACCAATGGTCTTTATCGCTTGATAAGAAAATTTCCAGCCTACTTTAAAAGCATTGATCTAGCTATTGTAGCCGAACCAACTGACAATACCATTCAATTAGGCTGTGTAGGCAGCTATCATGCAGAAGTGATTTTCAAAGGAAAACGCGCCCATTCTGCAAGGCCATGGGACGGAAGCAATGCTTTATCGCGCGCCAGTACATTTATTCGCAATATTTCTATGCTAAAACCTAAGAAAAGACGCTTGTGGGGAGTGGATTTCTTTGATGTTATAAGTATTACTGAAAGTGCTAGCGAACCTGGTAAAACAACCTTGCCTGCATGGTGGAAAGCCAATGTCAATTTTAGATGTACGCCTTATTACTCGAAGAAAGCAGCTATTGATAGATTTAAATATTTACTCCAACAGGCGGGTGCTGTACGTGAAAATTCGGCTCAATTTAACATCTGGAGCCGAGCCCCCGCAGGATCAGTCATTCAAACGGCTTTATTTGACCAGATCATAGACCAATTAGACCGCCCCAAAGCCGCTAAACAAGCGTGGACTGACGTAGCTCAATTGAGCGCCTTGAATATTCCAGCTTTCAATTATGGACCAGGCAGCACCGCTCAATGTCATCTCGCCAACGAATATGTCCCATTAAACAACGTTGTACGCTACACACAAAACCTTATAAAAGTCTTATTCCCCAAAACTTCCACTTCTCCCAAAACTCCCTAAAATTTCTCCCAAAGCTTCCTTCTCCCAAAGTTTCCACTTCTCCTAAAACTTCTCCCAAAATTTCTCCAAAACTCTCCAGAATTCCCAAAGCTCCCTAAAATCACCTAAAATTTCCTAAAATCTCAAACCTGTAATAAATAAACCTATAATAAATTTATGTTTAAAACTTACGTTTTATAAGTACCTGCAGCCTTTCAATCACGACTCACCAAGCCCCATTAGAAATATATGACCTTTCACACATATTGAAACTAAGCGACGCCCCCTAAAAAATAAGTACCGAAATCAATACTACTAATGAAATCAATACTAATAACAATATCAAAAAATACTGAACAACATCGAACAATACTGAACAGTACTGAACAATACCGAAAAAATACTGAACAGCACATTAAAATTCACAATTTTTTTTATCTAAAAACCTATAATAAGGATATGACGTAAAAGCAAGTTGTTATAGCAAATTGTTATAGCAAGTTGTTATAGCAAATTGTTATAGCAAGTTGTTATAAAGAGTAAGTTATTCTATGTTATACTATGGCGACCACTATCCTATTTCTACAAGATCACTGCAGTTAGGGAGCAAACACATAATTAACTAGGAAATAAACACATAATTACTAGGCAGCAAATACGTAATAAAATCGTCAATTGATAATATAATTACTATGATAAAATAATATAAAATTGAAATCTCATTGAAAATACAGTAAATCTTACCCCAAGCAAAACATTAATCTGCTAAAAAATCACACTCCAACAACCCTCTATACATCCTCACTAATTACATCCTTACTACTTATATCCTCACTAATCTTATAAATCATCACCCATTTTGTAAATAATTATCAATTTTGTGAATAATTGCCAATCTTATGAATAAATTCGCTACTCTCTATAAAAGACTTGTTATGCCATACGGTTTACAAAAAATTGCAATCACTGCCATTCTATTACCCCTTATCCTCATAAGTTGTTACGGTAAAGCTAAGGCAACCACCAATAACCCAGAAGGCGTTGTTATCAATGATAATGACATTGTCGTTGGAAATACTGCCGCCAATGTAGTGATTTTAGAATACTTGGATATACAATGTCCTGCTTGTGCGCAGTGGCATGGCATATTAGAGCGTACGTGGCCGCTCATTAAAGACGATATAAAGCTTGTTATTCGTCATTATCCGCTTACAAACATTCATTCTCACGCTCTTACCACTGCTAAACTCGTAGAAGCTGCCAGAGAACAAAGCGGTGAACTCTATTATGACTTTTATAAAAAACTCATTGAAAATCAAAACCGCTGGAATAATCAAAATGCTAGCGACGCAATGCAGACCTTCGAAACATTTGCTAGCGACGTAGGACTAAATATAGAACAATTGAAGAAAGATTTCGAAAAACGCTCTACTGAGAATAAAGTCTTAAAAGACATTGAACTCGGTAACAATGACGGTGTCCGCGGAACTCCAACCGTTATCATCAATAATCAAAAAATTTCTACTCCCAGAGACACTAAAAGTCTCTATAACCTCATTCAAGAACTCAAAGCACCCTAATAATCTTTTCCATTGCTCCTTTGTTAATTCAGTTTTACTTGATCTAGAAATTTGATCTAAAAACTTGATCTAGAATTAACTTATTTCTCTACATATTTAAACTTGACTTAGGCTAAGATAAGTTTGATTTTGTGTATTTAGCCTCACTTAGGCCAGAAGCAACTTGTTTTTTGTGTATTTAGCCTCACTTAGACTAAGATTAGCTTGTTTTTTGTGCATGATGATGAAAATCATCATTGGCTTTAATTGGCTTTAGCGGTCATCGGGACAAATTTTTGAAGGATTGGCTTATTGATTGGCTTAATTTAAGCCAGATTGAAGCCTGATTGGAGTAAATTTTTAAGGAAGCACACCGCTTATTTGAGGTCAGATCAAGACCTATTTTTAGTTGAGGTCAGATCAAGACCTATTTTTGGGTTTGGCACGTGCTTTTCTCTTCGTAGCAGAATAGGTTGTCTTCGGCACTAGGAAAACGTCTTGTTTCTCTGCTATAACGTCGCGAACATAATCCTTTATCCGCTGGTCATTAAAAATTTCCGCCATAAGACGTTGTCTTTTACCAATGTCTAATAATCGCTGTTCTAGATGCTCTTGATGAGTTTGTGCCATTCGCTTTGTTTGAGCATTGAGAAGTGCCTCTAGTGCTTCATTTTCAAGTAGAAGCGAATATAAAATATCTGACCGTTTTTTGCTCCCCCACAGATTGAGGACGCCTAGCCCAGCTATTTTTGTGCGATAATTCTCGAGGCGCGTTTCCATCAGTAGTAACTTAGCTTCAAGGGCATGTTTCTCGTCTTGAACACCATGCAATTCTTGATCCCACAATTTCTTCATATTGCGTTGCAGTACTTCTTGTTCATCACGCAAAAGATTGTACCGTTTCTTATACCCATATCCCGCTACAATGCTTTTCATCAGCCAACCCAATCCATATGAAAAAATCATGATCAGTCCCAATAATCCATATATCACAAACTCAGGAACAGTTGCTATAAATTCTTGCATCACTCCCTCCTATAATCCTATCTATGATATGCCCATCTCTAAAATTTGATACAATATTAACCACACCTAAGCCATAGCCCAAACTGGTTCTAAATTATACCATCCGATCACACTATTTTCAGGATAATATTTTTTATTTTAAACAATTTTTAGGTCTAGATATTAAAACCCTAAAAAAAAGTCAACGTTAATTGTTTTTGCTTTGTATAGCATAGTTATGTAAACTGGGCTTTTTTATACGACCTACTTGTCATGTTGCTACTACTGTTATTGTCAATTTTTGTGACTGAGCGTCAAAACAAAAATTAGAACAATACCACACTCAGCATCAATGACACACGGCAGGGCAGTCTTAAAAACATCACCAGTTGCTACTTACGATTATTTTATTAAATTGCTAATTGCTATTAAGAGAACGCTATTAAAATCGTAAATCACCGCAAATCACAAATCACTGCAGATCACTATTGTATAACTTAGCAAGCACGACTCGAAGCCAGGAGGACACCATCATGACTACAGCAGCACCTTACTTCCAAACTAAATCCCAATCGAAAAAAACTAAATCGGGAAAAGAATTCTCAAGAAAAGAATTTAATAGTAAAGAAACACACCCACTCTCGACGCTTCATTCCCTAGTCGATGTGAAACTAGCAGCAGACAATACTTCTCAAAACAGCACACACCACAGTTTTATCCTCACCAGAGGTCGACAAAATCACCCAAGTTACCCAAATGACCCAAATAACGCTGCACAAAAAAACAAATCCTACTCTCCTGCTGAGTTAAATCTAAAAATAAAACAAAATATTAACTACCAGAAAAGAAATCATCAACTCTCACCCACAACACTAACACGATCAATAGCAAGCAATCTCAAATCATCAAGGCCCAACCACCAACCGCATAATCCAAGTAATCTAAATAATCCAAGCAATCCCAGTAATCCACTTACATTCCATAACACGCTCTCATCTACACCAGTTGTAGCTACACATAACCAAGCAAAGGCATTAAATTATCCATTAAAGCAGCCGCCCGCAAATTATCAAACCGCCTCACCAGCAGAAAAGTTCTCACATCCAGCCACTACGCGAACAATTCCTATAAATAATAATAATAGTAGTAGTAACGTTCTCACGGCAAAGCAGCAGGGTACTAGTGGTACTGATACTGCTAGATTACAAACCGCTGCTATGTTAAAGGCACCTGCAAAAATCTCACCGCCTAACTACCCTAAGCCAATAACATCTCACACCCGTAATGAATCGATAAACAGAGCGCCCATTAAAAATCTACCTTCGCAGCATAAGATCAAATTTGGTGCTATTAATTCCTACGTTATCCAGGGCATTGAATCAATTCCTGTTCGCGTAGAAGTGAGCATTGTGACAGGACTTTCAAAATTAGAGATCATTGGACTTCCAGACACCGCTATCAAAGAATCAAAAGAACGCGTTGTCAAATCAATCATTTCAAACGGCTATAAAGTGCCACCAGGCAATATCACAATCAATCTCTCCTCAGCTAAGATCAGAAAACGCGGCACCCTCTACGATCTTCCCATCACCTTAGGCATTTTAATCGCATCGAACCAGATTTATATCCCGCAAAACCTAGACCAATTCATCATAGCAGGGGAACTCTCACTAGAAGGGAATCTTAAAAGAATTGAAGGGCTTTTTACAACGGTATTAGAACACATAGACCGCGGAGAGTCCTATACGTACTTGATTCCGCATGAAAACGAAGAAGACATTAAAGCCATAAAAAAATTCAAACATGTCCCATTTTTCAGTGCTAGCACCCTCACTGAAGCTATCACGACCCTAGAAAAACAAAAACAAATCACTAACCTAGCCTTCACTCAGCCTTCGTACATTTCTAAAAGAAACCAGCATCCTGACATCCAAGAGACTGCTCCTAAGGATTTTAAAGAGGTCACAGGACATTCTATTGCCAAACTAGCCCTCCAGCTAGCTGCAGTCAATAATCTCAATGTCCTATTCGTAGGGCCACCTGGGTCTGGCAAATCTATGCTCATGCATCGCATTCCCAGTATTCTTCCTAACCTGAGTTTTAAAGACTCGCTTATGGTCAATCGTATCTATAAAGCATACAACGACACAGGCGAACACTTTATCACAGCGAAACCTTTTAGAACAGTTCATTCTACCATTAATCAAACTTCGCTCATTGGTGGTGGTCGCTATCCTAAGCCAGGGGAGATCTCACTCTCTCATAAAGGGTTTTTATTTCTAGACGAATTGTCCGAATTTGAACGGACAACCCTACAAACACTCCGCACACCCTTAGACATGAAAACCATTACGATAAGCCGCGTCGAACAACAAGTTGTCTTTCCGTGTGATTTTACATTGCTCGCCTGTACGAATCCATGTTCGTGTGGTTATTACGGAGACCCTATCAAACGTTGCGTTTGTACGCGTGGAGCTGTATCGCGTTTTTATAGCAAACTCTCAGGTCCTCTCATCGATAGATTTGATATCATGATCTACGTCAGTAAGATTGACGAAAAAGACTTCTCAGAACAACAACCGCTTTCATCAGCGACCATGCAAACCAATATCAATACCGCCCTTGGACGCAAACAAACTTTCAAACCTCTCTACCAAACCGCCACACTCAAAGAGATCTTCAAAACCAATGACCTTGCACGCACCGTCATTCAGAAGGCACTTACTAAAGAAATCATCTCCATTAGACGTATCAATGCCATCTTTAAAATCGCTTACGCATTGGAACTCTTCTATGGAAGAAAGATGGATAAAGCAATTATCATGCAGGCACTGGAACTAGCCCGCAATAAACTTGGAATTTAATTTCCAAGTCTCCAATCTAGCTATTAAGGCACTGGGCTGTTGAGATATTCTTAGATATTGAGTTATTAAAATATTGAGCTATTGAGATATTTCTAGATATCGAGTTATTTCTAGATATTGAGATATTGGAAAGTTTACCTGACAGGACCATTGTATAGGTACTTAGGACGGACAATGGGCGTGCCACGACCGCCTCGTGCGATGAGTCGATCATAGAAGATCTGCGCCGTGATACCTATGCACCGCGCCATTCCAAACAGGACTGTATAGTAATTTTCATCGGAGAGACCAAGTGCGCTCAGCAGACACCCTGAGACCGCATCGACATTGGGGTATGGATTGGATATTTTCTTAAATTCGGATAAGACACCAGGGCCTACTTTTCTAAACGTTTTTGCTAGTCTAAACGTAGGATCGGATGGGCAGAGTTTGTCGCCTAAGTCATATTGGACGGTTGCGCGGAGGTCTTCGGTGCGTAATACGGCATGACCGAAGCCAAATATTTTTTCTTTATGGGCTATTTTTTGACGAATAAATGCCTCTACTTGTGCTTCGTCATCTGGATCACTGATATGGGTAGCGGCTTCTTTAAGAAATTTGAGACTCTCCTGATTGGCTTTCCCATGAAGCGGACCAGCAAGCCCTGCCATAGCAGCAACTAACGACTCGGACAAATCAGAATGGGCAGACGCCACTACTTTTCCAACAAATGTAGACAGATTGCCACCGCCGTGATCGAGATGTAGAATTAAAAAATATTTCATGTATGACGTCAATTTTGCTATGTCCACACCAGGCGGCGCTAACATATGAACAAAATTTTCAATATAACCTAATTCTGGCTTGGACTCGTTAACAGGACCCCAGTTGTTCAGTACACGATACACCCATGCTGTGAGCTCTGTAATACGTGCTATAAGTTGAGTTCCGCTTTCTCTAAGGTCTTTCTTTATATCATAAGCACCTACCAATGTAAGGGCTGCTATAAATAATTTTGTCGGATGAATATGCTTCGGATAGGACTGTAGCGTCTTCAAGATATCCTTGCTGGCATGGGCATTTTCACACAAACTCTCCTTAAATACAGAGAGCTCACGTTCAGTCGGCAATTCACCGTTTAATATCAAATAAATCACCGCTTCAGGTGGTTTAGTCACCAGATCAACAATTGAATATCCACGGTAAAAGAGGCCTTTCTCCGGATGAACCAAGCTTGTAGGACAGTATCCAACGGGAACTCCACGCAACCCTGTTTCTAAGTGGTCCGTTGTGAGTTCAAATAATGCTTGTGCTGATTGTTTTTCTTTCATTGAGTTTATGTTTTATTTTTTAACTAGTAATTTCCAAGCATTGCCATCGTCACACATTTCTTCGGCAACGATTTCATGCCCTTCACTGATTAAGGATGCGGGAACACTGTCTATCGGTTCGCCATCATCTAATACGATAAGAGTTTTTTCGCCCAGGGCTAACTTTGCTAGATGCATTTTTGCCTTAATGAAATTGAGAGGACATTTTACGCCTCGCAGGTCTAATGTGGTAATGTCCGCTTCCTCGTTTTCTATGATTTCCTCAATTTTTTTCACACAATCACCATTTCCAACATTGAACTCGTGGGTGTAAGATTGATTGTCTTTTATAAGGCATTGTATCATGATGCAGTTAGATCTTTATTCTAGATTCTTATTCTAGATTCAATTTTAAAACCTTATAAAAACACCATTTCTTCATAAAGACTTCAAGGTTTCAAGAACTTTTGCAACATGTCCCGTCACTTTAACGTTATTGAAAACATGTAAGACCTTGTTATTTTCATCGACAATAAGTGTCGTCCGTACTAGCCCCATAAACAACTTTCCATACATGCTTTTTTCACGAAAGACACCGCATGCTTTAGAGAATTCTTTTTCCACGTCCGCTAAAAGCGTCATTTTAAGATTATATTTCGTTTCAAATCCTTTGTGCTTTGCTACAGAATCAGGACTCACCCCATATACGGCTACGCCCAAGTTATCAAAATTTTGGATCGAATCGGTAAATTCACAGGCTTCCTTAGTGCATCCAGGCGTATTGTCTTTCGGATAAAAATAGATCACTTTCCTTTTTCCAAGCAAATCTTTATCCGTATAGACCTTATCGTCCTGATTTCTAAGCGAAAACTTTGGAATTTTCTTGCCCACTTCTAACATATTTTCAGCCCTAAACTACACTTTGTTATCGATTAAGATTGTTACTTCTAATATTATCACATTATCACAAAAAGTATATCATAAAAAATGATTAAATAACATAAAATAACATAAAAATTGAGCCGATCTCCATTTAAAATAATAACTTCAATCCCTAAAAACTTCATCACTGTACCCCACTTCCGTATATCCACCTCTAAATATCTATTCCCACTCTAAATATCTATTCCCACTCTAAATATCTATTCCTGCTCTAAATATCTATTTCCACTCTAAATATCTATTTATTGCCGCTCTGGTTTCAAGGACATCTCACTTAGCAAGATTCTCCCTAAGATTGTATAAATTTCATCTGGTTTTCCGATCGCTACATTCCTAATACAAATCACGGCGAATGCAATTTTTATTCCTTGAACTCGGGTATAATGGTTACAGAAAGCAGACGTCCTCTTACATAGTATAATGGGTGTGATGAATTTTCAAAAAATCCTTACCCTTTCTGGCTGGGGACTAAGCAAAGCTATTTATGATCGGTTGCCGTGGGAGCAGAAAAATATTGCTTGGGAGCATTGGCTTTACTTGAACCCTCTTGAACGTGAGGTTCTGTTTAAGAAGACATTAGACGAGGCTGAGAAACCGATGTGTTTTATGGGTCTTTCACTCGGAGGATTTCTAGCGCATGACATTGTTGTCCGTAACAGTGGGCATAAAAATCTAGCTGGGGCTGTATTTTTTGCGTTGGCAGAGAGTTTTGTCAAAACTCCATTGGTGTCATTGAAAACACGTACTGGTCTTAGAACTACTACCGTTCCATCAGAACAGATTTCAAGCACTTATCCGCTACCATCCCCCCTAATCAATCCCTATGGAAACAATTCTAACCCCCTCCAAGCAATGCTAAGAACGCTCTCTGCGGCGAAGCATACCATTAAATCACTCAAAAATGACAACGTCATAAAACCTATGCTTACAAACTTTATCACAGCAGGCTTATCAAAGTCCGAACAACAAGCACTGACTGAAGCAGACCTTTCACAATTGCAGCTAGACATACCTAAACAACCACGTGATAGCACTAACAAGGCTAATAATAGAGAATTTGAAAAGATCACTGAAGCTCTTATGAGTGGATTGAAATTCCTTATGCAAGTCCAAGTAACACTTCCTGCGTTATTACTCAAAGAAGAACACCCAAACAAGAAGAACCCAGGAACAAGAAACGACAATGCCCGCTTAAACCCCCTTGAAAAACCGTTTCTCGTCTTCCAAGGCAACGCAGACGCTATCCTCGATCACCGCGGCGCTGAGCTTTTCGCAAAAAAAGCAGGGTATAGCTATCACGCCATACGTGGTGGTGGGCATTTCATACCTTTCACACAACCTGAAATTGTCGTAAAAACCTTGAAAAACTGCTAAGAACCTTAATTGTGATGCGATTTCAATAAGTCAGATAGCAATTTCTCCCCAAACTCTATCTAATATTTACCCAAACTCTACCCAATATCTAGCCAAGCTCTACCTAATTTCTACCTAATTTCTACCTAATTTCTACCTAATTTCTACCTAATTTCTACCTAATACCTAGCCAAAAACTCTATCTAATTTCTAGCCAGAATCTACCCAAATTCTAGCTCCACCCAAGTTCTAGCTCTAATATCTAGTCAATTTCTAGCTAATACCTGGCTAATTTCCGACTCAATTCTAGTCAGTCTCTACTCAATTTCTAGCCAATCTCTATCTACTCAATCTCTATCTAGCCAATCTCTACACCAGCAATCAAAGTCCTCATGATAAGTTCTCAATAACTTGTACTGCGAACGTATAGGCTAAAGTCCACATCAAAATACCGATTGCTAGATTAAGTAATTTCCACGTGATAGGTTTAGCGAAAAGCGGACTGATAATCCGAGCACCGTACCCCAACGTAAAAAACCAAATGACAGATGCTGAGACACAGCCCAAGAAAAAAAACATTTGTTCGAGTCCCTGCTGAAAAGAGACTTGCGCCCCAATGAGAAAAAAGGTATCTAGATAAAAATGAGGATTTAAATACGTCACTCCCAGTAAAGTTAAAACAATACGACGTGTTTCACGGCGATATGCCTTTTTAGTAAGAACATCATCATTAGCATCATCCATTTTCGCACCATCCATTTTCGCTTTATTTTGAGAAGGCGTTGTTACGGATTGTATTTCTGGCTGGGGTGGTGTGGGTTTCTTAGAACTGGCTGAATTGACCGGCAATGTTTCGTCTTTGCGAATGGCTAGAAATGAAAATATACCATGCCCAAATAGAAATAACGCCCCTGAAAGATAAATATAATCCGAGACTTTAGGAAAAATCACCTCTAACGAGGTTATTGCCAACGCGCCTAGCGCAATCATAGCAACATCTGAAATAATACAGATTGTAACAATGAGTAACGTACGCTGCCGTAAAATAGAACACTTTAACACATAGGCATTTTGTGCCCCTATTGCAATAATCAACGTTAGCGTTAGCACTAATCCTGTACTGAAATCATTGAACCAGTCCATAGTAATTTCAAATCTCAGTCAAACAATAACTTCAAATCTCAGTCAACAATAATTTCAAATCTCAGTCCACAGCAACTTCAACTTCAACTTCAAATCTTTAAACATCTTAAATATTTAAGTATCTTATAAGTTTTTAGGCTCTTTATAGGCGTTTATAGCCTTTTGCTGCTACGTAAGTACTGTAATAAGTTGCTTGCATGATAAGGGGGTTAGGGAATTTAGGAGGGTTAGGGGGTAAGGAAGAGATTTTAAGGAAGGGATTTTAAGATTTTTATCATATGTAATTTTTATCCTATGTAATTTTTATCCTATGTAACTAAGCCAATATGACAATTTCTGACAATTTCTGACAATTTCATATGCTAATGCCATTACTAGGATTCATCATCCATTATTACGGCAATTTTATGTGCTTTGTGTGCTATTGTACCCATTCGTTATATACTACTATTTTCACCATATACCATTTTCACCATATGCTATTATTCATGACCTATTCGTTCATGACCTATTCATTCATGACTCATTCGTTCATGATCCATTCATTCAGTGCACTCAATTCGTTCAATTTGTTCAATTCGTTATACGCTAATCATTATCTACTTCAATTAAATTCACTTAAAGACGTAATTATATCATAAACATATTAATATATTGACATATATCAATATTTATATTATACTTTATATTAGATAAGCAATGTGCATCGCCAAACGACTAGAAGGACAGCTTTTATGCTAAACGGACAGTTTTTATAAGGCTAGATGGACAATTGTTATAATAACGTTTATAATAACAAGTACGGTAGTAGTAACAAGTAAGATAGATATTGAAATCTTATATTGATAGATATTGAAATCTTGTATTGAGACAATACAGTAGCAATTTTAAGACAACACAGTAGCAATTTTAAGACAATACAGTAGCAATTTTAAGACAACACAGTAGCAATTTTTATAGGAAATTGATTATGGTTTTATCACAAAATTTAGGCTTCCCAAGAATAGGTGAAAAGCGCGAGCTTAAAAAAATAACAGAAGCCTACTGGAAAGGCAAATTTTCATTGGATGAATTTCGTTCTGAGACAAAAAAAATCCGCATTGGCAATTTAATCAAGCAAAAAGAACTAGGTATTGATATTATCCCCACCTTTGATTTTGCTCTTTACGACCACGTTTTAGCAACTAGCATGTTACTGGGCGTGATTCCTAAGCGGTTCCGCGATAATCTGGGGAAAGACGCTATTGAAGACGTGATGTTTAAAATTGCCCGGGGGCATCATGGCGAAGGTGGAGAAACGCACGCCTCCGAACTCACAAAGTGGTTCGATACCAATTATCACTACATTGTACCCGAATTGGACGATATTAGCCATTTTTCGCTTACCGATCTGAGTCTATTCGATCAAACGCAAGATGCCCTTGACCTTGGTCTTAAAACAAAGCCTGTTTTAGTCGGACCTGTCACGTATCTGTACCTAAGTAAATTTTACTCAGGTGAAAATACAATGGAACGCAAATTAACCCTACTTCCCAGCTTGCTAGACGCTTATGAAGCGATTTTCACCAAACTTCACGCCATGAACGTGCCTTGGATCCAATTAGACGAGCCTATTTTTTCATTAGACCTAGAACCCACTATCATTGCTGCGATCACAAAAAGCTTTAAAAGACTTCATAGCAAGCTAGCTACGCTCAATATCACACGAACATCAGGAATCTCAACCCAATTGCTAGCGACGACGTATTTCAATGACCTAGGTTCGCATATTCGTACATTTTCTAATTTAGCGGCAGATGGCTATCATTTAGACCTTACCAGAATGCCCCAAAAATCAGACGTCAGCCTGATCCAGATTATTAGCAAAAAATCTCTCTCGACGCTTTCATTAGGCATCATCAATGGTAGGAATATCTGGCGTAATAATCTCGCCGTTTCCTTAAATCGCCTCAAAATGTTCAAAGCCGTCTTCAATAAACTCATCATAGCCCCTTCTTGCTCACTTATTCATACGCCTATTACGACTAGAAATGAAACTAAACTACCACCAGAACTCCTCTCCTCAATAGCCTTTGCCGAAGAAAAACTCTCCGAAGTAACACTGCTCACGCGAGCACTCAATGGCGAAGACATGAGCGCTGAGATTGATCGCGCTGAAGCCTCTTTAACCGCTTTAGAACGCAATGCGCCCAGTGAATTGGCTACGAAAGACAACGTCTACACCCCAAAGTATCTTGCTAGCGTTCATAAACGGATGGAAAATATCAAAAAAATAGGCTTTGCTAGAAAAAGTCCGTTCGCTATTCGCAAAAAAACACAGACCGAAGCGCTCGATCTACCCAAATTTCCTACCACCACAATAGGGTCATTCCCGCAGACTCCAGCCATTCGTAAGCAGCGTAATCAATTCAAAAAAAACCTCATTGACGAAGCCACCTACGAGAAATTTATAAAACTTGAAATAAAATCTGTGATAGAAAAACAAGAAACCATAGGCCTAGACGTCCTCGTTCACGGTGAAGCAGAACGCAATGACATGGTCGAATATTTCGCAGACAAACTCACAGGTTACGCTTTCAGTCAAAATGGTTGGGTGCAAAGTTATGGCAGCCGCTATGTTAAACCACCCATTATTTATGGCGACGTCGAACGCAAACATCCTATGACCGTCAAATGGAGCACATACGCCCAATCACTCACCCAAAAACATGTCAAAGGAATGCTCACAGGACCTATCACAATGCTTCAATGGAGCTTTGTTAGAGAAGACCAGCCACGCAGTCAAACCGCCTTCCAATTAGCACTTGCCATTCAAGATGAAGTCCAGGACCTAGAAGCCGCCGGCATTCAAATCATTCAAATAGACGAACCTGCTATTCGTGAAGGACTCCCGCTCAGAAAATCTGAATGGAAGAAATATCTAGACTGGGCTGTCAAAGCTTTCAAACTCTGCTCTGTTAGAGTATCCGATCGAACACAAATTCAAACCCATATGTGTTACAGTTACTTCTCAGACATTATTGATGCTATTGTAAGCTTAGACGCAGACGTGATTCTTATTGAAAGTTCGCGCTCTAAGATGGGGCTGCTTAAAACATTGACTGATTTTGATTATCCTGCGGACATTGGGCCTGGTGTTTATGATATTCATTCGCCGCGCGTTCCGCCTAGTGATGAAATGTATGATCTCTTAAAAAAAGCTCTTGAAGTCATCGTTCCTGAGAGATTATGGGTCAATCCTGATTGTGGACTTAAAACACGCGAGTGGACTGAAACCGAACAGTCTTTAAAGAACCTTGTTGCCAGTGCCCATGCACTCAGGAAAAATGCTTAGCAAATGCTTAGCCAAACGCTCCAAACACTCAATGCAAGTCTTTAGCGCTGTTTCTAAAATAGACTTCATTTTCTATTCACGGAGTGTGCATTGCTACATAACCGATGCGTAGCTGCCCCTAGCAGCCACGTACCCATCAGCAGCTCTCTAAGTACAGATCATCGCTACGGTAATTGTGCTCTAAGCGTTTAGAAGCCTACTTTCTGTCTTTACTGCCTCCTGTATATAGATAAATAACGTTAAAAATCAATTAGCTCAACCTCAAACTAATTCACCCCAATGCCCTTTTATAAATAGCGCCCAACAAAAAAATCACGTCACACACTCCTTTATGAAATCAATACCTGCACCTACCGTACCAGAAGTCCTCGCTAAAGCAAAGGCAACCCAAAGCACATACCTGTCAATTGAAATGATCCCCCCCGTTAGAGGTGAAGGCATCACAGCGGTTTTTAATACTCTAGACGTCCTCATGTCCGCAGAACCTCATTTTATTAACGTCACGCATCACTCAGCAGAACGTGTCCTCATCTTGCATGAAGATCAGTGGATTGAAAAAACGATCAGCAAACGACCGGGAACTGTGGGTATCTGTGCTGCACTTATCCAACGTTACCCGAAAGCCGTCCCTATTGCCCATATTATCTGTACAGGGACGACGACTGAGATGATTGAGAATAATCTTATCGATTTGAATTACTTAGGTATTCGTAATGTTCTAGCCTTACGCGGTGATCTGCCCAAACGGATAAAAGCCCACACTACAACTCCTACTACAAATTCTGTTAACGCTGCATTGCCGTCTCCTTCCCGCACGGGAAGTAGTCTCGCTGATCCACAAAGCCCCGCCTCGCTAAGACATAAATACGCTGCTGATCTTATCAAACAGATCAAAAATCTTAATCAAGGCATCTATTTAGACCCGACCCTTATCACAACGACACCAACACATTTTTCAATCGGCGTAGCAGGATATCCTGAGAAACACATCGAAGCCAATGATGAACTAGTAGATATTAACTATTTGAAACAAAAGATAGAACTTGGCGGCGCCTACATTGTCACACAGATGTTTTTTGATAACGCAAAATTTTTTGCTTTCAGAGACCGCTGTTTAAAAGCAGGGATCACCGTCCCAATCATTCCAGGATTGAAGCCGATAGCAACACGCAAGCATCTCGACATTCTTCCTAAGGTCTTCAATATTTCTATTCCACAAGAACTCAGCCACGCCGTCAAAACAGCGTCTTCACCTGAGGCTGTTTTTAATATAGGTATCGAGTGGTGTGTTAACCAGTGTCTCGAACTCAAAAAAAATGGTGTGCCCATGCTTCATTTTTATACCATGAATAGATCACGTAACATTGAAAAGATCTTCAAACAAGTATTCTAACTTTTCTCAACTTCTTCTAATCCTTTCTAAACTCAATAACAATCATTCCAATCTCACTTAGCGTCTACATCTAAGAAAAGTAGCGCGCACTTAGGTTGAAATGGTTAAAGAGTACAAAGTTTCTTAAAATCTTTTTCCGTATAAGTCTTAGCGGGAGCAATCGGAAATGTGTTTGGGAATTTGTTTGAAGGTTTACTGAAAGTAGTCATTTTCCAATCAACACGATAGAAGTCTACGCCCGCTCGATAAGCCGCTTCACTATCAAATGCCGTGTCTCCTACATAAAGCGTATTGGCTAGGCAATTTTTATCAGGAATTGAGTTTTTTTGATGATTTTGCTTCTGCTGGTAAGTACGTGCTTTAGGTTCAGTCCGTTCATGAGGAAACATTGCTAGTGCTTTAAAGATAGGATCGGGAGCAGGTTTTCCGTACTTCGTGTCTTCTGGCGTAACAATAACCTTGAAATAGTCCACTAATCCCAATTTTTTTAGGTAAAGATAGGTCGTCTCCTTATAACGCGAAGTAACAATGCCTATATGTTTACCTTTTTTATGAAGGGTCTTTATTGTCGTGCTCACACCAGGAAAAAGCTGCACGTGGTGCTGCCAGATGAGTTTTTGATAGTCCATATGACGTTTCATAAGGTGATCTAGATCACGTGTGGTTACAATGATCCTCCTATCCTTACCTTCATCGGATTCATTTTTATAAGAATTTTTTTTATCTCTCAGCTTTAAATAGGAGCGGAGCGGAGAGAACTTATGATAATAAAGAAGTTTACGGAAACGGTAAAACATAGCATAACTGATCGCTGGTGTCCACATGACATGCGGGCTCAGTTCGATAAAACGTTTGAACTGTTCACGTAACGGGAGACCAATATTAGCTGCTAATTCTTCCTTAGAAAAAGTAAGTCCCAGCGACCCTAAAGAAAACTCAAAACAAGCTATAATTAACTCCTCCGTTGTGATCAGCGTCCCATCGAGATCAAATAATATATAACGATACGTTTTCACTAGACCTCACACTACGCTGCATGCTAGCTAATCAATCTAATAAATCTTCTTAATCTTATACAGCAGTACAACTAAGCCTACCTCTGTGTAGTACTGTGAGTACCCCCATAGGTTATTTCTGTTATTACTTGGGGTTAGCCGTAGAAGGTTCAGGTGATGATGAAGGTTGTTTTGGATCGGTTGCTTTTGTATCAATTTTTTCAATTGAAATATCAGTCGTACTGGGTTCATTTTTAGGTGTGGGGGTGCTTGCTTCTGGTTTTCTATCATTGACTACTTTTTCTACGGGAGGGCTGCTCTCTTTACTAGGTTCTACGGTTGGAAGAGGGGGAGAATTATTTTCAGCCGACGATGGCAATGACGATGCTATAAGTTTGGCTAGCTTTTTTTTATAACCACTAGCCGTAGCTTTACGTCCGGTATGAGTTGCCCATGTGAGAATGGATTGATATTGATCTTTTAAATAATGGTGCGCTCGTGCTGCCCACTGCGAAGTCGTATTGAGGTTTTGTTTTCGCTGAGTACTGTTAAGTTTGAGGAGGTGCCGCAGAAGGGCTTCACTTTTTAGATAGTACTTTTCTCTATCTAACATAACGGCTAATCGATATAGAGCGGCGGCTTGATAGCTCGAATTAGCATGAATGTTGATAATATAGACATAATGGTACAAAGCTTGGGTGAAATCGTTAGATTCATAAAATTGTGCTAGATTAAATGCTGCTTCAGCAGCATACTCACTGAAATGATATTGACGAATGATGGCTTGTGAAATTCTTATAAAAACTTTGTTATCCCCTTCTTCCAGGTAGTTAACGGATTGTTTGATACGGTCGCGCGCGCGTTCTAGTATTTCAGGTTTATGTACACGGTTATATTGCTTCGTTGTGATTGCTTTTCCTAGAACAGGAACACGCGGCGAACGATATATTTTATTACTAGTGAGATCACGGAGCAGAGCAGTTGTATCCGTTTTTCCAATAAAACGCGGCTCGCCAGTTTCAAAATCATCAATAATCACAGTACCGCTCCTATCACTACCGAAATTATTATGATTGAGTATTGGCGTAAGATTGGTAATTGCTGGGGGTGGGTCTGGGTCATTAGCGTAAGTCGTCATCACTAGCATGGCTAGGATCACTCCTACGCTAAGCCATTTAGAACAATGTAGGAATAAATTTAACCTCAATGGATTCTTTGGTTTTTTGGGGTTCTTTGAAATAATGCTAATCATTATCAATAAGTCCGTCTTTTTGTATAAACGATGTTATTACTACTACTATTATTATTACAATTACTACGATTGTTATGCCGTGAATATAAAAAATTGTCATGCAGCGACTCTATACACAAGTGATTAAAAATCATATGTATAAAGCAGTCCAAACGAATAATTTTCTTTAACTAGCGCCCGCGTGTCATCGTTAGCTAAAATAAAATTAAAGGCCACATAAGGTTCTACAACATGCGCTTTAGAAAATCTTAAGACCTTAAATCCTATCCGCAGGGCGTGGATTTGATCGAGACGATTTTTAGTACTGGGCGGACTAGCAGGTTGCGTTAGTTTTTGCTGTGGAATATAATTTTTATAATCAATGAGCGACCAGCTGTAATGAAGTAGTAAGGCTACGTCTGATAAAAAATTGATCCGTGGGTCTAGGGCTAGCCTGTGAAGGTATTTCTCCTGGTCGTGGCGGGAGTATAGGGCTAGATCGTGGTTTGCTATTTTGAAATTAGCAATAGGATTGATAAATTGAAATAAACTCGGAGCGTTGGCATAACCTATTGTGTAGGCGTCATTTTGATAAAGATCGGCTGCGAATTTGTATGTCAAAGCCCACTTATTCCAATACATACCGCTACTGCCTTGCGTCTCTTCTTTACGTCTAGCAAAAGCCCCTGTAAAACTGGTGGAAATACTCTGCTGTGAATGTGTATTGGGTGTTGTCGTGAAAAGCGTACTGGGATCGGTAGTTGAGAAGTAGGCTTTATTGAGAACAAGTTCATTGGCGACAAAAAATATTTTGGTCTTATAACCGATGCGCCATTGGAAATTACGTTTATTGACTTCTGCCATGAGATCAACGACAAAGTCTTTATAATTGAGAAAGTTTTTAAGCGTCTGTGGATCGAAATTTGCTGTGGGCGTAGGATTCGCTGCTGAAATGCTATTACTTGTGAAGGTTATTGTACTTGGCTGGTAATTATTGGTAGTGAAATAGTAATCGCCATAGGATAATGAAAGCATACCACTCCAGCCACTTAGATTGCGCTGTCTTAGATTGGTGATGTATTCGTTGTTCTGATGAAGTCCTAATTGAAATCCAATGTGATAAGCGTGGTAGGTAAAAATACTCTCTGTTAGTGAGAAGACTTCATCGTGAGTGGTGACGAGAACATTGTAAGCTAATGAGGGCTTGATCCAGATAAAGGGGTAGGGTTGCGCTGTGTAAGCAAAGGCAAGCATGTTTGAAAGTTCACGCTCACCGAACCGATTGCCCGTAAGGGTTGTTTCCCAGTGATCGGCTTGGTCGAAGCGCCTTGCTAAGCGATTATCAAAGTCCACTTCCCATGAGAGCAGCAGGCGATGATTGTCATCGAAGCTGTATTTGAAGTCCATGTAGTAAAGAAAATTGATTGGAACCGAGAGATCGCCTAATTGCGGGGTTGCTGGTGTCTGTGAATTGATGCGCTCGCCTACGGTGAGCGTAAAAGCGGTATCAATGGCGGTGCCTAAGTGCAATTTAAACTCTCCTGCGTGAAGTACCTTGCCCCAGCCTCCCGTAACCGATAGGACGATGAGCACTATTAAGGCGAAGTGAAGGTTAGACCCAGTCCTTAGAAAACAAGCCAGCCAGCCGTCATCGTCTTTGGTGAAGTCGTCTTCGGTGAATGGAGAACAAGTCGTATTCATCCTCTTTTGTTGATAAACCCTAATACTCGATTGCTGATAAGACATATTCATTACTCTATTATAAAGACTAAAAACCCCACGAAATAACCACTCCTAAGCAAATCACCCCTAAACAATCACCCCTAAGACTAATATCAATGTTCGCATAGAAAATAATACCCATTAAATAAAGTTAGATAGAAAATTGAACGCGAAAGCTAGATAGAAAATTAAAGGCGAGAGCTAGATAGAAAATTAAAGGCGAAAGCTAGATAGAAAATTGAAGGCGAAAGTAAGGTCTAAGTATAACGATACCACTTGGCACGACAACAAATCCAAGCGCTACGTAACGATTCGAAACTTCCAAATTGAAAAAGAAATCTTGATTAACAGCATCTAAGCCCAAGTTGAAGCTATGTTCGAACGATTTGTCCGTAGGCAAATAGGCGAATCCAACTATCCAGTAGTGAAGATGGTTATAAAAACGCTTGGCTTCGGCGATCGTTAGCTGCTGATTACCCAAAATCGTAAAATTATCGACTACGGCGCTGTAACTTCCCTGATAATTAATATAAGAGTACCCTGTGAATAATTTGAGATTGTTAAGCAATGATTTACTCAGCATATACGTCAATGAAACTGCATGCATCCGTTCAAATAGAGCCTTCAAAACAGGACTATTGGCACTACGAAAAATGGGTATAACAAACGTATGTCCGACAATTGCCGTCATCTGCGGGAGATAGACGCCTTCTTTATTGAAATGAAAAAGAACATTGTAATTAAATAGTGATTCTCCTAAGCTAATGGGGGTTGTTGTGAGGCGAAAGTGATCTCTGAAAGGTCTACGCGAAGTGGTATCTAGGGGATAATTCACCAATGATCGCCATTCAGGTGGGAAGTGCTTTTTAAAGAATGACGGTGTTAGCGAAGTGTAGGCATGAACAGAGCCCAATTGGTATGCGGAAAAATCATTGACTAGAGCGGTTTGTTCTGCAGCAAAGATCCGACCTAAATCTCCGCTAGTCTCACCAAAATAATTCCCATAGAGGTTATCTACGTCTACCAAGCCCACCCATCCTATTATAAAAAGCACAAAACTATAATAAAACCTAGTAAAATTAAGCTGCCTTATCCATGAAACCAATGCTAAAACCGTATTTTTATTGGAAAAAGGGTTGTAAGCAGTATTATAAGCCGTACTGCAACAGGTAGTACTACCCGTAGTACTGTAAGTGATGCTGTAAATTGCGTTATGTCGTTTCATATCAAGGAATTTCTTCATTGTTTTTGCCAATCTCAACTACTTCTAACCTGCACCGTCAATGAATTTAACGGAACTTCTTAGAATTTTCTCTATCATAAAATTCATATAGATCAATAACCTACATCACTTCGTACAAGATACCCTCTATTTAATAACAAGCAAGCCTATTCTTACTAGATAACAACAAACAAGTCTATTCTTACTAGAAACGCCTGTTAAAATCCAATATTCTAAGGCGAATTTCCTGCAGAAGTGAAAATTTAGTGTTATAATTATAATCTTAAATCGAACATATCTCTTAAATCAAACGTACCCAGTCAAAAGCACCCAATCAAGCATACCCAATCAAACATACCTATAGCATAAACATACATAAACGATATGCTATTATTATCGTACTATACTTATACGATACTATAATACAAATGGTATGGTAAATTTATAAATTATTTAAATCGCCGTTATACAAATTACATTTTATGTTAATAAGGGGTTATCATGAATCTTCATCCAGGACAAGCCCAGATTTTAGAAACGTTGTTCACAACCATTATCCAGCGAAAAAACCAACTTGCAGCGAAATCAGCACCATCAGATCAAAATTCTTATACGCAAAGCTTGTTTAAAAACGGACTTAAGGCTATTATCGCCAAAGTCACCGAAGAAACCAATGAAACCATCGAAGCCGCTACAATCCTCGACCAATTAACAAACCACAACACTACCCACTCCATTTCAAATAAAGCATTACCAAGCACACCTTCTGCTTTTGATAAGAACGCCCCCCTACATCATAAAAAGACTCCCTCGCATAACGATTTTGTAGCGACAGAACCCACAATACCTACACATACTTCTACACAAGCACTCACCGCAGCACAAGCACATCTTATCCATGAATTAGCGGACGTACTCTATCATCTCTTTGTATTAACGGCTTATTCAAGCATTGATCTAGATGATATCAAAAAAGAGCTTTACAAACGGCATAGTGGATAATTTTACAATAAAACGTCCCTATTTTACAGTAAGGCGTCTCTAATCTTATCAAATAATGTCAATATAATACCGTATCCTATGCCTAAGCTTAGAGAAACAAGTTTAAAATTAGCTATTCCTAAGAAAGGACGGCTCCGTGATCCTGCCATCAAGCTTCTCAATAAAGCAGGTTATGCGATTAACGATGATCCACGGCTTCTTCATGTCTACCATAGCGAGAATGACATTGATTTTTTGTTTTTACGGACGACGGATATTCCAACCTTGATTGAAGAGGGAGCGATTGACTTAGGCATTACGGGAAAAGACAATGTTCTAGAAAAACAAGCCAATATTCACGAGGTTATGTCATTGGAATATGGGCATTGTCGTCTCTGTCTGGCGGGGGCGACACCTAAACCCACGCAAGCAAAATCCGCGCAGACTTTTTCATTACAAACCCTTGCTAAGAAGAACGTCGCCACGTCATTTCCATTTCTAGCCAGACGCTTCTTCAAAGAGCACAATATTGCAGCTCCTCATCTCATTAAACTTTCAGGTTCGCTTGAGATCATGATTGCTCTCAAACTCTGTGAAGCCATCATTGACATTGTCGAGACAGGATCCACGTTAAAGGAAAACCAATTGCAAATTCACCATACCATTGGTCATTACTACGCCGCTCTTTATACAAGAAATGCCCTAGTCAAGGACAAACGGGTTATTTTAATGAAGAAACGTCTCACGAGTGCCTTACTGGCACAAAATTATCGCATTATTGAATACAATATCAAAAAACAATTGCTTAACAGAGCTGAAGCCATCAGTCCAGGCTTTGATTCGCCTACCATTTCTCATCTAGACGACCCAGATCGCGTGGCCGTTAAAATTCTTGTCAAAAAATCAAACGTATTCGCTATCATGGACAAATTAGAAGCGATTGGAGCAACCGCCATATTTGAAACAGAAATTAAAAACTGTCGGCTTTAGCTAATGGTTATTGCTAATCGTTATTTAATGGTTATTGCTCATGATTATTATCCCTTTTGACCTAAGCTAAGTGTACAAAGACTTGTAAAAGCTAACCTGTCTGCCTACTCCCAGCTCCAATATAACCTCCAGTTTCCAATGCTCACGCACTTACTAGCTAGTAAGTAGCATGCTTTTCAGTCAATAGCATACTTTTTCTAAGCCTATTTTCTTTAAACCTCCCATACGATTTACATCCTATTGGTGTAAATCAGAGGATGAATCATCAAAATTGTGCGTATAAGTAACAAGCGACACTGTAAATGAGTGGGTATTATTATGCAATAACGAAGCCTTGGGTCAGAATTTTTCTATGTCTGATTGATTCTATTGGGACCATCTTAAAGGGATCTCTTTAAATTTTAGATTTGCTAATAAAAAGACGATATTATATGTAGTTATGAGCATCATGAACATAAGATTGCTTCATTTAACTTTATAAATAAATACATAGAACGGCACCGTTTATTATTAGCATTGTGCTAATATTGGGCTGTTCAGTCACGATTTAATACGAAAACAACAACAATTTTTGACTTATAACTTTCTTGTAAACCTTCCTGTAAAAAGTACTGATCGCAGCTAAACACAATCTCATTATTGAAATGAATACCCTTGGGCATAAAAACAGAGTACTTAGCGGCCGCTCTATACTGCAATGCAGTATGAAGAGAGCGCATGCTTTATTTTCTTCAATCAATGCATTCTCAATGAGTGCTGTTATGGTCATATGCTTGATGGCAAGTTTGACTGCCCCGTTACATGGACAGAAGTATGAGCGTAGTGCCTCATTACGCTATATTAACCAATTAATGTATAAGATGAAACCGGCGCTCAAACGTTTTGTCAAAGACGCCAATTTACAAGAAAAAGTTGCTTTTACAAGTCTTACTGGCGTTAATGCTGATATTACGGTCAGTGAAAAGACCTATCTTACAACCCTTTTAGAAAGAACGCGATTTAAAGGGTATGATTTTAGCATTGTCCCGTCGGTAGAAGCGTTTAATAAGACGGAAGTCATTGGCAATCGCTATAGGCTCAATTTCTCAACTGAACTGGAAGACAGCTCACGTTTCAGTAAAAATCTAAACAGTGATTATTTCATGACAATCACCATAACCTATCTTAAACGTGTGATTGCCATGGAAATGATTATTTACAATAATGAAGAAAATATGAAAATATGGAGTGAAAAAGTTTCTATTTTCTTTAAAAAAAGTATTGTTAACTACGAATTGGGCTTACTGCAGTCGGTAGGATACGATTATGCCATTTATTTATCCAATCTTTTATCTATTGATCTGACGACTTTCTTTAAATTGGGTCTTTATATTGCTATCGGGGCTTCATTTTTAAATATCAATCAAAATCCACAATCTGCCACGCAACTTAAATTCATTATTGGATTAAAATTGGCTGTAAGCTTAGTTCGTCCCTTTATTAAAGAATATAAAGGGTTTGACATGTTATTTTCAAGTAAATTTGGCGTTGATATTGCTGTTCCCGTTAGCGGTGCGCCTACTCCTATTTACAACTTGGGAAGTATCTTGGGGACGATGGGTTTTGATTTCTTTATTAGGGGGCGTGTATCTATTAATTTTGATTTTGATATTGCTAAGCTCGCTACTGGGGCGACGAGTGGTGTCCCGATTGCCTCAGCACTACTTTTTTTCATAGAAATTGCCTACCATTTTTAACGATTAATCACCTACCATTGTAACAATTTTTAGCAATTTTTAACATGGCTACCTGATTGAATGCTATAATCATTACCCTTAAATTTATATTCAAAATAACGGTTTAATCGCTGATCCTACTACACCGCTGATCCTACTACACTAATCACATTAATGACTTTGATTTCGTTTCATCCGCATTAAATGACCTATTTGACCCACTAAAACAACGATTTTATTCATTATCTAACAGTAGTAGCACCCTTAATTTATCTTTACGTAAAACCATGAAGAATAAAGAATAATATACGACGTTTTATTATCATGTTAAGTTCAATCTCTGCTTCGGCTCAAAATTTTCATATTGCCATTTTAGTGTTAATATGGAGTCTATTATTTAATTTAAGTCCGTTAGTAGGGCAGAAGGCACCCCCCATTCCTGAGAACAAGGATGATTTTGATGCCTTACTCAGAGATTATTCTACTGATAACAGTGAAAGTTTCTCGGTGATCATCAAAAAAAAGGATACGGCTAAAAAAATAGTACCTCCTCCTCCCAGAAAACCACCCCAATCACCTCAAGCCGTACCAGAACCACCACCGCCGCCTCCACAAGTTGTCGAAGAAGAGCCCTTACCACCCGTGCCAGCTACTCCTCCAACCAGAATCTACCCCAATAGCTTTAAAAATCCTCCTACCACCAATCCCTATAAGACAAGTGTTCGCCCCAATAGATATGCGATCAATCAATTTTCACCTGAAGACTCGCAACCGTTAGCCCAAGCGCGTAGTCCTAGTATTCCCAACCAGCCCAGCGATTATCTATCGCCGCCTAGGTCAAAAAAATCGTTGCCTCCACAAAAACTATCTGATCCAGGCCTATTTCCTGATCTCGCAGCCCCAGAGCCCAATAATGACGGCGTTCCGTCCAGGCAACAGCTTTACAATTCTGTTATTCCTCCTACTAGCAGGAAGGCGAGTCCCAATAGGCCATACCGTCTCCTAGATAGAGAAACATTACCTGATCGGGCACTTATTGAAGGACTTTATACGCTATCTGATTTTGAGCCTTCGAATACGCATATTACGCCACCGTTCGATGAAAAATACTTCAATGAAAAAAAATCTTATCTCAATGATTCGACACGTCCGCAGGATGAAAGCCCTGTTCCACTCGGCACGGATAAGACATTAGGACTCAATCCTACATCTCCGTACGAATTGCTAGGAAAAGACGCTGATAGCGAAGCTTTTGACAATAATCAAGATTTTCTTTCTCCGCCTGTAGGAAGTCTAACAGGAAGGACACCTCAGCCACTTAAAAAGCTTGCCACACAAAAACCGTTCAAAGAATCTCCTCTTATTCCAGATGACCCTGCTATTTTTGGTACCGATACCAATACCAATATTCCTGCTTATTTTCCCCAGGAGGTTAACAATCGTTTCATTGATCCCCTTTTCAGCGACCGCTATAAAAATAACAGTAACCTTCAGCGTATTCTCTCCAATCAACCTCTTCCTCAAAGCGAAGCAGACCCTATTCTTACGCTACCTCAAAGCACCAATCAAACCGTACGATCGCAACCTGATAACAACGAAATTCTCCTCATCTTAATACGGGCAAGACAACTCGCACTCGCTCAAAACTATGTTAACGCGTTATTTTTATTAAGATTTGTCGAACTTAAAGCCCCTAACAATACGCTCATGCTCAACATGAAGGGGTCTGTGTATTACAAAATCAATCGCCTTCAAAGTTCTCTGGCTTACTGGGGACGTTCTCTCAAAATCAATCCCTACCAACCTCTCGTACGTGCCTATTACAATCGCATCCAATCTTATCTTACCAATTTCAATAACACCAGTCTGCTTCCCAATTGATCCTCAGCTCTAAGCGTTCTTCGCTCAATCTTAGACATTGATTTATAATCCTGAGAAGAGTTTTAAACGACAAATTTAGAACACCAGTCTGCTTCCCAATTGATCCTCAGCTCTAAGCGTTTTTCGTTCAATCTTAGGCATTGATTTATAATCCTGAGAAGAATTTTAAACAACAAATTTAAAACACCAGTCTGTTTTCCAATCAATCGTCAATTCTAAACGTTCTTCTCTCAATCTTAGGCATTGATTTATAATCCTGAGAAGAATTTTAAACAACAAATTTAGAACACCAGTCTGCTTCCCAATTGATCCTCAGCTCTAAGCGTTTTTCGTTCAATCTTAGGCATTGATTTATAATCCTGAGAAGAATTTTAAACAACAAATTTAAAACACCAGTCTGTTTTCCAATCAATCGTCAATTCTAAACGTTCTTCTCTCAATCTTAGGCATTAATTTATAATCCTGAGAAGAGTTTTAAACGACAAATTTAGAACACCAGTCTGTTTTCCAATCAATCGTCAATTCTAAGCGTTCTTCACTCAATCTTAGGCATTGGTTTATAATCCTGAGAATAACTTAAAATGATAAATTTTAATGAATTTTTACTGGAATATAATCCTACGCTCCGATCAACTCTTAAAGCAATCAATTTGCTAAGAGCATATTCCACTCAAAACACTTTTAGAACAGTCAATCTGTTGGGGGATATATTCCACTCCGATCACTCCTAGAACAGTCATTTTGCTGGGAACATATCCCACCCGACATACTTTTAGGAAAGTCAATTAATGCCTTCAATCATAAAAGGCAGTCCATTTAAAATTTTTTCCCACCTACTAAGTACTGATCTATATTGAAGTGAGCTATATTGAGGTGTCTGAGATTAGAATAGCCCTTGAAATGACCTAATAATTGATTGTATTAGCGTCTTAGCTAGGAAATAGGAATTGTTGGAGGAGCCGTTATTTATCTCGCTTGTGCTAGATGAGGGTTAGTTTGTGTAAAATGGGGGTTATTATCGTTGGTCTTATAAATGGCTTGGAGATGCTCATTTAGTCTGTGAAGGCGTTTACGTTTGATCTGGTCTGGGACTTGGTGTGGCAATCTGGCTGCCCGAGTTTTTGGACGCGGCGAATAAGCGGCTGTATTGGCAAAATCAAAGCGAATTTCACTGAGCACTGCTAACATATTCAAAAAATGCTCTTCTGTTTCACCAGGAAAGCCCACTATCAAGTCTGTTCCCAAGCGAACGTCGGGAATACGATTTCTAAGTTGTTGTACTTTAAGCCTATATTCTGCAACTGTGTATCGACGTCGCATCGCTTTTAAGATACTGTCATCGCCGTGCTGCAATGGAAAATGAATTTCATTCGTAATATTCGGATAGCTAGCAATAACTTCTATAAGTTCCTGTGTGACATCACTCGGATAGGAAGTCAAGAAATCAATTTTTTCTAACCACGGAAACTTAGTCGCAGTTTCACGCAGGAGGTCTGCAAAGCGATAATCATCATAAATTGTCATCCCGTATGAATTGACATTCTGTCCTAGCAGGACAATTTCTGTAACATTTTTTTCATGTAAAGCGGCTATTTCTTTAAAGATGGCTTCTTTTTCGCGTGAAATCTCAATCCCACGCGTGTATGGGACTATGCAGAAGGAACAGACTTTATTGCAGCCAAATTGAATAGAAATCCATGCTTTTTTACCTGAGGCGCGCACTTGCTTAGCTAGCTTGTGTTCAAAGCGATTGACATCTTTTTTAGTTCTCCGTGTTCGCAATTGCTCGAGCTGCTGGCTTAGCGTATATCCATGTCCTAAGAAATTAGGCAAGTCTTCCATGTTGTTTACACCGACTACGTAATCGACAAATGGCAATTTTTCACGAATAAATGCCTGGGCATGCTGCGGCATACAGCCCATAACACCGAGTTCCATATCTTTACTATGTGTTTTTCGGTAATGATGCAATTCGTGCAATTGGCCAAAAACGCGACGTTCGGCTTTATCACGAATCGAGCAGGTATTGAGAAGAACAAGGTTGGCTTCCTGCCACGTTTGACTCGGTTCAAAGCCTAAGTTTTCTAATAGGCCAGCCATCCGCTCCGAATCATTCTTATTCATCTGACACCCATAGGTCAATATATGATATTTCTTAAATAATTCTGCCATTTTATTCCTTTGCGTCAAACTTATCATGACTTTAACTGATGGATCCTGCCTAGGCATCGATCGGATCTCCTGCTAATAATACCTAAGCGATTAGATATTATCTAGCCATCGATCCGATCTTTTATCGCTATATTATGCCCAAACATCACATACAGCGCATCCCACACCTGCTTATTTGTCGCCAGTAGCATGAATTAAGGCACCGTAGTGAATTTTCACTACGCCTATTTACTGCACTGGCTCCAGTACTATATCATGAATTTAATCTCCAGAACTCGTTTTTACATCAAAAATCGGATAATCTCATCGAGTATTGATATATTAACGCTAACGGAAATAGTTATTGATATATTGATACCAACGGAAATACTTAATAGTATGATTCTCAGTAGTACTTCTTATCCGTATCAGATTGAATAGCGTATTAATAGTATAATTCTTGACGGCATTCTTTATATACCCGCTCGGTTTAAACTCTGATCAGTCAGTAAAACGTAGTGATTGGGAGGCTATTTCCTAGCAAGAAGGGGTTGTAGCTCAGCTGGATAGAGCACCTGTTTCCTAAACAGGAAGTCGGAGGTTCAAATCCTCTCAACCCCATTTAAATAATTTAGTAAAGTCTGGCATGATTTAAACTGTTGACATAAAAATCATAAGAATAAAAATTAAGATACTATAATTTAGACGATAATTCTATAATATCGTCTGAAGGATCATAGTTAGCAATGCCTAATCTTACTTTTAAGGCCAGTTTAGAGACCTGCAGTTCATCAGCTATCTTACCAAAATTAAAGCCTTTTCTGGCTAGCGTATTAATATGCTCCATAGGCATTAAAATTTTACCGGCGAATCTGTTTGCCTCAACTTCCACTAAAAACCCTAATGGCTTATTAGAACGATATAATGCATCATCTATGATGCCATCGTCATCACCTATTTTATCACTATGTAATACATAATGAGCAAATTCATGAGCCATTGTAAATCTTTGTCTATTCTTAGGATGGGTACTGTTAACCGTAATAATATACTGATCACCACTTTTCTCAATTTTGCCTGAGAAATTCTTCCCCAAGTCGTCAAATTTAATAGGAGATTCCCCTCCTAAACACTTTTTTATAATCTTTTCAATATCTGTACAGGGCTCGCTTGTATAGGCTTTAACAATCGACTCTATACTTTTATTTTCATGTCTGTCAAGACTATCTTTATAGTGTTCTATAAAATGACGATGTTTATTTCTATTCTCTATATTATTATTCATTTCAAACCTCGCTAAAAAATTTATCCTGTTACTAAAAATTATATTATTAAATAAATTTCTCTGGAAAGTTACTCATCATTGCTTGATGCTTCTTCATTCCTTACTTCAAGGCTAGATGTTTCTGATACATTGCGCGAGATATCTTTCATTTTTTTACTTAATTTTTCTTCTACCTCTTTTTCTACCATTTTTTTTAAGCTTTCTCTCTGATCAATAAAAAGATATGTAAATAATATACCCATTATAACTATAATAAGTCCAAGTGCTGTCAAAACAAGTGTAATAGCGGAAAAATAACTCCCAAAATAATCCTTAGATTCTAAATTAAAATGCTCTCTATAAATATACGGAGACAAAAGAACCATAATAAATAAAACTGCAGTAACAATTATTCCAATTGTTACCGTTATAGACAAATTCTTCATACTAACATCACCACTTAATACAAAAAATCTTCACACTTTCAGCAAACTATTTAATTTTTTATTATGCTTTCAAATTTACTTGACTCGTACTTACACCCTAAAATTTGCTTGATCTATTCCTCTAAATTTACTTGACTTCTGCCGTTACTGTGCTATCATAATTTACTTTTACTAAAAGTGTCAAGCAACTACTATGCTATTATATCTTACTTTTACTAAAATTGTCAAGCAAATATCGTTAAAAACAAGCGCGATTGGTAAAATAATAGCTAATAGCCAACTAAGGTTTTTGATAATCTTATTAAGATTATGATACGATAATAGAAAATAATAGGTGGTATTGCCCTGTTAAATACTGCCTTATTGAATATTGTCTTAGTAAATACTGTCTTAGTAAATATTGTCTTAGTGGATATTGCCCTATTAGAATAAGAAATTGTTACGAACCTATCTTAATTGCTGCTCGAAGTTGTCTTGATTGTTCTTCTTACCTATCTTAATTGCTCCTAATAAGAAATTGCGAGATTGAAAATTGAAATTTTACTCAAAAAGACATTCTGCTCATGAAAATATTACTATATTAGAGTAATAAACTATAACGACTTGTCTTAGATTGCTCCCAAAAATTATCTTAATCGATCCCCGAATTCATCTCAATTACTCTTAATACAATACAAAATTGCGAGATTAAAGATTAAAATTTTACTCAAAGAAAAAAGATGCCACAGAAAAAACCACTCACAAAAAAAACGAACTCCTTCCTCTTCTCTATCCAATGGGTCATTGCTAACAACATCGTTAAGCAAGCCTTATATATACAAAAGTTCTCAGATCATTTTTTACGGTTAACCGCCCCTAAAATAACCGTACTTGCAATTTTAATACTAATTTCAATAACCAGCTCGCTAACAGCCACCCCACAATTAACCCCGCTAACCGACCAGAAAACGCAAAATATCACCTATCAAAAAGCAGACCAATATCTCAAAACTAGGAACTACAAAAAAGCCCTCGCTTTATACAGAATAGCCTACAAAAAACCCAATCTAACAACCTATGAAAAAGTAGCTCTCCTATACCGATTGGGACTGTGCCACTTTTATCTCAAAGAATTCAATTCCACAGTCAAAGCCTATAAAAAGATTTTAGAATTTTATCCCAATTATCCAACAGCCAAACACAACATTGCCCTAGCCTATTATCACCAGAAAAAAGTTTCCAAAAGCATTGATATCTTACAAAATATTCTAGCCAGCCATCCTACATTCATTCATTCCTATAACAGTTTAGGCAATATTTATGAACTTCAGCAAAAACTAGACAATGCACTCATTTTATACCGAAAATCCCTAGAAATCAATCCCAATAATAGTGCCGTTTACGAACGCGTCGGCGCCATTTACAGACAAGCAGGCGAATACGATAAGGCTATCCTAGCATTCGAAGCAGCCCTCCAATACAACCCCAATTCAATAACCGCTCAGAAAAATCTCATTGAAATCGCTTACAATCTCGCTATTTTCCATGACAACCAAGGAGAATACAATCAAGCTATTGCTTACGTCAGAGAGATTACCCAAATTGACCCCCAATACACACCCGCCTACAACCTGCTCGGTATTATTTACAGTAAGAAAAAACTCAATTTAAAGGCACTTAGCTCCTTTAAAAAGGCCATCAGCCTAGACCCCTCTCTTCCACATGCTTATTATGGCTTGGGTATGCTTTATAAGAAAACGAAACGCCCTAAAAAAGCCATTGCTTACTTCGACAAAACTATCTCGCTAGACCCACAATTCATTCACGCCTATTACAATCTTGCAGAGATTTACTACAAAAATAAAGACTACACCAAAACAAAAGACCTTTTTAAGAAAATTCTTAAAATTGACCCCAGTAGCTCCACAGCTTATGCCAGTCTCAAAAAGA
Source organism: Spirochaetota bacterium (assembly GCA_013426755.1). GTDB lineage: Bacteria > Spirochaetota > UBA12135 > COTS27 > COTS27 > COTS27. The sequence goes on from AP019861.1 coordinate 1,905,051, forward strand.
TAGAAAATTATTGAAAACAACTCAACATCCCCTCAATTGAGTCTCCCTTCGACTAATTAAGTCCCCCTTCAATTGAATATCCAATTAAATAGTTCTTGCCTAGCTATACCTCCCATTTAGCATCGCTTTGACTGAGCATGCCTTCTCAATTGAACTTATCCTTGATCGCGTGCCCCTTCAATTGAATGTCCAACTATAAATAGTTCTTTGCCTAGCCATACTTCCCATTTAGCATCGCTTTGACTGAGCATGCCTTCTCGATTGAACCTATTCTTGATTGCGTGCCCCTTCAATTGAATGTCCAATTAAATAGTTCTTTGTCTAGCCATACTTCCCATTTAGCATCGCTTTGACTGAGCATGCCTTCTCAATTGAACCTATCCTTGATTGCGTCTCCCTTTAATTGAATATCCAATTAAATAGTTCTTTGTCTAGCTATACCTCCCATTTAGCATAACTTTGCCTAAAACTACCTTCAACTAGACATATCCTTGACTGGACGTAGCCTCGATTAAATATACTCTTGACTAGCCATAGCCTCGATTCAATTATTCTACTTCAATAAATGGTTATTATTGTGTAAAAATATCTAAAACAGTCCCCTGCCACTGTGGATTGATCGGCAGGGCTAACCGTCTTGCACAAGTTGGTGCCAGATCAAGGATACTAAACTCTTTGAGAGCATAATTTTGCTTAATACCTGTTCCCATTGCCATAAACCAGATCGTTCTACTCTCGGGCGTGTCTTCTACATGCTCTTTATCAAGCCCGCCATGATCTGTCGTAATTAGAAAAGTTGTCTCAGCAAAGGTTGGGATTGCCCGAATTTCATCAATGGTTCGTCCCAGCAACCGATCGCTTACCTCTATAGCATGCAGGTATTCTTTAGACATCCAGCCATTAAAATGCCCCCAGACATCAGGCGCTTCCATATAAAAATGCAGAAGATCAATGTCATGCTGCCGTAAAAATCCACACAATCCTCTCATATAACTCTCATACGGATCATAAAAATCACCTATCAATCTACCCTCACGTCTTTTATAAAACCTATTAAAATGAACATAATTGAGTTTTTCACGATCACCATAAGTGTTTGTCAATTGAAACCATGATACATAGGCGCCCGTCTTATAATCTGCTAACCACGCTTCATCAAATAAAGTCGTGAAATTTCTAATAGTTGGGTAACTTTCATTCGTTAAAACACCGTGCTGCTCTGCTTTAATCCCATAAAATAGTGACGTATGCGCAGGCAATGTAGCGCACGGATAAATAGTTTGCCCATTCATACTGTAACTTGCCTGGCTTTTTATTTCATCTAAAACAGGCGTTCTAGCCGCAACCAGCGCATCGCTACGCACACCGTCTATTGTAATAATTATTAACTTAGCTTTCATCGTTAACTTGTTACTTAAAGACTGCACTTAAAGATTGTTCTACTACTGCTAAAATATAGTTACTATCAATACAATTGAATTACAATTGAATTACAATTGAATTACAATTGAATTTTTAGACAAAATTCACCTTTATTTCTCAATTCTAGCCTACTCTCAGAGATAATCATTTCATCCTAACAATCAACAGCCACATAAAACCGCCCATCAGATAATATCATAACAACCTATTCATTCCGCTCAATCTACCTAATTTACTCAATCTATTTAATCTATTTAATCTATTTAATCCATTCAACTTACTCAACCTATTGACCGAGATTTTCTGTCATCTTAAAAACAAGTAATATCAAGACTATTCTACAAAAATAATACCTTTCATCACAAAAAACTCCATCATACCCCATAAAACTCACATTATACCTCATAAATAACTAGAACCGCCAGAAAACAACATCCATTTACATCACACTTAACCCCACACATCGACCGCCACAGACAATTCAAATACCCTTATTCACCATATAAATGCTATTAATTTATTAATATTACGATTATTTATTGACTCTATCCTTAAATAAGGTTATAATTACTCAGTAACGTAATGCTAAATAACTCATATATCATATTTAACCCCTAAGAAAATGACACTAAGCCAAGTACATTGTAACGTTAAATATAGTGTAGCATTGAAGAGTTTTTAGATTAATAAGTACTGCAGCCGCATTATAGGTAGAAACTTGCATAAGACTTCAAATATAAAGCATTTCGCATATAAGGTATTTTGGACAATTACGCACAATTACGCCTTTAAAAGTACAATAAATCCAGTAGCATCACATAAAATATCATCATAAAAAACAAGTATTGCCATTTTGTATTATTATTATTATTTACTACTATTGATTAAGTAAGAGGTAAAATTTTGACCCAAGAAATCATTTCAATGAAGGAATTACTAGAAGCCGGTGTTTATTTCGGACATAAAGTCAGTAATTGGAACCCTAAGATGAAGAATTATATCTTCATCAAACGGCGCGGTGTGCATATCATTAATTTGCAGAAAACCTTATTGCTATTCGAACAAGCATACAACCTAGTCAAAAACATCACCGCAAGCGGCGGAAAGATCCTCTTCGTAGGGACAAAAAAACAAGCCCAAAAATCTATTCGCGACCACGCCACCAGAGCTAATCAATATTATATCAACCACCACTGGGTAGGCGGACTTCTCACTAACTTTGCTGTTGTCAAACAATCTATCAATAAAATAGATAAATTTCGTAACATTTTAGCAGACGAACGCGCTAAAAAACGATACCTTAAACGCGATCTCCTTAAAATTGAAAAATCTCTCAAAAAACTAGAAGAAGCTTTTATCGGTGTCAAAGAAATGAAAAAATTGCCAGACCTTTTGTTCGTCGTTGACTCGCATGTAGAAAGCAGAGCCATAAGTGAAGCCAATATCATGGGAATCCCTGTCTGTGCTATGGTCGACACAAATAGTGATCCTGATGGCATTGACATTATTATTCCAAGTAATGACGACACTGTACGCGCAATTGATATCTTTGTATCACGGACTGCAGATGCTTCTTTGGATGGTAAAAAATTGTTAGAAGTTACGCGCGAAGAGACTCTTTTCGCTCAAGAAAAATCTTCCACAACCGACGATGCTTTACCAGCAGAAGAAAGTGACCCAGCCACTGCACAGCAAAAAAATATTGCTCCAGCAACAACATCTCCAAATCAAAAATTACGCCTGCGTGTAAAATCTAACTCAACAACACCAGCCCCTACTAATACCGCCACCCAGAAGCAAGCCACCCAAAATCGTACCGCCACATCACAAAAAAAATCAAAACCCATCGATTCCACACCTAAATCACCCTCCCAAAAAACTTCCACACCTCCTGCTCCTAACACACAAACCAAAGAACATCCAGCAAAACCACTCCCCCAATCATCCGATCGCAAAGCATCACAAAAAAATCCACCACCCCAAAAAACGCCTCCAAGCCAAACCACACCCCAACCTGCTAACGTCTCAGCACAACTCGTCAAAGAACTTCGTGACATAACGCAAGCAGGCATGATGGAATGTAAAGCAGCCCTCACCCAAGCAAAAGGCAATAAAGACGAAGCTATACGCATCCTCAAAGAAAAAGGCATGCTCCTCGCCGAGAAAAAAAACGCCAGTCGCGATGCCAATGAAGGAATCATCTTCATCGCGCAATCCTCCACCCGTACCGTCGCCGTTCAATGCCTCTCTGAAACAGACTTTGTTGCCAAAAACGAAGACTTCAAAACATTCGTTAAAACACTTGGAACAGAATTCCTTGCTAAAGGAAAAACTTTTCTAACCAGCAACGACGTCACCACTATGATAAGTGATATTGTCAGCAAGCTGCGTGAGAAAATTGTCATTGGTGAGAATATTACCATAGAACATGCACCTAATACGATCACAGGATTTTATCTTCATGGCAATCATAAAATCGCCGCCCTCACCACAGCCACTATTGACGAAAAAGACCTTTCTGCTCTAAATAAAGACGCTCTAACTTCTGTATTAAAAGATGTTTGTATGCAGATCGCTGCAATGAATCCCATTGCACTCTCGGTAGCTGACATTGATGATAAGACCAGGGAACAAGAACGTCAAATCTTTCTCAAACAACTCAAAACTTCTGACAAAAAACCCGAATTAGTAGATAAAATTGTCGACGGAAAACTCAAAAAATACTTTTCTGAACGCTGCCTCTTGGAAATGAGTTTTGTCAAAGACCCCAAACTTTCTGTTAAAAAATACCTTACCACACAAGCAAAATCATGCGGACTCTCTGCTATCAATCTCACAGCTATGCACCGCCTTGAAATTGGAAAATCTTAAAACAATACAAGCACACCTATCAATTCTTTTATCATACCCATCATCACCGCACAACCGTTTCAATCCACATCACCATGGACCCACAAGACCTTAAAAACAAAATGGATAAAATCATCGCTCACTTCCAAAGTGAGCTCGCAAGCATTCGGTCTGAACGTGCGCATCCTAGTTTGATTGAAAACATTGATATTAACGTATATGAACAAAGCATGAAATTAAAGAGCATTGCTTCTATCACCGTTAGCGATCAGCAAACCTTAACCGTCACCGCTTGGGATGCAGGCAATATCACGGCTATCGATAAAGGACTTCGCAATGCCAACCTCTCACTCAATCCGCGCATAGAAGGTTCTAAACTCCTCATCGTACTTCCTCCTATCACCAATGAACGCAGACAAGAATTTGTCAACCTCGTCAAACAAAAATCCGAACAAGCTAAAATTTCAATCAGAAATGCAAGACGAGATGCCAATGAATCACTCAAACTACAAAATAAAAATGGATCGTTAAGTGACGACGACCTGAAAGAACACCTTAAAAAAACTCAAAATTTAACCGACGAGTACTCTAACCTTATCACAGAGCGCCTAAAAAAGAAACAAACCAGTATAGAAAACCTCTAATAACGATTATTATGTTCTACGGTTATAATCAATATGCTTTTTCTGTGCATTAAGGAAATCCTCCTACACTTCTCCACTAGCTCTACTATTATAGAAAGTTTTATTTTCACACATTCCGCACTACTTCAATATCACATAAGTTTGCTGTTTAATAAAATAATAAACGCTTTTAATAAAAGAACCGGGATAAGACTGCAATGAAAATTCCCCATCATATTGCATTCATTCCCGACGGAAATGGTCGGTGGGCACAAGCACATCACCTTCCCATTGAAGTAGGGCACAGACGGGGCGTTGAAACATTAACCACCATTCTCGATCAATGCTATCATTTAGGCATAAAAGTTGTTACAGTTTATGCTTTCTCCAGTGAAAATTGGAGCAGATCTGAGCATGAAAAAAATATTCTTTTTGGTCTGATCAATTTCTTTCTCAAAACAAAACTTCCAAAACTCATCGACCAATCTGTCAAAGTAAAAATCATTGGCCAACAAGACAAATTTCCATCTTCTGTTAAAGAGAATATTCAAGTCGCTGAAACCGCTACACAGGCTTTTACAACCTATACATTACAGATCGCACTTGGTTATGGGGGTAGAGAAGAAATCATTCATGCAGCACAGAAATTTGCTGACGCAGTTGTCCGTGGTGAACAAAGCATATCAGCGCTAGACGAAACACACTTCCGTTCCTATCTGAGTACAAAAAATATAGCAGACCCTGATCTAGTCATTCGTACGAGCGGAGAATATCGAATCAGTAATTTCATGCTTTATCAATTGGCCTACAGTGAGTTTTACTTCACGAGCACACTTTGGCCTGATTTCACACTAGAAACCTTAGATGCAGCATTAAAAGCATTTTCCACCCGCAATAGACGGTTCGGCAGTCGTCCGCTTACTTCAAACGACAACCCAACCACAGCACACAACCATATCATAAGTAATAGTAGTCATCGCTCATCATGAAGAAACGGATGCTTCCAACCTTTCTCGGTCTCGCTATAGCAGCACTGTTTGTTTTCAATAAGAGTATTCTACTCAGCCACCTCATGTATATAGGTGCTGCGTATATACTCTACCGTGAATTACTTAAGCTCACACCTCAGCATAATAGCCCTAATACCACTTCCCACCCCCAAGCTAAATTTACAAAAAAGTTTCAATATAAATTACTTCTCCTAGGTGGAGTCACGCTCTCAGTTTATGCGTTTTTACACGCTCAGCTCCTCTATAAAACCACTCCCTTAGGTTCACAAGAATTAGCACTAATAAAATCCTTTGTCTTAATATCGCTTAGCCACTACCAACTCACATCGGCAGTAATTCTCATCATCACGCTAGCACTATTTCTAGTCATAGGGTATCTCGTGGCAATCACTTCGCACAATCACAATAAAGCACCAGCACCAGAGCAAGCCTTAGAACCACCTGCTTTTCCTATGATTTTTAACACGTTCCTACGCAGTTTTCACGCACTAGTCTATAGCACCTTCTTTCTCTACAGTATTGTAAAAATAAAGTACAGTTACCTCTTCACACCAACCTTAGAGTTAACCACAGCCCACAGCACAACACTGCTTATCATGATCTGGAGCATGGCGTGGACTTACGATAGCGCAGCTTACATTGGGGGGACTGTATGGGGGAGACGCAAATTAGGACTTTCCGTCTCGCCCAATAAAAGTTGGTCTGGACTCTGGCTTGGAATGAGCACTGTCATAGTATGTTTCTTAATCATTTATACGATAGGCAAAGACTCGTTTCTAGCAGAATTAAGAACGTTATGGTTTATCAAAACACCCTGGCAATTTATCGTCTTTACAGTCATTATTGCTGGAGCAGCTCAGTGCGGCGATTTGATAGCGTCTTTCTTTAAACGCGCAGCCCAAGTTAAAGATTCGGGACAACTGTTCGGACCGCACGGTGGCTTCCTAGACCGCAACGACAGCGCTATCTTTGCCTGCACCGTCTTTTACTATCTTCTAGTCGTTACTAAGAAATTATAACCGCTAGCCACCCAGATAAACTTTCTTAATCAGATCGTTATCAATAATTTCTTTGCCTCCCGTTAGCACAATCTTACCATTTTCAAGTAGATACGTTCGGTGAGCATGCTTAATAGCACTGCGTACATTCTGCTCGACCATAAGGATAGCAACATTTTTTTCACTGAGCATTATTAACTTTTCAAAAAGGTCTTGTTGGAGGACGGGCGACAGTCCTAATGTAGGTTCATCTAACAAGAGCAGTTTAGCATCCTGGACGAGCCCGCGTGCGAGAGCAACCTGCTGCTGCTGTCCGCCACTCAAAGCAAACGTACGACTACGTAATTTTTCTTTTAACGCAGGAAATATGGATAGGACATATTCTATTTTAGCGGCAAGTTCTTTCTTTTTATAAATAAGACTCCCCGCCATTTCAAGATTTTCTTTAACCGTAAGATTCTGGAAGACAACTTTGCCTTGATTGACATAAATAATATGCTTCCGCACCAAATCGACTGCTGAGAGCTTCGTAATGACTTCATTTCCTACCAGGATTTCTCCTCCTTTAAGGGTTGTGATAGAGAAAACAGACCGCAGTACCGTACTCTTTCCAGCTCCATTAGGGCCTATCATAGCAACGATCTCACCTGGGGCGACGTGCAGTGAAACATCGGTTATCACTAGACTTTTGCCATAGCCTGCTGAAAGCGATTTTATCACTAATAGCGGCTCCTTGTTAGTTAGCGTAGGATCGTCGACTTTCGCAGCGGTTAATTGATTATTTTTCATAACCTAATTCCTTCACATTTTTTATAAGACCGCTTGCTAGAAATCAAAACCATTCATTAAAATTATTGAAATCATTGAAACTATTGAATCCACTTAAATTTTAATCAATAGTTTTTATGCTAAGCATTAGCGACTGGGTAGGAACGTTCTTTAGCCTGCGCGATAAGCTTGAGCGTAAGGTCTAATGTCTTCAAATCAACCGTGTTATCGACAGGCTTGTCCTGATAGATCGAGGCGATAAAATCTCGCAATTCCAGTTCTAACGGATTGGCTTTATGGATCATGAGTCTTTTGACTGAGGACTGCTGCTGGTAACGAATTTCTTTAGGAAGTGTTGTGATGACAGCTTCGCCTGAACTGTAGAGATGAATGTCTTGTGTTGTGAAATCTAGCAGGAGAGTATGATCTGCTGTTGTGATGGTAAGCGAACGTTCTTTGCGATGACTGAGTCGTGATGCAAAAAATGTTGCTAGCGACCCGTCGGCAAAAGTAAGCTGCGCATTGATAACGTCTTCATACGCGCCAGAAGCAGGAACATTCACACTACTAGCGAACATAGAAGCGATCTCGCCTTTAAACGTTCTAAGACAAATATCAATGTCATGAATAAGGAGGTCTAAGCCGACACCACTGTCTTCGATACGTCTGCTCCCCGGTCCAACACGACGACTCTCCCAACAGTAAGGGTTTGTAACAAGATTTTCTAGTTCCTGCACAGCCCCATTGTAACGTTCGACATGCCCGACAAAGAGTTTTAATTGCTTTTCGGTAGCGAGTTTTGAAAGCTCATGAGCCTCTTCAATATTAGCTGTAAGCGGTTTTTCTATTAAAATATGGTTTCCTGCCTCCAAGATAAGCCTAGCGAGGTTATAATGTGTTGAAGTAGGTGTCGCAAGAATAATCGCATCCGCTTCTTTAAGTAAACTTGTTAACGTGCTGTAAGCATGAATATTGTATTCACCGGCAATTTTCTTAGCCCGTTTCAGGTCTAAATCATAAATACCTAAGAAAACAATATCATTGAAATGACTGAGAACGTTAATATGGTAGCTCCCCATATGTCCAGCTCCAACGACACCCACACGAAGTAAGGAAGTGTTATCAGGATTCCCTCCTCCAAGCCTTTTGTTCTTTTTTGTTACCGCATTCATCGGTTTTTATTAAAAATAGCTCTGAATTTAACCCTAAAGTCCCATCACGTTAAGATATTATCACATGAAAAGTTAAATGCACAGAGAATTTTAACACACCTACCTTTAAACTGTAATTTCATTCTCTATCAGTAAAAAAAATTCTCATCCACAGGATAGCTGGCAGTACCGATTAAGGAGCGTAGCTTAGTAATAACAGCATAATAGCAGCATAATAGCAGCATAATAACAGCACGCTTTTAACCATAATTTACTTTGAGTGATTGAAGATTGTTTGATTATTAGTATTGATATTGGTATTACTTGTGCAGCCGTGTTAAAATAGTCTCCCTAGGAATGAATTCAAAATACTTGTTAAGTTCAATACCTTTTGAACTCTGCATCAATTTCAGTCGCAGTGGAATAAAAAAAGCCTTGCCTTTAAGTCCAAGTTCCCGAGCTGCGCCCTCCTTGAACCGTTCAAATTCGGCCGCACTAATAAAAGGATCGTCAATATTCTCACTAAATATTCGCTCGCCAAGTGAATATAATGATCTAGAACTGTTTTCATTGACAAGAGCCTTCTCATCGCCTACGAGTTTATCGGCAGGGTCTAGTAATTTTGCCAATTCAGTAGCAATATCAGAGATTTTGCGACAATGTCCGCGTAAAAGGAGTAAAAGATCATCTATCTTAGGGACATTCAAATAAGACGCAGTGCTCGTTTTACTATTAAGAAATGTTTTGAAATCAGCAATTATTTTTTCATCAGACAAACCTCTAATATAATGACCATTGAGATAGTCTAACTTATGATAATCAAATATAGCAGGGGCAGAAGCAAACTTAAGGGACTGAAAGGCTTTTTTAAGATCATTGCGTGAAATAATCTCAACGCCATCCTCAGGCGACCATCCCAGCAATGCGAGATGATTGATAAATGGGTCTGGATAATAACCTGCCCGTTTAAATTCAATAATACTTGTCGCCCCATCGCGTTTAGAAAGCTTCTCTCTCCTAGGTCCCAAAATCATTGCCACATGCGCAAACAGCGGAGGGGCATACCCCAATGCCTCATAAAGGAGCAATTGCCGGGGCGTATTAGAAATATGATCATCACCTCTTAAAATATGTGTGATATTCATAAGTGCATCATCAACAACGACTGCAAAATTATACGTCGGAAACCCATTTGACTTTCTGATAACAAAATCACCTATGAGTTCCGTATTAAACCGAACCTTATGCTTGACCATATCATTAAAGACAAGCTCTCTAGCATTACTAGGTGCTCCACTGCTACTGTGAAAGCGAATCGTGTATGGGACTTTTTGAGAACATCTTATTTCGCGTTCCTTAGGTGTGAGCGCACGACATTTGCCATCATAGACATAAGGCCTCCCCATGCTTTCAGCAAGCTTCCGTTTCGTACCCAATTCTTCATCAGTACAGAAACATAAATAAGCCTTCCCCATTGAAACCAGACGATCCATCTGTTCATTATAGATTGAGAGGCGTTTGGATTGATAATAGGGACCATAATCACCTCGTTCTTTTCCACCTGAAGGCAGGTGTGCAGAACCCTCATCCAATGGATAAGCAGGTCCTTCATCCCAATCGATTCCCAACCAGGCAAGGGATTGGAGCACTTCGCTTGTCGCTTGATCTGTAGAACGTTCTCGATCGGTGTCTTCGATCCGTAAAACAAAAACACCTCCCATAGCACGGGCGTAAAGATAATTAAATAAGGCTGTACGCGCGCCGCCAACATGGAGACTGCCTGTTGGAGAAGGGGCAAACCTAAGCCGTGGCTTTTGACCTGGTGAAGCAATATTCATCTCGACTGCCTACGGAGACACCACAAATCACTCAATATATCGATAATCTAGCAGAGCGGACACCACCATAAAAATACTTCGCAGAAACCGATCTATAACCTTACTTACAATTTTATTCAATCTTACCAACAATCTTGTCTGCAGCTTTATTGGTAACCTTAATCGTGATAAGCACAGCACTGTGTCTAGTCACAGACATTGTCTTACCTATATAATGATAACAGCACAGCTAAACGAAAGCAAGCATTATAAAAATCTCTATATAGCACTCGTTGCCGATGCTTTATCACTCTCTTTAATGTCCTTACAAGTAAGTGAAATACGTCCATTGTTATCAATGCTAGCCACTTTCACAAAAAGCAACTGTCCTTCTGAGAAAGATTTATTAATATCGGCAATGCGTTCATTTGAAAGATTGGAAATATGACAAAGTCCGTCGACGCCCGTAATAATCTCTACGAAAAGACCAAACGGTACGATACGTTTAATTTTACCTTCAAAAATAGTACCGATCCTAGGTCTACCAATAGCCGACTCGACCATCAGTTTAGTCTTTTCCATAACTTCGTCATCTGCAGCAAAGATCTTCACTGTACCGTCATCTTCAATATCTATTTCGCTATTGGTCTGTTCTGTGATATGCTTAATAGTTTTACCACCAGCACCTACTAGCAAGCGAATACGATCGGATTGAATATTGATGACCTCACATTTAGGCGCATTGGCACTTAGCGGGCCTGGTGTTTTGATAGTTTGCTCCATGATGGACAGTATCTCTAGACGTGCTTTTTTAGCAGCAGCGAGTGCTTCACGCATAATATCAACGGTAATACCCTGCACTTTGATATCCAATTGAAACCCTGTAATACCTTCAAGCGTACCTGCGACTTTAAAGTCCATATCTCCCAGGTGGTCTTCGAGGCCTTGAATGTCGGTCAAAATCTTATATTTTTTAGCTTCCTCAGCTAAAACTAAGCCCATTGAGATTCCTGCTACGTGGCTAGTGACGGGCACTCCTGCCTGCATAAGGGCAATACTGCCAGCACAGATGGTTGCCATAGAGGAACTCCCGTTAGATTCTAAGATCTCTGAAACGAGCCGAATCGTGTAATCAAAATCATTTTCCTTAGGAAGAACAGCGGCAAGCGATCTTTCTGCTAGCATACCATGTCCTATTTCGCGGCGACCTACAAAACCTTGTCGTCCGACTTCACCGACTGAAAATGGAGGAAAGTTATAATGAAGTAGGAAGCGTTTTTGATTTGTCCCTGAGACGAGATCAACGCGTTGCTTATTTTTGGCACTGCCAAGTGAAACAACCCCTAACGCCTGGGTTTCACCGCGCGTAAATAGCCCAGAGCCATGTGCTTTTTTAAGAATGTTAGCCGAACAACTGATAGGCCTGAGTTCTGTCATTTCTCTTCCATCCGAACGTTTGTCTTCGTCGAGAATCATTTTCCGAAGGATCTCACTCTGAAATTCGACAAGAATATCAGGAATCTGAGAAAGGTGCTCTTCATGCTCAGCAAGTTCTGCTTCTTTAACCTTCTCAACAAAATTAGCAAAAGCATGTTCGCGTTCTTTTTTATCCCTAATCTCAAGTAGCGGCCTAAGATCATTATAATATTTAGCACGGAGTGTTTCTGTGAGCGTCTTATCATAGGTGAATAATTCGAAGGTTTTCTTAGCACCAGGTTTCTTAACTTTAGAAACTTGATTGCCTAAGGCTTGAATGCCACCGATAATCTCTTTAATAGCCTCGTGGGCTTTAACGATCGCTTCTATCATGACTTCTTCAGAAACGGCTTTAGCATGTCCTTCTATCATGGTGACTGCTGTCTCTGTCCCTGCTATTATGAGGTCTAGGTCTGCTGCGGCGATGTCTGTATTGCTAGGATTGATAATAAATTTATCGGCTAGTGCTGCGACGCGCACGGCTCCTAATTGGGCGCTGACCGGTAAACCGGATAAATGCAGCGCAGCAAAAGCAGCATTCATGCTCACGATATCTGAGGGATGATTGGCATCCATACTCATCACGATAGCCATAAGTTGTACTTCGTAGTAAAAACCTTTCGGGAAGAGCGGTCGTATAGGTCTATCAATCATTCGGCTGACAAGTATTTCATGCTCGGAAGGACGACCTTCACGGCGCGTGTAAGAACCTGGAATTCGTCCTGCTGCATAAAATTTTTCTACGTAATCGACTGCTAACGGAAGAAAGTTTTTATCTGATGGGTTATTACTGATAGTAAGTGTTGTTAAGACTTGGTTATCATCCATTGTTGCGAACACGGCAGCGCTGGCTTGTTTGGCGAGCTGTTGTGTTTCAAAGCGAATAGTCTTACCGGCGACTTGTACTTCGCTATAAATGCTAGTTTCGTTGGTCTTTTCTGTGTTTTTGAAATTCATTTCTAAAAAATAATCTTATAAATAGTTAATAAAAATACGCTAGTTAATCATAATGACTAAAATCACTAATAGGAATTACGTTCATAAAAAACAAGTTGTTTTAATTTAAAGAGTGTTCTAATCGTTTTTTTTGGGGGGAGGAGGGGACATACAATACTTCAATCATTGTCCGTGATATTAAAATTTATACGTATATTGGGAAAGTGATGCAGAGAAGTGGGGGCGATTGCATGACTGTTCACTGTAAAAACAGAGAGAATTGGGAATATTGATTTAGTGAACAACTGACGGCTAGGCTTATTGTAATTCTCTCCCTAAGCACGTTATTTTCTAAGTCCCAATGCTTTAATGATAGCTTGATAGCGTTTAGTATCTTTCTTAGCGAGATACCGAAGGAGTTTTTTACGTTTATTCACTAGACGGACAAGTCCGAATCGAGAACTATTGTCTTTTTTATTGGTGGTCAGATGTTCGCTCATTGTGCGAATGCGATCTGAGAACAAGGCTATTTGTACTTCTGAACGACCTGTGTCGTCCTTATTTTTTCCGAATTTTTGTGCTAATTCAATTATTTTCTTCACTTGTGCTGTTTTTTTTACAAATTTTTTATAATTACTATTTTTTGTGGTTATTAAATCTTTTGTGGTTACTGAATTATATTTATTGACATGTATTTACTGATATACACATTATACATTATACGGCATATACATTATACGGCAAATGTTGTATTATGGGGCAATTGTTATCTCATTTATCTCATTTATATTATTTATGTCATCAATATTACTATGAAGTTATTTATTTCAAAATTGAGTGAGCAATATTTATTTCAAAATTGAGCTAGCATAAAAAGGCAGTGGTTAAGACGATAATTTATAAAACAATAGCAATTTGTCCATCTCTAACGATATAACAATGTTATTTAATAGCAATTCAACAGCAATTCACCTGTCTTAATGACATGACAATACTATTTAATAACAATTCTACCTGTATTAGTAAACATCACAATATTATTTAATAGCAATTTCCTTATCTTAGCGGTATGACAATATTATTTAATGGTTATGTGTCAATAATTACTATTTAACGATTATATGTCAATAATTATTAGCAACAAATTTACTTTATTCCTAAGTAGGGTGCGGCATGAAAGTCGTATATTTTGTGGGCAGTCTGGGTTAAAAAAGGGTATTGGGCGGCTATTTTAAAGTAGGTTATGGCTTGATTCTGGTCTTTTTTGATACAGTGCTGCAATTCACGATAACTTTTAGCAATAATGTTTTCACGCAAGTACATTAAGAAATATACGACGACCTCTTTATTATACACTGAATCCGTAAAATCGAGCAGAAATGTTTCAACAACTCCTATCCTTTTGTCTTTACAATCATTGTCAGGAGAAGGAAATTGGGGCTGATTCAATGGGTTAGAATGATTGCTTAGTCGTTTGGGCTGATTTAGTGGATTAGAATGATTGCTTGGTTGTTTGGGCTGATTTAATGGATTGGATTGATTCTCTCTGGCTAACGGCATAGGCGCACCGATAAACGTAAGCGACCGATATAATCTCGAGTGAACGTAGGCAAGCGTAATGTATGTTCCTTCGTTAAGCATTGTTTTATGGGCGTCTTTGATAAAATTGGCGGTTGGATACCCCATTAATCGTCCTTGTTTATTACCATGGATAACTCTACCTTTGAGTGAGAATGGCAGCCACATCAATTGCATGGCTAGGTCTACACTTCCTTTTTGAAGTATTTTTTTTATGAATGCGGTAGAAAGGGCTTCATTGTGGGAGATTTCGTTATGAAACGTATTATCACGGTATTTGTTATGGCGAAAAACATGATTGACTCGACTAATGGGCTTTGAATCGACCGAATTTTTAGTAAAATTGTCTAAACCACCGGGCTTTGAAGCGACCGAATTTTTAGTAAAATTGTCTAAACCACCGGGCTTTGAATCGACCGAATTTTTAGTAAAATTGTCTAAATCACCGGGCTTTGAATCGACCGAATTTCTAGCGAACAAGTTCGCATTAGCTTGCTTAGTTGCACGCTGTTTTGTGATTTCAGCTTGTTTGAGTTCATCTAATCGATCACTATGATTGTTGCTGTGATCATCGTTTTCTGCGGTAATGTGCTGGCTGTATTGAGAAATTTTCGTATCTGAGTGGGATTGCGATTTATCCTGCGGCAATTCTTGTTTATGGCGTTCTAATGAAGTTTGACAACTCAATAGAACTTCACTACTTAGCTTAGGTGGGTATTTTACGGCGGCATCCATTAATGCCTGCTTTACGTTTAAAGAAGTAATAAATTGGGTCTTTGTTGTAAAACTGTGGTTGTGGCTACCATTACTTAGACCCTTTTTGTTATGTGTACTCTTATTATGCGTATTTTTGCCATGATTACGGCTGTTATTTCGGTCAAATTCACTTTGTCTGGCTTCGTTAGCTCCATTGATTTTACCTATATTAATACTAGTTTCATTAATACTACCGCTATTAACGCCCACTTTATTGGTTCTAGCCTGCAAATATGAAGTAACCTGCTTAGGTACGCCTTGTTTTCTAAATCCAATTGTAAATTTATCACTTCCTACCAATACAGCAATATGCAGTTTATCGAGCAGCAAATCTAAAAACACTTCATAAGACAATTGCTTGATAGCTTCAAAATGAAGGTATAACAAACAATCAATACTCGCATTTTGTAGTATTTTCTCACGTTCTAACTTTGTGCAGATATATGGACTAGATACCATATGAATTGCTTTCTGGGAAGATCGCACTACTCTATTTTTTTTAGCATTATCTATTTCTTCATCTAAATTATTATCAAAAAGCAGAGAAATAACCAGTGTTTTACAATCATATTTGAATGCCATTTCTTTAAGCGTAGCAAGAAGGGCTTGATGCCCCAAATGAAGCCCATCAAATTTACCAAACGTCACCGCATAATGATCAGTATGTGACGCTGCCGCTAGTGTTTCTAAATTGCTATAAATTTTCATAATTGACCGTCACTACGATTTTTAAGTTATCAAACCCTTTTATTACGCCTTTAACCCAGTTTCAATTGGTGATTAATCCTTAAATCGCACCGTACAATTACACCCTTCCCCTTTATCACCTATTAATCACTTGTACTTATTGACAACTTGTACCCATTAATAACTTGTTGGTAGCCAATCTTAAGCATTACAAATGATTCGCATTTCTTTACGTTATTACAAACAACCGCGTTTTATTCTACTAACTGCTGTATTCTACTACCGACTTCTGTGTTCTACTGATTGTTTTATCCTACCATAAGTAGCGTACTTTATTTGACTTAGTGATAATTTGTTGCTTTTATCCAGGAAATAATGTTACAATTGCCTTGTAAATTATAAACATTCTCCAATACACAACCTCCACATCATGTATTATATTGATATTCTCTGATGCACAGCCCTCACATTATGTATTGTAATGATTTTCTCAATGCACAACTTCCACATCATATATTATCCATATCATATATTATCTATATCATATATTATAATGATAGTGGTCTTAAGTCGTCTTATATAAGAGCCCTAACTCGGTAACCTCTGTCCGCTACACAACATAATCCTTGCTGTTTGTTCTATTTGTAAGTACACAATTGTTCAAAATACTTCTGCAGAGACCCCTAACCGCAGAAAACAACCTCAAACAATTGTTAAAACCGCAAAATATCAATATCAAAACATATCTATAAAGACATACATATATTAATAACCTTAACACATTAATTTAAAAAGTCGCTCACATTAACCCTAAAATCTTAACACCTCCCTAACTTATTTTCTTAAACAACGACTATTTTAGAATTTTAACAGAATTATCTCTTGCTTTTCAACTCAATTCTGTTATATTATTGTTATATCGTTATTATCAATAGAATGGTATGAATACAATTGACCGTAAATGGACGCAGATTGAGAGTTGGATTTAACCGCAGATAAACACAGATTAAAAATTGGATTTAAGCACAGATTAAGAACTGAGTTTAACCGCAGATGGACGCAGATAAACACAGATTGAGTCACATAATACAAACTAACCTCAGAACAACGCAGAGCAACGCAGATTAAAAATTGGATTTAACCACAGATAAACACAGATAAACGCAGATTGAGTCACATAATACAAACTAACCTCAGAATAACACAGAGCAACGCAGATTAAAAATTGGATTTAACCACAGATAAACACAGATAAACGCAGATTCAATGATATGAGAATAATTATACCAATAATTTACCACTTGCCAACGTATAGCCAAGTCAAAATCACCAAGAAATCTCTATATTGCTAATATGCTGTTATGTGAATTTTTAAGGAATTTTAATTAAAGAACTTCAATCAAAGATTTTCAATTAAAGAACTTCAATTAAGGAATTTTAATTAAAGAACTTCAATTAAAGATTTTCAATTAAAGATTTTCAATTAAAGAACTTCAATTAAGGAATTTTAATTAAAGAACTTCAATTAAAGATTTTCAATTAAAGAACTTCGATTAAAGATTTTCAATTGAAGAATTTCGATTAAGGAATTTTAATTAAAGAATTTCAATTAAAGGTTTTCAATTAAAGAATTTCAATTAAAGAATTTCAATTAAAGAATTTCAATTGAGGAATTTCGATTAAGGAATTTCAATTAAAGAATTTCAATTAAGGAATTTTAAGGAAGAATCATGAGTTTTTTAACAAAATTGTTTTCTACCAAACAAGAACGCGACGTAAAACGCCTCCAGCCTTACGTCAAACGTATCAATGAACTTGAAAGCAAATACGAGAAGTGGACCCCCGACCAATTAAAAAACGAAACCGCACGTCTTAGAAAAATTGTCGCAGAACAGAACCTTCCCCTTAACCGTGTCCTGAGCGAAGCCTTTGCACTTGTCCGTGAAGCCGCTAAACGCACACTAAATATGCGTCATTTCGACGAACAGCTACTCGGTGGTATTGTTCTTTTTGAAGGAAATATTGCTGAAATGAAAACCGGCGAAGGAAAAACACTTGTCGCACCCCTCACCGCTTATCTCAGAGCACTCACCCATAAAAGTGTTCACATTGTCACCGTAAATGATCACCTCGCCAAACGTGACGCAGAGTGGATGCGACCCATTTATGAAATGCTAGGCCTCTCAGTAGGCTACATTGTCTCCAATCTATCTTACCAGAAAAGAAAACTCGCATATCGTTGCGACGTCACCTACGCCACCAATAACGAACTAGGCTTCGACTACCTCAGAGATAACATGGTATTAGATTTTAATGAAAAAGTCCAACGCGGACATTATTTCTGTCTCATCGATGAAGTCGATTCCATTCTCATTGACGAAGCGCGTACCCCCCTCATCATCTCAGGCCCCTCCGAATCAAATACAGAGAAATATTACACCATCAATCACGTCATCCCAAAACTCACACAAGCCAACCGCGACGAAAAAGGCGTCGAAATCCCAGGAACAGGCGATTTCACCATTGATCTCAAAGACCGTAACGTTCTCCTCACCGAAGAAGGCGTTAAAAAACTAGAAAAACTCCTCTCCGTAACTAATCTCTACAGCACAGAAAACACCGAACTCTTACATCATATCACACAAGCTCTTAAAGCCCATAAACTCTTCACACGCAACGTTGATTACATTGTCGAAGACGGCAAAGTCAATATCATTGATGAATTTACAGGCAGAAAGATGGAAGGACGCCGCTTCTCCGACGGCCTCCATCAAGCTATCGAAGCAAAAGAAAACGTTAACATCCTCTCAGAAAATCAGACAATTGCCACCATTACTCTTCAAAATTACTTCCGCATGTACGACGTCATCGCAGGCATGACGGGAACTGCCGACACAGAAGCCGAAGAATTTGCTAAAATTTACAATCTAAACGTCACCGTCATTCCCACCCACGTCTCCATTGCACGCGAAGACCTCGGCGATAAGATCTATCGCACCGAAAAAGAAAAATTAAACGCCATAGCAGAAATAGTCCGCACAGAACACCTCAAAGGACGCCCCGTCCTGCTCGGCACTGCTTCTGTTGAAAAATCTGAAAAACTAAGCAAACTCCTCCAAGTACGCGGCCTTCGTCATGAACTCCTCAATGCCAAATATCACGAACGCGAAGCTCAGATCATCGAACACGCAGGCGAATATGGCGCCATCACCATCGCTACCAATATGGCAGGACGCGGCACCGATATAAAACTCTCTCCTTCCTCACGTAAAGCAGGCGGTCTCCTTGTCATAGGAAGCGAACGCCATGAAGCACGAAGGATTGATAACCAATTACGCGGTCGATCCGGTCGCCAAGGCGACCCAGGTGCCTCTATTTTCTATCTATCGCTAGAAGACACCCTCATGAAACGCTTTCATTCCGAACGCATCTCTAACCTCATGGTAAAACTCGGCATGAAAGAAGGCGAACAGATCGAACATCCACTCATCACACGACAGATAGAATCCGCTCAGAAAAAAATCGAAGGACGCAACTTTGAAATTCGCAAACACCTCCTAGAATATGACGACGTCATGAACACGCAACGAACTTTCATTTACAAAGAACGTAACCTCCTCCTCTCTAGTACAGACCTTTACAATGAAATCAAACTGCAATTAGAAGAAGTGATTGAAAATCAACTCTTGCTCCTAGCCGATAATACAAAACGCGTAACAGATGAATTTTATGAACGCGTCGCACATTGGGTGCAGACATATTTTCTTGCTCCCTACCCCCACACTAAAGAACAATTTCTCAAAATGCCTTATAACGAAATAGAAACTACCCTTATTCATACCGCAGATCAATCTTATCGAACGAAACGGTCACAATACCCCGAAGAAGTACGTCTTAAAGTAGAACGTTTTATCATGCTACGCATCCTAGATAACAAGTGGAAAGAACAACTTCTCACCATGGACCATCTTCGTGATGGCATCGCCCTACGGGCTTATGGCGAACGTAGACCGTTAGTCGAATTTAAACGTGAAGGATTCGGTGCTTTTAAAGAAATGGTTCTCAGCATGCGTTATGAAATCATAGAAACACTCTTTAAAGTACGCATTAAGCCCAGCGAATCATCTGATGCCCCAGCGCTTAACAAAGAACACAATCGCAGTTCATACACAACCAGTAGCAATACAAGTATTTTTAAAGAAACGGACACCTCCGTTCCTACGCCCTCATCGCCTAGTTCGCCCACATCCCTTAACAAAAATACCCCCTCCCCTCCACAAGGCTATCGTAAAATAGGACGTAATAAACCCTGTTACTGTGGAAGTGGCAAAAAGTACAAGCATTGTTGTATGAAAAAAGTCTACTCGACTTGATTCTCATTAATCACTCGTGTTTTTATCCTGTGTATTCTCTCACTCATGATATACTTCATGTTAATGTTTCACTTTGCTTTAACGATCATTTGACCTGCTAGACTTTTCTTCGAAGTTATCCAAAATAACGCTTCATATATAACCGCCCCACTATATAGTAGTTCTCCTATGTATCCGCAGAAACTCTATTATAAATTTAAACTATTACTCAAACAACCTCAGCAAAGACGACGAATTTCTCGTCTGCTAAATACATTAAAACTCGCTGCCTTTTTTATAGGAGGACTCGCAGTAGTTTTACTGACTGTTTTCATTGTCTGGATCAATCAGCCTACTCACCTCGCATTCACCCCCAGTCGCGTTTACACATTATCCTATGATGCGATCACAACACTACCTATCGGCACTGATTCAAATGCTAACTCGCTCACCAGAAACAAAACATTAAGTTCTTCTAGCTCTCAATCCCCACCATCCACAGCACCCGTCATTCCCCAAGCCGCTTCATCTTCAGTCCTGTTCGATTACCATAACGATACCATTGCTTTACTCGTCAAGCAGACTACTCCCAAACTCATTATAAGCAATTCGGTAGCAGAACGAGTCCTAATGCCTGAAAGATTCACACAAAACGCACAAGCGATGCGCCTGCACAATTCACACTTAGTATTAGTCCTAAGCAATTCGCCTTCGCAAGCAGCCAATGAACCGCTTAAAATCTCAATGGCATATCTAAATATAGACAACGATCCCGCAGCCCCTTTCGTCAGGATCCATACCAATTTCCTACTTCCCTATTCTCATCAAGCCTGGCAGACCATGCTACCTGAAATAACTTTACGCACCTACGATCAAAACAAATTCACTTTACGGCTAGCCAAAGAAACCTTAATCTCTTTTAACGATACAGGTCATGCAGAATGGA
This sequence comes from Spirochaetota bacterium, assembly GCA_013426755.1. GTDB lineage: Bacteria > Spirochaetota > UBA12135 > COTS27 > COTS27 > COTS27. The sequence goes on from AP019861.1 coordinate 1,926,421, forward strand.
TTCACATCGGTGCGCTTGTCCGTCCATTGTTAACTGCCAAACAAATGCATTTTGAAACCGTTTTAACAGCAGAACATAACAAGGTCTATATCATCCTAGCCGATTACGATAATAAGCCCTACCGTTTTACGATGCTGCTCTATGATCTCGAGCAAAATAAAACCATAAATCGTTATCACACCAACCTATCTGATCCCAGTTATTTTACCATTAACGATCATCATCGGCTCATCACAATCTCATTTGTTAAAGAAATCAATCAAATGCAATTCAAAATAAAACCTCTCGAAAAAATTTCTTTTCTAAGCGATCTATTTAATTTCGATGTCAGTAATAATACCTTAATCAAAACCCTAACCTTCGCAAATAATCAATACCCCCAAAATTTACGCTTCAATGACAATAGATTCATTGGGTTTTATCAAACAGCTGAAGCTATTGAATTTTGGAACTGGTACTGAGGCTGAATCATAAGCCCTTCTTTAATAAATCGCAACATATCCGCCAGTAGTTTTATCAATCGCAACATATCCACCAGTAGTTTTATCAATCGCAACATATCCGCCAATAGTTTTATCAATCACAACATATCTGCTAGTAGTTTTATCAATCGCAACATATCCGCCAGTAGTTTTATCAATCACAACATATCTGCCAATAGTTTTATCAATCCTTCCGTTATAATTTTAATCATTGAACCCTTATTTCTAAAAAAAACTATACTTAGAGCAAAACCCATGTCCGCACAACATAAACATACTATCGACCCTAATAAGCAGGTTGCTCGCCATTTTCCTAGCCACTCATCGCAATCAAGCAACCTAAAAAGCGGCAGCTACAAAGCCAAGCGTGATCAAGAGATCAATGAAAATATTGCTCGCCTTGAAAAACAGGGCGTTGTATTTCATTACAACCGCAATCCATCGCATCGTCGCCCGATAGATTCGGCTAGAAGTCACCATCTGGCATCCACACCGCATTCATCAGCCCGTGCCAAAGAAGCTATTCCGACTCGAACTTATTTGAGATTTAGCTTCATGCTCTGCTGTCTGAGTATTATTTTTTATTACATCCTTGTCTATATCTTTTAATTTTTAAGTATCCCACTACATTAAGCAAGCCAATAATAACGACAACAGACATTATTTGATGACAGCAGGCATTATTTGCAGGCATTATTTAATGTTCTTTACGTTAAAGGTGATAATATCACAACACCCGTGTAATTTAATTACCTAAGATCTTTTACTACCTTACAAAGGGTCTGACTCAGTTTTCATTGTCTTTTAAAGAAGTTTTACCTAGATTATAACGCAAAACCAGATGACTTTTTATAAATCTATTATTCTCTATACCGCATTTATTATAGGAGGAGTGATCAGTACAGGCTATGGGGAAATTTCACAGCCAGCTTGTTTTAATTACAATACAGAAGCACTCCAAAATGCGCCCACCTATCCTGAAAAACCGTTTCCCACAGCAGTACAAGAAGAAAATCCTTCAGACCCATCACAACCCAGCATAACCCGTTTAGAAAATACCCCCAAAGTAGTACCACAATCAAACCTTGTCCTAGGACAAGGACTTATTGTTGACCACGACCATGCATCATTGAAATTTGGTAATGTTCTCAAGCTAAGAAATGGACTACTTATTCCTTATGTGGATATAGGCGAAGCTTTTATGCCCGCTGGTATCACGTGGGGATTTGGACTTAGTTATTGTTATGAGAACTATTCTCTGTCTATTGGGTATGAAGGAATGTTTAACATTCCTACCGATGCTGGAGAAGAATTGTATCCTACGATTAATAGGGGCTATCTTATCAATAAATTTGAATTTGCACCCGTTTTGCTCACGTTTTTACTTAAATATGGTCAGATCTGGGAGCATTACCGCGCACCTGGTAGCGATGATTATTACAAAAATATCTTTACTGGGCCAGAAATAGGCATTTTTCTTCAAACCTCTCTCTTTAAAACACAATTTGGAGACTTAGGTCTTTATACTTATAGTGTGGCATCTTACCTAGAACAAATTGATGTGTGGACGGTACTGTCATTTTTCAATCTTGATTTTACAATCGTGCCCAAACCATTCGGTGAATTAAAATTATTCCATAACATAATAAACATCTACGCCAGTGACCCTGGGCAGATTTCAGAAATTAGAAGCATGTTTTTTCTGACGCCATTCCCCGTCAATTCACCAAGACGGTTCAATAACCAGAAAACAACGGGATTCCTAGCAGGAGCAGTATCATTGGGATATCGGATTTTTCCATTTTTTAGCGTTAAAAACCCTAAAAATGCTTGGGCTAGACCGATTTATATAGCACCATACCTTCATTATGGCTGGGGCTACGATCGGTTCAAACCTGCTGGAGCGAATACAGAATCTACCTTTTCTGTATCCGTTCACTTAGGATATAAATTGGGCGGGGTCGGCAGCGTCTCAACCGCTGTTGGATGGAATATTGACGAAGGCGTTATCATCAGCCTTATTATCAATTTTTAACACCATTCCCACATTCTTAAACACCATTCCCACATTTTAATACTACTCCCATATTTTTTAATACTACTCCTACATTTTAATACTACTCCCATATTTTTAAACACCACTCCCACGTATAAAACCTCAATTCAATTGTAATACTTCAATTTTTATCAAATCTTATTTTTTATCGAATATCACCTTTTTATCAAATCTTATTTTTTATCGAATATCATTCTTTTATTAAACCTTATTTTTTATCAAATGTCATTTTTTTACGAGTCCTTTTCATAACAAAGTCCTTTTACTAGCCATTTCCTAAAAAATTAGCAATTTCCTAAAAAATTCTCCCCATACATCGATAATCAATTGACATTCGCTTTATTTCCACATCATCAAGAAATTGCCATCGCCTACCCCAATTTTTTGCGATGATAAGCTCATGAAAAAATCTACTGTAATCATCATTGTCGTACTCTTTCATGCCTTACAGATTGGCATACATTTACAAATTAGCGTACATTGTAACAGTAGTTACTGCAGTAACAATGCGAACAACCGTTATCAAGTAACCCATACACCACCATTTCCCAGCATAATACCCCACCCCTCCCAGAAAAACTTAGGAATATGGGGCAATATACAAGCAAATACCCTCCCGCTCTCACCGGCATTTAACCCCGTGCCAATGTCCCACATCGATGCAGCAAAGCAATTAATTGACGAAGCGCTCAAAAAAAGCCTTTATTCCCAAGAAAAAAATACGCCACTCAAAAAAAAATTAGCTGCCCTCCTAACCGCCAGACGAGATGGGAACATCACAACCATTAAAGAACAATACGAAAACATCATCAATACAGGAATATTGCATATTTATGCTTCAAATTTCACGAGTTCTGCTAAAGAATTCCATACACTTTACAGAGTCTACGAACGCGGTGAATACTTGTTTTACAAAGCACTCAATGGTGCTCTTTACGACCACCACATAGGAAAGGTAGAATTCAGTAAATACTTGCGTGTTGCCAAATTTCAATATGAGGGCGAACTCTGGTATAACCTTGCTACACTATTAGCAGAGATCATTGACAAACAGACCATTTCCAACAAAGCCGAATATAAGGCGCTTGTCAAATGGTTCTATGACCAATATTCCCTCTACACGTGCTTTTTAATGGTGAAATTATATGAAAAATATATCCCAATCACTAGCCGTGATAACCACGACTGGCTATTCATCCACACAATGAACTCTAGCCTGCTCATCAAATCAGGCAATCCATTAGAATCTATTGCTTACATAGAATCTCACCGCGAAGCAATTGAGAAATTCGCACCCAATCTAATCAAAACCCTAGCTATCACCTATTATAAAACAGAACAATACGAAAAAGCATATCAAACCTTCAAAGTCATTCCCAAAACCAGTTCAATAGACAATGCATATTATTACTACCTAGCCCTACTCCAATTCAAACGAAAGGAATTCACACGGTTTAAACAAACATTCAAAAAACTTAAAGCCAACACACCGCCATTCATAGAACTCTCCCCAGATACATACATTTCTGCCAAAACAAAGTCCATTCAAAAGAAAAATCAAAATTTCATTAAAAAATTGGATGAATTGTCCAAACTCAATGACCTCGTCATACGCCTTGAAAAAAAGTCTGTATCCATCCAATGAACTTAAACCTTACTTCACAACCATAAAACCTCCCAAAAGCACCGTGAATTCATTTATTCGTAGCCGTCTACACCATTGAAAAATACAGTGAATTCGTTTATTCGTAGCCATCTACACCATTGGGAGGCCTACGTTCCTGGCAAACAACCTAAAGACCTCAAAATAGCCCCCCATCATCGCATCATAAAACTCAATACCAATGAAAGTCCCTTCATATTAAGTGAAGTCAGTGACCGTCTCCAAACACTTGCCCGCAGTCGATCATTTCATTTAAATCGTTACCCAGACCCTAGTGCAGAACACCTTAGAGCCACTGCAGGTAATATTCTCAATATTCCCCAAGACCATTTAGTCTTCGCAAATGGCTCTGATGAGATCATTTCTGCTATTTTTAGAGCCTACCTAGGTGCAGGAGACTCTATCACACTACCCAGTCCTACCTACGGCGCTTACGCTGTTTACAGTCGTCTGTATAATATTAAAATAGAGGAATTAGAACTAGCCGCTGATTTCTTACTGAGCGAAGAAAATCTTACAGGAACAATCGGAAAGGTTGTCTTCCTCCCCAATCCACATGCACCGAGTGGAAATGCCCTTGCTGCTAAAACACTACTTTCAATAATTAAAAAATTCCCGCAGAAGCTTTTTGTCATTGACGAAGCCTATATCGATTTTAATATTAAAGAAACGCTCATCACAGAAATTGCCAATCATCCCAATCTCATTATCCTGCGAACACTTTCAAAAGCCGCCGCGCTAGCAGGACTGCGCGTGGGTTATGCAATCAGCCGTCCTGACCATATTCAAATCCTTCGTAAAGTATTAGACCCTTATAACTTAAACATGATCGCTCAAGACTTAGCCACCTTACCGTTTATTCATCATAAAAAAATTGCATTGCTGGTTCAAAAAATCATTGCTATACGCGATAAGGTTACCGCAGAACTCACAACACTAGGATTTAAGACCATTCCTTCAAAAACCAATTTCATTCTTACTTCGCCACAGAATTTCACTCTCCATCCCAAATGGACAAAATTAAGACTAGAAAAAACAACACCGCCTAAAAATACCACCGACACCACTAACTCTCTTCCAAAATCGCTCCCATCCAGCAAAGCACAGGCACAATTACTCTATTCACTCCTAACAGAACATCAAATCCTAGTTAGATACTTTCCCACACCTCGCCTAGCTCCCTATTTACGAATCACCATTGGAACAGAACGTGATATGAAGCGCGTCATAACAGTACTTCGTTCACTGCAAAAAGCTCCCAAGCATCAGTAAAAAACTCATTGAAATTATCAGAGGAAATCATCAATTATAATACAATGAACACTAGTTATAAGAAGTTCGCCGCACTCAATAATTTTTATCTGCTTTATTTTTGCTATATTTACCCATGCGTACGACTAGCCCAATGATTAGATTAATGTGCCCAGCCAACATCGCTTCTATAACTGTTATTGGGGTTATTATCTTATCGATACCGTTTTTATATGCCCAATCACCTGTCGATGAAAAAAAGCCAAATCCCACTCACACATCCACTTCGCAAGAACTCCCTGCACAATTTTCACCACTCCCCGATCTAGAAAATAACGAACTATTTAAAAAAATTGAAACCATATTCAAATTTGATACACATAATGCAAAAGCACGGGCACTAAGTGCCTTGCTCAAACATTATCAACTAGAATTAACAAAACTAGAACGGACTGCTAAAAATAACACCACTTCCAAGCAGTCACCCCCTCCCCCTAATGCAGCGACCAAAACCAGTACCCCAGACGCCCAACCTATAAAAAAAGCTAAAAAACAATCCCAATACAATAATTCATCACCTCACCATGAGGACAGAGATAATAATAATAATTCTCGTAATGTTAAAACCGACGCCCCGCCTGCAGATAAAGACAATAGCTATCAGCAAGAAGAAGCATTTTCTATAGAACGACTTCTTTATCAAACGTACTACGAGCCGCTTATTATTGATTTTTTTAAACCGCCACAGAAAATTGAGATAACACTTGCACTCCTAGACTGGATAGCCAGCATTCCCCTCAATGAGCACTTCAATTTACTTAAAGACATTCTCACTGCCGAAAAAACCACCGATCAAGTCCCGCCACCACCGATTGTTCTTAAAATCAAAGCCCTTGAAACTTTACAAGTATTGACTATTCCTGCTGCAGAGAAAAATTTTATTTTTTTATCTTATATAAAAAATCCTAAAGTACATTTAAATAACGATACCCTAATCACACATGCCGTAACAGGCCTGGCGGGTGCAGGTGGAGAACCTATCGCAGGAGAACTCAGAAAACTCTTTATCACAGTAGAGAACAATGATCTAAAAATTTCTATTTTACGCAGCATAAGTGAATTTGGCTTTGAAAAAGACGTTGACTTTTTCTTAAAAGTCCTTAACAGTCGTGAAGTGGACCCTGTGCTCTGGACAGCCCTCGTTGCTCTTAAAAATTATCCCCATGTTCCTAAAGCCGAGACATTACTCTTATCCTACGCAGAAGACAAAGACCCCAATCTAGCCGCCCGTGCCATTTATGCCTTAAGCACCTTTACAAACGACATCGTCTATGAAACATTGCTTAAAGCAACTGAGGATAATCATCCACTTATTCGCATGCAAAGTCTCAATGCGCTAAATGATCATCAGCGTCATACTGATGATATTTCCGATTTGCAACCACTTATCGAATACAAAGAAATTTATGATGACGACCCCTCCGTACGTGAGACCGCTAGGAAGATTTTACGTAGCCGTAATTTGCCCACCCATTCTGAGAAATAACGCCCCACTCTTATTGATTTTAAAGTAACACGCTCGCAAGCTAAACCTAAATCAATCCCAAGTTTAGTCTCAATCCTTCAAAAAAGCCAGATCTTCACTTTTCTTTCAGAACTCCTATCACTTGCTACTTGCTAGACTCTGTGACTGAGACAGTTAAAGCTAGTAACAAAAATACATACCGCTAGCTTAGGGGCTAAAATATTTGCTATCTAATACTTGCTATTTAATAGCATAGTGTAATAATAGCGTAGGTGGGAAGACCAATACATCACCACAGTGGCACACATTAGAACAGATAAAAATACTTCCTAAGTCGCTTGTTTATGGTATAATAACGTCATTAGAATACAACTAAAAAGCATTATAACTAAGAGCGTTAACTAGGGACATTGGATAACTACAAAGCGGCTAACCTCTTATAGAGCACTTCTTAATCGCAACTTTATTAGATGAGTAGATTTTTTTATACGACGGTCTTATTTATGCCCTATTTGTTTTCAAGTAAAATTATTGTAACCGCAGGATTAACAAAGCGTATTGCTAGCTAAAATCAATGACTTCATTAGCTTCTGAGAAAAAAGTCTCCACGCCTACAGAGAACCTACCTACTGAAATGGTGATCAAAAATTATCGCCCACCGATGAGTTATCGCCGGTTTGGGAAAACAGGATGTATGCTTTCAGTAATCACGCTCGGCGGCATGCGTTATGTACACGGCTGGGAGAAACCACGGGAAACCGTCCCTAAGGACATGCTCGACCAGTGTGTTGCCAACATTGAATACGCCTTCGCAAATGGTATCAATCATATAGAAACAGCCTACGGATATGGAAAAAGCGAACATTGTTACAGTACAGCGTTAAACGACGTCTTAAAGGTGCCCCGTGAAAGTTACTACTTTATGACAAAAGGCGACCCCATAGGGAAAGCAGCGACTAGAGACCGTGTTGAAGAACAACTTAGGACACTTAAAATGGATTACATTGATTTTTATGCCTGGCATGGACTGAATAACGACAATCGTCTTAAAGAAGCCTGTCACAGCGGAAGTGTCGAAGAACTCCTCAAAATGAAAGCAGAAGGTAAAATTCGTCATGTCGGCTTTTCTACACACGCTCCTGCTTCAGTCATTTGCCGCGCAATAGAAACAGGATTATTTGACTTTGTCAATCTTCATTATTATTATTTTTTTCAACGCAACCTAGCCGCTATTACCTTAGCAGAAGAACGTGATATGGGAATATTTATCATCTCGCCTAACGATAAAGGAGGACAATTATTTAATCCCCCACCCAAATTACGTGCCCTCACGCATCCACTCACACCTATTCAATGGAATGCACGCTTCTGTCTCCGCCTTAAAGCAATACACACCCTTTCCTTTGGCATGACAGAAAAATCACACCATGATGAAATGGAGGGTATCTTTCCCATCACATTTCCAATGGCTAAAGAAGACTATGAAATACTTCACAATCTAGACTCACAACTGCTCCTAGACCCCTACGCCCATTACGAAGGCTTTGATCTCCTCACCAATAAAGCAGAAATCAATATTCCTGAAATACTACGACTCCGCAAGCTCTGGAAATGCTATAACATGAAAGATTTTGCTGTTTATCGCTATAATATGCTAGAAACAGAAGGACATTGGTTCCCTGGGCGTTTTCCTACCGAAGAAAGACTCAATGCACTCGACACCTCACACGTGCCTCCGCATATTAACATTAAAGCACTCCTACGTGAAACTCACCAAGCACTCTATAAGCCCAAACCTTAATACCATTCTTATGTGATTTTATTTGACATTACAGCCATTATAACGTATTGACAGAACCACTGGTGTTATCATTTCTTATTTAAAAGATTGCTTACTTGTGCTATAACATTTTTCAGTGCATAGGCTCTAATGCACACATTCTCTAATAACTGCCACGTAATATACTAGTGAAGCTATATTCGTCTAGCAACCACAGTTGCTTTTAATAACTTCTTTTTATGCCCCCTTTAAAGACTCAATCATTATGAAAAGACGCTCAACCTCTTCAAGTCATCTTTTTATTGACATGAGTTCTGGTGTAGCAGGAGATATGCTACTAGCCGCTTTGATAGACCTAGAAAAGGATAAAACCAAGCAGCAGCAACTTATATCTGAACTACGCCATGATCTCGCTACCCTACTCGCACCAGAAATAATCGATGTTCATACAGAACCACGGATGAAACACGGTCTTCGAGCACTAGGTCTTAAATTTGTAACCCCAGAAGACGATTGGAATAAAAAAGAAGAGCCCGCTCTTCCTCATAACACTACCTCCCATTCTCACAACCATGCCAAGGATCACACACATACGAAAGAACATCCACATCATCACCACGCACATACAGAAAAACATTCACATCATCACGCACATGCTCATACGCACACTCACACACACCGTACCTTTAAAGTCATTGCAGAGCTCTTAGCTGCATCTCATCTTTCACAGGTGGTAAAAAAACAAGCCCATGCTGTTTTTTTATTGCTCGCTCAAAGCGAAGGAACTGTACACGGCATGGACCCTTTGAGTGTACATTTTCATGAAGTAGGTTCCTTAGACGCTATTTGTGAGATTGTAGGCGTATGTCTATTACTGGAGGCTTATCAGATTGAAACGGTTTATGCTAATCCTCTTGTCTTAGGCAGTGGTACTGTAAAATGTGCCCATGGTCTTATGCCCGTACCTGTACCTGCGGTAGTAGAAATGATTGCTCGCAGTAAGGCGCCGTTTAAAAAAATAAGTGCCACTACGGGTGAATTGACCACTCCAACAGGAGCAGCACTAATACTTGCCTTAGCTCAATTCGTCGATTCAGACAATAAGCTCTTATCTCATATACATCATCTTAATCGCATTGGCTGGGGGGCTGGCACAAAAGATATAAAATACTTTCCTAATATTATTCGCGTCATGCTTTTAAGTGAAGTGAAATCACAAAAAAACCTCTCCACTCTCTCCGCACTCACACCCAATAAGCAAGGCAACCAAAATCCTTCTCAACTTCATCCTGCTCTTCATGACACTCCGACACGTCCTGATGAAACTCTGTGCGATGAAATCATTGAGATAAAAACAACACTTGACGATGTTACGGGTGAGAATATTTCTATTTTGCTAGAAAAACTACTCGCTGCTGGCGCTTTGGACGTCCACGCAACGCAGGTCATGATGAAGAAATCAAGGCCTGGCATCTCAGTTACCGTCCTTGTTCTAGAAAAAAATGTTACAGCAATTGGAAAAGTTATTTTTATGTATTCGCCTGCCATTGGATATAGATTTCATCGCATGAACCGCCATAAACTCGCTCGTAAAAAAGATTACGTGACCGTTAATGGAATTAAAATAGCTATAAAAATAGTCTACACCACAGCAGGCAACCCACAAGTCAAAGGCGAAGCAGACGCAGTCCGTCATGCACTCGAAAAATTACCCACCATGACCTATCATGAATTAGAATACCGCATCAAAGAAGCCTATTACCATCGCAAGTCCTCTTAAAATGATCTACTAACCTAAAAAGTCAAGGCAATCACACGAGACGAAAACTCCTCTATTCTCTACAACTTCACTACCCTCTCTAAAAGCACTTCGCAACCGACAAAACATCCTCAAAATATCCTCATAAGCTAAATAAGTACGATAATGACAGGACTTTTTTTTGGAAGTTTCAATCCTATTCACTGGGGACACCTCATCGTAGCAGATATTATTCGCAGAGAATATCGGCTTGATAAAATATGTTTTATTCCATCACTAGTCAGCCCCTTTAAAAGCTTAACAAACACACCTACTCACCGCACTAACCAAAAATTATTAGCACAATTTCAAATTAAAATCACACTACTAGAATTGGCGTTAGCTCATTGGGATAAATTTAAATTGCTAACGATTGAAAAAAGCCTTCCTGTACCCAGTTACACATATCACACACTGCGCGTTTTAAGAAAAAATCACCGCCGTTACAATAAAGCAGGTCTTATCATTGGCGAAGACAATCTAAATTATTTCAATCAATGGAAAGCCAGTGCTTGGATCTTAAACCATTATCCTATTTATATCTACAAACGACAATTAAATCATTTAGAACAAGCCACTTCTAATTCATCCAAACCAGGAGGAGACACAATCACCACATCAACTCCAGAAATCCAAACAATGATCAAAAAACTACAAAAAACACACCCCAATGCCAAATTGAATTTCAGTGCCCACATGCCGCTGCTGCCATTCTCTTCAACAGTCATTCGTTCAAGATTAGCTGCACAAAAAAGCATTGACCACCTCGTTCCACAAAGCGTAAATAATTACATCGCCCACCATAACTTATACCGATAATAATAATTCGCATTGGTAATCGTGCTTTCAAGTTCATACCTAAGTCTTATTTCATACCCAAATCTTACTGCAGTTAGCATCATCTTTACTCTATTTTATGTTCTTACCCACTGAAAATTATTTCACACATACCCGTTAAAGCACACCTTCTCATGCCTAGCCATCACACTTCTTTAATCAAAGGAATCTCAGCGTTTGTCCTCTGGGGATTATTTCCTGTTTATTTCAAGCTTGTTAGCGCAGTAAGTCCATTGGAAGTACTGCTTTATCGAATTATTTTTTCATTTCCATTTATGTTCCTTTATATCTTTTTTCGTAAAAACATTAATAAAGCATTGTATCTGTTAATTAGAAGACCTAAGGCGTTTATAGGTTTCATAAACAAACTCGCTCATCAATTTTACGAGACCCTAGTTGTTTATAAAAGTAGCCTTATCCTATTATTTATTACAGGATTTCTAATCACGGTCAACTGGTTCGTCTTTATCGCGGCGGTTTATGTAGACCGTATTCTTGAAACGTCACTCGGATATTTTATTTCACCGCTCCTTACGATATTAGGTTCGCTTGTATTCTTTAACGAGAAGCTCTCACGCATTAAGCAGATTGCACTTGGTATGACAGCTTGTGCAGTTTTAATAAAAGCCATTCACTACGGTGCTTTTCCATTTATTGCTATCATGCTTGCTGGGACATTTAGTGGCTACGGGCTTATAAAAAAGCATATTCAAAAATCTAGAAACGCTTCGGTAATGTTCATGATAGAAACAAGTCTCTTTTTTCCGATTTCACTCATTGTCCTTTACTTTATCGGTAGTGGTATTTTTACGACAACCGAACATAGTCACTCATTGAAATTACTTGTTATTGGCTTAGGCATTGTGACTGTCGTGCCGCTCCTACTATTTAACCAGGCCGTCCAGCAGCTAGATATGTCACGCATTGGCTTTATTCAATACCTCACACCTTCTATATCGTTTATCTTAGCCATCAGCTTTTATAAAGAGCCTTTTACACTTCGTGATCTCATGATTTTTATGTTGATCTGGACGGCATTATTTCTTGTTGGCTTCGAGGATTATCATCGTCGGAGGAAACAAAAAGCTTAACAAAAAATTAAGTTAACTACAATTTTTCACACAAATCTTCATAAAAAAACTTTGTTTTTTTACACCGTTATAGTATAATAAGAATTGATTAGTACCAGAGCACTAGTCTTAAAATCACTTACTCCCCAGCATAATTTTATAACATTTATATGAATTTAGATGAATAGTAAAATGATCCGTAAAGAATACATCACCTCTAGAATTTGGAATTATCTAATAGCCAAGCCCGTCAAAGAAAAAATTACTATCACCTATATAGACCTGTGTCATTATTTAAATAAAGACCCCAACTTAACAGGACACCTGGCTATCTTGCCACAGACTATCAGTCTTAATTATCTCAATCCAATACTAGAACATTGCCAGAAGAACAATCTGCCCTCTTTAACGATAATAATTGTCAGTCAAAACTCAGGGCTACCTAGTGAGTTATTCTTTAAAAAACTAGGCAAGGCTTCACGCAGCACTAACCATAAATTGGCTTTTTTCTATAAGGAATCAGATAAAGTCTTTAATTACAACTGGCACAAAGAAAAAAATCCTTTTTCCCTATCCTAAGTTTCATCATTATTCTCTGTAGGTGGCAAAAGTTTCTCTACATCATCGTCATCATTGTCTATCAATGTCGAATCGGCTTGGGTCGCTTCTAAAACTTGATCGGTATCATTTTTGAGAGTAACAAGTTTTACGCCTCTTGCATTGCGTGAGAAGAGTGGAATGTTGTTTTCACTGAGACGAATGATATTCCCTGAAGCCGTTGTAAAGAGAACGTGCCCTGCCTTGATCATTGAGATAACCGTGCAGATAGCACCTGTTTTCTCGTCAACACGCATATAGCGTTGTCCGATTCCCCCGCGTCCTTTAGCATTAAACTCACTAAAATCAAACTTTTTGCCAATACCTCTTTCAGACACAGCAAGCAATTTTTCATCACGACTTACTTTAATAAGCGAAATAATCGAATCATGCTCACGCAGACGCATAGCATTAACACCCGCGGCTGCGCGCCCCATTTTTCTAATACCCGATACAGCCGTCCGCAAAGCCAATCCATTTTTAGTGAAAAACATAAGGTCTTCGTCCTTGCTGTCATTGACTTCAATAACATCGACCACTTCATCGTTATGTTTAAGTGTAATTGCCATAATTCCATTTCGTTTAGCATTGACAAAGTCTTTAATAGCAGTGCGTTTTGCTTTTCCCAAGTGCGTGATAATGACAAAATCCTTATCAGCATCCCAATCAGATAACCTGAGCATTGCCTTAACTTTTTCATCCGTTTTTAAGGCAATGAAATTTTTAATATGAAGACCGCGTGCGGTTCTTGTCGTTGCTGGCAGTTCATGTGTCTTTAAATAATAGGCTCTTCCCTTATTGGTAATAAAAAATAGCAGATCGTGTGTATTGGCAACGGTCATTAGTGAAAGGGCGTCTTCATCACGAGTGGCAGAGGTCCCTTTAATACCCATACCGCCGCGCCGCTGCTGCCTATATGTTGTCAGTGGTATGCGCTTCAAATAACCCGAATACGTGAGCGACACAATAACATCGTCCTTATGAATAAATGCTTCTAGATCAAGAACCACTTTCTCTTCATCAATAATCGCAGTCCGCCTTGCATCGCCATAAGTTTTTTTGATGACTTCTAATTCTGTGATAAGGAGATTATCGATTTTTTCTGGGTGGGCTAGCAGATCCTTAAAGGTACGGATCGCTTTTTCTAATTCTTCGTATTCGGCCTGAAGTTTATCGACCTCGAGCTGCACAAGCCGTGCAAGTCGCATATCGAGAACAGCCTGTGCTTGGTTAGCCGAGAATTCAAATTGCTTGATAAGGCCTTCCTTAGCCATTTTGACATTAGTACTGGAGCGAATTACTTTGATGACAGCGTCAATATTGGGAAGCGCTTTATGAAGAAATCCTGAGACAATGTGAATGCGCTCCTCTGCTTTTTTAAGATCAAATTTGATTCGGCGTGTCGTTACTTCGAACCTATGATCGTAGAAATATTTGATAAGCTCAACAAGGGATAGCGTTTTCGGTGTTTCTGATACGAGAGCAACTGCGTTGACGTTGTAATTTATTTCTAGCGGGGTGTGTTTGTAAAGGAGATTGATGACGGTTTGTGTGTTAACGTCACGTTTTAATTCAATGACAACACGAACACCGTGTCTATCGGATTCGTCACGAATTTCAGAAGGGCCGCGAATGACGTCATTTTTAACGAGTTCAGCGGTTCTTTTAATCATTTCGGCTTTATTGACTTGATAGGGTATTTCTGTGATGACGATAACCTCGCGTGAATTTTTAAGAGTTTCTATGGTTAATTTTCCTCTGAGAGGAAAACTGCCACGTCCTGTTGCGTAAGCCTCTTTGATCCCTGCTGTGCCGTGGATAATGCCTCCCGTTGGAAAATCAGGGGCTTGAATGTATTTCATAAGGTCATCTAATACGGCTTCTTTATTGCCAATATAATAAATAATAGCATCGACAACTTCAGATAAATTGTGTGGGGGGATATTTGTTGCCATTCCGACAGCTATCCCTGAGGAGCCATTTAACAGCAGATTGGGAACTGCACTAGGAACAACCGTAGGTTCTTTTCTGGTTTCATCGAAATTGGGTTTAAAGTCAATGGTGTCTTTCTGGAGGTCTTTGAGCATTTCGTCGCTTATTTTAGCCATCCGCGCCTCTGTATAACGGTAGGCAGCTGCGCGGTCTCCGTCTAGCGAACCAAAATTGCCCTGCCCGTCAATAAGCGGATAGCGTAATGAAAAATCTTGTGCCATCCGTACAAGCGAATCATATATAGCCGCATCACCATGGGGATGAAACGACGAAATCACCTGTCCAACAACGGTTGCACATTTCTTAAATGGCGTATTATGTAACAATCCCAATGTACTCATCACGTAAAGAATCCTTCTGTGCACGGGTTTGAAACCATCGCGAACATCAGGCAATGCCCGTGAAACAATCACAGACATAGCGTAATTGATATAGGATTGTTTGAGTTCTTCGGTGAGTGAACGTTCAATGATTTTTTCTGCCAATGATAAGTACCTCGTTCTCAGTCGTGTTTTAAAGCATCCATGTTTAATTAATTATCGTCATCAATATCAATATAGCCCAATCGCATTCTATCATTTCATCTTTTTATTTTAATGAAGAAGTCATTGTGATAGGATTAAGAACAGACGGCTGCAAGCTCTCTTTCTATCTGCTTAAGGCTGGCTTCAAGTTTCGCTGCCTTAGTTTTTTCACCAGCAATAAGTTCAGGCCTAGCCTTAGCCATAAAATCCTTATTAGCAAGACGATTCTTAACATGAAGAAGTGCCTTTTGGCATTTAGCCTGTTCTTTAATAAGCGTATTGCGTTCACTTTCTGGGTCAATATGCGCACTAACGTCCACATATAACGTAAAATACTCGCTACGAAGGGTAATTGCTTGATCTTTTTCTGCTTGCGTGAAGTCTTCTGTTGGAATGATGTACATCCATGTCTCAAAGAGAGATTTCAATTGTTCTTCACGAACGTCTTTTAGATAAGTCGTTTCTATCTTAACGCGGAGGGGTGTATGCAGATGAATATTGTAACGTTTCCTAAGGGCACGAACGGTGCCTATCATTTCTTTAAGGACTGTAAAGAGCTCTGAAAGATTATTTTTGTAATTAGCGTTATTAGTGTTATTAGCGTCATTGGTGTTAGTAGCGTCATTGGTGTTAGTAGCGTTATTAGTTTCATCTCTGCTAGAAAATCTAAAATCCTCAGCCATAAGAAATGGATGAACAATAAGTGGTATTGTCTGCGGCATGAGAAAAGGCAAATTGCAAAGATTCAATTTACCACGAAGCCTTCCCCAAAGATACTCTGTCATAAAAGGCATCACAGGATGGGTCAATATGAGAAGTCGTTTAAATGCCCGTATTAAAAAAACAAGCGTCTGGATAATGCGGTGTAGCTCTTTTTTTGAGAGCGAATTTTTAGCTCCACTGTCCTTCGATGAGCTAGCTGCAGGCAGTCGTTGTTTGAGCATTTCTAGATAATGATCACATAAATTTGTCCAGATAAATTGATAATAAATCGCTCCCATATTAGAAAAATCAAAAGTTTCATAAGCCTTATGAATGTGCGTGATTGTTTGGAAACACTCGCATTCGATCCACTGGTCTTCTAGGGGGAGTTCCTCCCATCTGCCTAGCAAGTACTCTTCAATGATGTTTTCTGGAAATTGCATTGCTTCTGAGGTACTACTGGGGGGCTGCTCACTACAGTAACGTTGGATTATCTGTTCGAGAAATACCTTATATGATTGCTGGGTGAGGTGCTCGTTGTCGGTATTTTTAGCTGTATTTTTAGTCGGAGAATCACCGGAACTTCGATCGGTGTTAGCTTGATGTCCTTCGGCTGCTAGGAATGATTGGGATTGGCTATAAGTTAACAATTGGCTAAAAATTTCATCAGGAAACCGCGTTGCGTAAGCGTGCGTAACCTGCTTAGTCGCATCTAGTTTCATGAAGACAAACCTAGCAATATTCCAGAACTTTGTCGTAAATCGTCTACCGATCGTCAAAAAATTATTCATCGATATTTGAATCGATTGCGCGGGAGTAAGAAGATATAACAACGTGTACCGCAACGCATCGGCGCCAATCCCTGGGAAGCCATCTTTATACTCCTTTTCAATGTTCTCTAACAGCACATTCATATCAGAAGGTCTAGCATCAAAGATAGGTTGTTTCATTTCATTAACGGTGGCTCCTCTGATCACGTGATAAGGATCAATACCATTGCCTTTGGATTTAGACATCGTGCGTCCCTTATCGTCTAGGATAGTGGGATGAATGTTGACGTTTTTAAAGGGCAATTTTCCTATGAAGTGATAAGACAGTATTGCCATCCGAGCAACCCAGAAGAAGATAATATCTTTTGCGGTAGAGAGTGTTGTTGTTGGAAAGTAACGTTTGAAATCAACGGCTGTTTCATCAGGCCAGCCTAATGTTGAGAAGGGCCATAGGGCCGAAGAAAACCACGTGTCTAGGACGTCTTCTTCACGGCGCCAGTGCTCCCGCTCATTATCAGGAATATCACGTAAAGCATCTGCTTCATCGATGCCAACGAGAATAGCACCTATGTTATAGGTGCGTCCGTTTGGCGTTGTTATAGCCTTTTTACACGTCCAGGCTGGGATTTGATGTCCCCACCAGATCTGCCGTGAAATACACCAGTCTTTGATATTAGAAAGCCAGCTATTGTAATAGGTCTCTATGCGTGGTGGATAAAATTTAAGTTTCTCAGGCGCTGCTAGCAATTTCTTAACAAGCGGTTTCATTTTGACAAACCACTGCTCGGAGACACGATATTCAATAATTGCCTTAGAACGGTATGACCGTCCTAGGGGAACTTGATAAGGAATCTTACGGACAAGGAGGTTGTGTTTTTCTAGCGCTGCGATAACTTTATTTCTACATATTTCGCGTGAGAGACCTTGAAATGAAGAGGGGACAGCATCATTCATCGTTGCGTCTTCGTTCATGACATTTAAGAGCGGCAGGTTATGGCGTTCACCTATTTCAAAGTCATTTTTATCATGAGCAGGCGTGATTTTAAGACATCCCGTGCCAAAGTCACGTTTAACATACGCGTCGGCAATAATTGGAATCTCACGACCTGTTAGCGGCAAGCGTACTTTCTTGCCCACATAAGCCCTGTACCTCTTATCTTCAGGATGCACAGCTACGGCAACATCACCAAACAACGTTTCAGGTCGTGTTGTCGAGACAATAAGTCCCTGCAGAGGTTCTCTGTCACCGTCGATTGAAGGAGTGGTGGGATTAGACGACTTGGGAGATTGCGTGCCTCCGTCATGGTTGTGACTGTCCTCTATTTTATCTGCAAATGGATAAAGAATATTAATAAGATAACCTAACTCACCCCCTGGTGCAAATTCCACCTCATCATCTGAAAGCGCTGTTTTATCAATAGGACACCAATTGACAATACGTTTGCCTTTATAAATGAGTCCTTCGTCATACAGCCGTTTAAAGGCAGTGTTTACGGCAGTAACGAGGTTAGAGTCCATTGTAAAACAGAGTCGTGAAGTATCAAAGGAACAGCCTAGGTGTTTAAATTGAGCGATGATGTGATCGCCATATTTCTCTTTCCATGCGAAGACGTGATCGGTAAATGCCTTGCGTCCAATATCGCGATAATCGATACCTTTAGCGTCGAGCATCTTTTTAACGACCGTTTGCGTAGCAATCCCCGCATGATCAATACCAGGCAGCCAGAGAACGTCATAATGACACATACGTTTGTAGCGAATGATCAGGTCTTGAAGTGTTCCATTAAGGGCATGTCCCATGTGAAGACGTCCTGTGATATTGGGAGGAGGAAGAACTATACTGTAATGGGACGCCTCTTCAGTATTTTTATCGGTAGCAGAATCGGTAGCAGAGCTAGGCGGTGTTAGGGAAGATTTGTCTGTGTGCTCTGTTTTTGCGCGTCCTGCTTTAAAGCACTGCAGCTTCTGCCACATGGCATAAACTTCTTCATCATAGGTTTGATGATGATAAGTTGGTGGAAGAAATTCAGATAACGAGTGTTCGCTAGCAGTTGAAGGGTTTTTCATTTGAACTATTAGATGAATTATTAGAAATCGCTTAGGAATCATCAAAGATTATCATACTGAAGAACAGAATCTATTATACATTTAGACCAGCTAGGCTAGCAGCGGCTTGTTCTAAGCGGCTAATGGGAACAGAAAGATCATCAGCTTTGAAGACATAGCCTCCTGCGACAATGACGTTAAAGCCACTCTTTAAGATAGGTATGATATTCTCAGCATTGACGCCACCATCTATTTCTAGATCGATACACTTTGCTTGCACGGCGTCTGCTAATCTAGATCGATCATATGAACGGCAATACGTTCTAATCTTAGCAGCGACTTCTTCACCTTTCGTTAACACTGCGGGAATAAAGTTTTGATTGGAAAATCCTGGATGAACGGACATGAGGAGTATCTGATCGACATACGGAAAGTACTTTTCAATATCATCAATAGCCGTATTAGGATTAATAGCAAGAGAGGCTCGTTTCCCAGCTTTACGAATACTCTGCAATATAGCTATGACATCACCTTTTATCTCACGGTGAATGGAAATAATATCACTGCCAGCAGCGATAAATTCGTCTAGATATTTTTCTGGTTCCTTCATCATCAAATGCACATCAAAAACCTTATCCGTATGCGGACGAAGTGCTTTCACCATAGGGGCACCGAAGGTGAGATTGTCTACAAAATGACCGTCCATTACGTCGAGATGAATATAGGAACAAGTCGTTTGATTGAGACGGTCGAGCTCGTGTTTGAAGTTGGCGAAATCACCTGCTAGGATGGAAGGGGCTATCTTTAAGGCAGGCTGCTGGTCTTCTGATGAAGTCGCTACGAAGGAAGTCAATGGACTACTGTTCATGATGAAGTGATATTGATTGGACTATTTTTATTTAATTGACAGGATTTATAGGTGACTGAGTGTCTTCTATTTCTAAACTACTTTAAGCTACCTTAACCTACGTCTAAGTACCGCGTAAATACTCGAGGGTTCAAGGACTCGAGCGCCCGATAAAAATTAGGGCAGTAACTTCGTGAGATCGCATAACCAGTCAAATCATCATGAATACTCTATACCAATATTATACTCTCATTTTTTGTTTTTAAAGGAGTTTTTGCATCCTATTCTAAGGATTTTTTTTTACATTGTAGAAGCACAGGGAGGGCAACGACCAGAGAGAATTACGGAAGCTATTTCCAAAGCAACCGATTACGTAAGCTACTTCCCCAAACAAACAGGCTTGAAAGTTCAATGCTTTACTTCAATGCCTTATAAACTCTTGATAAAAAGGCTAGGTTGTGTATTATCACCTAATATTATTTACTAGCCGTCTCACACCACCCATAACTCAACTAGGAGAATCTATGAAGGAAACTCTAAAACTCAAGCCCCCCAAAAAAGCCTCCCTACTCTATTCAATAAAAATAGAGGGGAGGTCTTAAAACTGCGACTCAAAAGCAGAGAACACCACGCACCTGCTAGCTTGACAATTTACCAATTTTACCGGATCTACCGATTTAACAATTTACCAGTTGTCTCCCTAGGCTACAGTGTATCCTAAGTGTGCCCTATGATAATAATAATTGAGTTGTCTGAGAACTCACCTATTATCTTTATCAGTTATTTTTACCAATTATCAATAGGGTCTACACGTTCTTCGTCGGAAAGCTGATCGTTTCTCAGTTGTTCTTCATAGAGATAAATATTGGTTGTGGCTTCAAATTTATCAAAGTAAGTAAAGAAATTTCCGAACGTGTTATCTGGATCAAATTCTATATAAAAGGCAACAAACGTGATACCCTGCCGTCTGTAATAGGTGGCAAAGAGTTTATTTTGCTGGTCGATACGTTCTGGGATAAGAGCCTCGAGTTGTTTCCAGCCTGTAAAATCCAATGTGCCAAAGGGGACTCTATATGTTTTGCCTTCAAAATCACGAATGACGGCGAAGAGTTTATGCGGAACGCCCCGTCCTTGCACCCAGACAGACAATTTTTGCGTAATACCTGGGATAATGATCTCACGTGGTGGTTCGATAGATGCGTAAGAATAACTTCTGCGAAGAAAATTGACTTTAGCACCGAGTGAGTAGAGTGAAGTAGTAGTGTCTTCAGCACGAACTGCTTCAGGAGCGCCGAATACTTTACGTACTTGAATGACACCATCATCGACCCACATGCCGCCGAACCAGAGATCAGCGTCTTCAAAGTTATCGACGAGGTACTGTTGAAATTTGACGCCGCCATCTCGATTGACCGCTTGTGGCGAGGTGGCATCAGGTGCTGGCGTAGTGGTAGTGGTGGTGGGTTGTTGCTGTTCTGGCGTGGCGTCGTCTTGTGCGCTGGCAGGCACTACAAGCATACCTAGGGCTAGAACAAAAATCAGACATGCTACTCTAACATTGAGGCGAGTTTTCGCCGAGAGGCATTCTGAAAAAAAAGTGAAAATCGACAAGTAGCGTTTCATGATAGGGGTCTCCCGAAATATGATAAGTGATAATAACAATGGTTTAATATAGTAGTGATAATGCAGTTAGTGATTGCTAAGATATAAAGAGAACTAGGACATAAAGACAAAGATAAAAATCAAATGAATTAAAACAATTCAAACGAATTAATTAGCTGTGGCATCCGTGGTGGTCTCTTGTTGGTTTTTAGTGGCTTTGATGAGCTGTTCAATGTCGTAGCCATCATAATTTGTGAATGAAACCTCTTCGTCGACTTCAAAATTATCTAAGAACACGTAGATATCATTGACACGTTCGCGAGGATTGGTGTAAATACGGAATGTCTGAAATGAAAAGACATCTTCACCGTCAACATAACGATTAGCCGTGCTAATGACCTGTGGAATACCTATATTGAGGTGGCGCCAGCCGTAAAAAGCGAGATCACCGAATGAAACCCCGTAAGAAAATCCATCTGGTCGAGCAAAAATGATAGCCAGTTCATGCATGTAATTGCCACCCCATGCCCAGATTGAAGCTTTGTGGAGACGTCCTTTCACTTCGCGCTGTGTTTGTGGTGTGATGTCTGCAAATTGGCTACCGCGACGGTCCCAGGAGAGTTTTAGTCCTAAACTATTGGTAGAATATTGGCTCTCTTTAAGGAAATGTGGAACATTGGTATAATACTTAACGTCTTTACGATCGTCAATGAATGTTGGTGAACCTGTAACAGTGTATGTCTCTTCAGGCTCGAAAGCGTACCATGTGTTACGTGACACTTGTGAATCGCTGAAAACAACTGAAAACAAATAGGAAAAAAGCATGATAGCGGCGGGAAATCCTGCCCATAAGATCACTTTTGCCATACTAGAAGATACAGTAGATATAGATAAATGTTTCATAATGTTATTACTCTCTTACTAAAAAAATTACAATTAAGATTGTTCTAGAATTATTCTGATTAGATTGTTTTGATTGCCGTAGTCGTTATTAAATATGCTGTGATTAAAAATACGCTGTAAATACGCTGTAATAAAGCAATTCGCAACCATATTCACCGTTAATACATGATATTGTAACATGATATTACAAAATGATACTATAACATAAAATCAGCAAAAACCATACCTATTTTTGATTGCTATTTTTGATTGAAATCGTGTTAATTGAAGTCGTATTTGTAATTGCTGGCGTATAATTGCTGGTGGTCGTGCTAATTCCCGTTAATAGCTGGTGGTCGTGCTAATTTTCGTTAATAGTAGGTGTTCCTTAGTAATATCGGCATAAGGGCGCGTTATTTTTACAATTTTTTACTACGAAAATCTCTCCATCACGCCAGCAATACCGCTATTGCAGGATCATAAAAGCAAACAAAAATACAATACTCAATCCCATCGCTTCAACTCTCAATCCCATCACTCCAATACTATGGTAACCTAAAAATACTGTATTGTCAAGTAATTTCTAAAATCTCCTTCGATTTTCTTGATGAGGCTTTCGTCATCTGTTCTTTTTGCTTGACGGTTTCATTTTTCAGTGCACCATCAAATTTTGAGAGTTTATAAGGTACATATACCTCTGGATCAGAAACTTTCACCTGCTCAAACTCTGGTGGGGATTGTTTACTGGCCGGGGAGGATTTGCTGGCGGGGTACTCAGGCAGTTCAGAGAACACAGGCAGCTCAGAGAACAATTCTCTAAGTCGGTTGCGTCCTAATATGAGCATAAACGAAGAGAGCCGTGGTCCTTTGGTTTTATCGATGAGAATGCGATACATTTTCTCGAAGAAATAACCGTGTTCAATATCATAATCGCGCATTACGGTATAGAGAAAGTCATGCAACGTCTGTTCATCAAATGCATTCCATGTGGCTTCATTATCTATTTCTTGCTTGATGAACGATAGCGCCTTTAAAAATGGTTTTGAAAATTCACTTGACGTGGCAGCAAGTATTGGTTTCATTGGTTTTTTACGGATAGTGAAGCGGAAATCTTCCTCACTGTAGAGCTGCAACCAATTTTTAGCACATTGGATACGAAGTCGCAGGTGGCTTCTATCGATTTCAGTACGCAGTTGATCGGCATAATACGCCAATATAGGCTCTTCCGCAAAATCATAAATCTGCACAATATTCGTAAGATGACGAAACGGAGCACGAAATAGCTTTTTAATTGACTTTTCAATGAATTCTTCAATTGACTTGTTCTGAATTGAATATTTATCCGACTTTTCAATCAAATTGCTAGAAAGCCCGTGTTCTAATTCTGGCACAGCTGAAAATTCATAAATACGTTTGACGTTCATTGTTTTCTTGGGGGGCAATGACCCCACTTCACCGTTATACTCACGTTCTAGTCGGTCAAAAGCTTCATAATGCTTGATAACGTCTTTATCTAATGCAATTGAGAAGTCAACATTGGGTCGCTGGGCTGCGTAAAGGTAGCGGACAAGTGCAGGTTCATAAATCTCTAAAAGCTCGTCAACCGTCATAACATTGCCTGCGCTGGAGGACATTTTAGTTTTAGCTCCCTTGACAAGCACAAAATCATATTGAAGATATACAGGAACACTGCCATTAAACACTTGACTGGCGATTTCTTTTGCCGTATCAAAGGAGCCGCCATCGTTAGAATGGTCTTTTCCGCCTGGTTCAAAATCGACCCCTTCATAACTCCAACGCATTGGCCAGTCAATGCGCCATAAAAATTTAACGCATGGTTTCTCAGCAAAATCAAGCCGTTCTTCCTTTCCACAAGCACTGCAGAAGTACGTAAAAGTCGTTGCTTCGTCATAATCAAGGATTTTGAGATCATTCTTCCGACAGACATGACAGAAAATCACGACAGGATACCAATTCTCAGGTAGCGGATCTCTGCGATATTTGTTCAGAATTTGACGAATAAGCGATCGCTTTTCAAGTCCTTGTTTGAGGTATTCGGTGTATTTCCCCTCAGTGTAATTATCATGTTGATAAATAAATTCTGGATTTAAGCCTAAACGTTTTATGGATTGTTCGAACAATTTTTCATTGCGTTCGGCGAATGAGTTATAATTTCCTTCGGGATCAGGTATTTCACGGAGGGGATGTTTCAGGTAGGAAGCAAAGGGAATGTTTTCCTTGGTTTTCTCAGGGAAATTACTAGGAATTTTACGAAGCGGGTCGAAATCATCCCATGAAAATATAAAGCGCGTCTTCTTTCCAAGGGCTTGCAATGCCCGTGCAACGAGGTCTACTACGATCACTTCCCTAAAATTACCAATATGCACCGTCCCAGAAGGCGTAATTCCTGCCGCTAGAACGTAACAATCTTTATCACCTTTCTCATGAATAATCTTTCGTGCCGTCCTATCCGCCCAATGATTGCTTGTTGTGAGCGCCTGATCTTGCCAGGGAAGTGACGGATCCGTACCTTCGGATGATTTTTTTATGCTACCCTTATTCTGGATAACGGATTTAAAGTTGGAATTCATCGAGTGAAAATTTAAATTAACCTTATTTTCAGAGTAAAAAATTTAAAACAACCCTATTCAACCTTATTTTTAACTAAAACTAGAAATAACTACAATATAACCCCAGAACCCATATAGCTCCAAATAACCTATAAATACAAACAAGCCTCAGATATACATAGCCTTAAATATAAGCCTCAGATAATGCAGCCTTAAACCACAATATAGCTTTATAATGTAGATTTATGATGCAGCCTTATAATATAGCCCTACAATATAGCCTCATAATATAGCCTTATAATATAGTTTAAGAGCGACTTAAATTAAATGACCATTAACTCATAAATTTTATCTCGTGGCTCTATATTTAATTAATATGACAGAATCTATATTTAATCAATATGACAGAAATAAGTATATACTGATATGCATACAAACATAATTACAATATTATCAGATTTAAAATCACTATTATTAATTAACAGATTAGCAGTCATTTAACAAATGAGCAGTCCTATTAACAGATTAACAGTCCTCAATTAACAAATAGACCCATAATTCCCAATCACTAATAGCCACTCAATTATCACACATTTTTATTTTCAATTATAATCTTTATCATAATTATAATATTATTAGATCCAAATATGGATGCATTTCACTATCTTGAACCTATGATTACAGAATTTTTTATGATTACGGAATTTTTACTTGTTATTATGCTGATCATCGTCATAATGATGATTATCTAAATATGAAGATTTTAGAGACTATCCTAAAAAATTCTCTATGGAGACCATCCCAAAAGATTCTCTGACCATTTTAAGAGAGTCTTTATAAGGATTGTTCTAAGCGATTCTTCATAGAGATTATTCTGAGAAATTGTCTATGGAGATCATCTTGAGAGATTGTCTATGTCTGCTTTTTTAAGGAAATTGACGATTTTAACGGGTTATTGGAAATTTTAACAAGTTATCATTGACGGTTTTAGCGGGTTATTAGAGATTTTAACGAATTGTAATTGGTGATGAATTGTAATTGGTGATTTTAGCAGGTTGTTAATGATTTTAACGAGTTATCATTGGTGATTTTAGCCAATCCTTCCAGTCATCACAATCAATATCATCACAATCAATGTCATCAACATCATAAAAAAACTCTAACGTAACCACAATCTATACAAAAATAACCATGCAAGAACTGTCATCTCGTCATAAATATGACGATCAAATATGACGATCATCACTAAAAATTCACCTCATCCCATCATTACCGTTACAAATGTTGTCTGATCCAGTAGAAAAGCTATTTCAATTACGTCCTCACACACGAACTGCCTTAGCAAGGAAGGAAATTCGTAACGTTACAGACCTCATTTACTATTTTCCACGCCGTTACGAAGACAGAACGTCGCTAGAAACACTACAAAATGCCATTCATACCGAAAAAATTCATCATAAAGATTTTGCCCCCACAATTATAGCCCAATGTACTAAAAAAAGCGAATTTTTGTTTAGAAACCGTAGAGTCAAGAAATACACCTTCATAGACAATAACGAGCATTCCTTTAACGTAACCGCCTACAATCCATGGCAACGTTTCCGCGTCAACGAATACTACATCTTATCTGGAAAAATTCGTGAATATAGAAATGAAATCCACATGAACGTAACCGAATATGAAAGTTTCGATGAAGAATCCATAACGAGTATTCACTTAGGACGAATAGTAGGAATTTATGCGGGAACAGAAAATTTAACACAAAAACAACTCAGAACAATGATCGAGCACGTTCTCACCCAATTATCACCCAATACCGTTTCTTACACACTTCCAGCAGCACTCGTACGTGAAAAAAAATTTGCTCCCAAATTAGAAAATATTCGTGAAATGCACTTTCCAACCAGTACCGCACGCCTCAATCAAGCCCATTATGCCCTCGTTTATGAAGAACTCTACGTACTCGAAGAAAAACTTGCAAAATTGCGTAAAAAAAATATCAGCGGCAAAGAACCTAATAGATACCCCAATCAAAATGCCCTAACTAAACTCACAGCAGAGATGGACTTCACACTCACCCATGAACAATCAAAAGTTCTAAAAGAAATCGTAGGCGATATGGCATCAGAAAAGATCATGCAACGACTAGTACAAGGCGAAGTAGGAAGCGGGAAAACACTTCTAGCCGCTCTATCTATGTATTACGCACACAGCAATGGCTACCAATCAGCCCTAATGGCACCAACCGAAGTACTCGTTCAGCAACACATGAAATTTTTTGAGAAATTTTTTGCTAAATATTCGATTCCGATTGCAATGTTAGCCGCGCCCCAAAATGCCCCAAAGGAAATTCGCGAAAAAGCCACCTACATCATCCGCCACCACCCCAACGCAATGATCCTAGGCACCCATGCCCTCATCCAAAAAAAAGTCGTATTCCCCAATCTAAAATACGTCATCATTGATGAGCAGCACCGTTTTGGCGTCGATCAAAGACAAGCCATCATGGAAAAAGGCGACCGCGCAGACTTTTTATCCCTAAGCGCCACCCCCATTCCACGTTCATTGTACTTGACGCTCTATGGAGACCTCGTCTCATCGAAATTACGCGAACGTCCCAAAAAAGCCATGACCATTCATACAAAGGTCATTCCAGAAAGCGAGCGGGCACACGCTTACAAATTTCTCAAATACCGTGTTACCCGCAAACAAGAACAAGCTTATGTCGTTTTTCCAGTAATTGAAGAAAGTTCTTCGAGTAGATTGCGTTCGCTTAATAAAGAATTTGAAACTCTTAAAAAGCAAGTCTTTACAGACATTGAGATTGCATTTATTCACGGAAAGATGAAAGCAAGTGAAAAAGACGGACTTATGGAAAAATTTTACAATGGAACTATTCGTGTTCTATTTGCAACAACCGTATTAGAAGTCGGAATTGACCACCCCAATGCAACCGTGATCATCATCGAATCAGCCCACCAATTTGGATTATCACAACTCCATCAATTGCGCGGGCGAGTCGGCAGGCATCTTAAAGAAGGCTATTGCTACCTGGTAGCAGGAAGCGATATGAATGTTGAAACATATGGACGCCTGGAACAATTCGCTAATGTCAAAGATGGATTTAAGATAGCAGAACTTGATCTCAAAATTCGTGGTCCGGGTGAGCTTATCGGTCTTAAACAATCAGGACTGCCACCACTTAAAATTGCCGATCTCGTTAAAGACGAAGAGATCCTCATTGCTGCTAGAAAAGCCGCTTACGCACACACTTTTAATGACGAAGTAGAAAATGACGAAGCAGAATATTCTTCTTAAATAAAACTTCTTCTTAAATAAAGTTTTTTTACAGCATTGTTAGTTAGGTTGTGATGACCGCAGAGCAGGCGGCAAGGGCGGTATTTTCATAAGACGGCAATGAAGACCTCCTCCTTCCCAGCTATGACTACGCCAATCGATCCAATGAATGCTGTACTTGGGGAATACTTCTTTAAAGATGGGTTCAATATGTTTTTCTTCATAATCTCTATCGTAGGAAGGCACGAGGAGTGTTGAGGCTACGGTTAGATAATTGAGATAACTACGTGGGAGGGCAATCAAGTTATTATCAGCATCATTGGTTTCTCGATAAAATGTTGGAGGTAGGGGAAGTGATTTTATATCGAGCGGAAATTGTCCTGCGGATAGGTGTAATGGGTTGAAGCAAGCTAATACCTGTTGATTAGCTGCTAAAATTTTATTAAGCAATCTCTCTTTTTTTGAGACTATTCTGCTATTGATTGGCTTATGGGTAGTGGTGGATGTATGATAATTGAATGCAGAGTCATTTATACGTGGAGGAAATGTATATGAATGCAAGGATTTCTCAGCCATAAGCACGGTGTGTGTATTGACGAATCTACAAATATTATCAATATGCCCATCTGTATCATCATCTGGCAGGCCAGTAGGCAAGAAGATAACGTGGTTTAATCCCAGTAGTTCCTTCAAAACAGAAGCCACTTCATGTTCTGTCAAGTAACCGTGAGGAGCTCTGTTATTCTGGCGACTTGCATTGAGAAGGACTGAGGCGGTTGTGAGTGCTAGCCCAGCTCCATTACATTCTAAAGCGCCGCCTTCGCAAATAAAATCTGTTTCAAAGATGAAGAAATCATCATAACCTGCTAAGCTTCCTTGCCTAGCTAAGCTAAAAAGCCATTTTTTAGCGAGAGCTTGGTCGTGCTGGTGCGGATATTTCCTACCCCAGCCATTAAATTTAAAAATGACCGCTCCCCCGATAACCGAACCATAAGATTTATAAGCCTTATTATCATAGCTCCGTGTTAAATCATCATCAAGAGCCCTACACGGAATTGCCTGCAAGAAAATAGGTGCTGTGTCACGTAACCATATATCGTTATAGGGAATATGATGAAAGGATAGATTATCCTTAGATGCGGGTAGCGGTTTTTTATGGTATTTTGGATGAGAAGTGGGGTCTTGGAATTGTTCTAGTCTGCGGCGGCTGTGGCTGGTATGTGTTGCTAATTGACCTATAAGATGGTTAGGTGTTGCTAGCTGGTGATGAACGACGTGGAGGGGAATGCCTAAATCATAGAGTGTTTTTAATAGAACTGATGTTTCTTTTGTAAGGTTAGCCATGAATTCATTTCTATGTGAAGACCATTTATCCGACATGGGCTCTGGTTTTATGGATACTGGAGAGTCCGCTAGAGGTATTTTTTGCTCACGCGTGCTTTTTTTAGGCTTGATATTTTGATGACGTATGGAGGAAAACACGTTAGAACTCACTTGTGAATAATCACCCTCTGCGATCAATCCTATATGATGCTCTAAATGAGGAGTAGAGGGGGGCACTGCGGCTGATTCCCATTCACCACTTACGGTGAGGCCTAGCGTCCGTGGTGTAAGAGATGCTTTACCTGAAAGAAGTTCGGCTACGGATACAAATTTTAAATGAAGACGCATCACTACTACTCCTTAGGAAATGGGGCACAGCTAGGAAGAAAGAAGCGAAGCGTAAAGGTCTGGTCTGCGGTCATCCATTAACCCCCAATGAGCACGAAATTTGCGTAATGCCCCAACATCAAACGTATAGGCAATGATACCAGGTTCTGTTTCACCCAATTTAGCAACAATACGTCCTTCATGATTAGTGATAAACGAGGACCCATAAAAAATTAGTGGTGGATCGTCTGCATGATGAAATGTATTTTTTGTGTGTTGCTCTGCTGTGGCGGTAGGTTTATGTGAAGGGCCTTCATATCCGATTCTATTAGCCGCTGCGACTGGAAGCATATTGGCAGCTGCATGTCCGCACATAACCTGCTGCCAATGAAATTTTGACGAATACCTACAATAACTATGATTCCCATTAACTGGTCGCTCAGGTGAATGAAATGAGCTATGCTGCAGATATTCTCTTTCTTGCATATTACTAGCATTGTTACTGTGGCTAGTATTATTACTGTGGTTAATATTGTTACTGTTGTTATGTGCATCCATGCGCTCAATGTCTTCAATACCCTGTGGTACAATCGGTTCGCTACCGATGGCAGAGGGATAGAGCAAAAAGTCCGCTCCCTTGATAGCCATAATGCGTGCTGGTTCTGGGAACCATTGATCCCAGCAGATAGCCGTACCGATGGCTGCTTTTTCTGTGTGCCAGACTGGGAATACGTGCTGTGCGAGTGGTGTTTTAGTAGGGTTATCTAGCGAATCGGTGATGGGTGACTGAGTTGCCGAGTGGCTGTGGTTTGAATGCGGTTTTTTTTCTACGCCAGGTGAAAAATAGTACTCTTCTTCATAACCTATTCCATGTGGAATATGCATCTTTCTGTAAGACCCTGCTACAGTGCCCTTTTTAGTAATGAAGGCAAGAGTATTGTAAAATTTGCCCTGTGCGTGTTCAAAGAAACTGAAAGGAAGTGCCAATTGGTATTTTTTTGCTTTCGCTTGAAAAACATCAATATACGGATGATCGGCTAGCGAGCTACTCCATTGGAAATAATGCGGAGAGCGTACCCTAGGAAAATACGGAAATTCGAATAATTCTGGTAAAAGCAGTAAATCCGCCTTGAGTTCAGCTGCCCAATCAACAAATTTGAGCGCACGAGCAATATTGCTAGCACGATCAGTCTCAATTGCAAATTGTGCTACAGCAATCTTATAACTATGACTTTGCATCATCGATTCTCACGTCACATATTCATTCAAATCAGTATTGATCCGAATTGCATTGCTTAATATTCATCTAAATTGGGATTCTCAGCATTGATCTAAATTGTATTTCTCAGTAATATTCATGCAGATTGCGATTCTCTACTCCAAATTGCGATTCTCTACTCCAAACTGCACTTCTCTGCTATCTGATCTTGTGTTATTTTTACCAGAGTACCACGATAAAAGTCGTTATAACACGGCTTAAAGCAGTACAATATTACCCTAATTACCATAGCGACTATCAAATCCTACCAAAGACGCCTAATTTAGCTTGCTTTTTATAAATGGTTTAAATAAATGGCTTGACTTATCATACAACACGTATTATCTTATTATATATACCCTGTGTACATTGATGCTTATAAATCTGTCCCTATAAAAAACACCCTTGTGACTAAAAACGACATGTGAATAACTGCAACTTAACTGGACTTATTCGAATAAATCCAATAAATTTTAGATAAAATTCATGTCAAATACCGTTAAATACACGTAAACCTACTATATAAAATAAAATAGCGAATGCACGTAGGCACCAAATACCCAATATAAATACATAATGTGTGTAATAATACAGTAATACACATCATAATAAATACTCCTATATAGAAAACAAAGAGAATTTTTTTAAAGAAGTCATGAACATTACACTTATCATCCTCATAGGTTTTACATTTATAATTTTTATTCACGAATTAGGGCATTTTCTAGCCGCGCGGCGTGTTGGCATAAAAGTAGAAGTGTTTTCTATTGGGATAGGGCCTAGGTTATTTACGTTATTTAAAGATTCGCAAGGCACAGAATATATTCTTTCTATCCTTCCTTTAGGCGGTTATGTAAAAATGCATGGGCAAGACGACGTTCCACGTGCAGAAGCTGCGACCGAACCAGACAAAACAAGTTTCAAATCTAAAACAGCCCCCCAACGGCTTTTTGTTGTCTTAGCCGGTGTCGTTATGAATTTGCTTTCTGCTTACATTTTGATTGTGATCGCCTATACACTAGGGGTGGGATTCACCACCAATAAAGTAGGCTACGTAGAACCGCAAGCGCCTATCAGTACAAGCGATCTGAAAACAGGAGACGTCATCACCGCTCTCAATGGTCGTACCGTCAATAGCTTTGAAGACATTCTTACCATAACAGCGCTTACAGGTGCTAAAAAAGACATCCTAGTCACCGCTACCGCTAGCGATGGCAATAAACGGACATTCACAACACGCGGCTTTAAAACAGAAGCGATTCCCGTCGCCCAATTAGGCGTATCTCCTTACGGAACAGCCACCATCAGAAAATTAACAACAGATTCACCTTTTTACAAAGCAGGACTCCGCAATGGCATGATCATAGAAAAAGTAGTCCTCACGCTAGCAAATGAAACGACCGCAGACGAAACGACCGCAGATAAAACAACGATTATCCGTAAAAGCGCCCAAGGTATCCTCAGTTTAATGACAAATCACCCCAATAAGCAACTCGACGTTTATATTTATGACCAAACATCCAATGTCGCTATCATCAGCAATGTGACGATTCCACAGACCAATACCGTAGCACCAGGTTTTGAATTGGCAGCTGCAATCAATGTGACACCCAATTATCCCGCAGCGCAAGCAGGCATTGAGAATAACGATGTTATTACGGCTATTGGTGATGAGCCTATTCGTAGTTTTACAGCGTTGCAGAAAACCATGCAGGAGTTAGGCGCAGTAACTTCCATCCCTATTACTGTAGAACGCAACGGGACTTCAATGGACTATGACGTTGCACCGATTTATGATGAAGGAAGTGAACGTTTTATCCTAGGCGTCACCCCTAGCTTAGGAGAAAGCAATAGCCGTCGTGTCTCCTACGTCGATCCAGCCATGCTCGATCAAATCCCAGGTATTCGCGTAGACGATGCTCTCATCGATATCACAAAAGACAGTTTTGCTTGGAATGTAGAAGTCCTTCGCAATGATACAAAAATTGCTTTCAGTTACACAGATAGCAGTTTTCCTAAGAGCATCACAGGAATTCCAATTCCATTCACAGCAGGTGAAAAGATCATTAAGTACGAATTGCCAACGGCTATCTACAATAGTTTTGGCTTCTTTTACCGTGAGCTAGAAGAAGTGTATCTCTTTCTAGCGAGACTTATTGGTGGAGTGCTACCGGCAACGACCATTGGCGGTCCGATAGCCATATTTGACACATTTCAAACGCTATCAGCAGTTAAAGGGTTCTCGTACTTTTTAATGCTGTTTGCCAAAATCAGTATTTCACTGGCTATTATCAATTTACTTCCCATTCCAGTGCTAGACGGCGGACATGCGGTATTTATTAGCTATGAAATCATTCGCCGCAAACCTCCCCCTGAACAAGTCGTACGAACCATGAACATGATTGGGTTTATTCTGCTTATCGCCCTCATGGTCTTCGTCAATTATAACGATATTATGCGTATTATCAATCGGTAAACAGTCATTCGATCACTTATCGCACCACAGGTTCAAAAATGGAATCCGCCAATTCTCGTTCATTTGCTGCCAGCCTGACTGAAGCGCTTACCTTCGATGATATTTTACTGACACCGCAAAACTCGGAGATTCTGCCCATTGAAACCACCTTAGAGACGCAATTAACCAAAAATATCAAGCTCAGTCTCCCCATTCTCTCAGCTGCAATGGACACAGTAACCGAATCTAACGTAGCCATTGCGCTAGCGCGTGAGGGTGGAATCGGTATTATCCATCGCAATCTTTCAATTGAAGAGCAGGTACGTGAGGTTAGAATAGTCAAACGGTCTGCACACGGCGTTTTAACAGAACCTATTACCCTAACACCAGCGACACCGATTGCTAAGGCGATAGCACTGCTCAAAGAACACTCTATAAGCAGTTTTCCCATTATTGATGAAAATCAGTTACTGCAGGGAATTGTGACTAATCGCGACCTTAGATTTGTTGAAGAAGACTTAGAAAAACCCGTTGCAACCGTCATGACAAAAGAAATTATAACTGTGTCCGAAGCGATCAGTTTGCTCCAAGCACGTAAGGTCTTCAAGGAAAATAAAATTGAGCAGATCGTGATTATGGACGCACAAAAAAAACTCAAAGGGCTTATCTGTCTTAAAGACTTGCTTAATGAAGAAAAATACCCCCTGGCTACGAAAGACTCATTAGGACGCCTTCGTGTCGGTGCAGCTTGTGGAACTAGCGATAACGAAATGAAACGCATTGAAGCGCTTATCGAAGCTGGCGTGGACGTTATCGTCATTGATACGGCACATGGGCATCATAAAAAGGTCTTAGACCTTGTTAAGACTGTTAAACGTGCTTTTCCTAAGATAGACGTTATTGCTGGCAATATTGCTACGAGTGCTGCTTGTGAGGCGCTTATTGAGAGTGGTGCGGATGCTGTCAAAGTAGGCATCGGAGCAGGTTCTATCTGCACGACACGTGTAGTAACAGGGGTTGGTGTTCCACAGATCACGGCTTTACATGCGGCTTTAATTCCTGCTAAAAAAATGAATATTCCTGTGATTGCGGATGGCGGCGTGCGTTTTTCAGGAGACCTCGCTAAGGCACTTGCGCTTGGAGCTGCTTCTGTGATGTTGGGGTCGATTTTTGCTGGAACAACCGAAGCCCCAGGAGAAACTTTTTTTCATAGAGGCAATGCTTATAAAGCTTATCGTGGAATGGGGAGTATTGCTGCGATGAAAAAGGGATCACGTGAACGTTATTTTCAAAAAGGTTATGATGAAACGAAGTTTATTCCTGAAGGCGTAGAAGGATCGGTGCCGCTTAAAGGACCTCTCTCAGAAACACTGTATCAAATGATCGGTGGTCTTCGTTCTGCTATGGGATATTTAGGAGCAAAAACCCTTAAAGAATTACAAGAAAAGGCTGTTTTTACAAAAACAACCCATGCAGGGCGCATTGAATCACACGTTCACGACGTGCAAATGCTACGCGAAGCACCCAATTATCGTAAAGAAGCACTATTCTAAGCGATACACTCTTCTAAACTGTATGTAGTATAGTAAAATCTATTCGCTAGCTGCGGTCACAGTCTGAGCGAATAGGTAAAAATCAATCTTAAAAAATAGCTTTTCTTTGATTAAAAGATTGCTAAATAGAGACTGCAAGACCGTAGAGATTGGGGATTGCAAGACAAGTTTTTTAAAAAATTTCTGTCCAAATTTATCTAAATAGCGGCAAAATGAATAGACAAGTGTATAATATTAATCATGACATTATTAATGCTTTTATAATATAGAA
Source organism: Spirochaetota bacterium (assembly GCA_013426755.1). Classification (GTDB taxonomy): domain Bacteria; phylum Spirochaetota; class UBA12135; order COTS27; family COTS27; genus COTS27. The sequence goes on from AP019861.1 coordinate 1,961,899, forward strand.
GAGGGATTGTAACGATGAAAGGCTGTTTCACTGCATTAATGACACCCTTTAAGAATGGGGCGATTGATTATGCATCATTTGAAAAACTGATTGCCTCTCAGATCGAGGCGGGCATAGATGGGATTGTTCCTTGTGGAACGACAGGCGAATCACCTACTTTGTCGCATCAAGAACATAACCAGGTAGTCGAATTCACTATCACACAAGTTAAAAACAATTTTAACGGAGCTGTTAAGGTTATCGCAGGTACAGGTAGCAATGCCACCCAGGAATCGCTTAATTTAAGTCGTCACGCAGCTAAATGTGGCGCCGATGGCTTATTAGTAGTCTCGCCCTATTACAATAAACCTTCGCAAGAAGGACTTTTTCACCATTATAAAAGCATCATCGAAGCAGTTTCCTGTGAGATCGTTATTTATAACATCCCAGGACGTACTTCTGTCAATATCGACATTGAAACCTTCAAACGGTTAGCAACGCTTAAAAATTTCAATACCGTAAAAGAAGCCACTGGAAGCATTGATTTTGCAAGCAAACTTATCAATGCCGTACCTACGCTAGACGTTATTTCAGGCAATGATAGCCTCAATCTTCCAATGGCTAGCATTGGTGGTGTGGGCTGTATTTCGGTCTTATCAAATCTCTTCCCTAAAGAAGTCAAAAATCTCTTTTCGCTGTACAATTCAGGACATATCAGCGAAGCAACTAGCTTACATCACAAATTACTTCCACTTACCGAAGCACTTTTTATAGAAACCAATCCCGTTCCCGTAAAAACAGCAGCGGTTATGATGAAATTACTAGCGACAGCTGAGGTGAGATTGCCACTTGTTCAGCCCAGTCAAACCGTCTCGAAGCGCATTGCAGCGGAGTTAGAACGTTTAGCAGAGCTCAAGTAGATTACTTCTACGTTGATAAAATATTTCCATAAAACTTTTAGTCCCTTCAAATAACCTTAATGCAGTTCTACTAACCTCTACCCGTCACTACTCCAATGACGCACTTATTTTTATAGGGATTACTAAGCTATTATTATGAAGGTCTCTAAGTATCTACTTCCAACATTGCGTACGGCGCCCGCCGAAGCAACGCTCAAATCTCACGCTCTAATGTTACGAGCGGGACTCATTCAAAAAGTAGGTGCTGGGCTGTATAATTACCCTCCTTTAGGGCTACGAGCATTTAAAAAAGTAGAAGCTATTATCCGCGAGGAGATGAATAAAAGTGGCGGATTAGAAACAGTGATGCCAATTCTTGTTCCCAAACACCTGCTCGTTAAAAGCGGACGGTGGAATGTCTTCAAACAAGAACTCTTTCGCCTAAACGATCGCAATAATGCCGATCTAGCGCTTTCGCCAACCAATGAAGAAAATTTCGCCCAACTCGTCTCAGAAACGATTCACTCCTACAAGCAACTTCCCATCACGCTATATCAAATAGAAACAAAATTTCGCGATGAAATCAGACCGCGCTATGGCGTCATGCGTGGCAAACAATTCACCATGAAAGACGCCTATAGCTTTCATAAAGACGAATTATCACTGAAAAAAACTTATGACGTCCTTCGCGAGGCGTATAAACGCATATTTAGACGACTCAATTTTGATTTTGTGACGGTAGCAGCGAGTAGCGGTGCTATGGGGGGTTCGTATTCTGAAGAGTTTATCGTTAAAAGTCAATCCGGTGAAGAAGATATCATTGTCTGTAAGAAATGTACTTACGCAGCGAATATTGAAACAGCCACAGAAAAAATCCATTATCACCCCAAACTGCCAAGCAATTTTACTTGTCCTCCTTTAGAAATGGTAGAAACGCCGGGAACAAACACGATTAAAAAAGTTTGTGATTTTCTAAATAGTGATATTCGCTTATCCATAAAAACACTGCTCTATGAAGCCATTATTCCACAGAACAATGACACTCACAATAACCCCCAAAAACACCCATCCGATCTCACAAATACTGAATTGGAGGCGCACCGTACTACGCCTGTGATTGTCATCATTCGTGGAGATTACGAAGTAAGCCCTACTAAACTAGAGACTGCACTAGAACAACTGCTCGGATGTGAGGAAGTATGTCTCGCACCTGCAGCAACTGTACAAAAGATTTTTAATTGTGAAAAGGGCTATCTGGCTCCGATTGGATTGAAAGAGCCTGTACACGTTGTTATGGATATTTCATTGCGTGGCCTTAAAGAAGGTATTGCAGGCGCCAATCACAAAGACAAGCATTATCTTCACGTCGACATTGAGCGTGACATCATTGCCCCGTTACAGAAATCAGGCGAACAATACTGTCATGAAGCCGAAATTTATCAAGTCAATGAAAAAGGTGATTGTCCTAAGTGCAATGCTGCGCACAGTCTGAGTCTCATAAAAGGCATCGAAGTCGGTCATATTTTTGCCTTAGGCAATAAATATTCTAAGGCACTCGATCTTAGCGTTCTAGACGAACGTGGAAAGCAGATCACTCCGCTGATGGGCTGTTACGGTATTGGTGTGGATCGGTGTCTGGCTGCGGTGATTGAAACGCATCACGATGAACACGGAATTATCTTCCCCGTAGCGATAGCTCCTTTTTCTGTGATATTAATAACGATTGGGAAACTTCACATCCATGATGAAAATACGTCTTCACCTGCACCTTCTTTGCTCAATAAAATCACGACACATTTTTATAAAACGCTCACTACACAAGGCATTGACGTTTTATGGGACGACAGAGAAGAACGTGCAGGTGTCAAATTTAAAGATGCAGACCTTATTGGGATTCCTATTCAAGTCGTACTCTCTGAGAAAACTATCGAAGCAGCCGTCTCTACTGGCACAGACCCGCACTGTGAGTTGAAAATACGTGAACTTAGCACTCAAAATCAGGCTAAAAACCTTGAAAAAATGGCTCTCTCAAAGGCTATAACTACCATTGAAACTTTTATCAAAGAACAGACGGCTATTTAAAGAAATCATAACCTCAATCCATACCCTAAAAACGAGCCCAAAACTTAGGAATGTCTCCAGCACCCGTCTACAGAAAGCCTTTTAATAAGAAGAGATTGCTGTTTATAACGCCTGAGGAATGCAGAACGATTGCTAAGACGTACGGTACACCCGTTACGGTTTACGATGAGAAGACGCTCAGTCGTTATACGAACGACTTGCTTAAAGCTCCGCATGCTTATGGACTAGTTGCGCGTTATGCGGTAAAAGCGAATATCAATGCGACACTGATCACATTTCTAGCACAACGCGGGTTCTATTTTGATGCTTCTTCACATTGGGAGGTCGCTAGATTACTTCGCTACGGTATTCCTGGCAATCGCATCTTATTGACGGCACAAGAAAAAACACCTACGCCTGAGAAAATGCTCCGCCGTGGCGTAGAACTCAATGCCACTTCACTTCATCAATTACAACTCTACGCAGCCGCCAGTCGCACGTGCGGTCGTACAAGCCTATCTATCCGTGTCAATCCAGGGTCTAGCAGTTCTGTGCAGTATAAAACCAATGTGGCGGGAGGTGATTCTAGCTTTGGCATCTGGCATGAATTTTTAACTACCGTTTTAGCGGTGGCTAAGCGGTATGCTATACGAATCACACGACTTCATGTTCATTTGTCATCCAATACTGATCCTGACGAATGGTTAAAATTGATTGAACAAGTTTTAGTAAAAATAGTCCCGCAATTACCCGATGTGACGCATTTCAATGTCGGCGGTGGGTTTGCAATTGCACGCTATACGGATGAATATCAAACCTCTTTACATACTGTACTTGGACAGTTGAAACGTTATATCCGTGATTTTTATAAAAAAACTGCAAGGAAACTGGTCATCGAATTAGAACCTGGGGCTTATTTAGTGGCTCATGCTGGGCTACTTATCAGTACAATTGACGACATTGTTATTACGCCGCGTGAGAACCAGATGAACTCCTCTACAAAGTCCACATCCACACATTCAATCTCTACAAATTCAGTCTCCACAAATTCAATCTCTACAAATTCAATCTCTACAAATTCAATCTCTACAAATTCAATGAGGCACGGGCATAATCATCAAAAAAACGCACAACATTTACCCATCAAGCCCCATTTAGATAAAACAACCGCCCACAATTACAATATTTTTGTCAAACTCAATACCGGCATGAATGATCTCATGCGTCCTGCTCTTTACGGCGCCAGACATTACATGGCAATCATTAAAGCACGTGCCAATCTTAACCAACAGAGCGCAGCAGTCCTTCAAAAAGCAGTTAGCAATGAATATTTTTCATATATGACGAGTATTGATGCGGCAGTACCGGTGATTTTAGTCGGGCATTGTTGTGAAAAAGGCGATCTTCTCACACCGCAAGCGAATAATCCCCATTGTGCTGAAACACGGACGCTAGCAAAGCTATCTATTGGCGATTATGTGATTATTACGGGCGTAGGTGCTTACGGAACGTCATTAGCCAATCATTACAATTCCTTTCCATTTTTAGCCGAATGCTGGCGAGATAGCGATCGGCGGATTCAACTTATTAGAAAAAGGCAGACATTAGCCGATCTCACCCGCTCTGAAATCAATATCTTCAAACCTGGTTATTGATCTTGCCTTTATATTTTTAATAGCAGTCAACCTATCTTTATATCCAGCATATCTTTTTATATCCAGCATATCTTTTTATGTCCAGCGCATCTTTATATCCAGCGAAAATAAATGATCATAGGTCAAAATTTAGTCTGAAAATACATCTTTTACCGTATAACCTTATGAAGACCTTATTGTAATATAAGCTATTGAGGTTATGAGTTATTGAGATTATTAGTTATTAAGGTTATTAGTTATTGAAATTATCGTTCAATATATCAATGATTTAATAACTATCCAATTAAAAAATAGATCATTGCTGGTCAGAATTTAGCCTAAAAATACATTTTTTACCGTATAACCTTGTAAAGACCTTATTGTAATATAAGTTATTGAGGTTATTAGTTATTAAGGTTATTAGTTATTGAAATTATCGTTCAATATATCAATGATTTAATGACTATCCAATTAAAAATAGGTCATTGCTGGTCAGAATTTAGCCTAAAAATACATTTTTCATTGTATGCTATCATAGAGATTTATTTTGATATTACTTACGCCTAGGCATATAAATTGTCTAGTGAGCAATAATTTTAACAAACTTAATCAAATACGACTGATTTATGCCTTTAACAGAATCGATCAAATGCGATCGATTATCATTGAATAACGTCAATCAAGTACAAAACTCACCACAATTCAAATAAAACCCATTAAATACAGCAAATTAACTATAATTTTAACAGACCTAATCGAGCAAAAAAAATTCAATTGATGAAGGATATTAGCATGAAAAGAAAAATTGAGAGAACATTATTACACCAAGTCCTAGCTCCAGTGTTAATGGGCGTATTACTGCTCACTGGTAGTGTTGTGTGGGCTTTTGATGAGGTAAGTCTTGCTAGAAGTCCGCAAGGATATGCGGTTTCTGGATATGATACGGTTGCTTACTTTACAGAAAAAAAGCCTGTGCGCGGCAATGAAAAATACAAACACACCTGGAAAAACGCAACGTGGGTATTTGCTTCAGAAGAGCACCTTAAATTATTCAAAGCCAATCCAGAGAAATACGCACCACAATACGGCGGTCACTGCGCATGGGGTATTGGTGGCAAAAGCGCTTTATTTAGCTCAGACCCGGCTGCTTGGGAAATTATTGACGGGAAGCTTTATCTTAATTATAACCCTTCTGTACGAAATACGTGGCTCCGCAATACCGGTAAATACATCAAAAATGGCGACGTAGTCTGGAAGAACCTACTTAAAAAGAACAAAAAAGACTCCTAAGTTATTCCTACTAGACCCTAACAAACCCTAACCTCTGCTCCGAGTTTGCGTCTAATTGGCTCCCTAATTTGCTACCTAATTGGTCACCTAATTGGCTACCTAAATCGTTAATTAAAAGCCTTTGCTTACGGCGGAGCGAGTAACCTAGTAGAGTAAAATAAGTAGTACAACATACAACGCAGAGTGTAGTATAACTATAATTATTCAGAGTATAACTATAATTATTAATGGTGGTTTAAAAACAAGCCATCATGCTAAAATTACTACGTATTACTAGAAAAATCAATGATTCCCTATAAAAACACACACAACACACCTTTATAAATAGCTATGCCACACATCGTACCTATCAAATAATTCTATACCACATATCTATAAAAATACAACTCTATATCTTTAACTCTTATTGGTGGAAAATACATGAAGACATCACAAAAAAATCACTCACAAAAAAATCATCATTATCCAGTCTTATTACAAACTTCAAGACTGCCGTCTAGTACATTAATCATGAAGATCGTACTCATGACTGTAATAACATTATTCGTTTCAGTTATGGGTAAAGACGTCTCCTTTAAAGAGATCAATATTCAAAAAAACAAAAACAATCAAGCACTTGACGGGTACGATCCGGTTGCCTATTTTACATTGGGTGCGCCCAAAAAAGGTAGCAAAAATTTTCAAACCGAATGGAAAAATACCACATGGCTCTTTGCTAGCCAAAAACACCTAGATTTATTTACGGCAGACCCGAAAAAGTATGCTCCGCAGTACGGCGGATATTGTGCTTGGGCGATCCCTGCTAAAGAGAAGCTTTACGGGATTGACCCAGATGCGTGGAATATCGTAGACGGCAAACTTTATCTCAATTTCAATCAAAAAATTAAGACTAAGTGGGAGAAAAACCAAGCCGAATTTATTCGTAAAGGCAATACAGTCTGGCAGAAATTGCTTGTAAAATCTTAAAGTGGTACTGGAAATCAGTACTGGTAATGCTATAGACCACAAAAAACCAACTTATTAATAATTCACTAGCAACTGACTAGCAATTAAAAAACTCTGCAACCTAACCTACACAATCCAACTCGCACAATCTAATTTACACAATCTAACCTACACAACTTAACTTACACAATCTAACTTATTTTTCAAATATCAATGAGAGAGACTGACATGGCACTCAAATTTTTATCTAACGTCAAAGCAAGAATCTACGTATTCGCTAGCTTATTACTGTTAATTCTTATTCTGCTTTTGATGAATAATTTATATTCATTTAATGAATATAATACAAAAAACATCAATAAATACGTTATCTCAGGATACGATACAGTCGCTTACTTCACACAAGGAACGCCTACTAAAGGGTCTAAGGAACACAGTTATGTCTGGAAAGATGCCACGTGGCTATTTAGCAGTAGTGAGCACTTAGAATTATTCAAAGCAGACCCAGAAAAATACGCCCCGCAATATGGAGGGTACTGCGCCTGGGCGGTTGCTGCTAAGGGGAAATTATTTAATATTGACCCTGAGATCTGGAAGATAGTCGACGGAAAACTCTATCTCAATTATAACAAAAAAGTCGGTGAAAAATGGGAAGCCGATATCCCTGGTTTTATCAGCCAGGCTGATGAGAAGTGGCCTGAGATCTTATCGAAAAAAAAGAAACCCTAACCTGATTTTGCTATTTTACTGACACTACAATATAATACCCGTACGCACATCCTTTGTACTTACAGTGGTAGCATTATAATACGAGTTAATGCGTTTAATACGTTTTTAAAGTGGATAGTAAAGCTGTGGGTCTTACGTTTCATTGCGTTTGGCTACGCTTTGCTATCCACCATTTTGGCACATTGCCTGCTTACACATTTACACGATAGATTTTTATAATGTTTCTTGTAGGTAAATTGCCCTAGCTAATAGAACCGCTGAGAGTTTCTAGTCGGTAGAGATTTCTCTGCTGTAAAAAACACTAAGATTGCCGATATATTAATACAATAAAGCAAGCGTTTTCTTAATAAAAAAGCGGACGCAAGCCTCCATTAATCCATGAAAACCTAGCACAATTACTTACCTTAATTGACTTACCTTGATTGTAACTAAGCCTGCCTTGGCTGTAATTAGACCTATTATGACCAGGCTATGAATAAAACTATGAATAAAGCTGTGACTAAACCTGTTCATAACAATATAACCCAAGTATCACTTACAGACACCTTAAAGTAAATTATTCCTAACGATACAATATTTTTCAATGCTATTGAATGCTTTTACGAATACTTTAACTGCCTTTAAGCGTACGCTCGTGTGAGGTCGTGTTCAAAGCAGCCATCAAATATTCACACAAGCACTGTATTTTTTATGACACCCGAAGACAGTCTCACCTTAAAAATCATTAAATTTATGGCTTATTATCAAAATGCGATAATAAGAAAAATACCTAATTTTATAACGAATCGTTTTCCCCCGCTTTTGATGGGGAAACCGCAACTCAGACGGTCGCATAGCAATACAGCAAATATTCCAACAACACTCACCAGCCAAGCCATATGTGCCAAACACTGTGGGAACTGTCCCTCTAATCCCTTCACGCATGGAGGTCTTTACTGCACGTCTGGAAAATCAAGCAAACCAGTAGCAGAACGCGGTTGTCACTGCTTTGAGTGTGAATTGTTTGAGAAATGCGGCGGGCTCGGGTATTTCTGTAAATTCGGCTCAGCAGACCAAATGCAAAAAAACCCCACGCTTGGCAGTGATCTCAATGTAACCATGTCGCCCGCTTCCACGCCTAAAAAAGAGCGTAGTGAAGCAGAGCTCGCTGAGACAGAATCGTTACTTATGAAGGCATCGAAGAGTCCTCACGTCAGAGGAGATGCCTATCATTACAGATTTATAAAATCACTCATTGACCAGAAAGAACAAGAGATCTCACGCAGTCAAAAAACAGCCCACACCACACGCCGCAAAAAATCTAAAAAAACAATCCAGATCAAATACGATAATATTTCACAACCCGTAAGTGCACCCTATGGAAAGAGCATCTTAGAAATATCCCTCGCGAACAATATTCCCCACACCCACGTCTGTGGCGGTCGTGCCAAATGCTCAACATGTAAAGTACTTGTTTTAAGTGGAAGAAATAATCTCTCGCCACGTAACGCCGATGAAAAATTAATAGCCATTCGCAAACAATTCCCACCCCAAGTACGCCTAGCCTGTCAAACCATTCCCCAAGGAGACATCTCGATAAGACCCATCATCAAAAACCAAGAAGACATTCTTAAATCAACACAAGCCGATAACGAAACCACAAATAATTTCTTCTGCATAGATGCGCACGTTGCAGTACTGTTTACAGACATTCGTTCCTTTACAACATTCAGTGAAAAGAATCTAGCCTACGACGTCGTTCAGATCTTAAACGATTATTTTACAGAAATCAGTAAACCCATTGACAAATATGGAGGGTATATCGATAAATACATGGGAGATGGTATCATGGCCATATTTGGTCTTGAAACAAAAAAGCATTCGCCCGAACAAGCCTCGTTACTCGCCGCATTTGAAATCAACCAAGCCCTAAAAAATTTCAATAAAAAATTGCTAGAAAAATACCAACATCAATTTCACATCGGTATTGGCATCGATGCAGGTGAGGTCGTCATCGCTAAATTGGGTTCTAATTTAAAATCACAACTCACCGCTATTGGTGATATTGTCAATACATCCGCACGCATTGAATCCGCCACCAAAGAACACGCAGCAGAAATACTTGTCTCGCACAATGTCTATAAAACCATTCACAATAACTTCACCTGGGGCAAAAAAATATCTTCCCAGCTCAAAGGTAAAATCTCATTCACAACACTCCACGAACCGCTAGCAGAAATCTCAAAACATTCGTCTCATCCTGCCTAAGTTCCTCTATAAGTCTATTCTAAACATATTACTATAAGTGTATGACTAAGTCTATTATATTGACACGACGACCCAAGGCTACCGCCCATTTGCAATGCTGCCTCCTATTTATTAAGCTAGCCGCCGCTCGTTTAGTCACCTTTTATCAAATGACGGGTCTAACTTAACCTACCTGCATCTCATTAAACATTGGCTGCCGATATATAAAGACTTTTTCACTGTTTACGGATTTTTGGTTTTTTTTCATTGGTTTTTATAATCCAGCCGCTCATCGTTACGACAGTACCATCTATCGACAGTAAGATCCAACAGTACGATCAACAATACGATCGACAATACGATCTATAAACAGTACAATCCAAATCCCTAATCAAATGCCTAATAACTACTCTATTTTTAAGTTTTGCTAAAAACAACGTACGTAAACTGCATCCATAAACAGCATCCATAAACAGCATCCATAAACAGCATCTATAGGCTGCATTAAGGTCTTCATTGGAATAGATAATTTATATTTAACAAAAAGTCGGTAATAAGGATGCAGTCCCCATATTCTAAGCGAAACATACCTCCACTTCAAAAGATAGACTTGCTAGCGACAATTAAACAAGAGAGCCCTAAGTTAGCAGCTAAACTCACCAAGCCCTACTATGCCCCCCTTATGTTTCTAATAAAAAGACTTGTTAACGAGAAAGGATTAAATGAGCACGTAGCCTTATTACATCGCAGGTTGGTTGCAGACGACAATCTTTCACATCTAGACAATCTGAGTTATTATCTATACGAATATCTAAAGATTAATTTGCGTGTTAAAGGACATGAAAACATTCCAACTAAAACAGCTGTGGGCAAAAGTTTAATCTTTGCCGCCAATCATTCGCTAGGCGTATTGGATGGTCTTACGTTAGTAGAAGTATTGAGTCGACGTTACGGCGACGCGAGAATTCTTGCTAATAGATTAGTTTTGTTAACACAGGTATTTAATTATTTCATGTTACCTGTTGGCGTATTCAAACGAACAAACCGTGAAGAATCTATCGCAGCCCGTACGCTCTATGAAAGCCAGATTCCTATATCAATTTTTCCAGCAGGGCTAGTCGCTAGAAAAGACAATAACAAAATTTTACGTGAACAGCCATGGAAGAAACATTTTTTACAGAAAGCAATTGAATTCAAACGTGACATTGTACCAACGCACATGGAAAACGAGAATTCGCGTGTTTTTTACATGATTCATCGCCTCAGAATGGCGCTAGGCATCAAAGCCAATTTAGAAATGTTCCTGCTCGTACGTGAATTTGTCAATGCAAGGCGTAAATCTATTACCATTCGGTTTGGACGTCCTATTTCTTATCAACACCTAGAAAAATGTCTGCAGAAAAGTTCATCTGTTCACGATAAAAATACAATGTTAAACACCATTGCTGAGAAAATGAAAGTGCACGTTGAGAGTGGCTTAGTGAAACCGCTTAATTTGTAACCTACCCTAGTGAATTCACTTGAAATAGCTTAATGAAGCCGCTTGCTTTATATCATGAATCTACTGATAAATAAAATGATAATGTTATCAATTCTCTTCATACCTATAAAAAAACATATAGCCTATTTTTAATGACTTTGTTTTATAATAAAAGACAGCATAAACTGATGATTTAGACTTATTTTAATTGTAAGATATTATTTTTTAAAAAGCGCATCTAGAGTCAAGCCAAATGAAGTTTACCGAACATATCAAAATCATCAATAAACTCAAAAAAAATATCACTGCACAAGTGCGCCATGATCTCATAAAAAAAGAGCTATCACAATTAACACCCCTTCTCACACTTCCACACATTAAGCAACGTGTTTACAAATTTCAAGCGAACACGAACATGGAATTGATGAAACAATTCGCAATCACACGGAATATCTGCTGGCATGCCTATGGCTGTGGCGGAAATCCTGAGACGGATATTGACAGTTACGATACAGACCCTATGTCCTGTTATAAACAGATTTTAGTTTGGGATGACGATAAAGAAGAGATCTTAGGGGGATGTCGCTATGTGTCGCTGAGAGAATTAAAAGAGGATTTGGGGTATTTTCCTAAGGAACCGAAGATCAGAACATGGCAGATGTTTGATATGAGCGCCGATTTTTATAACAATTATTTGCCTTATTTGATAGAAATTCAGCGGTTATTCATTATTCCTGAAAAAACCTATACATTCACATCCCAATCGACTAAACATGCGACCAATGTTATCGATACGCTGTTTAAAGGGATTGGAATGATTATAAAAAAGCAATCTATAAAATACTTGACAGGACGTGTTATATTTTCACCCTTACTGCTCTCTGAGAAGGACAATAAAAGAATTATCAATTTTCTACATGACAATTTCGCGTCCTATCATTTAATGTACCCTAAGGAACAATTTAGAACCGCTGCCTTTACAGAGCTGGCTAGCAATTATACCCACGATAAAATCTTTAATCCCAAGCAAATTTCCGAAATATCTCCAAAAATAATCCATTCCCTCCCCACACTTCTAAAAATTTACCTGACAATGGCAGAAAAATGCTATTTCTTAGGTGCAGTCGATGAACCTGAACTCAATAATTCGCTAGAAGTTGCGATTATGTTTGCATTGAAAGATTTTAAGAAGAAAATTATGGAACGTTATATCAATAAACCTTATTGAGAAGCCGCCCTTTAATCCAGCTCGCCGCGTGATTTGACTTATCCCATAGTTATAAGAAGTCCTTTCTAACCTACGTTGTAGCTCCCAATACCCAACTTTGACTTATCCCATAGTTAAAAGAAGCTCTCTTTCTAACCTACGTAGTGGCATCCAGTAGCTATCCAGAGCTATCTTATAGCTGCATGAAAGACAATTTGTGACGATTTTAGAGCTGGAGAGCCCAATTATTATAAATTTCTTCCATAAAACTAGTTTTACGTGGTATGATATTAAGAGACTAGGCTAAGGACGCCTAATTTTGATTGAATTGAAGACATCTCATTTTGATTGAATTGAAGACATCTTATTTTGATTGAATTGAAGACATCTAATTTTAATTGAATTGAATACACCTAATTTTGATTGAATTGAAGACATCTAATTTTAATTGAATTAAAGACATCTAATTTTGATTGAGTTAAAGACATCTAATTTTAATTGAATTGAATACACCTAATTTTGATTGAGTTAAAGACATCTAATTTTGATTGAGTTAAAGACATCTAATTTTGATTGAATTGAAGACATCTAATTTTGATTGAGTTAAAGACATCTAATTTTGATTGAATTAAAGACATCTGATTTTAATTGAATTAAAGACATCTAATTTTGATTGAAGACATCTGATTTTGGTTGAATTAAGGACATCTAATTTGCTGTGTTAACGCCTAGTTACCCGTATAATATATAAGAAAAAAATCTTATCACCAGTCAATTTATTAAATATTTTATAAATTAACCTATGGAACAAGGCACAGTCAAAAAAATTAGAATTATAAAAAGGCTTTCTGAAGCGTTATCATTTAAGCCCAATCGCGAAGTTATCAAGCGCGAAGTCGCTAAAATGAAACCGATCATGGAATTTCCCAAAGTCAATCAAGCAGTATACATCTTTCATGCCGAACAAAAACCACTTATCATGAATGAAATAGGCAGACTCCGTGAAAATTGTTGGAAATTTTACGGGTACAGCACGGGAAATACCATTGACATTGACTTTTACGATACCAATCCTAATTCTTGTTACAAGCAGATCTTCATCTGGGATACAAAATCACATGAAATTCTAGGCGGGTGTCGTTATGTCTCTATGGTAGAATTGCGTGAAAAACTTGGGTTCATGCCCAAATATCCTGAAATTCATACTTTCAAGCTGTTCTCAGCAAGCGAACAATTTTTAACCGAATTTCTTCCACAAACCGTTGAATTACAGCGCGTTTTTGTCATTCCACGCATAGGACCTGATCTCCTAGACAACTCCCTCAAACACGCTCCCTTCGTGCTAGATAACATTTTCAAAACACTAGGACAATTCATCATCTGTAAGCAAAATATTGCCTACGTGACAGGGCGAGCTACATTTCCGCCTTCACTCTTCCCAGAAGAAACCACCAATAAAATTATTCGCCTACTCCATAATAACATTGCTCGCTACGACCTGTTACTTCCTAAAGAAAAATTTAGAGCCTCCGTAAAAGATGTGACAATTCCCAGCACAGCCCAAAGCACAGTCCAATCGCCCACCTACAAAGCACCCCCGACAAAATCTATCTCACTCCTCCAAAACGAGTACGATCCAAACGATATTCCCATCATCCTAAAAATTTATCTCAATCTAAGCGATAAAATTTACTTTGTAGGTGGAATCATCCATCCCGAACTTTCTAATTCTGTTGAGATTGCCATTATTGTAAGCATTAAGGATTTCTTCAAAAAGAAGAAAGAACGCTACTTAACAGGCAAGTTTACTGATAAAACACCCTCTGCTTCCACATCCACTGACGATTGAGCCCACTCTCAATAATTAAGATTGATCCTACTCTCAGTAATTAAGATTGACCCCACTCTCAATAATTGAGATTGATCCCATTCTCAATAATTAAGATTGATCCCACCCTCAATTAAAATTGATTTTATCTACTGATATTATTAGCGTAGATAAAAAATAATGTCTGGACGCTAAGAAATAGCCATTTGCTTTTCAATCTTGGTAAAAAAGAGCTTGATAATTTTATCGGTAGTGATATTCCTCTCAACAGAACTCAGACTGTAACTGATAGCGGAAGGCGTTTTCCCGCCTAAATAATGTCCGATCTCGGTGATCGATAAATGAGTGTGTTTTTTTAAGAGATATGCGGCGCATTGACGAATTTTAGCAAGGTGTTTAGTTTTTTTGGTGGAACGAAGTTCTTTCATGGTGACGGCGCTTGCTTGACAGACCTCTTTTAAGATAGCCTCTGGGGTATAAATTTTCGTTGAAGTGCTCACACTCTGCTCTGGAATGATGAAGCGATCACTCAATATACGAGTGCAGAACGCTTTATCGGCTGTAAGCGTAGGTTTTTGTTCTTGATAAATAGCCAATGTCTCCTTAAGCGTTGTGATAGCCCCTTTGAGTTCACGAATATTGCCTGGAAGGTGCTTGGCTAGAAATTGGATGACGGGTTCTGTTAAGACCAATTTGTGCTGGTGTGCGAATCGTGTCAAAAACCGCTCACGACTGGCTATCTCAATAGCTGGAATAGAGACAATGATACTCGCTGAGAGTCTGCTTTTTAGCCGTAGATCAAAAGCTGCCAATTCTGAAGGCGGCGCGTCACTTGCAAAAAGCATTTGTTTACCAGGCACGTAGATATTATTGAAAATATGAAAAAATTCAATTGAAGACTTTTCTTTCCCACCAAAAAACTGAATATCATCAATGATTAGAAGGTCTACGCTCTGATAACGCAGTCTAAAATCTCTATCTGTTTTAGAAAAAATTGAACTCGTGAAGGCTTGGATGAATTTATCTGGGGTGACGTATTTGATTTTATAAAATGGGAAGCGATTTCTAACCTCATTGGCAACGGCTTGTAATAAGTGTGTTTTCCCCGTGCCTACTGGCCCGTACAAGTATAATGGAGAATGTCTAGAAAACTGGTCAATTGACTTCCGGGCAAAACGGTGTGCAAGCTCATTTTCTTCGACAACGAGAAAATTGTCAAATATGTTTTCTTTTAAGACATCCGGTAGAATATAGGGACTCTTTTTGTTTGGAGCGAATTCGGGTTTTGATGGATATTTTGATGAATGTTTTAATTGAGTTGTTTTAGAACTGGGGGTGGTTGAGCTCGGAGTATCTATTATATGTTCTGAAGGCGTTTTGAGCGTCCCTGAGGTGTTTTTTCCTAAGGAGGCTGTGGTTGTTGCGGTTGCTAGTGGATGAGAAGTAGCCATATCCGCCATCGTGTTTTCACCTTGATAGCAGATCGAGAGCTTTTTAAAGTCTGAGAAATGTTCAGCAAAAGTTTTAGCTAAGAAATCATTGTAGCGGGCAATGATTCTATTCTTTTTGATACGAAATTCTGTTATAAGTGTCAAATGTCCTTTTTCATAGGCGCTAAACCTAAGGTCTTCTAACCAGAGAGAATAATCTGTTTTGGGAAGACGCGCTTTGACGGTGCGCATTGCTTCGGTAAAAAGATCGTAAGTGGCTTCTTGCACTGCTCTAATACACCCTACTATACTTATAAAAATAACTTTTCTTAATAATCACTTTTAAATAATCTTTAACTCACTTTCAAAGAATTCATCTAGAATTACGGTTGCTAATCAACATTGAATCACTCTAAAAAGTCCAAAAAACCAAGTATTTTACAAAAATAAAACGATCCCACCTCAGAATACTACTCCCTAACCACGCTATAAGTCATTCACTAGGCAATGATGTAAGAATTTTTATTGAAATCCTCACCCCAACACACCTCAGCATCCCTACTCAATTTTAAAAACAACTTCTCACTATCCTTGTTTTCACTATCCTTATTTTAATTGACTACTCCTACTTTACTCTTACACTACCCCTGTTTCTTACTCCTAAGACAACAGCAAAACCAAGCCATCACAGACTCTTGACTGCAGAATCTGGCATAGCTACCACATTGATCTCTCAGAACAGTCAGACCCGTTAGACCTATCAGACCAATTAGATCGATTAGATCACTATGATAGCACCTAGCACCCATCATCTGTATTAATAATAACTTGACTTACGGGAATATGACTCTAAAAAATTATTAATTGCATAACCATTATTTCACTAATGTTTATAAGCGTCGTTAAAATTTAAGAATTATCAGTAAATTACAAACTATTACTGTTGTTCACTAAGAATAAGCAGGAGTCCACCTAAAAAAAATTAACAATCCAGCAGGACATTTCTTAGAATTTATATGAATTTTTTTATAAAAACAATCCATTCTAGAATACGCTTTCATTCTAGAATACGCTTTTATTCTAGAATACAGCTTTTAAGCCTCTCCTATGTGCTTAACCCTAAATTCACGTTCATAAAGTCATCATTGAATGATTTTACAGCTATACTGCCGTATTTCATTGAAATGACCCGTCTTATCACAAAATAACCCATATCTAGCCAACTCATATCTAGCTAACTCATATCTAGCCAGGCTGCCTAGGTAACCCTAATGAATACTGCCGCCAAAACTTGATAAAATTAAGGAAGATTGATGAAATTAAAGGAGATTCATGAAATTAAGGGAGACTGAGGAAATATTCAAGGAGATTGAGAGAAAATTGAGCTAGTTTTCAGTCAATTTCTGTATTAAACAAATTGCCTGAGCTGAAATACAATGACCTCTGCCTTCATCGTTCATTCCTTCGGTAGTCGTTGCTTTGATATTGACTTGCCTAGCTTGGGTAAGGGCTGCAATGCGTGTTTCCATTGCTTTTCTGTAAGGAGCTAGTTTAGGTTGCTCGCAAAGTAAAGTAGCGTCAATATTCACAACTTCATAATGACCCTCTTTAACAAAATTCATCACTTCAGTCAATAATAGCGAACTTGAAATGTCCTTAAACGCATCATCGTGATCAGGAAAATGACTGCCAATATCACCCAATCCCATTGCCCCCAACAAACTATCACAAATAGCATGTAAGAGGACATCCGCATCTGAATGCCCAACTAACCCTTTCTTATATGGAATGAGGATTCCACCTAGATAAAGGTCTCTGCCTTCTTGTAAAAGATGCGTGTCATGACCTAATCCTACTCTAAACATTGACGGCTATGCTTTAAAGCTTTTTAACATTATTTACCATTGATACATTATTTAACATTTATAAATACCACTCTTAATTTCTACTGGTTACAGCCCTTATTATTTTTAATATGGCATTTAGACCGTAATATACACGAAGATATTACCCTAAATCTCCCAATTCACTACGAATCACTTACACGTCTTATTTAACCCAAACCAAGCAACTATCCTACGATATAGCCATACTACAATGCTACAATGCAGCTACCTTATTATAATGACTGTAATGATTATAATAACAGAACCCTATAAAAACACGACAAAACCTTCATTAACTACAAAACCCTCTTTCATAGTATACTATTATAATATTCTTATAGAGAGAATTACCCTAAATAACACGTCCATTAACCCGTACTCGCTTTTCTTACATATTCATCTTTAACAAATTTAACAAATTTAATTAATAAATACCCCCAATCATCATCAATCACCCAACTAAAACGGCTGCACATCAATTATAAAACTTCATCACTATAACTTCATCACTATAAGAACGCATCACTACCTGATGTTTCATAATGTATTTTCATCGCTATGAACTATTTTTTGACAATTGTATGCATAGCCGTTTTGCTAGGAATCAGTCATCCCCAGATACTCAAAGCTCAAAATACAACATCATCGCCCACTGAAGAAACCACCTCTCCTCCCAGTGAACTAGATGTGCTCTCTGATGAAGAGACTGACCTAGCAGCACCAGAAATCGATATTACAAAATTAACCTACCAACGTTCCAAACTAGTTAGCAACGTAGACTTCTGGTTCACACTCAATTTTGGCTTGACAGGAAAAAATACAAACAGCCGCGCAGACCTCATAACAGACCTCGCCACCCAACGCCCCGAAGGATCAGCAGCACCACCGAATGAATCCTATGAAGCTATTAATGATTCCATCAGTGTTCCGTATTTTATCGGCGTAGATTTTTTTACCTATTATAAATTTGTAGGCGGAGGCCTAAGCTACTATCGACTCAATTATATCAGCGGCACTCAAAATGCAGGTGTCAACATCACCAGCGCCACAGACACAAACCTAACAAACAACCAAGGGTCCTTTAACAATTACGCCTTCGCCTACAAGCATAAATACTCTCTCATAAGCGATGGTTTTGCATTGGAATTTCACCTCCGCCAAAAATTCATCAATAACCGCATCAACCTGCTCTTCGGCTTAGGGTACGTCTTTCAAGCAGGGACTTTCAAGTACGACCTCCTAGCCGTAGATGCCGGCAATGCCCTCATAAAGAGATCTGAAACTTCGCTCACTTCACATGGCCTCATCGCACGACTAGAAATGAATTTCCTGTTCGGTTATTACCTCATTCGTACAGGAGTCATGCTCATGGGCACTGATTTCAATACACCCTACATTGAAAATATCCCCATTAACATTAGAAAGTACAATCTCTATCCCTATCTTAGTCTTGGCATTGGATTTTAACGTCATACACGAACATTGCCACGTTGGGTTTTAACGTCGTGCCAACATTACTGGTGCGTTGCTTTTACCCACATAGATCAAACCTGCCATCCAGTTAAGTGAATGAGGTTACTTTGACTGCATAGATCACTGCAATTCAATTAAGTTTAAGTGAGTGCAGTTATTTGACCTGTATAAATTTAACCTAGCATTCCAGTGAGGTGATCCCCCTTGTCTTTTATTGTCCTTTATTGTCCTTTAAATAGCACACAAAGACATGCCAGGGCAAGGCATATCTGGTAATAATCGTCTGCAAGTAATAAATCATGCAACGACGAACCAGAGCGGATTTCTCTCGCTCAATCGGACAGAAATAGCTTTGCCTAGCATTTTATCAGGAGAAAGATCTCCACTTGTGAAAGACGCTGGCAGATTATAAGTAAGTTGCTCCTTAAAGACAACGACTTTGCCTTTCACATAATATTCACTTGTTCCCGTATAAACGTAGAAATCATTGAATTGATTGAATTGATTGAACTGTTGTTCGTTTTGATGGGAAATGGCTAACTCAGTGGTGTTACTATTGTTAGCTGTATTAGTTGTATTAGCTGTATTAATAACAGTACAAAATTCATTAGCAGTACTACGGCTACTACCACCGATAACAGCGGTAGCATTGTGGTATTTGTTCTCAGAAGTAGTGGGGATACTTGGGTTCAGCTGTGTTAGGACACGGAGAATATGGGGATATTGGGTTAACCACGTTGCTACTTCATTTTCATCGAGCCGTGTTTCTAGAATCATGCTTTGGGTAAGATTGCTGTAGAGCTGTAATTTTTCTTGTTCGAGTTCACGTGAAAGTGCACGTAAAGTATCTGCGCGGTATTTTTTTTCACTAGAAGTAACAGTGCTGCTAGAACCTTGTTCTGCAGTTGCCGACGGTAAACTACTGAGGGGTCTATATGAAAATGGAAATACGTGGAGCTTAAAAAATCGACAGGCGCGAATAAATTCAAGTCCCGTTGCAAAATCAGTTTCACTTTCACCTGGATAGCCTGTGATAATATCGGTTGTGATAGCGAAGTATGGACTTACCGCATAAATACGATCAATAATCGCCTTATATTCTGCTAATGTGTAGCGACGGTTCATGTCTTTTAAGACATGCGCAGAAGCGGATTGTAAAGGAAGATGGAGATGCGGTGTCATATTAGGGTGCGGTAGAACTTTTGTAAAAAAATCTTCGTCTAGACCGTGGGGCTCCAATGAAGACAATCTGATCTTTGTTTTTGTTCCCTCGATAACCGCTAGCAGGCGCATGAGGAGTCCTGAGAAGGTCATTTTTGCTGTTTTATCATGATAAGCGGATAGATTGATTCCAGCAAGCACCAATTCGTGCACTCCTGTTTTAGCCAGTTTTATAACCTGGTTAACAATATCCGCTGCTGCGCGAGACCGTGGCGCTCCCCTCGCATAGGGAATGCGACAATAGGAACAAAAAACATTGCAACCGTCTTGAATTTTAATAAGAGCGCGATTATGCCTGTAAAAACGTTCCTGACTACTGACCATAGCACCGATGTAAGCGCGTGACTGTTTGAAGGCTTCAAATTTATTGAGATAAGCAGCGCGGTGATTTTCATACGTGTATCCGTACGTAGTACGGACGGTGCGATCAATTATATCAGCAAGATTGCTCTTATCTCGCTGAGCGACAATAGTACTTTTAATTTTATAGCGGTGTAATTTTTCTGCTAACCGCGGTTCTAATTCACTGTAACATCCCGTAATAAAGAGAAATTCTAACGATGTTGTTTCTGCTAGCAGTCGGATCATGCGCCACGATTTCTTATCTGCCCGTGCTGTGACGGTACACGTATTGACAATGGCAATCTCAATAAATTCTACTTCAGCATCATTGATATCTCTCTCGTTATGAAGACGAGGATTATTAGACTGAGTGGTTTCATAGGTGTAACCGCGGCGAATGAGATCATCTGTAATTTTTTCTAATTCCGCTAAATTGACACGGCAACCGAGATTATAAACCGAAAATTTCATTGTTTTGCTTTTTTAGATACTTGTCTTTAATATTTAATCGTAATGAGGGGACGCATAGCCGTCTGCTATTATTCGTATTACTTATCATGAAAAATCTACACCACTATAAAATAAGCCACGTTAAACTACCTAACTTTACGTCGCCACGACATTACAAAACTAGCGACTACGCAGCACACCAACTTGATTTAATTTGGAGTCCCCAGTAAAAATAAAAGGAATGCAGCCAAGCGAACACATTCTAAGAGAAAGAATGCTAAATACGCATCTGACACCACTATTTTGGGTAGGTGCAAGCAATCACAACTTATTTCTAAAACGTGAAGTAAGCCCCACTACTGATAAGTGTTATTTTCTTTATTATTATAACACTGAATTGAGTGCTTGAAAGGCCTGATCGTAATTAGGTTCTTCGCTAATTTCTTTAACCTGTTCTGTGTAGATAATCTTATTATTGGCATCTAGAACGACAATGGCACGTGAACAGAGTCCTTGAAGCGGACCATCTTTAAATGTTAGACCGTAGTCATCGGAAAAAGTCGATCGATACACAGATAGCACTTCAACGTTTTTGATATTTTCTGATTTACAGAATCTTCCCATTGCAAAGGGGAGGTCTTTAGAAATATTTAAGACAACGACGTTGTCATTGTTTTTGATGGATTCGTTAAATTTTTTAACGGATAGGGCGCATGTATGCGTATCAAGACTTGGGAAGACGTTTAAGATTTTATTTTTTTTACCGTACGAATATAAGGTTCTCTCTTCAAGTCCTGTAGTGACCGCTGCAAAATCTTTGGCAATCGTAGCGACCTCAGGCAATTTTCCAAGTATTTCTACCGGGCTACCTTTAAGCATTAATGGTGACATAACGACATCTCTCTTCAAATAGAATTAATAAAGTCTGAGTGTATACGAATTAGGTGAGTAATAATCATTAACCTTCAAATTTGACTCATTAATTATATTATAATAATTTAATATCTAGGTTAACATTATGGCTTCCCGGTAAGAAAAAAAATCTCCATAAACCCCTCCTTCCTGTGGTGTTTCAAGCAGGGTCTAATTATAAGATATATACAAAACATATATAAATTTTAGTCATTTTTATGCGTAACCTTCTATTTATAGCGATGAAGCGTACTGGAGTGGTCAGAAATGCGCGTACTCCCCTCACTATAAGTTTACTGATTTTATTATTAAATTCAGTACCCCTTTACGGTTTCGCACCAGAAACGCCTAAAAATTTCATTGAAACGGCGCTCAATTTGCTAAGCAATCGCCAATATACGTTTTTAGCAGAATATTTTGAAAACTATTACAAAAATCTAGCTCAAAAACACCCTACCCTCCCTATAAAATACGAAGCAGACCTTAAAACACTTGTTACAAGAAATCCATTCATTCATGCGCGTGAGAAGATATTAACCGTTATCATAAGACATTGGGAGCAAGCTTTTCCTACCAGGCGGTCTCTATTTCATTGCCTGCTAGGAGAACTCAATGTTCTCAGAGAAGATTACGCTGCTGCTCGTAAAAGTTACAACCAGTGTAAAAGTACGCTGCACCTCTTTTATCTAGCACTGATCGAGAAAAATATTAAAAATTTTGATCGGAGCGAAGAACTTTTTTTAATGGCCCTTAAAAAACCACTCAAACGCACCATTCGTGACGAAATTTACCTCTCACTAGGACATATGGCCTACGAAACAGGACATTACAATCAAGCTGAAGTCTATCTTAAAAAAAGTCGTGCCTCCGTCCGCGGTTATATCGCTCTTTATCATACATATCTAGCCACACAAAAATCGACTCAAGCACAGAAAATCATTGCCATTCTCAAAAAAAAATACCCCAATAATCCCGAAGCAAAACACCTTCTAGAAAATACCCCACAGAAATAAGCCTATTCCTAACAACCACTACTATTCCACTACTATTCATCGCTACCTACGTATAAAAGCGACCCGTATTATAATAACCAGAACAAATTGATTGAGACCTGATCGGTCTATGTTCTACCGTCAATTCCTACACGCTTCCGTAGTTCAATCGATTGTAAGACGGACTCGTCTATTGTGTTTACCTTTGTTTTCAATTTTTTTAACGGTAATAAAGTCAATTTCGCCCAGCGCCCGTACATGGGTACCGCCACATGCCTGTAAATCGATAAGATTGGACTGAGGTCCTATCTGGACGAGCCTAATATTGCCTGCGGCATCGACAGGGGGACTCACAGAAGCCGTTCGAACAAGAGAGGGCATGTGGCGTCGTTTTTCTAAGAAATCTGCTGCTTTAAGGGTATATGTGGTGACCGTAAAATTTTGCTTGACTAAGGCATTGAGTTTTTCTGTTATCTGAGCCTTATCGAGTGTTCCGCCTGCTGATGTATCAAAATCTAAATGGCTCTTATCAATACGAATTGCCCCACCGGTCACAGGATAAGGAACAACAGCACACAGAACATGTAAGGCCGTATGCATTCGCATTAACCGATACCGCCGTGAAAAGTCAAGAACTATCTCAACAGAAGTCCTCGCTTTAGCCCACTGAGAAATCACGCCGTCATCAGAACTCGGATACAAATGATAAATATCCTCCCTTCCAGTCGCAGTCCGCTGAATAATCGTATTTGAAATCTCAATTGTCTTAGGCACAGAAGCAGAATAAGGTGCATCTTTATTAGAAGTAGATGCACCTTCTGCTAGAGACGTGATTGTCCCTATATCGCCAGGTTGTCCTCCGCCTGTAGGAAAAAATATTGTCTTATCGAGAATTAAAGCGCTGTGCTCATCATCGTAGCGTTCTTTAACGGCTAAGACATGTGCTTTACTCTTCTCTAAATAGGCATCATTGTAATATAGTTTCTCAGTCATCATCTAAACAGTCAATTCAATCGAGGTTAAATAAGTTCCCATAGAGTTAAATAATCTTCTTACTTAACATAGCTATGCATATCTCTAGAACCAACCTTTACATCCCTAGAATCGCCTCTTTAAATGATTCCTTGTAAAACCTAATCTGTGATAAATGCTGCAAGTAGCCTATAACCTAAAAAGAAAGCTTAAACCAATATTGACGGTTTCAGAAATGGAGGCATTGGGGTATTTTTTACCCACGTCGAAGTCTTTACGATTGATGTCGCCATTTAATACAAGTCCTGCTACATCTTTCCCAGTCCTAGGGTCTTTAGCCGTTGAGAACTCGCTCGTAAAAGTAACACGTTTGGTAATACCACGAATGGTTAGGTCTGTTTCCATTTGATTGCCATTGATGGAAACCATTTTCAAATTGATATCGGGATGCTTTTTAGCACCAAAATAATCGTTTTCAAGCAAATGGGAATCACGTTTCTTATTCCCTGTATCAACAGATTTAACCACTGCTGAGGCTTCAAACGAACCAATTTTCTTTCCATCGACTTCTAATTTTGCATTGTAATCATTGAATTTACCGTCGAGCTCACCGACAAGGAGATATTTAATCTTAAATTGTGCTTGTGAGTGTGCTTTATCAAATTTCGCAGCATAAAGATCGGTACTTAGCGTTACGACCGATCCCATTGTCATTACAATTGCTGTGACCAGTAGCGACGCAGGCGTCCTACGGATTATTTTTTTTAGAGTTTTTAATAATGATGTTTTCATTTATTATTCTACCTCATCTATTATAATTAACGTTAAATGGTTGCTATTGTTAGCGGTTAGCTTTAATGGGTTGTTATTATTAAATGGTTATTATTGTTAGCTTTAATGAATTGTTTTTGTTAAATTGTTGTTATTGCTAGCTTTAATGGATTGTTATTGTTAAATTATTGTTATTGCTAGCTTTAATGGGTTGTTATATTTAAACGAACTTTTCCACAATTTCTGCCATAATTTACAATTCATAGTCATACGACATCCTATTGTATTTCAAACATAAACGATGCACTAAATATAACATAATCATTTCTAATTAGCAAGAAATAATGCATTAAATCTAATATAACTATTTCTAATTAGCAAGTCAAGTATTATTTTTGCGTTTTTTATGAATAGCATTAAATTAAAAATCCTATAAAGCGCCCTACACTCCGTTTAGGAAGGTGTATTGCGTCCCCAGAAAACACCCTCCGTATATCCTTGAATTCTAGTATTTGCACTGGCATTGGCTATACGTTTCTCGGCAAGACATGCGTAATATTCGTCCTGTTCGATGCCTAAGTAACGGCGTCCTAGTTTATAGGCGACAACCGACGTCGTTCCTGAGCCTAAAAATGGGTCTAGGACAATATCCCCCGATCTAGAACTCGCTAGAATAATCTTAGCAAGTAGTTTTTCAGACTTTTGTGTAGGATGGTCTGTATTTTCTGCCATCGACCAGAACGGTACCGTAATATCAGTCCAGATATTAGAAGGATGCGTGAGCCGGTAGCGTCCATTTTTATCGGATTGCCAATCTTTAGGCTCTCCTGTTTTGTCCGTATAAGGAGCAATAACCTCTTTTCGATGCATCACCGCATCCACATTGAAATAATAATCATCACCAACCGTACCAAACCAGATGTCTTCGGAACAATTTTTCCAATTGCGTTTCGCTCCACGTCCTTTTTCGCGTTCAAATGTGATTCTATTGTGAATTTTAAGGTATTTTTCTGCCACATTTACCACCGCCGCTGAAGACCTCCAATCACCGCAGATATAGATAGAACCCTTTTTTTTCAATACACGTACCAATGCACTAAGCCACGTATCAAGCCAATTTTCATAAGCTTTCGTGTCCATAGCTCTAAATTTCTGTCCATTAAAGGTTTTATTGCAATTATACGGAGGATCGACAAAAACAAGATCGACACACTCCGCTGGAAGATAGGGCAATACTTCAAATAAGCTTTGACAGATCGTCTTATTTAGAATTTGTCCCAGATCGTTTTGTGTGATTTTCTCTGTTATTCTAAGAAGGTGCTTTTTAAATGTGGCTCTTTCATCTGAAGTGAGGGTGATTGTCTTATTCCTAGCTCTCTTAGGAGTAGTAGCTTTCATCGTGGTGTCCATTTATGACGTAGTAGGCAATAACCGCTTGTAATAGTGATTGCATATTGAAGCATCCGTTAAAAACCAATAAAACAACGCTTACTGTGTTTATGTTTTCAAAGAAAATCAATTGAAATCACGGCAGAATTGGTGGAAGTAGGTTATGTCTTCATAAGAAATCAATTGAAATCATAGCAGAATTGGTGGAGGCGATGAGGTTCGAACTCACGACCCCTAGCGTGCAAGGCTAGTGCTCTCCCAACTGAGCTACGCCCCCTAATATACTCCAAATAAGCAGTCTCTGAGTAAAGAATCCTCATTTGCTTTGAGTACTGATATGATTGTATCATCAAATCATAGGCGATTTGACCATTTTTTGAAACAATACAAAATAAACAAAAAAACCATTCAAAAAAACCATACGTCCATCCATGACAAGAACCCCAAATAACAGCATCGCATCATGAATTACATGTGGCTACACCATAAAAAACCACCCTAAATAACCAGCAACTCATAAAAAGACTCGTTAAAAGATAAAGAAAACAAAAATTCACGTCATATTCTCATTCCAAAGGAGGAAACAAAAATTCACGTCATTTTCCCCTTCCAAGGGACAATAATACGCTCCAAGTAGCGCATTATAAGATCAAAGGCGTACGCAATAACACCAATAACGACAATTCCAACGATAATGACATCTGTAACAAGAAAATCAGATGCGCCTTTAATCATAGCACCAATACCCGCCTGAGCTGCGACAAGTTCTGCAGCAACTAAAGTCGTCCACCCAAACCCAATACCAACGCGCATTCCTGTAAGAATTTCAGGCATAGCCGCTTTGAGAACGACTTGTGTGATCACTTGAAATTTACTGGCGCCCATCGAATAGGCGGCATGAATTTGTTCTAATCCTGCTGAACGGACACCTGAGCGCGTATTGATGACCATTGCTGAGAAGATAGCTAAGTAAATAAGGACAATCTTAGACAACTCACCGATTCCAAACCAAATAATCATCAGTGGAAGATAGGCCAGCGGTGGAATAGGCCGATAAAATTCTATCGGAGGGTCAAAAGCCCCTTTAAAGTACACATTGAGACCTGTAAGGAGTCCGAGTGGTATTGCTGTGACGATTGACAATAAAAAGGCTGAGAAAACACGAAACATACTCCATTTAATATGGTCGAACAGCGTTCCACCGTTAAATTCTTCGGTAAGCAGGATAACAAATTTATCATAGACAGCATTAGGTCCCGGCAAAAACAAAGGCGGAATCAAAGGAACTTTTTCAATAACCTCTTCCACAACAACCTCTTCATCATTGGTTATGCTCTCATCGTCAACAACAGGGGGCATCAATAATGGAGTCGTCACCAGATACCACAATATAATAAAGAAGACCGTTGAACCGACTGCTATCCACAGACTATTTCCTTCTCCCGGAACGCCATAGCTGCCCGTTGTCGATCGGACATTGAATTTAAATAGATTTTTGAATGAATTCATGACAAAATACTTGATTTTAGCAATTATAAATTTTAATTGAGTCGGTACCGATAAGGGGTCATTGATAAGAGACTGTGCTGATCATTGATAAGACGCTGTTTGGATCATTGATAAAACGTTGTGTTAATAAGAATATCGTATTTAAGGTTAAGAGATGTGCGTATGAATACCCACTGGCATTTTTAGAGATGACATGGTTAGAGATGACATGGATTAAGATTAGGTCGCATCGGAATGGATAATATCTAGAATTTTTTCACGTTTAGCAATAAATTTGGCTTGTGATTTGATTTTGCGTGCTGAGACACCTTTGAGGAATTGTTTAGAGAAGTCAAGTTTAAATTCATGTGTGATACGTCCTGGTCGTGGGGACATGATGATTAATCGTGTCGCCATAAAAAGAGCCTCTTCGACGCTATGGGTGATAAAAAAGACCATTTTTCGTGTCTTTTCCCAGCCTTTGAGGATGATTTCTTGCACCGTCTCGCGTGTGAGTGCATCGAGAGCGCCTAACGGTTCATCCATAAGCAAAATAGCAGGGTCCGAAGCCAGCGCACGAGCAATACCAACACGTTGCTGCATACCCCCTGAGAGTTCATAAATTTTATGCGTTTGAAATTCTTCTAAGCCCATTAAAACAATCTTTTCTTCAGCGATTTCACGACGCTTGATGCGATCGACACCTTGTAATTTGAGTGCAAACTCAACGTTTTCTATGACATTGAACCATGGGAGCAAGGCATGTTTCTGAAAAACTACGCCGCGGTCTGGACTTGGTTTCACAATCTCTTGACGTGTAGCCACTTTGGTTTTAGTACGTCCTTGCCGTTTTTGAAAATATAAACTTCCTTCGGTCGGACGCAAAAAACCCGCTATCACGTTAAGTAATGTTGTCTTCCCACAACCAGACGCACCTAAGGCAACGATAAAATCGTTTTGTTTGATCGTTAAATTGATCTTAGAGAGGGCATGAACATCTTCACTTCTATCGTAAGAACGTCCTGAGAACGTAACGTCTATATTATCTAGTACCAGTTCGTTTGTTTCTGTATTCATCAAATAGAACCACCTTTAGATAACCATAGCCTTAATGCTATGCTATCTATTAGAGTTTCAATAATATTTTTAAGTAGATTGTATTGTTATTATGAGTATGTATTATAGGAGTATGTATTATAGGATATAGGAATGGGTATTGTAGAACTTGTTATATTGTCCGCTACCCACTTAGCAAAGTAGCATAGGTTTTACATTGAATAGACCAATCGTAGGGTTCACATTGAATAGAATAACATAGATTTCACACTGAACAGACAATCCGTAGATTTCATATTAACTGGAACAACATAAATTTCACAAAAGCGGTCAAACAACGAATTAAACGTGATATTACTGAACCTAGGGACTACTACTATTGATTGTTATATGCTTGGGGAATATACTGTATTGTTATATGGATTGATGGTGATTGGTAGTGATTGATGGTAATTGGTGGTAATTGTTGGCGATTCGTAGTAATTAATGGTGATTGGTAGTGATTGATGGTAATTAGTGGTGATTGGTGGTAATTGATGGCGATTGATAGTAATTGGTGATGATTGATGGCAATTGATAGTAATTGGTGGTGATTGATGGCGTGATAACCTGTGTCGATATAACATTTTCATGTAATGAGTAGTAGAACATCATACGGAGAGAGGCAAGCAACCCCCATTCTCCGTATGAATTTCAACATCGATATATGAGTTATCAGATCGATATGTAAATATTTGATAGGTCCAGGTAAAAATCAGTACATTTATTTCAAAGCGGCTTGAACGTACTGAGGATTAACAAATTTGCTATAATCTTTCTGGACGGTGGGAAGTTTTTTCTGTGATTTGAGAAATTCGGAAGTGAATTTCAAAGCCCGTGCGGCGCCGCTATTTTTTCCGCCACCCAACCAGGCAGGCGAAGCTTGTTCTTTTAGAGATAAAAACTTATACAATGCAAGCGTTGCTGGTACGGATTTTGCATCTGCCCCTGACAATTTAACAATAGAAGCTACCATAGGTGACCTAGGACTCCAGGCGCTTGGGTCTTTTTTATAAGAACTGTCTATCTCATCGATTATCTTAACTAGCTTGACCATAAAGTCTTTATTTTGCTTGCCCCACTGAGCGTTGACCATAACACCATCAAAAGTTGCTTTCCCCCAGGAATTAAGCAATCCAGACGTAATAAGGACATCACCACTTTTTTTAATTTTTCCTAAGGCGGGGTCCCAGACGAAAGCGGCGTCTATTGTACCACTTGACCATGCGGAAGCGATTGCATTAGGCTGCATGTTTAAGATTTTGACCGATTTTTCTGGAATTTTAAATTGTTCTAGTGCAAACAATAGGTGGAAATGGGTTGTTGCTGCAAAAGGCACGCCAATTGTTTTACCCTTTAAGTCCTGTGGTGTAATGATGCCCGCTCCTTTACGAACGACTAGCGCTTCAGCGTCTGCGATGTCTTCTAACACCCAGAAAAGCTCTACCGGTAAACCACGGCTCATTGCCGATGCGATGCCACTGGAACCAGAAACACCTAGCTGCAAGTCTCCTGAAGCCATAGCAGAAATAACACTAGACCCCGAATCAAAGCGCTGCCAGGCTATATCATAACCCGTAGCTTTTTCAATAGTTTTTTTATTGATAGCATGTTTCCATGGATTGACAAGCCCCTGATAGCCTATGGCAACTTTCTTCTTCTGCCCCATAAGTTCCTGACTTATAACCATTGCCCCAAGTACCAGAATCACACTGAACATATAGCCACTTAGCGCAATGCACTTCAATAGTTTTTCCTTTGAAGCACTTATTTTCTTTAGAACGAGTCTAGAATCAATATTATTCATCAAAATTGACCTCATTTAAATAGTTTTATAAATAATAATTATTTTTTAATTTTTTTCTACAATTGTTCTCATGACAATCATATAAAACGTTAATAAAAAACACACCACATTTAGACACAATGCAGACTTTATACGAAAACCATACATTGTCTGGAATCAATTATTTTTTGTATGAAGTTTATAGGAACAGGATATTAGAATATTGGAATACTATTAATGGATTGTCCTATATCATTATATTATAGAAATTTAGAAAGAAACCTATGAGATATACGTTTTAGCATACGATATATTCGGGCATATGGTATATATGTATATGTTTTAGCATATGATTTGTTGCTATGTTCGGATATATGTTTGGGCGTACATATTATATGTGCTATATACATATGCTATATATTATATATATAGCTATATATGTTTTAACATATGTTTTAGTATATATTGATTGAATTTCCAATTATCCTCATTTAATCCACTAGGCAAAAGATATAAACGCTAGAAACACTCCATATAAGCATTGTGATTTAACACTGTAATTCAAAACATTGTGATTTAACACTACAATATTGTACCATCATCGATCGTATCTAATAAAAAATTACACACTAGAACCAGGAAGCAACCTAAATCTGAGCATAGAATATGAAAAGAATATGAAAAAATTGAGTGAACTACCGCAATAATTCGTAAATAAGACGGGTGAGCAGGAATTTTTCTATGACAACGGGGCTTTCTTTATTGGTGAATAGGCTTTTTTCCTATGAATACAGGGCTTTTTTTATTGGTGAATAGGCTTTTTTTCTATGAATATAGGGCTTTTTTTATTGATGAACAAGAATTTTTTCTATACCAATCAGATTTTTTTGTGAAAGAAAGAATATTACTGCGTCAATTCGCTAAAAACAATACGATATAAAAGCACACTTGATAAGCATACTTGGGCGTATTGCGTGATTATTGATGATCATACTTGAGCGTATTGCGTGATTATTGATAGTATGGATGGTATAGATGGGGCTGAGGACTTAATTTTTAGATAAATTTCTTAATAAAACAATCTTTAAGACTTATACGCTAATTGACAGACAATTGACGGACAATTAACGGACAATTAACGGATAATTGACAGATAATTGTCTGCAGCTAAGACCAATATTGTAACATACTCGCAGGATTACTACAGGGGTATTTAAAATCATTCGCTAAAACACGTTATCAAGCCATATATTTGATATGACAGGGCTTTGAAAACTGCGTACGTCAATGTGCCAATGGTGGGTGTGGGAAGAATTGAACTTCCGACCTTTACATTATCAGTGTAACGCTCTAACCAACTGAGCTACACACCCGTTAAAATTGATATAATTGATAAAATCGATAAATTGACTAGGTTTTTGGACGACTATTCCTGTAAGAAATAATATTTACACACTGGATTTCTTGTAAGAAATAGTATTTATACACTGGAATTGGAATTTAATTGCTTGAATAACACTGCAACGGCGTTGTGATAGCATTGTAACAGCGTTGTAATGACGTTATTAATGGGTATCATTGAATAATAGGTATACATTGAAATTTATTCTGGTAGGGTGTCTATTATGCGTGTACTCGCTTAAAATGTACGCTGCTCGCCACAGATCTTATTTTGCTTACACTAAAATCAGAACCTTTTTTGTATTTACTATATTTTTAAAGTAACACGCAGATATATAATATAATTATATTATACTATCAAACACAACCTTTTAACTGCAGACACCTTTAACGCCCTTATTATGACATTTGCATAACATTTATGACATTTGCATAACATTTGGAACTTAACGGTAAATAAAAAGGCGTGAACTTCCATACCACAACGCCAATCTGCTAAAAAAAAAATTTCTGCCAATATTCATTTTTTATAATATAATACAACGTTATATGGCATATACACACTCTAACGCATATACACGCTATAACCTTAGACATTCAGTTTGAAAGAATTCATATTCTCTACAAGCCACTTGTAACATTACTCAATTAAAATCAATATTCTACTATGAATGTCATCAAAGTACTACAAGCTATATTACTTAAGACACGAGAAATAGAAAAAACAGCTGACAAAGAGAGCGCAAGCATTGGCGTAGCAGGTCCTCTTACAGAAACCGATATTCTAGCCAGGCAAAAAGAAGTTTCCGCGCAGCAAAATCTCATAGCCACATATCAATCTGAGTGGCAGCAGCACACCGAAGCACTCACACAAACATTACCAACGCTGCAAGACACCGAAAAAGACGCTCTACTTAAAAATATTGCTCTGTTAAATGGCAACTTTTATACCGAGAAAAATCGTGTCATCAAAAAACTCAATGTCCTCACCGAACAATTAAATGATAACCTTTCTGCCTATACACGTTTTCACAACACGACGCTAACGCATCTTAAAGAAGCTGAAGAAAAATTTGCTACCCTCAAAAAACATATTGAAAAACCACCCAAAAATCAAAAAAAAGTCAATTCACTCCAAAAAGACCTCCAATTTCAAATAACCGCCCTAGAAAAATTTAAAGCCACGCTCAAACAAAACCCCAGCCAATTGTCTTACTTCACCCAATCATTAGCCGATCACAAACGCCTCACGCAATTAGAACAAGACCTGCTCACCCTAAAAAATCATATCGATCAAACCAGTCAAACACAATCAAAAACATCCCTACATTCCGCACAGATCGAACGCAAACAAACCCTCACTGCCTTAAAGAAATTCATTGACAATCTCAAAACAAAACCGCTAAACCCCACCACACTAGCTAAAAAAAATAAGCACCACTTCGAACACGCCTGGCAACAAGCATTTCATCATGCACAAAAATACCTAAAAACCCTTCCCACACAACTATTCTCACCAGAAGTCAAACAGCGCGAACAAGCAGATACCGAAGCTTATCTGCAGAATTTAACCGCACTGCAAGAAACATTTCACCAAGAATGGCTCCAAAAAAGCGAAGACATTGCTAGAAAATTCGAAGACAACCTAAAAAAACGTACTGAAATCTGCTCGTCTTTAACAGCAGCACAAAACTTACCTGCCACCCAAGGGGAAAAAGCATTCATTATTTACAAAAATGCCCTCATTTCCTGGCGGAAAGCTTATCCTATCCCCTACGCACAGAAACAAGACCTAGAAAATCGCTTCGAAACACTCACATCAACGCTCAGAGAAAAATTCATCGACGTCTTCAATAACCTCGAAGCACAACAAAACAGCACAGCACAAAAACGTGAAGACCTCATCAAAGCATTAATCGCTCTATCGCAAGACCTTAATTCTCCTAAAGACATCACCCACGCCGAAAAGAAATTTAATGAAATTCACACCCAGTGGAAACAATTAAAATCAAATCTAGACGTCAATTATTATTTACATAAGGTCTTTAAAAAAGAACTGAGCCATTTTTTTACTAAACGTAAAAAATTCTTAGCTGAATTCACAGCAGAGCAGAAAAAAGAGAATCTTAACAAAAAACGTAAATTAATCGAGCAAATCAATGACCTCTCCACCACATCACACGCATGGAGCAAAGTCAAACCCCAAGCACTAAAACTCATGCACCTCTGGAAAAAAACCAGTCCTGCTCCCAAAAAAGAAAGCGTCGAACTCTGGGAACAATTTCAAACCGCTTTCAATACCCTGTTCGAACGCAACCATGAAGGAAATACTAATAATCTCATAAAAAAACAGAAATTGCTCGCCAGTCTTATTGACATCTTAAAGCCCCTTTATCCAGAAGTATTAGAACCTACCCCATCAAGTAAAGAAGAAATTACGTCACCTCCACCCCAAGAAAAACCCACTCCTCCACCAGAACCTACCCCATCAAGTAAAGAAGAAAATACGTCACCTCCACCCCAAGAAAAATCCACTCCTCCACCAGAACCTACCCCACCAAGTAAAGAAGAAATTACGTCACCTCCACCCCAAGAAAAATCCACCCAAACACCTACCGACTTCAAACACCTTATCCAGACCATGCAAAACATTGATAAACTTCAATACGAATGGAAACAGATAGGCCCCGTTTCACAAGAACACAAAACCATTGAAAATGACTTTCACGACCTTATTAAAAGATTTAATACCCACCAGCAAACCAACATTGCAATGCTCAATAAAGTTCAAAACGAGACAATTGCTGCTAAACGAAAATTGCTGAATACACTAGAAGACCTCATTCATTTCCAAAGCAGCAGTAGCCACACGAGTTCTGAATCAAAAGTAGAAAAAACCGATCCTTCATCAAAACCCAACGAACCGTCAGATAATATGGCATCGCAATCGATCAAAGAACTGCAAGCCAAGTGGAAATCCTTACCACCCACTCCCCGCGAGTACTACCAGAAACTTGACATTCCTTACAGGAAATTGCTAGACAAGTACAATTACATCAAAAAACAGCACCACGCCCATTCTAAAGACGATTACAATCATGAAAAAGTTTTAGAAGAAAAGCGCGCTCTACTTATCCGTTTCGCTATCTTAACCAATCAAGAAAAAGTTCTTGCCAAAGAACTTGCTTATAACATTCGTGATCTAGCTGTTAAAAAGATTAAATTTATCATGGAGCTCAATCAGAAGTATCGCAACCCACTTAAAAACGAAACTCGCGTTGCTGAGCTCAATGTCATCAAAGAAAATTGGAACCAACTCCCTTCCTCTGCTACTTCTGAACAAGACAAAAAACTCTACGAGTTATTTAAAATGCTTAGAAATACGCATTCAAAATACTGATCCCAATACCGATCTCAATACTGCCTCCAAATGTAGGTCGTAATTTTGCCCCACTCATTGAGCGGTAGCTATGCTGATCCCAAATAGAGAAAGTCGGTCGTAATTTCTGCTTCTCCAAGCATTGAAAATACTATCCCAAAAGAGAATGCAGACTGTAATTTTGCCCTACCGTCTGGATATAAACAGAAGAGAGCTAATTGCAGTCGCATCCTACTTCCTGAATGTAATATAGAGAGCTAATTGCATGCCCTACTTTCTGAGTGTAATAATAGAGAGAGCTAATTGCAATCGCCCCCCGCCCTACTCTCTGAATGTAATTAATAGAGAGCTAATTGCAGTCGCTGCCCTACACTCCTGAATGTAATAATAGGGAGCTAATTGCAATTGCAGTTGCACCCGCCCTACTGAACAGTGTTGTAAGGTGAGTTTGCTTAGTATGAAATATAATCTCTTAGAATTTTGCTGTTTTTAGGTCGCTTGAGTTTAGCAAGCCCCTTATTTTCAATTTGCCTGATTCGTTCGCGTGTGACACCAAATCGTGAGCCCGTTTCTTCTAAGGTATGGACACAACCGTCTTCGAGTCCAAAACGCAATCTGAGCACGTCTTGTTCGCGTTGTGGAAGAATTGAGATTGTATTTCCTAAGTGATCTTTGAGCATACTTTGTGTGGCGGTCACACTGGGATTGATAGCTTGTTTGCTTTCGACAAAATCACCGATGAAACTTCCATTTTTATCGCCAATGGGCGCTTCTAGTGAAATGGGGGCGCTAGCGACATTTTTAACCATCGTTACTTTTTTAACTTTCCATGACAATAGTTCTGCCAATTCGTGGACGGTGGGCTCACGTCCATACTTCTGTAAGAAGAATCGTTCTTCGCGATTGATTCGATTGATCTGTTCGATCATGTGTACTGGCAAGCGAATATTACGCGATTTATCAGAAATACTACGCATAATAGCCTGGCGAATCCACCATGTAGAGTAAGTTGAGAATTTGTATCCTTTTTTATAGTCATATTTCTTAACAGCATTCATAAGGCCAATATTACCTTCCTGGATGAGATCAAAGAAATGAAGTCCTCTGTAAAGGTATTTTTTGGCGATAGATATGACAAGCCGCAAGTTTGACTGGACGAGTTTATCTTTGCTGACGTCTATTTTATCGTAAGCGTGTTCGAGTCTATCTTTCCAGTCGACGATAGTAGAGACACTTGATTGGAGGAGGTCTGTATAATAGCAGACAACACGAATGGCTCTAAAATAGTCTGTTTTTTCACCGCTGGGAATGATGCGTAGGATATTTCCACGTAGACGTTTTCGTTGCGTGGGTTTACTTGCCTCTTTGACAGGAGCAGCAGGGATTTTCTTTCTAGTGGACTTTGTCATCCTTTTATAATAAGGTCCGAGTCCTCCTTCTTCGAATAATTCCTTAACGTGCGCCTCTTTAAGAGAATAGACACTTTCTAGCTTGTGCATGTATTGGAGTGCTGCATTGATACGTGCATAGGCCTTTTCTATGGTGTGGATGTGTCCTTCGTATAAAAAGGGAGAGATTTTTTCCTTAGTACAAAGTATGATGAGTTTATCGAGATGGGCCTTATATTTTTTATTTTGGAGGGGTTGTTTGTAAAGATTTCTTAAGATCCGTTGTTCCTTTTTGAGTTTTTTATATAAATTATTGAAAGTTTTTTCAAATTTTTTATACCTGATTTTAAGAAGTTTTTTCTCAGTATTGGCAACGTTGTAAATGCGCGGCGGCGTTAAAATACTAAATAGGAGCGCATCATCTTTATACTGGCTTTGTTTGGCTTCGGCTATTTTGAGTGAGAGTCTATCGAACAGACAAGAACATTCATGAGCGATCGCTAAGATCATATTCTCGCCATTCTCTATCTCCATAGCAAGCTCACGCTCTTGATCTTTGGTAAGCAGATCGATCTTACCAATGTCTTTCAAATATAAACGAATCGGGTCTTCTAATCGTTTGTTAACTTCAACAAGCTTATCGATGACAGATTGGATTTCTTTATCATTTTTACCTGTTTTATCAATTTTCATGTGGTATTCATCAATAATCTCAATCCCCGCTTCATTGAGCAGAATGAAGATATTGCCCATAATATCCTCATGTTCGTAAATTTCTTTGGGAAGGATTTTTTGAATTTGCGTCGAGGTGATCTCCTTATCATGACTGGCTAACTTAACCAGGCGGCGAACATCGGGATGTTTCTTCAAATCAATAATAGATGTGAATGTTTCTATAATTTTTTTATTGGTTTTAAGTTTCATAAACGAACACTCTTTCTTTAAATTAATAAAACTCTCTGGTATGTATATTTTGACTAAAAATCTTAATAATAACTAACTCAATCAAATATAAAATCCAATCTCACTGGACATAGGCAATGTAAAAACAGGTTAAAGACGGATGAGAATTGATTTAGAATTGAGTTAAATCAAATTTAGCACAACCTGTTACGAACAAATAAAGCACATATCCATACGTTCCCACCAGCAACTATAAAGCACTTTCTACACTACTATATCTTTTCAAAGATCGATAAATGAGCCTATATTGTTAATAACTGAGTGCGTCAAAGTCCTTGTTATTTATATATTAAAGTTTATAAACTGTAGTAGCCGCCGCCCTTGCTTAAAATACCGCAACCGCAGCACAACACTACAATTTTTCAAAGATCAATTCCCCCCGCTCGATCTTCCTAAGCTCAGTAAAAAAGCACTCAAAACCTTTAAAAAAATTTTATTTGACCTCTGATAAGATAAAAATTTGAATGAAATTCGCAATAAACTCGATAATAATACTGCCAGAACAAACGTACCCTTTGAATTTTTATAATTTATAGCCTGATTTCTCTATATATTTCAATCAATTGCCTTAGCAGACCACTTTCATTCGCAACTCTTATAGTACTAATATAACACTATTCCTGATTAAAAACAATTTTTTTTAGCTCACTACACAAACTTTACATCATTATTCGTAAAAATCTAAAAAACACGTCATAGGATCACAGCGCATTTGTCAAATTTACCCCCATATTACCCCAATATATCAAAATCTACATCCACAGCCACAATTTTTTTATAACAACACTGACTCAAATTCTAACTAAATACGATTTAAAAATGAAAAAAATGATTGACTGCCCGTAAAACGACAGAAGTAACGGAATAATGCAGACTACTTCGCATAACAAGATATATATTGTAACATATGACCCTAATTTTCCCTTAAATTTTATGATTTTATAAAGAATAACCTCAAATGCGATATTCACATTACGGAAAATCTTATCATCCTCTTAAAAATAAAAAAAATTCGCCTGCTAGCCAATTCTACAACTTGACCTCCAGTCGTAAAAAAAGATGGCTACTACCTGGGATCATTGCAATCAGCATTGGTTTAGCGTTCAGTCTGAGTGCATTAGGCGGGCTTATTAAAAATTTAACCCCGTCCCCATCTCAAATAAGTACACAACCTAAGTCTTCATCCAATACCCAAGCACCCTCGCTCGCCGCCGCTAACAATTATACGGCAGCAGAACCCCAAACCACCCCAAAAAATAACATTCTGTCCGAAAAAAAAGACCCTATAAATTTGACAACCCCTACACGTCACTTGCTAGATCGCTTAACATCCCTTTTTAATAAAGCACCCACTCAAATTCCCAATAAAGAACTAACACATTCCATTGCAGACACCAAAAACTATGCAGCCACTTCCTCTACTACAGCTACCAGCAGCCAGCATAACAAAGAAAATAACGACCATTTATTCATTCCACCCCTCGTAGAATATACCAAGGAAGCCAAACTTCCATTCAAACAACTCATTTCAAGTCAATATATAGATTACATCTCAACGAAAGCACCCTCTTCTAATCCACCCCATTATCATTACGAACAGCTTATTTATGACAGTGAAGCCAATAAAGAAATCACCCGTGATGAGATAGGTGATTTTATTGACGAACAGGGCAGAGACATTTTATTGACAAAAACCAATCCTTACGCTGCCGCCGAACCTAAAAATTCATACACCCAACGCGCTAAAGATTTTTTTAGAACATCAGGCCACGTCATCAAAAAAGGAGAATCCCTTTGGAGTATTTCACAAAAATATCAAGTTTCAATAGATAGCCTTATCACATTAAATAACATTGAAAACGTTCACACCCTCAAACCAGGACAAGCGTTAAATATTCCTAAATATTCAGGCGTTTATCATAACGTCAAAAAAGGTGAATCGCTTTATTCCATCTCACAATATTACAACGTCCGCACAGAAGACGTCGTCACCCTACACGCCAATCGTGATTTCCTGAGCCCACAGCAAAAAGTTTTTGTTAAAAATGTTCGCATCCACCCTTCACAACGCAGAAAACTCTTCGGCAATCTCTTTTTACTGCCACTCTCAGGCATTCTCACTTCAAGCTACGGCATCCGACTGCATCCTATAAAAAATAGAATGCTCTTTCATACGGGCATTGATCTAGCCGCTGCATACGGACATCCCGTACGATCAGCTTTAGCAGGAAGAGTAATTTCTGTCTCACATCAAGGCGGCTATGGCAATCGCATTGTCATCAAACACGCACTCGGGTATCAGACCACTTACAGTCATCTCAGTCGTTTCAATGTCAAGAAAGGACAATCCATTAAACGCGGACAAATTATCGGTCGCATCGGTAATTCTGGTCTATCCACAGGACCGCACCTGCATTTCGAGATCAAACATCGAAACCGCTTTGTCAATCCAATCCAATTCCTCCCAAGTCTCAAACAAACAGGACTAAAACACAATCACCGTACTTAAATCATACCATATACAAACCGCTAGTATGATACAACCCACTTTTTATACACTTCTTATACCTTTTTATAAGCACTATGGCTTACTTTGATCAAGTAGAGTCCTCCCCTCCTCTCTTACGAGGCTAGACCAGAATGAGATTTACGGTGTTAGATCGGGAAGATAACCCAGATTATAAAAAATAAGATAAACAATAAACCTAAGTACCAGTAACGTAAGGACGCCCTGGACAAGAAATAACGACGGTATGATTAGAAATTTGGGAAGTATCCGTGCAAGTAGCTGCAAATACCATTCTGTAAGGTAATAGAAAAACTTAT
Source organism: Spirochaetota bacterium (assembly GCA_013426755.1). Taxonomy (GTDB): domain Bacteria; phylum Spirochaetota; class UBA12135; order COTS27; family COTS27; genus COTS27. The sequence goes on from AP019861.1 coordinate 2,002,341, forward strand.
AAACAAAATTACCGCGCTGCACCCCTATAAGAACGGACAGCACCGCACGTCCTAGCAAGGTCCACATCAAAACACTGATGCAGTAATTGAGAATGAGATAAAATGTATACACGAGTTAGAAACTAGTTGGAAGCTAGCCTATAACAACATTAACGACCAAGTAAAAATAGAAAGTCAAATTGCCTTTATAAAAAATAAAGACAATTTAACTTTCTACTTCAAATTAAGGGTTACTTATGATAATTCTTAATAGGTGTCGTTTACAGTCAATTCAAATTAACCGTAAATTTCCTGCGAATCATCTGTTCCCGTCATGGTAGTGCCCGCTGGGATGCGAACGTTATCGACCATAGTTTGTATTTTCTCAGAGGGTGGTTCTGTAAGTAAGGAAACAACGACCATCACGACAAACGAGACTGGGATACCAAAGACTCCTGCTGAAATATTAGGTACGTTGAACCATAGAGCCATTCCTCCGTATTTCGTACCGAAGAGGTAGATGCAGCAGAGAATAAACCCTGATAGCATTCCTGCGATAGCGCCCTGTTTGTTAGCCCGTTTCCACCAGACACCTAAGACGAGCGGTGCGAACAGTCCTGACGCAGCGATAGAAAACGCCCAGGCGACCATAGATAAGATATCTGAGGGTCTTGTCGAGGCGAGCCATGCTGCGAAAATAGCAACAAAGATAAGCACTGTTCGAGCTACGATAAGTCTTAGTCGTGTAGAAGCTTCAGGATTGATCATCTTAAAGTAAATATCATGACTGAGTGCGTTAGCAATAGCTAAGAGTAGTCCATCTGCAGTAGAAAGCGCAGCAGCGAGTCCCCCCGCAGCAACGAGTCCTGCAATCACATAAGGAAGCCCAGCGATCTCAGGTGTCGCTAGAACAACAACGTCGCGATTGATCGTAAATTCACTGAACTGCAAAATCCCATCTGCGTTAGCATCATCAATGCTAACAAGCCCAATATCACCCCATGAACTCACCCATGAAGGCAAGGAAGCAATCGAGTTCCCAACGACATTCGAGAGAATTTCATAGCGTGCAAAAGCAGCGTAAGCAGGTGCTGTGAAGTACAATAAGAAGATAAATAGTAGAGCCCACCCTACTGAGAGCCGTGCCGCTTTTACACTTGGTGTTGTAAAAAAGCGCATGAGCACGTGTGGCAATGAAGCTGTACCTAGCATAAGACAGAAGATGAGTGCAAAGAAGTTAAACGGCGTATAATTAGTGAATGCCGCGACATAAGACTTCTCGACGCCTTGTTCTGCTTCTAGGGTTGTGATCTGATCGAGCACACTACCGTAGGTGAGTTGTGGGATTGGAAAGCCCGTGACTTTAGTAGAAAGCCAGATGACAGGGATCAAATACGCAATGATCAGAATGATGTACTGGGCGACTTGTGTCCATGTGACACCGCGCATACCACCGAGCATTGAACACACGAGGATTCCAAAGAGACCGAAGAAGACGGCGACTTCAAATTGGATTCCCGTAAATCGTGAGGTAATAATGCCTGTCGCATAGATTTGAGCGGTGACGTAAGTGATCGAACATGCCATGAGGACAATGATTCCAATCACACGGGCGAAATTCCCGTCATAACGACTTCCTAAGAAGTCTGGGACGGTAAAAGCACCAAATTTTCTAAGGTAAGGTGCTAGCAGAACGGCGACAAGGACGTAACCGCCTGTCCAGCCTAAGACAAAAGCAAGGCCATCATATCCTAGTAGGTATAAACTTCCTGCCATACCGACGAAAGAAGCACCTGACATCCAGTCGGAGGCGGTTGCCATCCCATTAAAAACAGGAGGGACTTGGCGTCCTGCGACGTAGTATTGGCTTACGCGCGCCGTTCTAGAAATGATGCCAATAGCGGCATAAACGGCAATTGTCATGAACATGAAGACATAACCGATGATTCGATCAGGAATGCCAACTTGTTCGAGCACTGCTAGAATAAGCACGAATACAACGAAAGCCCCTGTGTATAAGCCATATATACGGGGCAGATTTTTAACAAAAGCATCTTCGTTTTGATTACTCATAATATAAACCTCTCTAAATGAGCAAATATTATAATTGTTATAATTTTAAAGTTACTGTTAGTATAAGAAGAGTAGCGTTCTACTCATCTTTTTCTGCGACACCGGTCTCTACGTCAATAGCGTTCTGCCGTCTAGCAAAGACAAATATCATGATCACAAAAACAATAAGCGATCCTTGTCCCGCAAGATAATAGCCCAATTTGAAATTGAGAACTGGTATCGTAACATTATTGAATACGATTACAAAACCATGAATGACAAAGCTAAATACAAACCAGAGTACCATCATTCTGATCATGAGTGCTTTCGACTTCTGCCAATGCTGCAATCGTTTTCCATCATCTATTTGTGTATCCATTTTAATCGGTTTCCTCCAATTAAGATAATTTTATATAGATAATTTGATGTAATTGATCTTATAAAGTATTTTTTTTGATTAATAATATGATTTTACAAAAAATAATTGTTATTGCAAATAACCGTCAAGAATGATTAAGAATGATTCAATGGTTGTTATTATGAATTTTTTCTCTATCTATGAATATTCTCTCCATTCACCGTATTATTATATCTCTATTCTATTTTATTGTGTTGTTATCTCTCTACTTACTGTATTAGTATATAATGAACCTCGCTGTAGCGGGGTCATTTAAATTGATTTGATATTATGATCTAAGAATTGCTCCTTAATGAAAGAATTGCCCCTTAATGATTTGCTGAAAAACCGAACTCATATTGACTTAAAAAATTGACTTAAAAAACTCAATTCATATTCAATCCATATTGAATTTATATTCAATCCATATTCAATTCATATAAAAAAAGTCCATACAGGCATCAAACTTAATTCAATGCATCTATAAAACCTAATTTTAATACTCAATAATACTCGTATGCCTTTATAAATTCCTTAAATTGCTCAAATTCCTATACGTCATACTATTTGTGCTATTTGTCTGATAAATGCTATTCGTCTTATTTATGCTGTTCGTCTTATTTATGCTGATTTACCTTATTTTTCTTATTGATCTTACTTCTCCTATTTTCCCCTATTTTTATAAAACAGAATCTTATAATGCAATCTTTAAATTGCTGAACATTTAAAGCAAATTCCTGCACATCAATTGAGAGCTACTTGAAATGATTTGAAATGATCTGAAATTATTTGAAATGATCTGAAATTATTTGAAATGACCTAAAATGGCTTGAAATCACCTAAAACGACCTGAAATGACCTAAAATTATCTGAAATTAAATCATATTGAAACGTTGGGCTCATTCTTTAATGTATAAAATTTTATTGTCTATCATAAAATAAATACGACTATTTGTCAAATGTGAACGCAGTTTTTGTGAATTTATCAATAAAAAAGTTATAAAACAAACTATTCTAAACTATTCTAAACCATTCTAAACCATTCAATTAACAACGATAGACGAATAATAGACGATTAAAAAGAAAAAAAGAACACTGCAACGGTGCTGCAGTAATAATCACTAGTCTAAGCTAAACTATCATTTCTAAGCCATCATTTCTAAGCCATCATTTCTAAGCCATCATTTCTAAGCAATCGTTTTTTGTGATGATTTTTTTCAATAAGAACGTTCTTGCAGTAGGGAACAATATATTATAATTATAAGCATTTATACAAATACGGGTTATAACTGGATTGAATTTTCTGCTTTAATTCTCTTATAACTGCGATGGGAATAGAATTTTTAGGGTTTTAATAAGATTTTTAACAGGCACTGCGATTTTGTGCTATGGGTTTGTTTTTTGTACTTAGGTCTTTTTTATTGGGCTATTTTTACTAGGTTAGTTATTTTTACTAGGTTATTTTTACTATTTTCAATGCGATGGTTCAATGCGACTGGAATATCGCAACATTGACTCAATATTATCAAGTTTATATTATCAAGTTTAATGTGTAAAAACGCGACCTATTATCAGGTTTAATGTGTAAAAACGCGACCCACAAGTGAATTTTTTTATAATCTGCGATGGAATCCACTAAATTAGCCCCCAGAGACAAACCCAAACTAGGCATCATAGGATGGCGCGGAATGGTCGGGTCTGTACTCTTAGAACGAATGAAATGTGAAGCGGATTTCAATTATTTTCAAACTACCTTCTATTCGTCTTCACAGGCAGGCAGTGCAGCACCTGCAATCGATGATAATACAGGTAAAAATGCTGGAAATTTGCTCTCAAACCCAACCATAGGTGATGCTTACGATTATTCTGATCTTAGCAAGCTAGATATTATTTTAACAACGCAAGGTGGAAGTTATAGTGAAAAAGTTCTACCCAAACTACGTCATATGGGCTGGCAAGGGTATTGGATCGATGCCGCTTCAACATTTCGCATGCACCCCAATACAAAAATTGTCCTAGACCCGATCAATAGAGCCGATTTACTAACAGCCATTTCACAAGGCATTAAGACATTTGCTGGGGCAAACTGCTCAACGGCGACGCTGTTATTGGGACTTGCAGGCTTATTTCAAGCGTCTTTAATTGAAACGTTATCATTTATGAGCTATCAGTCTATCTCTGGCGCAGGGGCGCAAGCGATGAAAGAATTGATCGCTCAGCACGATTACATCAGTAAAAACCAATCGGCACATGCCCATCACACCCACTCCGCCATAGAACAAGAAAAAAACCTCACACAAGCACTCCACGATGAGAATTTTCCCAAAACCTCACTCTCCGTTCCACTAGCAACCAATATTCTGCCCTGGATCGATAGCGACTTAGGAACAGGTTCTTCACGTGAAGAACTTAAAACAATGGATGAAACAAATAAAATTCTAAGCATCGCAGCACATAAGCGTATTCCTATCGACGGAACTTGTGTGCGCGTCGGTGTGTTGCGTTCGCATAGCTTTGGGTGCACTATCAGGCTTCGTAAAAATCTAGCAATTGCTGAGATCGAGCAGATTATCGCAGGAGCACATCCATGGGTAAAACTAATTCCCAATACCAAAGAAGCCACACTTCGTCACTTGACACCCATTGCCTGTGCTAAAACACTTGATATTCACGTAGGAAGACTTCGTAAAACACGTATCGATGCCTACACGATCAATGCTTTCGTCATTGCAGACCAATTGCTCTGGGGAGCAGCTGAACCGTTAAGACGGATGCTGCACCTAATCTTAGAACGTTACGCGCACGAACCTACGCTTTTTAACAACGAGAATGCCCTCATAAAAAAATAATAATCATAATGCCCCATAAATACAATAACCCTATTCCCCTGTTAAACAATGATGCCCCTGTAAAAAAACATCCTTAATACAAGCAACAACATAAGCAAACACAATAGAATATTAACTAAATGATAACCCAATCACAGCATAATAACCCAGCCACAGCAGACAAATCCAATAATAATACTACTACTGAGAGAATAATAATACTGAGAGGTAAGCTAATTATGAAGAAACTTTTATCGATTGATCTTAATTTTAATAACGTACCTCGTACGATAGGCACGTATTTAATGGAAACAGAAGCGGGACTTGTACTCTTTGAGAGCGGTCCTCAAAGCTGCACGCAAACACTTAAAACACAACTAGGTACATTAGGCTATCAATTAAGCGACATTAAGCACGTATTTATCACGCATATTCACCTAGACCATTCGGCGGGCGCATGGGAATTGGCTAATAACGGGGCAATGATTTATGCCCACGAGAAAGGCATAACACATCTTCACGATCCAGAGAAATTGATTCGATCGGCTACTCGCATCTATAAGGATCAAATGGAAGCGCTATGGGGCACTGTTAAGGGAATTCCACATGAACGACTGAGACCCCTCACCGATGGCGATGAGATTAAGCTAGGCGAGAGTGTTGTGACGGCAATTGAGACACTTGGTCATGCTGGTCATCATCACATCTATAAGATAGAGGACAGCATTATAGCGGGAGATATTGCTGGAGTGCGATTATTTGAAACGGCGGGTGTTGTTCCACCTGCACCACCGCCTGATCTTCTAATTGAACCATGGCAGGAATCGATCAAAAAATTGAAATCGCTAGCACCTGCTAAGTTGTGTCTCACGCATTTTGGTACTATTGAAGGGAATGCTGCTATTACAAAGCATCTAGACGACATGAGTCGTACACTTGATACGCTAGGGGCTTGGATGCATGAAACGTTTCCACTTGCTGAGGCCGGTCGTGATAAAGCATTGGCTGAATTGACGGCACTTTTACGGGGCATGATAGGTAATGAAGCGCATATTGCGGCTTATGAAACGATCAATCCCCCTGAAATGACTTTAATGGGCGTCGAGTACTACTACAATAAGCATATTGCTCGTTGAAAGAGTTTTATCTTACTGAATCCTATTGAGTCTTGTTGAATCTTATTCAATTTTACTGAATCTTATTCAATCTTGTTGAATCTTATTCAATCTTGTTGAATCTTATTCAATCTTGTTGAACCTTATTCAATTTTGTTGAATCTTATTCAATCTTGTTGAATCTTATTCAATCTTGTTGAACCTTATTCAATCTTGTTGAATCTTATTCAATCTTGTTGAATCTTATTCAATCTTGTTGAATCTTATTCAATCTTGTTGAATCTTATTCAATCTTGTTGAATCTTATTCAATTTTATTGAATGCCTGAATGCTATTGATTGTCTGAGTGTTATTGACCGCCCAAGTACGGATTAGATAATAAGTGGATTTAGCTTGGGCTGGGTAAAATTCACTTCGATGGATTGATATTCAATTGGAATAGGTAAAATTCAATTGAGTCGAACAAAATTCACCTCGATGGATTGAAATTCAATTGGGATAGATAAACTTCAATTCAATTGAGTAAAATTCACCTCGATAGATTGAAATTCAATTGGGATAGGTAAAATTCAATTCAATTGAGTAAAATTCACCTCGATGGATTAAAATTCAATTGGGATAGGTAAAACTCAATTCAATTGAGTAAAATTCACTTGGATTAAGTCTTCTTCTTAGGCGGTTTAGCAGAGGGGAATAGGATATTATTGAGGATAAGACGGTAGCCTGGTGAATTTTTGTAAAATTCCATATTAGGGGCTTGATCGCCTACGTAGTGGTGTTTGTCTTCTGGGTCGTGTCCGCCATAAAAGGTGAAATTGCCCTTGCCGTATTTACCGGTGATGTACCTAGCGGAATCGTTTAATGAATAGGCGAGGACGGTAACGCCTTCTTTAATATAATTGGTGTGAAAGCTGGTGGTTTGTCCGTAAAAACCTGAGATGCGATTGTTATGATTTTGGGTGAGTAAGGTTGGAATGGGGTCAATTTTGGCTGAAAATTCAAAGAGAATGAAATCGCTGACTTCTTTACGTTTAGCAGCATTGTTGACTTGATTGAAATCAATATCGGAAAAGCTGTTGACATAAGGGGATGTTTCTAGGTAAAAGTCCTCGAAAGCAAAGGTTTGGGTGTAATCGAGGCGCTTGGGCCAATTGTTATCAAGGGGTGTTCCGTCTATTTCCTGAGAAACAATGTCCGTATTTTGTGTGGCTAGGCTAATATCAATAGTTTCGGTGGCGGTACACATTGCAAATAGAAACAGCCCGCTTTCGACAGCGTCACGAATGCCGCGAGCGACGGCTTTTTTGTGTTGGTGGACGCTGCTATAACCTGCTTTAGCTGCTTCTCTACGAAATGAAGCGATGTGTTCTTTGAACCATTCTTGGGAGCGATAATTGGCCCAGAATTTACTAAATTGCCCTGTGAAATCTTCATGATGGAGGTGCAACCAATCGTAATCACTTAATTTTCCTGCGAGGACTTCGCTATCGTAGACAGTATCGTATGGAATTTCGGCATATGTCAGAGCGAGTGTGACTGCGTCTGCCCAGGGATTGATATTGGGGGGAGTGTAAATGGCGACGCGGGGTGCTTTTTTGATATCGACTTCAGCCATATTCTTTTCTAAGATAGTTGTGCGAATGGCTACGTAAGCGGATGTGGTGATTATTTCGTAGTCGACTTCAAATTTTGTTGCGCGCAAGCGAATTTCTTCGCTGAATGGCAATAAAAATGAACCTCCGCGATAACCTAGCAGCCATTTTCCTTCTAGACCACGACTCAATGCATAATAGGTTACACCATAAGCTTTGAGATGATTTCCTTGTTTAGCGTCCATAGGAATGAGCAGATAATTATTACTTGCTTGAACGATTAAGGGTGAATAGTCATTTTTAGCTAAAGCAGGGGCTTCGTTGTGAGAAACGACTCCTAAGTAGGGTGTTGCTAGCAGACAGGCTAGGCAAAAAATCGCTAGCGACTGGGCGGATGGCTTGGGAACTGCTAAAATATTGAAAAGATCCGTGATTTTAGTTGATCCTGCTTGAATTAGCGTCTTGAGATAAGTTACGGCTACGTTGAGCGGTATTAGAGGAATTGCAGGTAATATTAAGTTATTTTTGTGATAACGTTGTGGTGTCATGTTTGTTATATCCTAATTTGATGACCTAATTTAATGACCTAATTTGATGCGTCGTATAATAATATCTTGATATAAGTGTCATTCAGTATATTTCACTATATTTCAATATATTGAAAAGAAATACCCATTGTACTGGTACACGTAATTACAACACTATTCAATAATAATTTGGTTTCTATGTTAATTATAACAAGGTTTTGAATTAATAAAGGTATTTACCATGTGAATTGAGCACCCATAGCACTAATTTAGCATCTGTTCTCCCAAGTAGAAACCTATACCGTATAGGCTACGTTCTATATATTCTATGTTCTATATATTCTATATTCACTTACAATCTATCCTTGAATAAACGCCGTAATAATGATAGGATAGTAAATGATGTTATATCGGTAAATAAGAAGGCATTGAAATTAGCCAGTTAACGGGATGGAAGCATTATTTCAAGGAAATCTGGGAGCACAACCCAAGCAACAATCATCAGCAGAGCCGTCATCGGCGCAATTATCATCGATGGATATTCCCTTTCATCGGGTAGATGTAGGAGAGAGAGAAGCTGCTGCTGTTCGTGAGGTTATATTATCAGGCTGGATCAATACAGGACCGCGTGTGAAGGCTTTTGAAACGGCACTTAAAACTCCGTTACAAGCAGAAACGGTTGTTGCGGTGAGCAGTGCGTGGGCGGGGTTGTTTTTGACATTGCGTGCTTTTGGCATTGGGCGTGGTGATGAAGTGATCACAACGCCCTTTACCTTTGCAGCAACAGCGAATGTCATTGAGCAAGTAGGCGCTACGCCTGTATTTATTGACGTAGATGAAAGCCATACGCTAGATGCTACAAAACTAGCGCAGACGTTATCTAGGCGCACTAAGGCTATTATTCCCGTTGATATTGGCGGGAGGCCTGCTAATTATGCTGCTTTGCTAGCGGCGCTGCATGATTTTTACCTAGGAACAAGAGCAGAAAATTCATTTGAACCTGGCGTCAATGTTTTTCAAAATGTACTGGGACGGCCGCTTATTTTAGCCGACGCAGCGCATGCCTTTGGCAGTCATACACACGAGCGAACGACTTACAAAGGAGATATTCGCGTCTATTCTTTTCATACGGTTAAAAATATCACAACCATAGATGGGGGCGCTATTGCTATCTGCCTTAAAAAGCTTAGCGAAGCAGCATCTGTTACCGATAGCAAACTAAGTCCATCACATACCGACAAAATTCACTCCCAATCTAAAAAACCTACCTTAACGCTAGCAAGTCAATTGCGTGCCTTAGCGTTACACGGGATGGACAAGTCGGCTTATGAGCGTACACAATTGCAATCATTAGGCTATGATATTATTTCAGCGGGATATAAATGCAATTTAACCGACGTTGCGGCGGCAATGGGCATTGTTCAATTACAAAGATGGCAAGCTATAGCAGCAGCCCGCGATCGGTTATATCAAAAGTACCACAATCATTTTAAGGAGAGTCCCTATCTCAGTGAGCGTAGTCACATGGCGTATGTTAACGACTGGCATATCGCACCGCACCTCTATACGCTGTGCATAAAAAAGGCGCATGGCAGGCTCTTTCTAACCTACCCGACACCAGAACGTTACAAAATAAGAGCTGAGTTATTAAAAGTGATTGCAGCGGCAGGAATTGCAACCAATATCCATTACATGCCGCTCTACAATATGAAGTATTACTCAAAGCACTTCAATCAAGAAACGATTCGCAGTGATTTTCCTGTTACAGATGCGCTAAGCAGCAGTATTTTTTCACTTCCATTTCATGCGCTACTGACACAGCAAGAAATCACAAAAATAATCAATGCCGTCACAATGGCAGCAGAACAAGTTTTAGGACATTCGGCGTAAAATTTTCCTCTTTCTGTTTATGATGACTACGATTTAACGATAGGAATACGTCTCCCGCGTCCAAATGATCGGTTGCTTACTTTAAGAACGGGAGGTGCTTGAAACCGTTTATACTCGCTGTTACGAATGAGGGGGAGAACGGTTTGAATGAGTGAGCGTTTGAAGCCGCAGCGTATGAGTTTTGCCTCGTCATAACCTAGCAGCAAATACTTTTTGAGAAGGTCGTCTAGGACAAGATAGGGTGGAAGTGTGTCTGTATCTTTTTGATTGGGTTTCAATTCTGCAGAAGGTTCTTTGGTGAGGATTGATTTTGGAATGAGTGGCTTTGTGGTGGGTGCGTAGCGATTATTGATGAAGTGGGCTAGATGGTAGACTTCGGTTTTAAACAGGTCTCCGATGACAGCGAGGCTTCCTGCCAGATCTCCATATAAGGTCGTATAGCCGACGGCGATCTCACTTTTATTGCCTGTTGCGAGCAGGAGGCTACCTGTTTCATTGCTGTAAGCCATTAAAATAAGCGCTCTTAGGCGTGCTTGAAGGTTTTGTTCTGTGATGGTGTGCATGGCTTTACGGCGTGAGGTTTTATTGGAATGGCTAGCACGGGCGAATTCATCAAAACCTGCTGTTAAAATGGGTTTCAAAGTCGTAAAGGGCGCTGTGATGGGTATTTTTTGAAAGCGAACACCTAGGGAGACGGCAAGCGCTTTTGCATCTGTGATAGAAGTTTTAGAAGAATACGGCGAGGGCAATGCTATTGCAAGGATATTGTCGGCACCTAAGGCAAGTGCACCGATAACGAGGGTGAGTGCTGAATCAATGCCACCACTTACGCCTAAGACTGCCTTAGTGAAGCCAGTTTTACGGGCATAATCGCTGACTCCCATGACTAGGGCGCGTAAAATGGCTTCATATTCGGTTTCATTCTGATTGCTTTTATTCCAGGCGATGTCATGAAGTGGCAGCCATTTAGGTTTTGGTTTAAGTTTAGGTTTGAGACGAGATGATGGGGTGTTCGCTTGGGAATCATCATACTTCGTTAATGTGATGTCTGGTGAATTTAGGGGCGGTGGGTGTTCTGAGGGAGTTAGCGTTAATTGAAATGATTTTGAAGGTGATTTTGAGGGTGATTTTTTGTTATTCCTAACTGGTGTGACGAGGAATGTTTGCGTGGTTTCATGAAATCCTGGGAAGACGTGCTGCACTTTATTACTAGCGTCAATAATGAAACTACGACCGTCGTAGAGAATTTCATCGTTAGCTCCGCATTGATTGACGTAGATGAGGGGTTTTGAATGGCTCTGGACGAGGAGTCTGGCTAAATGGAGACGTTTTTCTAGTTTATCGCGTGTAAATGGAGAGGCTGAGGGAACAATGATCCCATCAAAATGGTCACTTACCGCCGCAATTGGATTGGATTTGGACAATTGACTACGCCAGCAAGGAATGGCTGCTGATTTTGAGATAAGACCTGTTTTACGATTTCTCCGTGCTCGGGGAATAGGTGGCAATATTTCTGCACCCCACAGGTCTTTACAAATAAGAACAAACCATTTATAGCCTGAAATGGTCACTATATTAGAAGTTTTTGTAGGAGTACCTGCTGTGAAGTAGCGTTCTTCATCGAAGATATCATCGTTAGGCAATAGTGTTTTAACGATATGTGTCTTTATCTGGCGATCGCTGAGAACAAGAACGGCATTGTAGAGAGAATTTGTTTTATTCTCTAAGAAAGGAGCACCGAGCAAGACAGTACCTTTTTTGACAGTTCTAGCGATTTCTAGGGTGCAAGTTTGAACGCGCTGCAAAAATGACGGTGCAATCAGTAAATCTAGCGGTGAATATCCTGTGAGAGCGAGTTCTGGAAAGACAAGCAAATGGTCTTTTTCGTCATAACGGTCAATGTAACTTCGAATACGTCGTGTATTATTAACGAGGTCTGCTACTTTGGGGTTAAATTCGACAATAGTCACCTTCATAAGCACGAGAACAATAGTATAATAGAATACAATGCTAAAATTGACGCGGTTATTGGTTTTATTATAAACTCAATTGGCTAAGTTGTGACTTAGCATTAAGCTACAATGTAAAAAAACTATAAAATAAGCGAGGGATTCTTACTATGGCAAAAACACCATCCACAATGAAACTAACCTTAGGCGCGCCTGTACCTAATTTTACGCTACCTGTGACCAATGCATATAATAATAACAATACAACAGGAACAGAAACCTCCATTAATCTACATGAAGACTGCACAAAGTCCTCAGAGCTACGTGGAGGCGTGATCGTCTTCACATGCAATCACTGTCCGTTTGCCAAACACATTGCAGACGTGTTAAGTGAGATTGCAAACGAATATCTACCGCAGGGAATTAAATTTTACGCCATCAATTCCAATGACGCTGACCGTTTTCCGCAAGATTCCCCCGAAGCAATGGCCGTAGAAGCTAAGCGACGTGGATTTAATTTCCCATATCTGTTCGATGAAACGCAAAACACAGCCAAAGCGTACTACGCGGCATGTACGCCAGATGTATTTGTTTTTGATAAGGCGCTTAAACTGTATTACTGCGGGGGCATCGATGAGACAACTCCTAATAAAGAAGGCATTAAAGCCCATGGCAAGTACCTTAAAAGTGCGCTGACGTCTTTATTAGCAGGAGACCCACCTCCAAGCAACCAGCAACCTAGTATAGGATGCAATATCAAGTGGAAGCCAGGCAATGCCCCAGCGTATTTCGCTGAAGCTCCATGATAAATATCGCCTACGATGAAAAAATTCCTTACATCGAGGAAGTCATCGCACAGTGCAGCAAGCAATCACAACTGCCATTATCCGCCCATGCCTTTACTGGAACAGATACACCAGCAGAGATCATTGAGAAAGCGCAGCTAGCAACCGCTCGGGTTTTGATCGTCCGTTCGGTCACAAAGGTGCATGCAGACCTACTACTCAACAGCGCCGTTAAGATAGTCATCACGGCAACGGCAGGAGTAGACCATATTGATAAGAATTATCTAAAAAAACATCACATTGCATTAAAAACAACGCACGGAAGCAATGCAAATGCCGTTAGCGAATACGTGCTTGCAGTATTTTTAGCCTATCTTAGCGCACGGCAAAAATCACTTGAAAACAACTCGGAGCACTTCTCTATAAAACACATTCTACGCGAGACGTCGGTAGCGATCATTGGGTGTGGGAACATCGGATCGCGGCTCTACGCTACGTTTGAGCAGCTGGGTGTAAACGTCATAGGCTATGACCCGCCGTTATTAAAAAAAGCCTTAGCTCACCAGAGCCACCATGCGAAGCTAGAACGTTACAGTTCGTTAGCAGAAGTACACGGGGCGGATTTTATTACCTTTCACGTTCCACTCACACATACAGGGCAAAATGCAACCTACCATATGTGTGATGAAAGATTTTTAACAGCGCTTAGAAAGAAACCTTGGATTGTCAATACGGCGCGCGGAGGTGTCGTCGATGAGATTGCAAGCATTGCCGCATTAAAACGCGGACTGATTGGTGGCATTGTCTTAGATGTCTGGGAGGGCGAACCTAAGATCAATCTAGCGGTATTAAATAAAACCATTTTTGCCACACCGCATATCGCAGGGTACTCTAAGGAGGCTAGTCTGCGAACTGCTAAAAAGATCTTCGATCACCTCTTAGCATGTGTAAAGGACGATCGTTTTCTTCCTATGACTCAAAAGAGCGGCAATCAATCTTCCCCCAGTCTCACCGCACGATTTCACCCCCCACAGAGCGAGCAAATCAAACCTCAAAAGCTCAGTAACCTTAGCCTCTGGAATCCTGTCACAATGCAACTAGAACGTGACGTGGGCTGTCCGCTAGACTGTGAAGACGATGATAGCCTAATAAATTGGCTTGTTAATTTTTGTCTGCAAAGCAGCGCCGTACCCGCTCTGACAAGCGAACTCAAAAAATATCACGCAACGAATCCCCAAACCAATAAAAGCAGTAAAACCAACCTCAGTGAAATAATCAATCCATTTCAAAGGCTACGCCAAGCCATGCGCCAACGCCACGAATGGAGTACGCTTTCTTTACTGGCAAGTCTAGATGAAAATTCCGCCCATCCGCTCACCACTAAAACACGTTGTATCATTAAAGCATTAGGGTTTAAGTAATTACAGGCTAAGTATTGACACATTGATATATTAACATAAAAACAAATGCACTACGGACATAAAAATGTTATGATCAAGTGTATAAGAGAATACTTCAATGACCTAATAAAACCATAACCACCTGTGATTAAAAATATAAAAAAATAAACAGAACAAGAGAATAAGAGAGGAAGCCATGGAAAAACAAGCCGCTCAGCTATTTATAGAATGTTTAGAACGTGAAGGGGTACGGCATATATTTGCAGTACCTGGGGAAGAAAATTTAGATATATTAGAAGCGCTTCGAACGTCGCGTATAGAGTTAGTATTGACACGACATGAACAAGGCGCTGGTTTTATGGCGGCTACTTATGGGAGGCTGACGGGCAAAGCGGGTGTGTGCATGGCGACCTTAGGTCCTGGCGCAACCAATCTCGTAACACCAGCCGCTTATGCGCAGTTAGCGGCATTTCCGTTAATTGTCCTCACGGGGCAGAAACCCATAAAAAAGAGCAAGCAAGGAAGATTTCAGATCGTTGACGTCGTAGAAATGATGCGTCCTTTGACGAAACACGCTGTGCAAGTCATTCACGGCAATACCATTCCAACGATTGTTCGCGAAGCGTTTAGACTAGCACAAGAGGAACGTCCTGGTGCGGTGCATATCGAATTACCTGAAGACATTGCCCGTGAGAAAACACATACAAAGCCGATTCCCTCAGCGCGCACCTACTACCCGCAGGTGCATATGAAAGCCATTAACCAGGCGGCAGCCATGATCGATGCAGCCAAATTCCCGCTTGTACTGCTTGGAGCAGGCGCTAATCGCAATCGCATTTCTAAGGCGAGCAGTGATTTTATTGATCACACAGGCATTCCGTTTTTCAATACCCAAATGGGCAAAGGCGTTATCGATGAACGGCATGAATTATTCATTGGAACAACGGCTCTATCTAGCGATGATTATGTGCACTGTATTATCGACCGCGCAGACTTGATTATCAATGTCGGACATGACGTTATTGAAAAGCCGCCTTTTTTTATGCAGCAAGGGGGCAAGCTAGTCATTCACATTAATTTCTTCTCAGCCGTCATCGATGAGATCTACTTCCCCCAAGTAGAGCTCGTAGGCGATATTGCTTCTACGCTAAATGCCCTTAAAGAAAGACTTGCACCTAAATCCGCCCGTCATAAAGAATATATCGATCGCGTTAGAAGTGAGTTTGCTAACCATTTCCATGAGCAGTGCAGATCAAACGATGATGCTAAGAAACCAACACCGCAGAAGGTTGTCGCTATTTTACGTGAAGTGATGCCAGATAATGGCGTTATCGCCTTAGACAATGGCGTTTATAAACTGTGGTTTGCTCGCAATTATCCTACCTATGAAACGAATACGCTATTACTGGATAATGCCCTAGCGACAATGGGCGCTGGGCTTCCTTCGGCGCTTGCGGTAAAAATGTTTAAACCTGAGCGTAAAGTGATTGCAGTCTGTGGAGACGGTGGATTTATGATGAATTCGCAGGAATTAGAAACAGCCGTCCGCTTAAATCTAGACGTGGTTGTTATCGTGTTACGTGACGATGCGTATGGAATGATCAAGTGGAAACAGGCGGGAATGGGACTGCCTGGCTATGGACTGGACTATGGCAATCCTGACTTTATCGCTTATGCGAAGGCCTACGGCGCTCAGGGATGGAGTGTACGAACAGCTGGTACGCTCAAAGAAACGATCGCAGCATGCCTTAATATTAAGGGCGTTCACTTAGTCGAAGTACTTATCGATTACAGTGAGAATGAAAAACATCTCATCGATGACCTTAAAAGCAAGACGTGTCTTATTTAATAATAGCAGTCACTGTAAATTATTGTAAATTACTGTAAATTATCCACAGTACTTCCACACCAGAAGTGTTCGCACTCATTAAAAGCATTGTCGCTGGTCTTAATAGCAGTTCTAATATCATTCATCATCCGTGTCATCTGAGCGATATTGTGTTCTGAGAGAATCGTCAATGCGGCAATTTCTTTAGCTTTGATAAGGTGATGTAAGTAGGCACGTGAGTAGGGGTAGGTTTTATGTGGAGTGGGCGTTGTTGGGTCTAGCGGCGTGTGGTCGTGACGGAAGCGGGCGTTGTTGAGGTTGAGAATGCCGCTGGGTGTGAGAGCGGCTGGGACAATGGCATGGCCGTGGCGAGCCATCCGTGTGGGAGCAACGCAATCAAACGTAGCAATACCTGCGCGAACGCCATAAAAAATACTACTTCGATCGCCAATACCCAGTAAATGAAGTGGAATGGGGTTAGCTTTGATCTTTTTGTGGTCGTACACGAGTTTTGTTGTTAAGGAGACAATACGTTGCATCTCGGCTTGGGTTTTACCTAAGGAGCCGCCGATAGCTAGGGAGAAGAAGTTCATATTAAGGAGGGTTTGTGCGCTGCGTTTTCTTAAATGCGGGTAAACGCCGCCTTGGAGGACACCGTAGCACGCTTGCTTGGTGGCTGTGGTGTATTTTTGATAAGCTTGATAGGAGCGGTGTGCCCATCTGAGACTTCGTTCCATGGCGAGTTCTGTATAGGAGGGTGAGGCGTGATAGGGGGTGCATTCGTCTAGTTGGACGGCGAGATCGACGCTAAATTTAGCTTGAAGGTGCATGGCTTGTTCTGGTGAGAGGAATACTTTTGAACCGTCAATATAAGATTTAAATGTAGCGCCTTGTTCTGTGATTTTGATAAGCGCTGGTGGTAAAATCGGAGATGACTTCGGAGATGAGTTAGAAGACGACTTAGAAGACGATTTAGGAGACGGGTTAGGAGATTTGGGAGGCAGGTTTGCTGTACGTTTGATCTCTTTGGAGACGGAGCCGAAGCCCATGGCGAAGATCTGGTAGCCGCCTGAGTCTGTTAATAGCGGTCCGTCCCATCCCATAAATTTGTGAAGACCGCCTGCTGTTTCGATAAGATCGGCACCTGGTCTTAGCATGAGGTGGTAAGTATTGGCGAGAATGATTTGCACGCCGAGGTCTTTGAGTCGATAGGTGGGCACAGCTTTGATTGCGCCGCGTGTTGCACAGAAGATAAAGGCTGGTGTGTGTACGGTACCGTGTGGTGTGGCGAGGATTCCCGTATGGGCGTGTGAGGTGGTACTTTTATGCGTGAGCGTGTAAGCAAAAGGGGTGGGTGGAGATATCACTACGATAACAGATGGCAATGAAACAGATGGCAATAACTTAGAGACGAAGTGCTTTGGGTTTAAAAAATCGCGCTAAGTAAATAAAAGGGGTATCTAGCAGAGCGTAGAGGATGCGCAGAGCGTAGGTGCCTAAGATATAGGTGAAGATGAGTTCTTTCGTAGCGATTGGATTCTTGGCGAGCAGGACAAAGGCAATGAATGAAAAAACGGCGTTGTCAATGAGCGTCGATAGGATAGTGGAGAAATTATTTCTAACAAAGAGCCATTTACTGTGGGTGCGTTTTTTGATGGCGCTGTAAATGAAAATATCTAGCGACTGGCTTATGAGAAAGGCTGTGAGGCTTGCGACAAAGATCGCTGGGACGGGCTGGAAGAGGTGGATGAGTGCGGGGTGAATGGTGAGGGCCCACTGGTAATCAGCTCCTGCTTGGGCGGGCGTGAGCGGTGCGAAGGCAAGGAGCAATGTTGTGAGGATTGTCCATAGGAGAAGTGCTGCGAAGGAGAGCAAGACACCTTTTCTGGCGGCGGCGGGATTGTAATATTCGGAGAGCAGATCGGTAGCGAGGTAAATAGAAGAAAACAAGGCGGTTCCGAGTGCGACGGGCGACTGCAAAAATTCAAAATAAGACACCTTGAGCACCTGCAAATTGGCGCCAATGATAGCTACTGCCATATAGACGTACAAACCTGCTTGGCCGCCGTATTTAAAGAATAGTAGTAATACAGTCGCATACACTCCCAATGACAATAAAGCAACCCAGAAGGGGTCTAGTTGCATGAGAAAAGAAGACATGACGAGAGAAGCGGTATTCTTACAAAATTTTTAATGAACAGCAGCGCATTAATGGACAGCAAAAGATATAAAGAACCGTAGCGAATTAATGGACAGCAGAGGATATAAGGAACAGAAGCGGATAATGTGATAATAATAACATAAGACAGGTGACTTAATGTATGATTTACTGTAAATGACAAGGAATACGAAATATTGAGGTTGATAGTCGTTAGCAATAAATCGCAACCATCGGCAGCAAATTATCATCATCGGCAGTAAATTATCATCATCGGTAGTAAATTATCATCGGCAATAAATCACAACAAATCGCAATCACTAGCAGTCAAAATTTATAAAAGCCAGTGAAAGAATGTGTTAAAATGTCTTAAAATGTCTTAAAAACCACCTTATCACCAGAATTCAATGATATAATAGGTGATAGGAAGCCATTTCTACAACGCCATGCTATAATATGGTATAGAATGTATAATGAGAATAATGAGGATACTTTATCCGTATACTAGAAGGATAGGGGAAAAGAGAGGATAGAGAGTGAGAATGAAAGATTAGCCGTAATATAAAAACCGAGTGCATTAAGCGAATAAACTGTAAGCGAATAAACCGTAAGTTCAAGTAGTTAAAATAAGAAAACATTTAAGCTAAGCGAAAGAGTTTAGTTAGAAGCAAGCCCTATGATTAGAAAATATGAAATTCTATTTTTATTCTCGCAGAGAGAAGACATTTACAAAGACAGTTTGAAGGTGACTAAGAACTTGTTTGAAGAGATTGGAATAAAGATCACGAAAGAAGAGGACATGGGAACAAAAGAATTGGCTTATCCTGTGAAGAAGCATACCCATGGGCATTATCATGTATTTTATGTGACGGCAGAAAGCACGCGGATACGGAAATTGGAGCATGAATTGGCGTTAGAAGAGAAAATTTTACGCTATCTGGTGTTAGGCATTGACGACAATGCGGAGAAATTCCTATTTAACAAAGAATACAAGCATTACCACCACAGAAAAGCGGCTGAGTACACCAAGCAATACGAAGAATTCCAGAAACAACGTGAATTGGAAGCGAGTCATGTCAATGCGGGTGGGCGCAGTAGTGGTGAAGTAGAAATGGCAGGTGAAATGGCAGGTGAAGTGGCGAGTACTTATAATAGTAAGGAGCAGCAGGCGGGTACTGGTGAGCGAATCGCTACAATGGACGTTGCTACGAAGCCTTTGTCTACAAATACCGATCATACAGAGGGTACAGAAAGTACAGAGAATGCGGAGAGTGGCGAAGCTACGGGGGATACGACTCCTAAGACTTCTACGACTCCTACTGGTGAAATGAATGCTAGTAAAATGAATGCTGGTGATGTGGAGGGAGCGAATTTGAACACGGCCTCTACTGAGGGGAATGATTCTACTGTTAAGGGGAGTCATTAGGTTTGAGTGGTGAATGAAACTAGTTTTTTAGAGATTGCAATCATGAAAAAGTCTGTATGTGAAACCTAGTACACCTGTTAAGCCTGTAATTCCCTTATTGGTACTCTGTTTATTTTTGAGTGTATTGCCGATAGCACCTGGTCAGAATTTTCATGGTTTTATTGTGCCGGCGTTATTTTACCACTGTGTGACGCAGCAGCGGTCTATGGGTTTGTTATTTGCGTTGGTGTTGGTGTTGGCGGTTGTAGAATACGGAGCGTTGAATCTTTACTACGCTGGCAATGACGAGATAGCGGGTGATCTCAAGCGGATTTTGATGTGGGAGAAGCCATTTTTCATCTTGTTGTTAGCGTTTGCAATATTTATCTTACTGGATAAGATGACCGTTTCCATTGGCATTATGATCGTTATTCTTACGGTGACAATGTTGATTCATACGGCAATGACGTCGGTGATGTTGAAGGTGCAGGGTGGATATCGGTATGTGGATTTTGTGTTTGCGGAATTCAATGTAGCTGAGTTTCATCGGATGCTACTTGATCGGGTTGTGCGTGGTGGTGGAGAAGAGGTGCAGGCGAGGACAATTATCAATTGGACGTTCTCTCAATTACCCATGATCAATATGGTAAGCAATTTACTCTATACGCTGTTACTGTCGCGTCTTTTTTACAAGCGCTTGGTGGGGCTGCGCAATGAAATTTTCCTCAGTTTTCGGTTACCAGGCGTAGTCAATGTGGTTTTTCTAATCAGTTGGGGTGTATCGTTGGTACTTTTTTTTACAAGTCAATCTGTCACACCGCCTACGGTGGTTACGGTCAGTCATGTTGTGGAGCATGGGAGTGGTTTAGGTGGTGGGTTGTTGATGCGGCATGTTTTGTTTGGGGGTGTGATTTCTGTATTATTGGTGTTGATGGTGTTGTATAGTCTGCAGGGGTTGTCGTGTTTGGCTTTTTATGTGAAGGCGTTTGGGTTGGTACGAACGAGGCGGCGCATGATCAATGTTCTGATTTTAGCGAGTTTGGTGGTGGTGGCGGTGATTATTTCTGCTGGATATGTGGTGATGTTGTTATTTGGGGTGTTATTTTTGCTGGGTGTTTTGGATCAATGGCGTAATTTCCGTGGCATTGTCATTAAAAGGGTTATTAGATAGCAAATAATGATATAATTGATGCAATTAATACCATTAACGTAATTAATACCATTAACGTAATTAATACCATCCATAGAATTAATACAATCAATACAATTGATACCATTAATACTAGTATTAATACCATCAATACGATAGCATTAATACAATTGATACCATTAATACTAGAATTAATACCATCAATACGACAGCATTAATACAATTGATACCATTAATACTAGAATTAACACCATCAGTACGATAGCATTAATACAATTGATACCATTAATACTAGAATTAATACCATCAATACGATAGCATTAATACAATTGATACCATTAATACTAGAATTGATATAATAAAATTGATATAATAATAGAATACTAATCGGCGGTGTAAAATTTGTGACTCGTTAATAACAAGTACACGCAAGTAAAAAAAATCTATTTTCAGCATGTATTAAAGCGGTGAGTGGAGATAAGCTATTAAAACTGTATAAAAAGCAGCAAAATACAATGAAATGCAATGAAATGAACTACAATGAACTACAACAAAATACCATAAAATACTATAAAATATAACAAAATACCATAAATTATAAAAGAAAAAAGAAAAAGAAAAAGAATTTTGTAGCAATGGAAATTATTTTAATCAAAGAAGTGAGTACCTTAGGCAATCCTGGTGATATAGTTACGGTGAAGAACGGGTATGCGCGTAATTATCTTATACCGCAGAAATTGGCGGTTCGCAAAACGGCGACAAGCCTTAAAATTTTAGAGAAGCAGCGGGCGGATTTTGATAAAATCATCGCTGAGCGGTCGACGACGTACAGTGATCTGTTAGAGCGTATTAAAGAAATTGAAGCGGTGACGATACCTGTTAAGGCGAGTAAAGAAGGCAAATTGTATGCGGCTATCAATGTGATGACTATTCAAGAATATCTAACCACGTTGTATAACATTGAGATTGACAAGCAAAAGATTATTATCAGAAAGCCTATAAAGACGTTAGGTGAGCACCCGGTGACGATTATGATCTCAAAGCAGCATAAAACGACACTCAATGTCATTACAGAGCTGTTAGAAACATAATTTGCGTTCTAGCCATTCTTACGTTCTAACAATGACACTCCCCTACCCTAATAATCATCACCCAAACCTACAATTCACACTCTCCCCTATCCCAATCGTCACCCAAACCCACAATTCACACTCTCCCCTACCCTAATCATCACCCAAACCTACAATTCACACTCTCCCCTACCCTAATAATCATCACCCAAACCTACAATTCACACTCTCTCCTACCCTAATCATCACTTAACCCCCCCAAAATATCTTCAATGTGCAAACAAGTCGTGATTTAGAAGAAGAAGAAGTGAAGAAGTCTAGTGAAGGTTTTGCTGAGAAGGATACGGGGGCTATCGACGTTGGGGCGGTTGTATCTGGCGAGGACGGGGCAGCGGATACTTCACTAAACGACGTTACACCAGCACCTAGCCCACTAGAGGCTATCTCAATAAAAGAAGCAGAGACAATCTCACCACCACCAGAAGCAGAGATTTCACCACCAGTAGAAGCCGAGACCATCCCACCACCAGCAGAAGCGGGAACAAGTGGACGTACTGATGGCGGCGGTGAAGTGGCTGTACTCAATGAATTACCTGTGGCTAGGGCTGGTGTGCTTAAAAGCAAATTTCCCTACGACGTGGATGCGGAGGCGGCTTGTATTGGATGTATGCTGATTAGAAATGAGCTTGCGAACGAAGTTTTTAAGGACGTAGGTCCTG
Organism: Spirochaetota bacterium; assembly: GCA_013426755.1. Classification (GTDB taxonomy): domain Bacteria; phylum Spirochaetota; class UBA12135; order COTS27; family COTS27; genus COTS27. Next base: position 2,025,185 of record AP019861.1, read on the forward strand.
AGGATTTCTACGATGGGCGCAATGCTATACTGGTGAAGGCTATTTTGGAATACCAGAAGGAGCGTGGGGCGGCGGCGTTTGATGTGGTGGTGATAAGTGATTGGCTGCGGAAGGAGGGGTTACTTAGTCGTGCTGGTGGGGTGAATTATATTAATCGGCTTATCGATGCGGCGCCTGCGACAGTCAATCTAAAACACTACTTAGATATTGTGATGCGTGATGCGTTACTGCGGAAGATCATTGTTTTATGTGAGCAGACTATGGTCACTGCGAGTGGTCGTGAGCAGCCTGAGCGTGTGTTAGACGAGTTGCAGCGTTGTGCGTTCGAATTGCTATCTGATCGCAGTAGTGATTACGAAGGCATTCATCCGATAGCAGATAAATCGCTGGATTTGTTGGAAAAAGGAATTAGCAGTGGTGGGTTTGGTGTGCCGTCGCGTTATAAGGAGCTCGACAAAATTATCATTGGGCTGCAACCGGCGAATTTGATTATAGTAGGCGGTCGTACTGGGATGGGGAAGACGGCATTTGCGTTAAGTCTTACGTTACGGGCGGCGTTACCTGAGATAAATGCGGCGGGTGGAGAACGTCTCTATAAAGAGCGGTCTGGTGAAGAGATAGCAGGTGGCGATAATAAGCAGCAAAGCTCGATTATCAATGCAGGTGTCGCTGTGGGTTATTTTTCATTAGAAATGTCAAAACAAGACATCGCTTTTCGGATTTTAGCGTCCTATGGACAAATTCCATTAAGTCACTTCAAACAGGAGACGTTAAAAAATGACAGCTGGCCTAAAATATTAAACAGTGTCGACGCGATGAAGGACATTCCAATCTTCATAGACGACACGCCTGGGATCACAATGAACGAATTGATCGCTAAGGCGCGACGAATGGTTCAAAATGAAGGTGTGCGGCTTATAGTGGTTGATTATCTGCAGCTCATTGGTGGGCATGATCCGCGTATTAATCGTGAGCAGCAGATCTCTGGTATTTCAAAGCAGCTTAAAAATCTAGCACGGGAACTCAATATACCCGTGATTGCCTTAACGCAGCTTAATCGCGCCGTTGAGCAGCGTGATGATAAAGAGCCTAGGTTATCGGATATTCGCGAGTCGGGGGCTATTGAGCAGGATGCGGATATTGTGCTGCTGTTACATAGACTTGACTTAGATGCGCGGGCGAATGAAAATGAAGAGATGAGTAGTAACCCTGCTGCTGCAATAAATGACTTTGGAGAAAGCGAGCACAAAACGAAGTTATTTATCGCTAAAAATAGGAATGGACCTACGGGAATAATTGATCTTACGTTTGAAGGCCCCTATGTTCGTTTTACGGATTACTTCGCTTAGAAGTGATAGAAGTACTTAGCACCTATACGCGTAAAAATGATGGGTAGTTGTTTAGGGGAATCGGTTAAATAACCGTGAAGAAGATCAATTAAACGCATCTAGCCGAAAGACTTCTTTAGAAAAACCGGTGGTTGTATTGAAGAGGGAGATGTAATTGGCTAGAGTGGTTGTGATGGCAGCAATGAGTTTTTGCTGTGAAGTGGGGTCGAGAATAAATTTAAGGTCGCGTTCATTGGTGATGTAGCCGAGTTCAATAAGAATACCTGGCATCATCGTACCTTTGAGGACGTAGAAGGTATCTGATTTGACTTCTGCGGCGTGGCTGTAATGGGTTAGCGATGTTGTTAGCGTATTGTACATGAAGGTGGCGAGCAGCTCGCTTTCTTTAGCGTATTGGCGTGTGTAAAGATAGGCGAAGGCTTCACGAATGTCTAGTGGCTGGTAGGGGAAGAAGGCGGCTTTGTTGTGAAGGTGGCGATAGGCTTTCTGGGTGAGAACGGTACTGTCGCTGGCGAGATAATAAACTTCATACCCGCGGGCGCGACCATGGAACCAGGCGTTTAAATGAATGGAAACAAAGATAGCGTTTTTGTGGCGAGTGAGCGACTGATTAGCGATCTGTGCGCGCTGAGCTATACTGAGGAATTGGTCTTGGGTACGTGTTAAAATGATATTGAGGTCTGGGTTCTGTTTTTTAATGAAGTGGGCGAGCCGTTTTGTGAAAGCGAGCGTGATATCTTTTTCTTTATAACCGAAGCCAATTGCGCCTGGGTCGCGTCCGCCGTGTCCTGCGTCTAAGATAAGCGTATGAATGGTGGGTGGGTTGGGGGTGAGGAGTGCTGTGGCAGGTTGTGCTGTAAGTTCTGGTTTGGGTGCTAGCTTAGGTACTAATTTAGGTGGTAGTTTAGGTGATGGTTTAGGTGATGGTTTAGGTGATGATAGGGAGTTCGCTTTTTTGTTCTGGAAGAGTCGTTTTGGCTGTGCGGCAGATTGGTTTGATGTGAGATAAAAATTGAGGACGTTTTTAAAAAATTGAGCGTCTTTATCCGTGAGGGCTAGGCCTCCTTCTGCAGTGAAGGGGGGTGAGGTGAGCGGGTAGAGGTGGTTATTGATCTCAAAGAATGGAAAGGCTGTGATGATGACGCCCTTGATACGAGCAGGATTTTTTAACGCGTTTTTTGTTACTGGGGGTTTTGGGTTTTTTTTTAGGTTTTTGGGGGTTTGGGGTAGTTTGTTGTCGAATGTTTTAAAAGTGAGACGAGTTGCTGCATTATCGTAGGTGAGCGTGAAGCCTTGTGTCTTCAGGTAGGGATAGGGGAGGAAATTACCGTAGAGCGTGCCCCCCTGAAAAAAAAACAAAAACAAAAAAAGAAGCATCAAAATAACAAAACTAATACCACTTAGCAGTGAGCGGACACTCTGTGGTGGTGTCGCTAAGAATGGGAATGTGTGGTTAGGCATGTTTTTTTTGAGCGGTGATTAATGGAGCGGTGGGTAAGGGAGGATTCGGTAAAATGGCAAGTTGCCCGCAAGCGGCTTTAATGTCATCGCCTTTTTTAAAGCGTTGTGTGGTTGTGATGTGGGCTTTTATGAGAGCTGATGCAAAGGTACGAATGCGTTCTGGTGGGGAGGGCTGGTAGGGTTTAGTGGGGACGTGATTATAGGCAATGAGGTTAACTTTACAGGGGAAGGCTTTTAGGAAAGAGATTAATGCTGTTAGATGGGTAGCGTCGTCGTTGAGGTTTTTTATCATGATGTACTCTATGAGGAGGGGGTGGGCTCTTTTATTGCGAGAATAAGCGATGAGTGTTTGTTTGAGGGTGGGGAGGGAAACATTTTTTAGGTCTGGCATGATGATATTACGAGTGTGTTGGAGGGCGGAATGAAGAGAGATGGAGAGACGGATATTTGCTTTGAAGGTTGTTAGTTTTTCGATGCCGTTTAGGATACCGCTTGTCGAGATACTGATTCGTCTTGCACTTAGCGCTAGGCCGTTAGGGAGGGGAGCTGTGAAGTGTGTTAGGGCTGCGAAGACGTTTTTTAGATTGAGAAGAGGTTCGCCCATGCCCATGAAGACAATGTGGCTTATTTTGATATTGTAGGTAGCGGCTGGGAGGAGGTATTGGGCGAGGATTTCTGCTGGCGTGAGGTTACGTGTGAATTTCATCATACCTGTTGCGCAGAAGTCGCATGATAGCGGACATCCTATCTGAGACGAGATGCAAAGCGTGTAGGTGGAAGGTGGAGAGGAGGAAGTGGAGGGTGGAAGTGAGGTGGGCTTTTTTAGAGGGGGCTGTGAGGTGTTTTTATGCGAATGATTGTCAATGAGAACGGTTTCAATGAATTGGTTATCTTGTGTTTTGAATAAGAATTTTTTTGTCTTATCTTTGGTTGAATGAATTGTTTTCGTGAGATGGAGGGGAAGGGCGCTGGGAAAGGATTTTTTGAGGGTGGTTCTGAGTGATTTTGGAAAGTTAGTGTATGCGTCTGGGTTGAAGCAATATTTTTTAAAGAGCCATGTACGAAGTTCTGTGTCGATGTAGGGGGGATAGGGAGCAAGCAATGTTTTTAAGGAGAGAGGATTAGAAGAATTAGGAGGAGTAGAAGAATTAGGAAGATTAGGAGGATTAGGAAGATTAAGAGGATTAGAGGTGGGGTGAGGTGACGAAGTTGTGGTGAGGAGTGGTTGTGCTGTGGGGAGGAGGAGTGCGTCTAGGAGGGAGGGGTGGGGAGTGAGGTTCATAAAAAAAGAGGTTCATAAAAAGAGATTTATAAAAAAATTGCGCTGGGATGATTAATGCATTATTTGTAATCATCCATGCTGCACTAAGGAACTAAGGAGCTAAAAAACTGATGAGCTGAGGGACTATCCTTTAAAGTGGTGGAAGAATTGTTGGATATTATTAAGGAGAGTGGCTGCGAAGTCGAAGCCGATCCAGGCGAGGAAGGAGAGCACGAGCCAGACGAAGAACAGGAGCACGAGCAATTTGATAATTAGAGCGATGATGCCAATGATAACAATTAGCGACAAAGCAATGACACCTAGGATGATGAGGAGTGAGATGCCAAGGGGTCCTGAGAAGAATTTGCGTGTTGAAGTCAATGTGTTATTGAGGGTTATTAAGACCTCTTTTACCCTATCCATTTTCAATACAACCTACCCTATAAATTATTTATCTATCTTTCAATAACAATTACGACCTGCAATATGAAATATAACCCATGAATTATCCATCTTTCAATAACAATTACGACCTGCAATATGAAATATAACCCATGAATTATCTATCTTTCAATAACAATTACGACCTGCAATATGAAATATAACCCATGAATTATCCATCTTTCAATAACAATTACGACCCGCAATATGAAATATAACCCATGAATTATCTATCTTTCAATAACAATTACGACCTGCCGTATGAATTAATATACCCTATGAATTGTCTATACTATGCTTTCAATAACAATTACGACCTGCAATATGAAATATAACCCATGAATTATCTATCTTTCAATAACAATCTGCCATATAAATTAATATACCCTATGAATTGTCTATACTATGCTTTCAATAACAATTACGACCTGCAATATGAAATATAACCCATGAATTATCCATCTTTCAATAACAATTACGACCTGCAGTATGAAATATAACCCATGAATTATCTATCTTTCAATAACAATTACGACCTGCAATATGAAATATAACCCATGAATTATTTATCTTTCAATAACAATTACGACCTGCAGTATGAAATATAACCCATGAATTATCTATCTTTCAATAATGATCAGCAGCAAATCTTAGAATACTAATAAATAATACTATAAAACGGGGGTAAAGCGAGATTAAAACAATATTAGAAACGGAATGTATTTTGAGTAATTTGAGTGTTTTGAGTATTTTTTTAGGGGGTAGGGAATCATTGAATGAACGGTAAATTTTGGTAAGTGAAGCATAATTTTACGATCTATGTTAAGGATTAAAATATAAACATATAAATAAAAATATGTTATAGAATGTTGTAGAGATAGTATAAGTTAAGAACGGAGCATATTTTATAGGAGAGGTGGTGTGGTAGCGGATGGAAGGTATGGGGCGAAGGTACGGGCGGAAAGTGAGGATGGAAAATCAATTGGGGAGGGTAAATGAAGCACAATTTTACCATCTATACGGGTTTAAATTTGGGGGAGGAGGAAAAGTGCTGGCAACGTTCTACTCTCCCACCACTAAGCGTGGCAGTACCATCGACGCTGGAGGGCTTAACTTCTGTGTTCGGGATGGTAACAGGTGTACCCCCTCCGCTGTAGTCACCAGCGACTATATTATAACATGAAATGAGCAATTTTTATATCATAAAACAAATAATTTTTAATAGCTGGGCGTTGACAATGCGTAAAAAAATTTAAAATCTATCTATTTTTGGAAAAATTCTTATATTTTCTTTGAATTCTCTGCGAAGACAATTTTTATACGATTTCTCAGCCTAAATCCCCTATAAAAAAAATTTCTGTATATAAAAAACAAAAAAACTAACTTCTCCAATAAAAAAAGAAAAAAGAATGTAGCACCCTAAATATACCGTCTTAAAACTAACTTCTCCAATAAAAAAGAAAAAAGATTGTAGCACCCTAAATATACCGTCCTAAAACTAACTTCTCCAATAAAAAAAGAAAAAAGAATGTAGCACCCTAAATATACCGTCCTAAAACTAACTTCTCCAATAAAAAAAGAAAAAAGATTGTAGCACCCTAAATGTACCGTCCTAAAACTAACTTCTCCAATAAAAAAAGAAAAAAGATTGTAGCACCCTAAATATACCGTCCTAAAACTAACTTCTCCAATAAAAAAGAAAAAAGAATGTAGCACCCTAAATATACCGTCCTAAAACTAACTTCTCCAATAAAAAAAGAAAAAAGAATGTAGCACCCTAAATATACCGTCCTAAAACTAACTTCTCCAATAAAAAAAGAAAAAAAATGTAGCACCCTAAATGTACCGTCCTAAAACTAACTTCTCCAATAAAAAAAGAAAAAAAATGTAGCACCCTAAATGTACCGTCCTAAAACTAACTTCTTCAATAAAAAAAGAAAAAAAATGTAGCACCCTAAATGTACCGTCCTAAAACTAACTTCTCCAATAAAAAAGAAAAAAGAATGTAGCACCCTAAATGTACCGTCCTAAAACTAACTTCTCCAATAAAAAAGAAAAAAGATTGTAGCACCCTAAATATACCGTCCTAAAACTAACTTCTCCAATAAAAAAAGAAAAAAGATTGTAGCATCCTAAATATACCATCCTAAAACTAACTTCTCCAATAAAAAAAGAAAAAAGATTGTAGCACCCTAAATATACCGTCCTAAAACTAACTTCTCCAATAAAAAAAGAAAAAAAATGTAGCACCCTAAATGTACCGTCCTAAAACTAACTTCTCCAATAAAAAAAGAAAAAAAATGTAGCACCTTGAATGTACCGTCCTGAATGTATGGTCTTAAGCGAATTCTATATGAAAGAACCAATTCGCCCCATATAAGAGAACAATCCATCTACCTGAAAAAACAGTCTATTATTAGAAGAGAGATGAATTATATTATTTTAAGAAAAAATGCCAACTCTCCTTTCTGAGAAAGGATCAATTATTAGAGAAAACAATTAGAAAAGTCGAGTTGATGGATAAGAGGAGGGTTAATTTTAGGCATCGGATTTTTTGTAATTTAATATTATTTTTTTATTTTTTAATTAAATGATTTCTTTATCTTTTTTAACAGTAACTTCTGCGTCTACGTCATTTAATGTTTTTTTTATAAAATCATTGAATGACATGTTGACTTTAAATTTTTTTTCTTTGTTGGGCATTCTTTAAATCCTTATAAGTTAGTCTTTTACTAAAATAGTTTACAATATTATTGATAGAAGTATTACTTTTGTTATTCTACCTAAACCAATATTCATTTTTGTTATTATGCCTAAGACAATTCTCATTTATACAATTCTCATTTATCTATCGCTGCGGATGTTTTATTGATAGAAGTATTGTTTTTATTATTATACCTGAGCTAATACTCATTTTTGTTATTCTACCTAAGACAATCCTTATTTATACAATTCTCATTTATACAATTCTCATTTATCTATCGCTGCCGATGTTTTTTATCTGTTTAGTGATAAACTCTGATATTATTTTGGTTAAAAATACTCTAGAGATTTTCAATGTATTAAAGTCTCCCCCTCCGCTGTAGTCACCAGCACCTGCATTATAACATAAAATGAGCAATTTTTATATCATAAAACAAATAATTTTTAATAGCTGGGCGTTGACAATGCGTAAAAAAATTTAAAATCTATCTATTTTTAGAAAAATTCTTATATTTTCTTTGAATTCTCTGAGAAGACAATTTTTATACGATTTCTCAGCCTAAATCCCCTATAAAAAAAATTTCTGTATATAAAAAACAAAAAAACTAACTTCTCCAATAAAAAAAGAAAAAAGATTGTAGCACCCTAAATATACCGTCCTAAAACTAACTTCTCCAATAAAAAAGAAAAAAGATTGTAGCACCCTAAATATACCGTCCTAAAACTAACTTCTCCGATAAAAAAAGAAAAAAGATTGTAGCACCCTAAATATACCGTCCTAAAACTAACTTCTCCAATAAAAAAAGAAAAAAGATTGTAGCCTCCTGAATATACCGTCCTAAAACTAACTTCTCCAATAAAAAAAGAAAAAAAATGTAGCACCCTAAATATACCGTCCTAAAACTAACTTCTCCAATAAAAAAGAAAAAAGATTGTAGCCTCCTGAATATACCGTCCTAAAACTAACTTCTCCAACAAAAAAAGAAAAAAGAATCTAGCCTCCTGAATATACCGTCCTAAAACTAACTTCTCCAATAAAAAAAGAAAAAAAATGTAGCACCCTAAATATACCGTCCTAAAACTAACTTCTCCAACAAAAAAAGAAAAAAGAATCTAGCACCCTAAATACACCGTCCTAAAACTAACTTCTCCAACAAAAAAAGAAAAAAAATGTAGCACCCTAAATACACCGTCCTAAAACTAACTTCTCCAACAAAAAAAGAAAAAAAATGTAGCACCCTAAATATACCGTCCTAAAACTAACTTCTCCAATAAAAAAGAAAAAAATGTAGCACCTTGAATGTACTGTCCTAGATGTACTGTCCTGAATGTATGGTCTTAAGCGAATTCTATATGAAAGAACCAATCCGCCCCATATAAGAGAACAATCCATCTACCTGAAAAAACAGTCCATTATTAGAAGAGAAATGAATTATATTATTTTAAGAAAAAATGCCAACTCTCCTTTCTGAAAAAAAGAATCCATTATTAGAAAAGAGATGAATTATATTATTTTAAGAAAGAATGTCAATTCTCTTTTCTGAGAAAGAATCCATTATTAGAAGAAAGATGAATTATATTATTTTAAGAAAGAATGCCAACTCTCTTTTCTGAGAAAGAATCCATTATTAGAAGAGAGATGAATTATATTATTTTAAGAAAAAATGCCAATTCTCTTTTCTGAGAAAGAATCCATTATTAGAAGAGAGAGAGATGAATTATATTATTTTAAGAAAGAATACCAACTCTCTTTTCTGAGAAAGAATCCATTATTAGAAGAGAGAGATGAATTATATTATTTTAAGAAAAAATGCCAATTCTCCTTTCTGAGAAAGAATCCATTATTAGAAGAGAGAGATGAATTATATTATTTTAAGAAAAAATGCCAATTCTCCTTTCTGAGAAAAAGAATCCATTATTAGAAGAGAGAGATGAATTATATTATTTTAAGAAAAAATGCCAATTCTCCTTTCTGAGAAGGGATCAAATATTAGAGAAAATTATTAGAAAAGAAATGAAATATTCTTTTATATAAAAGAAAGAAAAGCGGGAAGGAGGACTGCAATGAGTTTAGGAGGAGAACTGAGATAAGTTCATAAGGGAAGCTACAATGAGTCTTAATTAAGAATAAGCATAAAAGATTAGAATAAGAATTATATTAGCAATGAAGCGGATATCTCGGTGAAGAAGTAAAGGTTGAGAGAGAGAAGAAAAAGTCACACGTCCGATTAGTACTAGTCAGCTGAGCGCATTACTGCGTGTGCACTTCTAGCCTATTGACCACGTAGTCTACATGGGGACTTAAGCATTGACCTTTTTGAGGGGTCAATGGGGGATGTCCTATCTTGGAAGAGGCTTCCCGCTTAGATGCTTTCAGCGGTTATCCTGTCCTGACATAGATATTCAGCCTACTTCTGGCGAAATAACTGATACACCAGAGGTCAGTTCACTCCGGTCCTCTCGTACTAGGAGCAAAGTTCCTCAGACATCCAAAGCCCGCAGTGGATAGGGACCGAACTGTCTCACGACGTTCTGAACCCAACTCGCGTACCACTTTAATCGGCGAACAGCCGAACCCTTGGGACCTGCTGCAGCCCCAGGATGTGATGAGTCGACATCGAGGTGCCAAACCTCCCCGTCGATGTGAACTCTTGGGGGAGATAAGCCTGTTATCCCCGAAGTACCTTTTAGCCGTTGAGCGATGGCCCTTCCACACAGAACCACCGGATCACTATGACCTGCTTTCGCATCTGCTTGACTTGTGGGTCTTGCAGTTAAGCCGGTTTGTACCATTACGCGCTGCACATGATTTCCATACATGTTGAACCGACCTTTGTGCACCTCCGTTACGTTTTAGGAGGCAACCACCCCAGTTAAACTGCCTACCAAACACTGTTTCCGTTTGGGCGGATTAGATTTTTAATGAATAAAGGGTGGTATTTCACTGGGTGACTTAGTCGTATCTGGCGACACGACTTCGGCGTCTTCCACCTAAGCTATACAGTATTTATCAAAAATCAATGTTAAGCTACAGTAAAGGTTTCGGGGTCTTTCTGTCCTACTGCGGGTAACCGGCATTTTCACCGGTAATTTAATTTCACCGAGTCTACAACTGAGACAGCATCCAGATCGTTACACCATTCGTGCAGGTCAGAACTTACCTGACAAGGAGTTTCGCTACCTTAGGACCGTTATAGTTACGGCCGCCGTTTACCGGGGCTTCGATTCAATGCTTCATTCGTGAGAATTAACATCTCCTCTTAACCTTCCGGCACCGGGCAGGTGTCAGACCCTATACATCTCTTTACAGATTAGCAGAGTCCTGTGTTTTTGATAAACAGTCGCCTGGATCTTTTTACTGAGGCCCTGATGGTTGTGCGTGACCCGAGGGTCATGCCTTTCCACTGAGGCACTCCTTATTCCGAAGTTACGGAGTCAATTTGCCGAGTTCCTTAGCTGTAGTTGTCTCGTTCGCCTTAGAATACTCATCCCACCTACCTGTGTCGGTTTGCGGTACGGTTTAACTGATCTATATTTAGAACCTATTTCCTGTTAGTGTGGCTTAGCTCTCTTAAGCTTCCTTACGGTTGCTTGGCATTCACGGCTCAGCTCACCGCCATCTATTAAATGGCGTACACCTTACCGTTTAGACCAGGACGACCATCACCTGGCAGAGCGTCACCTCCTACGTCAGTCCATCACGCGATCAGTTAAGTAGAGAAATATTAATCCCTTTCCCATCGACTAGACCTTTCGGTGTTGCCTTAGGGGCCGACTAACCCAGAGCGGATTATCCTTCCTCTGGAAACCTTAGGTTTTCGGCGGACAGATTTCTCATCTGTCTTTACGTTACTCATGCCTACATTCTCACTTCCCATATCTCCAACTAGATTCTCATCTCATCTTCAACGACATAGGGAACGCTCTTCTACCACAAAACACAGCCGCAGCCGTGCTCTATTCGTGATTTCGGTAACAGACTCTAGCCCCGTTACATTTTCGGTGCATGGACACTTGACCAGTAAGCTATTACGCACTTTTTAAAGGAATGGCTGCTTCTAAGCCAACCTCCTGGCTGTCTAAGTGTTCACACTTCCTTTTCCACTTAGTCTGTATTTGGGGACCTTAATCGACGATCTGGGCTCTTTCCCTCTCGACTATGGAGCTCATCCCCCACAGTCTGACTCCCGGAATAATTTCGCATGGTATTCGGAGTTTGATTGAATTTGGTACCCGGTTAAAGGCCCGCATCCATTCAGTGCTCTACCCCCATACGATAACTTCCGAGGCTATACCTAAATATATTTCGAAGAGTACCAGCTATCTCCAAGTTTGATTAGCCTTTCACTCCAATTCACAAGTCATCCAAAATCTTTACAACGATTACTGGTTCGGCCCTCCATTTGGTTTTACCCAAACTTCAGCCTGCTCATGAATAGATCACTTGGTTTCGGGTCTAAAACGCGCAACTTATTCGGACATTTAATCCTCGCTTTCACTACGGCTCCATTTCTAACAAAACTTAACCTTGCTACACGCATTAACTCGTAGGCCCATTATGCAAAAGGTACGCAGTCAGGCTTCCTAAAAAACCCTCCTACTACTTGTAAGTATGAGATTTCAGGTTCTATTTCACTTCCCTCACGGGGATCTTTTCACCTTTCCCTCACGGTACTTGTCCACTATCGGTCACTAGCTTGTATTTAGCCTTAGATGGTGGTCCACCTAGCTTCACGCCAAATTCCTCGTGTTTGACGCTACTCAGGATCCAGCCTCACATAAGTCTCATTTCGTGTACGGGGGTCTTACCCTCTTCGCCTATCTTTTCCAAAGATATTCCACTACAATTCTCATGCTAATTGACTGTCCTACAACCCCTAGACTTTCTAGGTTTGGGCTCCTCCCCTTTCGCTCGCCGCTACTAAGGGAATCTCTTTTGATTTCTCTTCCTCCAGGTACTTAGATGTTTCAGTTCCCTGAGTTTCGCTTCCTGCCTAAACAGAATGTATGAATACTATTCATACGGGTTTCCCCATTCGGGTATCTACGGATCAAAACTCGTTTGCAGCTCCCCGTAGCTTATCGCAACATACTACGCCCTTCTTCGCCAGCTAGTGCCAAGGCATCCGTCCCATACTCTTAACTTCTTTTCCTTCTCCCCACACATTCATCACTCTTGCTCTCAATCCTAAGTAACCACTCTCTCCTCTTAAAAACCATTCATCATTAGAACATTCTAAAAAGGATTTCGCAGTCACCACGCAGACATGTTGTCTTTCACATTGCCAATATTCACACATTGGGTCAATATTGACGCTTTGCAAATACCTGCTTATTGTAGATGCCAATTCGCAGATGCAGATTTTTATCCACCACAGATTCTCATCTGTCGTAGATTTCTATCTACACATTGACAAATTTTTATCTACACATCGCAGATGATCACAACGCACCAGACATTCGTCTACACATCATTCTCAAGAACAATCATTCGCAATCAAACGCACGACAAGAAAGTCTCCAAAGCTATACTTCTTATGAGATAACGCTTCGCTACTATACATATTCTAAAAGCTTTTCTTAATTAAAAAAACTTCCCGCTTTCCAAATCTTTCAAAAAACTACCCCGATCACCCAAATGTCTCGCATTCTCATGTTTTAAGACATTCTTTCCAAGCAAACCGCACCATTCTTCATTTCTAAAAAATAGCACGCCTCACCTTGCTAAGCAACCGATAGCGTTCGCCAAATCTCTTCAAAACTACCTTTAAGCTATATTGATTTCTCATAACCTAAACTTCATCAGAAAAAATTCAGTCCCAGACCTACTCAACCACCTCTCACACCCAAGAAATATCTATCATTTTCTCTAAACCACCCCACACTAACGCATTCTGTTTCAAACTTAAAACCTATGCGCCAGCATTGAGCCGTCTATGACATTTCTTAATGCAGAAGTTAAACCTTTCAGTCATTATTATTATAACACTTTTTAGTCATTTTGTCAATTTTTTTTAGAATTCTTTTTATTTTTTTTCTTTTCTTTTTTTTAGTTGACTTTCTCAAACACTCCTCTTTTCATTGAATTTCAGCAAAATTTCTATTTAATCCACCCAAAACCCCTTTTCTCCCATTGAAATTCTAAGCCAATTGCTAAAAATTCTCAACAGACCGCTTGAAATTGTTGCCCGATTCATATAAACTTTTAATAGACTACTTGAAATTTTTGTCCCATTGCTTGAAATTCAACATTTATAACCCAGTTTTCTATAGATAAAAATTTAAATAACCACCATTCTTCCCCATTTTTCCCATTTTCTAGCTCCTTTAAGTTTTCTTCCTACCCAGCTACCCCTCATTTCTTATGCAATCGATTGAAATTTTGATCCGATTGCTTGAAATCTTTGTCCGCTTGCTTGAAATTGCGTGGTCTCAGACCCATATTTTATAGATAAAAATTTAAATGCCCACCATTCCCGCCCGTTTTCTAGCTCCTTTAAATTTTTTCTCCTCATCTGCTCCGCTTTTCTATATAATGGATTGAAACCATTATCCGATAGACTGAAACTTGCCGAATTCCTAAGCTTTTTTATTGAGGCATTGTATAAAGCTAACCCCCTTAAAGACTTGAAATATTAATTTCAAAACCCCGCAGAACTCTTAAGAAAACTCACCAAAACACTTGAAAAACACTTAAAAAACACTTGACAAGAGGTTAAAATGACTGTAATATACTAATCATCGTAAATAACACAACACACCCCACTAAGACAATAGAGATATCATGAACACAATTATACCCCATACCGCAAAAAAAAGCTTCGGCTTAAGAAATGGACAGCTGCTCTTCGAAGACTTTAATATTGAACGAAAGGTCAAAAACAGAAAGGCAAAAGAAAAAAAAAGATTGGGATACCAGTTTTTTGCACAGAAATTTAACAAACAAAATAACCCACTACCCATAGCCTATCAAAATAAAATCATCGCAGATGATAGTTTAAAAATTTTAAAACAACTCCCTGATAATTGTATAGATTTAATATTCACCTCACCCCCCTACAATTTTGGATTAGCCTACGAACAGCACAACGACACAGCCACGTGGGACGCTTATTTTAACATGCTCTATGAAATATTTGACGAATGTATACGAGTTCTAAAATACGGCGGTAGAATAATCATCAACATCCAACCTTTATTCTCCGATTACATTCCCGCACATCATTTAATCAGTAACTATTTTTTTAATAAGGGACTCATATGGAAAGGCGAAATCCTCTGGGAAAAGAATAATTATAACTGCAAATATACCGCGTGGGGAAGTTGGAAAAGCCCTTCAAGTCCTTATTTAAAGTATACTTGGGAATTTCTAGAAATCTTTTGTAAAGGAGACCTAAAAAAACAAGGAAAATCAAGCAATATCGATATCAACGACGAAGAATTTAAATCCTGGGTCAATGCCAAATGGTCCATAGCTCCCGAAAGAGATATGAAAAAATACGGTCACCCAGCAATGTTTCCTCAAAAATTAGTCGAGAGAGTATTGAAATTATTCTCATTTAAAGATGACATCGTACTCGACCCTTTTAATGGCGTAGGGACAACAACCCTAGTCAGCCATCTCTTACATAGAAAATACCTAGGCATAGATATATCTAAAAAATACTGCAGGGCCGCTGAAAAAAGGCTCCACAGCCAATGACCCTATACGATGAAAGTATAGAAAGTATTATAAATACATATAATACAGTAGTAAAGGGTGTCGATAGTAATGCCTTAAAATCAAATAATCAAAAAGGTAGAACTTACGGAGGATTAATTAGAGCCACCAAAGGTAAATTACAGGAACATATCACACACTCATTAGTTAAAATAGCTTGGAAGGAATTAGGCGGCAAAGAATCCGATATAGATATAAATAGCAAAAAAATACACATTCCTATTCAGCAAAATTACTTAAATAAACTAATTGATGAAAAAGTTAAAAAACGCATTGCTAACAATCTCCAACATTACACTTACAAATTATCTGTCGACAAACACATCTACATTAAAAAAAAGTTTGTAATGGGTATAGAATGCAAATCATATACCGAAAATGCAATGATTAAAAGAATACTAGTAGATTTTGATTTACTTACAAGTATTCATAAAGACCTAAAATGTTTTTTATTTCAACTCGAGAGTCAATTAACTGGAGATTATGCTAACATTGATAAAGCGACTATCTATGGCAGTCGTTCCACCCACACGATCATGTCTTATTTCAATTGCAGATTACACATCATCACTCTATTAAAAGGTGAACGAACTATTGACAAACCCATACATAAAAACTTCAAACCTCTAAGCAAAAAATCGTTAATTAAAGCCAAAAACATACTAAAAGATAACTTAATAGAATTTTTATAATAGTATACGGTAATATCCATTTTTTAGTCCGATCGATATAAACCCTTAAGGACTACTTGAAATTGTTGTTCCATTGCTTGAAATTAAGCGTTCACACACCCATTTTCTATGGATGAAAATTTAATGGGAATAGATTGAATGCCCGATTTAATGGATTGAAACCATTATCCGATAGACTGAAACTTGCCGAGTTTCTAAGCTTTTTTATTGAGGCATTATACAAAGCTAACCCCCTTAAAGACTTGAAATATTAATTTCAAAACCCCGCAGAACTCTTAAGAAAATCCACCAAAACACTTGAAAAAACACTTAAAAAACACTTGACAAGAGATTAAAATGACTGTAGTATACTAATCATCGTAAATAACACAAAATACCCTGCTAAGACAATAGAGATATAAAATAGACGCTTACCCATTCTTTAAGAAGTTCCCCACCAAGAAAGAAACACAAGAATATTTTAACAAGCTGCAGTAATGCAGTAGTATACACTGCTCGCATTTCAAACGCTCAAAAATTACCCCCATATAAATAAATCACACCTACACCGCCACATTGACGAAATAATAACACAATTAAAAACTACAAAAAACCACCACACTAGCTATCCTCACCTTAACTCCCATAAAAGTAGGGAACAAACAACTCCCCTACAAAAAACTAATATGTCAGCAAGGAAAATAAAAGAAGCCCCCACACCCCTACTGGGAGAACTAGAAGTATTTACCAACAACATACCCTCCCGCTACCCACACTCTCCACTACGCTACCCAGGCGGTAAGAGCCGTGCTATAAGAGAAATACTCCCCATGATACCAGAAGATACCACCGTGCTATGCTCTCCATTTCTCGGCGGCGCTTCAATAGAATTAGCATGCACCGTAAAAGGCATACGCGTAAAAGGCTATGATATATTTGAACCCCTTATAGACTTCTGGCAATGTCTCCTCGACACTCCCAACAAACTCGCAAATCAAGTAGAGAAGTATCACCCGCTTGACAGAAAACAATTTTACGCACTGCAAAAACACTACACCACGATCAAAGACACCCTAGTGAGAGCTGCCGTATTCTACGTCCTCAATAGGTCTTCGTTTTCCGGTGTAACCTTATCAGGCGGTATGTCAACAGGACACCCACGCTTTACACAGAGCTCTATCGAGAGATTACGAGAATTTACAGCCCATAACTTCCTAGTCGCAAAAGCAGATTATAGACTGTCGATAGCTGAGAATCAAGACGCATTCCTCTACCTCGACCCCCCGTATCGAAACGGACAAAAACTATACGGAATCAAAGGAGATGCACATCAAAGCTTCGACCATAAAACATTACGAGAATTGCTAAACCAACGCAATAGTTGGATATTATCCTATAACGACTGCCCAACCATCAGAAAATGGTACAAGGATTACCGCATTTTAAAAGCAAATTGGCAATATGGAATGGGCTCCCACAAAAAATCAAACGAGATAATAATAATATCACATGACTTAAGGATAGCCGCATGAGCCAAGTACAGAGCGGCAAAAGTTTTGAGTACGCAATAGCCTACCAATTACAAAAAATAACCCAAGCAACTCTAGTAGAAAACAAGCACCTAGTAACCGCCAGAAAATACTACGTAACCTACGACTCTGTAGAACAAAACAAGGCAATGAACGCCGCCCAAAAAATAGTCGGCTTTCTTACAAGAGTAGACAAACGACTCAAACAAAAACCGTGTGTCCTACGACTCCAATCAGACCAAGCAGGTAAATTAGGTGACGTGCGGGATATTGTTATTGAAACCCCCATGGGCGAGATAGGAATATCCGCAAAGAATAGGCATTTTGGTGTCAAGAACCCTCGACTTTCTAAGAATATAGATTTTGGACGCAAATGGATAGGACATCCCGTCTCACAAACCTATTGGGATACGGTAATGCCGATTTTTAGCAAAATGCAGAACAGACGTGAAAACGGACAATTATGGCGCAACATACACGATAAAGAAGACAAATTTTATGTCCCCCTACTGCATGCCTTTAACATAGAACTGCAACGCATATACGATAACGATAAAGACAATACTCCTAAAAACTTGCTACATTATTTACTAGGACAACACGATTTTTACAAAACCGCAAAAGACAATGGAACCGCCATCGTACAATCATTTAATATAAACGGCTCTCTGCTATGGGGTAAAAAACTACCCTTACCCACAATCATAGAAAACAGGAGAAACACAACCAAAACCACCACATTATATTCTTTTGACAAAGGATGGCAAATATCCTTTAGAATCCATAATGCTGAGAGTAAGGTAACCCCCTCTTTAAAGTTTGACATCCAGTTGACAGGACTTCCACACAGATTATCTAGACACGAAATAAATTATTTATTTTAAATAGATAATTTTATTTGTATATGAAAAAATCGCACCACTCTCCCCACTAAGCAGAACCACCACAACTCAAAGCCATCACAGCCCACCCAGTCTCTCACCCAGCGGAGAGAACAGCACAAAAACCCCTCTTCCCCAGACTCGTTCACCAATGAGAAAGAGAGGCCATCATTTCTAACCTACCACCACGCCCTGCCTAGTGCTCATTCCCACTGCTGCCAGACAATCATTATCCTAACACTACCCCCGTAGATTAAGATAACGCTCGATAAACTCCTACCATCTTAAAATGAACCCCTGCCACAGTGATATAAATAATTATCCTTGTCTTGCAGAAAAAGATTTAATAGCCTAACCTCGTATATTGCTCCTTTCATATCGTAGGTCATATTTGTTTAATTGTGATTTTAATTGTAATTTTAATTGTGTTTTTATTTCTAATCGCGGTTTTTGAATGTGGGTTCAACCGTAGCTTTAAAGACCGCTTAAAAACACGCCTTTACATATCTCTTACGGACTACCAGGTCTTTGTATTTGATGTGTAAAGTATTCGAAGATATGCTGAATTCGTCCTTCTAACTCCTGCAACCGCCTTCTTGAAAAGACATACATAAACAGTAACGGAAACGATAAGATCAACCCCGCCTGCGTCGTCAATAACGCTTTCGAGATGCCATCCGATAAGAAGATAGGATTGCTATTGCCAAAGATAGAGATCACTTCAAACGTGTCTATCATTCCAACCACCGTACCCAACAACCCAAGCAAAGGCGCCACCGTCGCTATCATTCGTAACGTCTTAAGCCTCCTGTAATGCTCACGTACAATCTGCTCATACTTATACACACACGCATACATCCGCGCCTCAAGTAACGAAGCAGCCCCCCCCCTACGGTCATTTTCTTTATAAGAATCCTCCCCTAAAGACTTCACCATTCCTAAGTCCCCCCTCAAACTATTTTCATCAACCCCTCCTCCAAGTACCTTCCCACCAGCAAGCACCCACGCAAGCTCCCCATAAAGTACCCGCTCGTAAGAACGAATAGCACCACCACGCAACTCAGACTCAATCCCCACCAGCCTATCAAACCACCCCCGTACAACCCTCGTCAAAAAAAAACCTCCATTGATAGCCGCTTTCCTCTTCTTCTTAGGAGGTAAGATCATTTCTAAATCACTCGAGTAAGCACCCCCACGAACACCACCCTTTATTCCTTCTCTTCCTTCTAACTCGTACGCACGCGCATTCTTATAAAGGGATATCATAAAATGACACACCTCCCACCAAGCCCAGTACCCCAGTATAAATAACGCTAAAAGCGTCCATCCCGTCTGAGCGATCGTTTCATAAAAAAATCGAATCATCACTGCTCTTAAACTATTGCTAATTATTGCTAATCTTACGCTAACCGTCTCTCAACACTCACAACAAGCACATAAACCACTTAACCACCCATCACGATTCAAACAAGCAACCCACCCACTACTTTTTAGCCCAAACAAGCCATTCGCCCGCCATCTCTAAGCTAAGCCCACCACATCAGCCCACCAGACAAACCCCGTCCATAATCACAGGATCCAAGCCGCCCGTCTGCCATTCCTTAGCCCAGACAAGCAGCCCGCCTCCTGTCACAGTTTCAACGTCCCATTCACCTTCTCAATCTAAAAAAGCCCACACTTTCAGCGACCTTCTTTACCTTAGCCTACACTTTACCCTAGCCCAAAAACCCACACTTTCAGCGATACTTTTCCTTAGCCTCTAAAAAATCACACTCTCAGCGTAACAACTCTAATACTCGTTCAACCAATAACCTACAATCATTACACTCACAGCATTCTTTAAGTATCACCTATCATTGACGCATCAACAGGACAAAACCACGCCAAACATCATCTACAATACGCATACCTTAAAAAGCCCAAGAATTTTACAATTTATAAATTATTACGTGCTCACAATATTATCGTCATTCAATTTTATCATCACAACCATTTACAATGCAAATTTTGTTTCATTAATTAACTTAACATTTAATATATAAAACTCATACGCCCTAAACAGCTGCAATTCATACTAATGATATGATGATTTCACCACTTCTCACATAAAAAAAACTTTAAAATTCAGATTAAATTAAATTATTTCAATAAAATTTAAAGATTATAGGTAAAATCACTTCGTTTTACTCCATCTCACCCTTTATCATCGATTTATTCTATCAAAAATTTAATAAACATACAATAAAATTTCATAAAAAATTAAAAAAACTACAATTTAGCGCCATTCTACGCTCAACATCCCTCTTGTTACCTCCTTTTAACCTTCAAGTATTCCTATATATTGAGTCAACATTGATAATTATGGCTAAATGTAGGTGCATATTGAGTCAACATGGGTAATTATACGTCAACGTGGCTAAATAGGAGTAATTATGGGTAATATAGGTAATTATGGGTGGATATTGAGTTAATTAATATTGGTAATTATAAGTCAACGTGGCTAAATAGGAGTAATTATGGGTAATTATAGGTAATTATGGGTGGATATTGAGTTAATTAATATTAGTAATTATACATCAACGTGGCTAAATAGAAGTAATTATGGGTAATTATAGGTGGACAGATTCATTGGGATTCATTGAGATTCATTAAGGATCATTGGGATTTAATGTCAGTCGTTTTATCCGGTTCATGCATTTTTATCACAGCCGATCCATCCATTCGATCAGAGGTATTCATTGTATTAACTTCGTGGGTTTTATTGGATTCGTTGGTTTTGTTAGATGTATTGATTTTATTAGCTTCATGGGTTTTGTTGGATTCGTTGGTTTTATTGGATGTATTGATTTTATTAGCTTCATGGGTTTTGTTGGATTCGTTGGTTTTATTGGACTCATTGGGATTCATTGGTTTGATTGGATTCGTTGGTTTGATTGGATTCGTTGGTTTGATTGGATGTGGGGGCTTTATTCGTCCCATCAGATTCATCAACCCCATCAAGCGGAGCAAATATATCTAACGCCGCCAAACCTAACCGCTCCAGATAATCAATCAACCTCGTCTTATAATTCGTAAGGATATGATGCGTCAGGATAATCGGTACCGCTAACGATAACCCCGTTTGCGTCGTCACCAACGCAATTGATATTCCTCCAGCAAGCACCTTCGGATTGTTATTCCCCAAAAACGTAATCACATCAAATAATGCTATCATTCCAGAAACCGTTCCCAATAACCCCAGTAGCGGAGCAATCACCCCCAATACCGCCAATGTCGCCAATCGCTTTTCTAGATTAGGAATAATTCGTTGCATTGTTTCTTGTAACAATTGTTCACCCTTCTCACGATCTAAGCGTACCTTCCTGTACTTTAAAAAATGCGAAAATAACTCCCTAATAAGACCCCCCTGCTCCCTAAGCATCCGCTCCGCCTCAACCACACGATCAGCACGCAGTAACACAAGAACTTCATTGCCGTAGCCTAAATCTCTCAGCCGATTGCGGCGAAAATACCTCACCCGCTCAACCCCTATAAATAACGCCGCCACACCAAGTAACACCAACGGATACATCATAAATCCACCCGCCACAAAAAAATCTACCACCTTGCTAAATACACCTTTCGTATTCTCCTCAAGAAACGTACGCGACCTAGGCCCAGCCTGCGTCACATCCACCAACACCTCCACACCAGCTCGCCCACCAGCATCATTGTACGCACCCTTCACACTAGCCACCAACGCTGCCGCCATATCACCACTAAGCGCCTCCTTCCATTCATACCCAGGACCCACCAATCCTCCCACACGAAGTAAATACCCAGCCCACTCCTCAGCAGCATACGCACTATACACATACCCCACACGCAAAACTTCCGCCTCAACACTCACCCCAGCTTGACTATGCAAAACATTCGTCCGATAAACCTCAATCTCTTCACCCCGCTCAACTAATACCGTCTCAAAATCTAAATACGCATCCATAAAATCTCCCACACTCGCTCCCCCATCCCCAATATCACGTAACCGATTAATTGTCAACAAATTACGCTCCAACTCCGACGGATACCCCGCACGTAACTCTTCCGTCAACTTCTCAACACGCTCCCCCACCAATAACCGAAACGTCGCCAACGTCTCCACCTTCTCATCATACACCGCCTCCGTATCTTTAAGATTGCTCTTCACCAAAAAAACTTCCTCGTTAAGACTATTGCGCCGCTCAAATAACGTCTTCAACCCGTCATCCACCGCCACCACTCGCTCATTCAA
The DNA here is from genome assembly GCA_013426755.1 of Spirochaetota bacterium. Lineage (GTDB taxonomy): Bacteria > Spirochaetota > UBA12135 > COTS27 > COTS27 > COTS27. The sequence continues at coordinate 2,047,471 of AP019861.1, forward strand.
CCGCTCACGCTCCCTAAGCATGCTCTGCTTCATCGTCCAATACTCCTGCTCCAAAGCCTCACGCGTACGCTCAAGCGTGTCAATCTCCGCTTCCAATTGCCGCTTCCCTTGTCCCATCAATTCATATCCCACCCCGCCACTCAACACAATTACCATCACCACACATCCCACCACTCGCACACTATTGTACGTGCAATCTAATAATTTATTGCAGGTAGTCTTCATTAACGTATTGCAAGGAGACTTTACTAACGTATTGCAAGCAGGCTTTATTAAGGTATTGCAGGGAGACTTTATTAAGGTATTGCAAGGAGACTTTATTAAGCGATTGGAGAGAGACCTTATTAGATCATTGCACGTAGAAGTCAGTAGATTATTGTGCATAGAGGTTAGTAGGTTATTGGATGCAAACTTCATTAGAGTATTGTAAATCATTTTTATTAAATTACTGGACGTGATTTTCATTGAGCTAGTGGAAGCAGACCTTATTAGATTATTGCGCGTAGAAGGTAGTAGGTTATTGGACGCAGACTTCATTAGAGTATTGTAAATCATTTTCATTAAATTACTGGACGTGATTTTCATTGAGCTAGTGGATGGAAATTTTATTAAACTATTGGATGTGAATTTCATTAGGCTACTGGACATGGGTTTCATTAAAGTATTGGACGGGAGATTTAATAATTTATTATAAGCGAACTTTATTAAAGTATTATACGGGAATTTTATTAAACTATTGGAGGGGAATTTCATTGAATTACTAGACGTGGGGTTCATTAAGGTATTGGAGGGGAATTTCATTAGGCTACTAGACGTGGGGTTCATTAAAGTATTGGACGTGAATTTTATTGAGCTGTTGGACGGGAGGTTTGGTAATTTTACTGCAGAATATTTTCATTGTTGTCATCATCACAGCCCACATACACACACTCTCTATCTCTATCTATTTCTATCTATTTCTATCTATTTCTATCTATTTCTATCTATTTCTATCTATTTCTATCTATTTCTATCTATTTCTATCTATTTCTATCTATTTCTATCTATTTCTATCTAATTTCTATCTATTTCTATCTATTTCTATCTATTTCTATCTATTTCTATCTATTTCTATCTATTTCTATCTATTTCTATCTATTTCTATCTATTTCTATCTCTCAATTGAAATCATTACGCAACTTAATTTCCCGATCCTCCAATATCACAGGCACCAAGTCCGCCGGAAGTCTGTTCTGAATCATCCCAATAATAGTCCGAATGTCATTCGCCTCGTTAAACCCCACCTCGCCAGAACTCAACACATACCTCCCCTCCTCATCACGCTCATAACGATACACCCCAACACCCGTATCCACCGCAAAAAATACACGCCCCACACGTACCAAATCCACCGTCTGCTGCTCACCACCCACCTTCACAATAGCTCGCACAACTTGACTCTCATACGCCATTCCTTGCTCTCGCTTCAAAAAAACCACCAGCCGATTAAATATCTCATTGACCGTCGCTCGCTTGCTGCGACTGTCATTGATAATTGCCGTCACCACAGCACTACGCTCCTCACGCTCAAACGGAATCCCACCCGCAATCTTATCCAACCATTCCTCCGCACGACCCCTAAGCCGATCCAGTAACTCTGCCACACCCACCTCAACATTGCTTATCTCCACCTCCAGTAAACCTAACTTCCTCCGCGCCTCAATCACCTCAAGCTCCCTAGCACGTAACTCACGCCGCACACGCGCCACCTCCGCTTCCTTCTGCCCAAGTACTTTCTCCCGATCCGCCTTATAACGCTCAAACGCCTTCCCCTCCGCTTCAATATCCTTTTGAAATTGATCAATTTCTTGCTGCAATTGTGTCTTCTTCACAGCAAGCGCCGCAGCAGATTGCCCACGTAACTCCACCATCACACCACCCCACATCATCATCACAACAACAACTTTCCAGCCCAACGCCATTGCTCCCATATCCTTTAACCACAGTACCCTATTTCTTAACATTCTTATCATTCTTATCATTTCAATCATTCGTATTGTTTTAATTGTTCGCATCATTCCTGTTAGCATCGTTATTTCAGTCATTCGTATTGCTTCGATTGTTCGTATTATTCGTGTTATTTCAGTCATTCGTATTACTTCAATTGTTCGCATCATTCCTGTTATGTATTGCTTCGATTATTTGTATTATTCCTGTTGTGTATTGCTTCGATTATTTGTATTATTCGTGTTATTTCAGTCATTCGTATTGCTTCGATTGTTCGTATTATTTCTGTTATGCATTGCTTCAATTATTCGTATTATTCTTGTTATATACTGTTTCGATTGTTTGTATTATTCCTGTTATTTCAGTCATTCGTATTGCTTCGATTGTTCGCATCATTCGTGTTAGCATCGTTATTCCAGTCATTCGTATTATTTCGATTGTTCGTATCATTCCTGTTATGTATTGCTTCGATTATTTGTATTATTCGTGTTATTCCTATTATGTATTGCTTCGATTGTTCGTATTATTTCTGTTATGCATTGCTTCAATTATTCGTATTATTCTTGTTATATACTGTTTCGATTGTTTGTATTATTCATGTTATTTCAATCATTCGTATTGTTTCGATTGTTCGTATCATTCGTGTTATTTCAATCATTCGTATTATTTCAATTGTTCGTATTATTCCTGTTAGCATCGTCATTTCATCATTGAATTTCAATGTAGCGGTCGTAAATTTAAGGGTAGAGTCATTGGTAGTCAATTTAGGGGTAGAGTTAGTAATCGTAAATTCATTAGCATAGGAATCGGTGGTCGTAGGTTTAGGGGTAGAATCATTGATAGTCAATTTGGGGGTAGAGTTAGTGATCGTAAATTCATTGGCATAGGAATCGGTAGTCGTAGGTTTTAGGGGTAGAATCATTGATAGCTAATTTAGGGGTAGAGTTAGTGATCGTAAATTCATTAGCATAGGAGTCAGTAGTCATAAATTTTAGGGGCAGAGTCATTGATAGTCAATTTAGGGGTAGAATCAGTGATGGTGAATTGATAGGTCGTGCGTTCATTGGGGCTCTGCTTCCGCTAAAATATAATTTCTTACCAACACCGCATATTCATCGTTAAGATCATTCTCATCGTAGTAACTCAATAAATCCTTCATCAACGTAACATCACGCTCATTGTACGCACGCGCAAGCAAATTCTTAAATACCGACTGCACCGCCTCACGACTACGCTTATCCCATTGCGCCCGCTCCGCCACATAAAACTCACCAAAAAACTCAAACGCCTCACGGTCTCGCCCCTCCTGTAATAACAAATATTCCAAGTAACTCACCGCCTCGCTCTCACGCGGATACGCCACCACCAATCGCTTCAAATCATATATCGCAAGATTAATCAACCCCGCCTTCTCAAACGCCTCTACCATCTGCACAGCAACATAATACCGCTCCTCCGCCGATAATTCCTCCCCAGAAGACCCCCCAGCAGCAAAATCATCACCCTCACTCCCAGCAGCAAAATCACCCCCACTCCCCGCCAAAACAGCCGCAAACGCAGACGCCGCCGCTTCATAACGCCCCGCCGCCATATACATCTCCCCACGAATACGCCGTAACCTGCTCGCCTCACTAACCACCAATTCCGCTTCGTCCAAATACCCAATAGCACGATCAATATCCCCCACCGCCTCATAAACCTGCGCAATCAATATATAAGGCTCGTCACGATCACCTTCGCTCGCTAACGCATCATTGAAATACCGAAGCGCCACATAATAATCCCGCAACGCCACAGCAGCACTCCCCGCCAAAACTAACGTATCATAATCTTTCCCATCAACTCCCAAATACCCCCTAAATATCCCAAGCGCTCGCACATAATCCCCAATAGCATAGTACAACTTCCCCAAATTTAAATACGCATTCTTAAACAACGGCGCCGCCTTAATCACTTTACGGTAATAACTCACCGCCGCACTCAACCGATCTTGCCGAAAATACATATTCCCCAAATTAAAATACACTATCGCCTTATTCCCCCCCTTCTCAAGCACACGCTCATAATAACGCTCCGCCTCCGCAAAATTGCCCGCCTCACTGAATTTATTCGCCTGCTCTAACAAAATCGCAGCACTCTGCCCCCTAAGTTCCTTGACTCCAATATTCACTCCAACCATCTTTAACCCCATTGTTAACCCCATTGAACCTATTGAACTCATTAAACCTATTGAATTCATTGAGCCTGTTGAATTGATTGAGCCTATTGAATTCATTAAACCTGTTGAATTGATTGAGCCTATTAAATTTATTGAGCCTATTGAACCTATCAGCCCCATTACCAAACTCCCATAACTTACCCACATAAGTATAACGCTCTTCCTCACCACTCCCAACATTGTTGGCACATTTCCCAACAACACTCCTCCCAAATTTATTCTCATGCTTAACTTTAACTCCATATCCTAATTATTATGCATCGATCAATATTAATTAAAATTCAGTGCGTGAGTATGCATAAATAGATTGAGTGATTGATTGATTGAGTGAGTGAAATTGAGTGATTGATTGAGTGATTGATTGAGTGAGTGAAATTGAGTGATTGATTGAGTGAGTGAAATTGCATGAAATTGATTGATTGAGTAAGCATGAATAGATTGAGTGATTGAGCAGACATTAATGAGTTGAGATTGATTGAGTGGAAATTGAGTGAGTGGAAATTGAGTGAAATTGATTGAGCGATGTATTAATACTTTTATATATGTACAGATTAATTAAAATATTGATTAAACAGAGCGATTGATGTCTTATTTTTTTATATATGCATTTATTAATTAATAAATTTATTAGCAAATTGGGGTGTGTGTCAATCAATTGAGTTGTCTATTTCTTTCGTTAAATCCTTCCTGTATTCATAGATTAGCTGCTGGCGGAGGGTATAGGTGATTGATTGAGTGATTGAGCAATTAAGTGATTGAGTGATTGAACAATTAAGCGATTGAGATATGTATCAATAATTTTATATATGTACAGATTAATTAAAAAGTTGATTAAGTAGAGCGATTGATGTCTTATTTTTTTATATATGCATTTATTAATTAATAAATTTATTAGTCAATTGGGGTGTGTGTCAATCAATTGAGTTGTCTATTTAATTGACTGAATGATATATTGATATTTTTGTATATGCATAGACTAATTAAAATATTCGTTTATCGTGGGTGAAATGTTCGTTTATCGTTAGTAAAATATTCATGTAGCGTCATAAAATACTCACGAAAACACTCACGAAAATATAAAGGGCACAATCACACGGATTCGTACCGGTATTCCTTTCACCATAGCAGGACGGTATTTCCACGTACGCACCGCCGCAGCAACCGCACGACCTAACTGATAACTAGGCGGGTCCTCCAAGATAACCTGCACTTCTCCAACACGCCCATCTGTATCAATAACAACCTGCACCTCAACACGCCCCTCACCCTCAGTCGCCGCAAAAGCAAACGGAACCTCAGGCTCACGCCCAGATATACGCACCGGGTCCACTTCCACATCCCCCTCATCGTATATCACACTCCCCACATCATCACTCGAAATAGCAGCACCACCCCCATTCGCCCCCACAGCAAAATCTAAATCAAACCGATCATCACGTACCTCTTTCTTCGTCAACTTAGGCTTAACCGTCTTAATCTTCACCTTCTTAACAGGCTTCTCCTTCTCCTCAAAACTCACCCGCGTCACCTTAAGCTGCGCATTCGCATTCACATCCGCTTCTAAAAGCTGCTCCTTGCGAATATGCTTAATAAGCGGCATCACAAACAACACCCCTATATTAATCACCAAAGCAATTATTGACACCACAACCATTGTTCGCGTCACACCCCGCCACGAAGACCATTTCTGCCGAACCCATCCAGTAGAACCGACTACCCATTTACGCACGTGATTTTTAATTCGCATTCCTAAATTCATTGCTATTCACTCCTCTTTTAATATTTCTATATTTTTATTTTTGATATATTGTTTTTTTTTAAAGAGATTTCGCCTATTTTTTTCATATTTTTTCTTTTTGTGTAAATTTCTGCATTGACTTTTTGGTTTTTTAATTTTTGTTCAGATTTGCGGTTATGAGCCCTTTAATTTTTTAAGTTTTTTTTCATTTTTTTGTTTTGAGTTTTTATTATTTGTTTTTATTTTTTAATTTATGGATACTTCAAGCTTTTAATTTTTTAATATCTTAAATTTTTAAGCGTCGTATAAGATCAATTTTTAAGGGCTGCGATAGAAGTTTGTACAATGCCAACACGCGTCGCCCGATCAATAACGTCAACAACTCGCTCTGTAATCGCTTTGCCATCCGCTAAAATCACCATTTGCACATTCGCATCACGCGCCCGCTCACGTTTTAAAATTGTCTCCAACGCAAACAAATCAACCTGCTTCTCAAAGACATGAATCGTTCCCTCACGCGTGATCGCTACCTTAATAATTTTGTCCTTGACCTCAGACGCCGACGTCGCCCGCGGACGCTTCACTTCCACCCCCGTTTCTCGCGTAAACGTTGTCGTCACGATAAAAAAGATCAACAATATAAACACCATGTCCAGTAATGGTGATAAATTAATCTCCGTACTCTCGTCAGAGCTCCTCCTAGAATACCGACTCACTGCTTCTTAAACCCGTCTTTTCAATACTTTTGAAACTTAATCAGAGCTTCTTTATTTAATATTTCATTTAATATTTTTGTTTATTTTGATATTTTTGATTTTTTTTCAATTCGTTTCAAAAGACTTCAATATTTTTAATAATTGTTTAATATTTATCAAATGTGCATAATTCGGACGTTTTTATTGTTTTGAGCACTATTTTTGTTCATTGAGCACTTGTTTTTGCCATTTTGGACATCATTTTTGTTATTTTGGACACCCTTTTTTATTTGCATTGCTTTCTATTATTGTAATATTTTTATTATTGCTTTTTATTGCCTTTATATCCCCTTTATATGCCCTTATCATGTCTTATTATGTTTTATTGTGTTTTATTGTGTTTTATTGTGTTTTATTGTGTTTTATTGTGTTTTATTGTGTCTTATTATGTCTTATTATGTCTTATTAGAGCTTTTGCCGTCATCATAATTCCATTGCTTTTATAAAATATAGGTAAATTGTAATACTTAAAGTATAATATGATTCGTATATTATTACTAGCCTCGTGTTTTATCGCTATATTACAGCCACTTTTAACTTATTTCCTTGTCTTTTGTTTTATACTCGTATTTTCTGTAATTCCGCTTTGCTTTAAAACTTGATAGATGCTGTGATTTTAAAAAAACCTTGATTTGCATTGAATTTCATTCAGAATTACGCCTGCAGAATTACACCGTTTTATATTTAATATGAAGTACATAATATGAAGTATTCACCCTTTAATACAATTGATTTGTTGTTATTCTGGCTACGTAATGTTATGTTAATAATTGTATTTTTTTAGTTGACTTTTATTTGCACCTATTTACTCCTATTTGCTCCTATTTACTCCTTTCTCTTTCTTTATAACACTTATAATATAAACGCCATTATTTACAATATTTACAGTATAACAACAACCCCACACAACAACAACAAACCATCACCAGAGAAACTTAACTCCGCACAAATTTAGAGCATTCACAACATCACCGCAAATTTTCACGCCTTCGTTCATTGATTCTAGCACGCCTCAAAAATTTTAAGGTCCTCACACCTTATTTCAAAAAATACATCCCGCATTACGTCATTGGATTCGCATTTCTCATCGTTCACAACTACGGCTACGTGAAATTTCCAGAGTACATGAAACTCACCCTAGAAGAAGTCTCAGCCACCAATAATCCACTCCTCGTCCGTAACCTGCTCCTCATCACAACAGCTTATCTCGCCATCACATGCCTATTTATGTACATCTCAAGGTGGACACTAATTGGCCTCAGCCGTAAGATAGAACACCATTTCAGACAAGACCTCTATCATAAACTCCTCCATCTCTCCACCGAGTTTTATAAAAACGAACAAGTCGGCGATCTCGTCAGCCGTATCACCAACGATCTAAACGACGTAAGAACCATGCTCGGACCAGGAATCATGTACATCCCCAATTCACTAAGCCGCATTGCCTTCTTCATTCCCGTCATGATAACGCTAAGCCCCATTCTCATGGGGGCTATTATGGGATTGATTGTCGTTTTAGTTGTTCTCATTCTCTTCATCATGCCCATGTTACGCCCACTTTACAAGAAAATACAGACCATCCGCGCCTCCATCAACAACGAAGCCTGGCAATTTATCTTCGGTATCTCCACAATCAAACTCAACACCATAGAAACCATCAAAAGTAACCACTTCAACAAAATAAGCCATCGCTACCTCAAAGCCAACGTCCGCTTAGCTGTCTTTGAAGGCTTCACATGGCCTTTATTTTTATTTATTTTTAGTATGAGTGCTATTATCATTTTAGCTATTGGCGGCCGTGAAGTGATTGCCGGTAGGCTCAATTTAGCGGAATTATTGCAATTTAATATCATGCTAAGCATCCTCACCTTCTCCGTCTTCTCGCTAGGCTGGGTCATGTCGCTCATCACACAAGGACTCAGCGCCTTAGAACGCATCAATAACTTCTTCCTCCAACCCTCAGCAGACACAAAAAAAATAGCCACCCTCCCGACCTCAGGTAAACCTAAGTCCATCACCCTAAAAAATCTCTCCCTAAAAGACCCCCACCAACGTATCATCTTAGACAACATTTCCCTCTCCATCAAACCAGGTGAGATCATTGCTCTCACCGGTAAAACAGGAAGTGGAAAAACTTCGCTCATTGAACTCCTCCTAAGTATCATTCCCCCCTCATCAGGGCAAATCCTCATAGACCAAACCGATCTCGCAACCATCAAACCAGAAATCCTTTATCAAATCATTACAGCCGTCCCCCAAGAGACATTCCTATTTTCAACAACCATCAAAAATAACATTGCTTTCGAAGAAGAACACAACCCCAACCTCCCACGCGTCATCACCGCCGCAAAACTTTCCGCCATTCACAAAGAAATAACCGCCTTCCCCAACCAATACAACCAAATCTTAGGCGAACGCGGTATCACCCTCTCAGGCGGCCAAAAACAACGCACCGCCATCAGCCGCTCACTATACAAAAAAGCAAGTATCCTCATCCTAGATGACGCCCTTTCTAGCGTAGACAGCCAGACTGAGAAGAATATCATTGACAATCTTAAAAAATTCAAATCCCTAAAAACAATCATTCTCAGCTCCCACAAAATATCCCTCCTCCGCATCGCAGACCGTATCCTCTACTTAGACCAAGGACGCCTCTCAGAACAAGGCTCGCACTCCGAACTCATGCTCCTAAACCGCCAATACGCCAAAATGGCACGCCTCCAAGAACTTAAAGCCGCTATCGAGTAACCTTTACTAACCTTTACTACCATTTATTACCATTTATTACCATTTATTACCATTTATTACCATTTATTCCCAGCTCCAATCTATCATGCAACCAGAACGCGACTTCTCCGAGAAACCCTTTCTAGCCGACCGCTCCCTCATCAAAAAACTCATAGCCTACCTAAAACGCTTCCCAGCACTCCTAACAGCATCCCTAATCCTGCTCATCATAAGCGACCTCATCAACGCTTCCTACCCTTTATTCTTAAAAAATGGTATCGATAACAACATCACAGCAGGTGACCTCCCAGGCCTATACAAAACAACCCTATTTTTAGCCCTAACACTCCTAGCAGGATTTTTATTCTCCACCACTTTTCAAATCCTCACCAATTACTTAGGTCAAAAAGTCATCTTCGCCATCCGTACCGACGTCCTCACCAAAATAACACAACTCACCAATCGCTACTTCGACAAAACTCCCACAGGACGTAACCTCACCTATCTCACCAACGACATCGAAGCGGTAAAAGAATTCATTTCCAGTGGCATTATCTCCATCATCGGTGATATGCTAAAATGTCTCTTCATTCTCGCCTTCATGATAGCCATCAATTGGCGGCTCACCCTCTTCGCCCTCGTAGGCTCCCTCCCCATCTTCATCATCGCCACTTACCTATTTAGACTAAAAATCCGTAAAGGCTACCGCGGCGTCAGAACCGCTAACTCCATCATGAATACCCTCCTAATAGAATCGCTCACCGGCATTAAAGAAATCCTCCTCTTCAACCACAGAAAAAAAAGTATCACCGACTTCAACTCCGCTAGCTCCAATTACCTTAAATCTTTCCTCAATATCATTCACGCCTACTCAATCTATTTCCCCCTCATAGAAATCGTCACCTCAGGCTCCATGATAGGTATCCTGTTCTTCGCACATTACACCCTAAACGACCTCGTCACCATAGGCGAATTATTCACATTTTTTATCTACGTCAACCTGTTCTTCCGCCCACTCCTCCATCTAGCCGAACAATTCAATTCCATGCAAGCAGCCACCGCCGCATGCGAACGTATCTTCTCATTTCTAGCTACAAAAGTCGAATTCACAAGTACCGTCCCCTACACACCCCAAAAACGCTTCACAGGTGCCATTGCTTTTAATAACGTCTCCTTTCATTACGAAAAAAATAACCCCGTCTTAAAAAATATTTCCTTCACCATCAAACCAGGTCAAAAAGTCGCCATTGTCGGTAGCACAGGCTCAGGTAAAACAACCCTCATCTCCCTCTTAAATCGTCTCTATGACGTCTCCGCAGGCTCCATCACCATTGACAATACGGACATTCGTAACTACCACTTAACACACCTCCGTGAAAATATCGGTACCATTCCACAAAATATCTTCCTCTTCACAGGTAGCTTCCATGAAAATATTGCCCTCTTTAGAGACATTCCCAGAGCCGCCATAAAAAAAGCCGCCGCCCACGCACTCATCGATACCGTCATTGAAAAAAATCCCTCCTCCTACGACCAAAACGTTCTAGAAGAAGGTAAAGCCCTCTCCACAGGACAAAAACAACTCCTCGCCTTCGCTCGTATCTTCATTCAAAATACTCCCATTGTCATTCTCGACGAAGCCACCGCTAACATTGACAGCGAATCCGAACGCCATATCGAACAAGCCCTCGACTCTCTCCTCACAGATAAAACCGCCATCATCATTGCTCACAGATTGGCTACCATTGCTCGCGCAGATAAGATCATTGTCCTTCACCACGGTAGAATCATTGCATCAGGCTCTCACGAACACCTCCTCCGCTCTTCTCCCATTTATCAAAAACTCTATTCCCTCCAACAAATCCAACTCACCACTTCTTCTTCTTGATTCATTCATCGGTCGATGGCTGGATTGATGGGTTGGTTGATGGATTGATGGGTCGATTAATTGATTCATATTCACTCTCCTGTTCCTGCTGTATTTTATAGGTTGGTTGATGGATTGATGGGTTGGTCGATGGATTGATGGGTTGGTTGATGGATTGATGGGTTGATTGATGGGTCGATGGATTGATGGGTCAATTAATTGATTCATATTCTGCTCTCCTGTTTCTGCTGTATTTTATGGGCTTGCTAATTGTATTGATAGTGCCGTCTGCTAGCTTTACTGATATTCTCTTCTGCTAATGTTCTCTCTGCTGATCTTCTTTCTGCTAATGTTCTGCCGTTCTTTCTGCTAATATTCTCTCTGCTGATGTTCTGCCGTTCTTTCTGCTAATATTCTCCCTGCTAATGTTCTGCCATTCTTTCTGCTAATATTCTCTCTGCTGATATTCTCCCTGCTAATGTTCTGCCATTCTTTCTGCTAATGTTCTCTCTGCTAATGTTCTCCATGCTCCACTAGCAAAAAATGCTGCAACGCAGCTAACGTCATTGCATCACGAATCTTGCCTGCCCGAAGCCACGCCCGTACCTCAGCCACTTCAAGCTCATGCACACGAATATCCTCGCCCTCGACAGCCAACCCGCCCCCACGCTCAACCTTATCAAAAACATTCACCTCAGCCACATACAAATACGTGTACTGATCAGAAAAACCAGGCGCCGTATAAAACTCAGCCACCTTACGTAAATTCTCCACCCTATAACCGACCTCCTCCAAAACTTCACGCCGCGCCGTCTCCTCAGGCGTCGCTCCATCCTCTATCACACCCGCCACAATCTCAACCATCCACCCACTCCCCGTGCTCACCGTCGCATAACGAAACTGCTCAACTAACACAAGAGACGCACGCTCACGTACATAAACCACCACCCCCACCACATCAGGACGTACCAAACTATACCGATCAATTGCTAATTGACCCTCTCCACGAAACCGATCAATCTCAAGCCCCACCTTCTCAATCCGTAGAAAGGGATGCCGAAAAATAACTTCACGCCGCTTCACTTCATACTTCATCTCACGACCATTCCTCCCTCGCTTCCAATCATCACCACTCTTATTCACGCCCATTTTATCTGCCCTCTCTATAAATTAAAATCGGTGACTCGCCCCGCCACCTGCTCCTTTCAATCTTATCATGATTTCACTCCACCATTGCCGCCGCTAAATATTATTATTGAAATTTATCAACTACTCTTACCCATTGTTCTTATCAGGATACTTGTTATTTAACCTTAAATCATTGTTTTCTTTAATATTTATTATTCTCTATTAATGCATTAATTTTAGTTGACTTTTTTTTTGACATTGAAAACTCTATCTCTTATTGCAGGTTCTCTCTCATTTTGCAGAGATTTATTGCAGGTTCTCTCTCATTTTGCAGAGATTTATTGCAGGTTCTCTCTCATTGCAGAGGTGTTTATCCTGTTCTTATTGAGATTTTGACTCGCCCGCTTTCATTGACATTGTGAAACTCGCTCGCTTTCATTGACATTGTGAAACGCTCGCTTTTATTGAGATTGTTACTAGATACTCTTACCAGCTGTTTTTATCAGGATACTTGTTATTTAACCTTAAATCATTGTTTTCTTTAATGTTTATTATTCTCTATTAATGCATTAATTTTAGTTGACTTTTTTTTTGACATTGAATATTCTATCTCTTATTGCAGATTCTCTCTCATTTTGCAGAAGTTTTTATCCTGTTCTTATTGAGATTTTAATTCACCCGTTTTCATTGAGATTGTGAAACTCGCCTGCTTTCATTGAGATTTTGACTCGTCTGTTTTCATTGAGATTGTGAAACTCGCTCGCTTTCATTGACATTGTTACCAGATACTCTTACCAGCTGTTTTTATCAGGATACTTGTTATTTAACCTTAAATTATCGTTTTCTTTAATGTTTATTATTCTCTATTAATGCATTAATTTTAGTTGACTTTTTTTTTGACATTGAAAACTCTATCTCTTATTGCAGGTTCTCTCTCATTTTGCAGAAGTTTTTATCCTGTTCTTATTGAGATTTTGACTCGTCTGCTTTCATTGAGACTCTGGGACTCGGCTGCTTTCATTGAGATTGTTACTAGATACTCTCACCAACTGTTTTTATCAGAGTACTTGTTATTTAACCTTAAATTATCGTTTTCTTTAATGTTTATTATTCTCTATTAATGCATTAATTTTAGTTGACTTTTTTTTGACATTGAAAACTCTATCTCTTATTGCAGGTTCTCTTCCATTTCAGAGGTGTTTATCCTGTTCTTATTGAGATTTTGACTCGACTGCTTTCATTGAGATTCTGGAACTCGCACGCTTTCATTGAGATTGTAAAATTCGGCTGCTTTCATTGAGACTGTGGAATTCGTCTACTTTCATTGAGATTGTGAAATTCGGCTGCTTTCATTGAGATTGTGAAACTTGCTCGCTTTCATTGAGATTTTAATTCACCCGTTTTCATTGAGATTGTGACTCACCCGCTTTCATTGAGACTCTGGGACTCGGCTGCTTTTATTGAGACTCTGGAACTCGCCCGCTTTCATTGAGATTCTGAGACTCGGCTGTTTTCATTGAGATTGTTACTAGATACTCTTACCAACTGTTTTTATCAGAGTACTTGTTATTTAACCTTAAATTATCGTTTTCTTTAATGTTTATTACTCTCTATTAATGCATTAATTTTAGTTGACTTTTTTTTTGACATTGAAAACTCTATCTCTTATTGCAGGTTCTCTTCCATTTCAGAGGTGTTTATCCTGTTCTTATTGAGATTTTAATTCACCCGCTTTCATTGAGATTTTAAAATTCGACTGCTTTCATTGAGATTGTGAAACTCGCTCGCTTTCATTGAGATTGTGGAACTCGCCTGCTTTCATTGAGATTGTAAAATTCACCCGCTTTCATTGAGACTCTGGAACTCGCCCGCTTTTATTGAGACTCTGGAACTCGCCTGTTTTCATTGAGATTTTGACTCGGCTGCTTTTATTGGGATTTTGACTCGTCTGTTTTCATTGAGATTGTAAAATTCGCCCACTTTCATTGAGACTCTGGAACTCGCCCACTTTCATTGAGATTTTAAAATTCGGCTGCTTTTGTAACAACACAGCAAGAACCCTCAACACCTATCCCTAGGCTAATTCCCGCTTTTTTGCCGAAACCCTTCGTATAGTACAATTGAAACCGCCACCGCTAGGTTTAAACTTTGAGTCATTCCTAACATTGGAATCATCACCGCCTCATCACTCGCCGTAACCACCCGCCGCGGCAACCCCCACGCCTCCGTTCCAAATATCACACAGTCATTCGCCCTAAATCGTACCTCGTCTAACCGCCTCGCACCAGCACATACACTCGTCGCTATAAGACGCCCCTTGTAATTCTTACAAAATACCTCATAATCTTCAATAACCTCAATACGCACACGCGCCATTGCACCCCCCGAAACACGTATCAACCGACGCTGTAACCCCTTAGGGTATGCCGCCAAATCTGACCTCACACACTCACGCTCGCTTTCACGATCATTGTAAACATAACACTCCTTATACCCAAAATGCTCAACACTCCGCACAATCATTGCCAGATTGCCAAAACTCCTAATCCCATACAACAGTATCTTCATCGCTCTTATATCATGACATACATATCATGACATACTATTGTATCATCACACCCCTTCTCATACGTAGCGTATATCCATTGTATGTCCATTGTACCCCTATTTTTAAAAATATCCATTCAAACCTTAAAATCAACCAAATTCCCGTAAAAATAACTCGTCAAAATAGCCTGTAAAAATAACTTATTTTTCCCAAACAAACCCATTTTAACCCCAGCCTTGCTATTTTCATTTTATAATATAATACGTACAGCCTACATTGGATGTAGTTATAGCCCAAATATCAAAACCTCAAATTTAAGAAACCGCCGTATTGTAAAACCGCCGTATTCTAAAAATGCCACCCCAAGCCATAAACCCCGCCCACCTCACCGATCCAAATTACTTTCCGCAGACCATTGCCGCTAACAGTTACAGAAGTCATCACTGCAACGCCCTCACCGCAGAAGCAGTCGGAGAACACGTAACGCTCGCAGGCTGGGTGCACACCATTCGTGACCACGGAGGTGTGCTCTTTATCATGTTACGCGACTACTACGGCCTCACACAACTTGTCTGTGCCAACCAAGCCCCAGCAGAAATTTTCGCAAAATGCCAAGCCCTCCGCCTAGAAACCGTCATCAAAATAACAGGTACCGTCACCCACCGAAGTAAAGACACCATCAATACAAACCTAGTCACAGGAAAAATAGAAGTGCCCATTGAAACAATTGATGTCCTAAACACAAGCGCCCCACCCCCCTTCGCTATCAATCAAAACACCCCCGCTAACGCAGATGAAACTATTGCCTATCGTTACCTCTACCTAAGACGCCCAACACCCAAAGAGATCGTCATCAAACGAAGCCACCTCACCACTCTAATAAGAACCTTTCTCACTAAGCAAGGCTTTATCGAGATAGAAACACCGCTGCTTACTAAAACAACACCAGAAGGAGCACGCGATTTTCTCGTCCCCTCACGTAGCTACCCAGGTGAATTTTACGCCCTCCCCCAATCCCCACAGCAATACAAGCAACTTCTCATGGTCGGCGGTATTGATAAATATTTTCAAATCGCACGCGCCCTCCGTGATGAAGACTCGAGAGCCGACCGCCAAGCAGAACACACCCAACTCGACTTAGAGTTCGCCTTCGCCAAACGAGATAACATCATAGCCCTCATCGAAGACCTGCTTATCACCCTTCACAAGAACCTCTTTCAAAACATCACCCTTACAACAACACACCCCTTCCCCCGTCTCACCTACCGCCACTGCATAGAAACCTACGGCACTGATAAACCCGATCTACGCTTCGATCTAAAAATCCATAACATCACTTCTCTTTTTACAGAAACACAATTTAAAATATTTAGAGAGATCGTAAAAGCAGGTGGCTCTATTCGTGCCCTAGTCCTTAAAGATAAAGCAACTCTCTCACGTAAAAACCTAGACGACCTCATAACAACCGCTCTTCACTCAGGACTTAACGGTCTTATCTGGGCAGTCCCACCACCACTTACCACCACAACAACGCCTACAGCGACTAAAGCTCAGTGGCGCGCTGCCAGTGGAAAAGCAATCTCTAATCAAGAGTTTGACCGCGTGAAAACGCTCACCCAAGCCACTCATAACGACCTCATCCTCATAGCAGGGGCCGCCGTAAGCGCACCCCTCCTAGAAAGCCTAAGCACGCTCCGCACTCACTTAGCCCATCAATATAACCTCATTCCCCCTAACAGCGTCGCCTTTGCCTTCGTCACCGACTTTCCCCTGTTAGCCTGGAATCCCGCAGAAAAACGCCTCGACCCCCTCCATCACATGTTCGTTCTCCCAGCTAAAAACGCATTAGCCACTCTAACAGAGCTAGCTAAGAGCCATCCTAACCCCACAGACCAAGCACACGTGCTCACAGAAAAACTGCAGCACAACCCAGATGCTCTCCTAAGCACGCAATTTGATCTCATTGCTAATGGCTACGAACTTTGTAGCGGCAGCGAACGTATTTACACAAGCACGCTCCAACGCCAGATCATGCGTCTTATCGGACTGGCTGACGCTGAGATAGATAGCAAATTCGCTCATCTCCTTAAAGCCTTTGACTTCGGCGCCCCACCACACGGCGGCGCGGCGCCAGGCATTGACCGCCTCCTCATGGCCTTTATGCAAATCTCTAATATCAGAGACGTGATCGCTTTCCCTAAAACCCAACGCGGACAAGACCTCATGATGAACTCCCCCTCACCACCAAGCCCAGCCCAACTTCACGATCTTGCCCTAAAAATAGATTACGATAACCTAAAACCTGAGCGCATCGAATACCTCAAACAAACTAAAACTTTTAAAGAAAAATTATTTTAACCGCCCACTAAAACCTTCATTAACACATCATCATCACCACCACAACCACCACCACTCTTTACAATCTATAATGACGAGACCACTATTATGGCAGAACGCACACTCAATACCATCATCGCTCCTAAGTGTACCGTAAAAGGTAACCTCATCTTAGAAAATTCCGTCGAGATCTACGGAACGTTCGAAGGGAACATCACCACCAAAGAAGACATCATCATTCGTAAAGGCGGCGAAGTACGTACCGACATCAAAGCTCGCCACGTCATCATCGAAGGCATGCTCACAGGAAATATTGACGCTGCCATCTCCGTTATGATAGGGGCACAAGGAAAAGTCATCGGTGATATAAAAAGTCCCCACCTCAAACTAGAAGAGGGAGCCACGACTATTGGTAAAATTTCTATCAATCAAGAAAAACCCACCCCCCCATCAGAACCCACCTCTCCTGCTTAAAGCTCCCACATCTAATAAAAACGCTTATAAATGCTTATAAACACTCAGTAATCATTCACACACAGAGCCTCACTGCTTATGAACATCTAATCTAAAAAAGCCATGCCCAAACCCAAAGCAGCGCCGTCACATTCTAATAACAACGTCTCCGCCCTCACCCAAAGGAGAGCACGGTTCGTCGCTCGCACCTTAACAAAACTCTACCCCGATCCCAAACCCCCCTTAGATTATTCATCCCACTTCACCCTCCTTATCTCAGTCCTGCTCTCAGCAAACTCAACAGATAAAGCCGTGAACAAAGTTACGCCCCATCTGTTCGCCAGAGCTTCAACACCTAAACAAATGATGAACCTCACGCCTAAACAGATAGAAACTATCATCAAACCTTGCGGCCTCGCACCGCAGAAATCTAAAGCCATTCATACCCTCTCAAAAATCCTCCACACAAAGTACCAAGGCGCCGTACCCCAAGCAGAAGCAGACCTAGAAGCACTCCCTGGTGTCGGACATAAAACAGCCTCCGTCGTTCGCGTCCAAGCATTCAAAATCCCAGCCTTCCCAGTCGATACTCACATTCACAGACTCGCACAAAGATGGCAGCTCAGCAGCGGCCGCAATGTAAAAACAACCGAACAGGACTTAAAAAAATTATTCCCTAAGAAAAACTGGGGACGCCTCCACTTGCAATTTATCTTCTTCGGACGTGAATATTGTAAAGCACGCTATCATGATGAAACGACGTGTCCTATTTGTAGCAAACTTCCTAGTAATAAAGCATTGTAATAGCTGCGTGAATTTCTATATGCCTCATCCACCTCTCTTCTCTCGTCGCCATGTCTCGCTCCGCTAACCATCCTATCAGCTACCGCATCGAACAAGAGCTCATTGAAACTCATTATAAAAATAGTAAAAATACTAAAACATCACCCCATCAAAGAGATAATCTGCTCATTGCTGGGATTGACGAAGCAGGACGTGGCGCTTTAGCAGGGCCTGTCGTTGTTGCCATTGTCGTTTTAGATAGAAAATTTATCCATCCACACACCGATGATTCTAAGAAATTAGCCGCAGCCACACGAAGTGAAGTCGCAGCCTACATCAAAACCCATGCACAAACCTACGCCGTAGCCGCAGTCTCAGCTAAAATCATTGACAAAATCAATATTCTAGCTGCTACCAAACTCGCCATCAGACGCGCTTACGCAGCCCTCCCTCAGAAACCTCACTACCTCCTCCTAGACGGAAAATATCTAGAAAATCTCACGCATTGGAATCGTTACCCACCCCACCACTCCATACCGCTAGCAGAATATTCGTTCATCAGCGGCGATAGCCTATCTTACTCGATCGCAGCCGCTTCGATTCTCGCCAAAGTTACGCGCGATAACACCATGCGCTCCTATCATAACCGCTACAAAACCTATCAAATTTATAACTTTCACAGAAATAAAGGATACGGTGTTCCCTCCCATTTACAAGCACTTCAAAAATACGGAGCAACGCCTCTCCATAGAAAAACATTCAGCCCCGTAAAGAAATATTGCCGTTAAAGTTCAATGTTATCGATAAGACGCACCTTGACCGCTGCAGTCCTCCGATCTAGGAAAAAGACTGCCGCCAAAATCACACTGCGCCCACAGTCCACAAATTTACGCTCTACTAACGTTTTCCGATCGACTACTGCAACGTAGTCTAGCTTAAACCACGGGTAACGTTTAAGTCCATTCTTAAAAAATGTAACGACCTTAGTAGCCGCCAGAGGAACAGCACTCGTAAAAACATGCTTTTTAGTCGCTAGTAGTAACTGGTAAAAGTAAGCCGCCGCCTCAATATCCCCCGCCGCAGCTAAATAGGCATTACGCGAAGACATCGCTAACCCAGTTCGCTCACGAACAGTCGCAACACCGTAAATCTTAATAGGATACGCCAACGCACGGACAAGCTCACGGAATAAATAGAGCTGCTGGTAATCTTTCTTCCCAAAATAAGCCCGATCAGGACGGACGATATTAAAAAATTTTGCTATCACCGTCATACCACCCGAAAAAAAATGCGGACGCACCACCCCATCGTACTTGCCTGTCAATTCCTTATGATCGATAAAAACGCTCTTGTCATTGCCAGGGTAGATGTCCTCGCCACGCGGAATAAATACACTCTGCACCCCACATGCACGTATCAATCGTAAATCCCCCGTCTCATCACGCGGGTAGCTAGCAAAATCTTCATGCGGAGCAAATTGGGTTGGATTGACAAAAATTGAAACGATCGTATGCGCGTTCTCACGTACACTCCTTTTTATAAGCGCCGTATGTCCTGCATGAAGCGAACCCATTGTCGCAACAAAACCAATACGCCCTCGGTTACGGACATTCCTATCAAGCCCGCTGCGATACACTAGAAACTTCTCCTTACTACGAAAGATTTTCATAGATGTGCCTAAGTGTACAAAAAATCTTCCACACTCCAACCCAAGTAGTGCTTATTCTAAAACCAATCTGTCCTGCGGCTGCGTGATCTCCGTAATACGAATACCGAAATTTTCATCTATAATCACAACCTCAGCCTTAGCGATAATACGCCCATTGACAAGTAAATCCACAGGCTCTCCAGAGAGCTTGTCAAGTTCAACAACAGAACCCACATTGAGTGCCAAAATCTCTTTCACCGTACGACTAGCACGCCCCAACTCAACACTGATCTGCATAGGTACGTCCATCAATAACTGCATGTTCGTCGTATCCCCACTCACTCCTTCTTTGTTAGCTAATTGCGTAAAGCTAGCAGGTTTCACTTGCTTTTTAGCCCCACCATCCATTGCCTTTATAACTCCATCATCCTTCCCATTATTAGCACCAGAAACCAACGCATCTAACATATCCACGTCTGAAAGAATTGTGTCTTCATCGCTAGGCAACTCTCCCCCCTGAGTAGCCGCTTTGCCAGCAGTATCTTTCTTTGCTTCACCCACCTTCACATCAGAACTATCATGGCTATTTAAATCATTCATTTCATCCGTTCCCATCAACGTTTTCAATTCTTCTTCAGAAATATCATCACTCATCGTCCATTACCATTCCTCTAAGCTTTAATCATTATCATATTTTTTTTTGCATTGTGATTCAATTGATTGCATTGTCATTGACTGCATTGTGATTTAATTAACTGCATTGTCATTAATTACATTGTCATTCAATTGATTGCATTGCCATTAATTACATTGTTATTGACTGCATCGTTATTGACTGCATTGTGATTCAATTGACTGCATTGTCATTGCTCGTTTTTAAAACTTCATCTCTTTAATAAGATCCGCACTCTCCTTCTTCTCCCTGCCCACAGCAGAGATCACGATGCCCTTGTTCTTACCCACACTCCCAGCACGCGCCAGATATTTGACCTTGCCACCAATCTTAACACGTAACGGCATGTTTTTATGTGTCGGTAATTCAATGCAGTCACCACGTTCGAGATTAAGAAATTCATTGACTTTGAGAGAGAATTGACCGATCTCAGCCACTAGGTCTATATTCATTTTTAACAAGTGCCGCCTGATCTCATCTAACTTCACGTTATATTCCTTTTTATAAGTAATATAGACGTTCTTCGCTGAGAGACGATTGATCACCGATTCTAACGTAACATAGGGAATACAGAACAATATTGAACCTTCCACATTGCCAATGCGCGTGTCTAACGTTACAAGCACTAATGTGTCATTGAGCGGAATAAGTTGTGTGAATTGGATATTGGTTTCTATTCCCTCTAAGCGCGGCTTGAATTCAATAATATTCGACCACACCTCCTTGAGATTAGACAAAAGACGCGTGATCACACTCTCCATCACCGATAACTCAATGTCCGTAAACTCACGCGGCTTCTTAAGCGTATCATCACCCTGCCCACCCAAAAGTCGCTCCAATATCGCAAACGTCAACACAGGCGGTATTTCCATTATTGACGACCCCTTAAGCGGGTACATGTCAATAATCGCTAACAAACTCGGCTTCATCACCGTCTTATTGAACTGCTCAAACGATATCTGATCCACCGAAGACACATTCACCACCACCAATTTTCTAAGGTACGTAGATAACGTCGTCGATATGCTGCGACTGTAATTCTCATATATCATTTGAATCGTACGCAATTGGTCCTTCGAAAATTTGTCCGGACTCTTGAAATCATAGATCTTAATATTCCTGCTCTTATGCGGCGCTTCTAGACTCACTTCATCTAAATTGTCGTCTAGTAACGAATCTAACGAATCATCATTGATATTGAGCGCATCTAACAGATTGTCAATATCACTCTTTGAAATAAGCTCAGTCATCTCACCTTCTTTTATCACCTCACATCGTATATCTCTCTACTCTCACCATCACTTAGACACCACGTCTTATCATTGACCCATTAACAATGACTCATAACCTCTCGTTCTTCTCACATGGCAATCATTTATCTTATATTGTATCATTGGTCTCGTATTGTATTCACATTGTATTCGCATTCTATTATTGGTCTCGTATTGTTATTCGCATTGTATTCGTATTGTATTATTTATCATATAACGATTGCACCATCCCTTAACTTCATAAAACTAAAATATAGTAACTAAGCATGACAACTAAGTATGATAACTAAGGTATGAAAACGAAAAAAACTCACTCGTAACCATAGCAAAAATCAATGCACCGAAAACTCCTTGAGATAGACCGCAATAATACCCGATTTTCCAACTATCCGCTGCACACGCGTTTTTATCTCCTCCGCCAATATACGCTGCTGCTCAACACGCTTAATATCAAGATAACTCTTAAGACCTATAATCTCTCTAACCTCAGCGTGAATCTCACCACTACGCTGATCTAACTCCGATATAAGCTCAGGCGTCGTCACCTCACAAGCTATCACAATACGCGCCTTCACAAAATGATTGTCTAGATCATCCGAAGTATTGATAATCATCTCTTCCATCGACCATTCCACGCCAAGCGGACGCGTAATAATCTCTCCCGCCGCATTCACATCACCTACCTCCCCAGGAATTGTACTGATCGTCGAATCCGTATTCCAGCCAATCACCAAATGCGCTATAAAAAAAGCTATAATCGCAAATATAATCAGCCGTAGCAATTCTCCACCTATACGCTCCACATAACTCAGTGAAAAAAATCGCCTCCATAACGACGGCTTTACCTTCTCTTCCTCTTCTTCTTGTAACTCTTCATCACCCATAATATTGGTATCCCTGCTCGTTAAATCACTTCGCTTATTGAATGGCTTATTAAACTGCTTATTGATTGTTAATTATTAAATGGCTTATTATTGATAGTTCGGTATTATGATTGTTCTGTATTATGATTATTCTGTATTATGATTGTTCTGTATTATGATTATTCTGTATTGTGATTATTGGGTATTGTGATTGTTAGGTTGAATTGTTAAGTATTGAGATCAATTGTTCTCCAGGATAATATCCACACGGCGATTGTACGCACGCCCCTCAGGAGTAGTGTTCTCTTCCACAGGACGATTCGCCCCATACCCATGCACAGATATACGCTTGTCATTGAGCGGATATATAGACGGCACCTCACGAATAGCATTCATCACCTCCCAAGCACGCGCAGACGATAACGCAAACGAATCCCGATATTCCGTCCCCACATAAGGTACATTGTCCGTATGCCCCTCAACAAGAATATTCCCCCCAAACTCTCGACTATCCATAAGTAACCGAATATTCTGCAAAATATCACCAATCGCATCCGCATCCACCTCAGCCTCGCCAGGAGCAAAAAATACATCCGTAAATAACGATATCACCAACCCACGCTCGTCTTCTATCACACGAATATACTTAGAACGCACATAAGGATTTAATATTGCCGCCGCACGATTAGTCGACCGCTCTAAACTCGTCTCGTCTTGACTAGACGGTAACGCCTCTATCGATTGCCCTAACGTCTCAAACTCTTCACTCGACTCCAATGAACGACCCCCCGATTGTAACCCCAATTGCCCACTAAACGCAGATAATATAATTTGTGTCCGTACCTCCTTCACATCTCCAAACGATAACAATATAATAAAAAATACCATAAGTAACGTCACCATGTCCGAATAGGTCGTAAGCCAATCCGCCTTTCTCCTCACTATTGTTTTCTTAGAACGCAATGCCATAGTATTTATTGTACAGAAAATCTCAATATTGTACAGAAAATCTCAAAAATAACTCTCATCAAATAGAGGGCGCAGATAATGACGATATATCACGCTGTAACCTATTTCTCGCATTCGGTGGAAAATAGGATGCCAATTTCTGCTGCATCATCTTAGGATTGTCCCCAAACTGCAACGACAAAATCCCTTCCAAAATCACCTCTCTAACAAAAACCTCATCCGCAGTCTTCCGCTCCAATTTATTCGCAATAGGTAACCACACCCCATACGACAAATAAGCCCCATAAAATGTCGTCAACAACGCCGCAGACATCCCACGCCCAATCAATTCTATATTCCCACTACCCAAAGATACAAGCATCAATATCAATCCTATCAACGTCCCAATCAACCCAAACGTCGGCGAAAGTAATGACAGATCAGCAAACATCTGCCGCGCATCTTCATGACGCGCCTCCATTGACGAAATCGAACTCAACATGATCTGCTTGACCATCTCAGGCTCCGCCCCATCAATAACCAATTGCAACCCAACACGCAAAAATTCATCCTCCCCACTGATCTGCGATAAATCATCTTCTAACGCAAGTAACCCTTCACGACGCGCCTTCTCAGAAAAACTCACCATTGTCGCCACCAATTTAAAATAATCCGTATTGTTCCTTTTAAATGCTAACAACAAAACACGAAAAAAATTGCGCAGCACTTCAAAATTCTGCATAGCCACCATGCCGCCAATTGAACCCCCAAGCGTAATCAGTACCGCCGTCACACTCACATAATTCTCTATCGCAGCTCCAGCAAACAATATTCCCGCCGTAACCGTTATAAACGTCCCCACCAAACCTAATAATGTCATCCAATCCATAATTCAATCCTTAAAAATACTCCTTTTCCTCTCCCTTTTTCCTTTCTTTTTTACTTACTTATCTCTCTTTACTCATCTCTCTTTGCTTATCTCTTCTTCAAATCCACTCTATCCCCAATTCATACAATTTCACAAAATATCATCATCAAAAACTCCAATCATCATCAAAAACCCCATTTCCACCAGAACTCCATTTCCACTGAATCATAGCATTTATTGTACTCATCATCACTTAAAATCAATTCCTCATCCCTTACCATTTCTACCTCAGTATCCAAATTGCAGAAATAATCATCTCCCAATCTTAATTAATTAATTGACCATTCTCAATGGCAGAAGTAATCATATCTCAATTCTAACCATTCTCAATGACAGAAATAATCATATCTCAATTCTAATCATTCTCAATCACAGAAGCAATCATATCTCAATTCTAACCATTCTCAATTACAGAAATAATCATATCTCAATTCTAACCATTCTCAATCACAGAAGCTAATCATATCTCAATTCTAACCATTCTCAATCACAGAAGTAATCATATCTCAATTCTAACCATTCTCAATCACAGAAGTAATCATATCTCAATTCTAACCATTCTCAATCACAGAAGCAATCATATCTCAATTCTAACCATTCTCAATTACAGAAACAATCATATCTCAATTCTAACCATTCTCAATCACAGAAATAACCATATCTCAATTCTAACCATATCTCAATTACAGAAGCAATCATATCTCAATTCTAACCATTCCAAATTACAGAAATAATCCTATTCTAACTATTCCAACCTAGGCTATCTATTAATTAATCGGTATAATCTAAAAGTTTTGAATCATTATCACTCAAAATACAATAAAAATCCACAAAAATTACAATCCTCCCAGCAAATTTCTCTCCATAACCCCCACAAAAACCCATTATCATTGCAGTCATAGGTCGATCTAACTTAATGAATTGATACCTAAATCATCCCAATATTCACCAAACGAGCCAAATCGCTGTAATTACGAGCCAAATCGCTGTGAGTACCCTTATTTTCACGACTTTTCTTAATTAAATTGACTTATTTTAACTCCTTAAAATTAATGCATTTTTAACTTTTTTTAGTTGACTTATTTTTTAAATTTTTATGAATTGTCGCTTGATTATGAAGATTGTAAAAATTGTCGGCTGATTATGAAGATTGCAGAAATTGTCGCCTGATTATGAAGATTGTAAAAATTGTCGCCTGATTATGAAGATTGCAGAAATTGTCGCCTGATTATGAAGATTGTAAAAATTGTCGCCTGATTATGAAGATTGTAAAAATTGTCGCCTGATTATGAAGATTGTAAAAATTGTCGCCTGATTGTGAAGATTGTAAAAATTGTCGCCTGATTATGAAGATTGTAAAAATTGTCGCCTGATTATGAAGGTTGTAAAAATTGTCGCCTGATTATGAATTATTACCTGAATAAACCATCCCCAAATTTGCTCGCAATCTCGCATTGTACTCTACTCGATACTGCATTGTTTTGCCAGCCAGATCGCAGCGATTACTTTTATCTTGCAGCGATTACTTAATTAAATTGACTTATTTAAACTCGTTAAAATTAATGCATTTTTAACTTTTTTTAATTGACTTATTTTTTAAATTTTCAGGGAAACACAAATTAATACTATACGGTAATGATTTAATGTAATCCTCCATAAATTGCCAATCAGGACTCTTTTCATTATTAATGGGTAATTGAAACTGTTCCGTTTCCAGTCGTTTAATTCTCACCTGTCTACCATATTGATAACGCACCCTAAGCATTTTCAGCAAAACAGTCATAAAGATACAAACATAAGGATTATTGCCTTTTTCATACTCTTTTTTAAATGATAAAGTGTGAATATTATCATCGCCGTAATACTCATATCCATGGTAGAAAACATTAGATAACATATCAATCGTTATTTTATTGCTATGCTTCTTATTCTTCTTATCAGAAAAAGAACCTCCATCTATAAGTTCAGAAATTCCATTATTATAAGAAGAAGAAGTTAATAAAGGTATTTCACCTTCTTTTCTTTTAACTCTATTAAGCCGTTTCCCTTTTTCGACACAGAGAATCCCATTCTCACCTAATAAATCAAACCAACCAAACTCTTTTTTATCTATATCATGAGTAGAATTACTTTTTTGATCATTAACAGCATCTTTGCTAATAGTATCTATCTTTTCATAAAGGAACAGCGTACTAATATATTGCTTGATATATTTTTCAAAATCCGCTTTTTTAATCTTATGATACTCAATCTTAAAATACGCTTCGAAACACCATTCATCATGATATGTTATAGCCTTCTTGATACTATGACCAGGAATCTCATCTTTATTTTTGTAATTGTTTATCCAGTCATTCTTAATGCCTTGCCAAGTGTTGTGATGATCTACCCTTCCCATCTTTTTGATTTTGATAAATTTATCATCTTTCCACATTCCAAAGTAAGTTTTGTAATCTTTAGGGTGAGGCTCTTTAGCCTTTAATACACAAATACATGTAGCAACAGTTGCTTTTGAATCGTGGAACAATTCGCTTGGCATAGAAAAAACAGCGTCCAATGTATGTTTTGACAAAAGTTCCTTTTTAAGTGCTTTATTCTTTTTGTCATCAATATTCAGTACACAACGCATAGGAATAATGGCAACACAGTGACTCCCCATTTCCAATTGCTCTAAATTGTTCAGCACAAATTTAAATTCTAAAGGATCATCTCTTTTTGTTTTGTAAGGCGGATTTAGAAAACCGACATTCGGCTTAAATTTCTCAACTTCCCCTTTAATGTTAGGGTCAAAGCAGTCGCCCTTTATTAGGTTGCTCCTGCCATCCCCATGAATGTGCATATTTGAACAGAGCAGAGAAAATATCTCATTTTGAAGTTCAACACCAATAATCTGTTTTTCTTTTATGGCTGCTTCTTTGTTCTTGTCTTCTTTAGCATCCTTTATCATTTTCTGCATTGCAGATATTAAGAACCCACCAGTTCCTGTGCATGTATCGAGAACTACGCTGTCTTTGTTTATTGTTACAATATCGCAAAACAACTCAGTGATGTGAGGAGGCGTTAAAACTATCCCCAAACTCTTATCATTATTAGCATATCTTAAAAACCTTATGTAAAACTGACCCAATGTGTCAAAATATTTGTAATTATCTTCGAAATTATTTATCTCCTTATCTGTTTTTTTAATAATCTCTTTAAATTCTTCAAATTTCTCCATAAGTGTAGTATTCTCGATGAATTTATAAGATTCGGTTATCGCCTCTGCATGTTCTTTTTTTTGAGTCGAAGAAAGTTCTTCATTGATTCTGTTTACCAATGTTTTTGCCAATGCCTTAGAAGTAGTTTCTTTATCATAACTTTCACGAAACGCTTTATTTTCTAAAGCTATCAGAATGCCGCTAAACAATAGACTTCTTTTATTCTCTTGGATTTTTAATGAATGCATTTTTTTATTAAGTTCTTCTGCATACTTTAATAATTTTTTATAATCTTCATTAAAATTTTCGTTTTTCTTATAATCTAGATAGTTTTCAAGGGGAAGAAGTTTATCCCCATATTTACTAATGGGCTCCTGATTTTTTGATTGCAGAAAGTGTGATATTCTATTCTCGCTCTCACACCCACTAACCGCTATTGCAATAACATCATACTCCTTAGATAAAAATTTAGAATAATGCAGAACACCATCTACTGCATAGTCTTGGTAATTCGTTCGATCATTGCTTTCATGCTTAGATATATCCGGTTTGCATTCCACAACTATTACAATGTCTGAATTTTCTTTATATCGAATGATAAAGTCAGGAAAACCCTTCCCACCAACATTAATATTTTTAGAAGCATTTTTAAGCAATTCATCTATTTTCGGACTCTCTGAAGTCTCCTCATCCATGATAACTTTTTTGTTCTTGTAAAGCTCATCTTCCCAGACGTACTTCCTAAAAAAGTTCGCTGTTACGGTTTCATTAGCCATTTATCAACCTCCTATAACTCAATATCATATCACTGAAGTTATACCCTAAAACTCTCAACCTGTCTATTATCTATCTGGCAATTACCCGCACTCTCGATTTATAACGCCATTTGATCTCCTATCAAAGCTTTTCAGCCATCAAACAAAGCACGTCACCCTTATTCTGCCATTTATAGTACATATTAGCCACACTTTTAACCAAAGAACGCGGCCTAGGATACCCACCATACGTAAACACTTTTCTAAGTAAAAATCCTTCCGCTTCTATCATCCGAACAAGACTCGTCACATCAGGTAACCACCGATGCGCACGAATATTACAACGCCACGTCGCAAAATTTTTACTAGCCATCGCCCCACCTACATTCGGACATGTAATCATAAGCTTTCCACCAGGCATCAGCCATTCATAAGCCTTTTCTATCATCAATAACGGGTTTTCCAGATGTTCAATCACATGATACGAATAAATATGTGTCAATGTGCCTTTTTTAACATTGAATTTCTCTAACGTTGTATTCCAGACAGGTAGTGGTCCTCTTTGCTTGACAAACTTTGCCGCCGCCTTGAACCTAGCTACTAACGAAGAAGTCGTTTTTACATCACGCTTTAACTGTGCTAACGTCTGCTTAGCGATTTTAAATTGGGTAGGGATCGGCTCCAACCCCAAGTATAAACCATTCCCCTGCTTATACAAATCTGCGAGCACATATCCACGACCACAACCAATTTCTAAAAATGCCGTATGCTCAGCTAAAATCTCAGCGCGAACACGCAACTCTTCTAAATTACGCCGTGTGATCCGCAGATTCGCCTCATCGTCCATAAGCGCCGCACGAGGTTCATTCAAACCCACCAACTCTTCGCGATTAAACGGTAATTGTGCCATCATAAAATATAACGGCCTCTCTTTATTTTCTCCACGTCCTCTGTAACTTTTTTTGTTCATTGCTTTACAACCACTCCATCTCTTATTTCATTTATCATTAATAATTTCATTGCACAAAATAGATCATTATTATTATATTAATAACATCATCATAACTCTATATAGGGAACGCCGTTAGCGCAACATTGAACCTATCGTTAGAATATATCCTTCAATTATATCATTAGAGTATAGTATAACATAGTATAGCATTGAACCTCTTTTAAGAGCTATAAATAATATTATAATAATACTCATGGCAAGGTACAAGCACCTTTTTAAATTGAGATCAATTATTGAGACCCGTTATTGAGATCGATTATTGAAACTAGGTATTGAAACTTAGTTATTACAACTACTCGTTGAGATGTATAAAAATGTATTATTGAGATAGGTTACTTAGACCCATATGAAAGACTTTGACACCTGCTCCGTTTTTGAAGCTTGCTGTGTTATTTTTAACGATCCCTCCCTGCGCGTCATTACTGAAACTCCTCTCACCGGTGGATGTATTCATCAAACATCTCTCATCACCTTACAAGGACACCCAACGACGCCACTAAGAAAAATTGTCCTCAAACAAGCACAAAACCGCCACTTGGCTACAGACCTCATAGCAGAAGCCAACAGCCTCCTAGCTTTACGCGCTGTCAAACGGTCTCTCCTAAAAACAAACCACGCAGCAGCACTCCAATATCTAAAAATCCCCAAACCCTACGGCACCTCATCTCACCACAACTACTTATTACTAGAATACCTCGCACCCAAAACAACCACCACACCCACACAAATACGCTCAAATGAAACATACTTTGCAGCCGCGCTCGCTACGCTACATCAATTTAAAGACTGGCACCAAATCACTACCGATAAAGACCCCGAATTGCCCGCTGCACTCAAAACTCACCTAGCCAACCTCACCGCACAGTCATTCGGCTGGTACGAAAACCCCTATCTAAAACCCCATAAAAAATTCGCCCCGCCTAAATCAAAGTGGATTGATTTCTTCAAAGAATACAGACTCATTCCTCTCCTCAATAGCACCTATAAAGATAACCTCCTCCCCCTAACGCTTAGAAAAAAAGCCGATCTGCTGCTAAAACACTTACACCAATACCTCCCACCACCTAGCCACGCTTCGATCGTACACGGCGACTTATGGTCAGGTAACGTTTTAACTCTACCAGACGACGCCACCGCTCTAATTGACCCTGCCGTGCACCTCTCACATCACGAGACAGACCTTGCATTAAGTGAATTGTTCGGCAAAAGACCGCCTATTTTTTACAGCACATATCAAAAATATTTTCCCAGCGCCCCAGGTTACGCCAGCCGCGTCCCGCTCTATAACCTCTACCACCTGCTCAATCATCTTCACCTGTTTGGAAAAAGCTACCTCCCATCGATTGCTCATATCCTTAGCACGTATCCATAAAGCATTGAAAGTATCTTACAAAACAGGTAATAAAAATATCAAAGCTGACGTTTTAAAAAAGCAAGCGTACGCTGCATAGCAAGCTCCGCCGCATCTTTTTTATAGACAGGATTATTACCTTTTCTACTTGCAAACCCATGTGTTGTATTGGGGTAAATATAGACTTCGTGATTGCCATTGAGCGTTTTGAGTTTGACTTGAAATTCACGGACACTGTCGATCTTAATGCCCCGGTCATTTTCTGCAAAATGACCGATGATCTCCGCACGCATCTTAGAAAGATCATCGCTGGGATTGAAAAAGCCGTAATAGATCACTGAAACCTTAGTATTTAGATCATTCTTTGCCATTTGATACGACCAGCCACCCCCAAAACACCAGCCCACAGACCCAATACGGTCTCCATCGACACGCGGATAATTCTTTAAAAAGGCAATCGCTGATTTGAGATTTGAAAAGGCAGCCCCAACGTCTTTTCTCACAGCCGCAGATAACTTCCTAGCTTCCCCAGCATCGGTTGTCGAACGCCCACCGTAGAGGTCCACAGCAAAAGCCACGTAGCCCTCCGCAGCAAATTCATCTGCTTTACGCTTAATATCATCGTTTAACCCCCACCATTCGTGGATCAGAATTAACGCAGGCAGCGATCGTGCATTCCCCGCCGGCACCGATAAATAGCCTTTTATAGAGTTCTTCCCAGGTTCATACTTCTCACCCAAGAATGTATACGGCAACATCTGTCCTTGTAATTGCTGTTCTGTTTGACCGTACAAAAAGACAACACCGCCTGTCATCGTCACACAACTTATAAGCACACTTCTTACAAGCACAGTTTTAAAAAAATACCACGCAGAGCGCGTATGACTAACTTTCATGATTTATCCTCAAATGACTTCCTAATATCTTAAAAATAGAGGTTATGTACATTGATTGATTAAATAAATAGGTATCTGACCGCAACATTGATTTTATGATAAAAATCAGGTATTTATCATCATTGATATTTATTATATTTATCGTTATTAGCGTTTATTATTACGGTGTCATTCATATTATAATATATCATATCGTTTTACAACTAAAATAATCTACTTGCAGCTACTCATCTACAAAAACAGCCCTATTTTCAATTACCCGCAATTGATCGCAACCTATCGCAACCACTCATCATTCTCTCAATCATTCACTAAACGATGCCTTCCCAGTCGCCCATTAAAAAAAACTCGTACGAACAGACCCTTGCTAGCTATCACTGGCAGATCGTCCATTCGCCAACCCATTCTGCCACTCATTCTGCCGATAAAAGCATATCTACACAGGCTGCAGCCCAAAAAACCTTCTATTTTAAAGATTTTAAAAATATCAACGCCTTTCTCACCCACTTGACAGAGACAATCATCAAACTCAATCATCACCCAGCCATTGTCTTTGACCCTTCAAGTAAATCGATCGCTCTCAATCTCACCACACATGACGCAGGTCACAGCCTTTCAGACCGTGATATGACATTTATAAAAACCCTAGAAAAAGCCGTTAAAAACTCCTGTTAAAAACTACCATTAAAAATTCTTATCACACCAGCACATAAACTACTCTTCACCACTAAAAACTACACTTCAACCACACTTCACAAAATCTATCACCATGACCGCATTCTCAGCCGTAATAGCAGCACTCCCTAAAATACATAAAATATTAAGACATAAGCTCTTAATAACACTCATCCTTATATCAATAACCCCTTCACTCGTCCCTCCGCTCAGCGGACAAGAAAACACTTCACCACCCGATAAAAACACTTCCACAGCAGCAGAAAATACCACCTCTTCTCCTCCATCCTATCGTAACAATTACGAAAAAACAGCCCAAAAATCAAAAAGTATTTATTTTATCAACGATATTAACCTGCTATTCTATTTTCATCACAACCAAGGCGTAGAGATCACCGGCAATGAAGGAACATTCACAACCGCATTTAATCTCGCCTTCGCAAGTATCAGAAACCTCTCACCCGCCTGGCAGATCGGCTTCACAAGTGATCTCTACGTCATTGAAAACCTTTCATTAAAGGGTAGGCTATTTGATAACTTCAATCCCCCTCCATTCCTCCTTAGAGAATTGCTCGTCGACATTATTTATCAAAACGGCAATATTCCATTTGAGACAAAATTGGCACTTGGCGTCTTCCGTCCCTTAGCAAAGACATTCCCCATGCGCAATTATCACCTTCCCATTGTATTTAGAACATCGCCCTATAACCCAACAAAAGGAGCTCTCGACCCACTAGATACCGCCGAAGTCAGCGCACAAGACCTAAGAACTCGCGAAGTCGGTCACGCCCTCATCACAGGCTACCGCGACGATCCACTCGGCGCCGTCATTCTAGATAACTTCGATACAGGACTCCTCTACACCTTATACGCCTACGGCTTCGAATTTGGCTTCAGCGTCAGTAACGGCGAAGAAGGACTCGACGCTAATTCCGCTAAAGCCCTAGCCACCCGCCTAGCCTTCAAAAGCAATCAATTTCACACAGGATTTAATACGCAGATTGGAAATATTGGCTCCGTTCCCATCAAAGAAACTAAAAATTTCTTCCAGCACTTCTTTTATTACACCTCAACACATTTCAACTGCAACCTATTCGCCATTCGTACCTATGCTAGAAAATGCCCCGCTGAGAAAAATTGGCATAATAACCGCACAGAAAATACCACTCCCCCACCTACCAAACCCGCTCCAGTCCAATTTCAATTAGGCTTCGAAACCATGCTCCATCTACACGGAATCCGTAACCTAGACATCATCAACCCAGACGGAACACTCAATCCAAACTTCACATGGCTCGGCAACCCGCTCGGACAATATACCGTCACAAACATTTCTACCAATGCCGACGGAACCATCACAACTAACGTCATCAATAGAACTCGCACACTAGGAGAATTTTTTAATTACATTGACGGCTACTTCTCACCCTTCGCAGTATTTAACGACGGCTCTTACAATGACAGCGCCCAAATCAACCCAGAAACCCTGTACGGCCTCTCATTTCTAATTTTTTCAGAATTACGCTATAAAGATTTTCTATCATTCGTCGTTCATTTCAGCGGCTACGACCCCAATCTCCTAAGCGAAGGAAATGAACTTTATACCTTACGCTACAGAGCCTTTTCTAGACTAGGCTTTCACATAAAAAACTTTCTTGATTTTTATATCTCATTCACCTACACGCACGACGCCCTCCACCTCAACTGGGCACAATTCTTCGAACGTGAGCCACGCAGCCTTCATTTCATCCGTGACTATTCTTTTTACTTAGGACTCGTTTATTACATTGGCAGGTAATAGCTAGCTGTTAGCCTCTACAATTAGTAAATGTCTGCACAGCAAGACAGCAAAACTGAGCTAGTTTTGGATCTTATCGGCAATATTTCTAAAAATATCCGCAATAAACGTCTTCACCCCACCGACCATATCGTCAAGTACCGTTTTAAGGGCAACTTTCCCCTCAGTCGTCACTTCTATATAGCCCATCTTAGTCGCCGTATAGAATAACGCCAGCACAATAAATACAAATAAGACAATTTGAATCATTAACTTTATCATTTTATAACAACCTCTCGATTAATACACAGTCAATACACAGCACTAAGAAAATATTCCCAGTAAATATGGAAGCGCCACCCACGTTCCAAGTGCCGATCCAAACGATACGAAGATAAATACTAACAAAATACGCGTGAGTTGATTCTTCCACCATAATTTAAACGGCGATAACTTTAATTGCACCGTTTCTAAATCATGCATACTAGGAGGACGTATATACGCTTCAAACCAAGCCGCCACAAGCCCAGCACCGATAGTTGGATTAAGTGACGTAAACGGCGCCGCCACAATAGCAACAACCACCGTCAATGGATGCGCACGCGCAATCACCGCCCCAATTGCACTCAGTAATCCATTGGCTAAAACCCACACCAAAAACGCATCCTTAACGACATTCCAATCCGCACGGTAAAACCCCCACGCAAATAAACCTATAATAACACCAGGAATAATACGTTTCACATTCTTCCAAAACCAACCAGGACGCGGGACAACCTCTAAATCCTTCAAAGACTCCTCATTGCTAGACTCTTTATCATTGGATAGATCATCACTAGAAACCGTTGTCTCTGGTGCTGCTGCCAAAGTAGAGGAAGAACGTAGCGTAGCACGAGGTTTTTCATGGATTGCCTTGATAAATAAAGACCTCTTTTTCCAATAATCAATCATTCCAGCTACGTGCGCAGCTCCAACAACAACCAATCCTAGAAAATTCGTCTCAGGACGCCGATTGATAACTTGTTCTAACGTCAATTCTATCTTTTTAGCCATGTAAATATCACGTTCGTCGAGTAAAACACGTTTGATTGTTGGAAAAGGTCGCTCTAAGTCTGCTATCATTTGTGTCATTTTATCACTTTCTTTGAGCGTTTCAATAAGCTCTGCTGTTGAGAGCTGTTCCTTTTGATCTTCACTAACCGAAGGAGAAGCTAATGGAAGACTCCAGCCCCCCAGTAAAAGTTTTAATTGCTGCCAGACCGACATTTTACGCCAACAGCGCTTAAGTGTAATATCGGCAGAACGATCGATTAACTCTAGAGAAATGTTACGCTCCCGTGCTAATCTAAGCGCCGCCTTAAATTCTCCGCCAGGCTCCGTACCCACCTCCTCAGCTATCTTCCGTTGAAACAAAGACAGTAATAAATACGCCGTAAAAAAATACCCCTGCCCCGAACGTAAGACCTCACGAATATTAATATCCTTAAAACTCATGTCCTCCAGAGCCTTAAGACGTTTCTCATCCAATTCTAAAAAAATTTTATGCAGCTGATGTGGTCGTGTGCTGTAATTAATAATACTCTCCCGAACTTCATTCACAGACTGCTTAGAGACATGCGCCGTCCCAATAATAAGCAATTCACATTCCCGAGTGAACTTCACACGAAATATAGAACCGCTACCTTCCTGAGTAACTTCTATCATTGTTCCCTACAATACACTTCCTAACCCCAACAGAGGCAATCAACTCTTAACTAGCAAATCTTATCAATAAACATATTTAATAATAAACTCAATCGTCCGCGGAGGTTCTAATTCTAACGCAATACGCTTAGACGCCTCTTCATCATAAACCGCATACTCGACCGTTTCTAACGCAAAATCAAAGAGATTGTAAATATTGAAATGAAATTCCAGATCGCTATTTTTAAGCGGAATAATCCACTTCAACCTAAAATCAACCGTAAAAAAAGCATCCTCACGCGTACCAAACTCACCATTGTAAAGAAGCAAATTATCACCACTGACCTCACGGCGCACCCACGAAATTTGTGTTCCATTGCCCGCATTCGCAAAATGATAATCCCACGACCCAATAGGCTGCCCATCACGGTACGCTATCGAAGTCGCCGCTATCAAATTTCTTAAAAAAGCATATGATAAAAATAACCGTATCAAATACGCCCGATCAGGATCATATCTTCCTACAGGCCTAACTAAGTTATTGGGATCAGCCATTGTACGCTCAAAAAATCCTAAATTATTGTGAAGCGGACCATTGCCCTGCCGCGTGATCCCATTGATAAGATGCGCCGTAAACGACAACGAAACAACATATCTCTTCCCCACCCCCGTAAAACCTGCCGTCGCTCCAAAATAGATCGGACTGTTATTAAACCAATTGCGCCCCCTCGTAGGGAAATAACTTGTCGGAAGATTGCAGATCTCATAACGTTTTTCACCATTGGTCTCAAAATAAACCTGCTCTCCCCCAGCTACTTCACGATAACTCCCATAATCACTTGCATCCCCTTCATAACACACCCAAGGGGATTGCTTAAAAAGCCGATAATGAATCCCCAATGACAACGCCCAATTTTTTGTCATATGCAAAGAAAATGGAACGTCAATATAATAATAATGCGGCTGATTGAATTTTGAACTCAGCCTCTGATAGCGCCCACCTTCCGTGCTATAAAGCCCACCAGCTCCCGTCTCGACTTCGCCTGCATCGACACGATTATTGCGATTGCTATCATTCCATAGATAATTTTCCGTTGTTTTATAATCGGCGCTTAGAAATTTAGCGTATTCTGTCGTAAATGGAATGTTCTCACGTCCCAGTAAAAAACCCAAACTCACCCACCTCGTAGGCGGCAATTCCAATGTAATAGCAAAACGCGGCGTTATGCGCGCTGCACTCTCAGCACGCAGTAACAGTGCATCGAGATCAAAGCCCACTTCTATTTTCCACCACGCTTGCTTGTGATCATTTAATATGAGATTAAATTGCTCGTCTAAAATCGCATACGCTGTAAAATCACGTGCAATATGGCTTTCATAGAGGGAGAAGTGATTCGTTCTATCTTGAAAATAGACCGCTTGCCTATCATTTTTCTGGGCAGGATTTGCTGTAACCACAGCAAGTCGCGTTGATCCAGCCAATTTTAAAAAATTCTCGCGATAAACATCAAACACATACGCATAAGTAACCTGCGGCGTGATTTCCACAACCGCTTCAGCATTATTGAAATCATAAGGAAACAACCCCTCGCCAGTAACACGCAACACATTAAATGGAGCGTTGTTTGAATTATTGTCTGCTAACGTGTGCCAGGCTGTAGAGATCGCATAGCTGCCCGAGAAAACTCCTCCACCTACGCGAAGTACTTGCTTTGCATACCCTGTAAGCGCTAGTGAAGTGAAATTGAGTGTTTCCTCTTCACGAAAGTAAAATTCTGCTCCAAGTCTAGTACGTGAAAAAGCACTTGCCACAAATCCTGCCGTCCAAGCTGTTTCACCCCCCAATCGCTTTGCCGTCCAGTCTGTATAACCACTGACTGTCATCGCCGTATTAAATTCACGAAAAACCTTATCAAAGCCGTCGTAATCGAATTGCAGAAAATTCCTCCCTCCTAAGTGGTAATACACATCGATAACAAATGGCGCCCCACTAAACACTTCATCCACTCCCTCATTGGCATAACTAGGAACTTGTGTTCGCTTCTTAGGCAGTACAAATCGCAGACTCCCCTCACTGCTCGATATAGTTCCAGGCCGCTCCTTAGGAGGCTTAATATCACGTTTCTGTGCTGGGAAAAAGTTAATGATGGATTCATTGGCAATTGTTTCATAGTAGGGCACCGCTTCACCTATATATCCTGCTGTAACGTTGTTATAAACAAACCCCTTCTTAGAACCCACAGGTAGACTGTAATCACGTACACCCTTAATCCCATCGAAAGTAATATCATACCCTACAGGTATGAATTTGTGCAGCGAACGTCCCGAAAAGTACGCACTACTGACCTCGATGTCATTGATGTACGCCCGATTCCATAGCCATGAATTGCCATAAAGTGAATAGATCTCATCATTAGCAAACGAATACGACCCCGCAGCTTCTAATAAATAGACCGATTGCGGCATAACATCTGATAGCAATGAT
The DNA here is from genome assembly GCA_013426755.1 of Spirochaetota bacterium. Classification (GTDB taxonomy): domain Bacteria; phylum Spirochaetota; class UBA12135; order COTS27; family COTS27; genus COTS27. The sequence continues at coordinate 2,086,173 of AP019861.1, forward strand.
GAAATTTGATAGGACAAATAAGTATCCGAAAAAAATTCTGCTCGAATTGTTCTCCGCACCGAAGTAGGTAGCAATACCAAACCATACGTGTTGAAAAAATCATACCCCGTCCTACTTTTGTCTTGTGCAGCATCTTGCAGATCGGACTGCACCGTCGCTTCATTGCCATTGTCTTTTTCATTAGAGTCCTTATCGTCTGCTAAGCGCTCAGAAAACTCCTCTTCATCGGATAGACCTTCTACCGCTCCCGTACTTACTTCCTGACCATAAATAGCTCCCCCTAACCATGTGCATTCCGCTAAAACATCCTGCGTGCAGTCATCGTGATAACCTACGCCACCTAGTAATACCACAACCAAAACCCATATTCGTACTAGATATAGATTGCAGCCCAAACTTAAGTCCTTCGTCCAATTCATAAAATCTGCAGATCGCATCATTTTAAAACATTATTTTAATAACAATCATTTATCATTGTCCTATTTTATCGATTACTTACTAACAATCTTACTAGCGATCACACAACACTAGACTACCGCACCAGTAACTCACTGGTTATATCACTACGGCATATCCATCTTTCACATTAATGTACACTACAAATAGAACTTACGGTATCTTTATTATATAATGATATCCTTTATAATGATGGGCGCATTGACTTTTCTTTAAAATAGCGAGAAGAATCAAGTGCCCCTGGCTAAATAATATGGATATGTAATATAGAATTGCGTAGACGCATGATCACAATGCTAAAAAACTTTACTTTTAAGAAAGATTTCTGCTTCAGCAAGTAATTTTTTATCCGTGTTCAATGCTGGGTCTTCGAGTACTTTTTCTAGTAAGTGCTGCAGCACTTCGCCAATCAGTGGTGAAGGACTGAGGGAAAAAACCTCCATAAGCTCAGTTCCACCGATCTTTAAATCACTGATTTTAAAGGCGGTCTGACTAGCGATCAAATCATCGATTCTTCTTTCAAAGTGCTCGAGATCAGCGTTTTCTTTCTCACGAGCTACTTCGGTCATGCGCTCAGTAACGCCACGTCCTACTCGATCCGCCCGAACCAATGCAATCAATCTATCTTTATTTTCAATTCCAACACGATTTAACCACCGCCTGACTCCACCATCGCTCCACTTTGAAGTGTTGTAAATCATATGCTCCCGCACAAGAAGTACCACCGTTTCAATGTCTCGCTTAGAAAACTTGAGCCGTTTTAAGATAACTTGGCTCATTTTAGCGCCTTCTTGTTCATGGTTAAGGAAACTTACTTGCCCCTCTAATTCTCCTTCCTTTCGTGTCTGTGGCTTACCAATATCATGCAGTAATGCGGCTAAGAGTAGCGTAATATTATTTTTAAGAATGTCCTTAGTTGCCAATGTTCGTTTGTATTTCGCCACAGCATCCACAACAGCAAGGGTATGTTCATACACATCATGGGCATGAAAGGCATTTTGCATCACACCTTGCGTTTTCACCAGTTCTGGCAGCAGATAAGACAATAATGTTCCCTTTTCCAATGCCCTAAGACCGGCTACTGGATGATCGGACAATAATAATTTACTAAGTTCATCGCGCAGCCGTTCAGCAGAAACTTGAGAGAGCTGCTTAGCGCAGGCTTTCATTCCTAATAAACACTCGATATCAAGTGAAAAATTAAGCTCACCCACTAGTCTAGCGGCACGCATCATCCGTAAAGCGTCTTCATTAAAACGGTCTTCCGCATTCCCAATCGTCCGAATGCACTTTGAGTGCAAGTCCTCCTGTCCTAAAAAAGCATCGATAACTTCGCCCCTAGCAATATCGTAAGCAAAAGCATTGATCGTAAAATCGCGGCGCTCTAAGTCGGCAAGCAGGTCTGTTCCAAAATCAACTTTACTAGGACGTCTCCTGTCTTCATAACGTCCTTCCGTACGATAAGTCGTTACTTCATAGCTGTCTGTTCCAATAAGAATCGTACAAGTACCGTACTTAATCCCTGTTCGAACAACACGTTCAAACAACCTGATCATCTCTGCTGGGCGCGCACTGGTAGCAAAATCAATATCCCCGCCAGGCCTGTTAAGTAACCTGTCACGAACAAAGCCGCCTACGATATATAACTCGTATCCCGCTGCTCTAAACCTATCATACAAAAATTGAACCGAAGGTTTAAGGGCAATCTCAAGGGGGAACGTTTTCATAGGCATTTCATATATTTAGCTTCTAAGTAGCAGAAAGTTCATAAGTAGCAGAAAAATTTGGCTTTCTTCAGCTTTTAAGGAGCAGAGAGAAGTACAGGACAACCGCGAACAATTTACCCATCACATCATCAATACAAGATTGTCCTTTAAAGCTGCTTTACTCCCCACACTCTCTATAACCTACTTTTCAAGAAATAAGTCAGCGCTAACGCAGTGCCTAAGATATTACTCCCAAAATCACCCCACGTTGCTTCACGGTAGCTGATGAGACTCTGTCCCCATTCTAACCCCGCTCCGCATGCAAGCATAAGACCTAATACACCGAGTACTCTATGCTTGAATGACATGCGAACGATCACACGCGGAACATCTTCGCGTACAACCAATAATAAGTAATGATAGGTCACTATGAAAAACACACCCAAATGAAATAATTTATCAAAATAATATCGATCCGCCCAAGCGTTATTTCCTCCTACGAGCACCACTTCGGCATACGTCATTTTAATAGGTGGCAGCAAAAAAACAAAACCACTCAAAACGGTCAATCCTATAACATAGCTACCCATTTCATTAAATGAATGCCATCTTCTCAAAAAAAGCCTAAGGATATACTTCATGTATTTACTTTTACTGCAATCTAATGACCTAGCGATCTGAGAATCTGAAAATCTAACTATTTAACAGCTATCTCAAAGTCCAGATAAAATTCAGGTAAAAACCAGATAAAAGTCTATTATAAATACTTTTTATAACCACTTTTATTTAATGTTTTTATTGTATTGGATTAGAGCGGCCTTGTAAAAAATGTAACGTTTAAGCGCATTTTTATCGCCAATAGGGTCAATGCTAAGATTTTTAACTATTTTACTATAAAACATATCCATATTTTGCTTAGAATACGCACTGGCGTCAAACCGCTCTACAAGAGTCTCGATTTTATTGTCGACCATTTGACGGATCTTTTTACGGGAACTTCCCATTTTAATATTCCAAAGATCGTGATCGACTTCGAGCTGAGTCGTGATTTTTTTAAGATTTTTAACCTCAGGAACATTTTTAAGCAATGTTTCAATCTCTTTCTTTTTGCTCTCAGGTTTTGTATTGCTAGCGGAGGTTGGACTGCTTTTTTTATCAATGGCACCTTCTCTACCAGAAGTAGATACTCCACCTTTAGCTGCTGTGCTGTTACTCTGGTCTGATTGCAATTTGTGTGATTGTTGTTTCTTATTTTCTGGCGTGGCGGTGCTACTTTCATCGGACATTCTAAATTGACTAGACAACTTATAATAAGGATTGGCTAAATACCTCAAATAATTTCTATTACCGCCAAAAAACAATATAATTGTCGAGAAAAACTCGCGAACAACAAAAAACAACTTCCTAAATCGCCCCATTTCGCTATTTCTGATAGCAGAACGCCGGATGGCAGGAAACGATAAATCCAAAATTTCATTAATCTGCAGCGGTGTCTTAGTACGCATATCCATAATCAATTCACAAAACCGCTGCAGCACAAGCTTTTTCTTATCAATGTCCGCCGCACGATACAATAACGCCTTAGTATTCAAATTTAACAGCAATTTGTCGTTTTCTGTGAGAAATAACCGATTGATAAGGTAATTGTAATCAATGCTGCCCGTCTTCGTACGTGAAGCAAAAATAGTTTTTATCGCTAAACTAAGATAATTCTTGAAAAAGGCACTGATATATTGCGTTTCCAATAGAGAGAAAAAATCACTTTCTTTATCTCTGTCGACAATTTTACTAGGGTCTTTACGCCAGTCTTCGTAAATAGCCGATTCGATCATTTCACGTTCATTTTCAAGGGAACACAGAAACGTTTCTATCAACCGAACGCGATGAAAATAATACTTGACCCCTGAAGAAGAAAATATAAGAATATCGTTAATGTCATGACCTGTAAAATTCTTTTCATAAATAAGCTTATACAATTCGTCTTCGTCGTAAAGTTTTGCCAATTTGATAACTTTCTCAGCATTGTCACTTGCTGGATTATGCACTTGAAATTGCAGCATTTCTCTGATAGTAAAGGGCACATAGACACTTCGTCCCCGTCTTTGCTTCGAATTAGATATAAGTCCTGTGATAATGGTCTTATAATGCTTGTTTCGTTCCTCTTCATTGCGTTTTTTATCCATGATTTGATTGCGCTCGTTAATGGATAGACTAGAAAGGAAATAGAGAATGAAACATTGATTATAGATTTCTTTGTTTTGAAAATTTTGCTGGCTGATCTTGTCCATAATACTCAGCATAATACCGTAAAACAATTGCGAGAAAAACAAAAAATAGGCATCACCTATCAATCCTTCACGTATAACACGCGAGAGGCGTACGGTATTGAGGTTTTGTTCCTTGACTTTTTTTAGGACGTGATGACGAATTTCTTCATTGAGGTCTTCTTGGTAGTAAGTGCTGACAAATTTTACAAACGTTTCTATGAGCGTTGGGATTTTTTTTGTTGGAATAATCACATTTTCTATGTATTGATTGCCAGAAAAGCATATAAGTGGTTTCTCACAATGAGCAAGCTTAGCTAGGCTATCTAACGTTAATTTGGGAGTAGTCACTTCCAATAAAAGCCCCTCAAGATGCGATTCCGATATAGACAGCGCACTGTTAACTTCGCTCTTAGCAAGCAATGTTCCCGTTTTATCTAGAAAATCTGTATAGCTTTTTTCAAAATAATTTTCAATATAACGATACAATTGCGACAATTCGTCTTCTTTTTCTTTAAGTACGATCTGTTCAGGATTGCCGACCTCGTCTTGCTTTAAAACTTCAATAATACCCTCTTTTTCCTTAACAACCGATTTAATAAGTCTGTAGAGAGGGTCTAAAAAAGCATGCTTTTGAAATGCTTTAACGTCTTTCTTCCCAGAAGTGTAGACCAAAAAGCTATTGATATTGATTACTGGGCTATTGACTTCGGGTAAATTAGCATAATGACACAACTTTTCAAAAATATTCTGCATCTCAGGAGTCAGATCAATTTCTCGCATCAATTCATAACGTTGCTTCTTATGGGTAGGGTACACGTATTCTGGCAACGTATACATAGAAATATCCGTAACCACAGCAGTTTCTACTTCATTACTATTTGAAGGATCAGTGATTGCGGCTGCTGGTGAAGTTTCTTTGTTGAGTGCATTTTCATTGTTATCTATTACCATTGTCATTGTACCGTCCTTAGTGAAAAATTTTTGGTGGAAAAACTTTTGGTGGGAAAATTTTACATTCACAGCAGCATTTTTAGATACTGGCAGTGGTCTATCGTATTTTTAACGGCTTTATAAAATATTCGCACCTCCCAAAAATGCTTCTAATCGATAGAAAACCTAAATCAGGCTTCTAACAGAGTCTTAATTGACTTCTAACAGACTCTTAATTTTAGCATTCAATTATAATTTCAAAGCTAAATTTTAAAAAACTATTTCCAACAAGAAAGTCATTGGAATTTAAAGATTGCAATCACCACTATCAATCTCACCACTATCAATCACTACTATTATACTCAATTATCCCCAAAAATGCTCAATAACTGGTCAGTCATTCCTTGATTACATAGTACAATAGTCTTATCAATAAGATAAGTTCATAAATACTTAAAAACAATCGTGTACTACTTGGCATTGAGCCTTGTATTTTCACTTATGCTACTACTAGTTAAGACTTGTACTACTATTAAGTTATCCTATTGTTACGTATTGTCACATTATGCTATTTTTACTTATTAGCAATGTATAGAACAACCATTGAATATCCGGAGCATGGCGCAGTTGGTAGCGCGCTTGGTTTGGGACCAAGAGGTCACAGGTTCAAGTCCTGTTGCTCCGATTGTTTACTTTAAGTCAGACCTTTTTTCAAATACTCTTATCATCTTATATTTTAGCACTCTAGCCAATAAATTATTATAACAAGTTCTCTCTACTCACATAAATACCAATGGGTGCCGAAGTCCTTCAAACTGTAACAACATTCATCATAGCGCTAGCTGCTGGCTTGATAAGCATGATAATTGCGCGCAGATTACATATTGTTCCCATTGTTTTACTTTTAATAACAGGTGTGCTCATAGGTCCAGAAGTACTTGGCATTATTGAGCCGCAAAAACTAGGCGCCACTCTAGAAATTATTATTCAAATAGGCGTTGCTATCATTCTCTTCGAAGGCGCTCTCACGTTAAATTATTCTCAATACAGAAAAGTAGGAAGAGTTATCTTCAAACTGCTTTCTATAGGGGTCATTGTCACGTGGCTTTTTAATGCGGGGGCGATATTTCTATTGTTTGGGTTGCCTTTTACTTACGCTCTTTTCTTAAGCAGTATCATTGTCGTGACAGGGCCTACCGTTATCATGCCGATCTTAAGACGTGTCAATCTTAAACAAAATCTCACACATATTCTCCATTGGGAAGGTATTCTCATTGATCCTATTGGTATTTTTCTAGCAATATTCTCGTTTGAACTTCTCATCAGCCACGGTGAAGGGAACATTTTATTTGATCTTTTCTTAAGATTAGGCGTTGGCACTTTAATAGGTGGTCTATTCGGATATATCATTGCCTTAGCGCTCAATAAAAATCTCGTCCCACCAGACATGCAAAATAGTTTTATTCTCATGGCAACACTTGTCACGTTTGCTATCTGCAATGCACTCAGTCACGAATCAGGCGTCCTTGGAATAGTTGTTGCTGGCATCGTCATCAGTCTCACAACCAAAATATCTATCGAGGAAATTAAAAAATTCAAACTCGATTTAACAGATATATTTATCGCTGTGATCTTCATTCTGCTCTCTTCGAACCTCAATTTTGATAACGTGAAACGATTCTTTCCCGAAGGACTCCTCCTGCTCCTTATCATAACACTAGTCACACGTCCTATCAATATTTGGTTATGCACGTGGGGGAGTACGCTTAAATTTCACGAGAAAGTCTTTCTCTCCTGGATAGCCCCGCGCGGAATTGTCGCTGCGTCAATTGTCACCCTATTTACATTCACGCTGCAAGCCAATACGACACTCGATGCGGCTGTTCGTGATAATCTCTGGTTCATGGAAACATTTGTTTTTGCAGTCATTACTTTTACAGTTGTCTTGCAAGGCTTATCAGCACCCGTAGTCGCAAAAATGCTTAAAGTCCGTCACGATCTCTCCAAAAACTGGGTTATTGTCGGAGCACATGAACTCAGTTATAAGATCTCTAAGTACCTAGCTCGCTTCGATAAAAACGTCATCATCCTAGACAGCAACAAATTTAAACTAGAACGCTATAAGCAAATGGGCGTGGCAACCGAACACGGAGACAGCCTAGCCTATGACATATTTGATCGCGAGCCCTTTATTCAAACAGGTCGTCTCATTGCTCTAACCGATAACATTGACCTTAATACGCTCATCTGCCATCACTGGAAGAAGACTATTCCTCTAGAAGGACTGTATAAATGGATCGGAATCACCGCTACTAGCAAGGAAAAAAATTCTGCTCCACGCGACCCGCTAGCTAGTCTAGCGATCTGGTCTAACCTCAGTAAACCCAGTATCCTATCTGACCAATTAGGTAAAGAAGAACGATCGCTTATTATAAAAAAACCCGAAGAACTTACCTCATATGAACGTGAAAATGCCATTGCGCTTATGGTTATTAACCAGGATAACGAAGCGATCTTCTCACCAGACCCCAATAAAAAAGAACTCGCACCACTCTTAACTAGAGAATGGCTCTTTTTAGCCAAAAAAAGCTTTTCCCTCGCTCCGTTTTTAGATCATCGCCATATTTTTACACTTGATAAAACATTCGACCAACCTACTATGATCTACGACCACCTGCTAGACCTCCTCATCCCCGCTCTCAATATCACCACTTCACAAGAACATGACAACCTTATCCAGAATATACACGATCAAGCTAAAAAAGAAACGATCTGTATCGGCAATCACGTTGCACTATTTCCAATTCTCAAAAAGACGTTTTCCGAACCGCTTATTGCCCTTATAAAAACCGACGCCGGCATCGATCTCAATGCCTATGACAAAAAACCTATTCATCTGTTCTTCTTTATTTTCGCCCACAATGCCGACTCCCTTCGTTATTTGTCAATTATTTCTCATATTTCTAAGATTGTAACCGATAAATTGGTACACAAACAAATGCTAGACCAAATTTCTTCTGAGCAATTACAGCAAATCATTGATCTTGCTATTAGTGAAAAAAACATTTAATCATCGATCATTGTTATTTTTTTATAACCACGTCAATACATTAACACTAAGCTTACGTCTCTCTCAAATAGACTTTTCTTCTCTGCTAAAAGCCCCCAAAGACCAGGTAGTCTACAATGATCATCATCAAACGTGACGAAGAACTTGAAAAAATGCGTCATGCCGGTCGTATGGCGGCTAAATTGCTCGCCTTCTTAGGAGACCACGTCACAGCAGGAACCTCAACCTTAGAATTAGAACTGCTAAGCCGCCGCTGGATAAAAAAACATAACGTCCAATCCGCCACACTTCATTACAAAGGCTTTCCAGCAACGATCTGTACCTCACGTAACAACGTTGTCTGCCATGGCATCCCGCATGCTGACGATACACTACAAGAAGGCGATATCCTCAATATCGACGTTACGCTCATTGTCGATCATTACCATGGCGATGTTTCACGAACCTTTACAATCGGTAAGGTCGCTGGAAATATCCATCGGCTTGTGATGCGAACGGAACGTGCCCTTATGAAAGGTATTGCAGCGGTGGCGCCTGGTGCTTATCTTAACGATATCGGTTGTGCAATAGAAGATTTTATTAAGCCATTTAAATACGGAATTGTTACTGCCTTATGCGGACATGGTATTGGACGAAATTTTCATGAAGACCCCCTCGTCATGCACAGCAGACAGAGCCAGAAAGGACCCATGCTTAAACCAGGAATGACTTTTACCATTGAACCTATGATCAATGAAGGGCATCCCGACGTCTATACAAGCCAAAAAGATGGCTGGAGTGTCTATACCAAAGACAACAGCTACTCAGCCCAATTCGAACACACTATTGCCGTCTTAGAACATGGGTATGAAATTCTTACTTTACCGTAAGATCAGGGATACTGTAACCTGGTTATAAAATAACAATCCTCACTGCTCTGGTGGTGGCGCTGAGAAAAGCGCAAATCGGTACTTGCCTTCTAGCAAATACGTAGGAATAGGGCCTAGTGTTCGCGAATCAGATGAAATATCCCAATTATCATTGACAAGAAAAACATGTTCGCCTGGAACAACGACTTCGTTAAAGTGATCACGGACACTGACGTCAGTAGGCAAAACACGAATGTCTTCAAAGTGCAGGGGCCATGCTGGAACAAAGATATTGCCGTTGATGTAAATAGTTTTATTTCTAATGCTGATTCTCTCCCCTGGAAGTGCTAGCACACGACGGATTAAATACTCACGTTTATCTAGCTTAATAAAGCCTGCTGTCACAATATAAAGCGGAAAATCTAACAATTTTCTAAACAATGAAGACCTAGATTTATATGGGGAGACAAGTGCAACCACTTCCCCTCGTTGTAATTTCTTGTTATAAAAGAAATTCTGGGCATTCTCATAGCGATAAGGTTTTTTAATGCCTAAGCTCAATCGGTCAAATAACACATAACTGCCTTGGGTTACAAAGGGGAACATTGCGTCTTCTTTCATTTTGACTGGAAAGGCAATGTAGGTGACTACAAAATAAAGGAGTACAACCGATGCGAAGATCAGTAAAAAAAAAATTTTTACGTTTCTTTTTAATTGCCGTTTTCGATAATACAAGAAAATTCTATCCGTCTTCCTATAAAATAAAAATTTAATCACTGCGCGAAACATAGTATAGGGACTTATCTATCTAATCGTTTTAAGTCATGGGAGTGTTAAATAATGGGAATGTTAAGTAATAGCACTCTTCGTAATAATCATTAGCTGCACCACTTGTAAAAAAATAACCATCGAGGACTCTAACTTCCCAAGTGGTAAGTTGCGCCTATCTTAAACCGATAGGCTGGCGATTCAAAGTCTGAATACAGCATTTGCCCCATAAGGACATTAATAGATACCGTGTTTGTGAATCGGTAGATGAAGATGTAATCAATGTAATAACGTTTGAAGCCGCGTCGTACCAATTGATATTGGTCTGGATTTTGCGTCTGCGTGCTGCCTGGTGTCTGCGTTGCTTTGAATAAAACGCCGTCGCGAGTCGAATTTTCATAGGTCATTGCTAGTTTAAATTGGGAGTAATAGGTGAAATAGAGGTCTACATGGATACCCCCTCTGTGAAAATGGTCTGTTCTGATTTGCTGCTGAGGGATGGTTGGATCAAAAGAAAATTCGTACTGCAGGGCAATACCTAGCGGTGTTTTAGGAATTTTGGCAAAATACAATTGAATATGTGTCGAGAAAGCATTGGTTCCGCGCAGCGACCACGGCTGTTCGTCTATAAATTTTTGTGGTGTATTAGAAAATTCACGATAATACGATATACCTAGCCGTAGCGGTTCATAGGTGAAATAAACATGAGGCATAATACTGTGGACGATACGGCGTTGCCGACTGTTAATGTTTTCAATGCCTAGTCTATTGAAATACTTGAGCATCCGTTCTTGATAGGTATAAATGAACATAAGGGTCACGTATTGATAATAATAAGCCGTGCGGCTCTCGAAGACATAGTCCTGCCCGACAATTTCTTCACCATTACGGTCTTCGTTCGCTTCATATTCATAAAGCAGATCGCCATACTGGTAAAAACGACTTTTATTGACCGAATGAAAGTCAAAGAAGAATCCTTGTGAAAAACTGCCCCAGCTGTTCTGCTCCCAATTTTGAAATAGTGTAGCGGATTGAAGTTCGCTGTACTGGAGTGTCCCCCAGAGAAAAAGTCCCCCTAAAACTAGGATTCGTGCCCACACATTCCGATAGGAGACCTCTCGATAAGAGACCTCTCTTAGTCCAATCTTACTAGCCCGATTACTTGTATGAGCTAAAACCATTTGCGTAGCCAATATTTTACCTATTTTAATTTACAAGCGTGCAGCTGTGATTTCAATGAATGTAATTATAAGTGCAGTTATGAATGCAATTAAATGTAGAGTTAAATGTCCGATTAAAAGTGCTATTATAATAGATACAATTAAGAATACAATTGATAAATACAGTTCATAAGTGTGCTTAAAGAGTGTGATTAATAAATATGATTGATAAATATGATTGATGAATATAATTGATAAGTATGATTAATGAATATGATTGATAAGTACGATTAATGAATATGATTAATGAGTGAGATTAATACGTAAAGCCCTATTAACGAAGCCGCTGCATAGCAATACCTTGCATAAATGGACGATAACGAGGATTCAATGTTATAAACTGCATTAAAATTTCATACGTCTCTCCTTCACGAGGAAAAACCGTCTCTGCCTGGAAGAAGACTTCTAATAGTTCATCACCACCTGTTTTATTACGGATAACAAAGCTAAACACGATATTGTTATGATTAGCAAGGTCTGTTACTTGTTGAGATAACAATGATTGTGATGATTGCGATGATTGGGGGTTCTGCTTGGAAGAATTATCTAATTTCCGCAATGTCGAGATTTCTCCTTGCCATTTCCAGTACGTATCTTTATAACGGAGTGGTTGTTCTAATATTTGATCGAGAGCGAGTGAATTTTCAAAACTCTGTAAACTGGGTTTAGGAATAAATGCTTTCAAAATCTCAAACCGTTGCCGAATAGGAATTGAAGGTTCTGTCATCATGACGTCATTATAAATAACGAAGGCTTCATTGATAGCGTTTGGCTGGGTGGCACTGGTCTTAATGGCTACTTTAAGTTGGGTGAATTGCGCCTTGTAGTAAGAAAATTCCGTTCCCTGGGTAGAAGTACGCTGCGCCAATCCCACCTCTGCTAGATTCAATGCATCAATATCACTAACCGTTTCACGGTCCTGCTTCAATCTCAGAAAATAAGCTTGATTAACCAACCAGGTACGTGAAGAAGTCAATAAATGCTGCATTGACGGCTTGAAAGAGGGTATTAATAAAGATAAACCTAACATTATTATCACCAGAAGTCCAATTCCCAGAGCTATTTTGCGAAATTTCCTGTGAGCGAATGTTCTAAATAGGTTACGGCTGTAATAATAAAAAGCATCGGTTAGTGTTCGTTTGTAATGCATATAAAAAAAATTCAGCGGCTTATTCAATGTTAATTTATACAAAGAGTTTGTACTTTTTACAGCCGTTAAAATATTTTTAACTAGTGGTTGGAATTCTTTACGGTCGAGCAGCATGACGTAGCGCATAATAGCCTGTTCGCTATTATTTTCTGTAAGATTAATGTATGCGTATAGGAGTTGTGCCCGTCCTTCTTCAGGGCTAAGGCGTAAAATTCGCTCCAAACAGCGTTTAGCAATCTTAATCTCCCCTAATCCAACATGGGACATCGCCATACTGAGTTCTCTAAACAAGACGTCATCATCATTTTCGAGTAGGATTTGCCACTTATGGTCACGATTTGTGAGAATATTCTTGACTTTTTCCCATTGTTTATCTGCAAGCATCCGCAAAATACCATATCTCACCTCGCGGCTCGTATGAGCCAAAATCATTCGCTTGGTATCCGTATTGGCTGGCTCCTTATGGAGGCTGGAACCACGCAAGGACCGCTGCTTACCAGCAAAATCCGAATCAGAAGAGGAATTGGCTGCTTTTCGTGTAGTTTTAGGCATTATCAGACCTAAACGTTGTTAAATAACCCATACAATCCTAAGTAAAGCCCTCAATACAATCCTCGATATAGCTCCCGATATAGTTCTCGATAAAGTCCTATACCGTTAGCTATAAACTGAACTCCTATTGAAGTCAACGGCACTAGTAACATCTTGCTATCAAATTTAAATAACCTGCTGCTCATAATAATAAGTAAGCCTTTAATTTCAATGCTTAACCTTACATTATCTCTTAAAAATCTAGTCATTTACCAAATCATAGCAAAAACACGCTAGCTCCAAATGTGGCATTCATAGAACTTGTATTTAAGATTTCCTACTTTTAACCCTGTAACATTAATATAGTTGCATTAACATAGCTGCATTAACATAATAACATTAACATAAAATCAACCATTTTTAATTGTTAATAAATCTTAACCCTATCCGCATTGAGACACTTATTATTGACATATTGATGCATTGATACATAATTGACATATTAACTAACAAATTGATGCATTGATACATAGTTGACACATTAACAAATTGATGCATTTATCATTAACATATTGATATATTGACATATTGAGGCATTTATCATTGACGCATTAAGGCATTATAATAGTAATTATCATTGATATATTGACGGTTTTATACCTAATTGATGTGCCTATGGCTGATGGATATATTGTAATAATAATTGATGCTTAATTGACGTATTCATAGCTAATAATAGTAATTATCATTGATATATTAACGGTTTTATGCCTAATTGATGTACCCATGGCTGATGGATATATTGTAATAATAATTGATGCTTAATTGACGTACCCATGGCTAATGGATGCATTGTAATAGCAATTGTCTTTATATTCAATGCTCCCTGTATTTTTATGGAAACATAGAGGCTGAAGTAAAAAACAACGTTATAAGATTATTATAAGATTACTGTTACTTGGCTGCAACAATGAAGCCATCAAGAAAAAACACCACTAGACGTCTTTTTAGGAGGGGCGATTTCAAACTTGTCAAGAAAATTAATGTCAAATTTGCCTTGTTTGAAGTATTTATTGCCCATCATCTGTTGGTGGAACGGAATAGTCGTTGGAATGTTTTCAATAACAAACTCAGATAACGAGCGCTGCATCCTGCTTATCGCCTCTTCACGATCAAGCCCCCAGACAATAAGCTTAGCAAGCATAGAGTCATAATTGGGTGGAATGGTGTAGCCACTGTAAATATGTGTATCGACGCGCACGCCGAGTCCTTGTGGGAAATGACAACGGCCTATTTTCCCCGCAACAGGCGTAAATCCTTTATAAATATCTTCACAATTGATACGACACTCAATAACATGTCCGCGAAAAATAAGTTTTTCTTGCTCGAGATGTAATTTTTGTCCTGCAGCAACCTGAATTTGTTGTTTTACAATATCAATGCCCGTATAAAGTTCACTGATCGTGTGTTCGACTTGAATGCGCGTATTCATTTCCATGAAATAGAAATTTTTCTTAGCGTCCATAAGAAATTCAATTGTTCCAGCGCCGACGTAGGCTAATTGCTTGGCGGCTTCAGCGGCTACGGTATTTATTTTAAGCCGTGTATTTTGTTCTAAGAAGGGCGAAGGTGTTTCTTCGATAAGCTTTTGTTTACGCCTTTGAATAGAACAATCACGTTCACCTAAGTAAAGACAATTGCCATGTGTATCGGCTAAAATCTGCACTTCTATATGCCGTGCGTGTTCGATGAATTTTTCCAGGTAGATTTCATCATTGCCGAAGCTCGCTTGTGCTTCGTGTTTGGTGATATTAAATGCTTGTTCGAGGTGTTTGGGTTTTCTGCACAGTCGCATTCCTCTACCACCGCCGCCATGGCTGGCTTTGAGCATAACAGGATACCCGATTCGTTTTGCTTCTTTAAGTGCCATATCAAGGTCGGTTAACGCCACAGAACCAGGAATGATAGGAATATTCAAATCTTGCATCGTACGGCGCGCTTCGTTCTTATTTCCCATACTACGAATGATCTCAGCACTAGGTCCGATGAAGATAAGATTGTTTTCATGACAAGCATGGGCAAATTCAGCACTTTCTGCTAAAAAACCATATCCAGGATGGACAGCATCTGCACCGGAGATTTCAGCGGCAGCAATAATTCGTGGAATGTTCAAATACGACTCACCAGGCGGCGCCTCCCCGACACAAACACTACTGTCCGAAAATCTGCGGTGCAGTGAATGTTCATCTATCTTAGAATAGACCGAAACCGTAGCAATACCCAACTCTTTACAAGCACGGATCACACGCAATGCTATCTCACCCCTATTGGCAATGAGAATCTTTTTTATTCGTTTATGTGCCATGTCTATTATGATTTAGCCGTTTTTATTGATTTAATATTGAGATTCGTATCAGAATTTTTTGTCATTGAGCTATTTTTGACTCAATATTAAGATTTCATTAAGATTTTATTAAAATTTGTATTGGGGTCTGTTATTATTGGGGTCTATTATTACTTGGCTGTTTTTGATTCAATATTAAGATTTGTATTGAGTTTTATTATTACTTGGTTGTTATTAAATCAATATTAAAATTGGATTGAGAGCGCGTACGATTGAGACCACGTAGTTAGGTCTGCTATTTAAATCTGAATAAGTCTAATAAGGGGTTGATGATATTCTACGGGCTGTCCTTCTTCGACAAGGAATTCAACTATTTTACCTGGTTTTTCAACTTGAATTTCATAATGGAGGTGCATAGATTTAATACAAGCGACGACAGCACCTTTTTTGACCTGGTCGCGTAATTTCACGTAATGCCGCTTGGTTTTAGGATTATATCTTGAAAAAAAGCCTATCTGCGAGGATACAATGTCAAATTTATCTAGCGACTGGCTCCCGGCATTCTGCTGTTCAAAATTCGCTTTATTTTCCCCATTATCCGTTGTAACAACACTAGGGGACGTGGTTTCTGGTGGATAGGCGGTGGGTTTTTGGGGATTGAGTACCATTTTTACCTTAGAAGCCTTTGTTTCTATCGTCAATTCACGTATTCTTCGTTTCTGTGCCACTTGGTAAATGGCAGCTAATTTCTTTACGTCCATACAAAAACTCGCTCAAAAATCGCTTTATTGAAAATTTACGCTGCTATATCGACATTATTCGCTAATTAGATTGAAACTCAATCAAAACTCAATCAAAACTCAGTTATAAATTATACCATAATACAAACACTTTGCTAAAAATTCAATTCCCTCAATCCATTTATAAGTAGAATTCAACCAATATCATTAGAATAATCCATTTATAAGTAGAATTCGGCTAATATTATTAGAATAAAGTTCTGCTCATAAACCTTTTTATTGCGGCATTAAAACTTGAAGTGGGGTTGAGTGACTTGAATTATGGGTTCTAATTGACTTCAATTAGCTTTGTAGTCCGTTTGGATTGATTGAGTTTAATTTCATCTCCATATGGTTTTTTGATTGGTTTTGAATTGACTTCAATCAACTCTACCATTCACTTCAATTGTTTTGAATTGACTTCAATATAGCTTGGATTGGTCTCAATTCGCTTCAATTGGCTTTGTCGCTCACTTGAATTGGTATTTCAATGGGCTTTATAGTTTTATAAGCGATCATGATATAATCTACGATCATGATATAATTTGTAATCGCGTGAGTACCCTTAACTTATGACCTATTAGACAGTAAATGCGTCGTGTAGATAGTGTCCAAGATTTTATAAAGGGCTCTACTAGGTGAGATTTTATCTAATATACTAGCCGAATTAAACTACTCCATCATACAAAACCACCCTATTATAAAAAACACTATCACAATGCAAGCAGATCACCCCATCATAAAAAACACCATCACAATGCAAGTATTCCTTCGCTATATTCTACTACTGTTTATTATAACAATTCCACTGTCATGTGGACAATCGTATGACATTAAAACGCGATTAGATACTTTCTATAAGCTGCTAGACGAACCTACGCAAGAACAATTCAAAGCAGGTGATCTAGATGTCGTGACGACATACTTGACGGGGGCTATTGCAGATGATCCTGAGAAAATGGCATTATTTGAACAAATTAAACGCAAAGAAGCCATAAAGCTCTTCTCCGTAGCAAGCACCGTTGCTTATTTTTACAATCATTTCTATTTAAAGACGCAACCAACAAACACAGAATCATAACAAACCGCTTTATCAATGCCACAGCTCCATCAACCCAATATCACTGAATATCACTGAAATTGACCGTTCTCATAGCCAATTAGAGGCTGATGTTCATCATATTTATAATATTTATCACCATTGCCGTTATAACAATTATCATCCTAAACTATTATCTACCCTCGCTATGCCCGCTCAATTAAAAAATTCTCCGCCACGCTCCCCCATATCCGTACCGAACACCAGCCCCCCCCTAAAAAAATCGTTATCCGTAGCGAATACGCACTCCCCCTTAAAAAAAAACCCATCCGTAGCAACCCCCACCTCTTCTCTAAAAAAATCATTATCTCGTAAAACAACACCCCAAAATACGCCCAAAAACACCCGTACCTCCCATTCATCCATAACCCCAATCTCCCCCCCATCTACTTCACACCCCCATGATAATAAACTGCTTTCTACTGATTTTATAGCCCAAACCCTAGAAGCCATGCTCATTCTAGAACACGGGACCATAAAAATAACCAAAATCAAAGAATTACTCAAAATAGAAGACATAAAACCGCTGACCGCAGCCATTACACTTCTTAATAAACGTTACGCACAAGCAAAACTTATTACAAAAATTGAAAAGCTAGCGGATACTCTAGAATTACGCATTGATCCCACCTTTAAAAATCCCGTCATTGAGACATATGTAAAGAAGAAACGCAAATTATCTCCCGCTCTCCTAGAAACGCTCGCTATCGTAGCGTACAAACAACCCGTTACTAAAAGCGATATTGAGTATATCAGAGGGGCTTCATGTACGTCGGCTTTAAAAATTTTACTATCCACACAACTTGTTAAAATAAGCGGTCATAAAGATGCGCCCGGTCGTCCGCCCCTTTACAGGACTACAGAAGCCTTTCTCACGTTCTTCTCAGTCACAAGTCTACGTGATCTCCCACCCATAAAAGACCTGAAAACATATCACTTCTTAAAAAATAAGTGATTTCACAAGTAAGTTCTTGACCTAAAAACGCAGTGCCGTAATTTATCCTAAAAATGCACTGCACACCCCAAGCACGCCGCTTTATATAAAGTGGGACTCGTTAATAAAAAAACCTCCACCCCCATTACAAAAATGCACACCGCCATCTCAATTACAAAGACAACCGTTATATTGACATTGTTAGACGAAATCAGAAATGTGGCAGACCCGCCCTGCTATATAGCCTTCCGAAAAACTAACCTTGCTAGCTTGTAAAAAGAGTAGACATTGATCAAATCAACCTTGCTAGCAGCACGTGAACAATTAACCTCACCCACGCGTAAGATTAATTTTGTTAAATCATGAAAAAATCAGAGAATTGTCAAAGATTGAAAAGACCAACGATCAGCCCTATCATAACAAGCAGCCCCGCTAAGAAATAAGCCGCCGAGCGATTGTCTTGACGAATTTCCTTCACAAAGTCTATATTAAACAATACAGGCGCCGCACGAATAATAGCTACAGCTAGCAATGTCGCAATGACAATATACACTAACAAATTACCGAGTTGTAAAAACCACTGCTGCATGACAATCGACGACCTACGTACCCTAAAATAGTAATAATATATAAAAATAAAAAAAATTAAGGAGAATTCATATTTTGCAGAAAACCTGCATTGGTTTTGGTAGCCTTCATCTTTTTTAGAACGAGGTCAATAATCTCAAATTCATCCATAGGTCCGAGTGCATTACGGAGGGCGAACATTTTCTGGAGGACTTCATCTGAGAACAGGAGTTCTTCACGACGTGTGCCACTTTTCTTCAGATCAACAGCAGGAAAAATTCTTCGCTCAGAAATACGCCGATTGAGGACCAATTCCATATTACCTGTGCCCTTAAACTCTTCAAAGATAACCTCATCCATTTTACTACCCGTATCGATAAGCGCTGTAGCAATAATTGACAAAGAACCGCCTTCTTCAGCATTGCGAGCAGCACCAAAAAATCGCTTAGGCTTATGCAAAGCATTGGAATCCACCCCTCCTGAAAGGACTTTTCCTGAAGCAGGTTCTACTTGATTGTAAGCACGTGCAAGCCGTGTGAGGCTGTCTAATAAAATAACGACATCATGGCACTGTTCGACGAGCCGTTTAGCTTTTTCAATGACGATTCTAGCGACATTGACGTGGCGTTGCGCGGGTTCATCAAAAGTCGATGAAACCACTTCTGCTTTAACATTGCGTTTCATATCGGTAACTTCTTCGGGACGCTCGTCTATCAATAAAACAATGATATACACTTCTGGATGATTTTGAATAATGGCATTGGCAATATTTTGTAATAAAATAGTTTTGCCTGCCTTAGGCGGAGAAACAATTAACGCCCGTTGTCCTTTCCCAATAGGTGCAAACAAGTCAATAATTCGTGTTGAGAGGTTGCCATTTTCTAACGTCAAGCGTTCGGTCGCATAATACGGTGTCAAACTATCAAAAAAAGCACGTCTTTTGACAGAAAATTTATTGTTATTGTTATTGTTGTTATTATGGGTATGAGTAACGGTTTCAAAATTAACGGTTTTGACCTTGAGAAGGGCAAAATACTTTTCACTGGACTTAGGACACCGAATTTGTCCTGAAACCGTATCCCCAGTTCTAAGAGCAAAATTCCTTACTTGTGACGGCGATATATATATATCCTCAGGCCCAGGCAAGTAATTATATTCAGGCGATCTGAGGAATCCATATCCTTCGGACATTTTTTCAAAGACGCCACTTCCACTCACCGTGATCTGACGATTATTGATAGCTTTCTCAATAATATAATAAATAACCCGTTGTTTGGTGACCTCTTCGTCCTCGATATTGACACCGAATTGTTTAGCTATTTGCGTCAATCTGTTAATACTCAGGCGATTAAGGTCTTCTAGATCAATTTCACGAGCTTTATCAAAATTGACGGTTATATCGTCTTTGCGTAGCCATGGTTTTGATTGTGAGCCTATTGGGTGCGGTGCTTTTGGATGCGGTGCTTTTGCAGGAGCCTCATCGATTTTTTTAAGAATTTTTATCTTTTTTATTTTGACTTTGTCACTTGGACTAGTCTTCTCTGAAACGTCATTCGCCATTACTATTGATTATCTAAAATGATCTAAAAGAATTATCTAATTGAAGTCCTTCGCTTCCCAGTTTATTTATGGTGATTTTATCCAGCCACGCACACTCACACATTATAGTATAAAATTTACTATAATGCACTAGTATAGGATTTGTATAGGATTTTATTACAGTGTATTACAGGATGCACTACAGCATAGGATTAATGGAACATTAATGGGTCGTGTAAGATTATATCGTTACTACTATTGATTATTACTGTCATTGATTATTACTGTCGATGTATTGTTACTATTGATTTTTAATATTGACTGTTCGCATCCACTTATTATAAGGTTAAGTCACCGCTAAATAGGTCTCTCCTTAAAAACAAACCGCACACAGACAAACCGCACACAATCATCCACTTAACGAGTTAATCTACCCTTTTAGGGTAGAATTTAGCGTAAAACCGTGTTTTTAGGGTCGGTCACTCACGATCCATACAGAAAATTCACTAGGATAAAGGAATATAAATTAGGCTAGATTACTAGCATGTTATTTTTAAGCGTTTATTATTGAATATTTAGTGTTTATCACGATCTTACCGCGCCTTTTTTAACAGATGCCTACACGATAAGAGGTGAGACGTAATAAGAAAAGTCAATAGAAATTTAAATCAACTCCTCCCTACTCATTAAGTATAATATCAAACGATATTAAAGTCAACCTTTTACTACATAACAAATTCACTATATAGATTAGACTTATAACCCGTAGACAGCGTATAAATACAACGTTATAGCCATAAAAATATTGCTATAACATGTATATAACATGTATTTTTGTTTTTCTTAGACATATAATAAGGCATGGTTTCTTAAATATTACCTGTGTTAATCCTCTTAATGTACTCGCACACGCACTTTTTAAGAAGCCCCTCACTGAGAAGCCACTCACAATAACCTAAAATCGCCAGAAAAATTGCTATAAAAATCGATAGCTGCTAGAAAACTGACTTGCAGCCTGCATTTTAATTGAAGGTAATTAGGAATTTTTCATGAGAATTATTTTCAATTGAGTTCAATTGGGAATTTTTCATGAGAATTATTTTCAATTGAGCTCAATTGGGATTTTTTCATGAGAATTATTTTCAATTGGGCTCAATTAGGATTTTTTTACAAAAACTATTTTTAATTGACTGCAATTGGGATTTTTTTATGAGAACTACTTTTAATTGACTGCAATTGGGAATTTTTCACGAGAACCATTGATAAAATCTTTTGCTGTAATAGTCCTACCACCTGCTCTCTTCAATGTCAATATCTCAATAGGCATTAAATCTCCATTTAACCATAAAAACAATCTCTTATTTTGCGTAGTGAGTAAATAGAAACACTGTTTTAACGACTTAAAACAATGCAGAGGTACAGTAGTCTTACCATTCCAAGCCTCCCATTCTATATCCGTTAAAAGCGTCTTAGTTTGTGCTGCGAAAGATTGATCGGCTTTGAAGAGGGGTGATTGATAAAAATTTTCTGTACGTAAAAATTGATAGGTTACTACAAAATATTTGACCTCTTTAATGAAAAACATCACACCACGCCAGTGCTTAAATGCTAACATTTTGCGATGAAACGATAATGAAGTCTCTGCCTGTGTCATTTCTGTAGCTGTGGCATCAATTTTTTTTGTATAGGTTGCTTTTGTTTCATTTTGTTCTAATAACCGTGGAGCTGCCCACAGTGGAGAGTTATTTGTTCCTACTTGGGAAGTAAAAAAGACTTGAAAAAGGTTGTGGGCACGTTCAATCGAATGCCTTAGTACTTGTTCGTAATCTAATTCGGCTGCTGCGAACGCTTCTTGTAAGACAATTGGCCCCGCGTCCATACGTTTTACAACCTTTTGAATAGTAATACCTGTTTCACGGTCACCATTTAAGATGGCTGCCGTAATAGGCGCTGCTCCTCGGTAACGCGGAAGTAGTGAAAAATGAAGATTATAAGCACCATATCTAGCCGCCGCAAAAAATGCCTCAGGTAAGATCTTCCCATACGCCACTATAAATATAAAATCCGCTTCATATCCCCGCATAGCCGCCACATCCAGCGCCGTAATCTCCTCAGGTTCATGAAGAGTAATATTAAGACGCTGTGCTACTTGACCTACTGGTGTGCTCTCTTCATCAGACCGCAGCGCTTTTCTATTACGAACACGACTACGAATGCGCTTAGCAACCGTCCACACAGCACAGACATCAGCAAGCCGCATCGTAATAATAAATTCTAAAAGCCGCGCCGCAAATAACGGCGACCCCATATAAACAATCTTAGGAATATCTCTCCCCACAGCCCCTACAACTTTTCATGGTCTGCATTAAAAAAAATTTTTCATGGCAAGTATTAAAAAATCAAACCACCAGAGCCAGCAACCGCGCTCCCAAACAAACTCTATAACAACGTCGTCACACCACTAAAAGTATACCCCCCTCCCACAGAAACAAACAACCCCCGTTTTCCACGCAAGTACGGAGTAGCCGCTAATTTTCCCTGCACAAGCATGTCTAACGCCACAGGAACAGCCGCACTAGAAAGATTGCCTGTCGTTTCAATCGTACTCAGCACTTGACAGGGCGCCTCAGCTGTGATTTTTCCTGCAAGCGCACTCGTAATACGCGCATTGGCTTGATGAGGAATGATGTAATGAATGTCCTTAAAATCAAGATCGCTATGCAAGAGTGCTTTTTTACCAATAGCATACATCGCCTGGACAGCGTTACGCTGGACGTAGGGACCTTTATTAAAATAAATAGTTCCCCCGCGAAACATATTGATCTGCTCACTATAATCAATAGCCGAAGCAAAGCCTAAGATAGAACGGTCATCCGCCTTAGCGTCCTCAGCCGTAACACCACTTAACACAACAGCGCCCGCACCATCACCAAAGATAATACAAGACGTAGGCTCCGTGAAATCCATTTTATCACTCATGTTTTCTGAAGCAACGATCAAAACATGCTTAAAATATCCAGCCGCAATCTTAATATATCCATCGATGAATGCATCCAGAAACCCACTGCAAGCTCCATTAAACGTCACCGCACTTACTCCTCCTGCTCCTTGGTCAAATTGCAACATCCTAACAAGTGTCGCAGCAGGCGTCGGCATCACGCGATTGCTACTGTACGTAGAAAAAATCACATGCTCAATCGCCTCCTTAGCAAGACCCGCATGCTCTAATGCACGCTCACCCGCAATCGCAGCCATATGTTCACAAGCAAGCCGCTCTTCAAATTCACCCTTTGTAATATAAGGACGTTCTTTGATTCCACAAACTTGCTGCACCCACAGATCGAAGAGAGCAGGCTCATCTAAACGCGTGTAATCAATGTTATTTTCATTGTCCTGCCGTTTAATAAACGATGCTCGCGCCGCTTCACTATCAAAATTACTTATCCGCTCTAATAATTCTACATTGCTAACTCTATGCTGAGGCACACAAGAACCTATTCCTCTAATCGCCACCTGGGCATGCTTATATCGTGGAGACATTGACAGACACTACTTTTTTTATAAACTCAATAATAACAGATTATAACAGGTTTTTACTAATAGATTTTGATTAACAGATCTTTACGGTTTGAATATCTGGTTTTTTTGATGCCTGGTTTTTATAGGTTTGGGGCAGTACTCTCATTGTATTACAAAATTGTACTTTTAGTTCTACTTTTAGCTGCACTTTTAGTTATACTTTTTTTAGTTGTACTTTTCAATTAGCACATTGAGTATTATTTAGTCTTATCTAGTATTATTGAATGTTATAGTATCACTTAGTGTTATCTAGTATAACTAAGTCCAATGATATTTTAATATCATTTTCATATGATTTTTCAATGGCATATTAAAATTAGATTTTTATCTAAAATTAGATTTTTATCGTCGAATACGTCATACGTAGTTTATCATTACAGTATATCATTCATTTAAAATACTTGCATCATTGAAAAAAACCATCCATTTTTGAAATAATTGAACCCTTACCCATGTAATTTACCCATGTAATATGTTATTATGAACACAATTTTTACTAATTTTTTGCTTAAAGTTTTATAAAACATTGATATCAATCATTGATATAAGATATTGATAGTTTATTATACAATCATGAGTCTTCCTACCCGAATATTGAAAATACTAGAAGCCTATTTACGAGACTATAGAGAGTACTTGGGAGAGCATTTGGGTAAAAATAGCCCGCGCGACCGTGCTGACTTTGATTCCAATACCACCACAGGAAAAAAAAGCAACGCTTATAATGACTATTTTTCTAAAAACAACCCACCCAATACCGAAGCGACCATTCCTACCCCTATCGTAGAGGCGCTAGCCGTATTTGATCTCACCTACCCAACAACGCTAGCAGAAGTGACTAAGAAACGCAATGCCCTACTAAAAACCTATCACCCAGATAGATTTGAACACGATACCCGTAAAAAAGACACCGCCAATGATATGATTCAACTTATCAATGAAGCTTATGAAAAAGCACGTGCTTATTTGAATGCGAAGCCATAATTTTCATTTGATACGCCAATCTATTGTAGGTAAATTTTGTGATTGCAGATATGCGTTTGCAGCTGAGAAATGACGACATCCAAAAAATCCGCTAGCTGCCGAATACGGGCTCGGATGCGGTGCTGTTAAAATTTTATGCCGAGTGGCGTCTAATAAGCTAGCTTTCTCATGGGCAAACCTTCCCCATAACATAAATACTAAACCTGTCCTGTTCTCGTTTAAGACGGTAAGGACTTTATCAGTAAATTGTTCCCACCCACGGCCGCGGTGCGATGCTGCTTGACCGCTACGCACTGTTAAGACGGTATTGAGCAGAAAAACGCCCTGCGCACTCCACGCCGTCAATGTTCCACGTAAGGCAGATATGTCTAGTTTTAGATCAGCATTGATCTCTTTGAAGATATTTTTTAGTGAAGGCGGCGGCGGAATATTCTCTTTTACTGAAAAACTGAGTCCATGTGCCTGTCCTTTGCCATGATAAGGGTCTTGTCCCAATATCACCACACGCACGTTATCAAAAGCAGTCCATTTAAACGCTGTAAAAACCTCCCGCATAGGGGGGTAAACGACATATTGTTTAAGTTCCGCTTTTAAAAACTGACTTAGCGCAACCATGTAATCTTTGCTAAATTCTGCCCTCAGCAGGCGAAGCCAACTCTCGTCCATATCAGGCACTTTCTGAGCGCGAATTGCTGGTTGTGAAGTATTCAATTTAGAAAATTCCTAACCCATTTCCAATCAATTTCTAATCAGCCCCTAGCTAATTTCCAACTAATTTCCAGCCAACTTCTAATCAATTTCCAGTCAAATTCTAGCTAATTTCTAATCAATTTCCAGCCGATTTATAGCTAATTTCTAGCTAATTTCTAATCAATTTTTACTGCAATCAACCTTATAAGCTACCATTGAGTGGCTATTAGGTGGCTATTAAGTGGCTATTGAGTAGCTGTTTTGAGTTGGCACGGAGCTATCATTCTCAGCTAGAATTAAATAAGGAGTCGCTAAGCAAGTAATCATGAAGTCAAAAAATGGCTAGGTCTCCATCAGTAAAGTTAATATAAACAACTCACGATAGTTTACCATATAGTTATTTTATTTTTAAAGAAATTTATCGTGAAATTTATCATTAGATCACCCCTTATACCATTAGAATACCCCTTATAATTAGCTGCGTGCTACAGAGTTTAAGAAGTAAATTGACAATGATTTTCATAACCTAAGATTTTTATGAAATTACCACCCATTAATCTCACATTAAAAGACCTCAATACCTGCAATTATGATCGCTTTATCTTAAAAAGCACTATTCATATGCAAGAGGGAGAATTTGTAGCCAATGTAGCCCAATCACAATCATCCACCAATAAAACACATTCATTAAAAGGCTACACCGCTTACCCAGGTCTCTTCAATGCGCATGATCACTTGCTAGGGACCTACTATCCACGCGTTGGCAATGGACCTTATATCTGCTGGAAACCCTGGGATAACGACCTCAAAGCATCCAAGATTTACGAAGAACGTAATCGCCTCCCCATAGAACAAATTTACCTCCTTTCGTATTATCGCCATATCCTCTCCGGTGTTACAACAGTCTGCGACCACATTCCACACCTCATCAATGATAAACAAATAGAATCGGCTTATATTCGCATTGTCGAGCAATACTGCATTGCTCATGAAATGTCCTCATATGAATTGATCTGGGGCGAAGACCATGAAATTGAGATCCAGAAAGCCAAACGGTACAATATTCCATTTGTCACGCATTTAGAAGAGGGATTTGATGAAGAATCCATGCGCGGTGTCGAAGTCCTTATCGAGAAACAAGGGCTTTCAAGTAACGCTGTACTTGTTCACTGCATTGCTTGTAGTGAGCAGGATATTTCATTGATAGCCGAGAAGAAAGCTTCTATGGTCTGGTGTCCCAATTCTAACCTCTTTATGTTCGACAAAACCGCTAATATTAAGAGTTTTCTTGAAAAAAATGTCAACGTCTCACTTGGCACAGACTCGCCTATGTCAGGAAGCCTCCATTTGCTCGACGAAATGAAAATTGCTTCCTCAGTTTACAAAGATTTTTACAACGAAGCTATCCCTGCACAGCTTATTTTTAAGATGGTCACTCAGAATCCTGCGACCGCTTTCAAATTAAACCGCTTGATTGGAAAAATCGAACCTGGCAAACAAGCCGATCTTATTCTCCTCAAATCTAAAAAAGGCAGCCCTTACGAACGTCTTATCAAAGCTGGTATAGACGAGATCGAAGTTGTTATCCGTAGCGGTGTCCCACTTTATTTTCATGAAAAACACAAACACCTGTTTTACCCTGATTCCTTATTGAAAACCCATTATGAACGCGTGCGCGTCATTCACAAAAACACTTCTAATATTGCCTATTTGATAGGAAAACCACTCAAACTCAAAAAACGTATCCAGAAATCCGCCAGATTTAATAAAGAAATTGATTTCTTTCCCATTGAAGCCCCTTAAAAACGACTAGCCCGTACTGGACGTACTAGATTATTAGAACTATGGGAGCTATTAGAATTATTAGATTATTCGAATCTACTGGGATTTGCTAGACGACTTAGACCACCACTAGACTGCTTAGACCGTATTGTAATAACAATACACCATAAAAATACCCGCTCATTGACATTCTCCTATACATAATTGAGCTAATATTGAGCTAATATCGAATTAATATTGAGCTAATATCGAGCTAATATCGAGCCAATATTGAGTCAATAGTTCCACGCACTCACCGTTAGATATACAGATTGCCTCGTTATACGATTGTTTGTACATTAGCAAAATTGTTTATACGCGGACAAAATTGTCTGTATGTGAGCAGGATTGTTTATATGTAGATAAAATTGTCTTTATGTGAGCAAGATTGTTTATACGTGGGCAGGATTGCCTGTATGTGAGCAAGATTGGTGTCTGTATATAGGCAAGATTGTCTGTATATAGGCAAGATTGTTTGTATATAAACAAGTAAGGCAATCATTTATCACAAGTAACCTACTAACCTACTGCATTAACGGCTTGTTATTAATGCATCACAATAGCATCATTTCACACTCAGTCTACAACTCTCAAACCCCAATAAAACACGTAAAAAATACCTCGTCAACCATGCCGCATCCAACATTTATGAGCTGTATTGACTTAAAATATATTCTAGATCATTGCAATATTCAATATTCTACCCATATCATAAAATACTCGCTCAAAATACCCGCCCAATCAAGCTATTTTCATGATTGATCCAACCGCCTAAGCTAATCATTACAATTGTAAAAATCTAGTAATTATTACCCCGATCCAATAATTATTACCCCGCCGATCCCATAATTATTACCCCAATCTAGCAATTATTACCCCAATCTAACAATTATTATCCCAATCTAACAATTATTATCCCAATCTGGCAATTATTATCTAAATCCAATAATTATTATCCTACTCACACTAAAATAATTTTATAATACCTATGAAGAGTAGTATCATCGAAGAGTGCCATTGCTAGACAAATAGGACCCAATATCTAATCATATTTAAAAATATATAGGTCGTGTTACGATTAGATCTTACTAGCGGCATTGATACACAAAAAAATCCTATGACTATTGAAGAATACGACTATTGTAAAGAAAGATCACGACGATCCATCAAGTAATTTTTATAAGAACTCAGATTATGCCTCAGATCGCTAAATTTAAAAAAGGGTCTATTCTCTTTTTCGAAGGAGAAACTCGTAATAATACCGTGTATCTTCTCAAAGAAGGCGCACTCATGCGAATAAAGATCTCTGCCCTCACAGCGATGCCCGAACGAACAAAAGTCAACGTAGGTGAATTTTTTGGTATCAAAGCAGGACTCGGCAATTTTCCACGCGATGAAACCATTCAAGCCCTCACCGACATAACCGTCTACGCCTTCACGCCCAATGAATTTATCACTATCACCAAAAAAAATCTCAAAATTCTCTTTAAAATGCTAACCGCTTTTTCCAATGAACTTAGAAAAATTCACCTCTCACTAGAACAAAAATTAGGCACAAAAGAAAAATCAATAGCTATCAAATTACTAGATATCGCCACCTATTACACTTCACATAAAAAATACGCTTACGCCAGCTACGCCCTCAAAAAATATATCGAACTCTACCCCGATGCTAAAAACATTTCCGAAATCAATGAAAAATTAGCCGATCTCAATCAAATAATGGCTAAATAAATCCCCATATATACAATAAGGACCAAATAAATCGCTATATACAATACACCCTACCTATTTCTATAATGACGGACCATGCTATATGATCGAGAAATATGCCCTTATTAAAAAACAAGGAGAGATTATCTTCTGCGAATTTGAACCAGGTGAAACCCTATTCTTCTTGCAAGAAGGACAGGTTCGCTTAATCAAAATCCTTAACAATAAAGAAAAAACGCTTGCCATCATTCGCCCAGGTGATATTTTCGGCGAAATGTCCATCCTTGAAAAACAACCGCGTTCTGCTACCGCCATTGCAGAAACAGATGTTAAGTTGCTTGAACTTAATAAAGAAAGTTTCCTCCTGCTTGTCAAAAATCAACCCGCACTCGGTATCAAACTTCTCAAAATCTTCGCAGCACGTATCATTGACCAAAAACGCAAACTTATCATCATCAACCACACCGACAATAAAATAAAAATCCTAGACACACTCCTCATGTTACACGAAAAAGGAATGACAAACATTATCTCAGAAAAAAAAGTTGCCATCAATATCGACGCTAAAGAAGTTGCCAACTGGGCAGGTATTTCTATTGATGAAAGCAATCGAACCTTAACCGCTCTAAAAAGCAGTAATTATATTGATTTCAATCCAGCTACAAAAACCGTCACCCTCCAAGATATTGACATTATCCGTTCTATTATTGAACGTGAACACAAAAAAACACAGCAAACCCCCACCACATAACACGCTCACCACTCTTATTAAAAATAACTCTATGACTTAGGCTTGAAATAAACGTTTTGATTTATTTTTACTCTTTGACTCTATACGCCCCACAATAAAAAATATCATGGAAGCCCTTGAGACGATCTTAAAACAATACCACGCTCTCAAAAAAAAACTAGAACAACCTGAGTTGCTAAAAGACCAACTAGGTTACAAAAAAACGCTCAAAGAATATCAAAAACTAGAACCCGTTGCAAAAGCATACTTATTACAAAAAGACGCACTTGCTAAGGTGACCGAATGTCAGACGCTGTTTAATTCTGAAACCGACCCAGAAATGAAACAGCTGCTGCAAGCTGAAATCGATAGCGAAACACAACACGCCCAAAAATACGAAGAAGACGCCAAACTAGAACTCTTAAAAAGTAGCCAGCAAAACTTCGATAGCCTTATCGTTGAAATTCGCTCTGGAACAGGCGGTGAAGAAGCCTCGCTCTTCGCAGCAGACCTCTATCGTATGTACATCAAGCTAGCCGAAAGAAATAACTGGACTGTGGAAGTCCTTAATACCTCGCTTAGCGGTCTTAAAGGCCTAAAAGAAATCATCTTTGCTATCAAAGGAAAGGAAGCTTACGCAACACTCAAACATGAAACAGGAACGCATCGCGTCCAGCGTATCCCAGAAACAGAATCAAGCGGACGCATTCATACCTCTGCTGTGACAGTCGCCGTGCTAGGCGAAGTCCCTGCTGAAGAAGTCGATATTAAACCTGCCGATTTGAAAATAGACACCTACCGTGCAAGCGGAGCAGGCGGACAACACGTCAATACAACCGACTCAGCCATTCGTATCACCCACCTTCCCACCCAGCTAGTCGTCACATGTCAAGACGAACGGTCGCAAATGAAAAACAAAGAAAAAGCCATGAAAATGCTACGCGCACGCATTTATAAAGCACAACAAGAAAAACAACGCTCCGCCCGCGCACATGAACGACGCCTGCAAGTAGGATCAGGCGACCGCTCAGAAAAAATTCGTACCTACAACTTCCCACAAGGACGTGTCAGCGATCACAGAACCCAAGTCACTTCCTACAACCTCCAAAATTTCTTAAACGGCGATATGCATGAAATCATCGCTTCTCTAAAAGAACAAGAAAAAACCAACGCGCTAAAAGCCCTTAAATAACAAAACCCCATCTCTAACCACACAGCCTTTGTATTTTACCCTATCCTTTATCTAACGTGCCTAGGATCTGCAGATAATTGCGATAACGAATGGGATGAATTGACCCCGAGCGCACTGCGTCACGAACAGCACAATGCGGTTCGTGATCGTGAAGACAATTGTTAAAAGAACACCTGTTCGTAAAACCAGCAAACTCTTCGTAACATCTACTGAGGTCTCTCTTCGTCACGTCCGTAAAATCTAATTCCTTAAGGCCTGGCATATCAAAAACTTCTCCACCAAAGTAACATTCATGTCGAGTCACACGCGTTGTCGTGTGACGGCCACGGCGCGTAAATAATGACACTTCACGCACACGCCCATCGTAGTTCTTATCGATTTTAGTCAGCAGTGCCGTTTTGCCAACACCAGAATGCCCCACTACCGCACTACGTTTACCCGCAAAAACTTCTTCACGTAATTTGATAAATAACTTATCACCACGCTGCGGTTTCATTTGATTGCCATAACCACTGGCATTTTTATGACTTTGACTACATTGTTTTTCTAACGGTACTGTAATGTTCTCAGCCGCATTAAAACTGCTCGTACTTGAAGGTCTATTACCATCTGATGATCTTTGCAATACGTCGTCTAAATGAGCACCACGCGTTACTTTATTGTGATGATCTCTAGAGCTAAGCTCTGGTGGTGTAAAGCGAACAACCTTACTTAAAGAACTCTGCGTAGCCGCGTCAGCTACTTTGCGCGGAGGATTGCCTACTATATAAACATTGTACGAGAGCTGCGCATAAACTTCCTGTGCTAATCTGATCCACTCAGCACTTGCCAGATCACGTTTCGTAAATATGATAATAGCTTCCTTGTCCGACCAGTGCGCAAGCAATAAAAATCTATCGATAAGACCAAACTTGAGCGCAGGGTGCACCAATGACGCCACGATAACTAATTGGTCGACATTTTTTACAAGAAAATTGACGTAGGCAATCTTTTTATGGGCAATCCGCAATTTAAAATAATTAGAGTCTGCTTTACGTCCTCCTGTCCGCAGTGCTTTATAATCCGCTGCAAATTTGGAGATAAATTTCTTTCTCTGTTTCACCACACCACTATCCCAATCTTATAATAGCAGCTACAGTCATAACCCATTGTTACCGATCACAAGCGGCTATCCAAGCAACAGCCTTGTTAAGATTTTCAGCTTTGAAATCAGGGCTCACTGCGTATTTCTTATCAGAACCACGTTTGCCTGTATTCACAAGAATACTTTTTATCTTCAATCGCCGCGCAGTTTCTACGTCAGAAGTCTGGTCTCCGATAAAAAAACTCTCCCTTATAGCCAGATGATGATCAGAAGTAGCCCGAACAACCAATTCACCCTCAGGTTTACGACACATGCACCCCACCGCTTTAGAATGCGGACAGAAGTATATGCCCGTAATATTCACTCCTGCTTTTGATAGCAGGCTAAGCATCTTTTTATTGACGCGAAAGAAATCTTTATGCGAAAAATATCCGAGTCCAATTCCAGGCTGGTTAGTCACCACAATCAATACATACCCAAGCTCATTCAGTCGCTTAAGCGCAGTCGCTACGCCAGGTAATAATCTAACCTCTTCTAATCGGTGGAGATATTCACAGTCCTCGACGATCACACCGTCACGGTCTAGAAACACAGCTCTTCTACGCGGCAAAAGGGTACCGTCACTAGCTTTATCAGGATAGCCTGTCTGAAGCGTTTGCGGGATCATTCCCTTAATATAGGCTTTTTCGACTATCCGTTCAAATAGCTTTGATGTAGAATGCCCTGAGACCATTGGAAGCGTCAATGCTTTGCCATTCCATGATTTTAGATATTTAGCCGATGAAAGCGTTTTTACGTCGTAATCCGAAGCTTTAACGTAGTAATGTGGCTTTATAGCAAGAATGTTTTCTTTATTGGTCTTATCGGCAAAGACAAACACTTCATCTATGCAGGCTAAAGCATGCAGTAGCAGTGCGCGTTCTCGCTCAGGGACAAATGGACGTAATTCACCTTTCAGTGCTCGAACCGACGTATCGCTATTGACAGCAACGATAAGCTTAGTCGCTGCCGTTTTTTCTTTAATAGCCGTTAAATAACTCACATGCCCTATGTGTAGAAGATCGAAGACACCTGAGGTGAATGCTATCCGTTCACCTTCATTACGCCATTTCTCTGCTAGCCGAGCAATCTCTGCACGCGACTTGATTGAAGCAGCTAACGACATTTTTTATTGCTATGAGCTATTGTCATTGCTATTACTATTGCTATTTTTATAAATATTACAAATAGTGGCGAATAGGGACGTTTTAGCAACATGCTGTATCTAATTGTCATAACAATGAATTTATTTCTGATTTATTTTTTCTTTGAGAAGTGTATCGACAGCTTTGGGATCAGCTTGTCCTTTGGTTGCCCGCATAACTTGTCCTACTAAATAACCGAATGATTGTTTTTTTCCATTGCGATATTCTGTAACGGCCTTAGCGTAGTCTTTAAGTACCGTGTCAATAATAGAACCCAAGGCATCTTTATCAGCAACAACCTTATAACCACGGTCAGCAATGATTTTATGCGGGGACTGTTTCGTAGCAAGCATTTCTTTAAAGACTTCTTTAGCCATTTTACCAGAGATCTGCCCCATTTCAATGGTCGCCACCAATTCCCCTAAGTCCGCCGCTGCAATCGAGAACGTTTCAATGGAAATATAGTGCTCATTTAAGATAGACAATACTTCGGTTGTCATCCAATTAGCAACTCGTTTAGGAATATGCTCCGATCGTTTAAGGTTAGTCGCCGCTACAACCGCCTGCTCATAATAGTTCGCAAGAGCACGCTCTTCGACTAATAGCGTACTGTCGTAAAACGAAAGTCCGTATTCTTTCATAAAGCGATCACGTTTAGCATAGGGCAATTCGGGAAGGCCTGTTTTAAGGTCGGCTAGATAAGATGGCTTAACGATGACAGGCAAAAGGTCTGGATCTGGAAAGTACCTGTAATCACGTGCCTCTTCTTTAGAACGCATGGGTCGTGTACGTTTAAGCGTGCTGTCATATAACAATGTCTCTTGATCGACGCGATCACCATTTTCTAGAACGGCACGTTGGCGTTTGATCTCATATTCTAGCGCTGCTTCGATGCCTTTAAAGGTATTCATGTTTTTAATCTCGGTTCGTGTTCCTAATTTAGAACTACCTTGTGGTCTGAGTGATATATTGGCATCGCAGCGTAGTGATCCTTCTTGCATATTACCATCCGATACCTCCAAATAAAGCAGCACTCGTCGTAACGTCTTCATATAAGCTAAGGCCTCAGCACTACTTCGCATATCAGGTTTAGAAACTATTTCTAACAACGGTGTACTTGTACGATTGAGATCGACATAACTTTCTTTAATACTAACATCTTGTGAATGAATAAGCTTACCGGCGTCTTCTTCTAATTGGATACGTTCGATCTGAATACATTTAGTACCGTGTTCGCCTGCTATCTTATTGCCATGGCGATCGCTTAGCGTGATCGTCAATTCTCCCCCTTCACAGATGGGCTGTTTTAATTGTGATATTTGATACGCCTTAGGAAGGTCTGGATAGAAATAATTTTTACGTTCAAAGTAGGACATTTCATTAACTTTGCTGTTTAATGCAAGGCCTACTTGGATTGCCATTTTGACGGCTTCTTTATTGAGGACGGGTAGTGCTCCTGGATAGGCTAGACAAACTGGACAGACATTCGCATTGGCTTTCTCACCAAACAAAGTCGAGCAGCGACAGAATAATTTCGTATGGGTTTTAAGCTGGGCATGAATTTCGAGTCCAATCACCGTTTCCCAGCGCTGCTCAGCACCAGTCATCGTTTTAGTATCCCTACGGTCACTGGCATTATTCTTTGTCTTATTTATTGCCATAGAACTACTCTCTTTAATGGGCACCGTGGATTTTAAAAGTTAATAGGGTGGTTTTTTTCATAAACATGTGCTATATTGTAAAGGGTAGCCTCATCGAAAGGTCGCCCCATCAATTGAAACGATATAGGCAAGCCCACTTCATCTTTTCCACAAGGCACGGATATTGCAGGCGCTCCCGTAAGATTGGCTGCTATTGTAAAGACGTCTGAGAGGTACATCTGCACTGGATTTTCGTACGGTTCATCTATCTTAGGGACACGATAGGGCATCGTAGGGACGAGGAGCACGTCACATGTTCTCAGTGCTTCGTGATATTCATTGTAAATACGGCGGCGTACTTTAAGTGCTTTTAGATAATAGGCGTCATAATAACCTGCTGAGAGAACGTAGCCACCTGTAAACATACGCCGTTTGACTTCTGCTCCTAAGCCTTCGCTGCGCGTCTGAAAAAACAGATCGTGAAGGGTCTTTGCTTTATCGCTACGACGACCGTAACGAATGCCATCAAACCTAGCGAGATTTGTACTCGCTTCTGCCGGTGCTAAAACGTAGTACACGGGAAGGCCGTATTCTGTGGCAGGAAGGGATATTTCCTTAATGATAGCCCCTGCTTCTTTATAAAAATTCTGAACACGGGTAACTGCGGCGAGAATTTCTGGTATGACTTCGGCGGTTTTGTAATATTCACGCGGAATACCTATTGTGATGCCTTTTAACGAATTTTCTAGTGTTGCTGAGTAATTCGGTACGGGAATATTGCTACTTGTGCTGTCCCTTTCATCATGTCCTGCTATTGCCTGTAATAATAAGGCGTTATCTGCGACTGATTTTGTGATCGGACCTACTTGATCGAATGACGATGCAAAGGCAACGACACCATAACGCGACACACGCCCATACGTAGGCTTCAGTCCGACAACTCCACAGCAAGCCGCAGGTTGGCGAATACTTCCTCCCGTATCACTGCCAAGTGTCGCTAACGCTTCATTAGCAGAAACCGCAGCAGCAGGACCTCCTGAAGAACCCCCAGGAATATAGGCGCGATTAAGTGGGTTGTGGACTTGCCCATAAATAGAATATTTATTAGCTGAGCCCATTGCAAACTCGTCCATATTGAGGTTAGCAAAAATAGTTCCCCCATGTCCTAAGTAATTGGCAACTGCTGTTGCTGTGTATGCTGATTTATATCCTTGTAAGATCTTTGAGCTGCAGTCTACGGGAAAGCCTGTTAAATTGATATTGCGTTTAATAGCAATCGGCACTCCTGCTAGAAGTGAATTTTTAAGTTCTGTTTGATCGAAGCGTTTTAATTGCGTCCGAACGGCTTCTTTATCGATGTGCAGTGTCGCATTGATTGGCTTTGCTGAGGTTGCTTTATCGGTCTCAATGCGTTTAATATGGGCATCGATGAGTTCCAATGGATTAATCGTGCCCGCCTTTAACGCTGAAACAGCTTCTGTTAAGGTCAATTGTGTCAGTTCTTTACTCATCTAAATTACTAAACTAGCCTAGCTAAATGCCTTGAAATGAACTATTTGCTTTTATTAAAGTTAAATTATACTATTATACTCCATTTATAAGGCTGTCATCTTTTATATCATCTTATAGAAAGGAGTACAAAAGAAATATTTCTATTGAGGTGAGATGTTTTTATTGAAACGTTTTGGGTTCCAGATATTTTTATTTCAATGCAGTCAAATTTGACCTCTCAAACGAACTAGAAACTCCCCTTTCATTTCAATTGGAATACGAGACCCCCCATTCACTCTAATTAGAATGCAAGACTCCCAATTCACCCTAATTGGAATGCAAGACTCTCAATTCATCCCAATCAGAACGCAAAACTCTCAATTCATTTCAATTAGAACGCACGTATCACGTTCCGGTGCAGAAAATCACCAAAATTTTAATACGCTGTAGCCAACAAACCCACTACGGCAATCTAAAACAATGAAGTGTGCATGAGAAGCCAGATTCTTTATGAAAACAGGTCAATCTTCATAAAAAATAGGTCAATTTTCCTACTACTTCAATCATTTGAAGTTCAAATTCTGTACAGCTAGACCTCTTCTGTGACAGCTTCACTGACAGGCGATAGATCTTTTTTTTCTTCATCAGTGAATAATCGCGATCGGACAAGAAATCGCAATCCCATGGGTATTTCTAGTGAAAAACTAGACCCCCTGCCCTTAGTAATATCGATCGTTAAATGTGTGTGTTTCCAGTATTCGAATTGTTTGCGTTCCATATAAAAAGGACATCCATGTATTATTCCGACGCGTACGTCGCTTGAACCCAATTTGAAATCGCCCTTAGCGAAACACATTGGCTGCGATCCATCACAACAGCCACCACTCTGGTGAAAAATAAGGTCGCCATTGTTATTTCTAATTTCATCGATCACTTTTTTGGCGGCTTCAGTAACCGCTACACGCTCATAAGCCATTTTTATCTACCCTCTTACAATTTATAATATATAGGATATATAACTTATTTTATATAGTTTGTTCTGCTATTTATTATGTTATCTATTATGTTATTCATGGTAGGTTTAATATACTAGGGTGGGGGTTCGTGTTTTATGGAGGGTATTTATAAAGAGGCTTTGTAGAAGTTCTTGTAGAAAGTCATTGTAGAAAGTCTTTATAGAGGTATTGTGATGATTTTCAAACCTAATCTTGTCCGTTGGTTGTTATATAGCGGGAAGAGGGAATTGCTTTTCAACGTTGAAAAGCAATTCCTTATCGATTCCCTATCGATTCCTTATCGATTACCTATTCTGTGAATACCACGAATTTTTACTTACTTTTAAGGAAGCTGTTTGAAAGTAATTGTTTCAAGAAAAATTAACGTATTGAACGTATATTAGCAGCATTTCCCGTAGCTAAGATAAAAATTTTGTGTTCTTTTTTCTAGAAAAAGCCAAGTTTGTTTTTATCATAAGAAATGAGCATATTTTTGTTTTGACGGTAATGATTGAGCATCATGAGATGTGTTTCACGACCAAAACCAGATTTCTTATAACCACCAAAAGGCGCATGCGCTGGATAATCATGGTAACAATTGACCCAGACACGTCCTGCTTTGATAGCCCGTGGCACTTGGTACATTTCATGGGCGTCTCGTGTCCACACGCCTGCGCCTAAGCCATAAAGAGTGTCATTGGCGATACTGATAGCTTCGTCAACCGTTTTAAAGGTGGTAAGCGATGTGACAGGACCAAATATCTCTTCTTGGAAGATGCGCATTTTATTATCGCCTTTGAAAATAGTAGGGGCAACATAAAAGCCGCCTGCTAGATCACCTTCAAATTTCATAGCCGCACCACCTGTTAGGACCTCAGCCCCTTCTTTTTTACCAATGTCGATATAAGAGAGGATTTTTTCATATTGGTCTTCTGAAACTTGAGCGCCCATCATTGTTTGCGTATTAAGCGGATGTCCTACTTTGATAGCCTGCGTTCTAGCAATCACGCGACTGACAAACTGCTCATAAATATCTTCATGAACGAGAATGCGTGATGGACATGTGCAAACTTCACCTTGATTGAGAGCAAACATGACGGCACCTTCGATACATTTATCGAAGAAGTTATCGTCTTCATCGAGAATTGATTTGAAGAAGATATTAGGTGATTTTCCGCCTAATTCCATTGTCACAGGGTGCAAATTCTCAGAAGCGTACTGCATAATAAGACGTCCTGTTGTCGTTTCACCTGTAAAAGCAACTTTAGCCACGCGATCAGATTGTGCCAGCGGTTTTCCAGCCTCAGGGCCAAAACCCGTCACAATATTGACAACACCAGGTGGAATAACGTCTTTAAGCATATCCATAAGGACCATAATACTCGCAGGCGTTTGTTCCGCAGGCTTAATCACCGTAGTACAACCAGCCGCTAAAACAGGAGCCAATTTCCACGTTGCCATCAAAATAGGAAAATTCCAAGGAATAATCTGTCCAACAACGCCAATAGGTTCTTTAATATTTAACGAGAGCCGATTAACATCTAATTCAGAAGCACTTCCCTCTTCAGCGCGAATGACCGATCCGAAGTAGCGATAGTGATCAATTGCCAAAGGAAGATCAGCATTGAGTGTTTCACGATAAGCCTTACCATTCTCAACCGCTTCGATCCGTGCTAGATAATCAATGTTTTCTTGCATGACGTCCGCTATTTTAAATAAAACGGCGCTGCGTTCACCAGCAGAGGTCTGTGACCACGTCACAAAAGCCTGCTCAGCGGCATCGATAGCTTTTTCAATGTCTTTTCCCGTTGAACGCGCCGATTTGTTAATCGTTTTCCCGTCCAATGAAGCTAAATTTTCAAAGTATTCTCCACTTACAGGCGGAGTTTGTTTCCCTCCGATGAAGTTTTCATACTTTTCTGCAAACGAAGGACGTTCTAGATCACTTGAAGTGATCTTTGCTTGATTGAGTGTTATTGTATCTGTAGCCATTTGTATACCTCAAACTTAAACGATACGTATTAAACATAAGTGCACAAGGTCCAATAACCTTACTGCCACAGAAGACTATACGCACAATTATACTAGAGGTACTAACCACGACAAATGTGCACGTATAGAAAACAGTGCAGGGTGTGGTTTTGAACCGGTAATCTAATAAGCCAATTGATTTAAAGACAATTCTTTTGAAACCAGCCTCAAATAACTCTCTTGTTAGACCACTCTTTTATACAATTGTGTAATGATTTCTAAAAAAAAGCGTAAATAATTCATTAGTTTCTCAAAAAATAAAAATTTTCACAAAATTTCAATGCCCATTGAATGTCGATTAGGAGGAATTGGGAAAAATGAGCAGAATTAAGCCCACTCAAGACAAAAAACCGTATCCAGTAATACAGGCTAACAGGAAAAAATTTGAATTTTTTTTAAATTTTTGACAGAAAACACATTTTTTGAGCCTTTTCACTAGAAACAACTGTTTAACTGTATTTCATATACTCAAAAAATCACTTCATTATCATCAGAAATAAATAATCCACCGTATTTCATGCACTCAAAAATTCATCTAAATAGCCAAATGACCGCAAAAGCTACGCAGAACCACCCACAACCTTAATAAAAACACTTAAAAATACGCAACAACACACATAATCCCGTATTTACAGGTCAAGGCAGAAATTTACCTATCATATATCCATTTGAAAATTCACCCCAGATAGCATATCCTTCAGGTTTTTCATCTAGCGCCCACTGTTCTTTAGAAATAAACGCAACAGTAGCATCGGCTTCCTCGATTTCTGTAACAATATTGACACGGTTTCTCCCATTAAGAAAGCGACTGAGTTCGGTACGGATCTGCTGTTCTTTATATAAGTAAAGCTCACTTTCTAAAAAATCTGTCTCGATAAAAAATTGTGGAATATCCCGATACGGGTCTTTATAAGAACGCAGCAATGACAATCGCTTCGCATCATCGTAAAAAAACGACCAAAGCGACTCATTCCATTCTTTTTGAATTGGGATAAGCTCAGCGCCATGGCGGATTTGA
Source organism: Spirochaetota bacterium (assembly GCA_013426755.1). GTDB lineage: Bacteria > Spirochaetota > UBA12135 > COTS27 > COTS27 > COTS27. Next base: position 2,126,533 of record AP019861.1, read on the forward strand.
TCGGGGAGTGCATTATTTTCTTCACGGGCACGATCAAGTAATGCGTCCTCGATTTTCACAAAATAGAGTATAGATGGAATAAATCGATAATTCCCCTGATAATTAGGATAACGATAGTAATGAGGAAGCACGATCGCAAGGTAAAACGTATTGAGAATATAAAAGATAAGAATGCCTTTAAATAAATATTTACGTAAATTAACCCCTATAAGCCTTCTTTTTACATCCTGTTCGACTACTGCAGAAGATTGCTGGGAAAATTGCTTGTATTTTTCAATCAATGCTGTTATGCCCAATGCAAGCACATAAAACAAAATAGCCCACGTAACATTGACGTAGCGTAATTCGTGTGCTTGAAATGTCAAGGAAAAACTGAGTATCGTTACCCCCATATAAACAAGCAGCTTTCGATCACTTCCTTCACGATCATGCCAAGCGCGCTTAAAGAAAAGAATCCACGCATAAAGCGCCAATGGGACAGATAGCCCAATGGCTAAAAAAGGAATGACAATCGTACCGTAGTATTTATTCAAGAAAAAAGCATACGTTTTCCAATTATACCCAACGAAACGACTGATTTCATGCGACCCAATAATCAAATGATTAGATATGACTTTCAGTACTTCGACTTTACTTCTTATGAGGTCCCCTGCAATATAGCCACGGAGTATCATGAAATTATTTTTAGCGTCAAAGTAGATAAACGGCACATAAAGAAGTATTCCAACTAAGAGCCCCCAACCACCGTAACGATAATTTAATGAAATTCGCCGCCATTCATATAAAATTAGCCCCACAATACCCATCGCAGCAAAAAATGACATCATGTGAAAAAAAGGCATAATGGCAATTAGGACAATAAGCCAGAATATTCTTCTAGAACGATCCTGATGAAGAACATCGTATAAAACAATCATTGTTAAAGTCATGAGGGGAATGACGGGGTAAGGATTCCAGAACGTGTATGAAAACTGCAGCGACCAGGGGGCATAAGCACTAAGCGCAGCACCGATTAAAGCGGCGTTTTTATTCTCAGACCACTTTAAAATCATGATATAGATAAGAATTATCTCCACTAACCCCCACATCATTGGAACGAGATAGAGCATAAGCGGGGAACTGGGTAGAATTCTAATAAGCAACCAAAATATAATATTTTGCCACGGACCGGGCAATTGCCCCGAACTGAACATTGCATGCGAATAGTATAACCACTTCTCCCCATAAAGCACCGCCGCTACTTCATCATGGTAAGAATAATGTGAAGAGCCCATTCCCATAAATAGCCAGTAAAGTCGCACAAAACACGACGTCACTACTAACACAATGAGTATCTCTTTAGCATAACGTGAAGGGGGAATGATATTCAATTTCATAACTTATTAGACTCAAAATTAAGATTAACAAAAAATACTCCTACGTAAAATAGCAATTTCAATACCCACTCCCAGAACTAGAAAGATTTGCTAGCAGAACAATTAGAACTAGCAGCCTTATCAGTAGAACAAACCCATAAATAATGATCGTGTCAATAGTGATTTTACTTCTAAACGACCTTAAAATAATCCGCAAGTACTCCGAAAATACTCCGCAAGCAACACTAAAACAGTCTCTCAAACAACCTTATAAAAAAAACAGGTAGAAAATACAGGCATTCTCTAGACCCAGTCGTAAAAAGTACTCTAAGCGGACAAACAGATTCAAGCGATGGAATTACAAGAAATGAAAAAAGGGAAAGAGTGCTACTCCAGTCACCAGCCTCAGTCAAGCAGAAATAGGTAAAAAATCTACTTAAAAAGGCAAGGACGTTCTTTCACACTCAGACAGAAACACTAACAATATTCTCCGTTAAAGGAGGTAATCCAACCACAGCTTCCGCTACGGTCGCCTTGTTACGACTTAACCCTCCTTACTAATTCTACCTTAGGTGTCTCCGTCCCTTGCAGGTTCGGACAACAACTTCGGGTAAACTTAACTCGGATGGTTTGACGGGCGGTGTGTACAAGGCTCGAGAACGTATTCACCGCGGCATGCTGATCCGCGATTACTAGTGATTCCAGCTTCATGAAGTCGAGTTACAGACTTCAATCCGAACTGAGAGTTCTTTTTTGAGTTCGGCTAGACTTTACAGTTTGGCATCTCTTTGTAGAACCCATTGTAGCACGTGTGTAGCCCTGGACATAAGGGTCATGAGGACTTAACGTCATCCACGCCTTCCTCCCGGTTGCCCGGGCAGTATCCTAAGAGTCCTTAGCTTGCGAACAAACTATTAGCAACATAGGAAATGGGTTGCGCTCGTTGCGGGACTTAACCCAACATCTCACAACACGAGCTGACGACAGCCATGCAACACCTCGCTTTGCGTCCCGAAGGAAAAGCTACTTTCATAGCTGAGCACAAAACGTTTAAACCCAGGTAAGGTTTTTCGCGTATCATCGAATTAAACCACATGCTCCACCACTTGTGCGAGCCCCCGTCAATTTCTTTGAGTTTCACACTTGCGTGCATACTACCCAGGCGGTACACTTAACGCGTTAGCTACGTTACATAAAAAGGAGCGTACTCCTATCTCATATAACTAGTGTACATCGTTTACGGCCAGGACTACTGGGGTCTCTAATCCCATTTGCTCCCCTGGCTTTCGTATCTCAGCGTCAGTCATTACCCAGTAGCTTGCCTTCGCCTTTGGTGTTCCTCCTGATATCTACAGATTTCACTCCTACACCAGGAATTCCGACTACCTCTATAAACAACTCTAGTTATGAAGTTTTAGCGGCGGTTCCAGAGTTGAGCTCTGGGCTTTCACCGCTAACTTTCATAACAGCCTACATACGCTTTACGCCCAGTAAATCCGAACAACGTTCGCCCCCTACGTATTACCGCGGCTGCTGGCACGTAGTTAGCCGGGGCTGCTTCTGCAAATAACGTCATCATCTATCCATTTCCTGATAGACTTATTCTTCTTTGCTGAAAGGACTTTACAACCCGAAGGCCTTCGTCATCCATGTGAGATTGCTCCGTCAGAGTTGCCTCCATTGCGGAATATTCTCAGCTGCTGCCTCCCGTAGGAGTCTGGGCCGTATCTCAGTCCCAATGTGGCCGGTCACCCTCTCAGGCCGGCTACCTATCATGGCCTTGGTGAGCCATTACCTCACCAACAAGCTAATAGGAGTTAGTCCCATTTCTCAGCGATGCTAACGCACCTTTCAAGTTTCCTCGTATCCGGTATTAATCGCCATTACAGCGGCTATCCCAGTCTGAGAGGTAGGTGAACTAACTATTACTCACCCGTTTGCCGCTCGCCACCCGTAGTGCTGCCGCTCGACTTGCATGCTTAAAACATCTCACTAACGTTCGTTCTGAGCCAGAATCAAACTCTTCATCATTATTAATGAACAAGTTTAACTTGCTATTTTTGAACATTACCCGCCAGCCAATTACACTTTTACATCCCTTTAACCAAGCGATATAAAACTGTCCTTGTCTACCAGATAATTTACTGCTCAAATAAAATCGACGTGTTTCTTATCATTTTCCCTAATTTCAAAGAGCTTTGTACGAAAATAGCCCCAATGTCCTCATACGCTCTAGCATTCATATAGAACTCGTAAGTCAATGTCTGCCAGAGAGCATACGTACATTGAAACAATCACGTACCTTATTATTATAATACAATTATGCCATTTTGTCAAATAATTTTTTGTATTTTTCATATCAATTTCAATTTGACATAAAAAGTTTTAGAAATGGCTCAAAATATAGCAACTGGTCTATAAAATTTTTCAATATTCGGAGAAGAATCTTTGCGCTCCCTTCAATTGTCTTCATCAAGAAATCAATAAATTTGAGTGAATCCATGAAATTTTATTAAATTGGACGTAAAATTTCACAATTACTGCCTTAAAAGGCATTGTCCTGCCTTCTGCTCGCATGAATTTTTTAGAAAAACCTTCAATTAAGAAATCAATACATTTGAGTGAATTCGTAAATTTTTATAAAAAATATCATTATCAGTTAAATTTTTGCTATTTTATAGAAATTTTTAGAGACCTTTATTTTAGAAACTTTTATAAGTCTCTAAAATCTTTATAAATCTCTAAAATCTCTATAAACCGTATCCTTTTCTGTGCATTTACCGGTGAATACTATTTACTTACCAATGACTATTTACCACTACCAATGACTAGTTATACCACTTAGACGCTCTACGAAGTAGAATTTTTATCCATCACGAGCTTTTAAAATTCAATTCAATTGGAATCATTCGTTTACCCTTCAATCTGCACCCTAGCAGTTGTTATTGGGGGGCATTTAATGAGACAAAAATTTTAATGTGCTCAATTAATAGGCTTAATTTTAATAAGCTCAATTTAATAAGCCTAATTCTATAATCTTAATTCAATAAGCTTAATTCTATAAGCTCAATTTAATAAGCCTAATTTAATAAGCTTAATTCTATAAGCTTAATTGTGATAAGTTTAATTTAATGGGCTTAATTTAGTGAGATAAAAATTTCAATGGGCTTAATTATATGAGAATTCAGTCAAAAAGAGTGGCTACAATGAAATTTAGTTGTCTTATATCAATTTAATAGTTGTTGATCCCGACAATCATTATACTTAATACTATGGAATTTCAATTTTATGTATATATATAAGCGTAGATACTGTCAATTTGACCTCTTAACTAATCGCATAGAGAATTATAGCGCCCTTTTTAAATAGGAATTGTTTTATTGAAGCCCTAAATTAGCTATGTCTAGATTATTAGCTATGTCTAGATTATTAGCTATGTCTAGATTAGCTATGTCTAGATTAGCTATGTCTAAATCAGCTATGAAAAATGAATAAGAACAATGTATTTAACATATTTTAATACTCAACAGCCATTTTATATCAATGCCTAGATAAACATGCATTAACGCTCAGATAAACGTTTTAATAGCAATGTTATAATAAAAGCACATGTGATATACTTATCTAAGATCACTATACAACAGCAATTTTACTCCATCATAAACCACAATTGAAACTACTACAATTGAAACTACCACAATTGAAACCACCGCCTAAATCATAACTAAACCGTCAATCTACTGCAATACTGCCAATCTACCACCAGTCTACTGCAATTAGCTATTAAAACTCGATACCAACAACCACTTAGTAAAACAACTATCGCACAAACAATGATTTAATCGTTAAGGAAAAAAAGATGAAACTTACTCAATACCCATTGTTTCAAAAACTCTCTCTCGTTAGAAACAAATCATCACACGTCAGCAAAAAGATAAAAGAACTTAAAAAACTTCTACCTTATTTACTTGCTGTTGTGTTTATAACCAGTGGTCTGCTCACTGCTTGTGCCAGCAGCCAGCCACTCACAAAAAAAACAAGCAAACAAGCAGCAAGCAAAAAAGCTACAAAAACTACTACTATAGCCGCTATTGGTGATGGTTCTATTGAGGACGTTCGTGCAAGCTTTAGAAGTGGGAACTTCAATAGAGTCTTACAACTTACCAAAGGCAATCCAGACCCCAACTTCAAGTACTACCGCGGCGCAACATTTTTCGCTATGATGGGGTATAAACATCGCTTTCCAGCTAAAAAATTGATCCAATACCGTGACCAGGCTATTGCCTTACTTACCGAAGTCATCAATGAAACCGAAGATGGAGAACTGATGAATCGAGCACGACTCTGGCTCGGTGTCAGTTATGACGTGAGTTATCCCCAGCGCTCTTATAAAATAAGAGCACTCAAATGGCTTAAAGCTGTCGAAAAAGACGCAGATCATCGTGAAAAGTTTTACAATGAAGCCGTCCTCTATCAAGGTGACGTCTACGCACGCATTGGCAATTACATCAAAGCACGTGAGTATTACAGGAAATTAGCCAATTCTCCCTATCCCAATGATATTGTCTACGACCATGCTAATAGACGATTCTCTTCCGTCAACAAAGCCACTAAGGATGCCTACGCACGTCTCAAACTCTACTTAGACGGTACGCATCCAGACTATAAACCTGTTAAAGACCTTTAAATTTTAACAACTACCTATGTGGTGAAACTTCTCATATAAGAAATTCTATTTATATATGGGAAAGACTTTCAAATGCATTTAATTAGCAAGATATTCTTTAAAAAATATCTTGCTAATTATTGTTGTATAGGCGGGTGTTGTTCTGTTGTCCATCCCAAATCTCAGGGTAGCATTGAGGTAGTCCCTCTGTAATGCTATGCATTCTCTGTTTAAGTGACTGCGCATATGTTTTAAGCAAATAGTCCCTTGCCGATTGCCAGTTTCTGTGTACCTGTCGTCTACAATTATCCCAATTAACTTGAAATGGAAGATTATTCCCCGCAGGGCGTAATTTTTCGATGCCCTTCAGACTAACAACAAATATATCATCTGTATTTGACTTATTAATGATGATATAGTAATAGTCTCTATCTTCATCTTCATTTTCATTTTCTTTCATACTTTTAAAGTACGGTTTGCTCTGCTGAGGGATATTCTTATCTATTCCTGTAATAAAATAATAAATTGCCCTGCTAGCATTTGTATTATCAGCGCTTTTTAATTCACTTATCTTAATATCACAATAATACTTATCTACCAATACGTCATACCATGATCTATGACTTTCTTTTCCTACATTTGGAAATGTAATCGCCCAATTTTCATCTTGAATATTTTGGAGCACTGAAATAATTTTTTGCCCTCCTTCAGCAGAATCTATTCTTGAGTCTCCACCACTAGGCAGAAAGAGTTTTGATTCCTTTAAACGTTCACAGACTTTTTCTAATACCGGTGGAATTATATTTTTATAAATCAAAACATCCTCTTTATCTGGGTTAAATCTGATCAGACTCAGTTTTAAATATCAATAAAATCATAACCATATTCCTAGCGGTGCATATTGCAGTCCGCGTTGGGAGAACAAGTATCTACCATCGCACACAAAACCCAATTTATGCCAATTGATAGCATTTAATCGGCTAGTTGCTTTTTCAAGATCAATATCAGATTTTGGAAATAAAGCAAGCACAGAACCATCATAAGCACGTTCTTCGTGCATGAAGAAGGGGTTGGAGTGGCGTGTTTTATTATTGACATATATGCGCTCGCTAGTAGATTCATGGTAACCTCGTCCCCACATCCACCAATTGGTCTCGTCAAATTTAGTCACGCGGCGTTGTAACAACTCAGTTTTATAGCGACTGAGGTATTTCTTTTTAGCATTGTAGATCATGCGGCGTGTTTTTCCTGTTCGTCTTGTTTGTGAACAGACAAAATTTTGATTACCATAGCGATCATGCGTAAAAATATGATCAGCGCCGCTCACAGCCCCTACTTTTACCGTAAAATATTCACTTAGTGTTATCTTTTTATGAGACGCTTCTTTTGTAGTACTGAACCATAATTGCCCGCGGTGGTGACAAAAATACCCTCCTGTCTGCATTTTTCTACGCATAAGTCCTTTCTCCCAGCGCCAGATCGCGCAATTGGGCGTGTAAGGTCCAAATAGGGCATTGTCGCCTAAGTCGTAAAAATGCGTCATCGTGCCTTCATTGTAGAGTCTTGCATTGAGGTTTTTAGCGCTGGTCGCTTTAAGAAAATCACGTGGCGTAATAAATATAAGCTCGCCTTTAGAATCGAGATGATCTAAGCATTTCTCAATAAAAAATAGGTATAAATTGGTACGTTTATCGAAAAGCGTGTGATTGAGACGGTGTTTAGTAGTGGGTCTAATATCTTGATAGCGAACATAGGGCGGATTGCCAATGATGGTAGCAAATTTACGAGACCTTGGGTAGCTAAAAAAATCACAAACCTTTATCTGAGCCTTATAACGTTTGGGAATAAGCCTAGCATCGTATTCGATGCCGATTGCAGTCGCTTCGCCTAGCTGTTCTAAAAATATCCCCTTACCAGCAGCAGGTTCTAAGACAGAACCTCTACGTTGCCTAAGAGCGAGCATTTTCTTGACAATCACTTCTGGTGTAAAAACTTGTCCTAACGTTGCTACGTCGGTAGGTGTCTCAAAATTAACGTGCTGCCCGTTCACTTTGTTGCCTTCTCTCAAATTTGTAGTTCTAACATGTACTTTGATGCATTCGCTTCACTACCGCTACGAATTCTTATCCCTAAGATATGCTCTGTTAGACTACGTGATGTTTACAAGGTCGTCCTGCGACATAGGCGCTAATATCCTCAGCAATCATCCCAGCTGCGACCACACATGTTTTTCGTGAAGCACCTGCAATATGCGGTGTTACGGTCACATTGTCAAGTTTTAGAAATCTATCATTGGAAGGCACGGGCTCTAGTGCAAAGGTATCTAGCATGGCTCCGCGTAAATGTCCTGATCTAAGCGCCTTATAAAGAGCGTCGTAATTTACAAGGGGACCTCTTGCGACATTGATAAAGTAGGCACCTCGTTTCATAAGATTGAAATGCTCTGTGGTGATGAATCGGTATGTTTTAGGAGTGAGTCTGGCACTAAGATTCACGACGTCACTTTGTTTAAGGAGAGTGTCGAGATCACAGAACCGAGCACGGCCTTTAAGAGCTGCACTAGCATGTTTTACGTAAGGGTCTGCAATCAAAATTTCACGCGTATTAAAAGCATGAAGGAGTTTTGCCACAGCTCTACCAATGTGCCCATAGCCAATAAGTCCTACGGTCAGTTCAGAGAGTTCTAATCCTGTATGATCAGCATGATACAAATCGCCGCGCCATCGTCCTTTTTTAAGGGCTTCATGGCCAAGCCGGATCAGTCGTGTTTCCATTAAAATAGCGCCGATCGTAAATTCTGCAACTGCGCTGGCATTTCTGCCCGGTGTATTGATAATAAGAATTTTTGCCCGGCTAAGCACAGGAATGTCAATATTCGTTGCTCCCCCTCTAGAAACAGCAACCAATTTTAACTTGCCCCGCGCAGCCACCTCAGTAATCACTTCCTTAGGCATCGGAGCCAAATGCGTAATAAATATCTCAGCGTCACCTATAAAACTAGCAACATGCGCAGGATCACCCTGGTATTCTCTAAGGTCACGCATGCCTTCATAACAGTCATCAATCGTACGTCCCTCAGCATAACCGTGTTCTAACGGTTCATTAGGCCAAGGCAAGGTATAAGTACGAACATGTGTAGTCGCTACCCCCTGCTGTTTAAGAGCAGCCACAAAAAATTCGGGTTTCATGAAATGATCCCCCATAATAGCTATCTTAGGTGCACGCATGATTTATTATATTATCAGTGGCTAAAATAATTAATAAAAAATTATTCATCTAAAAGTATTATTAATGATTGTCGCAATCGCCTATATTTGATAGCCCTTAGAACACGGGCACTAGGATATTGATCCTGGTACTAGATTAATACTGATACTAGAGAAACCAGTACTAGTTGAGAGATTGCCGCTAGGGGCTAGGGCATCCTTTTAAGAACACAGACTGCTTTTAGACAGGTTAAGAGGATAATGTGTGTAATTTCTTCCAAAGAGGCTTACTTGTAGTAATAGCTTCTTTATAAAGCTTGAACATATTAGAATAATGAGTACGAAGAGTGGGATCGGGACTTCCATAAGGGTCTTCATTTGAAACATAGGGGTCTACGACCTTTTTACAAGCCTCATCGAGATTTGAGTAAACTCCAAGTGCCAAGCAACCTATAAGCGCAGCGCCCAATGCTGTAGGTTCTTGATGTGAAGTAGTGAGGAGGCGAGCATTTAGGACGGAAGCAAAGATTTTACGGAAGCTAGTTAAAGCACCACCACTACCGGTAAAATAAATGTGCTTAGGCGTAGTTCCCAGCGTTTCATAAGAATGGCGTGCCGCATAAGATACTCCTTCATAAACAGATCTAAGCAGATTTAGATACGTTAAGTCAGAAGTTAAGCCGATCCATTGTGCTTGGGCGTATTTGTCATTGATAAGACCGCTCTCTCCAATAGGATCAATGTAGGGATGATACATAAGGTTAACAGGTTCTGTGCGTAAAATATCCTTATCGATATCGATAAGAAAATCATGAACATCGATAGCTTTAAACAGGCTTTGATTTCTGTAAATAGCGACAACACCACCTGTTAACACACTTGCAATCCAATCAAAATTAAGTGTTGCTGCGTTATGCGCCTGGAAGCGAAGGACACTCTGCTTGTACGGAAGCAAAACCGTATGCCCAGAAGGTGATTTGATAACATTGCCGCCACCACGACTTAGGCTGCTGTGATTGGGATAGACCTTCATGTGAACGCCGCTAGGTTCTATTACACTACACGAATGCACGTCTTTGGTATGAAAACCACCTAAACCGATCGCTAAGCAAGCTAGATCGACATAGCCTAAGACAACGGGAATTCCTGATTTCAACCCCAATGTCCGAGCAGCCGCTATGGACAGTGGATAGTATTCTCGTTCTCCTGAAATAATACGCGGAATTATGTTGCGATAGGCGGTTAAACCAAGCATTTTAAAAATTTCTGTTTCATAACTTCGAGTTTTAAAATTACCAAATGTAGAACAGGCTTCACTCACATCACAACCACGTTCTGTAGTAAGCTTGAAATAGACCCATTCTTTACAGTGAAATACGGTATGAGCGCGAGACAGGAGACTTTTAGCGTATTTTTTAAACCAGAGCATCTGAATACTTTGACTGCCAGCATTGATACGTGAGCCTGTTAGTGAATGGATGTTGACGTGGATATTTCTATTGACGAGATTCTGCAGCATACTCTCAGACCGTGTGTCTAGGTGTAGCAGCGCATTGCCAATGGGAACACCTCTTTTATCGATAAGCCAAGTTCCATCTCTCTGTCCTGTGACCGTTATCACGAGCAGGCGACTTGAGAGATTGGGAATTTTTTGAATAAGTTCGTGAAAAACAAAGACAACTTTCTTCCACGTGAGGGCTGGATTTTGCTCTACCATACCGCCTTTACTTACGGTATAAGCATTGACGACCTCAGCACAGGCAATAATGCGCCCCTGGACAGTAAACGCAATTGCCTTAATCTTGGCTATTCCACAGTCTAAACTGACTACAATATCCATATAACCTAACCATCTTAAAACCTAACCATCTTAACAGCTATCATCTATATGATAACTTTCTATATTACCTATTTTTATTGGCATCAATCATTTTTTTACTGTATATTATTTGATTTTGACAATACTTGCGTGTAATAACTTGGACACAGACTGGATCATTCTTATTCTTACTGTTCATTCTTGTTTGTTCATTCTTGTTTTTTTGTTTATAGCGAACTTATTGTCCTATCAGAAGTCTGTAGAAAAATTGTATTTAAAACCCTGTGAACTCACAATTTCATGTTATAATTACAATAAATATGGTAAATATCCTAGATTATATCTGACGTTTGATGCAGTATTTGTACTAAAAGATAAAACAGGACTTTCAGGACGCTCGAAATTGTTATATTCTTAGATTCTTATCTAACAGGTAAAAACCGACTCCATTAAACATATTTATTTCATTCACTTGTATTTCAAAATTAAATGAATTTTATCACAAAAAGGACTGCAGAGGTTACTCAATGAACATCACACATCACCTTAAAGTTTTGATTTTACTCAGTGTATTCATCCCCTTAGTGCTTCTTAGCAGCGCGTATGGGTATGTTGCCAAGATCGACAATTACACAATATCACTTCAAGAATTGCAGAAATTTGTTGACGTGCAGAAATTCCTTGCCAAAGAAAAAAATCTTGAAGAATTTATGGCTAACAAGCAAGTTAAAAAATCAGATTTGCTTAGTGATTACATTGACATGATGTTACTGTACCTTACCGCAGATAAAAATAAATACAGTTTCGCTACCCAAAACAAAAACGTCCAGAACGTTTACAGCCAGACGCGTTCTGAACAGCTAAAAACCCTCTTCATCAATAGGCAGCTCGACATTGCTGAGAATCCGCCCACAACAGCCGAACTTAAAAAAGAATTTGAAAAGGTTAAAAGCAGAACAAGTAAAACCTTTAAAGAATTGTCCGACCAGGAAAAACGCAATCTCTACCAGATAAGCATTCTGCGAAAAATCCAGGATAAAAAGAAGAGTTATCGCCTTCAATTAGAAAAACGCTACGACGTCAAACGTACCCCTAAAAATAAGACTAGCATCGGTAGTGTCAATAATAAAAAAATATCTCGCAAAGACATTGACAAGCTCCTCGATAAAGAGGTGAGCAAATTAGGTATTTCTTTGACTGCTTTGAAGAAAGACGAACCTGAAAAATTCAGAGAAATTCGTAAAGATGCGGTCAATGAACTTATTTTTCAAGAAATGATCACATTAGAGATGAAAAAACAAAAATTCGCAAGCAAACAAGTCGTTAAAGATGCCCTCCAATTCTACCAATATCAAATCGCTATTGAGGAGTACGTAAAAAATGAACTAGCCGATAATATCAGAATTTCAGACAATGAACTCGATGAAGCTTTCGTAGAAGTGTCGCAAACACGTCCTGACATTCAAAAATTACTCCCAACGCAACAAGAAAAATTGCTGAAGTCATTTATTATTCAAAAAAAGCTCCCTATTTTAATGGAAGAACTCCTCAATGAACGCAAAGAAGAGTCCATTATCAAACGTAATAAGTCTGAACTCAATAAATTGACGTAACCTAAACCACCCACCTAATATTCATAAAATTAACCTGAGGCCTTACCTGGCATAGTTTACAGCAAAGAAGGTTCGTTGTCTAGTTTTATGCAGGGCATCGTGCAATTGGGGGCTAGATAGACGACTAGTATTAGCTAGATGGACAACTAGTAATTAAATACGCAAATGTCCTAATATCACGGGATAAGCGAAGCTAATATCAATAGCGTAATTTGTCCCAATTCTCCAGGATAGGCGAGATGACTAGTCGTAAATACGTACATTGTCCTAATATCACAGGATAAGCGAAGCTAATATCAATAGCGTAATTTGTCCCAATTTTCTAGGATAGGCGAGATAACCAGTCGTAAATACGTACATTGTCCTAATATCACAGGATAAGCGAAGCTAATATCAATAGCATAATTTGTCCCAATTTTCTAGGATAGGCGAGATAACCAGTCGTAAATACGTACATTGTCCTAATATCACAGGATAAGCGAAGCTAATATCAATAGCGTAATTTGTCCCAATTTTCTAGGATAGGCGAGATGACTAGTCGTAAATACGTACATTGTCCTAATATCACAGGATAAGCGAAGCTAATATCAATAGCGTAATTTGTCCCAATTTTCTAGGATAGGCGAGATAACCAGTCGTAAATACGTACATTGTCCTAGTATTCTAGGAAATGATACGTATTTTTTTTGCGTTTAGCAACGTACATGCCTTTATCAGAATGGCGTAACAAATTGCGGCGAATAGCCGATTTGTCCTGGAAGACGTTATAGGCTTTATCGCCATAAAACCGCATATACGCCGCCCCAATACTCACAGAGAGCCGAGGTGTTTTACTCTTCTTAACACTAGGAATTGTATAAGATTTAGAACATGCGCGTACGAGATTGCGACAGATTGTTTTAACGCGTTTGGCATCAACATCGACGAGTACAATAATAAATTCATCCCCTGATAGCCGTGCAACAAAGCCTTTATTTTCATTATTTTTGATATGCGCTTTAAACCAATCGTCATATAACGTCTTACGAAGGCGCTTGGCTAGCGTAAATAATGTGAAATCACCTATACGATGCCCGAAGTTATCATTGATACGTTTGAAATTATCGAGGTCTATAAATAAGACCGCAATGGATGAAGTGTCATTTTGAGCTATACCGATCGCTTCTAGGATCTTAGTTTCCATCATTGAACGATTGTATAAGCCCGTTAAAATATCATAATAGGCATTGTAATAAATTTTCTTCTGTTTCTGCAGTAAATCTTTATTTTCATGACTCAAAATAGCAAAACGACGCATAACACCGCGCATTTCACTAGTAAAGATATACTTGCCTAGGGCACTGACGATCGCAACTCCCGTATATAAGATTACCGTACGTGAAAAATCACTGAGTGATATTGTCTCGTTATTGAAAAATACCAGCGATATTGGACTGTGCAGATATGTCAGCGTAACCAATAAAATGGCAATAACCAGCGCATATAACAAATAACTGATCAATGACAAGTAAAATAACACAAACATAGGTAACAGTACAATCCATATAGGTATTAACGATTGACTTGTCTTAAAAAGGTGCCACCACAATGATATTATCACCACCACCAAGAAACTAGCCAGGCTATAGGTGATACTGTGCTTCCATTTGAGAAAAAATTCTTTATTTTTACTCAACAAAGTATAGACAATCAATCCCCCCCATAAAAACCAATAAAACCCCAGTAAAAATTGAACTCCCAGCGAAATACCGTGATAGAATACCACGCCCACTCCCATAAACGTGTACAGACACCAGGAAAGACAGATGCTTTTAAAAAAAAGCGAATATTCTACGTCTTTAAAGTCCCCATTAACTTTTCCTAACGCATGAGATTGAGTTCCTAGTTCCTTCATAATCAATGTTAGCTAAAATAAAACCTACTCATCGGTATTCTTTACAACAAGCCCCCCTCACAAAAAACAGTAAAACTTTTGAAAACAACTTAATAAATCACAGCCTGTAACTAAAAAATTATATCCAACCCCGAAGTACAGACCTAAATAGTTTATTTAATCTCTTATTGTACTGCTGTGTATTATTGATTTTTTAATATCACAGCTATTTTCATCTTAAATACACCACGTAACGTTTTAATATTACGTTATTTTTACCGTTTTATGAATATGTGAGCCGTATTACGTTATTTTCACCATTTTATCGGTATATGAATGTTTTTGATTATTTCAATTGTCTCCTATTGACCCTTCAGTTCCCTAGCTCTTTAACACATCAATCGCACAGCACCTCCACCCACCAAGTATTTAAAATATCGATAATTTACCACTAAATCTTCAATTTTTATCCATTAAATCCTAGTTTTTATCATTGCTAAACTATTCATTTATGCCCCAAATACCTATCTATGCCTAAGAACTACTTATTTATGTCAAAGATACCTTATTTACAGCCAGATATACCTGTCTATGCCTAATATACCTATTTATGTCAAAGACATATACCTTGTTTACGGACAAAAATACCTATCTATGCCTAGTATAGCTATTTATATCAAAGATGCCTTGTTTACGGACAAAAATACCTATCTCTATCAATAATATCTATTTGTGCCCAGAATATTTATTGTTTACGTTAAAAAGATACTGGTTTTCTGAGAAAACTGTAACCTTTTCGTTAAAAAAGTATTTTCACCAACGTATAAAAGTATTTTCACCAACGTATCTTCAATAAAATCATTTCTCTTGCCGTCCGTCAGTCTCAATCCTAACATTGAATTATCGGTTATCCAGTATTTCATCCAAAGTCCACGTAAATACACCAAAAATCTATGAAGTTCATATTATATTATAAAACATTAACGAGTATAACACGTGTATTGCCATGACCCTTCCTATACAATGCCTCAAATTAGCTAATGTCTAGCCTGCTTTCTAGCTCACTAGTTCATTTTTGAGTTCAATTTCTAATAGTCACGCAGTATTCATCTACTATAATTGAGTTCAATTTCTAATAGTCACGCAGTATTCATCTACTATAAAATAGTTGTTCTTAGCGGTAATACTTAAATAACATAATACTTAACAAAAATATCCCTAGCGGCAATGCTTAATAACATAATACTTAATAGAAATATCCCTAGCGGCAATGCTTAATAACACAATACTTAATAAAAATATCCCTAGTGGTAATGCTTAATAACATAATACTTAATAGAAATAACATAATACTTAATAGAAATACCCCTAGCGGCAATGCTTAATAACATAATACTTAATAAAAATATCCCTAGCGGCAATGCTTAATAACATAATACTTAATAAAAATACTCCTAGCGGTAACGCTCAGTAAAATTATGCCGTGCGAATTACTTGTTATATAGATTTACTTGTTATATAGATTTACTTGTTATATAGATTTACTTGTTATATATAAATTTGTTATAAAAGCATTTGTTATAAAGCCTAAAGCTTATACCAGAGCCTTTATTGTCCGTACTTAGAAGAAAAGATGAATATCTTCATCCACGTTATTCCTTATTTATCCATTATTTATCTAGTCTTCATGGCTTTTCGTCTAGGTGAAGGCTCTTCCAGTCACCTCCCCCATGTCAAAAATGTCTGGTACCAAGATTTCTTCTCAAGTTCACAGATCAGTCGTCATCGCAATGCAAGTAATTTTTCACAAGCAGAATTACCCTATTACCATTATGAAAATACCCTTGCCTATATATCCGATTCGTCGATCATCACACATATCATTCGTGGTGAAAATAATATTCTTTTCACACCAAGTAAGAAATTTTATCTCACCTCAAGCAAAGTCGGAAATACTATTCATTTATACGAAAGTAGCGGTATCAAAAAATGGAGTCTACAAACATTAGGCGTCCCCCACATCTCCCCCAAAGGCAATATCATTATGATTGCCACTACCGACAATACCTCCATTACGCTTTATAACCAGGCACGAGAAATTTTACTGCCTCAAACTTTTATCAGTAGCTTCATCACAGATTTTAGCTTCTCAGCAGAAAATGATGCCCTCGTGCTAGGCACTATTGAAGGTGTCTCCTATTATTATAAATATCTAAACGATTCGCTAGCAACGTGGAATATTCCACAAAGTCGCTACACCTACATTAAAAGCATTGAGATCTCTAAAAATGCGAACTATATTGCCATTCTAAGCGGTCTAGAACCAGAACGACTCACCCTCTACGAAGTCACAGAACAAGGAACAACGCAAAATACAACCGCTCCCCTACAACCTAAAATCTCAGAAAAATGGAGCATCCTCACAGACCAAGCCACCCGAAAAAAAAATAGCATGTTCATAGACGAAGCCAATGAACAATTACTAGATATCAGAAACCAAACACTCCACATTGCCAATCTCAAAAACGGCAAACACCTCCATCAAGAATCTATGCTCTCTCAAGAAGACCACACCATTGACTACGCCCTTTTTAGCAGCGTTCCAGGTTTTTATGCCGTAGCCACCTATCAAAAAGAGTACACCGTACTCACCGTCTTTACAACCCAAACACACAAACCTCACTGGTCGTACGTTTATGATAATGCAAGACCCTTAAATCTTGAAATCACACTAGATAATAACTACATTGCTATCATGTTCACTACACACACCGCCATTTATCGCTACCGTTTGTTTTATTAATTGACCCCCACACTTACGCCCCACTAGAATTATATCTAACCATCACTAATAGCCTAATAGCCCATAAAACCGCTGTCTCAACCTTCAAAATATACAGATGCAGTAACGCCATCTCTAAAAATATCTAGCAATTGCTAACAAATTGCTAACAAAACCGCTGTCTCAACTTTCAAAATATACGGATGCAGTAACGCCATCTCTAAAAATATCTAGCAATTGCTAACAAATTGCTAACAAAACTGCTGTCTCAACTTTCAAAATATACGGATGCAGTAACGCCATCTCTAAAAATATCTAGCAATTGCTAACAAATTGCTAACAAAACCGCTGTCTCAACCTCCAAAATATACGGATGCAGTAACGCCATCTCTAAAAATATCTAGCAATTGCTAACAAAACCGCTGTCTCAACTTTCAAAATATACGGATGCAATGACGCTATTTCCATGCCAGCAGCCTTAAATAAGTCGCATTCTTCACGTGTGATTCCACCTTCCGGGCCGATAACAATATTAATTGTCTTATTTTCAATTGTCTTATTTTCAATTGTCTTATTCTCAATTGTCTTATTTTCAATTGTCTTATTTTTTTTATCCTTACCTGCTAATAAGCGGTCTGTTCTTACTTGATAGCTACTAGCGGCAATAGAGCGACCCTCTTCATCACAGTCCGTACAATCATAAGGTTCATGCTCCCAGAACAATACATTTTTTACGTGCAGAGCCTTAAATTGCTCTATGTAAAATTTGTCTGCAAGTAGTGTATTTAACTTAAGCGGTGGTCTGATTTCCATTGGCTGCAGTCGTCCTGAGTGTTTTTGCGCTTCGCTAGCTATTCTCTGCAATCTACCCATATTGATAGCCTTCACGTCTTTAATAAAGGATCGCTCGGTAATGATAATCTGCAGTGCCTTGACGCCACATTCACTCAATTTACCCGTAACAGCCGCTAGTGTTCGTGGGTGTGGCATTGAAAGTATAACCGTAATCTGAGGCAATATGACCTTATTTACCACACGCTCGGCCACTTTTGTCAACCACACATTAACCGCTAAACCATGCCTATTATTAGACTTATTGACTTCAATGCTCTTATGAGCACTGCTGTTATATTTTGGGGACATTTTAGACCGATCAGTAGCAGACAATCCCCCACGCTTCACAATAGAGACAATCTTACCCCTATAATAACATCCTCCATCGTCCACACAATGCACCAGATCACCTTTTTGTTTTCTGAGGACATTGATAAGATGATGCGCATCACTTCCTGTAATGATTGTCATGCCTGAGGTTAATTGGGATTGCTGCGTGGATTGGCACGTAGATTGCTGCGTAGATTGTTGGGGAAAATTCGCTGTCGCTTCTAAATAGACAGGGAACTTAGATGCCTTAGATTGCTTCCACTCAGGAGTCGTAATAAAAAATGTGCGCTCAGTCATCTATCATTGATATGAAAATTTTCCATATCTCATCTCCAATGTCTCATATTGATATGACAATTTCCATACATCATCTCCCATGTCTCATATTGATATGACAATTTCCATACATCATCTCCAATATCTTATCTCTTAACATCTATTCGTCACCAACTCACTAACGTTACGCAAAATACATCACAGACGTAAACTCCCAGCAATCTTCATCATCTAGCATAAATGAGCATTGATACCTAAAAATGGCGTTCTAACCTAATTAATGGGTTACAGTTCAATTAGAATATTTCTCAAAAACAGCCATATTGCGATTAACAATCTCTTCAGACATCTTCTCACGCAAGACATTCTCAATATCCGCACGTGAAAAAGATTTAAGAACAGAACCAAGCACATTCTTAAAATAGGTAACTTTACGTAGATGATTGAGAAATTTGCTAAGTGTTGCTATGTTTTTAAACCTAGCATGCGGCAATGCTTCTGTTTCTGCTTCCGTCAGAGTGATCAATTGCCCGTGCGCTGCAAGTAATGGAGTCCACCTGTGACCTTCATTGGCATCGATACCGATTATAAAATGCACTTGTCCATAAGGAATCACAGGAGAATGCACAGCTTCGCCCATTCGCAAATGAACGACAACACTACCTCCACGCTGCGCCATTCCATGCACTTCTGACCGTTTTGCTTGGAGTCCTTTAAGAAGACAACTTCTCAGCAGAACATGTCCTGCCAAAATAACGCCCTGGCCGCCCTTTCCCGCTAAAATCACATTCAAACAGTGATCGGTTGTTACGCGTTTTGTAAAAGAAACTTTCTTATTTCCATCCATATTCATAAATTTTGCTTTATAAATTTTGCTTTGCTAAACCTTTTGCTTTGCTAAACCCATTGTTTTATCTAGTGGTGTTTAAATAAAAATTGCGACTGTTCTCAGCGATGCCTTAGCGATCGATTGAGATAACTTTTTTTTATAGCCTCTGCCAATTGATAAAGCGTTAAGGCGTATAAATGGCTATTATTGTAACATTTGAGGCTGCGATAATTGGGATAGAGTTTCCAATACTCTACACCACGTCCTCCCTCGATGACAATATAGCCTTTAGTACGCTTTAAAGTATCCAATTTTTGCTTGCCCATGCGGTTATAGTTGAGCTTGCGAGCAATAGGACTGCTACGTTTCCACCGACAATTATTGTAATAATTGCCCATGCTTTCAATAATATCAGCAAAATTAGTGAATAAATTGATCTTACCGTCTTTATCTCCATCACGAGCATAATACATTGCACTTGTAGAGATAAATTGTGCCGGGCCCATTGCACCGCTGTAAGAACCATTTACTAGTAGCGGATTGTACTCATGTTTCTTACAAAACAGCAAGTAATTTTCAAGTTCACGAAAGTAAAATTGTTTCCGTCTTCCTTGTTCGATGACGAACATGGCTAGCGTTTTCAGTGTAGGCAATGTTCCATTATGACTGCCATAAAAACTCTCCATTCCCAGCGTAGCAACAATAATACTCTCAGGAACACCATACTTGATACGTGTTTTACGTAAAAAGGGGCGATATTTATTCCAGAAGACGACGCCTGCCTGGATTCGATCGTCGGTTAGAAAGTTAGCACGGTACTGCGCCCAATTTAATTTGACCTCAGCCGCCTGATTCGTATACTCAACCAACTGAATACGCTCCTGATCGTCTATCACAAGACTTCCAAACAAATACTTCAATGTTCTTTTAGAATAGGCGTGCTTCTGCTCCATATGAGCCATAAATTTGATAATTTCAGTCGCTTCTGCAAACGTCTTTTCTCCACGCTTTAATCGGGTGTGATATGATTTTCGTTTTGCCGCACGTTCTATACGACTCCATCCACGCCGATTCTCTGGGTTCTCAGCTACAGCAAGCTTTCCTGTTAGATCT
This sequence comes from Spirochaetota bacterium, assembly GCA_013426755.1. Lineage (GTDB taxonomy): Bacteria > Spirochaetota > UBA12135 > COTS27 > COTS27 > COTS27. The sequence continues at coordinate 2,147,229 of AP019861.1, forward strand.
TCATAATGGATATAAACTGGCTTATTTTTAGCATTATTTTTTTGAAATTGCCGATTGATTTCATGGTGGGTGCGGGCATTAAGATGGTTTTGAAGGTACTTGCTGGCTTGATTTTCAGTTTCCTTCAGCGATTGTTCACTCCCCATTAATAACGAGGAGAACATCATCAAGGCAATACTCATGGCTATATGTATTTTAGAACACGGGTTCCACGTTAACCCATCGCAAGAAACCTTTGTATTATTAAAATTACAGGTCATATGACCTAACTTTTTAGTAAAGCACATACTCTAATGATATAATGAAATACTGATTTTATTGTTTATACGATTTTAAAACCCATTCTATTACTGAGCCCCCGTACTGTTATTAACAAAATCACTCACTATCACCCTAAAAAAGAAGCTATTATATAGAAGTTATTATAAATGACCGCTCATCTAGACAATCATACGGTCCCATCTTGGGACTTGTTTAGGAAATTCACTATAGAAAAACGCATTGCCTTTTTTGCCTTAGATAGACATCCTGTCCATATTCTCTACGCGAGACAATTCACACGCACCTTCTTAGACGAACTCTACATTCTCACCAATAAGATACGCCTCATAGCCAAAACAAACCATGGCAAAAGCTGGCTAAGCACGCTCCTAGAAAATAGACGCGTCATGCTGTACTTTGCCCAGCCCTCGACACGAACATTTTTATCTTTTGCAACAGCATGTGAAACGATGGGAATGCGCTTTTATGACGTCCGCTCGCTAGAAACCTCTTCAGAAATGAAAGGAGAGACATTCGAAGATACGATTCGCACCTTTTCAAGTTATTTTGACCTCGTTATTCTAAGACACGCCACACCCAATTACGCTGAACATGCCGCCATAGTCCTAAATAGAAGTCGCCGCCCTATTCCCCTCATCAACGCAGGCTCCAGCAAAGACGAACACCCCACACAAGCACTCCTCGACATCTTCACACTCAGGAAATCTTTTGAAAAACTAGGCGGCCTCAGTCGTAAAACCGTTATGCTAGTCGGCGATCTCAAACGCGGCCGCACCGTACGATCGCTTGCTGTACTGCTAGCCCAATTTGCACCCATTCACATTATCTTCTGCGCCCCCAAAGAACTTGCCATAGATGACGAAATCATTGCTTTTCTAAAAGATCATAACGTCACCTGCACGCAAACAACCGACTTCGAAGCCAATCTCCCCAAAACAGATGCTGTTTATATGACACGAACTCAATCCGAATACACCGACGCTAAATCCCTAGCCTCTTCTTCCAAAGCATACCATACAGCCGCCTACACCCTAACACAAAAACACCTAAACCACCTCAAACCCAATAGCATTATCATGCATCCCCTTCCACGCAAAAATGAAATCGCTAGAGAAATAGACAACGACCCCAGAGCCATGTACTGGCGCCAGGTCAGAAATGGAATGTGGACACGCTGCGCTCTTATCGCTAAGATCTTTAACATTGAAAAGAAAATTTTAGACCACTAGCTATTTGTACCATTTGCTTACCTATAACGTTTTATTCGTATAAGATTCATATAAGATTTGTATAAACTTTCGTGGAATCTATTTTGCCCGCTCCTTCGTTTTCGTTTATAAGACCGTTTATCTTAAGCCCTTCTGGATGGCGTAAAGTTTTTTTGCCCCTACGCTCACCTTACCACCCCTTTAAGCTCGAGCACGCCGATAATCGCCAAGTCATTCTCGCTGCGCTCACATTCGCACATTACTTTAAATCTCTACTCTCGCATAAAAATCATAAAATCCTAATCGCTAGAGACAGCAGAGCAAGTGGCGCGGCTATCCATGCCAATTTACTATTTATCCTTAAAGAAAAAGCCATTCCCACCATCTCGCTAGGCATAACCTCGCTACCAGAAATGCTAGCCTGCGTCAAAGCTGAAATCTCTCTCCAAGGCTGGCTTTATATCACCGCTTCACACAATCCCAAAGAACACAATGGATTTAAGCTAGGTGGTAGGACAGGTCAAGTCCTAAGCTCCAAAATAGCTCACCGCGTCATTGCTCGGTATCTTCGTACGAAGACCCAAGCACAGCAGACGTATTTTCATGATACGGATACCCTAATAAAAAATTTTTTACAAAAATTTTCCAAGCAAAAGACCCTCGACCGTGAAATAAATCTAACATGGCAAAAAAAAACAAGGACGCACTACGAAAAATCAGTACAGCGCTTAATAATACCTAACATAATGTCACATCACCGCAGCGCTAAGAAGTCATCCACTGCTTTACATAAGTCATCCCAGCACCGCCAAAGTACATTTCAAAGTAACCTAAAGCACCTCCCAAGCCATGTTAACCAAGCCCATTTCTCAATACTCATCAATTACAACGGCTCTGCCCGGATAACCTCAGCCGAAAGAACAATTTTAAAAAATTGGGGCGTTAGCGTTTATACGCTAAACACCACACCAGGCTTATTTAATGACGGCATCGTGCCAGAAGGACGGTCGCTAACGACACTTAAAAACAAACTCCGTAGCTACCACAAAAAAACTCTTCCCCTCCGTAGCAAAACTCCTCATTCACAGACTAAGTCACGTCCTATCCTAGGAATACAATATGACGCCGATGGCGATAGAGGAAATCTTGTAACAATTGCTCCATTCACTCAGCAAGTTCACGTCCTAGGTGCGCAGCTTACCTTTGCACTTGCCCTGCTTGCTAGAGTGGCGCTTATTAAAGCCTATTTTCCCCATATCAAACCTGCCGTCATTGCCAATGGCGCCACGTCACTTCTTGTTCGTGACATTGCTAACGCTAGTGGTGTTCACTACGTTCAGTCTGAAACAGGTGAAAGCAATGTCCTCGATCGCAGCAATCAAGTTGCTCACCAGGGTTATTACATTGCTTTAGCGGGCGAAGGGTCTAATGGTGGCAATATCGTTCCGCCAGGAACAGTTCGCGATCCGCTCACACTTATGCTCTCGCTAATTGAGTTGTTATTTTTAAATCCCCTAAAACACACGGTTACGTCCGCTATCCGTACCCCCATTTCAACAGAGCTAGACCTCGCATTCTCGCCCCATTCCCCGCTAAGCATTGCCTTTGAAATTCTAGCGAAAATTCACAACAGCTCAGTAAAATCACTACGCCTACCATCAAAAACAATCCCAAGTGCTAAAATAACTGCTAAAAAGCCTGCTAAATCCTTCCCATTTCCACCCCATATACTACTCCACACGCTCATTACCTGGCTTAACAAATACGTTACAACTGAAGTCACCGATCCAACGACACTGATCCGACTTCCTAGCCAACAAACCAAAAATCTTCCATCACTCAAAAAATATTACACAAAACACTTAACAACTTATTTCAAAGCCAATGAAACTTTATTTAATAAAAAATTTGGTATTTATAAACTCACGTTCGCTCTTCACCTGGGCATAAAAACACAAGTCATTGCAACCTCTAATGCCATTCCAATCACCGAAAAAGGAGGCTTTTCTGTTTATCTGAGCGATCGCACCGATAATATTATTGGGTTTCTGTGGTTTAGAACCTCACAAACAGAACCTGTTTTGCGTACGTTAGTAGAATTTTCAATAGCCCACGTTCAGAAACATCTTAATTTACCGCCCCCACCTTACAAACTAAGATCAAAAACAAAAACCACAACCCAGAAGCTAGTCACAGATTTACTAAAAATGCATCATAAATTCATTCGCAAAGCCGCAAAAAGAATTTGAACCTATTTCAACCTATTTCAACCTATTTCAACCTATCTATTCCAACTTATCTACTACAGCCCTATCTATAATTTTTTTTATTCGTCACGATCACAATTATCATTTGTCGTTCTATTAATCATTTGTCGTTCTATTAAAATAGAGAGCATCCTTGAAATGTTATTTAAAACGTTATGGTGGGTTAAAAATTTAGCTCATTTAGCTAAATTATTCAGAAGTTCTAGTTATTTTTCACATAACTTTATCCTAAGTGCGCTTGTACTGGTCTTCGTAACCATTGGAATTTCCAAGCACAATTCAAAATCACGTCCCTTCCATTTACTTGTTCCACCACTGCTAACCGCAGAAGTGCCTTACGAAGCATCCAAACAGCCTAATCTATCGGTTTCATCTGAAACATTAACGCCCTCCCTAAAAAAAATTCGCCGCCCCGATGAATTCTTTACCCAGCCTAAAAAAAATATTCCCAATGAACCCAATACATCTACAAATTCTAAAAAAAACACACCACCCCTTGAAGCAAATGAAGCAAATTTTCATCGCACACAGGTTTTCACAGATACGAACATTGCTCTAACCGTCAATCATTACACCATAGACCCCAAGCATCCCTCTCTACCTACTACGAGCAAATCTCTAAACCTAGCAACGAATATCCCACTTTATATCAGCGTCTTCACCATTTCTATTGATAAAGGGTATCATATCAATTCACATCGTCCGCTAACAGCAAGCCTGATTCCAACAGAAATTGCCATCGATGAAGACAATTGGGCTCTTAAAAGCATTTACTACCCGCCCGGTACAGTACGCCAGCTAAGAACCCCCGCCACCACCAGCGACTCCACCACAAAACCACCGCAAGCTAAAAAAATTGAGACCGGCACACAAAAACCACGCCCAGCGACACCCTTAATAAGCGTCTACGAGAATACCCCCCACATTCTCATTGCTTTCACACAGCCTAAAATTGAAAAATTGAATGACAACCTATCAAGTAATAACCCCACATTGCCATTCTCATATACGCTGTCGTATCAAATCTGTTCAGAAACATTCTGCTATCCGCCTAAGGAATTCTCTTACCTCGCCTCATTAAGTACCGCTCAAAAAGTCTATCCCCCCCCACCTCCCTTGCTCCTAGCCAAATTTCCAGAAATAATTGAGACATCTAGTCATTTTTATACCGCAGAAACGATCTTAACAACAAAAACAACTAATGCCATTGAAACTAAGAGCAGCCCACCAGCCTATCCAAAGCTTATTTTATACCTCAGCTTAGCCTTCCTAGGTGGTCTGCTCTTAAACTTTATGCCCTGTGTCCTGCCTGTCGTCTATCTGAAATTATTCTCTCTCCTTACCCTCACAGCTAAGATAAAAGACCTTGATAAACATAACCTATCTGTAGCAGCGCCTAGAAAATCGATGTCCACTCCACCTAAGAAATTGCCCGTAGCAGCTGCGAATAACACTTCCACGTCATCGCCTAAGATAAAAACCGTACGCTACGCTTTATTGAATTTTGCACTTGGAATCTGCACAGTCTTTTTCATTCTCACAATCATCAGCATCACGCTTAAACTAGCAGGATCGTACATTGGCTGGGGGTTTCAATTTCAAAATCCGATCTACGTCTTCACACTCATTTGCTTAACATGGTATATGGGACTGTACTTGATCGATGTGTATTCACTTCCATTCTTTACAATAGCGTATCAAGAACAGCAGGCTGCGCACTCTAAGAAAGAGCATTTTTTATTGGGGATGCTCACGGCACTGCTGGCAACTCCATGCACAGCTCCGCTGCTTGGCCCTGCGATCGGTTATTTATTTTCACGGTCATGGTGGGAATTGGCTTTAGCGATCCATTTAGCAGGATTAGGTTTAGCTTTTCCTTACTTAATCAGTGCTGTAATGCCGACGCGTTTTGTGAGTCTTCTTATTAAATGGACTCCTAGACCTGGTCGGTGGATGGAGCGGCTTAAAAATGGCTTTGGATTTATCCTTATCTTAGTCAGTCTGTGGCTTATCAATATTTTATTTTACTTAGAGACATTTAGAGAAGTCATCTTGACCTTAGGTGTGCTGTGGTGTGGGACGGGCATTCTTTTTTTCACACAATCACATCACTATGATCGCTATGATGATTACGCTAAGGCTAAAAAGAATCGCAAAGACCTTCCAGACAGACCTAATATCATCACCTCGCTCTGGAATAAAAAATCACTCACCTCACTAGGCATCATAGCCGTTTTTATCATCACCATTTACACAGGAATAACACTTACCAAGCCTACTGCAGCAGCCCTTGATGTAGACGTGCCGCGTGACGAAGCTGCCAAACCACCTTCACAGGCAGAACCAACCTCCACCTCTTATCCCAGTACACCTTTAAATATAGATACACTCACAGCAGCACTCAATAGTAAGCAAATTGTCTTCATTCACATCAGTGCCGAATGGTGTTTAAGCTGCAAAGTCAATGAAAGATTTGTCCTACGTACTAAGACCGTACAAAATCTATTCACCACTTACAACGTCACCTATCTTAAAGGAGACTGGACACAAGAAGACGCATTTATTGCTGCTTATCTAAGAAAAAATGGTCGCGCAGGTATTCCATTTGATGCCATTTATACTCCCACAGGTACGATCACTATCCTAAACGAAATCCTCACGACTAACGAAATAAAAAAAGCCTTAACACAAGCTGCCCTATAAAACACATAAACATTGAAAATAAAACAGTCCCCATTAACTCTTAACCAGAAATACATCTTATTCTAAAGGTTAGCTTTCTAACGTTCTAATTTTAACACGGCGGCTTACCATGACTCTTAAACCGTACAATTATATTTTAATAGGAATGTCAGGTGTAGGTAAAACAACGCTTGGCAAAAATCTTGCCTCGACTGTAGGTTATGATTTTATTGATACCGACAAACTCATCGAAGCAAAACACAATCACTCACTGCAGACTGTCTTAAATCATTTTAACGCTAACGACGACATAGCAGGTTTTCTAGCTGAAGAACAGCGTATCTTTCGTAACACTGAACCTTTCAAACATACCGTCATCGCAACAGGAGGCTCGTTTTGTTACGCACCCGATCTCCTCAAGCTCAATAAAGGACTCATCATTCATCTAGATATCAGTTGGAAAGAACTTCTAGCCAGACCTATTTCCTTCGCTAACAGGGGCTTCGTACTTAGAAAAGCCAGTCTATATGAAGAATATAGCTATCGGACGCCGCTCTACAAAAAGTACGCCCATCTCTCTATTAGCTGCGATCATAAATCTATTACAGAAATAGTCACCGAGATAAAAACCTTGCCAGCAACGAAGTTCGCTCAATATGACAATATTTTCTAACCGCTAGCTCTAACATACAAGCAGTCTCTACGCCAGATAAAAATCACGATACATCACATCGTATATAAGCAGTACGCAGCAGCACCCAGATTAAAGATCACTTAGAAAGAAGTCGCTTTCTTAGTAAAGCCTCTCTACGAAAAAATTCCTTATATGGAATACAAGGCGATCCTACGAGTTTAGCGCCTGCTGGGATGACTTGATTAGGCATAACGCCTGCCTGCGCTCCTATCTGCACGCCATCCTCTAAAACAGCATGATCAGCAACGCCTACTTGTCCTGCTAAAACAACTTGTCTGCCTAGCGTACTGCTACCAGCAATGCCCGCTTGCGCGATAATGATTGTTCCTGCACCGATTGTGACATTGTGTGCGATTTGGACGAGGTTATCGATTTTGACGTGGTCTTCTAATCGTGTTGCGTCCAGCGTACCTCTATCAATGGTCACATTAGAGCCTATTTCAACCTTCATACCCACAACGACGTGACCTATTTGTGGGATTTTTAGTAGTCCCTTAGAAGTCGGGTGGTAGCCAAACCCATCACTACCGATAATTGACCCAGCGTGAATGATCGTATCATCACCAATAATCGTTCCAGCATGAATAATAACGCCAGGGTACAGTTTAACACGTGAGCCGATCTGAACATCACTGCCTATAACGTTATGTCCCATCATTACAACATCATCACCGCAGTGCACATTTTCACCACACGTGACATAGGGAGCAATGTGGACACGTTGACCTAGTTTTAGCTTAGCTTGGGAGCTAGAAAGCCATTTTTTATAGTCTTCTTTATAAGGGTTAAAATAGGCTAGGAGATTGATAAAGAGTTCTTTAGCATTAGCAATTGCGATGATAGGCAAATGAGGTGGCAGCAAACCAGACAATTGTTGACTCAGTTGTTGACTCAGTTTTTTCTCGACAAGAACACCTCCCAAGTCGGACAAGCGGTCTTTAAGGGCAAGCAGTTTTTCTAGCTTTTCAGTTTGTTCGATAAATACCAGATGTCCTTTATGCGGGTGTTCTACTGTACATAACCCTAAAAACCTATGATCCTTAGCGTAAGAGCGTACTGCCTGCTTTAAGTCATCGGGGGCTGTGACGAACGTACTTAACTCAGCTAATGTTAATGTAATACTATTCATAAATCTATTTGATCTGCTTAAGTTCTGCTATCACTAAGTCTGTAATATCTAATGCAGCTTCTACATAAACGACGGCGACGCCTTTTTCTAAAATGATAGAATATCCTTCATTTTGAGAAACTTGGCGGACAACTCTATAAATTTCTTTGAGAATAGCGGGGGGAAGTGTGGCATTAGGATCATTGCTTGCAATACTTTTTGAAGAGGTCTCAGCGAGGAGGCGGTTTAATTCTTTTTTGAGGTAAGCTATCTCGTTTTCTAGGTCGCGAATTTTATTGGCACTGCTATTTTTGGCACGCTCGGCTGCAAGAAGTGTCTGCAGTTCGGATACTTTTTTATCAACTTTTCGTGCCTCGCGCAGGTCCTTGCTCGCTCCTTTTTGTAAAGATACCTGTAGCAATTTATCCTCACGGACAACATCAAAAACTTGCTGCAGATCTATACATCCTACTTGAATGATTTTTATCTTACTTCCCTGAGCGTAAAGAGTGCTAGGACTTAGTGTCATTACTGCAATGCAAAGACCCAATACTCCTGAAAGAATGCCCTTACGCAAAACTATCATTTGTAAGATTATTGTGTTCCATTTGACTAGACTAGTAGCAAATTGAACTACGTTAGCCAAGCGGCTAGCGATTACGGGTAGGGCTAATAAAAATATTGATGATTGCCTTGTTAACAATTGCATTACCAACAATAGGATTTTCAATATTGTCCCTATAGAATTCACGGCTAGTGGTCTAATCGTTGTTAGATTTTTATTCATAAGACTGTTTTCCTCACTTTTGATGCGTATTTGATGCATATTTGATGCGTATTATATCACAATTGGAACATAATTTTAAGTGCACTTCGATTTTAAAGATTATACAATCAGATAATCTTTAATAAGCATTTAAAATGAAACTTGAAAATCAAAAACAAACTCAGGAATACTGTTCGTATGCTGATAAAGACGAAAGTTATTAAGTTCGCTATCATAAATATAACGCCAAGCAGCATAAAGGCGAATTGGGAAAACAGGCAAATTGACACGGGCACCAAAGCCTAAGGAATACATAAAATTCTCAAAATCAAATAAAAATGCGGACCCATCCTGCCCTACGCCAAGGAATTCTCTATTAAGGTTTCCAAATTCCCAGAACAGCACCGCCTGAACAGTATCGACCGGTATGCCTATGCGCATTTCAAATTCATGTTCAATAAGCGCCTTCCCGTAAGGAAAATCACCATGTAGTGAATTGGTACCAAATCTTGCAACGCGAAAGTTATAAATATTATCGTAGCTCCAACCCCTTAGTTGTGTGTTAAGGAATTTATAATAAAGCCGTTCTGGATAGACAAAATCACCTTGGAATGAATCTCCGAGTGTCCGAAATCGTCCTTTATAAGAAAATACGATGTGCCAAGGCATTCCAGCAACTACGGTTTCTTTAACAAAAATAGGTGAAAAAACAGCCTGCAGATCGAAGTGCCATTTTATTAACCTATAACTTCCAAAATAGAAAAAACTGCCCAAGCTGGCGTAAACGCCCTCGGTCGGGTTAAGAGTACTGTTACGTTTATCACGACTGAGTACGACGGATAAGATATAGTAAATATTGAGTTCATTGGGCGGTGGTGGATCGAAGAGGTCTTTATTGAGGTCGTAAACTTCATTCTGTTTGTAGGTCTCAGGAAAAATTCTAAAATTCTGCAGGTATTCACGTGAATAATTGAAGCTAAACCCTTCTGTCAATCTAAACCAATTGCCTAAATTCTGCCCAGAAAATATAGATAAGACCAGTAAATCTTCTGTGTAGCGAATAGCGTCGCGTGTATTTTGGACAAGATCAACGCCGCCATCACCAGGATAAATGACTCTACGCTGACTGCCGTCTTCATTAGTAACGACTTGATTAATATAATACGGACGATAATATTTGCCATATGAGATACTTCCCCCTAAAGATACAGGTTTTCCGCCAATCCAAGGTTCAACAAAGGAAAATTTAATCTCCTTAGCGAGCACACCATAGGTCAATCCCATTGAAATAGTCTGTCCTCTTCCGAGTAGATTTTTTTCTTCGAGATTGAAGATAAGCGACAATCCATAAAGCGTACTGTAAGAAATTCCACCTGATATTAAACCTGTTTGCTGTTCTTTTAGATTGACAACTACGTTCATAAGTCCTTCTGCTGAACCTGGGTTGTAATTGGGCTTAATTTCTGAGAAATATCCTAGCCGATTGAGACGTGTAAGCGATGCTTTAAATTCTGAGACATTGAATATTTCGCCTTCTTCGATTGAGAATTCGCGCTCGACGACATATTCCTTAGTTTTAACGAGTCCTTCGATAAAGATGCGTTCGATATGTGATTTTCGTCCTTCATAAATATCAAAAACATAATCAATAGTCCGATCGGCATTGGTTGTTGCGATGGGCGTCACGCGAGCGAAGATATATCCTTGCTCTTGATATTTTTGATAAATTAACGCTATATCTTTGTCGTGTTTGCTTTGGTCGAAATACTTACCTTCTTTACGACTGAAACGTCGAGTAATTTCTCTTTTAGAAAAGATTGTATTGCCACGAATATCAACGGTACCGAAGTAATAAAGGTCTCCTTGTTCTATGTCCATTTTTATGAAGATATGATTGATATTTTTCTTTTTGGGGTTTTTCCATTGATGTGAAAAATTGCTTGCGACTATTTTGCTATCGACATAACCTTTAGTTTGAAGGGCATAAATAACTTTTTCTTTATCGGCTTCAAACCTTTTACTGTCAAATTGTGCTTTACGAGCGGCGCCTGTACGTTTAGTTTCCATCGCACGTCTTAGTTTATAAGACTTAACGGCTTTATTTCCCTCGAAATCAATGCGCTTGACTAGCATTCTAACCCCTTCCTTAATAAAAAAGGTAATGATGATTTGATTTTTGATGGGGTCCTTAGTGACGGTGTAAGTGATTTTCACGTTATTAAAACCGGCATCACGGTATTTCTGGAGGAGGTCTACGCGTGCTGTGATGACTTCGTTTTCTCGATATCTCTGTCTGCGTGCAATATCGATTGCACTGCGAAGGGAGGGTATTCTAAACTGCCTGCTGCCAATGAAATTAATCTCTCCTATAAGCGGATATTCTTCTACTTGGACGATGATATCAATAGTGGCTGTTGCTTCACCCACTTGACTAAAAAATTCAATATCTGCAAAAAGACCGCTGTCGTATAACCTTTTAAAGCTAGCTCGAATAGTCGCTGGATCAGCAACTTCTCCTGTTTTAAGACTGAGTACTGAGCGTACCTTCTTTTTGCGAACCGTTTTTAACCCACGAATGATTACATTCCCGATCAGTCTGTCCTCCTCTTCAAAGAGCCGACTCTCATTAAGTGGCTCTGTAATCTCAGAGGCTTCTGCTGGGAAGTCACCTTCTTGAGCCAAAATATCGATTGCAGACAAGTGCCACCCCACTATTATCCCAATCACAATTATTAAATTGATATATCTAGCCAATAATCTTTCTTACTCTCATCTTTAACCATTTCTTAGAATAAAAAACGGTGTCCACCAGTAAATGTAGACAGGAAGCTATTTTTAGTCAAAAATTACAATGCTTAACCACAGTGCTTGACCATAGCATCACTATACATATCCAATCTAGCAAACAAAGAATGTTTCTTATTTTTAGTACGCTTGTTAAATCATATCAAAAAGGGGGTATTCTATAATCACATTAATAATTGTGTCAAATAATCGTGTCAATTGAGAGTTCTACTGCAATATTCAGTTCTTACTTTAGCATAAAAACTCAAACAGCAATTATTTTCACATAATAACGCCTGCACTGTAAATTATATATTATACTATATTAAAGGGGTAATTTTATATCATTATAGCCTAACATTCGCTTATTAATAGGATTTTTGGGCTCGTGGTATGTTGCTCTATTGATCAATTCCTCGATTAAGGAGTTATTTTGAAAGAAAATTGAATGGAAGTGAAGTACTCCGTCTCATCAATGATTGACTTATTATCGCTATAAGGGACACATTAAACATCATAATTATGATTTGTACTTAGCTAATCTAGGTCTTAATTAGAATCCTATGCTACTCGAGACACCTGCAATTATTCTAACCAGAGAAGAAATTAAGACTTATGATGAAAAACTCACCATTTTTACAAAAAAACTAGGTAAAGTGATTGTTTTTAGTTATGGCAGTCGTTCTCCTAAATCACAACGCAGAAATTTATTTAGAAAACCTACTTGGTTAAAAGTTGGTTTAGAGAACAAAGCAACTGCGATAACATTACGCCACGCCCACGCACTGAGAACTATTCTGTGTCCGTTAGGTCACTCAGATATTTTGTTATTTCAAGAATTGTTAAAATGGGTTTATTACGTCACTCCTTTTGCTAGTCAAGAACTACTGCTATATTCGCTGCTAGAAACATTGACTCAAAAAAAAATATTAGACTTTCCTCCAGCATATAAATCACTTCTTTACCCTATAAGTATCCTTAAAATAATTGGGGAGCTTCCTGCGAGCGAATACTGTCATGCTTGTCAGACCCAATGTTCAGAATTTTACACACCTACGCTAGAAGAAACTTTCATTGGGACGACCTGTTCGCATATCACACCTCAGCTCCGCAAAATACTTCCCCCTACATATTCTCATTCAAAATCTACTGCTGCTAAAAACCACTTTCCATCAAAACAACCCCACCCAACCAATTTTTATCCGAATACAGCAGGCAAGAAAATCATCTCACATGCTGCTAATATTATGCCTCATTTCACGCTCTCACTTGAAGAGTTGATGCTCTTTCATCAGATCAGCGTTCTTTCACTTGACGATATAAGTAGCATTTTAGTAAGCACTGAAACAGTTTATTTTCGTCATAGTACAAATTTTGAGCAGAGTCCTGCCTACTTGAAATACTTAATCGAGCGCAAGTATATATCATAAACATATCATAAACATATCATAACTGGTGTTACTATTTTACAAACCAGGACACTTATAATAAAAACTAAATTAATTTTAAGAAATCAGTTCTCATTGACCCTGCAGACACAATTCTTCGCCTATCATCGCTAGATCGAACGTGTGCTTTTATAAAAAAGATTGTTTTATCGTTCAATAAGAACGTTTGCGTTTGTTGTCGAGGAAATTATCAATGATAAATGAGCCCAAATTGTCTGGTGAACAGTAAAAGGCCTTTCCCATATTGATTTTTGTTAATTTTTTTACAAATTCTACCAATATAGGATCGTCTGTTATCATAAAGGTTGTGATTGGAATTGAACGTTTGCGGCACAGTATCGCTTCATCTAGGGTACGACTGACAATCTCAGGGTCTAAACCGAATGAATTTTTATAAAAAGTGCCATCTGTGAGCTTGATCATAGAGGGTTTTCCGTCTGTGATCATGATAATTTGCTTATTGAGTTGGCGTTTTTTGAGAAGTATTTCTCGTGCTTTACGCAGGCCCATCTGCGTATTCGTGTGATAAGGGCCAACGGCTATATGAACGATGTCACGTGGTTCTATTTTTACGGCGTCATCACCAAATAGTACGACTGAAAGATCGTCTTTCGGATAATAGGTGCGAATAATATGTGCCAACGCCAATGCCAATTCCTTAGCAGGTGTGATTCGGTCTTCACCATAAAGAATCATTGAATGGGAAATATCTATCATCAAGGCTAGAGCGGTATCCGTAGCTCTTTCTAATTCAAACACTTCTAAGTCTTCTTCTGCTAAACTTAGTTCTAGCGATGCTGATCGTTTGATATTATTGAAGAAGCTTGATGAATAATCAAGGTGTTTTGTGTCGTCCCCAAAGACAAATTTTCGTTTTTCAATACCAAGGTCTCCCATAGCGCCGCCGTATTCGGCTAGATTATGCTGCCCGCTGCCGCCGCGTTTAAGTTTAGGAAAGATCTCGCGAAACACTTCTTCACCAATCTTCAATTTACCCAAATTTGTTGTTTCATATTTGCCTTCGACTTTCCGTAATAACTTATTGGCTTCAAGACTATCAAAAAAGTCCTGCAGTTGTACTTTCTCGTCAATATAACCACGTTCTTGCAGCAATTGCATCACTTCTTTGACTTTCTCAGCATTTCCTTTCAAGCGAATCATTAACATCTGAAACAATTGTTTAAGTTCATCGTAGAGCTTTTGTTCCATTAATGCTTTACGATCAAGCTTTTGATATCTAAATTCCATTGTCTCTTCCTAGTAAGAAGGTATATAAAATATTTGCTTTCAAGCGAATTATTGACTATTGAAATACCTATTTAAGTTAAAAGTAGCTAAGTTACTTTTTATTGGGCTTCTTCTGACTGGACTTTGGAGATGCCTTATCAGGCTGCTTAGGTGCAATAACTGGTCGTTCAGAAAGTCCTCCCTTGGGCACTATACTATGACGAATCCACCTAAAGCTATCTCCTCGCCTATCATTATTTTTTTTACTCATTACTAATTACCTGCTTAGCTGTTATTAATAAGGTTTATTTTGCTGCATACAAAGTTATTCAGAGATTGGGAACTTTGAAAATTATAAATCTAATTTAATCTATTTAATTATACAGATTTAACCAACCTTTCTCTCAATTGACTTCCATCATCTCTATTTTATTCTTTTTTCTAATTATTATTTTTTTGATTTTTTGGGTTTAGCAGTTTCTTTATTTATTACCTCAGGTTTAATGTCACCGATACCCGCATTATACTTTGTATAAATTTCTTTACGCATATTGACAGATTTAGAAGTGTTGTCAGAACGTCCACCAGACTCTGAAGTAGTTCTCGACTTTTTATTGCTAGTAGTATTTTCTTCACTCATCGTTTAAGCCCCTCTTAAAATCATAGAAATTCTTTTTAGTAATATTGTCTTTTTTATGATACAATGTTATTTTTATAAATTAATACTTTTACTTAATTTTTTATAATAAATCTTATTATCATTATTTACACTGCGCAGATGTAATTTACCCATTATAACACTATTAATTATTCTTATTCTATTTATTTTTGAATTTCTTATAATTTTTTTTTATTATTAACTATCTTTTGCGGTTATATTAATGGCCATAACATCATCAATATTAAGAGAATTTATCAAATGAATTGGAATAAAAAAAAGAATTTAATACATAATACTACAACATGGATTTTAGTAATAATAATCATCTTCTGTGCCCTTATAGTAATAGTTTCAGTATATGATCCCCATAAATTAACTGCCGTAGCAACTGCTATTCTGGCACTAGCAGCCATTGTTACTTTTTTCTACGCTAAACGACAACTAGACTTAATGACGGATCATAATAAGACCATGGCAAAGTATAATGGAACAAAATATACAGAGAAAATTTTAGAACTTCGGGATAGCTTGTCCGATAGTTGCCTTGAAGCAGAGAATGCTAGGAGGGAACTTAAGAAATATTGTAAAGACAATAAATATTTTAATAACGAGGGGCAAATAATCCCCCAAAAATTAGAATCAGATACCAAAGGCAAGAAACTCTACGATGAAGAAGGAAAATTATCTCACACTTTTTATATTAAACTGAACAATTTATGCATGTATCTCTTAAGTCTTGCTGAGGGGAGGGATAAAAAAGAACTCTCCATTAACGATTTAGACATAAAACATTCCTTCTCAAAGGATTTTAAGACGATATGGGAAGTAGAGAAACCTACTATGGATACAGAAGATTTCTCTAATGACTTTTCTATGATCCATAAATTATTTGACGCCTGGGACATCAAAAATAAGTAGCCAAGCTACTTTTTATTAGACTTCTGATTGGAATTTGAAGATACCTTAGCAGGCTGCCTAGGTGCAATAACTAGTCGTTCAGAAAGTCCGTCCTTAGGCACTATGCTATGACGACTTATCCACCTAATGCTATCTCCTCGCCTATCACTATTTTTTTTACTCATTGCTAATTACCTGCTTAGCTGTTATTAATAAGGTTTATTTTGCTACATACAAAGTTATTCAGAGATTGGGAACTTTGGAAATCATAAATCTAATTTAATCTATTTAATTGTACAGATTTAACCAACCTTTCTCTCAATTAACTTCCATCATCTCTATTTTATTCTTTTTTTTAATTATTATTCTTTTCTTTTTTCTCTAAATCTTTCGCTATTTGTCTAATTTCAGCAATTTCTTTCCCTGTATCTCCAGATTTACGAATGTTACTACGACGATCACCAAATTTCATATAGATTTTTTCAGTTGTATCGGCAGACTTAGAAGCATCGCTGGTATTACCGGTAATATTTTTTTCACCCATTGTTCAAACCTTTCTTAAGATCATAAAAACTCTTATTAACAATTTTATCTCTTTTATGATAGAATGTTATTTTAATAAATTAATACTTCTATTTAATTTTTCATAATAAATCTTATTATTATTTACACTAAGCAGATAACTTACTCATTATAACATTATTAATCATTCTTATTCTATTTATTTTTGAATTTATTATAATTTTTTTTTATTATTAACTATCTTTTGCATTTATATTAGCAGTCCTAGTATCATCAATGTTGAGAGGATTTATGAAATGAATAGGAATAGAACAAAAAATTTTATATTTTATCTAATAGAAATTTTAGTGATACTAGCCGTTGTAAGCATTGTAGTTACTGTAGTAATACCTTTAGTATCAGACGATTACCAGAAAATAACTGCTATAGCAACTGCTATTCTAGCAGGAATAGCTCTTTTCACTTATCCTTACGCTAAAAAACAACTGGACTCAATGAGAACAAATAATGACGCAACCCACATAAAAGCAATTTTTAATCTTGAAGAGAAGATGTCCGAATTTGAACTAAGGATCCGAACTTTAAGAAAAGATTTTCAAACAAACGCGAAATTAGAGGATAAAAAAAATAAAATTAAAGAAGAACATGAAGTAAATTTAATTATCTATTACAATCGTTTAGAAAATTTATGCTTTTATATTCTACATTTTCAAAAATCACTGCAGAATAATGATTTATTTAAAAACATGAAAGAAATGTACTCTTCCCACTTGGAACGGATTTATGAAATAGAAGGAGAAAACTTCAAAAAAAATGATTTTTCTAAAAAACACCCATTTATACCAAAGTTATTCAGAGATTGGGAGATTTGGAAACCGTAAACTTAATTTAATTATATATGTTTAACTAACTTCTCTCTCAATCAACTTCCATCATTTCTATTTTATTCTTTTTTCTAATTATTATTCTTTTGCTTTTTCTCTAAATCTTTCGCTATTTGCCTAATTTCAGCAATTTTTGCTCTTGTATCCTCAACTTTAGGAATATCTTGATAGCAACCAAACTCTGAGGCAATTTCCGATTCCTTACGGCTGGTAGTATCTTTCTCATTCATTACTTAGACCTCTCTTATTAAACGAGTCCTTTAAGGATTGTACTATAAATATCAAGATACGTCACATAACCCTCTTTTATTTCACGATTGATAAAAGAATGATAATAAAGCCCTTCTAAAACAAGTTCCATATAAAATGAAACGACTTGTTTAGTAGGCACGTGTTTAAGGGCAAGTTTTTTAAGCGTAGGTACTTTATTTAGCTCTGTCAAGTAAGCACTATCACTTAATCCGTCATCTATCCTCAAACGATTGCCTGCTTTAAAGAAGTCAATAATAGGTGCATAAGCGGTATTAATATTGTGATCGTCATCGGCGCGTTGGCGTTGTTGTTTTTTACCTTTTTTATACATTAAAGCTGGAAAAATTTCTGAAAAAATTTCCTTAATAGCTTCACCGATTAGCGAAAGTGAGACATTTAATAGCTCTTCATGATTTCTTTCTTCAAGCAATTCAATTTTACCCGTAATCGCTGTTAATCCACCGTAAATATCCATAAGACGCACATGATATGGCGCAGATTGTCCTTGTTTGATGCCGCGCTGTAGCGCACTGGCTAAAACACTTTCTAATAAAGATATAGAAAGCCGCTGTGAAACCCCAGACATCTGATCAACATGTTCACTCTTCCTAGCACAGAACGTCACACGCTCAATAAGATCATAGAGAATATCGACTATTGTAAAGTCAGTTTGATTGAACTGGGCTTCTTGAAGGGTGATTGCCCGCGCTGTTGCGATTGTTTTCGGGTAATGCGTGATGATCTGCGAATCAATTCTATCTTTAAGCGGCGTAATAATACGCCCACGATTCGTATAATCTTCTGGATTGGCTGAAAATACTAGCAGTATGTCTAATGGGACACGGAGCGGGAATCCGCGTACTTGAATATCACGTTCTTCTAGAATATTGAATAAACCGACTTGAATGCGCGGCTGCAGATCAGGGAGTTCATTTATAGCAAAAATGCCTCTATTAGAACGTGGAATCAACCCCCAATGAATCACCTCCTCGTTAGAAATATCTAACTTCTCCCGTGCAGCTTTAATAGGATCAATATCGCCAATCAAATCTGCGATAGACACATCGGGTGTCGCCAATTTTTCCTTAAACCGTTCTTCGCGTGTAAGCCACGTAATAGGTGTCTCAACGCCCGCTTCTTTTACCAATCTTCGTCCCAAAGGTGAGATCGGCGCATAAGGGTCTTCATTTAATGACGTTCCCGCCAAAACAGGAACATGCTCGTCTAAGAAATGACTAAGCAATCTAATAATCTTAGTTTTACCTTGCCCCCTTAATCCCAATAATATAAAATCATGTAAAGAAAGAATCGCATTGACAAGTTGTACTTCGACGCTCTTTTCGTAGCCTTTTATGTTTGGAAAGAGCGGCTCCCCATTTTTCATCTTTGCGATAAGATTTTCACGCAGCTCTACACGAACACTCCTGCTACGCCAAGGAGTTTTTTTAAGTTCACCTAATGTCTTTGCTAAAACAATTCCCATCTTTTTATAATCTTTTAGAATAATTAATAATTATACTTTAACCGACTTGACTTTTTATACTCTTTTAGAGTAGTTAATAACTGTGCTGTAGCCAACTTGATTTCTACTTAAATACTTCTCAAAGCACACTAAAATCACCACACTTTCTAACAAGCAAGGAGTTTCATCATGCGGAACAAAACCCCCAAAACTAAAACCAAAACCAAACAATATTTTTCTTAAACATGCTCTCTCAAATAGACTCTCAAGTCAATGCTCAGATTCTCAAGTAGGCTTTCTGAGGCGATAATGCGCTACAAACCATTCCATTCCCTCGCGATAAGCAAACAATTCACGGCACGCCATAAAAAATACTTTCCAATACCACCACTGCACCTTAGGAGGCCGCATATTAATATCTCTCCGCATGACATCACGTGAAGAAGGATCAACCAACTGCTGGGCTTTAAATTCCTTTAAAATCTCATGTTTATAACGTTCGTGACGCGCTAGCCATGCGGCTGCCGTTTTAGCGTAATGACGCCCATTAATGACCCAGGACTCCTCGATCTCCATGACATCAGAAAAAACTTCAAAACTACGCAGCCGCGGCATCATTCCATGGGTAAAAAAATACCTGCTCATCCAACTTCGCCTATCAGCTTCATCAAATAAATAATTATACGACCTATGGACAAATACATGGATAAATAACCGCGCCGCCCTATCGTCTTTTAACCACATGGCTATCTTAGCAAGCAATTTTCTATGATTGCGCATGTGTTCAAACATTTCTATAGAAATAATTTTATCAAAACGTTCTTCCGTTTGAAAAGCACCAATGTCTGCCGTCACGACTTTAAGTCTATCGCTAAAACCCGCATTCCGTGCCCGCTCTTCTATAAAGACTTTCTGTGAACGTGAATTAGATAACGCCGTCACCGTAATAGTAGGGTAATGTTCTAAAACATACAATGAAAACGATCCCCAGCCGCAGCCAAGGTCTAGAATATGCATATCAGCCGCTAACAAACTACGCTCACAAACTAAGCGTAACATGTCCTCCTCAGCCTCCGCAAGCTCGGAGATCAATGCCTTCGCATCGAATATTTCAGCCTGCTCACTCTTCCATAACGCACTGCTGTACTTAAGACGCGGGCCAAGAACATGTTGATAAAAAGCACTCGGAACTTCATAATGCTGTGCATTGGCAACATCGGCATGTGGTGCAATAGGACCTTCGTCCATCATCTGGATAAATTCACGGTCCCACTCAGGATGAGCACGCCGCCGTTGCCATTCAAACTCTAACCGATTTCTTAATGCACGACGAATCGCCCAGCCAATTAGCCTGTTAGGAAGATAAGATAACCCATAAATAAGCCAATCACTAAACCAATACTTCATAATCTATTATAACCTGTTATAACCTAAGCAACTCAATCAAACCGATTAAAATAATTTACGTGGAATCGGAATAAAGGCACTCACACTCCGCTGATAATCACGAAATGCATCACCACGACTTTTAATCGATTCTTGCTCAGCCAACGGAATACTCAACCTAAGCATCACAATCAATAACACAATAGGAGAAACCCATGCCCACAGCCCATACGCAGCATTTGTAGACAACATAGCAAATCCAATCCAGACGATCCATTCAAAAAATAAATTGGGATGGCGCGAATATTTCCAGAGACCCACCCGACATACAGCACCCGTAATACCCTGGCTGCTGGCACTTCGTTTAAAAGCATTCAATTGTCGATCAGAGATGATCTCGCCTACCATTCCAATACCATAACAAATAACACCTCCGATAAACATAAGATCAATCACACCACCAGCAAAAAAAAGACCCACCAGTGCCATACTCACTAACGTAGCAAGCACAGCTTGAAAAAGATAAATAAATAAAAATCTAACATGCACATTTCTCTTAGCACGCGCAGCCATTGCCTCATATCGACTGTCGCGATGATTGGGAATAATACGCGCAATTAGCAAGTAACTAGCCAAGCGCCCCCCCCACAGTAACAGCAGCACTAAAAAAATCATACGATAATTGCCCGTGCTTGCTCCCGTATAAACAAACATCACACCCACGCTGAGTATAGCTAGCGGCCACCACAAATCCACCACCGCAGGATTACGTCGCAGAATATATACAATCCACGCCACACCAAAAGACGCCGTAGCGACCACATAAGCAAAAATAATCACAGAACCCATCGTTGTTACCCGCTTCTTATAATATTTTTATATGGTTTAAATTAAACCAGTCGTGTTATCAGTCGTGTTATAAATGACCAACGCCGCACTCCACTTGATCGCAAATTGAACCCACTTTCAACACAATTTTACTTTTAGCACAATCCATTTTCTTTTACTGCAGTCCCCTAACCACAATTACTAATAATTAGCACCGAGCAGCAATCCTTTAATTCCAGTCCCCGGTTTAAGTGTATATAACGCCCAAAGCACATAAAGCGCAATGGTGAAATTGCCACCTACCATAATCAATACAAAAATTCCCAGTCCCACCCATTGATTCCGTTCACGATATATAATCCATCCAGCAATCGCTATAAATGAAAAATACGTATCCCACAACGTGACGATAAACCATTTATCCGCAGCAATAATAGTCCACATATCCAAAATATTACGCTGCAAACTCGCCTGATAAGTTGCAATCCCCATCACAATCAAAACAAGCACATAATATAGGGCCACCGCTCGTATCATGACTCTCTAGCCTTAAAAATCTATATAAAATCAATTAAATTCATATAATCCACATAACAATTAGCCACCTACCGGTATATCTTTAAAATAGTAGTACCAGCATAAAATACCATTAATATTGATATAAGCCTAGGATATTGATATAACCTCAAAATATTGATATAGCCTCAGTTCAATAAAAAACATCCATCCACTTAACCTTACAATCATCGTTCAATCTTGCGATCATCTATTCAACCCTACAATCTCAATCTCGCCCATTCAACTTTATGAGCCAGACGCTAATCGAGGCAATGATTGGTTCAGAAAAGGACGCCCCGGCCGTGTAAAAATCATCTGCACAACCGATAAATAACGCGTCTCAAACCCCGTCTCACAATATTTAAAGTAATACTCCCATTTGCGAATAAACGAATCGTCATACCCCAATTGATGGAGTTTTTTAACATTGGTTTTAAGATTTCTGCACCACAGTGAAAGAGTACGTGCATAATCTTTGCCTAAGTCTTTCAAATTGTAAAGAAAAAATGTCTCTTCATTGACAACGGAGTCTAAGAGCGCATGAATAGAGGGAATAAAACTACCCGGGAATATATAACGTTGAATCCAATCCGCCCCTTTCTTGGTACTCGCAAACTTAAAATCAGGACAAACAATTGCCTGCAACGCAAAAACACCATTGGGTTTCAATAGCCTGTGACAACAGAGAAAGAATTCACGCAAATACTGCGCCCCCACAGCTTCAATCATCTCAATAGATACGATTTTATCAAAAGCACCTTTGATTTTGCGATAATCGATCAATTCATAGTGAACACGATTTCGCAACGTTGTTTTTTTTATCCGCTTAGTGGAATAATTAAATTGTTCCTCAGAAATAGTTATCGAAGTCACCTTACATCCATAACGGCTAGCTGCGAACTCAGCAAAACCACCCCAGCCACTGCCTATTTCTAAGACGTGATCGCCTTTTGAAATACCTGCTTCACGGCAGAGTCTATCGTACTTAGCGATCTGTGCTTGGTGCAGTGAAAATTTTGCTTCTTTAAAGAATGCCGACGAATACGTCATGCTCTTATCTAGGATAAATTGAAAAAATTGATTGGAAATATCGTAGTGATCTGCAATGTTTTTCTTAGCTTGCTTAATGGTATTACGTTTTAGATAATGACGAAATCTAATAAAAACACTAAATGCATTAATAACTAACATGTATGGCTTCCTATACACAGCTGTAGTGGAGAATTGCGGCCAAT
This sequence comes from Spirochaetota bacterium, assembly GCA_013426755.1. GTDB lineage: Bacteria > Spirochaetota > UBA12135 > COTS27 > COTS27 > COTS27. The sequence continues at coordinate 2,170,380 of AP019861.1, forward strand.
TTCCAATAAAAAATGAAAGCACTTCCTTAACATCATCCGTATGCCACCACCCATTGACATACGCTTCGCCAAATCCAATATCACCATACAAAGCAACCCTTTTAAAGAAACGACGATCGGTGATGGTCATGCTGGGAATAGTCTTTAGCATTGATTTTTTACGCTTGTTATAAGGTTTTACTGCGCTGAGCGAAGATTGCTTTAAGACATTGTTACTATTACGGCTATTATCGCTATTTTTGACAGCACCCGTAGCGATCATAGCTTTTTCATCATCAGGACCTACGTCACCAATTAGAATCTTACGGGAAGTTGGCATTTCTATTTCAAGCTGCCCGTTTTTAAATTTTCTAAGTATTGCTAAAATTAGTTTTTCATAAATATCCATTCTAAACAGACCTCTATTAATTGTACTTGTAAAGTCATGCTTACACTAATTCGGTTCGGTTGTTATCACATGTTACATTCATGGTTGTTTTAATCCAATTCAAACAACTTTTTCTAATAAATCTTTTCTAATAAATCTTTTCTACTATTTTACTTGGACTAGAACATTTAATCGTATGATAAAACAATTGACTTATTCTTAAAAAAATGATACTGCATTAAAAAATCACTTATGACGCGGCGTAAAATAAAGGTCTTTCTGTAACGTTTGAAGTCGTTTCTTCCTATAATAGGGAATACGTTTTAGCCAGAGTAAAAACGCCTGAACGTGAATACGGACTATAACGTTAATTGTTATTAGTGGAAAGGCAATAAAGTATCTAAGTAATAATGTAGGGGCTGTGAGAACATGGCGACGCCCCCGTAAAAAAGCAAGTAATTGATAATTTTTATGGTCTTTATCTAGCGTATGGATAAATAATTTAAGTCTTTGTTTAGGTAGGAACAGATGAAATTCTAAATCATCTGCAACGTGATTAAATGGTGAAATATAAAACTGCTTTCTAATTCTATTATGGAAACCACTTAACTGATAGTCTTTTAATAAAAATAATTTGCGTTCACGAAACGTATTCGTAACCTCAACAACACAGGCAATAGGCTTATGCTCCTCATCATAACAAAAATAAAAACTTGCTGGATTAAACAAATAACCCCAAGTACGCAGATGTGCTAACAAGTAAATCTTAGCCGCTTGCATCCTATGGGTGCTGAGAAATTGATTGACTTTATCCTTAATAGACAACTCTGTAGGTAATTGAGTACTTTCTAAAAATTTTTGAGACCCCTTCATTGACTTAGTACGCGATGAAGGCGGCTGCGGAAGAAAATCTTTATCCCATAACGAAAACAACGCTTTTTTATTGTATCCAAACAAGCGAAATAGCCTCATTATCTTAAAATAACCCTCCAATTTATCGAGTTCATCGAGGTTCAGATAAAATAAAAATATAGGGTACGTAAATGCATGTTCACTAGGCGCTAACCTTCTATGCTTGAGGGTACCCCTATAAAGACAACTCGTATAGGACTGCGAATAAAGTGAGGTGGAGACTACCAATTAAATTATACTTCCTAAAAAAACCTTAATTCACTAATCAAATATATGCGCAGTTAACAACATAAAATCCTATCATAAAAACCGTGCCGTCCGTCTTCTAAGCAACCTATTAAGCCATACTAAGTTCGCCTGCTAGAACCTCACTAAGCCTTAGCGCAGCCCGTCTCCCAGCAACAAAACCGTCTTCATGAAAACCATAGCCTAAATAACTGCCCGCGTAGTGCAGAAATTTGTTTGTACGATGGGGGGCATTTAAGATTTTTTGTGCCTGCTTTGAACGGACTGTTAATCTCAGGTGTTTGTAACGCGTTTTATAATGTGTTTTACTTGGAATAATAGGTGGATTTAACGAGACAAAATAATCTTCCTTGGCGCCATAAGAGACCAGCGGCTGCAATTTATTGATATAGTAATGAAATGAATTTGAAGGACGTAGTGGATTGGGACTATACCAGGACGAATGATTGTAGGGCGACGGCAATTTAGCGATGTTTTTTTCAAGATTTCTATACGCAGCCTTCGTTTCATGAAGTAAAATATTCCATGAACTCCATATCTTCTTTAAAGGTGGCATAAATAACGGGCTACTATGAAGATAGACATCATTCGTTTGATAATCGAATAAAGCCAACGCCTCACGCTCCTTTGCTTGCGAGGGCGCCGAGGCGACCAGTTTTAATGCATCGTCAGCGTGAGTGGCTACAATCACACCTTTAAATAACCCCTCTTCACCACGCTCACTTATAACAACAATGCCTTCTGCAGTCTCTTTAAGTTTGATGATCTTAGTATTTGTCTTGATCTGGTCTTTGAATAATTGTTTAAGTTTCTCAGTATACTGAAAACTCCCTCCCTTAATGGTACGCCAGATAAATTGCGTGTGATAACCTAACATACCGTGATTGTAGAGGAAATTGATGAGCATCTCAGCGGGAAAATCATCCATTAACGACGTCTGCGCCGACCATATCGCCCCTGTCATCGGCTTGACGTAGTAATTTTTAGCAAATTTACATATACGCTGCGTTGCTAGATACTCGCTTAGCGTCATATCAGCCAATTTATCGTTAGCTAACGCAGTAAGAGACCTGCTATGAAATTTTTTAATTTCTAAAAGCAATTCATAACGCCGAATATCAAACCAATCACGTAACCGCGGAAAAAACCCACGCGTGATAGATAGACTATTGTAAAAAAATCTCTTATGCCAATCCGTCACACTAAGCGACATCGACGTAGGGACATTCTCAATACCTAATTTCTCTAAAAAATCAGAATAGTACGGATAGGTTATCGTATTAAAGACCATAAAGCCAATATCAATAGGAATTGACAACTCACCCTCATTAACAAAGATCGTTTCCGCATGACCGCCTATTTTAGAAGCCTGTTCAAACAACGTAAGTGAAATTCCTTTATCAGCAAGACGATCTTGCAGATGATATGCACTAGCAAGCCCCGCTACTCCCGTTCCAATAATGGCAATCCGATGACCACGACAACCTGAATACTGATTTAAACTTAATTTTGACATCATCACATTCGTTATGATTGGTATTTCTTATCGCTAGCAATCCCAGTAGAGACCCCGTAATGTAATTTCAAATCACTACTTAGAACGCAACTATGAAAACGTAGCTATGATTGGAATATTCACATTGAAAATCCCTACTCATCATCACTCATCATCCAATCGTTTTAACTTAAACATAACCTCCATGCAAATTAAGTTTTTTTATTAATAACACAGAACCATTGAGTCTTCAAAATTGTTTTTCAAGGTTATTTCTCAATCAAGGCTGTTTTTCAATCAGGGTTAGTTCTCAATCAAGGTTATTTTTTAATCAAGGCTGTTTTTCAATCAAGGCTGTTTTTCAAAATTATTTTCCAGAACTGTCTCGTGGTCAAGCCAACATCAACGTTATCAAAAATAATGCCGTAATACCGCAGTTAAGCCAGTATTGACATTGTTAACATATGACCGCATGTGGCAAAAAACTTGCATTGACTCACCCCACCGAAACATCATCTCGTATATGAGTACGCAAGATATTAATTGCTCGAATATTAATTGCTCGATTTACTGTTTGTCTCGAAGCTTGAAGCAGTCTTGGTCTTATCTTCTTTAGCCGTAACGGTCTCGCTGCCTTCATTAAAACGGCGTAACGTCTCGCGAATAGCATCATCGACAATCCGTTTGAGATCATTGGCTTCAAACAAATACGTGACACTGGCATCATGTTGTTTCGAATACTCTTCTTTCACCGCCTGTGGAGCAATAATAACACCACGTAAAGACGTCTCAATAACATCATTCAGCAATTCCGAATTTTCAACTTTTGTTGCACTTTTAACATAAGCAACCATCTTCTCTTTAAAATTACGCATTGCTTTAACCTTAGCCGCTATTTTAGCGTCTTCACGAAGTCCATATAGAGGTTTAGGCTTTTTACCAAAAGCAGCTTTCGGTTTCTTCTCACCTTCCACGTAGTACGCATCGCGATTCCACTGACCGTATACGACCATTTGATACGTATTGGCATTGACCCAGCCTTCGTTAGAAATAATTGTTTTTGTCCCTCTTCCTAACCGACCACTCGCCGTTTTAGAACAACTGAGCACCATGACTAACACACTCGCCACCAGTAACATCCATTTGATAGCAACTAATTTATTTGAAAATAAACTCTTGTACCCGTTCTTAGAACGATTTGCTAGCCCTACACCGCTACTCTTATTCGTAATGCCAGTGATTGATAGGCCGTACGAACCATATAATTTTTTTGTTGTTTTCTTCATGACAATTGTCTCTTTAATACAACTCTTTATTGATTGTTTGATTATTATTGATTGATTGATTGTTATTGATTTATTGATTGTTTGTTATTGATTGATTGATTGTTATTGATTGATTATTTAGACTTATTTTAGATTATATTCTGAATTTTATTTTTTTCTTGATACTATTTTCATTTCATTTAATTGACAACTGGTTTACACGCAACTTGTTATGTGGGCAACCTGTTATCTTCGTGGCATGTCGTATATTGTTAAGATTTTATCTTTGCTCGTTAAACTCTTAAATCCTCAAATTCTCGATAATTGCACTGGTAATTCATTGGAATGGTGATTTATTGAATGGGTAATTTATTGGACTGGTGATTTATTGAATGGGTAATTTATTGGACTGGTGATTTATTTTTCATCGTCATTTTTCACATGGCAATTCTATAACTATAAAATTCGCATAAAATTTACATAAAAACACTTGTTAAAAACACTTGTTATATTCACTAGCAATCCGTACTATGTTCTCTAACTAATACAGAATTACTGCTTAATAAATATAGCACGCGTAGATGTATACGACTGCAGGGCTAAACTAACAGGTATCTTCTCTCGTGCAAGAATAAATCTTGTAAGCTCGGCTATTTTACCCGTGTAGACCACCGTAAAGGTTTGTGTATCAATCGCAAAACCACGGTCTACAACCGTCACAATCCCTTCTAGATAACGACTACTCAGTCGTTCTTTAATAAGAATACTATCAGCAAAATCTAATTGTGTCATGACAAGTTCATAACGACTGCCTTCATTAATGCGTCTATCCCAGTAGCGTAGCAATTCGGCTATCAAGCGAGGCTCGAGGACAGCAAGTGCTTTTTCTGCTGCGCGCACTGCTGCTGTTCCTTGATTCAGATCTAACATTTTAGCCACTTCCGATCCAGCGTAGATAAGATAGCCATTATTTAAATAATATGTCTTTACGCTCACATCAGCCGTCATAGAATGAAATGAACGATTGGATAGATATTTATTTCGCTTAAGATCATTACTGTAAGCATTGACTGAAACTTCTATAACAATATCCGCTGCGCCCTGTTCTGCTAGAATATGCTGCTGCGCTGCTGTTAAAAGGTATGTGTTTTTTTGATACGCCTGCTTATTTTCATTGGCTGGCGCTGCTGGCAATGATTTAGTAGCTGCGTGAATTTTTTTGCGTAAATTCTGATCGACTACTAAAAATTGCTTGGCTAATAGAGCCTTAGTAAGAGAAGTCTCTATTGTTTTATAAATCTTAGGTGCGTGGTTTTTAATATTGAGCGCGCTTGCATGATTGACCCAGACCGCCACGCGCGGCAACCCAGCCCGCTCTTGTAAAATACGATACGTAAGCCATGTGTTTTCAATTTCTCGTAACACCACCCAAGCTCTAATTTTAAGCTTCTTCACATCATTACTGTTCTGCTCTCCAATGATCTGATACTTCTCGACAAAACCGCTGCTCTCAGCATAAATAGCGTCTCTAATGAGCTTGTCGTCTACAACCGAAGTTTGCGACAATAACCACGTTCCGAGTGCCATTTCTACAGCATTTCGTAGTGCATGTTCCTTAGCGCGCTCATAAGCCACCTGTTCACCCGCTTCTAAAATCTGTGCTTTCCCCTCAGCGATCACCACTTCCGCTTCACCACTGCTCCCCTTAAAAAATGGGTTATTTTCAATGGCTCTTGTAATTTTACTGGCAGGAATAGTAGCCGCCTGCTTCGAAGTAGCGACAACACTGCCCTTCTTACGATTACTGCACCCCGCCATAACCATAACACACACCATAACGCCCACCACAAGGACTAACCCCAATCGCAGTATTGACGCTACTAAATACGCTAACTTCAAATATCCTGACTTCATTTCACTCTAATAATAACAATCAAAAATAACCAAAATCTCACCGAAAAAACAACAAAAATCTACATTTTTCCTTGAAATCTACATTTTTTCTTAAATATGTAATCACATCTGTAATGACTAGAGTCCAGCCACTCTACTATTTAAACATATACTAAAATCACCTCTAAGTCAAGTAAATTACAACCTATACAACATTTTAATAAAATTCAATAATTAACTTGACTCCTGCTACTCAAATCTCTACATTTCCATAATTCCGCACATTCTCACTCCTAAATACTGCCCATTCTTAACCCTATGTTTCATAAAACCCTATATTTCATGAAATTTAAGTACCTATCCCACTCCGCAAATACATAGGACTATTCCATCTCCTACCATTCCTACTAGATATTGATAATGATTACTAGATATTGATAATGATTACTAGATATTGATAATGATTACTAGATATTGATAATGATTACTAGGTATTGATAAGTATCACTAGATATTGATAATGATTACTAGATATTGATAATGATTACTAGGTATTGATAAATATTGCTAGATATTGATAATGATTACTAGGTATTGATAAATATCACTAAATATTGATAACTATTACTAGATATTGATAATGATTACTAGATATTGATAAATATCACTAGATATTGATAATGATTACTAGGTATTGATAAATATTACTAGATATTGACAAATTGCTAGATTGCTAGATTGAGTGAAATAAACCCTTGCTTTTTAAATATTAACCCAATAACTGATATTGAAACCTATATTAAAACTAGAAGCCTATATTAAAACTAACATCAAAACATAATATTAAAACTCAATATTAAAACTCAATGTTAAAACTAGCAGTAAAACCACATCAAAACACAATACTATATCAAAACTCAATACTAAAACTAAAACCAACACTAAAATTAATATTGAAACCAATGCTAAAACTCATATTAAAACCATTGATAACGACTACTAGAATTTAGCATAAAAATTGAGTATCCGCTTGCTTTTTCAATAGTATAATCAAAACAGCCCTTTAAAGAGGAATTATATTGATATAACAGGATCTTTAAAAACCTTGTAACTTGAACGTTTATAAAAAACTCATAAAGTAACAGTAGAGCAAAAGTTTAAAAACCACCGATTTTAACCGCATTTATGCATTTATGCCCCAAAAATATTAGTTAGTAATATTCAATATCACTCTATATCATTTACTATGGCTTATCAATTGATTTTTGAACGCAGATTCGTCATGGGACACCGTCTTATCTCCGGTAGCTCACTACAATGTTCCATTCCCCACGGACACAACGAATATATCAAAATATACCTAGCACCCAAAGAACAGCACAGGCTAGATGGAAATGAAAATTTTGTCGAATTGTTTAAAAAAGCAAAAAAAAAATGGCATCACTTCATCGATAATATCCTCGATCATACATTGCAGCTCGCTCACAACGACCCACTCATCGATTACTTTAAAGAACACGAACCCACACAATTGTCCCGACTAGTCATCACACAAGGCGATCCAACCACCGAAATGCTTTGCGCCTGTCTGATGAGCAAACTGCAAGCCTTTCTTAACTACGATAACAGCCCACTTCACTGTGTGCAATTTGAACTCCAAGAAACACCCACAAATACCGTCACCTTAACAGGAATCAACGCTTTCACATCCGTTCTCCCAAAAGCCGTCATTAAAAAATCCCAAGCTACTTCCACTTCACCCACGCACTGGTGGGAACGCCACGACTTTTCTATCAATGATCTAAAGCCCCAACTTATAACCCACCCCAACTTAACCCATTGATAGATAGTCTATCCTCTCACTAGATGACGCGCTTTATAAACCACTCATTACTACTATGTATCGCTACTTCACTAACCAACCGCTAACGATAACCGCTTCGCTAAAGCCTATTGCTAACAAAAATCTATTGCTAACAATTATCGTCAATTATCATTAATCAGTGATAGCCACCCTTACTAGCTTAATTATGCGTATTTGATAATGATGTGCTCCTTGATATTGGTTAATGGATAGATATTAATGCATAGATGTTAATGCCTAGATATTAATGCATAAATACTCACTAACGGACAATCTGCATCGATCTTAAGATATTACATTTCTTTGCCCTATGAACTCTTTAGAGAAATATGAAAAATACTGTGCAGACAATAAGATTAAACTTACTGGAATTCGACGTGAAGTCTTAAAACAGATCACAGAACACGCTCCCATTAAAGCTTACAAAATCATAGCTGCACTCAAAAAAAATCATGCAAAAAAAATAAGTCCTCCTCTTGTCTACCGCGCCCTTGACGTACTCCTTAAAAAGGGAGTTGTGCACAAATTAGAAAAATTACGTGCCTTCATCATTTGCGATCATCCCGGCGCCGTTCACAACCAATGTGCCATTTTTTACTGCACCCAATGTCACCGAATACAAGAAATTTGCTCTCATGACTTCCGCCATTTCATCCAAAAAAGTCAGACCAGTCACGATATCCAAATTGAAAAAAGTACAGTAGAACTCTATGGAAAATGTGCACGCTGCCTGCCTGCTACAACCACTTCGTAACTAGCCCTAAAATTAACCCCATCCAGTAGACGCTAATCGCGTCATTGTTACAAATTGGCTGATTTTCTAATCAAGAAGCCGCATACGCCCTTCATAACGAAGGACTAGCTATGCATTCTAAAAATGGTCACATTGCTTATAAGAACGAAGAGTATTCCTAAGAAAGCATAACTACTTAAAACGTAGCCTTCAAAGAGAATTGAAAGGACGATTGCAATGATTGGAAAAACAAGCGCAATATACGCTGCACGCTCAGCGCCCACACGCCCAATGAGCCGAAGATAACTGTAAAATGCAATAATAGACGCAAAGATCGCCAAATACCCGAGTGAAAGTAGATAACTCATTGAATTAGGCACAACAAACGAAACTCCACGGACCCACGCCGCCCCTAACATTATAAATCCACCGTAAACCATCCCGTAAGCAGTCGCTTTAAAGATGCCAATTCCTTGTCTTTGATTGTATGCAGAAAGGATATTCCCTAACGACGCTAGATATGTTGCTACTAACGTTATACCTAAGCCGATCAGTTTAGATTTTGCTAGTCGTAACTCCTGCAATTCCGTAATAAATACCAAAACCAACCCCAATATACCTAGTATTGCTGGAAGTAGTAACACTGCGCGAAACCGTTCTTTCAAAAATAAGACACCATTGCCCAGATTGAATACTGTAATAAGCGAAAATATCAAGGCAATCACACCACTTGGTAGATAATAAGAAGCTTCGTAAAATAACCAATAGTTTAATGCAAATAAACATATCCCCTGAAGTAAAATAAAGCCTTGCTGTTGCCATCGGTGCTTAATTTGATAGTTGATTGGCTTTGTGACGGGTTCTCTATGCGCTGCGATACGACTGCCCCCGTCATTAATTTCATTTAGCACTGGAAGAATATTGCTGCTTTCTCGTACTGGCGCTGTACTTTTCATAAAAAAATCACCCGCACCAACAAAAACAAACCCTTTCCTAGCCACTGTAACAAAAAAATACCCCACCCACAACAGCAACCCTGCTAACGTAAACCGATACCCTACAGAAATCATGGGGTCCACAGCAACATCTACAACCTGAAAATCCTTGATCACCAGCCAAGACGTTCCCCAGATAAGCGTAGGAATCGTAAATAATACATAATCTAACACAGTAAACCGTTTCATAGTACAATAAAAATAGCTAATAATATTACCCCACTAGCCGAAGTCCTCAAATTGCCACTCATCAGACCAGAACCTACACACCCCAACTTCAAAAACACTATTATATCATTATTACATCACTAGTGTAACTGTACTGACATAAGAACCACTTGTGTTCTAGAAAATTTGTCATCACTCCCACCTTTACATCGAGAGCCTCACTCACCTCAAACCACATTAAAATGTCTTTTATCTATATAAGCATACCCAAACTAAGCCATGACGCCCATAATAAGCGGCTTACAGAAAACTTTAAACTCATCACACAAACTGAAACTATTGCCTCCATTCGCACAAGTAAAGGCTATAAAATCACAAACCATCACTACACCCAATCACTCCTTAAAAACTTCACACAAAACGTCCTCAGTGACCCCCTCATAGAAAAAACCTCGCTCAACTCCACACAAGCACTCAAACTCATCCAAGCACATTATTACGCAGAAGTCTCCTTCCTCCCAGGTATCACGGATAACGAAGCCACAACGCTACGCGCAGCTCTAAAAGATGCCTTAAAACACAACTTTGACCCCTCCTGCCAAACAGCAAGCTCAAAAGTCTATGCCTTCACTTTCTTAACATCACCACCTCCCACCCAAGCGACGTCCCTTATAAAAAAATTTCTTACACAATTTCTCACTAATCCACTCATTGAAAAATTTTATCTCCTAAGTAGAACAGAACTCATAACAGGAAAACCCTTCCCACCTTCACTTTCCACCCCCCATTCTAAGAGTCTTCCCCCAACAAAAAAAACACATTCCCCCCTTCACACCACCATTCCACTAAAAAAGAGCTCAACACATTTCACAGCGCAATCACCAGACCTTTCAAAATTCACCGATTTAACCAAAAAAGCTCTACTAAAACTTTCCAAAAAATATCACCTTCACTTATCGGCTACCGAATTAGTAGCCATTCAGAATCATTACAAAAAACCAGCCGTTCTCAAAACCCGTCGCAAATTTGACCTTCCTCCCCAGCCCACACAAGCAGAATTAGAAGTTCTAGCACAAACATGGAGCGAACACTGCAAACACAAAATATTCGCCGCAAAAATTCACTACACAACCTCCAAAACAAAAAAACCACATACCATTCATTCGCTGTATCGAACATATATCAAAAAACTAACCCACACCCTCCAAAAAAAACGTCCCGATCTCCTCTCCGTTTTTCATGACAACGCAGGTGTCTTTTCTTTCACCAAAGACTGGAGCATTGCAATGAAAGTAGAAACGCATAACACCCCAGCAGCGCTAGACCCATTCGGCGGAGCGATCACGGGCATTGTCGGTGTCAATCGCGATATTATCGGTACCGGCATAGGCGCTAACCCACTTTTTAATACAAATGTCTTCTGTTTTGCCAATCCCAATGATTACCCTACCGCAGACCAAAAAAAACACAGAAAACCACTTCCCACCAACGTGCATCATCCAAGACGAATGATGCATGGAGTTCATTATGGTGTCGAACGCGGCGGCAATGAATCAGGCATTCCTACCGTCAACGGCGCTATGGTCTTCGATGACAGATTCTTAGGCAGACCACTTGTTTTCTGTGGCACCGGCGGATTGCTAGAAAAACGTCTTCATCAGAAGACAGGGACGGCTAAACCTATTGCCGCTGGTGATCTGATCGTCACAGCAGGCGGTCGTGTCGGAAAAGACGGCATTCACGGCGCAACCGCCTCTTCACATGCCCTAGACAGTTCTGTTCCCACATCGATCGTACAGATTGGAGACCCAATCACACAGAAAAAACTCTTAGATTTCCTCATGACGGCTAAAAAACGCAACCTTTATCGAACACTCACAGATAACGGGGCAGGAGGACTCTCATCGTCCGTCGGTGAAATGGCACAACACACCCATGGCGCTACACTCTACTTAGATAAAGTCCCCTGCAAGTATCCCAACCTCGCTCCCTGGGAAATTCTTGTCTCCGAATCACAAGAACGGATGACATTAGTCGTCCGCCCAGACCGCTGGCACGATCTCCTCGCCTTAGCCACTCATTATGATACCGAGATAGCCTCCATCGGTACGTTCACTAAATCAGGAGCGTTCATCGTATATTACGAAAAAACCGTCATTGCCCATCTTGAAATGAAATTCCTTCATAACGGCACACCCACGCTAGACCTAAAGGCCCACTTCACCCCACCACGTCCTCCTAAACAAATCTCATCTAAGACCATTACTGCACCAGCAACGAACATTCGTCCCTTCCTATTAGAAAAAGAACCTACTTCTACAATCATTCACAAGCATAAGAAAATTCATTCTAGTCACAACAACACTGCTTTGTTAAAGCAGACGTTCGTTCCTATGCTAAAACAGATACTCGCGCGGCCTAATATAGCTTCTAAGGAACATTGGGTGCGCCGTTACGACCATGAAGTTAAGGCGCGTACTGTTATCAAACCTTTTGATGGAGCAGAAGGACATGGCGTTAATGACGCCGCTGTCATTCGCCCACTCCTAAATCACCGCAAAGGACTTGCTATCGCTAATGGCATCGCGCCGCGCTACAGTGATTTCGACACCTGGAAGATGACAGCAGCAGCTATCGATGAAGCTGTAAGAAACCTAGTCGTTGTAGGGACCGATCCTAAGACATGGGTCGGATTAGATAACTTTGCCTGGCCAGACCCCCTTCCCTCGCCCTCCGCACCAGCACCTAACCCAAAATTAGCAGACCTCGTCAGAAGTGCCCAAGCACTTTATAAAACCTGTCTCGCCTACGAGCTCCCCCTCATCTCAGGTAAAGACTCCATGAAAAACAACACCGTGCTAGAATTTGCTAAATCATCATCAAAAACCCATTCGAAGGTTCATGCAATACAAAAAAAACACGTCTCAATTCCCCCCACATTGTTATTTACAGCACTTGGGACTATTGATGACATCGGTACTGCTATAACCGCTTCATTTAAATCTAGTGATTCGCTTATCTATCTCGCAGGATACACCTATCCTGAATTAGGAGCAAGCGAATATGCTAATCTCATCAAAGACAACCTAGCCAACCTTTCCTCCATCCACCCAATAGCAAAACAATACAAAAACCGCTACACAAATCTGCTAGCAACATTCGTCCTTCCTGAAGTAAGGACTAAAATAAATCGCGTACTCTATCAAACAACTCATCAAGCCATAAAAAAAGGATGGGTCGAAGCCGCACACGATCTAAGCGACGGTGGTCTCATAGTCGCTTTAAGCGAAGCGGCCTTTGGTGGCATGATAGGTGCCCACATTTCCCTCAATGCTATAAGCACATTGCCACTAGCTAGCGATAAAAAAAATTCTTCCACGCAGCATTGTTTTAACTTTGATACCTATTGTTACAGTGAAAGTCACGGCCGCATCCTCTTTGAAGTCCGTAAACAACATGCTAAGGCATTTGAAAAATTATTCCATCAAGCAACTCTTTCACTCCCCAAAACTTATCCACCCCTACTTGCATGTATCGGTCACACGCAAACTGCCCGTAGCTTAGCCATTCAGTGGGATGACATTAGCCTCCACGCAGACCTCGCTGAGCTCCGTGAAGTGTGGCTGAGTGCTCTTAATTTTACTTAACTGATTAACTTAAAAAAATAGATTATTTTAGATCACTCACATGGCTACAAAGCGCGTGCGCACCCTTGTTCTCACAGGATATGGGCTTAATTGTGAAGAAGAGACTGCCGCTGCATTTAGTGTCGCTGGTAGTGATGTGACCATCGGTCATATTAACGATTTTACCACTTCAAAAAAGAAAGGCGCGTCCCTCAGAGATTATCATATCCTAGCCCTACCAGGTGGGTTTTCATATGGCGATCACATAGGCGGAGGTAAGATCTTCGCTCATAAACTCATGCAAAGTCTTACAGGAGACATCAATGACTTCATCACCAGTAAGCGGCCTATTATCGGCATCTGTAATGGATTTCAAATCCTTATCAAAGCAGGCCTGCTTCCAGGATTGCCTCAAGGACGCCGTCCCATGCTAAGCATGACCACGAACATTTCTGCTCAATACGAAAACCGTTGGGTTACCGTCACCGCCAATCCAACCAATAAGTCATTCTGGTTACGAGATATTAACCTCCCGTTAAGTATTCCCGCACGACATGGAGAAGGACGAATTATTCTTCGTTCTAGCTATGAAGAGGCATTGATAAAAAAACATTGTCTTATCGCACTGCAATACAGTGACAGTAGGGGCAATCCAACACAAAGTTATCCTGCTAACCCCAATGGTTCAGCGCTAGCTTTAGCTGGTATTACAAATTCCTTAGGAAACGTTTTAGGAATCATGCCACACCCTGAAGCTGCTTTTTATAAAGAACTTATTCCACATTACCTTAGCGCTCAGCCAACCACAGTTGCCTACCCGCATCCTCTTCTAAGACAAAACGACGGTGTTGGAATGGTCTTTTTTTATAATGCCGTACGCTATGTCGAAGAAACCTTTTTGTCAAAGAAACCTTTGTAAATAACTAGCGACTATAAAAAAGCAACCTCATTGTCATAAAATTGATCTTCCTCTCATCATGACGACCCCAACCATTTCTAATAAATAAAGATAGTAATAACAAAAAGATGATGAATGCCCTAACATCCGCAATAAAGCGCGCAAAATTATGGACGCAACCACCCTTTACAGCAGCAATCCAAAAGGAAGTTACTAAACTGCTAACCGACGCTACAACAGAAAACCCAATTGCCACAACAAAACTTATCGATTATTTTGGATCAGAACTTCAATTCGGAACAGGTGGAATGCGCGCCCTTATGGGAATAGGCACCAATAGAATCAATGCCTATACCATTGCCCGTATTACAAAAGGATTAGCACTTTATCTACATAACACATGGGACAATCATCTAGGTGAAAGCACGTCACAAAAGAAGATCCTAGGCGTCATTGCCTACGACAGTCGGCTAAATAGTGATTATTTCGCAGCAATCACTGCACAAGTCTTAGCGGAGAATGATATTCATATCTACAAATTCAATGCTCCAAGACCTACTCCTGAGCTTTCATTTGCTGTTAGAACATATAACGCCCATTTTGGCATTGTCATCACAGCTTCACATAATCCTAAGGAATACAGTGGGTATAAGGTTTATAACGAAAAGGGCGCTCAGATCATTGCTCCAGCAGACCGTCTCATTACAGAAGCCATCCATAAGATTAAAAGCTATGCACTCTCATTAGACAAATATAACCTAACGACCAAGCAGGCAGAACGCAATTTGCCAGCAGCAGAAGGTGCTATCTCTTACTTAAGTGAAAAGTTTGACAATATTTACTTAGAGGGTGTTCTCTCTGCTTTGCCGCCATTACAAAATGAAGCCGCCGCCAAAGAACTTAAAAGAAAATTTAAGATCTTTTATACACCCCTCTACGGCACAGGCATTACCGTCATTCCTAAGGGGTTTAGACGCGCAGGATTTGAAAACTTTCATCTCATCGAGCAAGAATGCCAAATGGACGGGAATTTTCCAGGTCTCAGCGCTCCCAATCCCGAAGAAGCAAGCGCTTTAACCGTAGGTCAAGAGACTCTAGCCGCCGAGCAAGGACACCTTTTACTAGCTACCGATCCAGACAATGATCGCGTTGGCGCGGTGGTTGCTACCAAGTTACCTACACAAAAAAAGCCTGTCTCTTTCAAAACGCTCTCAGGCAATCAACTCGCCGTTATCTTAACGCACTACCTACTCTCGAGATTAAAAGAAACAAAGCAGCTAGCCGCCCTAGAAAAACCAGGATTTATTGCTAATACTATTGTAACAACACCACTAATGGCTGTTATAGGACACAGGTTTGGTATTCCTTGTTATAAAACCTTTACGGGCTTTAAGCATATTGCAGCCCTTATAGATATTTATGAAGACCAGCAGACATTTTTATTAGGTGCTGAGGAGAGTTTTGGCTATTTGGTAGCCCCCTACATTCGTGATAAAGACGCTACTGGCAGTGCGCTACTTTTAGCCGAAGCAGCGATCGCAGCCGCTAGCAATGGAAAAACCCTCGTCGATGTGCTTACCGACATCTATCTCAATTACGGTTATTTTCATGAAAGTACCTTTTCACTCACACTCACAGGACACACAGGAAAACAGAAAATTGAAACATTGATGAACTTTTTTAGAACAACTCCACTTAAAAAATTACTAAATATCCCAGTAACACACGTTCACGACTACCTAGCCCCCCCAAAAAACGATCAAAATACAATAACCTCTTCGCCAGTAGATTACAAAAAAGGAGACTCGTATAAATCCCTCTATAAAAATGCTCCTCCACTTCCAGCAGGAGCAGATGTTCTGCAATTCACACTAAAAGACCAGACACTTATTACTATTCGTCCTTCGGGAACAGAACCTAAGATAAAATTTTATTTCTCGCTGCACGCTAACGTTACTCATGCAGCAGAGCTAGCCCAAACTACCCTTGCAATTGCAGACACCGTAAAGATGTTAACCGCAGAACTTAGGAATATTGCTGAGAAAGTATGGTAATTTACCCCACATTTGAGTTTTGAGTTAATCATAGATCGTAACATCACATAACCACTAGCCGTCTGCTGTGCCCCTAAAAAAACTTCGTGACTAAGTCGTTTCTTCAGTTTGAGTCGTATTAGAAGTCTCACCTATAAGTTCTTCGACTAGAATATCCTTAGAAAGATCAAACTCTAAGAGATTTGTATAGGTGTATCCCTGTGCCATGAGAAAGCCTTTTCTGTTTTGGGCAAGAAATTCCTCACGGCTATAAAGTGTTGTGAGCGTGAAGAAATAGGCGTTATTGGCGACTCCTGATTTAGGACGAATAATCCGTCCTAAGCGCTGTGCTTCTTCTTGTCTTGAGCCAAATGTACCTGAAAGTTGAATAGCAACCTCTGCGTTCGGGAGATCAACTGCAAAATTTGCTATTTTTGAGACCACTAGAACACGAATTTTTTTGTCATTGAATTCTTGATAGATGCGCTGGCGTGTGGTGTAATTGGTTTTACCTACCAACAACGGAGCTTTGAGCATTTTAGAGATCTCTTCTAGCTGTGTCAAATACTGACCGATAATAAGAATTTGGAAACGACTAAACAGTTTGACTAATTTCTGTGTGATCACAAATTTATATGGATTTTCTGATGCCATTCTAAATTTATTGGTTGCGTATTGGAAAGAAAAGTAATTGTTTTCGAGGTCTGGGGGCATAGTCACTTTCACTTCAAAACACTTGACACGGGCAATGAAATTGAGTTTTTCAAGTTCTTTCCACGAATAATCAAACTTCTTAGGACCGATTAGAGAAAAAACTTCCTTTTCACGTCCGTCTTCACGGACAAGTGTCGCTGTTAACCCCAGTCTTCGTTTAGCTTGAACACTTGTGATAAATCTAAAAACTTTAGCGGGCAACATATGAATTTCATCATAAACGATAAAGCCCCAACTTTTGCGATTGAAGAGATTAAGATGATGAAATTCTGCTTCACGTTCGCGGCGTGTAGTGAGGATCTGGTAGGTTGTCAATGTAATACTACGAATTTCTTTGACTTCACCTGAATATTCACCGATCTCTTCATCACGAATATTCGTTTTTTCAATGATTTCTTTACGCCATTGTCTAAGTGATATAACATTGGGCGTGATAATGAGCGTTGACATGCCAAGTTCAGCCATAATAGCAATGCCCACAATTGTCTTCCCAGAACCACAGGGAAGTAAAATAATCCCCGCTCCAGCTATAATGGCGTCTTTAGTTTTATTAACGAACGATTTTACCGCCTGGTCTTGGTAGCCTCTAAGTGGATATTGGCTATGATTGTAATTTATTTCTAGCGGCTGGCCGTCTTCGAATCCCACTTGATCATTAACGGGGTAACCTAAATGAATCATCTCAGATTTGAAGATGCCCCGTGCGTGCATAGGAATAAAATAGCGTCCTGATGTTTCATCTTGTCTGAGGTAATGGAGCGTTTTTCTGTGCAAGTCTAGATTAGCAAAGGCTTTTTTTTCACGCGCAATTAATTCTAACTCTTCACTAGTATATTTAATAATACTAAACATATTTTGATAATAGTACTGCTTTTCTATAAACTCGATAACCTTTTCAGATACACCGTAGCGACTGAACTTCGTAAAAAGAGCTTTAATACGTTGCGCCGTCCATCCATGTGAAAAACCATTCCACAGTGAGATTTCATTGAGTGCGTACGTGTAAAAAACATTGGGTGATTTCTGCAATTCTAGGAAGTAGGAAAGCTGATCACGTACCTCTTCAAAATATGGCGAAGAAGTATATAAAAGAACTTTAAAGTTAGATTGGACGACAAGCGGTCGTTCTTTGAGGTGGTTCATAGATTATTGCCCTTAGGAAAATACATTTAAATATTGAATCCGCATAAAAGTAATAGTTTTAAGAAATAATTTTTTTTAAAAAACTTAAAGAAAATTCATTGCTAACCCAAATACCGTGATTATTATAAATAAGATAGCTATCTATAAAATAGGGGGGGCTCACAGTACTCGTTGTTGTATAGTATTAATAAACCTTAAAACGTAATATCCATAGAAATATCTGCTGCTTTAACCGAATGTGTAAGCGCTCCGATACTGATACGATCGATATAAAAACTAAGCGTTCGCAATCTACTCATATCCGCTAGACCAATACCTCCACTGACTTCTACCCGCATGCGATTTTCAATCATTTTAAGCGCTTGCGTAAGGTCTTGATGATTGAAATTATCTAGAAGAACATAATCCTCTGAGTGAAGAGTAAGCGGATTGATAAGTGGATTGGCACCATCTGTATGCTCTGAAGTATACTCTGAAAGTTGGGACTGACTTTTAGAAAAGCCAATACTGATAAGCTCTTTAAGTTCATGTAATGAAGAACATTCTATAACAAGCGGAAGAGATGCTAGCGCGGTATTTTTACTGCGGGCGGTAAGAACAATTGTGACCGCTTTTTTAATGTCTCCTACTAGATTGATATGATTGTCTTTTATAAGAAAGGCATCGGAGAGACTAAACCGATGGTTAGAACCGCCGCCGATATGAACAGCATATTTTTCAAGCAATCTATACCCAGGTGTTGTTTTTCGTGTATCCGTAATGAGCGTAGAAGTTTCATTGAGAACATTGACGTAGGAGGCTGTCAGGGTCGCTATACCACTAAAATGCTGCACACCATTTAATGCAATACGCTCATAGGTAAGCAGTGTTTTTGCTTGGGTGACAATGGTTGCTATTTTTTCACCCTTGGCGACTCGGTCGCCTTCATTTTTAAAGAAGGTTATTTCATTGTCTTGGGTCGTATCACGACTGCTAAGCGTTGGGGCATAAGCAAACGTCTCACGGAACCAAAATTCACCACAGAATACAAGTTCTTCTTCAGCAATAAGTTCCGCTCGCGCTTGCTTGGAGAGGTCTTTGTGTGTGGTTTCTTCGGTGACTGGGGAAGAAGTGGTCTGCACCGCCGTTACAGACTTCGCATCTGATTTTTGATGGTGTAATCCTGCTAAAATAGTTTCTGTGGTAACATCTCCGAGGTGGCAGTCTTCTGCTACAGCTAACCGCAGTAGCGGCCTCACATGCGTGCGCAGAGCATCCTGGGTATAATCAACAACATCGTTCATTAACGGTCTTCACTCATCGAGTACAATTTCAAAAATCTTACCAGAAAAAACGTACGCTAAGAAGGCACTAAGACATTTAGCAAACACGCAAAGGAGCTAATACGCAACACAATACGCCATAACAACTTAGCAAAAACCCCGTACAATAAACACCGTCATTCATCACCTGTCTCAATTATTAAAGAGCACGCGCGAGCTATTATTTAGAATCCCACTGCGCTTTAAAACGCGCCCTAATGATAATAGAACAACAGCTCAACGTCAATTAACATCATTGAATGCCGGGATAACCCATCTATCAAATGCGTTAAATAGATTAAATGGGTTAAATGGGCTAAACTAGATTTTAACGTCTTGTCGAAATTAGATTGTCCTCTCAAGCAAAGTCTTTTTCATGTGTGTTTCTGTCCGTTTCACTTGGAGAATCGGTATCTTCTTTCATAGAGTCCTGGTCGGGATGACTGGGTTCAATGATTGCATCTAACTTCATCTTAGGTGAAACGTTACTATTTTCCATATTTTTAGACGATATAAGAAAATCTTTACGCGAAAGTGAAATTTTTTCTTTTTCAATATCTATAAATTGGATGAGAAATGAATGCTTTTCACCCACTTTAACAACGTCTTCAATTGACTTGGTCTCTACTTCGTCAAGCTGATTGACATGACAAAATCCAATAACACTACCTAAAAGTTTGACATTGACACCATTTTCAATGATCTCAACAACTTCACCCATAACAACGTCTTTGTTATCAAAGTTAAGTTTCAATTCTTCCCAGGGATTATCTATTTTTTCTTTAAGCCCTAGTTCTAAGCGATGTTTAAATTTATTGACGCGGAGGATTTTAGCATTGATATCATCACCGACATTAAAAATGCTCATGAAATCAGCTTGCGTGTCCTTATATTGCGTGTCCATGATATGGATAAAGGCGTCGACCTTTTCATCAATGAGTCCATAAAGTCCATTTTTGATAATAGCAGTGATCTTTAAGTTGACCTCTCCACCTATAGGATAGGTTTGATCCATGCTTTCCCATGGGTCTGCTTCCAATTGCTTGATGCCCAGTGAAAGTTTGCGGTCTTCCTTACTGATAGAAAGAATTTTGGTCGTAATAGCATCACCTATATTAAAAAGGTCTTTGGGATGAAGTACTTTTCTAAACCATGAAATATCGGATATATGCACCATTCCATCGACACCATTCTCAACTTCAACGAAAACGCCATAACGTTCAGTACTCACGATTTTACCGGTAACAACAGAACCTACTTCGTGTTTAGCATAAAAGTCAATAAATGGATCGGGCTGTGCGAGTCGTCTAGAAACTTCTAGTCGTTGTTTTTCTCTGTCGATAAGAATTAAAACGACCTCAAATTCATCACCGCGTTGAAATCGCTCTATATCACGGCCGCTGCGTTTCCAAGAGAATTCTTTCTGACGAATAATAGCATTGACGCCTTCTTTCAGACTGACAATCATTCGATAATTCATCAAATGAACGACTTTAGCGGTGAAGCGGTCATTTTCCTTAGCGGTTTCAAAGAATTCTTGACGAATCGTATCGTAACGTTTTTCAAGGGGGCGTTTACGTGAAACGATAACATTTTTTAAGTCGAGACTTAGGATCTTAAAATTGGAATGGACGCCTATTTCGTCTTGTTTCCTAGGAGATTTGACGACGTCGTACTCAGACAATGGACAAAAAGCTTCCGTTCCATCAATATCAATAATATACCCCCCCTTATTGATATCTTTGACAATGCCTGATACTAGATCATTGGCTTTGAACCGTTCGCGCAATTTCAATAAGCCCTGCCATCGATCGGCATCATACTTTGAAACGAGGACACCGACACGTGTACGTGCCTTTTCAACGACCTGAATAGTGTCGCCTACTGCAAAATTGATCTCACCGAGGCGTTTGACCTCGTCATGAGAAATATAGGCATCCACTTTCCGACCAATATCGAGATAAATCTCTTCACCGATAGAAATAACTTTAGCATCAAGAAATTCACCTGAATGCGTAGTGGGTGCGGCAGGTTGTTCTTGCATCGCTTTAAAAAATTCTTCATTCTGCTCGTCAGAAGAGAAATTTGTATCTAGCGACTGCAATTGAATTTTATTGTTATAATGATTTACCATTTCCTCGAGGACACTTTCTATTTGCGAGTCAGACGAGTCGATGATAAGAGCGTCTTTAGGGATTTTGAGGGGAGAATGGGTGCGTTCGCGGTCCATTTTATCGCGTCTGGCAACTTCCTGGGCGATATCTTCTAGTGTGCGTTCACCTATGATTTCGCGTTTTTTAAGGTCATTGAACCGTCTTTCGGCGCGTACTTTCAGTCTAGCATCGAGGTAAAATTTACAGAATGCGTTAGGAAACACTTCTGTTCCAATGTCACGGCCATCTATGACCATGTTTTTATTATCGGCCATCCGTCGTTGAAAAGATCGGACATAACCACGAACTTCGGGAAGCTGGGCAAATACAGCTACCAGTTTGTCTACAGCCTCACCACGAATAACTTCTGTGACATCTTTATCATTTAAATAGTATTTACTATCTTCAATATTAATTTTTATAGTCGCAAGAGTACTTTCAATTTTCTGTTTGTCACGTGCGCTAGTGTCTTCTTCTATGAAGCAATAGGTTAAGATTCTATAAATAGCGCCTGTATCAAGATATGTATAATTGATGCGTTTGGATAGGAGTTTAGCGATAGAGCTTTTCCCCGATCCAGCGGGGCCATCTACTGTTATTGTTTTATTCATAATAGCTTATTGTTCTCTCATAATTTATTTAAAGACATCGTGCATTACCAGGACAAGATGTGGCAAAGCCCAATAGTTAAAGTTTTAAAGCCGCAGCAATTGGCTGCAGCATTACACTCATTGGACTATTATTTAACATGTACCCATAACTATGTGTACCCATTTATACCCATCTTTTCAATTATTTATCCTAGCAAATGCTCTTACATCCTTAAATTTTAATAATTACTAAAACACAAAAATAATAAACTATTTTACAATATAATCTACTATATTCGAATAAAGTCTCCTAGCGAGTTATTTATTGTTGATTTCCTTTAAAAATTAACTTTCTTCCAAAAAGAATTAATCTATCCTCATCACAAGTTATCTATTTTCCACCGAATAAAACCTTATTTTCGCTTCCACTGCGGGGTGAATTTCAAAAACACATGCTTCGTCTAATTGAATGTTATATATACCTTATTTAATTGAATGTTATACGTATCTTATTTAATTCAATGTTACGCATATCTTATTTAATTGAATGTTATATACCTTTTAAAGAATTGTTGTTTCGTTTTTAGAAAAATCTTTACTGGACAGTGCTACTTTACCGTACATATTACGGGCATACTATACAATCTATACAATCGGTTTATACAGTTGGTTATTTTAAGTGTGACTGGATGAAATTAACATTGAATATTGAGACTTAAAATCGTGTCCATCTACCATAGACTTATATTATAACATACTATAATCGTTTACTGAACATATAATATATAAAATGGCATCGAAAAGCTACTGACTGACTTGCTTTATTAAATATTGACCTGTTTTATTAGATATTGACTTGCTTTATTAGATATTGACCTGTTTTATTAGATATTGATTTGCTTTATTAGATATTGACCTGTTTTATTAGATATTGACTTGCTTTATTAGATATTGACTTGCTTTATTAGATATTGACTTGCTTTATTAGATATTGACTTGTTTTATTAGATATTGACTTGCTTTATTGGGTATTGACTTGCTTTATTAGATATTGACTTGCTTTATTGGGTATTGACTTGCTTTATTAGATATTGACTTGCTTTATTAGATATTGACTTGCTTTATTAGATATTGACTTGCTTTATTGGGTATTGACTTGCTTTATTAGATATTGACTTGTTTTATTAGATATTGACTTGTTTTATTAGATATTGACTTGCTTTATTAGATATTGACTTGCTTTATTAGATATTGACTTGTTTTATTAGATATTGACCTGTTTTATTAGATATTGACCTGTTTTATTAGATATCAATTCTCATCACCAATGAATATTATGTGAAATCAACTTCATAATATGTGAAAAGCTATACGACAACTATATAAAAAAACTATAGAATAGTATGTAACAAGCCATAGGATAATGTATAAAGAGAGATAGGATAGTATAAAAAATAGATGCGATAGTCCATTGAAAACTATATGATAGTATGTAAAAAGCTATTGCTAACTCAAATTCAGGTATTTAGCCGCATATATGCTTTTATTATGTTGACACTTTTTTATCTTGATTTTTCTAAAAATATTTAATTTCAATCAACAGCAATTCGTTAATCAATGAAAATTAATTAATTAATCCTCATAATGACTCAATATTGATTGGTATTTAGAGTTCAACAATGTAAAATTGAGTTGCTTAAAGTTCAATAACATAAAATTGAATGTTTTAAAGCTCAATCATGTAGAACTCAACGATATAGAGTACAACCATACAATGCCCAGTAATGTTCATCGTGTTTATAAAAATTGTTACAATATGATCCACTTATTCCTGGCTTGGTGGATTGAACGATAACCTAAGCGATACAACATTCTCGTATTTATAACCCAAGCCATACAACATTCTCGTATTTATAACCCAAGCCATACAACATTCTCGTATTTATAACCCAAGCAATACAACATTCTCGTATTTATAGCACAAGCAATGCAGCATTCTCGTATTTATAGCACAAGCAATGCAACATTCTCACATTTATACAGCGGCTTTAGTCGGCAAACCCAATGCTGGCAAATCATCACTATTTAATGCACTGCTTTCAAAAAATTACGCCATTGTGCATGAAGAAGCAGGCATCACACGTGATACGCTACGCGGAAACCTCCTATTAAATAGAAGTAACACGCAAACAACAACTTCATCCCATCATGAACCAATATGGGTCTCTTTGCTAGATACAGCAGGCATCAATGAAAAATTAACCCAAATAAAGTCCTCTCACTCCACCCAACCTAATTCTAACTTATTATCTGTAGGTAGTAAGAACTTCACCCAGAAAAACTTCGCCCAGAAAAAAATCAAAGAAAAATCACCCCCACGAGGCATTTTGAAAAAAAATTCCTCAAAAAAAGAGCCCAATTCCTCAAAAAAAGAACTTGCTTCACAGATTATAGAGCATATCCTTGCTACAGTACAAAATGCTGACATTGTAATTGTGCTCTTCGATATATACGATATTTCTGGAGAAGATCAAGATATCTTAGCCTTTCTCCGTACCCTAAATAAACCCATGTTAACCGTTTTTAACAAAGCCGATCGTGAACTGGATGTCCCATTTTTACAAGCAGAAGCTCATGCACTCGGCGTCGTGAAGCCTATATTTGTATCCGCTAAAACAAATTTTAATCTCGACACACTCAAAATTAACCTTCTAAACCTCATTCAAAAACAAATCCAACAAAATATACCCCCCATCATCCATCACCAACGACAACAACCCGCTTATACGGTTAGCATTGTAGGACGCCCTAACGCAGGAAAATCTTCTCTCCTCAATGCCCTCAACAAAAAAGAAACCGCCCTCGTTCATCACCAAGCAGGAACAACTCGTGACCTTATTGAAACCTTTATTACAACTAAGAACATTATTGACAATACGTCCATTGAAGCAGCAACTGCACCCACTCACATTGCTAAGCCTGAGCCTAAATCTCAAGCCACTAACTGGCAGTCTAATTCCAATTCCCCATCCAAACACACTCCTAGTAAAGAACTTGTATTACGAATACTAGATACAGCAGGACTACGCAAACGAAGCCGCAAACGCGCAGTAGTTGAAACGTTCTCCGTACAAAAAGTCATTCATGCCATCAATCAAAGCCACATCGTTATCATCCTTGTCGATGCCACCGAAAAAATAACCGATCAAGACAAAAAAATAGCCGCCATAGCCGAACATGCCCGCAAACCTTTTCTCATTGGAATCAATAAATGGGACCTCTACAAAAAAATAGCTCACAGCGAATCTTCCACCTCATCGTCATTGTCTGATCGCATTTTGTGGTCAGATTATTTAAGTCGTATAAAATTCCTATTCCCACTCAGCGAAAATTTTCCTATTATCAAATTGTCCGCACACACAAAACTAGGCTTAAATACCCTAATAAAAACGCTCACCACCCTCTTTCATTATTATCATCAACATATCAGTACCCATGAAGTCAATGCCCTATTAAAAAAAGCAACCTCCCACTACCCACCACCCGCTCAAAACAAAGGACGTGCTTTAAAGATTTATTACGGACTACAAATCGATACCACGCCACCCGTCATAAAAATCTTTATCAATCATCAATCCCTCTTAACCGCTAGCTATAGACAATATTTAATCAATTTTATCAAACGTGAGGCTTTCTTCAAAGGAATACCGCTCATCCTCCTTACAGAAGAAAAGCACGCCACCCGCAAGAAACCTACTTCCACGCAAAACTCTTTCAAAACAAAGCCCAACCTAACACCCTCACCCACTCAATAGCAGCAATACTATAACTCTCTCTACAAATTAACTATCTCCACAAACTAACCATTTCCATAGACTAACCATTTCTACAGATCAACTGTCTCTACGATTGACTTTAGCAGATATTCATTTTCATCACCAAAGATTATATATTTATCTCTACAAATTCTTTAAGAAATCACAGGAAACCACAATGACCGATCTTTTACTACTATTATTATGGATGCTAGCAACTTATCTAATAGGGGCTATTCCATTTGGATATATTGTCGGGAAATGGCATCAACTAGACATTCGCAACTATGGCAGCCACAACATCGGAGCATCCAATGTAGCACGTGTGATTGGTAAATACTGGGGTATAGCCGTATTTTGTTTGGATTTCTTAAAAGGCTATATTCCCGCCCACCTGACCGCTTATTACTGGCTCTACCGTTCTGATTTGACGCCATTACTCCAATATCTAAGCATCACGTGTTTATTTCTACCCATTGTAGGACATCTTTACTCGGTTTTTCTCAAATTTAAAGGCGGCAAAGCCGTCGCTACCGCAGCAGGGTTACTAGCCATGCTCTCAATATTTACTTTTTTAACAACATTGTTCATATTCATCCTTGTCTTCTACAAATTCCGTATTGTTTCAATAGCTTCACTGAGCGCAGCTTTAGTCATGCCATTAGTTTTTCTAGCAAGCACATTGCCTTCATTCACATCCGTTCTAGCCCCATTTCATCTTACGAATACACCGCTTGTAAGGGTATTTCCGTCCACATTTCTACTCAGTCTTAGCATATTGAGTTTAATCGTTATTATTCGCCACAAGTCCAACATTAAACGGCTCTGGCAGAAAACCGAACCTCCCTTAAAATAAAATTATTCATAAACCACCCCCTATTCTCCTCTCTACCTAGCTAGAAATAGCTTAAACTACCCCCCTCTCCTGCTCCTAGTAGCACCCTATAACCTATCCATTAGCTAACCCGCCTAGGGTTAGATAGCTCTAATTAGTCCTAACTAGTCCTAGCTAGCCCTAATTAACCCATTATAAAAAACATACCACTAAAAAAATTTTTACGTGGCCGATTTAATAATAAATCCCGTCTAAAACATAAATCCTTTCATGCCATTAACCTATACAGCTACATGCGTGTACAACATAACCTCCTTTCTATCTATCTATCTATCCACGCATCCTCTCTCAATACTCTAATAACATCACCGCATCCTAATGACATTACCTGGTAAGATGTAGCATGAAAATATTATAATCATAGTAAGCACCTCACCTCCACATTCACCCCCAGCACACATAAAAAATCAAACCATAACTTCACATTTCTCTACCATGATATATAAAAAATATGTTAAATTTAATTTTAATTGAAATTAAATTAAAGATATTCTTTTTTTAGTTTTCTTAGATTAATATGTTATAATAGATAATACGTATGGAAGAATGATCATTAATAAATAACTATTGTAACCATCTTAAAAATATATTTTTATTAAGGTAAAGTTATAACGTTTATAGTAACATCATCGTTGCCGTAATTAATGTATACCTATCTTTAAAAGATTATCTATAATAATGCTTACAGTAAGACCTTGTCATTAGGATATTTAATTGTCTTAGCCATGATACTGAAAGCAGCCAAACGATATTATCTTTAAAGTGATATTATCTTTAAATACTCTATCAATCTTCTTCAAGTATTAAAACAAAAGACCATTTTTAATCTGATTAATTTACAGGAGAACATAAATGGCAACATCAAAACAAATCACTCAACGCATCAAGCAGAAACAAGTGCGTGTAAAAACTTTATCTATAGAACTTAAAAAAGTCAATAGCGAAATAGTAAAGCTAAAGGCTGATCATAAAAAAGCTGTAGATATGGAAAAAAAAGCCATGATGGCTAAAAAGAAAACTGCTAAGAAAAAACCTGCTAAGAAAAAACCTGTTAAGAAAAAAACCGCTAAGAAGAAAAAATAATCTTATCGGTACTAAACCTTAACCCTTAACCCCTAGTGGCAGCTGTTTTTTCTTAGACTATAACCGCTGTCACTAGGAACTCGTCATAAGTTAAATCGATCGTACGCTATAACATATGCCTACGTCATCAAAAACGTCTTATCCTCCTAACAGTCTAGTAGCGTCCTAATCAATACACATCGTTAAAAGTCTTTTGTGTCATTTTTTTTCTAACTTTCAATGACCAAACGCCACTATATCTACAAACACTGGAAGTTAGCCTTCCATCTGATCTTTAAAACACGCCATTTGGGTGTTAATAATTGCTTTTATAGTCGCTCTCCTTCGCCGTACGGACTGCCATTGCCACGTATCATCTTAAATACGCTGTTAATTTTTCCACTGATTGAAAATTTCAAATGCATGAAATGGCGCATGAGTCCTCCTATCGGCTTCACTCCACGTGAAGAATATCACACCCTGTTTACAAAAAAATAGTCGTTTTTTTTCAATTATAGGTTATATTAATAATAAAGCCGCCTTCGTACAATAACACCTACCATAATCACATATTATCACCCCATATATAATAATAGAATCACTACTAAAAAAAGGAGTCCACCATGCCAACAACCCAAGAAAATTCTAAAAACATTCCCTCTTCTCACCAGCAATCTGCTCACAATGACACTGACCAAGAACATCCAACCCAACAAATTGTCACACTTACCGGTAATGCTATCTCTGAAATAAAACGACGGCTAACAGCCCAACCCAATTCTAATGACAAAGCAAATTCACTGCCCACACAAAATCTAAAATCAGGACTACGCTTAGGTGTTAAAGGCGGCGGCTGTTCAGGATTATCTTACATCATTGATATTGATGAGCCTAAGGAAAAAGATCATATTGACCTCAGTTATGGATTTCCCGTCTTTATCGATCCTAAGAGCAGTTTATATTTAAAGGGAATCGTATTAGATTACGAAGGAGGATTTATGGGCAGCGGATTCAAATTTAATAATCCTAACGCATCCAATACGTGTGGATGTGGCGAATCATTCTCGCTTTAACATCACTGCTCCTAAGCCCCCCGCAAATAACCTCGCACAGCCGACCTCCAATTTTTTTCAAGTTGGCCCCAATGAAGCTGCAGCAACAAGTAAACTCCACCACTTCATTGCCCCAGCCCTTAAGCTGGTTCACGCTAGATAGTCTCTTTTCATGTATTAAGCTCTCAGGAAAAGATGCCCTTAAATTTTTAGAAGCAATCACAACCCAGACATTCAAAACCCTTATCCCACCAAGCCGTAGCAAGCAAGCCGTCTCAGCACTATGCTCGCACCCAGCCCTCCCAAGTGCTATCCTAGATAAAAATGCTAAAATACGCGTTCTCTTCTATCTCTACCCCACCTCAATACCTAACACATTTATTCTCCTAGTAGTCAAAGCGTATCACCAAGTACTCCTAAAAATATTAGCAGAGTACCATTTTACAGAAGCTATTGATTACAAAGTTCTAACTACCGATGAAATTTTTATACGCTCTCCGCATTATCCTGCCCAAAATTTAAATAACAATACACTTCCACCACCACCTCCTACCCTCCATAAAGAAGTAATCGCTCCCTCAACCCATTTAGAAATGCTCACTCAAGCTCCATATAAAGAACTTCTCACATTAAACATCACCAATACTCCAACAGCAATCACAACCCATACAGAACTGCTCATCCTTAGAACACCGTTTACAACCACCTCTATAAATGATAATACAAGCGCCCCCCCTACACGAGAAGTAGAACTACTCTACATTACGCTCAAATCCGAGAAGACGAGTTCACAAAAAGATCAAACTAAAAAACAACCTAGCACCACAGCTGCTTTAAGTCCTAGCACTACAGCTGCTTTAAGTCCTAGCACCACAGCTACTTTAAGTGATTATCTTAAGAAACAACATTTATCTATATATCCAATGACGGATTGGCATCAGAACCGACTTACTAGGGGGAATCTTTTACTGGGTAGCGAAATTAGAGCCAATGATTTTATTTTAGAACTTCCAAATGCTCATGAGTACATTGCTATCCAGAAAGGATGTTACCCAGGACAAGAGATCATTGCTAGAATGATGAGTCATGAACGACAATCTACTAAGAAACTAGTTCGTCTCACATTCGAAGCGCCTGATCTCCCATCGTTTACCCCCAAAGACGTCTTAAAAAATGAAGACCGTATCCTAGGCGAAGTTCGTAGCACGTTCTTCGCTCGCAATCAACCCAAGACACTATCTGTCATCGCTTTACTTCACAAAGACTATTACACAGCAGGAACAACCTTCCCGCTGCTTCACGAAGAGCGCATATATAACACAACCGTAAATGAACTAGCCATAACCAGCGCCACCGAGCCAACCCACACAGAGCAACCTCGCTTAAAAGAACTAGCCACGCTTCATGAAAAAGGACTCAGAGCCTACCATAACGATGATTACAACCTGGCAGAAACCATCTTTAAAGACATTTTACAACAAAAACCCTCATCAGCAGACAGTTTAGAAGCCCTAGCCGTTATAGCCGAGCGCAAGGGCAATTTAGACGAAGCTATCAAACTCAATAAAAAACTCAAAGCTCTCACACCAACAGCCATTATGCCGCATACCAATCTATCACGACTTTATATGTTAAAAGGGTGGATCGATAAAGCCGAAGCTGAGCAGCAAAAATCAACCCTGCTATCTATGAAACAAATCTCGCAACAAAAAACGCGTGAACGCGAAGCTGAAAACCTTAAAGCCAAACTAGAAGAAAAACGTAAACAAAAATTGCAATTATTCCACCAAGCACTCACCCTTGATCCCAAAGACACCATAGCGCTGTTCTCACTTGGAAAATTATTTTATGAAAGTAAAGACTACTCTCAAGCAGCCTCATATCTAGAACGCCTCTTAAAACTAACAAATGAACACTCAACAGCGTATTTATTTTATGGAAAAACCTTATGCTCACTAGGACGCCATGAAGAAGCTGCCCATATCTTTAAAACAGGATGCAAATCAGCCGAGCAGCAAGGACATTTCGCCCCACTCAAAGCGATGAAGTACGAACTCAGCGAACTCAAACAAACCTAAGCCGCCAATCCCAATTAAACCCAATTGCGATCAAAAAGTATTTTTAAGAACTCTTTAAGATAGTCACCCGATTAGCGCAAACCATCATAAACCCACTCGTAAGCTCAAAGGACAATTCTCCAAGTTCTGCAGACCTTTCATTATCCAGCTCAGCCTTACGATCGTCGCTAGCAGTAGGTGGTAGTGCTTTTCCTCCTCCCTGAATGCGAATCGTACCCTTTGTCAATACCGTTATAAGCGGGGCATGATTTTTAAGAATCGCAAGCTCACCTAAGGCACCTCTAGCGAGCACAGCTGTTGCTGTTCCTGAGAAGAGCTGCATCTCTGGAGAAAGTACACTCACATGAAACGTTGCTTCATTCATTTTACTAACGACTCCATAAACCTATATAGATTATCATAAAAACCTTCTAGTTCTAAGTAAAAATACTCGAATAAACAATATAGTTCTCAGCAACTTAGTAACTGATAAGGCAGCACATAATGTTAAAGAGTTTTCGCTTTTTCACGCGCCGCTTCAATGCTACCGACCATGTAAAAGGCTTGTTCTGGCAGATCATCATGTTTGCCGTCGATAAGCTCTTTAAATGAACGAATATTGTCTTCTAGGTTAACGTATGTACCGGGAATGTTTGTAAACGCTTCTGCGACAAAGAAAGGTTGTGATAAAAAGCGTTGAATTTTACGTGCGCGCTGCACTAAAATCTTATCTTCCTCACTAAGTTCATCCATACCCAAAATAGCAATAATATCGGTAAGCTCTTTATAACGTTGGAGGATGGCTTGAACTGCGCGAGCGGTATCGTAATGTTCTGCTCCGACTATTTCTGGTGTCAATGCCCGTGATGTCGATGTGAGCGGATTGACAGCTGGATAGATACCTAGGGCTGTAAGCACGCGGTCTAGGTTTGTTGTTGCGTCTAGGTGAGCGAAGGTGGTTGCTGGAGCGGGGTCTGTATAATCATCTGCTGGAACGTACACGGCTTGGACTGACGTGATAGAACCGAGGTCTGTTGACGTGATGCGCTCTTGCAGTTCGCCCATATCAGTAGCTAGCGTTGGTTGGTAACCGACCGCTGAGGGAATCCTTCCTAGCAAAGCAGAAACTTCTGCCCCTGCCTGTGTGAATCTAAAAATATTGTCTACAAAAAAGAGAACATCTTGTTTGAGTTCATCGCGAAAGTACTCTGCTACAGTAAGTCCTGTTAAACCAACGCGGGCACGAGCACCAGGGGGTTCATTCATCTGTCCATAAATAAGCGCTGTCTTATTGCGAACACCGTATTCTCCGAGTTCATTGTAAAGGTCTGTGCCTTCACGAGAACGTTCTCCGACACCAGCAAAAACCGAGTACCCGCCATGCTCTCTTGCAACATTATGGATCAATTCACCGATCGTGACGGTTTTTCCAACGCCAGCTCCACCAAACAGACCGATTTTTCCACCTTTCACATAAGGGGCTAGCAGATCAATGACTTTAATGCCCGTCTCTAAGATCTCAACTTTCGTAGACAATGACTTAAACGCAGGAGGTTTTCTGTGAATAGGATATTCCTTCACACCTACTATTTTTCCTTTCCCATCGACAGGCTCACCTACAACATTCATAATACGGTCTAAGACCTTCTCGCCAACAGGAATTGTAATAGGTTTTCCAGTGTTAATAACTTCCATGCCGCGCCGCAAACCATCTGACGTGTCCATAGCGATTGTACGGACGCGTTTTTCGCCGAGATGCTGGGCTACTTCTAAAACAAGGTCTTTCTTCTCAAGACTCGACGCTAACCGTTTGACTAATAAAGCCGTGCGAATGGGTGGGAGCTCACCTGTTTCAAAGGCAACATCAACGACCGCTCCTAGTACTTGAATGAGTTTTCCATTGGGATGGGATGTTTTTTCCATAATGATTTCTGTCTTCTTATTTAATGAATGCTTTTTATATATAAAATGACAACTTTTCGTAAGTGGAACTCTAAATAGCTCAATGTGGGCTCAATGTTTATAGGTACGACCTTTGAAAAATTGATTGTTATATAATAATGATGGGTGTTAAGCTGTAGCGGCGGCTTCTGCCCCTGAGATAATTTCTGTGAGTTCTGTTGTGATGGCCGCTTGTCGCACTCGATTACGTTCTAAGGTAAGCGAGTCGATAAGATCATCACAATTGCGCGTAGCATTATCCATTGCAGTCATGCGCGCTGCGTGTTCGCCTGTGACCGATTGTATTAAAAATTGATAAAGATTAAAACGGATCATTTCCTGGACATAATGCGTGACTAGTGTCTTCACATCAGGTTCAAAGATCATAGGGCCTATCATTTTAGGTTTTGTTTGCTTGTGATCAGTAGGTTTGGTATCATCATTTTTATGATGAGCATCGTTAAGAGCATTGTTATGAGTATTAGGAGACTGCGGTTCTACTTCAAATGGGAGCAGGCAATGGACGCGCGGTTTTTGAGAAATTGTTGAGACAAATTCGTTGTACACACCTATAAGACGGGTTCGGCTTCCTTCATTGAACTGGCGTAGATATTCATTTGCATAGGGAAGGAGTTCTACGAACGAGACTTTTTTTGTAAAATCACCTAGCAGTCGTGCCTTACTGATATGTGGAGAATTTTTAAAATATTCATATCCACGATTGCCAATGAAGTCAACGTGACACTCCTGTTCTTTATAAGAAAGCAATGTCTCTTCAAAAGTTTTAATGACGGCGCTATTAAACGATCCACACAGTCCTCTATCAGAAGTGAACACAACAAATTGGACTGCCTGCGTCTTCTCTTTGGTTGCTGCATGCTGTACTGATGTCAATGGCTCATCACTTGCTTTAATGTATGAATAAAGGTCATTGAGTGCTGCGACGTAGGCGCGACTTTTTTGCATGACGGTTAGCATTTTATTAAAACGTGTGGTGGCTATGAGTTTCATAGCACTTGTGATCTTCTTCGTTTGTTTGAGCGAAGTTATTTTGGTA
Source organism: Spirochaetota bacterium (assembly GCA_013426755.1). Taxonomy (GTDB): domain Bacteria; phylum Spirochaetota; class UBA12135; order COTS27; family COTS27; genus COTS27. The sequence goes on from AP019861.1 coordinate 2,204,655, forward strand.
TTGAGTTCTTTTAATGTTGCCATTTAATACTGCTATTTAATGCTCCTATTTACTATTCCCAGTAAGGAAGAGAAAACCTATGACTGAGAACACCCGCATAGATCAAGAGATATGCTACTACCTGTTATTAATTGAAATCCTTTTTAAACGTTTCGATAGCCTGTTTGAGTTTGGCGAGTGCTTCATCGGAAATTTTAGCTTCATCACTGATCTGCTGCCGAAGAGCGCTGTGCTGTTCTTTAATATAAGTAATAAACTCGGTTTCAAATTTAGCAACCTTTTGGAGCGGATATTCATCGAGGTATCCATTAGTCCCTGCCCAGATCACCAGGCATTGGTCTACAACATCGAGGGGGGAATATTGGGGTTGTTTGAGAAGTTCCATTAACCGGGCGCCTCTATTGAGTTGACGTTTGGTGACGTCATCGAGGTCGGAAGCGAATTGTGAAAAGGCTTCGAGTTCGCGATATTGTGCTAATTCACCTTTGAGAGGGCCTGCGGCTTGCTTCATAGCTTTAACCTGGGCGCTGCCACCGACACGGGACACCGAGAGTCCTACTTCGATAGCAGGACGTTGTCCTTTATTAAAGAGTTCTGTATCTAGGAAGATCTGTCCATCGGTGATAGAAATGACATTAGTTGGAATGTAGGCTGAAACGTCACCTGCTTGCGTTTCAATGATAGGCAATGCTGTTAGAGAGCCTCCTCCGTTAGCATCGGAGAGTTTAGCGGCGCGTTCTAGCAGCCGTGAATGGAGATAAAAAACGTCACCTGGATAAGCTTCTCGTCCTGGCGGTCTTCTGAGAAGTAGTGATATCTGGCGATATGCCTGTGCTTGTTTGGTAAGATCGTCGTAGACGATGAGGGCGTGTTCGCCTTTATCTCTAAAATATTCGGCCATAGTAACACCTGCGTAGGGGGCTAGGAATTGCAATGAGGCATTTTCAGAAGCGGATGCTGAGATAACGGTTGTGAATTCCATTGCTCCTTCTTGTGTGAGTCTGTCGACAACAGAAGCGAGTGTGGATTGTTTCTGTCCGATACCTACGTAGAAACATTTAACATTTTTGCCCTTCTGGTTGACAATTGTATCGATGGCGATAGCCGTTTTACCTGTTTGACGGTCACCAATGATAAGTTCTCGCTGCCCACGTCCAATAGGAACAAGCGAATCGATAGCTTTGATGCCTGTTTGAAGGGGTTCGTGAACACCTTTACGAACAATGATACCTGGGGCTTTGATTTCAATCTGCCGTGAATGTTCGGTCTGAATAGCAGGTTTTCCGTCCAGCGGGACCGCTAGGGCATTGACAACGCGACCAAGCAATGCTTCGCCAACGGGAACAGACGTGATCCGTTCAGTCCGTTTGACGAGATCGCCTTCTTTAACAGCGTCATCTTCACCGAAAATACTGACACCTACATTGTCTTCTTCGAGATTGATGGCCATGCCGACCGTTCCGCCTGCAAATTCAACAAGTTCACCAGCTAACACCTCATCGAGGCCATGAACACGCGCAATACCGTCACCTACCTGCAAAACCGTACCCACTTCGTACGTTTCACCTTTCGTTTCAAACTGGTCTAGTTGTTTTTTAAGTGTCTGTGTTATTTCATCGACGCGAATATCTTGTTTCATATGGGCATGTCCTACTTATACTGATAGATTATGAATGGGGTCTCGTTTAAACAAATGATACTAAGTGCTCATTAATACAAAAAGAGGTTGTTCGGTTTGTTTTTTAGGATTGACTTAGATAGGTTTTAAGACGTGTTAATTTACCACGCAATGAATAATCGTACAATTTATTCTCTACACAGAGTGTGAATCCAGTTAACAGAGTTTTGTCGACGCGTGCAGTGATTGACAATTTTTTTTGACTGGAAGTAGCAGGCGTTTTTGCAGTTGCAGCCGTGAACTTTTTATTGAGGGTTGCGAGGATTTCGTCGGACAATGGATATGCGGTAACAACTTCTGCGTTAAGTGTGCCTTGGCGTTTGTTATAAAGGTCTAGAAACGACGTTGCCATAACAGCAATAAGTGCGCTTCGTTTTTTGTGGAGCATGAACCGCAAAAACTTATGGGTCTCTCTATGAAGTGTAGTGGAGAACAATTTGTGAAAAATAGCAAGTTTACGCTCAGTGGCGAGCACTTCACTGCTAAGGATTTGATTGAATCTGGCATCTGTTTCAGCGAGGGCGCGGACAATCGTAGCATCACGCACAGCTTGGTCTAGCAAATTTTTCTCCTGCATTGCAAGAAAAAAGGTTTCGGCATAACGATAGGCGGCTTGCATTCTTGATATATTCAGTGCGTTTTATTTACAGTGCGGCTTTATTGAGTTAGACAATGCAGAAATTAAGACAAAAATCGAGGCAATTTAGCGAAACAGCGAATTTATTTGAGTTCATTCAAGTATTTTTTGACGAGGTGGTCGTTTTTATTGGGATCAATGTTCTCTTCGATAAGTTTTTCAGCAATAGCAAAAGAAAGAGTTGTGACATAATTTTTGAGTTCAGTTTTAGCCTGTTCTTGCTTGGCTTCAATGGCAGCTTCAGCTTTATCGGTCATTGTTTTGAGGTTATTTTTAGTCTCTTGTTCCATTTTAGCTTTAAGAGTTTCTGCGTTCTGGCGTGCTTGGTCTATTAAGCTCTGTCCTGTGGCGCGTGCTTCTGCAAGAATTTTTTCGCTAGCTGCTGCGGTTTGTTTGGCATTTTCTTCGGTTTTTTCAGCCGTCACTAGAGCGTCATTGATACGCTGTTCTCGTTCGTCTAGCATCTTAAGAATGGGCTTCCAAGCAAATTTATACAATGTAAGCAGTGTTAAAACAAAGACAATCCACGTCCACAGCACTAGACCTGGGTCTGCTTTAAGAAATGGATTTCCACCTGAGGACGAATCCGCTGCGGCTAGGTAAATCTGTGGCTGCCCGGTAGAATGAGAATGCTGAACAGCTGTTGTTATCGAAGTGTCACCAAAGGGCGAAACCAAAGAAGAATCCTGTAATAAAATATCTGACGAGACAATTAAATCTTCTGGCTCGAACGTGGCACCACTAACGAATGAGTTCATGCTATTACCTTCTATCAATATATTTGTCGAAGTCATTGCTACTTTTCTCGCTATGCTGTTCTGTTCTGGTGAAATATTTTTAACTTAATAATATATCAATCACCAACAATCACCAGGATTGTTACTGCGGTTAGCTGCGTCCCAAAAATAATTTTCCACTTGCGATCTGTTAATACTCGATTCAATCTTTTTTAAAAACAATTTATCCATATCACAAATATCACAATATAGGCAATCACATCGTATTAATGTGTTCAGGTATAAGCAGCGTAGCTCTTATACGAGAACACGAAGAAAATACGATCATAACCTATAAGGTGCTATGATAAAGGTTACTATGATAATTTTTTGCTTAGCCTAATCCAAGCAAAGCAATGACCGCTCCAAAGAGAGCGACACCTTCAATAAGTGCGGCTGAGACAATCATAGCGGTTTGAATTTTGCCTGATGCTTCTGGTTGGCGAGCGATTCCCTCGGCAGCCGAGCCGCCAATGCGACCAATACCGAGTCCTGCTCCCAAGACAACCAAACCTGCTCCGATTGCTGCTAAACCTGCGCCTATACTTTCCATAATTACAAATCCTCCTGGATTCTTAAAAAAATTGTGCTAAATAAATATACCGTACAGTAAATTACAATTATTATTTTATTAATACACCCTAATTAATATACCTTAATCAATATCAATATACTTTCTTGATATACTTTCCCTGATATGCAGTGATATGGCTACTAACGTCTTATATATACTAATATTAATATGATGTGAAGCATATGTCATAAAAATTTATGTCTTTACAAGCAAAAAAAATCATACTGCAGAAAATTATATCATATATATCATACAAATCATAGCAAATCATAAAATGCTAGGTAGACCTACATCATACAAATGCCAGGTGCGCTAATTAGTGGCTTGGATGGAGCATTTCTCCAATAAAAATAGCGGATAAAAGCGTAAATATGTAGGCCTGCAAAAAAGCAACAAAAATTTCTAGCAAATAAATAAATAGTCCTAAGCCGAGTATTGGAAGTCCAAAGAGACCAAAGGTAATAATAACACCCAAGATAGAAAAAATAACGATATGTCCTGCTAGCAAATTAGCAAACAACCTGATCGTGAGTGCAAAAGGCTTGATAAAAAGCCCGACAAATTCCAAAACAAAAAGAACAGGAACTAGAAAAGTTGGAACGCCTGCTGGAACAAAAAGTTTAAAAAATCCCAATGCTCCATTGCGAACAATACCGCCTACAACCATTGCAGCAAGCGTCACACATGCAAACGCAGCTGTAACATTGACATTAGCGGTAGCCGTAGAAAAAAGTGGGACAAGTCCCATGAGATTGAGACTCAGAATCATAAAAAACACCGTTAAAAAAAACGGAGCAAACCGTTTTCCATCTTTTTCGCCCAAATATTCAATAGCAATATTATTTCTAATAAAAACAACAAACGTTTCTAGTAGGTTAGTCAAACCACGGGGCGCCTGGGTAGCATCACGGCGATACAGCCCGATAAAGACGACACAGAGCAGAATAAATGCAATAACAAGCATTGTGGCATGAAGTCCATTTGAAAAATAAATCTCCTGCCCACCCAATGTGAATAACTTTTGACTTGGAAAATAAACCGTTATATCAGACAATGGATATGGAAAGGGATGCCAGATTGCACTATCGCCTACGTGGTGAATAATAAATTCCTTAACACCATTTCCTGCTGCTTGACTATTTTCTGCTGCTTCTTTATCACTATTTCCTACTGCTTGATTATTTTCTGCCAATGCTTCATCACTGTTTCCTGCTACTTGATTATTTTCTGCTAGTTGTACGGGCGATTCTGATATCGAGGAAGTGACGGAGTTATGATTAGATAATGTATTGAATACGGCAGACTGCGGATCGGCAGACTGCGGATCGATTGCGGGGGGTCTGATATTATCCGTTGGTAATTGCTGAGCCGTTTTCTGTATTTCGATATTTTGTTCTATTGGAGCGGTGTAGAGTGAAAAACGATGAAAATTGCTCGCGTCCGTTATAAAAACCACGCAGACAAAAATTGCAATTGCTAGTAAGGGGTGGGCTTTTTGAGTTGTTTTGATGAGCATTTTTAAGAAGTTATTATCCATTGATCCGTTAAGACAGTTTTCTTTGGGGTATTTTGTGGGCAGGTGGTTTTGTGCTGTGGGCAATGTGGGTTACAATGTGGGTTAAGATGGGTTAAGATAGGTTAAGGTTGTTGTTTTTTAGGAGGAGAATTTTCATGAGATATACTTTTTGCGGGGATATTATTTTGTGAAGGAGGGTTATTTGTCTGGTTCTGTGTTCGGAGTGCGAATTTGATAATTTCATAAAATCCCCAAATAAAGCCCAATGCCAGCCCTAATAATGTGTATAGATAATGATTGGTTTTCATGTAGCTGTCTAATTGATACCCTAAAAATGCGAGCAAACCCATTCCGGCAATAAAATTTGTAGCTAGTGTGAGCAGGCGGCCTCTATCTTTTAGCATTGGAGCAGCATTCGAGGAACTCATTTCTGAGGAATCCGCTACGATTGAGGGTTTCACTACGGTTTCCCTTGAAATTTCAGGTTGCTCTGCAGTTTCATCTGCAGGCTTTGAAGCAATTTTTTTTAGATTTTCAGCTAGATTTCTAGACAATTTCACAACTCCTATATTCACGACTCCTACACAGCATTTAGCTAAAACATCAAAAACTACAAGAACCGTTAAAAATTTTATAACAAAATCATTGAAAGTGGCTAAAAACAATCTTAATACACCAATCATAACATGTCATTAAAGAGAAACGTTTCATTTCTTTAATCACGATTTTTAATAAAAGGGGAAATAGAAGACAAAATAGAACAAAAATCGCCTGTCATAGAACAAGAACTGCCTGTCTATGTTGTTTTATCCGTTTGATTTATCGCTTTATCTGTTATGTACTTTGTCTGTTATCTGTACTGTCGCTTTATTTTTATGTATTCTGAGACGACTTTTTCTGATGACTTCTGTGCACAGGGCTATAAAAGACAAGTGCACAGGGCTATAAAGAACAAGCCATCAAACGCATAAGTCATAAAAACGCATAAGTCATAAAAACCAAGCTATAAATTAACAAAAAAATCAACAGAAGCTGCCATTAATAGAAGCTGCATATAACAATCAATGTTATAATTACTCGACTGAAAATCACTTGACTGGGTACAATGACAGAGTATAATAATTGTTGATTGAATTATCGGATAACACACACATTTTAACTGTAAGAAGAGGGTTAGCGGGCAAAAACCAGTGCCTACGAATATCAATGCCTGAAGATCAGCATCAATATCAAAAAAGCTAGTACCATTACTTTTTCTAAAAAACCAGCATCAGTGCCTTTTAAAGATGCAAATTTCTAAAGATCAGGGCAATATTAAGGAACATTGAGTATGAATGAAATGCTAGAACAAAAAGAGCATAGAACTTACAATGAAGGTCTTTCACAAAGACCCGAAGGAATTTACAAACCTACAGACGACAAAACAGGTCATCCAAGCACAAATGATAGCAATGGCGCACCTGATAGAGAAAGATCGCCTTACGGTGAAAGATCGTCTTACGGTGAAAAGTCGTCTTACGGTGGTCATAGAAAAGACGATGATAAATCACGTTATCGCCAACGAACACGACTCCCGTTTAGAAAAAAATTCTGTTTTTTCACCCGCAATCACATTACTTATATTGATTACAAGGATACATTGTTATTAAAGCGCTTTTTAGGACGCAGCGGGCAGATCTTATCGCCAAGAATAACAGGAGTCAAGCCTATTTATCAAAGAAAATTAGCCCTTGCTGTCAAACGGGCGCGCTATATGGCATTTATTCCCTACGTAGGAGAAGTGACGCGTGAAGACATTCCGCATTATTACAGAAATACACCAGAAAACCTGAATTACGGCCCGCCCAACGAAGAACGTTCCAAATACTCAGAATCTAGACCTTACTCGGAATCTAGACCCCATTCAGAATCTAGACCCTACTCAGAATCCAGACCCCATTCAGAATCTAGACCCTATCGCAATAAGCTAAGCAATAACACCTCTGAAACCACTAACCCCACAACTAGACCTACAATTAACCCCAACTCCCCTTCAAACAGTTCATCTTCAAGTCAAAAACCCGTAAACAGTAGCTCTGAAAATAGTAGCCCTGAAAAACTCAGAGAAAATAGCCCCAATAAAGAACCCTCCACATAAATTCTAGCCATTCTACATAAATAGCTAGCACTTATTAAAACAAAGACCTATCTGGAGGGATAAAAATTCCGTAGCAGCAAAAATTCACTGGTAAAAATTCACTAAGACTAAGTAAAACTAAACAAATAAAATCCAATTACAGAATCCAATTACAGAATCCAATTACAAAATCTAATGATTAAACAAAAGCTGTCATAAAACGGTAGCCTATCATAAAACGGTAACTATTGCAGCTATTATTAAATAAAATCTAGTATTAAACAGGATCTATTGGTTTAGACAACTTAAATTATGGCTAAAAAGAAATCGCTAGCGCGCACCATCATTAAACTTAAGAGTACAGAAAGCCCACACCTCTACTCCACCTATAAAAACAAAAAAAATACACCCGATAAACTAGAAATAAAAAAATTTGACCCCACCATCAGAAAACACGTTCTTTATAAAGAAACCAAGTAAACGACACAACCCAACAACAAGTCAATTTCTCACAAAAACAAGTCAATTTCTTATAAAATTCATTACATTAATGAAATATTGACTGCAGGACTGAATTTTTATCGTACAATAAATTGTTACCGCGTACTGAATTCATCGAATATCTTGTTAATTTGATTATTATTCTCGCTGCATAAACCTTTTTCAGCGAAGTTACTCTCACCTCAGCAAAACCTACCTCAGCAATTTATTAAACATAAGACCTTTTATAAAGCCGTATAAAACCTTTTATATCAGGAATTTTCATCACAAGTAACCCCACTTTATGAAGCATTTGATCACGAATAAACTCATTTTATAAAGCATTTTATCACAAATAAACTCATTTTACAAAACATTTCAAACTATAAGGCATTTCAAAGCATAAGGTATTTCAAAAAAAATGAATAAAAAAGCATTTTCAAAAAAATCATTAATAATCAGTTCTATTATTACAATAATCATCGTAGTGAGCATAGCCATGGTGACAGGAACGTTTAACAATAACAACAATAGCAACATAACGAAGAAAAAACTCAGTTTTCCAAGTGATGGGCTTACATTGGTAGGCAATATGTACTACCCTCCTAATTATCAAGCAACCACCCCATATCCTACTATTGTAGTTTCGGGTAGCTGGACGACTGTCAAAGAACAGATGGCGGGCACTTATGCTGAAGGCCTGGCGAGCAATGGCTTTATTACTTTTGCATTTGATTTTCGTAACTTCGGAGAAAGCGAAGGTGAGCCACGATTTCATGAAAGCCCTAACTTAAAAAGCAAGGACATTAAAAATGCGATTGATTTTCTAGCTTCACAACCTGAGGTTGATGCTGAAAAAATCGGTGTCTTCGGTGTTTGCGCTGGCGCTATGTACAGTTTAATGGCTGCTGCTGAAACCCCTCAGGTAAAAGCTATTGTGACTGCAGCCTCATGGCTCCATGACGGCGAAGCAGTCAAGTTATTTTATGGCGGCGCAGAAGGCGTAGCCGCTAAAATCAAAGCCGCCCAAGAAGCTAAAGACCTTTACCGTGAAACTAAAGAAGTCGCCTACATTCCAGCTATATCTGAAACCGATGAAACAGCTGCTATGTTCGGACCCTTTGATTACTATCTAAATCCAGAACGAGGCAACATTAAAGAATGGAGCCACGACAAATTTGCTGTCGCAAGCTGGGAAGACTGGCTCACCTCTAGACCTATGGAAACCGCAGCCAAACTTCGCGCACCGCTTCTCATGATTCACTCAGACGGAGCAGTTCTACCCGAGTACACTAAGAAATACTTCGCAGACCTGACCTTGCCTGAAGCCGATAAAAAACTCCACTGGATGCAATCCGACCTAGAACCACCCTTCGATCAATTCAATTTCTACGACCAAGCCACCCAAGTCAATGAAACCATTGACGAAGCCACAAAATGGTTCACCCAAAAACTTGACACGTAGAAAACTTGACACGTAGTATACGTTATATGTACCCAAACGCTTCAATACATTTGATTAGAAATTTAGATAAATTTGATTAGATAAATTTGATTAGATAAAATATGATTCCAAATAAATTACTGATACTTCTTATGATAATAGCAAGTAGTTCCCTATCATTTAACGCCCCGTTAAATGCCCAGAAAAATAAGTCGCCAAAGTCAATTTCGCCTATCGATCATCTTGAACTCATTGATCTTGTCAATAACGTAGGTACTTACGCAGACAATCACAATTGGAAGGGATTACATAAAATCTTCGCCAACGAAGTTGTTCTCGATTACAGTTCCTTTACAAAGCAACCTGCAGAAACGTTAACAGGCAAAGCCATTACTGACCGCTGGAAAGCATTTTTGCCAGGGTTTGATATCACTCAGCATAAGCTTTTCAACCATAAAATCAAACAAAAAAAAGACCGTATCCATGTTCAAACCGATGTTCGCGCACTGCATTTTATTGAAAACATGCCCGTCGGTGGAAATACGTGGATTGTAGACGGCTCATATGATTTTATAGTAGAAAATACTAGCAAAGGCTATCGTATCTCGGAAATGAAATTCAATTTTGCTAAAACGATTGGAAATAACGCTCTTCCAGCCGTAGCAGGAGCACGAACGCAATTCGACAAACTGCTTGCAACCATTGAAACAGAAGCCGCTAAGATAAACAATCCTAAAAACTGGGATAAACCTCAAAATCCAGTGCCTGCCAGCATGGAGGCAGACCCCAATGTTAAAATCGTCCAGAATTTCTTCACTGCATATGGAAATAACGACCTGCAAGGCATTCGCAATGTCATGGCAACAGACGTAGAATGGTTTATTCCCGGCCGTCATAAATTATCTGGCACTAAAAAAGGCATCGAGCAAGTCGTAGATTTTTTCAAATTGCTTCAGAAAGCCAATTTTAGAGCCGAACCTATTATTTTTGCTGCCAATGATGATTATGTCATTGACGTCCATCGCGGATGGAGCACGAGTGATGAAACGGATGTTGATATGAATTGGGTTTTGCTTTATAAAATCGAGAATGGAAAAATCAAAAAAGTACTCAATTTCACTTCAGATGCCTATACGTCGGATGTATTTTTTGATAAAATGTATTCATTAGAAGACGGAACTCAATTACGCCAGAAGTGATCGCTTGTCTTATAAATCCATTGTCTTATAAAAACAGTCCAACAGTTCTATCGTCCGGTCTTATTATCTGATCTTCTGTCTGTCCTATTGAGAGAACTGTTGTTACTGTTGTTACTGTTGATAAACCATATTTGATAAACCATATTTGATAAACCATATTTGATAAACTATATTTGATAAACCATATTTAAACTATTCTTAGGAAATTGAGAATTACTATCCTAGAATTATTATCCTAATATTCTAATATTCTATTGAAAATTGAAACTGTTCTTAGAAAAAAGAACTGCGTATTTGAAAACTACATTTAGAACCATATTTAGAACTACATTTAAATCACGGAGGTTATGACGATGGCTCGTTTATGTAAAATAACAGGAAAAAAGACACGCTCAGCGAACAATGTCTCACATGCAAACAACAAAACAAAACGCAAACAATACCCCAATATCATCAAGAAATCCATGTACATTCCTGCGTTAAAAAAACGTGCCGTCATCAAAATCTCAACTAAAGCACTCAAAACCATCAATAAAATAGGCTTAGCACCCACGCTTAAAAAAGCAGGCTTGAAAATAGACGACATTCTCGTCAAAGACTAGATTTTTTTAGCCAATATCTGTTTTATTGTCTGTTTCATTGTCTGGCTGTCTTTATGACTGGGCTTATTGAGTACGGCTCGTTATTTTGTTATACGTAAAACAGCTAACGTGCTAAATTTGATTTATTGGCGGCAGACAATTTCTTAATAGCAGAACATTATTTATTTTGCTAGCCTCTTCATGAATAAACGCATCTTCGGCGCTATACTAATCTTAGTCCTCACCGCGCCCTTACTTATTCAATGCAAACACCTCGATTATCTAAGAACAGGTGCAGCAGGTAAAAATTTGCTCCAAGTATTGACATTTGGGGATAAAACCGTCAATTTAAAGGAACTTAGGAAAATAACGCTTAAAGGTTTTTCAATAGGCGATTTTTCACACCCCCTCGTACGCAAACACCTTCGCCTTTACAATCAACATGGCAAAAGAACATTGGAAGCTATTATGCAGCGAGGTGCTTTTTATTTGCCGACAATCAAGCGAATCTTTAAAACACATGGCATTCCTGAAGAATTAGCCTATTTGCCTGTCATAGAAAGTGGGTACCGCAATAAAGCCATTTCAAGTGCCGCTGCGGTCGGAATGTGGCAATTCACCTATGATACAGGCATCATGTATAAACTCAATGCAAACTACTGGTATGATGAACGCAGTGATTTTTATAAAGCAACCGTAGCTTCAGCGTATCACTTGAAGTACCTTTACCGTGTATTTGACGACTGGCTACTCACATTGGCGGCGTACAATGCAGGGGTTGGCAAGATCAGTCGTGCAATCAAACGTTATAAAACACGCAATTTCTGGCATCTCATCGAAAATTCTTATATTAAAGGCGAAACCGCCAATTACGTCCCCAAGTACATTGCCGTTGTGACTATGATTAAAAATCCACAACGCTATGGGATTTCGCTACCGAAAGAACAGATGGAAACACCCGTGCGCACCTTTACAGTATCCGATGCGACAGAGATAGAGCTACTTATTAAGTGTGCTGAAATGCCGCGCGAATTATTCACTCGCTACAATACTTCCTTGCTTAGATGGACGACACCGCCTTTACGTACCTATAAAATCTATATTCCCAATCAGTACTACGACACGCTTGTGACAAATCTGGCTAAAATTCCTCCTGAGGAGCGTGTCACATTCCGTGAATATTTTATCAAAATAGGCGATACTCTGTCGACAATTGCCGCTCGCTTCAATATCCCAGCCAATCCTATAGCCATTCTCAACGATCTCAAATCACTTAACGAAATTCGTGCCGGTGAGATTCTTATTCTGCCCATTCGGGGTCGTGAAAAAATAACCACCATCGATCAAAATTTAACCGACAGTCATAACAACACGCTTATTGGTCTCACACGCCAACTAGATACGAAACGTATTGCTAAAAAAAGTCAAAAACGACTGCAAACACAACTTCTTCGTAAATCCACCACCTACAATCAAGATACTAGCGAGAGCTCAATCGAAACATATCATTTCATTCACGTTTTAAGTCCTACCGATACACTTTATGCGATTGCTCGCTCCTACGACGTCAGTTTAGAATCACTTATGCGGTGGAATGGACTTAAAAATAGCCGCTCACTTCGCGCAGGACGGCATCTTTTCATTAAAATAACCCGCTAACCCAATAAATAACGACAACTTATTTATCCTCTGCAGGTGTATATTCTCTTATATACTCCTAAACATTTAAGTGTTTAAGCATTGGGCTTGTTTAAGCATTGGGTTTTAATGTTATAAGCCTGCCCAATTTCTATGAACAGTCCTTCCTAGTTTCTAAGAAATAAATCATTCCCAGTTTCTAACAACAGTCTATTTTTCCATTGTTAAAGCAATGACGACTGCTTATCGTCTGCAGGTGCTATATTTTTAAGCATCTGGCTTTAATGTTACGAAGCCGCCCAGTTTCTATGAACAGTCCCTCCTAGTTCGTAGGAACAATCTATTTTTCCGTCTTTTATAGTATAATCTTTTTACAAGCAGAACCGTCAATTATTAGAATTGTTATTAGAATTGTTATTAGAATCGTTGTTAAAATTGTCATTAGAAGCATCCATTATTATTAAAATTATCACCCATATTGGAATACCATCTCGAGATACTGTCTTTTGAGGATTGATAATAAAGCTAAAATAGGCAATTATGCCATCAAGTAAAGCTAAATTACCCTATGTTATATGTGCCCTATGTTGTATATTATACCCTTGCTATTTATTATATAGAGTTAAAACATTATATAGAATTGAAACGCCTTATATTATTAAAAGTATAGCTAAATTACCTTGTACTTATTAAAAATACCTTGTACTTATTAAAAATACCTTGTACTTATTAAAAATACCTTGTGCTTATTAAAAATACCTTGTACTATTAAAAATTGATATTGTTGTAGTGAAATGAAGACTGAACAGCCTAAAAAAATAACTTCACTTTACAGTCCTAAGGAATATACAGGATACCATATTAAGATTAAGGTGCTTTTAACGTGTATTTTAATTGGATTTATTATGATTGTCTTCCGGCTCTTCGGATTACAAGTCATTAATGGCAAAACCTATCAAGACCTAGCCCTCAACAATAGAAAACAAGTCATTAGAACACCGTCATACCGCGGGGAAATCTACGTAGACGACGGACAGACCAAAATAACAGAGAACGTTTCATCCTATTCACTCTACGTGTTTCCCAAACATTTTCCTTCATTTCAAAATAAAACCAAACGTAAAGAATTATTCACCAAACTCAAAACGCAATTTGACATCGATGAAATAACCGTTCTCAAAGCACTACGCAAAGGAAGAAGCAATCCCTATCGTCCGCACCTCATTCAAAGCGATACCGCTTTTAGCAATATTCATTACCTAGCCGAACACCTCAGCGAATTTCCAGGCATCATTTATCTAAGCACACCAAAACGTTACTACCATAAGGGTGATGTCTACTCACACATCACAGGCTATATCCGCGCAATCAGCTCAAGAGAACTCGCTAATAAAAGTGACCTCGGTTATTCGTCTATTTCAGTTATTGGCAAACTGGGAATCGAAGCCTACTACGATCTAGAATTACGCGGAAAAGAAGGCTACAAAGTCCAGATCATTGATACCAAAAATCGTGTCAAAGATGAATTTTTTCCAGAAGCAGGCAAGCCTGAAGCAGGTAAAAACCTTATCCTCAGCATTGACTCACGCATCCAAGACATTGTCTACCAAACCATGCAAGGTTTCCCAGGCGGCGCTGTAGTCACACGCCCCACCACAGGTGAAGTCTTAGCCCTATACAGCTATCCCTCCTACGATCCCAATATTTTTATCAATAAACTCAAAAAAGCAGAATTTCAAAAGTATATCGAAGCAGAGAACAACCCTTTCTTTAACCGCGTCACCCAAGGTGAATATCCACCCAGCTCTGTTTTTAAACTCATCCTAGGATTAACCGCTACAGACGTCCATTCTGTCAATCTAGACAACTACACACAAACCTGTTATGGCGGTCTTTACGTAGGTCCTAAATTCTTCAAATGTGAAGCTACCCATCTCCAGCAAAACCTCTATCAAGCCATCGCCAATTCATGCAATGTATATTTCTATCATCTCGGCTTTGATATAGGTCCGCAATCTATCGCCAAATACGCTGAAACGTACTTCAACTTAGGCAATATAACGGGCATTGATCTTCCTTATGAAAAAGCAGGACGTATTCCAGATCAAAAATGGAAACTCGAGAATATTGGTACATTCTGGTGGGATGGCGATACCGCCAACTTTTCAATCGGACAGGGCTACGCACTGGTAACGATTATGCAGATCAATACACTCACAGCAGCTATCGCCAATTATGGACGCGCTTACAAACCGCATTTCCTCAAAGCACAATATTCGCTAGAAACAGGAGAAACTTTTCAAGAACAACCACGCGAACTTCTCAATTTGCCATTCTCGCGCAGTGATATTAGTAAAGTTCGCCGCTCCATGCGCTACGTCGTAGAATGGGGCACCGCTCGCCGCATGGAAAACAGTCGCTTTTCCTTCGCAGGTAAAACAGGTACCGCAGAAACCTTTCGCGGCACTGAACCGCACTCCTGGTTCACAGGCTTTGCCCCGTACAATGAAACGCCTACCGATGAAACCATTGCTGTTACGGTTTTCGTTGAAAATGCAGGCCATGGCGGCGAAGTTGCCGCTCCTTTTGCTACGGCTATCATTGAAGGCATTTTTCTTTATCGCAATCCTCTCGTTGTCATTAAAGAAAAACTCCAACCATGGACCAGCAAACAAGCCAAATATCAAAAATGGCTTAATATTCGTGATGAAAAACGCCTTCCCAGCAATTACTTTCAATAAACTCTTTTCACGTTATTCTCTGCCCCCGCTACTTATCATGTAGCCATTAGGTATCCTTAACATTTTATTGGCTTCTCTGTATCCTTCTTATCTATTCATTGCCTCTCATGATTCACCACTTCTAAGTCATCAACCACTACTTCTACACAATTAACTGCTACTTCTAAGCCATCACTAAAAATCCCCCTGCAAGACACCCGTCAAGATAAACAAAATAAAAACAATGAATTCTCCACACCGCCCATTTACTTACTCAGCCACTCACTCAAACACTCACTCAGGACAAAATAAAACTGATAATGAGAATCCTAAGCCAAAGAGTATTTTTAAAAGATTGTTTACAACCATTGATCTGCAGCTATTTTTGATTGTATTGACGCTTTCAATAATTGGCATCATCTTCTCTTACTCGTCGCAAATTCAAATATTCGAAACACGCATCAATCCTTACAACAAGTATATCAAGCAAATTTTCTATCTTATTTCAGGGCTTGTTGTCATGTGGCTTGGCAGTTTAATATCCTATAAACGACTGGCCGAACATTCACATCTTCTCTATCTGCTCTCAGTCCTACTACTGATCTATACATTGATAGCAGGTACAGCCGTCAATCAATCACGCCGCTGGATTTCACTAGGCGTTCTTAGTATTCAACCCTCAGAATTTGTTAAGATTGCCATGATTATCTTCATTGCTAACTACTTAGACAAAATAAAGAACCAGCTAGGTAATCTCAAACAACTCTTCATCCTAGCGCTCATGATTGCTTTTCCACTTTTTTTGATTATCCTCCAACCAGACTTAGGAACGGCTGTTGTTTTTTTACCGGTAATTCTAATGATGATTATTATGGTCGATATTAAAAGACGTTATTTGCTTGCTTTTGCATTTTTACTAGTTCTCACAAGCACGTTATGTCTGCTCCTCATTTACAGCCAATTAGAAACAGCGCCGCTCGTGCTCGCTTTATTATTTAAAGATTCGCCTGTCTATCTCATCTGGATCGGCGTCTTTTTTCTGGTGATCAGTCTCTTTTTCTTTAGCATCAATATTCGCATGCAAAATTTAATACTTGAACGCATTGCTTTTTACTCGTTTGTCTTAGCCTCAGCGGTGGCGCTTACGCTCTTTACTTATTATGTCCTATTAAGAGGGTACCAAAAAGAACGACTGCTCGTCTTCCTCAATCCACAAGATTACAAATGGGACTTAGGCTATAACGCAATCCAATCACGAGTGACTATCGGTTCTGGTGGCTGGTTCGGAAAGGGACTCTTTAATGGCACACAAAGTCAATTGGGCTTTCTTCCATCAAAAAGCACAGATTTTGTCTTTGCCGTGATTTCTGAAGAATTGGGCTTTATCGGGGCTTCACTTATTCTCATCTTATTTCTCCTTTTCTTATTAAGGCTTGTTAAGATGGCACTTAGTGTTAAAGATTACTTAGGTGGGCTTATTCTCATTGGCATTCTCACCTTATTTTTCATCCAGATCTTTATCAATATTGGTATGACTATTGGGTTAATGCCTGTGACAGGATTGCCCCTTCCTTTTTTAAGCGCAGGCGGGTCTACGCTCTGGTCTTCGCTCCTCGCTATTGGCATTGCTTTCAATGTCTATGCTAGACGGCATGTTAATAATTGACATTATTATTGTAAATATCAAAACTAGAGACCATACATTGATTTACAAAATAAAACCGTCATGCCCCCTAAACCCAGACCACTTGTCAATGTTACAAAAGACCCAGACCATCAAGTCTACTGTGGCGATTGCCTTCACATACTTGAACGCTTGCCTGAAAAATCCGTAGACCTTGTCTTTGCAGACCCGCCCTACCATTTACAACTCAAAAAAGACCTCTACAGACCCAATCAAACTAAAGTAGCTGGTGTGACCGACCATTGGGATAAATTCGCATCCCTAACAGAATACGACAATTTTACAGAAAAATGGCTTCGTGCGTGTCGCCGCGTGATGACCGATCAAGCTACACTATGGGTGATTGGCTCATATCATAACATTTTTCGTGTCGGAAAGATCATGATGGACCTTGGGTTTTGGATTCTCAATGATGTCCAGTGGTATAAAAGCAATCCAATGCCGAATTTTCGTGGCGTCCGCTTCACCAATGCCACAGAAACCCTCATCTGGGCTAAAAAATCCGAACAACAAAAAAAATACACCTTCAACCACTACGTCATGAAAACTCTAAATGACGGAAAACAAATGACCTCTGTCTGGAAAATTCCCCTCTGCAGCGGACATGAACGCATCAAAAATACGGACGGCAAAAAAGCCCATTCTACGCAAAAACCCGAAGAACTACTCAAAAGAATTATCCTCGCAAGTAGCCATCAAGGAGATACCGTCCTAGACCCTTTTACAGGAACAGGTACCACTTCTGCTGTCGCTAAAAAACTAGGACGTAAGAGTATTGGTATTGAAAAAGAACCTACTTATATTAAAATAATAAGAAAACGCCTAGCTGCTATAAAACCAGAAGAATATATAGATTTACGTCTAGTCGAACCCATTAAAAAAACAGCACTTAGAGTCAGCATGCAGCAACTCATCAAGGCGAACATTGTTAAAGAAAATCAAGTCTTTTACACCAAAGACGAAAAATATCACGCTACACTACAAACCGACGGCTCCATCAAAAATGGTATCGGTACGGGTTCTATTCATAAAATAGGGGCTATGATCAAAAAATCTGAATCTTGCAATGGCTGGAAATTTTGGTACTACAAAAACAGTGGAATCCTATCGCCTATTGACGAGTACCGTAAAAGTTATTTCAACCGCAATCTCAATCACATTACGCTATCACAGAGTTAAAGCTATTTTATTTCAATGGGTGGGTGTAATTTTTCGCGATTGACCTGTACTTTCTGAAGATTGCGGACGGCTCCTTTATCTGCACTTTCTGCTAAGAGAGCGTAGGCTTTGAGAGCTTGTGAAACTGGGCGACTGCGACTAGCTGGCCTATATGTTGCATTAGCTTGTCGTTTGGCTAAAATACTCGGATCAAGTACTAAGTGAAGGGTCCGCTTGGGAATATCGATCTCAATGCTATCTCCATTCTCAATGCAAGCAATGAGTCCGCCTGCAGCCGCTTCTGGAGAAACATGTCCAATTGATAAGCCAGAAGTTCCGCCTGAAAATCGACCGTCTGTAACAAGAGCGCACTTTGTACCCAATCCTTTAGATTTGAGATAACTTGTTGGATAGAGCATTTCTTGCATACCAGGCCCGCCTGCTGGGCCTTCATAGCGAATGACTAGTACTGTACCAGGCAAAACCTTATCGGCTAAAATAGCAGCGACTGCGGCTTCTTGACTTTCAAAAACCTGTGCTGTACCTTTAAAGGTCAAATTTTCACTAGCAACCCCCGCAGTTTTTACGATAGCACCATGGGTCGCCACATTCCCATAGAGAACGGCTAACCCACCATCCTGACTGTAAGCATACGTTCCACTACGAATACACCCCGTCTCACGATCAAGGTCTAGTGTCTCATATAACTTAGCTTGTGAGAACGGTTGCTGAGTAGGGACGCCGCCTGGCGCTGCCCGGTAAAATTCTTTAACGTCTTTATCGCTTGTAACAGCAATATCCCATTTAGCAAGCACGTCTTTTAACGTTGGAGCAGAAATAGTCGTCACACCCACGTCTAAGAGGTCTAACCTTGCTAACTCACCTAAGATTGCCATGACACCGCCTGCGCGATGGACGTCTTCCATATGGAAATCAGGCGAAGAAGGAGCGATTTTTGCTAGATTGGGTACTTTGCGTGAAAGCACATCAATATCTTGCATTGTAAATTCAACTTCTCCTTCCTGCGCCGCACCAAGCAAATGCAGAACTGTATTTGTTGATCCACCCATTGCAATATCTAAACTCATAGCATTTTTAAACGCCGCTCGATTAGCAATTGCCCTAGGTAACACTCGTTTATCATTTTGTTCATAACAACGTTTCGTGATGGTAACAATAGTTCTAGCGGCTTGTAAAAATAATTCTCGGCGAAACTGATGTGTCGCAAGTAGCGATCCATTGCCAGGCAATCCCAATCCTAACGCTTCGACTAGACAATTCATCGAATTAGCCGTAAACATACCCGAACAAGAACCACATGTAGGACACGCTGACCGCTCGTATTCGGCTAGCTCTTCGTCGCTAATGCTCGTATCGGCAGCAGCAATCATAGCATCGATCAGGTCTATCGACTTATGCTGTGGAGAAGTCGCTGTCGTGTTCTTATCGTCTAAGACACGCACTTTTCCAGCTTCCATAGGACCACCAGAAACAAATACAACTGGAATATTAAGCCGTAGGCTAGCCATTAACATACCGGGGGTGATTTTATCACAATTAGATATACAAACCAGCCCATCCGCAGCATGGGCATTCACCATATATTCAACACTATCGGCTATCAATTCACGTGACGGCAACGAATACAGCATACCCGCATGTCCCATTGCAATACCGTCATCGACTGCAATCGTATTGAATTCTTTAGCAATACCGCCATATTGCTCGATTTCCTTAGCCACCAATTGTCCAACATGCTGTAAATGCACATGCCCTGGTACAAATTGTGTGAAAGAATTGGCAACCGCAATGATAGGTTTGCCAAAATCTTCACTTTTAACACCCGTTGCACGCCACAGCGCCCGGGCTCCCGCCATATTTCTTCCATGTGTGCTCACACGTGATCGATAATTTGCCATAATCTTACCCTCTTAATCTAAAACTCATAACTTCTAATTAAAATAATTGCTTAGCACGTCACCCAATCATTAATCTTTTAATAAAAATAACTGCACTCGAATAACTGTTCTCGAATAACTGCTCTCGAATAACTGCTCTCGTTTACAACTACGTATAATTTTCAATATCATTAATAATATCCTGTAAATTTCCTTTTATCCACTCGTGTTTATTTTCATATTTTTCATGAATCAATTTCTCTATTTTTCTAAATAAATGAGTGTGTTTTTTATATTTTATTTGATACTTTCTATCGGGGTCACTGGTTTGATAACTGGTTAATCTGGCTTGAATATCGCTTGCTATACCTACTTTATATTCTCCTTTGTATTTAGGATGGGAAATGATATAAACATACTTTTTGATTAGAGCATCATCTCCATTTTGATCGGTTCGCCTTGGTGGGTCGGTAGAAAAAACAATCTCTTTATTGTACTGTAAAAGATTGTTTGGATTAGCAACTTCTTCTTTTAATCTCTTTTTTACTAATTCATATGCTTTTACAGATACGTCTATTCCTATCCATTGTCGTTTTAATTTTTCAGCCGCTATACACGTAGTTGCACAGCCACAGAAAGCATCTAGAACTATATCTTCTTCATGACTACTTGCTTTGATAATTCTTTCTAGTAGGGCTAATGGTTTTTGAGTGGGATAGCCTGTTCTTTCTTTATCTCCTGCTTGTAGACTATTGATATCTGTCCAGTAATCTTCGGGGATCTTACCTTCATCTAAATAATATCTGTAAACCTTTTTTGTCTTTTTTACTATTTTATCTTGATACGGTCTTCCTAGTTCATCAATTCCTAACCTTCCACCTTTACTTTTTTTCCCTGTTTGTCTTTCAAATCCTACTGCATTGCCATTAAAGAAAAATTGATTACTTTTTACAAATCTCAAAATAATATCGTGTTTTCTAGCAAAATCTCTTTTTCCTTTACCTCCATGAGAATATCCCCATACAATACTATTTCTAAAATTCTTTTCGCCAAAGATAATATCCATAAGAATTTTTAAATAATGTCCCATTGTATTATCACAATGCAGATAAATACTTCCCGTATCCTTTAAAATTCTCCTCATCTCAATAAGACGAATAGCCATGTAACAAAGATAACAATAATTATAAAGATAGTGTTTATTCCTTGTGGTATTAACAATGCTTGATAATTCTTTGACATTGTTTAAGAATTTATAAAGTCCGTCATAATCTTCTTTGATTTCCTGTATCCACTCGTCTTTTACATCTTCTTTTCTAAACCAATCTCTAAAATCTGCCCCCTCTGCACTACTACCGATGGGAGCGGAAAAAATTTTCTTTTTATTAAAAGGTGGGTCAAGATAAATTAAATCTATGCTACTACTATTTATTCCTTGTAAAACTTGTAAATTATCTCTACAAAAAATAGTCCGATTTTTGACATTACTTTGATGCATTTGTTTGAGTCATTTCTTTTAATATATCCACCACTTTTGGGGGTTAGTTCGTTTTCTTTGGAAGTAGTGGTACTAAATATTATAATGATTATGAGTTTATTATAATGATTATGAGTTATAACTGATGATGATTACGGCAACGTATAGCGATTTTTATAAGCGATTTTTATAAAAATAATCTTTGTAAAAACGGCTATTATTATTGAAAGTAAGTAGTCTTTATAGAAATAGTCTTTATTATAACAGTCTTTACTATTATGGGAATTATCAAGTGAATTTTTTAACCCCAATCAGAAGTGGTATTCAGAATATAATACGTATGTCCGTAAATAAACTATACTGTTATAATATGCTAAATGATGACTCAACGGTAAGCAGGACTCATACAAACCACTCAAATTTGGGTCATTTTAAAAACGTCAGGAAATACAGTTTAATATGGGGATGTAGCTCAGTTGGGAGAGCGCAACGCTGGCAGCGTTGAAGTCGTCGGTTCGATCCCGATCATCTCCACTTTATGTTAAAATTCCATAAGCCCATAATCTTATATCTTATCATTTTACAATCCTCAATCCTATAAGTTCGTAATTCCATAAGATAATAAACTCATAAGTACCTCACCAGCGGTCTATTATAAATAACAGCAAGTCCTAACTAAAAAACCACACCTATGAATATCTGGGAAGTCATTCAAAACGAGATCAACGCCCATATCACAAAAAATGCTCAGTTATTACAATCTCCCCTAGGCACGCATTACAAAACTATTTTTCTAGAAAAATCATCGCTCGCAAAAGCGATCTCCATTTTATTGAGTACAGCACTCACTGTGCCTGCAGACATTGACAAAACGGCGCTCAAAAAGATATTTTATGACACGCTCAGCTCAGTCAAACTACAGAAAACATTGACAGCAGACCTGATAGCAATTTACGAACGCGATCCTGCATGTAACAAATATTATATGGCACTGCTCTACTACAAAGGATTTCACGCGATAAGTCTCCATCGCATCGCTCATGCACTTATCAAAAAAGGACAAGAAGACCTCGCTTTTTATCTCAATATGCTCTCAACACGAACCTTCACCATTGACATTCATCCGCGGGCACGTATAGGTGATGGGCTTTTCATCGACCATGGCAATAGTATTGTCATTGGCGAAACGACTGTTATCGATGAAGAGGTCTCTATTTTACAAGACGTCACACTGGGAGGAACTGGCAAAGAATCAGGCGATCGCCACCCCAAAATAAAAAAAGGCGTGCTAATCGGCGCTGGAGCAAAGATCCTTGGCAATGTTACAATCGGCGCTTATTCAAAAATAGGGGCTGGAAGTGTTGTTCTTAAAAACATGCCCGCTTACGCCACAATTGTGGGCGTCCCCGCTCAGGTTGTAAAGATTGATACCCCTAAACCAGGACATGATATTCCTGCTAAGGAAATGGACCACTTCATTTCAATGAGTAACGATAACATTTCTAAAAAAAACATAGCTACACCTCCTACTTATAATATAAGTGATATTCATAACATTCAAAAAAAACAAAAGCCTCTTGAAGTCGCTGCGAAACCTCCTGCTAAGCCACACTCTGCTAATCTTCTCGTGGGCATTGACATTGGCAGCAATACTATCATGATGACCCTAGTAGAAATTCCGATGACAGCAGAACAAAAAACCAGTAGAAACCTTCCCACCACTACTACTAGCAAGCAAAACCAGAAGCTAAAATATTACGATTTTATTCGCTTTGCAAGTCTAGCGCAAGGACTCCGTAAAAACAAAACTCTCACAGCAAGTGCCGTAGCACGCTCTGAAATCATCCTAAATGAATATAAAAATATTATCGCTAAAGCCACCGCCGACCCAACTTATCTTACCCAATTGCCCCAAAAAACAGCTGCCATGCAAGAAGCAAACACGGAACTTCATTTCTTCCAAGAAACACCGCTACTAGCAGAAAAAGAAATCACGCCACCCACCACTCTTAACCATAATCGCTCTTATTGTATTAAAGCAGTAGCGACAAGTGCGCTCCGTGAAGCACATAATAATAACCTTATCAAATTTAAATTAGAAACAGCCCTAGCAGCACCTATAGAAATCATTGACGCTAAACGTGAAGCAAGCCTCACGTTCTTAGGAACAACTAAAAATGAACAGCAGCCTGTAATCACTATTGATCTAGGAGGTGGCAGTACGGAAATCAGCTGGGGGCATCAAGGCACCATGCTACATTATCAAGGTTTTTCCATTGGAGCAGTCAGCTGGAATCAAAGCTACCCACATAAAATGCTGCAATCAGCCGCTGCCAGAATAACACTCAAAGAAACTTTACAACAACTCATTACCAAAGAAGCAAGCGAACAACCCCTCACTGCAGATGTAAAATCTTTATTTGAACATAAAAAACCACTTCTCATCGGTGTTGCAGGAGTACCTACAACGCTAGCCGCTATTCATTACAACCTCAATCAAGACACCTTACTCGCCGTCGATCAAAAAATCCTTACACTAGAACAGATTGAGACTATTATGGAAAAATTGGCTCAAACTTCGTTAGAAACGCTTATCAACGATACAGAAACATGGACTATGTTAAGTGAAGCACGTGCTAATATCATGCTGTTCTCAACCATTGCCCTACATTGTTTGATGAAATATTTGAAGCTAGATATTATTAAGGTTTCTATTCGTGGTCTCAGGTACGGACTACTAGAAGAATTGCACACTCAGCTAGAAACCTCTTAGCCGTAGCTCTCTTAGTCGTAACCGAAACCATTCTCCATAAAGTCTAGGCGATTGAATCTATCTGTAACGCCTTATAAAAAGGTGATACCCTAAAAAAATAATACCCTACGTAAAGAAAGTCCAATTATTCTCTGAGGTGTCTTCTATTTTAGTCGTGGGACTAGTTTTTACTGAGAATGTTTGATACGGTTGTGACCGCCAGGTGGCAGGAGTTTTTGTTAGGACACTTCGTGAAAAAGCAAATGCACAGATGTTCTTCACTTTATACGACTGTTTATTACCTGCTGGCGTCTTATGTG
Organism: Spirochaetota bacterium; assembly: GCA_013426755.1. Lineage (GTDB taxonomy): Bacteria > Spirochaetota > UBA12135 > COTS27 > COTS27 > COTS27. The sequence goes on from AP019861.1 coordinate 2,229,303, forward strand.
CTTTCTTTTTTACGGTGTTATGGTTTTTGATGAGTTCTGTTGCTGCATTGATAGTTGCACCCGTTGTATAAACATCATCGATAAGTAGGACACGTTTTCCAACTAGTGCTCCATTGTACTTGGGATCGTAATAAAACCTACTGCGTACACTTGCGTAGCGTTCTTGAAGTTTTAGGAAATGTTGAGCGCGCGTGGTTGCTAACGAAGCGTAGCGTTTTTTGATAACTTCTAAGACAGGAATACCCAGCGCGTGCATGAGATTATGGACGACTCTGTTAACAGGACAAAAATCACGATGAAATTTATCACGGCTGGAAAGAACGATTGGAACGCAAACATCAAATTTTTTAAAGAAATCACGATGCCAAGCCAACGCCCACTGTGTTAATAATGCTGCATAACTGGGGTGCTTGAAAAATTTATAATAATGAATCAATTGTTTCACTGCTCCTGTATAATAAAATAAAACGACCAATTTATCCGCTAGCAAAGGATTGCGTCCCTTAGCTTTTATCCATTTATGCCCACAGACCCAACAAGGTAGATGCTTGACTGAACGCAGCGCCGAGCGCGTGGAAAAATTGCCTGCTAGGGGATGTGAACATTTAGTACAGACGTACGGAAAGCCCTTCATAAAACCACCACTTGTATTATGACGGTAATTTTTATAACACAATCTATTGCTAGCTATCGCATGAGCACACGTACGACAGATTCTACGATAATCACCTGCCATAAGCGGACTCTTACAGAAATCACACCTTGCAGCAGCAATAAAAAAGCCCAGATCTGCCCACGCTATCCGTAGCAAATGTGTTATCTCAGTCAAACCAATTGACACTAAAATTGACGCCAAAATTGACGCTAAATTTGTTTTTTTCACATTGTTGCCAACTATTACAATGATGCCGCATAAATAAATAATAACCCAGTCTTCACCAGCAATCCAGCAATAACACCACTAGCGTATCATTGATGAGTGCTTGCAATAAAAATAAATTCACAGCTACTTATTACTTTTTCCTAAGCATAATAACTGCCCGTATAAATTAGCAGACCTACATTCATAACATAGGCTCTTAATAAATTGATAATAGTACCCCATGACACAGGTTATAATATCTATAATAACGGAATCTCAACATGAGCCCTTCAATTTTAACAATTGTCTTATATTAATCTAACTTCATTGACCTGATCTCGTTCTAACTTAGCTGCCTGCTAAAAAACATCAAATATCTAGTGGTGACTACTTCTAAACAAACGATCATGCTAGCAGTATCCTAAAAAAATCATCTCAAAAATTTTTATCTGCTGCGATCATTCCATCTTTAACCATCCCCCACCTATTAATATTTGATTATTGACTGCCCGCCATTAAATCATCTCGTTACAGTATACTATAAACTTACTTTTATTAAATCATGTTCACTCGTCATTTATTCAATTCTTAATCTAAAGATCATACGTGACTAAATCACACCATACACGGAAACTGTATATTTAACAATATTTAAATAATACCCTATACAAAGTTCACCAATGACAACCCGATCTGCCCATTTTTTTGTAACAAGTCTACAACAAATAAAACGCACCGCTATCTATTTTATACATCAATGTCTCTACGTATACTTAGGACATGCGATAAGTCGTACCGTAGGACTGCTCGCTTATCAAAGCCGTCCTAAATGGCTTATTAAAATAATTATTGATTTTTACTTTATTCGTCTGTTAAAAGTCAATTTACATGAAGCACAAATAACAGAACTTCGTCATTACAAGCGCGTCATTGATTTTTTTACACGAGAACTTAAAAAAGAAGTACGTCCTATTGCCGTTGGTACTAAAAATATCATTTCACCCTGTGATGGAACTATTTTAACGAGTGGCATCACCACTAAGAATCATACGTATCGTATAAAAAAACAAGATTATCCACTCCCCGCTCTGTTACGTCTCCCCGAACACAATAATCTAAAAACGCATCCCAAAGACGACCCAAATAGCACGGCTGAAACCAGCTCTCACACCCACCCACAGAAAAAATCTTACGCAGAAGAATCAATCTATACGAAGCTGACTTCAGAGAACTTTTACCATAAATTCATAGGCGGTCATTACGTGCTCATTTATTTATCTCCGCGTGATTGTCATAGAATTTACACACCACTTAGCGGCAATCTTATCTGCGCTGAGCATTTAGAAGGACATTTATACCCCGTGCGGGAAAATTTCCTTGGTACAAATCTAGATGTGTTTGGTCGCAATAGAAAGCTACGGCTCACATTTCAGACCCCTACAGGCTACTACGTTATGATCTGGGTAGGTGCTTTCAATGTAGGTACTTTTCAGACCACGTTTGATCCTTATTTTTATCAAAATAAAGTCCCTTTTCATACAGCAGTCCGATCTCGGTTCTTTCCCAAACGTGATGAATATCATTACAAAACCTATAAAAATAAAAAATTTAAAAAAGGCGACCTGCTCGGAGCTTTCGAATTAGGGTCTAGTGTCCTTCTCTTTCTAAGTCATGGGAAAGGACATTTTACACCTCACAAACACCACCATTCACCCATTATAAAAATAGGCGAAGCTATCGGTGTTAGCACTTCGTCTTAAAACGCTTAAAAACTCCTGTTTAGCAAAAAACGCAAACTACCTCAAACCACATCAAACTACCTAAGAACACTTACGTCCGATATCTACTCCCATTATGCTATAATATGGTGTTTCTTATAAGGCTAATTTATCGTCACTCATTATCTTTACACTAGATATTGGTGCATCGGAGCATGAATTTATTTCACAAAGCAGTCAATCTTAGCAGGCAAGTTTTACATGCTGCTGGCACGTGGTTTATGACACACAGTGTACGCGCTGCCAAAAGATTAAAAAGAGGACTACTACGCTTAACGTGGGGAAATTGGGCATTGCTGGTAGTTGTTACGCTGACAATTGGCTCAGCGATATACGGATTATTATTTCTAGTCAATCTCATTTATGACCCCGAAATAGCTTTTTTTATGAGCAAACAGACGCTTATTCTTTCATTGGTGATTCCTGCTACCCTCGTGTTATTGAATTTTGCTATATTATTTAAAATTTTACTAGAACGTATCCATCAAAAACCTGGGACCTCACTTCGATCTAAGATCATTAGCCTATTTACAGCAGCACTTATCATTCCTACTTTAATGTTTATCTTCTTCTTCAATAAAATTTTTAATTTTATGATCACGGAGACACTAGAAAACAAATTATTAACAGCAAACCTCGAAAATGATCTAGAACGCCACCAAAACGCTATCTTAACCCTTCAACAAGAAAACGAAGCTTATTTTAAAGAATTTCTTGCGACCGAAGTTTTTGCTTCGAATACGACTACGGGCATGGATATCATTATTGTTTTCAATGCCCAAAATATTCCCATCAAAACGCATAAAAAATCTCGTGTGAAACTCAAAAATTATCCCACATTCAAATTTGAAGAACACCTCCCAGCACAGAGTTCTTTTTTCAGTTCATACGAGGAAATACGCGGTTTTGTATACACATTACATCGTGAAAAAAAGACGACAACCGCAACACCTTCACGTTATATGGCAGGCATTACGTTTGTTCCAACGAACCTAAAAAACGAGATTGCAAGTACGCTAAAAATTATTCGCCAAGTCAAACAATTTGAACTCCTCGTCACACCCTTTAAAAATCTGTCAATAGTACTCCTTATTTATCTCTATATTCAATTTTTCCTGCTCACAATCATTATCTTCTACTACCGTTCAAATAAATATTTAACCCCCATAGGAGAATTAATAAAATCCTTACAAAATATCTCCGATCTCACCTCAGAAACAGTAAGCAATTCACCAGAAACGCTAAGAACTGAAGCACGTATTGCCAATCAGATCAAACGCATAGATGGCAATGAAATAGCCGATCTCCTACGTGCTTTTCAGAAGATGCGCCGCCATTTACGACGTAATCGCGCACGGCTGAACGAAATACTAGAACTCAAAGGATGGAAAACAGCCGCTACCCAGCTTGCACACGAGATTAAAAACCCCCTCACGCCCATTCTCCTGAACGTCACCCATATAAAAGATAAACTCATTCGCAAAGACTTCATGCTTTATGAACAGCTCAATGATAGTTTCAATCTAATCGAGATTGAAATCAAACGCATTTCCAATCTTATCAATGAATTCGCTACTTTTTCAAAAGAAAGCCCACTCAAACTAAGTTTAATTGAAATGCCTGTGTTATTTCAAAAATTAACCATGCATCTAAACCAATCCAAGCAAATCACACTCCAATTTCATGACCATGCTAAAATCCAATTTTACGGCGATGAAGAAAAAATTTACCGGATTCTTATCAATCTCTCACAAAACGCCATTGACTCCCTCTATAAAACAGACCACACGCCTAAGATTCTCAAAATCTCTACCCAAACACGAAACCTAGACGACAACCGTTACTACGAGATAACAGTTTCTGATAACGGCGAAGGTATTGATCCCGATATTCGCGCTTCGATTTTCAAACCTTATATCACCAATAAAAAATCAGGATTCGGTCTCGGTCTTACAATCTGTAAACAAATTGCCATCTCTCACGACGGTGATATTTTTCTAGCACCGCCTGAAATAAATACAGAAACCCAATGGACGTCTTTTGTACTAAGAATACCCCTCAATAAACAAACTCCCGCACATTCTAGCACTAAATCTCAGTCCGACAAATCTCTTGCCTCGATATCCCCTTCTAAGCTAAGCTAAACCCTCTCAATATAAGAGGATCATTCTAATTTATTCTCAATTCATTATTAATTCCTTCTTGATTCCTACTTGATTCCTGCTTAAATAAGAACATAACGGGGCATTATTTCTACGCTTTAAGTATTTTCAAGTACTCTCCTAATTCAATGAACGTTACAATTCCTCCCAGCAGAAATCACCCCCCAGCCACTAAATACCCCCCCACATCGCTTAAAATCACACCGCAGCCCCAGTCTGCCAAGAATAAGCATACACAAATAATTGCCTTTATCGGATACCGCGGATCAGGTAAAAGTACAATTGCGCGTGCATTAGCTCAAAAACTCAAATATCCTATCTATTCAAGCGATCAATTGATTGAAAAAACGACAAAATCTACTATTGCCTCTCTAATCACAAAAAAAGGGTGGGCGTCATTTAGAACACACGAATTTACCGTCATAAAAACACTCCTAGACAATCATTTCTTGTCAAAGAAACACCCTAAAATAATCTTAGACTGCGGTGGCGGTGTCGTTGAGAATACATCACTTATGGACATTTTATCCCATAGCCAAGTCTTCATTGTTTACGTTAAATGCTCGTTCCCTAAAATACTCCATCGCCTAGAAAGAACACCCCGTCCTAGCCTTATTCCCGATCTCACTTTATACGAAGAAACAAAACGCAAACTCAATGAAAGAACACCACTTTATGAAAAATACGCCCACTATACCCTGCACAATTACCGCCATCCCAATCTTGTCTTAGCAACCCTGCTAAAACATCTCACCCACCGTAAATTCATTATCTCATAACAGCAATCTTGTATTCTATCTTGTATTAATATTGCTACGCTAATAACAATCTTGTTAATAAACCAATCGTATTAATAAACCAATCGTGTTAATAAATCAATCGTATTAACCAATCGTGTTAATATTGCTATGCTATAACAAAATATAAGATATAATATATGATGTGTTGTTCTTCAATCGTATTTGATATCAATCTTACGTGTATTCATTGAAAATAAGGGCTTAGTAAAAGGCTTAAGAGATGGCAGGTGATAGTATTGGTCTTTTATTTCGTGTGACAAACTGGGGCGAATCGCATGGGGCTGGCTTAGGTGTTGTCGTAGCAGGTGTTCCGCCTGGCATAACCATTCTCCCAGCGGACATTCAAAAAGACCTCGATGCCCGTAGACCAGGACAAAATCGCTTCACCACCAGTCGTCAAGAAAAAGACGTCATTAAGATTCTCTCTGGCATTGAAAACAATGAAACCACCGGAACACCTATCCTATTAATGATAGAAAATCATGACCACCGTCCTAAGGATTATAAAAACATAGAAACCGTCTTCAGACCTTCGCATGCAGATTTCACATACACCGCTAAATATGGTCTGCGAAGTAAATCTGGTGGTGGCAGAAGTTCCGCACGGCTTACCGCAGGAAGTGTCGCAGCAGGGGCTATAGCAAAACAAGTCCTAACCCACGCCTTTGCTACAGATATTTTAGCCTATGTTAAAAGTATTGCTACCACTTGTAGTCCTTATGACACAACTGCCGTTTTGCGCGAAGATGTCCTAGCTAATCCTATAAAAACAACCGATACTAAAACCGCTGAGAAAATGATCGCACTCATCGATACCGCTCGTGACAATGGAGATTCGCTAGGTGGCATCATTGAATGCCGCATCACCAATGTTCCCGTAGGCTTAGGAGAACCGATCTACGATAAACTAGACGCCGATCTCGCTAAAGCCATCCTTGCTATCAATGCTTGTAAAGGATTTGAACTTGGATCAGGATTTAAAGGCACCCAGTTGCGCGGCTCTGAGCACAACGACGCTTTTATCAAAACCGATCATCTTTCTGCTCCTAACAACAGCTCTTCTAAGAAAACACCTCCTAAGAAATCTACTTCCACAGAAACTGCATCTGACCCTACAACAGCCGCTTATCAACTAACGCAAAACATTCGTACAAAAACCAATCATTCAGGGGGCATCCAAGGCGGCATCTCTAATGGCATGCCAATTGTCTTTCGCGCCGCTTTTAAACCCACCGCTACTATTCTCCAAAAACAACAGACCGTCACAGAAACCCATAAGCCAACCACCTTTCAAGCACAAGGTCGCCACGATCCGTGTGTCCTGCCCCGTGCTGTCCCCATCGTCGAAGCTATGGCTGCTATTGTCCTCTGTGATCATTTCCTAAGGCATCGCGGACAAGTAGGTCATTTCTACACTTCATAACCTATAATCTAACCCATAACCCTTATCCACATTATTATTATTATTATTATAGGTATAACCACTTCATTTATACATTTCTCAATAAAGCTGCCTCCAATCATTGAACTTACTATAAAACATCATCAAATCACCGATTTTCACTAAAATCTGCTGCTCCACACCATTTCACACCAGGCTTAATGGAGTAGAACTCGCAGTCATTTAATACCACTAAGTATATCGATGCGATGCGATGCGACGCTCTTCTCTTAAAAATCATCCTCCCTATCCTGAGTGGATAAAAAAATTACGTGAAAAAGAACCCCTCCTTACGACCCGTAATAAGCTCCTCGCTGCGATTCGAACCTGGATGGCACAGTCCCAATTTCTAGAAGTGACTACACCTATTCTCCTCAGAAAAACACTGCCTGAAGCACACATTGTCCCCATTAAAACAACCTTCGCTACCGATAAAAAGAAACCTTTAACAGGACATCTAAGAACGTCGCCTGAGGTGTCGATGAAGAAATTGCTCGCAGCAGGCTACGAGCGTATTTTTGAAATCGCACCCGTTTTTCGCAGTCATGAAGACTTCACCTCACCCCACCATAGTAGCGAATTCTTCCTCCTAGAATGGTACAGGTCCAATGCTCCGCTGAGTACAATTGAAACCGACCTTATAGCACTCATTGAGTATCTTTCAAAGACGGTCTTAAAAACAACTACTATTTATCATAAAGGACATCCGATCACACTTAAAAAAGATAAGTGGCAGGTTTTTTCAATAAAAGATGTTTTTCTTAAATATACGAACATTGACCTAAGGGAATTAACCACATGGAACGACCTCCCTGCATTAGTTAAACGTACCTTTAACTCTCCTGCGGGAACTAAGCCACTAAGAAATCATAGTGCCCTTCCAGGTTTTCATCTTAACAATGATGTAACCATAGAACTTCCTAACGCTCTAGCGCAATTTACGCCTCAGGAAGTATTCGATTGGCTTATGGTAACCATTATTGAGCCCAATTTGCCTAAGGAACACGGCGTTTTACTTACAGGTTATCCGAGTTTTTCTGCTTCGTGTAGTAAATTGACAATGACGCAGCCGCAGTACGCTTTACGCACCGAAGCTTACTTAGGCGGCATTGAGATTGCCAATGGCTTCGATGAACTTACCGATCCAGCAGAACAACGACGTCGTATCACGGCTGCTCTAGAAAATCAGACAAATAACGAAGTAAGCGATGAAACTTTTTTAACTGCACTTAAATTCATCGAACAAGCCAGCGGCATTGCGGTAGGTCTCGATCGCTTATTTATGCTCCTCTTAGGGCAATCTAGCATTAAAGACAGTACCCTTTTTGCTACGGATGAACTTTTTCTAAGCCCATAACAGCTCCTAATAACAGCTACTGATAGCGACTACTATTTAATGAGGTTATTTATTTTCCGTAAAACCAGTAAATCCAAGTTCCTGCAGCACTTTATAATAAGTTGGAAAAGACTTGGCAACACTCTCTGCCGACAGCAATGTGACGGTTTTACACATTAAGGCACACAGTGAAAGTGCCATTGCTAATCTGTGGTCATGATGGGTGTCAAATATTAGATTACGATTACGATTTTCTGTTCTAATCTTTTCTGATAACGGGAAAATAGTCATTGCATCCGCTTCAATATCCATACGTGCTCCCAATTTCCTAAGTTCTACAGCAAGATCATCAATGCGATTGGATTCTTTATACCTAAGATGACCAATGCCCGTTAAATGCGTAGGAGTAGCCGCACTAAGAGCTATCACTGCTAGCGTAGGAACAACATCAGGCATATTTTTCATCGAAACCGTCACACCACGCAACCTGCTTTTAGGGGGAATAATACGTAATCCTTGCTTGCTTCCCCAAGAAGACAGTAGGTTAGAATCGGTTATTTTCTCAAACTTAGCGCCCATTTCTTCTAAGACACTTGTAAATGCCGCTTCGCCCATAAAAGAATCCTGCGGATAATTGGTAATCGCTAACGACTCACCTTTAATAAGGGATAGCCCCCAGAAATAAGACGCTGCAACAACATCGCCCTCTACAACATAAGGCCGTGCCAGATAAGACTGCCCTGCCTTAACCGTGAAGTGATCTAGTCCCTTATGCTCTTCATGATCGACTATTACTCCAAACTCTTTCATCAAACGGCGCGTAAGGTGTACATAGCCACGTGAAACGAGAGGAGAGGTCAATTTTAACGTAAATGGCTTTCTAGCCGCAGAAGTCTTATCCAAAGCGTTTAGATATGGAGCGACAAGTAATAAGGCGGAGATAAATTGACTGCTGATAGAACCCGCCAATGTTAAATCATTATTCTGCAGAGGACCTGAAAGCGTTACTGGAAAACTGGGTAGAGAACTTTTATGGGCACGAACAATAGTCGCCCCCAATGTTGTTAGACTTTCAAATAATGGACTCATAGGCCGTCTTTTCATCTGGCTACTCGCATCGAGAACAATTGGTTTTTCACTAAGCGCAGCAATAGGCGTCACCAACCGTGAGAACGTCCCATTATCCCCTAAGAAAAGAGCCGATGCAGACGAGTTAATACGTCCACCTGTGCCAGTAATATTGAGAATTGTTCCCTGCTCTTCATAACTGAACTTCGCACCCAGACCTTTTATTCCCGCTAAGGCAATCTCAATGTCTTCATTTACTGGAATACCTGTAAACGTACTCGTTCCTGCACTAAGTAGCCCTAAAACTATAAGACGATTGGCTACGTACTTACTTCCTAAGACGGCTAGCGCTGGAATATCTAGAGCATCACGAATAACCGATAATTCGCTACTACTACTAGCATTGCCCGTAAGCAGTGCGGCATTTATCTTAACAGGACGAAGCGGTCCTTGTCGTTTAGCGAACGTTAATGAAGTGGTCACTGATAAATTGGATTCGTTCACGCATCAATTTCTGCTCGGCAGCATAACGACTGCTAGCTAGGTCTGTTTGGGCAAGATAAGTCGTGTAAAAACGCTGGGCATCTTTATAGTACTGGTAGGCTCTTTCATAATCAAGTAACTTTTCATCGAGTTCATAGATATTCGCCAGCCGATAAAGAGTTGTAAAATGCTGGTCAGGTGGGGCAATTTTTTTGCGGTGGCGTGCATAATAATTTAAGTACATTTGATATTCATTTGCCGCCGCCCGATACTGCTCTGTCGCAAACAAAGTCTCGCCCAATTCAAATAAAATACGCCCGTAATGAGAAGATTTCGCTCCCAATTCACGTTTAAGACCGACCCACGTTTTAAAAGCAGCTTCATAATCACCCTTACTTCGTTCTAAATATCCTTTGCTAAATTGAAGACGTCTATATGCATTGGCATCTAGATCACCTGCGTTCAATTCTGAATTTATTAATGCAAGCGCCTTATCGTAAATCGCCTCTTCACTGTAAAGATATGCTAAATTAATAACCACATCCAGCCGGTACGAATAATCGGCTGACAAGTCGTCATTGTAATCTAAAAACGCTTGTTCCGCTGCTTTAACGTTTCCACTGGCGATGAATCCTTGAATAATATCATAGTAAGCCTGCTGCTCCCTGCGTGCTTCGTCTTCGAGCGAATTTTCATCTGTAGCAGAATTCTGCTGAGCGGCTACGGGCTTAGCGTTTACAATAGTAATCGTATAAGAAAGATACTTGGGTTCTAACGTAGGTGTCAATCTATCAAAAATAAGTTTCGTTGTTCCTACTTGCTTAGCTTGAAACGTAAAAAAAACATCTTCTTCATTGCGAACCAATCCTAAATTTTCTAAGTACTTCTTATCCAAATACGACAAAATAATAAGATCATTGGGTGTCGTTAAAACTATTTTAATAACGAAGACATCACGAACGGAAACAACCTGCATTGTACGTTCATTGGTGACTACGTCTGCGGAATCTTGTTCTGCCGCATTTTCTAAGGCATCCACTTCATAACCAGGAAGGAGCCTAGGCGCAGTATCACTTGCGGAGGGAGACTGTTCTGCTTGCCCGTATAAAAGCAAAAAAATCAAGATCAAAGAAATGCCTAACGGTATTCCTAATGGTATTAATAGTATGCCTAAGTTTAGAAATTTCATCGATGGCTGTTTGAGACCTTAACTGCTTTTATATTTTGCCTGCCTGGAAGAAACTTGCAGCTTGTAAGAACTGTTATTTTCTGCTTGCTAAACTGTGAACTCGTATTTTTTATTGATCTCTAATATTTATAATATTATAATATTATTGTAGCTGTACTGAGATATAAAACGTTTTGAAATAGCATTAAAAATCATACTCTAACGTCATCGATTTGATTCTAAGTATATTTTAAGTGTATTTTAGGTACATTTTAGATTGATTTTGAATTGATTTTTAAAAGTACATTGTACTTATAAGCGACTGCGTTATGAGGCTATTTCTCTATTTCTTTAACTCTATCAGTAAAAAAGATCATGATACAATAGATAATAATAATACACTTGTTAAAAAATCGTAGTGTGGTTATAAACTGCAAGAAGAAATAAATGTATTTTTATTGTATAAATGATTGTTACGGCTAGGTTTATTGTGATAATCGTCATGATTCTTAGGTTCTTATAAAAAACACCACTCTAAAACCATTATGATCCATAGTAGTAATAGCGCTCCTTCAATTCATAAGCCCAATCATTCCCCTGCTAGTCCATCTCTACGTGTACTCTTATACGATATTATCCTCAAACAAACGTCACGTAGCATAGTGGAACGACGGAGGTTAGAAAGCCATCAATTAGTCAAAACATATCATGGAATTGTTTTAGCCGATATTATTCAACGCAGGCATCATTACGGGACATGGGGATTTATTGGTTATCACAAGCTACAAGAGCTCATTGAACTTGCTTACGATCAGAAAGCAAACCTTATTCTCATCAATCAAGCACTCAAACCGCGCCAGATTCATAACCTAGAACGGGCCCTAGAAACTTACTCGTATGAGCAAAAACGCCCGCGGACGATTAAAATCTGGGACCGCGTCGATCTTATTATTAATATCTTTTCTAAACACGCGCAGAGTGCTGAAGCACGGCTGCAATTAGAACTTGCTAGGATAGAACATTTTGGCCCGCGCATCTACGGTATGGGCGAAGACCTAAGCCAACAAGGGGGCGGAATCGGCACACGCGGTCTAGGTGAAACCAATACCGAAATCATGAAACGCCACTTAGCACAACGCAAAAAAATTATTAAGAAGAAGATCACAAATTTTGCTAAAACACGCGAAGCCCATCGCCTGCGCCGTTCTAAAAATGGTTTAAAAACAATTGCCCTCATCGGATATACCAATACAGGTAAATCTGCTCTCTTCAAAAAACTCACAGGTAAAAATACCTATATCAAAGATGAACTATTCGCCACACTACAAACGCTCACAGCACGTATTTTCATTGAAGACCCCTCGACGCCTCCGCTTATCATATCGGATACGATTGGTTTTATCGAAGACCTACCTCCCAAACTCCTCGACGCCTTTCGCGCAACACTAGAAGACACGCTAGCATCAGCAATGTTACTCCACATTATAGATATTAGCGACCACGCCTTCCCCAGAAAAATTAAAATCGTCAATCAAATCCTCAAAGAGATTAACGCTCATACCATCCCAACGCTAATGATCTTCAATAAACTAGACAAACTAAATCCCAATGATCCCCTCTCCTCGCATGAAGCACAAAAACTGTTCTCAGACAAAAACAGCCTCTTCGTCTCCGCCAAAACAGGACATAATATAAACCTTCTTAAAAACACAATCGCAACCTTCTTCACATCCAAACCCCTATCCTCATCTCCTATAGAAAATACAGCGTATGCCCGCACTCAAATCACGCCCGACCAACCTCCTACTGTTAAAGAAATATCCATACCCTCCCTACATTCGCAATCCAAAACACTTGTAACCGATCGCCTTGCAAACAAAAAAACACCCCCTAAGGAACCTACTCTTACAGAACCGACGCACATGCCTATAACCGTAAAAACTTCTCCCTAAGATAACTCTTTATAAGCAATTATAAACAATTATAAGTAATCATAAGTACAGTCATCCATTATTTACCTTACCAGTCATCTTAAATAACGATTACAAAAACTTTTATCTAACCACTCAAAAACAATTTAATCTAAAAAAGACTAAAAATACCTCAGCAGGAACGAATCATGAGTCTCAATGTCCTTACTTCTAAAGAAGCCTTAAACGATCTGCTCACGGCAGAACAAACCCATCATTTTTTTATTTTCAAGCATTCTAGCAGCTGCTCGGTATCAATGTCGGCTAGAAGAGAAGTGCTCAAGTATAGCGAACACCCGAAGTCTCTACCCATTTATGAACTAGAAGTACGCGATCAAAGACCGCTATCTAATTTTATAAGCGATCTCTTCAGTATTACCCACGAATCGCCACAAATTATCCTAGTTAAAGCTGGCAATACACCTGTTTGGAATTGTTCGCATTTTCATATCACAGAAGAAAGTCTAGAAAACGCAGCTCTAGAAAATTTATCTCCTTCTGCTTAAATTGGGCTTGCACTGTAATTATGTAATTACGCTGAATTGTTCTGAAGTTATGCTATAAGCGGCCATTTGAGTTGCCGATAAGCTTCACCTAATGCCATTGCAACGGCATTAGCTAGATTATAAGAGCGGATTGCTGCTGCCATTGGAAGCTTAAACCGTTCAATGCTATACTTCTGTGTTACTTTTAGCGGAATACCTGAAATTTCATTACCAAATAAGAGTGTATCGCCTGCGGAAAATTGCCATTCGTATAACGATCTGGTCCCATATTTAGACAAACATATAACACGATTATGGGTGGTGTGTTTGGCATGCAGCCTGGATAGGTTTGATGAAGATAGGTCTGATGAAGATAGGTTTGATGAAGATAGGTCTGATGAAGATAGGTCTGATGAAGATAAGTCTGATGAAGATAAGTCTGATGAAATGTATCCTATCGCATTGAAATAAGCAGCTAGCTTAGGATAGACCTTGTAATCGAGCTTATCCCAATAATCAAGCCCTGCACGTTTGAGTGCCTTATCCGCAAGTGAAAACCCAAGTGGTTCTATCAAAACAAGTGGAACTTTAAAACCCACACAAAGCCGCCCAATATTCCCCGTATTGGGCGGTATTTCAGGTTCATATAGAACGACCTGTATCAAGTGGATTACCTTTGTGTGTGCTTAGTGTATTTTTATTCGCTTTTTATTCTCATTTACAACGTACGATCACCGCACATTGCAGGGTCAAAAATCGCTGTAATCAAAAATTGCTGTAATCTAGGTGATATGTCTCAAATTCATATAACACGACACGTATTAAGTGTATTGTATTTCTATTTGTAGGTTAGAAATTGCTGTAATTTAGGTGATGTTTGACGCATTGTAAAGAAGAAATACTTAGGGAATTGCGGCGAGTCTGCATAATAACCCAATATTGCGTTCTTCGATGCTGCATTGGGGGCAAGCTGTGCTTTAAAGACAAATTCTTTCACTTCTTTAGCGGCTAGGGAAAATTTATCTGGAATATTGTCATCTAACTGCTGCCAAGATGGAGTAGGCGAAAATGTGATTTTCATGTCTTTAAGGGCTTGTGCTGAGGTATTGGTAATTGTAATTTTTCCAGTTTTATTGTCTTCATTGAATGTTATCTCGGCTTCGTAAGGAATGACGCCTACTTCGTGCCTGTAAGCAGACAAGGAATGACCGTGAATAAGCGCCCATTCACTAACATGATAACCACGTTTAGAACTCCATAAGGCTCGTGAAAGATCATGTGCGAAAATACCCTTAGCTAACCCCGATCTGTAAATTTTACGGTATCCTTCCTTCGTTCGATAGACATACTCTAACGCAGGAATGCCATGCAAACTGTCTAGAAACCTTGTATCGACTGCATTGCCAATGACGAGATTATTTTGATTATTACGCATGTAATAATTCCATTGTTTCATCAAATTGCTAAATTGGACACGGCTTGCTTCATAAAGCATCACAGCATCAATTCTTACTCCCGCATCAAAGAACATAATAGGGTCTTGTCCATGTTCTTGTCCGTGGCGCCATCCGAGTGTAAAAACCCATGTCGGCTTCGTAATATTCCCCTCAACAATGACAGAATTAATGATCTGAGCCACCAGATGAGCACGCCACCACCGCCATTTAAGAATCAGGCTCTTATTCGAAAGATTTTCAATGCGTCGTGCAAGCCATTTGGTCTGTTCTACCTTAGGATAATTGTAAAAATCTGCTGGGACGCGAACATTCATCTCTTCGGTGAATTTTTCAGCCATTTCATATCCATCTGCGCGGCCTGTGCGGATAAAATCAAACCCAATATAATCAACATACGGATTAGCCTGCAAATCCTTAGCCATTTCAAGAATATCACGATAACGCTTAGGGTCTGTAAGCGAGATATGCCGTGTATCTAGTAGACTATCTGTTGTAGCCGTATAACCTAGGGAAGCATTGTACCCTGCTCTATTTTTACCATTGCCAGGCGTGTAATAACACATGATATAGCCGCCCAAGAGAACATCATTATCCTCTGTGACAGGCGCCAATAGGTTCAAATTTCTAATTCCCGAAGCTTTCCATGGAGTTTCAGGCGTAATACCACGGTCCCAGCCAATTGTCTGCGCTACTAGCATCCACAACGCATCGCTTTCAGTATAATTGATCCATTCGATAAGCGCTCGGTAATCACCATAAGTGCCAGACGGACGAATAATCTGTTTACTACCTAAAAAAGTGGTGTATTCGAGATTGACTATACCAAACCCCTTAGGAATGCTGGGAACTTTACGTCTTTTTAACACAAAAGATTTTTCTAGCCCTTTCCAATCAGGATCAGCTTTAGAACGAATGACGACATGATACACACCAGGTGACGGGTTATAGCCTGGTGTTACCGTAGTAAAAATGGTATTTTTACGGTATTTAAAGAAAATATCATGTGCTCCTCCCACATTGGCAATCAAATACTTCCCACGTCTTAAATAAACCTTAAGATCATTGATATTAATACGCTGATCGCTAATAAGATTGACTCTTACAAGATCATGACTGTAATATTGATCTTTGTCTAAAACCAATTTCAAACGATTTAAGGCAGACGTTGTATTGCTAGCTCTATTATTAGGTACAGGAGATGTATAGAATTTATTGCGTGGAATGGGTGTAAAAATATCTCTAGAACTGTATTGTTTGCGGATGTATTTTTCATCGAAATACACATCTAGATCGATAGCGTCTTCCTTAGCCGCTTCTTTATCCAGTAATAAAGCAATCTCATCATCATTTGCTTCAGCCTCAGCAGTCACTTCGTCTTCTGAATACCCAGAAAAACGGCGTAATGTCTTAAGATTTTTAAGGTCTCCTGCCAATTGGACTAATTCTGTATCAAACGTCAATGGATTTTGAACTGCTGCTGGAGCGTCCTTTGTTTCTTGATTTTTGATAGAAAACGACCCCTGCTTGGTCTCCGTATCCCAATAAGAAAAATCCTCTATTTCGTACTCTTTGGCTATTAAATCGTAATATTCATCAATATTTTCAAAACCAAATGCCTCTTCAGAAAGAACAGGCGCACTACCCAATTTCGTTAGATCAGCGTCTTTTTCAAATTTATACTTTGTTACCGTCTTTTCATATGGATTCACTTCCGCAACGTAGTGTCGATTTCTAAATAAATCGATCAATACCTTCACTCCCGATCCCAATAAAACAAGCACTACAATACTAAGTACCCAGCGCACCCATATTTTTGAAAATATTACCGCTTCAAGTTTGTTTTCAATCCATTTCCACATATGTCGTTCTCTTTCCTATAATTGATTGGCAGTATTAATGTGTAATATCAGTAAGGTTAATTCATTCATAATTTATAGCTAGTCCGCTTATTGTACAGAAAATAATAATAGAAATCTCGTGCTTTTCTAACCAGGATCGTAATTTTCTAACTAAAATCACACCTGAAATCATACTTGAAGTCATGCCTGAGATCATGCTTGAAATCATACTTGAAATCATGTCCGTATATGCTATCTTTAACATCGATCATTTAATGTCTTTAACATCGATCATTTAATGAAATTTCTCAACTAAATAATGGATTATCTTCAAAAAACCACAGCAATATACGTTGAACCTAATCATTTGCCTTCAAAAAAACCTAACAATCCATATCTAACAATCCATATCTAACAATCTATACCTAACAATCTACATTCAACCCAAGAGAAACCACTACCTTTAAATAATCGTCAAAGTTACCTGATCATCGTCAAAGTCACCTAAATTCATCATTTATTTATGACTGCAGATTAATCATAGCCAAGTGCTAAAGTATAAGAAACAATCACTTTAACACCGTAATAATCATTATTCCTGCACGGAAACGCAAGAAAATAACAATTGCAGGAAAATAACAATTTTTTAATCATTTTTCAGTAAATAGTTTTTTCAATGGTGTTTTTAATAATCTTTTTGTAAAACACGATTTTTCATTGAATAATCATAGCAGATTGTCTTCTGCCGTTAATTCAATAAATATTCTTAACGATCATTGTCTTTTTTCACTATAAACAGTAGCTAAATAAGTATTTTTAACGATCATTGTCTTTTTTCACTACAAATAATAGCTAAAAATGTTACAATTAAGATACTCACTAAGGAGATATTCACTAAGGTAGGGGCATTAAAATAAGGACATCGAGCCTCATAAAACAGACTTAAAAAACAAAAATAAGAAAAATTCAATTTCTACCAACCCATCACTGCAAATCCACTTCAAATAAAACAACCTCAAATATTACATTAACAACCTATTCATACGCTAACTGATCCCATTAATAATTCACGTGATCGCCACATTTTGTATTTAACACTGGTATCTCGGTGATATAAAAATGGGTATTTCACGGTTATTCTTAACAACGTATTATGTGTTCATCTCCTAGTTTCCCAACTTCTACAAGCAAGCTTAGCTCTAAAAATAGTTCTAGAAATAGTTCTAAAAGCAACTCCGACAATAGCTTTGACAACAGTTCTAAACATAGCATTGAAAATAGCTCTGAAAACAGCTCTGACAAAAATTCTGAAAATACACTCGAAAGACTTATCAATACCAATATTGCTTACTTCAAACCCCTCATTAACGTAAGCGAAATGCGTCGTCTTATCCCGCAATCCAAAAGATCAGTCACCGTCATTAAAAAAGGACGCCAAGCCTTCAAAAACGTTTTAACGCAGCAAGACCACCGCTTCGTTGTCATCACAGGACCATGCTCAATTCACGATTATAATGCAGCAATTGCTTACGCAGAAAAACTTAAAGCGATCACCGCTGAGATTAGCGATGAAATCCTCGTCATCATGCGCGTGTACTTTGAAAAGCCACGCACCACAGTCGGTTGGAAAGGCCTCATCAATGACCCACACCTAGACGATAGCTTCCAGATAAGCGACGGGCTAAAAATGGCACGAAAAATCCTTCTCAAGCTCTCAGAACTAGGCCTCTACACCGCTACCGAAATTCTTGATCCAATCACAGCCGCTTATCTCGCCGAACTCGTCTGCTGGGTCGCTATAGGCGCTAGGACAACCGAATCGCAAATTCATCGCGAAATGGTCAGCGGCCTCTCCACCCCCGTTGGATTTAAAAACAGTACGCAAGGTGATATTGACGTTGCTGTTAACGCAACACGCTCATCAGCACTCCCCCATAGCTTCTTAGGTACAGACGATAATGGAAAAGTAAGCATCATCCGAACAAATGGCAATCAAAACACTCACATTGTCTTACGTGGAGGCCTCAATAAACCCAATTATTACAGTGAAGAAATCGCCAAAGCCGAACATAAACTAAACCTCCGTGGTCTCCCACTAAGAATCATGATCGACTGCAGCCATGACAACTCAGGCAAAAATCATGAAAAACAAAAATGGGTCACACGCGACATCATCAAACAAAAACAAAAAGGAAACCATTCTATCTTCGGGCTCATGTTAGAAAGCCATCTCTACCCAGGTAACCAAAAAATACCCCCCAACATAAGTGATCTCAAATTTGGTGTTTCCATCACAGATAAATGTATCGGCTGGGACGAAACGAAAGAACTCCTCTACGAACTCCATAAAACATTTAAAAGTAACAACCGCACTTCCTAAGTATTTCTAGCCCCCTATCTCAAAAGTAAGTTTAAAAATCACACGATCACTTACAAACACAACTTCTTAAACTCACTTACTACGCGCTGCCAGTCGCTACTAAGCCGCCACGACCTACGTACTTTTATAGCCTAGTGAGTCCAAAAAAATGAGTGTTTTCTGCTCAGGAAATGAAGCGATCGCGCTCGCTCTTCACAAAGCACACACATCCCTCGTTGTAGGGTACCCAGGTACGCCCTCAACAGAGATCATTGAAACACTTAAAAAAAACAGTCATAAAAAACAGTTAGCCACAACTTCAGATCGAGCCACTTCTAAGCACGAACAAAAAAATTCATCTCCTCCCCCATGTAAAGCGCACTGGTGCATCAATGAAAAAGTCGCTTTTGAGATGGCACTCGGTGCTGCATTAAGCGGCGCACGCGCAGCTGTGACGATGAAACACGTCGGACTTAATGTCGCCGCAGACCCGCTCATGACCTCAGCTTACGCAGGCGTCAATGGTGGTTTCGTTATCATCACAGCAGATGACCCCAATATGTACAGCTCACAAAATGAACAAGATAATAGAAATTATGCGCTCTTTGCCAAACTTCCCATGCTAGAACCCAGCGACGGCAATGAAGCCTATCTATTCACACAACTTGCTTTCATTATTTCTGAGAAATTTAATACACCCGTCATTCTCAGAGTGACCATGCGCATTTGTCACAGTTACGAAACGATCGATACCACCCAAACAGCCTCTTCTCTACTCCCCCCAACATTCCCATACCCACCCAAAGAAACAACCCCCTACTTCGATAAAACCACTACACGAACAATCATGCTGCCAGATATCGCACGCAATCGCCATAGCATCATAGAAACAAGACTCCCCAAACTAGCCGAATTAAATTCACTCATGCCCATCAATCACTTCATCAAAGGACATGGAACAACATTACTCATCACAGCAGGCATTGCCTATCATTACATCCTAGAAAGTTTTAAAAACACGCCTATTCTTAAACTAGGTATGACCTATCCCCTCCCCATATCATTCATTAACCGCCAGTTAGCACCCTTCGAAGAGATTATCGTCGTCGAAGAACTTGATCCATTCCTAGAACGCGAACTACTAGTTAATGGCATTCCTTATGCAAAGCTAAGAAAACGAAGTCGCTCTTTTTATCTAGGAGAACTCTCACCAGAACGCACTAGCGATCTCGTCCTCTATAACAAAGAACCTGCCAAGCGCCGTTATCAAAACCCAGCCGCCGCACCTAATCCACCACGCATGTGCTCAGGATGCCCGCACCTTACCATAGCTAACTTACTTCGCGATCTCGATCTTACCGTAAGCGGTGATATAGGTTGTTACACCCTAGCTGCCCTAGCGCCATTTGAAAGTCTTCATACCGTCATTGACATGGGCGCAAGTATTCCTATCATGTTAGGAATGCAGTTAGCCTCTTCTTCGCCAGTAGCAACCGCAAAGCAAACCACCGCAGCTGCTAAGATCGCAGTCATAGGAGACAGCACCTTTCTTCACTCAGGAATAACAGGTCTCATCGAAGCAAGATACCTCTCGCCTAATGGAGTCATCTGCCTGTTAGACAACCGAACTACTGCTATGACAGGACAACAATCACATGCAGGCATAGGCGATCATCCCTTCAATCCAACCACCCACCCTATCGATTATAAAAAACTCGCCGAAGTAATAGGAATTAAAAATACACACAAATGCGATCCTTACGATCTAAAAACCGCCCGAGCAGTTCTTAGTGATGCCCTAGCTGAGCCTGGCATCTCGTTTGTCATCTTCGAACGTGCGTGCGCCCTTATCAAATCATCGCCACCACCTACCAAAGAAAAAAATACTCCCCTCTTAGAGTCTTCTCCCCTTGCTCCCACTAAGAATCGCTTCGATCCCAAAGCACCGCCTCCTCCACGCCATCTTATAACACCAGCAGAAGTACAAAATAATTGTGTCCGTTGTGGCGAATGTCTAAACGTCGGATGTCCTAGTATTACGTTCAGTGATACGCTAGGAAGACCGACTATTGATAAGGCAAGCTGCATAGGATGTGGCATTTGCTTAGCCGTCTGTGAATATGACGCCCTTACGCAAAAACACCCCTCCAATCTACTTGATCTCGTAAAACTAGAACACTCCTAAACACTCCTATTAAGTCTCTATTTTCCTTACAATTGACCTAGGACATATGACCTAGGATCTATAGATACTAGCCGCTTACATTTAGCGAAGCTGTGAATTGAGCCCGTCATCACGCCGTAGTTATTACTTCATCAGTCACTTGTACTAACTGACGATAGACCTTATCTGCCTGACCTGAGAATATTACGTCCGTAGCAAGGTTGATTCCATCCTCTACAGTACTAACTATTCCTGCTAATTTCATAAGCATAGCTGCATTTAATGCAACTACATTACATTTCGCACGTAGCGCAGGACTGGCTGTTTTAAGAGTACTTCCAACTCTCAGTAACTGCAGAGCAATATCTTTATTCTCTGCTAAGACCCCACCTAAGAGGAGTTTAGAATCCACGAAGTCCAATCCATAATCACGCGGGTCTAAAATATACTCATTCCAAGATGGCTTAGTAGAATTGCCCGTAATACCATCACGGCCAGCGCCGTTATCCGTAGCATCATAAGAACGGTACTCAATGACCCTAGTTTTTTCAGAAAGCGTAATCTCATCGAGACCATCTAAGCCATAGACAAGTAGTGCTCCTTTTAAAGGCGTATAAACAAGGGCCTGTGCTAATGGCGTCATTAAGGATTCTGAGGCAACACCTATTAATTGATGTGTGACTGGCATAGGATTGAGAAGCGGGCCTAAGACATTAAAAACAGTACGAATGTTAAGTATTTTTCGAACAGGAGCGATATATTTCATTGACGGATGAAATTGGCGAGCGAACAGAAAGACTAGACCTGTTTTTTCAAGCACTGTTTGTGCCTGCTTAGCGGATAGATTTATATTAACTCCGAGTGCCTCGAAGAGATCAGCACTTCCACATTGAGAAGTTACCGAACGATTGCCATGCTTGGCGACACACACACCTGCGCCTGCTAACACTAGCGCTGTGAGCGTTGAAACGTTAAACGTTCCCTTCCCGTCACCTCCCGTCCCACACGTATCTACAAGTACAGGTGCCGTACCCTTACTGAACTGCAATTTTTCATGAGCAGGTTGCAGAGTTTTACGGGCACCGTTTAACACAGCTAGGTCAATGGGAACTGCCAACATGCGTTCACGCATCACCTTGATAAAACCACCTAGCTCTAAGCTAGTCTCACCCTTTGTCGCTAGAGCAGATAACAACCCTCCTGCGAGCACAGGATCAACTGTTCCAGCACTGAGTGCCATTGCCACCTCGTAGGTTTCCTCAAAGGCTAAATCCTGACCGCTTGTTATTTTTTTAAGGGCTTCTACCAGTGAAAATGAAGTGGATTTCATTGCATACGAGTTTATAATAATTGCCGATAAATGACTGAATTGACTGAATTGACTGAATTGACTGAATTGACTGAATTGACTGAATTGACTGAATTGACTGAATTGAGATTTAAAACTGAGAGATGATAAGATCACAAAAGCCGTAAAAAGTTTTTTAAGATCTCATAACCATATTCACTTGCAATTGATTCTGGATGAAATTGAACGCCAGCTAGCTTAGGGTAGACTTTGTGGTGAATTGCCATAATCTCAGCTTCCGCTGTCCACGCGGTAACTTCAAAACCTGCTACAGTTTCATTAGGGGTGAAGTATTCACTTCTCTTCGGCTCTCGTCCTGAGAGATGCTTAGCGGCTAATTTAGCGTCTAGTTTAGAATTCAAATCTGTACCTGGTGATGACTTTGCCTGCAAGTGCCCACCAGAGCGATCTGAATAGTTGCTTGCTAAAACTAGTGAATGGTAGCGTGTTGCTAGAAATGGACTTTTGATACCTTCAAACAAGCCTGTTCCCACGTGATAGATGTTAGATAATTTCCCATGAAGAATGTGCTCACTACGGACAATTTCCCCTCCTAAAACAGCTCCCATGCACTGCATCCCCAAACACACACCTAAAATAGGAAGCTGATCTTTATAGGCTGCTATAAGGTCTTGTGAAATACCTGCATTTTCAGGACGACCAGGCCCTGGTGAAATAACAATACACGATGGGTTTAGTTTTTTCACGTCAGCTACTGTGATTTGATTATTTCTAAATACTTTCACAACCTTACCCAATTCTTCTAGATAATGCACCAGATTATAGGTAAACGAATCAAAATTATCGATCATAAGTACCATTGTATTTGCTTAGCTAGAACGCTGTTAACAAAAAATCCGTCGTGTAAAGACTGTTTTAAGCAGTAGCTCTTACCTAATCTCCCAAAAATCCGTTAAAATCATCAAATCACCCTTCAAATCAGTCGTCATATCATAGCATGTATTACGTAATATCACTTTATAGAACACATAGAGCTGAGCTACTGCTATTTCATAGCAGCAAGCATTCTAGCGCGCGTAAGCGTATAAGCTTTCATGAGTGCGGCAACTTTCTGTTTACATTCATGGTGTTCTTTAAGCGGAATAGAATCGAGAACAATACCTGAGCCCACCTGGACATGAAGTGCCTCTTTAAAAACAACAAAACTTCTAATACAAATGCACGAATCGAGATTGCCATTGAAACCTAGGTTGAGGAGCATTCCACTGTAGGGTCCGCGTTTATCGTGTTCTAACGAAGCAATAAGTTCCATAGCACGTACTTTAGGAGCGCCACTGAGTGTTCCTGCTGGAAAAGTGGCTGCAATAATATCTAACACATCACATTCAGAACGTTTTTTTGCCGTCACCGTAGAAACAATGTGCTGAATTTGTGAATATTTCTCAACGGTCATATAATTTTTAACGCGAACAGACCCTGCTTTAGCAACACGTGCTAGATCATTGCGACCTAAATCGACAAGCATAAGGTGTTCTGCACATTCTTTTGGATCGTTAAGTAATTTTTGTGCTAAAATTTCATCTTCCGTAGGATCACGTCCGCGCCGAATACTTCCTGCAATAGGACGTACTAAGAGATCATCCCCATAGAGCCGTACCATCACCTCAGGCGAAGAACCTGCTATCTCAAAATCACCAAAATTAAGATAATATAAGAACGGTGAGGGATTAAGTGCCTTCAAACTCCGATATAATTCAAATCCTTCTGTACGCACAGCAAGTGAATATCGTTTAGACAAAACAGCTTGAATCATTTCACCATTACGAATGTAATCTATCAATTTTAGAACATTCGCTTCATATTGCTTATCATCCATGTTCGCTGTAAAACTGTCTGTGGTCTTATGAAAATAGGCTGTTGTCGGAGTACTTTTATAGTCCAGGTTACTTGGGGTACTGTTGTCCTTACGGCTTACATGGGATTTTAGTTCTGTAGCTGGATCTGGGTTTACCGGTGAGATAGGCGGCGTAAAATCGTAAAGCGATATATGCGGAGTTTTTTTTATGCTGTGAAGCGCATTAATAAGCAAGGTACGGGCTTCTTCGTAAAGTTCAGGGAGACAATGTTTCGGAATTTTTTCAAAATTCGCTTGAATGTCTGCATTGTTATTACTATTGGTTTTGGTGCTGCGATCGGTCATTGAATTAACGCTAACCTTAGTGCCAGCATGGACACTGGAGGTAGCTTGGAACTGATGTGCCTGGTGCCCCTCAGAAGCAATCCATTTACAATCCGTCCTACGCCTCCTAATAAGAACCGTTGTCGCAATAACAAGTTCGCGTAAAACCGTATCATAAACAGCAACCAATCTCGGAAAAACAAGAATCCCATCGGGAACTCCTAAGACGTCACTACCAATAGGAATAGCCTCAAAATAGCTTACCGTCTCATATCCCAAATACCCCAGTAGTCCGCCTAAGAACGGGCTAGCCTGATGTGTTCCTTTCTTATTATCTGGGTGCATTGTCTTTAAAGAAAGAAAGTAATCTCGTATCACGTGTAAAGGATTATTGTAAGCTGTGATCACTTCTTCATGAAACGTTGCGTTCTTAGCAAATTTCTCTTCTAGCAGCGTGATTTTCTGGCCTCTAAACGTTAGCCGTGCCCGTTCCCCTGCTCCGATAATAGAGTAGCGTCCGACACTCTCACCTTTATCAACAGATTCTAGTAAATAAGATGCTTGAAGTTTCTTAAATAACGACGTGGGCGTATCGTAATCACTTAAAGTATTGATCTGCAAGGTTAGCGCATCGTAGAGCGCTGCTTGTTTTAAAAATTGCTGTAAACTAAGGATTTGGTCTTCAAACATTTGAGCACCGATACTATTTCAAGTTTTATTCTTAAGAACGCGTTCAAGCTTTTCTTTAAGTACGTTTGTCTGCTCAGATAATGTTTTATAAAGGACTGAGTCTTTATCACTAGCAGTCATTTCCACCTGGCTAGCAGCATTGGTATGTGGTTGTGGTTCTGATGAAGATTGGGTTAGGTGCTCTCGTTTTGTAGCCTCTGGTTTTGGTTTCAAAATAATATCCGCTAGATTAAGTAGTGTCAACATCAAAATAGTCTGCTGTGGAATATGTGGAAAGAATTTTTTAAATTCAATTACTTTTCCATCGACAAACCTAGCCAATTTTTCAAGATAGGCGGCTTCCTGGTTAGGACCGAGTTTGAGTTTATAAACTTCTCCACCTATTTTAACTTCTATAAAATTAGGCTCTGCGGCTGCTTGAAACTCTTGTTCCATATGACATTAAGGCTCTCTTATGATTAAATATTTCAAATCGTTAACACAAAACCGATCAACTGATCAAAATAAGTTATAATACAGCATTGTAACCGATTCTATTTTATTTTCCTGCTTCATCTTTATCTATGCTTTTAAAGAATTCGTCATTGTCGAGTGCGTACTGATCGTTATCCTCAGTAGAAACCTTCTGGTCTTCATCGAAATCAAGCCATGAGCCAACATCTGTCTGTGCTGATTGCGTTACTTTGTCTATACGCTCTTTTGAAAAAAATGGACTGGTGGGCTGGTTTTTAGATGCAGGTTGCATCGAAGTAGGTGGTGGCACGTCCTTTGAAGTAGCTTCCTTCGCTTCTGATTTTTCACTAGCCACTGTAAGGGCAGGGTTGCTTTCATTGTGAAGATCATCGCTATTATGCTGCTCGTCGCTTACAAAATCAGCCGTCATTGGTTTTTCTACGGCTTCAAGCTGCTTTGAATTAGATTGGGGAGTGCTACTATGATGGGTATCACTGCTGTTAGTGTTATGATACTGTGTTTTAGAGATTGGGGTTGGAGGTGGTGGTGTTGGTGGTGTTATGATTGGTGGTGGCTCTTTGGGGGCTTCTAGATTGTTCGGTTCATCAGGGCTCTTTGTTAACGATTCACTGCTTTTTATTGGGTTTGCTAAAGATAAGCTAGTTGTTACGTCGTGCTCATCTTTGTCATGACGTGATGGCAATGATGAAGTGCTCGGATTATCAGATCTAATAGATGGAGTAGCTGGGTCTGTAAGATCGCTGCTTTCTTTATGATTATTGAACCGATCTAACAAACGACGAATTTCTGTTAACGTCTTCGTATCCTCGCCACGCTGCTGCATTAAAACATCGATGCGCGCATGAAGTTTTTTGTTTTCATTCTGCAATGCAAGTATTTCTTCAGCTAAATCGGTTGCGTGTGAAGGCGCTGCCTCGTTATGAAGGGCAAGGTGTGATTGCAGTCGTTCATATTGTGCTATAAGCGTCTCTACTAAATTAACTACGTGCGTGAAATTATCCTGCAATCTGCTTTCATCGGACAATAAATCCGTAGTGGATGGGGTAAGTCTAGCTTCATTCACTGCTCACTGCCTCTTTTCAAATAGATTATATTAACGCAAGTAGAAATCGTATTTACGTTTCAATTTTCTTATAATATGCTCGACAATGTGATCGGCTTCTTTAGCAAGCAATGTCTTCTTAGCAGAGCGTAGATAAAGCCTGAAAACAAATGACTTTAACAACGGCTTAGTGGTAGGGGTTTCTTTGTCTGTCTCAGCTTGCTTGGTGACTTCCATTAATTTTGCTCCACTGTAAATCTCAATTAAAGACACCGCTGTCACACATTCATGCATTTTTTTAAAGTCTTCAATAAATTCACCTAGCGGCAACTTAGCAGCGACGACCAAAGCAACATCACGCGTGAGGTAAGGATAACTAGACGGGGGTTTATAGAGCGGGGGTTTATCGTGATCACGCTGCAATTTTTCAATAGTCGCTAAGTCCAATTCTCCATAATAAACAGAGCTATACTCAGGCAGATCGAAATAAGCAATAACTCGCGCATGCACCCGTCCTAAATAACCGACCACGTGATCACCTAGTTTAAGAAAGGCACTTTCATCTTGCACTAAAAATGGAAGGGCATTTTCCAATCGAGCCGCTGTTACTGGAACTTTAGTCAGCACAAGCTTAGGTGCAAGCCGTTCTAAACAGACTTCTAGATCACCACTGAGCGTATAAAAGTCCGTAGCTCTTTTATCAGCATACCAGGTGCGATCAGTAGTGGGCGTAGAACACAGCCACCCTAAGACATTGCGTTCATTGCTGGTAAAATCAATTTTACGTGTTCCTGAAAATGCTGCAATTGACGGGAGAGCAGAAGTGAGATAATCAGGCGGCGTCGTAGAAAAAACATGCCCCAATTCAAAAAATTTTCCACGCACAAGATGTTTTTTATCGTTATTGGTCTTAAGTGTTTTAAGCAGCCCTGGTAAAATATTAGGACGCAAAACGCTTGCTTGCTGTAAAACAGGATTAAGCGGTTTTAATAGAGATTCCATGCCTATTCTTGCAGCTTCGAGGTAAGCTTCTTCTATAAATGGATAATTGATAACTTCTCCATACCCTAAAGAACAGGCTATAGCATGGACTTGCGTATCTATGTCCGTTAGCCCAATAGACGAACTATGAAGAGCCCGTGGCAACGCAATTGGAATATTGTCATACCCATAAAAACGGGCTATTTCCTCAATAAGGTCCCATTCATAGTTTAAGTCTTTTCTAAACCTAGGCGGTGTAACATGAAATATTATTTCACCAGCCTGATTGTCTCCATTGTGATCGGTTACCGTGCAGCCTAACTTTATTAAAATAGCCTTCACCTCTTGTTCACTGAGGTCTAAATTCAAATCTCTATTGACGCGTGCCAAATGAAATAAAATCGCTGGTGACTGAGGTAATTTCTGCACAATATCACAGCGCTCAGAACTCATACGTCCCCCCGCATACCTAAGCATAAGAAGGGCAGCTTTCATAAGAGCGTGCGGAGTAAGATCAGCTGAAACAGTTTGCTTGATAAAACGACTGGCTGCTTCGGTATCAAAGCCAGTGCGGGTCGCTGTTTTAGATACAGCGGCAGCAGAAAAACACGCCGCTTCGATAATCACATCCGTTGTCGTCTCAGAAATACCACTACCGAGTTCACCCATAATGCCAGCTAGACCTATCGGACGGTCATTGTCAGCAATGATTAAGTCCGTCTCAGCTAGAGCAACCAGGCGACCGTCTAGCGTTGTAACCTTCTCACCTGTTCTAGCATAGCGAACAATAATCGCATCGCCACTGAGACTCTTTCTATCAAAGGCATGAAGGGGCTGTCCATATTCTAGCATGATGAGATTAGTCACATCGACAATGTTATTGATTGGTCTGAGGCCGTGGGTGTGGAGACGGTCACAGATCCAGCGCGGCGACGGAGCTACCGTCACACCAGTAAGCGCCACCGCCATATAACGCGGCACAGCAGCCGCAGCCTCAACCGTCACAGTCAATGAAGTAGAGACATTTCGCTGCTTTGTAGGAGTCGCAGCTCCTTTTTTTAAATCTGATTTTGAATCTGAAGAATTACTAGCATCAATAGAAGAAAATTGCGATGGCGGTAACCTAGCAATGTGCGTCTCCAATGCCTTATCGTCGCTCGGTAACAGAAGCGGCTTAGCCAGTAACGCAGCGACCTCACGTGCGATTCCAATAACACTGAGCACATCACTTCTATTGGAAGTGACGTCAATATTAAAAATAACGTCAGGTTTGCCAAGGTAGCGCTGAATATCTTCATCGAGGTTAGCGGATGCAGGCAGAACCCAGATCGTCTCACTGATCGCTTCTTTGCCGAGCTCAGCGAGACTGCAGACCATTCCCTCTGAGGAAATGCCGCGGATATCACGTTTTTTGATACGAAAGCCACCAGGCAACTGACTACCTACCTGTGCGTAAGCGATTTTCTGCCCCGATGCAATATTCGGTGCGCCACATATAACAGGAACTTCTGCCACACGCCCTTCATTAAGGTAGCGTATCGTTGTGAGTGCTAATTTATCTGCATTGGGATGTTTTGTTTTAGTGACCACTTCTCCAATAACAAGCCCGCTAATAGGCTCACCTACGTTTTTTATCGCGTCAACCTCAAATCCTAGCATAGTCAATTTCTCAGCTAAGACGTGCGGGGACAACTCAATGTGAACGTATTCTTTAAGCCAATTAAAACTAAGTAACATTGTTAATAAAACAGATAACAATCATTAAAAACATCATTAAATTAAAACACAATCAAACAACTGTCATTTCAAGCTAAGCTATTAAAAAATCATCACCAAAAAATTATCTATAACAAGGATAACAAGGAATTCAAATAACCAATAGATGCAGGTAAGCAAGCAAGCAAGTAAGCAAGTAATAAGGGACTCAAATAAGTTATTATTAGGGAAGTTGATTTAAGAAATTAACATCATTTTCATGAAACACACGAATATCGTCAATAGCGTGTTTAATCATAGCAAACCGTTCGACACCCATACCGAAGGCAAATCCTGAGTATTGCTTAGGATCAATGCCCGAATTTTCTAATACAATTGGATTCATAAGTCCTGCACCGAGTACTTCTAGCCACTTAATAGGCTGGTGATGTGACTGGTGATCGGAGGGGTGGTCGGAGTGCTGAGTTGGCTGCTGATCATCTAGCTGGTGATTTTTGGACTGGGGGGAGTTCTCTGTTGCCTGAGCAGAGCCAGATTTTTTTGTGGCTTCTTGTTTGCCCTTCAATTGAAATCCAATGGAGATCTCACACGAAGGTTCTGTGAATGGGAAATAATCTGGTCTGAACCGAATCTTAATACCCGTACCAAACATGTGATGGCAAAATGCAATCAGGATTCCTTTCAATTCTGAAAAAGACACGTGGCGGTCTATGTACATACCTTCTATTTGATGAAATGTGTATGAATGGGTGGCGTCAATGGTGTCGCGTCGATAAACGCGTCCTGGCGAAACGATAGCTATCGGGGGCTGCGTGGTTTCTGCTACACGGATTTGCATGTTTGAGGTCTGTGTCCTTAGGAGTGTTTTAGGGTTTAGATAAAAGGAATCTTGGGTGGCGCGGGCGGGATGGTGTGCTGGCATATTGAGTGCTTCAAAGTTATAATAATCGCTCTCGAGCTCAGGTCCGCGAACGGTCACAAAACCACAACGATTAAAAAATTGTAAAATTTCATTGCTAACACGTGTTAACGGGTGGGTCGTTCCTAGCTCATGCCGGTAGCCAGGTAAGGTGACGTCTATTTTTTTGCGTAGCGACTTCGATTCCTTAGTCAAAGAGGCCCGTTTAGCGTCAATGATCTCTTGTAGAGTTTTTTTAAGCTGATTAGTAACCTGTCCTAAGCGTTTTCTGAGTACGTGGTCTGAGAATTGTCCTACCGTGTGCAGCAGTGCTGTGACGTGACCTTTACGTCCGATTAATTCATTTCTCAGTGCATCGACCGTAGCTGTTGTCGCTGCGGCAGCAAAACGACTTTTAAGGGTAGTGGTGGGATTTTTAGAATATTCTAAAAAAAGAGCATGAGTGGGTTCGGCTGTTATTTTGGAACGAATGTTTTGAGCTTGCAGCTCTTTCTCGGGGGTAGTCATTCCCAGAACGGACATTACAGCGGTGACGTAAGCAGACTTCGTTGCTGCGGCTGTTTTCGTAGCAGGAATGGATAAAATCGCAACCAGTTCCTGGATTATCTCAGCTAGCCGTTCGAATACTTTATCCGTTACCGCACTCATAACAAAACTAGCCGTTCAACAAAAGACTGCAATTATAACCCTACACACACCACACTAAGCTACAAATAACAAGCCGTCATAAACCCACACAAAGCCGTCATAAACCCACACGCAAACTGTAACTAAGCCACAATGTAACCGCAATTGATCGTAATTAACCGCAATGGAGTTATAACCTGAGAAGCTAATAAGAGCTAAGAGCCAGTTTTAATTTCATGAACAATCTTAGCAAAACCCTTAAAGTCATGCACCGCTAAATAAGCAAGTGCTTTTCTATTGAGAGCTATTTTAGTTTGTCCTAATTTAAATATAAATTGTGAATACGTTAGGGATTTAGTAGGTGCTGTGGTTGGTTGTGATGCTGTGGCTGGTTGTGGTGGTGTCGTTGGTTGTGGTGCTGTGGTTGGTTGTGGTGCTGTGGTTTCCAAGCCAGTGGTATTTTCTTGCTGAGCGAGCATTTTAAGGGCTGCATTGATACGAATTTGCCATAATCTCCTAAAATCACCTTTCTTTTTGCGGCGGTCAGCAAAACTGTAAGCACCGGCACGCATTACGCTCTGTTTGGCAACACTATAAATACTTTTACGTCTCCCATAATAACCACGGGCGGCACGCAGTACTTTTTTAACACGCTTTTTGTAAGTAACACTACTCGTTATTCTTGACATGATGAATTCTGCATCCTTTTTTGAATTGTTGATCGATTATTGAATGATTGGATTGTTGATTAATTATTGATTGATTGAACTGTTGAGTAATTATTGAATTATTGAGTGATTGAATTGTTGATCGATTATTGAATGATTGGATTGTTGATTAATTATTGATTGATTGAACTGTTGAGTAATTATTGAATTATTGAGTGATTGAATTGTTGAGTGATTATTGAATGATTGGATTGTTGAGTAATTACTGAGTGATTGAACTGTTGAGTAATTATTAAATGATTGGATTGTTGAGTAATTACTGAATGATTGAATTGTTGAGTGATTATTGAATGATTGAGTGGTTGTTAAATGACTTTTAAATAATTATTCTGAGGCAATTCAAGACTTTTTAAACGATCACTCAAAACACCTATAAAATAAAATGTATATCCATTAAATAAATTAAAGCACACACAAAACAAATTTAAAGCACTTGCTAGAAATTATAGACCTGCTTAGCAGTGATTTAGCAATGATATACCAATGATATACGATTGTTCTAAGGCATAAGATCACAAACCAACTTAGCAGTAATTATTAGAGTATTTACTGTATTTGCTACGGGATACAAACGGGCTTAGTGATAATGACAAAATATTTAAGACGGGGTACAATTGGGCTTAGCAATAATGACAAAATACTTACGACGGGGTACAATTGGGCTCGGGGGCTCAGCGGTGATGATTGTCATACGATTTACGAGTAAGGCAGCATTATTCGAACACGTCGTGCTTCAATAGAATTGAGTATTTTAGGATTGCGTTTTTTACGTTTATTCTTACTTGAACGTTTGGTGAGAATGTGCCTCAGTCCAGCATGTTTGGCAATCACTTTGCCGCTGGCTGTGATTTTAAATCGTTTATGGGCGCCGCGATGTGTTTTTAATTTAAATTTTGTCTTTTTCATGGTGCTTGCGATTTATTTCAATAATTATTTCAATATTTGCTCCAGTATTTATTCCAATATTTATTTCGATTACTGTTTACAAACAAAACCCTAATGAAAATAATTTCTGCCTGTAATGGATTGTGATTTGAGGTTGCGATTGATTGCGATTTGAGATTGTGATTGATTGCGATTTGAGATTGTGATTGATTGCGATTTGAGATTGTGATTTGAAATAGTTTCTGTTAGCGAACTTTTGGTTTTATCTTAGCTGGCTTTTATTTTATACGATTTTTAGTATTTTATAAGGTTTTTGTTTTAGATGTAAGCAAGGGTGAGATGCGGGGGAGTGTATTTTAGGTTAGGTAGGTTTCTTTTTAGTATTTTTTTCATTGGCTTTTATAATAGTGCCGATACGGTTTGCTAGAACAGGACGTTTTGAAGGACGACTGTGTG
Organism: Spirochaetota bacterium; assembly: GCA_013426755.1. Taxonomy (GTDB): domain Bacteria; phylum Spirochaetota; class UBA12135; order COTS27; family COTS27; genus COTS27. Next base: position 2,262,680 of record AP019861.1, read on the forward strand.
TGTTTCTTCCTTGATAAGGAGAAGAGGAAGAGGTATTGGGTGTGTTGAGTGTGGTTGTTGGTGCGGATTCTTTGTTTTCAGCGAGCCTGCGTTTTACACGTTTACTATAACTACTCTCTTCATCTGGCCGCGTGGTTTCATCTTTGATGGGTTCTTTGCCTTCGCGCACGAGTGAGCGTAGCGGGCCTACGATCATAAATAAGGTTCTACCTTCCATTTTAGCAGGAATCTCTACTTTGCCGAGTTCTTTAATGTCTTCGGTGATCTGCATGATTTTATCATAACCGAGTCCTTTAAAAGCAAGTTCGCGTCCTTTAAAGCGGATGGTGACTTTAACTTTATCGCCGTGTTCTAGGAACTCTTTAATATGTTTGACTTTAAAGTTGTAATCGTGAACGTCTGTTTGCGGACGAAATTTAATTTCCTTTAACTGGACTGTTTTTTGATGGCGTTTGGCTTCTTTGCGTTTCTTTTCGCGTTGATAAATAAACTTATTGTAATTAAATATCTTACATATAGGTGGTTTATGATGGGGTGATATTTCAACTAAATCTAATTCCTGGTCTCTGGCTTTTATTAGAGCATCTTTAATAGGATACGTCCCTAAAACACTCCCCGCTTCATCGATCAATCGCACTTCACTTGCTTTAATATCCGCATTGATACGAAATTTACCTTTATCAGAATTTGCATGCCGTGGGTTAATATGCCGTTGTCTACTGTTATTACGCATCTTAAATATGTTTCACAATTTTTAATATTCTCCTTTTTTTATTGATGGGTCGATTGCATTATAAATTGACTGGATTCTATGTTATTAGACGCTTTTTATCGCTAGTTTGAGTTCTCAATATTGAGTTCTCAATAATGCCTTTTCCATTGTGCTAATCACTGTGCTAATTCAAGCCTTCAATACTAGCCTTTTCCATCGCCAATTCAAATTCTTAGTCCTGCATTTCCTATTACATTGCCCCAATTCTTACCATAAGACATTTTTTACCACCGGTTCAAGCCTTCAATATTAGCTTTTCCCATCGCCAATTCAAATTCCTAGTCCTGCATTTCCTATTACTTGTTCAAATTCTTACTATAAGACATTTTCTACCACCGGTTCAAGCCTTCAATACTAGCCTTTTCCATCGTCAATTCAAATTCTTAGTCCTGCATTTCCTATTACATTGCCCAAATTCTTACTATAAGACATTTTTTACCACCGGTTCAAGCCTTCAATACTAGCCTTTTCCATTGCCAATTCAAATTCTTAGTCCTGCATTTCCTATTACATTGTCCAAATTCTTACCATAAGACATTTTTTACCACCGGTTCAAGCCTTCAATATTAGCCTTTTCCATCACCAATTCAAATTCTCAGTCCTGCATTGTCCTATTACGTTGTCCCAATTCTTACTATAAGACATTTTTTACCACCAGTTCAAGCCTTCAATACTAGCCTTTTCCATCGTCAATTCAAGCCCTTAACCCATAAATTATAATACTAAAACACGTTTTTGTCAAATTTTACCTCTAACGAGATTATTTTTACATCAATTTCACAAATAGATTGTTTTTACATGAATTTTACAGATGAATTGTTTTTAGATGAATCTCATAGATTAATAGTGATCATATAGGTTTTTAATAGCTACACTTACATTTACCTATAAAATCCTAAAATTGAAATCCAATAACTACACTTACTTTTACCCGTAAAATCTCTCAGAATTGAAATCCAATAAACTACACTTACTTTTACCCGTAAAATCTCTCAGAATTGAAATCTAATAGCTACACTCACATTTACCTGTAAAATCTTAAAATTGGAATCCAGTAGCTACACTTACTTTTACCTGTAAAATCTCCTAAAATTGTTGTTAACTGGTGTTATTAACTGGAATTGTTTAAGGGTTTTTCTCAAATTTTGAAAAATCAGGCTTCCGTTTTTCTAGAAAGGCACGTTTGCCTTTTTACCTATAAAATCCTAAAATTGAAATCCAATGACCGCTATCACTTTTGCCTGTTAAATCTTAAAATTGGAATCCAGTAGCTACACTTACTTTTACCTGTAAAATCTCCTAAAATTGTTGTTAACTGGTGTTATTAACTGGAATTGTTTAAGGGTTTTTCTTAAATTTTGAAAAATCAGGCTTCCGTTTTTCTAGAAAGGCACGTTTGCCTTTTTACCTATAAAATCCTAAAATTGAAATCCAATGACCGCTCTCACTTTTGCCTGTTAAATCTCTCAGAATTGAAATCCAATAACTACACTTACTTTTACCCGTAAAATCTCCCAAAATTGTTGTTAACTGGTGTTATTAACTGGAATTGTTTAAGGGTTTTTCTTAAATTTTGAAAAATCAGGCTTCCGTTTTTCTAGAAAGGCACGTTTGCCTTCTTTGGCTTCTTCGCTCATATAGTAAAGCATTGTTGTCTGGCCGGCTAGGTCCTGAATGCCCACTTGACCGTCGAGGTGGGCATTGAAAGCTGCTTTTAAACATCTAAGTGCTAGCGGTGATTTGCTCGCCATTTCATCACACCACGCCAACGTTTCAGTTTCAAGCTTCTCATACGGCACGACAGCATTGACTAACCCCATCGTTAGGGCTTCTGCCGCCGAATATTGTCTGCATAAAAACCATATTTCCTTAGCCTTTTTAATGCCCACCAGATCCGTCAAAATACCTACGCCAAGACCAGCGTCAAATGACCCTACCTTAGGACCTGTTTGACCGAATTTAGCATTGGTTGCAGCTATAGTCAGATCACACACGACGTGGAGGACATGACCGCCACCTATCGCATACCCCGCTACCATTGCAATCACAGGTTTGGGAATAGCTTTAATAACACGCTGCAACTCTAGAACATTGAGACGTTGCCGCCCGCTAGCATCAGTGTACCCCTGGTCGCCACGAATCTTCTGATCACCACCCGAACAAAAGGCCTTGTCACCAGCACCTGTCAAAATAACCACATTCACCCGCTCATCAAAACGTGCAAGCTCAAATGCTTCTAGCATTTCATCTACCGTTAACGGACGAAACGCATTTCTTACCTCAGGACGATTGATCGTGATCTTCGCCGTGCTCTTATATAATTCGTAGCGAATGTCTTCAAATGGCTTAATTTCCTGCCAGATAGGAGCATTATTGGGAGTATTACTAGGAATATTACTAGGAGTGTTATTGTGAGCATTATGGTTAGAAGCATTCTGCCCTGATTTTCTAGTTTCAATGTCCGCCATAGTTCTGTCTCTACTGCCTTGACCGCTTGTATTTCAAATTTAAATCACATACTCAAAATTTAGGTTACGTACTTCAAATCTAAGCTTTAAAGTGTGTGCTTCAAATTTAGGTTACGTGCTCAATATTTAGGTTGTGTAGTCCAAATTTAGGTTACGTGCTTCAAATTTAAGTTTTAAAGTGTATGCTTCAAATTTAAATCACATACTCAAAATTTAGGTTATGTACTTCAAATTTAGGTTACGTGCTTCAAATTTAAGCTTTAAAGTGTGTCCTTCAAATTTAGGTTACGTGCTCAATGTTTAGGTGGTGTACTTCAAATTTAAGTTTTAAAGTGTATGCTTCAAATTTAAATCACATACTCAAAATTTAGGTTATGTACTTCAAATTTAAGTTACGTGCTTCAAATAATTGTCTCATTTAAAGTTTAATGGTCTGTTCTAGAGCGGCACCTGCGCGATTTACAAACAATTCTAACGCCTCGCCTTTAAGTTTTCCCGCACGAAGTAACGCTAAATCATAAATATTCCTCAGCGTATTCTCAATATTGGGGTCTGCTTTAATAACAGTTTTATCAGAATTGACTTTTTCGGTGGCTTTTTCAGTGGTTTTTGGTGAAGATTTTTGTTGTGAAGATTTTTGTTCGTTTCCTTCTGCCGTAGCGATTGTAGCACCTGTTTTATCTAGGATAACCGATGGACTGCTCTTGCTATGCGAACGCACCCAGCTGCGCGTTTTTGAAATTATGGGATGCGCACGATTGAGGACTAGGGTCATTCCAAGTAGCTGGTTATCATTTTTAAGCGTTTCTGTATTCATCAGAGAGGACATTTCTTGAAAACGTCGCATGTGTTCATTGACGATAAACAGTGCCATTGTTTCCTTGTCAGCGAGCGTCTTAAATGATATGTCTTGACTGGGAATGTTAAGCGTCTTTTTAAAAAATTCAATATACGCTTTATCCCCTTCTTCATCTAACGATTTGTCCTTAGCGAGGTCTGCTTCATGGTCAGACGCCATAAGTTCATCGACAGGCGCACTGTCGACACGCAAAAACCTAAGCGACACCTTTGTCTCCAAATACTGAATAAAATGCGGATCAATTGGAGAATTTAGCACCAGCACTTCACCACCTGCCTTCTGGACATCTGCTATATAACGATGCTCATTCTCTTCATTGGTCGCATAGAGAATTTTATCCTTCAGTTTAGGATTATTCGCCTTGTATTCCTCTAACGTGACCATTTGATGCGAAGTACGCCTTGGGTCTTTATCAACAAAACCCTCTCCCACTTCATCAGAAATATCTGCTTTGTCATTAGAAGCGGATTTCTTAGGAACGTTAGAATCAGATTTCTTGGAAGCGGGGGATTTCATTGCATTTTCATCGCCGCCTGCTTTTTGAGTCGCCGCCTCAGTATTTTTAGTAGGTGCACCACCACCACTTCCTTTCATACTAAGACTCGTAAAAATAAGCGCAGGTTTCACCTTTTCATAAAAATCAACATCATTGATAACGCCAAATTTCACAAACGGGTGAATGTCCTTCCAGTATTTTTCATACGTGCCCCTGTCATTTTTCGCCAATGAAACCAATTTATCCGCTAGCTTTTTCACAATGTGCGATCCCAATTTTTTGACACGCACATCGCTTTGCAAGGCGCTACGCGAAACATTGAGCGGAATATCAGGACTGTCAATGACTCCCTGGAGCATATTGAGGTATTGGGGAATGACTTCTACGACATTGTCTGAGACAAAGACATTGTTGCAAAAAAGCTTAATGCGGCCTGTTTTCGTAACGTCAATGTCTGCACGAATTTTCGGAAAATAGAGTATCCCCTTCACTTGAAATGGATAATCAATCCCAATATGCACATAAAATAACGCTTCTTCACTATGCGGGAATAGATGTTTGTAAAAGTCTTTGTAATCGGTTTCTGTGAGGGCGGTTGCCTTTTTTTGCCAGATGGGGTTCTGACGATTGACTTTTTTGTCATTGACCGCTATTTCAATGGGCAGAAAATCTGAAAATTTGATTACCAATTCCTTAATACGCGCTTCATCCAGCAGGTCTTCATTGTCCTTAGAAAGATGCAAAATAATGTCTGTTCCTACGTCATTGCGCTCGGTTGAGGCAAGCGTAAAATCGGTTGTTCCTGTACATTTCCAATGCACCGCACCTGTTTTTTCTTTAGGAAATTGATGTGAGCGTGTGATGATCTCTATTTCGTCTGCCACCATAAAAGCTGAGAAAAAACCTAACCCAAAATGCCCAATGATCGTTTGCTTTGTGCCGTCTTTCTCGTATTTTGCTAGGAATTCTTCCGCTCCAGAGAAGGCGATCTGATTGATATATTTCTTGACTTCCGCACCTGTCATACCAAGCCCATTGTCTGAGATTGTGAGCGTCCGCTTCGTGGCATCGACTGCAATATTCACTCTCCCACCAGGCACAACCTCTTTATATTCACCCATATCACCCAATCGTTCCAGCTTATAGATCGCATCATAGGCATTTGAAATAAGCTCTCTGAGGAAGATCTCTCGATCAGAATACAACCATTTCTTAATGATTGGGAATAATTTTTCTGTGTGTACCGATAAGGCACCTTTTTCTTTTATTGCTTCTGCCATTGTCTTTGTTTGTTCTTCGTCAATTTTTTTTGCTAAACTAGTCTAAGTCTCTTCGCTAAGTCATCGAGTTTCTTCGCTAAATCAATCAAGTTTCTTCGCTAAATCAATCAAGTTTCTTCGCTAAATCAATCAAGTTTCTTCGCTAAATCAATCAAGTTTCTTCGCTAAATCAATCAAGTTTCTTAGTTTCTTCGCTAAATCAATCAAGTTTCTTCGCTAAATCAATCAAGTTTCTTCGCTAAATCAATCAAGTTTCTTCGCTAAATCAATCAAGTTTCTTCGCTAAATCAATCAAGTTCCTTCACTAAGTCAATCAAGTTTATTTGTCAATTATTTCATCAATTCTTCGTTAATAGCTTCATTTAATAAGACAAATAGCTTCATTTATTTTAATTTGCTGCTATTGATATTTAATGTTTTGCTATTTAATTTTTTGATGATTGTTGCTATTTTTTCTCTATTTACTTCTAATTTTCTACAAACCGTATTGTTATCGCTTTTATACTCGATTTATATACCGTGTTGTCATTACTTCCAATTTTTCTTTATAAACCGTATTCTCGTATTTTCATCATTTTTTAAGTAACTTTATAACAATAAATCTGTGACTATAATTGGCTGAGCTATATTGAATAGCTGATCTACATTGTTATTATTCAAGATTATTCTGTTATGTCTTAAAACAAGGTTCGCTCACCCTTTTATTTCTAACATTTATAGCATTTATTGAATTCTTAGTATTTATCAAATTTCTAGTACTTATTAAATCACTAACATTTATTAGTAGATCGCTAACATTTATTAGTAAATTGCTAATATTTATTAGACTCCTAGTATTTATTGGCTTCTTAATATTTACTAGCTTCTTAATATTTATTATTTCAAACTGATGTATTGCTGCATATACGGATATACGGTTATAACATCACACACGGTTATAATATATAACATAAGCGAAAAAGACCCAAAAGTCAACTAAATTTTTACCTCGAAAACCTAGTATTACGTTTTACACCTCCCTGTTCACTTATTTCTACAGGCACAAAAATATTCTCCCAAACACCCTTTTTTCAATTCTCTTACCTTTCTCTTACTTTTTCCTTCCCTTTCTCCTTTATTCTCCTCTATTCTCCTCTAATTCTCCTATTTTCTCCCCTTTTATAAGGTTAAAGCACCTTATAACTTGGTCGTGGGTATTCTCTAAGCAGACCCAAAACACCTTTTTTCAATAATTCCTCCTTAACTCTTCCCCAGTTCCCCTTCAATTTCCTTCTTAGTTCCCTTGAATTTTCCTTTCCCTTGAATTTCTCTTTTCCTTAAATTTCTCTTTCCTTTGAATTTCTCTTTTCCTTGAATTTCTCTTTCCCTTGAATTTCTCTTTTCTTTGAATTTCCCTTTTCCTTAAATTTCTCTTTCCCTTGAATTTTCCTTTTCCTTGAATTCTTTTTCAATTACCCTTTATCCTCTCATCAAAGTCAAACCTTGTACTCCCCTTTCAAATCCCACACCTCCCATTATATCCAACAAACTATCACAATAAACATATCCAACAAACCCTACGCCCTCCTAACCCAATACTATTATCTGAGACCCCTTCCTACGTTTAATGATACAATTAAGACCTACTCATTGAATACCTACTCATTGAATACCTACTCATTGAATACTTGATTATTAAAAAACTTTGATTGCTCTCCTGGACACGTGCAGCTTGCCGCTGCAACTCTTTCAGGCAACCTATCTGCTAACAAATACAAACCTTCCATAAATAAAAACCCCTCACCTCACAAAAAATGCCCACACCACACACCCAAGCTCCCCCACCCCCTAAAAATAAAGTCATTGTAACCTCAGCTCTACCCTATTCCAATGGCGATCTCCATATCGGACATCTGCTCGAGTATTTACAATCCGACACATGGGTACGCTTCCGTAAGATGCTTGGCGATGAATGTTATTTCTTCTGCGCAGACGATACGCACGGAACACCCATTATGATTGCAGCCAAAAAACAAGGCATCTCACCCGAAGAACTCATCACCCACCAAAGAACCCTTCATCTTAACGAATTTCAAGCATTCAATGTAGAATTCACGCATTACTCATCCACACATAGCGAACACAATAGACGCCTTTGCAATGCTTTTTATCAAAAAATGCTAAGCCATAACCATTTATTTAAAAAAACTATCGAACAAAGCTACTGCTTGACATGTCAGATGTTTCTACCCGATAGACTCATCAAAGGCACCTGCCCCAAGTGTAAAACACCCGACCAATACGGAGACGTATGCGAAGCATGTGGCTCTACTTATGCTCCCGAAGAACTCATTGCCGCAGCCTGCACAACTTGTCATACTCCCCCCACCATCAAAAAAAGCGAACACCTGTTCTTCAAATTAGATGCATTCAGTCAATTTTTAAAAGAATGGATACCTAACCACACTTCACAAGAAGTCACACAACAACTCGATAACTGGTTCCAGCAAGGACTCGCTGCCTGGAATATTTCACGCGACGAACCTTACTTTGGCTTCGCTATTCCTAATTATCCAACAAAATACTTCTACGTCTGGGTCGACGCACCTATCGGCTATATCAGTGCAAGCGAAGAGTGGGGCGAACAACATAAACACACTACACCCTTCTCAGAACACTGGAAAAACCCCGCCAATGAAATCGTTCATTTTATCGGTAAAGATATTATTTATTTCCACGCCCTCTTCTGGCCTGCTATGTTAAAATGCGCTGGCTTCGCACCCCCCGCTAGACTATTCGTCCATGGCTTCCTCACCCTAAATGGTGAAAAAATGAGCAAATCTAAAGGTACTTTCATTCTCGCACGCACATACCTTAATTCGCACATCCCAACCGATTACCTACGCTACTACTTCATCAGTAAAGCCAACGGGTCTTTCGAAGACGTCGACCTTAACTTAACAGACTTTAAAGACAAAATCAACTCAGAACTCATCGGCAAAATAACCAATCTCGCCTCACGTTCTATTTCCATGTTACATAAACGCGCCAACAGCACGCTAGCAGATTTCTCAAAACCAGGACACACGCTTTACAATGAAGTTACCGCAAAAAAAGACGCCATTGCCACCGCTTATCGCGAAGCAAAATTTAATAGCGTCATCATAACCGTTCGCTCACTCGCCGAACAAACCAATAAATACTTCGACACCAACGCCCCATGGACAAAACCCCCAGCAGAAATTGCTGAAGTCACCGCCATTCTCTCAGACGTTATTCAAATTTTTAGAATTCTCGTCATTTACCTCGCCCCCGTTCTCCCAGAGTACACTAAAAAAGCACGCCACGTCCTAAATGAACCCACACCCCCTAAAAAATCCAGCCCTACTCCCCCACCCACTTATCATAATACCACACAACCACACGCCACCTACACATGGAATGACCTAAATCACCCCCTCCCACAAGGCCATCTTCTAAACCCTTACGAACACCTAGCCTCCCGTATCACAGAAGAGGACCTCGCCAAATTACTTGACCCATCCACTCCTCCTGCTGCTACACAGTAACCACGCTCATTAAGTCGTGCACTATTATTTTATAGAATTGTTTTATAACTCTACTTGATAACTCTATGTCACAAAGCGATTTATAAAGCTCTTTGTAAAGAAGCAGATATTCTAGTTACTCGATGCGTCCACGTCTTTCACGCGGAAAAATAATGTACATCGGTTTGCCTCTAATCTCCCATTTAGTTAAAAATCCAATGTAACGCGAATCTAACGATTCATCGCGATTATCCCCCATCACAAAATACGAATCCTTAGGAACAGTCACAGGACCAAAATTATCACGAAAACCAATCGCATAAGGCGATTCTGTATCCAATGGCCATAACGCAGCATCAAATTTTGTAAACGGCTTAATTTCTAATTTAGAGACCCGAACAGGATGCGCAAATATCCCCGCTCCGCCATTACTCTTTTTAGTAGAATACGCCATCATTTCATCAAAATACGTGAAATCAACGTCATTCGTATCAATAGTTTCATTCTCCCAAGGCACAAGCTCGTCATTGATCCACAGTTGCTTGTTTCTAATTTCAATCTTATCACCTTCCATCGCAACGACACGTTTAACATATTCACGATGAAGTTTCAAATAGCGATTGGGATATAATTTTACCATTGTTCCCACTACGTAGTGCGGGGGTAGTAATGATTTTTCTTCGACGACAAGAAAAACGTACTTATATGGAAGCATAAGCGGACTATTGATAAAAGCGGTTGCTATAATACTTCCCGTCGTCATAAGGGGCTGCAGTAACCTCATCATAAATAGATCTTTGCTTTTATCAGCAAAAGTCAACGTCGACCGCCGCTCGTAAACAGACAAAATATTTAGTTTTACTTCCATTTCATGACGGTACGCCCGATACACAGCTGCTGGCAAATGCAGTGTTACCGACCGTTTGCCTGGGTTTAAAAAGATATAATTGGTCGCACTCGCTAACCAGTTCAAGTCAATTTCATCTTTTCTTAAACTAAGTGCCCGTTTGAATGACGCCGCTTCATTTAACGTATTTAATAACATTCTCTCCCTTTCAATCTTCGTCGCCACCGCCACATCACTACTCCCCTTCGTATCTTCACTGTTCTTTGCTGCTAGTTCATTCCTACTCTTAGCAAAAGCAAGATCATTTCCCACAGGACGCTCTATGCCAGCAGAATCGTCTAACCCCAAAACCACCTGCTCCTCTCCGTCTAAATTATCAGCATTCTCTTCATAAATAGCATTCTCATATAAAATACGGACGTCATAAAATAAGGCCTCCTCAGGCGCACGAAATATCACAGGATCGCCCACCGCAACTTCACGTAAAGCAGGCAATTTGAACCCTGCTATCCCTTCTGTAAAAGGTAACTTCAATCCATAATAAAACCGACTCGCCACTAAAATATCGCCCTCCGTCAAAGTAGGTTTCATTGATCCTGTCGGAATCCGGTAAATCACCCCCACCATTGACCGAATTATCAATACCACCACCAACGCCAGTGCCAACTCCTTAACATGAGGACGCCAATTCGTATAATATTCTAACGAACTCTTATATAACTTCTCTACAATCGTATTCCACATTGAGATTCATTCCCTTAAAAAAAATTTATTCCACCACTGATAACATTGCTAACTTTTTTCATATATTTTCTAGCTTGACTCACTTGCCTGAGTTCTCTCAATTGCCTGAATTCTCTCAATTGTCTCAATTGCCTCAATTTCCATCTCTACTCGTCTTAAAGTTATACGACACCACCACGCATTCTCCGAAGCAATTTTTCATAACAATCTTCAATCATAGCAATCTTAAATCATTGTCTTTATTTATAGAAAAACCATCCCATTACGAACATTCTCAAACATTCTCAAACATTCCATTACGAACTAAGCCTGTCTAAAGCAAATCTAAGCGCTTGTTCAAGATTTTTAGGAACTTCTTTGTTCTCGTCTTCATGCATAACTGCAGAACGCAATTCCTTTAAGACGGCATTGATCTCGTGCTCTTTGTATTCTAACTGTTTAAGCGCGCTGCGCACCTCTTCTCCTAAGGTGAACATTGGATCAGACTTAGCCATCACATCGGACTCAGAAGACGCTGAGGGGGATTCACCGTAACGATCAAGGAGTACCCCTGCTTTTTTACCAAGCTCTAAAATCAACTTCCCAATCGTTTTCTCGCCAAGTCCCTTAATACCTTTAAGTCCTGTTTTGTCTTTATTGACAAGGAGGGCTAGTACCGACTTCGCTTCTCTTGAACGAACAATATTGAGTGCCTGGACAGGACCTACACCTGAAGCTCGTAGCAATAACCTAAACGTGTCACGTTTTAATCGTGTCCGAAACCCATACAATACCGTTTTTTGCTCAGTTTTATAATAATGAATATAGACGCGTAGTAAAAGAGGTCCTCCTTTGTTTTTAACAGTACTTCCTCCTCCTGCTTTGGCTTTGGCTTTGGCTATTGGCTCTAACGTAGGGGGCTGATTGAATTCGTCACCTAGGGCATTATCGCTACATTCCCAATCAGTTGTCGTCACATCGTAACCTGTTCCAGTCAATAGGTCTCCCAACAAGACCTCGTACCCCACACCATTTACCTGTAACGTCACCATTCCCGCTTCACAGATAAAGGGACTTCCTACCAAATAATCGTACACCGTACTTACTATAAATAAAATAAAACTTAAATCAAACCCAGTAAAAACGTATTCCCCTATATTTTATATAGGTATTTCCGTAGATGCAGATGATAGTCTAACGTTAATAAAGTGCTTACGTTTCACGTTCCCTAAGAAAATGCTTGCTTATACGATCATCGTAATGACATGTATGAAAATAATGTGTGAGCGCAATCGCAACCGCGTCCATAGCATTGTCTTCAGTTTTAATAGGTTGCTTAATATCACAGATCTTAATAATCATGTCCATCACAGCTTGTTTTCCACATCTGCCATTGCCTGTGATTGCCCGTTTGATCTCTGTCGGACTGTACTCAAAACTAGTTACATTTGCCCGAGCAAGAACCGCCAACACAACACCCCTAGCCTCAGCGACCTTTACAGCAGACTTCCATACCGCCGTAAAAAAAACCCTTTCTATCGCAGCCTCTTCAATAGCAAAGCGCCTTAGTAACATTTCCAGGTCTTCGCATAACTTAGCCAGCCGCTTAGAAAAAAGACTTCCACTCGGACTTTTTAGCGTACCTGCTTCTAATAATCGTACCGTAGTAGGCAGCGAAGACGTAAGAGATGATTGTTTTTTTTTATCCTTGCTATGTCCGATACCCTTTTCACATATCGCATACCCCATGCTTTCATAACCAGGGTCTATACCTAAAATCTTCATTGCAATAAATTAACGTCCTAGCCTATTTTTTAAAATTGGGAACGCCACATAGCCACTTCCGTGTCATGCAGGAGTCACTTTTTCATTAGATGACACCGTCTGCACATCATCGAGATCATCTAACCGCTCAGTTAATTTTAAGATCTTCTCATGCTTGTCATCAGCAATAGTCGTGAAATTTTTAGGCACCATCGTTATCTCAGCACTTTCTATCTCAATAGCAGCAGCGCGTAATTTTTCCAGCAGATTAGAAAACTCACCAGGATCAGATATCACCGTATACCCCTCAACCTCGACTAAAACATCCTCCCCACCATAAGCAAGCACCTTCTCAATAAGCGCCTCTTCCTCAATGATTGCCTTAGCGATCAAAATAACACCTTTTTTTTCAAATTGCCAAGCAACCGATCCACTCTGTCCTAAACTTCCCCCATTTTTAGAAAAGATCGCACGAATATCAGATACCGTTCGTTTTTTATTGTCCGTCAAACATTCCACCAAAATAGCAACTCCCTCAGGACCGTAGCCTTCGTACGTCACTTCGTGATAACCCGCACCCTCTCTAGAACCCGTTGCTTTTTTTATAGCATTGTCAATGTTTTTAGCTGGCATGCTAGCGGCTTTAGCCTTCATCACAGCCGTTCGTAACCTTGGATTGGCAGCGATATCTCCACCGCCAAGTTTAGCAGAAACAACTATTTCTTTCACAAGCTTACTAAATAGCTTGCCCCGTTTAACATCCTGAGCACCTTTTCTGTGCTTAATAGTCGACCATTTACTGTGTCCTGACATTGCTTTTCCTCATTTTATAACGCTCGTATAGTATAATCGCATTTGCTGTAAAACCTAACCGACCTTATCATACTAATTGTATTATCAATTTAACGCTAATGATAACAAATTTCAATGTTCAGGCAAAAACATGCGATCTCAAATTTTTAATACGATTTTTCACAACATCTTCTTATTCATTCCATTGGCTGCAGTACTGTCTTAGCCATGATTTTTATGCAATGAACACTCCTTCACTCCCACTCAATAGTAGCAGGGGGTTTCGATGAAATATCTAAGACCACACGTGTAATACCTTCCACTTCGCCCGTAATACGCGCAGAGAGCCTAGTTAAAAACGACTTAGACGGAAGAAAGAAATCAGCCGTCATGCCATCTAGACTGCTCACAGCACGAATAACAATAGTCGCGCCGTAGTAACGTCGATCGCCTGCCACACCTACCGATCTAACAGGTAACAAAACAGCAAAAATTTGCCACGTTTTCTCAATTAATTTAGCTTTCTTTAATTGTGACTGCAAAATAGCATCGGCTTTACGAAGTATATCAAGCCGCCGCTTCGTAACAGTGCCCACGATCCGCACTGCAAGCCCAGGGCCTGGAAAAGGGTGCCGATTAAGTAGAGCACTCGGTATTTTAAGGGCGAGCCCAAGCTCACGAACTTCATCTTTAAACAAATCCTTAAACGGCTCAACAATCTGCCCACGTTTCATTAAAGCTAAGATCTCAGGAACCCTATTATGGTGCGTTTTAATCTTATGCGAAGGACCCACCGTCGCAATAGATTCAATAACATCAGGATACAACGTTCCTTGTGCTAGCATTTCAATAGGTTTGACATTCGCAAAAAATACTTTGACAAACATTCTTCCAATAATATGCCGTTTACGCTCAGGATCACGAACTCCAGCCAACGCCGTTAAAAATTCACTCTTCGCATCAATAACACGTAAAGGTAACTGCAGATGATTTTCATAAAAATCGGAAATCTCGCGCACTTCATCTTCACGAAGCAGTCCATTATCCACCAGAACAAGCTTAAGACGTCGCTTAAATAATCGCGCCAAGAGAACCGCCATCACCGTCGAATCCACTCCACCACTCACAGCCACAACAATAGACCGCTTAGGTCCCACTTCACGTCGCAATGTTTTTTCAATCACTTTCAAATAGGACGGCACCGACCACATTCGCCTTAGACACGCAACACGCTGAAGAAAGTTTTTTAATAACTTCTCACCATATACCGTATGCACCACCTCAGGATGATACTGCACACCATAGAGACGCAACTTACGGTCTTCAAAAGACGCAATCAACTCTCCAGCCTTACTACGACTTAACGCCGTCACCGTAAAATGATTAGGCACCTCAACAATGCTATCACCATGGCTCATCCACACACAATGCCTATTAGGAACATCACGATAAAAAGAACTTCCAGCCCCACCACCAACACCACGACGACCTACCTTACGGCCCCCAGGCAGTACGTCAATCATAGCAGGACCGTATTCACCTCTACGCTGACTAGCAATCACACCCCCATAGTGCCGTACCAATAAACACATTCCATAGCAAATGCCAAGAATAGGCACGCCAGCCGTCAGTAATGTTTCATCCAACTTAGGCGCCCTAGCATCCGTAACCGACTCAGGCCCTCCTGAAAAGATAAGCGCTCCAACATCAGCACTCATCACCTCTTCATACCGCGCCGTAGCAGGAACAACTCTACTGTAATAACCCAGCCCACGCACCCGCCGCGCTATAAGCCGCGTGTACTGCGAACCAAAATCAATTATAATAACCGACGATTTCTTATCAGAACGACGCTTCACTGTCTTTGCATTGTCATTTGATTATTATTTGATTTGATTGTTATTTAATTGTTATTTGATTATTGCTTGAGACCCTTATTTAAAGGTCGTTTCATTATGTTTAGGACAAACAAAAAAGACACTCTGCACGACACTCTAAATATTCCAAACACTCCCAACACCACCAATGCCCCTAACATGACGTGCCCACAGCACCCCAAGGCACCAAGGCACCAAGGCAAAAAATTCACCACCACCCCCAGTGCAGAAATGCACTCCTGCCAAACGCACCACTACACTACTGCGCTAGCAGGTCTTTCACAGGAACATTGAGTCGATCGGCATCACTAGCTGGAATGCGAAATAACGTCTCCTGTGTAGAGACACCCGTAAGATAACCTAACTCTTCGTCTTCCTCGATAAGATAGACCGTAACATCACTCACGCCACTTTCCGCCGTAATAACATCATAGACAACAAGCGCCCGATCACTGTAATCAACAAGACTCTTATCGTCAACAAACGTGCTCGCCCGTAACGAAACAAGCGTATTGACAATATCATCGAGCTCACCACGTTTGTAAGAACGCCCCGCTCCATCAACCCAGTCATAATCACTTGCAGGAGCCTCATTCGCATCATTCGCAGTCGTAGCTGCATCGGCGTCATCACTTGCCTCAGCCACTGCCTCCTTAGGCTGCTTGCTAAATGTAATAGCATTCGTGCCGCTTTTAGCGTTTTTTAGGCGACGCGTCATCCGTATTTGTTTTACTTTATCACCACTACTGACAGTAACCATATTGCGGTCTCTAAGGTCCAGTGGCTTAACATCGAAGACAAAGCCTATCTCATCAACAGATTGCAAAACTCGCGTATCGTCCGCTATAAGCACATAACGAACATTGAAACGATTCCCCGTCTCGCCTATATAAACATCGCGAAGTAAGTCGCCCGCTGCATTTTTTAATTGAACACGCGTGCGCGTCTCTTCGTCTAATCCATATTTATAATAAGCCTCCGAAGTTGTCACAATCTCCAATTCCCACACTTCACTAGCCAGATCAAGAATCTCTTCTAACTTGTCTTCATCGACGCGATATCCCGCAGCACCCAATTTCCATTCACCCGCCGTTTTACTCAGATCGATCACTTCACCCGCATTTTCAATGACAATCGCCTTAACCTCCTCCTTAGCAACCGCATCTAAAACCAATCTTTGCTTATTAGCAGACTGAGACGGATCTGGAAGAAAAAAGTAAAAAAGACATAATATCACTATGCCGCCTAATAAATAAAGTTGTGTTTTCTTATTTTTCAATGATTGCAGTCCTCCTGGGTTTTTAACTTTATTAAATATCAATCTTAAATATCAGTATCCAATATCCAATTATTTTGAATTCTAACTTCATTCAATATAGAACTTAAATAATATCGTTCTTAAATATCAGTATCCAATATCTATTATTTTGAATTCTAACTTCATTCAATATAGAACTTAAATAATATCGTTCTTAAATATCAGTATTCAATATCCAATTATTTTGAATTCCAATTTCATTCAATATAGAACTTAAATATCATTAGTCTTAAATATCAGTATCAAACGTCAATTGTCCTGAAATTTCAACTTCATTGAACGTTAATCTTAAACATCAAATCTCAATATCAGTCTTAATCTCAATCTCAACATCAAATCTTAACCTCAATATCAATTTCAACTATCAATCATTCAGAGTTCATTGTTTTTTACGCGCTAACGCAGAAAAATGCTCCGCCACACGCCGCTTAATACGCGCCTTACGTAAATACATCCACAAACCAAACAAAACAACAACAGCAGGAAGTCCAACTAGATTGATAGCTTTAATAAATGTAGGACGTTTCCACCATACCACTAGTCCACCTTCACCACTCACTCTAATATCAAGCGGATTGACACGTTGCCCCTTAGAACGCATACGCGCCCAGTCAATATCACCATTTAACGCATCAATTGTATTGAGGAGCATAACGGCATTAGGAAGTCTACCCGCATTATCGACAACATTGTTCTTAATGATTTCACTTGAACCGATAACGAAAATTTGGCTGGACTCGGGTGCTTGCTCCACTATTGTAGTCGGTTCTGCTTGCTCGGAGAATTGCTGTACCGCCTTAGGTGCGGGTACTACTTCGTCCTCCGCATGATCCTCCTCAGCCTCCAGTCCAAACTCTTCTCCAGAGTGATCATGTCCATCACCATGACTATGCCCATGATCATCCTCACTTTCACTAACCTTCTCAGAAAATTCACGCTCAGGAATATCCTTCCCCTTAAAATAACTAGGAAATGACCCCTTAAGCACATAAGCTAGATCAAATGACGTATAATTGTCCTCTTCTTCATTAGGTGGCTGGATAAGATACGGCACTAGCGTCACATCATCAGAAACATTCCATGATTGCACACTTGATGAAAAAAGGCGTTCGGTCGTAATATCATTGGCTGTCAAAACCTCTTCATCAGGAAATAATGGCGATCCTGCTATAAAGAAAATACCCTTGACATTGTTTAAATAGGGTAGTTTAGCATTGATGTTTTGATTTTCAATAAGCGGCACGTAGTACACTTGCTGCTCTGTCGAGGCACTGCTGTTCTGGTTTTGCGTGCGACTGACAAATGAAACTTTGTCCATAACAATCGAAGGGTCTATACGCACACCGTAGTGTTCTATAAGCCGCTCGATACCTGTCTCATTTTTAACCCACGTAGGAACACCGCCTCCGCCTGCTGCTTGCTCTTCTTTAAAACTATCGTGAAAAACAACCAATGATCCGCCTTTCATAAGATATTGGTCGATAAGAAAAAGTTCATATTCGGTCAAAGGTTCTTTCACACCCGCTAACATAAAAACAGGATAAAGTTGCGGTGTCAGGTCTGCTAGATCAACGCCGACTAACTTATAACGCGATCCGAGAACAGCACTGAAATTAGCCGCCGATGCGATGTCTTGCGTCTGCTGAGGGGAAACTTGATAGTCGCCTTGCACGAAGTCGACTGAGCCATTGCCTTTAAGGTAGCTGAGCGGTGGTGTGATCTCTAAAATATTATTGACAAGTCCGTCTAAACGGTCTTTAATCACTTCGCTAGGTACGATCTGATAACGAGTACCACGCTCTAAACCGCGATCGGTGATCTGAATCAACTCCTCTCTACTAATCAATTCCAACACCTCACTACGCCCTTCATGCTCTACAAGAATAAACGCAGTGCCGATTCCCGCCTCATAATTTCTGCCATTGGCAGAAAAATCATTCCACGGATAGGTCTGGACACCGAGCTCAGCCAGATACGCTTGCTGGTCATCTGCAACAGTCTCTGCATTGTATTCAAAATCCAATTTAGAATAATTTTCGCGCCCAAGCTCTTCGATCATATCCTTAATCTCACCAACAAGCTTGCCAAGTCCTCCAATACCAAAGAGTGGCGACAACTCAACAAAATCATCCCCCAAATAAAGCGTCATGCGAATATTTTCCTGCATAGAAAGTAGCGTATTGACCTTATCGGTAACCTTTTTAAATATACTGCTAAACCGATATTCCAACGCTTCACTATCCGCTATAAAATCAATGCGCTCAATAACATTGCCATATTCTATCACAAGACCACTGTAGACATTGACAAGCTTCACTTCATCTTTTTCAATGGTTTGAATAGATTGTGGGTAAATATTATAACTTTTAGCCAGATCAATGTTTTCTTGGATAGTTGGGTCTGCATCGGCTTGTTTTTCATTGATTTTATAAAAGGTGTAGTAAAAATTAGTTCCAGCAGCCTGTCGGTATTCATTGAGAACATCACGCAAGGATTGTTCTAGCGTATTGAATGGAGGGGGCAGATTCGGCGATACAAACACTTTTATTCGCATCGGATCACGCAGATCACTGACTAGTGTTTTGCTTGCTTTAGAAAGAGTATTGATATGGGTACTGGTAAGATCAAATTTGATTGGGAACCTCACCATAATCAGTAGCACCACACCTAACAATAGAGCGATTAGCAGTCCTGTCAAATTCTCGCCTCGTCCCCAATTGCGCGCCCAGCGCCCCAGCCAATCACCACTCCAGCGCTTAACTGTTTCTTTCCAACGATTTACTCCATTTTCAGCAGAAGTAGTGCTTTTTTGTGCCGCTGCAGACTTTGCTAATTCATGCTTTTTGTCGCGATCCGCATCTCCTCCACCGACCGCCTCCTTAGAGACCTCTGTAGAGACTTCTGGCTGGCGGTCACGTTGCCTCTGTCCATTAACAACGTTTTCACCACCATTGATGCCATTGTTATTATCATTATGACGCTCTGGCTCATTGGGTGCTGCTTTATTATCTGTATTTTCTTCGATATGACTCATGATTAACCCTTTTTATCTTATCTTTGTTATATTGCATTTAATATTTATGACGCTCTGGCTTATTGGGGGCTGCTTTATTATCTGTATTTTCTTCGATATGACTCATGAAATTGACTTCGTAGTAAATTAACTTTCTAGCAAGTTAGAATTCACATCATAATAATCTGTTCGTAATAGCCTGTTTTCCCAATTTTTACCTGCATTTTATTTAGACATTGTTCTCACCGTATGCTTTTTTTAAGATTGTGCCCAGTTTTTACCTGCATTTTGTTTAGATATTGTTCTCATCGTATGCTTTTTTTTAAGATTGTGCCCAGTTTTTACCTGCATTTTATTTAGATATTGTTCTCATCGTATGCTTTTTTGAGATTGTGCCCAGTTTCTACTTGCATTTTGTTTAGACATTGTTCTTACCGTATGCTTTTTTTTGAGATTGTGCCTAGTTTCTATCTGCATTTTGTTTAGACATTGTTCTTACTGTATGCTTTTTTTTGAGATTGTGCCCAGTTTCTACTTGCATTTTGTTTAGACATTGTTCTCATCGTATGCTTTTTTTGAGATTGAGTTGTGTCAGCCACAGGAAAATATACGTCAACCATACAAAAAATAGGATATCTCTAATATCTAGAACACCTTTCGTAATGTTTTTAAAGTGAATATCCGATGAAAAAAAATTGAAAATAGCAATGATTGATTGAGGCAGAAAGACAAAAAATTTATCGACTAGAAAAAATAACAACGCAATACATAAGCCTATAATAAAAGCAATGACCTGATTTTTTGTTAGCGAAGACGCAAACAGACCCACTGCAGCATAAAATGCCCCCAAAAACAACGCTCCAAAAAAACCACCCCACACGATGCCCCAATTAAGATCACCTACCCAGCTTACCGTGATTCCATAAAGAGGAACAATACTCAGCATAAATAACAAAAACACCAATACAGCACAAAATTTCCCAACAATAATCTCTTCTAACGTCACAGGCAATGTGTAAAGCATTTCATAAGAACCACTTTGGCGTTCTTCAGCAAATAATCGCATTGTCAACGCGGGAATAATAAAGGTCAAACTCCAGGGGAGCATTGCAAAAAAACTACGCAATTCGGCTTGATTTTGCACAAAGAAAGCCGGCCAGAAAAAGACGCCGCTCACAATAAAAAATACCGTCGCCACAACATACGCTACCGGCGAAAAAAAGAACCCCTTGACTTCTTTAAGCATCAAGGTATATATAGAATTCCACTTCATTTTATGATTGTTCATCCCTCCGTTTTATTGGTTTATATTTATCAATATCAATAATTCCAGTCGTTTATATCAATCAAACTACCCGTTTATATCAATCTTATTATATATCAATTGTTATTTATTATGTAATTGTGTTATTTACTGTGTAATTGTTATTTACTACGCAATTGTGTTACTTGCTATGTAATTGTTACTTGCTATGTAATTGTTATTTGCTGTGTGATTGTGTTACTTGCTATGTAACCGTTATTTACTGTGTAATTGTGTTATTTGCTATGTAATTGTTATTTATTATGTAATTGTGTTATTTGCTATGCAGTTGTTATTTACTGTGTTGCAGTTGTTATTTACTGTGTAATTGTGTTACTTGCTATGTGATTGTTATTTACTGTGTAATTGTGTTACTTGCTATGTGATTGTTATTTATTATGTAATTGTGTTATTTGCTATGCAGTTGTTATTTACTGTGTAATTGTGTTATTTGCTATGCAATTGTTATTTATTATGTGATTGTGTTACTTGTTATGTGATTGTTATTTAGTATATTTAAGTTTTATTAGGATTTTTAAGGATTTCTTCGCTGGCTGTCAATTCTCTAAAAATGCCTTCGAGTGTTTCCGTTCGAGCATAAAGCCCGATGAGAGGCAATTGTTCGCTAACAATCTTATTGTAAATGTCGAGACGATAATCTTTTCCTGTTTCACAAGTGAGAGCGTAAGATATAGGTGCTTTTTCAGTTTGCGGCAATTGTTCGATGTGCCGAATGCCTGGCATTGCTCTAAAAAGCGGTTTTAGATCGGCGGTTGCAGCGTCCGTGAATTCGATGACAATATTCTGACCTGCGCCTAGGGTTGCAGAAAGTTCGCCTGTTTTTCCATCGGCGACAATTTTACCTTCATTGAGAATGATGACGCGATCACACGTTGCTTCGACCTCACTTAAAATATGTGATGACAAGAGCACAGTTTTATCTTGTCCGATTTTTTTAATAAGATTGCGAATTTCAATGATTTGATTAGGATCTAAACCAGATGTGGGTTCATCTAGGATGAGTATTTCAGGGTCTCCTAACAATGCATGAGCAAGTCCAACGCGTTGTTTGTATCCTTTGGAGAGTTCATTGATGCTTTTGTGCATAACACTTTCTAAGCCGCATGTATCGGCTATTTTTTCAATCTGCGCCCTAATCTTTTCACGAGGATAATATCTCATGAGTAAAACGTATTGCAAATAATCCCACACCATCATATCTGCATAAAGTGGGGCTGATTCTGCAAGATAACCAATGAAATTTTTCACCAATCGCGGCTCTTCAGCAACAGAATGAGTGGCTACGTGAACATTGCCCTTAGTGGGTGAGAGATAACAGCACAATACACGAATAGTAGTACTTTTTCCAGCACCATTGGGACCTAATATGCCCACAATCTCCCCTTTTTTGATTGAAAAGCTAATATCATCAACTGCTTTCACGTCACCATAATACTTAGTCAAATTTTTTACTTCTATCATTGCACCTTTTCCTCAAAAAACCTTTTATTTAAAATACTGTTACAAAATCGCTGTTATAAATAATTGTTAAAAAATCCCTGTTTTAACCCATTGTTAAAAAATTCTTGCTATAAAACAACTGTTATACTATGTCAATCTGCGATTAATTCCTTCTGCAAATCTCAATCTGCGTTTATCTGCGTTCATCTGTGGTTAGTTCCTTTCGTAAATTCTAATTTGTGCTTATCTGTGGTCAATTTGTTTCATAAAATCTAATCTGCGTTCATCTGTGTTTATCTGCGGTTAATTCCTTTTATATCACCCAATCTGCGTTCATCTGTGTTTATCTGCGGTTAAACCCTGTTATTAATATGTGTTTATCTGCGTTTATCTGTGGTTAAATCTGTTATATTATAACATTACAATGTTAATAAATTGTTCTATTTATAGAGTAAATTTAAAGTAACTTAAATTTATAAGATTAAGATAATACTTTATATACGAAAAGTCAACTCTTTTTTTGTAAAAATTAATTTTATTTTTTATAGAGTTTTCCATAAAAAACGGTCCATCTTTAATTGCAGACACACTGCGAAACGAATTAGGTAACTGCACAGATAACTGCACAGATAAACACATACCAATAACAGAATTGACCGCAGATAAACGCAGATTGAATTTTATAAAAAGAATGAACCGCAGATGAACGCAGATAAACACAGATTGAGATTTACAAAAGGATTTAACCGCAGATGAACGCAGATGAACGCGGATTGTACCGTTCAGCGAATTAATCGCAGTTCAATACAAATTAAGTTTCACGAAAGGTAATTAACTGCACAGATGAACGCAGATTGAATTTTATAAAAAGAATGAACCGCACAGATAAACACATATTAATAACAGGATTTAACCGCAGATAAACGCAGATTGAATTTTATAAAAAGAATGAACCGCAGATGAACGCAGATAAACGCAGATTGAGATTTACAAAAGGAATTAACTGCACAGATGAACGCATATTAATCACAGAATTGACTGCACAGATGAACGCAGATTGAGATTCACAAAAGGAATGAACCGCAGATAAACGCAGATGAACGCAGATTGAGATTTACAAAAGGATTTAACCGCACAGATAAACGCAGATTGAGAATTGGGTTTAACCGCAGATTGAGACTCACAAAAGGAATTAACCGCAGATGAACGCAGATAAACACAGATTGAGGTAGAGGAATATGTGAAGTAGAGGAATATGTGAAGTAGATTGTAGTAGCAATTAGATTTATTTCATTGCCCACATATCAACTTCGACTAGGAATCCTGGCAGTAGTCCGCTCACAACAGCCGTTCGCATTGGAAGAGGAGCCGGCATTATT
Organism: Spirochaetota bacterium; assembly: GCA_013426755.1. Lineage (GTDB taxonomy): Bacteria > Spirochaetota > UBA12135 > COTS27 > COTS27 > COTS27. Next base: position 2,286,559 of record AP019861.1, read on the forward strand.
TCTCGGTAGATTTCATTGAATTTAGGCTAATTGGCTAATTGGCTAGATCAGTCGGGTAGAGGACTAATTGGCTAATTGGCTAGATCAGTCAGGTAGAGGAATATATGAGGTAGGTTGTGGTAGCAATTAGATTTATTTCATTGCCCACATATCAACTTCGACTAGGAATCCTGGCAGTAGTCCGCTCACAACAGCCGTTCGCATTGGAAGAGGAGCCGGCATTATTTCTCGGTAGATTTCATTGAATTTAGGCTAATTGGCTAATTGGCTAGATCAGTCAGGTAGAGAAATATGTGAGGTAGAGGAATATATGAGGTAGAGGAATATGTGAGGTAGAGGAATATGTGAGGTAGAAGAATATATGAGGTAGGTTGTAGTAGCAATTAGATTTATTTCGCTGCCCACATATCAACTTCAACCAGGAATCCTGGCAGTAGTCCGCTCGCAACAGCCGTTCGCGCTGGAAGAGGAGCCGGCATTATCTCTCGGTAGATTTCATTGAATTTAGGCCAATTGGCTAGATCAGTCAGGTAGACATTAACTTTGAAGACATTCTCAAAGCCAATACCCGCGCGCAAGAGGTTTTTCTTAGCATTGGCTAGGGTTTGTCTGGTCTGGTCTTCAATCGTTGTTCCAACAGGCTTTCCCGTGCTATCAACAGGTACCTGCCCTGAGATAACCACCCATTCTTCCCCTCGTACAATAAGTACAGGTGAATAGGGACCGACTGCTTTAGGACTCGTATTGTCTGCTGGAAGTGTTTTTTGAAAGGGCATTCTCACATTGAGATTTCTTCCTCTTTCAATGAAGGGTAGATTTTCAACAAAACTTGCTATCTTCCATTCGTTATGTAGTTTTCTAAGCCAATATAAAGTTCGCCATTCTATATGCATAGGGGGTCCATTTTTAGTGGGGATATTGCCATTGAATTTCATATGGACCGTTGCAAGATCGCCCTTAATCTCAATATCACGAAGCATAGATGCTTTATACAGACTAAGACGCGCTTTAGCGGAGTCGATCATTGCTATAAAACCTTGAATATTAGTCGTCCAGTTCTTTTTATAGGTTAGAAAATCGGTATAATTGATACGCCAGCTATCTAAATGCATATTGCCAGCAGCGTCGAGCGTCCAGAAATTTTCTTTAACAAAATGCTGTTCGATTTTAGAAAAATCCTCCGCAAGCATAGCCTCAATCCAATCACGTACCAATAATTCCCACAGCACATGACGATCACTGTCTTCATCATAAGGGTTTTTATCGTAGACGATCATCAGTCAATCACCTCATTTTTGAAATTTTTTAAAAATATCTAAATTATCAATTGTAATGTTCAATTATAACATTGTTTTATTTAAACAAAGACAACCTATTTTCATGCACAATCACTTCGTCAAAGAGGTATTTTTAAGCTAGATTGACTTCACATCATCTCAATTCATGGTATAATGTAACGCAGTGCGCTGCGAATCTATATTAATGATAATTTTAAATTAAGGCCTCAAATTTTTACAGGAGGAGTCCTCATGAAACATCATCACTTAATAATATACATTGCGATCACTAGCCTAGTAATGCTAGCTGGTTGTACTACGTCATCATCAGAAAGTTTTACGGTGGAGCCGCCAGTTCCCTCTCCGCTCGTTTTAACGGACATTACGCTTGCTCCTTCTGGCGGGGATGCTTCACGCTACACGGATGCGACAGTTACCATCGAAGGAAATCTTATCGTTATCGCTAACATTACGAATTACTCCGATACGACACGAACTGAGACGCTCAGGATAAGTATTGCCGATTCAGATAGCCCCGTAGCTTACACCGTCGAGCCTGAGTTTATTGATATTCCTGCCAATGAACTTAACCCCGACGACACCAATGCTGTGACAAATATACTAGCAGACAGTAAATTCACGCTCACGCCAGCAAACGGCGATGCTGCGATCACTTACACCGTCTCGTTGCGTTTTAGTGAGTTAGAGATCGTTATGCTCACACCTCTTAGCGCAGAAGACATTACGATAGACACGTCTCACCCAGCTTACACCAATGCTAGTGTTCTTTCTGTAAGTGATAACATTGTCTCGATCGGTGGTATTAAAAATAGAGCAGACGGGTTTAGTCAAGACCTTACGCTAACGATAGCAGATAAGACCAGCCCGCCTGAATATACGGTTGCAAATAACGGCGCCGTTACTTTGCCCGGTGGTACTGCACTCAATCCAACAGGCACTGCAGCCATAACAACAGCTACCAATGAAGCCCTCGCCTTTACAGTCATGCCTGCTGCAGATAATGCCTCGTCTGTGATATATTATGTCGTTCTAGTACTAGGCGACCTGATCCAATTAGAACTGCTAGGTGGAACTGACGGTGATCTCACAAGTGCTCTCACCCTCACAGAAGGGATCACACCACCTACAGATACTATTACTGTAAAGAACTGTGGTGTGTTTCCACCGCCTTACCGTGTCCTCGTCGGCGGCACGCCCGATACGACAACCGCTTATACTCTAACCGCTACGAGTATCAATCCTTATGTTCCAAATACCTATACAGGAGACCTAAGGTTATCAGATGGAACAACGACTTTGACATTTGCTTCGTTAAATGTAACGACTTCTTCCTGCGCTGCCGCAGACCTCTCAGGATCAGGTACGAGTAGTGATCCTTATATCATTGATAGCGATAGAAACTTAAACCTCGTCGCTAAGCTTGTCAATGAAACTAATATGACATATGGTGGAAGCCATTACCGCGTGACGCGTGATATTGACCTCGCTAGACCGATGGCTCCTTGGAGTGAGGCTCAGAACGGACAGTTCACGCCGATCGGAGCTGCGGACTCGACAGTATTTAATGGAACGTTTGACTGCCAGGGCAACGTTATCTCTAATCTGTATATTAATACCACTGGTTCATATAAAGGACTGTTCGGAGTGGTTACGGGGACGATCACGAACTGCGGTCTCGTTAATGCTAATGTTACGGTAGATGGATCATCTGCATTTTATGTAGGCAGTCTCGTCGGATCTTTAAGTAGTGGAGGCACTGTTACAAAATCATATTCCGAACGAGCGACTGTTACGATTACTGGAACATCTCTTAGTACGGCTACTTTTCTAGGGGGATTAGTAGGATATAATGTCGGAACCATCTCTGATTCTTACAGCACAGGTACGGTCAATAGTTCTGGGAGTGCTACTGGTGGTTTAGTTGGGCAGAATAATGGTGGTATGATCTCCCAGTCCTACAGTAGCGCAGATGTAGACGGATATAATCTGCTAGGAGGATTAGTTGGAACTAATAGTGGTAGGATTGAAAACTCTTACGCAACAGGAACGATAACTGCTAATGGCAATGCAGGTGGGTTAGTAGGAGTCGTCAGCGGCGCCGTTGTTAACTCTTATGCTATCGGAATGGTAACGAGATCTGGGTCTGACTCTGAGAAAAACGGCTTAATAGGCTCTATCTCAAGAAATGCTACGATCACAGCGTCTTACTGGGATACTGTTACGAGCGGTCGGACAGGTGCGAATGGTAATGCGGTCGGAAGGTCAACGACGCAAATGCAGGTAGGTGCTCCTAGTACGGATGTTTATACGGGCTGGGATACAGGAATCTGGGATTTTAGAGCGAATGCGTATCCACGACTTAAAAGCGTTGCTTGTGCGACCCGCCAGTATGCACCTGCTACGACGAGGACATGCGAGGACATCCCGTAGTTCTCGGTCAAGTTTAATAATATTGATTCATAAAAAATAACATTTTACATTAAGGTCTCAAATTTTTACAGGAGGAGTCCTCATGAAACATCATCACCTAATAATATACATTGCGATCGCTAGCCTAGTAATGCTAGCTGGTTGTACTACGTCATCATCAGAAAGTTTTACGATAGAGCCGCCAGTTCCCTCTCCACTCGTTTTAACGGACATTACGCTTGCTCCTTCTGGCGGGGGTAATTCACGCTACACGGATGCGACGGTTACCATCGAAGGAAATCTTATCGTTATCGCTAACATTACGAATTACTCCGATACGACACGAACTGAGACGCTTAGAATAAGTATTGCCGATTCAGATAGCCCCGTAGCTTACACCGTCGAGCCTGAGTTTATTGATATTCCTGCCAATGAACTCAACCCCGACGACACCAATGCTGTGACAAATATACTAGCAGACAGTAAATTCACACTCACGCCAGCAAACGGCGATGCTGCTATCACTTACACCGTCTCGTTGCGTTTTAGTGAGTTAGAGATCGTTATGCTCACACCTCTTAGCGCAGAAGACATTACGATAGACACGTCTCACCCAGCTTACGCTAATGCTAGTGTTCTTTCTGTAAGTGATAATATTGTCCAGATCGGCGGTATTAAAAATAGAGCAGACGGTTTTAATCAAGCCCTTACGCTAACGATAGCAGATAAGAGCAGCCCGCCTGAATATACGGTTGCAAATAACGGCGCCGTTACTTTAGCTGGTACTGCACTCAATCCAACAGGCACTGCAGCCATAACAACAGCTACCAATGAAGCTCTCACCTTTACGGTTACGCCTACTGCAGATAACGCTTCGTCTGTGAGATATTATGTCGTTCTAGTACTAGGCGACCTGATCCAATTAGAACTGCTAGGTGGAGCTGACGGCGATCTCATGACCGCTCTCACTCTTACAGAAGGGATCACACCACCTACAGATACTATTACTGTAAAGAACTGTGGTGTGTTTCCACCGCCTTACCGTGTCCTCGTCGGTGATACTGATATGACTGCCGCCTATACTCTGACCGCTACGGGTATCAATCCTTATGTTTCACCTCCACAAACCAGTACAGGAGTCCTAACGTTAACAGATGGAACAACGCCTTTAACATTTACTTCGCTAACTGTTCAGACCTCTCGCTGTGAAATGAGCGATCTCTCAGGATCAGGTACGAGTAGTGCTCCTTATATCATTGATAGCGATAGAAACTTGAACCTTGTCGCTAGTCTTGTCAATGGCAACGTGGCATATCGTGGGAGTACTTACCGCGTGACGCGTGATATTGACCTCGCTAGACCGATGGCTCCTTGGAGTGAGGCTCAGAACGGACAGTTTACGCCGATCGGAGATGGGGGTCAGATTGTGAGCGGTATGCCTTCTGTTGTCTTCAATGGAACATTTGACTGCCAGGGTAACGTTATCTCTAACCTGTATATTAATACCACTGGTTCATATAAAGGACTGTTCGGCGTGGTTACGGGGACGATCACGAACTGCGGTCTCGTTAATGCTAAGGTTACTGTAGATGGGACGGCTGCATTTTATGTAGGCAGTCTTGTCGGATATTTAAATACTGGAGGCACTGTTAAAAAATCATATTCCGAACGAGCGACCGCGACCGTTACGATTACTGGGGCAGATCCTACTACGGCTACTTTTCTAGGAGGATTAGTAGGGTATAATGTCGGAACCATCTCTGATTCTTACAGCACGGGTACGGTCAATAGTTCTGGGAGTGCCGTTGGTGGTTTAGTTGGGCTAAACAGTAGTGGTATGATCTCCCAGTCCTACAGTAGCGCAGATGTAGACGGATATAATCTGCTAGGAGGATTAGTTGGAAGTGGTAATAGTAGTGGTAGGATTGAAAACTCTTACGCAACAGGAACGATAACTGCTACGAGTGGCAATGCAGGTGGGTTAGCAGGACTTGTCAGCAGCAGCGGCGCCGTTGTTAATTCTTATGCTATCGGAATGGTAGCAGGGACTGTTTCTAGTATAAATGGATTAATGGGCTCTATCTCAAGAAATGCTACGATCACAGCGTCTTACTGGGATACTGATACGAGCGGTCGGACAAGTGCGAATGGTGATGCCGTCGGAAGGACAACGACGCAAATGCAGGTAGGTGCTCCTAGTACGGATGTTTATACGGGCTGGGAAACAGGTATCTGGAATTTTAGAGCGGGCGCGTATCCACGACTTAAAAGCGTTGCTTGTGCGACCCGCCAGTATGCGCCTGCTACAACGAGGACATGCGAGGACATCCCGTAGTCCTCGGTCAATTTTAATAATATTGATTCATAAAAAATAACATTTTACATTAAGGTCTCAAATTTTTACAGGAGGAGTCCTCATGAAACATCATCACTTAATAATATACATTGCGATCGCTAGCCTAGTAATGCTAGCTGGTTGTACTACGTCATCATCAGAAAGTTTTACGATAGAGCCGCCAGTTCCCTCTCCGCTCGTTTTAACGGACATTACACTTGCTCCTTCTGGCGGGGGTAATTCACGCTACACGGATGCGACGGTTACCATCGAAGGAAATCTTATCGTTATCGCTAACATTACGAATTACTCCGATACGACACGAACTGAGACGCTCAGGATAAGTATTGCCGATACAGATAGCCCCGTAGCTTACACCGTCGAGCCTGGGTTTATTGATATTCCTGCCAATGAACTTAACCCCGACGACACCAATGCTGTGACAAATATACTAGCAGACAGTAAATTCACACTCACGCCAGCAAACGGCGATGCTGCGATCACTTACACCGTCTCGTTGCGTTTTAGTGAGTTAGAGATCGTCATGCTCACACCGCTTAGCGCAGAAGACATTGAGATAAACACGGCGTCTCACCCAGCTTACGCCAATGCTAGTGTTCTTTCTGTAAGTGATAACATTGTCCAGATCGGCGGTATTAAAAATAGAGCAGACGGTTTTAATCAAGACCTTACGCTAACAATAACAGATAAGACCAGTCCGTCTGAATATACGGTTGAAGGCGGCAGCACCGTTACTTTAGCTGGTACTGAGATTAATCCACCAGGTATTACAAACATAACAACAGCTACCAATGATGTCCTCACCTTTACAGTCACGCCTACTGCTAATAATGCCTCGCCCGTGAAATATTATGTCGTTCTAGTACTAGGCGATCTGATCCAATTAGAACTGCTAGGTGGAGATGACGGCGATCTCATGACCGCTCTCACTCTTACAGAAGGGATCACACCACCTACAGATACTATTACTGTAAAGAACTGTGGTGTGTTTCCGCCGCCTTACCGTGTCCTCGTCGGTGGTACTGATATGACTGCCGCTTATACTCTAACCGCTACGGGTATCAATCCTTATGTCCAGGATGCCTATACAGGAGACCTAAGGTTATCAGATGGAACAACGCCTTTAACATTTGCTTCATTAAGTGTAATGACTTCTTCCTGCGATGTCGGAGACCTCTCAGGAATGGGTACGGGTAGTGATCCTTATATCATTGATAGCGATAGAAAGCTAAGCCTCGTCGCTGAACTCGTTAATGGCACGGATGCGACATATCGTGGAAGACATTACCGCGTGACGCGTGATATTGACCTCGCTAGACCGATGGCTCCTTGGAGTGAGGGGAATGGGTTTACACCGATCGGAGATACGAATGCATCTGGTGTTGTCTTCAATGGAACGTTTGACTGCCAGGGTAACGTTATCTCTAATCTGTATATTAATACTAATCGTTCTTATAAAGGACTGTTCGGAGTGGTGGGTCGTCCTACAGGAACGATCATGAACTGCGGTCTCGTTAATGCTAACGTTACGATAGATAGAACTGACGCATCTATACCCACATATTATATAGGCAGTCTCGTCGGACAATTAAATAGTGGTGGCACTGTTACAAAGTCATATTCCGAACGAGCGACCATTACGGTTACTGGGACAACTATATCTACTTTTCTAGGGGGATTAGTAGGGTATAATGTCGGAACCATCTCTGATTCTTACAGCACGGGTACGATCAGTAATTCTGGTAGTGCTACTGGTGGTTTAGTTGGGGAGAACGCTAGTGGTATGATCTCCCAGTCCTATAGTAGAGCAACGGTAAGCGGGAATGCTCAAGTAGGAGGATTAGTTGGAAATAATAGTGGTATGATTGAAAACTCTTACGCAACAGGAATGATAACTGCTAATAACCAAGCAGGTGGGTTGGTAGGAATTGGCAGCGGCACCGTTAATAAGTCCTATGCTATCGGAATGGTAACGGGAACTAGATCTGGTATAAACGGCTTAATAGGTTCTATCCAGGGAGCTACGATTACAGCGTCTTACTGGGATACTGATACGAGCGGTCAGATGGGTATGAATGATCCTGCGGTCGGAAGGTCAACGACGCAAATGCAGGTGGCTGCTCCTAGTGCGGATGTTTATACGGGCTGGGAAACGGGAATCTGGAATTTTAGAGCGGGTGCGTATCCACGACTTAAAAGCGTTGCTTGTGCGACTCGCCAGTATGCGCCTGCTACAACGAGGACATGCGAGGACATCCCGTAGTCCTCGGTCAATTTTAATAATATTGATTGATAAAAAATAACACTTTAAATCAAAGTTTCAAATTTTTACAAGAGTAATTCTCATGAAACATCACTACTTAATAATGTACATTGCGATCTCTAGCCTAATAATGCTAGCTGGTTGTACTACGTCATCATCAGAAAATCTTACGGTAGAGCCGCCTACGGTGGAGCCGCCAGTGGTGGAGCCGCCAGTTCCCTCTTCGCTCGCTTTAACGGACATTACACTTGACGCTTCTGGCGGGGAGACTTCACGCTACAGCGCAGCGACGGTTACCATCGAAGGAAATCTTATCGTTATCGCTAACATTACAAATCACTTTGATACGACACGAACTGAGACGCTTAGAATAAGTATTGCCGATACAGATAGCCCCGTAGCGTACACTATTGAGCCTGAGTTTGTTACTATTACTGCCAATGAACTTAACCCCGATGGTACTGCTGCTGTGACAAATATACCAGCAGATCACACATTCACGCTCACGCCAGCAAACGGCGATACTGCGATTATTTATGCCGTCTCGTTACGTCTTAGTGAGTTGGAGGTCGTTATGCTCACACCGCTTAGCGTAGAAGACATTGAGATAAACACAGCGTCTCACTCAGTTTACGCTAATGCTAGTGTTCTTTCTGTAAGTGATAACATTGTCTCGATTGGCGGTATTAAAAATAGAACAAATGGTTTTAACCAAAACCTTACGCTAACGATAGCAGATAAAACCAACCCGCCTGAATATACGGTTGCAGGCGGCAGCACCGTTACTTTAGCTGGTACTGAGATTAATCCACCAGGTATTACAAACATAACGACTCCTACCAATGAAGCTCTCACCTTTATGGTTACGCCTACTGCTAATAATGCCTCGCCCGTGAAATATTATGTCGTTCTAGTACTAGGCGACCTGATCCAATTAGAACTGCTAGGTGGAGCTGACGGCGATCTCATGACCGCTCTCACTCTTACAGAAGGGATCACACCAGCTACAGATACCATTACTGTAAAGAACTGTGGTGTGTTTCCGCCGCCTTACCGCGTCTTCGTCGGCGGTACGCCCGATACGACAACCGCTTATACTCTAACCGCTACGGGTATCAATCCTTATGTTTCACCTCCACAAACCAGTACAGGAGACCTAAGGTTATCAGATGGCATAACGACTTTGACGTTCTCTTCGCTAAGTGTAATGACTTCTTCCTGCGCTGCCGCAGACCTCTCAGGAATGGGTACGAGTAGTGATCCTTATATCATTGATAGCGATAGAAAGTTAAACCTCGTCGCTGGTCTTGTCAATGGCAACGTGGCATATCGTGGAAGACATTACCGCGTGACGCGTGATATTGACCTCGCTAGACCGATGGCTCCTTGGAGTGAGGCTCAGAACGGACAGTTCACGCCGATCGGAGCTGCGGACTCGACAGTCTTTAATGGAACGTTTGACTGCCAGGGTAACGTTATCTCTAACCTGTATATTAATACCACTGGTTCATATAAAGGACTGTTCGGAGTGGTGGGTACGGGTATGATCACGAACTGCGGTCTCGTTAATGCTAACGTTACGGTAGATGGGACAAGTGAACTTTATGTAGGTAGTCTTGTCGGGCTTTTAAATATTGGTGGCACTGTTACAAAGTCATACTCAAAACAGGCGACCGTTACGATTACTGGAGCAGATACTACTGTGAATACTGTTCTAGGGGGATTGGTAGGTTATAATCTCGGAACCATCTCTGATTCTTATAGCACGGGTACGGTCAATAATTCTGGGAGTACTACTGGTGGTTTAGCTGGGCAGAACGCTGGTGGTATGATCTCCCAGTCCTACAGTAGCGCAAATGTAAGCGGACATACTAATGTAGGGGGATTAGTTGGAGATGCTACTGGTAATACTATGATTGAAAACTCTTACGCAACAGGAAATATAACTGCTAATAACCAAGCAGGTGGGTTGGTAGGAGCTATCAGTAGAGGCAGTATTGTCAAATCCTATGCTACAGGAGAGGTGTCAGGGACTTCCACTTCTGTAAATGGCTTAATAGGTAGTATTCTTATTTCAGCTAATGTTACGATTACAGCGTCTTACTGGGATACTGTCACGAGCGGTCGGACAAGTTGGAACGGTGCTGCGATCGGAAGGACAACAACGCAAATGCAGGTAGGTGCTCCTAGTGCGGATGTTTATACGGGCTGGGAAACGGGAATCTGGGATTTTAGAGCGAATGCGTATCCACGACTTAAAAGCGTTGCTTGTGCGACCCGCCAGTATGCGCCTGCTACAACGAGGACATGCGAGGACATCCCGTAGTCCTCGGTCAAGTTTAATTTTACAGAAGTAATTCGCATGAAGCATCACCATTTAATAATGTACATTGCGATCACTAGCCTAATAATGCTAGCTGATTGTACTACGTCATCGTCAGAAAGTTTTACGGGCGACCTGATCGAACTCAAACTGCTAGGTGGAACTGACGGTGATCTCATGAACACTCTCACTCTTACAGAAGGAATCACACCACCTACAGCGCCTCTTGTTGTGAAAAATTGTGGTGTGTTTCCGCCGCCTTACCGCGTCCTCGTCGGTGGTGCTGATATGACTGCCGCTTATACTCTAACCGCTACAGGTATCAATCCTTATGTTTCAACTCCACAAACCGATACAGGAGTCCTAACGTTAACAGATGGAACAACGACTTTGACGTTCTCTTCGTTAAGAGTAACGACTTCTTCCTGCAATGTCGGAGACCTCTTAGGAGCGGGTACAGATGCTAATGCTCCTTATATTATCGATAACGATAGAAAGCTAAGCCTCGTCGCTGAACTCGTCAATGGCACGGATACGACATATCGTGGAAGCCATTACCGCGTGACGCGTGATATTGACCTCGCTAGACCGATGGCTCCTTGGAGTGAAGGGAACGGACAGTTCACGCCGATCGGAGCTGCGGACTCGACAGTCTTTAATGGAACGTTTGACTGCCAGGGTAACGTTATCTCTAACCTGTATATTAATACCACTGGTTCATATAAAGGACTGTTCGGAGTGGTGGGTACTACGGGGACGATCACGAACTGCGGTCTCGTTAATGCTAAAGTTACGGTAGATGGAATGGCTCCGACTTATATAGGCAGTCTTGTCGGATTTTTAAATACTGGTGGCACTGTTGCAAAATCATATTCCGAAGACGCGACCGTTATAGTCACTGGGTTAGAAACTGAACAAGATGCTCGTCTAGGAGGATTAGTAGGAGATAATTCTGGAGGAACTATTTCTGCTTCTTACAGTACGGGTATGGTTATGACTTCTGGACAGGCTGCAGGTGGTTTAGTTGGGGTGCACGACAGCAATGGTACGATCTCTCAATCTTATAGTGAAGCAGATGTAACCGGATATCAGTTTATAGGAGGGTTGGTTGGAAATAGTGTTAAAGCCAATACTGTTATTGAAAACTCTTACGCAACGGGAAGTGTTACTGCTATGGGCAGCTTTGCAGTAGGTGGGTTAATAGGATTCAACGAAGCCATCATTAGTAATTCCTATGCTAGCGGACAAATTGTTAATAGGGGACGGGGACTTGCAGGTTTCATTGGTCGTCGTGTTACAGCCTCTTACTGGGATACCATTACGAGCGGCCAGACCGATGCGAATGGTGATGCCGTCGGAAAGACAACGACGCAAATGCAGGTAGCTGCTCCTGTTCCTACTGGAGACGATGCTGTTTATGTGGGCTGGAGTCAAGGAATCTGGGATTTTAGAGCGCGTGAGTATCCACGACTTAAAAGCGTTGCTTGTGCAACCCGCCAGTATGCGCCTGCTACAACGAGGACATGCGAGGACATCCCGTAGTCCTCGGTCAATTTTAATAATATTGATTCATAAAAAATAACATTTTACATTAAGGTCTCAATTTTTTACAGGAGTAATCCTCATGAAACATCACTACTTAATAACATACATTGCGATCACTAGCCTAATAATGCTAGCTGGTTGTACTACGTCATCATCAGAAAATCTTACGGTGGAGCCGCCAGTTCCCTCTCCGCTCGTTTTAACGGACATTACGCTTGACGCTTCTGGCGGGGATACTTCACGCTACAGCGCAGCAACGGTTACCATCGAAGGAAAACTTATCATTGTCTCTAACATTACGAATTACTCCGATACGATACGAACTGAGACGCTTAGAATAAGTATTGCCGATTCAGATAGCCCCGTAGCGTACACTATCGAGCCTGGGTTTATTACTATTGCTGCCAATGAACTTAACCCCGATGGTACTGCTGCTGTGACAAATATGCTAGCAGACCGTGAATTCACACTCACGCCAGCAAACGGCGATACTGCTATCACTTACACGGTTTCGTTGCGTTTTAGTGAATCTCCGCCGGTCTCTTCTCTACTTGTCCTAACGGATATTGTGCTTATGCCTTCTGGCGGGGATGCTTCACGCTACAGCGCAGCGACGGTTGCCATCGAAGAAAATCTTATCATTGTCTCTAATATTACGAACTACTCCGATGCGGCACGAACTGAGACGCTTAGGGTAAGTATTGCCGATTCAGATAGCCCCGTAGCGTACACTATTGAGCCTGGGTTTATTACTATTGCTGCCAATGAACTCAACCCCGACGGTACTGCTGCTGTGACAAACACGCTAGCAGACCGTGAATTCACACTCACGCCAGCAAACGGCGATACTGCTATCACTTACACGGTTTCATTACGTCTTAGTGAGATGGAGGTCATCATGCTCGCACCTCTTAGCGCAGAAGACATTACGATAGACACGTCTCACCCAGCTTACGGCAATGCTAATGTTATTTCCATAACTGATAATATTGTCTCGATCGGCGGTATTAAAAATAGAGCAGACGGTTTTAACGAAGCCCTTACACTAACGATAGCAGATATGACCATGCCGCCTGAATATACGGTTGATGGCGGGGGCACCGTTACTTTACCCGGTGGTACTGCACTCAATCCAACAGGCACTGCAGCCACGACAACAGTTGCCAATGAAGCTCTCACCTTTACGGTTACGCCTACTGCTAATAATGCCTCGCCTGTGAAATATTATGTCGTCCTAGTACTAGGCGACCTGATCCAATTAGAACTGCTAGGTGGAGATGACGGTGATCTCATGAACACTCTTACTCTCACAGAAGGGATAGCAATAGATCCATCTATAACTCTTATTACATTGAAGAACTGTGGTGTTTTTCCACCACCTTACCGCGTTCTCGTCGGTGGTGCTGATATGACTGCCGCTTATACTCTAACCGCTACGATTATCAATCCTTATAGACCAGCCGTCTATTCAGAAGGAGTCCTAACGTTAACAGATGGGACAACGCCTGTGATGTTTCCTTTGGGCCTTACTACTATTGCAACCTCTAAGTGTGAAATGGGCGATCTCTCAGGATCAGGCACGAGTACGGCTCCTTATATCATTGATAACGATAGAAAGTTAAACCTCGTCGCTAGTCTTGTCAATAGCAACGCGGCATATCGTAGGAGTACTTACCGCGTAACGCGTGATATTGACCTCGGTAAACCGTTTGCTCCTTGGCGTGAGGGGGGGAGCGGACAGTTCACGCCGATCGGAGATACCAATGCAGATGGTGTTGTCTTCAATGGAACGTTTGACTGCCAGGGTAACGTTATCTCTAACCTGTATATTAATACCACTGGTTCTCATAAAGGACTGTTCGGCGTGGTGGGTACGGGGATGATCACGAACTGCGGTCTCGTTGATGCTAACGTTACGGTAAATGGAACATCTTCGACTTATGTAGGCAGTCTTGTCGGACAATTAAGTAGTGGTGGCACTGTTATAAAGTCATATTCAAAACAGGCGACCGTTACGATTACTGGGGCAACGGCACCTACTTTTCTAGGGGGACTAGTAGGAGGTAATTCTGGAACCATTTCTGATTCTTACAGCACGGGTACGGTCAGTAATTCTGGGTTTGTTACTGGTGGTTTAGTTGGGCGAAACCTCAACAATGGTGTGATCTCCCAGTCCTATAGTGGAGCAACGGTAAACGGAACTTCTGATGTAGGGGGATTAGTTGGAAGTCATAGTGGTAGTGGTAGTAGGATTGAAAACTCTTACGCAACAGGAAATGTGACTGCTACAAGTGGAAATGCAGGTGGGCTAGTAGGAGCCGGCGGCGGCGATGTTAGTAATTCCTATGCTATCGGAATGGTAGCGGGGACTAGTTCTACTATAAATGGCTTAATAGGTAATGTTGCAAGTTCCACGATTACAGCGTCTTACTGGGATACTGATACGAGCGGTCAGATGGGTGATATAAATGGCATGAATGGTGCTGCGATCGGAAGGTCAACGACGCAAATGCAGGCAGCTGCTCCTATTTCTAGTGGAGCAGATATTGTTTATGTGAACTGGGAAATGGATATCTGGAACTTTAGAGCGGGCGCCTATCCACGACTTAAAACTGTTGCTTGTGCAACCCGCCAGCATGCGCCTGCCACGACGAGGACATGCGAGGACATCCCGTAGTCCTCGGTCAATCAATTTCTCTTTACCTCCTAGCGTTAGCTAGGAGGTAAGAATGACTACGTACTTACAAGAAGTATCTCTTAGCCATTAGAGTTTGTCAATAAAATCAGCTAAGAGTTTATTGAACTTCTCGTGGTGTTCCCAGAACATCATGTGTCCGCCGAGCGTGGCTATATTAGTATTGGGAAAATGCTTGTTCGTAAAAGTAGTAGCGACCTGTGACCAGTGCTCAGCGACAATGTTTAAAGCAGGGACTTTTTCATCGACGAGTTTAGCAGCTTGGGTGCAATTACTAAAAAGTCCTGAGGCGAACAATTGCCCTGCGATGTAATAAGGTGTTTTTAGAGATTGATCGGTGATCCAGCGGAGTTCTGCTGCTGTTAGGTCGCGTTGGACCATGACTTGGGTAGCGTAGATTTTAACAAATTCGCGGTGCTGCGCTGGTGAACCCATATAAGCAGTATAAGCGCCTGCCATGTCATCGAGCGAACCTTCTACCCAATCTTTATCATTTACAGATAAAGGTTTTGGAGGCAGATCGACACTGACGACGCCCTTGACATTGGAAATACCCGCCTGATTAATGTATTCCCAGACGGCTAAACAACCAAAAGACCAACCGACGAGCACTAGTTCTTTTAGATCAAGTGCCTTTATCACATGAAGGAGGTCTGTACCGTGCGTTGCGTAATTATTGCCATGCGAAGTAATGGTAGAACGGCCGTGACTGCGCGGATCGATTATGATCACACGTCTATGGGCAGAGAAATGTTTTAATTGATGTTGGAACATTTCTGTTGTAAAAGTCCAGCCTGGGACAAATAACATGGGCGGTCCACTTCCCGCCTCTTCGTAGTAAATCTCTACACCAGGAGCGACTTCTACGTATGCTTGTTTTCTTTCACTCATCATTGTTTTTTTGCCTCATTTACTTGTTTTAATAGGAGACTGTAATAGGTTCATCATAAAAATGCTAACCCACACGATCAGTCAATATTACTATAACATTGATTAGAAGTACGTAGATAAAATTTGGAAATATAGACCGATTTGTAAAAACATAGTACAATTGACGATCATACTGAGTTCAATGCATGTATACGTTTTTTATAAAAATCGTTTTTTAGGTCAATGCAGGACACACTAAGTCTAGGTGAAAGCATGGTGTTATTTACAGCGCCGCGTGGAGAAAGCATCGAATGTGCGTCTTATTTTACGAAGAGTTTAGGTGGTGCGGAGTCTAATTTTGCGATTGGTTTAGCGCGACTTGGGTTTAAGTCGTCGTGGTACAGTTTGCTTGGAAATGACCCACTGGGCAGGTTTATCTTAAATGCTGTCAGAAAAGAAGCCGTCAATATTTCCCACGTCAAACTCATTTCTACGCGCCGAACAGGAGTTTATTATAAGAGCATTGCCTCTGATGGAAATGTAGCGATTGTCTATGATAGAAAACATTCTGCATTCAGTCACATGACCCCAGCTGATCTAGACAATCACTTCATAGCAGACCACCGCATCCTTCATCTTACTGGAATCACAGCTTGTTTGAGTAGGACGTGTTATGAAACAGTGTTGCAGACTTTGACCTATTTTATGGGAAAAGCGACCGCGTCTGATTTAACAACGCAAAAACGCCATATTCTCTTCGATCTAAACATTCGTAATAAGCTCTGGGATACAGAAACCTCTCAACAAAGACTGCTGGCCCTAGCTAAACGGTGCACGCTAGTGTTAGGAAGTATAGACGAATATCAAAAAATCGCTACACCACATTTATTTAATAATATCCGTGCTATCGCTACGTGGGTGCTAGATGAATTAAAAATTCCTGCTGGCATCGTGAAATTAGGCAGTGCTGGTGCTATTTATTTTGATCGGAAAGAAGAGTTTATTGTGCCGGCGTTTAAGATTGCTACTCCTATTGACCCGATCGGAGCAGGTGATGCGTTTGCTGCGGGCATTGCGGCTGGATTACTGCAGAATAAAACCATGTACGAAACACTACGACAAGCCAATGCTATGGGCGCAATTGTTCTAAGCGGCGCGGGAGATATAGAACCCCTACCGACGCCTAAGAAACTCGCTACATTCATCCAGACACATCGAGAAAGAACCCAGACATTAAAATCACCGAATGAAAGCACTGCATTTTTCACGTCTTTAGCAAGCAAGCTAGATTCTGATCGGTGAGTCGTAGCGGCTGTAAAAAGAGACTGAACAAGAAATTTCAATGCAGCATCCAGCAGCACCTTCGCATCACAGACAGCCGTTTTTTTCTGTGATCATTCCCACCTACAATCGTCCAGCAAGCACACTCCGCGCAGTATCGTCTGTGCTCGCGCAGACGTACAAAGATTTTGAACTTATCATCATTGATGATGGATCGCAAGTGCCTTTTTATAACACACAGGCCTTCACCAGGTCATTTACACAAGTAGCAGGACCACAAGGAGCAGGACTTCTTGGGTTTAAACGTATAAGCTATTTTTATAGAAAACGTCCCTGCGATCTTGAAATTGACAATGAATGGAAATCGAGCGTACTTAGTGTACTAAGTTATGTGCTTACTTTTTTTTTAGCACCACTGGCACCATTGCTAGCCATAAATCAATGGTCTAAAAGGTATACGGAGCGTGAATATGTAAGAAAATCAATTGTCCCTAAGAAGACGCTGGCTGGTGTTTATACGCCGTGTATCAAGCTAGTCACGTATAAGACCAATCACGGTGTAGCAGCCGCGCGTAATCTAGGAATTGCTATCAGCAAGGGAAAGTGGATAGCTTTACTAGATAGTGATGACACGTGGAATGAAAGGAAATTAGCTAAACAAGCGGCGTATATCAAAAAATATCGTCATTTGAAGATTATGCAAACACAAGAACATTGGGTGCGTAAGGGAGTGTACGTCAATCCTGCTAAAAGGCACATTAAAAAACAAGGGTATCTGTTTAGAGAATGTTTAACGGCTTGTCTGATCACACCGTCTTCGGTTGTTATAAGCCGTGATTTATTTACACGGGTAGGGTATTTCAATGAACGTTTGCCGGTCTGTGAAGATTATGATCTATGGTTGCGTATAAGTGCCCATTATCCTATATATCTTTTAAATGAGCCGCTGGCAACTCGCTACCAGCAAAGTGATATGCAAAGCGAAGAAGAGGAAGAAGAGGAAGAAAAAGAACAGGCTTCTCAATTATCTCTTACATATCCTGTAATGGATATATATCGCATTGCGGCGATTAAAGATTTTTTATCCTATAAGAGTGGTCATAAGCATCCTCGACTTGCTCGGGTGCAGTATCGATGGGCTAATGAAATGCTGATTGAAAAATGTAAAATCGTGTTATTGGGGGCTGAGAAACGCAATCGCTATGTTTTAAGCTGGAAATTAAAACGGCTTATAAGAAATACGACTAGCGTACTACTTGAAACTCCCAAGTAAATTCATGCCACTTAATCATCGTCCACGCCTATTTTATCACTCATGCCTATTTTGTACAGGGGGGTCATTTATAAGAAATAATGACTAAAATGTCAGGACAGAAGCGTTTTTTGTCAAATGAATGAGTGTAGAAAGACCAATACACTCGATTTGGGGGCTGAGAAACGCAATTGCTATGTTTTAAGCTGGAAATTAAAACGGCTTATAAGAAATACGACTAGCGTACTACTTGAAACTCCCAAGTAAATTCATACCACTTAATCATCGTCCACGCCTATTTTGTACAGGGGGGCATTTATAAGAAATAATGACTAAAATGTCAGAACAGAAGCGTTTTTTGTCAAATGAATGAGTGTAGAAAGACCAATACACTCAATATTAGCAAGAAGTCCCTTTCTATCCAGAAAGGCGTCTACGTTTTTATTGTACTGCATGCAGGGAATAGAAGCAAGCAATTGCCCATTATTGAGCAGAAAGCTTGTAAAATACGATAACAATGTGTCATAGCCTTTAATTGAGATATTATCCATACGTCCTTGCTGTGTCCAGTAAACACCACTTCCCATTAAGACTATTGTCGTCTCAATATCAGAAAACAATGCTGAAACCGCTGTAGCGAAGGCAATTGTTGCGTTACGACCATTGTCATGATTGTCGGATCGCAAAATAATAAGGACTTTTTGCTTGGTATGAGGATCATTTGGGGGTGTATCGGTAAATTGGTATGTTGTAGGGTGTTCTCCTAAGACGAGTGATTGTGATCGTGGCTGTGGCTGTGATTGTGGCTGTGGTTGTGATTGAGACTGTTTTTCTCTCACGTGGGTGGATGAATTGGATGATGGGTGAGATGGTGATGATTGGTGAGGTGGCGATGATTGGTGAGGTGGTGATGATGGGTGAGGTGGTAATGATGGGTGAGGTGGTGATGATGGGTGAGGTGGTATGGCTGTAAAATAGTTTTCATTGGGTGAAAGTGGGGTCTTTTTTTGTTGTTTTTGTTCTTTTAGTTGCTCTTGTTCTGCTAACATTTGTTCTGCTAATACTTGTTTCTTAGGAGTGATTGGGGTTGAGTCGTTATTTGCTACCATTTTACCCGTGCCTGTAATGTAAAATATAATGATTGTAATTGTATTTACGTGATTTATTGAGCTGGGTCTAAATACCGAGTAGTAACTGTTTCACATCATAGCTACTCACACCATATCTACAAAAGGCAATGTAGCGACATTGAATAAAACTGAGTGGGTGTCTAGTATTTAAACGAATGCCGTTAAATACTGCAAAGTTACGCCAACAGACCTTAAAAGCCGAGCTATCCCTTAAAAATACTACTGAAAGGCTGTAACATTCCGTTATTTAAACACAGCATGTATGTATAAGAGACCGTTTATAAAAGACCGTTTAAAACGAGATCGTTTTTAAATATTCAGTAATATTTCGATGTAATGGGATAGTCCAGAAATAAACCCTAAGTCGATTGTCTGAGTCGATTGTAATAGCAAACCATGGCACTTCATCACAACAAAAAACCAAGATCAAGACTTAATAGAGCTATGAAATGGGGCTCTCGATGGAAGCGTGTTAAGAGCAGATTTTCTCAGATCGCTCGAGTAATACCCCAAAAACCCCCCAAAAGCCCCGATCCCAAGGATTTTAATCCCGCTACCACTCCCCCCACTACTCCCTATCCTCGTAAATCAGCAATGATATTACAACGATTTAAGGGGTATCCACGTTTTTATCTAGTGCTAGCGTTAATAGGGGGTTTAACGCTCAGTTATATTGGCGTTTTAGTGATAAGTGCACGGTTAAATTTATACGGTCTAGAAGTTGTAAAAATCATAGGTGTCAATCGCTTGCATCCGTATGAACTGTTAGAAACACTAAATCTACAAAAAGGCACCCCACTTCTCACACTCAATACAGTCACATTAGAACAAACACTTAAAGCACGTCCGCAGATAAAACGCGTGCAAATTCGTAAAAAATACCCTCACACACTTAAAATCACCATTGAAGAGCATATCCCTTATTTTCTAGTCAAAACACCACTAGAACTTTACGCAATAACCGCTTATGGAGAGATCCTCTTCAGTGGTAATCGCATCCAAGATCACGATCATTTTATTATTGAAGTTGAAACCGAAATAACCGCTAGCAATCTAAGCGCTCACAAAGAAGTTGGCGAATTTCTAGCCTATTTTAACGATTTAGCTGAAAGCGAGAAGGATATCCTAGCGCTTTTCTCTGGCATTCACTTTGGAAAGGAAATCTTAATGTTTGCCAAAAATGAACAGATCACCTTCAAACTAGGACGCAAATTGTCACTCCAGCAACTAAAAAAAGCACGCTACGCCTATCTTTACAAAAAACAAAAAAATATAAAAAAATCCACCGTAGACCTCCGTTTTAACTTCGTACGCTACACCAGCTAAAACTCTGTTTTAGTAGCAAATAATTCCACCCTAAAAATAAAACTTGTCAAAAAGTCGTTAATACCGTATAATTAAGTAATTGTATTATTATTAAAAATTCACCCGTTTAATAAAAACCACTCCATCCGTTACCTATAAGAAAGTTACCTATAAGAAAGTTACCTATAAGAAAGTTACCTATAAGAAAACAACCTATTCATCTCACCTAAGATATGCCTCTTTAATCATGAAAAATAAGATTTATTACGCAAGCTTAGATATCGGCACGAGTAGCATCGCAGCAGCCATCAGTATTCGTAAAGAATCAGGCACCTTAGAATTAATAAGTCTAGCCAGCCAGCCCCTACGCGCCATCAAAAACGGTATCATCACAAATCTAGAAACCGTAAGTGAAGCCATACGCCACGTCATCACAAAAGCAGAAATGATCGCAGGTATCAATATTCCTCCACTCGTCATCAATGTCGGAAGTACGCAAAGTCAAGGCTTCCAATCACATGGCATCGTTGCTGTAGCAGGAGTAGGTAGCCATGGCGAACGCGAAGTCACCCTCAATGACATAGAACGCGTTGTCGAAATGGCTAATTCTGTCTCAGTTCCCGCCGAACGCGTTATCCTCCATTCTATTCCCTATCGCTTCCTAGTCGATCACGTGGACGTAGAAGAACCACACGGCACTTCAGGACTTCGCTTAGAAAGTGAAGTTTATCTCGTCACACAAAATAAAGCCATGCTAGAAAGTCTTCACAAAGTTGTTACCAAAGCAGGATATAAAGTCGACGAAATTATCCTCCAGTCGATAGCCAGTGTAGAGGGCGTTATCGATGAAGAAGAAAAAAAAATGGGCACACTACTTATCGACATCGGAGGTCTCCTCACAGATTACGTCTTCATCAAAAATAACGGCATTGTCCTAACAGGCGTCATCCCAGTTGGATCAGACCACATCACAAAAGACCTCGCCTACGGACTTAAAACAACTTTTCATCAAGCAGAACTACTAAAAATCAAACACGGAAAAATCCTTGTCGAACCCAAATCCGCTCCCGAATACATGACCGTTCCCCTAGCCTCACAAAATAGAACAGCCCGCATTCCCAAACACGTCCTAAGTCAAATCATTGAACCACGGGTCAGCGAACTTTTAACACTCATTAAAAACCAAGTCGCTAAAGACCTAAAAAACAATAACCTTTACACCAGCATTGTTCTAACAGGAGGAGGCGCCCTCACGCAAGACATCGTTGAGATAGCTGAGGATATCTTCCACCTCCCCGCTCGCATCGGCAAACCCCTCATTACCTCTTCCGTGCAAGAAGATGTCTACTCCCCCGTTCACGCAACACTCATTGGACTGCAGCGGCTAGCCTTAGAAAAATGGAATCGCGCTCATAAACCCCAACACCATTTTTCTACCCCACACGAACTCCATGCCACCCACTCCTCAAATGCATCTAGGTCCAAATTAGGCGCTTACTTTAAAAATCTATTCCAATCTTAACCATTAAAATAACTCCCAGTCCAAATTATCAGTACTCTTCGTCTAACTAACCTTATTGATAAGATTGTCACAAAAAAAGCATATCACTTATTTTTAAGATGATTTTCAAAAAAAAAAGAAATATAATCACATACTAAAAACCAGTCTCTAGTACTAGTAACCCAATAAATTTTTATAGGAGAATCGAGGTGTCTATAGAAATCATTGAAACAGAATTTAATCCGACCCAAATAAAAGTCATCGGCATCGGCGGCGGCGGATGCAATGCTATCGATAGAATGATCTTAGCTGGCATGCAGCATGTGACCTTTATTGCCACAAACACAGACGCACAAGCACTACGTAGGTCTCGCGCCGAAAAAAAAATACAATTGGGTGTCAATCTCACTCGCGGCCTAGGCGCAGGCGCCAATCCACATATCGGCAAAGAAGCCGCCGAAGAACAACTCCAGGAATTAGAAAAAGCACTTAAAGGAACAGACGTTTTGTTCCTTACAGCAGGAATGGGTGGCGGTACTGGAACGGGAGCAAGTACAGTCATAGCACAACTCGCTCGCAAACTTGGGTGTCTGACCATAGCCATTGTCACCAAACCTTTTTATTTCGAAATGGGCGCACGCATGCAAAATGCCCTCGCCGGCATAAAAAAGCTGCAACCCCACGTAGACACACTTATCACCATTCCCAATCAAAATCTACTGAACTTACGCGGAAGAAACCTTTCAATCAGCGAAGCATTCAAAGAAGCCGATTCTGTGCTCATGGAAGGCGTCAAGGGTATTTCAGACCTCATCTTAAAATCAGGCTTTGTCAATGTCGACTTTGCTGATATTAGAACCGTCATGAAAGATAAAGGCAATGCTATTTTAAGTGTACTTGAAGTCACGAACGATATGCCAGCACCAGAGATAGCTAAGAACATCTTAAATAATCCCCTACTAGAACGCACGAACATTCGTGACGCTAAGGCTATTCTTATCAATATCAGTTATGGCAAAAATGTCCTACTTAGCAATATCGATAAGATTATTCAAGCCATTACAGAGCAAATCGATAGCAATGCGACGTGCATCCACGGCTTTATAGCCAATCCCACATATAACGATGAACTCAAACTTACAATGATCGCTACTGGATTTAGTAATTTTGCTACGGAGCAGAGTCCTGTGAGTGACGACGTTGTGAAAAATCACCCCGCTCATAGCAAGTCTTCATTTCAAGAATCGCTAACCGATCTGAAAGCGCGCGTCGAAGCTGCAACCGATCAATCTCATTTCAAAAGGCACCATGAACCCCATGTCGAATCTTATGAAGAAAATTCGAGCGACGAGGACAATGCCAATGACCGCAGGCTGTTTAGACAACCTCTTTTAAACAACGATAAAGTGTACACATTCTCAGCCGATGGTCTAGACAAGCGCCCGACGCATCCACAGAACCTCTATGAAAATAAAGAAAGCACTCAAACCTCGACAAATAGTAAAGAAAGACAAGGTCCACACTCTCCGCTAGAAAGAAAAGGAAGTTCTAACGAAACTCTCCCAGCAGACGATCTAGAAATTCCAACATTTCTGCGTATAAAAAGAAAACTAGACCTCTAGATATTAAATCATAAACAACTATTTTCAATACAAGGACAGACCGCTATGCCTATTCCGTTCTTAGGTGGGGAAACAGACTACCAAAAAACCATCGATCGCATTATTGAGCTAGAACAGGCTAAACTCACCAGGATTGAAACACAGGTCAGTGCCGAAGAGCTTAAATTAAACGCACTCGGTGATGTGACCGAACAGACTGAAACCGTCAATAGCATCCTCAAACAACTCGCAGGCATCAATTCTGCTTTTAGAAACATTAAAGGCACCTCAAGCGCTCCTAACGCAGTCGAAGCCTTCGTCAATACCAATGATAGACGCGTGCAGAACGGAACACATGAACTCAATATAAAAAATATCGCTAAAAACCATATCATTGCAAGCAAGCCTATTGTCACCAAACCCAATCTCCCCCCTTTAAAAGTCCCCAAAGGAAAGGTCACATTCCTTATTACAAATGAACCGTACACATTCACATTTGATGGAGGAGATATTCTGGATTTTACCGCCGCGGTCAATGAAGACGAAACGCTAACAAAAACGCTCCAAGCGACCACTATTAAACGCAGAGCAGGCGAACAGATCATTGTTCTCACCGCCAAAGAAACGGGAATCGATGCCAAAATTCGTATTAAAAAAGATAGCCAACGTATTATGCGAAAATTACGGCTCTTTAAAACAAATCCACCCATCAAAATACCGCTACTTTCAAGAAAAGTCTTCGCTAACCTCGTCAATAAACGCTCCTTGACCCAAACCCAATTAGACGGATACCAAGTCATTGAACTTCCCCCAGAGAGTAGTTTTGCCATCAATATCAATCGTAAAATTGACTTCATGAGCACAAAAAATATCAGTTTTTACTTCAAAAATTCGCCCCATTCCCTAGTCAAACCGCAAAATCCATCCATTGTCAACGACACTGCTACAAAAGACCCACTCAAAACCACACCACCCAAAGAACAAACCACATCGTCTGCTAGAAAACCACCGCCTCCCGTCATAACAGCCCTCTTAGAATACACAAAAAAAGACGACCCAATGCCTTATCAAGCATCCATTAAAACAGACGATATATATTTCAATCTAGCCCTTATCGATCCCTACGCCCTCACAATCAGTGCCAGCAATACGATTACAGTTAAAAAAATAGTATTCACCAATTCCTCCCCAACAGAATACTACGCCTACAGTTTGCCCGTAATGGAACTCACGCGAACAAACGAAGACGCCTTTATCCCTGCTAAAACACTCCAAAAACCAAGCGATGCCACATTAATTTATCAAGGACTAGAAATAAGTCGAACAGTCAATACTATTGATGATCTCGTCCCTGGTGTAACGTTTCGAATCAAACGGCCTAGTGCAGAGCCCGTCAGTTTGAATTTCGAACAAGATACCGATAGCGTTTTAGTGAGCATGACTAATTTCATTAGCGCCTACAATACCCTCATCGAAGTACTTAATATCTACTTGAGCCCCAATGAAACCAACTTAGGCGCCACAGACCTCAATGAAACTTATAGCGAACGGATCGGCGTGCTCAATGGAAATTTCAATCTCAGTCGGCTCAAAACAAGACTTCGTTCGTTAATCACACGTCCCTACCCTACTGCTAGCGGTGAATCATTGCTATTTTATTCACAAATAGGCATTGAACCTGTATTTACAACCGAGAGTGTGTACAATATTACAAATGGGAAGATTGACTTCAATGAAGACACATTCACTGCAGCCTTGCAGACGTACGGCAGTAGCGTCAATGATCTCTTCAGTTATGATACCAATAATGATGGTCTTGCGGATACGGGTCTTGTTATCGAATTAGAACGACTTTTCAATGGATATTTAGACCGCCGCGGCATCTTAGCCCTCCAATCAAGCAATACCGCAGCCGATCTAGAACGTCTCAATGAGCAGAGAACTCGAGAACAAGAACGGCTTGAAACGAGACGAGCCGAACTAGAAGAAGACTTCTCTCAAGTAGAAGCCCTCCAGAGCAGACAAGAATCCTTAAAAAGCTGGCTCAATACCCTAAACAGTAGCGGCAATTGATATTCTTCATATGCGACTTAATCAGATACAATTGATTATATACAATTGATTATTATATACAACTTGGTTATATGCCATTGATTGATTTAAGGCATCATATTTAACGGTAGGATACTTATTGTTTTGTTTTTATATGGCTTCACTCAAAATCTTTATCAATCATACTGAAATTGCTTTTACGCTAGAAACAGAGAAGAATGCATTTGAAGTGGTCACTGGCATTTTGACGTGGATAAAAGAGCGCAATCTTATGTTAAGCAGTCTTAAGATTGATAACAAAACAGTGCTCTATCCACCGTTAGCAGAAGAACTTAAAAGACTTGAGCTCGAAAAAATAGCGACTATTGATTGCGAAGCTGTCAATGTATCGACTTACAGTGCTTCATTGTGTTTAACGGCAGGAGAGGAGCTTGCGATATTGGCTCAGGCTTTAAGTGAAAGTCATCTCAAAACCTATATGGAACAGATCTCAAAGAAACTCACATGGATTCGCCATGCCTTACTGCAAAGCAGTACAATGCTCGCCCTTACTCAGCTTTTTATGCCCATTATCCAGTTACTTAAAGAATTAGAAAGCCATCTTTATAAGATCAGTCGCGGTGAAACACCCTTTAACAAAGCAGCCATTGATACGCTAATAAGCCAAGCGCTCACCCTCCTAAATGATCATTTTTTGCTCCTCCAAACACGAGCCCTCACCCATGATCTGAAACTACTCGAAAAAATAAAATCTGATCCCACTTACACGAAAGAAGACATTCTAACATTCACTACCCATCTTAAATATGAAACCTACCCCTTATTAGAAACGATGGGGAAATGGACTTCTAAAATAGCCACTTATTTTCAACAGGATAAAACTCCGCTAGCATTGGCATTACTTACCGACCTAACAGGAGCGATCTCGCTATTTTTAACGATTTATAATCTCGATACAGATAATAAAGCTAAGAAAGCAGACATTGTTGAGGCAACGAAGCCGTTAGAAGCCATTCTCAAGCAAATCGTTACTGCATTTGAAGCAGAAGATTACGTGGAAGTAAGCGATCTATTAGAATATGAACTCACGCCTATTTTAAGCCAATTCACAGAAAAATTGCCTAAGCCACCTAATAAAGTGCAAGCCATTACTGAAAAAGCACGTTCCAGTCAAGCTCCAACAGCATTGTGAAATTTTACTGAGATCTTACTTCGCTATAAAAAGAGCAAGTTAGCATCCAGCCTAAGCCTACTCGTCTTGCTTGTTAGCCTATTAGATTGTAATTAAACGACCCAACGCGCAAGTTATTTACAGAGAGCAGACCGTCCTAAAATTATAGTTAACAGCCCAATTTTAATAGATGACTCAATTTTTACTCAAAAAGCTCATCACAACAGCCACTCCAACGGCTACCCAACTAGCTACTACAAATACGTCTACCCAAAAACAAGGAGTAGAGCAGCCTGCTTGCACAAAAGAGGCTGCTAGTAAAAAGCCTGCTGTAAACCATTATGAAGTCACTTATCATATCAACACAGAACCCTTTACCGCTAAGAAACCAACGGTCAGAACAAATAAAACTCAACTAAATTCATCATCACCACCAGCCAATACTAACCCTAACCAGCAACCGCAAAAATCTCAAGAACCTCAAAATTCTCAAAAAGCTAAGAAAATTCAAGAGTCAATAGCTTTTAAGAAAACGACTCTATCCGTGCCGCCACTACCCGCCCATGTCCAAAATTTGAATGCCGTAATCGGAAAAGAAATAACCTTTAAATGGAATGGTGAGATTTACTGTATTTATTGTGGACGAAAGACTAAAAAGTCGTTTAATCAAGGGTATTGTTATCCTTGTTTTGTAAAATTGGCAAGAAATGACGTTTGTGCTGTGAAACCAGAATTGTGTCATTTTCATCAAAAAACATGTCGTGAGCCCACGTGGGGACTTAACTATTGCTTTATCAAACATACCGTGTATTTGGCTATTTCAGATAAGCTTAAAGTAGGCATCACACGAAATTACCAAGAACAACACAGATGGATAGACCAAGGCGCCTATCTAGCAATGCCAATCGCTCATACAGATGACCGCTTAAGTGCTGGACGTATTGAAGTTTCATTAAAATCATTGTTTAATGACAAAACATTCTGGCAGCACATGTTAAAAAAAATCCCCGATCACTCAGAAATCGCAGCGGGAATCGATACCCTAACCGAAGCCAGCCATAAAGCCGCCGAAATTATTTATCACGTGAGCACCGAAGCAAAAAAATCTCAAAAACCAGAAGAAATCATAACAAAAACGACCCCAGCCCAACCATTCATGCCCCCCTTAACAGTCACCCCAATCCCCATAAACGAGAGCGAAGTCTTAGCAGATATGCATTACTTCCACTACCCGCTTACAGCAATGCCACCTAGTTTTAGCAGTATTTCCTTTGAAAAATCACCTGTGATCACAGATACGCTCCTTGGCATTAAAGGACAATACCTTATTTTCCCATCGGGTGTTCTCAATATGAGAAAATTCGCAGGATACCTTATCGAAGCAAGTTTTTAAAGATCACACCTTTTCTTAAAAATCACGCTTTAAAAACCTTCTATCCCTTATATAATAATTACCCTCACGAGCAACAACCTTCACGAGCAACACTCCCTTACGAGAAACATTACTATTGAAATATAGTGATGAACATTGCTATTTGAACACAGGAGTGCGCTTTTGAGCGTGTTTTTGAGTGTATTTTTAGATCGCTAGCTTAACTTAAAACACGATTTTATAGCGTACTGCTGTGCACTGTAGCGTACTGTAATGCATTGTGGTACATTATACTGCATTTCAATGCACCGCAATGCCCTGTAACTGCATTGAAATCGGAGATCTTTACCCATAAAATTCATAATTTTATAATAAAACTTATAATATAATGAATAACCTAATCTGCTAATCATTCGTTAATAATCTGCTAAAAATCCGCTACAAATGTATAGCTAAGTGATGCTCAACTTACTTTTACTGCTGTAATTTATAGCCGCTACAAAGCTAGCCATAATGTTATTTCAAAAACGAATACTAAGCAAACTTTCTCATATGAGAAAGGAAGAACTACAAAAAATGATTATGACACTTGTCAATCAGAATAATCATTTAATAAATGGACTCAATGCCTTTCCAGGTGCGTTATTTATCATAAATAACGAACATTTTATTGATTTTGCAAACGACGTGGGTAAAAAATTCCTTAACATAGAAGGACGTTATTACGGAAGATCACTACTTAAAACATTGTGGTCGCCAGAGATAGCCACCGCACTCTCAACTATGCTAAGTCATACCGATCAAGCCGTGCAGTACAAAGATATAAGTTTATTTCTTAGAACACCTAAGGATTTCCTAATCGGTGTGTTTCACGTCCACAGGTTCAATGAACACAAAAAACAAAAAAAAACGAACATTTCCAGCACTCACACCACCCCCAAAGCCAGTAGAGAGCAGAATTTCCTCATCACTATCAATGATGTAAGCGACTTCAAACGCCGCTACTTAGAAGAAAGTCAAGAAAATTCTATCAATTCCTTAACAATGCTCACATCAGGCATTGCCCATGAGATTAAAAATCCCCTAAGCGCACTAGACCTCCACTTGCAATTGATCTCACGTACCTTTAAGAAGATTCATACGCCAGAGAAAAAAGAATTAGAAGAACTCTTTTCTATTGTCAATCATGAAGTTAGACGACTTGATTCGATTCTCAATGATTTCTTGCAGTCATTTCGCCCACGTAAAGCCATAAAAAAATCCGAACACTTAAACGATATTGTTATTCTTACCCTAGACCTGCTAAGAGCAAAGCTAGAAGACAAAAAGATTAAAACCACACTCAGCCTAGCACCCAAACTAAAAACCACCTTGCTAGATAAAAATCTTATCGAGCAACTCCTCCTCAATATCATTGAAAATAGCATAGAAGCTATCGAAGAGAAAGGAAGCGACGAAAATAAATTGATCTCCATTGAAACCACCGAACAACCCGACCACCTCACGCTTACTATCAAAGATACAGGCATCGGTATGAAAGAAGAACATTTAGCAAAAATATTCAACCCCTTTTACACTTCTAAGAAAATGGGAACAGGGCTAGGGCTATCTATCGTCTCACGAATCATGCGCGAACACAATGGAGAGATCATTGTCGAATCACGGGCGGGCACCGGAACTAAGGTTATTTTAGAATTTTATCACCATCCACGCAAAATGCTCATGCTAGAAAACTTATCCACCCCTTCTACGCACCCACCACCTAAAACAGAAGCACGCTCGAGAGCTTAAACACTTTTACAACCTCCCACAGATTTTAATATCCTCTCAACCTTATAATGTTACGCCGCTCTACTTTAAGCCCCTCTACATTGGCAGCCCATTATTATTTTAGTTATTTTAGTTATTTTTGTTATTTTAGTTAATTGAGTTACTTGATGACTAGATACTTTATTATTAGAAGCCATCTTTTAAAAAATAGATACAATATAGATATATAAGACCCTATGTATTTAACTCTTGATATAGGCAATTCAAACATTGTTGGCGGTATTTTCAGTCATAAAGCGGGCGATTACAACGTCATGCATTCATTCAGACTCAATACACCCTCAGCAACGACAACAGACGAATTAGCCCTCTCCATAAAAAGCATGCTCGACCACAAACGTATTGAAATTAATGACATTAAATCTGCTATATTTTCATCCGTTGTCCCGTCCCTAAACCACAATATTACCAAACTCATGCAATTGTATTTCAATATTAAAATTGAGATTGTTACCCATAAGCATTTCAGTACCTTTATAATTCATTACAAAGAACTCGAAGACTTGGGATTAGACAGGCTAGTCAATATTAAAGCCGCCAATACCTTATTTGGCAGTCCTTGTATTGTCATAGATTTTGGTACAGCGGTCACAATTGATGTGCTGAAGCAGGAAACTGAATTTATAGGAGGCTTGATTCTTCCTGGCATCGCCATTTCCCTAGATGCCCTCACTAAACAGACAAGCCAATTGCCTAAGGTAGAATTAAAATATCCTAGAAAAATTCTTGGCACATCCACCAAAAAAGGTATTCAAAATGGAATTTATTTCCTGTATAAAACAGCCATTGAAACCATTATTACAGACATTGAGCGTAATTATTTCTCTGCAGCAACAGGAAAAAATAACCCCAATTCACCTCCTACCGTGATCGTAACAGGTGGTCTAGCTCCTTTTATCACACGGCAATTCACAACACCCCCCAAAGAAGTACCTTTTCTAACCCTCATTGGTCTTAAAATGCTCCTAGACGACATCAATAAATAAAAAAACCCTCATCAAAGCCAATCTCATGCAACCAAGTCAAACTTGTTTATACAGATTAAACTTGTTTACACAGGTTAAACTTGTTTATACAGGTTAAACTTGTTTGTACAGGTTAAACTTGTTTATATACGTCCTATTGAAATACCCTACTTTATTTTTTAATCAAATAACCCGCATCCATTGATCCGCATCAAATAACTCGTTATTGGCATCACTTCATCGTGTTTTCAGGTATTATTGAAACTAGGGGCGAAATTGTCGCCACTTACAACAAACATAACGGAAGAGTTCTTAACATTGC
The DNA here is from genome assembly GCA_013426755.1 of Spirochaetota bacterium. Taxonomy (GTDB): domain Bacteria; phylum Spirochaetota; class UBA12135; order COTS27; family COTS27; genus COTS27. The sequence continues at coordinate 2,318,100 of AP019861.1, forward strand.
TTATAAAAAGAACCCCAGTGAAAAAGAATTGCCTGTCACAAATATACCTGTTACAAATGTACCCATCACAAATATACCCGTCACAAAAAAGCCTGCCAGTGCTACGAAAAACTATTCTAACGCTTCGCATCACAAGGAAGCCATTACATCCACCACGTCGCCGCCTCACAACAAAAGAGCTATTGCAATCACAAAAATAGGAGCTTCCATAGCCATCAATGGTGTCTGTACGACCGTGACGGAATTTGACCCCACAACATTTACGTGCTTTGTTTCTAATCAAACACTAGAAATCACAAACCTTAAAACTCTAAAAAAAGGAACGATTGTCAATCTAGAATCTTCCCTTACTTACGGCGCAAAAGTAGACGGACATCTTATCTACGGACATATTGATGATACGATCGCTCTTAAAAATAAAATTGATCTCAAAGACACATGGATACTCCAATTTGCCATAAAACCCAAACACAACCGCTACCTCATCTTAAAAGGACCTGTCGCCTTAAACGGCATCTCGCTTACCATTTACAATATTACTTGTGATCTACTAGAAGTGATGATCATTCCCCACACCTATTTTCATACCAATTTACAATTTCTAACCGAAAATGAAGAGGTCAATATAGAATTTGACACCCTTCCAAAATACATTGAAAAATTACTCCCCCAGCAAACCTAGTCTCTAATTTCAAGCCCACCCCTAGCTATACTACCTAGCACACCGATTTAAATCAAACCTAAAAGACCTTCTCACCCATAAAAACCACTGTATAAATAAATCTCATCATAGGATACGACTATGGATAGATCTAATCACTACTATTTACCGCTCCTACGAAAGTTGTTTGATAAAACCTTATTACTTGGCATAGGAATTCTGCTAGGATCGATGGATACTGCTTATCTTCACATTAAAACAGAACCATTCCCACCAGCATTGCCTCATCACAATCTATACGCCCAAACACCGCCAGCAACCCACAAACCAAAATCCCTGCGCCTCTTAGATTATGAAGAGATCTATAACAATTACATTCAAACTAAAAAAACACAACCCCTATTTATTGCCTTAGAACACCATAAAAAAAATGCTCCCGCCACCAAGTTTAAAGAATTGATCCGCTATATGCAAGCAAAAGCCAATGTTTCACTAGACAGGCTCATCATCACAAAACTAGCTCAATTAGGCGATTACAATATCCTATATGAACTTTATTTCAATAAAAAAGACACCCCCTATAAAAAAGTTCACAAAGACTACTATTACAAAACGCTCTTAACCATAGGAGAACGCAAGCAACTTTTAAGATTGATCGCAAGTACAATAGCAGACCCCAATGCTATGATCGCTAAGGAGATTAATTATTTACGACTACTCACACAAAAAGAGACCAACCCAGATTTCTTCTATCCCATTATTGCTAACCTCAACAAATACAGTGCGCAAGCACAAAAGCTCTCAACAGTGGAGCAACAATTCGTTCAAGCCTTCCTCACCCACCAAGTCCTCTATTATCTAAAAAAATACTCAAAACTAGTCTCACTCCTCAAAGATACAACCCAATCACCCCCCCCAGCCACAACCAGGTTCACTGAACTCAAGCAATTTAACAAAAACATTAAAAGAAGTCTGCTCGAACAACTCTTCTACTTAGGATATTACGACAGCTACCTCAATTTAGCGGAAGTGTTCACAAACGAGGTGACTGTCAATAAAAACAAACTAGAAACCGCAGCCTATTTCAGTAAAAATAAAACCTACCATAAGAAATACGCCCAAACCTCACAAAAATTAAAACAGAAAATTAGCTTCTATGCCAATGATTACGAACAAGTCATCGCTACCATTGGGTTTACTTCGCGTTCGAAGCAACAAAATTTAAGCCAGAGCTCATATTACGTTCTTTCACTAGCCGCATTAGAAGAATGGATTGGGTTTAGAGCCAGCGTAGCAGAATTGCCACCTGCCCATAAAAAGGCCTATACATGGATCGAGCCCCTTTTTAAAAATACGCCGCAGAGCCGAAGTGAAACACTCCGCATCGTCCAGACCAAATCCCCCTCTACGCTAACTACAGAAGAACTTTATTATCTAAATTTTAGAAGTGAACTTACAACAGCTGAAGAGATAGCGCTGCTACATGAAACGATGCGGCGAATTCTCATCAAAGACCTCAAATTAAATGCCTATATCAAAGCACAAGGAAAGAACTTACCGCCTCCGCTCAGAGAATACGCACTAAGCGAACTGGCACGCCACTACCTAGACCAAGGTTTCTTTGAAAAGACAAGTGATTTATTTAGAACTCATTACCAATCATTCTCACAAAGTGCTTTCAAGGAAAAACTCTACTATTTTCACGGCCTAGCCAGTTTTTATAACACTCCTAAAGAAGGACGGTTAATCCTAGAACGGTTTCTCTCCATCTATCCTAAGAGTTCTTATCGTTTAGAAATAGAAGAGACCTTTAAAAAAATACTATTCTAAATAAAAATAGCTAGTGAAGTCCAGCTAGCGAAGTCCTTTTCGTGCCTGCTCTCTTTTAAAAGCAATCGCATGAAGTTTAATAAAACCAGCGGCGTCTTCAGCTTGATAAGCGCCGTCATCGGCTTCCATAGAGGCTACCGCTTCATCGTAAAGCGATAACCGTGAAGTACGTCCTGTAACAGTAACATTTCCTTTATATAAAGTAAGATCGACCGTAGCGGTTACGAAGCGCTGCATAGACTTTAAGAAGGCAAGTAAAGCGTCCATAGTCGGTGAAAACCACATTCCTTTATAAACAAGCGCTGCGAAATCAATAGCTAATTTATCCTTGAGGGCAATAAGCTCGCCTGCAACAGTCAAACATTCGGCGTCGCGCATAGCCGCATATAAAATCGTCGCACCAGGTGTCTCATAAACACCGCGGCTCTTCATCCCAATAAAACGACTTTCCACAATATCCACCCGACCAATGCCATGCTTTCCACCGATTAGATTGAGTTTTTCAAGTAACATTACAGGCGGCATTAAATTACCATTGATAGCCACGGGTAGGCCCGCTTCAATAGTAAGCGTCAATTTCTCAGGACGATCAGGTGCTGCCTCAGGGCTTTTCGTATACTCAAACATATCTGCCCGCGGAGCTGTAGCCGGGTCTTCTAACATCCCCGCTTCAAAAGAAATATGCATAAGATTGCCATCACTAGACCAAGGTTTTTCCACTGTCGCTTTAATAGGAATACCCTGCTCCTTCGCAAAAGCAATCGCCTCCTTCCTGCCACGAATAAGAGTGTAAAAATCCTTAATACGCCACGGTGCAATAACCTCAACATTGTTCGTCAAGGCATAAAAACCTAATTCGAAGCGAATCTGATCATTGCCTTTACCAGTAGCGCCATGGGAAAAGATGTGAATATTACGCTGGTTAGCTATCCGTACCATTCCCTTAGCGATCACAGGCCGTGCAAGCGCCGTTCCCAGCAAATAGCGTCCTTCATATCGAGATTGGAAGCCTACCGCAGGCCAGACAAAATCGCGGACGAATTCTTGACGCAAATCATCTACGATCACATCGCTTGCTCCAGCGGCCGTTGCCTTAGCGGCTACTTCATCGAGACGTTCATCCTGTCCGACATTCCCAACATAAGCGACCACGTCATAACCTCTTAGAACGAGCCATTTACAAATAACCGACGTATCTAACCCACCCGAATATGCTAATAAAACTTTCTTTTTCATGTCCTTATCAAAACAAAACTATTCTAAATTTGTAATCTACTCAATATTGAAGCGCATCGCTACTTCATGTTACAATTCATACCTAAATCTAGTTATTATCATTATTGCTATAATATAATTTTATAATTCTACAATTCTAAAATTTTACAATTTTCAACCCCCGATCTTTAAGTGAACTACATTTAGTTAACTGCATTCACCATGACCGCATGGCGATCTAATGATTCACTGAGTGATTGACGGCAATTTTTTTTGAATTATCATTACAGTGAGTCTATTGTATTATGAACAGCGCTTATGATGAGTATTTTTAAGGTAATTTTTAACGGCACAACCACACAACAGCACAATCGCACAACGGCACTATTGGTAACAGGTTATACGAGATAACAATGGCACAATATACACTTACTATTGCAAATGGAACTGTCCTAGAAGAAAAAGGTCATTTCTTTAAAGCGCTTCCTTTTAGCATTGTAACGTCACGTGAGAGGTTTGAGATAAAATTTGAACGCGGAGAGAAGAATAGCGTTGTTTTTAAGATTATTTCACAAAAAAAAGTACTTGCAGAATGCCATCATCCCGATTACATTCCCGAATTTAACGGCGATCCCACTAGAAATGCTACAAATGGAGTACCGCCTCCTGAGAGCATTCCAGAACTATTTCACCCCATCATGCAGGCATTTGCCTATTTAGCTATCACGCCTACTAAAGATTACCTTGCTTATTTTCACCCCATAACAGGCACGCATAAAACCCAACATTCTCTTCAAATCATTCAAACCATTTCCACTAAGACAATCATTTCTTACTAAAATCGTCTCATTATTCTATCTCACTATTTCACCTCACTATTTCATCTCATTACATAGGCTTAATACTGGCTTTCCTAATACTGGTTTTCTTTATAATCGAAGCTAACCTTGTAGTCTAGAAGGCTTACGCATTGAGTCTTTTTTGCTAAGATAATTCTAATTCTGGCAACTGGACAAGTTTTTTGTCATCAAAAGATTCTTTAAGCGCAATCGCTACCTGAGAGGCGTAAAGACCATCTAAAATAGAAGCACGCGGTTTTCGTCCTTCACGAATACAATTGATAACATCCTGAGTTTGGAGCAAAAAAGCCTCTTCAAACCGACCGTAAAAATCCTCAACACATTCATAGCGAGCGCCATGTTCATCAGCAACTTGAACTTTATTTAACGCAGGAACAAATCCAATTGAAAGCCATTTTTTAGTCCCCAGTACCTCAGTAAACATAGCCGCACCGTGCGGAGCGATACGTGACGCAGAAACATTCGCCATCGTACCATTGACGAACCGACATAAAGCAGACGTATTGTCCGCTTCGCCAAACTCAGCAAATTCTTTAATATCGTAAGCTCCGCCTAAAGCATAAACTTCTTTGACATTAGAGCCTAAAAACCACCTCGCAATGTCAATGTCATGGACGTTGTAATCCATAAATATAGACCCACCTGTTTTAGCAAATTGGAGTTGGAAACGCGCCATAGTGTATTTATCGACGGTTTGCGATCGAACTAGGAAAGGTTGTCCCAATTCTCCGCTGTCTATGATCTTTTTAACATAGTCGTGGCTTGGATCACAGCGTTTCATAAAACCAAGGGCAACTATTTTCGTAGGATGCTTTTTATGTACTTCATGCACCGCCAAACCCTCTTCTACGGTAAGTGATAATGGTTTTTCACAAAAAACATGCAGATCATGTTCCAAAGCCAACATAATCTGCTCAGAATGAAGGTTTGATGAAGACACTAAAAACACGACATCTAAATCCTTCTCCTTTTCTAGTAAAGACCTATAATCCGTGTACGTAGCAGGGATACCCAGTTCTGTCCTCGCATAAGCAAGCTCATCTTCCACTACACTACAAGCTGCCTTAAGATTAACATGACGCGTTCTAAAAGCTAGATTCTCAGCGTGACGTTTACCCAGCCGGCCTAATCCTACTATAGCAACATTGACTTTACTACTAATATGACTCATCTTATTATCATTATTATTACTATTATTATGTGTTAGCACAGTAAATGCTGTATTATTATCAGTCCTGCCTTAGACTTATAATCATCCATCATGAATGCACAATCATCAAAAAAATTGAATTTATTCTAAATCTACTTAATCTTGTTCTAAACCTAATATTATTTAATACATAAAATCGCTTAACCATCTATGCATAAGAACAATCATCACCATATAAAAAACTATAAGAATTAACCTCGTTCAAATAACATAGCAACACCTTGTCCGCCACCGACACAAAGTGAAGCCACACCGCGGCGTTTCTCAAGCCGTTTCATCGCATGTAACAACGTAACAACAATACGCGCGCCCGAAGCACCGATAGGATGCCCGAGTGCTATCGCACCGCCATGAACATTGATTTTAGCAGGCTCTAATTTAAGGTCTTTAATAACGGCAAGACACTGCGCTGCGAAGGCTTCATTAATCTCAAATAAATCAATAGCACCCAGATCGTTAATACAATCAGGTATTAATTTTAAGATCGCAGCATACGGGGCGTGTCCCATGATCTTAGGGTCTACACCGACCGTTGCTTGTCCTATAATTTTAGCGAGCATAGGAAGTTTATTTTTCTTAGCATAATCGAGACTTGTTAACAGAACAAGGGCTGCGCCGTCATTGATTGTAGACGCATTGGCGGCTGTGACCGAACCTGCGGGGCGAAGAAATGCTGGTTTCAATGCAGACAGTTTTTCTACCGACGTATCCTCACGTGGCCCTTCGTCTTTTGAGATGGTATGAGTAACGGCATTGGTTTTTTTGTCTTTGACGGCAATGGGCATAATTTCTTCTGCGAAGGCATCTGTTTTTTGGGCGGCAATTGTCTTCTGGTGGCTTTGCAAGGCATAGGTGTCTTGGCTGGCACGAGAGATATTCCACTCAGCGACAATGTTCTCAGCGGTCATTCCCATATGATAATCATAAAAAACATCCCATAAGCCATCTTTTATCATTGTATCGATGAGCGTGATATTGCCCATTTTATGTTTAGCGTGGCGGGGCATGAGGTAGGGTGCATTGGACATGCTTTCTGTTCCACCGGCAATAATAACCTCCGCTCTGCCCGTAGCAATGATGTTGCTCGCTAGATCAATCGCCGTAAGCGATGATGCACATACGCGATTGACCGTTAAAGCAGGAGTGGTCACCGGTAGTCCAGATTTAACAGCAACCTGTCTTGCAATATTTTGTCCAAGCCCAGCGCCGAGCACATTGCCAAGGATGACCTCAGCAATATCTTGTGTTTTGACATTTCCGCGTTTTAGGAGTTCTTTAAGGAGTCCTGTCTCACTGATAAGCTCTACGGCAGAAAATTGAGCTAAACTCCCATTAAATTTTCCAATAGGCGTCCGTACTGCAGCGACAACGACGACTTCTTGCTGCTGCTTTTTTACCCTAGTTTGTTCTGAAATTGTCATGATGGTATTGTTTTACAACACTTTATAAAAATCGTTTATTTATCGGTGGCTTTATCTATCGATGACTTTATTTATTATAAGTAGTATTATACAAACAGTATTATTTGTTTACGGTCATTATTTTTATTATAATAAGTTTATTGGGTATTTTTTTTACAAATTATATAAAAACATGGTACTTTGCGTAGCTGCTTGCTAAGTTGTCAAACTTTCAAACTTTCAAATTATCAAACTTTCAAGTTATCAATATAACCTCATCATTGGTCTCACTGTGGTCTTATTGTAATCTTTATAAATAATAATTTTAAGCCTCCATTTCTGGGTAAAAACGGTGTCATATTATATAATTAAATGAACACTGAAATATCTTTAATTTATTAGCAAATTATCTCAAATATTTATCTGCAGCTTATCTCAAATGATCGACAAGTGGATCCTCGAAAAAACTAAGAATCCCCTCGTATGGATAGCAAAAATACTTGCCCAAGCAAACATAAGTGCTAACAGTGTTACCGTAGCAGGTTTTATAATCGGTGTCATTGGATTTTTACTGATTGCATTCGGTTTGTATTTATGGGGGTTGGTCTTTATTTTACTCAATAGATTAGCAGACGGCATTGATGGAACATTGGCACGACTTACTAAACAGACGCATCGGGGTGCTTTTTTAGATATTGCCCTTGATTTTATCTTTTACTCGCTTATTCCATTGGGATTCGTATTCAGCAATCCTGAACAAAACGCGCTAGCAGGTGCCTGTGTGATCTTTTCATTTATTGGGACGGGAACGAGTTTTCTGAGTTTTGCTGTTATTGCTGAAAAAGAAAAGCTTAAAAGCCTGCAATTTCCACAAAAATCTATTTACTACTTAGGCGGCTTAACAGAAGCGGGAGAAACGCTCGGTTTTTTCATACTCAGCGCGCTCTTTCCCAGTATTTTTCCAATTCTAGCGTATATCTTTGCTTGCCTATGCCTCATCACAACTGGAATGCGTCTTTTCTATGGGTGGAAGACTTTCACACCACCAAGTCCATAAAAACCAGACTCCCGGTCTGTAAAACCATTATGGGTTATTTTATAAGTCATTGTAGCTTATATTGTAGCTATTGTAGGTATTATAGCTATTGTAGGCATTCTGGAAGGCTATAATTTGCCTGAGGAATCACTAACATTACGGCGTGCACTTGGAATATTCCATTTAAAACGGTCAATTGGGATGTTCAATTGATTTTGAAAATTAGAATGGAACACTCAATCTCGTTACGAAGATCAGGCTCAATTGTTACGAAAATCACTATCTAGAAGTGCCGTATCTCACAATTAGAAGCCTTAATTTGCTTTAATTAAATGTAATATATAACAATTCGCCATTTCTCACTAGAACTTCCCAATATTCCAAGAACCTTCCAATATTCCACTAGAAGAAGCCCCAGTATAAAACCCCACAATACAACCTCATAACCGCTCCATAAACGCTATAACCACTCGAATAGTAGAATAGTAGAATAGTAGAACTGATCTAACCCCATAACTGCTCGAATAATAGAACCGAACGCTAAAAATTTAATAAAACCATCAAATCTCCAAAATTTTAGTTGCCAATCGATCTAAATAATATTATAATTAATAGTAAGTGCCCCCAATTAAAATAACCTACCACACCAAACACACTAAACCCGAGTAAAACCAATAAAACCCAATTAAATCTAGTCGCGAGTATTCCTTGAAACCCGAAAAAGACACCACAAAAGATAGCCCTTATGATCAGAATATCGACTCTGACACAGAAAATACCGATACACCTGATAACGATCAACTGCCACCCGAAGCAGAGGTAATATTAGAAATAAATGACTACGTCGTTTACCCACTTCACGGTATAGGCGTGATCACCGAGATTTTTTCCAATGAAAATGATGAAAAATTATACAAAATCAAACTCAAAGAATCAGACATGAGCATCTCACTTCCCGTCAAATCGGTAAGTGGAGCAGGAGTTCGTAAAATCATCACCAAAGAAGACATTGCCAACGTTATAGCCAATTTTTCAATACGCCCCGCAGGAACAGAAGACAACTGGCGCTTCCGCTTCCAAGAAAATATCAAAAAACTCAAAAGTGGTAACATTGAAAACAGTATCACCCTCATCAAACAACTCTTCCTAAGAAATAAACGCAAAGCCCTCTCGACTATTGAACGCAAACAATTTGAAAACGCCTTTGAAATGCTCATCAAAGAAGTTGCCATTGCCAGCGAAACCAACGAAAAACAGGTCACTTCACTTCTCTCTTCAAAACTAGACGAACTCTATGAAAAAGAAGTCGCAGCAACCACTGCCGCCACCCCTAAAAAAACCAACCCGCCAACTGACCCAACCCCATCAAAACCTAGTAAATAACACCCCCCTTCTACAAAAAGTACACCCCACATATCCATAACAACTCATCATGTCTTTATAACCTTATAGCAAAATCAAATCCTTACCCCAAAAAATAAACCTCTAAACCCACCCCCTGCCACTTAACTTATTAATAGCAGAACTTCAAAGCCAATGCACCCGTGCATGCAAGTAATTAAAATTCACAATCATTTTTATATTTAATGTATCATTATGTTTCAAATATTATGTGCCCTTATCACAGCGGCAAGCTTTTTATATTTCACCAACTTTACATTAGTTATTAAAGTTGCCTTTTTCTTAGGTACGCTAGCAGTAGGATGGTTAGCAGATTTTTATATCGTTAAAAAAGTTCCATTCTTTAAACTCCTAAGTACCGGTATTTTAGTCGCCCTAAATACATTTATCCTCGGCATCCTTGCCTGGACGCTAGAGATCAATCTTAAACCGTATGGAAATAGTAGCTGGATAGAAGCATTTTTTCTTTCTTTCATCCTCATCGCTCTTTACATAAGCATTCGTGTCGGCGGCAATGCAACCTACTTCCGCAAAAAAATACCTCTGCAAGACAATGATCAAGCCGATAAATATCTCATCGACACTTGTGTGATCATTGACGGCAGGATACTTGACATTGCCAGTAGTGGCTTCATTCCACGCCTACTGTGTATCCCGCAATTTGTCATTCAAGAACTACAACTCATCTCAGACAGCCACAATCATGAAAAACGCACCAAAGGACGCCGCGGCTTAGAACTGCTAAAGCAAATGAAAAACTCAGACCACCTTTCAGTACGGATTATCACAGATGACGTCCCAGAAGAGAAAAACGTCGACCGCAAACTACTCGCCCTTGCCAAAAAAGACCATTACAAAATCATCACCACCGATTACAATCTCGTCAAGGTCGCACAATTACAAAACTTAAAAACTCTCAATATCAATCATCTCGCTACACTCATCAAAGCCAGTCTTAACGTCGGCGAACGCCTTCGTATCTTCATTACCAAAAAAGGCAATAATCGCAACCAAGGCATTGCTTTTCTACCCGACGACACAATGATCGTTATCGAAGAAGCCGAACGTTATATCGGACAGCAAAAATCCGTTCTCATCACTTCTTACATTCAAAACGAATCAGGACGCATTGCTTTCGCTAGATTAGCAGATTAAATTGATTGAGATTGAGTGAGATTGAGTGAGTGATTGAGTTGAGTAAGCGACTTAGTAAAATACTTAGCGACTGGCTGATTGAGTGCGTGTTTCATTGAGATTGCGTGATTGAATGACTGAGATTAAATGATTGACTGATTAATTGACTCGCTAGTTGAGTAGATTGCGTGAGTGTTTCATTGAGATTAAATGATCGACTGATTGAGATTGATTGAGACTGAGTGCTTGACTGATTGAGATTGAATGATTGAGATTAATTGATTGAGACTGATTAATTGAATGCTTCATTGATTGAATGCGTGTTTTAGCTCACACCTATTTAACTGAAAAAAACTTTAATTTCAATCAAATTATCTCAGAGCATCCCCCAATAACTAAGGACGAGCCTATCTCTCATAGACTTAATTGAAGCTACGCTCACATAGCAATGTAGACGCTAACATTCTAATAAAGCTAATTCAAGCAACTCACGTAATCATAAGCATTGCTTATAATTACGTGCCTCCGGCAAAAATAACGCCGCTTGCTCTGGCGTAGTGCTCTTGTTTATCCTTATAAAACAACAAACCGTACTCTACACCACCTAAGTAACAACTCCAATCACACAACTTCAATCATCAAAAACACCTCATGTGAATGAAAATATCTGTTATCATGCTAGCAGCAGGGGCAAGTAGCCGCTACGGTAAACCTAAGCTTTTTGAATTGGTTGCCAATATTCCAATCTTTATTCATTCGTTACTGGCATTTCTCCATTTAAAAAATTTAAAACATATTGTCCTCGTCCACCCAAAAAATTCCTCCACCAAGCAACTAACGAAATATAGAACTGCGCTACAAAAATTTATCAATCAAAACAAAACCCTATCCACACAGAAAAAACGCCGCCTAGCCAGTATTATCTTTACAGCAGGTGGCAATAAACGGTTTATCTCCGTTTTCAACGGACTTAAAACCCTTAAAAACCTAAGTGCAGCCAATGATCTTGTTCTAATTCACGATAGCGCCCGACCACTCATTCATAGCCAGGATATTAGCACCCTTGTAAAAGCAGCCACACCTAAAAAAGAGCGTACAAATAACTCTCATAAATCTAAAAATTCCACTGCTAACATCGGTATTGTTCCAGGCGAACCTGTTGTCAATACTATTAAAATCATCACAGAAAAAACTGTCACGAAGCGAACTAGCGTAACCACTCTTAAAGAAAATCTTGATCGCAGTAGCCTTAGAGCGGTAACAACTCCACAAGCATTTCCATTTTTACCTATTTATCAAAGCTATGAAAAATTATTGACTGCTTATCAACAGGCAAACACCCGTAAAAATCATTACCCTCATTTCACTATCCCTACCGATGATAGCGAAGTGTACACACGTAGCGGGGGGCATCAGGTGAAAATCATTAACATTGCTAATGAAAATCCTAAATTAACGACCCAACAAGACTACTTAATACTAAAAGAACTTTTTAAAAAAAGAAGACGCTAATAACTACGCCTTGCTATAAATGATCCCTAGCTAAGTATCAATGCTAAAAAAGACTAGGAATTTCAAAGCACCTCTTAGGATGCATTAGGATACGAAGATACCCACCTTTCTACGACTAAAAGCCGTTCTAATTTCATCGATAATGGCAGGATCGTCTATTGTAGGCGGCGCTGGAACTTTTTCATGTTCTGAGATAAGTCGAAGTGTTTTGCGAAGAATTTTACCTGACCGTGTCTTCGGCAGCCGTTTGACAACAATTGCTTGTTTGAAAGCGATCACAGCACCTAATGTACTCCGAACAAGGGCTGTGAGTTCTTTTTCTAGCGCATCTTCTGTAATAACAGAACCGTCTTTAAGCACGACTAGCGCTAGCGGTATTGTTCCTTTAACAGCATCAATAATACCAATGACTGCACATTCTGCTACAACCTGATGACTACCAATGACTTCTTCGATCTCACCTGTAGAAAAACGATGCCCAGCAACATTGATAACGTCGTCTGTACGTCCCATAACAAATACGTAGCCCTCTTCGTCTTTATAGCCACCGTCTCCACTGAGATAATATCCCTCAGCAAAATCTAGATAAACTTTTTTAAATAAAGCATCGTCTTCCCAGAGAGTTGGCAAACATGATGGAGGAAGCGGTAACTTTATAACAATATTTCCTGAGACATCCTGTGGCAAGAGTTCGCCTTCATCACTCATGATCTGGACATTGAACCCGGGAACTGGAAATGTCGCCGAACCGATCTTCGGAGGATATGACTCGAGCCCAATCAGATTAGCAACGATAGGCCACCCAGTTTCAGTCTGCCACCAATTGTCAATGATTTTCTGCTTAGGAAAAATCTCCGTAAGCCATTTATAAGTAGGCGGATCAAGACGTTCGCCAGCAGAAAAGATATATTTCAATGAAGAAGCGTGGTGTTTTTTAGCATAATTTCCCTCAGGGTCTTCTTTTTTAATCGCACGAAAAGCAGTCGGCGCCGTAAAAAAAGAAGTGACGTTGTGTTCGGCAATCACGCGATAAAAAGCACTCGGATCAGGCGTTCTAACGGGCTTGCCTTCATAAACAATAGTCGTGCACCCTTGGAATAGCGGAGCGTAGACAATGTAGGAATGTCCAACCACCCAGCCAATGTCTGAAGCTGCCCAGAAAACTTCACCGCATTTTGTATCATAAATAACGTCCATTGAATATTTGAGTGCAACGGCGTGACCGCCATTATCACGGACAATTCCCTTAGGTTTTCCTGTTGTTCCTGACGTATAGAGAATGTAGAGCGGGTCTGTTGCTTTAACTTCTGTGCAGGCTATTTTCTCCCCTGTACTTAATAGGCTATTAAAATCTTTTTCCAGTGGCTCATTAAGGGTAGCAGGGGCCTCTTCACGTTGTTTAACAATAATACCCGAGATACGATGTTCTGCCAATGTAACACTCATGCGCACCATAGCCATGTAATCGACAACCTTATTGACCTCAATGCCACACGAAGCCGTAATAATAAACCGTGGTTTAGCGTGCGTGATCCGTGAAGCGAGTTCTTGTGGAGCAAAACCACCAAAAACAACCGAATGCACCGCTCCTAGTCGCGCACAAGCAAGCATTGCGATCACAGCTTCGGGGATCATTGGCATATAGATAATAACCCGTTCACCTTTTTTAAGTCCTTCTGCATGCAGCGCCCCTGCGAAGCGAGCGACCGCATCGTGAAGTTCTGTAAACGTATAAGTTTTTTTGGTTTGCGTGACCGGTGAATCGTAGATAAGCGCACGATTATCGCCGCGCCCTGCTTCTATATGGTGATCTAACGCCAAATAACACGTATTGAGCACCCCATCTGCAAACCATCTGTATAGACCCTTGTCATTTTTCGTTAAAATAACCTCAGGCGGTTTAAACCATGTTATTGCCTGAGCTTGCTTCCCCCAGTACGCCGCTGGATCATTTATAGAATTTTCATATTCTTTACGATAAGACTTTGCAAAACGCTCTTCATTCATAATCAAAATACAACCTCTTAAAATCTTTAATAACAGTACGTCCTCATATCTATTTTTAACATGATTTCAATGTTTAAACATTACCTAAATTATGCATTATTTAAATAAGAGGCCTTCTCAAATACAATAAAACATTAAAACCACTCATCTAAATTCTATTATTTATAAATGATGAAAAAATATTACCATGTTTTACAAAAAATATTTCAGTATTCTTAAAAAAAATCAGTAATTATACCGCCACACAAGTATTTCACAGTCAATCCAATAAATCACTCCAAACCATCAACAAAACACCCATTCACCAGTACATCCATTACTTATTACAATAATCATCATAACAATCTCACATCATATAATTGAATAACTCCAAGAAAACAACCCTAAAGCAGCAAATCGCTTCTCCCGTGAAAATAGCATCACATCTTTATAAAGACTAATCATGATATAATATTGATCTTATTAATTTTATTGATATTCTTAGCATGCACTCAATGACTCAATGACTTAATTTTACCCTTACCGATTATAATACATATCTATTAGCAATCATCCGCGCCGCCAATACTGCCCATACTACTCATACTACCCATACTTACTTTAAGATTGTCTAATAAAGACCTACAACAAAGACTTACTATATAAACAATATTATATCATCCGTTTCACACATAACCGTAAGACTAGAAATAATAATAATAGCACCCATCCATCCTGCCTTAGCTAGAAAACAATGCTAAAATTTCTCTATGATGAAAAGAAAAAACAAAATTTTCTTAAATTTTGGAAGATAAAAAACCTAGAAGACTTTAAAGCGTTAGCAGAAGACGTTATATTTTTTGCCAGTCAATACGCTAGACTAGATGCCACCGCTAAAGCATTCATGGCACGCGTGATAGCAAAACACATTGAAAATAGTTCTGAAAACCGCCGCGATAGTAAAACTAAAATTCCTCAAAAAGACGGTCAAAAAGACATTACAAGCCCATTTTATAGACGCTTATCCGACCCAGCAGCAGACACAGCATCACCTAAATACACGGTTGCCGATCTGTTTGAAAAAACAGACCCTCCAAGCACCCATGAACCGCTCTTAAATCATCTACACGATATTGATTTTATCAATTGGTTAAAAAATCGCTCTGTTTTACTGGAAACACGGGATACAGTTGAGATCACCGATGCGCTGAGTTCATTTCTAGAAAAAATACTGTTTTTAACCCATAACAAACAAGTATTGGCTTTTTTTACAGAACATGCTAATGCATTACTTCCTAAAAATACGGCAGCTTTCACATCAAGTGAACTTAAAATTCTAAAAAAACTAGCCCACCATTACGCATATCCTATGACAGCGGCGATAAAGACAAAGGATATGCTAGAACTCATAAAAAAAGCTTTCCATTCTCACCTAGCTGTACTCGGGATCTTTCATAAAACAGGTGACCTCTATGTTATCTTAAATCCTATTTTAAGTGTACTTCCTAGTTCAGCAGCTAAACCAGCAGCGCCTTCTACCCTACCGTCTCTAACTGCATTCAAACAACCTATCACAGTACGTCCAGATTTGCTTGCTCCCGATGAGCTTTTTCTGACAAAACGCAAAATCACCCAAAAACTTTTTACGATCACCGCACTTCTTTATGAAAAAAAGACTAGAGAACCCGCCCTTACGAAAGATATTCCCATTAAAAGTAGTAACGAACTGAAGTATTTGACAACTATTGCTAAACAATTCTTAACACAAAACTATTGGAAACTGTTCTTAAAAAAATCTAGCTACGTCAAAATAAGAATTATTCTCAAAATAGGACATCCGCACAGCTATGCCTTCTTAAAAGAATTGCTCGATCTTGTAAGTTTTAAAGACCTACCGAACAAGCTAGAAAAAACGTCGCAAGCATCACCACAAACGTCACCATTAGAGATCGATAAAACTCATTTAACCGAGTCTCCAGCTAAAAAACTCACTTCCACATCTACGCCGAGCGAAGCACTTGCGCCAGATAGCACCTCCTCACCAACACACCAAACCATTACCCTAACCGAAAAACTACTCCTCAGTCACATCAATCAAAAACGCTTCTGGGAACAAAAACCCTACCTGTCCGCTACGGAATTTTCAAGTAGAATAAACCCTTTATTAGATTGGAGACTTATCACAACACGACAAGGAAGTTTCAAATTAGACATGACCTTAGCCACCCAAATAATTCATACACCTACGCAAACACCCCTAGTAGAAGTTTCACAACATGACAATCTCATCATAGATAGCGATATGAGTATCGTTGTCTTCAATGAAACAATCTCACTAGCCGCCATGCATATTCTCAGTCTGTTCACAAAAATCACATTCGCAGACCACACCACACAATGTATTCCCAAGCTAGAATTTTCACATTTAAGTTGGTTTGCCGGGCTAGATGAAGCAAATACAACAGCTGTACTCAAAAAACTCTCTCCCGACCACTACACACGCCAAGTCGCCGAATACTTCCATCTGTACTTCGAACACATTGCCTTAACGCGTGTTAACCGAGCGATTTTACTCAAAACCTCTTCTAGGCAGGTCTTTCTTAAGATGAAATACGCCCTAGAAAAATTACCCGAATTTAAAGACACCGTCCTCTTTTTAGAGAAAGAATCCCACCTTATTTTTTATAAAAAGCAAAGCTATCTTAAAGCACGTAAAATTCTTGCTAAAATAACGAGTATTATTTAATAAAAAGAGCACACGACTAAAATCACCTATCACCCCCTTATCCAGCAATCAATGATCCTCCTAGCAATCAATACTTCCCCTCTAACAAACAACTGCTAACTGCTTATTCTTACTCAGAGAAAAAGAGTTGTGCGTAGCTAGCTATTTGCTGGCGGCGGTTAGCCGCTTCATCCTTAGCAAACCATAATTTCTGGATACGTCTTGATTTTTTAATATCTGATAACCTAATCGGGAGCAAATTGTGATTGATAGCGTATGTCATCGCTGCCGCGCTGGTTTCACCTAGTCCCTTATTGCGTTTTTTACGGACAAGCGAACAATTTTCAGCTTTTGCCTTCTTCATAAGCACTGTAAATTGATGATCATTGATACAGTAGAAGCGTTTTTTTTCTTTACGTGGATTGACAAGATCGACTTCATATAGGGGCGCTTCTACGAGATATATCGCCCCTAAGCTAAACAATTCCTTCCAATATTCAAAGAAGAAATTAAGTATCAAACTGCGAATCGCATACCCATCATAATCGGCATCCGTGACGATACAGATGCGAGGATAATTTAATTGACTAAGTGCTGTGATTTTGCCTTCTAACGGAAGACCAAGGATAGCGACAATGTTTTTAAATTCTTTATTTTGGAGCACCCGTGCTAAGGAGAGGTCTTTAACATTGAGTGGTTTTCCGCGCAAAGGAAATAACGCATGACAGAGCGGATTTCGAACCGAACGCAATCCTGCTATAGCAGAATCGCCCTCACCCAGAAATAACACGCGCTCTGCTGGACTTGTTTTACTAGAACAGGGTATCAATTTTTCAATATATGTCCGTGAAACACGTTTGACTTCTTTCGTGGCATCGGTGAAGTCGCGAAACTGGGCACGCCGTTCGCATTCGCTTATAATGTGTGAGAGCAAATTAATCTTTTTAATGAGTCGTTCTAGATTGGTATCAACAGCTCTACGAATAGGGGCATTGAGATCGTTAATGAGGTACGATTTGTCTTGACTTTTAAACCTGGGAGCTATCACGTTTAAAACGTGATAGACGTGGAAGAATTTTCTAACGTCATTGCGTGTGATCGTGATTTTGAGGCGTTTTTCTGCCTGCATGAGGCTAGGTTTCTTCCGTACTTCATCACATAATCTATTCTCAAAGTAATCAATAGCAGAACCGCCTAGCGAAGCAAAATTGCCATTCACCCAACTGAGCGTACGTCCTTCACCTAAAACGATGAAGCTTTCTAAGTTAAAGCCTAAGTCTTTTTCTTGATGTGAGAGTTTGTAATAATCGAGGTTTGTTTGCGTCAGCACGTCCTCTAATCCGCGCTTATATACAAACGTATAGGTTTCATTGCTAGTGCGATCTGTAAAAATCACGCGCAATGGAGGATTGGTCATGGCTATATCACTAAGGTATTGGCGTAATAATCGTGAAGAAAAGGTGACCGCTAGCTTATTAAAATACGCTTCATTGAGTTCGAATGTGATTCTTGTCCCGCGTCTGAGGAGGTTGCTCGTTGCTGGAAGCGTTTTAGGAGCAATAGGAGTAAGTCTCTTTTCCATACCTGTTTTCTTAAATGCCGTTTTAAGCTCTTTTTGTATTAAAGCCGGTAATTTTTTAAACGCCTCTAACTTTTCAAACGTACCTTGCTCTTCGATCGTCTTAATAAACAGTGTTTCTAACTGCGTAGAAAGACTTACTCCTTTAAGTACTTTTAAAAAAGCTTCATCAATTGTGAATAATTTTTGATACAATACATTATCATGGCAAGTTTCTGCATAAAAATACTTGGATACAATGCGAACAAGCGAAACACCGACCCCGTTTTGTCCTGCAACATGTTCTGTGCGAGCAGCATCATCGAAATTTTCCCCGTACATAAGGTGTAAAAAAACGTGTTCGGCATTTTTATAAGGAATACCGCGGCCATTGTCTTCTACAGTCACGCGACTTCCATTAGCATGCAGTGTTACCCGCAATTCATCCATTTTTTTATTGGGACGCAATGTTTTATCAAGCCGATTGCGATTGTATTCATCTACGGCGTTCATACAGACTTCGTCTAAACATTTGAGTTTAGCTGGAATATCGGTAACTTCCTCAGATGTGATCTGATAGGTTGCTTTATGTGAATGGGAGCTGTTTTTTTTAGTCCCTTGAGGGACTGCTGCTAGACTGCGATTTTTCTGTTTGCTTGATGATACGGGCACGAAGAAATGCTGCTGGTAATTGGCTAATGAATTTTGTCCCAGCCACATTCCCGTTCGCAACCGAACGTGTTCGACGTTAGATAATTGCTTAAATACGCGTTTGGATGCGGAAGTTTGCTCACGGGCAGAAGATTTCTTTTTCATGATGGATTTTTTAAAATTTGACTTTTTTTGTATTTTTGCTATTGATCCTAGTGTTGATCCTGATATTTAGCAGGGATATATTTCCATTTCTTAAGGAGTGCATTGATTTCAGTTTCAATAAATTGGTCTAAGCTGCGTTTATTTTCTTTAAGTCGTTTGTAATAAAGCACTTGTTTTTTAGCCTCTATAATAGCCTCTTTAGAACGGTTGACTTCTTGTTTTGTGAGTCTGTAGATAGGAAGACTTACTAACCAGTCCATGTAGACGAATTTTGCCTTTTCGAGAGCTGTTTTTAAAGCTTGGCGACTGGAAGTGAGGATAACTTTTTCATTCCATTTTTCAGTGATGAACCGAATGAGTTCATTTTCCTTAGCGCATTTTTCTTCTGCTAACCGCTGCAAGCGTGCAAATCTCCGTTTGAGATGCATTTTACGAACTGCTAGAAATTCTTCTATAATCTCACCATCGGTTCTATTTTTAAGATGACCGCTACTTGTAATGACGTTCTGATCTATAATATCGCGTGTCTCCTTAGTAAAAAGGCTTGTTAAAACATTGTCTGTTATTCGTTTTCCACGTTTAAAGAGCAATTCTATCTTAAAGCGATCGGACGAATAGTCTTCGTAATCACGCAAAATATCACCGTGTTCCTTGATAAGTTCTTCTAAGTAAAGTATTGTCTTCTCCCTATTAAAATTATGCGGAGCAGCGATTAAGTATATTTTTCCATCCTTAGTACGCTCAAACCCAAATCCTGTAACAAATACTCGCATGTGATGCTCATTGACAACCGTGTGATGCGCACCGTAGTAATCACGCACCCAGGGATCAATGTTCTTTTTACTGGCACGGGCTTTACCGTGTAATACATTGAGGAGTACTGTAATCACATCTTCCAATTTGCGCTGCGGCATATAGCATTTAAACCCCGTTGCAATGCCTAAAATAGGATTGAGTAGAACAAGGGGAACTTTCGGAACAAAGTAGATCGGCTCCTTAGCACTTTCATCGTAATTAGAAACGTAGTCAATGTCTTCAAGCGCTTCAAATAAGCCTAAATCCTTAGCAAAATCTGAAAGTTTAACCTCTGTATAACGCGGTGAGGCAATTGCTTTCGGGTCTAAAACATCCCCAAATACACCTTCACCTAAGATAAGCGGATAATTGTTAGCAAATGGAAAATTCTGCGTCATCTGAGCAATCGCATCTTCTATCGACGTATTGCCATGTGGATGATAACCCATGACCATTCCTGCGACTTTAACGGTTTTTGTAAAATGATCACGCGCACTAGAATTCCACATGGTCCATAAAATACGGCGCTGCACCGGTTTTAGTCCATCAATAATATTAGGAATTGCCCGCGAATCACAAACATAACGTGAATACTGCTTCTGATCCATATCCAGTTGTTCAGACAATTCTACACTGCTAAGTCTCTTATCAATTCCTGCCATTATGAGTTACTACCTTAGTGACTATGATTGTTTTTTACAATTGCTCTTTTATGATTGTTCTTTTATGATTGTTCTTTTATGATTGATAAACTTATTATGATAATTAGTTAAAAATATATAAGAACGCCAATTGATTTCAATGCAGGGGAAGGGACGCCATTAAAGTAAGCCACGATACTTCTCTAACACAATACTTCTCTAATTTAATCTAATTTAATATGATTTAATCTGATTTAGGAGGTCTGTTAGAATGGGGGTTAGGAAACTTATAACGAACATCTTTATCTAGGTAGCGCTCTGCTAAAGCAACGTATTTCTGAGCCCAGCTCTCATGATCTTTAAGTGTCGCTTGAATTGGCAGAGCAGAGCGTAGTACACGCGCAGGAACTCCGCCCATAAGCGTAAATGGGGCTACATTCTCACCCTCACGAACAACCGCTCCCGCCGCTATAACAGCACCCTTGCCAATGATAGCCCCCGTAAGCACAATAGCTCCCATACCAATCAAAACATTGTCTTCAATAGTACACCCATGGATAACAGCGCGATGTCCTATTGTGACAGCCCTGCCGATATGACAAGGATTGTTATTGGTAACGTGGATAATAGTTCCATCTTGAACATTTGTCTGCGCCCCAATGCGAATATAATTGACATCGGCGCGGAGCACACTATTAAACCAAACTGAAACATGCTCAGAAAATTGTACGTCACCTATAACGTCCGCTGACGGGGCAACCCAAAATGCTTTCTGTAAAGTAGCATTCTGCCTATTTCTCAGATGAGAATGATTCTCATCACTGGCTGTAATATTTAACCATGGTGGGAGCGCGTAGCGGTCTATGCGCTCGTGGTTTTCTGTACGCTGCTTCATATTGACATAATATTATACTCTCAATACAAGAAATTTCCTAAGAATATTGGCATTACGAATAATGGATGCTCCGTTTGAAACGTAGAGGGCGTCTGAGCTGGGCAGCCATTAAAATAACACAAAATCCTGCAAAGATGAGCAGAAATAACCCAAGTAGCGACCAGTGACTTTTAGCTAGCGGGAACTGGGAAGGGTAACCTAAGCGCAGCGCTGGTTCATGCGCCACTATCCAAGCGAGCAAATCACTGATCGCTTCATTGAGGTATGCCAGTGCTAGCCCGAGTAGTGGAGCTAAACCAGGGAGCGGAAGTAAAACCAGAAAAATAGTGCCCAGTAATACAATGATCACAAGTGGTGGAATAATCATATTGTAAAGCGGAGCTAGCATATTAACGTCTGTAAAATAATATAAAATAAACGGCATCGTAAAGAGTTGACAACTCACCGAAATAACCCACGTTGCCAGCACCCAATTCAAAACACTATTTTTAAATGAATAATACACTAATAGCTGCAATCCCAAAATAACACCCAATACAGCCGAAAAACTCAACTGAAACGACACGTCATACGCATAATAAGGATTGACAAGCAGCATGAGAAGTAATATTTGTGCCCACAAAATATATAACGGACTCTTCTGATCACGTACCGTCCATAAAAAACCGAAAGCTATCATAAGTACGCTACGCAGCACAGAAACACGCGGACCTACAATCATTAAGTAAACTGGAAATAAAATAAATATAATCATCGCCCTAGCATGACGTTTAGACATGCGAAAGAGCCTAAGCAGGCTAAAAAATACTAACATAATCATTCCCGTATGCATTCCTGAGATAGCCAGAACATGATACGTTCCCGTTTGTCTAAAATCTTCAACGATCTCCTTAGCCAGCCACCTGCGATCACCTGTAAGAAGTGATAATGAAAGCCCGTATGCAGGTTGCTGCGACCTATCATACTGAGATGGAATGATAACTACTGAATCTTTTAGAGCAGATATTCCTTGATTAGCTGTTTTGATTTTTCCCTGCCACTCAAACTCTTTAGTCACATAACGTTGAATTGTTGTTACGACGTAGTTATTTATAATGATAGGAAGATTGAACCCGTTATAGGCTTCTATAACCTGCATATATTTAGGCGTAACGTAAATACTACCTACTTGTTTTCTGTGATAAAGATAACTTCGATAATTTGCTTGTTTGATCGTCTGCGTTGAGCGATGATAATAAGGTTTTATGATGACGGTACTTCCTAGCGGGATTTTTCTATTAGCATGATGCGTAGCTTGTGCTAGTTTTTCTCCGTCATTTTCTCGGTCATCGGTTTTAATCTTCAGCAACACCCGTTTTGAAGTGCGCAGTGATAGATTTTCTTCGTAAAGAATAGCACATTCACGCTTTTTCTGTGACCGGCCAATTGTCTCGATGAGGACAAGCAATTCATGATACTTAGGTCCTTGTCCTCGGTCTGATAAAACCCTACCTCTAAAAACGTAGCCTTTAACCCAAGGTTCAGGAATATAGACATTGTCATAAAATTCTTCTGGTTCCTGGTACCCCAGTAAAAACAACGCTGCCAGACTAAGCGCTAAACTTAACGATATAATAATATAATAACCGATCTTAGCCCACTTTGAAATCCGTTTTGAAAAATGAACTCCCTTGCCATAAATATGCCGTTTGAGTAACACCCATTTACTAACCATAACAAGCAAAAAAACAACCCCACTCACTATCAATAAGGCAGAGGCATAAGACTTCATCACTAGGCTATATTCTGGATAAAGAAATGCCGCCAGCACCACCAGAACAACACTTAATAGATACGGAAGAGCGCTATACATGGATAATTTCTAGCTACTCGGACTGAGCTATATTTATTATTTAGAGCATCGCGTCAAGCAAACATTGACTGGTAATTAAAGATATTAAGAATGCAATTCTAATAAAAGGGGACAGTGATCTGACCCTGTAACCGTAGGAAGATATGTGATCTTCTTAACGTGGTTAAAGTTTGCTTTTTTCATAAAAAAGTAATCGATTCTCCATCCAACATTCTTTTCACGGGCACCACTTCGATAACTCCACCACGAATACGTATCTTTTAAATCAGGGTAACAATGTCTAAAAACATCTATCCAATGATGAGAAATAACATTATCAAGCCATTTTCGTTCGCGCGGATGGAAGCCGACTTTACCGTCATTTTCCTTAGGACGTGCGAGATCAATTGGCGTATGGGCACAATTGATATCCCCACCCCAAATACAAAGAGCTCCCTTCTTACTCAGCGCATCCACATAGGACAGAAAATTCTTATAAAAAACAAGTTTTTCTTCAAATGCATCGTTACTCTTCCCACCATTAGGAAAATAAATGCCTAAAATAACAATAGGTATATTCGAAGTCGTTTTTTTATAAAAACCCTTAATGCCGAGAATTCTTCCTTCATAATCGCCTTGCTCCTTAGCAAGCGCCGGCATTCCTTTTAAAAGGGCTCTGTCTGATATAGGAGCGTCTTTCCTCACCCAAAGACCCGTCCCTGCATAACCTGGTTGACGCGCCGAATGATAACTGATCTCGTATTCGCTGTTGTCTTTAAGGACATCAGAAAATTGTGCTTCCATCCCCTTAATCTCCTGTAACAAGAGAACATCGGGACGTTCCGTTCTCAGTAGCGGCAATAAAGCATCTCGATTATGGACAGCGCGAAGTCCATTGACATTCCAAGTGATAATTTTCATAGTTCATCTCGACTCTTTCATAGTCTATCTCAATAAGTTGTCATTCTATTTACTAACAGTAGAGAGCATATTTGCTAATTCTAATCCTTATTAATCAAATCGCATATATAAGTCGTACGATCATTCTACATGGCAAGTTAAGAAACGGGGCAGCTGGAATAAGTAGAGTGAATTAGAGTTATTTTAAAGACACTAAGAAGACACTAAGGTTTTTTAGATTTTTAAGGATGCTTTAAAGCCTTCTTTAAAATTTTTCGTAGTAAGATTAAATTTTTAGAACGGGCAAGTTCTGTTTTCTTTGTGGTGAGGGCTAACATAGTCCGTCTTCGTAAGAAATCTTCTATTGAAACGACCCATTCATGCTTAAGCACATACTCTGCTTCTAGCATTAAAACATCACTGCCTACAATCACCGGTGCTACAAGACGTTCCCATTCCATAAGAAAATCACGCTGGGTTAAAATATGATTCTTCCTATTAACGAGAGTTTTAAACGCGCGGGCATGACGATTTTTAGACGAACGCTCATCTAATGCACGCAACATTGCTTTTATAATGAGTTTATGTTGTTTGATGATATTTTGACCTTCTAGATATGTGGCTGGAAGTGGTGCTTGATCCGTTAACTTATGCCACAGTGCTTCTATTCGATCAAGCATAAGATGGGCATGGTGATTATAACGTACCCACAGCTGTGACGCTATTTTTTCAGGAAGGAGGCGCTCGGCGCGACTTAAAAATTGTTCTCGCTGTGCTACAGATGGTTCACCAAACCAAGTTTTCTCAGCGCCATTTTTAAGCTTTTCCTTACGAACAACTAAGCGCGTAGCGACCCCCTCAGACACAGTAGCCTGCTGCGTACTCAGCCAGGAATGCACCTGCTCATAAACTTCTGCGCCCACATTAAGACAATCGGTAAGCTTCCCACCAAATATACTGATATAACGCTTCGCAGCATCGCCTTCAATAACATGTTTCCGTGATAAAGAAAACCAATCTTTCGCAGTTGTCTCATGACTACCTGCATTGCGATATTCCTGGACGAGCGGTCTCACACCACAGCGCTCTGCTATAATATCTTTTGTCGTTAATGGAAAGGGCAACGCGAGAAGTTTATTAATATTGGTTAAAATAAACTTGCGATCGGCAGGAGTCACACGAACCGCTGGTTTTTTGACAAACGTATCCGTTGTCCCAAGGCACGTGCGATTTCCCATTGGCAATGCAAAAAAAAGCCTTCCATCATTGGCATAAAATGCTAACGCACGTCTATCTGGTAAAAGCCGATTGACTATTAGATGCACGCCTTTAGAATAGACGTGATGGTGAGTTGTTCTGATTTGATTGGCTTTATTGATAGCATCAATGTGCGGTCCTGCTGCATTGATAATGATTTTAGCGGTCACAGCTAGCCGTTTTTTAGCTATTTTATCGTAAAGATTAGCTTGCCAGTGCGCATGCGAAGTCGTCTTAGTAGCGCTGCTCTGCTTTTCAGGTTTATAAACAATATTCTCAAGAACTGTATAATTGAGGACAGCCGCTCCTAAGTCTTCTGCACGCCGAATAAAATTAAATACAAACCGCGCATCATTTTCAAGCAAATAGGCATCACTGTATTCGAAACCGCCTGTCAAATACTGCATAGCCAGCGGGAAGCCTGTTTTTTTCAAACTGCGCCTCGTATGAAACCTCGGCTTAGCCGTTTGAAATCCTCCCCACATCCAGTAAAACCATGTTCCTAAGTAAAGCTTGAGGAGCCCGTGCTCATCGCTACGGCGATGGGGCATAAGGAATCTCAATTCACGGACCAATGACGGATAAGTCTGCATTAACCTATTGCGTGACCTTGAAAGCTTACGCACAAGCATAAATTCAAAATTTTCTAAGTATTTAATCCCCCCCCAAATAAGATTAGATGACGCCTGGCTCGTTCCCCCTGCAAAATCATCTGCTTCCACTAAGGCAACTTTATAACCATAACTGCTTAAGCACATTGCGGTGACTGCGCCATTGATTCCGCCGCCTACGATAAGCGCATCGAGATGTTCTAATCGTTCTAAATGCGACTTCCCATACTTCCCATATCTCCCATAATGCTTTGTAGCCGTCTTAGTAGTAGTGCCTCGGTGCTGAGATTTAGCCGAATGACGCTGCCCCATCATAGCAGCCAATTTTAAAAATTGGTAAGCACGGCTATGTTTAATTGTTTCATTACCCGATAACGTTGATTTTTTATTCCGCATCTTAGACCCATAATACGCTGTCTTCACCTGTGAGATTTCGATAAAACTATTTCATAAAATTTCTTTATATCTATCTTTTGAACCATTTTACCACCGCTGCCATATCCAATTATACTAACATCGCAATTATACTAACATCGATCGAGATCATAGATTGCTATTAGGTAATAAGTAATAGATAAATAGGTGATCCTTAGATAATCATTAAGTGATAAAAAGACTTGATTCTATCTACATATTATATCCTTAGGTCTCAATATTTACTAACTTATTATTAAATACTTTATGACTAGCTAGCTAAATCTCATCATTAATCCCAATTTACTTGATAATAATCGGTTTATTTCACTAAGCCATAGTCATGTTATAATAGAGCCATGCATTCTCAACGTCACGTAATAAAATGTCCCAATGGAAACATTTAGAATAGCATTACAGCAATCGATAAAAACATGATAAAAACACGATAGAAACATTTAAAACAAGTTTTTTTTAAGAGAACGAGATATGGAAGCTATAAAAGTAGGTATCAATGGGTTTGGTCGTATCGGCAAACTATTCTTCAGGTCCTTATATACAAACAATATCACACAAAATAAATTAAAAGTTGTGGCTATAAATGATTTAATGGACATTAAGCAGATGGCATATCTGCTCAAATACGACTCCGTGCATGGAAAATTTGATGTTCCTATTCGCCATGAAGCAAACAAACTCTACGTAGGTGATCTGGAAATACACGTCAGTCATGAACGCGACCCGAGCCTTATCAAATGGGATAAATCAGGCGCTGAATATATCGTTGAATGCACAGGATTGTTCTTAACGCGCGATCTTGCAGCACAGCACCTTAAAAATGGTGCTAAAAAAGTAATCCTATCCGCTCCGCCTAAAGACGACACACCCATCTTTGTCCTCGGCGTCAATCAAGAAACATACGACGCTAAAAAAATGGACATCGTCTCCAATGCCTCGTGTACAACCAATTGTCTAGCTCCCATTGTGAAAGTTATGCACGATAAATATACCATTGTAGAAGGACTGATGACAACCGTTCACGCCGCTACGATCAATCAAACCACAATCGATGGCATTTCTAAGAAAGATTGGCGTGGTGGCAGAAGTGCGCTGTTAAACATTATTCCCGCTTCAACAGGCGCCGCTAAAGCCGTAGGACGCGTGATCCCAGAGCTGGCAGGAAAATTAACGGGGATGGCATTTCGTATCCCAAGTGCTAATGTTTCTGTCATTGATCTGACCTGTCGTATTGAAAAACCAGCTTCAAAAACAGCTTTCTGTGACACTCTTCGTGAAGCCGCTGCCTCAGAGCGATTTAAAGGCATCCTCGCTTACACAGAAGACCAAGTCGTTTCTCAAGATTTTTTACACGACGCACATACGTCAATCTTTGACGCCGCAGCAAGCCTCGCGCTCAATGATAACTTTGTAAAACTTGTCGCCTGGTATGACAATGAATGGGGCTATGCCAATAAAGTTGGCGAACTCGTTTATTACCTAGCTACTAGGGATGATTAACGATTGCTATTTTTAACGTCACAGCAAGTTTTACACTCAACAACAAAAACCCCACCCCTTGACTTTCTTATGCAAGTCATATCCATCATACGCTTGCCTAAATAAACGGCTAGCAAGACTTACTGCGCCCACTACGCCCACCTCCACCTAAACTGTAAAAGTAAACGCTTGATGCGAGAAGGCAAGAAGTCTGTTAATATTTTCTATTTTATTAACAGACTTCTCATTATTATTATCGTAATGGAGTTATTCTTATCTTTTATAAGCTACGTAGCAGTGACCGAAGACCCTTACCATTGAAGTGTCCCCGTAGCGTATTCACGAACGGTGCCTTCAAAGAAATTGACTTCTGTCATAGCTCCTTGCGTGAAATTTTCAATCCACGGAAATGGATTAGTGACATTGTAATGTGGCTTCATTCCAATAGCCAACAGCCGCATATCTGCTACAAAGCGAATGTATTGTTCTAGATTATTATGATTGAGTCCTAAGATACCTTCATTGATACAAGATTTTCCCCATCCGACTTCGTGCTCGACTGCACCGATGATATTCTGTAGTGCTATCTGTTTGAAATCTTCTGTCCATAGTTCTGGTTGTTCTTTTTTTATTTCATTGACAATCTTAATAAATAATCTGAGATGCAGGTCTTCATCGCGATTGATAAATTGGATCATTTCAGCGCTCCCTGGCATTTTATTATTGCGCTTTAATGTATAAAAGATCATGAAGGCAGAATAAAAATAAATTCCTTCCAAGATAATATTAGACACACAAGCCTCTAGAAAAGCTTGATCGTTTTCAAAAGTACCCGTTTTAAACTTATCGCCTGAGATTTTGCTGAGTGATTTAAGAACGTATTGATTTTTTTCATATAAACCTTGATCGCGACGGTACATGCCGTAGATCTCTTCTGGGTCGAGTTCTAGGGCTTCCACCATAGTTGAGTAACTGTGCACATGAAGGGCTTCTTCATAAGCTTGCCGAATGAGCGCTAAGGTAATCTCTGGAGACGTGATTTGCCTTAAAATATTAGATGTGATGTTATCGGTTTGAATCCCATCGAGATTTGATACGAAAGCAAGACTTCGTTCAAACACACGACGTTCATTCTCGGTTAAGATCTTAGGGTCTTTCCACATTTCAAGGTCCTTGCCCATATAAACTTCCTGTGGGACCCAATTATTATGCAGCATTGTTTTAAAGATTTCATCTGCAAAGGGATGTTTGAGTGGAGAAACTTGCATTAACCCGTCGTCTTCACCATTGATGACGCGTCGTTTATTGATGATTTCAGAATTAGTCTTTTTATCAACTTTAAAATCCTGCATAAGATTTTCAAATTTTTTGCTAGCCATGACAACCTCTTTATATTAATAATATAACAGCTATGAAATATTGTATTTTTATCATTAATGAGTTAATTGAATAGTTATTGTTAGTACTTGTTAAATTGGAAAGTTTTAAGAAACAGTTGGTTTTCAAGAATTTAGAGTTTACTGAGGAATGTGCTGTCGGTCTAACTACGTACAATCACTACTGGCAGACCTCACAATCAGCATCCATAGAACAGCTTGCATTTTTAGAAGAAGTTCCATGCATAGTGCTTATCGTTTGTTGGGTAACAGTAGCGTTAGCAACGCGATCACCTGCAGCATGTTGGGCTGTTGTCGCATCAAACATCTTAGATACCTGCGAAGCTGCTATACTCCGTAAGTAATAGGTTGTTTTGATACCTTTTTTCCAAGCTTCAGTGTAGATCTGATCGACTTTTTTGCCGTCTTTGGTATCGATGAAGATATTCGTAGAGGCAGATTGGTCGATCCACTTCGAACGCATAGCCGCTGCCTCAATGATCCATGTGGGATCAATTTCAAACGTACCGCGAAATTCATTGCGGAGTGCTTCAGGAATAGTCTTAATATTACCTAACAAACCGTTATGGAGTTTAAGAGCATTGATCATAGAGCGGTCCCATAAACCGATTTTTTCGAGCCTGTCAATAAGGTAGCGATTGATCACTAGAAAACTACCCGAGATATTTTCTTTGGTATAAATATTTCTAAATATAGGCTCAACGCAAGGAACGACACCCGAAATATTAGATATAGTCGCCGTAGGAGCGATAGCAAGACAATTAGAATTGCGCATGCCATATTTTTTGATAGTAGCACGAACTTTGTCCCAATCCATCCGTGCATTGCGATTGACCTTTATAGGTTCGCCACGCTCTTTTTCGAGCAGGTCTAATGTATCAAGGGGGAGTACACCATTATCCCATTTGCTACCGCGGTAGCTTTCGTAGTAGCCGCGTTCTTTGGCGAGAAGACTGCTGTTTAATATGGCATGGTAAGAAATCTTTTCCATAGACATATCTGCAAAATCAAGCTGTTCTTGGCTGCAGTAGGGAATCTCAAGCTTAAATAACGCATCATGATACCCCATTACTCCAAGTCCTATAGGACGATGTTTTATATTGGAGTTACGTGCTTCAGGAATCGGGTAGAAATTAATGTCTATAACGTTATCTAACATACGAATGGCTGTTTTGATACTCTTAGCGAGAAGGTCTTCGTCCAATTTTCCATTGACGATCATTCGTGCTAGATTGACACTGGCGAGATTACAAACTGCGGTTTCAGATTTAGAAGTATTGAGCGTGATTTCTGTACAGAGATTGGAAGAGTGGACCATACCGACGTGATCTTGTGGGCTTCGCACATTAATCGTATCTTTAAACGTGATCCAAGGGTGACCTGTTTCGTAGAGCATTGTGAGTGTTTTACGCCACAAGTCCCGTGCTTTGACGACTTTGAAGGGGTTAGGTGGATTTTTTTCATATCTTTCATAAGCCTTAACGAAGGCTTTACCATAAGTTTTGTGAAGTTCAGGAACTTTTTCAGGTGTAAATAACATCCAATTTCCGTCTTCACGGACACGTTTCATAAAAAGGTCTGAAATAAAGAGCGCGGTATGAATATCATGCGCCCGTCTTCGT
Organism: Spirochaetota bacterium; assembly: GCA_013426755.1. GTDB lineage: Bacteria > Spirochaetota > UBA12135 > COTS27 > COTS27 > COTS27. Next base: position 2,349,304 of record AP019861.1, read on the forward strand.
TCATCGCCGGTATTCTTTTTGAGTTCGACAAAATCTTCTATATCGAGATGCCAATTTTCAAGATACGCTGCCATAGCCCCTCTACGTTTTCCGCCTTGATTGACAGCAATTGCGATATCGTTGTAGATTTTAATAAATGGAATGACACCCGATGAAGCGCCATTCGTTCCCTTAATATCCGTACCATTGGCACGAACAGCCGTCCAGTCCGTACCGATACCACCTGCCCACTTAGATAACAGCGCGTCACTGGAATAATTATGAAATATGCCATCTAACGAATCTTCGACAACATTGATATAACACGAAGAAAGCTGCATATGCTTAGTCCCGCTATTAAAGAGCGTAGGCGTAGAATTGACGATATATAGGTTAGAAATGGTATTATAAAATTCGATAGCACGGTCTTCGCGATCGGTTTCATTAATAGCAAGTCCCATAGCAACACGCATCCACATCCACTGGGGCAATTCAAATACGCGCTTAGCACTCCCATTTTTACTCCTTGTTTTCTGCAAATACCTATCATAAAGTGTTTGTGCTCCTAAATATGTAAATAGCGTATCACGTTGATGAGCTAGGTGGTCGGCAAGTTTTTTAAGGTCAAATTTTAAAAACTCTTCATCGAGCAGTTCTTCTTGCACGCCCCTGTGAACGTACTCTGAGAATTGTTGTCTGTAACGTTCTTCGATATGTGGGCTGCCTAGGCCACATTCTAGGATATCTTTATAAAGTTTGTCTAACAGGAGCCGCGCTGCAAAAAATCCGTATTCATAATGTTCTTCCATGAGGTATTCGAGTTCTTTTAAGGCAAGTTGATCGATTTCTTCAAAACGAACACCGTCGTAGACACCACGACAGACAATATCCACTATCAAATCGACATTAACGCGTTCTAGCCCACCAATAATACTTTCATAACGTGAAGTAAGAATACCTCGTGTGAGAACAAACTCGGTGCCCTGTTCATCAATGGCATTGATCTGTTCTTTTTCAATAAGTTCAAGAATCCGATTTTCACGCAATCGTTTATGTTCTTCTCTATACTTAATATAGGCACGTGCCACATCAGAAAAGTTGTGATACATCAACCTGTCTTCAACAATATCCTGAACTTCTTCTACGGTAGGCGGATTATCGAGCACAAATTTACTAGCAATTGCCTCGACGACCTCTTCTGTCAATTGATCGATGGTCATTTCATTGTTAACATAGCCCAAACTCAAAAAAGCTTTTTTAATGACATTCCAAATACGTTTTTCTTCAAATCGTTCTTTTCTGTTATTTCTTTTAATAATGTATTCTATTGTATTTTCCATTTCTAGCAATTGTCCTTCCCAAATAGGTGATTTTTACGGTGATTTTTACGGCGATTTTTAAGGTGATTTTTACGAGAATTTTTATTTTGATACGAACATTTTCATTTTGATACGAGTATTTTTATTTTGATACGAGTATTTTTATTTTGATTTTTGTATTTACGATGATTAATGATTAAACCCTTGTTAAATAGCCCACGTCACAGTGTCAATATCCGCTCAATATCCGCTCTACAGCGCATCCGTACTACACACAGCGACTATAAAACAAGCGTATTAATAATGATAGATTAATGATAATGATAATAGATTGATAAATTAACAGTAGATCGACAGGATCAATGGCTTAATGGTAGAACAATAGGTTATTTCTATATTATGTTTAAGTTATTTTTAGGTTATTTTTCAATGATTTTATTGGTTAGGGGGTGTCTAGTTTATTATATATAATTAAATGTCTTTATTGCGGATTGTTTTGTGTACACACAAAACGATTGTTACCAATTATAAAATAGTTTGAAAGCCTGTTTTATAAAAATAACTAAAATCTTCGGTGAATGCACGCTATAAAAAAGCAACTTCTGCTCCCAATACACCCCCCTCTTAAAAAGAATATAAATTTACTTGAAAAAAAGGGAAAACTAATCGAGGCAGTTAGCTATGAATCTCGTCCTCAGAAATCTAGCGTAGCGAATGACATGCAGAACGAGATTGCATTCTGCAATATTTTGCAATTTTTTTAAATTTTTTTAAAAAAAATATTAATTTCTATTAAATGACCCAATGGTCTTTTTACGAAGACAAGCTCTGCTGGTAGAGTTAGTTTTTATGATTTTGAGACAATTATTAATCATTAAAAATCATAAACGGCATGAATTGGCAAAGATTTCTAGCATTAACGTCTATATACTTTTGAGTAACGGTACTAAAAAGCCATTTCTAGCTAATTTAGTAAATGTAATGGTACAATAATCAATGGTACAATAGTAGTACAATAGTGATACAATGGTAAGATTAGCTTCTAAGCATTTTTTACTTCGTAAAGAATGACCTCTATCTAAATAATAAGGGGTGGCTAACAAAAGAAATCGGGCACTTCTCTAAAAAAGGTTAAAAAATTTGTAATAAGGAAAAATATGCTTACGCATCAAGCTATTCGTCAATCTTTTCTAGATTTTTTCGCAGAAAAGAACCATAATATTGTACCCAGTGCTTCGCTTATTCCAAAAGGGGATGCGTCTCTTTTATTTAATAACGCCGGGATGAATCCTTTTAAAAACATCTTCCTAGGGCTAGAAAAGGCGCAGTCCTCACGTGTCTGCAATGCCCAGAAATGCATTCGCTTGTCAGGAAAACACAACGATCTCGAAGAAGTGGGTAAAGATACTTATCACCATGCCTTTTTTGAAATGTTAGGCAATTGGTCTTTTGGCGATTATTACAAAGAAGCGGCTATGGTATGGGCATGGGAACTACTGACTGAGAAATGGAACTTACCGCGTTCTAGCCTTTATGCGACGGTATTTGAAGAGGATGACGAAGCGTTGGCATTGTGGCCGAAAGTTACTGATCTTCCCTGTGATCGTGTGTTTCGTTTCGGAAAAAAAGACAATTTCTGGGAAATGGGAGCTACTGGCCCTTGTGGTCCTTGCAGTGAGATTCACATGGATACGGGAGCAGAAAATTGCACCTGTAGTGGCACCGAAAATCGTGAATTGTGCCAAAAACCAGGCGGCGGCATCAATCGTGACTGCGCTCGTTACTTAGAAATTTGGAATCTTGTATTTATTGAATACAATCGCGAGCCCGATCAAAGTTTAACCCCCCTAAAAAACAAACACATCGACACAGGAATGGGCTTCGAACGCATCACTGCCCTATTACAAAAGAAAAATTCAAATTATGAAACCGATTTATTCATGCCGCTTATAAATAGCCTAGCCGCTCTCACTGGAACAACATATCCACTCCGTAAAACAGAATTGGCCGCGCAAGCTAAAAATCATACAGCAACTAACCCAAATAACTCAATTAACGCCACCGCCATAGCATTTAGAGTGATCGTCGACCACATCAGAGCGATCAGTTTTGCCATTGCAGATGGCGTGCTCCCTTCAAATGAAGGACGGGGCTATGTGATCAGACGCCTCATTAGACGCGCTTACCGCTACGGAACAACAAATCTAGCCTGCAATCAACCCTTTCTACACCGTTTAGTCAAAGACGTAGTTGCGCTAATGGGAAATCATTACACCGAACTCCAGACAGAACAACAATTCATTGAGAAAACGCTGTTAAATGAAGAAACTATTTTTCACAAAACCCTTCATGCAGGAGAAAAACGGTTTAATCACTTGATCGAACACAATCTTAAAAACCAGCAAAACACGCTCCTAGGACCCGATCTCTATGAAATCTATGACACCTACGGCTTCCCGCTAGACCTCATCAAACTCATGGCCGAAGAACGCAATATGACCATAGATGAAGCAGGGTTTGAAACGGCTTTGCAAGAACAGAAATCACGCTCACGTGCCGATCTCACGCACGTAAAATCAACGCTCTCAACCATTCTTCCCCAGCTAAATATGCCCGCAAACCAATATACAGGAGAAGAAACCACCCAAACACCTGGTAAATTACAACACATCATACTAAATGCCGTCCCCGTAACCTCACTTCCTAAAGGAACTTATGGAACTTATGGAACTCATGAACAACCTGCCCTAAAACCCTCCAATCAAACCGAATCCCCTCAACTTAAAAACTCTCCCCCAGATCAAACTGCTTATCTCATCTTTGATAAAACGCCCTTCTACGGAGAAAGTGGCGGGCAGATCGGGGATAGCGGATGGCTCATCGATCTCACGAAAGCACCCGCCGTTCTTCCCAAAAACCAAGAAATACCCCCTGCCATGCTCGTTGCAGAAATCATTGACACCAAACGAATAAACGATTACAGTTTCCTAAAAATAGGAAAAGTCTACCAGCCGCTAACCACACATAAAAATTATTTATTACGCGTCAACGACTACCGTAAACAAGCCATAAGAAAAAACCATTCAGCAACACATCTCCTCCATCAAGCCTTAATCGCAAAACTAGACCGCAATATCAAACAACACGGCTCCCTCGTCCACAATGAAAAATTACGCTTCGATTTCAATTACAATCGCCCGCTCACCCCGCAAATCCTCCATAACCTAGAAACCGAAGTACGCCAGCAAATCAAAGCCAATCTTTCCATAACCATTTCCATAGAAGCCAAAGCAACCGCCCTAGCTAGTGGAGCAAAAGCCTTTTTTGAAGAAAAATACGGCGATCAAGTACGCGTGGTCCGTATAGGCACGTATTCGTCCGAACTTTGTGGCGGATCACACGTCCAGACGACTAGTGAAATAGGAGGATTTAAAATCGCTCACGTCACTTCTGTTGCAGCAGGCATCAAACGCATCGAAGCACTCACAGGAAATGCTTTATTAGAACATTATGAACATGAAACTGCGATCACACAGAATCTTCAATCGCTCCTTAGCGTAGCCACATCACCGCGCCTCATCCCCAAAATAAACGCACTGCTCAAAGAAAATCAAAAACTACGCGACCTAACCACAACATATGAAAAAACAACTATTGTAACAACCTTAACAGAAGCCGCAGAAAAAATCACACCCCCCAAATCTAACCTTCCTATAACCTTATACTGCAGCCATTTCACTAATATGCAAGAAAGCAGTTTAACAAGCGCCTTAGACCACATCAAACGCAATCACGCTAGGAGCATTGTCGTTGTAACATTAAAAGCCACTGCCGGTGAAACCGCTTCGCAAGCAGCAACGTCACATGCTTATTTCTGGGTTGGCATCACCAAAGACATAAGTACAGCCATTTCAGCTCAGACTATCCTAAGTATTATCAAACGTTATACCCAAGGAAAAGGAGGCGGCAAACACGAATTCGCTAAGGGCGCCACCTCACAAGCTCACCTATTACTCAATAACTTACAGAATATCACAACAACTATAAAAAAAGAGCTAGTAGCTGCCACTTACTGATATAGCGGACTCTCTATGGAATCGTCATCTCATCATAGCGAAGAAGACCTCAAACAAAGTGCCGACCGCGCACTGAAAGAACGCCTCCATAAAGCATTTTCACCTGCAATGCCGATAAATGACGTCGATGCTTTCTATGGCCGTTATGAAGAACTGGAGCGTTTGAGTGAAGCTATTGACGAACCTGGCATGCATATCATGCTCTACGGAGAACGGGGCATTGGAAAAACTTCGCTAGCCAATGTCATTTTTGCCCGCGATCCTAGTCTACATTTCATCAAGATAACTTGTACCGAAAGAGAAGGCTTCACCAATCTATGGCGACATATCTTAACCCAACTTAAAAGCAATATCGGAAAATCTTTTTTTTCACAGTCGGGCCATACTAAAAAAACGAATCTTCCTGCCGCTGCCTTTGAAAATTTCAAAGCACACATAGATACAGCTCTTACAGACAGCGAACGAAAATCTCTAAGCACAGAAACCATCATAAAAATACTCCATCCACTTCCTAAGAAACTTGTCATTGTATTAGACGAATTTGATGTCGCTGCTAAACAGGAAACGGTATCGCAATTGTTCGCAGGACTCATTAAAACCTTCTCAGATAGATTGCCACAAATCACCCTACTATTCGTTGGTATTGCCAATAACAGTACAGAACTCATTGCCGAACACCCCTCACTAGAACGTTGTTTCTCACAAATCATGCTAAAACGCATGAACATGGAGGAAATGAGTGATCTTTTAACGGGGTGTCTTTTAAAGGTAAAACTCACAACCGACGGAGAGGTTAAAACTTTGCTCTTAACCCTAGCAGCAGGCTTCCCGTATTACGTACACATGCTAGGCAAATACGCCGCCGAAAGCGCTCTCACACACCGCTACACGGTTATCACAAAAGCCAATCTTAAAGCAAGCGTAGAAAAAGCCATTCGCAATACCTTTGCAAGTATCGTCACCGCATACAAAAAAGCAACGCAGCCCAATATTAATTTCCCACCCCGCGCCAAATGGTTCTACAGCGAAGTCCTCGAAGCCGCCGCCCAATTCAAACCGCAAAACGATTTCATTCACACGCCAGAACACCTCACTGAACCAAGCAATGAAGAAATTTGTTTTTCCGCTAAAGAACTCCTCCCCTTCATCTCAATCAAAGCAGCCGCATTCGACGATCAAGCAGGACAATACCCCAAAAAAGTCAGCCTAGCATTATCCCAATTAACGAGGTCTTCACGTGGCACCGTCCTGAGAAAAATACCCCGATTAACCTCCCACACCCCCGTCCAATACCAATTTGAAAACCCCCTGCTTAGAGCCTTCATCCTGCTCAAACTCTACCTTAAATAATTCACATCACCACACCTAAATAAATAGGGAGTCTATATTCAATAGTTCAATAATAATCCATGAATGAACCCAAACCGCCCAGGGCTTCGGTCATAGTCGGACTAGGAAACCCAGGCGCCCGTTATCATCATACACGCCATAACTTAGGCTTTCTCGTTATAGAAGCACTAACGACCTCTCTTCCCCGCTCTTTCCATGCCCCAAGCTTGGTCAATGCAACTTCCAGCCAAAAACACATGAGTAAAATCTTCTCTTACTCGATAACAATTCCCAATAGTAACACTGCCGCTAAGAACATCATGTTAGTGCAACCCCAGACCTATATGAATAAAAGCGGTGAAGCACTCCTAAGTTTAATGAAATTTAATAACATAGCCGCATCAGACCTTATTGTCATTTACGACGATGTCAGCTTGCCCTTCGGTGTTATGAAATTACGAACTGCAGGTAGCAGTGGTGGACACAATGGCGTTGCATCTATTATTGAAAAGATTGGAACAAATTTTATCCGCTTGAAATGTGGTATTGCTCCCCAAGATTCCAATAAAACCAATGCAACCTCTAATTCACATGCATTCGTGGGTACTAAAATTTCACTAGAAAAATATGTTTTAAATGATTTTTCTAGCGTCGAACAAAAACACCTCTCGAAATACTGCTTAGTACTTGGAACTGTAATTCTAAGTCTGATAAATCCGCTAGCAAAGCTCGAAGCTCGTCATCACCAAGCCGAATTAAAAAAACGTGCTGCACGCACCGCTAGCCTTATCAATGGAAAACACTTTAACGACATTAACCTAACTCATTTCATCACACAACCACACAACATAACCACCTAACTTACTCTCATCTCAATTACTACCACCTCTATTAATAACAATCATTCCCAGCCCCATCGTGAGAAACCAGCTATGCAAAAAAGACCCGTATTATTACTAGCAACGACTAATAAAGACAAACGAATAGAATTTGAAGCCGCTCTTAAATCTATTTTAGAAGAGACGCCGCTTAGCCTAAAAACATTTCTCGACTACTCACACGTTATGCCAGAGATAGAAGAGACGCGAACAACATTTCTAGCCAATGCAACACTTAAAGCGAAGCAGACATTGACTTACTTTATAAGCAATCGCCTAGAACCTGATCTTTGGGGTGTCCTAAGCGATGATAGTGGGTTAATGGTACCCGAATTAAACAATGCCCCAGGTGTATATTCTGCTAGATATGCAGGGGTCAATGTTTCTGATACTGCTAATAGAGAAAAACTCCTGACCCAATTAAAAGACGTAAAAATCGCCTCTAAACGAACAGCCCAATTTATAACATGCCTTGTTCTCATCTACTACGCTTCTAAAGAAGCATGGTACGAGATGAATCCTGATCTAAATTCATACAATGAAGTACTTGAAGAAAAGAGGCTCACCGCTAAACCCAATGAAACCTCAAAATCGTTTGAAGACGCTACCTTTTCTTCTGCTGCTGCTATGTCTTCATCGCTAGCAACCCTCAGTGTGACGGGAACTAGAGCGGGATGGATAGCGCTTGAAGAACGCGGAAATCAAGGATTTGGTTATGACAAGGTATTTATTCCTAATATTGCGGCACATCCTAATAAGGCTGATACGACAGAGCACGGTGAATATCTGCATAGAAAGACATTTGCTGAAATGAGTCTTGAAGCAAAAAATAGCTGCTCCCATCGTACCGATGCTTTGACAAAACTAAAAATTCCATTGCAATCCGTAGTCTCTCAGATCTTCGGTCACAATTTCTATAATAATCTAGATAAAATCGAATAATTCGTCTGCAGCCAGGCTTAATTAGTTGCAATTGCTAAAAATAATATTAACTTATAAGTATATAGAAGCATATAGCCTACTTAACAACCCGTAAAAATAGGAACTCTGCTGAAATTAGGGGAGAGACGCATTAATAACCGTACTTAGCAGCTATTTTGTATGATACTAAATCTTGTTACAACCCCAATATCAAGCATGTTATTACCCCAATGACACTAAATCTCATTACAAACCTAATATCAAGCACTTTACATACCTAAAAATCATTTAATGCATGCGGATGATTCCAAATAAGGCGTATAACCATTAGAAACCATCACATCACTACATCACTATCTCAATATATCCCATATAAAATATCTCATATAAAACAACAAGAACAACAACGAATAATAGCACAATCGACTATGGCAGAACATTCTGGAGATTATCAAGAAGATGCGTCCTCAAGCAAAGGCTTAGCAGACCCTGAATTAGCAGTAGAAATTGAATATGCTTATCCCGCAAAATTTAAAGTCATTATTCATAACGATCATTACACGGCTATGGACTTTGTCGTTGAGATTCTCGTGAATTTTTTTCATAAAGATAAAAAAACCGCCGAACAACTCATGCTAACAGTCCATCACGAAGGACAGGCTGTAGCAGGGTTATATTCACGCGAAATAGCAGAAAGTAAAATTCGTGATATCGACAAACTGGCTAAGGAAAAAGAATACCCCCTGCGGCTATCTATGGAAAAAGCCTAAGTCGTACTAAACACCCCACAAAAAGCAAACATCCATAAATCCCGCCTATAACACACAAGCTACTACGCTCGCCCTAATATCATACACCCCAGAAACTTACGCAAAAAAATACGCATCCACCGTAAAATTATTTTTTATCATTAAACATCATCGCAGGACCTCACCGTGATCACAGCAGAAGTGCAACTCATATTAAACATAGCGCTTAAAGAAGCTGTCCGCATGCGCCATGAATATATTTTATGCGAACATCTACTGTACTGCATTGCTCACCATGACCACGGGGCTGCTATTTTAGAAAAAGCAAATGTCAACATAACTAACCTCTGCACAGAGCTAGAACACCACCTGGAAAAAGAACTTTATAAATTAGATAATAAAAGCAAAGATCACACGCCTGAGACGTCCGTAGGATTAGAACGCGTCATTAATCAAGCTATCGATTATTCTATGGTTCATATCGGGAAAAATTGTAGTCTTGATGTCATTATCATTGCTATGCTGCAAGAACAAGAATCTTATGCGGTCTATTTGCTTTATAAAAACGGTCTGAGCCGTTACGAATTACTGCGAGGGACTGAGATTGGTGTCGGCAAAAGCAATCTCAATCCTCTAGGTCTAGAAAATACGTCCAGTTCAGTAACGACGCAGTCGTCCTCAGAGGATACTATCCTTAAGAAATATACCGTGTCCTTAACAGCACTTGCACGTGAAAAGAAAATAGACCCGCTCATAGGCCGCACTCAAAAATTAGAACAGGTCCTAACCGTCCTAAGCCGCAGAAAAAAAAATAACCCACTGCTCGTAGGCAGTCCTGGTGTCGGTAAAACAGCACTCATCGAAGGGCTTGCTCTTAAAATCGTAGAAGGCGATATTCATCCATTTTTTAAAGATTTTGAAATATACAGCATTGACATTACGACACTTTTAGCAGGAACAAAATTTCGCGGCGACTTCGAAGAACGTATCAAGCAATTATTTGCTAGCATTGAAAAGAAAAAGCGTATTATTGTATTTATCGATGAAATCCATACCGTCATTGGAAGTGGCACCGCAGGCAACAGCCACCTAGACACCGCCAATATACTTAAACCCGTCCTCACCAAAGGCAATATAAGATTTATTGGAGCAACCACTTACAGCGAATATCGTTCGTACGTACAAAAAGATCACGCACTAGCACGTAGGTTTGAAAAAATTGATATTCCCGAACCCTCCCATGAAGAGACGTTTCTTATTTTAACCAGACTCAAGTCTTATTATGAACGTTATCACAATATTGAATACCCTCAAACCACCCTCAAAAAAGTCATAGAGCTCTCTAAGCATTATCTTAAAGAAAAACATTTGCCAGACAGTGCCTTAGACATATTAGACATAGCAGGCGCCCAGGTCAAATTAAAACATTTCTCAAAAATAAAGCCACGCGTGACTATTCGTCACATTGAAAATGCGGTCTCTTATCTAGCCAATGTGCCTCTTAAAAAGATGCAGTCTAGCGAACGAAGTCCCATCCGAGAATTAGAGATCAATCTCAAAAAACACATCTTCGGGCAAGACCACGCTATCACGGCAATTGTCAAAGCTATAAAAATGTCTAAATCATCGTTAAGCGAAAAAGATAAACCGATAGCATCCTTTCTTTTTACGGGCCCTACTGGTGTTGGGAAGACAGAATTGGCACGGGTTGTGACAAAATTTATGCACATCAAGCTTATTCGGCTCGACATGTCTGAATACATGGAGGCGCATTCTGTATCAAAATTGATAGGCGCGCCGCCTGGCTACGTTGGGTACAATGATTACCAGAACCAACTCACAGAACAAGTACGCAAATATCCACACGCCCTCCTCCTCCTAGACGAGATAGAAAAAGCACATAACGACGTCCTCAATACGCTACTTCAAATCATGGATTACGGCACGCTCACCGATAGCAATAGCCAGAAGATAGATTTTTCAAATGTTATTATTATCATGACATCGAACGCGGGCGCCGATGAACTGGCAATGGCGTCAATGGGCTTTGTTGAAAATGACAATAGCTTTAAAATGCAGCAGAAAGTCAATAAAATCTTCTCACCTGAGTTTAGAAACAGGTTAAATAGCATTGTACATTTCAATTTTCTAAGCGAAACGCTCGTATCTAAGCTTATTGAAAAGTTTATAGCGGAGATTAACGTTGCGATACGTCCGCAAAAGATCGTCATTACTCTCTCAGAAGCAGCCAAAAAATACCTGCACCGTCAAGGTTTCGATAAGAAAATGGGAGCGCGCTCACTTAAACGTGTTATTGAAAAAAACATTAAGGAAAAATTGATTGACGACATCCTCTTTGGAGCACTCACACAAGGAGGTACAGTGCATTTCACGGCACATGGCAATACCCTCACACATCACTTCACATCTGATATGACCCAACAATCCGCCCCAACCCAAGCAAAAAAACCTCCATCAACAAAACATCAATCAACAAAAACGCAATCCATAAAATCACAAACAACAAAATCCCAAGCAAAAAAACCCCAATCAACAAAATCTCAATCTACAAAACCCCAAGCAACAAAACCTCCATCAACAAAGTCTCAATCAAAAAAACCTCAATCAATAAAAGCTCAATTAACAAAAAAGCTCAATTAATATCAATATCCTAATATATGCACATCTATCTGGTTAAATCGTATATTCGCTATTGACATAATTTACCCCCATATTACGAGCAATCACTACTTAAAAGAAACGCTGAAGAGACGCTAAACTTAGCATCATTTGAAAATGCCTCATAAAATGACCTATAAAATCGCTAAAACAGTTCTCATTATCAATAGTGGTTCCTGTTGCCAGCCGATATTAGCCTAAGATTCTTTTAGCTGGCAAGCAAAGCAACTTAATGACTTAAGTCAACCTAAAATTTCAAAATATCAAATTTTAAAAATAATACTTGCTCGGTTAATTTTTTAAATAAAAATCATATTTTTATTGAGTACAATATTATTGTCATTATTAGAAATAAAATTTTTATTGGGTAGACGTGGTTGTTTGAAAAAATTCATCCTGCTTATTATCTTAGGAAGTACAAGTATCCTGGGGAGTCTGGGTCTTTACAATTGTGCTGGCAAACGTTTGCCTGGTTTCACGGACAAGAGCTATTTCATTCCTCCTCATAAACGCAATGTATATATCAATGAACCCGTCAATCTTACTAGAGATTTCAATATTGGCATTGGCTTAGTCGAGACATTACGTGATTATTATAAACGCAATCGTACTAAAATGAAGTACCATGGCTATAAAAAAGCGGATTTCATCCTAACTTTATACCTCACGCGTTACAATGTAGAAAAGTCGGCAGCCCTAGATTTACATGGAAAAAACAAATTATCCGCAGTATTGGAACTACAAGTTGATTTTATTGCTCAAAAAAATTCATCCGCTAGCACGCTAAGCGATTACGCACCACCCACCCGCCAAAATGCCTATTTGAGTCGTGCGCCCCTTATTATCGAGGCTGAGAGTGATGATTATATTGATGAACCTAGCTCACTAGAACTTATTGAAAAAATCCTCTACGTAAAAATCATTAGAAGTTTAGAATTTTACTTCAAAACAGGCACACTGCCCCAAAAATACTAGCCACCGATTGACTGAGCCGCCTTATTATCAATCAATAGTCATTTTAATAGTTATTTTAGCAATCATTTTAGTAGTTATTTTAGTAGTTATTTTAGTGATCATTTCATGATAAAAGCAGAACGCCCTCCCAAACGCTTATATCTCTTCCACGGCGAAGATTTCCATCAAGCAGAAGAGCATTTAAATAAGATAATAAAGGCAAAAACAGCGGCTAGTAGTGCCAAAGTCGATAAGTCACCTAAGAAAAAATCCACTGCCACATCGCCCATCATTCGCTTTTATGGAGGAGAGGACAAATTAGACGCCGTCCTAGACGCTGTAAGCAATCCAAGTATGTTCAGCGGACATGCTTTTGTAATGTTGTACGATTATGATAAAGTCGCCGATAAAAAAAATCTAACCACCTTGATAGAGAATATTCACCCCCATAGCGTTTTATACCTTGTTAAAGAAGGAAAAACATTCCATAGCGCTAGCTTTGAAAACCATGTTAGAAACTTGGGGTATGCCGAAGTCAATATTCAATTTTTTCTAAGCGAAAGTTCGATTAAAGAGCGTATTCTAAAAACATTTAAAAAAGAGAACATTGCTCTGACGCCTGAGGCACTGGCGTATTTGAGCGTCATTTTTCTAAATCATCCGCGTCTTATGAAAAGTGAGCTCGAGAAGTATCTCATATATTTCTCTGGACGGACAACGGCTATTCATGCAGCCGAATTTGAAGCTATCACGGCATTTGAACATACTTACAGTAGTTATGAAGTTATTGACGATATCTTAAATACCAACACACGTCTTAGGTTACGTAAATTTTTAACCTTTCTTAATAACGGCGGCAATTTAGCAGAACTTATCATCTTACTCACTAGAGAAATTGAATTATTGATCGCCTATCATGAAGAAATTGCCCTAGGGCATCACGAAACCGTTGTCTTCAAGCACATACGCGTTTTTTATAAAAAACACCAGCAAGTGCTAAAACGCCGGGCACGATTGTTCTCACAATATATACTCGAAAAATCACTCATAAGCCTGTTAGAGGTATCCGCTGCATTAAAATCTGAACATTTCTCCTACGCCGCTAAAGACAGCCTCAATCCAAACGCCACACTCACCAATCAAAAAGCCAAATGTCTCTTCGAACGGACACTACTTGCACTAAATTAGCCATCATTACCCCAATGACCCTTAGATAAACCATTCGCCCCAGTCAAACCTAGTAAAAAATACCGCTACCCTTTAAGATAAGTACATTGCTTCCATGAACTTAAACCTAATTACACTTCTTCGTTATAAACCTAAGCTTAAACCTAAGCTAATCGGTAGTAGTAGTAAGGCATACGGTATGATAGAAAGTGTGTTTTTTATATTAATATTGAGTCTTGTGACAAATAACTGTGGGCTGCCATCATTAACAGAGATCAATCTAGCACCCACACGCCCTGACGTGGTCGGATATTCTGATGGGACAAATATTTTCATAGAAATCTCAGGACGGTATCCAACAAGCCAATTCCCCAAATTCAATGGCTTCAATGTTTACTTTGGAACAAATAACGTCTCAACAAATATCCTTAAACGTGTCATTTATCAAAATAATCGCAGTGAACTTCCAACGACTCTCATAGGAGATAAACTAACCCGTACTGAAGTCGTCTTTAATAACAATTTTTTATATCGTCTTACAGCAGCTAGTGATGAACAAGACTTAGCAGACGAACGGCTCTCCAGTACAAATGATGAAGCGACTAATACCATAAGCACATATAATAATTATTACTTTATCATCAGACCGCTCAATGACTTCAAAGAGACCCAGAGCTCAGAAACTTTCAATATTTACATTCCAAACATCACCGATAACGTCACAGAAACTCTGCAAGTAGGTGAAACCAAACTGCTAACCAGTCCCGCTACCGAGATCACAGCGGGAGGAGTGCCCACAGCGGTCTTTGAAATAACCCTAAGTCGTACTAACGGTTATTACACGCTCACGCCCAATAATACCAATATCCTAGCTAGAAATCATTATATCAGTTCGAGAAGAGAAGGCTGCTACCAGTCGCACCACACAACAACCACACCGCCCTCCAATCTTTTTCAAACATCAGAAATGATCGTAAGAGAACATTACAGCTACCAATTCATTTACAATGACGACCCCAATAATCTATATCTGTTTTACTATCGAATTTACGTCATAAGTGTTGATAATAATACTATGATGTTGTGTATAGCTTATGAACAGCGCGGCAGGAGAACCTAGTACTTCACTTATTAGCCCCCTTCTAATTAAAAATCTAACTAAAAATTCAGTTAAAAACCCAATTAAAAATCTAACTAAAAATCCAATTAAAAATATAACCGCTTATAACCTTATAAACCTTATAAAATCTAGAACCCATTGCAATGAAATCATTTCTAACGCAGCTTAGTTGTAGCCTACAATATTACAGCTATAAAGTACTATTTGTCTTAGTTGTCTTAGTTATCTTTGCGCTCTTTATAATAAGCGGCTGCAACGCCTATTCACCGCAGCAGACGACATCGATTTTAACCTACCCGACCCCGCGCATCACGAATCTAAGTATCGAACAATTAAGCGACCAGACAAGAATCCAAGGTGAAGTAGCCATCACGCTCAATCCATCTATCAATAACGATCTAAGAGAATATTGGTTGCTACTAGCTAGCAATGTGAACAGCGATTTTTCAAACATTGACGTGACAGAGCTCAATGAAATAACCAGTCTCGATGCCGTGCGCACAGGGAGTCGTGCGCCTGTATACATACCCTATCTGTTCAATATTTTACAAGATGTCAATAACAATTTTTCTGGTCTCACGGTAGCCAATTACGAATTCAATCTTCCTATTACTAATAGTCAGAATGATTATTTTTATCATCTATCGGTTCGTGCGTGGGGCAGCAATGATTCGTATGCTGTTGCCTATCAGAACAATGGCTGGATCGTTTCTGACGCTACAGCGCCTATGTTATTTTATGTTGGCTATCAGACGAACTGCACATTTCCTGTCACTACGCTAGCAGGAACGAGTGTAGGTTATAGTCACAGGCCGAGCGCTCCCGACGCGGCAGGCGGCAGTGCATGTAGTGATATTATTGGAAGTGATCCTGATATTATTTTTTATACAGTTGACTACACACCGCCTAACGGCACGCCCACCAATCAACTAAAAATAGACGTAGCGAGCACAGCGCAACCTAACGTAGGTATCCTTCCTCCTTCCATAACAAATATTGGAACAATTGTAGATATTTCTAATGCTACCGAAGAAAGTTATATCACACGCGATCAGCATGGCATAGGATTTCTAGCGACACCAGGGCGTATCTTTTTAGTCCGCCACAGAACGGGAGCGTATTTCAGTAAAATCAGAATAAATACGATCTCTACGGTTGCTCCGTATGAACTGAGCATCACTATTCTTTATGCTGGCGTAAACGGTGCTGGCTTTTCTAGTTTCTAATCGATTTTTCGTTAAATAGAATACCCCAGTGGAAATCACACATCAATCATAATAAAATGAATACCAGAACATAATCTATTATAAAATCTGCATTAATGGATAGCAGGCGGCGTAGAAAGATAATTTCTAGCCGGTCTCATTTACCCTAATCGCCATGGCCTACACAATTGATCGAACAGCAATCATTGATAAAAATGCTAAATTAGATAAAAACGTCACCGTAGCCGCTTATGCGGTCATCGAAGCGGGAACAAAAATAGGAAGTGGAACAACTATTGGAGCGCATAGCGTTATTAAAAAAGGAACGACGCTTGGCATAAATAATACGCTAGCCGAAGGCGTTGTCATTGGCGGTGCGCCCCAAGACGTGACTTTTTCTCCAGCAGATGAAAGTTTTGTCACCATTGGCAATCACAACACTATTCGTGAACAAGTTACGATCCATAGGTCTGCTGAGAAAGGAAATAACACCTATATTGGCGATCACAATTTTTTAATGTGTCAATGTCACGTTGCTCACGACGTCACGTTAGGGTCGCACGTTGTGCTCGCTAACAATGTGCTCTTAGCAGGGCATGTTAGTGTGGGCGATCACGCGTTTATCAGTGGCAATGTTGTCATTCATCAGCATGTTCGCATTGGGCGTAATGTTATGTTAACGGGGCTTATTCGTGTGTCTAGAGACGCTCCTCCGTTTTCACTTGTGGCTGGGTACCGCGCTTGTTTTGCTGGGCTTAATTTTATTGGGATGCGCCGTGCGCAGATCTCCAGTTCTGATAGAATCCTTGTCAAAAAGTTTTATCGTGAGTTTTATAGTTCTCCTAGGCAAAGTGCTTTTCTAGCATCCTACAGCACTACTTCGCCGTTAATAACAGAAATCATCACCTTTATAAAAAAAAGTGACCGCGGCGTCCTTACCAATCGCAGTACAGTATTATTCGAAGCTTCCAAATCAAATAGGGATGATGACGATGAACTTTTATTGTAATTAACAGATTGCTATAAAAAAAATGACTTTAGCACCCTTTACGATGAGATTATGAATAAAGTAGCCAGTCCCATTAAACGCGCCCTTATCTCGGTTTCAGATAAAACGAATCTCATTGCTTTTGCGAAAAAGCTGGTCGAAGCCAATATCACCCTTTACAGCAGCGCTGGAACGTATAAGGCTCTAAAAGCAGAGAATATTCCCGTGCTGACTGTGACAGAGCTCACGGGTGCGGCGGAAATTTTAGATGGTCGCGTCAAAACACTTCACCCCAAAATCCATGGTGCCATCTTAATGAAGCGTAACAATCCAGAACACGTCGCTACAATAAAAAAGCTTAATATCCAACCGCTTGATCTAGTCGTTATCAATCTCTATCCCTTCGAAGCAGTAAGCCGTGACTTAGATCACAATAGTGCTCTTTCATCTACAAATGAAAGCAAGCATGAAAAAGCGAATAAAAAAGAACCTAAAACAGAAGCAGATAATTCGCTTGCCAAAGCGTTAGAAATGATCGATATTGGTGGGCCGACTCTACTTAGAGCGGCTGCTAAAAATTTTCCATTCGTGACCGTTGTCTGCGATCCCAATGATTACAATGCCGTAGCCTATGAAATAGAAACGACAGGCACAACGTCACAATCTATGAGAGAAAAGCTCGCTGTTAAAGCCTTTAAGGTGACCACTCATTACGATAAGATAATTGCAAGCCGATTAGAAGCCAAATTTCGCTACGGCACATTTACTGCCAGCCATTCACAGCATCCACTAAAACACCCCTATGAAGCCTCAAATCACTACTCCAGTCCTACTTCGCATAAAGAGAATGCAAGTAAAAGCAAGTCCGCTCGCGCTCATCACAATCTCACTTCTTACAAGCTAGAATCAGCTGAGCTAGAACAGGAAGTAGTACCCGCAGAGAATGCGCTTAGCCTTCGCTACGGAGAAAACCCACACCAGCAGGCAATATTAAAAGTCGCCCCCCCTTCTTCACAAGAAGCTTTCTCGCTAGCTCAGGTTAAAATATTACGTGGAGCTGCACTTTCTTATAATAATTTACTGGATCTAGAAGCGGCAATCTCGGTTGTCCGTGACGTTTATTTTACAAGCGGACAGAAATTTCAGGCTATTACGGCAATTATCAAACATGGAACTCCTTGTGGGCTTGGAAGTGCCGCTAAGCTTAGCGATGCGACCAGTGCTGCTTTAGAAGGGGACATTGTTTCACGGTATGGATCGGTGATAGCGGTCACACAGGAAATGGACGAAGCAAGTGCGTTGGCTCTTAAAAAGGTCTTCGTTGAGATCGTGATTGCTCCTGCGTATTCTAAGGCAGCGCTAGAGATTTTAGCGCGGAAGAACAAACGTATGCGTCTTCTGGTATTAGCGGGCATGACCGCCCAGCGGCGGTTGACGGATACTTTAGAAAAACGCCACTTAGAAAGCGCAACTCTCTTTCAATCACGTAACGAAGAGCTATTTTCACAACGACGGGTTGTGACTTCACAGGCTACGACAAATACGCTAGCAGCAGCACCGCTACCCCAAAAACCTAGTGATTTCCTATCATCAGTACAATTATCTTCCTCTTCTTCTTCATCATTGTCAACTGAGGAGATAAAAAATGCTGAGCGAGAGGGCCTAGCGGCAAGTAAAAACATAACTTCCAATGAACGCGTACTGGATTATGGTCTCATAGACTTTACAAATATTGCAGTCAAACACATAAAAAGCAATGCTATTGCGATTGCAATGGCACATGATTTCGGTACAGGCGGATATATGCTTATTGGCGTAGGTGCAGGACAACCCAATCGGCTCGATGCAGTACAAAAATTGGCTATTCCTAAGATGATTGAAAATTTGAATCGTCTTTTTAGCACGAAAGACCAGATTGCTACTGTTTTAGCTAATGTTGTGTTAGCAAGTGATGCTTTTTTTCCTTTTGCGGACAGTTTAGTGCCTATTTACGAGAATGGCATTAAAATAGTCGTTCAGCCAGGCGGTAGCATTCGCGATCATGAGGTTATTAGCGAAGCCAATCGGTTAGGCATCACAATGATTTTTACAGACCGTCGTCATTTCCTCCACTAAATAAACAAATCTCCTACTCAGCTACTCAAATTCATAGTACACTTACGTGTAGTACTGGTTGCAATGATCTACACCTAGTGCATTGATAATTGTAATAACAATTGTTATTACATTATTACAATTATCAATACGATTGCTATTGTGCATTAAATACGCATTATTAAATTTTTATAAACCTTGATTTAACATTAGTGATATTTTTACATCATAGGCGCTCAGATATGAATCAAATCCCTCTTAGAAGTGAAGTTTCGCCTAAACAAAAGCGGAATTTTTATATATTTTTAATTGTTTATCTGCTCGGTTACTTTTTACTGCTCTTCATAGGGGACAGTATCAATGAAACAGGATTTACTTTGTTAGCATTTATTTCTCCGTTAGCCGTTCTTATCGGTGTTATTGGCATTACGTTATCTTTGTGTATCAAGCGAGATTAACAGAGTAAACTGACCGCTTATACTACTACGTCTTATATGCTGATCTTATTACTGCATCTTTTATATTACGTCCTATATAGAACGTCTTATATCAAAGTTTGACCGACCGTTGTTCTCTTAGACATAGGACCTTAGACATAAAATCTTAGACATAGAACTACTTTTAAGCCGCTCAATATAACCCTAATCCTATTGACTGTATAGTGTTTAAAATAAAATACAGTGCTTAAAATAATACACCGCTTAAAAAATCACAATTCTTCCTAAATACTTACTGATTATTATTTCCTAATTTCCTATATTAACAATGAATGTAACACCCATTACCCAAAAAGGGTATGATAAGCTGCGTAGCAAACTTACCGATCTCAATAATGAACTTAAAGAATTGCCTAAGATCATTGGTGCGGCGCGTGAAAAAGGAGACCTCAAAGAAAATGCCGAATACCACGCAGCTAGAGAGAAACAAGGCCTCCTCAATGCACATATCACTAAGATCAATTCTGACCTTGCACGGGCGCGCGTCATTGATCCGAAGGCACTTCCACAAGACACTGTTACTTTTGGAAAAGTAGTTACACTTACCGATCTCGCTTCACAGGAAATTCAAACCTATCACATCGTAGGTCCAGCAGAAACTGAATTTTTTAAACACGGTCTATCTATGCATAGCGAACTGGCGAAAGCATTGCTTGCTAAAAAAAAGGGCGATCAGATCACGGTTATTGTCCCGTCAGGGAAAAACCAATATAAAATAGAAGAGGTCTCAGTTATTTAATCTTAAATAATTTGCCTTGCTAAAGAAAACAGTCTAGTTTGATGAAGAGAGCCCCTTATAAAACGATCTGGTTATCGCTACCTTCTAAACGGTATCCTATTTACTGTTATACGAGTAGTGGGTGGGATCAACTAGCCTCATTGCCGCGTCAATATCCACATTCTAGGTTATTTCTTATTACCGATCACGTACTTGCGCGCATCTATAAAAATGAACTGAAGACGTTACTAGCGACTTCACGAACAGCTGCTTTAGATCATCAAACAAATCATCCAAAAAACCGCCCCTGGTCGCTTATTACTTTTCCAGCGGGGGAACATTCAAAATCACATGCCGTAAAGCTCATGCTCGAAGAGAAGCTCTTTAAAGCTAGATGTTCGCGCAATGATATTATTATTGCCTTAGGCGGGGGTGTTGTAGGTGATCTTGCTGGCTTTGTGGCGGCTACGTTTATGCGTGGTATCAAGTACATCTCCATGCCGACAACACTCGTTGCTATGACCGATGCGGCTATTGGCGGGAAGACTGGCATTGATACCCCATTTGGGAAGAATCTCATAGGTGCTTTTCATCATCCAGAAGCGATCTACATTCATCTTCCATTTCTAGCGACACTACCGCATATAGAATACTTGGGAGGGTTTGCAGAGATTATCAAGCACGCCCTTATTAGAAATGTAACGCTTTATAAAATGCTCACTACACATATCAAATCCTTTGAGGTCTCGCCACTGCATAATAAAAGACCTATGACTGCAACTGAGAGCGTAACGGCGTCTGCAACAGGGTTATTTTTTAAATTGCTTACAGAAAGCATTCTTATAAAAGTGCGTGTTGTCATTCACGATCCGCTAGAAACCGCTTATCGCAGAATTTTAAACTTTGGACATACCATAGGGCACGGCATTGAAATTTTATCCGACTACAAAATCAATCACGGCAATGCTGTCGCCATAGGGTGTGTCTTCGAAGCATGGCTCTCTTACCGATTGAAATACCTCCCAGCAGAACATTTTGAGAACATTTTCTCACTCATTAAAAACATGCACCTTCCCGTCACATTCCCAATTGCAATCAAAGCACCTGCGCTCTACAATGCATGTACGCGTGATAAAAAAAATGAACGCAAAACGGCTTCTTTAACGACAACGGACACTATAAAATTTGTCCCACTTAAAAAAATTGGTTCTGTTTTTGCTGCAAAAGGCACTTACCTTGTCTCTGTAGAAAAAGCCTTTTTTATCAAGGCTTTTAAAGACTTTCAAAAATGGACCGATCAGCACCGTCATTGATCTCTTATTGATCTCATCGCTCTTATAGACTTGACCACTGCATTATCTAGCTGTCGTCTAACCAGAGTTTATAGCAAGGATAAGATTTATTGGGATTTATTAGAATTTACTAGGGCTTATTGAGATTTATTAGGGTTTATTGGGATTTACTAGGATTCATTGGGATTTATTTATAAAGAAAGTAATTTCCACTTGGCAGACTTCGCTTTAGCGACAAGCTTATCATCTCCATTGACAACCACAGGATACGTGACCCGTTCTAAAAGAAATAAATCATTAGCCGAATCAGAATAAAACGTACTGCCCTCTAATGTATGGTCTGGATGACGTGCGATCCATTCTTTGAGTCGTTCCCATTTCCCACTACGAAAGCTAGGAATTCCTTTGATGGCGCCTGTGATGATTCCGTTCTGATCGCGTGCTAATTGGGTGGCTAAATAAGTGTCTGCTGGAAGTCTATTACAAAGTTCAGCAACAACAAATTCATTAGTTGCTGTGATGATGATGACTGTATTTCCTTGTGTTCTATGTTCTTTCATTATAGCAACCATTTTAGGTCTGATGAGCGGAAGGAGTACTTGTTCTGTAAATTGGTTACGTAAAGCGATCAATTCGGTTTCATCATGAATTCTAAGGACTCGTGTAGAAAATTTTGTGTAAGCCGCCATGTCCAATTGCTCGTTTTCATAAGCCGTTTTAAACCGTACATGCTCGGCTAGATATTCTTTTTTGCTAACTTTCCCTTGCTCGATAAGATACAGCCCCCATAAATAATCACTATCGCCCGCTAAAATCGTATCGTCTAAGTCAAATAATGCCAAAGAACGCAATTTAGATTGACTCTTGTTTTTAACACTGTGTGCATCATCATCTGCCCGTTCACGTTTTCCTAATTCACGTTTGACCCATTCACGTTCATTCTTCATAAGAGTAACCTTTAATCATTAGTTTTTGTCTGGTTCTTATTGTCTAGTTTTTATTGTGTGGTCTTTATTGTGTGGTTTTCTGCAGTAAATTGCTAAGCCGTGTATTATAAATAATAACCCCAGCTCAATGTCGTTTCAGCATCCTCAATATAGCCACCCGTCCTAATACAAGAACAAGTGGAACACCACATATGAATATTAAAAAAAAGTTCTGTAATATCATCCGTGTCGGTATAAATAAGGCCTCGCGTCTAACCTGGTAGCCAGTACCCAGCAATTGTTCGCTCCCACTGCTCCATAACAAAGCATTGAGAATAAAATCTCTATTCCCGTATAAGGTGATGAGGTCATTTTCAAAAAAGCTCGTATCTCCAATAAAAACGACACGTCCCATTGTTACCGTGTTACTTAATGTCCAGGCGACGTATTGTTCTCCTTCTTTATCAGTTCCGAAGTGAAAACGCGGATTACCTGCTGTGCGAATTTCATTGAAATAATCATTTTCTAGCCACGCGCGCTCACCACTCTTTAATAATAATTGTCGCTTCCACGCTGCAGGACTATTTTTGGAGAGGGACTCTTCTGAGGTGATTTTTGCTTGATTCGTCTTTGCTTGCAGACTGTCAAGCGATTTTTTGTTGCTGGCATTGGTTTCATTAAGTTTATTGGATTTATTGGATTTATTAGGTGTATTAGGTTCTAGTGTCTGAGGTGTGAGAAGAAAGGGTGTTACTTTCTCACGGCTAAGTGTTTTTATAATAGGATGGTCATCGTGATATGTGAGGTATGGAAAATCTGTAAGCAAATGTCCGCGGCTGGCGTAAATTTCTTGACCTAATGCGGGGTGAAAATTTTCTGTATCGACAACTATTCCACTGGGCGCGTGCATATCAAATTGATCGTAGAGGATTTTAAGTTTTTCTTGACGAACACGGCTTAATTGAGGCACCGCCGCTTTCTCAATCGAATTTACCCTCTCAATTGAATTTACCTTCTCAATTGAATTCGCCTTCTCAATTGAATTTACCCTCTCAATTGAATTTACTTTCTCAATTGAATTTACTTTCTCAATCGAATTTACTTTCTGAGCTAAATTTTTATTTAAATTGTTTCCTTCACTAGAGCTTAAAGCTTGTGAGAGAGTCGTCTCTGCGTCATTCATCCCAGCACCAATGACCAATCCTCCCCCTAAAGTAAGATATCGTGCTACAACCGATGTAGCGCCGACAAATGCTTCTAATTGATACGGTGCTAGGCGTAGCAGGTCACTTTCACTCAAATAAAAGACCGAATTTAACTTTTCAAAGGAAGGATCAGCACCGTTTCCAAACAAACCCAATAAAGCTGCTTCTGTTTTAGCATCCAGTAACGTTTCCAATGAAATAAAAACAACTTCATAACCGAGACGAGTTAAATTATTGACAAGGTATGAATAACCGCGTGCGTCCGTGCGCGACCATTTTCGCATATTGGCCTCTGTTTTAAGGACGTACACGTACTGGCTTTCACCTTTATTAAGGAGAGTTAAAAGTGTTTGATTGATAGCGCCTTCATGGTCATAGATTCGTGTCAAAATGGCGTTTGTCTGTGAAACGCGGCTTTGCCGTCCGCCTGTTCCAAGCGGCCTAAGGTCCTCAGCAAAGACTTTAATGACATTGTCTGGCTGTGCTGTAAGAAAAAATACCAATGTCTGTTCTTTTTTAATATCATATTCACGTACCAGCTGCTGTTGGGTCGTCATATCGACAAAACGGTACTTGATATGAGTACTTTTACGGTCATACGCACGGAGCAATTGATCTAGTTCATTCCATTGACTGTGAACACCAAATAGAAGTATTGTGATCTCTTCATCCATAACAGAAACGATTTCTTCACTCCTGCTAGATAGCGTATATATTCCCTGTTCTGTCACGTCATGTCTCCATTCGATAAGCCTAAATGCAAGTAATAACCACAACGCCAATAAAAATACTATGACAGCTATTAATTGCGTTGTTTCTAGGAAGTACCATTTTATCTTTCTCTGATAAGGCGAAGATTTGTAACGTAAGAAACGCACATTGCGATGTTTCCAAAGCTCCCTGATCGCCGTCAGTGGTGGTTTTTCAAGAGTCTTCAATGTTTCACGAACAATTACACCAACAACACTCAATATAAGGACTGCAAAAAGCACGAAGACAAACCATTCTGCAAGCAAAAAAGCCATAATCATTCCAGCCACACTCAATCCAGCAAGAACAGTCAATCCTATCTTATCCCAAGCTCGTTTCATTATTACTTTATACCGTTTATCTTAAATTTGTTTCACTATAATTTGTTTCACTATAACCTAGCTGAGTATCTGAACTAAACTATTCTAGCTAAATTACCCAAGCTAAATTACTCGAGCTAAACTATTCTAGCTAAATTACCCGAGCTAAACTATTCTAGCTAAATTACCCGAGCTAAACTATTCTAGTTAAATTACCCGAGCTAAATTATTCTAGTTAAATTACTCGAGCTAAACTATTCTAGCTAAATCACCTGAGCTAAGTTACTCGAGCCAAATTACCCCCAGCGCTTTCGTTTCAATAAATAAATGCTCACCACAAGACAAATCACCAGATAAATAAGATAATAACCGACAATCTCCACATCAAATATTCCCGCTAAAAATGGCTCCACCCGTGGCAATAAAATCAAAAAAGCAATCACTTCACGCCACCCACCAGGAATAAAACTAAGGCTACCATTGAGAAATACAATAATCAGAGCAAAAGCTAATCCTAAGAGGGCAGCCGTGATTTCACGGCGGGCAGCACTCGAACACATCACTCCAAAAGCTAATGTACTCAGTCCAAATAATATAATAAGGGCATAATGAAGTATCCATTCTAATATTGGGATATTGCCTAAGCGACTGATGTAGAGATAACTAGGCATTGTGAGAACAATGCTCACCACATAAACCCCTGCAATGACTGTATATTTCGTAACAATAATTGTGCTTTCTTTAAGGGGCGTACTGAGAAGCCATTGCAATGTTCCGCGTCGCTCTTCACGGGCAACAACAGGCGCTGCCAGTAGAATATTGAGAAATAAACTCATAACAATATAAGCTTCCGTTAACTCAAAAAAAGCAATTCGCCCCGTCCCCAATATATTCACATAAACCAATAAATAATAAATCATCACATAAACGCCCACCGCTAGATACGTGACCGTACTTCGCAATGCCAGCAGAACTTCTTTCCTAAGAAGCCCATTCCATGCACTCCACTTGAGATAAAAATCATCTCGTGCTTTACTTGTTTTTATAGCATCAAGCCACATCTATTCTTTCCCAAACACTCTTTTTCATAACAATGTAAGATTTTCTACTTTAATTAACACTCTTCTTCATAACAAAGTAAGACCCTCTACTTTAATTAACACTCTTCTTCACAACAAAGCAAGACTCTCTACTTTAATTAACACTCTTCTTCACAACAAAGCAAGACTCTCTACTTTAATTAACACTCTTCTTCACAACAAAGCAAGACTCTCTACTTTAATTAACACTCTTTTTCATAACAATGTAAGATTTTCTACTTTAATTAACACTCTTCTTCATAACAAAGCAATACTTTATCCTTAACGCTCTTTATCGTAACGAAGTAAATTTAAAAACTTTTCCTCAAGCGACTGTTCTTTCACCTTAATGCCTAAGGCAATGATATGATGCTTTAAAAAAGAGAGATTCAAATAACTCGCTAAAAAATCCTTCCTCCAATAAACTTCCATAGCAAATTTCATACGGACTGTACGAACAATTCCTAAATTGGCTTGTTGGAGACTGGATTTCTGCGTATCTCTAATTTTTTCCTCATTAAGACCTGAGTCTTCATTAAAACCTGATTCCTTATTAAAACCTGAATCCTTGTCAAGATCTGAATCCTTATTAAGACCTGAATCCTTGTCAAGATCTGAATCCTTGTTAAGACCTGAGTTTTTATTAAAATCTGAATCCTTGTTAAGATCTAATATTTCATAACCTCTGAACGCTTTACTCCCGCTTTGTTCCCAATATAATGCGAGAGGCTCCCAATTGTAACCCGTACTACTATCATCATCATTATGAGTTAACCTATTAGTTTTATTAGTATTATCGGAGTTATTAAGTTTATTCGGGTTATGGATCGTATTATCGGAGTCACTGAGTTTATTCGGGTTATGGATCGTATTATTGGGATTATGGATCGTATTATCGGAGCTATTGAATTTATTCGGGTTGTGGATCGTATTATTGGGATTATGGATCGTATTATTTAATGCGTTGGTATTATTAGTATTTAAAACTAATGTTAGACACTGCAAGAGGGCTCTTTCCGACTGGGCTAGAAGTTTAAATTCAAGCGTCCACTTTTCAACTTGTGCCTGAGAACTATTTTCGGTTGCGGTCGTTTCAATTGTGTTCGTTTCAGCTACGGTCGTTCCAATTGTGTTCGTTTCAGCCACGGTCGTTCCAATTGTGTTCGTTTCAGCTACGGTCGTTCCAGGTGTGGTTGTCCCAGGTGCGGTTGTTCCAGATGTGGTTGTTTCAATTGCGGCTGTTTTTACTTCCACTCCAGCAGAAATAGTCGTATCAGAAATAGTCGTGTCCTGAGCACTGGTAGAATGCTGAGAAATTCTAGTATTTATTTTCGTAGGAGCGGCTACAATTGTTTTTTGTATTGTAGCTTCTTTAGAAGTAATTGCCGTTGGTTTTTGTGCTGCTAATTCATCAGTAACAGCATAAAAATGTCCGTGCCGCCTAGCAAACGTGGCTAGAAATCTGCCTTCATGGAGCAATCTCACTTCATCGCATATTGCTTCAACCTCACTAAGCAGATGAGAAGAGAAGACAATTGTCTGTGTTCCTTTGAGAGAGCTAATTTTCTTACGAAATTCACTTGCCTGCTTGGGGTCTAGGCCTGCTGAAGGTTCGTCCAGCAATAAAATAGACGGATCACCAATCAATGCTGCTGCCAAACCCACTCGTTGCCGGTACCCCTTAGATAAATCACCGAGTTTGACGGACAATTTATCTTCAAGCATACCCTCTTCACTCCATTTATAAATACGGTTAGCATTGATATTCCGTATTCCCTTAATCTGGGCATTCAAACGAAGGTATTCAAATACCGTCATAGCATCGTATAACACAGGCACTTCTGCTAAATAGCCGATCTGCCTCCGAGAAATAAGGGCTTCCTCCTCTAAAGAATGTCCGTTAAGCCATATTTTACCCGTATCCGCATACAATGTACCATTTAAAAGACGCATCAATGTTGTCTTTCCAGCGCCATTGATACCCAGCAGTCCGACTAAACTTCCCCGTTTGATCGTGCAATTGACCTCTCGTAATGCCGCAGTGCCATTAAATGACTTATTCACTCCTTCGATACGTATTGCTGGGGGATTCATGGATTGTCTTATATTATTATTACTACTACTTCATTACTATTACTTCATTACTATTACTTCATTACTATTACTTTGCTAGGTTTTGGCTATTTAGACATATTGTGATCATATTTTTTTATAAATATGAAGTTGATTGCAATATTTTTCTATACCAGTACTCTGTAATATTCTTTTATAAGTATGAAGTTGATTGCAGTATTTTTCTATGCCCATGCTCTGTAATATTCTTTTATGACTAATGACTTATTATCTCGCATTCCATTTCATTGGCTAGGTTTTGGCTATTTAGAGATATTGTGATCATATTTTTTTATGAGTATGGAGTTGACTGCAATATTTTTCTATGCCAGTACTCTGTAATATTCTTTTATGACTAATGACTTATTATCTCGCATTCCATTTCATTGGCTAGATTTTGGCTATTTAGAGATATTGTGATCATATTTTTTTATGAGTATGAAGTTGACTGCAATATTTTTCTATGCCAGTACTCTGTAATATTCTTTTATGACTAATGACTTATTATTTCGCATTCCATTTCATTGGCTAGGTTTTATTGGCTAGGTTTCAGTCGCTAGGTTGATTGAACTTACTAAGTTGATTGAACTTGTTTAAGCACCTAAATGCCTTATTTACGTAGCCAGCTATTTACGTAGCCACTCATCCTTTCTCATTGAGATAATCAGAAGCTTCAAAATAAGCCATGCATCCACTACCGGCGGCTGTAATAGCTTGACGGTATTTTTTATCATACACATCACCCGCAGCAAAAACGCCAGGGACACTAGTTCCTGTAACGCCATTTTTAATAACGATATATCCCGCTTCATCGAGGTCTAGCGCACCTGCTAGAAAATCTGTATTGGGACTGTGTCCTACGGCATAAAATAAGCCGCCCGCTTCGTGTTCACTTAGCGCGGCTGTAAGCGTATTTTTAACGACAATACGCTCTAACAATTTTTCTCCGCGAAGCTCATTTAGCGTATGATTCCAAAGAATCTTAATCTTCGGATGGGCAAGCACACGTCGCTGCATAATCGCTGAAGCACGCAATTTATCACGACGATGAATAAGGACAACTTCACTCCCATACTTAGTAAGAAATAACGCCTCTTCACAAGCACTGTCACCACCACCTACAACATATAATGTCTTATCTCTAAAGATAGGTAGCGGACCATCACACACTGCGCACGCAGACACACCTTTTTGCCAGAATTGTTCTTCGCCGCTCACATTTAGCCTCCGCGCCGTCGCACCAGTAGCAATAATCACCGTTTTGCCTTCATAAACCTCACTCCCCGTATACACACGCAGCGGCGCAACCGAGAAATCAATGCGATCTACTGTCGCAGTTTTAATATTGACACCCATTTTAACAGACTGGTCACGCATTGCTTTCATTAAATCAGGACCAGCTATCCCATCAGGGAAACCAGGGTAATTCTCAACATCCGTTGTCGTTGTCAATTGCCCGCCAGCAGCGATTCCACCTGCATTGAGTCCTTCGAACAGCAGTGGTTTCAATTCCGCGCGAGCAGCGTATATTCCTGCTGTATGCGCCGCTGGGCCAGACCCTATGATAATTATATTTTCTAAGTCCATTTCTACTCGTCTAAACGTAATTTCAAACTAAGTGTATTTCCAATAGATAACCATTTTCCAATATCTAATAGGTAGCCATTTTCCAATATCTAATAGGCAGAGCCATTTTCTAATAGATAGCTATTTTCCAATATCTAATAGGTAGAGCCATTTTTCAATAGATAGCCATTTTCTAATATCTAATAGGTAGAGCCATTTTCCAATATCCAATAGATAGCTATTTTTCTATTGACTAGGCGGGACGTAGTACTGCCTACGTGTCCTAGCCAGAGACTCCTAGCCAGAGACTACACTTGTCACGTGGTGACCTCACGCTCTATAACAATTGACGTGACCTCATGCACTATAACAATTCACATATCACTTTTTTAGACTAGCGATCGGTGTCTTTGTGGATAGAATCTGAGGAGGTTGTGTCCGAATTGTCTTTATTGGTTAGCGCCGTTTTTTTTTCGGCTTCTTTCACACCACTCTCAAATTCTCGTTTCGCCTGACCAAGCGATTTTGCTAACTTCGGTATCGTCGAAGCTCCAAATAACACCATTACTATGACTAAGACTATGATTAATTCACTTCCGCCTATTGTTCCCATTCGTCAGTTCTCATTCGTCATTTCTGTTTATTATTTATGTATTCATTGTTTTATGTATTCATTGTTTTATGTATTATTTTATGTATTGCTCTATGCATTCATTATTTTATGTGTTGTTTTTAATTTTTATGCTATTTTCACTACAATTGTTTTACTGTTTTTAGATTGCCGCTTCAATTAGCATTTCAATTGCTATCTTAATAAGTATCTTCAATTGCTATCTTAATAAGTATCTTCAATTGCTATCTCAATAGGTATTTTCAATTGCTATCTTAATAAGTATTTTCAATTGCTATCTTAATAAGTATTTTCAATTGCTATCTTAATAGATATTTTCAATTGCTATCTCAATAGATATTTTCAATTGCTATCTCAATAGGTATTTTCAATTGCTATCTCAATAGGTATTTTCAATTGCTATCTCAATAGGTATTTTCAATTGCTATCTCAATAGGTATTTTCAATTGCTATCTCAATAGGTATCTTCAATTGCTATCTCAATAGGTATTTTCAATTGCTATCTTAATAAGTATTTTCAATTGCTATCTTAATAGGTATTTTGAATTGCTATCTCAATAGGTATTTTCAATTGCTATCTCAATAAGTATTTTCAATTGCTATCTCAATAGGTATTTTTAATTGCTATCTCAATAGGTATTTTCAATTGCTATCTTAATAAGTATTTTCAATTGCTATCTCAACAAGTATTTTCAATTGCTATCTTAATAAGTATTTTCAATTGCTATCTCAATAGGTATTTTCAATTGCTATCTTAATAAGTATTTTCAATTGCTATCTTAATAAGTATTTTTAATTGTCGCTTCAATTGGCATTTTAATAGTTAGTTTAATGACTCGTTTTTTAATGATGATGCATTGACAAGGATATATAAAAACTAAGGTATTAAGATTGTTTTAGCTTCATTGCCCGACTGCAATCACAGAATTATAGCTATTATAGACACGGTCGCTGCTAATCATCAATATGCTAATCATTATCGATATGCTAATCATCAAAATATTCTCGCTACTGCCATCATATTATAACTTCTATTTATACGTTCATTTTTTATTTTTCATTGACTTTTTAATTTTTTTCAATTTTTTTTAAAAAAACAAAAAAAAGAGTTGACTTTTTATTTGGAATGTTTTCACTTAACACGTTTTGTCATCGTACCAGAATGACGACGCTTCGCTCCTTCACTCAAATTCGACTTTTGCTTAGCACTAGCAGAGGTTCGATACGAACTTTGAACAGAATTTTTCTTAGAATAGGTAGATTGCTTAGAATAGGTAGCTTTCTTAGAATGGGTAGGTTTTTTAGATTGGGTAGATTGCTTGGAATGAGCAGCTTTCTTAGATTGGGTAGATTTCTTAGATTGGGTAGATTGCTTGGAATGAGCAGCTTTCTTAGATTGGGTAGATTGCTTAGATTGGGTAGCTTTCTTGGAATGAGCAGTTTTCTTAGAATGAGCAGATTTCTTAGACTGGGTAGCTTTCTTAGATTGGGTAGATTTTTTAGAATGGGGAACGGTTTGCTTAGGATTACTAGTGGAGGCTTTGGAATTATTAACAACCGCCGCTTCAACAGAACCTTTTCTAATCATGTATTTAGCTGTATGACTTTGATTGCTTTTCGTACGATTTCTTGAAGTTTTCTTTGTCGCATGATCTTGATCGATCGGCGCTGGCGGATCATTTCTTGTTTGATCTGCGTCCATCTGCGCTATGCGATTCATATAATCCATTGTCTCGTCATAGGTTTTTCGCAAATTCGTATACATTACGCCCACTTTCCTTAGAAACAGTGGAAAATCCTTAGGCTTGACAAAAATAAGCACCAGTAACCCAATAACTAAAAATTCCAAAAAACCAATACCAAACATGCTTACTTTTACTCATACTCCCCATACACTTCTCTTCTCATCTCAATCAAACTCACCACTTCACCCCAATTAATACTCTATAAATAGAATATTCTATAAATATTCTATAAAAACTATTCCATAAATTACCCCTATTGATCTGCTAATCGAAGCACCCCTAATCAAAGTTTTTTAATTAATTGAAGTTCTAGTCGAAGTTCTTTAATTGAGGTTCTAATTGAGATTTTAATTAAGGTTCTAATTGAAGTTTTAATTGAGGTTTTAATTGAGGTTCTAATTGAAGTTTTAATCGAGGTTTTTCTATATAAATCACTCACCAAATTTGAATATTTTAGCAATCACTAACGTCAGATAAAACATTGCAATAAGCGGAACAGCAATGCTAACCATAGATATAGGATCAGGAGGTGTGATCACCGCCGCAACAACACATATTGCAATAACAATGTACCGTGACCATTTAAGCATTGTCGCCCGTTTCATGACATTCATAACCATAAGCAATTCGAGGACAATTGGAAATTGAAATAACACTAAGGCAATCAGAATAAACTGCATCACAAAAAATATATTCCCCCCATATCCAAGCAAAACACCCACATTCTGCGGAAGAAATCCCTTCCCTGTGAGAAATTTGACGCTAAGCGGTAATATCGTCCCATAACTGTAATAGATGCTTATAATTATAAGCACAAAACTAGAAGCCAGCGTGTATAGAATAATCCTCTTCTCCTTAAATTTTAACGCAGGAAATAAAAATCTCAGTATCAAATACACGTGAATAGGAAACGTCAGGATAAGTCCCAAAAAAAATGACAATTTTATCTTCACCACAAACCCTTCTAGGATACTTGTCACATAGAGGTCTTCCCCACCAGCTATCTTAGGCAACGATGCAAACGGCCTAGAAAGCAGCGCAACAGCAGCCTCATAAAGGTAAAAGGCCCCTATCATCCCCACAATCAATACACTCAACGAAATAATAACCAGTCTTCTAAGCTCTTCAATATGTCCTAAAAAGGTCATTCCTCCTTCTGTGCGATCAGTCATTGCTTACGGGACGCTAGCTGCTTAGCTTTTTAATATTGCTTTTTAGAATTGAATAAACCAGCCATTGAATCATTGAGTTATTGAGTTATTGAGTTATTGAGTTATTGAAGAATCACTGAACAAACGGTATAAATCGACACCACTTCAAAAGGTTGCTGCGAACCTCCGTTCTCGTCAGTCAAGTTCTCGTCAGTTAATTTTTTGTCAATCATTTTCTAGCAGTCTCCGATTAAATTATACTATAAATCCCTTATACCGCCTGCTACTTCCAATAACAGTCCCCCTCACTAACACTACCATAGGTTCAATTATTTTCATCGTTTGAGTTGTTCTCATTAATTCAAAACAGAGTATAATCGAAACAAAGGTAACTTTGATTACTTCAATCATCATTAAAAGAGCGTAATTACACTACAAAGCCAATTATCATATTATAAAAATATAGACCTCTAGAAAAGACTAGCTTTAGTGTAGCATATTATTATCATTATTATCATAATAGCGTATATCCTTAAAAAATGATTATGAAAACGAAAACACACACCGCTTCTTACAACCAAGCACTGCGGAGGTTAAGAGATTCCTTCTCAGGAGAGCTTGATTTTTCTGCTACCACAAAACTTCTTTACGCGACCGATGCGTCTATTTATAAAGAAATGCCCCGTGGTGTCGCTTTTCCTAAAAATAATGAAGACATCAAAGCACTGCTTCATTTTGCCAATACCACCCAAATTCCGCTCATTGCCCGTGGAAGTGGCACTTCATTAGCAGGACAAGTAGTCGGAGCAGCGATCGTTGTCGATGTCTCCCTTCATATGAATGCCATCCTAGAACTCAATAAAACACACACCACACCATTTGTTCGCGTCCAACCAGGCGTTATTCGTGATGATCTAAATACCTACCTAAAACCACACGGTCTCTTCTTCCCACCAGAAACAGCCAGCGCCAGTCGCGCGACTATTGGAGGAATGATTGGTAATAACTCGACAGGGGCTAATTCGATCACCTACGGCACAACAAGAGATTATATCCTCGCCCTAAAAGGATACCTCGCCGACGGAAGCCCCGTAATATGCCAACCGCTTTCTGCTACGGAATATCAAAAAAAACTTGCCCACCTAGGCATCAATACACCACCTAAAGGACATCTCAATCATCATTTATTACCTCCAGAGCAAATTCATCATAATAACAACAACAATACACGTGAAGCTATCATCTACAAGACGCTAACAAAAATACTAAGCGATCAAAAAATACAAAACGACCTTGAAACCGCCTTTCCACATCCAGCTATCATGCGCCGCAATACAGGATACGCCCTCGATCTGCTAGGAAAAACAGAACCTTTTAACAAAAATTCCACTTCTAAATCACAAATGGCCGCGCCTTTTAACCTAGCTACCCTCATCGCTGGCTCAGAAGGAACTTTAATGTTCATCACAGAAGCAACACTTAAACTAGTTAACCTCCCCGCACCTTGCTATGGCGTTATTGCAGCCCATTTTAATAGCATCGATGACAGTCTGCACGCTAATATTCTCGCATTGAAATACAAACCCAACGCCTCTGAACTTATCGACCACTATATCATAGAATGCACCGAGAAAAATCTAGAACAACGCTACAATCGTGATTTCATCAAAGGCAGACCTAAAGCTATATTAATCATTGCTTTCAATCGCTCAACCACAGACACTCTAAATAAAACACTCTCAGAACTGCAATCCACACTACTTCGCGAAGGAAATGCGTATCACGCTCCGATCTTAACAGGCACAGCCGCTCACAAACCCTGGAATATCCGTAAAGCAGGATTAGGTCTATTGTCTAACATTGTAGGCGACGCTAAACCTATAGCGGTCGTCGAAGACGCTGCAGTTCGTGTTACACAATTACCACAATTCGTTGCTGATTTCAATAGTACCCTAAAACAGCATCATTTTTCCTGTGTGCATTACGCCCACGCGGGAGCAGGAGAACTTCATTTACGTCCTATTGTCAATATTAAAGAACCGTCAGGACAGGCTACTATTTATAACCTTGCTAAAGACATTGCTGCGCTCGTCAAATCTTACCGCGGATCACTAAGCGGCGAACATGGTGACGGCAGGTCGCGCTCAGAATTCATCCCCTTTTTATTCGGCGCCGATATTTACAAGCTTTTTCAGACCATTAAAACCGCTTTCGACCCACACCACCTTCTCAATCCCCATAAAATCACCAACGCTCCTAAAATGAACAGCAACCTCAGGTATCATATCCCAGATCACACGCCTGCTTATGAAACTTACTTTGATTTCAGCCCTTACCAAGGCATTGTCCGTTTAGCAGAGATGTGCAACGGGTCTGGAGAATGCAGACGCTCTCACCTAAGTGAAGGACTCATGTGTCCTAGTTTTATGGCCACACGAGACGAACGCCACACCACACGCGCCAGAGCAAATATTTTACGCGAAACCCTAAAAAACCCCTCCCTAGTTAACCCCTTCACAAATAAAAACGTCCTACCCGTGCTCGATCTCTGCCTTTCTTGTAAAGGATGTAAGACCCAATGTCCGTCCAGTGTCGATATTAGCATGCTCAAAGCAGAGTATTTAGCCCATTATTATAAAAAACACACACCAAGCCTCAGAACAAAGCTCTTCGCCTACCTACCCCTTTTCTCGCACTACGGAACATTCATTCCCGCTCCAGTTAAAAATACTGTGCTTGCCTGGACACACCTTGTATTAAAACGGCTATTAAAACTCAGTGATAAGAAATTTCCCGCTTTTTCACATCGAACAGCATTTTCACTACTGAAATCTCACATGGCTACTGCTCCTAACCGTCCATCATTACGCTTACATACATCTTCATCGCTACTTGAAACAAAAACTCACCCCACAAAATCCCACACTTCCACCATCACAACTCATACAAAAGCTAAAAATAATACCCCCCACCCATCTAAACCAACCACACCCACACAAACCCTCTACCTCTTCATAGACGAATTTACGAATTATTTTGCAAGTGAGGTTTGTAACTACGCCTATCTCGTCTTAACCCAACTGGGCTACTCAGTAAAATTGCTCCCCATCACAAATAGTGGCAGAACTTTCATCTCAGCAGGACTACTCAACCAAGCACAACGTCTCACCCAGCAGAACTTAAAGCAATTACAATCTCTTCTAACCAAGCACCCAGCCCATTTAGACGCCACCCAAACCACCGCTAAAGCGCATTCTAACTCCGATCTCCCCTTACCTTTTTCAATTATTGGCGTCGAACCTTCCGCTTTACTTACATTTCGTGACGAAGCCATTTCACTTGTACGCGGAGAAAAGCAATTATTCGCTAAAAAAATCGCTCGCCATACCTATCTGCTCGAAGAATTTCTTGTAAGAGAGCTTGAAGCAGGACGCATCCATCGTTCCATGTTTCCAACCCAGCATAAAAGTATTGCCTATCACACGCATTGTCATGCGCAGTCCCTTTCAAAACCAAACACAATGTTTCGCATTTTAGAGCTTATCTCAGCCACACCGCCCCAGTCACTCGGACAAGGATGCTGCGGTATGGCAGGAACTTTCGGTTATGAACGCGAACATGCTGCCCTTGCTAAGAAAATCGCACAATTACGCCTCATTCCCGCACTCAAACGCACTCACCCAGAAACACTTGTTGTCGCATCCGGATTTAGCTGCCGCGATCAGATCTCTGCTCTCACTTCTAGCCAACCTGTTTCCGTAGCTGAAGCCTGCTTTAAGGCATTGTAACTGTTTTTGATTGATTGATATTGATTGATATTGATTGATATTGATTGATATTGATTGAGTTGTTTTTACAAGGTTTTGATCCATTTATTTGCTAATTTCACGTAATCCGAATTGATATCGGTTGCATAAAAATTTATATTTAGTTTTCTAGCCATAAAACATTCCGAACCTGTCCCTGCGAAAGGAATTAGGATATCGGCTGGACGACTTGCTTTGAGTAATTTTTCTGTTAATTTCATTGGTTTTTGGGTGGGGTGCGTTATTAATAGGCAATTGTTATGATCATTTTTCTCCTTGCCTATTAATAACTCATTGCAGTTTTTACAATAAAATACTCTCTCCGCTGCACCTGAGCCGCCTGCTAACGCAGGTATTTTTATAACATCGCGTGGCAATGCTCCTTTTTCATGGGCTTGATAGATTGTTTTTGAATGCCCCTTGCTGTATCTACATTGCTTGCTATTTCTAACCTTACCTGCTGCATTTGTCAAAAACGAATGCGTGTAACCTTCTCTGATCTGATCGACGTCCAATATTGGCTTTTTAGCCTTCCAGATACAGAGAATGCTCTCGTAACTTCTTTGCCAGAATTTACTAGCAGGCACCGTTTTATTCGTGTAATGCCAAGCAAGCCATCTTTGCCGCCCAGTCGGATAGCGAACTGCCAGGTGAGAGAGAATCTCAGGATAACCGTATATATACACGGGGGCAGCAGGTTTAATTAATTGCATGCACTTAGCTAAATATTTAAGACTCCAATCAATATAATCTCCAAGTGCCCTATTGTCCTTAGTATTACCAAAATCTTTGCCAATGTTATAGGGTGGGTCGATGATTGCTAAATCAAAAAAATTCTCAACCGCAAATGCATTTAAAAATTCCATAACATCTAGATTACAGACCTTATTTTTATAAGGTGCAATCTTTGTTTTACGCGAGGTCAAATCCGTTGATTGCTGCGACATTGGATGTGCATTATAACAAGGGAGTCAATTTGCTTGATAGCGAACTTAATTAATTGGATTAGTTTGCTTAATTGAATGAATTAAATGAATTGAATTCAATTTTAGATGCCATCATCACGCCCGATCATTGACAACCGCAATCACACGATCTTGCTCTGCAGCTGTAAGAAATGGATGCACTGGAATAGAGAGCATTGTTTCTGCTAGCTGTTCTGATACGGGAAGCGAACCTTTTTTATATCCGTAAGACTTAAAAGCACGCTGAAGATGAAGGGGAATCGGGTAGTAAATCCCATAGCCTATATCATGCTTTTTAAGCCGCTCGATCAAAACCGTTCGCATCCGCTTGCTTTCACAACAAAGCGAATACTGCGCATAGGCAGAAATCACATTGCTAGGAATAAGTTGTCTTGTGTACCTATTTTTATCTAATTGTTCGTCATAACGGGCAGCATTGAGACGTCTGGCTTTAAGTTCATTGTCTAAATGGCGTAATTTAACATTGAGAATAGCTGCCTGAATCGTATCTAACCTTCCATTGATACCGACTGCATCATGATAATAACGTTGCGACTGTCCATGATTTAAAAGACATCTTAATTTATGGGCGTAGGTGGTACTTGTTGTGAAGATTGCGCCGCCATCACCCGCTCCGCCTAACGGTTTGGCAGGGAAGAAACTCGTACATCCAAACATCGCTAAGTGACATGACCTTCTTTCATTGTACTTAGCGCCAAATGACTGCGCTGCGTCTTCGATCACGGCTATATTGTGCTTAGCGGCAACAGCAGTGATAGCATCCATATCAGGTAGAACACCGAAAAGTCCAACCGGAATAACTGCCTTCGTCTTCGCAGTCACAGCTTCACTCACAGCCTCCGCATCTATAACATAAGTATCAGGATTGACATCTATAAAAACAGGACGCGCCCCTAACAAAGCAACGACTTCGCCTGTCGAGATAAACGTGTACGCAGGAACGATAACCTCATCGCCATCACCAATACCTAACGCCATTAAAACAAGGAACAGCGCATCAGTCCCACTAGAACAACCAATTGCATGAAAATCTGACCGCATAGCCTGGGCGTTTTTATCAGCAGCAACCCGACATTCTCCGCTAACATAGGCACGTAAAGCCGTTTCAAATGCCGCTAACTTCTCACCACCTACAAAAGACACCTCAGCCATAACCTCAGCAATAGCCCTTTCTAGCTCTTGCCGGTAACACGCATATTGACGTTTGAGATCAACTAACCCAATCATAAGAAGTTAAGCCATTGCTTTTTGCCTGATCAAGTTTAACGCAGACCCAGCGGTAAACCAGGTTAATTGTTTTTGATTGTACGAATGATTGGCACGGATCGTTTCGGTTAGACCGTCTGCATGCCTGATAATAATCTCAAGCGGCTTTTTAGGCGCCATCGCTTCAATAGCAACAATGTCAAACTTATCGTCTTCACGGATTTTATCGTAATCACTAGGGTCTGCAAACGTCAAAGCAAGCATACCTTGTTTTTTGAGATTGGTCTCGTGAATGCGGGCAAACGAACGCACTAAGATAACTCGTACACCAAGGTGCCTAGGTTCCATCGCAGCATGCTCACGCGAAGAACCTTCACCATAATTAGTGTCCCCGACAACAATTGTTGCAATGTTATTATTTCTATATTCACGTTGAGTTTCAGGAACAGGGCGATACGCTCCTGTTAAGGCATTTTTAACAGAATTGGTTTTGTCGTTGAAGGCATTAGTTGCACCGATGAACATGTTATCAGATATTTTATCGAGATGACCACGCAGTCTAAGCCATGGCCCTGCCATTGAGATATGATCGGTAGTGCATTTGCCTTTTGCTTTGAGTAACAAGGTCAAATTTTTGTAATTGGCAGCAGCGAACTTATCAAAGGGTTCTAGGAGCTGCAGTCTTTGTGAATTGGGGTCGACGTGCACTGCGCTGTGCTTGGCTTGGTCATCGGTTTCTACAAAACCAACTCCCTGTCCGATGAACCCATTAGGCGGGAAATCAAGTCCCTTAGGCGCTTCTAGTTTCACATGGTCGCCATTTTCATTGACGAGTTCATCGGTCATTGGATTGAACTTCAAACTTCCACCGAACACCAATGCTGTGACGATCTCAGGCGAGGCTACAAAAGCATGTGTGTTAGGATTGCCATCATTTCTTTTAGCAAAATTGCGATTAAATGAGGTGATGATCGTATTTTTTCGATTGGGATCATTGCTATGGCGCTTCCACTGCCCAATGCAAGGACCACACGCATTGGCAAGGACAAGGCCGCCCACTTCTTTAAATGCATCGAGATAACCGTCACGTTCTACGGTCTGTCTTATTTGTTCAGAGCCCGGTGTGATTGTGAATTCAGATTTTACTTTGAGTTGTTTTTCACTGGCCTGTGCGGCTATCGAAGCTGCGCGCGTGATGTCTTCATAAGATGAATTCGTACAAGAACCGATAAGACCGACTTCTAACGTGCTCGGCCAATCATTCGCTTCAACCTCAGTACGCAGTTTAGAGAGAGGAATTGCCCGATCTGGCGTAAATGGACCATTGACATAAGGTTCTAATTCGCTGAGATTTATCTCAATGACTTCATCAAAGTACTGCTCTGGGTTTTCATACACGCCCTCATCTGCGCTGAGATCACCTGCTATCTCGGTTATAGCAGGAATAAGGGCTGCGCGGCCTGTATGATTGAGGTAATCTTTCATAGAAGCGTCATAGGGGAATAGAGAGGTTGTAGCGCCGATCTCAGCTCCCATATTAGCAATCGTACCCTTTCCTGTAGCAGAGATGGTTTCTGCGCCTGGTCCGAAGTATTCAATAATTTTACCCGTCCCTCCTTTGACAGTCATAATCCCTGCGACTTTTAGAATGACGTCTTTAGCAGAAGCCCAGCCACTGAGTTTTCCGCTAAGTTTAATGCCAACTAGCTTAGGAAAGAGTAATTCCCATCCGAGTCCAACCATCACATCGACACCATCCGCTCCGCCAACTCCGACAGCTATCATTCCTAACCCACCTGCATTGACCGTATGCGAATCGGCGCCTATGAGCATTCCGCCTGGGAAAGCGTAATTTTCTAGGATGATTTGATGAATAATTCCCGCCCCAGGCTTCCAGAAGCCTATATCGTACCGTTGGCAGACGGTGGCTAGAAAATCGTATATTTCTTTATTGGTTGTCTGGGCGGATTTAAGGTCGGATTGCGCCCCTGTTTCTGCTTGAATAAGATGATCGCAATGTACAGTCGTGGGTACTTCGACGCGCTCTTTTTTTGCTTGCATGAACTGAAGTAATGCCATTTGAGCAGTAGCATCCTGGAGCGCCACACGGTCTGGTGAAAATTCGACATAATCTACACCACGGTTAAAATCACGCACTGCTTCTTCTTTATGCAGATGTGTGTATAAGATTTTTTCGGTCAAAGTCAATTTGCGCCCCAGAACAGCGCGTGCTTTACTGAGCTTCTTAGGGTACTGTGCGTACACTTTTTCTATCATATTCTTATCAAACATTGGACTGCCTCGCTTAGATATTTAGATTTAATATTTCAATAAGTACTTCAAATAAACTTCAGTTTAGATAAACGTCCGTTGCATTGCGGTTTTATTAGATCATTTTCGTTTTATTATATCATTTTTTTAAGATTTATTTGAAAATTTGACGGCACCTAACCTAAGCAGCCGTCATTTTCACATGACTTCACCCATTGAGATCATATTTCTTATATGGCTTTATGGCTTTTCCCGTTGAGAGCACGTCTAAGTACTATCTCAAAGTACTATCCCAAAGCACCACCCCAGAAAATCGCCACACCTCCCTAACAATAGTCTTTAATAACCTTTAATAACCTTTCAAAGAACAATCTTTCATCCATTGTATTAAAAAAAATTTCTTAAAAAATTTCCTTAAAAAGTTTCCTCATACACTACTCGTACAAAACTCTCTAAATAGCCCCAAATAGTTAAATTAGCGGGCTATAAAATCATTGTTTTATAAAAAAACCAATAAAATTGAAAAAAGACTTTAAAATCATATTACAATGATATATAGCATTTAATCATATGATCCTATTCATAATATCATTTTATGAAAATTTCTTGTAAAAAGCCTATTAATTCTTGTAAAAAGCCTATTAATAATTGATCACCACAACTACGACAACCCTTTAATAAAAATACCACAGAATACGTTATTTTACTTATTATTTTAATGATTTAATTTTTTAATTTTTAAAGTTGACTGAATTTTATGAGTGCTTTTAACAAAGAGTTCTTGTAAGTTCTTTGCCCCATTGATACAGATTCTTAAAATATGGAAAAATTGACAACCACGCTGAGCAGCCAAACCGTTTCAGAAATTGAAAAGGATTTTCAACCAGACGCTCATTCCTATCGGTGGAATACCGCCAAAAAAGATACACTAGGAGACGTTATTGGGCTCACAACAGCCGATATGGATTTCCCACGCACCCCGCAAATGCAGCAAGTTATTGTCAATTTTGCTGAAAAGGGGTGCCTTATGTACCCAACTCAACATCCTAAGCTAAATCCTGTAACATTGAGGCGCATTCACAACCGTTACAAAGCTTCAAACATTGAAAGTGAGGACATTTTATTCTTTCCTTCCGTTCTTACAGCAATGAACGCCTTAGTCTGGGCGCTCAATCCACCCAACACGCCTTATACACTCCTCACACCCAATTATCCGCCGTTATTCAACCTCTCGCAACCTAGTAAAATTCTTGAAATGCCTTTACTAGATACAGAACACGAAGACCCCACTCAGCGCGGCCGCATTGATTTCGCGAAGCTCAAAACAGAAATGCACTTACGCCAATCAAAGGTCCTTGTCATTTCAAACCCAAGTAACCCGCTCGGCAAGGTATGGCAGCCAACAGAAATTAACGAAATCATTGATTTTGCTAGAAAAAATGCCATTCACGTGCTCAGCGACGAAATCTGGATCGACTGGACATTCGAATCACCCGCAACATCATTTGCTAAATTCATCACTTCGCCCACCTCAAATCACTCTGCTATACTCCCAGTAGAATCCCAATCCCAGCCAGCCACTAAATCAACAGCTGCTAAACAGCCAACTACCTCAAAATCCTGCTGTAACGCCAGTTTTGATCCTAAGAAAACACCCGCCGCCGGTATTTCTCCAGTAGAATACAGCACATCAGAAATCTCAGACCCAACAGTAGCCGTCGTGATGGCGACAAGTAAGACCTTTAATATCGGTGGATTGAATTGTGCTTACATTAT
The DNA here is from genome assembly GCA_013426755.1 of Spirochaetota bacterium. Classification (GTDB taxonomy): domain Bacteria; phylum Spirochaetota; class UBA12135; order COTS27; family COTS27; genus COTS27. Next base: position 2,392,799 of record AP019861.1, read on the forward strand.
CACTAAAAATAAACCATTAAAGAAGAAACTTCAATATTATCTTAATTTTTACTGCACAGCTCCAAGCCAACTCGCACAACACATGCTCATTCATCTCTACGAACAGGGCGATGAAACATTCCATCATTACAAAGAACTCGTTCGTAAAAACAGAGATTATCTAGTCGAATTTTGCCGTGAAAAAATACCCCAACTACGCCTCCTGCTCGGCGCAGCTAGCCACGTAGTCTGGATCGACGCTAGCGCTCTTACCACCACTGCATCAAATCCAGCCGATTTCTTCCTAAAAAACGCTAAAGTACACCTCTTCCACGGCTCCGCATTCGGATCCCAATACACAAAATTTATCCGCATGAACATCGCAACACACCCACATATCCTAGCCGAAGCACTAAATCGCATGCACCAAGCTATAAAAAACTCCCATTAAACCTATTTTAAGCCCATTTTTAAACCTAACCCGCCCACATAACCGCTCACATCATCAAATAACCGCTCACCGTTTAAAAAAACCTATATACATAGTAGACTATATATAACTCAGCCTCTAAATCAAACAGATATTCATCACAATCATTCACCCATTTTATCAATCCAATTGACTTAAAAATTATCACTACGCTAAGAGGTTTTTATTACGATGACAACATTATCTATACCTGTTAAATTAACAGAAACCATCAAAAATATTGACAACGAAGTCTTCGCTGCTATTGAAAAAGAACGTGAACGACAGGAACTCAATATTGAACTGATTGCCTCAGAAAATGCTGCCCTCCCAGAAGTTATGGCAGTCCAAGGTAGCGTTCTTACCAATAAATACGCCGAAGGATATCCCACCAAACGCTACTACGGTGGATGTATCCACGTAGATGAGATCGAACAATTAGCCATTGACCGGGCTAAACAACTCTTTGGCGCCGAACACGCCAACGTACAGCCGCATTCTGGCAGTCAAGCCAATATGGCCGTTTATTTAGCCACACTAAAACCAGGAGATAAAATCCTCGGCATGGCACTCGACCAAGGCGGACACCTCACACATGGCGCCCCAGTCAGTATCAGTGGAAAATATTACGAAGCGCATCATTATGGAATCAATGCCACCTCAGGCCTCCTCGAATACGACAAAATACGCGATCAAGCTAAAAAAATTCGCCCTAAAATGATCATCGCAGGAGCAAGTGCCTATTCACGAATCATTGATTTCAAAGAATTTCGTACCATTGCCGACGAAGTCGGTGCTTTATTACTCGTCGACATGGCGCATATAGCAGGACTAGTCGCCGCAGGACTTCACCCATCGCCCGTACCGTACGCAGACTTTGTCACAACAACGACACATAAAACTTTGCGCGGCCCACGGGGAGGACTCATTCTCACGCGCAGCGATTTCGCTAAAAAAATCAATTCGGCTATCTTCCCAGGCACACAAGGCGGACCTCTCATGCACGCCGTCGGCGCTAAAGCACTCGCATTCAAACTTGCCATGCAGCCCGACTTTAAAGCCTACCAAGAGAAAGTAATCGAAAATGCAAAAGCAATGGCAGCAGCTCTCATTGAACGCGACTTCACCATCATTAGCAATGGCACCGATAATCATCTGTTTCTCATTTCACTTATCAATAAAAACGTCAGTGGAAAACTCATCGAACGCGCCTTAGAAACAGTGGCTATCACACTCAATAAAAACGCCATTCCCAATGACCCACGTTCGCCCTTTATCACCAGCGGTATTCGTATAGGCACACCCGTAGTCACCACACGCAACATGGGACCTGAAGAAATGAAACAGATCGCTCATTTCATTGACATGACCGTGCGAGACCCTGAAAATGAATCCTCACTCAATCAAGTACGTAAAGAAGTCCATGCCTTAGTGAAAAGATTCCCGCTTTATAAAGACGAATCTTAAAAATATTTGACATTGCAGTAAAGTCTGTACTTGTTTTATTTTCAAGTCATGTGATCTGTGAGTTTTGTTAAGAACGCTACCGAGAGCTATGAAAGCAGGACCATTAAAACGCCTCATTAAAGAACTCGATAGCCTTCCCTTAAATCACAGATCACTTGAAATTATCAAAGGAGCTTTACGCAAAACATATCCAGATCAAGATACTACGTTCGCTCCTGCTGCGTCTAGGGAGGGAAGCCATAAACAAAACCCTGCAGTAACTGATCTCTCATCGCAAAATCATCTAAAAGCACTCACCGGGGGAAAGCTTTTAGAACATGAAACATTTACCATAGACCTAGACCGCGCCAAGCGCACAGGTATACCAGAGATTATTTTTACGCAAAATAAGTCCATAAATCACGTTTCACAAATAGTCTCATCGCTAGCTAAGAGCGGACATAAAGACCTACTGCTAAGTCGTGTCACAGCAGAATGTTACACCCACTTAAAAAAACTAGAATCCAAACTAAGTATCAAATTCGTCTATCACGAATTAGGCAAAGTCCTCTACACACAAGCTTTTAAAGAGCATATGCAAAAAACTCACCGTCATTTAAGGGCGCACACAACTTCTGTAATTACCGCAGGTTCGAGTGATATTGGGGTTGCTGAGGAAGCCGCTGTCATATTAGAATGCATGGGGGCACGTGTAGAGCGCATTTACGATGTGGGTGTGGCTGGTCTTAATAGATTGTTTAACCATTTAGATGCGATCAATAAAACACAGTTAGCACTGGTTATTGCTGGGATGGATGGGGTATTGCCGAGTGTTTTAGGTGGGCTTGTACCTATACCTGTTATTGCTATTCCTAGTTCGGTTGGATATGGAGCGCATTTGGGAGGATTGGCGTCGCTTTTAACGATGCTTAATTCTTGCGCACCTGGTGTGACCGTTCTTAACATTGACAATGGGCTAGGAGGAGCGGCTTTGGCACTTAAGATCTTAAATACTTTTACGACCCGCTAGCGTAGTAAACAACCTATATCTTACGCATTACGTCATAAATGAGCACCTAAGATCACTTCACAGCATTTAAGCTACTACTCACCTAACCCTAACCAACCCTAACCTATTGACCTATAAATCGTCTCCTCTAAAATCGCCCCTTCTAATAAATCTACTTTTGATACGCAGTAGATAATGATATAATTGTGTTTGGAAATGGTATCTAGAAGTTAGCTCTGGACTAATAGATGTATAATGGAAGGATGACTTTTTTATGACGGGAGTAACTAGCTATTATACGCTAGCGAAGACGATTAATTATGCGCTCGTAGCTCAGCTGGATAGAGCATCAGGTTGCGGACCTGGGGGTCGGAAGTTCGAATCTTCTCGAGCGTGCTTAGTTCATACGACATTCACTCAAAATTTGCTATATACCGTATACCAAGTGAATTATCTATGCCTCATTTACCCATATCAACCCAATTTATTACAATCCATAGGTATAGATCATTATAAGTATTGATTGATGATTGGCAATTAGCGTATGAATAAGAGATTCTTGTAAAGGATACTTGGGGGAAAAACGATATTTTAATACATCATAACGGTTGCTAAAAATAACGATTGCTAAAAAATAATAGATTGGCGCATCAAATAATAGGTGAGTCGATCCTAACGGTTTATTATTAAGGTATTCTAGTGAATTTTAGAATTTCTACAAAAGCATTACTATTACTCGTTAGAGCGTATTCTATTCGATTGTTTTATCGGTTACGCAATATGCGTAAAACCACTACGCTTTTAGCACACAATCATTTATCCACTCCATTTTACGCTAAAATAGCGTCTTACCATAAAAAATCCAGTAAAAACCAAGATCTATTGACGATAAGTCATTCAGAACGTAAAGGAGGCATTCGTAGCATTGTCAATCCACTAACATTGGCGGTAGTACTTCTTGTAAGCGTGCTGATCTTAGGTGGGTGTGGATTTTATTACATTGGGCTTTCGACCACTGAACGCTTTTATTACCAGACGTTTTATTTACGCACTTATGTCAATGAATGGTTAAGTGGTTCTGCCGAGCAGAAAACCACCGCCCCAGTAGAAATCAAGCCTCTTAAAGTCGTTCCTTACAAAGTGGTTGCTGGAGATACTTATTGGGATATTGCTAAGAAAACAGGACTTTCAATGGACACCATTCTGTCTTACAATAATCCTAAGGACACGTTTATCGTCCATCCAGAAGACACACTGCAAATTCCAATTCAAAACGGTATTTTATACAAACGAACAACCACCCAAGAGACGCTAGAAGCGATCAGCAGCAAATACGATGTGACTCCACAGCAAATAGCCTATTTTAACCCAAATTGGGAAATTGCAAGCGATCTATTTCTTCCTGGTGCCTATTTTAGCTATAATGAGCGATTAGAACGACTCGGAGCAGAATTCGCAAGCCCACTTAATTTCTTACGCATCACGTCAATCTTTGGTATGCGTATTCATCCTATTACGAAAAAACATAGTTTTCACAATGGTATTGACTTGAGTGCTGGAATTGGCACCACTGTTTATGCAGCGGCGAGCGGACGGGTGATCGCAGCACGCGCAGCACACGGCTATGGCAATATAATCATCATTTCACATGGCAATCAAAAATTCACAAGATACGCCCATTTATTAAATTTTTCCGTCAAACCAGGACAACGTATTTTACGGGGACAACCCATCGGTCGCGTAGGAAATACAGGCATCAGTACAGGACCACACCTTCATTTTGAAGTCTGGAAGCGAAATAGACCCATCAATCCAATTGGCTCCGTAGACCTTTACGCTAAACCACGTCCGTAATTGCACTGACCTCGCTCTTATAGGAGGTCGTAATCGCCGATTTTACTGCTGGCTGATTTTACTCTATAGCAATAGCATTTTTGCTGTGATTTGTAACTTTGCTGCTATAAATTGCAGTTATTATAATTATTATAATTATTACAATTACTACAATCCGCGTTTGTTTTTGATGTTGTTTTTTTGATATTTATCGTATGATTAAGAGCACAATGCGTGAACCCATTGCTTTATTCACTGCTTTATTAATATCCAGTGGTTAAGCTATTTTTTAAGATACTATGCGAGGTATATTCAATTGAAACTAGTTATCTCACCTGCTAAGACTTTTAGATCAATTGTTAATAACAATCACGATTTGAAATCAAATTCGCAGCCTTATTTTAGCCGCGACACGACAACTCTTATAAAAACACTGAAGACATTGTCATCACAAGAGATTGGAACATTGATGACGATCAGTCCTAAGCTCGCTGATCTTAATTATGAACGTTACCAAAATTGGACGTCCACAGCGTCTAAGCAGAATGTTATAAAACCTCAGGCGGCTATTTTTTCATTTGACGGCGATGTTTACCGTGGCATTGACATTGGCTCTTACACGAAAGCAGAATTGAAACGCCTAGGCAGTACAGTTTTTATTCTCTCTGGTCTGTACGGACTTCTTAAGCCCTTTGATCGCATTAAAGAATACCGCCTCGAAATGGGCACGGGGCTTAAAGTTAATAATCATAAGGATTTATACGCATTTTGGAACGACCGCGTTGCTAAGGCACTGTTAGACAATCTAAGCCCACGCGAACCGCTTATCAATCTCGCTTCACAAGAGTACTTTAAAGTCATCAAACCGTATTTAGGAAAAACTACCGTTGTCACACCTATTTTTAAAGAAAATGTACGCGGTACTTATAAGATCGTAAGCTTTAAAAGTAAAGTCGCACGCGGAATGATGACGTCTTATATTGTAAAAAACAATCTCAAAAAACCTGAAGACCTTACAAAATTCACTACCGCAGGCTATCGTTACGACAAAAAGACCGCAACACCGCTAGCACCAACCTTTATTCGCGACTAATAAGCCGTGTCAAACACTCTTCCAGAGACTAAGAAAGGCTATTGTTCGACTCTTATCATAACGCTGACGTGAAAGCGCTAGCGCCTCTCCAGCCAATTGTACCAATCTGCCCCGTCCTGGAAGATTTTTCAATAATATCCCAGGCATCGCAGCATAAAGACGGTAGCGCGGATGATACCATTTCCAGACGCCGCGCAGACCCTTCAATCCAAGTAACATAACATTATACACCATATACCGTACTCCGCTCTGTTCGTGTGAAAATAACCCTGCACGATAATAACGATCCACTGCATTGGCAAAGGTTCTACCGTCTAAAATAGTACGTTTTGTATAAATTGAGAATACTTTGAAATAAAACTTTTCATAGATAAGAAATATTTCAGAAAACTGGCTCTTTATATCGGCTGCTTTAGGGACATTCCCACATCTAAACATATATTGCAGCGCTTTCCAGTAGTGTTCTGAGAAGTGAATTTCACTTAAAAAAGGGTCTTCAACTTCCAAATTACGTAGAACTCGCAATTTAGCTAAAAACGTTGCCGTATAAGCGCGCGTGAGAATCAGATAAACCGCCCCACATATCAAATACGTCTGCCATAACGTCCGCCAGATGCGTACTAGGGCAATTGAATGACTTTGCAATGCAGATTTTTTTCTAAGCAGCCGATTAAACTCACGTTCTGCCTGAACGAGAGCAATGCCTTGGGTGAACAGAATCTGCAACGCCTCCGCAGCAGTGAACACAGGTCTCTTAGAAAAAGGAATCTTAGCAAGAACCGTATTCGCTCCCCATAACACGCGATGCCCCCACTTGAGTTCATACCACTTCGGCAAGCTTGGAAGAGTGTATAAGTTACTTTCACATACGACCTTAATAAGCCGTACGCTAGTATTTAATTTTGTTTTAAGACCATAGATCACAGTAGCAATGAGTTGTGTCAAGTAAGATTTTTGTAACGCGCTCATATCCTTAATAACAACAACTATTTCATAAGGAGCATAAAGTTTTTCAGTTCCACTGTGATCTGTAAAACATCCCGCTTCACCTCGTCCATACACTCCCCCTAAGATAATGGCAACGATTTTAGCCATCGGACAACGACATTCGAAACTATAAACTAACGTCTTCAAATCACGATTAATCCGCTCTTCTAGATGAGAATATTCGTAATACGTAAATCCATAGCTCCCGCCACTACGAGCATCTGCTGTAGAGTGTGTGCGAACAGATAAGTGATCTCGCTGCGTGGAATTTTGATGGGTTGCTACCGGTGCTAAAACGGATGGAGTCGTTTTTTTAACCGATGGACTGTGCAGCGGTGAATCATGCGTGAATTGATTCATATTAAAATCTCTAGCTAGCACATATTAAAAAAAACCTACAAAACAAACACAATCATTTACGGTCACGCCCATTTAAGGAATCTCCGTAAAAATATCTTTGTAATTGTCCGCAAATATTTAAAGGGCATTTTATGGTTCGAGAAATAAAGTTCATTGATAACAAATTGTTCGTCTTCATCGATAACTGGATCGGTCATTTCACTGAACCAGAACACCCCTGGTTCATAACTGTCCATCATTCTGATCGTCTGTTTATTGTGAGTGGTCGCTTCGAGCGGACAATTCCCAACAAGCCGTAATTTCCCACTTAGAACGTCTTTAAGCAATTCACGTTTGTCTAAGAAGAACTGCATAAATATCCATTTGCCCACGCTGCCGCGTTCAAACGTATACGACCAGCGTTCGCTAATCTCAAATCGTTTATTGAGATAACAAAGCACACGCTTTCTGTAAATAGAATAATAATCTGTCGCAAAAGCAAGGTAATACCAGTAAACGGGTGTCTGGACTAACAGCAGGATGAGGGCAAGTGGAACTTCCCATAAATATCGAATAAAACCCAGTTTGTTTTTCTGCCACACACTACCAGCAATGTGTTCATCCTCGAAGTCAACGACATGCCCACTGGGAATGTGAATCAGTGTTTTATTGTAAACGATGGCATCTCTAATACTGAGCCATTTGCCTAAGTAGGTTTTGGGAAGAATAATCGAATCGACGACCTGTGTTCCTTCATCGACAACGACTTCATCTGACAAAATAGCACCCTTGCCGATAATACAATCTGCTTGAATAACGGCGTTAGCACCGATAAAGAAATTTTCTTTGAGGATCGTATTTTTCTTTAAGATTGTTTTTTCACCCATAAGTAATTTGTCATTTCTGGCATGCGCCGTGGCGGCTGGTGGTGTTAACCCGAAATAAGTTGGAAAATCATTCAAAATACGCATCGATAACGAATAGTAATCTTTGCAATTTTTAATAGGAATGGAAGAGATTTTTTTCGTGGCGTAAAGTTGGCTAAAATAACGTTGCTTTTTTGAGGGCATGATCTTCTTAGGCAATACGAAGCGCGGCGGTTTGAGAACACCCCAAAAGAAATCTTTCGTTGCCTCAGTTTTAGCCGTTTGACAGAACATGGCTTTAAAGTCATCGCTTTTAGTCTGATTGTAAAACATAAAACCGTAGCCATAGGTGTAGTACACGGGCTCAGTGCCGTACCAGAAGCTTTTATTTTTAACAAACGCCGTCTCTATCGTATCTTCACTGCGAATAAGATTGAAAGAAACATCGATTTTGCTTTTGTATTTATTGTTCGACGCCATGAACCATTTCTCGACTGCGCCCGCTGATCCTTCGGTAACTAGACGCAGTTTCTTAATGCCCATCATTATAAATAATTCTAACAAATAGCCAATAAGGGGCTTATTGACAATGGGAATGAGTAGCGGCTCTGTACCTGGGAAGAACTTTGTAATCCATTCGGTTGTATGGTTTCTAAATATCATGAGGCCTTTCATTATATGATCTCCTAATAATGCTGGTAAATAGTTCTAAAAATAGTTCTAAAAAATGTTTTTATCTACGAGTGACAGCGGAGTTCTCTTTATTTCTAAGAAAACAGAACTCCTCTAAAGCGTGTCAATTGCTGTGTTAAGATTATCGTAAATATCAAAGATGCGATGTGCTTGTGTGATTTCAAAAACCAGACGCACCTTCGGACACAGTCCGACAAGTCGCAATTCTTTTTTATTTTCACGAATAGACTTCAAACACGAGACGACCGCGCCGAGTCCTGTCGAATCAACAAAATTCAAATGTGAGAAATCAAAGACAAAATGACAAACTTTATTGTTCCATTTCATAAATGTTTCTTTAAAGTCGCGCGCATTGGTAGCGTCTAATCGACCTTCAAAGCGAACAACTCCCACTTCATCTATATATTCAATATCTACTTTCATAACGATATGACCTATCTTAAAAAATAATGGTTAATAATGAGGTTACCTTTTTAATAAATAGCTTTTCCAATCATAATGAAAAAACTGATCTTCATTAAAACAATTGTGTAATTTGCCCATGTTAAATTTCTAATATGCTTAAGATCAAAATACCCATAACGATCGCGAACAACAAATGAACGCATATCTTTATCTAAACTGCTATCGGGGTGAAGCATGGCTGCGAGGTGGTTCTTTTTAGCCTGTGGCGTCTTACTTGTGGTATCGTAATGATTTAATGCACTACTTCTTAAGTATGCGAGGCCTGGTTTCAAATGAAGGCGCATTCTATCGGTAAGCGTGTAATTAAATGTTTGATTCGCCGCAATGGGGTGTGGTCCTAACAAACTCATATCTCCTAGCAGGACATTAAATAACACGGGTATCATTTCTAGCCGTGTGAAGACTAGGATTTTACCTATGAATGTGAGGTCGCGCTGTTCTGAGACACGGAAGATTTTTTCTTTGATACCGGTAGTTTCATGTGTCATAAACAAAGGCAACAAATTATAAGTCGAAGTGGTGCGCTGTGTTCTAAATCTATACATTCTAAACAGTTCGCCATCTTGCCCGATGCATTTCTTTCCATAAAAGGCACAGCCACTACCCTCCATGCTAACTAAAAACATAAACGTGATCGTAATAGGAATCAAAGCAATGATCAGTATTAAAGCAATGCTTATATCCAGCAATCGTTTTAGCGCATAGCTCGTTAAAAATGCAGCCCGTAAAAAGAAGTCACGCAAATCAGCTTTAGAATTGATCTTAAAGAGATGTGATTTACGCCGTTTGTAAAAAAAGATGGTTTGACGAAGTTCATTTCTCTGGATATCGTAATGATCTTTAACCGCGTTCATAACGTTTAGGGTACGACTACTAAGTCCCGTAAGATTTTCATCGCGTAAATTCAATTTTTTCATATTCATATTAGCAGGAGGCATTGAACTATTTATTAAATAACTAGGTTACAGTAAGGGTTAAAACAAATTAACTGATGATTGTGATTATGGATTATCTGTTGTGAGCAGTGGCAATTTCTTATTAGGCGGCACATGAAGTTTCGAATGGAGCTGTTCATTGTTAGCAGATGCTGCCAGTACGGCCGTCTCCTTAGCGTTGTGGTCATAATTTTTTAAATATTTTTCCTCTTGTTCTAATTCGTCTTTTATAAGAACGATGACGGTTTCATTGGTGTCTTCATAGCGTTTACTATAAAATCGTGAGGCTATGGAAGCAATGATAAGAATACCGCGACCAGAATTAGCGAGTTGGTCTTGGGGACGATAGCGTTTTTCTTCGAGAACGTTATTGAAATTCCAATCTTTACCCTTGTCATAAAGTTTTAACGTGACACTGTCCTCTTTAACATCATAAGAGACTTCAACGACAATCGTTCCCGTACTACGGCCTTTAAATCCATGTGAAATGATGTTATTGAGATATTCATTGACCGCAAGTTCGCTTTTTGTGGCGAGCAGATCACTGTCCGTCCACTTTTTGATACAATGTTCTATTTTCTTCCCAAGGGCAGCGACATTGATTAAAAATGAATTGATATAAAAAACTTCTCTGTAATTAGAAAAATAGGTGGCTGTATTTTCTAATTTGAGGAGGGCAAAATCATCGGTCATTACTTTAAAGCCATTGTCATGAAGTAATTTTTTTATCATTTGCGGCATAAGGTACATATGAAAAGCGTCGCGTGCGTTCGTTTCTATAAGTTCGAGCAATTTTTTAAGTCCGAGTTGTTCTCCTTTATCATTCATACATTCGAAGACGCCATCTGTATACATGACGAAGACCGTCTCTTCATCAAAGGCAAAGACCTCTTCGTCTTTTTTATCATATTCAGAATCAGGGAACCATCCGAGCGGACAACCTCCTTTCTGCCCGACAAATTGGGCTCGGCCTGTTTTCTTATTAAATGTGAGGAGGGGCGGATGTCCTGCATTGTAGACGGTCATCTTTTGATGCTGCAGATCAATGACCGAGCAGAGAATCGTAATATAACTTTGTTCGAACAATGTCTGTGTGATGATAGCATTGAGCCGTGTGAGGAATTCATGGGGGTAGTATTTGTCCTTGTCCGTGATCATAACAAGACTCTGAATAAGTGATTTGACAGCAGTCATAAGTAAGGCGGCATGGACGCCATGTCCTGAAATATCCCCCATATACACAAGGTATTTATCATTGCCGAGGTCTAGAATGTCATATAAATCGCCACTGACTTTACTAGAAGGCTCATAAATAGATACACCTAGGAAGTCTTTTTTGTGTACAAACCATTCTGGGAGGAGGTATTTTTGAATTTCTGAGGATAAATTGAGATCGTGGAGGATATCTTGATAAAGTTTTTTGATATTGCGTTCTGCACTACGAATCTTGATCACGTTTTCTACCCGTGACAATAATTCTACTTCATTGATAGGTTTTTTAATATAATCTACGGCACCATATTTGAAAGAATAGCGAATCGAATCGTCATCTATAAGTGACGTCAATATAATTACAGGCAATTCAGGACATATTTTATGGATATATTCACACACTTCAAATCCTGTCATCTCGACGAGCATAACGTCAAGTAAAACAACATCGTATTCATTTTCCTCTACTTTTTTGATTGCTTCTTTGCCGCTGGAACAAGAGTCATATTCCATATTGTATTTAAAAAGGATTTTTTCTAGGATATAGACATTGACATTTTCATCATCGACGATGAGAATTTTGATGTTTTTTTTGTCTTGCGATTGTTTGAGTTGTGTCTCGAGTTGTTTTTCCGCTATTGGTTTCAATGAAAATATCCTCTATATAAGATTGATGCTTCGTATAATGGCTACTTCGTATGCGTAGTTATATCGTGCGTGGGTGTGCAGGTGTAAGTAAATGTATGAGTAAATGTATGAAATAGTCTCGCTTAGTGTAATCTCTCTTTTTAAGAAGTTCCTATTAGATGTGTACATGGTATAATTAAAACGTTGCATCGAAGATTATTAGAAAGTTTTATGAATGGTTATAAAAATGTCTAATATCTGCAGAACAATTTTATTAACTTTACACAAAAGTTCAAATTAAACGAAAGTTATTTTAATTACATACTATTATTGGGAAGCAAGTTATGAATAAGAGATTGTCACCTATGCCGCGGCAGGCTGTGCCGGATTTGGAAATTCCACTACTCACTGGGGGAACGTGGAATATTAAAACTGCTTCATGTGAGCGGTTTTTTCTAGTTGTATTTTATCGCGGGTATCATTGTCCGATCTGTAAACCCTATTTACAAGAGCTAAATGCGCTTAGCAAGGACCTCGAAGCGCATGGTGTGGTCTCTATTGCGGTCTCTACGGACGTCAAAGAGCGTGCTGAGCGGTCTTACAGTGAATGGAATTTAGCACCCCTTAAGCTTGGATATGGGCTTTCTGTGGACACAGGAAGGAATTGGGGCTTGTTTGTCTCGTCAAGTCGTGGAAAAACCTCTACGGGTGTCCTCGAGCCAGACTTTTTTACAGAACCAGGTCTCTTTCTAGTGAGGGCTGATCGCACGCTTTACAGTTCGGCTATTCAAACTATGCCTTTTATGCGTCCTAGCTTTAGTGATCTTGTTAAGGCGCTTGATTTTATCATAAAAAAAGATTACCCTGCGCGTGGAGAAGTCCAGTAGCACTCCCTACCCGCTTGCTGCTTATCTTACACTTGGTTTAGGCTAACTGGTCTAGGCTAACTAGTTCAGTCTACACAGCTAGACCGATGAGCGGGGCTTGCTCAATGAAGTTAGTCTTCATTGAAGCGAAGTTTGATGATATATGAGTATTTATTGACTGAGTTGGCAGTTTCTATAAGTTCGATCTTGACCACGCTTTCGTATGCATGGGTTACTGGGCTGTCATTGCCTGGGATTGAGATATCAATGGCACGATCGGCGTCAAAATTTTTTTCTTCATATCGCAATTGAAAATCCCTAGGCGCCTTTAACCTAATCGATACGGGAGTATTATTATGATTAGTGAGCTGTGGTACAACTATTTCATTGGGAGGGATGATGTCTGTTGTTACGGTGACGTCAGAGATTCCCTGTGTAATATTTACAAGCATATCTGCATAATTGATCTGAAATACAGGTCGCTTGATAACAAAATTTATCACAAAGGCTAGTGTATGGAATTGTAAACTTAGCTCATCTCTTAAATAAAAGAGAGCGGTTATTGTACCGCCCATACTTCCTGCTGGCTCCATCATGTATAGATAACAGGGGTCACAAGGTACTGTTTCACGCATCTTTGATGACTGATTTGTGACAAAGAACTTATATCCTGCAGGGGGATTATCGATTTTGATTTGAAATACGACGTTAGAATCAATATTGGGAACTGAATTTATTGTGAAAGTTTTCCTATGTTTATCATACGCTATTCCATTGGGTGAAGCACTTTGAGAATTGCTAAGGTAATCTGTCTCTTTTAATGGAATACCTACTTCTAGGTAGGCAGGTACAAATTCTCCTCTACTTGTTTCGGTCAAAAGGCTAATATTGCTATATTGTACCGAATCTTCGATCTTAACCTGTGTAAGTGGGTCAGGAAGTGAGTTTTCGTGTATTACCATTGTGCAACCTATGAGGATGCTAGGTATTAGGATGGTCTGCGCCCATACTATCGTTTTTTGTAAAAATTGCTTGTCCACTGCCCACACCAGACCATAATAAAAATTATTATGGCATTTATAAAGTTCTTTTCAATGTATAAACTTTTTAATTAATAACTGCTATCATGATCCTTGCGACTTTTCCTACATTTACGAGAAGTTATATTTTCAAAAAAAAGAAAGAGAATGTTGTTAAGAAACCAGTATTCTTAGAGAACAAACATTGAATAAAGAAGATTTTAAAATTGAGGATTCGAGTTATTTTTTCAAGGAAGATCCGTAATATCAAGGGGAATGGGTAGTAGATTAACAATAGATTGAAAATAGATTGGGATTAGCCTTACTTTCTATCTGTTTTAAGTGTTTTTTTGAGGTTGAGAATGTCGGCTGGTGTGGGAATGGCTTCTTTAGAAGTAGTGGGGGTATAGATTTCCATCAAATACGCTGTATAAAAAGCAATACTGATGAGTTCTTCATCACTTAAATAAGGATACCTATGCTTTTTGGAGAGCGGATGATTGACAAGGCCGTCGCGCAGGCTAGAAGCAATAGTAAGGACATCAAAGGTAGGCTGTGCGGCGTAAATGTCCTTAAAACTAGGTGGTTTTTCAATGTCTTTAAGAAATGCGTTTTTAGTACCCGTATTCCGTCCTAATCCCGCCGCGCCATGGCAAGTGGCACATTTTCTGACGTGAAATTGCCGATGCCCATCTTCGAGCGTTGCTTCAAATGTGACGAGTTGTTCTTTTTTAGGAGCGGTCGCCTGCCCATTTTTACTGCAAGTACCTAAAAGCACCGTAAAAAATAGGCTGGCACCCAAAATAAGTACAATTTTCTTAGCTAAATATTTCTTAGCTAAATACGATGACTTGTTAGAAATACCGACTATTTGACTCATTGTATACCTCTTTGCCCTATCAATCCATTGAAAATGACTACAGAACGAATGAGAACTCTATTAGAAACTTAGACTTAAAGCATTATCTCAATAGCTGAACCCCACTTCTTACAAAATGACCGTTAAAGAGATCACTTCTGTAATAAAAACGGAGAACAAAATGCTGCCTGGGCTAGCACAAAGCTAGCCCTATCGTGGTACACTTGAGTATCATGTTAAATACTCATTAAATACAAGGAAAAATCTATCTACTCAGTGGCTAAGAAGATTGTTTGACCTTTTCTTTAAAGTTTTTAGAAAAAGTAAATTTAGGCACATTAGTTGCAGGCTTGGCTTTAATGGTAATGGTTTCGCGTGTTGCGGGATTGATACCTTTACGTTCTTTAGTTGCAGGCTTACGGTGAGCATAAATCTTGCCAATGTTCCCAAGCGGCACTCTATTTCCACTAAATATACCCTTTTCTATCACATCGAACAACGAGTCAAGAATATCCTTAGCTTGTTTTTTACTGATACTGTGTTCTTGAGCAATATAATTGATAATGCTGTTTGCAGTGAATTTACTAGGAATTTCGCTTTGATTCATAAAAATGACTTCCCTTTACTATGAGTTTAATATAAGCAATTGATTTTTTTATTTAATTAATAGTTTATATTTGTTGAATACGTCGTTAATGATTGATTGGCACCCCCCAATGATTACTCGACAGGTTGCCGTAAGATGACCTTCATGTTCTCTGGAATGACTTTGCGTGGATAAGAAAGATGGACTTCATGATAAAAACCACTTTCTTTAAGATTATTGAAAGACAGGTATTTTCTGAGTTCTTTGATGGAATAGATCTCAGAACCAATCTTTCCATAATGCATAATACTCACACATTTGCCTATTTTCACGTGTTCTGTAACAATACTCTCAGCAATGATAAAGTTTTTTTTGCGAACACAATAGTCACGTGCCTCTTCTATCATCTCAGCAGTGATGAAATTGTATTTTCTGATAAGCAAAATCCAATGCCATTCGTCTTCGTCGACTTGCTCTTGAAAAGCATTTCCCTCGACCCAGCGCATAATCTCAAGTTTGGGTATAGAAAAAACAATTTCCTGGCGTTTACAGATCTGCTGAATAACTTTATTGAAGAAAAACAATGCGTTGACCTTATTGATAAATTCGGCACCTAACGTTTTTCCCTGTCCTTTAATACGAATAAAATCATATTCACCTAATTCTACGATAGCGGGCTGATTCGATGCGGTATAATAAAGTGGGTCTTGTTTGACAAGATTATTTTTATTTTTGACTGACATTGTACGACTAATGATGGGTTAAATATTAATACTGTAGAATAAATACTATTCCTCTTACAAGTTTTAAACGTATAACCACTAATTATACCATGAATACCCATCACAACAGCCAAATTTACAACCCAACTCACAACTTAACGCCTCAAACACATAAAAAATGAACTCTTTTCACAATTATTCTGATCACATCACGCATTTTTAGCCAATAATATTTAAAATATTGAGACTTTAATCATATAATATAATATCCAGAATTTATACTGGGTGCTGGAAAAAATTCATTGAGACAAACTTATCGAAAAAATGCATTGAAGCTATCACCTTAAATTGATCTCACATTTTTCTTGGATTTTATTTAAAATTATTGAAATTTGCTAAAATTATCAAAATTCATCAAAATTCTTAAAACGCACTAAGATTCTTAAAATGTTCTTTAAAATTTTTTAATCACAACTAAAACTTACTTGAAATTAAAACAAAGCCCAAAACTAAGACCTACTCCAAAACCTACTACCCACTCCTACTACCCACTAAGAAGTACCCAGATCTACTAAGATCTATAACCCTATTCATGCACATTCGCCTTAAAGAGAGAAACCACCTATCCTAAAATGATAATCCCTTAATAAAAATTGAGATAGCAATGATGAACCTATAATGAACCTATATCTACCTGCGATATTGCGATAAGGTACCCTCTACAACAAAGTACACTTATTATTGTTCTGTAAAAATGGTTCTATAAAAAAAAATTGACTGTCTGAATTTTTTAGAGGATAGGCCTTCATCTACCTGAAATTATTCGCTACCTAAGAAAAACGTAATTCAAATGGAAATAGAAGAAATTATAAAAACACTGCCGCATCGCTATCCATTTTTGATGATTGATCGGGTGGTGCACTTAGACAAAGATCGGATTGTCGCTATAAAAAATGTCAGTGCCAATGAGCCTTATTTTGTAGGACATTTTGTAGAAGAAAAGATCATGCCCGGTGTTTTAATCCTCGAGACAATGGCACAGGCCTCAGCTATTAAAGCCATTAAAAGCCGTAACCTTGTCAATCCATCATTTTATCTACTCAGCATCACGCATGCCAAATTTCGCCATCAAGTCAAACCCGGTGATACGCTCCGTATCGAAGCATTGGAAACACATTCTAGTGGAACACGGCTTAAATTTGATTGTCAGGCGTTTGTAGAAAAAAAAATGGTCTCAGATGTGAAATTCCTAGCCATGTTCACAGACAACGCAGAACCCTCTTCAAAACCCGCCTAGCTTATCACAAGAACCGCCGTAGTCTTGCTTATTTATTTTGATTTTACTTAGGTTTATTTAGTCATAACAACCATCTCCTTTTGACTTCCATATGACAATCTTAAATACAGACAAGCTTAAATACAGACAAGCCGTTCATACTGCTAAGTAAAATTCTCTATCAAACGATATTAACAGATATGTGCACTGCAGATTTACGGGGCTTCGAATACTTATAGCAGGTCATAAGTCCATAAAGCAGGTCATCACAATCCATAAAGAAGTACTCCTATCGAGCTATTTTCCTAAGAGATGCGGCGCTATCATATATTAATCACATGTTTTGATGTGTCAGCAGATCATCACGCTGCCAGACTCATTCATTATTTACAACATATCTGGCAAGACCGCGTCGTGTGGTCAATAATGGGGGGCGAAGAAACGTTAAAATTAGCCCAAAAATACAATCACGTGCACGTCTTAGAACATTCTGCTACGAATAGTGCCATTGGTTTATCAGAAAGTGTCTTAGAGGTCTTCCGTAGTCCGCTACTTTCAACATCGGTACGGCGGTTTTTAAAGCATGGATACCACAAAAACGCACGGACTGACTGGGGAAAGGTGGACCTCTTCCTCCCCTTTGATGGACAAGGACGCAATCTCTCCTTAGGCAAATTTGCTTATCAATTAAAGATTCGGACAGGATATTTCTTCCCTCCCATTGTCTTTATCTGGGGAAAGTGGAATATAAAAAAAATGCGCTATTTCAACCCCATTTTATGTGTCTTCAAGCCCAATTGGATGCTGTACCGTGACCATCATGTCGACGCAGCGACATTTGTCGGACACCCTTTTGCCTACTATCTACTAGCCAATGATACAAATGCGTTAGCTCAAAAACACTCCTTACCCCTTACAGAAGCCTCTCCGTCATCCCATACTAGCTCTCCGCTCCACCACTTACCGCAGCACCAAGCACCCGCTAAGAATAATCACCCAAACCAAAACCGAAGTATAGAAGCGTTTAACCATCTCATCGCCCAGTATAACATTGAGGAGCGAACGGAACAATTTAAAAAAAAATTGCGAATCCGTGCCAATGAATGGGTCATCAGCCTCTTCCCAGGCAGTCGCCGTCAAGAAATCCGTAAAGTAACACCTATTTTACTAAAAACACTTCAAACCCTTCAAAATACGTATCCCCATGGCGTAGAACTTCCCTCGCACACAGGAAAACCCAAACGTTATCGTCTTCGATTCATCTTAGCACTCTCGCATAAACAATTTCTAAGACCGCTGTTGAAATTACGAATGCAAGCAAACATTGATAAGCGAACGTTACCTATTGTGTACGGTGCTTACGAAGAAACACTCAAAGTCTCACGAATGGCATTGACATGTTCTGGGACGGTAACCTTCAAAGCATCCTTTCTCGGTGTGCCGCATGTTATTTTATACAATATTTCATGGCTATCTTACTTAGTCGCTAAGATTGTCGTCAAAACGCCTTATATCGGCATGCTCAATATCCTTCATAACCGTTTGCTCGTACGCGAACTTATCAATCACGATTTATCCGTTAAAAACATTATTGCAGAAATTACGCCTTATTTAGAAGACGAGAACTACTTTAAAGAACAAAGCCGTAAACTTATCACTTCCGCTAAAATGGTCTGCCCGCCAACTTCTATAACTTCACATCCATTTAAAAACATTGAAACAGCACTGGCTAAGGTTATTTCTTCCTCTTCCTCCTCCTAGTAAAGAGTTTTTTTGACATCGTAGAGTCGTTCATTCCTAATCACAACAAACAACAAAGCCATCCCAACAAAGCCATCATTGTCTTATCACGAACTGAATTCACGCATCCAATCTTTAAATACAGGGTCTAAGCCCAATTGTCGTACACGCTTTGTGACGGCAGCTGGCGACCTGGTGTCTTCAATTGAAAATTGTTCGAGTGTTTTCTTAGGATAACACGCGTAGCCGCCGGGATTCGTTTGGCTGCCCGCCGTCAGTGCTGTGATGCCTAGCGGGATCATGTAATCGCGAAATAACTGGCGTTCACGGGTAGATAACGAGAGTCCTAAGTCTTCATCAAAAATGCGGTAAGCAAAGATTAATTGGGCGAGGTCGCGTTCTGTGGGGAAATAGTCTGTATTTTGCCCTGCTTGGGTGACCGTGATCTTTTCAGCAGGTCTGAGCCGTGGAAATGAGACGGTATATTCGCATTGCCAGAAGCGTTTGTGGAGGTATTTATAATGAAGTGCCGTATAATAACTATCGCAGCGCCACGGCGCAAGTCCCAGCAATGCACCGATGCCGAGTTTATGAATGCCAATCATTCCTGCCCGCTCAGGCGTCGCTAAACGATAGCTAAAATTGGCTTTTTTCCCGCGCGGGTGATATTTTTTGTAAAGAGCGCTGTGATACGTCTCTTGGTAAATTGTCACACCATCTAGACCTAGTGCCCTTAGTTCTTTATATTCACTACTTTCAAGGGGTTGTACTTCTAACATCACTTCTGAGAAATGTGCTTTGAAGAGGGGAATCATTTTTTTAAAATAATCCATACCAACGCGGCTACTGTGTTCGCCCGTGAGAATGAGAACGCGATCGTACCCAAATTTTTTAAGGGCAGCAATCTCTTTCAAAACTTCTTTCTCTGAAAGTGTGATGCGTGGAACTTGATTTGTATAAGAAAAACCACAATACGTGCAGATATTATGACATTCATTGGAAAGATAAATGGGAACAAAAAATTTAATCGTCTTCCCAAACCGTTTTCGTGTGAGCGTTTGACTTACCGCAGCCATTTCAGGCAAATACTCACTCGCCGCTGGACTGATCAGTGCTAGAAAATCTTCAAGCGTCCCCGCTCCAGCGCAGTGTAACGCCTGTTCGACACGAGCAGCACGGACGTGTTCGATCTGCTCTATGATTTCCTGCGGGGGATGTTGTTTTAAAATTTCTAGAAACGACGATGGCTGGGATTTAAGCATACGACCACTCTCGTTATTTGAAGCACTGTGGTTATGTATTTATTGAGTGGTTCTGATTAATGCCTCGCTGCAGTCGCTAGGTCTTTCATCTAAATACGATATGGTTCTGTAAATAAAAAACCAAAATAGTTAACCCTATCTTCTTTTTTAAATTAGGTCAGTTAGAAATGACTTCAATCTCGGGGTCATATTCGTCTTGTAAGATACCCTGGATTGCCATGAGTGTTCCAGAGAAGGCACTCGGGCAGCTGTGACAGGCGCCTTCATAATTGACGGTGAGCGTTTTCGCTTCGAGCGAGATAAGTTCGAGGTCGCCGCCGTCCATCTGTAATGCCGGTCTGACGGTACGACTGAGGATCTCATCTATCGTTTTAAGTTCGCCTTCATACCGTGGAGCGGAGCTATTTTCCTGGGGCGTGGTGAATTCGGGGTCGTGATCGGGTCCTTTTTCGGTCATCACCTTAATGACAGCAGGCTCTAATACTTCCCATGGAATATCATTGTTTTTAGTGACGGTGACCGTATTTTGAAAGAAATGCAGCTGAATGACGCCTTCTAGATTAAATAGCGCCGCAGCTAACGGAATCGTCAAAGCTTCCTCCAAATTTTTAAAAGTCGCCTTGCCTTCGCTTTTAAGGTCACGTTCGCATAGAAATTTCAATGCATTCGGATTAGGTGTAGGTTGACTCATAACACGCATCTTTGATGTCCTCATAAAATTTGACTTAAATCTTTAATCTATAACAAATTCTTAACTAACAACTACTTACTACTAATAATATACTCAATTATATGATATAGTTCAAGTAATTTTTTAATTTAATGCAAATTCACTACAAACTTAATACAAATTCAATACGTATTTTTAGCACATGATGTGCCCTGCTCCTTTATTTAATGCGACTAAAATAACTAGGCTATTACGCATGCAGCGTCTTCTAGCTCGTCTTCAAGCAAAGCATCATTGGGAGCGCAGTACGACTAGTCTGTACTATATATTCTGTAAAACCGTACTTGCTGGCAGGATTATTGCTTTAGAAACGGATACGGTGCCTGGGTTAGCGGTAGATGTGCTTAGTCTGAGCGCTTTAGCGCGGCTTTATTGCCTTAAAAAAAGAGCCGCAGCTAAACCTATTGTCTGGCTTATTTCTGAGATAAAGCCACTACTCCCTTATATCGAATATTCCCCGCTAGCTAGAAGATTAGTAGAAAAATACTGGCCTGGTGCGTTAACGATTGTCTTCAACCTCACACCAGCGGGAAGCCAAGCCCTAAAAACGAACCTATTCCCACCAGCACAGCACCTAGCTACCCAATCACCCGCACCTACGCCTAACTATACCTCCCAAGCACAACTAAAAATAAGCCACAACCCGAAAAACAATGAAATCTTCCCCACAATAAAAACAATTGCCCTAAGAATGCCAGCAGACCCCTTCATTCTAACCGCGCTGCAACTCTTAGGAACACCCCTAGCTGTGACGAGTGCGAATTATTCCGATGAACCCCCACCCAAAACCCTTGCTGAGGTAAGAAAACTCTTTGCAACACAAATTGACGTCTACTTAGAACGGGGAAGGACAATGTCAAACCACGCCTCCACTATTGTCGATATCAGTACAGGCACTGCCATTATCAAACGCCAGGGCACCCTTAAACTCTAGCTATTTTTAACTTATATGAGATATATACAGACAATAGACCCATCATGGCTTATTTTACATTGAGACGCCGCTAGGGTATATGTAGAGTACACAAAATTAGCTTATCCTAGCCGATTGAGATGAATTTATTTCAGCTAAAATAAGACTAGGTTACTGCCACCGATTGAGATGAGTTTATTTTAGCTACGGCTGTTATAATCAGTATATTATTGACTGAGTTAACTAAGCGTACCTCCGTGCATCAATGTGTACTTCCGTGCATCAATGTGTACTTCCGTGCATCCATGCAAAACTCCGCTGAAAACACGGCTTAGCTTGGCGTAACGGCAGTTATTCTTCGTAATCTCCATAAAAGTATCCGTTTTCATCATCAGCGCCAGACGAATCGGTATCAATGAAATCATCGACATTCTCGTAGCTGTCTTCTTCTAGTTTATCTTTGTTTTCAATATCTGATTTACTGAGATTTTCTTCTTCAATGTCATCATCATAATCGCTAGCGAAATCGTCACTGTCTTCGAAATCGTCATCATCATCATCGTTACTGCTGGCATCGTCTCCGTCATCGTCGAAATCGCTGTCTTCTGCTTCATCGGTCGCATCGGAGAAGTCCTCTTCTAGGTCTACAGAATCGTCGTCAATGACGCTTTCATCAAACTCGTCCTCTTCTTCAAAGCCGCTGTCTTCAAGAGGCGAGGAATTCTTAAGCAAAGCGAAATCTAAATGCTTAGCTTTAATCTTTAACAGGGTTGCCTGTATCATGGTTAACCATTGTGGTTTTAAGGAAATTAACGCGTTTTTTATAACACTCTGATCATTTACAAGAATCTGACCCTTCATATTCATAAGACTTTAGCCTTTCTAATTAGCTTGCTTCAATACAAATAAATTGGACTACTTATCTAATCAATTGCTTATTTTTACTGGACTACTTATCTAATCAATTGCTTATTTAACAAGTTATTTAATGAATTATTTATAATACGGTACTGAGTACATTATTTGGCGATTAATTCAATGTGCTGCTTGGTATATTATTTAATCTGTTATTCAATACATTATTTAGCCATTAATTCAATATGCTGCTTGGTATATTATTTAATCTGTTATTCAATACATTATTCAGCCATTAATTCAATACGCTACTTGGTACATTATTTAATCTGTTATTCAATACATTATTTAGCGATTAATTCAATATGCTGCTTGGTATATTATTTAATCTGTTATTCAATACATTATCCAGCCATTAATTCAATACGCTGCTTGGTATATTATTTAATCTGTTATTCAATACATTATTTAGCCATTAATTCAATGTGCTGATTAGTACATTGTTTAATCCGTTATTCAATACATTATCCAGCCATTAATTCAATATGCTGCTTGGTACATTATTTAATCTGTTATTCAATACATTATTCAGCGATTAATTCAATACGTTATCTGATGTGTTGTTAGATATGTTGTTTACTCCAATATGATGTTCACTCTGATCAAATGAATTGTTTATTTATATGCTAAACGCTGATTGCGCCGATTGTACGTTATATTACTACGATTCGGTTAACAATTCAGCAATTTTTTAGCAATCTGTTCGATATTGACACAGTTCTTCATCGAAGACGTGTCAAATAGACACAATCAAGCATTTTCAAGTACTTTGATAGTCTCCTCCATCATAAACTAGCAGCAAACTTGCATTCATTAGCCCTCTTCTAAAACAGGATTCCCCACAGTTCATACGTTCTGAGGCTTCTAAATTCTTTATAATTGCAGAAATCATCCTATTTTTACACAAAAATTATCACGTTTTTAACAAAAATAATCACGTACTGCACGGGAATGCTCACGTATTTCAGCATAAAAATCACTAGAATTTTCTTGGCATTTATTTTTTACTTAACGGCTTACTCACCGAAATATTCTTTTGACTCACCGAAACATTCTTTTTTAGCATTTATTATAACGTTTTTTAACGATTAGCTTATCAATTTTTTTTTATTAACCGTAAAAAATAAGAGGTCTGCGAGTAATTGCCTTATTCTCTTATAAAAAATGCCAAAATATTTTGCCATTTACAGACAAAAATTCTTTTTAACCCCATTTTTAACACGTATATGTATTTTTTAACGATAGCCCACGTGCTTTTTATATTATTTCTGTATCATTTCTGTGTTATTTCTGTGTCATTTCTGTGTTATTTTTATATTATTTTTGTGTTATTTTTACACTGTTCATACCCATTGACCCCAGTACACCTTTAAATAGATTATGATATACTGCGCTTCTAACGTATTATGCACCGTTAACCACTGTTAATCATTATTAATCACTGTTAATCACCATAAAATACTGCTAAATACCGTTACGCAACTGTTATATCCTAGGAATTGATTTTTGGCACAGTTTTTGATACGTATACAATTGCAATTGAATCAAACACCACATATACGAGAAGCAAGCACATACACCCCATTTAATAAAAACTACATTCAATGAAAATAATTCATTCATAAAATAGAGATAAATCCTTCATAAAAAACAAGCTGCTCATAACCTCATAAAAACCCACTAAAAACGCAAAACCTGTATATAATCCTTGAACTATTTATCCTTGAACTGCTCTTAGGTAATTTATTTAGCCACGACAATTTAACCACGACAACTATTTTTAACCCGCTCCAAACAGTAATAAAATCCGCGTTATTCCTATTTTTCAATCGCCTGTATCATTTTTTTTAAGCCATTATATTTATTATTTGTTATATTTATTATATTTATTACTTATTTTTATATCAGTTAAAAAGGTCTTATCATCATGAGTTTTGTAGAAAGCAGTTATATTTACTACTTACAGCATATTAACAATATTCCGCTTTTAAGTCATAGCGAAGAGAAGAAGATAGCCCAAAAAATTCGCCAAGGAGACGAAGCGGCTAAACAAAAACTAATCAAAGCCAATTTACGCTTTGTCGTCAAAATAGCCAAACGCTACACCAATAAAGGCGTATCACTTATTGATCTTATCAGTGAAGGGAATTTAGGCCTTATTCGAGCCACAGAAACCTTCGATCCAGACCGCGGCTACCACTTTATCTCCTACGCCGTACACTGGATCAAACAAAGCATCATTAAGTGCATCGCAGAAAAATCACGCCCCGTACGCATGCCGCTAAGCTGGAATAACAACCTTATCAAAATAAGCCGCTACTTCAATGATCTAAATCAAACCGATCTATCCGATAAAAAACTAAACAAACTCGCCAAAGAACTCGGTATCAAAAACAAAGAACTTCTCAAACTCATTCAATTCTCTCAAAACTCGCTCTCGCTAGACCAGGTCATTTACTCCAATAACAGTACCCACGAAGAAACCCTGCTCATAAAAAGCACCCTCGAAAATGAAAACTCAACTTCACCCGAAGAATCCTTTATCAAAAAACACTTCAAAAACCATCTCTATTCTGTCATCGAAGAACTCAAACCCATCGAACAAGACATCCTCAAACGGAGGTTTGGGCTCGGTGAGTATTCATTTCCACAAACACTCCTCACCATCGGTGCCAAGTATAACCTCACCAAAGAGCGTGTTCGCCAAATCGAAAAAAGAGCCGTCGCTCGCTTACGCCAAAAATTGAGTAAAGAAGATGTTGCTGAATACACTCTCTAATCATCTTACAAAATACACTTGCCCTGCACTCATAGGCTACTAAGCACTCTCTAAACCATAGCCGTGAAAACGCTCTAAAACTCTCATTGGGGTAGCCGTTCTAAAACTCTCATCATTGAGGTAGAAACTGGTCTTCTATCAAGGCTGCTTTTCTAAGAAGTGCCAGTTTATTGCGAACAAGTGTGTTACGGCGCATAGTCAGTGCGTCACGTTTGATACGGTCATAAACATAAGAAAAAGCCCACGGCCCTGCAGCACTAGTAGACCATTTCCAAAATAAATGAATTGTCATTCCCGCGCGGACAAGACCACTTAATTGGTTGTCATTGAGCGAAAACAAATACGCCTCGACTTGGGATTCAAGTATGCCTCGTTCAAAATAGATACGGTCGCGTACTTGCAAGTCTGACATCTGTTTTGCTGCTGCGATCAATTTTTCAATTATATCCCGCGCCGCCATTGTTTTATCACAACTTTCTTCATAAAGACGTTGTAATTGCTGTAACTGAGCTAAGCCGAGCATGTCATCATTTTCTAGTTCTAAATTCAAATTTTGTTTATTTATATTGACTTCGGCTAATTGTGCTAAGATACGGGGGTGCGTTTCTATTACTGTAACAAGCACGCGTTCTTTAGCGAGGTATTGATTTTGATTTTTGTCGTAATACGCCTTAAAATCAGTTTTAGTGAGCTCAGGAAGTTCTCGTTCCCACATGGTAATGAGCCGATCGATTTTAAGACTCTTCTCAATATTGCATTTAATAGTAAAAGCATCTGTGCCAGCAGGCTGCGAATTTACATCTGTGCCAACTAAATTGATCTCTTTACCGCCTGGCAGAGAATTGGCTCGCTTTGCTAAGTTAGCACCAGCTTGGATGGATGTTAGAGGTCGGTCAGCTGGGCTGGTGGAAAAATTTTGTACTTTCGTTTCATCGATAACTGGAATACTTGGATTGCTGGTCAGATCGGCAACTTTAGCCGAAAAAGCCGCTGCACCTCCAAAATGCGCCTCCATTTTTTTGTAATACGCCTCAATCTCTTCATAGGGAATCTCACCCATAACACGATTAGCCTCCCATTCCAATAAACAACGCGCAATCACGTTATCCTTAGCATAAGTTAGTGTTTTAGCTAATGTTTCCTTAGCTAAATAAGCAGTCGCATCGTTGGTTATTACTTCTCCATCGGCTAGTCGAGCATTTTTTTTCAATTGCTCTTTTAATTGCTCTTTAATAAGCCGCCATTCCCTTTCAATAACCTCAGCGGCAATAACAGTCCCATTGACAATGATTGCATTCTGACGGGATTTAGCTTTCAATGAAGACGCTGTCATTAATTGACCCTTTATCTAGATTTTAATAGAGACGTAGTCATCCATTGACCACTTGTATTGACTTTTTATGAAACATTGGCTTTTTATGAAACGCAAGTCCCTATTCTGAGGCAGTTCTGAAGCTAATTCTAGGGCAATTCTGGGGTATTTTTGAGGCATTTTTGAAGCTAATTCTGGGGGCATTTTTGAAGCTGATTCTGGGGCATTTTTCAAGCAATTTCTGAAGACAATATTAACCCAATTATTAAATACCTAACCCAAGCCCGCTCTTAAATATATTATCATCAAATTGAATGCTGAGGAGCAGAACTCATTGAGGTCTCACCCATTATTCATAAAAAGGCCATTTATAAAAAGAAGCCATTTATAAAGAATAAAACCACAACCCAAAAAAATCTATTCGATAAATAACGCTAGCCATATTGTATTTCAATCTTGTATTTCCATTGGATTTCAGAGAAAATACCCTCCATCCATAAAAAAGTACTAGAATTACTACGTTTTAACCGAGTTTTAGAGAAGAGCGCATCATGGAAATACCGTTTTAATATCGGCAAGTGTTTGAAAGGATTTGACAGCATTGATCCCTTCACCACTAACAACACGTTCAATCCTAACACCACTCAATAAATCAAAGGTAACATAGTAAGCGGCTCTATATTTATTGAAGGTGATCCATTTCTGAAATATCATGTTCTGCTGTGGTTGTAAAAGTTTGTACTCGTTTTGCCTTAGAACTTCGTAAGCCGTACCAACAAGAATCTTCTTAGCATCACTAAAAATTACTTTTTCTTTGATCACAAGCCTATTTTCTTGATAATACTGATAGGAAATGATAAATGCCATCACGTAGGACAATGGAGCGTAGTATACTTTTGTAAGACGCGGAGGTGCTAGTAAATTCTCAGTAAATCTTACCCTTGCTAGTTGATAGCGGCGGTGTCGTCCTTCTAGTTGCAGTGAAAATTCATATTGATCGGTTGCTGTGTGGAGCGTTGCGTCTTTTTTACTCCGCGTTAGGTCACGAAATGGCTTTACTTCGGTATTCACACGGACAGGCAACCGATTAAAAACATGGTACGTTCCAGCAATTGCCTCGGTTTCTAACGAGATCGCTATATCGTACTTTCCAGTCACACTAGCTAAGTCCGTATAGAAATCATTTGGATTATCGTGAGTGGTGACGGTCACTGCTTGGAAAGCATTTTCGTATAAGTAGAGCTGCTTTTGTTTTCTGCCCTGGGCGGCAAAAGTGGTCGCACTCAGGAGCAATGTTTCTCCATCGATAGCCGAGCCTAATGACTTTATTGTCATCACTTCGCTGTAATCGGTGTGGACAAACTCAGGAAGAGATCTCCGTTCATGCAATCGTTTTTCTTTAACAGTGTTAAGAAAATCGGATTCACGGTCGATAGGTAGAGGTGTTTTTAATGCCTGTGATTGCTCAGTATTTCTTTCAATAGGTATATTGCCGCGCTGTGCTAGCCGATTGTCCTGTCCATAGCTATAACTTGCTAAACTTAAAAAGAATAACACGCCTAGCCTAAATACAACTCCAATCGTACTTGCTTTAACCACAATACAAAGTAGAACTCAAAATGGTTTTCATTTCATGAGTATTTTTTTCACGAGCACTGTTAAAAGACTTTCTTTCTGCTAACAAGTACTTTTTACAAGTAGCCTATAACTTAAGCCGTCACACTGCCCATACTATTGATAAGCCGTGCGAGAAGTTGGTCGCTTGTCATGATAGATTTCTGCGATGCTTCATAAGCGCGTTGTACTTCGATCATTTTAACCATCTCAGAGACAGGATTGACATTAGAGTTTTCAAGAAAACCTTGTACGACTCTAACTTCTAGGTCAGGATCGTCTTTGATCTGGGCGCCGTCGTAATCAAATCTAAATAAATTGCGTGCTAAAACAGCCGCTCCACTCTCTAATGTGGTTGTATAAAGTGACGTGCCTTCTTTAAGAAGATAACGTGGCCGCTCAAAGCGAACCACTTTGATTCGATCGAGCAATTCACTTTCTTCATAGCCATTCTCTTCGAGGCGAACAGGACGGTCTGGGGGTAGTTCGAAATTGGGATTGATGTAGATCTCACCACGCCGATTGACTGTAAAATTGTTTGTCTTCAGCCGAATGATCCCTTCTTCGCCGAGGACAGGCAATCCTTCAGTTGTGACGAGTACGCGGTCATCTGTTAACGTAAAACTTCCATTACGTGTGTAACGTTCGCCATTGGGTGTTAAAATTGAAAAAAAGCCCTTGCCTTCTAGTGCAAAATCATAGACATTGTCGGTTTTACGAATACTTGATTGCTCCATTTCATTATACACTTCATTGACTTCGACACCCGTACCCAATCTTCCAACCACAGGCCGTGTGTCAATAGAACCCAGTGACGGCAAATAGACCACACCATCATCATTCGTCCGTCGTGCAATCATCTCAGGCGCCGCCTTAAACAATGTCAAATCACGCTTAAATCCCGTCGTATTGACATTCGCTAGATTATTCGATACCACATTCATTTGATGGACGCGAGCTGCCATTCCACTCGCACCTGTGTATATTCCGCGTACCATATTAGGTCATCATCCTTATAAAATTGATCTGCTTATACTCTATATCTGGTTATTCGTTATTCACTCTAATGCTAAAAGCGATAAAAATCTCTAAAAATCTCTTATTTCATGTCATAAGTAAGCTATATTTTTAGGCTGCATAGACAGATTGTGTGTCATAATAGGCTATTGATTGTCTGTCACAGGTTATTATTATTAACAAGCTATGTTATTAGGCTGTATTAATGAACTCTATCTAAGGGGCTATATATGAAATGGGCTTTTTTACCTACTGTTGTCTACTTATTATTTTTTATCCACTTAATACTTGTTATCATATGCTTTGGTATGTAAATTGTGAGTTGTGAATTATGAATTGTTGTTAACCGTATTAACATTCATTACCACGTTCTAACACGTCCCGACACGTTCCAGCACGTCCCGTGAAAAACATGTCCCAGTTATAAAATACGGTATTTTCAGCGAAACGTGAAGTATAATTTCTTTATACCACACGTAACCTTTCAGAAATGAGCGCTGCACCGGTCAAAATTCACCTTTTCATCGCTTTTCATAGCATAGATGCTATTGATGATTGATGACCTGTGATATTGATATGATCTATGATATTGATGTTGCCTGTAGTATCAATGCTATTGATACTACTGATTTACTGATGATTATTGATGATTATTGATACTAAGCGTAATAGAGGAGGATAAAGTAAAAAAGTATCTGGGGATAGCTTATTGGGGCACGTTACTATTTGTAATGATAAGCGGTTGTGGAGAGATTGAAGGTTTGATTGCGGCTTAGGTAGTCTTGGAGCGTTCGTTTTTGCGTACTGGCACGGAGTAATTGCTCTTGATTGGCACGTAAACCGGCTTCATCGTTCGAAGCGGCGAGCATTTCTGCTTTGAAATGAAGGTCTATTTCTTGGTCACGAAATTGAATAATCTTAAAACGGCAGTATAACTCTTCAAAATACTGGTGTAATTCCTGCTCTGGATGTGAAGGCCGCTTGGATTTGACTTCTTTGTTGTTTTCTTGCTGGTGCGGGTTTTCTTCCATCAAGTGGATAAGTAGGTAATCTATCGTACTTTGGTCTTTAAATAACTCTAAGACATGTGTAGCTAGGGGCTTGGGATCATTTTTTAAGTGCAGTAATTTCTTATAAATACCGCGCAGCTTGACATCTTCAAAATCAGGCACGTAGAGTAATGTTGCCGCATGCTTTAAAAAATGCGGATGCCGTGCTAGAAAAAGCACTAACGCTTCTTCGATCAATTTTCTACTCGCCATAAGTTCTGTTCTGGCATTGGCAGGACTTTGCTGCGGCAAAACGGTACCAGAAATAATAGCACTCTCGCCAGACCTTCGGTTACTAGATGATTGTATCGTTGTAGCAGTCTGTCCGTGTGATTGCTTTCCTTCAGTACGTTCTTTAAAGGCGTACATTTTAAGGATAGATTGAAAATGCTTCGTATGAGCGAGTTGTTCAGGGTCGGTCTGAAAAAGCTTCATGATTTTTGCTTTGAAGTTATTTCTAATCGTTGCATCAGTAAGGGCAACGTAGACGGGCATGATGTTTTCTAGGGCCTCTTTCTTAGCAAAAGGCGATAAAACTGCCATTTGTTCACTGCTACGGCCTGTCGTTAACAGATAATCATAAATATTGGTACAATTGTCCTTGAAATAAGTCTCAATAGCAGACAATTGACCGCGATTATTCATAATAAAATCAAACGGGTCACTTTTCTCAGGAAGAGTATACACCATTCCGTCCATTTCTAATGCCACAGCAAGCGAGCTTGCTTGGAAAGCAGCTTTTCGTCCTGCCGCGTCACCGTCGAGTAGAAAATGAACGCGTTTGACATACCGTTTTAATTTTTTAAGTTGATCGATTGTTAACGCCGTGCCAAGCGGTGCTACCGCAGGCAATCGCAGCGCCTGCATCGCTAAAACATCCAAATACCCTTCTACAACAAAAACCTCACGGTGCTGCATCATCAATTGATACCCTTCGCTAATCCCATATAGTATCTTATGTTTCAAAAACCACTCACTTTCACGACTGTTCATGTATTTAGCAGGGTGATTGTCTAGCGCACGACCACCAAAACCCAGTACTTCCTGCCGTTCATTGCAGATAGGAAACATAATGCGATGATTGAAAAAATCATGCCCTAACTTATCCGTTAAGGATGCTGTACTGCCTGTATTGACCGTATCGCCTGTATTGACCGTATTGCCTGTATTGCCTGTATTGCCTGTATTGCCTGTATTGCCTGTATTGCCTGTATTGCCTGTATTGCCTGTATTGCCTGTATTGCCTGTATTGACCGTATCAGTTTCTTTACTCATGGTCTTTTTAGAAACTGTGATTTTAAATAAATTGGAAGCAAGCAGTGTTTTAAGGTGGAAGCGTTCAGCAAATTCCTCTCTTTTAAGTAGCTGTCCGAGCAGATCAATATTCCTAGGAGCGTACCCCAATAAAAACTGCTTAATAGCTTTCTTCTTGATACCACGGCGTGCGAGGTATTCACGTGCTTTTGTCGCTTGGCGATGTTCTAATAAGTACTTGTGATAAACCTTAGCTGCGAACCGATTGAGCGCCTTAATATCAAGATGCGGGTCTTCATAACGACGTTCTTTGTTAGCCGCTGCAGAAAAATACGCAGGCACGGTCAATCCATACTTGCTCGCCAATTTTTCCACTGCCACACGAAATGAGACTTTATCGTATTCCATCACAAATTTGATCACATCACCGCCCATTCCACACGAAAAACACTTAAATAAGCCCTTTTGATCTGAAACCTGTAACGACGGCTTCGTGTCATTGTGAAAGGGACACAACGCTTTAATAGTACGCCCACGCTGCGTCAATGTGAGCCGTTCACCTATCACTTCACTTATCATAGCACGCTCACGTATTTGATCTGTTATATTGACGTTCATTGTATTAAATTATCCCTACTGAGCTAATTTCCAAGTAGCCTAAGAATCACGACTAAATTCATCTCTCCCTTAAATCCTAGTATAAATTTAGCATTTAATACGCTTTTGATCTTAAAATTAAGCAAGTGAATTCTAAAAAAAATTCATACAGTCTTCATTAATTTCGTTTAACCGCCTATAAACCTTGACTAAACACATATTTATG
Organism: Spirochaetota bacterium; assembly: GCA_013426755.1. GTDB lineage: Bacteria > Spirochaetota > UBA12135 > COTS27 > COTS27 > COTS27. Next base: position 2,425,488 of record AP019861.1, read on the forward strand.
ACCTAGTGAGTCCTTCTGACTGTGAATATCACAACCTTTAATAACACGTTAATTAGAAATTTCTATTAAAAATTTAGCTTTAACTACACCTTTTAGCTTTAAAAATACCCTTGTAGCTATACATTTATAATACCACTCATGTTATGAAGACCTGTGTTTGTGGATATGGTGTGATGGGAAGTGCCATTGCTAAAACACTGCTCACCCCTTCGCTGGCGAAGCAATTAGCCATCACCACCCCTTACGTTTATGAACCCAACACCGAAACCTCAGAAATTGCCGCTAAAGACGGATTTACCGTCACAAAATCACTTCCCCAAGCAGACCTTTACTTCCTCTGCATGAAACCACAAGACATAACCCCCTTTTTTACACAATGTGGTAACGATATTGCAGCCCAACCCACTAACAATAAGCCCTTCTTTATAAGCATCGCAGCAGGCGTTAATCTCACTACCCTTTCTAGCATGCTCACCACATATGCCCATTTACCCCCTGCAAAGCAAAAATGCGCCCGCATCATGCCCAATCTTCCAACTATCATTCAAGCAGGCGCAGGCGCCGTCACCTATAACTCTCAAATAACACCAGCCGATAAAAAAATCATTCATTCCCTGCTAAGTACAATGGGAACCTACATTGAAATAGCAGAACACCACATGGACGCTGTAACAGCCCTCTCAGGGTCTAGTCCAGCATTCATCCTTACTGCCATTGAAGCTGTTACTGACGCAGGCGTTTTACTTGGTTTATCAAAAAAAGAAGCACGCACGCTAGCAGCAGCCACTTTCAAAGGAACCGCAGAACTCGTCTTAAATAAACATTCACATCCCGCAGTTCTAAGAGATCAAGTCACTTCACCCGCTGGAACAACCATTTATGGCCTACGCGCATTAGAACAAAGCACTTCCTTTCGATCCGCTCTTATGAATGCTATTCGAGCCGCTTACAAAAGAAGCCGCACGCTGGGGAAACAAGCCGCCCGCCGCTCTGCTGGAAAACAAGCCGCACGCCGCTCTGCTGAGAAATAAGCCGCACGCCGCTCTTATAAACCAAGTTTCCAAAAACTAAGCCTCGACGATCACAGCCGATCCTACGCAGATATTTTCTTTATAAAAAACAGCAAATTGTCCGGGTGCTATGCCTAATTCCACTTCGTTTAAATTAACACGATAACAACCTTCCGTTTCACTAGGCCTAGACGACACTTCTTTTATAGGTGTAAGCGTACATGAATGCTGCTTGCTGCCGTGACGAATTTTAACCGTATACTGCATTGACTTGCTACCTTTCACTTTATGGTGATAAAAATGTTGCTCCTCAACAAAGTCATCGCTTAGCCAATGCATCGCACCGATTGTGAATTTTTTCCGTAAAGCCGCTTCCCAACGTGAAACATAAACGCGATTGGTCTTAATATCCTTAGCAACAACATACCAAGGCCCATTAGAAAGGTCTAATCCCTGCCGCTGCCCAAGTGTATAATACCAATATCCCCGATGTACTCCCAATACCCGCCCTGTATCCATAGCAACTATTTCACCTTGCTTTTCACCTAAGTAATAACGAACAAAATCACGAAATTTAATTTTACCCAAAAAACACAAGCCTTGACTGTCCTTGCGATTTTGATTTTGCAATCGGTACTCACGCGCACACGCACGTACTTCTTGCTTTGTTAAGTGACCGATTGGAAACATCAATGCCTGTAACTGCACTTGCCTCAGACGCGAGAGAAAATACGTCTGATCTTTAATCGCATCAGGAGACATTTTAAGATACACTTGATCGCTGTTCGTTTCATCACGATAAGCGATCTGCGCATAATGTCCTGAGGCAACCTTCGTAAAACTCGGAAACCGCTCGCGTAAATAATCGATAAACACACCAAACTTAATAAGTGAATTGCAATGCATATCCGGATTAGGCGTTTCACCCTGCTTGATCCTAGCAATAGTGTCACTAATAACAAGCTTCCAATATTCATCTTGCAGTGAGAGAACATGCAAGCGAACGTCAAGCTTTTCTGTTACCGCGCGGACAAACCCTAAATCTGCTTCCCACGGACAATCTCCCAAAGCAACAACTTCATCTTGCAGCCAGATCTTCAAATAAAACGCCTCGACATCATAACCTGCTTTTTTAAGCAACGTCAAAGCAACCGCACTGTCAACACCACCAGAAACCAATACCGCCACTTTTTCACGTATCCCCTCACAACGAGCCGTGCTAAGATTAAGAGTGTCAATTGCTGCTACTTGTTTCATTGTCTTCATTCAAATAAGCCCATTTAAAGATCGGATTTTTTTATCCTACAATCGCACCTAAAAAACCTACCCTCACCTTATTAATATAATACTATTATAATGATATTATTAAGAAGTTATACTTATAAAAAAAGCTTTGTCATCTATGCAAATCACATCTCCAGTCGCTCGTACAACATTGACCGTTAACCTCGATGCCATTACAGCTAATGTGCGCACCATAAAAATGCACGCCAATAAGGCTAAAGTCATGGCTGTGCTTAAAGCTAATGCTTATGGTATTGGCGTAGGGCCTGTGATTAAAGCTGTTCTTAACGGAGGAGCAGCGGCAATAGGCATTGCGACACACGCCGAAGCGGCTGCAGCACGGCGTTTCTTTCAAGGGCCTATTTACTTGCTTGGCGCTTATTTTGAGGGTGAAATAACAGAACTCCTAGACTTAGATATTATTTTTCCCGTAAGCTCCGAATACACGCTTACTCGCCTCAATGCCTACGCCACAAAAAACAATAAAATAGCCCAATTTCATCTCCTCATCGATACAGGAATGGGACGATTAGGCACCCTTCCTGAAACGGTACTTGAGCTTATCAAAAAATCTCATTCTCTCCCCAATGTCTCATTCTTAGGGTGCTACTCACATCTCTCTAATGCTTTCACACCCAATGACCCCCACACACAAAAACAAATCACCACGTTTAAAACCTTAAAAGACAAAGTCCTAAAACTCCATACCGAACTCAATTTGCCTTCACCGCCCCCATGCTTTCATCTAGCTAATTCAGATGGTATTCACAATTATCCAGAAACATCCTTGGATATGATTCGTGTAGGCATCAATTTATACGGCTTCTACGATCTACAAGGACACCGCCGCTACGCTTTAGAACCTGCCCTTACGTTGAGTAGTAAAATCATTGCTATCAGGAAACTTCCTGCTAAAGCGAGCATTGGGTATGGAATCACCTATCGGCTACCCCATGCAGGCTATGTAGCTACCATTTCCGCAGGCTACGCAGACGGTATTCCGCTAGCCCTTGCTAATAGGTTTCACGTTATTATTGGGAAGCAGACCTATCCTATCATTGGGCGCATTTCGATGGATTATTTAACCGTCTGGCTAGATGCAAACACTTACGAGGTCAATGTAGGGGATAACGTTATTCTCTTAGGCCGCCATAACCAGCAATGTATTACCATTGACGAATGGGCAGAACTCAAACAAACACACCCTTATGACATTATCACTTCGCTGAGCCCACGTGTGACCCGTGTTTACGAACACTTAGGAATACCACAAAAACTCCTCACTACCTCTATTTAAGACGACTGATCATAATTTACCAGCAGAAACTCCTCGCCACTTCTATTTAAGACGATCGATCATAGAGAAGTAGTAACGTTCCTATCACAAGGACAACCATAGCCGTCAACTCAATCACAGAGACGCGTTTAACAGGTGCTCCCAACAACCCCAGATGCGTGATCACCTTTCCAACCGTGATCTGCGATACGAAGATAATCACCAGCGTTGGCAATAATCCCAATTTATACGAACAAATACCAATCGTTCCTACAATAATGACACCATAAATTCCCGCCGAATATTGGTACCACGTGCCAGGGCTCCGCACATAATCAAGTAGATTCATCCGCCCAAAACTAGCCGCAAGTACAATAGCCGCCACAAACCCAACCACATAAGCTAAATACACATTGCCAATCCACCCAATCTTCCCACTAAGCGCTCCCATCACCTGCGCCTGTAAAGCAACCGCAATACCCCCAATAATTGCTAAAATAATCCATACCACCATTATTTATCCTAATTTCGTGATTACCCTTCGAGCACCAAAGTGCATCACTGAGCTCTCCTGCCATATTGTCTCATAAAAGTTATTATTGTCTTATAAAAGTTGTGTTTATACAGATTCAATCTCCATTATTATAAGATTGTCTTATTTATCTTATAAAAGTTATGTTCAACTACAATTTCAATCTCTACTAAATGCGGTCCTTGTTATTTCGGTCCCTGTTATTTATTACGAGAAATTCATTTAAAATCCACGCTTTATCTTTTGAAAGCCATTTCACTTGAACACAACCATTTACCCATCTAGACCCATTATCAATGCCTTTTTACAATTATTTTTACAGTTCTTGCTAAACTCTTGCTAAAAATTCACAGATTACTACCTACTCTCAATATCACTCTTGCTAAAAATTCATAGATTAAATATCTACTCTCAATATCACTCTTGCTAAAAATTCACGGATTATCTGCAATTTTTATATGAATTTTCTTGAATTTTTTTTATTCTGCAAAAACACCTCTCAATACTCATATCATCCGTTTATTCTCCAAAAACAATGCCACATCACCCGCTTTCAATGTCCACGTCACCCATTTTTTCTAGAAAACCCGCCCAAGTACTAAGAAATCTACTCCAATACAACCTAACAGCTCTATTATTCACCCATCTTTCATCATTGAGTCCAAATACAATGCCACACCTCCACACAAAACCAAGCAAAAACACAGATAAAACAAGTCAATACAGATTAAAACAGGTTTTTTCACGCGATCTAACAAGTCTTTTCAAGCACTCCCAACAACTTATCACAATCTCAACAGCCTATTATCAACAGCCCATTATAGAGTTAAATGATAAGCTATTTTACCTAAAATAAGAGCCATTTTACAAAAACCATGAAATATTCCTTAAAAATCGCTTGCAGATTGCTTGCAGATCGCTTGGGGAGCCTAAGAACATAGCGATCAATTGTGCACCTTAACTTATTATAATTCAATTATTCACACGTTTTATGGTATAATTTAGTATAAAATTTTATTTTTTTGCGGTTTGTAATTGTCTTATTGATAGCCACTTATTAGTGATTACTTTACTAGACATACTGCTTTATTAGACGTATTAACGGCTGCTTTATTGGGTATAACTGCTTTATTAGATGTATTAATGTGCTGCTTTATTGGGTATAACTGCTTTATTAGATGTTTTAATGTGCTGCTTTATTGAGGATAATTGCTTTATTAGATGTATTAATGTGCTGCTTTATTGAGGATAATTGCTTTATTAGATGTATTAATGTGCTGCTTTATTGAGGATAATTGCTTTATTAGATGTATTAATGGCTGCTTTATTGGAATATGCAGATGATAACTAACTGTACGCTAGATAAATAAAGTAAATGGCTAGATAAAATAAAGCAACTGATCAGTTAAAACAACGATTAAATTTGTTAACGTGTAAAAAATCAATAAAAAAAGTCGTAAAAAACATTGAAATAAACAGTATAAAATAGTATAATAAAGTCCACAGTATAGAGTTTTAACAGCACATAACCTACATAAGGTCTTCTAAACCGTTCTAAAATTACACTTTAGACTTAAAAAATTTGCATTTCAGACACCCTAATAAATTACAATCACTGCAATCAGTATAAACCTAGATTAAAACGAATAAATAACTAACTCACTTTTATTGCAAAGGATAAGCACACATGAAAAAATGTTTTGTTATGCTATCAATACTACTCAGTTGGGTACTTTTTAGCCAATTAGTCGCACAGGATACACCTGCTCCCGCAGGAACACCTGCCGCACCACCACCAGCCGCCGCCACCACACCACAGACCGCCGCTGCTACTGAAGAAAACCCAGGAAATACGGGCAGACTCGTGGATTTTAACAACCTAGGCAAAGCTAATCCAGTACAACAGTACCTAGCAATCGAAAATTGGCTAGTCAAATTAAACGATTCCGCCAATTACAACCAAAATAGAGAACTCACCTACGCCATCAATGCTAAAAATAATGCCGGCAATAAAAATTATATAGGTATTCGTATCAATTTTCCCGATTTTCCTAATAATGCCTACGGCACAGCCACACCACCCCTTCCCTTCCCGTATTACGGTGAAGCAGAATCAGGTGTCATTAAAAACGTAGGCGCCATCAGATCCGTCATCGCACGCGTCGCTGGAAGAAATTACCCTTATTCGGTCTTCGTCAACGTCCAGCACAGTAGCGGTAAGATTGTCCATGCTCCACTCGGAAGAATTGAATTCCTTGGCTGGCGTGATCTAAGCTATGAAAACCCTGAATACATCAAAGATATCAAACAACGCACCCTTCAAATTCGCCCCGCCTACCCAAGGGTCGTTCCCTCGGCGCGGTTAAATGACATTATCTTCTTCAGAAATGGTGAAGCCCCTTACGCAGGCGATTTCGTGAGCTACGTCGCCTGGGTCGACATCGTTTATGACAACGCCTTCGCTAATTCTGCTCTCGAATCGCTTAAAGAAAGTGAAGATTACATCGACGACGACGCCACCTGGGGAATTATTTCCAATGAACTCCAGAAAGTCGAATCTGAACTCTTTAAAGGTAAACTTGACCGCTATCGTTATCTAGAACGCCTCGAACGAGAAAAAATGAACCTCCCTCCATTAGATGGAGGCCAATAAGAACTCCTCTCTGAGTTCCAACCAACTAGAGCACGTTCTTACCCTCACTTCATTTTTAACTAAGCTTTCAAAGTTTGTCTATTCTACCTTTGTAAGAAATTCTATTGATCTACACACTGCTTGTAATGCTACATCAGTAGTGTAGATCAATATATGGGATTGCTGGTATCATGGGCTATTGTGAAGACACGCTAGCTCGTTTATACATTTTTCCTCACATAGCTATATGCCGTATACTGCTTGTTGTAGAGTTGCTTTAAGCTACGTATTTACCCGTTACTAAGACACTAAGACCACGTTATGCGTAAAAAAAAAGAAGTGTCTCTTTCTGGGAGGCGCCATAAAAATTTTTCTCCACATAACCATCCTATCTGGCACCCGTGTTCACAAATGAAGGACTACGAATCCTTCCCACCTCTACAGATCAGTAACGCAGAAGGTTCGTACCTTTACACCCAGACAGGAAAACCACTCATAGATGCGATCAGTAGTTGGTGGTGTAAACCACTAGGACATCGTCATCCACGACTGCACGCTGCACTTCTCAGTCAAAGTAGCCGCTTTGAACACGTGATCTTAGCCAATACCACCTACGATATCATAGAAAAACTCAGTCATGCACTCCTAACCTTAAATCCCCCCATGTACAAAGTCTTTTATAGCGGAGATGGATCGAGTGCCATTGAAATCGCTCTTAAAATGAGTCTCCAATACCACGCACAGACAACAGCACCCCACCGCCGAACACAATTTGCTTATCTCAAACACGCCTACCATGGTGAAAATTTGCTCTCGCTTTCTATAAGTGATCTAAACCTTTATAAAAACCCCTTTAAAAAACTTTGTCTAGAAAATGTCTGCCTTCCTGCGCATTCCCTATTGACAGGACGAAGAGACCCTCAGTGGAATAAACCGCTTACAAAAGATGATACAACATGGCATGCCATCTATGAAACATTAGAACAGCATAAAGAAACCCTTGCTGGTATCATTATTGAACCTATCGTACAAGGCGCTGGTGGTATGAAAATACACGCACCCGCGCTCATCGATAATCTTAGGACATGGAGCCGCCAATATAACATTCATATAATCGCAGATGAAATTATGACCGGTTTAGGACGCACAGGCGCTCCCCTAGCCATGCACCATAGCCAAAGCACAAGTGATATTACCGTTCTTATGAAAGGTCTAAGTGCAGGCTATTTGCCCTTCTCAGCCATTCTCACGACAAAAGAGATTTATGACGCTTTTTACGATGACTTTGAAACACACAAAGCTTTTATTCATTCAAATACTTACAGCGGCAACGCCTTAGGGGCTGCAGTCGCTTTAGAAGCACTGAGTATTTATAAAGAACAAGACTGGTTTAACCAGGTAGCCGCCAACGAAATGACGCTTACTTCCATTTTAAGCCGCGTGGCTAAGAAAACAGGTGTCCTTAAAGAAGTACGCGGCATTGGCTGGATCGCAGCAGCCGAACTACGGTTCACACCCCACCCTACACAAAAATCATCGCTGCCCCGACCGGCTCTGGCGGTATTTAAAGAATGTGCCAAACTAGGCCTTTTCATCCGACCATTAGGAAACACCCTCTACCTCCTTCCACCTTTTAATATAAGTTCTAAAACGCTGCAGACATTAGAAGCCATCCTCACACAAGCACTCTTAAACCTTAAAAACGATTACCCGTTAGAATAATAAACCACAGCCACAAGAAAATTTTTATTCCTACCCCAATACGTTAAATAATTACCCCACCCACCTATTTTTCAATGATAAACTATAATAGCCACTACGCAGCCATACCACCACCTTTATACAAATAGTGTAGCTAGCCGCAAAAAAAAGAAACCGCACCCATGAAAGCACAATTACTCATTGCTAAAAAATTTCTCAAACCCAAAGGACGCAAGACTTCATTAACATCACTTGTAAGTCTCCTATCGGTAATAGGCGTCATGCTAGGCATCATGGTGCCCATTGTTGTCATATCCGTAATGTCAGGATTTCAAAAAGAAATTAAAGACAAGATCCTAAGCCTCAACGGCCACATCACAATGCTACCCATTCTCGCTAATAGCATTAACAACTATGAAGAGATCATATCGTTCATAAAAAAACAAGACAACGTAGAAGCCGTCACCCCCTATATAGAAGTGCAGGGACTCATTTATTTTCAAGACAGGTTTGAACCTGTTAAGATACGTGGGTTAGACCAGTCTATCTTCACCGAAGACAATAACTTCTCAGAACTCTTAGAGATCACGCAAGGACAAAAAGACCTTACACGCAAATATCACATCATGATCGGAACAGAACTTGCTTCGAACAATTATCTTTCAATTGATGATCGTCTCAATTTAGTTATCGCTGATCGGGGCACTCTTTCACTAGAAACGCAAACAAAAAATGTACGCGGTGTTATTAAAGGTATCTTCAAAACAGGGTTTCAAGACTTCGATAATAACGTCGTCTACGTCTCCCTCATCACCCTCCAAGAACTCCTCAATCAACCTGACCGCGTCAATGCCATCGATATCAAACTAACCAATGTCTTTAATACAGCAGGTATCGTGACTAGTCTTATTACAAATTTCGGTGACGTCTATCAAGTGTTCACATGGAAAGAACTTAACCACAATTTCTTCAAAGCACTAGCCCTCGAACAGACCGTGATGTACCTAATCATGTTTTTCATCTTAGTCGTTGCTATCTTCAATGTTACGAGCGGACAATTGATGCTTATTATTGAACGGAAGCGAGAAATTGGTATCTTAAAAACACTGGGAATGACGCCATCACACATCACACAAGTATTTTTAGTCGAAGGATTGGCTGTGACGATTTTAGGAGCATTGATCGGTGGCGCAGTGGGGTTTATTATCTCATTGAATGTCAGTTTCTTTATAGCGATCATTGAGTATATCATTAATATCTTCAACAGACTTTACTTTCTGCTAGGCTCAATGCTTGGCCTTATCAATAAATCGTACGAAGCTTTCTCTATCTTCCCAGAAGGCATTTACTATTTAGATAAAATTCCCTCAGACCCCAGTTTTACCCGTGTTCTGTTCTTTATCACAATGGCTATTATTTTATCGATAGTAAGCGGACTTTTTCCAGCACTCAAAGCAGCCGCCATGCGCCCTGTCGATGTTATGCGTTACGAACAATAGCAAGTAACGTCCGTTTCTTATATACCCCACATAATAATAGTAGCCAGCCACACCACGCCATATCCATTAAAAAGACTATCATCATGACACTCCGACCCCCTATTCAGATAGAACATGTGAGTAAAAAATTCACATTGAAAAACAAGGTCATTGACATTGTTGAAAACGTTTCTGTAACATTTCCACAGAACAAATTGATCGCTATCATTGGAGCGAGTGGTTCTGGAAAATCAACTTTCTTAAACTTGCTAGGCGGTCTAGACAAACCCAATAGCGGAAGTATCTTTATTAACGATACCGACATCACCACCATGAATGAAAAAAAGCTCGCACAACTCAGAAATAAACACATTGGGTTTATTTTTCAACAACCTCAGCTTATTGGCGAACTGACCACCTTAGAAAACGTTATCTTACCTGCTTATATTTTAAAGACACGCCACCAGCAAGCCTACCACCACGCCCAGTATTTACTAGAAAGAACGCGACTTAATTATCGTAAAGATCATCTCAGTGGAGAACTCTCAGGCGGAGAAATGCAGCGCGCAGTTATTGCCCGGGCGCTCATCAATAATCCTAAGATCATTCTAGCCGACGAACCTACAGGCAATCTCGATAAAAACAACGCTCTCGAAATTTTTATGCTGCTTAAAGAACTGTCCATGCAAAAACAAGTGACCGTCATCATGGTCACACACGATCTCAATCTCGCTAGAAAAGCCGATGTCATTTATGAATTACGTAATCATTCCCTCTATACGGCTAAGGTCATAAGCAAATAATTGTAATAAAAAAGATTCTATTGCCGTCTTTATTGTAAACGGCAATTTGTCTTCTTTCTCATTGTATTTCGTGATAATTCAATGATAATTCATAACAATTCATGACAATTAAAAATTTCACGAACTCTGTATTCCAAATAGCCGCTGCATCTTATAAAAAATAGCGACCGATCGTACTCATCTAGCAATCTATACTTGATCGTATTGAGCCTTTTAATCTCTAAAAAAATAGCCTCTTCGATGTGTTTTACAATGCGAACATTGAAGAGTATTAAACCTAAAAGCCCGCCCGACAATGCTAGTACGGTATTCTGGCAATAACCGTGTAGGGTCACTTCCTTTATTATTAGCACAAGATAATTGCTGCCGCCGATATTTACGGCAACATTGAGGACAGGGAGGATAAAACAACGAGGGCTCGGCTAGTAGAAATTTGTTAAGAAGTGTAACAATATTCCATTCTTTTTTATGCTGCATACGCGCACGGAGATAGTCGTTCTGTGCGCGTTCTGTATGCCTGATAATATCTGCCATATGTCTTTTTAGTGGAGCAAGGATTTTACCATTATGACGGTTAGTGGAATTAGCGAGTTTTAAAGTGTCTGCTAACGACGTTTGTAAGAGTTCAGCGGGCGCTTTAAAAAAGGCTGAGAAATCCTGCTTTGCTATCGCTTGCAGATAGGGTGTTGGAGCGGAGACCCAGAGTGGAATTCCTAATATAAGCGCATTTCTAGCTGTAAGACTAGGATGTGTGAAGACACGGTTAGCATGTTTCAATAATAACCGATAATGCACTTCTGATAAACGTTTTAAAAAATGTGTGCGCGTAAGCAAATGTTTTTGTAATTGCTTGAACTTAGCTAGATCATGATAATGACGTGAAACATACTTGTGGTATCTAGCTAGCTCGTTAGCAAGCGTTAGCTTCCATAATAGGTAGCCTTCTTTAACATCGTCTATCAATATCATTGTATCAGGAAGTACGGTTACCATACCATTACGCTTTACAATGTTTTGTGCATCAATCTTGTTGCTATCAGTATTTTTTTTATAAGCATCTATTTTTATTAAAAAATCATATACAGCAAGAGCGATCACTTGTTTGTACACATGTTTCCAATACGCTATTTTTTTTATTCCACCGATATAAACGACACTGTATGTTTTGAGGTTTGCGTTAGCTAGTGGAGTCCATCCTTGCTGAGTACTGTATTTTTCAATTAATGAAGCACGTAATTTTTTAGGCTGCTTTTTATTAATTGTACTGGCAGTACCGGTGTTCGATGATTGGCGGGGCATTAACAGATGCCAACTTAGGCTGAGATTGGCATGCTGCGGCTTCTTAGCCTTACTATGAGCGGTTACTTTTATATTATCTTGAGAAGAGAGAAAGGGTAGCGATCGAATAAGGTAATCTGCATACGCCGTGAATTGATTCTGTTTGCTATCTAGAACAATATGAAAGATTTTCTGCTGGGTTGCAGTACTGCTATGACTCGTCTTTTTAATGAGTGCAAGTCCTTTACTTTGCACATCCCAGACAATTATATCTGGCATGTGTGTATAAATCCATTTTGTTCGTGCGGCTGTATTAGGAAAGAGCAGAAAATCTTTTTTTTCAAGGGTGGTTAAGGGATAATGGGTATTTTTCTTTAAATGGAGACGGTGACTGTGATTTTTTACTTGGTTTGTGATGACACTAAGCCAGATACGTAAATCAATCAGAGGTTTTTGAGTGCAGCTAGCAGGAGGCAGGTTCGAATGCCTAGCGGCTAATTCAATGCCCCCAGTTAGAGGGAGGTTCGAGTACTCAGCGGCTAGGGTACGTTTGAGCGTGAGCATCCGCATAAAATGTCCCCAGCCGCCATTACCGACATCTTGAGCACATAGTAATATATCTCGCTTAAAGCATTGCGGCTTAGCTGCTGAGGTTAATGTTGAGGACTTTGCCGCCACAGACTATTTTTATAGCGCTACAAGTATTTACAGGTACTGCAAGTATTTAAGACGTGCATAAGACCGTTATTTAGGAGGGAGCGTCTTTATAATGAGTTATTGTGCTATTGTGCTCGATCATTGTGATAGATTACTGTTGTGGATTATTACTAGATGCGGTATGACAAATGTTATTGATGATGCTTTTCACGACTGATTTCAATACGGCGTCTGCGCTGTTCCATTTTCCGTCCGAATTCGACTTCTTTTTCCAAGCGACTTAAATTTCTGCACAAAAATTTATTTTTATCGATAGTCACAATATCTTCTTGAAGTATAACTCTTAAGGCGTCTTTGACGAGTCTTTCTTCAACCCCAAGCATGCTTTGTATTTCCTTAGGACCAAAGTCAAAAGCGTAGGAGGCACTGGTAAGATTATGGACGTGTTTTTTATAAACCTGGGTGATAAGGGTATCGTAAATGCGATGTTTAATATCTTTAAAGTAGAAATTATCGAGTTGTTTATAAATCGTCCATAACCGTTCGCTAAGCAGCATAATAATTTTGGTAGCGAGGCGTGCATTTTTATTAATGATGTTATTAAAATTGCGTTGATTGAGGACGGTACATGAAGTGGGTTCTGCTGCGATGGCGGTTGCAGAACGATTTTCATTATTGAGGAGTGCCATTTCACCAAAGATGTCGCCTTGTTTGAGGACTGCGATAAGCACTTCTTGGCCATTAATAACTTTAGAGATGTTCACTCGTCCTGACTCAATGATAAATACTTCAAAACCAGGTTCAAATTCGCTAAAAAGAATGTCGCCCTGCTTGTATTTGCGATTGAGGTCTGAGGCGAAGGCGTGCTTAATTTTACTGAGGACGGTTAAATCAATGGTTTTAAGACGTTCCTGTGCCTCTTTAGCGAGGTCACTGTAAGCAAAATTTTTAATATACTGCGTATAAATGTATGCGGATATTGCCATTTCACCTTTATTGTAGTAAAATTCACCTTGGTGAAAGAGCATGTATGGATCGTCTTTCTTTTTAGTTGCCAGGAGTGTTCTACTTGCCAGTTCTTCGCTATATTTCCTGAGTTCGTTAGAAAACGAACGGATTATCTTTAATACAAGAGGAGGTGACTGTTGAATGAGGAAATCAAATTGATCTTTACGGACCATAATAACTTCACTGTCTGTGACGACTTGTGAAGAAATAAGGCGCGGATGTCCTGTCATTGCCGAGATGACACCGAAAAAGTCTCCTGGCCCTAACACACGTTGCAATCGGTCGGCTTGTCTGAATGATGAAAAGGTTTTTATCGCACCTCTTCTTACAATATAAAAATGATGTCCTTCTTGTTTATTTTCTACCGTAATATACGACCCTGCTTTAAATTTAATAGCGGATAATTTCATCTTATCTAACCTTGTTAAGCAATGCTAAGTCTGGACGCGTACTGTTATTACGATTGATTTCTTATCTCAATTATCTCAAGTAAGGGCAAAATTTTCAGTTTATTTTCCTAGCTACGACAAAAACCTTAAATCTTTACTCTTTTGATCCTTGATGATGAAGATTGTTATTTAAGAGACGATTATCTAATACACAAAAAAACAGAGGTCCAATAAAAAAGCCTTATCCACATAAAAAACCTATCCACACATTGCTTCCTATGTAGTGCAAATATCGGAAAAATCTATATATAAACTTACTTCCATTATTTTAATACCACTAATACCACTTTATAACAGCATAATCGCTTATTAATTATAGTCTAGCATAATCATCTCATTATTATAATCGATTATGCTAAGAAACAAACTAATTTATGAAAAAAATCTACCCTAAGGACTTATTTTAATTATATAATACTTATTTATTATGTAGTCATTGATTGATGTTTGTTTTATCCGTAGCAGGTCATTTTTGAAGGTCATTCTTGATATTGTAGGCCAGATAGCTCAGTTGGTAGAGCATAGGACTGAAAATCCTAGTGTCCGCAGTTCGATTCTGCGTCTGGCCACCGTTTGTTGTACTTATGTGTTTGTTGTACTTATATTATAGGCATTATTATTGCATTGATACTATTGATTTATACTAGAAAACTTCAAGGAGTCGTGATCCTTACTCCATTTCTTACCGATCGCTTGTCTGATCGTTTTTCCTACCCAATTTCTTACCGATCGCTTATCTGATCGTTTTTCCTACTCCATTTCTTACCGATCGCTTGTCTGATCGTTTTTCCTACCCAATTTCTTACTGATCGCTTGTCTAATCATTTAAAACTCAGTAAGATGTAATTGGCTTCGAAGTTTACTAGCCGCCCTTAAAAGAGCTGGGTAGTTATTTTGGCTAGCATGTTTGAAATATTGATTGACATCAAATAAACTCCTGTTATAAGCGTCTGATCTGAGTTTTCCTTCTAGCCGCTCTTGTTCTTTTAGTAAAATCTCAGTAAAATATCCCATAAAATAACGCTTAGCTTGCAGAGCCAATTCACGACTCATTGCTAAAAGGATAGGTAATGGAAGCTGGATACGGTAATTCGTAGCAAGTACTCCTTGATTATACCATTGTTCTGCTGTGAAAGTTTCAAATATGTGAGTATGTTCGTGCGTGTGTTCGTGAGTATGTTCGTGAGTATGTTCGTGAGAATTTTTTTGCTTATCTATTGTTGTTGTATTATTCCTATTTTTATGGGTGCTACTAGATTTCACAGCATTGAGTTGTTTGAGTTGTGATTGACTTTGAGACGCCAATAGGTCGGTGGGGGACCATTTTTCTCGGTAAAGCGCATTTTTACATTGCTTGGTATAGGCAATAAGTCCTTTAAGAGCGCTTGTCGAGGTTATAAGTAGGATATTGGAATTGTTAAGCCAGGTAGCAATCATTGGGTTTTGCAGCGCTTTTCTAGCAATCGGTACAGTTTTATAGAGCGGGTGTACTTGAAAGCGATAAGAACGTGATTTGTCTATTTTTCCTCCTAACCAATCTGCTAACCAAGGCTTTGCATTTTGTGATTGCGGCAGTAAGATGTTATTGAGCGAATTTTTTACAATAAGATCACGCACTCCTACTTGCGAAGCTTCAGTCGCCACCCAATCAGGAAAAATACCATATGTGCGTAGCTGCGTCGCCGTTCCTGGACCTATAGCTACAATCTTTAAATAACTAAGTCTACGTATATCAATGCAATTAGCACGTAGTAGGTCCCATACTCGTATCACAGTGCGTTTAGAAGTAAATAGCATGACCTTAAATCGGCGACTGAGCACGGCTGTAATAAATTTCTGCTCATCTTTACGAACAAGCACGTGTTTAATAAGGGGAATAAATATAGGACGTCCTCCCAATTTTTCTATAGCCATTTTAAGATCAAAAAATTCTCCCTCACTTCTAAGCAAACCTAGCGTCATTCCTGAAAGCTTATTAGGACCCCGTACTTCGTTAAAATAGGTATCACTAGAACGACTATGAATGTTCTGTAATAATTGACGGTAAGCGCCAAACGTTTTACTGCACATAGCCGCCTCTCCGATTATTAAAATAGCCGGATGGACGATCGGTGTTTGTTCATGACAAGCTAACAAAGTCCCTAAGGTTTTAATACGAATACGTTCATTGGGAAGTGAAGCTGATTCGATGACGGCAACAGCCGTTTTAGCGGACTTGCCCGCTTTGATATTCTCCTTAATAATCCGTTCTAAATTTTTAACTCCCATCAAGTAAATCACCGTATCGCTTGTAGCAATAACCTTACGTTTAGCTGCTTCGGCTTCTTTAGAAAAATGTCCTGTGAGCACAGAAAAACTCTGACCTGTTTTACGAAGGGTGAGCGGAATCGCTGCTGAAGCAGCGGCTGCTGTAAAAGACGAGATGCCAGGAATAACAAAAAAAGGTATATTGGCTCTAGCAAGCGCCTCCATTTCCTCTTTAGCACGGGCAAATATAAGCGGGTCTCCCCCTTTAAGACGAACTACGATATAGGGTGCTAAAAAATGACGACTTATTTTACTTGCAGCACTCCCATCATCAAAAACGGGATGCCTGCCGTCATAACGATCGTATAAATCCTTAAAATAACGACAAACACGTACCAGCAATTGGATGCTTTTTTCAGAGTTAGAAGAAAATTGCGTCACAGCAGAATTGCTGTCATCATAGAAATATCTATCATTAAAGGGCTGGAACGCAGCTGGGGGCTTTAATTTCGATTGGGACTTAGACTGGAAATGAGACTGAGTCTTAGCAGGGGGCTGCCAATTGTAATCCTGAACAAATATACGCTCTGCAGCACCAGGAGCATAATCTAGCATTTCACGTGCCGTGAGCCGATCGTAGATCACCGCATTGGCCTGCCTGAGAATACGTTCTGCACGCAATGTCAATAGATCACCAGCGCCCGGCCCTGCTCCTACCAGATAACAAATGACACCTGCGGGTTTATTGTGCTGCTTTTTTGCCACTGTAGGTCATTCTCCATCATATACAGCCTTATTAGATCTTATTGGCTCTTATTGGATCTCACTGGATCTTATTAGACCTTGCCAGATCTTATTGAGTTTCATTGGGATTCATTGGATCTTACGAGTTCTTACTGGATAAATAGCGACAAAATGTCTTAAAACCCTAAGAGAAACCCCTAAGAGAGGCATCCGCCTTAAATCCTAAAGGACATCCGCCTCGAATCTAAAAAGCATCAACCTCGCCGCTCCCAATGTCGCTAAAATATCGCTAAAAATCGCCTTGCGACTAAAAAGAGACCAAGCTAAAAATTGAGCCCACCTAGAACCCAATTAACAACAGCTAAAAGACTTTATAAAGTCGCTCGACAACTAGCTGCAAGCTAACAGTTATCCCATTAACCTTCACTTTTCACCAAAGCGTCGTAGCTGTCCTTAGTAAGAAGTCCAGAAAGATCAGCACCTGCACTCTTAATTTTTACAAGCCATCCCTCTCCTTCAGGGTCAGTATTGACTAGCGCAGGTTGATCTTGTAAAGCTTCATTAACCGCTACGATCTCACCGTCTATGGGCGCATAAATATCACTCGCCGCTTTAACGGAATCAATGGCTAACATTGACTTGCCGGCTTCGATTTTTTTACCTATTTCAGGAATTTCTACATATACAACATCGGAAAGTTGATTCTGCGCATGATCGGTTATCCCCACAGTATAACAATCATCATCTGCTTCTTTTATCCACTCGTGTGTTTTTGTATATTTCATACTAGCTTTCTCTTACAATTTTACTTTTTTAACAGGAATTTAAGAATGTTTTACATTTAAACAATATTGAACTCTACAGTTAATTATATCCTATGATAATAAGAACGTGGCATAGATTTTAGCCATTACAATGCTTTTCACCTATGTTTTTTGCGATTTTCTAGCAAAATAACCGTATTAATGGACGCTAAGATCTTTAACTACGAGTCTTTTATACTACGAGTCTTTTATGAAAGACTGCAACCATGCAACCAATAGCCCGAAGAACTAAGCCGCATCTACTCCATATACCTAAAACAATACCATTAAATATTAAAACCCATTTATAGGCAAATATTAGGTGCTTTTAAAGCTTTTATCCGAAAATAAACTTATAACAGCATTCTTAAAAATAATTAATCCATGCACCCATTCAAATGCACCCATCTACTATCACCACGAAACATCCTATGGAAAAATCAATCTATAAATCAAAATTCACACAGCTAAAAAGTGAAATTCACGTCCTCAGTGAACAATTGCGTAATCTCACAAAAGGCCTTCAAAAAACAGCGCCGCACCAGCACAAAATGAAAGAGAGTTACTTTAATGCAAGGTACCCGCTTAAAATCAATTGGCTCAAACAGATCTATTTCCACCTCCTAGTCATTAGACTCGCTAAAACAACCCATAACGAGATCGAAGAGAGTGAAATCGATGAAACACGAAATGCGCTTATTGGCGTTCTTGCCCTCTGGGAAGAAGAATTGGAAACGAAGTTCTTAGAATTTTATGAAGACAGCTACCCCGTTCATTCTGTTATGAGCAATCTACAAGTCGCCGAACACTTTAAGGTCATTGGTTTTGCCATTGATAAGATAAATTTTATTTTATCAGAAAAAGGAATCATGCAGCGCAAACAAGTAGCCATGCTCAGATTACGTTGTAAATTTCTTGTAACCTTCTGCAATGCCCTCAATTTTAAAAAACTCATCAAAGACATTGAAAGCATGGGAACGACCTATTCCAGTTCCCAAGACACCCTCACCATTCTTTATTCCGAATTTGATTACTGCATTGACAACCTGTGGAAATATTACTTCGTCAATAATCAAGATAATTTCAATCTGCTTGAAATGCGCCGCCTCCTCGATATTATCAATTTTGTTAAAAAATTATCTTCCTTCCTCTTCGACAAAGAACGCATGCTCGCCTACAAAAAAAAATATAAAGTGTGGAATAAATACATTATCAAAGCCACCGAAGAGATCAATAAGCAACAAAAATAATTACCGCACTCCCTCACATAAAACTACTGTACGTTTTGCCAGCTTAACTTAATATTGAATTGAATTGAATTACTTTTTACTACGGGTAGGTGAACTTGTTGTTAAGTGAGCTTTTTTCCATCCATGCAAAGTCACCCTAACAGGCGGCGTCTTCAGTAAAATAAGCGTAAAAGTTGACAAACACGCTACAACAGCAATCCACTTAAACCACTCTTCAAACGGCGAATGATAATATAAGGTGTCCATTCCATACAAACTAAGCGCACCTAAGGGCATTGGCAACCAGAAATTAAGCAGCAGTAGTCCTGTGAAAATATAGGTGATATCGGTTTCAAGCTGCGTGGAAGCTACATTCCACCCCTCCCAAGTCATCCCCACCGAAGTATAAAGATAATACTGGACGATCAACGCAATGACAAGAATAAATAAACTCGTTCTAAAAAAGGCAATTCCGACACCTACACTCAGTACTAAGAAAACAGCACTCAGACTCAAGTAAAATTGACCTGCAAGCGATCTCAATACAACAGCACCTAACCCTACGATACACAGCCATAATCCTAAGTAAATCATTCTCCCACTAGGCGGTTCTAATATCTGCTTTGAGAGAAATTTGAAACTGGGGTACAAAAATACATGTTCCTTACATTGTGCTGAGAACTTAGCTAGCATAGAGGTGTACCTATTTGGCTTGGTAGTACTAGATTGGCTAGTTGCTGCAAATTCCAAAGGATGCGTTCTACTCCCTATAACACCTAACCGAGCCCCCAATGTTAAAAAACTAAATTTAAATCGATTGAGAACAATAAGTACAAAAGCACCTGCTAACACCATCCACGGTAAAAATATATATAATTTGAGTGCATTAGGATCAAGACCTTGATAAGAAAGCTCTACGAGATGTTCATTATAGCCTTCAATGGGATTTAGAAAAAAGACTTGTAGCCGCTGTTCTCCTGCGGCTGCGACTGGAAATTCAATTCTCACCTCACCTGCTAAATCACTCTTTGCGTCTATAACATGACCGTACCCTGAATCACGCTTAGTGTATGACTGCTGCAAGGAAGAGGTCGCTGTGCTAGCCGTGCTAGGAGATGAGCTCTCTGCTTGGGGTGATTTTTGAGACGACAATGGAAGGGTGGCTGTTCCATATTTCTCTGCGAGCAATGGGTCTGCATCTTTAGTGGCGGCTGATGCGGTTGATGAGGGCACAGTCGTTTTAAACGTTTGATGTTCATATGATGTCCATGTGAGTGGGGCAGTCGAGAAGATTTTAATGGGTTTTCCAGCCACATTGTATCCGCCTTTTCGGACTCGGATGATTAGTATACCCTGTTCATTCTGCAAATAATGACTTCGCGTCAAAATAGCCTCGTATTCATACGCCTCCTGGCTAAGGGACTTAAGCACTGAAGAAAATGTTTGCTGAGCGGATAGCTCCGTACGGTAACTTGCTGCCCAGAAAACGCTAGTGAGCATCAAAGCCCATCCTACTGATTTCATCCATTTCATAGTGTACAAAATTACTGCCCAGTCATAAAACACCGATAAGAAAGCATTTACCAGCTCTGAGCTAACTTAGCAGCCTACTCACAGTAGCATGAACTGTTTCTATACTAGCCGTACCATTGATCTTGACAAGCAGGTTCAAACGACCGTAATAATCAAGGATCGCTTGATTATTCGCTTGAAATAAGGCAAGCCGTTCAATGATGACCTGTTTAGTGTCATCGCTGCGTCTAACCGAAGCCGAATGGGAACGATTTAACAGTCTTTCAATAGCGACCTCTTGTTCGACATACAAGTAAATCACTTTGCTTAGATCGGTGACTGAGGTTAATAATTCGCATTGTCTGAGCGTGCGCGGATACCCGTCGAGCACAAAACCACTGGTAAGCGGCTCAATGGCTTTTTTAACGATTTCAGTCATAAGACTGTCATCGACAAGTTTTCCACTCTCTAAGATATTTTTAACCCTTTTACCAAGTGAGCTTTCATTCGCCACTTCAGTGCGCAAAACATCTCCTGTAGAAATATGTCTCCACCCAAACTTGCGTTCTAAATAAGCAGCTACCGTGCCTTTCCCTGCACCGGGCATTCCTAAAATAACTAACTTCATGTGATATATAAAACGAGATCAAATCTTTAGCACCGATAGGTAAAAACGATACTGTGTTAAAATTTCTTCCATAAATCTTTAATTGTTTTTTCAATCGACTTCGTATCGAGACGACAGCTTTTAAGTTGTTCTACGCGCGATGCGTGTTCGACGAGCGCATCAGGTGTTCCACAGATCTTAATGGGCGTCTTATAAAAACCTAATGATTGTGCCTGTTCTAGGATGGCAGACCCAAAGCCGCCAACACAGCTCGCTTCTTCTAGCGTCAAGATAACCTTATGGCGCTGCAAGGTAGCCCGTAGTAATTTTAAATCAAGTGGTTTAGCAAACCGCGCATTGACGAGTGTAGGTCGAATGCCTTGTTTTTCAAGATTGTAAATAGCAACACTGGCTTCATGAACTAGAGACCCATACGCCCAGATACAAACTTTTTTGCCATAGCTAAGCACCTCTGCTACACCGAGGCGCAGAGCGGCTGGCTTTACGTCTGCAAAGTACGTTTCAGGCGGCGCTACTGCCTTAGGGTATCTAAGCGCCACCGATGATTTCTGCTTGACAGCAAAAGCAAGCATTTGTTTAAATTCTAACGCATCCTTAGGTGCCATAAGGATCATATTAGGAAAAATACGTAGATAAGCAATGTCATATAACCCGTGATGACTAGGACCGTCATCACCGACTAAGCCCGCTCTATCGATGCAAAACACCACTGAGAGACTCTCCTGGAGGATGATGTCATGAAAGATCTGATCAAATGCGCGCTGTAAGAATGTAGAATAAACCGCAAATACAGGACGACAATGACTGGCCGCCAGCCCAGCTGAAAAACCGGTAGCATGCGCCTCACAAATACCTACGTCGAAATATTGGTTTGGAAAAACTTGCGCAAATTTGAGAAGGCCTGTCCCCTCAGACATAGCCGCTGTGATGGCAACTATTTTAGGGTTGCGTTTAGCGAGATTTATAATTTCTGCTGCAAAGACTTTAGAATAAGAGACAGGTGTTGTATGAGCAGTGATGATTTTACGCCGCTGTGTTAACTTACTTTTAGATGGAGGCTGTTTTCCTGAGAGCGCGTGGGGGCCAATGATTGATTTTCCGATTTTGCCCTCTGGTGTAAACCCAATTCCTTTTTCGGTGACGGCGTGAATGAGCACGGGTTTATTTAATTTTTTAGCTAATTTTAAGCTTTTAATGACATGGCGAAGATTATGCCCGTCAATAGGTCCCATGTACTCAAAGCCAAGTGAAGTAAAGATCTGTGACGGACTTACCATTTCTTGGAGGTCTTTTAGGACGTGCTCTGTAAAACCGCGTACGCGTTGTCCGACTTTAGGAATGTGCACGATTTTTTCACGAAATTTATCGCGGATATTCCGATAAATATCTAAATGACGAAAGTAATTGAATGTCTTAGAGAGAGCACCCACTGTAGGTGAGATGGACATTGAATTGTCATTGAGAATGACAATGAGCGGCTTGCTGAGGTAACCTGTATGATTGAGTCCTTCAAATGTCATGCCGCCTGTCATAGCTCCGTCTCCAACGAGGGCAACTACGTAGATAGCATCATCTTTTTTACTTGAATGATTTGATTGCGCACTACGCGTTGGCACGTGGTTAGAATGCTGTTCTGCTGCGATCGCATAGCCACATTGGAGACCTAGCGCTGTTGAGACTGCCGTTGATGCGTGACCGCCGCGGAAGACGTCGTAACGACTTTCTCGTTGGTGTGGATAGCCGCTGATTCCCTCTTTTTGCCGCAATGTCCTAAATCGTTTATGGCGGCCTGTCAAAAGTTTATGGGGATAAACCTGATGCCCTACATCAAATACGAGTCTATCTTTATTGAGATTAAAGACATAATGACATCCAATAATAAGCTCCACCGCTCCGAGATTAGGTCCTAAATGTCCTCCCACTTCACTGACAATAGCACTGATGCGGATACGTATTTCTTTAGCTAACAACCGTAGCTCTGCCAAGCTAAACGTTTTGATTTCACTAGGGTTTTTTAAATTATCTAAAACGGGCGTGTTCATTTCATAAAGTATAGCATGATTGCAGGTTTTTTTTCAACATACCCGATCACCTAATAACGAGCACCCAATAACACCAGAGTATACTAAAGAACCTCTCAAAAGAACCCCTCTTTAACATAAATACGTACATAAAATTACCCCAGGACACATATACCCTAAAAATATTCTATTATTTAAAAATAACCTCATCTAGAGACCTCAATGATATAATTAATATTAATAGGTGTTTAGAATTTAAAGACATTCTTATATAAGAGCTTATGCTACGTGATAGCCCTTGATATAAATGCTAACTTTTTCCAGCGCGTTATTATTATTATTCATTATTATTAATAGTATGATTTAATTAAACTTTAAGGGGTTGCTTAGATAAATTGACTGATATAAATACTCATGAACATTGATAACGATATTTTTACAGAAGACAACACTTCAGTTACCAATAATTTTAATAGCTACACGGCTATTAAAGTGAAGTTTTTTGCTCAAGATAGGAAGATTTATGGAATTTTTCTATTGATATATCCGCCTGGTGGAAATTACTGCGAAAAGTCATTTCTGGTTTTGACGACATATTCACTCGAGTATAATTTACTAGGCGCCAATTCTTCTTTCAAAGATTTCTTCAATGCAACCTATAAGATCAGTAAAGAAAAGATGTCTTTTCAGAACATCAATTTTAAACTAAAAAATGCCTTAGAAAAAGACTTCTCCATTATAGAGACATCCGCTAAAACAAGCAAACTAAAGGATATTTTAGAAATCGAGCAAGAGTTAAAAAGCATCCTTAGAAAAAATATGAGTGATAAACGAATCACTAATTTTACCTTCATAGAACACATCGACGAAGAAACGTATCACGACTTTTTTCAAATAGAACTCCATAAAGAAAACAACCCTAATAAAATACTCCCTCCTAGTAGCTCAGCTACTTCACCAGCTACCGAAGTGAGCATCTTTGAAGAGATCAATATACCCAGCAGAACAAAACTCATCTCAGTGAGCCTGATCCTAGCCCCTGTAGAAGGCAAATCAATCTTTGATCTCAATCCAGACGATCGGATTGCTGTCATCATTTCCAATCCCACCGCAGACACGTCTGAAAAAAAATTAGAAGCACATAAAAAAGAACATAAAAAAGCCACTCAAACAGCACGTGTCACCGGCAATTTCTATTATGAAGGCACCTATCATATCGGTCTTGAAATAGACAACCACTATGCTGTCGTATCCGAAGAAGCCAATATCAAAGTCAAACTAGCCCCTTCACATCAAGAAAAACTCTTCCCCAAACGCTATGTGCAAGAATTGAGCGCCTCTAATAAAAATTTCAAACTTATTGTCATCACCTATATTGGTGTCATTATTACTCTTATCCTCATCTTCTTTTATAGTTTTATCTGGATCCTGTAAGTACGGTGCCATCATTAAAATATTGGCTGGCGTTCCCCGTGGTGACGTTAAACTTTTCCACACACCGCCCTAAAAATAACTCCTAAACCATTAACTCCTAAACCATTAAATCACATACCACAAATCCTCATACCCAATTCTCCCAAACCTCCTCTATATAAAAAGATTGTTTAATATAAGTCCTTCGTCGTTTAGTGCAATCACTTAAAATAACTCTCATAGACAGCTACGGTTTTTTTTACAAAACCTATTTTGCGCTGCACCATATCCCACTTAAAACGCGGAGCGGTGAGATCACCTCCGTTATTCATTCCTTTTTTACGTTTCTACACGATATTATTATCAAACAAAAACCAGATAAACTTATCTGTATCCTAGACGCTAAAGGAAAGACATTTCGCCATGAACGGTTCCCTGAATACAAAGCCAATCGTTCGCCTATGCCCGAAGAATTACGAACGCAGATCACCGCCATTGAAAAATTATTACACCAACTAGGAATCCCCACCATAAAAAAACAAGGCTATGAAGCCGATGATCTTATCGCCCATTACGCTATCAAAGCACATGCTGAAAAACAAACCGTAGAAATCTTCTCTTCCGATAAAGACATTCTTCAATTAGTTTCCGATAAGGTTACGATTGTCAAATCTGGCAAACGCAATGAACCCTGGCAATTTGTCCGCGAACAAGAAGTTGTCGACAAATACAATATTCCACTTCATTCATTAGTGGATTATTTTGCCTTAGTCGGCGATAGCGCCGACAATATTCCAGGTGTACGCGGCATCGGTCCTGTAATGGCAAGCAAACTGATAAATACCTATCTCGATCTAGACAATCTATACGATTCATTAACGAAAGAAAATCCTAGTGTTCGTAAAAAGTTAGAACTCGGTCGCGACGATGCTTTTTTATCACGAGACCTCATCGATCTCAGAACAACAAATATTACAGACCTTCCTGCATTAAATGACATCAAAGAAACCGCCATGCAAAGTAAGGAGATTGTCAAGGCGTTCAAACATTACGAACTTACAACGCTGCTAAAAAAGTTTGATCTTAGTGCACCAGAGCGCATTGCAGCTACGCGTACACTAAAAGAAGCCATCACATCCGTAGCCAGTAATAATACTACCACCGGTCATACCAAGCCAAATGATCCTTCGCTGACTTCTTTACTGCTAACAACGTTTCCATTTACAGAACATTTCACCCGCCATGACGTCAATACAAAGGCTGACTTTACTGATGTCGTTGCTGCTATTGAAGCAAACAAGTACATGGTTTTTGACCTCGAGACGACGTCACTTACTCCATTCGACGCTGAGATTATTTCTATTGCGATTGCCTGTGAAAAGCACTCTTATTTCATGCTCTGTGAGCGTAAAGACGTAGCTATCTCTTCATCGATAGTCCTCGGTGATACCGATTTTCCTACTGGAACACTTGCTATAACGCTACTGAAAGCTATTTTAGAAGCACCCCATATAAAAAAAATCGGTCACAATCTTAAATATGAATACGAAATCCTCAAATGTCATGGAATCACCCTAGCAGGGCTCTATCACGATACAATGATCTATGAATATCTCAAAGATGCCGATAAAAATCGCCTCAAATTAGAAGACGTATTCAAACACTACACCCAAGCTGACAAATCCGATTATAAAAGCCTATTTAAAGTCAAAGGAAGAAAAACAATTTTTGACGTGCCCTTCGATGAATTTCGTACGTACGCTCTAGAAGACGTAGAAGCAACCTCGCTTATCTACAATAAACAATTAAATACACTTCACGCAAAAGAAAAATCTGTCTATGAAGAGATAGAACGTCCCCTTATTAGCGTTCTCGGTGAGATAGAACTGGCAGGTGTTGTGATCGATGAAGCATTTTTTAGCGAACTGGATAAAACCGTTTCTAAGAACATCACTTCCTATCAAGAACAGATCCTAGCACTGGCAGGAGAACCCTTCAATGTCAATTCAACCAAGCAATTACAACACATTCTCTTCGACAAACTCGCTATTCGCAAAGTCAAAAAGACCAAAACAGGCTTTTCTACCGATATTACAGTTCTAGAAGAACTTAAAACAGAACATCCTATTATTCCATTGCTACTCGAATATCGCAAAGCCGCTAAACTACTAAGCACCTACATTAAAACACTTCCCAAGCTCGTTCACCCAAAAACAGGACGTATTCATACAAATTACCATCAAGCCGTTGTCGGAACAGGACGGCTCAGTTCACAAAATCCCAATTTACAAAACATTCCCATTGGCAAAGAAAGTCTCGGAATCAGAAAAGGCTTTATTGCTCCACCAGGATATCACGTGGTCTCACTAGACTATTCGCAAGTAGAATTACGTGTTCTCGCATTCCTCAGTAAAGACCCAACGCTCATAAACGCCTATACCAACAATCAAGACATTCATGCCTACACCGCTAAGCTTATTTTCAATAAAGAACTCAGTCAAATCACCAAAGAAGAACGCGCTATGGGAAAAACCGTCAATTTTTCTTTGATTTATGGCGTCTCATCCTTCACCCTAGCCCAACGCTTCAATATCTCCCAAGGCGAAGCTAAGGAATTTATGCGCATTTACTTTGAAAATTACCCTACTGTAACAATGTATCGCGATCAGATCCTAGAAAAAGCACGTAAAAATACCTACATTGAGACCTATTACGGAAGAAAACGCTACGTTCGTGATATCAATGCTAAAGATAAGCTTTCAAAATTACGCGGCGAACGCATTGCTTTCAATGCAGTCATTCAAGGAACTGCCGCAGATATTATGAAATTGGCAATGATTGAGATAGAACGTCATCGTCGTGATGGGACTTTTACAGGAGAACTCGTCATGCAAGTCCATGACGAATTGGTTTTTTATATCAAAGCAGAAAAAGCACCCCACGAAAGCAATCTTTTAAAGAAAACCCTCAAAAACATTAAACCCTTCGAAAAAATTCTAGATGTAGACATTGAAATCGGTACTTCCTGGGAGAAATAATTCGCTTTGAAATCGGTACTTCCTAGAATAAATAATTCTCTTTGAAATCGGTACTTCCTAGAATAAATGGTTCTCTTTGAAATCGGTATTTTCTAGAATAAATGATTCTCTTTGAAATCAGTACTTCCTAGAATAAATGATTCGCTTTGAATTCAGTACTTCCTAGAATAAATAATTCTCTTTGAAATCGGTACTTCCCAAAATAAATAATTCTCTTTGAAATCGGTACTTCCTAGAATAAATGATTCGCTTTGAAATCAGTACTTCCCAGAATAAATGGTTCTCTTTGAAATCAGTACTTCCTAGAATAAATGATTCGTTTTGAAATTAGCACTGTGCCCGTAAAAAACCTTCAATAAAACCTCTACTCTCAGCCAATAACCTATCTATTGATCTAGCGCCGAATAACCTATCGATTATTGAAATAAATCATCTATTTTCTCAATAATTGCTGCGGTAACGTTTTGATGTTTAGCAAATACCTCTGCTAAGCGATTACGGTATAAATTGAGCGGGGATATTGGAGATGTTGGGGATGTTAGATTAGAATCTTCACTCAAAAATCGCTCCTCAATCGAATTCTTACTCAAAGATCGCTCCTCAATTGAATTTCCACTCAAAGATCGCTCTTCAATCGAATTCTCACCCAAAAATCGCTCCTCAATCGAATTCTTACTCAAAGATCGCTCTTCAATCGAATTCTCACCCAAAAATCGCTCCTCAATCGAATTCTTACTCAAAGATCGCTCCTCAATTGAATTCTCACTCAAAAATCGCTCTTCAATTAATTGAAGTGCCGGTGTTAAATCGCCCAGCGTTTCGCATATTTCAAATCCCGCTATCCCACTGAATCCTGCCACAAGGTCTCTAATGTGATGACGGTACGGACCTACAATTGTTGGACTGCCTGCACGTAACGGTTCTAAGACATTGTGCCCGCCAATGGGGATAAATGTTCCACCCAAAATCACAACATCACACCCTCTAAACACAAGTGCCAATTCTCCAAACGTATCTAACAATAAATGAGAGCCCAAATGAGACCGCATTTGGTCGGCTGGAGCATGCATTTCACTGCGAATGGTTATGGAAATATTCTCGGAATTGAAAAAGCGTAGAAATTTATGTTTTTCTTCACGAATTTTACGCGGTGCTATGAGAAATCGATAGCTAGGAGAATGAAATTTTTCTTTGAGTACGGGATAGATTTTTTTAATTTCTTTAAAATGGATAGATGCCAGACAAATAAGCTTGGGACGATTAGAAGTATTTATTTCTGCTGAAAGCGTAGATTGGCTGGAAATATTTTCTTCTGCTGAAAGCGCAGATTGGCTGGAAATATTTTCTTCTGCTGAAAGCGCAGATTGGCTAGAAATATTTTCTTCTGCTGATAATGTAGATTGGCTGGAAATATCTTCTTCTGCTGATAATGACAATTGGTGCTTATTAGGAGAATTAAGAGAATTGGAGGAATTGGGAGAATTGGGGGAATTAGGAGAGTTGGGAGAATTAGGAGAGTTGATCCATTCTTTGAGTGCAGCAGGTAATTCTGTACTCAATAGGGGGAGTAGTGGCTTATTAACAGGTAAGGGCTTATTTTTAGCAAGCAATTCAGAGTCGGTACTGGAATGATTGGTATTAGAATAATTGGTATTGGAATGATTGGTATTGGAATGATTGGTATTGGACTTATTTTTAGTCAATGAAGCGGTACTGGACGGATTTTTAACAGGCAATTCAGAGTCGGTACTGGAATGATTGGTATTAGAATAATTGGTACTGGACTTATTTTTAGTCAATGAAGCGGTACTGGACGGATTTTTAACAGGCAATTCAGAGTCGGTACTGGAATGCTTGGTACTGGAATGATTGGTATTAGAATAATTGGTATTGGACTTATTTTCAGTCAATGAAGCGGTACTGGATGGATTTTTAACAGGCAATTCAGAGTCGGTACTGAAATAATTGGTATTAGAATGATTGGTACTGGACTTATTTTTAGT
The DNA here is from genome assembly GCA_013426755.1 of Spirochaetota bacterium. Lineage (GTDB taxonomy): Bacteria > Spirochaetota > UBA12135 > COTS27 > COTS27 > COTS27. The sequence continues at coordinate 2,455,234 of AP019861.1, forward strand.
CAATGAAGCGGTACTGGACGGATTTTTAGCAAGCAATTCAGAGTCGGTACTGGAATGATTGGTATTAGAATAATTGGTACTGGACTTATTTTTAGTCAATGAAGCGGTACTGGACGGATTTTTAACAGGCAATTCAGAGTCGGTACTGGAATGATTGGTACTGGAATGATTGGTATTAGAATAATTGGTATTGGACTTATTTTCAGTCAATGAAGCGGTACTGGATGGATTTTTAACAGGCAATTCAGAGTCGGTACTGGAATGATTGGTATTAGAATAATTGGTACTGGACGGATTTTTAGTCAATGAAACGGTACTGGACGGATTTTTAACAGGCAATTCAGAGTCGGTACTGGGATGATTGGTATTGGAATAATTGGTATTGGACTTATTTTTAGTCAATGAAGCGGTACTGGACGGATTTTTAACAGGCAATTCAGAGTCGGTACTGGAATGATTGGTATTAGAATAATTGGTATTGGACTTATTTTTAGTCAATGAAGTGGTACTGGACGGATTTTTAACAGGCAATTCAGAGTCGGTACTGGGATGATTGGTATTGGAATAATTGGTATTGGACTTATTTTTAGTCAATGAAGCGGTACTGGACGGATTTTTAACAGGCAATTCAGAGTCGGTACTGGAATGATTGGTATTAGAATAATTGGTACTGGACGGATTTTTAGTCAATGAAGCGGTACTGGACGGATTTTTAACAGGCAATTCAGAGTCGGTACTGGAATGATTGGTATTAGAATAATTGGTACTGGACGGATTTTTAGTCAATGAAGCGGTACTGGATGGATTTTTAACAGGCAATTCAGAGTCGGTACTGGGATGATTGATACTGGAATGATTGGTATTAGAATAATTGGTACTGGACTTATTTTTAGTCAATGAAGCGGTACTGGACGGATTTTTAACAAGTAAATCGGTACTAGCAAGCGGTGGCGTCATTTTAAGACTTCCAACAACGCTAATTCGCTCAATATCAACACCCAATTGCACAAAAAATCCCTTGACTTGTTCTGAAATAACCAGTAATCGCGTGAATGTTCTGACAACAGGACGTACAAGCCACCTAAGACGCTTAAGCCTGCGAAATTCCTTTTCAAATAAAACACCACTAGCAAGGACAATTGGAATATTCATCATGCTAGCCGTCATTAACATCAGCGGCCAGATCTCCGTTTCAATGACAATTAACATTTTTACATTGAAACGGCGCATCCACCGGCGCGTAGCAAGCGGATTTTCCAGACTCATAAAACCGTGCACATTCACAAGTTCTGTAAAAATTGCATTGTCTTTCCCAATTGAGGCGTTTACTCGGGCATTAGTTGAGGTGTTCGCCTGGGCATTAGTTGAAGTGTTAGTTGAGATGTTCGCTGAGGCGTTAGTAAAAGTCCGCATTTCTTCATTGAAATACGTAAGTGCAATATACATATCAGGGTATTTTTTACGAAGCCCAGCAATAAGCGGTACTGCAGTACGCCATTCTCCCAATGATGCCACATGAACCCAGATATGCTCATTTTCACTCGAAGTATTAGGGGCATTTTCACCAGAAACAATGTGCTCATTTTCACTCGAAGTAGTAAGAGCATTTTCACCAGAAACAATGCGCTCATTTTCACTCGAAGTAGTAAGGGCATTTTCACTAGAAACAATGTGCTTATTTTTACTCGAAGTAGACTGTTTTTGGGGGGATTCTTGATGGTGCTCTGCTAGTGGGTGTGATTGCTCGTGCTGGTGTTCTTGGTGGTGTTTTTGGTGGTGTTTTTGGTGCTGGTGTTCTTGGTGCTGGTGTTCTTGGTGGTGGTGTTCTTGGTGGTGGTGTTTATCCTTAGCGGTATCTGTGGAATGCGTTTTAATAGCCTTAAAAAAGCCTAATTTATCCATAAAATGTCTGAAACTGATCACACCTCCTATAAAAAGGAGCATTGTAATGATGAAAATCGGTACAATGAGAATACCGTACATTACAGCCAGCAGCACCACTAAGCCTACTTTTTTAGCCGTTGTTTTAGTTGTTTTTTTAGCTGTTTTTTTATACATTGTTATAAATTAGCAATCGATCCAAAGGAATTAACATACTTGACTCAGATAAAAATTTTTCCTACATTGTACTATCTGTTCACATTCATTACAAAGTTTACAAGCACAGCATCGCTAGTTATTCATAGTGTTTCACATTCATTACAGAGTTTACAAGCACAGCATCGCCAGTTATTCATAGTGTTTCACATTCATTACAAAATTTACAAGCACAATAGCGCCAGTTATTCATAGTTAGCGCCAGTTATTCATAGTGTTTCACATTCATTACAGAGTTTACAAGCACGGTAGCACTAGTTATTCATAGTGTTTCACATTGATTACAAAATTTACAAGCAGAGTAGCGCCAGTTATTCATAGTGTTTCACATTCATTACAAAGTTTACAAGCACAATAGCGCCAGTTATTCATAGTGTTTCATCATTCATTACAAAGTTTACAAGCACAGCATCGCCAGTTATTCATAGTGTTTCACATTCATTACAAAATTTACAAGCAGAGTAGCGCCAGTTATTCATAGTGTTTCACATTGATTACAGAGTTTACAAGCACAGTAGCACTAGTTATTCATAGTTATTTACATTCATTACAAAGTTTACAAGCACAATACCACCAGTTATTCATAGTGTTTCACATTGATTACAAAATTTACAAGCACAATGCCGCTAGTTGTTCACATGGGTTACAAAATTTATAGGCGCAATTACCATCAAGGCATATATTTACTTCTTATAAAAAGCCATTTACCATCACAATCTATAAAATAATGTCATGACTCAATGAAATTTGATTAGATATTTCATTGAAAAACGACCCCAAATTCACCTCATTTGAGGTTATAATAGTAGAACTCGGTAAATAAAACTTATTGATAAAATCCGTTAAAAAACTGTACGCTCAGCAGATAATCCCAATTACAAGCACATACCGTAACCACATATAACCACCACGATTACAAATACAACGATAACCGCAGGCTGCAAACACGATTTAATTACAATTAGATAAAATAAGCTAAATTAACATCACAAAGGCTTAAAAATGGAGTGCGTCATTTTACTTAAAAATTGCCGCAAATTTACCCTACGTGATGGTATAATATAAACTCTTAACTAAGAAGAACATTCTTAATTTTAGACAATTAGGCTCATATTCCTCGATAGCTCAGCGGTAGAGTAGGTGGCTGTTAACCACTTGGTCGTAGGTTCGAATCCTACTCGAGGAGCCACTTATGATGCCGGCACTTCGCCCCTAATTCTAAAAACAGAACCCCCAGACCCTCTTCTCGCCCTCCTCCAAGCAATTGGCTACCCTAAGCCATACAATGATACATTCTGACCTAAAAAATATTGCTAGAAAAACATCGCTAAAAGGCTACCAGTAAAAGACATTGATAATGGGTCTCTCTGCAAGCTAAATTCGATGACTGGGTGTGTTTCCAGGCTATCGTTCGAATACTAGAAAATTTCATGTGATTTTAGAACAACTACCCATCTAGCGATGGGTGGGCTTTTCGTCATCTTTTTTATCTGATTTTTTTATCCGATCTCTAATCTTACCACTTATTTTATCTCAATCTCTAATACGACGCTGCTACTGTTCTTACCTTTTACCTTTATTTAGAAGGTATAAGAAACTTTAAAACCAAACGTAGCTGGGTCGCCGAGTTTAGTTGCTTCGAGCTGGCGGCTGCCTGCACGCGAAGGCAATTTACCAAACGGCAGCACAAAGGCAATATAACGTTCATCTAAAATATTCTTCATCCACAAACTGACAAAAAAACTTTTACTGATATAAAAACTAGAAGAGAAATTAAGCAGTCCATAAGCACTCTGTTTAAGATTATCATTTTTAGAGAGTTCAAAGAAAACTTCGGGCAAAAACCGATACTCGAGCCGATTAATATTTCTAAAAAAGCCATTTCTAACCTCATAAGAATGCCGCAACCCAACAGCAAGGGTAAGCTTAGGCGTGTAAATAACACGCGTGCTCTCCGTATACCCGATCACAGTATCGATACCAAATCCATAAGGAATCCGCCAGTCCATCTCATACTCAATACCGTAATTATGTGAAGGTCCATCAAGATTAATAATACCAAACTCGAATATACCTGGTGCATCAGTAAAGGCCTGTGTGAATTGTTGATTGAGCCAGTAGATATAAAAGAAACCGAGACTGAAATCAATTGGAGCAAAAGTCCCTCTAAACCCTAATTCTGTATGCAGACTGTACTCACGATTATAAAAAAGGCGCTCATTTTGCGTTGTGAATAAATTGATCCCACCACTTCTAAATCCTGTGGCAAAAGAAACAAATTGTTCTAATCCTTGCAAGAGGACTGAGGTCAATGCTAATTTACCCGTGTAATACGCTTTTAGAAAGCGTTCGTCATTGGTAGTGATAAGAGGATTGCCAGGACTGACGGCGGGATTATTTTCATCTTGATTGGCACGATTGGTGCTTTTGTGTCTACGCGTCTCGATGTCTAATCTATTACCGACAATAAGTGCAACCGTGTCAGGCAGTAATGGAAATGTCAAACTATTGAAAATAGCCGTTCCCGTAGCGAGTTCTGACCCACGAATAACCGTTGCTGGCGGCAAAAGTGGTGCTGGGAAAAGCTCAAAATCTAACCCATAATCTTCATCTTTAAGATAAAAATAGACGCCCACCAACCACGAAAAATACTGCTCACTCAGTGATGTCGATGTGATCCGTATTTCCTGGGTGAAGACATTTTGTTTGAAATCAAGTGAAACTTCTCCTAAGGAATCCAATGAAAAATCAGCGTCGATAAGCATTCTGTTTAAAAAATTATGATATGTTGTTGTGCTTAATAGATTTAGATACTTGAACTCAGCAGAGAACTTCATAGTGAATTCGCCTGTTTCACGTTTAGAGAAATTATCGAGGTTATGCTCGACTTGATACGGGGTTGCAAAAGCCGCCTCAATCGTCTCTGCATACGGGTAGATTTCTTTTTCGCTCTGTCCGTACTTACCGATTAAGGTCATTGTCGTACCTATCGTTAATGGGAGGATAAACTCAATTGCGGTATCCCATGAAAGCTCACCTCCTGTATATTTATTGAAAGCTGTATTTCTTACGAACCCATCAGTCCCGACAAACGACGTGTAGCTACGAAAGTAACTGTCTTTATAGCCTAGCGGCGTTGAGAAGAAGAGATTGAGTTTTCCTTTAAATGGAAAGGGATTATTAAGCTCTGGTGCGAGCGGACTGCTAAATACAAATGGAAGCTCGCCTTCAGTAGAAATGGCTACGGCAAAGGGCTTATCTGGTTTCTTTGTCTTAATGTCAATGACACCTGCCATCGCATTTCTACCGTACAGAGTTAATTGCGGTCCTTTGAGGATCTGGATGCTTTCTACATTGAAGAGATGGAGGGGGACATTTTGACTTTGAAAGCGCGCGACATCATCAATGTAAAACACCAGCAGTGGATCAAACGTATTGATCGATGATATGCCGCGTAGTGAAAAAAACGATCCGAAGGCACTTTCACTATTGAGTGAGAACAGATTTGCTGATACAGCAGTCAAGTCGCGTACATCACGAATCCTAAGACTCTCAACGTCCTCTTCAGTAAGCGTCGTTGTAGAAATGCTCTGCCGTTCTTTATCAGAAAGCCGACTTCCTTTACGAACAACATATTCACGCAATTTGCGAATCTTATCAAGTCGCACCAGTAACGTTCCTTCTGTAAAAACCTTCGTAGTTGTCGTTACTCCAGCCGACGAGGCCTCCGTAGTCTCCTCTACTTCTTCATCGAGAGCTTCCTCTGGCGCCGCTGGCTTCGGCGAGCGACTTTGATAAACCAATGTCTGCGGTTCGTATCCCAAACTCTCAACTTTAAGCACGAGATCACCGTTAGCAATATCGTCTGCAACATCAATACTAAACGAAAAGTCGCCCTTGCGGTCACTGACGGCAGTACGAACAACATTGCCATTGACGTCTAAGACCGATAGGAGTGTATTAGAAAGGCCCCTACTGTCCGCGTTAGCAACTACTTTTCCTACAACACTGATAAGCCGCGCTTCTAACATGGTAGGAACAAAAAGCCCAATACCTATTCCTATAAAAAGAGAACCTAGGCGCAATGAAGACAATACCACAGCGCCTGCTCTTCTGCTAACTACTCCACCCATTCCCACTCGAAAAAATTTCATAACCACTTTAACCACTATAAATCACATCTTAAAACTAAATTTTTCACTGCTATATATAATACTGCTATACACTACTGATCTTCACTACCGTAAGCAGTAACTCCCTAAAAACCTAACTGCAGAACCACAGAAATTGCAGAGAACTCAAAAAGATACAAAACAACCATTCAATCGTCAAAAAAAACTTGACCTCAGTAAAACAACAACCTTCAATGATTCCATGCTTTTTTGAAAACTAAAAACGATCTGCATTATTTAATACTCCTATTATACGCACACAAGGCGCTTTTCCTGTCCATTATTATATCATTGCAGTCAAAATTTAACGTCTACTTTGCTTTAACGGCTGTTTTATAATGATTTATATTTGTTCCACATTAAATTATGCTACGTTCCTATCACATCTCATCGCAGATGCCAAAATTTCAAAACTCTGAGGCTAAACTGCTTTATTGAAGATATTTTTTATTGGGTAGGACGCACTTATGCAGGAGAATAACCATGAAGCTATAAAAATAGCGACACGATACATTAGTCTTTGACTTAGAGATTAGAAGTTATTTGAACGCTATTTGACGATAGCAGCCGCTTGTTCTTTAGCACGGAATGTACGTTCTAAAAACGCATAGAGAAATTTATGAAGTGTTGTTAAATGGGGTATTTTGACTTCGTCTAGAGAACGGGTGTTTGATTTAGAAGTTTTTTGTATTGACATTGACCGCGCCTGCTCTTTTAACGCGGCAATACAACGCTCTATTTCAGCTGCTTGTGCTTGGGAGATTTTTACTTTCCAATGATCGATGAGTTCGAGTAAATATTTTGGCGAGTTAAATTCTTTATCGATACGCACTTGCAGTGCTGTGAGTTCATTTATTAAGAACTTAGCCGCTACTTGAAGCGGCGAATGTAGGGTCAATTGTTCCCATTTAGCGTTATGTGGTGAACTCATTGAAGACACCGTTTTTTGTTTTAAACGCTTGTTAGGAGCAGCTACATTTTTTATTTTTGTTTGATTTTTTTTACTTGATTGAGAATCCCATGCTAAGCGGTAATTGTTTTTCCAGAACTCAGTTAACGTTTCATTCCATGAAAAATTTTTCACAAAATGCGAAATCAATGTCCACTTGTTCCCTTTAAAATCCTGGTACGGCGGCTTGCCACTATTTGAAAACAGATTGTAATCGAAAAAATCATCTATGTATTGGTACATCGTCCCAATCTGCAGCCCAAGACTGCTTAACACTTCGATACGCTTATTACTTGTGCTTGCTGGGATGAAATAAAAAGGAATTCGTGCTGCAAAAGCGAATAATTCACCTGTCTTCATGCGATTGATCTGTTCGTAGCGCTGCCAGGGAAGTATTTTGCCTATTTTAGAATTTTGTAACACCTCTCCACCTATAATCTTTTCAATCGTATACACAAAATCCTTCATCAGAAGGGGTGTTTCACTTTCAGCAATAAGCTTAAACGCAGCCGCTATAAACCGATCACCTTGCATAACAGCGATGCGATTGCCGACCTGACTAGGAAATGTGGGTCTTCCACGCCGATATTTTCCTTCGTCAATAACATCGTCATGGTACAGTGAGGCTTCATGAATGACTTGTGATGCGGTCATTGCCATTGCAAAGTTCTTATGTGCTAACGGAAGGTCTAATTCCCTTGCAATAATCGCAGCTAGCAGCGGCCGTAGTAATTGACTTTTGGGATCGCTCTGGGGGATCTTCTCGCTAACTGAAATTTCTTGAATTTTAGCACGCACCTGTTCACGCAATTGCCTAAGCGACGGTGCTTTCTCGTTTACTGCATTCTTTACAGCTAGTTTAGCTTTAACATTAACTCGTTGTGTCGGCCGTGTCATTTTTGCTCTATTTAATGCACTGTTATTATAATAAAAACCTATGGTTACATCTACTACTATTAACCTAACATTTATATCATACAAAGTCAATACCCTTATATTAAGTTATATTTTATAAAATTGAGTTTTTATTGGATTGTAGCCAGAACGGTAAATATTCTCTATATCTTTAAAAAAATCTTATACTTTAAACACATCTTATATAAAGCCTATTTCAACATAATACTGAGTATTTAACATAATAATCATGATAGACTTTACAAATAAAGCGTTATGTAGGCTTCATTTCTTAAGAAAGCATGACCCATTAATTAACAATATTTTTTCTAATTGAGCAGCAAGGTTAAAAATGGCTGATCGCTCTGAAATTTTTAAAAGTAATACACTTTCTATTTTAAGGACATTTAGAGACTTCTGGTACAGAATACCCGCCTACCAACGGCCTTACGTATGGGAAAGTGAAACGATAACAGAACTGCTTTCAGACATTCATCAAGCTATGTCTAGTAATTCTAAATCTACCTATTTTTTAGGAATTATTTTACTAAGAAAACATACCGCAACAAACGGAACAGACTATATCGAATATGATGTCATAGATGGACAGCAGCGACTTATAACGCTATTTCTTACTTTTGCCGTCATGCGAGACGCCGTCATCAAAATAAAAGATGAAGCGAAGTCATCTGAAGACGATTTATCTGAAGACGATATCAACAAATTTATAAAGAGTTGCCAAACATCAATACAACAAGAAGAAAATTCGTTTGAAAATATCCCAGAAAGAGCTAGAATTCTCTTTCAAATTAGAAATGATGTTGATGATTTTATAAATAATTACCTTAACCGTAAAAAAGGAACTCTAGATATAATTCCTCCTAATAATGACCTCCTCAATAAGTATAAGAATGAAACCTCTATTAAACATATGTGTTCTGCTATCCGTGTCATAAGGGATTTTTTTAGTGAGTATAATTTTAAGTACTCAGACTTTGATGCTTTTTTAACATATATCTTTAACTATGTACTGACCGTCAGCATTACATCCTCGCATGAAAATTTATCTGATACACATAAAATCTTTGAAACACTCAATACTAGAGGACTCGAACTTAGACCCAGTGACATCTTAAAAAGTCAAAATCTAGAACAGATACTTGTCTCTGATATGAGAAATAAGTATTCTAGGAAATGGGATGAATTTGAAAACAACCTTGATAATTATTTTGAGAAAGATCAAAGCTACTTTGACAGTCTCCTCTCTCATATTAGAACTATCCTCAGAAAAGAGAAAGCAGAAAAAAGCCTCCTCAAAGAATTTGAAGAAAAAATCTATCCCCATAGATTTAACGACCTCCCCCACTCATTGACTAAGGGTGAATCCACCCTTGAATGCATAGAAAAATACTATGATTTATTTACAAAATTATTTAGTAACAACTTTAAAACAAATGATTCTTACACAGTTAACAATCTAATAGCCCTCATGAAAGGACTACTGCCCTCTGATTACTGGATTGCTGCCCTCTTGATGTATTATGACAAATTTAACGAGCAGAACCTTGCAGATTTTCTAATTCGCCTCGATAACAAAGTTTCTTATGACTGGATCGTTAAGGAAACTCCGACTACTAGGATTGTTAATATTAACAAAATCTTAAAAGAACTAGATAAGGTCGGCAATTCTAAAAAGATCGATCCTAAAAAAATTAGTGATTTCTTAAAGAATGATTGTTTTAAGATCGATTTACCTAAGTTTGAAAACACCCTTGACGATCAAGAGATATACCATACTAGACATGTCAAATATCTTGTACATAAACTTAATTTCTTAGATAACAACAATACCTCCAAGTGGAACATCACAACACGTAATATCAGTATCGAACACATCCTCCCGCAGAAACCTGATAAGTCCAGTCAGTGGGTTCATGATTTTAAAGATGATGAGAGAGTAACATGGACTCATAAACTAGGCAACCTTATTCTCATTGACCGCAGAAAAAATGCTAACCTAAGCAATAAAGACTTTACCACTAAAAAAGAAACTTACTTCAAAGGCAATATAGAATCAAACCTCCCTTACTCTATGAAAATATACCAATATTCTACCTGGGCACCTAAAGACCTAGCCAACAATCACGAAGAGAGCATTGACAAACTGTTAGCTCATTATAAACTAAATCCACACTAAGAAAGTAGTGTGGGGTACGGAAGTTTTACGGAAGTGAGAGCTCAGCGTCGTATTTATCTCTAAGCTCTGCCAAGTAAAGGTCCCAGAGGTCAATCTTATTTTTAGCACGGGCGCGTTCTAAAAATCCTAGATAAGCACGAAATTTGACCTCATCATCACTAAACGTGGCACGGTCCCAGAGCTGAACATAATCAGGCGGAAGACCAACGGTCACCTCGTCGCCTCCTACTAAGGCAAGTGATTCTCCTTCTGCAACAGTTTCTCCGTCAATTGACGTAGTGCTAAGCGCTTGGTCTTCTGTAGTAGTATCATCGGTATTCGCTAATTCTGTACCCGTAGTTGTATCAAGTGTAGTCGAAGCGGCGATTTCATCATTACCACTGCCAGGTGGAAAGAGCCTAAGTGTGGTTTGATTGGTGATCATTTCTGCTAGCGTGGTTTCGGTAAGAAATTCTTCACGGCTCAGTAGTAAATAATCAAACGCGGCTGCGCGGTGCTCTGCCGTCACAGCGCCCGCTAAGGCATTGACTTGACCTAATGTAATAAACTCCTCATCAATAATACCAATCAACTGATTGATGCCAACATCAGCCTGCGTTAACTCTTCTGCTGTAGGCTGTGTCTTAGCGTGGTATAACATACGACCGCGGACACTTTCAAATACAACTAACACCACAACCATAACGACTGAGAAAATCACCAATGACTGCTTAAGATCAGAACGGTGCTTTTTACCGTATTTTGAAACATTTCCTAAAAGCGCAATCGACGTAAGTAAAATAAACGTCATGAGAAATGCTGAAACAAGACAAAAAAAACACCAACTATCAAGTACAAGCCACTGCACATACGTCAAATATAACGAGACCATGAAACCAGTTAAGGCAATGACAAATATTTCCTTGCGGTACCCTTCATTTCTAAATCCTTTCAGCACTAAAACAAAGACCGAGCTGTAACCAACCACTCCAAATATAGAGATAGGATACCCCCATAACACGCCATAAGCACTTTCTGTGACCGTCGAACAAGTAGCGATACCAAACTTAGCAAGAAATACCCCGCAATTCTCCGCCACAGCTAAACTATCCCAAACTAAAAATGTGCTGTCCGCTATACCGAAAACACTCAGCACTATCAATAAAACTCTCATCTCAACCTTAACCCTAAATGCAAAATAATATATCCCACACCTGAGGAATATTTCACATCATATATTATCGCGTTTTTATATATAGACTACTGAAATAACATCGCCTCTTTATTAGATCACTTCACGTAAGAATTGAGTGATTGCCGTAACGCACGAAGAAAGACTTCTATCTTCTTACGGTACTCAGCAGGATAGTTATTCTTATCCCTCAGTTTAGTCAGCTTTTCTTCGATAAGATAAAGATTCTCACGTTCAACAGCCCTTAACGTAGGACTTAAGTATGGCGTAAAATCGCTCTCTGCTTGCCGTTTGTCCTCCCGGTCTGCCTGGTCTTGTTCTTTATCAATTCCTTCGCCGTGTCTGAGTAAATTATTCTCAATAAGCGCCTGCAATCTCTTCACACGAGCCAGATCAGGATTGCGTTTAATAAGCTCATTCTCCAATTCACGCATCTGTGTGACGAGGTGCGCTAGACTATTACCAGCTGGGAGATTTTCCCCCTTCCCGCTCTGATTTCCTTCACCATTTAGCGCATTGGTATCATTCACTCCTTTACCGCCCGTCCCTCCTAAAAAAGTTCCATCCTGATCTCCCGTCCCAGTGCCTGTTCCTGTTTTAGATGAGTTGCCATTTTGCTGCCCCCCCCCTTTTTGTCCTTGCTGTCCTTCTTTACCGCCAGAACCCTCAGAGCCACTTTGCTTGCCTTGTCCTCGTTGCTGATACCTTCCTGATAAATTCTCTAATAATTGTCTGATATACGCTTGTTCTGCTAGCAGACTTTTAAAGTACTCGCGTTCTTTCCTAGAAAGACCGTTTGCCTTATTATTATTATTTTGCTGCTGAAACCAATTTTGCGTCCGCTGATTAAGACCGCGTTGATCTTTAGCCGCATCTGCTAACGTATTTTGCAGATCGCGCAGCTCCTTTTCACGTAATAAGTTCTTCTTAATATCGATAAGCAAAGCTGAAAGATTATTATTAACAGCGACTAGATCACTGAACTCTTTACTGGCACTGATTTTTTTCTGTTGTGTCAACTGCGCCGATGGATCAATTGTACGCTGCAAGGTTTCGATGCGATTGATGTACTGGTCGTAAATTTCAAAAACACTCAGATCAAGGATTCCAGCTCCACTCAATCCTTCCAATGCATCTTTAAATTTCTTTAACATTGTTTTTTCACTGGATGAATATTTGCTAAGCAAACCACGTAAGAAATGTTCACGCAATACCTGTTTAGCATAACGTTCGCCACCCATGATCTGAGCCATTTCAAACGTTTTCTCACCCAACATAAAGATCTGATAATTGAGTTCTGCCAGCGCCTCTTCTAATTCCTGCTCACTAGTAGAATGGGTGAGTGCTACAAAATTTTTTCTGAGCCTGTCGAGCTGCGCAGACCGTTTTTTAATAAAATCGCTATTCGTACGATTGCGTGCAACCTTATCAAATTCACTGATCAAAGGAGCAGTCAAGTCTTTTTTTATAGCTTTTTTCAATCGATCGGAACGTTCGTCGGCCACCAAGTCTTTTTCTAATGATGCAAATTGTTCTTTCATATAAGACAATTCTTTTGCAATCTCACCAGTCTCAGCCTCGATCTCATCAATACTCAAGTCTTCATACGCCATATACCCCTCTAGGTCTCTAAACCGTTCGTAGAGATTCTGGGCGAGTTCTTTAAGATTGTTAAGTTCTTGTAATGTTTTGAAATTTTCTAGCAATTTCATCGTTTCATCGATGCGCTGCTCGATGCGATTGATACTTAATCGGTCAATTTCTTTCCGTAACTCAGCGGGAGAAATGTTTGTAGCAAAGGTTTTAAGCAATTTTTGACTATTACGGGCTAATTTCTGGAGGAGGTCTTGGTCTATTTCAGCTAGGGTTTCTTTAAGTTTACCGAGTTTTTTCTGCAATGTGGGTGATAGCGTCTTACGGGCGTCGAGGTTGCGTTCCAATGCTTCGATGCTCTCTTGTTCTTTACGCAGTTCTTCATTTAATCTAAGCGTGTTTTCGCCAAATCGTTTAATGTCTTTGCGTTCGAGTGTCTTCTTCTCAGAAAGAATTTCAAGCTGTTCGTATTGCTTGCTTAAAGTTTCAATGTTTTCATTTTGTTGATTGAGTCCCTTTTCAATAACGCCACTTTGTGCTTGACTTTGCTTGAAGAAATCACTTTTAGGAAGGTAAGAGATGACTTGCTTACTAGAAACCGTTGTAAGTCCTGCATAATCTTTAACTTGCGCCCAATAGAAAAAGCGTGTTCCCGTACTCGTGCGCCGTGCGAGTAGTGGCAATGTGAAAGTGTCATTGACAAAGGTTTTTCCACGAATTTGTGCCAGCGGATAAAGCAAATTTGTCTCCCACAGCAAATCATTATTATCACTACGCGCCTCAGCAACCAAAACAAGCGATCCAAGGGCAATATCGTCTTGAGCAGTCACCGTCACGGGGATGTCTTGTAATTCGAATAATGTCAGCGACGGCGGCGGTGTTTCTATTGTTACCGTTGGCGGCAAATTTCCTCGAACGACAAAATCAATTTCATGTGCCGTACTCGTCTGTCCATAAATATCGGTCATCACAATAACCACTTGACTGGAGGCACGCACAACCGTTGAGAACACTACGCTATTGGGGACAGCTTTAGCGGTAGACTCTACATCCACGACCGCAGCCGCTACATCATCAGCGGACGTGTCTGGCTTTGCTGGTAGTAATTTATAATCAAGTGTACGAATTGCCCCTTTCCCAGCTGTATTTGTCCGGACAGTAATAGCCGCTGCTGCAAGCGGACTACTTCCACGATAACTCAATGTTCCCTTCACACGACTAGGTTGATCGATAAGCAGTCGTTTCACACCACTAGAAGTGCTCTCTTTTCCTGTAGGAAGATGAAAAACATTGATAGTTACAGCTTCTAAAATAGGAGGGGGTGTGACGGTTATAGGCAGAAGCAATGTCTTTTTAACTCGTCCTTTCGTAAGAAGGGCTGTTACCGTGAATGAAGAGGTAACGTTCGCAAGAACATCACTCATTCCTGAACGGAGCGTAAAAACTTGCCGTGTACCGAGATAAAATGCCGCTGTATCGTAATCGCCTTCATAATCGATCTGCCAATCTGTGCCTTGGTTGACACGGGGAGGGTAGGTCAAATCATATTGATAGGTGGTTGCTAGCATGAGTGCTTGCACATTGGAACGAAATCGTTCTGTTAAAGTCGGCATACTCAGGTGCATTACGAAGAGCACAGCAATTAGAGCGTAACCTACACCAAAGAAGTACTTCTCGCTCTTAATAGCACGTCTTAGGCGAATTTTACCCAAAATAGCCTGTGCACGCGCCGGTGGAATGTTCTCAATGCGCTGTTTCGCTTCGGCTAACGCGTTATACCATTTAAAAGCTAGGTCAAAATTGTCTTCTAAATAAGCAGCAAATGGCTTTTTAAGTCGTGTAGCCAGCCACACAATCACAGCAGCACCACTCCCAATCCAAACATAAGCCCATAAAAATAACCGTTCAATCTTAATAGGCATAGCCTCACTCAAATTGATAACCACATACACAATGTGATACACGCCCAATATTGCCAACCAGAGCGACCCCACCAATAGTATACGCCCCAGCACGTACTTAATTCTAAGTGTTATATAGGGATGTCGTGCCAATGCCAACCACTTTTTATAGGTTGATCCGTCTAAAAATTTCAATATTCTCGCAATCATTTTCACTACTGCTAACTCTCATACTGTATTTCTACACCAATTATAAACTACTTAATGAATTTATTGTCCTTAAAACTTATAAAATTAATCTAAACTGTAAATTACACAATTTACCCACACAAATTACCCCCTAATTTATACTTCTTAAATTTATATTCCCTAAATTTATACTCTCTATATTTAATACCAATCCCAACGTTGAATATCAATCCCAACGACAAAATACACAGATTACCCGCACAATCTTATCAATTATCTGCCTAGCATTGACTCTTCTACATTTGCTAGCTATTGCATCCATTATTTATGATCCATTATTTATTATCCATTATTTACTAAGCGATTGACTTTTCCAAACCAGATACCAATTAGCACGCTGTATAGGTGGCAATTGTACTGAAAAAGCGTACTGTTCTCCGATAACATTGTTTTGCTTGCTATCACTTTGTTTCCCGTCATTTTCTTTCCATTTTTGCCTCCATGCTAACCAATGATCGTCGTAACATAACAGTGGAGAAGTCATTTCATTTATTGATAATAAATCGTGGTGGTGCAAATATAAGGCATAGGGCGAGAAAATACCCATATTGAGCTCTTGCGGCGGTTTTAGCCGTTGAATTCCTGCTTTATGATGACTCTTATCAAGCGAACTTGCTATTTCATCCCTATGATAATACGCAGAATAACGCATTGTAAGTGTAATCATCCAACTGTCCTTTTGACATTGATAGGGAAGTTTAAGATCGCGCAAAATCTGACCGACTGCTTTCTTCATTCCACGCCACGTAAATGGTTCTGTTCCCATTATCCGTTTAAGTCTAATCATAGGTACGGTGTGTAGATCTAGCTTAGCTACGGATATACTGTCTTTTGTAGCATGGGTTTCTGTGATATCGGCTTCTGTGGTATTGGTTTTTATAGCATGGGTTTTTTCATGATGTTTATTATTGATATTCTCACTGATAATTGCTAACTGTCCTCCGTTAAAAACAATGCCACTTCCATTGCCTACTAAATCATAAGTCGTAGGTTGGTTATCAGCGTGATCCTCAGTATTAGGGGAATACGCTTCTACGCTGGCATTCTGTGTAAGATTGACATGCTGCGAGTCTTTTCGTAGTAAAACATTTTTGACATACTTAGGGCGCTCTTTATTAAGAGGCGCGATAATATTACGACTGTAATAGACCGCTCCTAGGGTGGGTGAAGAAAATAATTGCTTACGTGCTGTTCCTGTGCCAAGTTTTTTAAAAATTTCTAAAATTTCACCTTTAGAAAAACGACGCTCTGGATAACTTTTCATAAGTGCCCCGTGTAAGATAGATAGCCGTTCTGCTCTAGTGAGCATGATATTAGATTTATTGTTATTATTATTATCATTATTATTTAAAGCCATAAAAGGCGTCCTATTCCAAAATCCTGCTCCAAGCAAAATAGTTTTATCCACGCAAATAAGAGTACGCGTGCTATATAAAAGTTTTTCTTCGAGATTATGAGCATCACGGAGCCGATCTTGAAATACACTGAGGGCTGATTTTACCTTAGGCAGCACTTCTGTAAACGGTGGAATGACTTTATGCCTGAGTGCATTACGGAGATACGCTGTGTTCCTATTCGTATTGTCATTGCGGTAAGGTATTTTTTCATGCTGAGCGTAAGCGAGCAGATCAGCTTTCCAGAGCGAAAGACAAGGTCGAAATATCTTATCAGCTAACTCATTAGGTTTTGTAAGGGCGTGCAGGCTTTTTACTGTCCCCATCTTCCAGAGCAAAGTTTCAATGTTATCATCTCCATGATAGGCGGTTATAATCACAGCTAAATCTCTAGTAGCTAACAATGTTCTTCCTTCATCATAACGAAGATTGCGTGCTGCTGCTTGAACATTAATGGTTTTATTGGAGCTTGCCTTTCTTATAGGAAGGGAGCTGTGTCTGACATGGAGTGAGAGGTCAAACTTTTTACACGTCGCCACGACAAGGTCTGTGTCTAATTTCGCTTCACTTCGCAATGCATAATTGAAGTGAAGAACTTCAAAAGATGCAATCGCACCGCGGGTGTAGAGTCGGTGCATTACAAACAAAAGCACCATAGAATCAACACCTCCCGACACCAATAGCAGGCATCGTTTATCCTGAAGTCGTTTCTCAGTAAATGCCTTGAAAATGCACTTTTCTACACGTGCTGGCAGTGAAAGGTTCATCACACACTAACAACTAGCCGCTATATAACACAGGCATACTTTTTAGGTGGATGATGAAGGGGTAGCCGCGTTAGGATTTTTCTGCTGGAGATTTTGCGGCGGGTGGTTCAGAATCAGGTTTCTTAGTGTCATCGGCTTTTTTCTCTTGTGCCGCGCTGCCAGAAGCCGCACGTGAAGACAACGTCACAGAGACAAGAACTTGAGCCGACGAACTCAATACCTTATACGGAGCATTTTTAAATGCATCTTTCTTCAGAAGATCACGGACAAATATAACGTCGTCTATATCCATATCAGAAATATCAAGTTCTATCTTCTCAGGGATATGCTCAGTTTTAGCCTTAATTTTAAGAGTAGTGCTGTGTTTCCTTATTAAACCGCCCTTAGTGATGCCTAGGGCAAGTCCTTTTAATTCGATAGGAATGCGTATCGTCACAGTGCTATCGTCCTCTAGTTTATACAGGTCTAAATGTTCGATGCGATGTGATTTTACGTCATACGCACATTCACGTGTAAATACGGCCAGTTTTTCATCATCTAACACAATGTCAAATATTGTATTAGAACGCAATTGGGGCATGACTTTCTCAAAATCATGACGATCGATAGTGATGGGAATATTGATCTTTTTGTTATAAATAACAGCGGGAATGAAATTGCCTGCTAGGGCTTTTCTTGAAATATTTTTAATAGGCTTTGTGCGCCGCTCTGCTTTAAACGTATAATGACTCATTTTATTTAACCTACTCATGCATTTAACATTGATTTTATGATAGCCGCATTTAACGATAATTTTTTAATAATAACCTTAAAACTAATGATTTTTAAACCCAAACTCAAACCAAAATCACTCCATTGATCTATAACTTCCATTTAGAACAGTTTTAGTGACGAGTTGTAATTTATTGTCTTAATATTGTATTACATTGTATTTATTATATCATGTGCTATCACGTCACGTTATATTATATCACATTGTTATATCACACTATCATATAACAACGTGCATTGATATAACGTGCACTGTTTTTAATGAAAATGCGTTTACAAAGTATAAACATCGCCGCTATCTTAAGAAACCAGTTAGCCGCTGGCTGAATATAAACCTATAAAATACAAGCTGGGGTGATAGGACTCGAACCCATGAATGACGGGACCAAAACCCGTTGCCTTACCAACTTGGCTACACCCCATAATTTACGCATTTCCATCAGGATTATACATTATTATACACTGTTTTTATTACAATGGTGATAAAATACCATTCATTGATAAAAATTTTAAATTTTATATAGACTTTTCAATTATACCTTCACTAAACACGTAATAACAGCTCTACAAGTCGTATCCACATATAACCACCACCCCATATACACCCCTAAAAAAAGATTTACAAGCCAATATAAGCCAATTATTGTTCCTAGTCGCTTATTATTTCTAATAGGCTAAATAGGCTACTGTCTTAAAAACGTTACTGCTAGCCTTTCTACAGGGAGTAGTAGCCGAGTTCTTCAATGTAAAAATACGATAAAAATATCATAGACCTATAAAAACCGCTGCGCTTTGTCCGTAAACTCAATGGGATAAATGGCGCGAACTCCCTGCACTCTCACTAATGCCTCCATATTATGCTTTGCTGCTTGACAAAAGAATGCCGAACCTGAACCCGTCAGGAGCACGTATTCAGAGCCCTCACGCAAATGGTCATAAATATTAGCTAGAACCTCAGAAGCAGCGAGTAATTTATTTTGAAAGGCATTGGTTGCCTGCTTTTTCAATAAATTCATAATCTGTGTAGCCTGCTTGAGATCACTGTACTTAACACTAGAACGACAAGAGAATTTCTTATCTTTAACATCGGTATTCAATTTTAGCGTACTGGTAGCCTGTGGCAAATGTATACACTTAGCAATCATTTTTTTAAGATTGTTATACGTATTGTAGTGATCGTAGGTTACAAATTTTTCATAGGCTTCCTTAGTTTGCACAAGAACATCATTCTCAACGATCCAAAATGGCAAATAAGTAGTATTCCCATAGTTGTTGCTATTATCACTATTATTTCTATCTGTAAGTGAGACGAGATTGACTTTAAGCGAGTGAATATCCGCCCCAATTCCCGTAATCCAAGCCATTCCTCCAATCAAAAAAAATGGAACATCACTGCCTATATTAAGGGCTAGGTTTATTTTTTCTTGCATAGACAACCTAAGCGCATAAACCTTATCGACCCACGTTATAAGCGCAGCGGCATCACTACTTCCACCACCCAATCCCGCTCCAAGCGGAATACCCTTCGCTAAGACAATATCGACCTCGCCCGCCAACCGATACCTCTCTTTCATCAATTCCCATGTCCGCACTAATATATTATCCTTATAGAGCTTGTCATCAGCACGGTAAGTCCAATCATTATTACTATCACTATTACTAGCTAGCGCAGCCCCCAGCATTCTTCTTGAATGGGATTGCTTTGATTGATCGAAGGGAATTATTTTTATATTAAACGCCTTAGCAGAAGTAAGCGTCAGCCGATCAGCTAGCGAGATCGTATGAAAAAGTGACCCCAAACTATGAAGCCGATCACCTAAATTTCTTTCAAATACAGATAAATGTAGATTGATCTTCCCATACGCTAAGAGCGTTATCGGATTTTCCTTATAAGCGGAAATAACACGACCAACCACAAACCTATATTACAAACCTATATTACAAGCCTATATTACAAACTTACAAGCCCATATTTACTTTACTGGATAAAGCTATAATATTATCAATCAACCAACCAATCAATCACAAATAAAGTAACACACCACACCTACAAAGATAGTGACGGGTAGCCGTCAATAACGATTAATGGTGACTGATAGCTTTGTAAAATTGACATTTCATATCCAAACAAACCATACCGAAGGACGGACTCGAACCGTCACGGTCTTATAAAAAACCGAGGGATTTTAAGTCCCTTGTGTCTACCAATTCCACCACTTCGGCTTATATTTTATACTTTTTTATATATCCTTAGTTATGTATGTTGTATGTTGTTACTTTGTACGATATGAGGAGGGTACCGGAGTCGAACCGGTGCGTAGAAGTTTTGCAAACTTCCGCCTTAACCACTTGGCTAACCCTCCATTTATTCATAATATTCATAATGTTCATAAAATACAATCTTCTCTCCTCATCATAAAATCCTAAATAACCTACACCTAACAATAGTACCCAAACACTAACTAACCACCCACAAACATTATAACCCAGTTAATTTAACGAACACGCAAAAACCACCGATCTAACTAGGCAGCCGATCATTTATGCAGCCGACCCATGCAACTGACCACTGCAACCGACTACCTTCCATCCATTAACTATGCCTACGCGACAATATAACCTCACCTACACTCCCTCAAGCGGTTTCATCAAGCAGCTATAATCAAATATAGATATTTTGATTGAAATACGCGCTAAATAACAACTCTAAAAAACAGCATGCGATTAAAAAGAACTCTACTACAACCCTAATAAAGAGACGAGCCATTTCTAAGGCAGCTGCAACGTCTCAGCAACATGTATAACCGTTTACAAAACACAGCTAGCCAGCTTCTCTTAACGCTAGCAAAGAACAATTGTCCTATCTCTAGATACGATTTATTATCCAGAAGGCCTAACCAGATCAGGTTCGACAGGAAGGGCAGGTATCACTAACCGTTGTCCTGGGTAAATCAAATCAGGGTCTTTGATAAGATTGCGATTGGCTTCATAAATGCGTGTCCATTTGAATGGGTCATCATAAATAAATTCGTATTCTGCTATCCGCCATAAACAGTCTCGTTTATTGGGGATTAGCCGTACGACATAAAATTTGTCATCGAGCTTAACGACTTCGATTTCTACAACAGGTTCAGGTGCAGTCGTCTTAGCGTCGCTATCTGAGACCTGGTCTATTTTAGAACGTTGGCTCTGAACGTAAAGGTCTTTAGATTTTTCAATCGCTAGTTCTGCGTAACGAATACCTTCATCGATACTGACATCAGCATCATCTATGTTTTCATCTAGAATAAGGGCATAAGATTTATTGTAGTAATCTTTGGCGAGATTGTATTCTTCTGGAGCATAGATATCTGCTCGAACTTGTTTGGCTGTTGCGATAAGTTGCTTGAGTTGATACCACTTGCGTGCAACTGCAACGAGGTCTTCTATTTCAGCAGAAAGTGCCTGGATCTGTTTAGAAAGCTCAATGCTTTTATCATAAAAGCCATTTTGCTCAGCAACGATGGCTTCTTGTTTGAGTCTATTAGCAAGTTCTAGTTTTTCTGCAAGCGTCGCTCCATATAGGGTGCTAGCGCCGTAGATAAGTAGTAATAGCATTACACTTACCCATTTAATTCCACGTATTCGCGTCTTAATCATATCGACATTCTCACAATTTATATTTAATATATTGGGCTTCTTTTTCACTACATACTATATAACTATAACATCACATCAAGGAGCACGGCACATCAAAGAGCACGGCATTGGGCTTGTGATGGATAAGGTTACTTATATTTTACGTAGGGTTACTCATTTATTTAAGGTCAGAATCGGTTATTAGGTTTAATTATCGGATTTATCAGACAGTTATCGGACATAGGAGAATTATTGGAGCATTATCAGACAATTATCGGAGAGTTGTTTTCTTACTGCCATGACTTATTCCTATTTTTACTATTTTTACTATTCTTACTATTGTCCTTGGTACTGCTCATTTAATTTCTTAATTTCATTGTCTACAGTAACGCTATCACTTTGTAATTTCTCGATGGTGCGCTCAGCATTGGCGAGTTCTTGGATGGCTTCTTTACGTTTTTCTTCTATCAAAACAAGCAGTGCTTTAAAGCTCTCGATGAGTTCTTTTCCGTCTTCGATCGCTTGTGGATAGTAGCCTTCTGTGACAACTTCTGAGACATTTCCCATAGAACTGACGTTGGATTGGTATTCGGTGGGTGTAGCATTGGTTGCTTTCATTTGGAGTGCTTCTTCATTGAGCGAAGCGATCAATGTTTGCTGTTCGTCAATGATTGCCCGTAGCCGTTTGGTTTCTGCTATCGCTGCTTGCAGCGTTTGTCGTGCGGTGAGCGAAGTGTCTTTAGCTGCTGCGTATTCATTGGTTGCTAGTGCGGTTGCTGCGTCGGTGTTTTCTGTGACTGCTTGGGCGTAGAGGTTTTCACTTGCGCGGTCGACTTTTTCGGTTCTGGCGGTCTCGAGCTGCACGGCTGTTTCATCTATGATAGCTTGCGTGAATGGACCTATAGCTTCATCATAAGCATTGCTAGCGAGGGTGGTTGCTTCGACGTAAAGTGTTTTAGCCTTAGTGTTTTGCTTGCTTTTCTTCTCTTCGACAATAAGTTCATTGCCTTCGTCATAGTTCTGCTGGGCGTTAGCAAAGAGACCTTGTGCATAAATAAGTGCCTCTACTGTTTGTGCCCGTTCGATCGATGCAAGCGCTTCATCACGCTGTTTAATAGGTGCGGTTGTTCCACAACTCACCATAAAACTCGTCATCACTAGCATAGCTACCCCTGAGAAGAGAGCTTGATTTAGCCAGTGTGTTTTCCTAGTCAAAGTACTTGGGCTGCTAGCGTCGTGTCTGCCAGCTATACCCTTATGGAATCCCTCATTAAAATCACTTCCTTGTGCGACTAAACGATTTGTTTTTGTACATTGCTTCATAGCTAAAATCCTCTTTAAGATGATTTATTTACTGCATAGAGTAGTAGTAATATTATTATAATGGCATATTATCATTGAATGTTGATTATTTAGATTAAATGAGGTACAGTTTCCTTCTTACACTATTTCAATGTCCCTATCTCAAAGATCACATCCCACATCACATCCCGAATGGAAAATCTTTATGTACGAGTATATCTTTGTTTGAACGAAGTTTTTGAAATGTTTTTCCGTAAAGTTCTAAAACTTTAAGTGTATAGGCAATTCTTTTTTCAATATAAGCGTGTTTGCGTTCATCATTTTGATCGCTACTATCGTTTAGGACTTTGTTAACGTCACGAATGATGAGGTGTTCTGGAATATAACAGAGTTTTGTATTTTTATAGCCCGATGCTCTAAGTTCATTAATGCAATAACTTCCTCCTCCTGAAGCAGAAACCGATACGATAAGCGCGGGTTTATGTCCGACTTCTTCAGGCGTCACGAGGAGCAGGAAATTTTTAAGATTGGGCGTTGCCATTCCATTGTATTCGGGTGTGACGAGGATAAGGCTATCACTTTGTTGGAGTTGTTGTTTTTTGTCATTCCAAACGGCGTTCCATTTAGCATCACCGCTCCAAAACGAAACATCCCAAAACATAAGCGGTTGTTGTTGCAGGTCTATCAGGAAGACCTGTTCGGTTTCTTCGTAACTTTCAAGCCGATCTGCTATATAACGGCTTACTTTAAGGGATTGTGAATTTTCTTGGAGACTTCCTGAGACAATCGTATATTTCATGGATTTTAACCTTCCCGCTATCTGCAATTATATCATTATTTGCTTATTTAACACAAAAATAAATTTTTTTAACGCACTCTCCATTATAAAGTATGCTTTATTATAAAGCACTCTTTGGAAAAGTACTCTTTGTTATAAAGTACGCTCTATTATTAACTAAAATACTCCCCAATTAAAATACTCTCCAATTAAAATACACTCCATTATTTCTATATAAGACCTGCACAGCCCTTTCTAAGTACAATTCATATCATTTAATCCATTAGTCCACTGATCTATAATCGACAATCCATGACGCAAATTTAATCATATGGGTTATTTATAGATTTATAGGGTTATGGATTTATTGAGTTTATGGGTTATTATTTCATTGAATGATCACACGCATCACAAATGATCTAGCATAAAAAAGAAGCCACGTCACTCACTACCCTTTCAATCACCGCCAATTTAACGGTAATTAACGATAATCTAGCCGTAACCAACTTAAAATCGCTTAAAATCGCTTAAAATAACTTGAATAGATTAGGATAGATTAGGATAAATTGGGATAGGTTGGGATAGATTGAAATTGCTTTAAATGCGCGTTGATTCCCATTTGACAAATATAGAGCCCAATGGGACAGCCTGGTTAACACGGATAATACGCAGCTCAGTTTTAAGGGAACAGACCCATTTATTGAGGTATTTTTTGTATAATTGAAACAGATTGGGGAAATTTTCAACGAGACCCCCTTCTAATGAAATGATGATTGAATTGATTTCCTGGCGGTGAATGATTCTAAACACGACTCCTGCTGTAAGTAGTGCTGCATAATAAGCCGACCGACAAGTTATGATTGTTAGCAATTCTCGAAAAAGCTCCGTAACTTCAACCGAAAGGCTTTCTTCATCAAATAACGACAATTTGCCTGTATCTAAAAACTGGTTTAATGCTTCATTGGAAATGAAATGGTCTGTATTGCCAAGATTTTTAAGAAATGTCCTCACTTCCTCCGTTAATTCCGTTGTTAGCTCTCCTGCAGAGCCCAGCTCTCCCGTTGCAAAATCCATCTCTCCTAATTTTATCAATGCCGCTTTATAAAGCTTTCCAATATAAGCACCCGAGATGTGTTTTTCAGCAAGTCCGTTTCCTGGATTATCTGAAGACCTATCTACTTCTTTATCGATACATCCACTAGGAAGTCCGGCATAACAACCTATTTCTGTATTAAAAATTTTCCACTTGAGCACGTCGCTCTCTATCTTCACGTCTTCATAACAAATATTAAATCCCGTGCCATACACTACTCCTATGACAGCCTGTGGGCTCGCTTGATTATCAATGCTTTGATCTGGTCTTTGACTGGCTTTTAGCTGAGGAGGGATCGCCTTCATAGATTTTTGAAGGTCAATGCGTATCACGTCATTATTTTCAAAGGAAGATTTCACAGAAGTGCTTTCGGTAGAAGTGATTCTAACGGAGATGTCTTCACGAGAAGTGATTTTTTCACGAGAAATATCTTCGGTAGGAGTGTTTTCACGAGAAGTGATTTTAGAAGTTGTAGCAGAATGCGCCTCAGTTGTCCACCCCTGGATACCAGCCAGTACACCTACTGCATATACGGCAACCGTATCGTTGAGAATTGTGATTTGTAGGGTGCGATCGATGTTAACTTTTTTGAGTTCCTTTTTGAGTGCGTCTTCAAGCGACTGTCGTAACGGCATACCTAATAATTGCCTCGCTTTAAAATTCTTCGTAAACGCAATAGGACGAACTTCGGCAACTTCATCCACTTCTACTGGATAGGAGAATGAAAATTGAACCCTTATGGGAGGTTTTGCAGATTTTTGAGACAATGGAGGGGTAGCTCTTAGCAGATGAGCACCGTCATCATAAGACGCTGGCGCGGCGGTAAACGAGCGATTTTCTCCGTCAAGCAGCCGGTTTTCCTCGTCAAGCAGTCGTTCTTCTCCGTCAATTGTCTTATTCGTATGTGGTATATGTGGTGAATGAGTACTATTTATGACTGGTTTTTGAGTGGATTGCTGGATTTCAAATCGCTCCATTTCTTGGATGAGGGGAACGAGCACATTGACTAGCTGCGTTAAAAAGGCTGCGCGCGTGAGTTCTGTTTTACCTGTTCCAGGCATCATTTTTCGCATAAAGGGTCGTATTTCCAGTAAAGACGCGTCAGGACGCCAGACATGATAAAAACGCAATTGTGTACCCCCAGCGTCAATCACACAATGCAAGCCCGTTAGATCACTCACAAAATTAAGCTTTGTATCCAACATGGGTAGCGCTGAAGTCTCACCTTTCTCAACAGCACGCCCAAGCGTCCGCACAAGGTCTTTTAAGGTCTGTTCGCTCTCCGTCTCATCGGGAAGAATTCGCATTGCTTCTACAAAACGTCTAAGGGTTGAATTTTTTACAGAATACATCGCTGAATTGTTTTAAATATTTATTTTTGAATAATTCAATCAAACGCAGTATTTTCAGTAGGAAAATTCAGTAATGACCTGTCAATCTATAATTCTATAATTCTCACCCATGCATTCAATCTCAATTAGACACAGTATTTTCAATTGAACACGGCATTTTCAGTAAGAAAATTCAATAATGACCTGTCAATCTATAATTCTATAATTCTCACCCATGCATTCAATCTCAATTAGACACAGTATTTTCAATTGAACACAGCATTTTCAGTAGGAAAATTCAATAATGACCTGTAAATCTATAATTCTATAATTCTCACCCATGCATTCAATCTCAATCGGACACAGTATTTTCAATCGGACACAGCATTTTCAGTAGGAAAATTCAATAATGACCTGTAAATCTATAATTCTATAATTCTCACCCATGCATTCAATCTCAACTGGACACAGTATTTTCAATTGAACACGGCACTTTCAGTAGGAAAATTCAATAATGACCTGTCAATTTATAATTCTATAATTCTCACCCATGCATTCAATCTCAATCAGACACAGTATTTTCAATTGAACACAGCATTTTCAGTAGGAAAATTCAATAATGACCTGTCAATCTATAATTCTATAATTCTCACCCATGCATTCAATCTCAACTGGACACAATATTTTCAATTGAACACAGCATTTTCAGTAGGAAAATTCAATAATGACCTGTAAATCTATAATTCTCACCCATGCATTCAATCTCAATTAGACACAGTATTTTCAATTGGACACAGCATTTTCAGTAGGAAAATTCAATAATGACCTATCAATCTATAATTCTATAATTCTCACCCATGCATTCAATCTCAATCGGACACAGTATTTTCAATTGAACACGGCATTTTCAGTAGAAAAATTCAATAATGACCTGTCAATCTATAATTCTATAATTCTCACCCATGCATTCAATCTCAATCGGACACAGTATTTTCAATTGAACGGGGCATTTTCAATCAAAAAAAATTTAAATTTTTCTAATTTCTCTGCCCGCATGCAAGCAAAATTATACTCTTTATCACCCGTAAACCATCCCAAATAGCCATTTTTTCCTCATTTTCAAAAAATCCTTAAAAATTTCTCGACAATTGTTGACTTAACTCCGTATATATATTATACTTAAGTTATAAATATTGTTACAGCATACTGTAACAATATTTTATACTTTTCAAAACATTTAATGCACAGATTATGTCTTAACAAATTGTGTCTTATTCTCTCTTAGATACGAACACCCTCAGCTAAATCGAACACCCCCAGCCAAATAATGGCTACCTATTCAAAATATCCCCATAATCATTACACACCCATTAAAATAATCCTATTTCAAGGTTCTAGCTTCCACACATTTTTATATATCTTATATACAAACATCCTTAGCTAGAAAATTATTAAGCCCTTATAAAACAATGAAATCTCACCGTTCAATGAAATCGCACCGTTCTATGTCCCTCACATGCTTATACAAACAGCTTCTAAAACCGCATATGATCTTTGCTTATGCGGTATTTTTATTGATTGCCTGGCTGCCGATTGGCGCTGCAGTCACACTCTCAGATCGGCATAAAAAGCTCTCATCCACCCCTACGCTCATAACCAACCCAACACAACCTACTTCTAAGCCTACCTCTAAGCATAAAAATACCACTTCACAGCAAGAAAACACTTCTCCACAGCGAGAATTCACGTCGTCTCATCAAGAAAAACCCCTGCAGCTACTCGCAACAACCACCATAGCAGCAGACCTAGTCAAGGAAATAGGCAAAAATAGACTTCACATCACCACTCTCATGGGACCAGGCATTGACCCACATCTCTACAAAGCACGAGAACATGATATTCGCCTCATCAAACAAGCCGATATTATTGTCTATCATGGCCTCCACCTCGAATCTAAGCTCAGTACTGTCTTTGAAAGACTTTATTCCTCCAAACACGTTATCCGTCTAAGCGAAGCTATTGATTCTACTGCGCTCATCACAGAAACTGATACAGGCCTGCCAGACCCACATATCTGGATGGACGTCGCTTTATGGTCACAAGTAGCCGCCCATTTAGCTGATCGGCTTAGTGAAATTGACCCCCATTATCGCAGTCATTATCTAAGCCATAAAGACCAGTATATGCGAAAACTTGCCTCCTTAGATAAGGCCGTCCATAAAGCTATTACTAGCATTCCAGAATCTAAGCGCATTCTCATTACCGCCCACGATGCTTTCAGTTATTACGGAAGAGCTTATGGTCTCAACCTAAAAGCCCTCCAAGGCATCAGTACCACCAGTCGCTTCAATCGTTACGACATTCACCAATTAAAAAATTTCATCATAAATCATGACGTCCCTGCTATATTCGCTGAGAAATCCGTTTCCAAACGCGGCCTTAACGCCCTTGCCCATACCCTCTCAACCGCAGGATACCCCATTACCCTCAGTGACGCCCTTTATAGCGACGCCCTCAGCCACCCAGGACTAGCCGCAGACACCTATCTCAATATGATTTATCACAATACCCTAGCAATCGTCACAGCCTTAACACGTAAGCACCCATCCCCTGCTGTAAAATCACACACATCACTTCCCAGCAGCAACCGCAACCAACCCTCGTACGTAGTCGCCATGACCTCTGTTAGAAAATAATTTTGCACTTCCAAAGTAAAAAATTATCCAGCCGCATCATATCAATGGAAGTTGTGTATCCATGGAAGCTGTGCATTTAGAAAAATTTGAAATTCGCTACGGAACGCATATCGCTGCATGTGGCGATAACCTCTCTATCCCACTGGGCGTCATGGGAGCCATCGTCGGCCCTAATGGAGCTGGTAAATCTTCACTTATCAAGGTTCTCAGTTCCTTAAAATCGCTTACAAGCGGAACAGGAACCGTCCTCGGTATGCCTCTTCCATTAACCAAGCGTCAACCTAAGCTAAAAATCGCTTATCTTCCACAACACCATCACTTCGATCAGACATTTCCAATCTCAGCCCTTGAAGTCGTTCTTATGGGCGCTTATGGAAGACTAGGCTGGATTAAAAGACCCCAAAAAGCAGACCACAACGCAGCACTAGCCGCTTTAGAACAAGTCAATCTGCTCCATCTAAAAAATAAAACCTTAGGGACACTCTCAGGCGGTGAGCAGCAACGCGTCTTTCTCGCCCGCGCCTTACTCCAGCAAAGCGATCTCTATCTCATGGACGAACCTTTAAACGGCATTGACATTGAAAGCACAAAGCTTATTGTCGCAGCCTGGCGTCATCTAAATCGCGCAGGAAAAACGATCCTTGCCATTCATCACGATCTAAGTACACTCCAAGCCTATTTCAATCACATCACCATCATAAAAAAACACGTTTTAGCCAGCGGCACGTTAACACGCCCGTTCTCTAAAAATATCCAAACAGCCCTAAAAAAAGCTTATCAAACATATTCCTTCATATCATATTAGGAAATACCCCATTTCTTTATATCAGGTTCTATCCTTTTAATCGTTTTTATAAAGCGTCTTCTTTGTTATGAACCTAGTTATAGACTACACCACAGGACTGGTTGTACTTGGCAATCTAGCATTTGCGTGCACAGCAGGAATGCTGTCGCCATTTGTTACTTTGCGACGTGAAAGTTTCCTAGGTGATGGCACCGCTCACGCTGCTTTAGCAGGAATATTCTTCATTCTCATCTTCCCTTCATTAGCAACCACGCTAACTCTTCTAATAGGAGGATTGAGTGCTGCTTTGCTAGCGCATTTCATCCTATTTTTCCTCCAACAAGAAACAAAACTCAATAAAGACATGATTCTAGCCATAACGCTATCCCTTTTTATAGCGCTTGCCTTAGTATTATTTACGGCATTGATCGGACATTTAGAAAAACTAGCCACTCTTACCACTCTTACAAGTGCAACTGAACGCTCCAGTACGCTCATCAGACATTATATATTTGGGAGTCCAGCTTCACTCACGCAAACAGAAGCACTACTTCTCATCACAGTAGCGCTAAGCGCGACCATTATGATGCTGTGCTTTTATAAAGTCTGGAAGCTTTTCACATTTGATGCTACATGGGCACAAACCTTAGGGTTTTCATTCACAACATCAGAATTTTTATTTAAAGCACTTTTTATCACAACTGTTATGACAGGCCTGTTCTCCGTTGGCGCCCTCATGGTAAGCGCCCTATTTGTCGCCCCCAGTATAGCCGCTCGTGTCTTCACAACCCGCCTCAAACCTCTTATTGCACTCAGTATCACTATCAATTTTACAACTACCAGTCTAGCTCTCTTCTTAGGTTCAAAATTCACAGGTATTCCAGAAGGGCCTACGATTGTCTTTTTAACCTCACTGCTAGCTATAATATTACCTCTTATTGCTTATAGCTACCACCGCTACCGCCACCTCCTAGGCCCCCGTTTCAAAAAATACCACTAGCAAAGAACACCCCTAATAATATAATACCCAGCCATACAATACGATCATCTAAGGCATAAGATTATCTAAAATATACGATCACCTACGAGCCATACTTCTATTTTCAATGCAGCTAGCCCACCTCATCAATTTTCTAACGATTGAAATTATCATCACAGCTCTTGTGATCACATTCACAACTGCCTTGCCTGGTTTATTTCTAGGACTACAAAAAAAAGCCCTGCTAAGCGATACAACGGCTCATGCCGTTTTACTGGGTATTGTCATAAGTTTCATGATTGTATCTGATCTAAACAGTCCATTTTTATTTATAGGTGCGAGTTTAGCAGGAGTCCTAGCGATTGCCCTTACAGAGTTATTACGCACTGCGCCTTTTATCAAACCCGATAGTGCTATGGTGATTACGTTCTCGTTATTCTTCTCACTAGCGCTAATTCTTATCAATTTGCTCGGCACCGATAAAGTACATCTCGATGAAGACGCCGTGATCTTAGGAGAGCTTGCTTTTGCTCCATTTGTTCGAACAGAACTGCCATTTCTGTCATTTATACCACTTATACCACCAGGTACTTCCCTTCCTACCGCACTCGTGCAGGCGCTTGTTATCTTATTGTTAGAATTAGGGTTTGTTGGGTTATTTTATAAAGAACTTGTGATGGTGAGTTTTGACCCACTTTTTACACAAACACAGGGATTTAAAAGCCGCCTGGTAGAATTTGCCCTCGTCATAGCCGCCAGTCTCAGCGCCGTCAATGCCATAGAACACTTAGGCGTTTTTATCACAATTGCCTTCTTTGTCCTGCCGCCTGCTACAGGTCTTCTGCTGGCAACACGAATCTGGAAAATCATAGCAATCGCAACGGTATTTAGCTTCGTGACTGTACCCTGCGGGTATCTCTTCTCCTACCTACTCAATCTTTCTATTAGCGGAAGTATGGCTTTTATTATGGGCATCACATTCTTAAGTCTAGTCTTCATCAAACTTTTCATTAAAAGTCTGATTCCTAACTAAAAATCAAGCCGCCCGTTTTATATAAAACGATACCCTCTTACCCCTAAGTAGCAATCGTGATAAAAAGCCGTATAAAAAACAGCAGCACGCACTATTTGAGCAGTTTTTTTAAGCGTCTTTTCTTAGACGCCTTTGCTTAGACAAAATTGTTACTTAGACAAGGTCATTGCTTAGACAAGTTTTTAAGAGACTTTCTCAACAAATAATAAATTAGCCGCTTTAATAGAGAGGTAAACACGGCGTTTTTTACCAATAGTGAGTTGATAAGACGCATCAAAGGTATTTTGTGCATTCATCGTAACAATCGTTCCTAACGTAAGATCAATCTCTTTAAGGTATTCAAGAAATTCATGACTTGCTTCGAGAACACGGGTTATTTTACCCCGTTCGCCGTTATTAAGATGTGAAAGTTTAATATGTTTGTGGACGCGTTCATCGATTCTACCTTGGCAATCGGGTATCGGATCGCCATGGGGGTCTGCTGCTGGAAAATCTAGAAACTTCTCTAGCCGCCCAATCAATCGCTCATCACCAATATGTTCTAATTCCTCAGCTAAGGAATGCACTTCACTCCAATCAAATCCTAATTTAGATTGTAGAAAACTTTCCCAAAGCCGATGTCTTCGTAAAAGACCCAGGGCAAGTTTCCTTCCTGTTGGGGTGAGTTTAATTCCTTTATACGGTTTATAGGTGATCCATTTTTGCTGTTCTAATTTTTTTAACATCATATACACGGCTGAGACATTGACTAGGAGTTTTTGTGCCAATCTCAACGGGTGAATATACGATTCTAATGAAGTCTCAATTGCGTTCTTAGGCAAATTTTTATTGATGTTTTCTTTTGTTAGGGATAACGACTGCTCTGCATTGGGATGGTTTGTATTGAGT
The DNA here is from genome assembly GCA_013426755.1 of Spirochaetota bacterium. Lineage (GTDB taxonomy): Bacteria > Spirochaetota > UBA12135 > COTS27 > COTS27 > COTS27. The sequence continues at coordinate 2,487,891 of AP019861.1, forward strand.
TGGTCTGCATTGGGTTGGTTTGTATTGGATTGGGTCGTGCTGGATTGGGTCGTATTGGGTGGGCTTGAATTTTGATCTTTGCCTTTGCGGGTTATGGAATGCTGCTTTATGCGATGTTTTGCTGGATGTTTTTTATATGGCTTATTTTGCTCGTTTTTATCCATAGCAGACATTTGATCCGCACTTTCCATCGCCAATTGAAAAATCGCCTTAATATAATTCTCCTGCGTTCTATTTTGATATTCTGCAGGCCCTTGATTAGATTGATTAGGGTTAGAATCGACTTCTTCACCAGAATCACCAGAAAACCCTGATGATAACTGCAGCACTGCATCGTCACTATCTTTATCCACATTCCTAATAGTCTGTGAAGATTGTTTCGTATTTTGTGCTGTCATAGTCTTTTTAAGGAATAAGAGAATATAGGATGAGAGAAATTGAACTGATCACGACGATTGATCCGTTATTAACAAAATTTAGAACTCTTGTAGTAACGAAATTAACCTCCCCAAAAGAAGAATCACTTCATATCAGACAAATTATACTATTATTTGCTCAGTTTCTAAATACTACTTTATAAGTTATATTTTAGGTGCGCGTTTAGACTATTTCTCCACTTATTTGTCTATATTTGTTACTCATTCTTCTCATTCCTCTCAAAATTCATTGAAATATATAGAAAAAGCAATGTTTCTAAACAATTGTATTCACTACTATTTACTGTACAGATATTTACTGTACAGATGTTTATTGTACAGATATTTACTGTATAAATTGAATGCATAAAATTTGTTAATTCATAAAATTCGTTTATAGCAAATATTGATTAACAAAATCAAAATCTGATGATATAATCATATTGAATGCATTTTTTATGCTTTTCTACGCATTTCAGAGGTTTTTAGAATTTCAGTGGGCATTATAAACAATATCACCCTATTTATAATAAGAATACACATATAAATAACGATCCAAGCCATTGAAATAATAGTTTTCAAACAAATATTTATTACTTTCTTTTGGAGGAAACTCATGAGAAAAATATTAAGCAAATTAGCCATTTTTTTTATGGCTGCTATTTTTTTAGTAAGTTTCAGCTTTGCTAAAATAAAAATTATTGTCGTTACCCACGGCTCAGCGGATGACCCATTTTGGAGTATTGTCAAAAATGGCGTCCAGCAAGCAGGTAAAGACTACAGACGCGCAGACAAACTGCAAGTCCTCTACCGCGCACCCACTACCTTTAATATGGTAGAAATGGCACGCTTAATCGACCAAGCCGTAGCAGAAAGACCCGATGGGCTCGTTGTGTCCATTCCCGATGCAAACGCACTCGGACCATCCATTCGCAACGCTGTCAAAAGTGGCATTCCTGTGATCTCTATCAATTCTGGCTCAGATGTTTTTACCAAACTAGGCGTCACAGCCCACGTCGGCCAGACTGAATATGAAGCTGGACTCGGAGGCGGAAGACGCATGAAGGCAAGCGGCGCTAAAAAAGCTCTCATCGTTAACCACGAAGTCGGCAATGTCGCCCTCGACCTCAGAGCAGATGGCTTCATCAAAGGTTTCGGCAACGGCGAAGTTATTGGTGTTTCTAAAGACCCCAATGAAATCAAATCCGCCGTCTCCGCTAAATTTCGTAGAGACAATAAGCTAGACGCTGTCCTCGCCCTAGGCCCGCTCTCAGGCGAACCGACTTACGATGCCATCAAAGAACTCGATAAAATCAAAGACGTTAAAGTCGCTACTTTTGATCTATCCAGTAAAATGCTCGAAGCCGCCGCCAAAGGTGAAGTCGTCTTTCTTATCGACCAGCAACCCTACCTACAAGGCTACCTCCCAATATCTATGCTCGTTCAGTACAAACGTTACGACACACTCGCCCCAGGCATCGTTCAGACTGGACCTGGCTTCGTAACACCTAAAAATGCAGCTAAAGTTATTGGCCTAGCTAAAAAAGGTTATCGCTAACCTTAACTGTCATCACAGTTAATCACCCTTAGCTTAAAGACCTGGTATGTTTTTAAAAACATGCCGTCTTGCCTAAGTGTGATTAGCGTGCTTAGCGTGTTTAATTAGAAAAAATTTAGAGAGACCGTTTATAAAGTCTCTCTAAATTTTTATTTAACTGAGAGATGATTTTTTCTTGTCCTAAGATACGTAAGATACCTAAGCTAGAATATCATCTAATAATATCTATCGTCTCATTTTTTTTATTCATTGCCCTCAGCCATTATCACCCCCAGTCATTAGAATACAGTCCTATATAATATAATAACTACGTATCCATATATTTTCTTTATAAAGTTGGCGTCTGCTCCAAAATACACTCTGCTTATAATAACACTGCTCTTACTTTGATGTGAGTTCTAGCGAAGAATTATTTTATGACCACTTATCAGATCACTTAACAAACCCAACTCATCGCATATCAATTAGCAATTATTAATTATCCATTAGTCATTAGCTCAGGATATCATTTTTTTTAACTAGCTCACTGATTATTTTTTAAAGTCATTGTATCAAAAAAGATTTTGCTTTCCTATGAAAAATAATTCTAATTCCAGCACCACCCAAAAAGATAAAACTCGCCCAAAAGACGAACGTGTACGCGAGATCTCAACTTTCACTAAGGTCCTCACACGACCAGAAATGGCTTCTGTAGGCGGGGGTGTCATTATCTTTCTTATCTTTGGTCTTACCGTAGGCGACTCGGGAATGTTTAGTGCCCTTGGCATTATCAACTTTCTAGAACCTTCCGCACAATTAGGTATCATTGCTATAGCCGCTTCTTTACTTATGATAGGCGGACAATTTGATCTTTCTATCGGATCGATGATTGGTTTTGCTAGTGTTTGCGTGGCTATTATGGTAGGTGAATTTCAGATGCCTATTTGGTCTGTTGTTATTATTACCTTTGCTATTGCTGCTTTAGTCGGTTATGTCAATGGTATTTTGGTTGTAACGACGCGCTTGCCGTCGTTTATTGTTACATTGGCAATGTTATTTATCTTACGTGGCGCGGCGCTAGTTGTTATGCGCGGCATTACAGGACGAACGCAAGCCTACATTGAGCGCGAGGTTATAGAAGCGAGTTTCTGGGGCAACCTTTTTGGTGGCCGCATCGGAGTCGATCTCTTTAATAAACTCGCAGAACAAGGCATCATCGATGCTAGAGCCAGCGACGGTCTCGCACTCGCACAAGGCATACCTATATCTATTGTATGGTGTCTCGTCCTAGTGGTCCTAAGCACCTTGATTCTCAATAGAACTAAACTAGGTAATTGGATCTTTGCCTCAGGCGGCGATGAACGTGCTGCCAACAATATCGGCGTCCCCGTCAAAAAAGTTAAAATAGGACTCTTTATCTTTACCGCCATTTCAGCGACATTGTTCGGACTACTACAAGTCTTTTCCAGTGCTTCAGCAGATACTTTGCGTGGAGAACTTAAGGAATTTGAAGCGATCATCTCAGCTGTGATTGGAGGAACATTGCTTACAGGCGGCTATGGTTCGACCATTGGCGCAGTGCTCGGTGCAGTTATCTTCGGCGTCATTCGCCAGGGCATTTACTATACGGGCATAGATGCCGATTGGTTCCGTGTTTTCTTAGGCGTGATGGTCCTGCTCGCTGTTATCTTCAATAACATTATTCGCTCACGCGCCACAGGTAGTAAATAATTGACACTCCCCATTAATAATTAATCCATCACCTTTTTACTGTATTTTACTGTAATTCACGCTCCTTCGCTTGCCATTAAAACTATTTCATCAGTTCGTCAATTCGTCACTCACCACATCATTTTAGCAGGAGAAAAATATCATGCCAGCCGCTAAAAAACACACACCACCCACAAATGCAACCAAGCAAAACACCGACTCAGTGCCTATTATGAGTCTTAAAAATGTTTCTAGATATTTCGGTAATGTCATCGCTTTAAAGGACATGTCTTTTGAGGTCCACCGCGGACGTGTGACCTGTCTGCTAGGCGATAACGGCGCTGGAAAATCAACGCTCATCAAAATTCTCTCAGGCGTGCATCAGCCCAGCGAAGGTGAAATGTACATCGAAAATAAAAAAACTGTCTTCAATTCACCACGCGATTCACTAGACTACGGCATAGCCACCGTCTATCAAGACCTAGCCCTAGTACCACTGATGAGTATTGTTCGTAATTTTTTCATGGGACGTGAAATCACACGCGGCTTCTTCCCATTTTACTATATAGACTTTAAAAAATGCTCAGAGATCGCACAAACAGAAATGCAACGCGTAGGCATCAATATACGAAGTCCCGACCAAGCTGTCGGAACATTATCCGGTGGCGAACGGCAATGTCTCGCCATAGCACGGGCGCTTTATTTTGGCACGCGTGTTTTAATATTTGACGAACCAACCGCAGCCCTCGGAGTAAAACAATCCGCCATTGTCCTAGACTTCATCAAACAAGCACGCGATAAAAATATCGGTGTGATCTTCATCACCCATAATTCTTTCCATGCCCACGAAGTAGGCGATCTGTTCACAATTCTCAATCGCGGACAGAGTATAGGCAATTACACCCGTTCTGAAATCACGCGCGCAAAATTATTTGATCTTATGGCAGGTAAAGTTACTAAAAAATAATAACGCTACGACAATAGCAAGTAGTCGTAGTACAATAGTAAATAGTACGTAGTGGCTACTTAGCAGCCACCTAACCCACCGCAAAGTCAATACGCACCAGCAGCCGATTATCCTTTATTATTCCTTTAATCACTCACTATGGAAGCCCATCTAAAAGACCATCGAAATGGTTTTTCTATAGGATATACCCCTATTACCACCCTAACAGATATAACCTACCCAACAGGAATCGAACTAGGTGTCCTCAAACTGCAAAAAGGAAATACATTCAGTGAAAAGACAACACTAGAAACAGCCTATCTGCTCATGCATGGCTGCCTTAAAATAACGACACATGACGATGAAACAAAAACGCATCATTTCAACCGAACATCGCTCTTTAATGAAGCGCCTAGCTGTATTCATCTCAGTACACAAAAAACAATAACACTGATAGCTGAAAGTGACATTGAACTTACCGTCTACAAAACAACCAATCCTACCCCCTTTCCCAACCACTTTTATGATCCAAGTGCCACCCGCAATGAACATCGCGGCAAAGGACTAGTCGGTGATACCAGTTACCGATTTGTTCGAACTATCTTTGATAAACGAAATGCCCCTCCAGAGGCGCTACTCGTTTTAGGCGAAGTCATTACTTTCCCTGGTCGTTGGTCTAGTTATCCACCGCATCATCACACACAACCAGAGATCTATCATTACAGGTTCGATAAACCAGCAGGGTATGGACACAGCGAATGGGGTGAGAACGTCTTTCTAGTCAAAGCATACGATACTGTTAAAATCGTAGACGGTGTCGACCACGCACAATGCGCTGCACCAGGGTATGCGATGTATTATTCGTGGGTCATTCGTCACTTGCCAGATGATCCTTATCTTACACCTACTTTTACCCAAGCACATGACTGGACGCAGCAGACAGGGGCAGCGTACTGGCAGCCCACCGAAGCTAAGTCTTAACCACTAGCCTTTTTTGTAATCAGTGTACGTAAAAAGATATGAGTAAAAATATTACGGTTAACAATGGAAAAAAAATTTGATATTATCAGCATGGGAAGAGCTGCCGTCGATATTTACGCCTATGAAATAGGCGCACGACTAGAAGAGGCTAGCGGATTTTCTAAATATTTAGGAGGTTCTTCAGGAAATATTGCCTACGGCTGCGCCCGCCAAGGACTCAAAGTCTCCATGCTAACTCGTGTCGGTGCTGATCACATGGGACGATTTGTCATAGAAACATTCAATAAAGCAGGTGTCGATACTTCTGCAATCAAAGAAGACGCCAATCGTCTTACAGGTCTAGCCTTCTTAGGCATCAAAGACAACCAAAATTTCCCACTTCTTTTTTACAGGAAAGATTGTGCCGATATGGGAATTCGCAGCGAACATATCTCTGAACCCTATATTGCAAGTACGCGAGTTTTAATCCTCACAGGAACACATTTCTCAAAGGAAAAACCCCGTGCCGCTTGTTTCCAAGCACTCAAATACGCTAAAAAACACAATGTCAAAGTAGTTTTAGACATTGATTATAGACCTGTCCTCTGGGGCTTAACTAAGCTCGACAAGGGAACGACGTATTTCGTTTCATCAGAAAACGTGAGCACTGCTCTTCAAGAGATCTTTCCCTATTGTGATGTTATCGTAGGAACAGAGGAGGAGATTCATATTGGCGGCAATACGACAGAGACGATTGCAGCATTAAAAACAATTCGTAGCCACACCCAAGCAACCCTTGTCCTTAAACGAGGTGCAAAAGGCAGTCACGTCTTTACAAAAGAAATCCCAAATAACCTGAGTGATGCGAGACTCTTTGAAAGTTTCAATGTCCCCGTTCTCAATTCCATAGGTGCAGGAGACGCTTTTATGAGCGGTCTTATGCGTGGTTATGTCAATAACGAGGGGTGGGAACAAGCGCTTCGTTACGCCAATGCTGCAGGGGCAATTGTCGTTTCAAGACATGGCTGCGCTCCAGCGATTCCAACACGAATAGAATTAGACGATTATCTAGAACGCTCAGCTACAATTAAGCGCATTGACCTAGATAAACGGATCAATCGTCTCCACCGCGTGACCACCAGAGAACATAAATGGGAACAAGTTACTCTCTTAGCCTTTGACCATTGTCATTTGCTAGAACAGTATCTCATCAAAGAATACAATATGACGCCCACTGAATACACACCTCTACTTAAGCAATTGAAATTTCTTATTTTAAAGGGCTTTTATGAAACGACCGACTCATTAGCCCTAGCAGGGAGAGCGGGTATTCTCTGTGATGACAAGTACGGACAGGACGTTTTAAATGACATTACAGGAAAAGACTTCCTCATTGCCCGTCCGAGTGAAAAAGCACCCCGTGTCCCCCTCACATTCAATTATCCCAATATCGGACTAGAAATGTCCTACTGGCCTAAGAGTCACGTCATTAAATGCTTGATTGCCATCGACGGTGATGATGACGAAGCACTTATAACCACACAATTTAACACACTCAGTCAGCTTTATCATGATTGCAGTCGCACTGACCATGAACTTATGTTAGAATGGCTGCCGCGGACGACTGGTAAGAAACAACCTGAGACTATTGGGCTTATTATGGAAAAAACCTATAATTTGGGTATTTATCCTGATTGGTGGAAGTTACTTATCGAATCTAAAGCCGAATGGAACGCAGCAACCCGTAAATTAGAAGCATATGACCCGTACTGCAGAGGAATCGTCCTCCTAGGCGCAGGCAATTCTATAGACCAGATGACGGATCTTTTCAAATTAGGATCAAAAGAGAAATGGGCGCGGGGTTTTGCTGTCGGCAGAACCATTTTCTACGACGCCGCTAAGGCGTGGTTTGCTAAAAAGATCTCCGATACCGAGTGCATCAGCCTCATCAGTCGCAATTACGCTAAACTCATCCAAGCTTGGCAGCAATTTGATTGATTTCTCAATAAATCTCTAAACTGCTTCGTATTCTAAAACGTGACCGTGATAATAGTACGTTTTCTCTAAAAGAGACAAATTATTATTAGCAGTAGAACTCATAAAATCATATAAAGATTACCTACGTCCATAATACAATATTAACAATATCAACCGTCTTAGCTTAAAAAAAATACAAGTAATGAAATTAGAAGATTAAAAAGTAGTAAAAACAATGAATCGAACCCGCATGACAATGGCACAGGCTATTGTAAAATTCCTAGACCGTCAGTACGTCAGTCTAGATGGAGTAGAAACTAAGTTTGTAGAAGGTGTTTTTACGATCTTTGGTCACGGCTGCTGTGTTGGGCTGGGCGAAGCATTGAGTCCTGGGTCTAAGCCTGCACAAAACCTGTACAGTCATTCGCTTACCGTCTATCAAGGACACAATGAACAAGGAATGGCACACGCTGCGATTGCCTATGCGAAAGAACACAATAGACGTAAGATCATGCCATGCATCTCATCGATAGGTCCTGGTGCGACCAATATGGTAACCGCAGCAGCAACGGCGACGGTCAATCGGCTTCCAGCCCTCTTTCTGCCAGGGGACATCTTTGCATGCAGACAACCCGATCCTGTATTACAGCAATTAGAAAGCACACGCGATTTTTCACTGTCCGTCAATGACGCCTTCAAGCCCGTATGTCAATTCTGGGACCGTATCACACGGCCTGAGCAGATCATGACGTCTTTACTACATGCCTTTCGTGTCTTAACAGACCCGCGTGAAACAGGAGCGGTGTGCATTGCCTTAGCGCAGGACGTGCAAGGTGAAGCCTACGATTACCCTGATGTGTTCTTCGAACGACGCACCCATATCATTAATCGCTATCCTTGTAGTAGTAGCGACGTAAACAAAATCATTGCTGCTCTCTGTAAGGCTAAAAAACCTGTGGTTATTTGTGGCGGCGGCGTTCGTTACAGTGAAGCGCATGAAGCTTTTAAAAGTTTTATCGACACATTAAATATTCCATTCGTAGAAACACAAGTTGGCAAAAGCATCATTCCCTACGATCACAGTCTTAACTGTGGTGGCGTGGGCGTAACGGGAACACTCGCTGCTAATAAGATTATCAATGAAGCTGACTTTGTCTTAGCGGTGGGGACAAGACTCAATGATTTCGTGACCGCTTCGAAGAGTAGTTTTACCAAAGCTAAGGTTATGACCGTCAATGTGCAGCCTTATGACGGAATAAAATTAGGCGCACATGCTATCATAGCCGATGCTAAGGATACACTGCTTAAAGTAATTAGCACTATTAAAGAAAAACCTGTGTATACCCTTCACAGCAACCAAGCCAAAAAGTACATTAGTGATTGGAATGCTGAGAAAGAGTTACTCTATAAAAAAACCTTTACAGACGGACTTTCACAACTAGCAGCCCTTCATGAGATCAATAAAAGCATTCCAGCGAATGCTATTGTAGTGGCGGCTTCTGGAAGTTTGCCGGGGGATATGGAACGCTTATGGGAAGCCACTCATAAGGACACCTATCATTTAGAATATGGGTTTTCATGTATGGGCTATGAAGTAACAGGCGCTCTAGGGGCCAAATTAGCTCACCAGCAGGAGCGTGAAGTTTTTGCCTTAGTGGGAGATGGCGCCTATATGCTGCTTCACAGCGAACTTTTTACAAGCATTCAAGAAGGAGCGAAGATCAATATCCTCTTATTTGATAATAGCGGCTATCACTGCATCGATAACTTGCAGCGCGCGCAGGGAATAAACGCCTTTGCTTGTGAATTTAAATACCGTGATAAAGCTAGCGGTCATTTAACAGGAAAAAACATCCCCGTCGACTACGCTAGCAATGCTAGGTCTTATGGCTGTGAGACGTGGACTGTTACCGATCTAAAAGAACTAAAAACCGCGCTCCAAGCAGCAGCGCATAGCACCGTCTCAACGCTCATAGACATTAAAGTCGCTAAGAAATCAATGACCGGTGGCTACGATGCGTGGTGGCGTGTCGGAACACCTGAGGTCTCTAAAAATGACCCAACACTAGCAGCATTTAATGACCTTGCTAAAAAGCGTAGTAGTGCTTTACGCGACTATTAATAAGTATCCCTAAAAAGACTGTTAGCATATTTTTAAAATCCACCCTAAATAACCCGTTTTTATCAATAAAAAATAAAAGCTATGCTACTTAAAAACGCTAAACTAGGAATCGCACCACTGACATGGACAAATGACGATAAACCTGAAATAGGCAAAGAAAATACCTTCGCCCAGTGCCTAAGTGAAATGGCACTGGCTGGATATGAAGGATGTGAGATAGGAAGTCAATTTCCTAAGGACATTGAAACGTTAAAATTTGAACTTGAACTGCGGGGGCTTCGTATTGCTAACCAGTGGTTTTCCTTCACGGCGACGTGTGATACGGTTTCTGCTGTACAGGAAGCTTTTTTAAAGCACATTCGCTTTTTAAAGGCACTTGGAACAAATATTGTAGGAGGCGGTGAATTTGGTCGTAGCATTGTTGCATTGGAATCCGTACCTATTGTAAATGAGACGCAGCCAAGCCGTCCTATTTTAACGGCAGCCGAATGGAAGACATTTGCAGAGCGCATTGAAGCTTTGGGTAAAATAGCTTACAATGAAGGAATGACCCTCTGTTTTCATCACCATATGGGGACGTGTGTAGAAACTGTGGAAGAAACAGAGCGGTTATTAAATGATTGTGATAGCAAATATGTTTCACTTAATTACGATAGCGGTCATTTTTACTTTGCTGGCGCTAATCCGCTTAGTGCATTGAAGAAGTTTGTGACGCGAGTAAGCCATGTGCATCTTAAAAATGTCCGTCCTGAGGTACTCGCTACTGTAAAAACACAAAAATTATCCTTCCTAGCCGCTGTGATGGCAGGAATATTTACAATCCCAGGAGATAGCGCTGGAGCGATTGACTTTAAAGAACTCTTTTATGTCTTAGACGCTATTAAAAATAGCGGTACAGATCATAACAGCTACAGCAATTGGCTTATTGTAGAAGCAGAGCAGGACCCTCGAAAAGCACACCCCCTTAAAACAGCCCTATCAGCACGTGCCTACCTAAAAGAAACACTAGGACATTAATAAAAAACAACCTTGATTTTATAAAAAGATTTAATATAACTTTGATTAAAAAAGACTTAGTAAAAGCCGCCTTACGATGAATACAACAACAAGCAATCACATTCCCTATTACGACAATCACAACAAACCGATCATAGCGAGCAATCACGCTAAAGTCCCGAGTATCACTTTCAATGTGATCACAATCAGTAAAGATCAAACATTCAAATACGCAGTAACTGGCTATGAAAGTGTCCTTGTCTTAGCAAGTGGAACGGTACAGATTCAAGTAGGCGAACATATTTTTAATAATGTGGGGAGCCGCGCGGATGTTTTTACAGGACAGGCCGACTCGGTTTACATTCCGTTAGGTGAAGAGGCTATTATTACAGGCATATCAAAGCAGGCTATTATTTACGCTGCGGGAGGAAAAGTGCCTGCACCAGCGACTCCACTACCTGCATTTCGTATTGATAAGAAAGATATTCAAACAGTGCAGTATGGAAGTGATGAAACGAAGACACACCGTAAAATTGACCATATCCTAGGACAAAATGTAGCTGGGCGTGTACATCGATTACTCGTAAGCGAGCTCTTTACAGTGGGTGAAGGCGGATGGTCGGGCTTTCCACCGCACAAACACGATACAGAAAGACCTCCTTTGGAGAAATATTTTGAAGAGGTCTATTATTTTAGATTCAGTTCGCCCACTGGTTTTGCAGCACAATTTTTATACGAAGAAGCCTCGTTAGGGCCTATCTACCACGTTAAAGATAAAAGTACGTTTATTATAGACAAAGGCTATCATCCTGTAGTGGTCGCACCTGGCTACCGGATGTATTATTTCACTATCTTAGCAGGGAAGCATGATAGGTCTTTAATCCAATATTTCCATCCCGATCAGAAAGACCAGTTAGAAACGATACCTGGCATTAAGGATATGATAAGTGCGTTTAAATAATCATCCTCCTAGTTTAGATCGCTAGTATTAGATTGCTAGTAGTACACAATGGTACTATTAACCTCTATTGACTGCTAAGTAACGGGTTTCTCTAACGGCATTCTCGTTAGTCTTGGGTTAGTTTTGGGGTAGTTTTTTAGGTTAGTTTTTAAGAAGAAGTGGTAGAAGAAGAGAGCGTAATAACTTTTCCGCGAGCATGTTTAGGAATGGCTAGAACGTCTGCTTTATCATGAGTGACAATGAGCGCTGGAATATCTCTACTTAGAATACTACCGTAAACAAATTCACGAAAAGCCTGGCAGAGCGGTCTGTCTAGTTTAGAAAAGGGTTCATCTAGTAAGATCACCTTAGGAAAGCTAAGAAGAGTACGGAGCACAGAAACGCGTGCTTGTTCTCCGCCTGAGAGCGTGTGGGGGAGTCGTGTTCTTATTGCGGGGGGCAGATGAATTTCTGCAAGTCCGTTAGTGATGTAAGTTTCACGTTTTTTATGATTTTTGATGTGTTCAGCAAGACCAAATGCGAGATTCTCTTCTACATTCATATGTGGAAAGAGGAGCGGGTCTTGAAATAAGATACCCATACCGCGTTTTTCAATAGGAAGCGTATCTATAGACGCACCTGCTAAAGAAAGTGTCCCTTCGATGTTAAATATCTCTTGTGGAAGTGTACCTAAGATAAAATTAAGCAGTGAAGATTTTCCTGACCCGCTCGCTCCCATAAGTGCGGTGATCTGTCCTTTTTTGATCTCTACATTAAAATTTTTAAAAAGAGTTCGATTAGAACTTTTAATAGAAAGCGAGAAATTATTGACTTGAAGACTCATAATGGGACTGGATTACTTGTAATTGAGATTTAATGTGACCTAGGTGCGTTTAGGGTTTTTGTGAATGTTCAAGGGGTTTAAATGCGTAAAACACTATTAAAAATGCTGTCATAGGTATTGCCATTTGAATGATAGCATAAACGCCCATGATGCGGCGATTGAGACTGACGCTTAGATTGACAGCTTCGGTGGTAATGGTGATGATACGTCCTCCGCCGATAAGTTCTGTTGAGAGGTATTGGGTTACGCTAACAGAAAAAGCAATGGCAAGGGCAATGGCAATTGTACGGATAAGGAGTGGAAGTTTTATTTTAAGAAATGTCTTCAATTTCTGTTTAGCCAATGTTCTTCCAATGATAGAGTACCGTTCGTCGTAACTTTTGTAAGGGCCATACAATGTGAGCATCATGTAGGGAAAGGTATAAAGAAAATGCGTCCAACTGAGCGTTAAGATATTGGCATTGAAACTCATATAGATAGCTAGAAAGGTGATACCAAATAGCAATATAGTCTCAGGAATAATGAGTGGAATAAAAAATGAACTGTAAAGGCCTTTGATGAAGAGGTTATTATTTTTAAATAGCCGCACGGCTTCTAGAAAGACAATACTTACGATAAAAGCGGCGAGAGTACTCAAACAACCGATGCATAGGGTTTGGAAAAGAGGTGCATTGAAGATAAGTTCTAGCGTATCTTTATTTAAATATTGTGTGAAGGATAGAAGATTGCTGGGCTCAAAATCAGGCAGAAGCGCTCTATTCCAATATTTAGTGGTATAGGAACTTGGAAGCAGTGCTGGGTAACGCCATCTTTCTGCAAACGACCAGACGGCATTGACAAAGATCGCCAATGTCGTGATAAAGGCGAGTAAAAAGACAATAAGCCATGAATTCCATTTAAATAGGCTGTCTAACCAATGCGTACGGCGTCCTTGCATAATACCTGCGGAAGTTATAAATGAAAATACCTTAGCGTAGCGTAAGGATAAAACGTAGCGTAATGACAAAAGTTTTTCAATCACCCAAAAACTGAGGATACTCACTCCAATTAAAAAGCCTAAGAACAGTGCTCCTGCATAAGCGATGAAGCGCATTTCTGTGATATCTGAGCTGTAAAATTGAACGAGCAGTACGGATAGAGTCGGAGGTTGCTGTGGTCCGAGGATGATACTCATATCGACTACTGAAAGTGAATACGCGAGCACAATGAAAAATGCAAGCCGAATGCGTTTATAAACGACTGGAATAATAACCTTACGCCAGGCGGCAAAATTTGTATATCCGAGACTTCGTGTCGTAATAAGCCAATTTTCAATCTCATGATTCTTCATACTTCCTAAGATAATATATGTTAAGAAAGGAATTTCTTTAAGCACAAGCACCGTAAATAAGCTGAGTCCTAAGTGATCGAACAATAAAAATGGGTTATGATTGCCGCTTATATTACTGAGACCGAGGCTTTCTAAGATTCGTACGAAATATCCTGCTGGAGCGAGCAAAAAAGAAACACCGAGTGCAAAAGCAGCATGGGGAATGGCTAGCATACCTGCGAGCCATTTGATAAGATGCCGCGTGTACTTATAAAACAATGCAGCAATACCAAAAGCACCGATAAGTGCTGTAATTGCTGACGTATAGCCAATGATAATGGTTTTTAGGATGCTTTTATGAAAGAGAGGGTCTAGTAAAAATTGCTGCCAGTAGCGAAATGAAACATCGTACTGTGCGAGGGCGGGTTCATACCCGATAGAAGGTAATATTGTAACAATGATGGAGGCGGCTAGCGGCAGAAAAAACAGAACAACCCATAAAAAAAACCCTAGCAATGTGAGTATTCGTTTAGAAGAAATTTTTTTTTGCGGCGGCATTTTTGACTACTGATATTTCACTGCAAATCCTACTGACTGATTTTAAAACGACTGGACATCATATTGTATAGCCAGACTATCATATTATACAACTAGACCATCATATTATATAACCAGACATCATATTATACAAAAATATTAAAGAAAATCAAAGAAGAACACTTAGAAATCAATAATTCAGGTTACTTAAGACAATAACTTAATCACTTATAAACCCATAAGAAATCAATAATTTTAAGGCATCACTTCAACAGACCCATGAAAAGTCATAAAAACCAATCATTATAAACCCAATTGCTATCATTATCAGCAATGCAAAAAAACCATATTTAATGGGGACTGGCTGCTTATATAAAGAGAAAATCTCAAAGTCGTATATAGCAAAACACGTCCTTGCCGTAAAAACGTCTTAACCCTAGTGAGCCACTGGTGAGGACTCTGGATCTGATAACGCTAAATATATAAAAAATAGAAGTGCTTTATCTGAAAGCAATATTATATCTGAGAGCGATGTATATTGTTACCGTGTGAACGGAGCTTAAAAAAAAGCAAAAAAGAGCAAATGGCAAAAAAGTAGTCGACAAAAGAACGAATGACGGCAAAACCATTGAAAAGCTATAAAAAACTATTGAAAAGCTATCGAGAAATTATTGAAAAAATTATTGACTGTAGCGGGCTGCCCATTCTTTTTCAATAGCATCTGTCCACGATGCATGCGTTTCGAGTAGAGTTTTTCCGAGATCAGCGTCGCTGAGGACAGCTTTACTGCGTTTGATTTCTGAAAAGTGTTTTTGGTCTTCGTCGGCAAGAATATCAATATTGAGAACTGTAGGATCGCCCCATATTTTAGGATTGCTTTTGCGTGCCTGTGCTTCAGCGGATAAGAGATAATTGATGGTGATAAGAGCGGCTTCTTTATTCTTGGCATTGAACGGAATGCCTAAGAAGTGGGTATTTCCAATTGTCCCTGAGAAATGAACGTAGGTGCGAACTGTTTTAGGAAATTCGTTATTTAAGACACGATTTTCTGCGGTATTGGGATTGAAACTGAATGTGATACTGATTTCACCTTCATCTAACAATTGGTGTTGGAAATCTAGGTTTTGTGGGAATGTTTTACCTGCTTTCCATAAAACGGGGTGGAGTTGGTCTAGGTAACCCCAGAGCGGGCGTGTGACGGCGAGAAATTGCTGTTTGGAAGCAACGGGTTTACGTAAGACTTCTTGGCCGCTACCTGAGAGGATTTCTATGAGGGCTTGTTTGAGAAAGGTGGTGCCATGGAAATTGGGAGGTCTTGGGTAGGTGAATTGGCCTGGGTTCTTTTTAGCATAAGCGAGGAGATCGAGGATATTTTCAGGGAATTTTTTAACACGAGCGCTATCTGCGATAAAAACGAATTTTGCCATGCCCCATGGTGCTTCCATTCCTTCGACGGGTTCTGAGAAGTCAATGGTCATGGTAATGTTTTGTTTTTTAGCAAGGTATTTATCATTGGGGAGGGCATTTGTGAAGGGGCCGTATAGGAGTTTATTGTCTTTCATATTTTTAAAATTTTCGCCATTGATCCAGACAAGATCGACGTTGCCCTCAGCGGTGTTACCGGCTTTCTTTTCAGCAAGAATTTTATTAACGGTTTGTGAAATATCCTTAATTTTGACGTGTTTGAGCGTGATTCCATATAGATCTTTGACGCGTGTTCCTGCCCATTTGATGTAGTCATTGATAACTTCACTTCCACCCCACGCATAAAAGTAGATTGTTTTTCCTTTAGCAGCATTTTCTACCTCTTCCCAGTCGTATAGGGGGACTTCGCGTTGTCCTAATAGAGGCGTACTGATCGTAATTATTGCTATGCAGCTCAGCGTCACTACTGCTTTAATGAGTAACTTGACAGGTATTTTTACACGGGTACTCTTGATATAGCTATGGTTGTTCATGATGTTTGTATCCTTACAGTAATTAGATCGGTCATTAATAGTAACTTGATATACCATAATTGTACCATAATTGTACCGTAATTATACCTTAATTATACCTTAATTATACCTTAATTATACCTTAATTATACCTTACTAGTATAAAGACGCAAACTGCAGTGATTGATACAATGTTTATTCACAGTGTTTATGCACAGTATTTATTCACAGTATTTATTCGCAGTGTTTATGCACAATATTTATTCACAGTGTTTATGCACAATTTTTATTCATGGTGTATGTTCATGTTTTTATGTTTTTGGCATTTTGCTGTATTTTGGATTTATTTTAAGATTTTTGTCCTTTTAATGCCTTACAAAGCCCTGCTTTACTGTTTTTAAGCTGTATTCAATCACTACCCCTTCATTGAACAATCACTACTCCTCCACTGAACAGTCACTACTTCCTCCATTGAGCAATCATTACTCATCCATTTAAAAATGATTTATAGTGTTATATTGTATAACATTGTATAATATTCGCACTATCTGGACAATGAAATACACCCTTAGAAGTTATAACACGGATTAAAGATTTAATCCAGTCAATATTGAAGGTTTGTCTTAACGAATTTATATAAAAAACTATTAAATGATTGAAGAGTAAGTAAAAAATGATTGTATGGACAATTTCTGCCCTACCGTTAGTATTGGGCGCTTGTATCAAAATGCTGATAGGTGCGTTGTGGTATTCGCCATTATTGTTTGGTAAATACTGGATGAAGTCACTTGGCTTTCAAATAGAAGACATTCAGAGTGAAGAAGGCAAAAGGTCTGCTAAAATAGGTTATCTCTTATCGTCGCTAACAGCCTTGACGAGCAGTTATATTATTGGGGTTCTTTTAGCTTCATTGGAGGTGACTACTAGCGGTGAAGCATTTAGGGTGCTGCTGTTACTGATCGTATGTTTTACCATGCCCGTTATTCTAGGACGGCATTTATGGGCAAAACATCCTTGGGGGCTTTTTCCTATTGATCTCGGCTATGAATGGTTTACGTTAACACTGATTGCGCTTATCTATGTTTGGTTTTAGTGCAGCAGGCTTGTTTTTTATAATTAGATGCCTATATTCGGTGATATTGTATAATATTCGCATTATTTGGACAATGAAATACACCCTTAGAAGTTATAGCACGGATTAAAGATTTAATCCAGTCAATATTGAAAGTTTGTCTTAACGAATTTATATAAAAAACTATTAAATGATTGAAGAGTAAGTAAAAAATGATTGTATGGACAATTTCTGCCCTACCGTTAGTATTGGGCGCTTGTATCAAAATGCTGATAGGTGCGTTGTGGTATTCGCCATTATTGTTTGGTAAATACTGGATGAAGTCACTTGGCTTTCAAATGGAAGACATTCAGAGTGAAGAAGGCAAAAGGTCTGCTAAAATAGGTTATCTCTTATCGTCGCTAACAGCCTTGACGAGCAGTTATATTATTGGGGTTCTTTTAGCTTCACTGGAGGTGACTACCGGCGGTGAAGCATTTAGGGTGCTGCTGTTACTGATCGCATGTTTTACCATGCCCGTTATTCTAGGGCGGCATTTATGGGCAAAACATCCCTGGGGGCTTTTTCCTATTGATCTCGGCTATGAATGGGTTACGTTAACACTAATTGCGCTTATCTATGTTTGGTTTTAGTGCAGCAGGCTTGTTTTTTATAATTAGATGCCTATATTCGGTGATATTGTATAATATTCGCACTATTGGGACAATGAAATACACCCTTAGAAGTTATAGCACGGATTAAAGATTTAATCCAGTCAATATTGAAGGTTTGTCTTAACGAATGGTAAAGATTTAACCCAGTCAATATTGAAGGTTTGTCTTAACGAATAGTGAAGATTTAATCCAGTCAATATTGAAGGTTTGTCTTAACGAATTTACATAAAAAACTATTAAATGATTGAAGAGTAAGTAAATAATGATTGTATGGACAATTTCTGCCCTACCGTTAGTGTTGGGCGCTTGTATAAAAATGCTGATAGGTGCGTTGTGGTATTCGCCATTATTGTTTGGTAAATACTGGATGAAGTCACTTGGCTTTCAAATGGAAGACATTCAGAGTGAAGAGGGCAAAAGGTCTGCTAAAATAGGTTATCTCTTATCGTCGCTAACAGCCTTGACGAGCAGTTACATTATTGGGGTTCTTTTAGCTTCATTGGAGGTGACTACTGGCGGTGAAGCATTTAGGGTGCTGCTGTTACTGATCGCATGTTTTACCATGCCCGTTATTCTAGGACGGCATTTATGGGCAAAACATCCTTGGGGGCTTTTTCCTATTGATCTCGGCTATGAATGGTTTACATTAACACTGATTGCGCTTATCTATGTTTGGTTTTAGTGCAGCAGGCTTGTTTTTTATAATTAGATGCCTATATTCGGTGAGCATGCTAGATGATCGTATTCAATCAGCGCATTTCAAGTAGCAGGTATTACTGTACTTATTGATTACAGCTGGTATTTTCTGCAGAAATGAGTCATTGGCAATGGTAAATAATTACGGCTGATTTCCTATAAAAATGAGTCATTGGCAATGATAAATAATTACGGCTAATTGCTTACAAAACCACAGTCCATAATTACTCCTAAGCTAGATCGTGCTTATGTTCATAAAATATAGCTATCGTATTCGCTAGCCAATGAGTCTCTAATAGCTATTCTGGTACCTGTTAGATAGCTATATCTGGCTATCTATTAGGTAGCTATTCTGGATAACCTTACTCAATGACTATGCTAACGGCTATTTACTGGTATTTATAATATAATTACACTCTCACAGCATTTAACAAGCTATTGTAACAATCTAACAAGCTATTCTAACAGTCTATATACGGTTAACGTGTTTTTAAAGCATATTGGTGTTTTTAAAGCATATTGGCTGGATTTTTGCTTGATTTTTGCTTAGTTTTTTTATTGAAAATATTAATACTTTTTTATGACGTTAAAAAATACTTGCATTTTTGCTGTTAACGATTATCTTATAATAGATAGAACGCGACTTAATAATAGTGCTAGCCTTAAATAATTGGTGCTAGCTTAATAATAAATAGTACTACTAAGCCACTCATAATGTTATTAGAGAGCGTAGAGAATTGTATTGAACTACATTTAACGATAGATAGGACGTATATATAGGTTACATTGGACTACATTTAACGATATAAATGGGACACATAACTCCATTGGAAGCTTTTTTGGAAATTGTATTGGAAGCTCCATTGGAAGCTTTTTTGGAAGTTCCATTGGAAGCTTTTTTGGAAATTATATTGGAAGTTCCATCGGAAGCTTTATTGGAAGCTCCATTGAAAATTGTATTGGAAATTCTACTGAAAATTCTATTGGACTAGATTTAACCCTAAAAAACGTAAGGTTAGAAAATGTAAAGCTAATATTGGACTGCTGTTAACAAAATTTTGTTATGAAGATAGATTATCAAGATTCTGCTCTTTTTAAGAGCACGACGATCATTGCTGTTAAAAAGAAACGTGAGTTAGCCCTAGCAGGCGATGGGCAGGTGACACTTGGGACGCAGATCATGAAAAATAAAGCCACTAAGATACGACGGCTTTATAAGAATAGTATTTTATCTGGGTTTGCAGGGGCTGCTGCGGATGCTTTGACTATTTATGAACGCATGGAGAAGAAATTAGAAGAATACGAGGGAGATTTACTTAGGGCGAGTGTTGAACTTACTAAGGAATGGCGTAGTGATAAATACCTCCGCAAACTAGAAGCGATGCTGCTCTTAGGCAATAAAGACTATCTGCTCATTCTTTCAGGAACAGGTGAAGTTATCGAATGCGACAGCGGTGTCGCTGCCATAGGTTCTGGAGGCGGTTTTGCTAAAAGCGCCGCGTTAGCACTTGTGAGCCACTCTTCATTATCAGCCGAAAAAACTGCTAAAACCGCTTTAACTATCGCCGCTGAGATCTGTATTTATACCAATTCTCACATCTCCTGCGAAACACTTAAATACTAACTTCAAAGTATTAATCCAAACCCAAGCATTATAATCAAAGAAAGGACTGACTTCACTTCATTTATGCTAGACCTTTTTAAGCTACACCTTTTCACCTTGCTTATGTGGTCTCTTAATTATCAATTTTCTACCCAGCGCGACTATAAGATCAAAACTTAAACCTATCAGAACTTAAACCTATGAGTAAAGATTCACTAAAAAACACTAATTCTACAAAGCTAGCATTGACCGAACAGCTGCCGCATGAAACCGATGACTTTATCAATGAACCAGACCTTACGCCACCTGTGATCGTAGCTGAGCTTAATAAGCATATCATCGCGCAAGATAAGGCTAAACGCTCGGTAGCGATTGCCCTACGAAATCGCTATCGGAGGAGACTTGTTCCAAAGGCACTCCAAGATGAAATCTACCCTAAAAATATCCTCATGATCGGCAATACAGGTGTCGGCAAAACAGAAATCGCACGGAGACTGGCAAAATTAGCCAAAGCGCCCTTTATAAAGGTAGAAGCAACCAAATTTTCACAAATTGGCTACGTCGGCCGCAATGTCGAATCCATTATTCGTGATCTAATGAACAATGCCGTCATCGAAGAACGCACCCTCATGCGACAAACTATAGAAAGCAAAGCACAAAAAGAAGTTACCGAGATCATCTTAGACATATTACTTCCCGAGAGCGCAGCCGCACTAAATAGAAAACAAGAAAAACCCGCCCCATCACCGCTAGACACACTTTCTATGTCCTTTGCCATGCACCCTCCAAGCAGCAGCGCTACGGATAATAGTTCCGCTAAACCCAATAACAGCACCCTCACTGGTTCAAGCAACCCCACAGCAGAACTCAATAACAGCTCAGCGCAGCGTCACGAATCATTTATAAAAACGCGTGCCAAACTTAAAAAATCTTTGCTAGCAGGCGAATTGGAAGAAAAAGTCATCGAGATCATGCTCACACCGACCGATCCATCCGCACCGCCAACAGGCATTAATATCTCAGGCATGAACCTAGGCGACAATCAAATAGACGCGCTCGGCGGCATGATGAAGAACTTAGGCAATATGTTCCGTCCTAAAAAATCCAAACAAGCCATCACCATAAAAGATGCCAGACCACGCCTGTTAGAAGAGGTCGCTGAAAGCATGCTAGACATGAATAGAGTCATCGCACGGGCTAAGGTTAAAACCGAGACGATGGGAATTGTCTTTATAGATGAGATTGATAAGATTGTTTCAAAAACGAACGAGACGCATGGCAATCTGGATATTTCACGTGAAGGTGTCCAGCGCGATATTTTGCCCTTAGTTGAGGGATCCAGTGTTCCGACCTCGTATGGAATGATAAAAACCGATCACGTATTATTTATTGCGGCGGGAGCGTTTCATATTTCTTCGCCTGCAGACATGATTCCTGAACTGCAAGGACGTTTTCCTATCCGCGTCAAACTAAATCCTCTCAAAGCCGCAGAACTCAAAGCCATTCTTATTCAGCCTAAAAACGCCCTCATCAAGCAATATCAAGCCCTCCTCAAAACAGAAGGCATCCTCTTAAAATTTAATAGTGATGCTATCAATGAAATTGCCAGAACAGCAGAATGGATCAACAGTGAAAGTGAAAATATCGGTGCACGCAGGCTGGCTACCTTAATGGAAAAATTGCTCGAAGAGTACCTTTTTTCAAGTAATTCCACCACTAAAAAACTCGTAGCCACTTCCATTACAATAGATAAAGCCTACGTCACCCAATGCTTTAAAGACATTCTCCCAGATAAAGACCTCAGTCGCTATATTCTCTAATAAACTCTGTTGTCGCTAACCTTAAAGATTGCCTAAGAGAAATTACTACCAGAGATTGCTACCCCGTTATAACGCTACTCATAGCTGCTGCTTACTAGCACTCATATCACCCATAGCACTAAAAGTAGGGGGAAGAAAGGTCAAAGTTATTTTTCAGAGCCCAAATTATTTTCTTAAGTAGCGAGTTTTCATAAAAGCTTCTATTTTTCGCTTGGCATCACGTTCTTTTAGCGAAGTGCGTTTGTCATAGTGTTTCTTCCCGACACAGAGAGCAAGTTTAACCTTAACGAGTCCTTTCTTAAAATACAATTCTAAAGGAATAAGCGTATGGCCTGCGAGTTTAAGTTTGCCTAGCCACTTACGAATTTCCTTCTTTTTAAGGAGCAATTTACGTGATCTGCGCGCTTCATGATTCGTGTAAGAAGCGGCTTGATATTCTTTGATATGAATATTGAGAGCCATGACTTCTAATTGGTCTGTGACGTAGGCGTAACTTCCTGCTAGATTGACGGCGCCCTTACGAATAGATTTGAGTTCACTACCGACTAAGACAATTCCCGCTTCGATGTCCGCTACGACCGTGTAGTCAAAATAAGCCTTTTTATGCCGAGCAATCGTGCGTTCATGACTCTTAGAAGTAGATGACTTCTTGATCTTATGCTGCCGGTGGACTTTAGAACGTGCCATAGCGCTTGTAGTTATATTTTAAGAGAGAATACCTACTTAAGAGAACTACGCTAGCTGTGGATAAAACTTACATAGCTTAGCAGACTAGTTTTACAACTACTATACCCTCACCGTTAGGTTAAAAATATGTCTCAATACCCATTGGGAGGGGGTTTGAACTTATAATCAGAAAAAGTAATGAATATATGATCTGCACTTGCATTTTGTGAAGTCGTCGATGACTGCGGCGCTGCTAATTGGAGTGATTGTGGGCCTGTCAAATAGACAAGAATTCGTTTAGGGAGCGTATAATTATTTTTACGGGTGAAGTAAAATTTGACCTCACTGGTTTGTGTGTTCGCTTCATAAAAAAGAGCTTGTTTGATAAGCCAATTGTCATCAAACAAATACTCTGCGTAATCACCTGGCAATCCTTTACGTTCACGAATAGTGATGCTGGCCCCCTCCTCAGACTTTTTAGGCGCGGATACAGAGAATTGTTGTAAAAAACGTTCTTTCCCGCTACTACCGTCAATGCCTAAGAATAAGCCTGAGCGAGCAAAGATCTCTTCATAGGGAGCAAAGAAGTTTTTATAAAAATCGGCAACGTTATTTAATACAAGGCGCGGCGCCCCATTTTTTTTAAAGTGGAAGTGTAATTCTGGCTTTTTTCCAAAATCAATCATTTCTTTTGGAACATTTTTAATTTGGAGAGAGACTGTTGCTGCGCTGAGTCTGGCTGAGAAATATTTTGGCAAGCGATCGTTATTGGCTTTTTTAATGGTTTCATAGAGTGCTTCGGTTGATGCGGGGAAGGTGGATTCAGCTGCTACGAGGTCTGCTGTTACAAAGAAATACCCTACACATAACCATAATAATACAGTGAAATACCTTACGCATAGTTGCAGCATTCCTGGTTTTTTACAGAACGTATGCTGATGAAGAGAATGTTTTATTATTCTGTAGTGAACTGACATTTTTAAGCGACTAGCGTTTAATGAGTTTGAAAAAACGGTCTTCATAATAATCGAAGATGTCGTGTTTGAGGAGCAGGCTTCCTAGCATATTGATCTGGTTTTTATCGCGTTGTGCGCGTTTGAAGAGGGCTTCTATTTTTTTCTCGAGCGCCTTAGGAATGCCATTTTTATCGAGCAGGCCGCGTTCTTCGATCTCAGTGAGATTCGTCTGCATAGACATTTCAATGATCTTCATACAAGCCTTAACCAGCGAGATGCTCCACGTAGCCTCTTCGCCTGAGAACAGAATCGAACGGTCATTTTTATCTTGTTCTAAGAGCCGTGTCAATTTAATTAAAACTTCTGAAAAAGGTTGATTTTCACGCCATGTTTCCCGTTCGACATTGTGGAAATAATACTCGATAAATGTGAAGGGAAAGTTCATCTTTTCCATCAATTGTTCAGCAAACTGCACAGCATCTTTGTCTATATTGTGAAATGTATCTTTGGAGGAAAAATAGGGTGTGACAATGAGGGGTGTTTTAATATGAAGCGCACCTTCATGAACAGTAGTCTGATTGCCTTTACTTTTGGCTACAAAATAATACGTATAAATGGTATTACCAAACGTAGAAATTGTCCGCTGCGGCATGTGATAGATCACCGTCCGTTCAAATGCACGCTTGTTTTTCATATACTGGTCATCTTTTTTATCCATCTTTTACGACTCCCTATTTTTTCAATGCTAAATATCTCTTAGAACCGATACTGATTTAACCATGTTTTCAACGATAATATTCTTAACAATATTGTATTGTATTATTTCCTAGTTTACAGTCACCAGAGTTCTATCACAAGTTAATTGTACTATAACGAATACCCATTCACTCTATAATTTTATATAACCTATTATAACCTATATTCTATATCTCAATTTTACCTGTATCAGATTTGCTTGCTCGTATCGATCAAATTTGTCTGCATTTATCTACTCGTAGCAGATCTGCCCTAAGTAAAATTGCCTACCAATAATACTCTCCTACAAACATTTCACTCAGCATATTTTACTCAACATATTTCACTCAGCATTCAATCCTGTATTGACCGTCTTCATTAGAACAGTGGACACCATTAAATACCCGACAAAACATTAAAAAATGGATTATTGACCGTAGAAAAACCAGCACGCATTACCTTTTTCAACGACTGCTTCGTTTAAACAAGTACCAAATCATATACGTCACACCACAAGCGCCTGCCGCAGCAAAAACAGAAACCAAGCTACTTATCACAAGAACACGCATCACAGCGACTTCTGTATTAAATAGGTCTGCAAGCCATAGAATCAATTTTTTTCACAACTCCCTTATTAATCTTACAATCAATCTTACATTACAGTTAAAACGCCCAGTGCATTACGCCAAGTCGTATATTATACCGAGTAGTGTATTATATCGCAGTTCTCAGAAAATCAATCTTTAGAACCTCAATCTTCCACTATCTCAACAAAATATCTTCATTCAAAAACCCAATCTTTAACTATCTCAACAAAATGTCTTCATTCAAAAACCCAATCTTTAACTATCTCAACAAAATGTCTTCATTCAAAAACCCAATCTTTCACTATCTCAACAAAATATCTTCATTCAAAAACCCAATATCCCACTATCTCAACAAAATATCTTCATTCAAAAACCCAATATTCCACTATCTCAACAAAATATCTTCATTCAAAAACCCAATCTTCCACTATCTCAACAAAATGTCTTCATTCAAAAACCCAATCTTTCACTATCTCAACAAAATATCTTCAAATCTCAACCTAAATTAACAACTCCCACCCTGCAAATCATCTCTTTTTAGTAGATTATACAGAGATTTTATGCGGGTGAGCATTGATAACATATTTCATAATAATATGATAATATCACAAATAGCGTGTTTCATAGAGCGTATTTCATAGCGGCACGGTCAATGATATATCTCACAATAAATATATCTCACAATAGTATGATAATATAGTTTACATTAAATTTAATACATGTAATGATGAAATCATGATTCTAAAAAAAGATTAATTTCGACTTGACTTTTTGATACGATTTTATTAATGATCCAATGCAATTGTATTAATAATTGTACCCATTTGAGTAAATTCAGTCATATATTTAAGTAGATTCAGTTATATATTTAAGTAGATTCAGCTATATATTTAGGTAGATTCAACTACATATTTAAGTAGATTCAGCTATATATCTATGTAGATTCAACTATATATTTAGGTAAGTCTAGGTTCAACTGCACGTATTCAAGTAAATTGGCGATTTCTATCATCATCATAACATTATTTTACAGGTATCCATGAATTAGTGAACTGCGTCATATTATAAAGGTTGTAGAATATTGATTGATTGATGGGTTGGATTGATTGATCTGTGGGTTAATGAGTCGATTGATGGGCTAATTAATAGATCAATGGGTTAATAAGTCGATTGATGGGTTAATTAATGGATCAATGGGTTAATGAGTCGATTGATGGGTTAACTAATGGATCAATGGGTTAATGAGTCGATTAATGCATTGATTGGGTGATAGATTGACTGGCATTTCAGCAAGTACAAACACGATTTTTCACGTAAAATTACGATTTTTAGTGGAATTAGAATAGATGATAATCTAGGATAGATAACAAGAAGTTGTTTAAATAGATGCCAATGATGAATTATTTAGGATGTTGCCGTGTACCATTCCATAAGTATTTTATCAAATTCTTCATAATCATTCTTAAGTGCCATTTTTAAGATGATTCTTTCGGTATAGGCGCCGATCCCAGGCAAAGTAGCTAGCTTGTGCGTTCGGATCAATTCAGCAAATTCATTTTCATGCATTAAACTAAGGTGATATGAAGCATTTCTAAGAAAAGCTCTCCGCCGCCCCAATTCTTTAAGTAAATAATACATTTGAATCAATGTGACCGCTATTCTATCCTTAATAGAAAGATGACTTCGATAAAAATGCGCAGGCGGCATAAACACGAGACCTAATTCACGCATTCTATTTCTAAACAACCGTTCTAATTTGTGCTTGGCTGAGGTGAAATCATAAGTGTGCTCTGGTTTTTTCTCAGCAATAGGAGCAAATTTTGCTAGACTATGACAAACATCACGTCTCTTGTAAAGGTGGCGATAGACTTGTTTTGTCTGGTTGGCAAAGAGAAATGTTAACATCATAAAATTAACACCCACTTCGTAGAGACGTGTTAACAATTTTTCTAACCGAGCCCATTCGACTCCTTCTTCCCAAGGCGCTAACGAGAGAATAAGCGCACCTAACGGGACTCCTAGATGATGAAGGGCATTTAGAGCAGTCATTCGTTCTGTGAGACTAGGGCTAGGCGGTTCTAACAGAGTCCTTTCTTCTTCATTGGCAGCGAGCGTAAACGCCGTGATAACAATAGGTAAGTTCTCCTGAGCGAAGTATTTTGTGGGAAACCTATTACGGTCTTTATACGCCTCGATAAGCGAAGTAAGCCGCTGGGGATTTCTAGTAAGAACGAGCCCCCGGTATCCAGCGTACATCAATTTTGCTAAAACCTCTCCACCGCCAACATGCTTAATATGAGCAGGCAATGGCATAAAGGGATCATTGAAATGACTGCCAAGTCCGATTAACGGCGTCATTGTCTGAGTATTGTCGTAGTCTCCTGTAACTATTGTCCTATTCGCAGCGTGTGTGATCTGGTGCTTTAATGCCGGCAATTCTTTATTTAAATGCTCTAACACATTAGAGTACACCTTAATACGAGCTGCACCACTACCTCCTCCTACTCCTACTGCTGTATTATAATAGCCTCCTTTCTCATTGCAAGTTTTATAAATGTCTAGGCTATAACGAAGTGGGAACCAGCCATCTAAGACCGAATTTTTCTTTAATAACGTGCCAGGGTCTTCATCGATGTAATAACCATCGCTAACCCGCTGATGACTGGGGGGATAATTGTTCATTACATTGAAGCCAGCTAGCTAGCTAGCGTGGGCTTTTTTATTTTAGCATACTGGTAGAGAAGGTTATTAGCAAAAAGACTAATGCTATACTAAGGCTATAAACTAAGGCTATAAAGTTTTTACTTCTCTAAATAAGCTAGCAGCTATTCATCATTCTGGACATCATTCTGGGCATCATTTTTGGTATCACTTTTTGGCATCATTTTTGCGATTTTTGAGTACCGTGAGGACGTCCTGCGCACGTTTACGAAAGACTTTTTCTAAGGCAGAGACTTTGCTCAGTTCATTTTTCATAATCTCAGCCTCTTTCTTAATAGAAGGTAGTGAAGCACGGTGATGTTTAGCCACTTGGACTAAGATATCGCTTGCTCGATCGATATGTTTCTTAAGTTCTTGTTTTTTCATCTTGTTTTCATCCATTTATGTTCATTGCTTTATCTTCATCTATTGTCTTAATGATTAAAAATTTTTAATTGTTATAGATTTTTGATGTGAACTTGGTATTTACTCCTTGGTACTTACTCTATTTCCAGTAAGAACATTTTAAAGATTAAAATACTTGCCGCTCCCATTTCTGTTATGAACGGCTTATAATCTCGCTAAGCGCCCGCTGGGCACAGGTGAGTGTTTTACTGATATCGGCGTCTTTGTGCGCAATTGATAAAAACCAAGCCTCGTAGGGAGAAGGTGGAAGATAGATGCCTTGCTTTAACATAGCATGAAAAAATTGTCCGTACCGATTGGCATCTAAACTCGTAACGTCATTAAAATTACGCATCTTAGAAAGCGTTGTAAAAAATACGGTCATCATTGATCCCATGCGCGTGACTACCATAGGAACTTTTAATTCGGTAGCGATTGCATTGAGCCCTGTTTCTAGGCGATGTCCATGTTTTTCTAGGATTCCGTAGTGGTTTTGTTCATGCGTACGGAGTTCTGTCAATGTCGCTAGACCACTTGCCATGGCGAGGGGATTGCCTGAGAGTGTACCTGCTTGATAAACAGGTCCGAGTGGAGCGACGTGGTCCATAATTTCTGCTCTGCCGCCATATAACGCCGCTGGTAGACCGCCGCCTATAATTTTACCTAAGGCAAGTAAATCTGGTGTGACACCGAGCCGCATGCTCACACCCCCCAGTCCAACACGAAACCCCGTCATCACTTCATCAAATATAAGTAAAGCGTCCTTTTCCTCAGTAAGTGTCCTGAGGGCTGTTAAAAATTGTGTCTCAGGCAAAACAACCCCCATATTACCGGTAACAGGTTCTAATAAAACAGCCGCTATCTCACCAGGATGCCTAGTAAAATGCTCCTTAACCGAAGAGATGTCATTAAATTCTGCTATAAGCGTATCCTTAGCAGCGCCAGCGGTCACACCAGGTGAAGCTGCAATACCCAATGTAAGCACACCAGATCCCGCCTCGACTAGGAAACTATCGCCATGACCGTGATAACAACCCCGAAATTTAATGATTTTCGACCGTTTTGTATACCCACGTGCTAACCGAATGAGTGACATGACCGCTTCTGTACCCGAATTGACCATTCGAACTTTTTCTAAGAAAGGAACACATTCTGTCACCAGATTAGCTAGCTTTGTTTCTAGGACGGTTGGCGCACCGAAACTCGTTCCTTTAACAAGCGTTTCATGTAGAGCTGCTGTCACACACTTAGGTGCATGCCCTAAGATAAGTGCTCCCCATGAAAGAACATAATCGAGATAGGGCTTTTCATCCAGATCGTATAAAAAAGCACCGCTGCCGCGTTCAAAAAAAACAGGAGTCCCTCCCACGCTGTTAAATGACCGCACAGGCGAATTCACGCCGCCGACTAGGACGTCTTTTGCCGCTTTAAAGGCATTTTCACTGCTAGTCGCCGTCATTGGTGTAAAAAGTGATTCTTGATTTATCGTTTCCATATTAAATAATTGTATAACTAAATCCAGAGCACACTCAATAATTACTTAATCCCCGCCAAATAACCCTCAGCACGTAGTCCTTGAAAATACTCGCTTAGACGAAACTTCTGTATTACAAGGCTCTGTATTCGATCACCAGATATACGATCATTAAAATTGCCATGCAGCGAAGAAGTGGTCTCAATGATTGAAACCACTTTGCTTTGAAATCGTATTAAACGTATTTAAACGTATTAAAACCTTACATTCGCTTAGCAACGGCATTCCAATCGACAATATTCCAAAAAGCATTGACATAATCGGGACGTCTATTCTGGTAAGTAAGGTAATAGGCATGTTCCCAGACATCGAGAGCGAGCAGTGGTTTTCCACGATAAGCACTTGCTGGCATGAGGGGATTGTCTTGATTGGGCGTAGAGCCTATGGTGAGATCACCAGATGATGTCTCACACAACCATGTCCAGCCACTTCCAAACCGCGCTAGAGCTGCTGCTGCAAATTTTTCTTTAAACTCAGCAATTGACCCGAAAGCTGTTTCCATGCGCCTACGAAGGTCGCCTGCCGGCTCGCCGCCTCCCGTCGGTGATATTAAAGTCCAGAACAAACTGTGATTGTAATGACCGCCGCCATTATTTCTGACTGCAGGCGAACTATCTGCTGTGATAGTGCCCATTAACTCAGCGATCTCTATATTTGCTGCTTCGCTGCCTTGGATAGCTGCGTTGAGTTTTGTGACATAGGTGCTGTGGTGTTTTCCGTGATGGATTTCCATTGTCTTAGCATCGATATGCGGTTCTAGCGCACTTGCGGCGTAGGGCAAGGGTGGTAATGTATGCATTGTAAAATTTCCTTAAAAATTTTTTTTAATGGTTAATGCTATTAATAATTTTTAAAATCATAAAATAACGACTGTGCACTCACTACTAGCGGTGGCTCTGTTTATTATTTAAACCACTTTAAGATAAGATTTAAAGCCAATGATAAAACAATAGAAACGATGAGCATTGTTGCGATTGGAAGATAAACCGTCATATTTCCGCGCGTCCATTTAATATTGCCTGGCAGGTTAGAGAACAGACGACCTAAGTTATCAAATACATTCCATTTAAAAGCACTGCTTAGAAAGCTCACTACGGCTAGCAGTAGAAATACAACCCCTAAGTAGAAAAACAATTTAGTCACAACTGTATCTGTTTTATACTGTATCTACTCTTTATTCCTTGTCATCAAACCTTGTCATCAAAAAGACCCATCATCAAGACTGCATCTACTCGGCTGTATATACTATGTATAGAGGTTGCAATGTTTAAAAAACGGTTAAAATACTCGCTTACACCATAGCATCATTGAAAGAACTATTAAAGGATCACGTTTAATTCTGGCGTAGAATTGGCTTTAATAGCATTGCGAATGTGTTTATTGCGAATAAATAGTTCTAGCAGGTCTGGGTGAAGTTTTCCTGTATCGCGTTCGCTTTTAAGAATTTCAATGGCTTTGTTCTGGTTCATAGACTTTTTATAAGGTCGGTCGGCGGATGTGAGGGCGTCATAAATATCACAAATGGTCATGATCTTCGTCTGGTTAGGAATGGCAATAGCCTTGATTCCAATGGGATAACCGCTCCCATCTAACTTCTCGTGATGGTAATGGGCTATTTCTGGAATGTGTTTGAGTTCGTCTGTCCATGGGATTTTCTTTAAAAACTCAAACGTATGTGTGACGTGGCTTTGAATTTCAATGCGTTCATTCGTAGAGAGCGTCCCGTAGGGGATAGAAAGGAATTTTTCTTCTTCACTGGTGATGAGTTTTTCCTTGAAAAAGGTGGCGTCGACGTCTAAATAGGAACATTCTTGAATGATTTTTTTAATTTCGTTGGTCAGCGGCATACCTTCATTGTAGCGTTCGATGATTTTTTTATGTTCTTTGAGGCGGTCAATCTTTTTCTTCCACTTTGTTTTGATAAAGGTCATTTTTTGCTCTAATTCGAGCATGGGTATATTGTTTTTGGTTCCCTCACGAAATAAGTCTAGCATCTCGTCATAGCTCTGGTTTTGAAAATTGAGGATCATGACGTCAAATTTACGGATAAGATTGACAAAACGTGTTTGTTCTATTTTATGCGACTTGAGGAGGACGTGTTCGCGAACGCCTATTTTCCCGAAATCATGTAATAAGGAGGCGTATTCTAGTTCGCGTAACTGCGTTGTCGTAAAAAACCAATCTGAAAATATCCCGCCAGCGCCATTACACGCTTCGGCTAACAAAGTAGAAAATTTAGACACACGAAATGAATGACCCGACGTAGCAGGGTCGCGCTGCTCAACAGCAGAGACCGAAGCTTCGACAAAACTGTGAAATAAATGGTCTATCTCGTGGTAAAGAATAGCATTCTGCAGCGATATTGTCGCTAGACTGGCAAGGGCTTGTAATTTGGTAACGTCCTCGTCATTGAAAGACAAAACATCGGTCTGTTTGAAATTTTTATAATCAATGATTTTCTCGTAGGATGCTTTTTTATTGATGAGTTGAATAATGCCAATGGTCTCGTCTTTTTGATTGATCATGGGCACCACAATGACAGATTTTGTTCTGAAATGCGTTTTTTCATCAAATTCACGATTAAATGAGTAGATTTTCCGATTGCTGATCTGGTAGGCGTCTTTAATATTGAGCAATTTTCCTGTGATCGTTGTGTACCCTCCTAAGCTTTTTTTGCTGACGGGCATTGAAAACTTAGAGAAATGCAGTTCGCGTGAAGTATTTTTTGAAATATAGAACGTTAGCACGTCTTCGTTTGTTTTTTTGAGTTCTTTGTCCATGCCGCGTATGGCTATGGAACCTGCGTCTGCTTGAGTGATTCGCATCGAATTGACTAAAATTTCCTCTAAGATCTTGACAGTATCGCGTTCTTTGGAAATATTGAGACCGATGTTTAAGATTTCCTTAGAAATAAGCTCACGTTCTTCACTTGCAATGTTCCTGTTTTCTGTGATAGGCGCGGGTGTTTTTTCAGTGGGGGGCTTCTGTGCTGCTGGCGGAGGCGCACTTGTTAGCTTGCGTGCGGCTTGCCGATTTTTAAAGTGTATAAGCTCCCTAGCTAGAAAATGGGTGACTAGAACATTGGAATTAAATAACGTCTGATCGACGACAAGAATATTGTCTTTACGGGGCAATTTCTGTACATCGCTCAGTTGTGCTTTTTTGTAGCTTAAAATAACTAGGGGCAGATTGTCTTTGTGTTTAATTTCTGCCTCGTTTAACCAAGTGATAATGGAGGGGTGATTTTTAGATGATTTTTGCTTTTTTCCTAGCGTACGATTTTTTGAACTGGTTTTTGCCTCAGTTTTGCTTTTTGCCGCCGTAGTCGTCATTGCTTGAGTGTGCTGTTCTAGAAAGACATTTATGGGTATTATGACAAAAGAGGCCTTTGTTAGCGAACGATTATGGCTAGCTGGCGTTGTTTGAAATACCGATAGCGTCTTCATTCCCAATGCTTCAAACGTAGGACGAAGTGCTCTTACTTCCTTAGCTAAGCGGTCGTAGACAAGGACTTCAAAAGGTATTTTAGGTGTCTTGGGCAACGTATTTAGGCGGGCTGAATTGCTCTTATTTTTCATTGAAACGTATTCCTATTAAATTACCGGGGCGCTGGCTTATCATTATATCCCTATATAGTAACAGTGCGGTGCTTTTTTATTGTATCATAGGTAGTATTTTTTGTAAAAATTGCCATCATCTTTAAATATCGGTCAAATCACTCACTATTTTTTAATAAAATCACATCCTTGATAAGAAGCGCATTCACCTGCCAAATTTACTTTGATATTCATTGCTTTGATATTCATTGCTTTGATGTTCACCTCTTCACCAGTAAGCAGCGGCACTTGCCGTAATTTCCATCTCTGCACATTTCATCGTCTATATTTATATTTTACTCAATAAATCACAAATTAATGGCAATTTTTTTAAAAAACGTATCTTTAAAAAAAACTTGTCTTTTAAACGATCACAATTTATATTATTAATATATACTATGGTATACCTAGCCAAGTTCTACAAAACTCTACAAAGTGCTATATACAGACCTAACCTATATTTATATGATGAAAGCACATCACAATTAACCCATATCCGTAAAATTAAGCGTCCTTTATAAATTGACAATACGGCTACACGGCTACATTAACAACGATTTACTCAATTGTACCCAATTGTACTAGATTGTACTAGATTGTACCCAATTATACTAAATTGCACCCAATTGTGCTAGGTTAGCGACAATTCCATCAAGTACCCTTAAAAATTTTTTCATTCACCCAAACAACTGCTAAAATAACCACTAAACCAACTCAAAACCCTAACAACCCGCTCAATCTTATAAATCTCACTCCTAATCTCACAAATCTTCACTCAGAACCTCTCTCACCTATAAAATCACACCAAAACCACCCACTTGAAAATCACGTGAAGCACCAAGCATGTTATAATGAAATTACACTGATTGAAAGCACACCGACTGACAACACACCGATCCTAAGCAACCACCCCTAATCAAATAAAATAACAAAGCCGCCCAGACAAACCTACCTTTATCCATACGATTTATAGATTTCTATCACAGCACTTTCATTATACATTGACATAGCAACTTACATTGACATAGCTTCATTATACACTGATATATTAGCAATTTAGCATTTTAGTATTTATAGTAGAATAACCTTGAATAACAAGCAAGCACTCCTCTTCTTTAATTTTTGCGTAACATTCTTGTTATGCGGAGGGCTCACTGCAGCAACTTCCCCAATCATAGCACCACTATTAGCAGAGGATACAAAACATACGCTCTCTCCTGCCCAGAAAATCAGTCAAAAGCTATTTAAAACCCCCCGCGTGCAGTCTTCATCACAAACAAAACCAGCCCCAGCCGCTCCAAAAAAAGCAGGCCTAAGTCCCTCACCAGCACCGCAGATTGCTATCATACCGATCGTAGAAGAAATAGCGCCAGCAACGTTCAAATTCCTAGAACGCGCCACCAGTGAAGCTATCAAAGCAGGAGCAACACACCTCGTGTTTAAAATCAATACCTTCGGCGGCAGATTAGACGCCGCATATAATATCGTCCACTTGATCTCTTCACTAGCCACGCCTGAGGTAAAAACAATTGCCTGGGTCGAAGACAAAGCGATCTCAGCAGGAACTCTCATTGCCCTAAGCTGCAATAATCTCTATATGATGCCAGGATCAACATTAGGAGACGTAGCGCCCATCGTCCAAGGGGGCGAAGGGGGTGTGACTGTGCTAGGTGAGAAATTTCAATCTCCACTTAGAGCAAAATTCCGCGCGTTAGCAGAAAAAAATGGCTACCCCGTCAAATTAACCGAAGCATTTGTCTCCGCAGATAAAATCATTTATGAAATAACCTACAAAGACGGATCACAAACCTTCCTCAATGACACAGAATATGGCGATCTCACCGAGAAAGAACTCGCAACGATTGCCAAAAAACGCACCGTTGTCGCCGAAGGAGAACTTCTTACCATGAACGAACAAGAAGCCCTCTCCTTAGGTTTTTCACGCGGGACAACAACTGAGCTTGCTGAGATTATTGACTCCGCTACCGCCTTTACTGAAAACGACGTGACTACTTACGAACTTATGACAAGTGAAAAAATTGTTGGGTACATCGCTAAATATGCGGGAATATTGATCTTTATTGCCCTTGCTGGTCTTTATTTGGAAGCACAGAATCCTGGGTTTGGTGTTTTTGGTGGGGTGGCTATTTTTGCGCTTATTGTCCTTTGTTTGGGATTGTTTGCTGTCGAATTAGCGACGTATGGTGAAATTGCGCTCCTTATCGCAGGAATTGTTCTTATCGGCATTGAAATATTCATCCTGCCAGGAATCGGCATTGCTGGGCTCAGTGGATTGCTGTGCATTCTCGTTTCAATGCTGCTTATGTTACAAGATTTCTCTTTTCCAGATACAGTGTTCGAATTAGAACTGTTTAGGCAAAATATCATTACAATTGCAATTGCATTTGTCGGTGGAACTGCGGTGTTTTTTTTGTCGTTTGTGTTATTTAAAAATTGGCGGCGAACGAATCCCTTTGTGCTGCATTCTACCCTAGCCGCTGCACCCGTAACTTCTACAACGTCCACAACTTCTACAACGTCCGATAAATCATCCTCACCCCCCGCAACAACTACTCCTAACCCCCTCCATAATAACAGTAGTGATAGTCATAATAACAATGATCCTGACAATGCTTACACATCCCTTATCAATACTTCAGGCACATCACTAAGCGATCTACGTCCTTCAGGCAAAGTAGAAATAAACGGCGTCATCTACGATGCTATTACCGAAGGAGAATATATTAAAAAAAATATGCCCATTAAAGTCTTTGGTGTTCACGGTGCATCCCTACTGGTTGGGAAGATGAGCGGCTAACCTATGACTGTATTTCGTTATTTAGTAAACTTCTCGATATTTGCTGCAGTTTTATGAACTGGGACATCGGTATTATGCTCATGGTACTGACTTTTTTAGTCATTGCTATTGATGTTATCTTTATTCCGACCTCTGTTTTGACAATATTGTCGGTATTTAGCTATTTGTCGTATTTACTCTATGTTTATCTAGAAGTCTCTAAAACGGGAGCTTTAATACTCTTAGCGTTATTTCTAGGACTAGGCGGTGGGGGAATCTACTTTGTGATACGGTACAGATGGTGGCAGATTATCAGTCATCGCAAACCACTCGCTAAGGATGAAACATTTTACCAATCACTAGACCACCTGCACGGAAAAACCGCTCAAACACTAAGCGAACTCAGACCGTCAGGAAAAGTCCTCCTCTCAGGCAAACGTTATGACGCCCTCGCTCAATCATCACTTTTTATCGCCAAAGACGTTCCCGTCACCGTCACAGGAACATCAGGATCGCAGCTTATTGTAAAACCACTTCCCTAATCATAATAGCAATTACTCCAACTTTCATCCGCCTCATTGACACCCCACGTTATAACCCCCCAAAATAACCCCCCAAAATTTATATCATTCATATTCAAGCAACATTCATCATCAAAATTTATTACCAAAATTCATCACTATTTACAGCGCCCCATCATTTTTCATATTATTATATATACGCAGCAAGATAATATACGCAGCAAAATAAATTGTAAGATAGACTAATTGTAAGATAGACTATAACTAAGCTATACTATTTACCCAAGCAAAATCATCATGCTCGAAGAAAAGAATCACATTACATTAAAAATCATCACGTACCCTATATTTAATTTCTTTCAAATAAATTTACATTTTTTATAAGTTTTTAGAGATGTTGACATTCATTGGTCCTATATTTTTATTGCTGGTCTCTATCATTGCAATCAGCATATTCTTTTATTTTGTTCCCATTAAGCTATGGATTGAAGCGATGGCTTCTGGCGCTTATGTGGGGATATTAAAGCTCATTGGGATGCGACTGCGCGGAATGAGTCCTGCTTTCATTGTCCGTCCGTATATTTCTGCTAGAAAAGCGGACATTGACACGGTTAAGATTGACGAATTAGAAGCGCATTATCTAGCGATAGGTTCACGCGACCCTAACGTTGGCACGCGCTTAGAAGACGTTGTCGTTGCGGTTATCTCAGCCAATCGCGCACGGCTCGATCTAACCCCTGCTAGAGCAATGTCCATTGATCTAGCGGGAAGGAATGTTCGTGATGCTGTCAATACTTCTGTCCTGCCACGTATCATTGAAACGCCTAAAATAGCCGCTGTCGCTAAGGATGGCATTCAAGTTATCGCTCTAGCGCGTATTACCGTTAGAACTAATCTCGAACGGTTAGTCGGTGGAGCTGGCGAAGAAACGATTTTAGCACGTGTTGGTGAAGGTATTGTGACGACGATTGGGTCGGCGTTAACACATAAAAATGTCCTTGAAAATCCTGATGCTATTTCACAGACCGTTCTTACAAAGGGGTTAGACTCGGGCACAGCTTTTGAGATTTTATCTATTGACATTGCCGATGTCGATATTGGTAAGAATGTTGGGGCGGCACTCCAAACTGACCAAGCCGAAGCCGATAAAAAAATCGCCCAAGCTAAAGCCGAAGAACGCAGAGCTATGGCCATCGCCCTCGAACAAGAGATGAAAGCACGCGTAGAAGAATTTAGAGCAGAACTCGTCAAAGCTGAAGCAGCAGTCCCCAAAGCTATCGCAGGAGCTTTCGATAATGGACGGCTGGGTATTATGGATTATTACCGCCTAGAAAACGTTAAAGCCGACACATCGATGCGGTCTTCACTCGCTGATAGCGAACCCGCTCAACCCAAAAATGGCGACTCTTAGACTTCTTTATTTTATTTATAATATAGACTACTGATCGTACATTATTACTGTGGAAACTCTGCTAGAAAGCCTGGGACCTATTATATTGGCATTTATTGTGCTGATCTATTATGGTCTCAGGGCAATGTTTAGACCTAGGCGCGGCGGTGAAACAACCGCTGAGGACAATTATTTCTTAACAGACCCACTCGAAGCCGAACGTACTAACAATCGCTCACGCTTCGAATCCAGTGGCTTTGTCTTTAGTGATCCTATTAATGACCCTATTAGCGATCCCGTCCATGACCCTGCTAGCGACAGTCATGCTAGCAGTCACTCATCAAGCGAGCAACAAAAAAAACAATCACCAACTATAAAGACTTCGCCATCGCCAAAATCCAAAACTGCAGAAAAAAGCAATGTTTTTACTTCCCTGTTCCCGACCGCTGCCGATCTTATTGCCGACCGTGTGGAAGAACTCTACTCGCCATCTAATAGAGTAGCCAGCAGACCTAAAAAGAAGCCGCCCGTATCATCTGCACCGTCCTCTTCGCCGTACGCAATAACCACACCGTACGAATCTGATATGACAGAGCGTATGAAACCGCCAATCTCTACACAAGAGCAACTCAGGAAAGCATCTCTGCTAGTCCATAAAAGACGTCTTAATCTAA
The DNA here is from genome assembly GCA_013426755.1 of Spirochaetota bacterium. Taxonomy (GTDB): domain Bacteria; phylum Spirochaetota; class UBA12135; order COTS27; family COTS27; genus COTS27. The sequence continues at coordinate 2,526,527 of AP019861.1, forward strand.
GAAATGAACTTAAAATCAAACTCTCCCACCCTGCCCTAAGGCAACAAACCCTAAAAGAGACCTTGTTTCTCAATGAACTCATCAGCAAACCACTTGCTTTACGCAGACGAAACGATCCCCCGCATTTTTGAGAAAATCCCTTCCCTTTTTTAATAACCACCGGCTAATAACAACGTCTTTTAATGACGTCCTTATCGGGAGTCTTAGCCAGAACGCTAGTTTTGTGCTTGAGGTCTATCGGGGGTAGTCGTATTTGTTAGATACGATTGATAATTAACAACACAATTGAACGACTTTGCTCGTACTTTATTTGCCGGTGTACTCGTATTTATTGATACTGTAAGCGGTATGGCGTGCTACTTTAATAACGTAGACAATATTTTGTTCGACTATAGTCTCAATGCGTTTACGAAATGTTGGAAAAACTGAAAAGAGCCGTGCCATCCGCCATAAAAATTTATTTGTAAGCACGACGTAGGTCTTTACGTTAAAGTATTGCGTTCCTTCTATCTCTCTAAAAGTAACGTCGACTATCATTTTTCCCCTTAGTGTTGTGAATGTTTCATACGTGCCTTCAACGAAGAAGACATAGCGGTGTGCTTTCTTATCGAGATGAATGATATACACATTGCCTTCTGTCGTAGGAGGTTCTTGCACGTTATACCAACGGTCGGTTTCTTTTTTTATGACGTATTTTGTACGACTGTATTTTCGTGATTTTTCTACCGTGTAGATCAGGTCGGAAAACATTTTATCTAGAATCGGAGGAGGTACTTTAATATTAAGAATAATATTGGTGTACATAGGAAGCAAGGCAAACGTTTCTTTGATCTTCTCGTCCATATTGATACCGTCTAGACCGATCGTTTCATGGACGCTAAGATATTCCTCCTGTTCTAATGAAAAATCCTTCTGGTTAAAGGATATGGCGCCGTAAGCGGCTGCTTGAAAACTTATCCAACCTATGCATATCCATAGAATCAGAGCCAATCTATTATTACTTACCATAAAAACTTTGTGGTTAGCTTGCTGTTCTAAATTATTATTATTAATCTTAATCATCTATTATTTACGACTACTCATAGTCACATAGTTATATAATTACATAGTTACTTTTTATTATTGATGAGAGATTATTTTTTTCTCAGTCATTATAAAGAAATGCTGAAATTCTCCTATAATATAGTTAGAATGTAAAAAAAATAGCTCCTCAAGTTAAATTTGACAATCTTACTTACTCACAATACGTAAACTACCCCTGCGCAAAATACTCCTGCAAAAAATATCCCTGTCATAGAATTAACGGACGTGATGAATTTTGACTTAAAGATTGCCCTCTGTAATTGTACAATGTCTTTTAAGAATAAAACATAATAACGTTATTTAACGTTAGATAACAACCTTAACGTTAGATAACAACCCCTGATAAGAATTCTGTGTCATTAATATCTGCTTAATAAACAAAAACGAGTCATCAATGTTCCTTAATATTAAAACGTGCCATAAAAGCGAAATATTACCTTATGACCTATTACCTTATGACCTATTACCTTATGACCTAAGTGTCTTTATTCGGTGTATACCCTAAATACATATAGTAATTGCATACCCTAAGTGCATGTAATATCTAATTACAATCTATTTGCGTAAAATTGTTAAATAAATTTACTGTAATCATTGCCAACCATTGTTAATCATTGTCATGAAAAGTCATTTCTCAAAGTCGGTGTCATCAAAAAAAGCCTCCCCAGTACAATCGACACAGCCCACTTATCAAAGTCAAGCAAGTTCAAAAGACGCGAATTCTGCTCTGAAATCTTCTCTAAAATCATGGAAAATTCGCTTTCCTGACGATTTTCACGTCCATTTGCGCTCAGCAGAACTCCTTCCCTACACGACGCCCTTTACAGCCCAGAGTTTTAGAAGAGCCATCATCATGCCCAATCTCTCACCACCTATTAGCACAGTAGCAGCGGCACTCACATACAGAAATCAAATCTTATCCGCCCTAACAGAAGCTAGCCTCTCTCATACGCCTTATCGATATAATAATAATGATGATGATGATAATAAGGCTTATTACAGTGATAAAGTAGGTCACCGCAACCGTATTTCTACTAAAAAACTTCCCTATCCATTTAATAAGTTCACTCCCCTTATGACGCTCTATTTACAAGAAACGACTGCTAAAAAAGACCTCGTAGCGCTTGCACGCAGTTCTGAGATCATAGGGTGCAAATACTACCCTAAAGGCGTAACAACACATGCCAATTACGGTATAAAATCGCTAGCAACCATCTCACCTGTTCTAGAAATCATGGAAGAGCTTAAAATTCCACTCATGATCCATGGCGAAAGTCCTGAAAAAGACATTGACGTTTTTGATCGCGAAGCGCATTTCATAGAACACGTCTTGACTCCCATCATCGATCGGTTTCCAACCCTAAAAATCACGCTAGAACACATCACCAGTCGTCATGCCGTAGCATTTATCAGAGACGCTCCAGCGCACGTCTGTGCCACGATTACCCTTCATCATTTGCTCCTCACCCGTAACGATCTGCTAGCCTCTACATTGAAACCCCATTTCTACTGCAAACCAATCATGAAACGTGAAGCCGATCGCAAAGCTCTATTAAATGCAGCATTAGGTCGTTATGACGCTCCTTATAACGCTCCTTATGACGCTCCCACTAGCAACGCAACTTCACCTTCACAGCAAAACACCTCAAAAAACACCCCACCACCTCCAATTTCCCCCCAAAAATCAATGCCTCCAGCACCAGCATACAAAAAAGGCAAATTCTTCTTCGGTAGTGATAGCGCCCCGCATCAAAAATCACTCAAAGAAGCCGCCTGTGGCTGCGCAGGCGTCTTCTCAGCGCCCTTCTGCATAGAAATGCTGGCTCAAATTTTCGCAGAACAGAACGCCAAAGAACACCTAGAAGCCTTTGTCTCAGTCAATGGCGCCGCCCATTACAACCTCCCGTTAAATACAGATACACTAGAACTCATTCCAACCACAAATAATGACATTGAAAATACCATTCCCAATGCCTATCACTTCGGCGCCCATAAAACCTTCATTCCCTTTCGTCCTTTTCCACAGCTGAAGTGGAAACAAAACTCCCAAATTTTTGAAAATTCCCAAGGTCCTTGAAAAAATCCCAAGATTATTGAAAAAACCCCAAGATTCTTAAAAATTCCCAAGATTCTTAAAAATTCCCAAGATTTTTGAAAAATTCGCAAGATTCTTAAAAATTTCCCAAAACTCTTGAAAATTTCAAAGATTCTTAAAAATTCGTAAGATTCTTAAAAATTCCCAAGATTATTGAAAATTTCCCAGAAACATTTGTCCCACTAAAAACTCCACCGTTAATCCCTAATTCCATTTACCCCCCAATTCTATTTAACTCTCAATTCCATTTACCCCTCAATTCAATACCTTTTCAATCGAGATATTTAATGAAATTTAAAGTTTGTCTCACTAAAAACTCCACCGTTAATCCCTAATTCCATTTACCCCCCAATTCTATTTAACTCTCAATTCCATTTACCCCTCAATTCAATACCTTTTCAATCGAGATATTTAATGAAATTTAAAGTTTGTCTCACTAAAACTCCACTGTTAATCCCTAAATGTGTTGAAATATGTAACGAAAACCCCATTAAATTTAAATTTTTAATTGAAACAATTCAATTGAAACAACATTGAATTATTAAACTATCCGCCAATTGTCTACGAATTATTCATCTCCGCTAACTGTCCGTTTTTCAATGATTTTTTGCTATTTACTCACCCATTGTCCGCTAACTGTCCGGTTTTCAATGATTTTTTGCTATTTATTCATCCATTGTCCGCCAACTGTCCGATTTCAATGATTTTTTGCTATTTACTCACCCATTGTCCGCTAACTGTCCGATTTCAATGATTTTTTGTTAATTATTGATTAATAATCTAGATATGAATTGTAAGTCTGCAAATTCACGACCGAAATCAGTTGTTATACCGTATTATTATTAGACGTGACGATAATTACGACTGAAATTGATTGCTACACCGTATTATGACTAGACACAATGACAATTTAATTAACCACAGCAACCAACAATCATTATAACCTACTAAAATCAAACCACATATAAAACACGTTACCTTTAATAAAAATAAATTCTAGAATAACATTGAAATTTCGTTATATAATCGTTTTGGAATAATCGTTTTTAATAAAAAAAGAAGCATATCAATAACCCTTTAACCTACTGTTTTATAATTACCGTTTAATTAATTTTATAGTTACCGTTTACTAAAACTACTAGAACTGATGCAAACTAGATATTACAGTTAAATATCATAGTTAATACAGTCAATACAGTTAATTAAAAAAAAGTCATAAGTATTCTCTAATCATGAGCACAACAACAGCAAGCAAAGCAACCATGCCCTGTTTAAATAGGGCAGATAGTTTTTCACAAAGAGTCAAGTCATTTCAAAATAGACCGTTTATCCAGTTTTCTTCGAAAGAAGAGCAGCTGCAAAAACAACCCAAGCCAAACTTAAAATCTATTATGAGTGATGCTAAACTGATAGAAAAAGTCGCCCAAGGTGATAATCATACTTGTAAAATCATTATAGAAAGTCATATCACGCGTGTTTATCGCACGGCCTACCGCGTGCTGCACAATAAAAGTGAAGCCGAAGACGTCGCCCAAGAAGCTTTCATCAAACTCTGGCAAAAAGCTCCCCAATGGCAAGCCAAATCACAGATCATCACCTGGCTTTACCGCGTCACACTCAATGCCGCCATAGATAAAAAACGCAAACGCCCACCAGGTAAAGAAGTCAATATAGACGATCATGACTATCAACTTCCCGCCCGTACGTCAGCAGAAGAAACCATCACCGACCTTGAAAAACGCCAAAGCCTACTAAGTCTTAATAAAGCCATTGAAGCGCTACCCGAACGCCAGCAAACCGTCATTCAATTATCCTATTTTGAAAACCTCAAAGTCAAAGACATTGCCGCTGTCATGAAAATCTCAATTAGAGCCGCCGAATCGCTACTCAAACGCTCACGGACACATCTTAAACTTTCATTGCTTTCACAAAAACGACCCTTTTTTTAATACTACAACCTAAGCACATTGACTGCCCTACACTTTTTTTAACCTGATTATTATATATTTTTCTATCTAATATTTGTCTATCTATATTATTCTATCTATATTATTCTATTTATATTTTTCTATTGTTTATCATGAAAAAAAATCATCTCAAAAATCATCCTCTCAGTCTCATTGCGACTTATAGGTACAATCGCAAAATTGCGCGTGCGCGTAAATTGATTGAAACCTACGGCTCTAATCCTAATTGCTGGCCTACTAAGCATCTTACGCGGTTTGAAGACCTCTTAACCGAAGCAAAAACCGATGCAACATTGCTCTCGCTCTTTAAAGACGAGGCACTCATTGACAAAAAATTAGAAGAACTTGCCGTCTTCACACAACCACCGCATGTCCCAGCCGCCCTCAAAACAAAGATCCTAGAAGACGCTCAGCCCATTCTAAAAAATCTCTCTCTAACCGCCACGCGCCAAGTATCATTTTCTAATATTTTATTTGAAAATGTCCGGTTTTCTGCCCTGTCGTTTTGTTTTGCCATTGTATTCTCACTGGGGATTCTTTATCTAAAAAACAGTGCACCTTCCACACCACCTGCTCCCGCTAGTGTTCCTACCGCTCAGACGTCACAATTGACCGAAGAACAGTCCACCCTTTCATCAAGTATTAATTTCTTTGTTAACAGCAGAATTTTTTACCTAGAAGACGTCCTCCTTGCCATGCAAACAGGGTCCCTGCAAGCAGGGTCTGCCCAGACAGGACCTTGAAAAAATTTATCCAGTTATTACTTAAACACCATTTGATGAATGAGCCCCTACATTACTTTAACTTTTTATTCTTATCAAGCTAACACATTTTAACCTGCACCACTTACCTTAACTCACAACACATGAACCCCTGGCTTAAATTTGTATTTATCTTATCACTCACCGTCAATGTCGTCATTATAGCGGAAATGCTGCTAGACCCCATTCTTATTGGGTTTGGCGGCGAAGAAGAACAAGAATTTCTCGAACAGACTGGCGGAACGTGGTGGTTATCTGATGATGGGGAAATGAAACTCCTTCAATACCTTGCTGAAAACGAACCTGAGATTATTGATAAACTGTATCAGATCCGTGAAAATCGTCACAAACTTTCAGAAATCTTTACCCGCGAAGAATTTGATAGACCTCAATCAGAAGTTCTGCTAAAAAACATGCGCGAAGAATTATTCGCCACACAAGAGATCATTCAAGCCTCCTTTATCAATTACATGGAAACCCTCTCCTTAGAAGAACGCAAAGAAGTCATTCCATTTTTCATCAATCATTCCTTCCCCTATAACGATCATTACAAAGACGATCATTACGAAGACGACCACAAATACACTCGACACAAAAAATACAAAAAACATAAATACTACTCACAAGACTATCCTCATAAAAAGCCGCGCCCAGACAAATAATAAAAATATTGCCGCCCTTAATGTATTCATTTACTATTTAACCATAAACCATTTAACCATATAACCACTTAACTATAAACTTATTCACTTAAATTAACAATTAAAAATCAATCATTAAGAGTTTTCACCATGACAGAACAACCCAAACCCACTCATAAAAAAATCACTCATAAAATCGCTGATAAATTCTCATTTATCAAAAAACGACCCATTCTCTACGGATCACTCGGCGGAATCCTAATCGCCGCCATCATAACTTCTGTAGCCATACTAGACAGAAACCATCATCATTTTCATCACGACAACGATTTCAATCATCACACCATGTACGGTAAAATCGCAACAAAGCTTGATTTTATTGCCGCTGATTATCACAATGACTATGATGGTCATCACGGTGACTATGACGGTGACCATGACAATTATTATGGTTACGATGACGACGGCCATCATTATAAAAATCGCCATAAATACGGTCACAGAGGCAAAGGCAATCATCATAAGTCCTCCTATCATAAAAAAGGGCACTACGGTTCTAAAAAACACGGTAATGCCGATTATTTCATGTATGATCTGTTCGACGATGCATTAAGTGATTACGACGGTGACGAGGACGGTGTCCTATCCGCCGCAGAACGCGACAATGCTAAATTAGGACGATTTGCCCTAGTCGACTACGACCAAAACGAGAGCATCGAATCTGAAGAATTGACAGCTTTTCTTAACACGGTGTTAAGTCAAAACCTTAAAAGCAGGTTCATTCTCATGGACAAAGACGAAGACAATGTTCTTTCAAAAAAAGAACAAAAACGTCTGTTCAAACACCGTTCTTTCTTCAAAGCTCGCTCTCAAGCCAAAGCGATGGACACCGATAACGATAAAGTTCTCAGCGAAGACGAATTTGTAACATTTTTCACAAATGAAAACAATCGCCGCAGCAAAGCTCTTTTTGTAAGACTTGATCGAAACTCTGATAACGCTCTTTCTTTAGATGAATTTAGTCGGTTTATCGAGAGTGCTGATCAATAAACTTTATAACGCTAAGCCCATCACATTTTAGTTATTTATAATAACCTATAATTTATCTCTCTAAAAAAATAACCTTCCTATAAAAAGCCTATTGTCAACATATGTCACATATAGCTTTTTATAGGAAGGCATTTTTTTGTTGTTTTCCTGCTGCTAAATCCACTTCTCCTACTTCTAAGGTCGCTTATCATAGTACAATTAGACTACTATGGTAAATACTCCTCCTTCTAGTAGTAGCCGAGCGGCTAAATCAGCGCGTCCGATTGCAGTAACAGGCATCAAACCCACTGGTAAACCGCATTTAGGCAATTATTTCGCATCGATCCAACCAGCAATTGCCCTCAGTGCCCAACACGAGAGCTATTTCTTTATAGCAGATTATCACGCCTTAAACAGCATTAAAGACCCCAGCGTATTACAAGCCGAAACTCTAGATGTCGTAGCGACATGGCTAGCCTGCGGTCTCGATCCTCAGAAAGTTGCATTTTATCTGCAATCCGATATACCAGAACTCTTTGAAATAACAATCATTCTGCTCGCTTACACCAGTAAAGGACTGATGAATCGCGCGCACGCTTATAAAGCATTCATTCAAAACAATCGCACGCTCACCAGAGACGCAGATGAAGGAGTCAATATGGGCTTATACAATTATCCCGTCATGATGGCAGCAGATATTCTAGCTTTTAAATGCAATATCGTTCCCATTGGCAAAGACCAGGTCCAACACCTGGAAATGACACAGGATATCGCAGAAGCTTTCAATCGCAATGTCAATAAATCATGCCTCGTCTACCCTCATCCTTTTATCAATGAAAATGTTAAAACGATCATCGGTACAGATGGACGTAAGATGAGCAAGAGCTATCACAATACTATTCCTATCTTTGCTGATGCAGATACTATTTATAAAACGGTAATGAAGATCATCACCACCTCACAGAGCATCGAAGCTGTCAAAGACCCCGGTACGTGCAATGTTTTTGCTCTCTACAAATTGTTCGCATCACCTGAGGACAGTAAAGCACTTGCTAACAAATACAGGCAGGGAGGGTTAAGTTGGGGCGCCGCCAAAAAACAACTCGCTGAGCTAATCATCACCTCGCTAGAAAAAGAACGCGACCAATACAATCATCTCATCAAAGCAAAAGACCACCTCAAAAAAGTCTTAACCACAGGACAACTCCAAGCACGCCGCAAAGCACAACAAACCCTACGCGAAATGAAGTCATTAATTGGCATCTTTCATGCCCAATAGAAATCTACCATGCTCGACGCCAAATTTGTTCGCACCCAACCAGACCTTATCGCCGCAATGCTAAAGAAACGGCACCTTGATCTAAAAACACTGAGTCATATCTCGCTAGCAGAATTTGTGACTCTAGAACAAAAACGGCTAGACCTCCTCCACAACCTAGAAACTCTTAAAGCAAAACGCAATCAAGCAGCTAAAGATAATGCCAGAAAAAAATCACAAGGCAAAACTATTGAGATCGCCGCGTTAAAACAGCTGACAACGACCATTCAAGAAATAGAAGACAATGTAAACACATTGACAAAAAAAAGTAAAGACTTCCTGCTCTCCCTCCCCAATCTACTCGATGCAGCCGTTCCAGTAGGCCGCGATGAAACGTTCAATAAAATCATCCGCACCGAAGGACCCATACCTGAGTTCTCTTTTCCACCCAAGCCGCATTTTCAATTAGGCTCGCTCACAGAAGAAAATAAACGCGCCGCTAGTATCACAGGAGCAAGGTTTACGCTCTTTAAAGGTGTGCTCGCTAAACTTGCACGGGCGCTCAGTCAATTTTTTCTAGACGAAAACATTAAAAAAGGTTATACAGAACTCCTCCCTGCGACCATTGCTAACGAAGCAAGTCTCACAGGCACAGCGCAACTTCCTAAATTTGCTAACGACGTCTTTAGATTGAGTCCCCCCCACGAAAATTTCTACCTCATCTCAACAAGTGAAATTCCACTCGTCAATTATCACGCTAACGAGATCTTAAATGAAGACGACCTCCCGCTTTATTACACAGCATACACGTCGTGTTACCGCTCAGAAGCAGGCGCTGCAGGTAAAGACACACGCGGTCTTATCCGCCTCCACGAATTTCATAAAACAGAACTCGTCCAATTCGTCCACCCAACAGCAAGCCAAGTGCAGCATGAAAAACTACTTTCCCACAGCGAACATCTGCTTAAAAAACTAAACTTACCTTACCGTGTTGTCCTACTCGCTAGTGGAGACATTGGGTTCGCAGCGAGCAAATGCTACGATCTAGAAGTCTGGCTACCAGGCCAAAACACCTATCGTGAAATAGCTTCATGTTCAAATTGCCTTGATTTTCAAGCACGGCGCGCCAATATTCGCTACCGGACAAAAAAGAAAGGCAATCTCTTCGTCCACACTCTAAACAGTTCAGGGCTTCCCATCGAACGCACTATGGCAGCCATTTTAGAAAATTTTCAAACAGAAACGGGAACAGTCCATTTGCCAGCCGTACTTCATTCTTATATGGGCGGCTGTAAGACGCTCTTTTAGTACAAATAGCACAGCGCAAACCCAATGTTTATATGTTTTGTGCCAAAGTTTATACTTCCTAGCTCGCATTATAAAAGCCCCCCACCATAAAAAATCTTGTCTAAACTGTACAAACAGGTTATATTAATAGTAGTGGTAACAAAAACATTTTAACTGAGCATTTTAACTGAAAAACCCTATATATATACACACGACATAACTTAAGGGACGTAAATAAGATGTACAATCCAACCATTACCCAACCTATTAGAGACGAACTCAAACAAGTTGGCATTAAAGAGCTTACCACAGCAGAGGCTGTGAAAGATTTCATGGACCAAAACCCGATGGAAACGAAAGCTGTTCTTATCAATTCTGTCTGTGGCTGCGCTGCGGGAACAGCACGCCCTGGTTTTTTCAAATCCTTAGCCCATACTAAAAATAGTCCCAAGCACATTGCTTCTGTATTTGCAGGGGTCGATGTTGAAGCCGTGACGACTTTTAGAACGTACCTTGCTGGTGTACCACCATCATCGCCGTCTCTTGCATTCTTTAAAGATAAAACTCTCGTTTATTTTTTGGGAAGAGATTCGATAGAAGGGGCTAGTGAAGGTCTGCTCATCGACTCACTTAATCTTGTCTACAATAAATACTTTGGTGATGCCATTGACGAGACGATTACTGTTAAAGACCCTTTTAGTTTGCTAGAACGTACTAAGCGTGAGCTAGGCGGTCTTATGGAGGCTGGAAAAACAACGGTCCTAGACTGCCGCGACGCTGCCACTTATGAAAAAGAAGCTATCCCTAACGCAAAACTACTAGACGAACAAAGCGCCCATGATATCGTTCAGACATGGGATAAAGACAGAGACCTAACCGTCTACTGCGATCACGGAGACTTAAGTCTCCGCGCCGCTTTATATCTAAGAAAACACGGCTTCACCCAAGTATACTTCCTTACAGGAGGATTTACCGCCTGGAAGTCATAACGTCTCAGTAACGATCCGTTTTCATACGTACTAGAGTTTTATAAGCACATACATAATAAGGGCTGTAAAAAAACCAGCCACCATATCATCGAGCATGATGTGATAGCGCATTTTGCTTTTATCGATGCGACCAATAAGCCCTGGTTTAAGAATGTCTAAACACCTAAAAAATACAAATGCCGCCATCAGATAAACACTCCATCTACCATAAGAGATCGCAACTGGGTCTAAGACGATCACTGGAATAAGACTGATGCCCATTCCGCTTATTTCATCTAGAACCATAGGCTGTGGGTCTTTGGTTTTAAATAACACAGTCGCTGCATATTCAGTCAGCAGAAATCCTAAAAAAGTAGCCATCACTATTCCAGCCGTAAATAGCCCGCGCGCAATTGCCAATGGAAATATACCCACCAATAACGCGTAGCCGATCACCACAGAAAAACTCGCTGCCGTACCAGGAATACGGGGAATATAACCCAAATACGCTCCTGTAATAAGAAACGTTTTAATAGGACGCCAATAATCAGAATGTTTCATCGCTTGCTTTACAAACCTTACCTAAGAAGCCCTGTAAAAGGGACACAAAGGCCTAACTAAAACTTCACCTCTATTTAGTTTTACGCCGCGCCTGGCTACCAAGTTTCCAATACGGAATGACCTTATACGTATAAAGGATGCCCGAATACACCGTCACACACGTCGTTATGAATATAAGAATATTGGGAATGTGCCGATAAAGAGCCGCCCACGTCACAGGAAGGCCTAATGTGAGTGAGAAGTAGTGTTCCCACACCGAAAAAGGCACTTCTTCAAAAGTCATCGTTCTAGCAGCAGGGAGCGCATCTCTACTACTTTCCAATGCCAAATACTCTTTAAACGACGTACTGTCATAAACAATTGCTGTGACAAACAACATCAAGATAAGTAAAAATTGGCTCGCCATCTGGAGAAATGTCTTTACCTTAGCGTGCTGATCGCTAGCAATAGAAAAATATGTCGTGCGATTAAATACACGCAACCCAATAACCCAAACCTCGCGTACTGCTATAAGGGCGACCATCCACCACCATAACCGAATAGGCGGATAAAATAAAAATCCAACAAACACAGCCAACACCAAAACCTTATCAGCAATAGGATCAAACCATTTTCCTAGTGTGCTCACCCTATTGTAATAGCGAGCAAAAAATCCATCCAGATAATCGGTCACCGCCGCTAGACTGTAAAGAATCAAAACAGTTAAAAAACGAACACTCTCTAATACAAACCATTCGCCAAAAAACCAAACATACAGCAGTACTAACGTCAATACTACTCTTAAAAAAGTAATGATATTAGGTAAATAAACGAACACACCACGCATTTAACAAAGACCGCGTCTTCCAGGGTGGAGATTATTTTAGAAGGTTAATTGATATAATCAGTAATCACGAGATCAAACAATGTTTCATTGTCATAATTACTGAGCCATTTAATGATTTTAGTTGTGCTATAACGATTGTACTTTTCTAAGAACAGATTGATTGGAATATTATTGATAATGAGTCCTGAGGCGAGATAATTGCCTATCTGGAGTTCTAAGTGTTCGTCAGCGGTAATAATAATGGAGGCTCCTGTGGAGAGATTGACGGTATTTTGCCGTCTGCCGTCTATATTGTAGGAGAGATGCACGGGCAATGTCAATGCTTTGACGTAGACGGTAATAGGAATTTTAATTTGATTGGTGAGTAAAGTATAATTTTTCTCGACTAGGACGTGTTGTTGGTTATTCCAGATATATTCATAATCGACTAGCGACTCGCTGAAGGTGAGATTTTCTACGAAGACAATAGCCAGTTCGCCTGAGAGTTTTTGATACTTGAGCAGGAGGTCTGCTTGTTCATCATTATTGAAATCAATAAAATGTCTATTGTGTAGCGCAAGCGAATGGGGACGGTTATCAGAATCCGTAAACAATACACTATTTGCTGTAATATCCATTAGCGATAATACGAAGACGTTATTGGAGAAGAAGATGCGCAGCTGGTCGCTTTCAGACATTTCAAACGTCTGTGACGACCCGTACAATGCGAAGACTTGAAATCGTTTTTCAAAAGCATCTTCATTGACCTCTTCGATAGCCAGTCCTTTTGATTGGAACAAGAAGAGCCATAAAAAGAGTCCTATGATAAGCAGTGTCAGAAAAATAGCTCCCGACCATACGAGTCTTATCATAAAAACGGAGTATTTACGGCGTCCGCCGAGGCGTGGGGGGATGGCTTTTGTGTCGACGATGTGTTCTTCATCGTAATTATTTTTACTGCTTGCGTTTTTGAGCGTAGGGGAGGCGAGCGAATGACTTTGTTGCGGCGGCTGTGGCAATGTTTGTTTCTTATGCATAGGTGGTGCTTGCTTGGGGGGGGATTCTACTGCTGCTGCCGATGCTGTTGTTGCGTTTTGTTTTTGCATAGAAAATTTAGAGACACGGGGAGTGAAACTTTCATTTTTGAGAAGATTGTATTTTTCATCTTCTGCGGAATTGAGTTCTAATTCCAATGCGGTAAGGAGTCTCTCGCGCTCGGTTGTATCAAAATCGAGGTGTTCTAGCAAATCTCCGAACAGACTCATCGCATAGACTTTCGTAGGAAGCCGAGCAAACTGGTTATTTTCGGTGCGATGAATGAATTGCTCAGATACGAGGGTTGCTTGTGATAATTCTTTGATACTCAACCGCCGTTGCAGTCGTGCTTGATGGATTGTCTGCCCTATGGAGAGTTTTTGGGCAGAATGGGTTAAATCAGACGGATTATCGGCTACCATTTATCAAATTATCAGATTGGTGCATTATCAATTTGAAATTGCTGTCAATTTAATATGACTTAAAATTACTGTAAATTCACTATGGCTTAAAATTGCTGTAAATTCACTACGACTTAAAATCACTATAAATTTAACATTATTTAAGATTTATAAGCAAAATTTATCGTTATTGGAAAGAATCTCTAATAATTCTGACCGAAGACTCTATGACAAATTCAAATTTATTGTCGGGAATAGGTGTATTGAGCACAATATCGTAGAAATACAGATCGACCGTCTTTTTATCAATACTTCGTGCGCGGCTGCGTAAAATAAGTCCTGCTTCTGACACCCAAAGAGTCAATGAATCGAGACCACGCGTGATATCTTTAGCACTGAGCCTTAATTTATACGCATTGGTAGTGGCTGGGGAAATAATATTGAACAATGTCTTTGTTTCAGCGTCGAAGATAGGCACAAGGTCTTCATTTTCATAGAAATCAAAGGCGTAATTGGCAAATAAAAAGTCCAAGCTCGCCGCCTTAATGCCTTGAAATTCTTGATCGGCACTATCGCCTAATTCCTGTTCGTAGACAATATTGTACTTTGGGAGGTATACGTACAATAATTTCTCTGTACCGAAGACGTCCATATCGATTCGGTCTCTAAGGTAGTAAGTCAATCTCACTTGATGTGGTTTTTTAATAAAAATTTTGCCTTGCCGTAATTTTCCACGAAATACTTCTTTGAAATTCGCTTGATAAGTCTTATAGGTTGCGAATTTTTTAGTGAGTTGTTTCTTGACTTCATTAATCGTGATAAGCGAAGCGGCGTCCGAGGAAAAACTATTCTGATCCGTAGAATTCTGCCCATATAACACAACGCCATAGAAAATAACCCCACACACGAAGAACTTCCCAATCAAACCTCTCAATAAAGTAAAAAAATTCATCCGCTTTCTACCTAAAAATCTCCGAATACAGTACAAAATTCATCCTACAATAAAAAAATTCATCCGCTTTCTACCTAAAAATCTCCGAATACAGTAAAAAATTCATCCCCGTTCTACCTAAAAATATTCAAATACGGTAAAAAAATTCATCTGTGTTCTGCCTAAAACTTCAAATACAGTAAAAAATTCATCTGTGTTCTACCTAAAACTTCAAATACAGTAAAAAAATTCATCTGTGTTGTACTTGAAATCTCTAAACAACCGTGTTTTTAAACAAACTCTACCAAAATATTTTAATTTTCCCTGCTTTTTCCATGTTTTCTGTCCCTACAAACCCCTTAGCTGTCTCTACACACCTCTTTTCAATTGCTACCTATCACGTTTTTACTACTGCTAACATTGTTACTACTGATATTACTGATATTATTGCCATTAACAGCACTACTAATACCCCTACTGTTATATTATACAACTGAGTAGTCATTATCTCACTAAAATTCCAATAGATCAGTAATGTCGGTAATATCAGTAATATTTGAAACGTGGTGGGGAAAGCTATTTTATTGGCATTATCAGTTTGTTATTGGTTTATTATTGATATGTTTTACTGGTCTGTTATTGATGTGTTTTACTGGTCTGTTGTTGATATGTTTTACTGGTCTATTATTGATGTGTTTTACTGGTCTGTTATTGATATGTTTTACTGGTCTGTTGTTGATGTGTTTTACTGGTCTATTATTGATGTGTTTTACTAGTCTGTTATTGATGTGTTTTACTGGTCTGTTATTGATATATTCTCAGGTGATATTTGAATTTCCACCACTCACAAAGATTAATTGCAACCCGCAAACATGAATTTATATATGAATTTATATATGAATTTATTTATGAGCTTATGTATGATCTTAAATATAATTTTACCTTCCTAGTAATATATAAGGGAATATATAAGGGAATATATAAGGAGGCTATGAAACCAATACATCCCGCGGTTTGACGCCATTGGGAGAGGAAATATAGCCCTTTTCTTGCATGGTTTCAATAAGACGTGCTGCCCTGTTATAGCCTATCCTAAGCCTGCGCTGCAGATAGGAAGCCGAAACTTTCCCATCTTGTTTAGCAAGTGCTAACGCTTCTTCAAATAATACATCGATCTCAGCACCATCACGCGTGCTCTCACTGTTCTTATCACGTTTATCACCATAATCGAACATTTCATGGACATTGTCTAAAATATAGGAATTGGTACCGCTTTTAAGGGTTTCTATCAAGCGACTGACTTCGTTATCAGATAAAAAGGCGCCCTGGATGCGCCGTGGTGCTAGCGAAGAAGCACTTTGAAATAACATATCACCCTTACCGAGCAATTTCTCAGCGCCACTGCCATCGATAATAGTTCGCGAGTCAATCTTCGAAGAAACTTGAAATGCAACACGCGACGGAAAATTCGCCTTAATCACACCCGTAATCACATCCACACTAGGACGCTGTGTCGCTAAAATCAAATGAATCCCAACAGCACGACTCATTGCCGCTAGCCGCGATAAAGAATCCTCAACATCTTTACGCGCTGTCATCATCAAATCCGCAAATTCATCGATTAACACCACTATATAAGGAAGACTCCCTTTAACAAAGCGCTTCTTTCCCATTGTCCCATCCTGGCTGTTACCTTCATATGAAGGTTTATCCTCTGTGTAAGAAGGCGCACGCCCACCAGCCCACAATCCTTGCTGCTCCACTCTATTTTCACGTAATAATTCGTGATAAGAATGCAGACTCCTAACGCCATAATACTCCAATAACCGATACCTTGCCTCCATTTCATTAATCAACCATTTAAGTGATAAAGCAGCTTCCTTCGGATCGCTTATCACAGGGACAAGCAAATGGGGAATTCCATTGTAAACATTGAGCTCGACCATTTTAGGGTCAACCATCAAAAATCTTATCTCATTAGGAGACAATGACAATATAAGCGACGATATAAGCGCATTGATAAGGACAGACTTACCACTTCCCGTTGCCCCAGCCACCAATAAGTGTGGCATTGTTGTCAAATCACTTATCACAGGTGCTCCAAGAATAGACGCACCTAGTGAAATAGGTAACGAAGCAGCACTTTTAGCAAACGATACACTTTCTACAATCTCAGACAACGTCACCATCTGGCGTTCACGATTGGGAATCTCAATCCCAATAACCGCCTTGCCAGGAATCGGCGCCACAATACGCACCGATGGCGCAGCTAGCGCTAAGGCGAGATTGTCTGCCAAATTCATAATCCTAGCTAATCTGACACCAGGTTCTATTTTAAGTTCATAACACGTAATCACAGGACCGCTCTCAACATGAACAACCTCAACATCGATTCCAAAATCTTTAAACGTCTGCTCAAGCAATTTTCCTACTTCTAACATCTCAGCACGACTATTTTTATCAAAACGACCCACCTCGCCAGTAGAATGTTTTAACATAGCCCCCCCACTTGTAGGCGTCGCTCTAGCAGTGGAAACTGGCGTTTTAACGGATAGAGAAATAGTGCTGTTAGAACCGCTGTTAGAACTAAATTCTGCTGCTCTAAGCACGCTCATATCCGCTAAACAATTCATCCGCGCAGCAAACAAATTCTCATCGCGATTGATAATACGAACACCAAAGTAATTTTCCAAGCCACCCATTTTATCCGTAGTCACATTATCCACAGTCCCACCAGGAGAACTGGTTGCCCCGTTAAAGCCGTGCTGTTGTATCTTATTTTCTTGAAATATATCTCCGATCGTCTGGATAGAATTTGCTTGGCGGTCTGAAGGAGAATCAGGCGCCGAAGAACTAGAAAAACTAGCTTTAGCTTCCTCTTTAATCACAGCCCTAGCTAGAGTGTTCGTATTAAATAAAGGACTCTGCGTCAAATCCAAGAAATTTCCTTGATTGAGAAAATTTTTAGCCGTACCATTAGCCGCACCATTATTGCTTGCTAGAGGACTAGGAGAGAGCATTTCACTTTCTCCATGATCCAAACTATTTCCACCAGTAGCCGCTAGCGAAGTGGGGTGGTGCCTTTGATCTTTTTCTTTGAATACAGGGCTACGCTCTCTTCTAATAAAGGGTTCTTTACCATGACTGGCAGAAAAACTGGTTTTCTTCATAAAAGGTTCTTCAGGCTGTGAATGTTGAGCCGTAGCGCGCCGCTTGTGATAGTGCGTATTATACGTTGTGATCTTCGTTTTAATGACATGCCAAGCCTTAGAAATGGCATTTCCTATCAGAACGTATTTTAGTATAATGACGACAATTCGCAGCCCCCATCTCATAAGCCGCTTCGTATGATGCCTTAGCAATGCAAAACTACTGCCTAGTGAAATCGTATACGTCCTAGCAATAGCCCATGTGACAAATAAAAAAAGCCCGCCTTCTATAAAAATAAGTAAAATCTTACGCCATAACGTAAATGCAGCTAGCTGAGCAGCAGCAAGATCACCTTCTCCTGGCACAGGGGGTAAAATTTTTGCTATCTGCAACGAAACTATGTGATCGAGCAAAGCGTGGAAAAATCTTGGGAACAGGCCTGCCAGCCGACTGGCTTCGAGACCAGACCAGCTCAATAAAAACACATTGAGCATGAAAAACCAGACCGCCGTAATAAAAATCTTCCGAACAAGGTCTCCTATTTCCTGTTTTTCAAAAAGGTAATAACACCCCACCAAAAAACACCCCGCAGGAATAAAAAATGCCGTAAGTCCTAGCAATCTGCTTAGAAAAAAATCGGCTACCTGATACGCCCAAATACCAAAAAAATGATCCGCAGACGTTGTAGCAAAAATATACGGAATAAATATCAATATAAAAAATTGTGACAATGCCGTCAGCGCATAACCCCACAATTTCCCATAATAGAGACCCGTCGCCGTATTCGAAGGGGCAGCAGCCGTGGTGGTTTCAGTAAAATTGCTCTCCGTGTATTTGTAGTGGTTGTTGTCCTTATCCAAAAATTGCCCTCCGTGTAGTCCAATGCTTCTTATCTTTATCTAATAATAGCTCTCTGTGTAATTACCATGCTTTTTATTACCATGCTTTTTATCTTTATCTAATAATAACTCTCTGCGTAATTACCATGCTTTTTATCACCTATCCAATAATGGCTCTCTGCGTAATTACCATGCTTTTTATCCCTATCCAATAATGGCTCTCTGCGTAATTACCATGCTTTTTATCCCTATCCAATAATGGCTCTCTGCGTAATTACCATGCTCTTTATCACCTATCCAATAATAAGTTATCCTGTGTAGCCTGCTTGGGTCATCTCAGTCATTCATATTCAGCATTCAATTCTGTCAATTGGGTCTATTAAAACCTCATTTAGTTTTATTATCGTTAAAAACCCGTTCAAACTTCGCTACTTGCTAGGTTTTATTCGTGAATTTATAAACCTAGTACTTTTTTAAGTTTTGTTGTTTATTATGTTTGCCAGGTTGTATTCGTGAATTTTTATAAACCTAGTACTTTTTTAAGCTTTGCTGTTTATTATGTTTGTCAGGTTGTATTCGTGAATTTTTATAAACTAATACCTTTTTACGAGTGATCTATGCATTAATATTGTATAAAATATGACCCTATCCTATGATATGAAGTCTTACTGTGACAAAAACCTCTCAATTGTATAAAACTACCGCAATATTCCAATCATGATTAATGACTATAAGCGAACTATGTAAGCGAACTATGTATCAATATTGTATAAAATATGACCCTATCCTATGATATGAAGTCTTACTGTGACAAAAACCTCTCAATTGTATAAAACTACCGCAATATTCTAATCATGATTAATGACTATAAGCGAACTATGTATCAATATTGTATAAAATATGACCCTATCCTATGATATATGAAGTCTTACTGTGACAAAAACCTCTCAATTGTATAAAACTACCGCAATATTCCAATCATTGTTAGTAGCTCTAAGTAAATACTATACGTGAGTAGTACACGTGCGTACTATACTTATGACAAATGACTATAATTGTCTATGTTTTATTGGTTACTATGCTTATGACCCATTACCACGAATAGTTACTATGATTGTCTATGTTTTATTGGTTACTATGCTTATTATGACCCATTACTACGAATAGTTACTATGATTATCTATATTTCTTATGTTTTTATAAACAAATTTTATATCCACCCCAAACAGCCCTTTTCACCCCAATTACGCTTAAGTTTTCAATGGATTTCATTTAATAAATCTTGTTAAATCCTATCAAATTGACAAATTTTTACACGTTTTACTCCTGATCTTTACTTGTAATATTGACTTATGATATTGACTTGTAATACTTACTTGCAATACTTACTTGCAATACTTACTTGTAATACTTACTTGTAATACTTATTTGTGATACTTACTTGTAATACTTACTTGTGATATTGACTTGTAATACTTACTTGTAATACTTACTTGTGATACTTACTTGTGATACTTACTTGTAATACTTACTTGTAATACTTACTTGTAATACTTACTTGTGATATTGACTTGTAATACTTACTTGTAATACTTACTTGTAATATTGACTTGTAGTATTGACTTGTAATATTTGCTTGTGATACTTACTTGTAATATTTGCTTGTAATACTTATTTGTAATACTTACTTGTAATACTTACTTGTAATACTTACTTGTAATATTTGCTTGTAATATTTGCTTGTGATACTTACTTGTAATATTGACTTGTAATATTGACTTGTAATATTTGCTCGTAATACTTACTTGTAATATTGACTTGTAATACTTACTTGTAATATTGACTTGTAATATTTGCTTGTAATACTTACTTGTAATACTTACTTGTAATATTGACTTGTAATATTTGCTTGTAATATTTGCTTGTAATACTTACTTGTAATATTGACTTGTAATACTTACTTGTAATATTTACTTGTGATATTTATTTATGATATTTATTTGTGATGTGTATGCAATTCTTGATTTTTAACCTGTTGCTGCTTTAAAAATAGATTTTTCCCAAGTATTCATGGTATAATAATTGTCATGGTATAGCAATAATATAGAAGTTATACTAAAATTATTGGGCGGGCCGCTAGCTCAGTTGGTAGAGCAACGCCCTTTTAAGGCGTGGGTCGATGGTTCGAACCCATCGCGGCTCACTTTTATGTTTTATGGATGATGTTCTATATAAAAGTCTCCATCGTCTAGTGGTTAGGACACCAGGTTTTCATCCTGGCAACCGGGGTTCGATTCCCCGTGGAGATGCTTTTAGCTAGCAGATACTACCACCACCACTAATGACAAACCCTTATTATTACGGTTATAGGTTGACTCTGGCTATTATACGGTTATAAATACGGTTATAATTTGATGAATTATTACTGTTATCATTTAACTGCCTGTTAAGATTGTACATCATACCCCCTCTTTGTATGATTTCTCAATTCATTTACCTGATTTTTACTTCAAAGTTATACAGATTCCTTAAAAATAGCACCCACCTCGCATTCATCACAACGCAAAATCACTATCACAACACAAAATCACTAGAAATCACTAGATCTTCCCGTCTGATCTCTCCACTTGACCTCTTTCATTGAGACTTTCCCACCACTTCAAAAATTTTTCATATTCCCCATTTAAGACATTCTCACTCAGAAATTCTTCTTGTTTTCTAATAAAACATAGGTATAATTACTGCAGATATTCTTTGAATTGTTCTGATTTGAATTATTCTAGTTTAAATTATTCTAGTTTGAATTATTCCAGTTTGAATTGTTCTAGTTTGAATTGTTCTAGTTTGAATTATTCTAGTTTGAATTGTTCTGATTTGAATTGTTCTGATTTGAATTATTCTAGTTTGAATTGTTCTAGTTTGAATTATTCTAGTTTGAATTATTCTAGTTTAAATTATTCTAGTTTGAATTGTTCTAGTTTGAATTGTTCTAGTTTGAATTGTTCTAGTTTGAATTGTTCTAGTTTGAATTGTTCTGATTTGAATTGTTCTAGTTTGAATTGTTCTAGTTTGAATTGTTCTAGTTTGGATTGTTCTAGTTTGAATTGTTCTGATTTGAATTGTTCTAGTTTGAATTATTCCAATAATGGCTTTAATAACTACTCTAATTTCAATATTTTTTATGACTGAGCGTTTATGGAAGACAAGGCATTTATTGATTATTTCCTTCCACTAGTAAGCCGTACATTTGCACTCAATATTCGCTTTCTCGCCCGTGATGAATATATTGTCATTGGTACAGCATACCTCATTTGTCGCGTCCTAGACACTATAGAAGACGCTAAAGAAGAGGATAATAATGCTAAAAAAGAAGACACCAACAAAGAATCTCACGCCGAGCATACTCATACGACAACACCCCCAATAACAGTAACACCCCTAGAAATCACTGCCAATTTGCCTGCCACAAGCAAAAACAACCCCGCCGCAAGTAAATCAAACACTTTGGCTGCAGACACATCAAACGACCCAGCCTCCCATAATAATACTGACGATACTGACAATGTTGACAATACTAACGATGCTGACGACGCTAACGATGCTGGCGACGCTAACGATGCTGACGACGCATCTCTTCATTCCAGCACGCATAAATTACCTACGGTGATCACAAGCCTCACAGCAGAAGAAAAGAGTACCCTACTTACAACATTCGCTCAATTACTCAAAAAAGAGGCCAAGAGCAAAGCTTATGCAACATGGCTTACTTCGATAACACCCTTAGAAAAATCACAACACAAGCAGCCACCCCTCCCCATATACCAATTATCACCCAACCCCCACGAAAATAAGCTCCTCAGAGAAACACCCACCCTCATGCAAATTTACCTCAATCTTCCCAACCCATACCGTAAAATCCTCAAAGCACCCATTATCACAATGGCAACGGGAATGAGCACTTTTATAGAACGTTATAAGCATAATTCCTTCAAAGTCTTATCCAGCCAACGCGAACTGACAAAATACTGCTCTATTGTCGCAGGGACCGTAGGAACGATTCTAACAGACCTCTTTAGCCTAAAAATAACCGACGCCGCCCGCCTAAAAACCCTGCAAAATAACGCTCCACACTTCGCCCAAGCACTCCAATTAACAAACATTGTCAAAGATTTTCCAACCGATCAAACACGCCGCTGGCTCTACATTCCCCGTGAACTCCTAAAAAAACACAACCTCACCGTAACAGAATTTTTAACACGTAAAAACCCCCTCCAGTGTAAAAATCTCCAACGCACACTCCTAAAACAAATCACCACACATCTACAACACGCTCTCATTTACACCCGTGCTCTGCCACATATCACGTCTTATCGCCATAGATTATTCTGCTGGATTCCGCTCATTATTGCCGCCGCCACCACAAAACTTCTAGCCAGGCAACCCATTGCTCCCGCCACACCTTATATTCATAAGATAAATCGCTCGCATACTTATCTGATCGTTCTCTCCGCACCCGTCTTCGTTCTCAGCAATTGGCTGCTCAGCCGAACATTTGCCCGTTATGTTAAAAAAAAGTCTTAAACTGACACAATATTTAAGAAAATTTTAAGTCCGCGTCATATTTAAGGAATTGTTAAATCTACATTGTATTTAAGAAAATTCCTCAATTTAGATGGTTATTTAAAAATACTTAAATCTACGAGATACTTTAAAAAAGTCTTAAATTGACAGGGTATTTAAGAAAATTTTAAGTCCGCGTCATATTTAAGGAATTGTTAAATCTACATTGTGTCCAAGAAAATTCCTCAATTTAGATGGTTATTTAAAAAATACTTAAATCTACGAGATACTTTAAAAAAGTCTTAAATTGACACGGTATTTAAGAAAATTTTAGGTCCGCGTCATATTTAAGGAATTGTTAAATCTACATTGTGTCCAAGAAAATTCCTCAATTTGAATGATATTTTAAAAAAATTTAAACAAAAAATCGCATTATTGTTTAAATTTTATTTGAATTTAACCCCTTTAAAAAATATTTTTCATTGAAAATTGATTTTTTTACCCATATTGAACCCCATTCGCATTGCTTATCACAAAAAACTTATTTTTTATGTTAGAATTATACTTGACTTCCTAAGGTAATTTCATGAAAATAACCAATTTGTGTGAAATTTCCATAATCCTAGCGTAATTTCATGAAAGCAACCAATTTTCGTGAAATTTCCATAATCCTGGCGTAATTTCATGAAAGTAACCAATTTTCGTGAAATTTCCATAAAATTGGCTTTCATGAAATTGACTGCTGCATTAAATTTATGTATTGGGTGATTTAATTTTCATAAAACAACCTCTTTTTAACTAAAAATCTCAATTTAAGACATTTGTATATCAAGCAAACGACTATGGATTCAACAGGTGCAGAAATTCTCATAAAATACTTAGAAAAACAAGGTGTCGAGTACGTCTTCGGTTACTCAGGTGGTGCTGCCATGCCCATATTTGACGCTCTACTGAACTCGAACATTAAACTTATTCTCACACGCCACGAACAAGGCGCCACCCACATGGCAGATGGCTACGCACGCGTCACACGCAAACCAGGCGTCGTCCTCGTCACAAGCGGACCGGGAGCTACCAATACCGTAACAGGAATCCTCACCGCCCATATGGACTCCGTGCCCATGATCATTCTCACAGGACAGCAGATCACTTCCGTGCTCGGCAAAGACGCTTTCCAAGAAACCGACATCTTCGGCATCACCATGCCCATCGTTAAACACAGCTACCTCGTCAAAGAAACAAACGCCATCCCAACTATCATCACAGAAGCTTTTCATCTAGCCAGCACAGGCAGACCAGGACCTGTGCTAATAGACCTCCCTAAAGATATCACCTCCAATAAATTTACCAGCACCATCAAAGACGCTCCCGTCCTAGACATTCCAGGCTATACGCTCCCACCACTAGCCGATGAACTAGACCTTAAAAAAATAGCCGCTCTCATCAAAAAAAGCTCCAAACCCCTTATCTTAGTAGGAAGAGGTGTCCTCATCGGTAACGCAAGTAAAGAACTCACAACCCTAGCCCATACACTAAACGCACCTGTGACAACAACACTTCTCGCTAAGGGCGCTTTTCCAGAAGAAGACCCCCTCTCGCTAGGCATGCTAGGTATGCACGGCACAGCCTACGCCAACAAAGCCCTCATCGACTGCGATCTGCTGCTCTCCATCGGGTCACGATTCGACGATCGTATCAATGGTAACCCACGTCGGTTCTGTGAAAATGCTAAAATCATTCACATCGATATCGATCAATCAGAGATCAATAAAATCATCAAGCCCGATCTCTATATCATCACCGACGCTAAATACGCTCTCAAAAAACTAAACGACCTTATCACACCACTGAAAACAAAACCCTGGCTCAAAACACTAGCCAAATACAAAAAACGCTACCCGCTCAAATACAAAAAGAAAGGCGGCCTTAAAGCACAACAGATCATTGAAAAAATATATACCCTCACCCAAGGTAAAGCTATCGTCACCACCGACGTAGGACAGCACCAGATGTGGGCAGCCCAATTTTATAAGTGTTCGTTCAGCCATCAGTGGCTCTCATCAGGAGGCGCGGGAACTATGGGCTTCGGCTTCCCAGCCGCCATCGGCGCCCAATTCGCTAAGCCTAACGAAATGGTCGTAGCGATCGTTGGTGACGGGGGATTTCAAATGACCTCTGCTGAACTCGCCACCGCACAAATCCATAACCTCCCCATCAAAATATTTATCATTGACAACAAATACCTCGGCATGGTCCGCCAGTGGCAAGAACTCTTTTATGAAAATAGATACTCAGGCGTAGACCTCGTCGGCAATCCTGACTTCGTCAAACTCGCCAAATCATACAATGTCAAAGCATTTCGTATTAAAAAAAGTACTCACGCCGCTTCGGTTATCAATGCAGCCCTCGACTACAATAAAGGGCCTTGTGTCATTCACGCCGAAGTTATTAAAGAAGACAACGTCTTCCCAATGGTCCCATCAGGCGCATCCGCCCATGAAATGATCATCTCCCCTCCAAAACCCAACGTCAAACTCACTAAACCTGTCGGTAGCACATAACCTAAACTGCTCATAATTCACACCACCTATTATTACTACTGTATATTACACACACTACACACACTATACCGACGCTACTACCGACGCTACACCTACTAGCAAGCGTACAACCCTAAGAGTATAAAGCATCCCATGACATCCACACACACAGAAGAAGCACAAGAAAACACATTCGCAGCACAAAGCAAAGCAACGACCGTCTTAAAAGAAGAAGTGACTACTGAGAAATCACCTTTGTCATCTCCCCCCACTTCACATCAACAACCTGCCTCCCCGCCGCATAACCAAAGCCCAGCACCAGAAGAAGAAAAAGCGTCCACACTCTCGACAGAACTCTACACCATTTCCGTTCTCGTCCAGAACAAACCAGGCGTACTCGGACGTATTTCTCTCATCTTTTCAAGACGTGGCTTCAACATAGAATCCCTCGTCGTCTCCGCAACACGTAACCCAGCCTTCTCACGATTTACCATCACCGTAAAGGGCAATAAAGACAATCTAGATCAAGTCATTCGCCACATCAGAAAACTCGTCAACGTCCTCAAAGCCCACCACTTCGATCACATCAATACCAGAGGCTACATCGAGCGCGAACTCGCCCTCATTAAGATCATCTTAACAAACGATTATAAAAATATCTTTGCCATCATCGATCATTTCAAAGCCACAACCATCGACTTAACGCAAAATTCAATGGTCGTCCAGATCACAGGCACTACCGAAAAAATAGACGCCTTCTTAAAAATTCTAGAATCGTATCAAATTATGGAGATTATTCGCACAGGTAAAGTGCTCATTCGCCGCGGCAAACAAGCAACCTAAAACCCATTTCCGCCCCAAACTCCTACCAATCACTGCTACTTTTCCTCCCCCTCCCGCACACTTCTTCCTACCAAGTGATCTGAGGAATCTGGGAAGAACCTTTTATCACAACTTAGCCAGGCTAAGCTGTGATAAAAAAAGTCCTATATTAATATTGATACTGACACTACTTAGAATTAAGGAGTGCGCTGCTCTTCTAGCGTAAAAACACCATCAGTAGGCGGTTTCAACACTGGATACTGAGTCGCTGTCCCAAAATCCCAGACCGCAGCATCCCAATTGTGATAAGGGTCTGAGGCTGCTGCGCCAGGGGCAGTTGCTGATTGAAGTTGTTCGGTAGTAGACGCCGTAAAACCAGCGGGAGCATCCACTCCGAAGACCAACGGTAGCCCCTCATTTAGCGTACTATCTGCATGATTACTTGTCGTCATTGTCAATAGTCCACTGTCTCCTCCTATAACAGCGCCCATTGGCGTTACCGAAGGGGTTGCATCGAATTGTGTAATAAAAGGAGTGGATACACTGGTATACTGAAAAGTTTCTAGTCGTTCAAAACTAGGCGAGCTAGAACTATCTGTACGATAACGTTCGATAACAGCTGGTTCTAGATTAGAACTTACAAGGGTCATTAAACTAAGCGTATTTGTAATATTAGGAGCTGCAGGGGGTAGGTCCGCACTGCCTAGTAAACCTCCTACTGCACTGAAACCCGTCACAGTGCCCCGAGCGTAAACGTTACGGATCGCAGGACAGTCGCCAGCATCACAACCGAACCCAATAAGTCCGCCTACAACGAGTTCTCCTAAAACAGTGCCATTGAAATAACTAGAAACTACACTAGCCTGTCTAGTAAACCCTATCATGCCTCCAACCATAAATGCACCCGAAACGGTCGCATGAACAGATGTGTTCTCCACCCTAGTAACACGAGTGCCATCTGTTCTTCCGATAAGACCGCCTACGGCAGTTCTGCCGCGCACCTCTCCTTGTAAATGTACATTGGAAATGCTAATATCACTCGTAGCGTCACCGACTAGACCACCAACACCATCACGGCCGACTACATTAACATTCATCAGTCTACAATTTCTAATGAAACCAGGCGTTCCTCCTTCGTCCGTAATATATGCAAACAAGCCTTGGTAGTCGCTACTTGGACGATTGATCGTTAAGTTAGAGATTGTATTTCCTTTACAATCCAGTCTCCCCGCAAAATTCCTATTATCTGCCGCATCATTAGCGCCTGGAATAGCATGATAAGAAATACCAATAGGTGTAAAGCCCTCCGGCCCTCCAAAGCCAGCTAGATCAACGTCATTTGCCAGTTCAAAAAAATCATCTGCAGCAGCAACATTAGAGTCTTGATTGACAAAATAAGCCATTGCCTGCAATGTAGCTGCATCGGTTATGATCCATGGATTGGCTGCGGTCGTTCCTGGATTATTAGGGTCTGCTGACGTGAAGACCTGCTGTGGTGTGCTGCAGTCTTGAACGACTACCGAAAAACCAAACATAATTGATCCCGTATTCGTTTCATAAGTCACCTGGTAGGTTTCTACGTTGGTATTATTGGCTGCGTCCGTGCTATCAAAATAAGGACTGATTACAGGTCGTGGGTCTGTAGCTGGCGCCACTCTATAATTTGTACTTGCTGTATTAGTGCCTAACATAAACGTTATATCGGGCGCATAATAGGTGCAAGGTGAGAGCATGGCTATCGTTTCTGCCGTAGAATCTTTAGCAAGGCTAAGCCTATTGTTCTCAATGCCGTCAAACCCGCCAGAATTAATAACGACTAAAGCAGGTGTTCCTGCTACAAAGTCAATACGAAATTTAAACGTATTTTCACTTCTCCCCTCACTAGAAACTGTGACCGTTTCAGTAAGTGACAATGCCCCTGCATCAGAACCTGTTAGATCTGAGAAACTTAGGCTGATTGTGTTAACGGTTACTCCTGCGGGAGTAGCAATGATAACTTCTCCATCAGGTACACTTAACTCATCAGGAGGATTAGAAAAGCCTCTGATAACAACCGTATTATCGGTCTCAATAAATACCCCACTCGCTCCTACAGAAGCCGTACTGATCGTCACACCACCAAAAGTCGCACTGACACTGGTAGGAGACAAAAGTGCAGGCTGCTGTGGTTCTGATGACGCTACTGTACATGATCCCATGATAAATGCTGCGCTGAGTAAGAACAGCATCATTTTTAGTTTTAGTAAACTCTCTTTCATGATATATACTCAATTAATAAATAAATGTTATTTTTTTATAGTTATTTAAACGTTATTAATACTAACATACTTTTTTATAAACCACCCATAATCACCCATAACTAATCGTATTTCAAATAGCCTCTTATAACGTCATGAACGAACTCTAAATGATGTACAGGGGAGGAATATCTTAACAACTCAGATAAAGAAGGAGAAGTGAAACTGGCCTAGCCTTTTTCATGCCAGGCGACCTAATAAAGAAGGCTTTATCACAGCTTAGCTTGGCTAAGCTGTGATAAAAAGTCCTATATTAATATTGATACTGAAACTACTTAGAATTAAGGAGTGCGCTGCTCTTCTAGCGTAAAAACACCATCAGTAGGCGGGCTCAACACTGGGTACTGAGTTTCTGTTCCAAAATTCCAGACCGCAGGATCCCAATTATAATAAGTAGCTGATACGTCTGTTGCAGGGGCGGTTGGCAATTGTAAATCACCGGTAGCAAGCTCTGTAATACCAGTAGGAACAGTACTTGCCCCGGATACTATAACAATCTCGCTGTACAGATCACTATTTGCGTAGTTTCCATTAATATTATTTGGCAAGAACGACGTCGCATATCCTATAACAGCTCCTATATGCCTCGCTGAAGGAGATGCCTCAGCATTCTCCGTAGCAAAAGTGTTGGCTATCGCGTTATACCGAAAAGTTTCTAGTCGTTCAAACCTAGGCTGCGTCTCACTATCTGTGCGATAACGGTCAATAAGAGCTGCGTCTAGGTTAGAACCTACAACGGTCATCAAACTCAGACTGTTTTTAATATTGACAGATCTCGCCAGAGCGTTACCTACTAAACCTCCTATCGCACTAAAGCCTGTTACGGCACCCCGAACGTAACTATTAGTAATCGTGGGACAGCCCGTAGTAGTACAAGCATGCCCGATGATTCCGCCTACAGCAATATCTCCTGAAACATTGCCATTAAAATAGCTGGCGTTTATACTAGACGCTACAGAATAACCGATTAGGCCCCCGATGAGTAATCCACCCGAAACGGTCGCATGAACAGATACATTCGTTACTACAGTACCCGCAGATCTAGCACCATCTGATCGTCCGATAAGACCGCCTACGGCATTTCTACCGCGCACCTCTCCTTGTAGATGCACATTGGAAATTTCGATTGCACTGGTCGCATCACCGACTAGTCCGCCAACACCATCACGTCCGACTACATTGACATTCGTCAGCCTACAGTTTCTAATAAAACCATTAATACCAGTTTTTTCAAGAGTAAATGCAAATAAGCCTTGGAAGTCACTGGTGGGACGATTGATCGTTAAGTTAGATATTGTACGTCCTTTACAATCCAATCTACCAGCAAAACTCCTACCATCATTACCAGGAATATTACTAGAAACACCGATAGGCACGAAGCCCTCTGGACCCCCAAAGTTAGCTAGATCGATGTCATTTGCCAGTTCAAAGAAATTAGTCGATAGAGCATCGTTAGGTTCTTGATTGACAAAGAAAGACATTGCCTGCAGTTTAGTTGCATCGGTTATGATCCATGGGTTCTCTGCGGTCGTTCCTGGACTATTAAGGTTTGTTGGTGTGAAGACCTCCTCTGGTGATGAACAGTCCTGAACGATTACCGAAAAACCAAACTCAAGCGATCCCGTGTTGGTCTCATAGGTGACTTGAAACCTTTCTGCATTAGTATTATTGGCTGTGTTCACGCCATCAAAGTAAGGACCGACATCAGGTCGCGGCTCTATGACTGAGGCAATCTTATAATTAATACTCGCTGCATTAGTGCCTAGCATAAACGTTATATCGGGTGCATAATAAGCACAGGGAGATAGATTAGCTATCATATCTGCTGCTGAGGAGTCTTTAGCGAGACTGAGCCTATTATTTTCAATACCATCACCGCCAAACCCGCCAGAGTTATAGACGACTAGAGAAGGTGTTCCCGCTACAAAGTCAATACGCACTTTAAACGTGTTATCGTCATTTCCCTCACTGGAAACTGTGACGGTTTCGGTAAGCGGCAACCCTCCAGCATTAGAACCTGTTAGGTCTGAAAAACTTAGGCTGAGAGCACTGACAGTCACTCCTGTAGGAGGGACGATCGTAATTGTTCCATTAGGCACACCTAATTCATCAGGGGGATTGGGGAATCCTCTGATAACAACCGTATTATCGGTCTCAATAAATACCCCGCTCGCTCCTGTAGAAGCCGTACTGATCGTCACACCACCAAAAGTCGCGCTAATACTAGCAGGCGGTAACGGTGTAAGCCGCTGTGGTTCAGTTGATACTGTGCATGCTCCTATGATAACTGCTGTACTGAGCGAGAACAGCATCATTTTTAGTTTTAGTAAACTCTCTTTCATAATATTTACTCAAATATCTTAAATATACTTGTTTAATTATTTTTTGTTTTATTGTTTTTTTATAATCAGTCAAATTATATTAATATAGTTGCTTATAAATACAGTTTTTATTATTTTATAAATACGCCCTTTATCACTAAGATTAGACCATGACTAGACTAGAATTAGACATAAAGGCAATAAGATATAAAAGCTATAAAGCGATGATTGGGCATAAAAGAAAAGTCTAAGCTAAAAATCTCCATTGAAAACCTTAGTAAGTAATCTCAATGGAGACTACAATCCAATGGAGACTACAATCAAAAGTCGTTGTACAGAATCAAATAAATCTCAAATGGATCAAATAGCAGTTCATAAAACTCTACGGTATATCAAGTTCGCTGGTCTCAAAACCACCCCTTAATCAAACAAATAAATACAAAAATTCGGTCATAAAAATTTAATATTCTACTTAATCGTAAGGAAAGTTAGTAGTGTTGTAAAGCTAGATTTTAACTCCTAATTATCGGCGCACTTTGTAAGTAAACATTACAATGCAAGCCCAATTATACAATGCAAATAACTAAAATAACTCTAAATATTCAAAAATTGTACAAGTATACGTTTTTTTGTGTAAGTCTTTAAAATTGATTGAAAAATTTCATTGAAATTCATTAATTTAGAAGGACCGCTTCACTAAAAACATTAAAAAATTCTAAAATTTCAATCAAATTTCAATCAAATTTCAATGGAGAAGTGTTTTTATGGGTAACCGAAATGGCTATGCTTTAAAAATGGATAAAAATTCATGGATATAAATTTGCGTTAACGGTCAAAATTAAACTAAATTGTAGTCTATTTTAAGAATTGACTTCAAAGCTAAACGTTACCGGACCATCTAATATAGCCCTAATATCCATATGCGCTCCAAATGAGCCTGATTGGACCTTTCCTGGCGGAGGAAGTGATTCCTGTAAAATCTTATAAAACCGTTCGTATATCTCCTTAGCGCTATGTGGTGGTGCGCTCTCGGTGTAGGATGGTTTGCGTTGGTTTTTAAATTGTCCGTATAAGGTTATTTGACTGACGAGTAACAGACTTCCTGCTACGTCGTTAAGCGATAGTGTAAGTCTCGTCGTAGAAGGATCAGAAGTCAGACAGTCGTTATTACCATCAAGCCGGTTAACAAAGTCTTCTGAAAAAAATTTGAATGTCATGAGGTTAGCTCCCCAGGTGCTAAGCGTATGTGGTGAGAGATTCGCATCTGCTGTGGTTAAAGATTGGTAGACGAGCAGGCCATGGTTTATGGTTCGCTCTACGGTGCGTGGCGTGGCTGCTGCTGGGGATGGCTGCTGCGGTTTAAATGTTAAACTGGCTGCTAAGACGCGCTGGACTAGGAGTTTCATTGCTTTATTTTAAACGGAGAGCGACATGAGTAGCTATTGTTAACTATAGGTAGCTATCCTTTAAGAACCTTGGAGGGAGGATTTTTTGGCATTTTTAGTGGGGCGTTCTAAGTAAAATTCGACGCGTCTATTACGGCGATAATTCTCTTCGGTTAGAAAGAGTTGTTCTGCCTCGCTGAGCGACGCGTCTGAGATGACCTCGTCTTTGATAAAAAGTTCTTTCTCACCAGCACCCGAATACTTCATGATCCGCTTAGGAACACCACGAAGTGTTAGCACATTAAATACAGCACGAGCGCGGCGTTCAGAAAGGCTTTGATTGTAAGGCTCAGTGCCGCGTGAGTCTGTATGCCCGAGAATGTCTATACGGTAGTCAGGGAATCTAGACAACATGACTGCTAGCCGTTTTAAGATGCTATCGTAATCACCGACCATTTTAGAAGAGTCGTATTTGAAGTTGATGCTATTGATAACGATGCGTAGCCGTCCATCGGCGAGTCGTTCGACAAAAATATCGACTCTAATGGTGTCTCTGGTGATAGAACGGAGACCGACAGCGTCTTCTGCTTCGAGAAAGACAATGTAATCGTTCGCCGATTCGACAATGTTCCCATTGTCACCGACGCCGTCCCAGCGAATAACTTCATCGACAGCCGACGACCAGCTGTATTTTTTAAAAGGTGGCGAATAATCCTTATATGCCGCTAGCGTCTGTGGGAAAGGTTTGCCTGTTTTATCAAATTGGATACGTCTAAATATAGAAATATCGGTTTTAACGATTTGGTGATTGTCTTTGGCAGTAACGCGGAGCCGCAATGTTTCATTGGTATTGTCGTTATCTGGGGAGAAGTAGGCTGGATCGTGTTTGAGCGTTACTTTGGGTTTGATATTGTCAATGAAGATGGGTTTAGGTGTGCTGGCTGCTGTGATACCTGAGGTGAATTTTGCTTTGGCGGTGAGGTTGTAGGGTCCGCTTTTAAAAGGAGGCAGACGAGTACTTTTTTTTCTACTAGTAGCAGGTGGGGATTTGTACGTACGAGCATCCCATTTATAGGGGGTTAGGGCTGCTTGAGTAGCAATGACACGATTCTTTTCACCGCCGGCAAGGACGAATGCGATATTATTGAAATATTTATTATCAGAAAGTAACGGCGTGAGGGTCATTGCAGTTTTGTTAGCTTCGGGATGAAAGGATATGAGACTGGGGTCATGCTCGAGTGTCAATTGTGGCATTGAGCGGACGAGGTCAAAGGAGAGTGTTTGCGGTGGCATTACATTTCCTGCGGCGTCTTCGGCGCTTAGCGTGTAGGTGTATTTTCCTTCGGGTGCGGTTTGATTGATGTCTGTATTACCTGTCCACTTGATGTCTTGAGGCAATTTTTCATTCCATTCTTTTTCACGAACAATCGTTCCTGTGGCTGTTTTGATTTGGACGGTGAAGCGGTCTTCTGCGGGCAAAATCATAGAAGGCGTGTGGTTATGGCTTACGTGAAAAGCATCTAGCGTACCGTCTCCATTGGGAGAGAAGACGGGTGTGTGCAGCCGAGAAGTAACGTTAGGTGCGACTGTATCTAGATAGAGCGACTTATAAGTGGTGACAATTTTTTCACCAGTAGAAAAATTAACATTGGCGCGATAAAAGTATTGTCCGTCTTTAAGGGTTTTTCCTTTATTATTTGCTCCATTCCACGTGAATTTATTAGTGTAGTTATCAAATTCAATGGCAGCCACGCGTTGTTTATTTTTCTGAGCGATCTCAATACTTCCATTTTTGATGAGGCGACGATAGGTTTCTGTGATAGCGAGTTGAAATTCGGTTGTTTCTTTGATGTTGTCATTGTTGGGCGAGAATGCTTTATGCGTGCTGCGAATGCGGACATTGACGCGTTCGCTGATGAGTTCTGTATTGCTGGTAATGACGACTGCGGTATTCGATAAGGCATCTTGACCTGTCAATTTATAACGATAGAGTCCTGAATTGGTTTCTTGATTGTTATTTCTGCCATCCCAGGTGAGGTTTGCTTTTACGGTGCCTTGTGTTTGGGGGAAGGTGTAAATTTCTTCATCGTTTTCGTCAATGATTGCACCATCATAAGTATCTGTTGGGTTGCCTACGGCGGTTTGTGTGATGTGGAGTTGTCGGGTGGTTTCTTGGGCGGATTTGGGATTGAAGACTTTTTCACGAAGACGTGCTTTTAATGTGGGGGGTGTGGTATCGATGATGAGGGGGAGAGGTTGTGATGTTACGGTATTGCCTGAATTAAACGTTGCATTAAATCCTACACTGTAGCGTCCATCTGGCAGAGTTGTTCCCGATTTATCTTTTCCAGAGAATAATATTGAAGTTTTAAGGTTAGTTGTTCCTGAGTATGTGACGACGGGGTTTTTAGACTTTGCTGCGGTGATGTCAATATTCCATGTTGCTAGTCCGACTTGACTAGAGAGGCGGGTATCTAGAGTTAAACTATCGAAGAAGCCATCGCCATTGGGTGAGATAGCGGGGAGGGATAGAGAAAAATCGACGGTTTCAAAGGTACGTACTAGCGTGACGCGATTATTTTTATCAGCAAATGTATTCCCTGCTAGATCAGAAAGGGTGAGATGAAGAGTATACGTGCCTTCGGGTGCTTTTTTATTATTGGCGGTGAGGCCATCCCAGACAATGGGCTCTATATTTTTAGTAAGTGGCGTCTTGTACGTGCGGATAGGTTTTTCATTGCTGTCTAAGATAACAATCATTGCTGTATCTAAGGGGTTTGGGATTTTAGGTGTGAGTGTGATAGCTAGGGTTTCTTTATTTCCATCTTCATTGGGCGAGAAGACCTTATTAGAAAGGACAAGAGTTGCTTCAGGCGTGATAGTATCGATGACAATAGGATAGAGGGGTGTTGTTGTTTCATTGTCATTGCCGTCGCGTGCGTAATAAGAGACGTAGTAGACACCGTCTGGCATGGGTGTTCCATTTTTTGCTGCTCCGTTCCATTCTACGTAGGGCGGTGGCGTGATACCTCTTTCACGACGAAAGAGGCGGCTGAGCGACTGTTTGAAAGAAACGGTTTCACGTTCTAGCTCAGAAATATCTGAAAACGTCTGCAATGTCTTAAAAGTCGTTCCTATTTTTTGATAAATCGTCACACTCCAAGCCACTAGATTGCCGCGTTCGGTAATAACGATAGGAATGGTCATAACGTCTTTTGTCCCGTCAAGGTTAGGTGAGAAATACCTGACCGCATTAGTATAGGAGGGAAGCGGTGGCGGTGTAGTTTTAGTTCCCTCCTGTCCGTACACGGGCACTCCCATTATTAATAAAAATACCGAGAGGGCTATTGTTAGCATAACCGTACGAAATGTAGAGCGATGCTGGGCACGTCGTACAATATGTAAGGCGCAGCCTAATATTCTACTGCTGGTGCAGAGCAGATGGTAGAAACTAAAATAAGTCGTGTGATCGTTTAGCATAGCAATCAATTCTTTTCTTCATAAGGGGTGAATTGTTCGATGGGAATGAAGCCTTCACCGGATAGGATGGTGGGGTCAATTTCAGGTGGGTCGTCATCTTTGTAGCCGAATGCGAAGGAGAGTCCTAGGGCGGTGGTAAATCCTGTGATGGTGGAAAAACGTGCTTGGGTAGTTTCGAGTGCCCATGCCCATTTGAGGAGGATATCTGTTTCAGGAATTGAAAATTTGAATGTGAAGCCGCCTGTGAGTGGGAAATAGGTATCGATGAGGGCGTTGTAGAAGGCGCCTAGGGAGAAGCTAAATTCTGGAAAAACGGGAATTCCTGTATAAGCGGTACTTTTAAATCCACTTTTGACGGTAAAACTGACGGGATAGGAGAAGCCTAAGTCGAGCAGGAATCGTGATTTGAAGCCTTTTTTAACGGAGTGGGTGGTATTTTTATAATTAGTGGTGTATTGATTGACTAGGGATAGGAAATCAAACCCTACACCAAAGAGGAGGGGGTCAATGGTCTCAGCGAACAGCAGTGAATTATCACCTGAGCGACTGAGTGGAACGAGTCCTATTTCGCGAATGGCGACACCGTAGCGGACATTTCTAAAAGAGAAGCCAGAGGGCGAGACGAGGTCTATTTTGGGAACGACCGTAAAAGCGGCATCGAAATGAAAGCCGACTGGAATGTAATTAGAACGAACACGGTTACGGCTATTTAGTTCTTGGGGCGGTGCTTTGTCAATGTTATTGTAATCGAAGGCGAGATTGAAGCCTAGTTCTAGTGTTTTTGAGAGCCGTTTAGAAAAATGTCCTGTGAGGGAAAAAAATTCACCTAAGTCGTCATCAGCACTCTTATTATTGGGAACAGACCCATAAAAACCTATGCCAAAGATACCGTAATCGCTGGGATGAACGTATCCTAAGGCGAAACTGCTACGGCGATTATCTACTAGAAAGACATTGATCGAGAAATCTTTACGGAGGACTGAGGCGGGAGCGGTTGGGCTGTCTGCGAAGACTTCTGCTTGCGGTTCTAGACCTAGGGCTGCGCCGCCTAGTGTCATTGATTCTAAGGAGGAGGCGAGTTCGTATAATTGTGAGCCTTGGATAAGCGGATAGCGCGCGGCTAATTGAGTGGGCAGACTTATATTTAAGCCAATCCATACTAAAACTCCCCATCCTAGCGAGGTTACTGAGCGAATAGCGACGCGGCGGCTATTTTTTTGAGCAAACTTATGAGCCCAAAAACGACTTAACATACGGAATATATAAAACATATGAAACATAGAAGAACATAAAAACAGATTAAAACAAGGGTATTAAATGACTAAACAATGCAACCAAACTCCTTAAAGTCAATTCAAACAATACCTCACTTCACTAACCTTATAAATCCTAGCCCTATTATGATGATACGCTGTGATGACGATATACTGTGGCGGTGTATTCTGGCGTTATTTATTTATGATATAGTGCGGTGAACAATTGTATCGATTATACCATAAAAACAGATCCTACTGAAATAATTGACTTTAAATGACGGTGTGAGCGGTTAGCGAACAAAATAAATCTCGACGCGACGATTGAGGCTTCGTTCCTGTTCGTTGCGATTACTGTTAAGTGGGTTACTTTCGCCGCGTGCAAATAATTCAATTCTATTTGCAGGAATACCTCGTTCTAGAAAGAAATCTCTAACTGTAATGACTCGTTGTCTGGATAAGTTTTGATTGTAAGACTCGGTGCCGATATCGTCTGTGAAACCGATAAGACGTAATTTCAAGGTGGGTCTGATTCTTAGAAAAGCAACTATTTCTTCGAGGCGCGGCGTATAGGACTCTATCAATTGGAACTGATTAAATGAAAAGAGCACTTTTTCAATAAGTTCCATATCTATTTCTATAACAGGCGGTTCTTTGTCATTAAAGGAATATTTACTTTGAAGGTCGGAAATATTCCCATCGAAGAGCTGGACGTCAATAGCAACGACTTTCCACATATTATTTACGAGGGCGAGTGTGTATTTGAAGATACGATTGCGTGTGAGCGGGGCTGCGGTGGTGAGATCGGTCCAATTAAATTCCAATTGCCCTGTTAAGGGGTTAAGGGTTTCTTTGAGTTGTTGGTAAGCTTCTTGAGTGGTGATGAGGACGTCAACTTTTGCTTCGCTGCCTAGTTCTAAGGTTTGAAGGATTTCAAAATTGACTGGATCGTAGGTTGTGGCGGTGACGAGAAAGTCCCTAAATTCGTTTACAATAACGCGTTTTTCAAGGGGTGTTGCGGTGAGCATCCGTTCATAATAATCGGTCGAGCGATACGAGGTTTCTATGAGGCTATCTATCTGCAGATACGAGAGGTACGTACGCCAGTCTTTAAACTGCAGTGCTGTGAGCATACGTCTGATCGTCTCTGATGCGGCTAGTCGTGAATAATTCGCTACGTCATCTGGCAAGGACGATAGGAGCGATGGGTTTTGTGGTGGTGTGGATTGCGTGGCTTGTTCGGGTGAGAGTGTGTCTAATGAGTAGAAGCCTTCACGAAGTTCTATTTCTGTGCTGGTGACTGGGAGCAAGTAATCGGGATTATTGACAGACAGCGGATAAAAGGTCGCTCCGATTGTGTAATACCCTAAGTGCTTTAATGCGCTGTACTGGTCTAGTCGGAGGCTACTAGAAAAAGTTTCCCCTGGTGCAAGGGTGATTTCACGTCTGGCTGCGACTGGTAAATTCTCACGTTTATCGTATTCCCATTTTTTGTAAGCGAATGTTTGATAAGGCATGTGACCTGTTTCGTGTCTAACGGTGAAGGTCCATTGTTCGAACATATTTTCCCAGAGGCGCAGGCGGTAATTGTCGCCTGATTGCGAAGTATTTTCAAATAAAACCTCAATCATAACAGGTTCATTGCGTACAAAGTAGCGTGCACTGGGACGTAGAGAGATTTTTAGAGAGGCGCTGGGTGTGATTTCGCTGGGTGTGATTTCAATTGCCCCGTTGCCTGGAATGCTCGGTTGCGGCGGTACTGGAAATTGCGCCTGCAATGAATTCAATGTGCCTGGGCTATTTTTCATAGGTCCCAGAAAAATTGAAAAACTAACTAGGCCTAGGACTATTAAAAATCGGTTACCTATAACAAAGCAGTTAGCAATACCCACTTGAAGCCAATTTCCTACCATTCTCTTACTCTTGCACCCAATTTTCTATGCCTATTGCTATACATTAACCGGTTATCTGTATCTTACAATCAAGAAGAAATAGCGTAGAACATAAAACATATGATAAAACACGCTCTCAAATACACAATCACACGGTCTGATTTACCCGTCATACAGTCTGATTTATCGATCACACAGTCTGATTTATCGATCACACAGTCTGATTTACGGATCATATAAAATTGTCTTCTATTAAGATTATCGTCAATTATAAAATTATCGTCAATCATAAAATTATCGTCAATTATCGTGTTTTGTTCATGTTTTGTTCATGAAATTCTGTTCATGAAATTTTGTTCATGAAAAGACGACTTTTATCACGGTACGGGGGAGCTTATTTTTTAAAGATGCAATCTCAGGCTACGTTGATTGAAGACCCAATATCACAGTACAAGGAGTTGATTTTTTAAAAATGCAATCTCAGGCTACATTGATTGAAGACCCAATAACTAGACATTAATTAGCTAGAAATTAGATCACCAGAGACCCAGTTGCTAGAAATGACCTGGTTAGAGATTAAATAGCTGGGGATTAAATAACTGGGGATTAAATCGTTAGAATTGATAGGAGGTTTGTAGGTGCAGGTTGTTATAATATTACAAAAGGTCTTCGAGTCGTTCGAGGATATTATCGCGGTTAGGAATTTCAAATATACGAAACGCCTCTACGATCTGTTGGATATGTTCTTTTTCTAGTCTGGTTTTTTCTTGGACTTGACTTAGCCGACAGATGACGTAGCCTAAGCTATCGAAGACGGTGAGGTAACAATTTGTATTAAGATTACGTTCGCGTCCAGCAAATTTTTTAATGTCGGCTTCATTGTGATAAGGCGTGTAGTCGAGGCGGTATCCATTTTCTTCTAAAATATTGATGAGTTCTGCTTTAAAGGTGGCTGCCATGGATGAAAAACTCCTCAGATTATAAAAAGCGCCTTAGATGTTTATATTGTGAATGTAGAAAGTGGGGTGGGGGATTCCTGTATAGAATGGGTTCTTGTATAGGATAGATTTTTGTATATTAATGCGGCAAGTACTAGAAAAAATTGACAATCACGTTAGGTTATATAAGTTACAATCACACTAGATTATATAAATTACAATCACGCTAGACTTATACAAATTACAATCACGCTAGACTTATACAAATTACAATCACACTAGATTATACAAATTACAATCACGCTAGACTTATACAAATTACAATCACACTAGATTATATAAATTACAATCACGCTGCGGTTATATAAGTTACGATCACGTTAGGGTTATAAAAATGTGAAAAGCCATACCTTTTCGTTATAAACCATGATGAATCATGATACGAGAAGGCATGACTTTTTCTTAAAGTGAGCAAAGGCAGTATAAACTTAGACAATCTTTATATACAAATACTATAAGATCAGTCATTGTTTATACATATCACTACAAACCTATTCAAAGCACTTACAAAAAGAGGCTATATTATACTTATATATTTAAGATATTTATAATATTGAGTTTAAATATCAAATATATAAGAGAATGGCGTTCTATTGTAAGAGTTGAAGAACAGATTGTGCACGTTGGTTAGCTTGCGAGATCATAGAGATCTGGGCTTGGTTTAGGATCTGATTTCGTACGAGATCGGAAACTTCTTTTGCCATATCGACATCACGAATACGACTTCGTGCTGCTTGCAGGTTTTCTGATCCGATGGAGACGCTTTGGGTGACTTTATTAAGTCTATTCTGGTAAGCGCCTAGGTCGGCGACCTGTTTATTGACACGTTTGATGGCGTCGTCGATGACGGCAATGGTGCGGTTTGCTTTAGCTGGTGCGCTCACGGAAACGACAATATTGCCTGCTTCATCTTTGAGAGCAAGGGCGTTTGCGGTGAATGTTCCGACATAAGCACGAATATTCTGATCAACATTAGCTCCGACATGAAACCACATACTCGCTGTGGGAATGCCGCCAAATTGATCGTTGGCGAATCTTCCTGTGAGCATGTTAAGTCCATTAAATTGGGCGTATGATGCGAGTCTGTCAACCTCGTGGACCATTTGTGAGACTTCGACTTCGATTTGAAGTCTATCTTCAGTCGTGTAGACGCCGTTGGCTGCTTGAACGGCTAGTTCGCGGATACGTCGCAGGACTGTATTGGTTGTCGAAAGGTATCCTTCGGTTGTTTGAATAAATGATATGCCATCAAAGGCGTTACGTTCGGCCTGATTGAGGCCTTCGATTTGCGCGGTCATCTTTTCGGTAACTGCGTAGCCTGATGCATCATCTCCGGCCTGGCTAATCCTTTGACCAGACGAGAGTTTTCTAAAATTGGTGTTAATATCGAGCTGCTGATATTTACTCAGGCGGTTCGTATTGACACTTGCTATATTTGTTTTTACGATCATGTTCTCTCCATAGAATCATTTAATGTCTTATGCTAGCTATCGCAACTTTACTACGATCATCATTCAAACAAGTTATTTTTAAGCAAACAACTGAAAGTAGAAAGTACATATTGATATTAGCCTTACTCTTGTATAGTAAAGGTATCGGAATATGTGTTATAAAATCTTAACTTTAATGCGTTATTTTTAATGCGTGCTAATAATTAGCCTAGTCATTGAATACCACTGAATATTACTGAATATTACTGAATATCACTGAATATTATCAAACATTATTAAATACTATTGAGAATGACTGAGTACCATTGAATATTACTGAATATTACTGAATATTATCAAACATTATTTAAAACCATTGAGAATTACCGAATATCACTGAATATCGTCAAGTATTATTGAGTATGATTGAGTATGATTGAAAATTGCTGAATATCATTGAGAATGACTGAATAGTATTAAGTATTATTGAAAATCGTTGAGAATTATTGAAAATTGTTAAAATGATTGAAAATCGCTAAAAATTGCTGAATATCATCAAA
Source organism: Spirochaetota bacterium (assembly GCA_013426755.1). GTDB lineage: Bacteria > Spirochaetota > UBA12135 > COTS27 > COTS27 > COTS27. The sequence continues at coordinate 2,568,876 of AP019861.1, forward strand.
CATTATTAAAAACCATTGAGAATTACCGAAAATCGTCAAGTATCACCGAATATCATTGAATACTATTAAATATGATTAAAAATTGCTGAATATCATCAAGCATTATTAAAAACTATTGAGAATGACTGAATACCATTGAATATTACTGAATATCATTGAATACTATTAGTTATGATTAAAAATTGCTGAATATCATTGAGAATGACTGAATAGTATTAAGTATCATTGAAAATTGTTGAGAATTATTGAAAATTGTAAAAATGATTGAAAATCGTTAAAAATTGCTGAATATCATCAAGCATTATTAAAAACCATTGAGAATGACTGAATACCATTGAATATCACCGAATATCATTGAATACTATTAGTTATGATTGAAAATTGCTGAATATCATTGAGAATGACTGAATAGTATTAAGTATCATTGAAAATCGTTGAGAATTATTGAAAATCGTTGAGAATTATTGAAAATTGTTAAAAATTGCTGAGTATGTGGATTGGTAGGAGTTTTATTTGGATGTGTTGGGGATAAAGCCCCTAGCTAAGAGGTACACTTCCCTTGACCGCGAGCGTGTTGCTTTGAGTTTGACAATGGTAAATTTTTTAAACAATTGACAATAGGTCGCCTTAATCTCATGAAGTTCTTCGCTAAAATAGGATTTGCCTAAGAAAAAGCCCCCCGTAACAAGCGTATTTTTAGCAATAAGTAAAGCTTTCTCTACCAATTCATAGGAGAGCATAGCGTCTCTATCACGAATACCACTTGTCTGCGGTGCTAGATCGCTGAGGACACCACTGAATTTTACGCCTAAGGTGGAATGAAAGTGTTCTTGCGGCAATGTAAGAATATCTCGAACGATGAATTGCACGTTTTTAAATGCATACGACGTGATATTTTTAACGGGTTTCTGATCTAAAGCGACAACGTTCAAATTTCCATTTGTTTTGTGGGCTAAATATTGCAGCCACCCGCCAGGATGCGCTCCCAATTCTAACAATTTATCCCCTGCTGTTATCAATTGATAACGTTCGTCTAGTTCCTTCAATTTATAATAGCTACGGGCAACAATTCCTGACCGCATCGCAAGTCGTGCATAGGGGTCTGTTAAAAATTCTTTACGTTTCATATTTTTTTGAGACTGTTAAAGATTCTCCAATAATTCATAACTTTTTGAGACTGCCAAAGATTCTCTAAAATTACTTCAATTTATAATAACTACGAGCAACAATTCCTGACCGCATCGCAAGTCGCGCATAGGGGTCTGTTAAAAATTCTTTACGTTTCATATTTTTTTGAGACTGTTAAAGATTCTCCAATAATTCATAACTTTTTGAGACTGCCAAAGATTCTCTAAAATTACTTCAATTTATAATAACTACGGGCAACAATTCCTAACCGCACCACAAGTCGCGCATAAGAATTTATTAAAATATAGGCCTGTTAAAAATTCTTTACGTTTCATATTTTTTTGAGACTGTTAAAGATTCTCCAATAATTCATAACTTTTTGAGACTGCCAAAGATTCTCTAAAATTACTTCAATTTATAATAACTACGGGCAACAATTCCTAACCGCACCACAAATCGCGCATAAGAATTTATTAAAATAGGGGTCTGTTAAAAATTCTTTACGTTTCATATTTTTTTGAGACTGTTAAAGATATTATATTCAATCGCAGAAATATTATATTCAATTGCAGAAATATTATATTCAATTGCAGAAATATTATATTCAAAATACGTTAACAACTAAGTACAGTTAGACAATAGAGAAAATCTTGTAATATACCAAGTCTCATGATATACTAAGTAGACTTTGTTCATTGTCTTTACTTAGTCCATCGCATCATGGGTGTTTAGCTCAGTTGGTAGAGCGCTACCCTTACAAGGTAGATGTCGGCGGTTCAATCCCGTCAACACCCATTTCTTTTAATATTATCGAATATAAACACTCACCCAATAAATTATCATTTGACATTATTAAGCATACACAGGTTCCACCCAATAAATAGTCATTTAATATTATAAAGCATAGGCAGGTCCTCCCAACAAATAATCATTTAATATTATAAAGCATACGCAGGTCCTCCCAACAAATAGTCATTTAATATTATAAAGTATATACAATCCACCGAACAGATAGTCATTAACAGATAGTCATTAATAGTATAAAACATTGACAATTATTAAACGAATAGTCATTGGCTCTATGAAGCACGGACTATCATTGAACGAACTGTTATTAATTTTATCGCACACAGAATATCACTCAATAGATTATTATTTGACATTATTAAGCATAGACAGGTCCTCCCAACAAATAATCATTTAATATTATAAAGTATATACAATCCACCGAACAGATAGTCATTAACAGATAGTCATTAATAGTATAAAACATTGACAATCATTAAACGAATAGTCATTGGCTCTATGAAGCACGGACTATCATTGAACGAACTGTTATTAATTTTATCGCACACAGAATATCACTCAATAGATTATCATTTGACATTATTAAGCATACGCAGGTCCTCCCAACAAATAATCATTTAATATTATAAAGCATACGCAAGTCCTCCCAACAAATAATCATTTAATATTATAAAGTATACGCAAGTCCTCCCAACAAATAATCATTTAATATTATAAAGTATATACAATCCACCGAACAGATAGTCATTAATAGATGGTCATTAATGGATAGTCATTAATAGTATAAAACATTGACAATCATTACGCATTAATGCCAATTCGTTTTTTTTCACAAAAAATAGCTTCACGAACAAGAGCCCGCATAATCTCTCCGTCCTTTGAAAACTCAAACTTCTCAATCATCCGCAACTCTTCTAATTCATCCAATGCTAACGTAAATTGAATCAGAAGACGCTTTTTTCTAGCTAACGCAGACATAGACTTCGCTGCATTAGACATTGATGCTGCATTAGACATTAACGACGAAGGAGATTTTGTAGCCTTATATGTTGATGCTGTATTAGACATTGATGAAGTTGTCGTAGTAGGTTTCATTGGTGATGCCGTAGTAGGTTTCATTGATGAACCTTCTAAACCCTTAGCGGCATAACGGCGGTTTAGCGTAGCCATTGATGCTACCTTAGATATTGATGAAGTTGTCGTAGTAGGTTTCATTGATGAATTTGCCGTAGTAGGTTTCATTGATGAATCTTCTAAACCCTTAGCGGCATAACGGCAGTTTAGCGTAGACATTGATGCTGGCGTAGCTATTGATGAAGTTGTCGTAGCAGGTTTCATTGATGAATTTGCAGTAGTAGGTTTCATTGATGAATCTTCTAAACCCTTAGCGGCATAACGGCGGTTTAGCGTAGACATTGATGCTGCATTAGATATTGATAAAGTTGTCGTAGCCATTGACGACGAAGGAGATTTTGTAGCCTTATATGGTGATGATGCCGCAGACTTTGGATCCGTAGCAGGTTTCATTGGTGAATTTGCCGTAGTAGGTTTCATTGATGAACCTTCTAAACTCTTAACGGCATAACGGCGGTTTAGCGTAGACATTGATGCTGCATTAGATATTGATGAAGTTGTCGTAGCCATTGACGACGAAAGAGATTTTGTAGCCTTATATGTTGATGCTGCATTAGACATTGATGAAATTGTCGTAGCAGGTTTCATTGATGAATCTTCTAAACCCTTAGCGGCATAACGGCGGTTTACCGTAGACATTGATGCTGCCTTAGATATTGATGAAGTTGTCGTAGCAGGTTTCATTGATGAATTTGCCGTAGTAGGTTTCATTGATGAATTTTTTAAACCCTTAGCGGCATAACGGCGGTTTAGCGTAGACATTGATGCTGGCGTAGCTATTGATGAAGTTGTCGTAGTAGGTTTCATTGATGAATTTGCCGTAGCAGGTTTCATTGGTGAATTTTTTAAACCCTTAGCGGCATAACGACGGTTTAGCGTAGCCATTGATGCTGGCGTAGCTATTGATGAAGTTGTCGTAGCAGGTTTCATTGATGAACCTTCTAAACCCTTAGCGGCATAACGGCGGGTTAGCGTAGACATTGATGCTGCCTTAGATATTGATGAAATTGCCGTAGGTATTGACGACGAAGGAGGAGTCATAGCCATTGACGACGAAGGAGATTTTGTAGCCTTATATGTTGATGCTGTATTAGACATTGATGAAGTTGTCGTAGTAGGTTTCATTGATGAATCTTCTAAACCCTTAGCGGCATAACGGCGGGTTAGCGTAGACATTGATGCTGGCGTAGCTATTGATGAAGTTGTCGTAGCAGGTTTCATTGATGAATTTGCTGTAGTAGGTTTCATTGATGAATCTTCTAAACCCTTAGCGGCATAACGGCGGTTTACCGTAGACATTGATGCTGCATTAGATATTGATAAAGTTGTCGTAGCCATTGACGACGAAGGAGATTTTGTAGCCTTATATGGTGATGATGCCGCAGACTTTGGATCCGTAGCAGGTTTCATTGATGATGCCGTAGTAGGTTTCATTGGTGAATTTGTCGTAGCAGGTTTCATTGATGAATTTGCCGTAGTAGGTTTCATTGATGAATCTTCTAAACCCTTAGCGGCATAACGGCAGTTTACCGTAGACATTGATGCTGCCTTAGATATTGATGAAATTGCCGTAGGTATTGACGACGAAGGAGGAGTCATAAACATTGACGGGGTAACTACCGTACCTCCCTTCTTAGAACATTCAGTTAATGTACTATGACTTCGCGAGCGCTCTGCTTTAATCCTAGCATAATCCCTTCTGTCCCCTAAATTCATCTTTTTTAAAAAAGTACTGTACGAAATTCCTGCCAATTCACAAATATCACGAATGGTTAAATTCTCATACATCCTGTACGCACACAATATCCGCTCGACCATCTTCGCATCCATATCTAAACCACCCGTAAAGTCCGCCATCACATGACCTTCATTTGCCGTCTGCACCAGTCGAAGCTCAGAGGGTAATAATGCACTGGATTTCCAATGATTGCCGCCTTGCCTGGTAAAGGCTCGGTCATGAGACCTTTTGCCTGCTACTGAACTATAAAATTGCTTAGATTGTTCGCTGTTTAATTGATCCCTTTGATCCCTTGGATCTCTTTGATCTCTTTGATCTCTTTGATCTCTTTGATCTCTTTGATCTCTTTGATCTCTTTGATCTCTTTGATCTCTTTGATCTCTTTGATCAATTAGATCAATAGGATCATTCTGATCAGTTGGATCAGTCTGATCCCTTAGATCAATTGAATCATGAAGGCGATTATTAATTTGCTTAGAGCTGTGATGTTTGATGGGTTTCATGAGTTTATTCTGTACTTCACTTAGAAACTCTATTGATTGTCTCAATTAGTTTGATTAGTTTAATGGGTTTGATTGGGTTCATGGGTCTATTCTGCACATCGCTTAGAAACTCTATTGAAATAGGGGGTGGTCGCTGTACTCAAATGATTATGGCTAGTCAGTGTATTCAATCGGTGGCTAGCCGACGCACTCAAATGATTATTGCTAGCCGACGCACTCAAATGATTATTGCTAGCCGACGCACTCAAACGATTGTTGCTAGCCGACGCACTCAAACAATTATTACTAGTCGCTGCACTCAGATGATTATTGCTAGCCGACGCATTCAAATGATTGTTGTTAGTCGCTGTACTCAAATGATTGTTGCTAGCCGACGCATTCAAACAATTATTGCTAGCCGACGCACTCAAATGATTCTTACTAGTCGGTGTACTTAAATGATTATGGCTAGTCGGTGTGGGAGATTTTAGAGAACGGCGCCCACGTACCAGTACAGGCAAATCTGCTTTAAGGCTAGCTTCACTTTTACGTAATACCTCAGACAGCCGTCTTCCGTACTTGACAATATCATCAAAACTAGGCTCGCCTGCCTCGATAAAATCAGCAAAAGCCACAAAAGGCTTCGCTGCCTGCACGCCTAGCACACCTAGCGAGCGTAATTGCTGCAGTTTGCTGTGATATAAAGTAACTATTTTTTTATAAGCAACACCGCCGTGGGCGCGTTTTTTGTCTTCATCAGCCCAAACAGGCGGACGCTGGACACTATCTCTAAGAACAATCACCGAAGCCGGTTTCGGCTTAGCGTAATAATGAACATCCGCCTCCGCCGGTGAGGCTTTCTTAGGCACATCCGCCTCTTCCACAGACAAACCCAATAACGCCATAAGCGCATAACGCTTAGCAAGCGTAACCGTGCCCGCCATAGAATGCGCCAGACTGATCCTGTGTTCCTGCGTCGCTAACGGCAACGCCAACCGACACATGCGCTCGCCGCCTAAATGATGCGCCGCTATACACGTAACATGTACCGCCCCTTGCTTAAGATAAATATCTTCCCAATGCACACATAACCCCGCCTTCACCAGGTAGGGACGAATATGATTAAGTAACGCATCCAATGTGACATATTTTACTTCAACACCCGCCTCGTTAATATAGCTATGCTCACGCCTCGGTGGAATGTAAATTTTTTGAAACACATGAAACGCTTTTAAAAATGCTTGACGCGCCGTAAGCCCTTCATCAGCTTGACACGCCGCTAGCGATTTGCTAACTTGTTGAGATGCTGCTAGCGATTTGCTAACTTGTTGAGATGCTGCTAGCGATTTGCTAACTTGTTGAGACGCTGCTAGCGATTCACTAACTTGTTGAGATGCTGCAGACGATTCGTTGGCTTGCTGAAATGCCATAAACCCTTCGTCCGCCTCGCTTTCCTCCACTCTTCGCTTCTTAGCATTGGGAAGAGTCCTCCCAGTATTAAACTGATTGCTAGCATTGGGCTTGCTGCTAGAATTATATTGATTGCCAAGAGTGGTCTTACTGCTAAAATGTGATTGACTACCAGTATTAAGCTGATTGCTAGCATTGGGCTTATTTTTTAAATGTGACTGATTGCCAGAACCGGTCTTACTGCTAAAATGTGATTGATTCGAAGAATTAAGCCGATTGCTAGCATTAAACTGTTCGCTAGCATTGAGCTTATTTCTTAAATGTGGCTGCACCGTCTCTTCATCTATTCTGTTTCCTGCTCCTACTGAATTTTGATAACTTGTTGCAGAATTTTTTACAGAATAATTGTCATTATTGGACTGATTGCTAAGCTGTGACTGATTGCCAGAACCGATCTTACTGCTAAAATGTAATTGACTACCAGTATTAAGCTGATTGCTAACATTAAGCTTCCTTCTTAAATGTGGCTTATTACCAGAATTAAGCTGATTGCTAGTATTGGGCTTATTTCTTAAATGTGGCTGCACCGTCTCTTCATCTATTCTGTTTCCTGCTCCTACTGAATTTTGATAGCTTGTTGCAGAATTTTTTACAGAATAATTGTCATTATTAGACTGATTGCTAAGCTGTACCTGATTGCCAGAACCGGTCTTACCGCTAAAATGTGATTGATTCGAAGAATTAAGCCGATTGCTAGCATTAAACTGTTCGCTAGCATTGGACTTATTGCTTAAATATGACTGATTGCCAGAACTGAATTGATCGCTAGAATGTGGCTGTCTCATACAAAAGGGTTCTTCAATAACTAATCATCAAAAGCTAGGATTATTTTTCAATATAATATCTTACCATTAAATATATACATTTTTAATAAAATAATGAATTTTTTTAATAACAAATAAAATAATTGAATTTAAAAAAATTTAGTTGACTTTTATTTCGATAATTTTAGGTCTCAATAACCCTGCTTACTAGCAATTTACCAGCAATTATCCTCAAATAAAGGACAATTGCCTCATTGAATTTTCCAGAAATGGTTAGAATTTACTAGGAATTTTTGGGAATTACTAGAAAATTTTAAGAATTGTTGAGAATTATTGGGGACTGCTACGCATTGCTAAAAAATTTTAGAACATTCTAAAAAATTCTGCGAATGGATACGAATTTTTGGTATGATTTTTTGCAATTGCTCCCATTCATAGCAAATTTTTTTAAATTAAGGATCATTAATCCCTTAAATTTTCTATTATAGACCCCTTGAATTCTCTATCATGGACTCATTGAATTTGCTATTATAGACCCATTGAATTTTCTGCAATCTACTGCGAATAGCTAGAAAATTCTGAGAAATTCTAGGAAATTTTAGGAATTTCTAGGTGCTATTAGGAATTAATGCGAACTGCTACGCATTGCTGAGAAATTCTGGAAATTACTAAGTAATTCTAAGAATTGCTGAGAAATTCTGGGAGTTGTTAGGGACTGCTACGCATTGCTAAAAAATTTTAGAACATTCTAAAAAATTCTGCGAATGGATACGAATTTTTGGTATGATTTTTTGCAATTGCTCCCATTCATAGCAAATTTTTTTAAATTAAGGATCATTAATTCCTTAAATTTTCTATCATGGACCCATTGAATTTCCTACAATCTGCTGCGAATGGCTAGAACATTCTGAGAAATTCTGGGGATGGGTACACATTTTTGCAATTGCTCCCATTTATAGACCCCTTGAATTTGTTATCATAGACCCATTGAATTTGCTATTATAGACCCATTGAATTTCCTACAATCTGCTGCGAATAGCTAGAACATTCTGAGAAATTCTGGGGATGGGTACGAATTTTTAATACACATTTCTGCAACTGCTCCCATTTATAGACCCCTTGAATTTGCTATCATAGACCCATTAAATTTTTTGCAGTTTGCTGCGAATGGCTAGAACATTCTGAGAAATTCTGGGGATGGGTACACATTTTTGCAGTTGCTCTCATTTATAGACCCCTTGAATTTGCTGTCATGGACCCATTGAATTTTCTGCAATCTGCTGCGAATAGCTAGAAAATTCTGAGAAATTCTGGGGATGGGTACACATTTTTGCAGTTGCTCCCATTTATAGACCCATTGAAACCTAATTTATTTGAAAAAATGCGCTTCAATATCCGCACAGACACTCTCAACATCAAACTTCAAATGCGCTTCCAGCCGCTGCGCCGGAGCAGAACTCCCAAAAATACCCAACGTCGCAGTCCTCCAGTAATTTAAATCCGTAAATAATTTCATGCCACGCATTGACGCCGCCTCTAAAAAGTAACAAGGCGCCCGCTTCCCAGCATTCACTCCCTTATAAACCGTAAATAACGCCCTAAAAACTTCATCCCGATCGCACTCCTCATAAGTCCTACACTTTTCAAGTACACCCTCCAATAAAGTAACCGCAGGCATTGACACCAGCCGCACTGATCTACCCCGCACTTCAAGAATTCGCTTCACTTTAAGTAACGTCCCCACCTCCGAACCCGTCCCCACTAATATAACATCCAACCGCTCAAAATCACTCTCCGCCTCCAACACATATGCACCCCGCTTAAATGATGCATACGCCGCTAAGCGCTTATTGTTATCATCACTCACACTAGCAAGCCTAGCAGGAAGTGAAAATAATTCGTCTGCTAACTTTTGCCGACTCGTAATAAGGACCATAGGACCACTGCTTTCTAAAAACAGTAAAAAAGCATGTGCCATTTCTAAATCGGTAGCAGGCCTAACCACAAGTAAATCAGGAATAAGTCGCAACGCATTGATATGCTCAATAGGTTGATGCGTCGGCCCGTCTTCACCGACATAAAACGAATCATGACTGAAGATAAATAGATGCCTAAGCCGCATAAGCGCAGCTAATCTAATCGGAGCCCGCATGTAATCCGAAAAAACTAAAAACGTTGCCGTAAACGGAAGATAACGCCCCCCCAACGCAATACCATTGCCAATACCCCCCATAGCATGCTCACGGACCCCAAAAGCAATATTCCTCCTATCAAATACCCCACCCTTCATATAAGGCGCATCTTTAATAGTCGCCTTAGTCGAAGCAACCAAGTCCGCCGAACCCCCAACTAAATTAGGTAACTCACCAGCAAGCACATTTAACACATCCCCACACAATTCACGCGACGAAACAGGCTTCTGAGCCCGGTAACATAACAACCTATCACAAAGATAATTCCATTTCCCGTCTGTAACCTGCTGCCGATACGATTTTATAACCACATCATTTAAAACTGGATTTTTAGCACTGAGCACATTCCACGCATCAGTCCAGCTTTCATAAGCCGCTCGCCCCCTTTCATTGGCGTAAAAATCTTGTAGAAGTACCCCCTCACGACTAGGAAACATTCCTGTTTTAAGAACCATTTCCACATAAGCAGTCGCTCCTGCTAACGAAGTAACGATCTGCTTGTCTTTGCTTGCCATAACCTCAAATAACGGACTGCTGTAAAGAAATTCGGCTATCGCAGCTACACCAGCAGGACGACCATGGATATTGTAATCGTCTTCCCACGCCTTAACCCCAGCACCTATTCTAGTCTTCATAACAAGTAACCTAGGCTTAGCTTCACCCGCACGCAAAGGTTCAGTCAAACGAAGTAACGCCGCTAACAAATCCGCTAACCTAAGCCCAGCACGTACATCAACCACCACAACCTCCCAACCCAACGAACGAAACTTAGCCTCCGTATCATCACTAAGCGCAAGCGAAATACGCCCATCGATAGACGCATCATTGTCATCGTAAATTGCCATTAGATTGCCAAGCTTTAAGTGCCCTGCTAACGAAGCCGCTTCGTACGTGATTCCTTCCATCATACACCCATCACCCAATAAAACAAAGACCCGCCCCGGACTCAATACTTCATTATCTAGCTCACCACCCGCTGCAGTAGCACGAAGCTTAGCTGCAAACATTTTATTTTCAATAGCCATTCCAACGGCATTGCTAAAACCTTGCCCTAGGGGACCTGTTGTCGTTTCTATCCCTAATGTTAGATCCTTCTCAGGATGACCAGGCGTCTTCGATCCCAATGACCTAAATTTACTGAGCTCTGCTAACGGTAACGGGTAACCGAATAGATAATTTAACGTATAGAGTAACATGGACCCATGTCCTGCGGAGAGAACAAATTTATCACGACCCGCCCACCGAGCCTGCTCCCCCCAAAAACGAAGCACATAGCGATAAAGTAAGACGCCCACCGAAGCACAACCTAACGGAAGACCAGGATGCCCCGACTTAGCACGCTCCACACCCATTAACGCTAAAAATTTCACATACGCTATCGCCAAAACAGTCGTTTCTAACTCACCTGCTAATAACTGCAGTGTTTTAAGGCTCTCATCGGTCTGCCCAGAAAGTATCCTAGACTTACTACTACCACCACCACTACTACTACTGTTGTTGTTATTAAGAAGGGCTTCTTCCATTCATCACTCCAAAAGAGAATAATTTAAGCAATTGATAGTAATTGATAGAAATTGATAGTAATTGATAGAAATTGATAGCAATTTATAATAATTGATAGCAAATGATATATTAGTTAAAAAATTGACCTGTTTTAAGTGTCGCCAGACTGAGCGTGACCGTCTTTCCACGCCGATTGGGAGCATCGTAAAAGATAGGCTCCATAATCATTTCAAGGACACTCTTCAATGACCGCGCTCCTGTATTAAGAAGTTTAGCCTGCTTAATAACATACCCGTAAAACTCCGCTTCCACATTAAGCGTAATTTGTTCCAAAGCAAGTAATTTTTTATATTGCTTCATAAGCGCATTCCTAGGCTCAGTAAGAATCCGTCCCAACTCCTCATCCGTAAGCCGCCGTAACCTAGTAATCACAGGCAATCGCCCAACTAACTCTGGAATCATTCCAAATTTAATCAGATCATCAGGAATAACCGCGTAGGCTTCCACGTCACCCACAACTCCCGCTCCACCCACTAGTCGCTTCCCTTTATCTAAATTTGATAGTTTAGGAAAATCACGCACTTCATTACTTAATTCACTTGCCACATCATCATCACCACCACCATTTCTTCCGTGATCATAATGACTATTCATACGATCATAATTGCTATTATTATTGCTATCATTATAACCTGCCACCACGTCAGTCGTAGTTGTAGCAGGCGCCACCGCTGCTGCTGGCGGCGATAAGTCACTACTCACAAAACCAATCTTAGCCTCACCCGTTCTCCGCAAAACTATCTCATCTAACCCCACAAACGCTCCCCCCGTAATAAACAATATATCATGCGTCCGCATAGTCACAGCTTGCCCCTGCGGATGCTTCCTCCCACCTTGCAACGGAACACGCGCAGCTGTCCCTTCAATGATCTTAAGTAACGCCTGCTGAACCCCCTCACCAGAAACATCTCGCGTAATAGAAGCACTCTCACTCTTCCTGCCAATCTTATCAATCTCATCGATAAAGATAATTCCCTTCTCCGCCCAAGCCACTTCAAAATTAGCATTCTGTAACAACCGTAACAATATATTCTCCACATCATCTCCCACATAACCCGACTCCGTAAGCGTCGTCGCATCCGCTATAGCAAACGGTACCCCTAACATCCTAGCTAACGTCATAGCAAGTAACGTCTTCCCCGTTCCCGTCTCGCCAATAAGTAATACATTGGATTTGTCAATCTCTGTCTGATCGAGTTCCTGCTCACTGAGATCACCACCCATTGTAGTAGCCGCATTCGTAGTCCTATTCCTATTTGTAGCCGTAGCTGCATTCTCATTCGTAGCTATGTCTGCATTCATAGCTGCATTCGTATTTGTAGCCCCAGCCTTAGTCGTGTCTGTATTTATAGTCGTAGCTGTGTCTGTATTCATAGCCGTAGCTGTGTCTGTATTCATAGCAAAGCTATTAGAATATTTGAATGTATTGCTATTAGCAGACTTGAATTTATCGATGATTCTTTTGTAATGCAGGTAAATCGCCACCGCCAACGTTCGCTTGGTCGCCGCTTGCCCAATCACATAATCATCCAATACACGACACAACTCACGCGGTGTTACCAATTTCGCCTCTAAATCCTTCATATAATCCCGCTCACGACTAGAACGCGTCGCCTCCGTCAATAACTCCTTCCCACGACTAAGACACGCCAAACAGATAAGCGCACCATTGCTGCCAGAAATTACAGGCTGCACCACCACGCGCTCACCACAGAACGAACAACATTCTTCCTTCCGTAAAGATGACGCCCCCACCGAACTATCATTGAAATAGGATTGAGCTATTTTGTCTGCTTGCTGATCCGATCTGTGGTCTGTTTTGTGAGCTATTTTGTCTGCTTGCTGATCCGATCTGCGATCTGTTTTGTGATCTATTTTGTCTGCTTGCTGATCCGATCTGTGGTCTGTTTTGTGAGCTATTTTGTCTGCTTGCTGATCCGATCTGCGATCTATTTTGTGATCTATTTTGTCTGCTTTCCGCTCTGATCTGTGATCTGTTTTGTGATCTACTTGGTCTATTCGATCTGCTTTGCGACGCAGTTTAGGGTCGGCTTTCAAAACTGACCGCCTAGCAGACTTCATCTCACGCTCTTTCATAACCCATTAACCCGTCACAAACCTAAGACACTTCTAACCACACAGATGCATTGAGCTGTTGTGCATTGAATTATGATGCATTGAATTATGATACGCTAAACTGTTATGCATTGAATTGTTATACGTTGAGTTGTGATGCGTCAAGTTATGATACATTGAGCTACTATATATCAAGTTTTAGGCGTCAAGTTATTAAACATTGAATTGTGATGCGTCAAGTTGTGATACATTGAGCTACTATATATCAAGTTTTAGGCGTCAAGTTATTAAACATTGAATTGTGATGCTTCAAGTTATGATACATTGAGCTACTATATATCAAGTTGTTAAGCGTCAAGTTATTAAACATTGAATTGTTAGGCGTCGAGTTGTGATACATTGAGCTACTATATATCAAGTTTTAGGCGTCAAGTTATTAAGCATTGAATTGTGATGCGTCGAGTTGTGATACATTGAGCTACTATATATCAAGTTTTAGGCGTCAAGTTATTAAACATTGAATTGTGATGCGTCAAGTTGTGATACATTGAGCTACTATATATCAAGTTGTTAAGCGTCAAGTTATTAAACATTGAATTGTGATGCGTCAAGTTGTTAGGTATTGAGTTATTAAGCATTGAGCTTTTATGCAGCGAATGATTAATACCTTACTCCGTATCAATACTCGCACGTGTTGTGATCACTTGATCGATAAGCCCATAAGCAAGCGCCTCGTCAGCACTCATAAACCTATCACGCTCAGTATCCGCAGCAACCTCACCTACGTCCTTCCCCGTCACCTCAGCAAGAATTTTATTAAGTAGGTCCTTATAACGTTGAATTTCCTTAGCTTGAATTTGAATGTCCGTTGCTTGCCCCTGCACACCTCCCATCGGTTGATGAATCATAATGCGGCTATTACGCGTAGCAAAACGCTTGTTCTTCGCCCCACTAGCAAGCAAAAAAGCACCCATTGACGCCGCCTGCCCAATACACAACGTAACCACATCGTTTTTAATGTACTTTATCGTGTCATACACAGCAAAACCAGACGAAATCACACCACCAGGACTGTTAATATAAAAATATATATCCTTCTCACGGTCCTGACTTTCTAGAAATAATAATTGCGCCACTATAGCATTGGATACAGCATCATTGACTTCGCCCGTCAAAAATACAATCCTGTCTTTAAGCATCCGTGAATAGATGTCATACGCTCGCTCACCGCGATTAGTTTGTTCGATCACATAGGGTATCACCATCGTTTCGCTCTCAATTGTTTTTCATTTATTTATTAATGGAACACAAAGTCGTCATTTCAATCATCACGCTTCACACCTTAAAACATAACCTTTTCTTAACAAAAAATCAAGTTTTTACTGAGAGAATTTTATTTTATAAAAATCACAAAAATTTACTTGACTTATCAGATCATGCTTGCACTTTGGCTTATCAAATCATACTGGGAGTAATCAGCTTCATTCACACACCAACCGCTCAACTTAACCTAAGTCAGTAGCTTATATCGGTTTATGTCAGTTTATATCGGTAATACTATATCGGTAATATTATATCGGTAATTTATTGATAACTTCATTCAAGTAGTAGCATCAGCAGGAGGAGGCTCGATAAGGGCTTTCAATTCTTTAAGTGAATACACATTTCCTTTTTTATGCTTGCAATTTTTAATAACCTCTTTCCATGTCGCTTGCTCTGCGAGGTGGTTTTTAAGACGCGAAAAATCACCTGCTTTTATCAATTCCTTACGAAAAGCCTCTACGTCGGTTTTGCCATATTCCTTAGCCAATTCACTTATACGCTCATTGACCGCAGCCTCGTCTACATGACCAGGATAACGTTTTTTAAGCTCCTCAAAAATAAGCATTTCACGAAGAACCACTTGCCCCTTAGCCCGCGCACGCTGCTTCCAATCTTCACCAGGCGCCTTAGGAAGACTCTGTTCTAATTGAGCGAATTGGTTCTCATCTGCACCTTGCTGGGCTAGCATTTGTTTTAACTGGGTCACGTAGTGTTTCCATTCGT
This sequence comes from Spirochaetota bacterium, assembly GCA_013426755.1. Lineage (GTDB taxonomy): Bacteria > Spirochaetota > UBA12135 > COTS27 > COTS27 > COTS27. The sequence continues at coordinate 2,584,276 of AP019861.1, forward strand.
AATTGATGTAATTTTCTAGGGCTAAGTCTGGAATTAGAAATTTGCTTGTCTTCTTCAACCCAGCCAGAATCTCCTTCACATGGAACTGTTCAAGCAAGGCAGGTTCAAGCTTTCGCAACTTCTCACGAATACGCTCTTTATACTCCGCTTCACTAGCTACTCCCAACTTTGCAAGCAGTTTTTCATTGAAGACAACCGCGCCTCTACGTTTAACACGCTCTATTGCAATGCAGACCGTTGTTTCTACAGAGCCAGCCACCTTCGCTTTATCCCCCGCAGTAGAATCTTCACTAGCTCCAGCACGTGCACCCAGACTTGTAAAGACAACCTTTTCTTCACGTTTCATTCCAGCCCGCATAGTCAAGATCAATTTTCTTAGATCATTGAGATAAGATGGATAGGCGCCCCCCGTTTCAGCTGTTGTGTAGGTGAATTGATGTCCTCGTAGTGAATACTCTTCATACGCCGCTTCACTAAAAATAATATCCGCTGTAATAAGGTCTTTCGGCTTAATAGTATCGGTGACTTCGTCTAGCGTAATAAAAGGTAATGTTTCCTCTTCAATAGCTTCATTGAATTCGGCTTCTGTAACATCAAGCTTATGATCGTAGAGGACTATTGATTTAGGGTCTTTGATCTTAGCTTCAGGTGGGAGATAAAAACTCACCGAAAATTTGATAGGACTCTTATCGTTTTTATTTAGGATAGCCGACATAGACGCCTCTTCATCTTCAAACATGGGCGCTCCATAGACAGCAAGCTCTTTTTCCTTGATAGCCTGATCGATAACCTTAGGCAGTATTTTTTCAAGCGCCTCAGCACGCAAACTCTCTCTAAACCTAGTCTTAATAAGACTAAGCGGCACTTTCCCAAGCCGAAAACCAGGAACCCTCACCTGCTTACCGTACTCGCTAGCAAGTTTATCGAATTGGCTTTCCAGATCAGCAGCGGGAAATTCGACATCGAGCCGAATTTTATCCTCTGCTTTCTGCTTCGTTACGACTTTTATTTCCAATAGTGTACCTTGTTATATTTTGTTATACCTTGTTATACTTAGCGACATTGTCGCTTTTTATATGATCTTTTGTAATCATGATGATGATGAGCTCTATCATGAGCGGGAGACGGGACTCGAACCCGCGACATTCTGCATGGCAAGCAGATGCTCTAAGCCAACTGAGCTACTCCCGCATTCTCTATAATCTTACAATATAAAACTCACGTCCAAACTTTTATAACACATCACCTTATAACATAACCGCCCACCAGAGCATTAACACTCCAAACTAGCCGTCTCAAATACCACCCTTAATACCATTGATACCATCATTCCAATTCTACCAAGCAGACCACTCGTTATTATTATTATTATAACATCATTACAAAAACACCTTCACCATTAAATATCACTCCTACGCTAGATAGTTGTTAAACTGTTAAAATATCAAAATATTAAGATATTACAGCACCTATCCAATGCTAACTTTTCCTAAAGAACTTAAGAAAGTCGCCTTAAAAACTTCCTCGTTTGCTTAAAATAAAACCACAACCCGCCCAGCGAAATAACCGCACCTAACAAATACGTACGCCACACCAAAAAAATAACCCCCGCTACAACCATGAGGTCCACCATAAAAATAGCTACCGTTAAAATTTGCTTGAAAAAGATATTGATTCGTTCAGCTAGCGGCTGATTATCACTTTGCGCGACACGTTCCGTAGGAGACGTCAAATCCGGCCATTTAGGAATAAGTGCTGCCAAGTGAGGCTCCAATTTCACTTTCACGCTCCGGTATTTCTGGTAATACGCTTGTGAATATTGTAAATTTGTTAACGTTTCTAGACCTGTTGTAAGGAATAAGAAATTATCGTGGATTGATGCCGCATTTTTTTTTGAAGCATCACTCATTGTAGCATTCGCGTAACCTCGCTGCGTGTCATGCGCTCCTTTAAAACCGTCACTTGCATAGGTTTCTGCTTGCGTTCGATTGAATTCGTCTCCCATTTCATGAGAACTTACATGTGATGGATATGAAGCTTGATAAGTAGGTGCATTAGAATGTGCTGCTTGAGATGGCGTCTTTACACTAAATGTGCTAACTCCGCTAACTCCTGCTGTGGTGGTTTGTATGTCAGACGCAGAACTCCCATCACGGTTATGAAGGGTCGTATCAGGATGATAATAACGTACCAATTTACGATAATTACGCTTAAGTAACTCCAAATCAAGAAACGCACCTTCATAAGGAGTGATTTTGTTCCGATGGCATTCACGTAAGTACGCAGCCATGCCTCCCTCAGGACAGACAGGTAACCGCGGCACCGAAAATAACGCATAATAATCATATAGAGCTGCCGTCCGATGACCACATTGCGGGCAGTATTTATACCTAAACTCAGCCATCACATAACCACAAGTAGCCCGCTCACATAACATTGCTAGAAAATACTGCTCCCGTAACACTATCTTTGTCACCTCAATTTCACCAATCACCTGTTCCATACCCCCAAAAAAACTCACCCATCGATCCTATTTCTATCTTAAACTATCGATCGAGTGCCCATTAAAAATTAAGTTATTTCCCACGTATTTACCTCAGTATCACATATCACGTATCATAAAAGACTTGAAAAGAGACATAACTAACCTAAAACGTCTCAAACAAGCGCACTTTCAAGCCCCGCGCCCGAATCTTTCACAAACAAACAAGAACTCTTAGCCAGATGACTGAGTCTAAGTAACGAACGCTTGTCAAGCCGATCACCAAGACCTATAATATGAAGGTCTGCCGAAGTAAATTGCTTGATCGCAACTTCAAACTGCTGCGGAAGGACGTGAACACTCACCCGATCACCTAAACGCGCAAATTCACTAAGCTGCTCTAAATAATCCGTCGCATAGTCAACACGCGCCTCGTCCGCAACAGCACAGACTAACCGTAAATGTCCATTCCAATTTTTCTTAATTTGATACCCCAGCAATATAGCGTAATCTAGATTACTCATGCTAAACGAAAGTTGCCAGTCCGGTGTCTGGTCACGTACCCAGATCACAACTTCCTTCTCACGCCCCGTAATCGCCATCATAAGCGGACTGACAAAAAAGACAATTGCTTTATAAGAATTTCTTGTTATCCTCAGCATTTTATTGAGATCAGCCTCATTATGCTTCCTAACAGAGACAAATACACTATTAGGGACAGGAAAGAAACTCTCCGCTAACCCCACAACAGAACTAAACCCCGTCATGTACATACGTGATTCCATTGTCGCAGCAGACGCATAAATCCCATAACTGTGAAACGATTTAAGCAGCCGCTTCACCATAGGCGGTAATAATTGAATTCCTCTTAAATTATTTAACACTTGCTCACGTGAAATTTTTAATAATTTTGATTGCGAAGGGCCTTCACGAAGTAACTTGCCAGCACGACCTCGTCGCGTCAAAACAACAATATTTAACGACCCCTGCGAATACAACATAGAACGCAGTAACCGATACCAATGCTTAAATTCCACTTCATCAGATAACAACACCAAAAAATCAGGCTTCCAGATACGCCGATTGACACGACTCCCCGTTTTAACAGCCCACCTCATAAGCCATTCACTCAGCGCCACAAGCAAGCCACTTTGCACAGTCTCCCAAGGCGCCTGCAATTGCTTCCGACTCAAATACAAATACAACATCACCACCGAAAATAACGACACCAACCCCAACACAGGCGAAATAATCACCATTGCCACCAATGATAACACACTCCCCAATATAGGCACCCACATAGGTAACCGCAACGCAGGACGAAAACTGACTAGATTGAGCCTTTGCTCTAATACAAGAACGGCATTGATAATAAAATAGATCACTATGAAAAATTGTGTGATCACGGGCGCAATCGCATTGATACTGTTAAAACTGAGAATAACGATCACAACCAATGTCATTGTTATTAAAAAAGCATTGCGCGGCTCTCCGTTACGAAGTTTTTGTAGATACCTTGAAAAGGGAAGGATGTTATACACACTCAGTGCCTGCAAAACACGAGGCGCAGCCACAATAGACGACAACGCCGCCGTAAAACACGAACTCATAATTCCAAGCAGTACAAGCTCTTCGATCCAAGCATTTTCAACCGAAAATAGAAAATTGCTCCGCAATTCATCCGTACTCCCCATAACCGCATACCACACACATAACGCAAGGTATATCATTGTCGCCGTCGCCCACGCCAACAACGTCCCAACAGGAATACTGTAACGCGGCCGTTCAAGACTGCCCGACATAGAAGCACCCACTTTAATACCCGTCACCGCAGGAAAATAGATCGCAAACAACTCCCAATAAGACGCATCCGTAAAATCACCCCACAACACCACCTCCGTTCCAATCGTCCGCTCAGCCGTCCACGCCCCCCCAAATATCGAAGCAAGCGCAAAAAATACAACGATCATGATAAGAATCTGCGCTCGAAATACAAAATTAACCCCAATAAACGCTATCACAAACATCACCCCAGCTAAAATCGTCGTCACCAAATAACGCGGATGCTCAGGAAATATAAACGCCCACGCCTCCAAAAACCCATACATATACAACACCGCAGATAACCCCTGCACCAAATATAACGGAATCCCTATACTTCCCCCAACCTGAAGACCAAGACTCTGACTGACAAGCGAAAATACACCCCCAGAACCAATACGAATATTCGTCACAATAGACGATATGCAAAGAGCCGTAATACCCGTAATCAAACACGAAAAGAGTACAATGGACATTGCACCCAGTAAACCCGCATTTCCAACCACCCAGCCCTGCCGCAAGTACATCATCAACCCCATAATGTTTAATATAGTCGGCAAATACACCCCCTTAAACGTCCCATACGTACGCCCCTCTAAGATCTTAACCTCGCCCCCCAGCAACTCCTTAAAAGAGACCCCAGATCGATTCTTACGCCGTCCTAATAACCGTTTCATCGCACACACCCCAATAAACTAAACACTCACCCACTTATTATATTGACAACGCTAACCCCTAAACTATTTACAATCTTACCTCATCTTACCTAATATTACCTAATCTTAGCTCATTATCCTAAATCATTTCTATTCTCATCGGTCATATAAAATAATACCAACTATACTGACTAAGCACTTTGTGATTGAGATTGAGATTGGATTTGTGCTCTGAGGAGACCACCGTAACCGCGCTGCAGCCGCCACGCCCCATAAATCGCATACAGTAATGACGTCTCATCCGCCTCGTTCTTCCCAGCAAGTGAAAACGCCGTCCCGTGGTCTACTGACGTTCTTATAAATGGAAGCCCTAAGGTGACATTGATAGCCTTCATTCCAGCCATTGTCTTCAAAGGAATAAGTCCCTGGTCATGGTAGCATGCTACGATGTTTTGATAACGTGCCTTTGTTCCCACCTTCACAAACGCCGTATCCGCTGCCAGCGGCCCTTCAAACTTAACCCCACACTCACTAGCATAACGTATATCCCGATGACTCCTGACATAAGCAAGCGCTTCACATAATACAGTTTCCTCACTCCCCAATAACCCCCCTTCGCCACCATGCGGATTTAATGCCAAAACACCTATTGGAAGGGACGGCGCCTCAGAATTTCCATTCTCACCACCACCTATTAGCTCCCCATCCATAAACTCTCCACCCGTAAGGTATGCAAGCAAACTAGCATGCCGCAATGTTCTCACAACAGTTTCAAACGTAAGAAAATTAGCCACATCTCGTAACGGCAAATGACGCGTCATAAGAAGTACATTGAACTCAGGAGCCACAAAACCCATTGACACCTTAATAGCATTGCCGTACTCTCTCTCCCAACCAGTCTTAGAAACCTCACCAGATTTAGCGACTTCTTTACCATTGTTACCAGCATTATCAACATTACCAGCCGAAAAACTCAGATAAGATAGAAATGCCAACACACGCGCTAAAACTTGGTCTAAATCATTGGCTTCGTACCTCACCATGCCCTGTTCACTCTGCATCATATTTCTAATAAACGACCGAAGTACTTCGGTACTTACATTATTGAAAAATTGTTCCAAATACTCCGTGTGCCCAACAAACCCAGGCGTAGCCTCAGCAACAACGCTCTTACTAAGCGGACACGATACAAGCGCATCTGCAGCTCCCTTCATAACAAGCTCACATCCACGCTGCACCAAAGCCAGCGCATGCTTTCCCGTCATAACAGAAGGACACCCGAACTTAAAGTCCGCTGCCCCAACCATGCTTTCATCATAAAAACAAATAGCCAGCTCTCTCTTCACAGACCCACGTTCATTAATAACCCTAACGACCGTAGAATCTTCACATCCACCGTCTAGAAAAACAAACCGACACCCGAGCGCACACGCAGGCATCATTTTTAAAGTTCTTTCTAAAACAACACGAGACCCTAAGTACGCAAGCGATAACTTTTTTGTTTCCAGTAACCGATAAACACGCTCTGCTAAAGCAGCCTCTTCATAAGACGCAGCATCACCACGCCTCCCACAAACAAGCCGCGCTAGAACTTTGAGTGCTATTTCAGGACCGATACCCGCACAATCCCCTAAAGTCACAACCACCTTCACCACTGTTTTTCTACCCCATATCGTCTCTCACTATACACAGCCGCACCGCAGCACCACCATTATAGCCAATATTCACAGGTAGCGAGTATTCACAAGTACTATACACCATAATTGCACATTATCATGATAAATTAATCGCAAATTAACCGCACCACATGATAAATAAATCATTAACACCACACTTGTTAAAGACCCCACATTTTAATGACTCCACATTTTAATGACTCCACATTGGACGCAACCGCAAAAACACAGCCCCAAATAACAAACCGCCCTAATAATCACACCCAACACAGACCCGTACCTATCAAATCATATCAAAAATGATATATAATATTCCTAATAATCCTATCAAAAATGATATTCGTAACAATCCTATCACGAAGAGGTTTGATTGTCCTGAGGAATGTTTTTAAAGACATTCCGAACACTTTTAGCAATATTGGCTTCTAGATCACTAGAAATACGACACACCCCTTCAAACAATACACCGTGGCTTGTTATCATCTCAGGTGCCGAGATATTTCCAACAAATTTTGAATTGGGCATCAACAACACACGCGTGCTAGCCGTCACATCACCCAATAACACACCTTCAATAAATACCGTCCCAGCATAAATATTCGTCTTCACCATTCCCGTTTTTCCAATAGACACCACATCCGCCTTCAATACAGAACCAGAATAAACCCCATCGATGCGCACCGACTTCACCGCCTCGATAGAACCATAAAAATACGCCTTCTCGCCGATAACCGTTTCATCAAATCCGGCATTAGCCGTGTACCGTCTGTTTTTTCTACCTATCATTATCCACTTGACCCATAAAATTTTGCTTATATTAATGTTATCACGTTTAAAATACCCATCTCAACCTCATATAGCACTTAAAAAGCACAAACACCCTTCAGTACCTTAAATTATATCATTTTATAAGGTTTAAATCCATGCATTATTAAATGATGTTAAATAGTGGTAATTAGTGGTAAATAGTGCTTTTATAAAGAAAAATTGCTCCGATAATATACTGTATGCCTATAATATACTGTATGCATAGTATGTATATACTGTATAAAACCACCCCAGTAAAAAAACTTACAATAGTATAATAAAAAATAATATTATAAAAATAAAAACGACCTAGTCAAATTAAGATATTCGCTCACTCCCACCGATCCACCACAGCACCCGTTCTCATTCTAACCCCTTTGCTACACTACTCTTTTAGCGGTACGTACATTTCTTATCAAAAAACATGGCTGCATTGAAATTGACCCCTTATTTAAAAAAGCAACTGAGTTTATTCAAACAAAAACGCCTTGAAAATACCTCCTCAAAATCAACCCATCTCACCCACTCCAAATCTCATGACAATGCAACAAAAAGAACATTGAAAATTCCACCCATTCCCAACTTTAACACACCACCCACCTCCACAACCTCATCGCCATCAAATAAAACAACCCTTATAAAAATAGATATCCAAATCTTAGAAAATACACTAAATAAAGAATATATCACCCTAGGCAAATATTTTCACAACCACCTCAAAAAAAATACACCCCCACCACATCCCAGCAAAACACCCCCTAAAATTAAATCCAGCCACACCACCATACAAAACCTCCTTAAAAAAATCCATAAAAAAAGACGAGAACTTCATTCCATTGAAAACTCTCCCCTCTAATAATAATACCACCACCACAACAAACCCGCTTAAATCCCAATCTCAATTCGTTACATTTATCAGCCGCTTTTCATGAATATCTTCTTAAATAGCCCCGTCATGTGGGTACTCTGCTTTATCTCGATCATTGCCCTAGCAATCATCATCGAACGATTTTTTGTCTTACAACAAGTACAAACAGGCGGAGAAGCGTTCGTTAAAAAAATTATTGACATGCTCGGACAATTCCCCTCAAAAGAACGCATCGAAGCCGCCAGGCAATACTGCATTCAAGAACGATCACAGAACCTAAGCGCAAAAGTCCTCGCCATCATTCTCAACCAATCCAAATACGATAGCACCTTCTTAGAAAAACTCATCGAAGCAGAACGCAATAAAATACTTCCCTTTCTAGAAAAACGCCTCACAACACTAGCCACGATCTCTTCCATCGCTCCACTCTTAGGACTCCTAGGCACTGTCATTGGCATGATCAAATCCTTCGTCGTCATCTCACAAGGCAATCTAGAAAGTAGCTCTCTCGCAGGTGGCATCTCCGAAGCATTGCTGACAACAGCACTCGGCTTAATCATTGCTATTCCTTGCATTGTCTGTTACAATTATTTTCTTCGTAAAGTTGAAAATTTCATTCACGACATAGAAGTCACCTCAGGAGAAGTCATTCGTCATATTAAGCATTGAAAAAGCACCTCCTAACTTTACGGCTATGAACATTGACTTTGACATTAATTTTGACATTGTATTGCTTTAACTCTTATTTTTTATACACCTACTATCACTATCGCACATCTCATGCCAGAAACCGCCCCTTCGCACAGCAATTCGTTTTTTCATAACGATCCCATCACTTGTCCTGTATGCAGTCACAAATTTAAACGCGAAGTGATGCGCTTCGGACATGGAAGACTCATCACCACAGACACAGATGACGAACTCAAGCAAAATTATAAATTTAGCAAGAAATTTGGCGCCATTTACCCCTATATCTACAACGTCCTCGTCTGCCCCGAATGCTGGTTCGCAACGCTAGTAGAAGATTTTTCCAAAAAAGACTTTTATGATTATGCCAACCTAAAAACAGATACAAGATTTAGAATCAGAAAAGCACGCGAACTATTCCCACAAGCAGAATTTGACGTCAATCGCACCTTAGAAACAGGTCTGCTCGGCTATTTTCTAGCCATGATCTGCTACACCTACTGTAATGACAGTAATTTTGCCCATGGTAAAAAATCAATTGCTGCTATCAGAGCCTCCTGGTGCGCAGGCGAACTTCACCACCTGCACCCAGAATCCTCTTACGACATCCTAAAACAATACTTCCGCTACACCAGTTATCTAGAATCTTCTAACCATCTAGCAACATTATACGCCGACAAATCCAAACAACGCATCAGCATTGAACTCTACGGTCCAGACGTCAATAAAGACATGGGATTCGATGGATTTCTCTACCTAAGCAGCTATCTAAACCTAGAATTCCTCATCCTAGAACCATCGCTCATCGAACAATACAAACGGCTAGAAAAAATAAGCTACACGCTATCAAAAGTCTTCGGTCTCGGCAAGACCTCCCAACAAAAACCTTCCATCTTAACCAATAAAGCCAGAGACCTGTACGAAAATACCAAACTCAAAATAGACGCCTTCGAAACAGAAAATACAGACCTCGTCAGAAAAATCAAGGCAGAACAATCCACCACCACATCCCTTGTCGGGTAGCATAATATAACACCCACCTATGAATATTGCCTTCATCATCACTTATCATGGAAGTGCATATAACGGATTTCAAAAACAACCCAACACGCCTACCGTACAAAATACGCTAGAAAAAGTACTCTCCGATCTCTTTCTAAGCCCCATCAAAACCACACCAGCAGGCAGAACAGACACTGCCGTTCACGCAGACAATCAATATGTCATCGCACCACTCCCCATAAAATTTTGTAAAAAATTACACCTCATCACCACACCGCCCCTCACAGGCTACGAAAAATTACGAAAAATCCTCAATAACCGTCTTCCTGCCACCATCTACATAAGACACTTATTTGAAGTTACCGCAGATTTCCATCCACGCTACACAGCCCATGTACGTCTTTACACCTACAGTCTCCTATGCCCGCCGTATTTCAATATTTCCGCTCCAGCCCTCACACACAGCTACCGTTATCCGTATTGGCTCGATAAAGATATTCTCATTCAGATTTTACATGCTTTTGAAGGAACACATGATTTTACAACTTTCGCTTCTGCTAGAGATTCCCACCCTTCTAAAATACGGACTCTTTATAAAGTAGATTGCATTGAAAGAGGGGCCGAACTGAGCATTGAACTCTACGGAAGTGCCTTTTTACGCGAAATGGTACGCTCAATTATTGGCAATGCCCTTGCCCTCACACGGAGATTGCAGAAAAATCCTCCAACCTCACCCCATTTGAAAAAAGAGATCTCTAGCCGCGTAAAACAATTGCTAGCTAAAAAAGACCCCGTCGCCGCCAAAGCTCGCGTCCCAGGTTACGCCCTAACATTAAAACACGTCTTCTATACGCCCATTTTTCAGCCGCAAAAGTTAAGATTACCTCCCCAAACAGCCGCCCTGCCCTCAGAAAATTGCACCCACTAAAGGATCAGACCACACCATACGTCGTCATAGCATTGGCTATTTTTACAAAACCTCCAATATTAGCACCGTCGACGTAATTGACAATGTCTGACTTTTTTTTGTTGTAGCCAAATTTGACACACGTATCGTGAATGTCCTTCATGATATTTTTAAGCCGGTCTTCCACTTCTTCCGCCGACCACGTCATGCGAAGTGAATTTTGACTCTGCTCAAAACCAGATACCGCCACACCACCTGCATTCGCTGCTTTACCAGGATTGAAGATGACCTTAGCGGTATTAAAGAGTTCAATCGCCCCAAGCGTAACAGGCATATTCGCCGCTTCACAAACCAATTGGACGCCATTAGCAATAAGCTTCTTAGCATCCTCCTCATCGAGCTCGTTTTGTGTCGCAGAAGGAATAGCAATATCCGCCGCCACTTCCCAAGGACGCTTGTTAGGATGAAATTCTGCCTTAGGGTAGATTTTGACATATTCACCAATACGCGCGCGTTTTATTTCTTTGATCTCCTTAACAGCAGCGATCTTTTCTTCATTGAACCCCTCACGATCATAGATGTATCCACTAGAATCAGATAAGGTAAGTACTTGTGCACCCAAATTGAGCGCTTTTTCTGTCACATATATGGCTACATTGCCAGACCCTGAGACAACAATAGTCTTTCCCTTAAGACTATCACCTCTAAAATTCAAAACATTTTCAGCAAAATACACCGCTCCATATCCTGTCGCTTCTTTGCGAATAAGACTGCCGCCAAAATCAACGCCTTTGCCCGTTATCGTTCCTGTAAATTTATTGACGATCCGTTTGTACTGACCAAACATATACCCAATCTCCCGTCCTCCGACGCCAATATCTCCCGCCGGAACGTCCGTATTTTCACCGATATGCCGATGAAGTTCTATCATAAGCGCATGACAAAATCGCATCACTTCCGCATCACTACGGTGCTTGGGATCAAAATTTGAACCGCCCTTAGCACCGCCTAACGGTAATCCAGTGAGACTATTCTTAAAACATTGCTCAAATCCTAGAAATTTGAGAATGCTCAAATTGACACTCGGATGAAATCTCATTCCCCCCTTATAAGGGCCGATAGAATTATTGAATTGCACTCGCCAAGCACGATTGACCTGGACTTCGCCATTGTCATCTTGCCATGAAACCCTAAAAATAACGATCCGATCAGGCTCAACCATGCGTTCAAGCACCTTATATTTGACGTACTTTGAATTTTCCAATGCAAATGGCATCACGCTTGTAATCACTTCCTTTACTGCTTGAAAAAACTCTTCTTGAAAAGGATTGTTGGTTCTGATCATCTTCAAGAATACTGCTATTTTATTAGCAATCTCGACTTCTACTGCTTTTCCCATTTTGTCTTACCCTACAATCATAAAAATTAATTTTTTGAACATTTAACGACTTAAACATCTGGACTTAAATATCTGTTATAACAATTCAAACATTCTGTTGTCATTTAAACGACTCACCACCCCATTAATACGCATTAAAAAACCATAAAAAAATTATTTGAGTTAATAATTGGGGGGATAACCTAATACTTGACTGAAAACACCTCATTACTTACGTGCTCTTACGTGCTTTAACGCTATTATTTATGCAATCAATTATAACTCATAGAATTGTAACTCTTAGATAAGGCAGTAAAATAGCTAAAATAGTAGAATAGACAGAGTAGTGGAATGGATAAATTATTATATTATCAATATTGGCACTGGGGACAGAAATAAAGACTTCTACCCGCATGACGCTGTTTGACGATCTTACCGCGACATTGTTTCCTCAGACATTGTAACCCAGCTCGCCCATACACACGCAAAGTCCTCGCATAAGTCCCTGGCATTCCATCGGGAAGACGAAAATGTGTTGATTTCTTAAAGGAAACGGCTTGTTTCCCATTAATACGGCTATTTTTATTGGAAATGCTCTTATCTAGACTAGTTCCATGACTGGCTACAGCACCTTTAAGAACATAGCGAAGGTGCGTGGTGAGTTCTCTTTGTTCCTTTTCAGTAAGCAATCGCATTTTACGGAGGGGTGCTAAACCTGTTAAATGACTGATCTCGTTAGCATAAATATTACCGATCCCCGCCAGATATGAACCGTCCATCAGAAAATCATACAATGCCTTATCACTGTATTTCATGACCGCCGCAGCGATAACTTTATAAACTCGTGCCTTAACTTCATAATACGGATCAACTCCGACTCTAGCTAGACGCTTCACTACGGCTAGATAAAGAGTTTCAAATACTGCGCGCTGGCGTTTAGAAAAAGCCATTTTTAGAGGGGCAGATATTCGCACGTGCCGTTCTAGATTACGACTCTTCTCAACACCGAATAACTCATTTAAGTAGGATTTTTCAAAAATAGGTAGCAATTCACCAAACCGTGTATCACGATAAAGGAGCCATTGACTCTCCTGTTTAATTCCAATTCTTCGCTTCTTAGACATACGTTCAAATACCATCATCAAATGGACATGATCTGAGCGATTTATCTCGCCTGGTTCTACTATTAGAAGTTGTCCTGCCATTTTAAGATGGACGACCAATAGGCATTCTCCTGAGCTAAGGAATTTTGCTTCGGTATCCTGTATTTTCGTATGTTGTGTTTCTTTTTGTACTGAACGTGCCTTAGGAGTCGTAATGGCGTCATTTTTAGAGCTTTGCTCTGTGCGATGCAGACTCGTAAAATAAAATAGCAAATACTTTCCACTTCGTCTAATCTGGCTAAACACTTTTCCCTCAATATGCTTAAAAAAATAACGAAGACTTGCTTCATAAGCACGAACATAGGCTTTTTGTGAAACCCCTAACAACACACTCATTTTAGCTTCATTGAAGGGATGGAAAATATGTGATAACATTCGCTCAGAGGCAGGATTCCACGGTTTTAACCGCACGAAAGGACACTTTTTAACTACCCTTCCCACCAGCCTTCGTTCTAAGACCAGACGAATTGATTCTACTTCAGGAAGTTCTGGCATACTAACTTCCCTCATAATAGACCACACGTCTATCTAATGTTCTTACAGTGATCATGTTATAATACTTGAGTTATTTTAAGTCATGCCTTCTATATACCCTCAAGATGCTTTCAGGATACTTTCAATATGCTCTCAATATACCTTTACTACATTTAACAAAAAAGTGGTGACCCTAATCTAATCCTCTAGCCTCCTCCTTACGCTAGCTGTTAAGTTAATCTTATCATTTAATTTGTGTTTGCAGATACTTAGTTCGGAGAATTTTTTTTGCTTCCCACCACAGTACGCGCTCTTCTAGTCGGTTCCAGTGAAACGACAACAACCCTTATCAATGACATCCAAACAGAACCCCATCCTATTACAATTATTGGCATTGTAGTCGAAGCACACACGCCACCACAACGTTTAAATAACATTCCTATCCTAGGAGCCATCGCAGAAACACCCCAACTGATAAAACAACATGCCATCAATCTCATCATCATTGCAATTCAAGAAATTAAACGCACAACACTTGAATTTCTCATAGATAACATTCCACCCGGTACAGTTACGTGGAAGATCACCCCAGATAATACCTTAAACCCGTCGGTTGCTATCAGCTACAAAAAATTACGCAACTTGCAGGCCGAAGACTTGATAGGCCGCCGTAATATGGCTATTGCCACTTCTGCACTAAAACAATCTTTCAAAGATAAAACCATTCTTATTACAGGAGCAGGCGGCAGTATCGGTAGTGAACTCGTTAAAATTATCCTCAGCTACCCCGTTAAAGTCATTCTTGCCATTGCGCGCAGCGAACGTTCACTCTATACGCTACAAAAAAATCTAGAACTCGAATACGAACAAGCCCTCCTCAAAGAAAAATTGCTGCTTTGCATCGCCGATATCAATGACATTAGCCGCATGCAAGAAATTGCCAGGGCGCATACTATTGACATCATCCTTCATGCCGCCGCACACAAACACGTTCCGCTAATGGAAACACACGAAAAAGAAGCCATCAAAAACAACGTCTTCGCCACACACAAACTTCTCAAAATAGCACACGAGCACCACATCAAAAACTTTATCTTCATCTCGACAGATAAAGCCGTCGCACCACAAAGCATCATGGGCGCTTCTAAGAAATTAGCCGAATACCTCATCCTCAAATACACCGATTATTATAATTTCACTCCAACAATCGTTCGCCTAGGCAACGTCATAGGTAGCCAAGGCTCCGTCGTTCCGCTTTTTAATAAACAGATCCGCCTAAGTCTCCCAGTAACCGTAACCAATCCAAAGACCAAAAGGTATTTTATGACGCTAACCGAAGCAGCGCTGCTTATCACAACAATAAGCACCTTTGCTCTAGCACCTCCAACCACCCCAGCAGACCACACGCGCCGTAAAATCTACATCTTAAAAATGGGAGAACCCATCGTCATCGACACGCTCGTACGCAGAATGATCCGCCTCCACGGTCTCCTTCCCGATCGAGACGTCAAAATAGCCTACACAGGAATCAGACCAGGAGAAAAACTAGAAGAAGTCCTCTACGATGAAAACTCCACCGTCATTCCCACCAGCAATCCCTATATCTTACAAATAAAAGAAGACCACATCACAGACATCGATACGGTCTGGGAAACTATTTTAACCCTTGAAGAAAACATTGCAAATTACACCCCCGCCGCCATTCGCAGTGTATTAAAAAAGTTAAAGATCCTTAACCAATGATCCCAACGTTATTACCAGCACAAATAAATGAAAACCCTAGATCTTTACAACCCATTGAGTTTAATTTTTAGCGGCAATAAATTTTTGTAGCCATGCGTCTCTTTTATCGGTATTGGCGAATTCTGTTAAAAAATGATCGGTCACCTGGTGGCGTGCTACTTCTTCATAAGTAGGCCGCACGACCCGTTTTAAGATGCCAAAAGGCGTTGGTTTTTCTTCATCCGCAGCAAGCCTTTGATAAAACGCGTCGTAGGACAGCGAATCTCTGCTACTGTCGTGAATCACTGTATGATTGGGAAGGTCGTGTGGTTTACCATTGGGACGCACCGTAGCCGTATCAATAGTAAAACCATCCCATGTGATAACAGAATTATTCTCTTTACCAAACCGAAGCGGTTCTCCTTCTGCTAGAAAGACAGCCTGGTCTGAGCGAGACGTACGATCGGTAAATAAGTGGAATGCCCCATCATTGAAAATATTGCAATTTTGATAGACCTCAATAAATGCTGTGCCCTTGTGTTCCAATGCTGCTGTAAAAACGTGTTCCATTAGATTAAGGTCTCTGTCTAGAACTCTGGCGATAAATGACGCCCCTGCTGCTGAGACAAGTTTTATCGCATCGAAGGGATAATCTAGCGAACCAAATGGCGACGAGCTTGTTATTTTGCCTTGTTCAGAAGTTGGTGAGTATTGTCCTTTTGTAAGACCGTAAATCTTATTATTGAATAAGAGCACATTGACATTGAGATTACGGCGTATTAGGTGGAGCAGATGCCCAACGCCTATAGAAAGTCCATCGCCATCACCCGTGATCACCCAAATATTGAGGTCTTCACGCGTAAGCGCAAGCCCCGTCGCTATGCCAGGTGCACGACCGTGAATCGTATGAAAGCCATAGGTATTCATATAATAAGGAAACCGCGCCGCACAGCCAATACCACTTATAAAAACTTGTCTTTCACGCGGAATGCCAACCTTCGCACAAGTACGCTGCATCGCTGAGAGAATAGCATAATCGCCACAACCAGGACACCACCGTACATTCTGCGCTGAAGCAAAATCACTCTTCTGATAAGTTCTCCGCTCGCCGTGAGCGTTTACTTCACTTTTCATAAGCGCTCGATTAACCGCATCCGTATGATTCATCACTTATTATAAACTCCATATTTTTTAGACCGTCTAACATGTCGTTCGTAGCAAGCGCAAATCGCTTCACGTACTTCTGTAATCTTAAATGGAATGCCCTGAACTTTATGATAGCCGTGCACAGCAGCAGTTGTCCGTGCTTTAACGAGGGCCGTCAATTGTCCCAAATTTTTTTCAATGACGAGTATAATAGGGTAGTGGGTGATCACCTCTTCAAAATTAGGTGGGAATGGACTCAAATACTTAAGGTGAATAGCAGCAAAACCAGTCTGATCGTACGGCAAGGTGGCATTGACGGGAGGCAAAGGTTTAGACTTCTCCTCATTCGCAGGGAGACCAAGACGCCGCGTCATCTCCACTAAGATATGCCAAATAACACCATAGGTCCCGCCCCATGTAATGACTAAGAGGGGGCTTTTTTTATTTCCTGCAACATTAAGTGGCATAATTTCTTGCTGCAGCGCTAATACTTTATTTTGTCTAAGTAGGGTCATGTGATGGTGATTGGGTCCGTCGTAGCTCACATCGCCAGTGTGTGCGTCTTTTTCGAGACCGCCGATTCTATGTTCGAATCCACGCATGCCAGGGATAGCCCATGCCCGCTGGACTGGGAGAGCCGCATTTCTCGCATAGGGCGAAAATGCCGTCTCAGCTAATCGCGATGCAAACATTGGGTCGGTCTCAGGAAGGGCCTTAATATCAGCAATAGCCCACGGTTCACTGCCATTGGCGATATTAGCGTCTGAAAGAACAATCACGGGAATACGATATTTGATCGCCCAGACACACGCCTCAACCGCCCGATAAAAACAATCGCCAGGAGACGCCGCCGCTGTAACAACTAGCGGCGCTTCTCCATGTCTGCCATAAAGAGCCAATAAAAGGTCTGCCTGTTCACCCTTAGTCGGCATACCCGTAGCAGGTCCTGAGCGCTGGACATCGATAACGACAACAGGCAATTCTGCCATAACAGCCAGCCCTAAGGCTTCCATTTTAAGCGTAAAGCCAGGACCCGACGTGCCCGTCATACCAAGCGATCCGCCATACGAAGCACCCAGTGCAGCTGTCATAGCGCCCATTTCGTCTTCTGCTTGAAAAACAATCATTCCCTGGTCTTTTAAAGCAGCCAGTTTATGTAAAATAGTACTCGCCGGTGTAATAGGGTAGGAGGCATAAAATGGTCTGACACCTGCGCGATACGCCCCAACTAGTAGTCCTTCGGCAATCATATCATTGCCCGTCACATTTCTAGTGTGGCTGCGTTTCTTATCAAGAGGAGCAATTGTGTATTGGCTGCGAAATAATTCACTTGCTGTGCCGTAAGCGTACCCTGCGCGCAATGCAAGGAGATTAGCATGCCTAATAGCAGCCCATTTCTCAGCAGCAAATTTCCGCTCGATAAAAGCTTCGCTATGTGCAAGCCCACGATCATATAGCCATAACACAAGTCCCAGTGCGAACAGATTTTTAGTCCGTTCCTTCATTCTATAAGATATAGAGCTCTCAGCAAGCGCTTTAAGCGTAAGTTCTGTAATAGGTACTTTAAAGAGCTCGTACTGTGTGATGCTATTATCGGTTAGAAAGTCTGCTGGAACATCAGCAAGCTTATAACCACGTGCATTAAACGTGGCTTCATTAATGATAATGATACTGTTTTTTTTGAGATAGGTGAGATTGGTTTTAAGGGCAGCTGGATTCATTGCCACGAGGACATCCGCTTCGTCGCCCGAAGTATATACAGGGGTACTTCCGATATTGACTTGATAAGCAGAAACACCTGCGCGCGTTCCAGCAGGAGCGCGGATCTCAGCAGGAAAATCAGGCAGCACTTTGATATCATTGCCAAGCCAGACCGAGACGCTAGATAATTCATTGCCAACCAGCTGGATGCCGTCTCCCGAATCGCCTGCTATTCTAACCGTAATCTTCTCTAAGGAGCGTCGTTGTTTAATACGGGTCGTCACGTGTCTCTTTTATATACTCTAGCATGTAAGGTAGTGATTTATAATAATAAAGACGTCATCTGCACTCAGTGAGCAAGCACCGTTTGATAAACGGAGCGAAAGGTTTCTTTAAATTGAGCGATATGCTGCGGCTGAATGATCAAAGGAGGTAGCATGCGAATGCTATTGGGTCTGACACTATTTATGATAAGATTGATACCCTTAGGATCAAAAGACATAGCTTGCTTAGCGATAACGGGGGCGAGGTCTTCTTTGACATCAAAAGCGATCATGAGTCCCTTGCCACGAATATGGGTAATAGGAAGTCCCTCACCAGCAAGGTCTTTAAGTGTTTCTTTAAACAAATCTCCCATAGCCATAACACGCGGCAGGAAAGACGGTTTAAGCATCTCTTTTAAAATAGCTATGCCAACAGCCATCATAATAGCCTGTCCAGAATACGTAGCACCCACCTCATTGTTTTCAAATAAAGCGCAATGCTCCTTAGTCATAATAGCGCCCAACGGAAAGCCACCGCCTATAGATTTAGCCATTGTGAGCACGTCGGGTACAAAATCAAAATGATTGTGTGCGAATAATTGACCTGTGCGTCCCATTCCCGTCTGGACTTCATCGACCATTATTAATATCTTATGTCTAGCAGCCAGCTCTCTAAGTCCCGCTATAAAATGCTGCTCTGCGACATTAACACCGCCTTCGCCTTGGATCAATTCTAAAAAAATAGCGGCAATGCGATGATTTTTTATAGCGGCTTCGACAGCATTTAGGTCATTCCAAGGGACGTGAACAAAACCGGGGACCTTGGGCATAAATTTTTTATCCCAGCCTGGTCTCGCCGAAGCAGACATCATTGCCAGCGTCCGGCCATGGAAACCATTAGAAAAGGTGATCACTTCATAAGCTCCGTCTAGTTTAACAGACCCGTACTTTCTGGCAACTTTGATAGCATTTTCATTAGCTTCGGCGCCTGTGCTTGTAAAAAAAATACGGTCTAATGTTGTTGCTTGAAGTAGGTTATGGCCAAATTCAAACATTTTATCAGAAAGCACCAGTGGTCCTGTATGAGTGAGCAAGTGAAGTTGTGTCTCGACCGCTTCTTTTAAAACTGAAGGATTAGCGCCCAGACAATTACACCCCCAGCCAGACATCAGGTCTAAATATCGAATGCCTTTCGTATCATAAAAATAGACGCCCTCACCACGCTGCATAACCATTTTAGGACGATTATCAAATCTACTCAGCAAAATACTAGCATCACCATATTTACTCATGACCGAATCCTTTAATTACAAATCATTAAACCCATAAAAACGCGTCTTTCAAGCCCGATGTGTTCTTTAAGCCCTATATTATAACATTAACATAAAGAAATTAAACCCAATTGAATTGCTTTCGTATTCTGTGCGTAAACGACTCGTCACAACGCGCTTCTAAAAATACAGGTAAGAACAAAGAAAGGACGTAGCAGAGAATTCCAATACTCCTCACCATAAAAAAACAATAGTGGTGAAAGATAAAACTAGACTATTACTTTCAAAATAATAACCAGCATATCATTTTCTAAATTTATAATAAAAAATCGCTGATACAATGAAGAAAACAATGTTTCCAAACCACCCAGCAAAATAAGGCGGCAATATCCCTATATGTCCCAATAAAAAGCCTACATTAGCAAATACAATATACACAAACGCCGTCATCAATACAAAGAAAAATGACAATGCCAATACAGCGTTACGTGAAAAAATAGATAGCGGTATTGCAAAAAAGAACATGATGAGAGCACTGTAATAATTGGCAACTTTAAAATGGTAGTCCGTCCACGACTTTTTACTATTCCCACCTATCCGTTCTAATTTACGTGCTAGCCGCTTGACTTCTCGTGCTGACAGGTCTTCTATTTTAATATAGACGCGATCGAAATGATACGGGTCTTCATTCAAATGCAGCCGTTTTTTCTGATCGTATTGATATTTTACGGTAGAACCTGTGAAGTCACGGATATAAGTTTTAAAAAATTCCCATTCACCCTCAGAGAGATAATTGCCACGCTCCGAAGAGACCAATGACTTAAACTTATTCTCAGACGTTAAATAAATAAGATTGATACCGCGTAAACTTCCTGAGACAGGATCAAATCCCTTGATCATATAGACTTTATTATCACTGCCAAATTGAACAAAATTGACGCGTTCGGAAGTTTGATAAAACGTCTGGTTTCTAAGCTCACGTGCCAAAACACGATGTTTGCGATGCAGCACATAAAATAACTCGTCTTCAAATATTGAAAAAACAACGCAGATCACCGTCAATACGAGACAAACAGGTTTAAGGTGATGAAACATTCCCTTGCCAGTCGTAAATAGGATATAAAGTTCGCGATTGCTATTAAGCCGTCCCAATGTAAAGACCGTTGCAAACATCACCCCCAATGGAAATAAATACGTGAACGTGTAGGGAATTTCATACAAAAAGTACTTCACAAACTCCATAAATGGCGTCGTATCCGCTATCGTCACAAAATGATTGACCTCTTCTGTAAACCGAACCAATATAAAAAAGCCCACCAGTACAATCATAATGGCAGATAAAACCGCAATGTACTGCTTAAATATATAACGTTGCAGGGTTGTGAACATGTATTACTCTTTCCTTTGAGTCAAATCTACGGGGCATCAGAACTTTACGCTTATATGGGCGGATATGTTAAATTTGTAAGAATTCCATCCATTCTGCTACGTTTCAATGCTACATTTCAATTCTACGTTTATATGTCATTTCTACAAATAATAGTGTACTATTAGTAAAAAAATAGCTGCCGTTTTTCAATAAGATAATTTTGTTTTACAGATATGACCGCTCAATCAAGATTTTCTAACCGAAAGAACGCGCTTTGGAAATAAATGCTCAGCCAATTCATTAAAATGCGACGTAAATTGTGGTTTCATACCGCGGCGTATTGAAATTGGAATGTCATTAAAATCATCGCAATTAGCACGGGGGAGGAAAATTCTTTTTCTTCCCGAACGTTTAGCAGCAATAACTTTCTCACGAACACCGCCTACCCCGAGAATTTGTCCTGTAAGGGTCAATTCACCTGTCATTGCAATATTTTTAGCAATAGGAAAATCGAGCAATACAGATAAGATAGCGGTTACAATGGCCACTCCTGCCGAAGGTCCATCTTTGGGCGTTGCTCCTGCTGGAACATGAATATGAAATTCCTTCTCAGTGAAGACCTTACATTGCTTATCGGTAAAGAAAGCTTCACAAAATGTTTTTACATAACTGTAAGCAAGTTCAGCCGATTCCATCATGACATCGCCCATATTACCTGTGAGACGAAAGACTTCACCTTTATCGTGAAGGCGAACCATAACAACTTCTACGTAGAGCAGGGCACCGCCTAATTGTGTCCATGCGAGACCGCAGACTACCCCTGGTGTCAATGATTTATATGCGAGGTCTTCTTTAAAAATCTCTCTCCCTAAGTAAGTTTTGAGGTCTTCTTTACGAATGACGAGTGATTTGAAGGATGTTACGGAGTAAGGCGCCGGCTTGCGACTAGTAGCGTGTGGAGTGGTTTTTGGCGTGGTTTTGCTCGCTATTTTTGCTTCGCTAGCAAGCATTTTTTTACAAATAGCTTTTCTGAGGATAGTAGCAAGCATCTTTTCTAAACTGCGAACACCTGATTCGAGCGCGTAATGAGTGATGATGTGCTGTACAACAGCGCGGTCTAAACGAATACTCGTTGCACTTAAACCGTGATTGCGTAGTAGTTTAGGCAATAAATAGCGCTTGGCAATGATTAATTTCTCTTCTAAGGCATAACCTGAAAGCTCAACGACTTCCATCCTATCGAGTAGTGCAGCAGGAATCGTCTCAGTTTGATTGGCAGTGGCAATAAAGAGCACCTTAGAAAGATCAAAGGGAATGTCTAGATAATGGTCATGAAAATGGTGATTGTGTTCTTTATCGAGAACTTCTAATAACGCAGCGGCGGGATCGCCCGTAAACGACGATGTTAATTTATCTATTTCATCGAGAACGATGACAGGATTTAGTGTTTTGACCGTGCGCAGCGCTTGAATAAATTTACCTGGTAGCGCTCCGATATATGTGCGTCGATGTCCTTTGATCTCAGCTTCATCGCGCATGCCACCTAGCGAAAACCGATAAAAATCACGTCCCGTTGCTAAAGCAATACTTCTACCCAGCGACGTTTTCCCAACACCAGGCGCCCCCACCAAACAAAGAATAGACCCACCGACCTCACGGCGAAGTTTCTCAACAGCCATAAATTCCAATATGCGTTCTTTACCTTTTTTAATGCCGTAATGATGATTGTCGAGGACGCGTTTTATTTTTTTAAGATTGACATCGGTTTGTTTAGTCACACCCCAAGGAAGGGCTAAAAGCCATTCTGTATACGTCCGTGCCAGCGAATATTCTGAGCTGCGCGTATCATAAAATTTAAGTTTATGACATTCTTCGGCTAAGACCTTACGTGCTTGGTCTGAA
This sequence comes from Spirochaetota bacterium, assembly GCA_013426755.1. Lineage (GTDB taxonomy): Bacteria > Spirochaetota > UBA12135 > COTS27 > COTS27 > COTS27. The sequence goes on from AP019861.1 coordinate 2,607,571, forward strand.
AACAAGGTCTTAGCAGCTTGTTCTTCAATTTTTTTCAAGAATAAGGTTTTTTCATCGGTTTCTACGCCCAATTCTTTTTTTATGTATTTGAGTTGTTCTCTTAGAAAAAAGTGGTGCTGCTGTTTGGAAACTTCATTTTTGACTTGTTTATCTATTTTATTGCGGAGTTTGAAGATCTGAACTTCTCTTTCTAGATAAATCGCTACTTGCTGCAGCCGTTTTTTATGCGAACGAATGGCGAGCAATTTCTGCAATTCTTCACCAGCAGGAGCGGTAAGATGTCCTGAGACGAGATTGACAAACAACATCGGTGAATTAATAACGTGCTGGGCGACGAATAGTTTAAATTCTTCTACATACGAGGCATTGAGTTTTATCAATTCCTTAACCCTTTGAGTGATCAGTGCAAGGTAGGTATTGAGTTCTGTATCTTTACTAGAAAACATGGTTTCATCGTCTTCTTTGAAATACTTGACGTTAACGATGCGATAAGGTTTGGTCTGCAAGACGGTTTCTATTTTTATCCTTCTCAAACAACGCAAAAAGAAGCCTTGTGCTTTACTTTTACGATAAGACGGTGATTGCCTAGTTGTGTTTTCTGAATTGTTCGCATCCGTTTCATTGGATGCAAGGGCAGGATTTGTTTTAAGAACACGGGCTATACAGCCTATATCGTGATAAGATTCTGTATTACTTCCTACTTTATCCTCTTTTTTTACGTAAGAAAAAGCAAAATAGGGCTCAGGTTTCTTTAAAATATGGTGAATACCGAGCAGGTCCGTACGATTTTGAAATACAGCCGCCGAAATAATGCCAGGGAAGGGCGGCCTGTCTTTAGCAGGCAACCAGATCAATTCGCTAGGTAATTTTTCACTCCCTACACCAGAATAAGACATCTTCCTCTTAGCAACCGGTGGTGCTTGAGAACTGTCCTTAGCTGTTTTTTTATCACGCCTTTTAGCATTCACTTCACGACGAAGTGGTTTGGCAACGTGTGATTTTAGCGAAGGTTGTACTGAAGATCTAGAAATTTTAACGGAATGGGCGGATTTAGACTTTATTCGTTTACTAGTCATGCTTGTGATGTTATTTGTGATGTTATCTATGATCTATTATTACAACGCTTTTATACAAATCTTATACGAATCTTTGATAAAGATGGGTCATGCCTGTAGTATTTTTTATACGAATCTTATATACAAACCTTATACAAATCTTTGATAAAGATGGGTCATGCCTGTAGTATTATATGTGATCTATTGTCACAACGCCTTTATACAAATCTTATACAAATCTTGCACAAAGAACAGTTAACAAACTATCAAACGTATACAAAAAGATAAAAAGCATTAAAAAATCAGAATATTGTATCCTCAGTCATCAATAACACGCGGAACGACGAAATGCCCAAGCCTAAATTCTGGGGCATTGGCTACCATAGCCTGCTCGGACAATTGAGAGGGACGTTTGGAGTCTTCCATCATAGGCGTTGCTGCGCGCTTATGCACATCTCCATCTAGTGGAGAAAATAACGGTTCAAGACCGCTCACATCGATGCTGTCTATCTTCGATACAAACTTTAAGATATTTCCAAGACTTTTCTTCAATTCAGAACTAGTCGCTTCATCGACTTCTATCCGAATCAAGTCACTGAGATATTTAATGTCCTCATCTGATATATTCTTAGGGTCACTCATTGGGGTATTGTTCTCTATATATATTTATTTTTCAAGTATTTTTAGATATATTATAATACGTTATGATATATTGGATTGGTGCTTAAATGGTATTTGATTGTACGTTAAAATGCATTATAGACTGGTGCTTAAATAGTATTTTATCGTCAATATATATACGTTAATACTATATGTAGTAATACATGCGGGTACTATGAGTGCAATCACGCGTGAGGGGTTATCGTTTTTAATTTTGGGTCATTTTTAACAGAGGACGCATCCGCATAAACGAACATGTTATCAAGACTTTGTCTAGCCGCTGTAATAACCTCACTTGCAACAAAAACCTCATCTTCTTTCCTAGGCGCTGCTAAAACGCGATAAATATGTTCTAATTCATTGCTTTTCATAAATTGACACATCGTACAAGAACCGATGAATTGTTTCGTGCCGGGCGTAATTTCATTCTGCAATCTATCCACAAGTCCGCATTCTGTAAGAACAAAGTATTTATGATGATTATCTGTTTTGACAAAATGCATCATCTGCGACGTGCTGCCGACAAAATCTGCTTTTTTTGTAATCGCAGGCGAACATTCGGGGTGAACGACTATTTGAAGATCACTACCGTATTGGTGCTTTAAATAATCGATCGTCTCACTGTCATAATCTTCATGAACATAGCACGTTCCATCAAACAGCACAATATCCTTATGGACATGACGGCGCTCCATTTCTTTAATAACATTCTCACCCATAAGTTTATCCGGTAAAAAGACAATTTTATCATTAGGATACCGCTCGACAATGTCATAAACATTTGAAGAGGTCACAATAACATCTGACAAGGCCTTCACCTCAGCGGTCGTATTAATATACGTAATAAAGGCATGATGAGGATATTTATTTTTAAGAGCATGCATCTTAGCGGCGTCGATAGCGTCTGCTAGCGTGCAGCCGCCCAATGTCGCTGGCAAAAAGACCTTTTTATCGGGATTTAAGATTTTAGCAGTCTCAGCCATGAACCGCACCGCTGCAAACACAATCGTTTCTGCTTGACTTGCTAAGGCATCCTTAGCCAATTTATAGGAATCACCGACATAATCCGCCACACCATAGATAATCTCAGGACTCACGTAAGAATGGGCTAAAATAACTGCATTTTTTTCTACTTTGAGTTGATTGATGGCATTGACGAGGGGGACCAATTTTTCACATTTTTCCAATGGATACTTACACGTCGTTCCACCTATTTTGATATTTTTTAGCTTTTCGAACAGTTCTACGGCTGTTAGAGGATGGACGTTATTCATGATTTATTGGCTAGCTAGCCTTCCTCCATTATCGTATTTCTTATCGTATTCAATACTTGTTATATTCGAGCTGGATTTATTAGTGATTTAATCTTACCTGTTAAATAGCTGGTTAGAACATTAAACTGCTTGAAGGTAACAAAGCGTAATATTGGAAAATCAATCTCAATAAACTTAGGATTCCGCTAATAATTGTTTCTCGCGTTCTCTCAGCGTAGGGTGTGAATAATAGAAAAAACTATATACAGGATGAGGATTTAGATTGGAAAGATTTTCCTTATAGAGTTTCTTAAGCGCCGATATTAGTGGCGCACTTCCTGTAAAAGCCTTAGCGTAAGCGTCTGCTTCGTATTCATTTTTACGTGAAAACGCATTGAAAACAGGTTTTAGATAAAACGTGATCGTACCTGATAATAAAGAGATAAGAATAAGCGTATGTGCGACTTCACCACCCCCTAGACCAAAAGCTTGATTGAAACTGGCCGTATTGACTAGCAGGTTTAAGACATAAAACATAAGCATTGTCCCGAAGATAGAGAAGACCATTCCTTTAAGAATATGCTTGCGTTTATAATGTCCGACTTCATGGGCAAGCACAGCCTTAAGCTCAGTAACCGTCAATTGCTTGACGAGTGTATCAAATAAGACAATTCTACGCGCTTTCCCGATTCCTGCAAAAAAAGCATTGGAATGTTTGGACCGTTTAGAACCATCCATGACAAGGATATTATTTGTCTGAAATTCGGTCTTTTTGGCTAGGGCAAAGATTTCGTCTCTAAGCGTTCCCGCTTCTAATGGCTGCAATTTATTAAATAATGGCAAAATAAAACGCGGGAAAAGAATTTGCATCAAAAATTGAAACGCAATGACAAACAATGCCCCATAAAGCCACCAAAAACTCCCCAACCGCTCATAAATCCAGAACACACCCGCCAATATAGGTACCATTAGAACTAGTGAAATCAGTAGCGATTTTATAGCATCTTTGATGTAGAGTTTTAGCGTCATTGTATTAAATCCGTAGCGTTCTTCTAAGTTAAACGTGCGGTAGAGCGAAAAAGGAATACCTATCAAGCCATACATCACGAAAAAACTATATAAATACACACTATCACTCCACACACCCGCTCCCAAAGCGCGAAGTGGCTCTGCCACCCAAGCAAACCATAAACCCAGCACACCCCAGCCAAGGAACCCCAATAACCAAAGTTGCCCAACAAACGTCTCAAGCACATTCAATTTTGATTTTTCCAGCGTATACGCTAAGGATTTTTTATATTCTGCTTCACTCATCACGTCGGTCACTTCGCTAGAAGGAGGGCGTTTTGCCTGTGTACGTACGACATTCATGTTGAGCATTTCCAATCGCCAAAAGACTACAAATCTTAAGACAATAAGTACCACTGCAATAACAAATATGATTACTGTGCTTTCCATTTTTTTATTGATTCCCTAACTATTTAAATAAAGAACGTTTGTTTATTTTTTATTGATGATTTCAATTTATTGATGACTTCAATTATTAGTATATGGAGATTATTAGTATATAGAGATTATTAGTATACGAAGGGGTGAATAATTTTTTTTCAATCTTTCCTGGTCTCTATTTCAGTAGTGTTATTTTTCCCTGTTTTCAGAAATTAATGATCTGTGGCAATAAGATTGTCAATTGTACTGTGGTCCTATATTATGGTTTTACATTATGGTTTTGAGTTTTGTGTTATAGTTTGTGCAATTACGACGTAGTGGCAATCTGGTCTTTAATCTGGGTGGCTAAGGCTGCCAATTCATCGTCTGAGAACGAGCGCCTAGGATTGGAAAAGCTGATATCGTTTTCATGATTGAGTGGGACAAGATGAATATGTGCATGCGGAACTTCTAGCCCTACCACAGCAACGCCTATCCGTGTGCAAGGGACAGCCAATTTAAGCGCACGTGCGACTTTCTTGGCAAAAACCATCATTTCTGCAATGGTCGTATCCGCTAAATCAAAGTAATAATCGACTTCCACCTTAGGGATCACTAAAACATGCCCTTTCTGTAACGGACGAATGTCTAGAAAGGCAATATTTTTGTCGTCTTCGGCTACAATATACGCCGGCACCTCACGTTTTATGATTTTTGTAAAAATTGTTCCCATTTTCTACCTTTCCTAACCTGCTTTTCTAAGCTTACGTAAATACAAACCTAAGTCATATCAATTTAAATCATTGACATGACAATAAATAATACATGACAATAAAAAACACATCACCCTAAAAAATTTTACAATTGTTATTGACTACAATTATTATTTACAATTGTTAAAACACTAGTACTTTCCCTCACTCAGCACCTTTAATCATTAGCTAATTGATTTATATCATAGTCTGCATTGTAGTCTGCTTTTATAATTTTTGAACTGATACTGGTTTACTTAGATTATTACTGTTTTTTATTACTTTTGAATTAGTGTTATTTACTTGGGTTGTTACTGTTTTTTATTACTTTTAAATTGGTATTATTTACTTGGGTTGTTATTGTTTTTGTAATTTTGACCGTTTTTTGCTACTGTTTATACAATACTACTGTCTATATATAATATAACACACTAGAGGCTAATTTACTATTATTTTTCAATTAATAGCGTAAAAATAATATAATACGAATAATACGACACTAGGGCTAGATTGGGCACTGGTTAGGTTAGATTGCTAGATCGGGCACTGGTTAGGTTAGGTTTTGTGTTAAAAGCGAAAATAACGCCCGATACACCAGCAAGCGACTTTCTGCTATAGCAAAAACATGTGAATGATTGCCATCAATAATAGCTGCCGTCACCTCCTTTCCACGATACGCTGGAAGACAATGAAAATAAGCATAATTGGGATCGGCGTTCTTAACTAGGGCTTCATTGACTTGATAAGATTGAAATGCCTTTTCACGTTTTTCACGTTCTGCTTCCTGTCCCATTGAGATATAGGTGTCACTGAATATAGCATGTGCGTTTAAAATGGCTTTCTGGGGGTCATCTGTGAATTTTACCGTTGTCTTACTAAGCTGTTCTCTAAGCTCCACTGGACATTGATAATCATTAGGAGCGGCAATCGTAAAATCAATGCCTAGCTTAGCCGCTCCATAAGCAAATGATTTTGCTATATTGTTATTGCCATCTCCTATGTAGGCGCATTTCACCTTTGTGAAGCAATCAAACGAGATTTCTGATTCAAAGTCAAGCGAAATTTCTGCTGCACTGTCATTTCCTGGTGAGTTGGGTCTATTGGCTATAACGCGACTGAGTGTTAAAAATTCTGCTAAAACTTCTACAGGATGTTCTAAATCACTGAGCGCATTGATCACTGGGATTTTCACCGCCGCAGCAGCACGCGTCAATACCTCGTGGCTGTCCGTCCGTAGTACCAATGCAGCACTGTACGGTTCTAAACTTTTAACCGTGTCTTCAATGCTTTCACCACGTGAAACTTGCGTCGTTGCCCTCGTGAAATATAACGGATGACCGCCGCTACGGACAATCGCCCATTCGACTGCAGCACGCGTTCTAGTCGAAGGAAGCGAAAATAACAAGGCAACTGCTCTTCGATTAAGTACGCTTTCATAACGTTTACCAGCCGCTACCAAAGCTCTAGCTTCATCGTACATGTGAAGAATATCTACAGTAGTTAAACTCGCTTCAGCTCTGCGAATACGCTCTGCTTCACGAAGGATTGCAAGTAGATCGTCACGTGAAAAATCCGCTAACGTAATAAAATCTTTGTGAGCAAGTCTATATTCCATTAAACTATCCTTTCAATCATAAATAATTAATAACTACCCATTTTATTAAAAAACAACCTATACTAAATAAATCACTCTACCGTTATGTAGATAATCTATATATAAAATCAATATAACTTGGTACCAATTCCTTTTTGCGTAAATAATTCTAAGAGCAGTGCGTGTGGAATTTTACCTGAAATAAGATGCAGCGCTTCTAAGTGCGTGTTTTTAATAAGCCTGTTAGCACTTTCTAATTTAGGAAGCATTCCCCCTGTGATCACAGAGCGATCCATAAGGTCTGCTAATTCGCTCACACGAATAGTCGTCAGTAGAGACGTTTCGTCATTTACATCTTTATAAATACCCTTGACATCGGTGATGACAATGAGTTTGCGTGCATGGATCGCAGCTGCGATTTCATAAGCGACCGTATCTGCGTTGACATTGAGTGAGCCGCCTGCACCATCGCTAGCTATCGGAGAGACGACTGGAATAAAACCATCACGGAGCAGTGTTTCTAATAATTTAGAATTGACCTGAGCTACTTTGCCAACGCGACCATAATTGACATGATTTACTTGAAGCCGCTTCGCAACTAAGAGCGAGGCATCTTTACCGCTGATGCCCACTGCTTTTCCACCTTCTTGTTCGATGAGGGCTGTTAAATTTTTATTGAGCCAACCGGCTAAGACCATTTGGGTGATTTCCATTGTTTCATCATCCGTCACACGCAGTCCTGCTACGAAAGAACTTTCCTTCCCCATTCGTTTAAGAAGTGTAGATATATGCTTTCCACCACCGTGCACAATAACAACCTCAACACCGATATAAGTTAATAATACAATGTTTTGCATCATTGTCTGGACGAGAAGGTCACTGTCTAAAACAGACCCTCCGATCTTAATAACCATCCGCTGCCCACGAAATTTTTTAATATACGGAAGGGCTTCAATCAATACAGCAGCTTGCTTCATAACATCATTTATCTTTCATATAAGCACTGCAATTAACTGTCGTTAACTACAGGCTACAAAGTATTCTGCACTCAAAATTATCCTTATTATAACACGTTTTTAGTAACCAAGCCACCAATCACTCACACTTTCACTTATACTTTTTCTTACAAAGCATCTACCCTAAAAATCCCTACCGTCGCGCTTAACATCACAAATATAAGGCTATAAAGTTTTATTCCCACAGTATAATTGATTACAGATTAATAAGCCCCATCGACCTTAAATGGAGTTAACAAATCATCCCAATACATATAGAGGAGTTTAGAAAAAAATTGATTAAATTACGCTCGACATTGATACTCGTGCTGAGTTCTATTCTCATAGGAGGTGTGATCTATTGGCGGTCTAAAAAGCAGTCTTTAGAAACGACTTATACCCTTCCAAGCCCACACATGACCGAAAATGAAACGTTATTTCTAAGCAATATCACACCAGAACAGATCACAGGCTGGACACTGACTTCTCCAACAGAAACACTTGTCGTAGATCGAAATGTAGACCACGCAAATTTAGGCACGTCTCAATCCCAGACACCCGCCACATCATCAAATCCTTACTGGCACGTTTATTACGAAACAACGTCACGCACCGCTCCTAAAAAAGAATTGCCATCTCCCATTAAATCGCACCATTCTAAAAAAGCACGTGATCTACCTAACGGGAAGTCTTCGTATCGCATTGATTTTCAAGGAGCAAATAGTGAAATTCTTGCCAATGGACGTAATTTTCTATCCCTCTCCTATGTTAACGAAGACCTAACAGACACGTCTTCACTTAAAGCGCTCAGTATGAAGTATCACACCTCTATTATTAAAGCAGAAGACCTAGCTGCTCTAGTTGACATTGACAATCGTATCGTAAACGCTTATAGCCTAACATACCAATCTTTAGAATCATTGTTAATAGCCGCGTCCGCGCCTACTGCAGCAAAACCACTAGTCCCCAAAGAGCTAAAAACAGTCACTTTCCTAGAAGGCAAGGCTGCCGCGCCGTTTAGAAAGTTGTATTTCCAAGGCAAAGCTTACTGGGTCCGTGAATGGTACATTCTCGCCCTAGCACGCCATCCAGCAGAACTCCACGTGAAGCAATTTTTAACACTTTCACCACATACATTAGAACGCATCGAAAAACGAACGTTACATACAACCAGCGCTAAACATTCCTCAGCCGCCTTAGGATTCACGATTATTCGCACCGCTCCTTATACATGGCAACTACTTCCAGCAAAGGAAGCCCACCAGGAGACGCAATTGACCCCCAAACCATCACAATTCACACCCCATAACCCATCCGTACAAAATAACACCCCAAGCAAACCACCCCCCAAACCGTCCTCTATAGCCAAGCTAACAACCTCGCAAATTACAGAACATCAAAAGACCAAAAACAATTTTAAAGATGATTCACAAAATAATTCACAAAAAAATCATTTAGATTCTAACCCCACCGCAAGCACAAATAGTAAAGTGACGGCTTTTATACAGATGCTCCTGTTCTTAAAAGCAGAGCGGGCACTCGTACTGCTCTCAGAAGCAGAACGCCAGCACATTACAGAAAACGCCCTAGCTAAAAGCACACTTGATTTCACAAGCCTTACCCCAATCAATGAAGACGCTAGCCCACATAAAAAATCAAATGCAGCAATCACTAACCACCAAAACCAGAAGCAGACGATCACCCTTTATCACTACGAAGCAGAAACCTACATTGAAACCGTAGCAACAGAACCACTATACCTCCTATCATCACAAAAACCACATACACTGCTCTATTACGGCTATGAAGATTTTTTAAGGTAAAGTTGTTGTATTCATTGAACCCTATGAAAGATTTATTTACACACAAAAAACACGTCTTATACCGATTGGCATGGATTGGGCTAGGGCTCCTTTTTCTAAGTTATCCAAGTACGGTGGTGTATGAATATTTAACTTCCGACGAATACCCCTTATTTCGCTTAGAAGCAATTACGCTCATTGACGATACAGAAGATTTTATTGAAGTTGCTTTTAGTGAAACAGGAGACGCCATTGGATTTTACTGGGACAATGCTAACCGAGAATTCAGCTATAAAGTACTTGATCTGGGGGCATATACTGCTAAGAAACCTCCGCCTAAAACTGCACCTGCTACTGATTATAAACCACCAGAATTAAAAACTACTGCTGCTAGATCATCTATTGACGCCATTCCATATTATTTCACTAAATCATCGCCCTGGCTTGCCCTTCCACTGGCGAATGAAACTCACAAGACCCGCAGCCACTGGGAATTAGCTAGCAATGGTACAGAAAAATTCATACTCACACTGACCCCTAAAAATTCATCTAACCCCAATAAAAACACGTCAAAACACAGTAATGACACGTATACCATTGAAACGTCAATACCCAACTCAAAAGCCGCAGCGAAGATCGGTCGCAACATGGCTTTACTTTACACGCTCACACCAGACAAACTTTATTACACGACCGCTAAACAACTTCATAGCAATACCAACAACAGTGCTAATAACAATGCCGATAAAAAAGTCAATCCACCGCTTAGCAGCCGCTACGTCCTAAAACCATTCGCATTTGACGATCAAGTAAAATCATCATCATCATTTATTCCCACCACCTCTCATCACCAAGGACATCAGTACAATCCTTTTTATTGGAAAAATGAGAATGTTTTAAGTTATTTATCCATTGAGCGAGTTTGGTCTGATAAAACTACTGTGCCTGGTACGGCTGCTGTTAAAAAACTTAACAGTCCGCCTCCCCGTGATCTCAGTCATACGCATAATAATAACAAGGCAGCACGCACCTATTTTTTTCAGACCGTGTTTAATATCGTGAGTGCTGCTGGGACTGTTCTTTATAAAAACCCACTTGCATTTAGCAAACGACCCCATCTCACCATTATTAAGATCGATAATGACAGTAAGTTACCATTTATCGGGCACAGTGCCCCCGAAGGAGGCGGGACTTTGTATTTTCTTTACAAAAAAAAAGAGAGTGCTGCTGAGAGTGCCGCTAATAACCAGGAACAAAAATCTTTGTTTATACCATTTACGATCTCTATCGCCAAGCTCCGTGCGATTCATTCATTCGCCTTTACGCCCCCCCAATTACCGCGTGGCCTTCTGGTGGTAGGAATTCCAACCACAGAAAAAGACACTGCAGCACAAGGAAATATTTACTGGGCAACCCAAATCCCTACCATCACCACGACAAATCCAATCACACTTAGGAAATGGAGTCTAGCAGTGTTATGCACGTTGTTTGCAATTGCCCTACTATTTATAGGGGGACGGTCACTGCAAAATCTCTTCAAACAGCGGACGCATTCCGATAAGAAAAGCACGTGATTTTTCGTGATGACAAAGCGTGTAATGAATAGCGCTGGCAACATCGGCGCTCGTGAGCATTTTAGCAAGGTGCGGCATATCCTTAGTGCGCCCAGTACCCATAGCAAAATCCGTATTGACACCCCCTGGTGCAAGAACACTGACGCGTACATTCTTCGTGCGGCATTCGTAGTCCAATGCCTCAGCAAATGCGACTTGAGCATTTTTAGTTGCACAGTATATAGCACGCCCAGACAAGCCATTTAACCCTGAAACTGAGGCGACAAAGATCACATCTCCATCCTGGCGTTTTAACATGGGGGGAACAAATAATCTAGAAAAAAGGAATGTCGATCGCATATTCGTATTCATAAGCCAATCATAGTCTTCAATGGTGAATGTTTCTATCAGACCGTATTTTCCAACTCCCATGTTATTGATAAGGATGTCGACGTGGACTTTATCTTTAGCAAGGCTTTCAGCTAGCGATTTTACAGTTTTTTCGTCTGTGCCATCCCCTGCATAAAAAGTCGCTGAGCCGCCTTTATTACGAATTTCAGCTGCCGTGTTTTTAAGATCGCGTTCGGTTCGTGCAAATAAAATGACATTGACACCCTCTTCAGCCAATGCCAAAGCGGTTGCTTTACCGATTCCCTTACTTCCACCTGTAATAAGAGCCGTTTTTCCGCGTAAATCTCGTTGAATACCACTAGAATTGTTATCTGTTACCATTTTTCCTATCAATCCATCAATTGCTATACATTATATACATTATATCCATTAAAAAATCACTGTCCTGTGAGATTACAGTCAATTCACCAGAATATATTACTTTCCCGCTACCTGCTAAAAACGTTCATATGCCGTATCTTTGTATATACTGTGTCTATATTTACTGTGTCTATATTAAAGAGGTTCACTTAAAGGACGCATACCAAGTACAAAATACCGTAATTGTTTGCGTTGATTGAGGACGAAATGAACGGTTTTAGCAATATCTTCAGCAGCAAGCATTTTATCTAAGACAGGCATTCCTGGTTCCCTGCCCGTTCCCATAGCAAAATCAGTCCGTACTCCGCCTGGCGCAATGACGTGGACACGAACATTCTTCTTACGACATTCGTAATCAATAGAATGGGCAAAAGCAACCTGGGCGCTTTTAGAAGCACAATACACCGCTTCACCAGGCAGTCCTTTAAGTCCAGCGACAGACCCAATAAAGACCAAATCTCCATCTTCTCGCTTCATCATAGCAGGGAGGAAGAAATGTGTCCATAAAAACGTTGAACGCATATTGGTATTCATCATCCAATCGTAATCGGCAGTAGAATGATGTTCGAGGTTGCCATATTTTCCAACGCCAACATTGTTTACCAGAATATCAATTGTAATACCTTTTTGTTTGAGATCATTGTAGACGGTTTGGACGGCTTGCTGGTCGCTAGCATCGGCTTTATAGACAAAGGCCTTAACGTTATATTTTCTTATTTCAGTAGCAACGTCGTTTAATTTAGCTTCACCGCGGGCAATGAGGACACAATGTCCGCCTGATCGTGCTAACATGAGTGCGATAGAACGTCCGATTCCTCCACTCGCTCCTGTAATAAGGGCTGTTTTATCTTTTATAAAATTAGCTGCTGTAAGGCTGGTATTTTGTTTCATTGGGACAGAGATCAAAGTCGGTTGTTGTCAATTTGGCTTAGCTCATTAAAGGAAGGCAGAAGTGATTCTTAGTTTTTAGGTGATTCTTAGTTTTTATTGGAATGATACGCTATTAACAAAAATTTTATAGTCTCTATTATACTATAAATGGACTACTTCCAATAGTCACAAAGATACAAAGACAAACCATACAGGAATGATTGATATAAGAGATAGAATTATTATTATTATTCGAATGCATTTCTTAGGCGCTTTTTAGATACTCTTTATTCTCTTGGTGATGATTTCAATCATATCACTATCTATTTCATATCCGATGCATTTTCTTTTTTCAGTAAGCGCAGCTAGAGCAGTCGTTCCCGTGCCCATAAATGGATCGAGTACTGTATCATTGGTTACGCTAAATATCCGTATTAAGTGTCTGCATAAGTCAATTGGTTTTACGGTCATATGTCCGTGTTTTTCCTTTGGTTTCTTACAAGGTATGATCGTTGCTGGGAATCCATCAGGTTCGATGAGGGGATTTTGAACATCTATCAGTCCCGTACGGTAATGCAGCCAGTTTTCAATAAATGTGCCTTGTTTTGGTTTTTGCGCTAACACAATGAGTTCCATTCGTGGTTTTAATTGCGGTGTTTTACGTCCGCCCAATTGGTTGATAAGTTCTCTTTTCTCTTTTTCTGGAATGTTCATCTTTCGTACAAAATGGTCTTGGCTAAATGCTTTGGGTTGTCCTTCGTATTGCCAGGCGATCATATCGCGTATTTCAAAACCTACATATTCTAACGCCGATGCTGTTCTATGGACTAGCCGTGCTTGACTGAAACAAAGCATAAAACCACCTGGTTTTAATACTCTAAAACATTCTTTGGCGACTACTTGCAAAAATTTTTGTAAATTGACACCTTGGGCGGGGTCAAATTTCTGTCCAGCGGGAATTCCGCCTACAACACCTTTTTTCACACGGCGCTGAAGTTTACGGTTATCCCAGCGATTATCCATTCCATCTATAAAATAGGGGGGGTCTGTCAATACCAAAGATACATTATTATCAGGAATGTGCACCATTTCCTCAGAGCTTGCATTGTATATTTGATACCCACGACCTGTGATGGCCTTACCTGTGATGGCTTTATCAGGCTTTTTAAGCCATTTAACCGATTTAGCCCTTTTAACCGATTGAATCGATTGAATTGGTTGACGCTTCTGCGTAAAAGTGGCTTCCATTTGCATTTGGACGGCTGGTTTTCTTACAATTGTTTTACTCGGCATTGCACGTCACTGGGGCAAAAATCTATGAGTTTATTTGTATTCCATTAAGTAAAAATACGATCCCCAGCACCTAATTTCATGTTATATATTATATAATAATATATAACACGCTAGCTGTGTGCATTAATAATAGGTACATCTAAAACAGCAAGTATGGTACAATATTTAATATAAACGTGTTGATAATGATTGTCATGAGATGTGACCGTTAGGTTGTTGTGATAGGATATACGATCGTTATTAGCTTATTAAAATCGGTTTTGTTAGAGCACAATGAATTTAAACCCATTACTATTTACATTTGCGGGAATATTCTTATTTATGTGGGTCTCTTCGGTGATACTCAGTCCACCTAGGGCGAGTGCTGATTCATCGAACACCTCTGATTCTGCGACGAGTATTGCTGTTATTGGAGAAGAAGCTGCTGCTGGGTTAGACCTGGAAGTTCTTCCTGGTCTCGTTCAGGCATCAACTTCCGCCGAAACGCTAGAAACGGCGCTCAATGCAGAAAATGGACCCAATAACCTAGACCTCAATGATGACGGAATCATTGATTTTATCAAGGTGACCGAATTTTCTAACGAAGTGAGCAATCAAACACGCTATGGTTTCTCGCTTACCGTAGACGTGACCGCTAGCGAAGAACAAGAAATAGCCGTCATTGAAATCACTCCAACGACAGATGACAATGCCAATGTTACCGTAAGTGGCAATGAACAAATTTACGGCCGCGGTGCCCATTACAGTGCCGGTTTTCCAATAGGCACGTTTTTAATGATGAGTTACCTACTCAGTCCGCATCGCCCATTCTTTTCACCGTACGGCTACGGTGCATACCCAGGCTACTACGGAGCACGTAATACCGTAGACAGCAGCACATATCGAAATCGTGCCAACAGTTACAAAAGTAGCTCCGTCGCACGGTCGCAAACAGGATCAACACTCACCAGTCCCAATGCCAATAAAAGTGCAGCTAGCATCAAAAAAAGCCTTCGCAATCCAACCGCCACACAAAAATCCTTCCAAGCAAGAAATCCAAGCAGAGCCGCCGCCACAGGAGGCTTCGGCAATAGAACAACATCTAGTCGCTCGCAAGGTTTCGGGTCGCGCGCTCCTGCTAGAAGTTTCGCTTCTTCGCGACGCTCGTTCGGGGGATCATTTGGAAAATAACTTGCCACATCCTAAATAAGTCTCCACCTAGTAGTCTCAAAGTCTATAACACCTCAGCCTCTTACCATATTCTTATCATTTTATACGCTACTTATATTTATCGCTAACATCAGTTTAATGCATTGTCTTTTGTCCTATGAATCTCTTACCCAATCCTCAATTCTTCCTAGACCAACTAATAACCGTAGCAGACCCGATTGCGCTTGTTTTTGTGATAGCGAGTTTTCTGCTTTTTTACCTAGCCAAACTCATCAAAGACTTTCTCAATCCCACGTTTAACCTCGAGAAAGAACTGCTCACGCATGACAATCCAGCGCTTGCTTTATCGAGTGCCGGCTACTGGCTCGGCGTAGGCATCATCATTGCAGGGCTTGTTTCAGGAAATTTTACCAATCTCTTTCCCAGTGCTAATCCGCTTGTCTCAGAATTGGCAGAAACACTTCTGTGGGGCATAATTGGCATTTTGCTCCTTAACGCAGCTATCTATATCAATGACAAACTTATCCTAAGCGCATTCTCTAATATTAAGGAAATTATCCATGACCGCAATGTAGGCATCGGTGCTGTGCATTGTGGCTCTTATATTGCAGCGGCTTTTATTATTCGCCCGTTTGTTGCAACGCCTTCACTTGGAAGTTTTTATATTGATATTCTTCTTACGGTACTGTATTTTATCCTAGCACAATTGCTACTCTTTATTTTCTTCAAATTATACGCTAAAATCGTAGGCTATGATCTCCTCAAAGAACTCGAAGCCGATAATAGTGCCGCAGGTGTTGCAACGGCGCTTTCATTGGTTGCAATTGCTAATATTATTGCCTATCCGCTTTACAGCAGTTACAATCTCTTTTTGTTCGTCCTTTACTTTATCAATGGAACAATTGTCCTCATTGGGAGTAGATTTATTACCGATAAAGTGATTTTAAGCAAAAGTGCATTGCGCGATGAGATTGTACGCGACCGTAACTGGGGTGCTGCTACGATTGAAGGAACGCTTGCTTTAGCGATTAGCTTCATCCTCACAGCTGCTTTTTCCCTTTTATAATTTTATTTCACCACTTGTAGTCTAGCTATTACTTCTCAGCAATTATTTCTCAGCGACTATTTCCTAGGTATTACGAGATTCTTTACTTTAACTAAGAAGCCGCCATACATTCCAAAAAGAACACACGTATTACAGATCACATGCACTACATATACATTACGCTAGCTTTTAAGAAAAAACCGCTAAGTCTGGTATAAGAAAACCTACTCCCACCCTCTAATGATTCATTTCTCTATTGAATGCCCTTAACACCCGATGTCCTTAATATGGTCTGCTCTTCGACTGCTCTGTTTGATGCTAAAAAATAATTTGATTGTCTGAGTAATAAACCGTGACTCGTCGTACCGTTCTTATCAAAGAAAGCACTAGACAGACTTATGCTGCATTACTGCTCTTACAGAAAATAAAAGCAGGCGCTAAGTACAATGTCTTGCTCGAAAAAGACGACCAGTACATGGAAGCTAGCTTTGAACTGCTTATGAGCCATGAAAAAATAGCTATCAAAGACAATGTGTATACGATCACCGATTTGGGAGAAAAGACACTTACGTTATTTAGAAAACGCTACACAGATTTTTTAAGAAATTTCGATGTGTATTCGGCTGTAGACTTAAGTGCAGGCGTGTTTGCTTTCGAGGAATATTGGAAGATTGACGATGAAAATGAATGGGAGGCGTACCTGGACGAAGAACGGTGGGAAGACCTAAGGATAGCTGTTTGTGAATACAAACAAATAGACCCTGTGGAAATTGTCTTTCTGAGTTTTATCAGCGAAGGAAGGCTTTCAAAGATCACTGAAACCAATGACAGTGGCTGGCAATTTGATCTCATCACAGGATCGATTTGGGACGAAGCTGCTGAGATTATTGCTACGGCGCTCCGCGCAGAAGACCTCGGCTATACAACCAGCGATGGTACTGCCGTCTCAGGTGAGAATGTTTTACTAGATATTATCAAACAGGGCGCCGAACTTAATCGTGTTCTCTGGAGGAACGAAGACGCTGCTCTCATTAAAGACGACCCCTTTTCACTTCCCGTCGATCATAAAACTTATGATCGCTACCGCAATAACCCTGGTCATAAAAATTCCGAGTGGAATGAACCTTTTTTTGACTGAAAATTCATCTAAAATTCACCTAAAATGCATCCGCTAGCCTACCTAGGTAGGTGCAATATAAAACCCACTTGCCGCTCTAGAAATCACCTGTTCTTAAAAAAATACTTTTTTTAAAAAAATGCCCTAAAAAATTTTGTTTTTTCAGTATAAATCTATTATATTACTTTTATACGCGTTTATGAAAAAAACCTGATTTTTAACGGACGTAAGCCTTCATAATACAAGATTCACCGTATGGATAATTATTGAAATTTTGATTGAAATTTTGCTTAAAATTTTGCTGTTAGCGGATTTTAGGACTCTAACGGCTTTAACAACCCATAATCATTATTTATGTTATAATATATGCACCTTATAAAAAAATTACTTAAAATTATCTAAATCATCATGGCCACCGAAAAAAACTGCACTATAGAAGCCGTTTCTATAAAAACGCACCAGCGTGTTTCACTTATCAATTTCCTAGAAAGTCACGATTATATCGTCACACACATCAAAGGCAGTGTCTATCGGATTTCTCGTGAACAACTAGAAGTCTTCTTAAACATTGACGAGCATAACTTATTCTTCGAAGTCGAAGTAGGCAGTGTTAACAGCCTGAAAAGTGAAAATTTTTACAAAAATCTACTCGATCTCAATACCGAGATCCTCCCCGTAAGCCTTGCCCTAGACACCGTTTCTACAAAAGAACCACGCCTTATCATTGTAGAGAGTAGAGAACGCAAAAACCTTGACGAAAATGAAGTTCTCTCCGTTCTAGAAGCTATGGAGATCGCTATCACTAAGGTAGAAATCCTTGTCTCACAAATGCTTTCTTAAAAATGCTTTCTTAATCTTAAAACTATCCTAACCTCATCTCTTCAAATCATCTTTAATAACTTTATAAATAACTAAAATAGCACCCACCCTGCATTATTAATTAATTGACTGTTATTGTCATTTTTTATCATCATTTTTTATGCCAAGCTTTATACCAAGCCCAATCTTGTTATATTATTAATTTTTTTATTCTAAAATAGGTCTATCTGTCCATGAGCGTATTTCGTAAATTATTTAAAGTCGGCGAAGCCAAAGCCAATGAACTCGTTGAAAAGCTAGAAAAACCTGAACTCATGCTCGATCAAGCCATTCGCGACAAAGAAAAAGCTATCCGCGAAGCCAGAGCACGCGTCCAGTCTATCATCGCCACAGAACGCCAATCCAAAGCAACTCTCGATAAAGAAAAAAATAATCACGAACTGTGGGAGCAGCGCGCCCAGAAAGCACTCGAATTAAATGACGAAAAACTCGCCACCCAAGCCCTCGCCCGCTCTGAAACACATCAAAAAAATCACCACACACTCCTTCCAACCTGGCGCCTCCAACGTAAAAGTGTCGACAATCTAAAAAATGAACTCGCTGCTATGCAAGAAGAACTCGACGAACTCAAACGCAATAAAGACATCATCATCGCCCAATCTAAAGTCGCTGACGTCAAAAAATCTATCTATGAAGCCAAAGCGTCTATCGGCAAAAACAACGCCGGAGACCTCATCGCACGTATGAAAGCCAAAGCAGACCGAGCAAGCTTCGAAGCCGACGCCGCCCAAGAACTCGCTGATGACTCAGCCAGTCGCTCACTAGAAAGCCAATTTGAAAAACTTGAAGGGCCATCTACTTCCACTTCCACCGTTAGCCCCTCAGTTAAGGCTAAACTAGAAGCCATGAAAGCTAAGCTAAATAAATAACATTCTATTGAGAGAAGTGTTCTCCTGTTAGCTGCGGCTGCTTTTCTTAAAAATAACTACTGGCTAGTAGCTGCTTCTAGTTTTTTAGTGGCAAATATCTACTTTGAAGAGTTCTTTTTAGTGGCTTGTTTTTGATTGTTCTTTTTGCTTGATGCTTGTTTGTAACCAGTAGCCATATAGCCCATCAAGCTTTCTCTCTCAAGCTTTCGCTCACTCATAACGCCTCATCTGTTCAATCTGAAATTCTCAACTCGTTGTCGTAACTCATCGTCGCTAAAATATCCTCATAAAATAAAGTCATATACGCCCGTGCCCTATATCTCAACACGTGGAAAAACCCAGCAAACTTCTCTCTTTGAGACACTTCTAACTGGCTTAGCTCCAGATGGCGGTCTCTACCTCCCAGCCAAGCTGCCGTATTTTTCTCCTAAGCACCTCACTGCATTCAGTAGACAGTCGTATGAAGAGATCGCATACGCCGTACTAAATCCATTTTTCACAGACCTAGTCGGTACTACTACGTCCGCTACTCCTATAACACAAACGCTTCCCCTAAGGAACATTCTAAAAAAAAGTTATCAATCATTTCGTGCGCCCAATCGTCTTCCAATTGAAAAGCTTAAAATCACTAGCAGCCATGAAATTTTTCTAGCCGAACTCTTTCATGGACCGACCTACGCTTTCAAAGACTTTGCCCTACAATTTCTAGCACCTATAACAGAATTTGTACTCAATCAAGCAAACAAAACTTGTATTGTCCTAGGGGCTACGTCAGGTGACACCGGTTCTGCTGCAATAACGGCTTTTAAAGATATTGCCAATGGAACAATAGTCATTCTCCACCCCCACAGCCGCATCTCTCCCATTCAACGCAGACAAATGACCACCACAGGCTCTGCTAAGGTTATCAATCTCGCAGTCAAAGGAACTTTTGATGATTGCCAGCGGCTGGTTAAAAATTGTCTAAACGACACTACGTTAAATAAAAAGCTGCGTCACAACCTCATCGCTGTCAATTCTATCAATTGGGTACGAATCCTCGCTCAAAGTGTTTACTATTTCTATATTTACAGTCGCATAACTGGGCGTCCTGATAGCACCCCTAATACGAGCAGTACTGGTAATACGCTAAGTCATCTTAAAAACGCGTCTACCCCAAAAGATGTTCATCACCTGCCAAAAGTTAATTTCGTTGTCCCCACAGGCAATTTCGGTGATGTCTTCGCAGGATACCTCGCGCTTAAAATGGGTGTTCCCATTAATAAACTTATTGTCGCAACCAATGCCAATAACGTACTTCACAGGTTTTTTCAAAAAAACACCTATACGCCTGCGGCTATCACCCAAACCCATTCACCCAGTATGGACATAGCCACAGCCAGTAACTTTGAACGGTATTTATACTACGTGTTAGATGAAGACGCTGCCCAGGTACGCGCTGCTTTTAAGAGATTAGCTGAAACTAGAACGCTTTCACTCACGCCAGCCTATTTTACTAAAGCCAAAGAACACTTCACCAGTACGACAACCTCTAACGACCAGACTCTTAAAACAATAGTCGATATTTATCATAAAAATCATTATCTCCTAGACCCGCATACAGCAGTCGGTGTCCACAGCGCCCATCAGTACTTAACACAGCCCACAGAAGAAAAACCGTCGCCAGCTACTCCCACCGCTTCACATGCTAAATCCCATTGTCCTACAATCGTCCTAGCAACGGCGCACCCCGCCAAATTTAGAACCATCATCGAAACTGCCGCCACCCAACAGAGCACAGCCTATCTTAATAAGGCAGACACTACTAAAACAGGCACTGCTAAAATAAATGCTGATGCATTAGACCTTGCTAGCAAATCAAGTCCATCAACACTAGCAGCGCTAACCAATGACCCTAAACTTAAAGCTCTAGCCTCACTTAACGACTTAAAAGAAGAGTTCAAAATCATTGATAAGAATGAGGATACCTTGAAAAGAATTTTACTCAATATTTAGCAAAATCTTATCCAACTCAAAAGCTTATCTCATTTTACGGTTAGCTAAATGCTATCTACCCCAATGCTTCTTTTATTTCATTTAAAGACTCAGTCATAAAGCTCACTTAAATAAATCACGTCCTAAAAAAGCCTTGTGCTAAAAAATTTCTATTGTGAGTGTAAATAAGGCTATCCCAATCAGTACAAGCCCCATTATTCGCATAAGATGAACCTGATAGCGTACTAGTCTCGCTTTAAATCCAGGAATCGTGAGTAACCGACCTAGTAGCGTGAACCAGACTAGGACCTGTAATGGAATTCCGACCACATAAATTACGTGAATCCACAGCGATTTATTAGTTCCGACTAAGAAATATGAAAATATGCTTATAAAAAATATGGCTGCTTTCACGTTAAGTACGTTGCATAAAAATCCTTCGAGGAATGCACTTTTTAATGTTCGCTTAGAATTTCCTACTTTTTTTGTTACATTAGCTACTTCTAAGGGCTCTGTTTCTTGTGTTTTCATAGTCGTTGTAATATTTACTTCGCTACGCTGCGTTCTAAGTGCTGTGAGGCCTAGATAAAATAAATACGTCGCTCCAGCAAACTGCAACACAACAAGCAGCTCATTCAAATAAGTACTGACCGCTGCAATACCAAATATAGCAAACCCCACATGTAGAGTACATCCTAAAGCGATTCCACATGCAGTCATTGTCACATATTTAAACTTATACTGCAGCGAATTTTTAATGATAATAAAAAAATCTGGACCAGGCGACATCGCTCCCATGATTGAAACTCCATAAACTATGGCTATTTGCTCCCAGACGCTCAGATTCACTACTCTACTTATGCTCCTTACTTTATTTGTTGTTATATATGTATAGAAAAATTACATTGCTAAATAACTAACAGGCAATGGATAATAGATAATAATTAAGGAATAGTGGAAAACAGATAATAAATGATAGGTCATGATTACTTTACGGTTCTGGTCGTTTAGTTAGGTTATAAGCTTATTGATAAAATAAACATGGGCTAACTGATAAGATAAATATTAGCATGTGTTTTCAAATGATCGTTGAAATCACTGAAATTATTAAAATCATCACAACAATTTAGCTCGGGAGTGTTATTAAATTTTCTTATTACAGGCTACGTTATTTATTACAGGCTACTTATATAATAGGCTTGTAATAGGGGAGGCTAAATAGGATACTTCAATGCGGCTAGACAATCGTTCAATTTTTCTTCAGTAAGCATACTCCCATTGATACTACCTCATCTGCCTAATTACTTCCCAATTGCTGTCTAATTGCTACCTGATTGCTAAATTGCTGCCTGATTGCTGTCTGATTGCTATCTAATCATGCTGTCTAATTACTGCCCAGTCTGCCCAATTGCTACTCCATTGATACCTAATTGCTACTCCATTGATACCTAATTGCTGCTCAATTGCTGCTCAATTGCCACCCAATTACTCGAAATAATATTACAATTATACGTCACCGAGGTTATCAAATTTACCCGTATAATGATTAGCAGGTTAAATTACTGAAACCTACGTATTATGATGAAGATGGCGAAGTGGCGGAATTGGTAGACGCAGTGGACTCAAAATCCACCGAAGGCAACTTTGTAAGGGTTCGAGTCCCTTCTTCGCTATGTTTAGTTGCTTATCCTTTACTAGAGCAACTCAATAAAGCTAACTAAGTATTATTTTTAACTTCTTAGCTGTATTTATGTCCATGCATGGATATGAATGCACGGATAAGTACGGATCGTCAAATGCAGTTTAAACCGTAAAAATTTACGGTATCTTTAAAACTTTACCCACTAATGCTAGCTGGCTAAATACAGATCAACACATAGATCAACATACAGATCAATAGATCGCAACAGGTCTCAAGTTTAGTTTGAGGCTCAATCTCTGCTGATATGATAGTGCAAATGAAGAACATTGCTCGAAGCACGACGATGCAATTAACCCCTACAATTAGCCGATGCAATTAACTCATACAATTGGTCGATGCAGTCAGCCGATGCAATCAGTTCATACAATTGGCTAATATCAAATGTGTAATATTACTGTCCTGTAGCCTCGTCAGTTTTAAGTTTAAAGAGATCGTCGCGACTGATATCGCCGCCCTTAGGAATATCTTCAAAATAACCTTCGACACGAAGTTTCGTCTGCGTATTGACATTGAGGGCTTCATCCTCGTAAATACTCCCGCGTGTGACAATATCTAACGCCGTAATACCAATAAATATTACAAAAAATAAGAATGCCGATAAGACGATCACAATGTGAAAGCGCGACTTATCCCAATATAAACCCATAAATATTGCAAAAACTAACGTCGCCTTAGCGCCTGCAATAACCATTGCCAGCAGGAAGTTAAATTTCCCCAAATCCACGTACTTAGCCGTATATACCGTCAACACCGTTAATACCATTAACGCAGCAAAAACACCAATGTAATACTTAGGCGAAATAACCGCATGTGAATGCTCAGAAGTCGTACTCATCACTCTTTATTCTCTTATTATTGTAATTATTAGTAAGTTCATTTTATTGATTAAGTTAGTTTCACTAAAAATCTAATTCAAAATGGACGCATGCATTTATCATTGAACGACTTGATAGTTATCGGCTGCTACTTCAATTCATCAAATCCTTAACGCTATTAAATGCTAGCGTGACTAGTGAACCGATCACCCCACTAAGAGCAAATGATTTCAATTCTCTTAAACGCCCCTCATCTAGCCATACCTGATCCTTATGTAAAATATAGTGAAGTAAGATTGTTCCAATCATAAGAATAGCACCCACTAGCACCACCCAGACCATTATCTTTACTGAAGTATTAACAGTTGATGCAAGCGAGTCCCTTCTATCTACTTCTTTTTGTTGTGATATATATTTCTTCTCTTCAAGTCGTACTGATTCACTCTTTGTATTACCTAACTCATCATCGGCAACTTCTTTTCGACTACTTTGTTCCATTTCTTAACCCATTAAAATACTCTATAATATCATCATCTTTAATTCGCAAATTAAAAGCACCTTTCTTATAAGTCTTATGCCAGGGCGTCCCCGCTTTATGTGTCAATCTTACTAGATCAACAGCACTGAATTTCTTATTATACTTGATGTGCACTTGCTCGAGGATTTCTAGAACATCTTTATCGTCTTCTTCTATATTCAAGTATATTTCTTCATTTTCAAGCGGATCTTTAAAATAAGACAATCTATTTATCACCCTAAACCCAAAGACTTTAAACTCATGATAAAGTGATGGAATAACAGGTCCAAATTTCCATGCTTGAATAGTTTCTTCAAACAATTTTATCTTATACACCAAACACCATCCATAAGCGATATAGACTAATTTATTAAGTTTCAGGTTATCTATATCATGCACTGGCTTTGCTAAAAAGAAATTAGCTATCTGAGAAGGGATATAATCCCTATGCTCCACATTATTTTTCTTAGACGCAATATCCTCTTTAGTCATTTCCTTTGCCTCATACAACACAGTACAAATAGTTCTACAACTACTTTCTTTATAATAGTAGTCATCTTACTTTTATCATGACTTTTCAATACAACAAACTACTTTTAAAAATCCCAAAAATAAACTTGACTTTGTAACCCCTTAACAAACTAACTTGCTATTTATGAAATATTGCCTTTAACTAAGGCAAGACACGACAGCAGAAGCAATATCAAATAGAGCCGTAAAACTCCCTTACCACAAGATTAGCTAAGTCAATTAGATAGATTAAGAAAGTAGTGAGATGGATCAAGAAATTAAATAAACATATTTCAATCGATCAAAATTGACCCCTGAATTGACCCTTAAATCGCCCCTTAAGAAGCCATAAAAAAGCAATCAAGAAATCATTAAAAAGCAATTCAACAGTCTCTCAGCAGTCTTTTAACAGTTTTTTAGAAGTCTTTTAGCAGCCTAAGTGTCCTGACTTTCTATTTATATTAAATAGAGCAGCGGAAACAAAAAAATCCAAATAACATCAACCAAATGCCAATACAGACCCACCATTTCCAGCGGTGTATAGTAGCCACTGTAAAACCTACGTTGCCTCGTAAGAACAACCATCCAGATAAGAAGCCCTATTCCAACCACAACATGAATGCCATGTAACCCCGTCAGTGAAAAATATAACCCAAAAAATATAGGCAACGTCTCAATCCCCTCTACGCTTTTAAGTGTTTCTAACGAGATCGCACCGTGGAAATAATTGTTAAACACGTAGCCATCGTGAAGTTTATGCGAATACTCAACCGCTTTCACACCCATAAAGATAAATCCACAGATTATTGTAATCCATAGATAGAGCAATGTATTTCTAACATTGTTCGTTTTAGCAGCGTGAATTGCCATCACCATTGTAAAACTACTAAATAAAAGGACAACTGTATTAAGAGCGCCTAATTTCCAGTCCAATAACCCCGAAGCATAAACATACATCTCAGGGAACAAATATCTAAATATTCCATACCCCACAAAAAGTCCCGAAAAAAATAAAACTTCTTGCCCTAAGAATAACCACGTCCCGATATGCGCCGAATCAAATTCTTGCTCGGCACTTTCAAAATGATGCCCTACTGTTCGCGCCGAAAAACCTGATGGAGCAGGAATCACCACGCCTTCATGTTCTGCTTCTGAATGAATTGCCATATTTCTATTCTTTACTGTATTTTTTACTGTATTTTACTGTCTTCTCTATTATTTCTATGTTTGTTTATCCATTATCAAGTCTTTAAAGGCAATTCACCAGTAGCGCAATCTGACTGCTACTTTTATTTATGCTACTTACTTATTTATGCCTTCGTGAAAAAAAATTCGCACTTTTAAGGTTGCCTACCTGAAACGTGATATGTTCTCACCTTCATACAAAAAAATGCACACTCTTAACCTTACTTGCTCGAAACTTGTTGACATGCGCCTACTTTCATAAAAAACCTAAGCTCTTAACCTTACTTGATCGCAAACTGAACATGCTGCTACTTTCATAAAAAAATCTATACTGTTTACTGTTAACCTTGCTTGAATTAAAAATTCTAACGTCTCAAAGCCAATGAAGAGGTAATAACTCACTTATCTTATAAAAAATTTAATCTCGTCTAAAAATTCATCTCATTCAAACTTTTTTTCACAATGCTTAAAAAAACGACACCTTAACCCACATCCTAACTCTTATGTCCAGGATCACGCACATCAAAATCATAAGGACCGCGCGTCACCACAGGCACTTTTTCAAAATTATGCTCATCAGGAGGAGAACTTGTCGTCCATTCTAAAGTCTTAGCCCCCCAAGGATTAGATGAAGCACGCTCACCAGAAAATAATGACGCTAGCAAATACGTTCCCATGATGATAATACTCAACATAATCAACCACGATCCGATTGTAGATAATTGATGCAGTCCTTGAAATTCTTCTAGATACGTGTAATACCTGCGCGGCATTCCTTTCGATCCGAGGATAAATTGTGGAAGAAACGTCACATTAAATCCAATAAAAAAGATAATAAACGCAACCACCGCCATAAATTCATTGTACATTCGACCAAACATCTTAGGCCACCAATAATGTACCCCACCAAATAACGCCACCACCGTTCCACCTACCATAACATAGTGGAAGTGTGCCACAACATAATACGTATCATGAAGATGAATATCTATCGAGATCACCCCTAAAACAATACCCGTCACACCACCTATTGTAAATAACGTTATAAATCCAAGTGCCCATAAAAATGGCGATTTTAATTCAATGGAACCTTTATATAAAGTCGCTACCCAATTAAATAACTTGATCGCCGAAGGAACCCCCACAAAAAAGGTCAGAAATGAGAAAATCACGCTCGCATACGCAGATTGACTTGTAAACATGTGATGACCCCACACCAGAAACGAGATAATAGCTATCGCCAATGATGAAAAAGCCACAAATTCATAACCAAATATACGCTTTTTACTAAACGCTGTGATAAGTTCACTCATAATTCCCATTGCAGGCAAAATCATAATATAAACGGCCGGATGTGAATAAAACCAGAAAAAATGCTGAAATAATACAGGGTCACCCCCTAAACTTGGATTGAAAATCCCTACACCAAATGCCTTCTCCGTCGCTAATAATAAGAGCGTTATACCTAAAACAGGGGTTGCCATGACCTGAATGATTGCCGTTGCATAAATTGCCCATATAAACAAAGGCATCTTCATCCACGTCATCCCAGGCGCACGCAATTTATGTACCGTCACAATAAAATTGAGCCCTGTTAAAATTGACGAAAACCCTGCTATCAATAACCCAGACCCCATCATAATAATAGCCCCATCCGTAGAAGAAGAATAGGGCGTATAAAACGTCCAGCCCGTATCCACCGCTCCTACGACCATTGATATTACTGCCAAGCCGCCTCCTATCACGTACAAATAGACACTCAATAAATTAAGACGCGGAAATGCCACATCCTTAGCGCCCAACTGCAGCGGCAATATAAAATTACCCAACATAGCAGGAATAGATGGAATAATAAACAAAAACACCATAATAATCCCATGCATCGTAAAAACCTTATTGTACTGGGATGCTGTGAGCAGTACTTGTGACGGAGCTAAAAGTTCAAGCCGCACCAGAAAAGCAAATATACCCCCCGCTATAAATGAAGCCGCCACCAATACCATATAAATAAGCCCAATACGCTTGTGATCAACCGTCGTCAACCATGACTTAATATAAGGCCACAACCCCTCATCTAGATGTGCTGTCATATAATTGGGTACTTTTTCCCCTACCGCTACCGTTTCCTGTACTTTCATCACTTCATCTCTTATCAGTATGTATCCATAGGATGTTTCTTATTGTAATAATAATATGTTAATAACAAATAGTTCAATTGAACAGAATCAAATATATTTCCAGTAATACAAGCAAGCCAGTTGAGTAAAATCAAGTCTATTTTCAGTAATGCAGGCAAGCTAATTGCATAAAATCAAGTCTATTTTCAGTAATGCAGACAAGCTAATTGTATAAAATCAAGTCTATTTTCAGTAATACAAGCAAGCTAATTGAGTAAAATCGAGTCTATTTTCAGTAATACAGGCAAGCTAATTGCATAAAATCAAGTCTATTTTCAGTAATGCAGGCAAGCTAATTGTATAAAATCGGTTATATTTTTAGTGAGCTAGCCCTTTCAAATTTCGTCCTTCACATCACTTCACAACATCTTTTAAGGTTGAATAGTCTTAATATAAGCGATCAATCCAGCAATCTCTTTATCACTGAGATAACCAAACGAAGGCATTACATTGTTATATCCAGCAACGATCTTAGCCTGCGGCATGATAATAGACTCACGAAGATAATTCTCGTCCGCTAACACCTTCGTTCCGTCCGTAAACACACGCTCCTTCCCATAAAGACCTAACCACGTAGGACCCACTATATTTTGTCCATCTAAACTGTGACAAGCATTGCATCCGTAAGATTGATACGACCTCATTCCTAATTCCACAGGGGGAATGTCCACCAAAGCTGCATTCTCAGCGACAAACGCTGCATATTCTATTGGCGAGACAACGGTTAATTTTGCCAGCATTGTTGAATGCTGGTCACCACAATATTCCGTACAAAACACTTGATAAGCGCCTTCACGATCGGTCTTAAATACTATTGTCGTATACCGATTAGGAAGCACGTCACGTTTCAGCCGCAAATTAGGAATAAAGAAACTATGCAAAACATCCGTTGAATTCATCACCAGTTTAACATCACGCCCCGCAGGAACAACCAATTGACTAGGTGTCTGAAATCCCTCAGGATAAAAGAATACCCAATTCCACTTCTGCCCAACAACATTTATCTCCAGAGCATCCGTTGGAACAATATTCGCTTTCAAAAAATCTCGTGCACCCCACACAAACAAAATCATCACCAATACAAATGGAATGATCGTCCATGTGATCTCCAATTTAAGATTCCCTTCCAGCCGCGTCGAGGCAACAGGGTTTTTCTTTGTTTTACGGTACTTGATACTGAAATAAACCGCTGCCCCAACGACTCCTATAAACAAAGCCGCACTCACCCATGCTACCAATCCATGCAGAAAATCAATGTCCTTAGCATGCTGGGTCAACGCCTCAGGAAAATAATACGTTCCATTTTCTGTTAACGACTCAATTGCTTTCTCTTCCATATCATCATACCTAATAATCTACCAATGTCAACCAAAACAATCATTAATAACCCAAATATCCTTAAAATACCACAGTTTTTTTTTACAACCTTAACAATTCAAACAACCTAATAACAACTCAAACCTAAAAAAACATTGCCTCTAATAATTTAATAAAACATTGCTTCCAGTAATTTAATTGCAGCCATTCACAACAACTATTACAATAACTATTACAATAATTTACACACAGACCCATATAAAAACTACTTACAGCATATCTATACCGTCTGGTTCTTCTTCTCCATTCTAAATAGCATTCCAATTAAAGCCGCTATAAATACAATGATTGCCACACCGCCTGCCTTCATAATATTTCTAGCGTACAAAACATACCCTTTTTCATCCGCATCATACCGATAACAATACAGTAAAATTCTATCGAAAGTCGTCCGTTCTTTCTCCTGCTTGGCTTCCAATACAGCCATTTTAACGTCAAATGGCGGATATAACAACCCATAAAAATAACGTGAAATTTTCCCA
This sequence comes from Spirochaetota bacterium, assembly GCA_013426755.1. Lineage (GTDB taxonomy): Bacteria > Spirochaetota > UBA12135 > COTS27 > COTS27 > COTS27. The sequence goes on from AP019861.1 coordinate 2,637,395, forward strand.
TTGGGCGTGATCACGTACATTGCTGCTGTATGGGCAAAGTCTTCTGTCCCACCTGTGACGCGTTTGAATAAAAATCCCAATTGGCGCGTCAATTTTTGAATTGCCAACTCATTTCCTCGCAAAAACAACCATTTCTCATCCTGCATATAGGCAGAAAAGGACGCATATTCTCGCTTCTCTAAGCCATTAATCGCACCTTCTGTTACTTGAGTACCACCAGTAGTAGAAAATTCATCGTCGTTATTATTATTGTTAGCAGCACTACCGACATTGTTACGGTTATTATTACCGCTAGCTGTAACACGATCACCAGAATCAGCACCTTCTACGTAGGATACCGAAGCATTCCATGTATCAGACAACCATGCATTGGATAGCGAAACACTTGATTTTTTGTATTGATTTGTCATGCCATTGTAGATCGTCATGTAATTTTGATAAGAGGCCTCCATTAACTTAGGCGTATCACGTTTATCAAAACTAACCGACACTGCATAATAATCTTGCCCTAATTTCAATCCCAACTTAGCCAATGTTTCTGTTTTAGCATTGAGGACATATTGACACAATGACGGACATGTCGCATAGAAAAATGATAACAATATCGGCTTATTCTCCGCAAGCAATGTCTCTAGCGCTATCTTTTCTCCTAGCCGATTGGTGAAAACAACGTCACCTGAGACGACATTTCCAACTTTTTCTTCAATGCCTACTTCTTCTAATTCCTTTTTAATGACCGCTTGCGGCCCTTGGGCGTGGTGAGATTTCATTGCTAATTCCTTACCCGCTGCTATTTCACGCTCTCCTTTATGCTTAGGAATTTCATTCTTATGAGCGCTAGCCGTATCGGCTGCTGTGCGATCTGCTACTCCATGCTCCTTAGTAGCAACTTTATCGTGGCTTTCATTTCCAAGCACCAGCCTGACGCCCCGATCCCAATCTCCCAAAACTCTGTCACCAGAACCTTTGTCATGGTCATGAGCGTATAAAACATGCCCTGCATTAATCAAAAAAAACAATAACAAAACACTGGCAATTGTACTTGCAACTGTACCTGTAATTGCACCTGTAATGGCTGTCTTGCTGATCGCCTCCTTGTTCATCGTTAACCCCGTTGAGACATCATAGCTCCGTTTAACAAAATTTCTGTTCAAAACGATTATGCACGCACTCCTTAAAAATCTTTTAACCATTGCTATTATCAACTATTTACCTGTTAAAGACTGTGGTTTTAAGACCCGTTTTAAGAACAAGTTTTCTCATTGTTATAAAATTTGTTGTAATAAAATTTATTGTGAAAAATATAATTTATTCTCTCTATTTATAACATAACAGTTTTTTTAAAAAAAGTCAACTATTTTTTCAATTATTCAGACAAGATTTCAATTGTTTTTTTACAAATTATTCGCCTGTTTTTCGATTATTCTAAGCGCTATTTCAATTGTTTTTTACAAGTCATTTATTCATTTTTTAATTATTTTTCAGTTGTCTCGAGCCGCATTTCAATTATCTTCACAAGTCATTCATTGATTTTTTTCAATTGTTCCTCAATTATTTACACATAATTTCCGACCTGTCCTTTTTGACCTGCTCGCTATTTATAGCGTTCTAGCGTCTTATCGATACCCGCTTCGATAGGAAGCCGAATAATGCCCTTTTCAGCATCCAGTACGCCATATTCACTGAGTTGTTCCGTTTCCATAGCGCGTTGCTCCCTAAGTTCTACCACAGAAGCCTTTGTAAGTCGTTCTTTAGCTAACAGATCGCGATATGAAAAAAAGAAGTAATACGACAGCCCCGCCGAAAAAACAATAAACAAACTACCGACTATTATCGCTACTAACATCGCCGAAGAAGGCGTGCCGCCACTCGTATCTACTAAACTCTGATTGGCAACGTCGTCAGCAATAGCGTCGCTAGAAGTCGCATCCCGCTCACGTACTTCATCCACATCAGATGAACCCTTTGTTGTCCCTACTTCATCATTTTCTTCATTCATAAATCCACTCACTACACACTAATTCGCTGTTCTACCTCAAATAATACGATTTATCTCAAATTCAAACATTCTCAAAATTCAATGCACGTTCTAACCTAGGGTCCTTTACAGGAATAAGCGGGTGTTTGGCAAGATTTCTTATAAACACCCCCATAAACAATGCTCCCATTCCCAAAAAGACAAGCACATCTACCATTTCCACATGAACACCACCGTAGTCGACATTAGGCATCACCACCCAGTAAAAATCAATTATTGCCATAACGATTAGAAGAATGGTTATAAAAAACTGCATCTTCAAATTGCGCTTGGCGTTACGCGAAATATAGAGCAGCAATGGCAACACCGTATGTCCTACAATAAGAAGCACGCTCACTTCTAACCACGATCCATTGATTCTATTGACAAAAAATGTCGTTCCCTCAGGAATATTCGCATACCAGATCAACATGTACTGACTGAATGCTATATACGACCAAAACACATTGAACGCGAATATCAATTTTCCTAAGTCATGATAATGCTCAATATTGACCTCTCGCTCTAAATATCCTTTCATTCTAAGAACAAGGAAAACCAACGTCATAAACGACAACGCCAAAACCACCGCTTCCGCAAAATAATACACCCCCCAAATAGTAGAGTACCAATGCGGCATCAATGACATCAAGTAATCAAAAGCAAAAAATGTCGTTGCTAACGCAAAAACCAATGTGGCTACAGGTGAGTATTTTTGCATCCGCGCTGTATGGGCTACATTTCCATGCACATCCTGAGCTGTAGAATTTTTATAATACACACGCGCCAGACCATAAAAAACTATGAAATATACAGCACTCCGAATAAAAAAGAATCCCAAATTAAGATAACCCGACTTTCCCTGCAGTATTGGGTCCTCTGCTACAGCCTCAGGGTGCGTCCAGTGATACAATAATCCCATTCCTAAGGTAAGAATCGGCAATGCAAGTACAATAAGTAACGGAAATGTACCCAAAACCGCCTCAGGAACACGCCGCACCGTCACAGACCATTCTGAGCGCGTAAGGTGTTGCAAAACCACAAAAAATAACGACCCAATCGCAATTGCCATGTAAAACACATAGGAAAATAGGTACGTATGAAAAAATTTATGACGCGAACTCACCTCTATTACAGTAGCCGCTGCTTTAAATACCGCACCTTCTATCTCCGCACCAGGCAAAGCACCACTCCCATGACCACCATTCGTACCAGCGCCACCGAAATACGCTCCACCAAACGCCAGCAGTAACAACACCGCTCCTCCTACCATAAGGTAAAACGTTATCTTACTTAGAGCCTCTCTATTATCCAGGTAGTATTTAGTCGGGTCTAACGGCGTCATCACAGCAAATCCTTCTTTCATCAAATCCTTCTTTTTCATTAAATGAGTTTCATTGGGATTCATCCACCCCAGGTGTAGTAGTGGGGGCAGTATCCGTAGCGGTCGGCTCTGCTACTGCTGGCACTTCTTCCGCTGCTGCTACCGATTGATTTTCTGCCGCCGCTTCAAGCTCAGCCACAAGCACAGCACGTTTTTCATCAGGAACATCACCGATCTGCCCATTGCGCGCATACTGCAACGCACGGACATATGACACGATAGCCCATCTATCGGCAACAGGAATCTGCGTAGCATAACCGCGCATATTTCTTCTGCCATGGGTGATGACATTGTAAAGCTCACCGTCGGTCATTTGGACTATGGTTTCAGAAGAAAGGTCGGGGGGACGGGGCAATCCTACACCGCGACGCATAATAATACTGTCTCCTGTACCCGTTCGCGCATGGCATACCGAACAGTATATATTAAAACGTCCCATTCCGCGCATCACAAAGTCGCGATCCACATCATATGGCACCGCCTCAGTATAACCGATCCCAAATGGAAGTGGTGTCTGATTCACAGAAGCTACCGCATAAGTTTCCACGTCCTCAGGAGCAATGTAATCACCCGTAATGTCAATTCCATATATAGCACGGGCACTAAAATCCACTTCCGCTCCAACTGTACGTCCACCCGTGAGTGTATGCGGAACGACGCCCTCAGGCAATTTCCTGCTCTCAGACTGAGCTCGCTCCTTAGGTTGATCGTCTAGGTTAGGCACGAGGTCAATCGGAGGTTTGTCCGCAAAATACCCACGACACGACATTAACATCACCGCACACCACCCCATTAAAACCACAGAACAAACACGACGCCTCCATAACAAGCCGCCCAAAACCTCTCTAATAATACCTACTATTCCAGCTACCATTTTAGCTACCATCACAACCACCAGCGCTCCAATCGTTTTATGCTCATCGTTATTCATCGCTTAGCAGACCATTAATCTTCTATAATTTCTATATTCTTAGCGCCCAGCCCAGTAAAGAAGTTACGTGTTTTAGTGGGTTCAAATTGGGTGTCTTCCTTTTCGACACTCAAAAAGAATCCATGCGAGGACGCCTTATAAAAATGCTTGCTTTTAAAGAGCGGATGGTAGAACTTTGGGAGTTTATTCAACATAAACATTCCAAACACCGCCGCAAAACCCGCAGACAATATAATCATTTCAAACGTCGCAGGAATATACGCCTCCGTAGACAAATACGGCTTCCCACTGATAATAAACGGATACGCAATAACCGCAGCCCACGCTTGCAAAACAAATATCCCAGCTCCACCAAGCAACGCAGATATTATCACCACCCAACCAAGCTTAGAATCCTTTAATCCCATTGCCTTATCCATCCCATGTATAGGAAACGGACTGTGAGTCTCAAATTTTTCATACCCCGCCTTAGAAAAAGCTTTCGCCCCCTCTAAAAGATGGTGCGGATTATCAAACTCAGCCACCATGCCAAATATTGACGCTTCACGTTTCATTTCCTGCTCATTCACAATCACATCTCCTCACTATCTCTCAAATACAATCTCAATTTTACTATCTAACACATCATCACTACGCTTCTTACAATTTCATTTCATAGAACATTGAAATCATTGTTTTAACGGTTACTCGAAGCACTCGAAGTATACCCCTTATAATGAGGGTCTGCCTTATTCATAATACCCTTAATCTCACTGATCGCAATAGCAGGCAAGTACCTTAAAAATAACAGAAAGAATGTAAAAAAGAGCCCAAACGTCCCCACATACGTCGCTATATCAACCCATGTCGGAATATAATAACTCCAATTCGCAGGCAAAAAATCACGGTGCAATGACGTCACAATTATCACAAACCGCTCAAACCACATGCCAATATTAACCAATATAGACACTACAAACGTCACAGCAATATGACGACGCATTTTCTTAAACCAGAAGATCTGCGGCACAAAGACATTACAAGAAAACATCGTCCAGTACGCCCACGCATAGGGCCCAAATGCCCTATTGACAAAAGCAAATCTTTCATATTCATTACCAGAATACCAGGCAATAAAAAATTCCATCGTATAAGCATATCCGACCATTGTCCCCGTTGCAAGCAAAAACTTATTCATCGTATCGATGTGATAGATTGTTACCATTTGCTTAAACCCATACACCTCTCTAGCGATAATCATCAGCGTAAGCACCAAAGCAAACCCCGAAAATATTGCCCCCGCCACAAAATAAGGCGGAAATATTGTCGTATGCCACCCAGGTAACTGCGACACAGCAAAATCAAAACTCACCACGCTATGCACAGACAAGACAAGCGGCGTCGCTATCCCCGCTAAAATAAGATACGCACGTTCGTAATTTTGCCAGTGCCGATTCGCTCCTCGCCATCCCAACGCAAAAAATCCATACACCATTGCCTTAACCTTGCTCTTCGCACGATCACGCAAAACAGCCAGATCAGGCACCAACCCAACATACCAAAACATAAGCGATATCGTAAAATACGTCGAAAACGCAAAAAAATCCCACAACAATGGACTCCTAAAATTAGGCCACATCCCCATTTGATTAGGCAATGGAAAAAACCAATACGCATACCAAGGACGCCCCAAGTGAAGTAACGGAAACTGCACCGCACACAAAACCGCAAATATTGTCATCGCCTCCGCAAACCTGTTAATAGACGTACGCCACCGCTGCCGCGCAAGAAACAATATCGCAGATATTAACGTCCCAGCATGTCCAATCCCAATCCACCATACTAGATTGATTATCGCATACCCCCACACCACAGGATGCGATATTCCCCACACACCAGTTCCTTCATAAAACAAATACCCCACACTCACACCGTAGAGTAACAGCCCAGAAACAGCTCCCACCAACACAATCAACCACCACTTAGGCGCCCGCGGCATTGTAATCGGGTCTAGAATAACTTCTGTCGTCTTCTCAAAATCCTCTTCCCCATCGATAAGCTTAGGCCTGCTAACCGCATCCGATAGATACGCTAATTCATCTACTGTAAGTTGTCGTGATTCCATACCTTTAAATCCAATTGCCTTCTCTCTTCAGTCTCTTCAGGTTCTCCACCCATTAAATCAAATCGTCGCTAACTCAGGATTCGGATTTAGCACAGCCGCACCGTACGAAGTACGCGGTTTAATATTGAGCTCTTCTAACATCACATAGTCACGCTGCTGCTTCTTAACACGACTGACACGACTGTTCTTATCCGCAATATTCCCAAACACAATACTCGACGACGGACACGCCTGCTCACAAGCCGTAACAATCTCACCGTCTCTAATCTTCCTCTTCTCGTTACGCGCAACCACACGCGCACTATTTATCCGCTGCACACAATAAGTGCATTTTTCCATCACACCACGCATTCTAACCGTAACATTCGGATTGAACTGCATCTGCAACGTCTCGGCAGGTTCATTAAACAGATCGAAAATATGCGAACTGATCCGCTTCTGCGCATGCGGCGCCCTACCGTGATAATCTAAGTAATTAAAACGTCTAACCTTATAAGGACAATTGTTAGAACAAAAACGCGTCCCCACACACCTATTATAGACCATGTCGTTAAGCCCTTCCTCGCTATGCACAGTCGCCGCCACAGGACATACCTGCTCACACGGAGCCTGCTCGCACTGCATACACAAAATAGGCTGATTAACCACCCTAGCATCAATCGGATCCCCTTCAAAATACCGATCCACCCTAAGCCAATGCATCTCCCTTCCCTCGATCACCATTTCCTTGCCAACGACAGGAATGTTGTTTTCTGCTTGACAAGCGATCACACAAGCATTGCACCCTATACAAGAATTGAGGTCTACAGTAAGACCCCATTGATATTCACCAGGTAATTTCTGCTCTTCATAGATAGACGTTCCTTCAGCACGAAGTCCTTTAACCTCTTCAGCTGTTTTTCCCTTGACACGCTCATGATACACAGGCAACCCAGGCACCTCAACTGCTTCCCTAGCAAAATCAGGGTGCTTTCTATACTCACGAAGGGTAGCCGAACGATACAGCGGACGCCCATTTTGACTGTTACTCGATTCGCCACCTGTAAATATCTCATCGGCTATCGCCCAATGGTCCTGAACCGATGCTAATTTAGTCTTCTTCCCAGTAACAGCAATACTTCCACCCAGTCGCACACCCAAAGTAGCTGAATGCTGCAATGCATATGCATTGAACCCACACCCTCCATTTGCCTTAGGAAGAACGCTATTAACATTCTGCCCATAACCTAATTTGAGTGCAATCGAATCATCGGCCTGCCCAGGAAGAACCCACACAGGAGCCTCTACTTCTTTATTTCCTAACTTCAATTTAATCAAATCTTGACTGCTCACACCGTATTTCTCGGCTGTACGGTACGAAAAGATAGCGACATTTTCCCACGTTATCTTAGTGATCGGATCTGGCAATTCTTGCATCCATGCATTGTGAAAGAACCGACCGTCATATAGGCTGTAATCCGCATCAAAAGTCACCTCCAATTCATCAGCCGTTCCACTACTGAGTATAAAATCTCCTTGGCTAATACTTGCAAACAAATCATCAGGACTCACTACCAATTTTCTAACATTGTTACGCGCACCTACTGCTCCAGCCGTACCGCGACTGAGAATCGTTCTCCATTGTTTGCTCGTAAACCCATGTGTTGCCTGAACTAGCCCCATTTCATCTCGCTTGCCGTCCACACGCGTGTTTCGTTCACCGTCCACACTCGTGTTTTGTTCACCGCCCACACTCGTGTTTCGTTCACCGTCTACACTCGTGTTTCCTTCACCGTCTACACTCGTGTTTTGTTCACCGTCTGTACTAGCGTCTAGAATGCGTGCTAGAAGTTCATGCGATGAAACGGCGTCTGCGTAAAGCGGACTGACTAGAGGCTGCACTAGAGACAATTCTCCCTTCATAGAATAGGCATCTGACCATGTTTCTAGGTAATGTTTCTCTGGCACCACTAATTTAGCGGTGGTTGTTGTCTCGGTCGGAAACACAGCAAGGGCTAGCACATTGGCTGTTTCATATTCAGAAACCATTTCCAAATCTTCGGGCGCTGCCAGAACGGGGTCTGTGCTGATATTGATAATATTTTTAAGGGTTTTTGAATTCAAGTCTGCTTTTAGCTGCTGGAGTGTAGCCACATCTCCGACTTCTAGGTCTTTGACCTCAGAAAAGGGCGTCACACGATATTCTAGTGGTGCGGAGATAAATTCATTCATATAAGCCACCAGCGCATGCACAATCGGGGGCTGCGCCGCTCCAGCAACGATCACAGCACGCGACGACTTCTTCAATAAATCATCCACAATAGCTGCCACCGCACGGTAGCCCTTGTCTTTAAGAAATCCTTCATTGACTTTGCCAAAAACCTCTTCTAGCAACCCAATTAACGGCTTACTAATACGCTTGATGCCCTTCTCGTAAAAACGATACAACATCCGATAAGCAATAAGCTCAATGTCTTTTCGTTTCATACGGAAACGATGATCTGCCGCAGCACCTGTCAAGGTATAGGTGCTTTCGTATTGATAAAGACGATTCATCGCAGTCTTTCCATCAGGATCGCGTCTTTTAGCAAAAGCACCTTGGTTCGTAAGACTGGTCGTATCTGTTCCCAAAAAATCACTGTCTAAAGAGACCACAACATCAGCTTTTTCATAATCGGGCACGGGAAGCGCACGCGTCTTCGTTGTCGTCACACTGGCAATTCCCTTTTTAATATTGTCTTCTGAAATCGCATCATAGCAATACGTCCTCATAAGTGGATATTTCTCTTTAATAGCCGAAAGAAGCCTGTAAAAAGTCGGCGAACTCTGATAGGAATAGACAATTCCTGTCCCAGCACCTTGTGTCCCCGCTAAATCCAAATCACTTATCCATTTATTGAGACCTGGTATACCCACTCCATTGCCCCCTGCAGAGATTGCCTGCAGTCGGTCTGGACTGTACAAATCAAGTAGCGACGCTTGGTGAAAAGATTTCGTCTTTCCTTTGCTGCCTTCGTGTGCAGCATTGCCTTCTATCTTAGTCGGACGCCCTTCATGACTCTCGACAAGCAACCCCACCGCTTCTGTAGCAAGCGTATATGTCGTTGCAAAATAAAGCGGATTGCCTGGAATAAGATACTCTGGCGGCCTAGCGTAGGGATAAATCTTTCTTTCTGGCTTACGCACAAGCCCACATCCTGAAAGACCTGCCAACGCAAGCGGCGCCATCATTGTTTTCAGAAAGGCCCTGCGCGACACTCCTTGTTCTATGGGTTCATCACTTTGTTTATTACGAGCATCTTCACCTTCACTGCGTACGTCAGTTTTCTCAACTTTTTCAGATTTTCCAGTTTTTTCAATGCCTTCATTGGGGCCTTGCCAGTCATCCGCCAATCTCAATTCGCTCGCACCGATAGGAAATTCACGCTCACGTGCCTTCACAAACACGGGATCACCTATCAATTCTGCAAAACTACGCCATTGTTTTTTTTTGACTACTTTCTTAGCATGTTCATCAGAAGGGTTTTTAGAAGAATTTTTTAGCATTGAACTTGCTGTCATAGAATGTTTTTTAGAAGAATTTTTCAATAGCGAATCAGTCGTCACAGAAGATTTTTTAGAAGAATTTTTTAGCATTGAATGAGCGGTCGCTGGAGTTGGAATCGTAGCCATTTTATAGTATATGTAGTATGCCTTACTTTGTTTAGGAAAACGAAAATCTTTAAATGAAAATCTTTGAATTTTAAGTGAGACTCAAGTGAGTCTCAATAGTGAAAATCTCGCATTTCTAGGTTTTTTACTTTATAAAATCAATCAAAATTTCTATGCTTTTTAACTAACCCCACGCATACATAAACATTATTGCTACATTGACATTATTGCTGTATTGTTGTTGCTATATTGCTATATTGCCATATTGTTGTACTGTTGTACTGTTGTATTTTGCTATATTACTGTATTGCTGTACTGCATTATCTCTGTATTATTTTATTACCTATGACACGTATTGCAGTCTTGTCTGGCTTTAATATTGTTTGCTGCAATAAGCGAATGCCCTAAGGCAACAGGGTCCTCAGTAGACCATTCCATATCCGTAACAAACTCTACAGGACGAATGCTTCCTGCAGGATTGCGATGACATTCTAAACACCAGCCCATACTCAGTGGTTCGGCTTGATAGACGATTTCCATCTGGTCAATTCTACCGTGGCACTCAACACAACCGACACCCGCAGCAACGTGTCTGCTGTGATTAAAATACGCATAATCAGGAAGATTGTGAACTTTAACCCAGTCAATAGGTTCCTCATTTTCATAGCTAGCAGCGACTTTTTTGATGTTTTCACTATTGGTCTTCACCAATGTATGACAATTCATACAAACCTCAGTTGGAGGAATTGCCGCATGAGCCGCCTGCTCAACCGTGTAATGACAGTACCTGCAGTCCAGTCCCAATTGTCCTACGTGAAGTTGATGATTGTATGGAATCGGTTGTTCTGGCTGGTAACCCACATTGAGACTCTTAGGCGAAAACCAATACCAAAATACAAATATCACTCCCAACAAACCTACAATTCCACCCCACAGAAATATCGGCGTTAACTTATCTAACCACTTTGGAAATAGCATTGCTCCTCCCTTTCTCTTTGTATTGCTATTATATTGCTTATTTTTGCTGTGTATTATTAATTATATTGCTGCTATTAATTATATTGCTGCTTTTCGCCTAATTGTATTGCTACTGCGTTACTGTATATATTGTATTACTGTATGTATATGTTGTATTACTGTATATATCCGCTGCAGTGCTTATCTAGTGCTGTAATCTTTAAATTGTCTTTGCTTGATGCACTTTTAATCTATTAGTGTATTATCGTATTAGTCTAGTGCTTAAAACTTATTGCTTAAAACCTATTACTTAAACTTGAACCATATTCTAATCACAACTCTACTTTAAATATAACCCTATCTAAATGAAGTTTCAACCGCTTTTTATTATTATCTTTATAAACTATTATTACCTTTATAGATTTCTTATGTATGGAAACAATGCCTTAAATAAACCGATTTTTTATAGATTTTCTTACAAATTTAAATTTCTTGTCTATTAATATTAAATTTCTTATCCGTTAAAAATACCTCAATCACAGATTTTTAATGGACTTTCTTACAAATTGTTTTTTATGAATATATTTTTTATGAATAATATCGCAACAATTCAACAATTGAATTTTCAGCTAAATACTACGTCAAATAAATACTTTTGTTAATACTCATCACATTTCCATGAAATTATAACATGTTTTTGTTATACTTATCACATTTTTTATGAAATTGTAACGTAATTCCAATTGTAACGCAATTCCAATTTTTCTCCAATTTTCAAACGAATATTTATCTCACGATCTTATCGTTAATTTAATAGTGTTTGTACTCATTAGCATTGTTTATATTTAGCGATATTGTTTATATTTAGCAACATTGTTTATATTTAGCAACATTGTTTATATTTAGCAACATTGTTTATATTTGGCAATATTGTTTATATTTGGCAACATTGTTTATGTTTAGTAATACTGTTTATATTTAGCAATATTGTTTATGTTTGGCAATATTGTTTGTATTTAGCAACATTGTTTATATTTAGCGATATTGTTTATATTTGGCAACATTGTTTATATTTAGCAATATTGTTTATATTTGGCAATATTGTTTATTGTTAGTGATATTATTTTACGAATTTTATAAAATTTCACTTTTTCATCGCAATCTGCTCAAATTACTTAAATATTGTACTCATACGCTACTTATTTATACACCACTTACATCGTGGTATTTATCAATCACTGCATTTAATGACTATACATTGATGACTACATACATTGTGACTACATATATTGATGACTGTAAACTTAAAATGGTTATAAATAAATTTAAAATAGCTATGAATTTAACTGCCATCCATCAAATTGCACCCATTAAATCGCATCACAATCAAATCACTTCACCGATTACAAACCCTCATTAAATCGTCATTAAATCCTCATTTATCGTATCATCTAGTTTATTGCCATAGACAAATAAAAATGGTATAATTTTAAGCCATTCCTTATATTTTAGTATTTTTTTAGATTGTGTGCTCCTATTTTGGGTAGATTTCTGCTGGGTCATAATTTTTACTTCCTAGTACTCGTTTATTTCATCGTTCATACCTAATTTTTATCTGTTCATACCTGATTCTCATTTATTTATGCCTGTCTCGTCTGTTCATACTTGGTTCTTATTTATTTATGCCTGATTCTCGTCTGTTCATACTTGGTTCTTATTTATTTAAGTAATATGTATTAGCCCTCTTACTTGCAGCTGTTACTAGATTTCACATCTCCTAATTTCATTGAATTTCATTAACTTTCACTCAAATTTCTCTGTTCTCCTCGTATTCTCCTCATATTCTGCTTGTATTCCTATCATATTCTCTCGGTATTCCATATTCTCCCTATACTCTATGTTCTCCCGATATTCTGTATTTTTCTGATATTCCATACTCCCTTTGTATTTATCTCTGTTTTTGTTCGTGCCAAAACTTTATTTTCATTAACCTACAACCATTTCTCATCATTTCATCAATCATTAATACCTGTTAATAAAACCTATTTTCTAATAACCACCAAGTTTTAATAGCCACCAAGTTTCATACCTCCTCATCTCACGGGCACCCCCCTAATTTCATTGAATTTCATTAACTTTCACTCAAATTTCTCTGTTCTCCTCATATTCTGCTTGTATTCCTATCATATTCTCTCGGTATTCCATATTCTCCTGATATTCTGTGTTTTCCTGATATTCTGTATTTTCTTTGTATTTGTCTCTGTTTTTGTTCACGCCAAAACTTTATTTTCATTAACCTACAACCATTTCTCATCATTTCATCAATCATTAATACCTGTTAATAAAACCTATTTTCTAATAGCCACCAAATTTTAATAGCCACCAAGTTTCATACCTCCTCATCTCACGACACCCCCTAATTTCATTGAATTACATCCACTTTCTCTCAAATTTCTCTGTTCTCCTCGTATTCTCCTCATATTCTGCTTGTATTCCTATCATATTCTCTGTGTTTTCCTAATAATTCTATATTCCCTTTGTATTTGTCTCTGTTTTTTGTCATTCTCTCGGCATTCCATATTCTCCTGATATTCTGTATTTTCCTGATATTCTGTATTCTCTTTGTATTTGTCTCTGTTTTTTGTCATTCTCTCTGTATTCCATATTCTCCTGATATTCTGTGTTTTCCTGATATTCTGTATTCTCTTTGTATTTGTCTCTGTTTTTTGTCATTCTCTCTGTAGTTCCATATTCTCCTGATATTCTGTATTTTCCTGATATTCTATGTTCCCTTTGTATTTATCTCTGTTTTTGTTCGTGCCAAAACTTTATTTTCATTAACCTACAACCATTTCTCATCATTTCATCAATCATTAATACCTGTTAATAAAACCCATTCATCAGTAATAACCGTTAATAAGACCTACTATTAACATCCGTCAATAAAACCTAATCTCAGTAAAAATCGATCATGAAGCTAGGAAGTATTATCATTGAGGTCTTCAGCACCCAAGCCAAGCCAAGTGAAAATCTAACCACTGTCTTAAATGCCCTAAGTATCCCCCTCATCAAACGAATCAATCAAACAACCCTCCCCGATCTTAATACACTCCTCCCAACTCTCCACAGCCTAACACAACACCTAGATGGAATTGTCATCGGCTACAATGACAGTGAATTTTACGTTCTTGATGAAAATAGACGGTTAGTAACCCATTTTAAAGAATATGGAGCGGATATTGCTTTCGGGGACGGCTATCCTGAAGGCATGGTCTTTCTCATCCTCAGACCAGAAACCCTTCCAGTAATGGAAAATATTCGCACCCAACACAAAATCTCCGTCTCACGCGAAGTCTTCCATAACATCATTGAAACCGACGTCAATACGTTCGATATTGATAATATTTACCCAGACCACTCGCTTAGAACCTTACGCCTCTCGTTCTTCTCCAATAACATTCAAAACATATACACCCTCTCTCAAATAAAAAAACTTCCCCAAATACAAACCCTCAAACAAAAATCCAACTCCCTATACGCCTTTAACGATATAGCAGAAATTATCCTATCTCATAAACATATCCTAAAAACCATTCCCAAATATTACGAATTCACCCTCACAAACTACGGAGCCCACCACCATACATTCTCCCCCTATCATACCCACCATAACCCTAATACAGAAAAAAAACTTCAACAAAAGGAAACCTCACCACAAGAACCCCCCATCTCACCACAAGAACCTCCCATTACTCACCTTTCATTAAAAAATTACTCCATTATGCTAAGAAAAGCACGCGCCTTTTCAAAAGACCCCATCATTGCACTAGCAGGCTGTACAGACCCCACAACCCACCCCAAATGGACGCAATTCGTAGAAACAACCTTAAATCATAAACTTAATTGCATCATTGAAACCTCAGCACTAGGTTTTTCTAAAGAAATCGCCGATACCCTCCTAACACACCCCCAAAAATCCTTCCTAAAAATTATCTTCAAACTCAATGGAACCACCGCCGCCATGCACGCAAAAGTCACAGGACTCCCTCCTAACCTTTCCATTGAAACATTCACACCCCAATTTGAAAAACGCCTAGAAGCTATCGAATACTACCTCCTCAGAAATCCAGCCCAAAGCTACATTGAAATCACCAAGGTACGCGACAATATCCACCACCTAAGTGAATTTTATGACCACTTCAAACGCTACACACCCAATATCATCATCGCTAAGTACAATTCCTACAAAGGACACCTGCAAGAACGACGCGACGACCCAATGCGCCCCTTCTATCCTATAGATTGCTGGCACTTAAAACGTGATTTTTACATCGACGAACTCGGAGACGTCTGGGTCTGTAAACAAGACTTCCATAAAAAACACTGCCTAGGCAATCTCATCACCGACCCCATCGAACAATTATTTAATAACGGAACCCCTTATTATCAAAACCACCTAAACAATTGGTCGTTTTGTAAAAATTGTGACGAAGCCTACACTTATAACTTTTAATAACTTTTTTTATAACTTTTAATAACGCTCTTTTAAAATCACGAACCCACCACTACTTAACAACCCAACTGCTTACATTCATTCTATTACAGGGAACTGAGCCATGGAAAAAACCTATCGCGCCCTCGTCGTGCGTAAAGACGAAACATCTAAAAAAGTCTCTCATCAAATAACAGAGCTTTCACACAAATCACTCAATGAAGGCGAGATCAAAATCGCTGTCAAATATTCATCTCTCAACTATAAAGATGCTCTCTCACTCACAGGTCATCCCGGCGTCACAAGGAAATTTCCACACGTCCCAGGTATCGATGCTGCGGGTATCGTCATCGAAACACGCTCTCCTGAGATAAAAGAAGGTACTGAAGTTATCGTCACAGGATCAGACTTAGGCATGAATACCCATGGCGGACTCGGAGAAGTTATTATCGTTCCTCAAACATGGGCTGTTCCTAAACCTAAGACGCTCACACTCAAAGAAGCGATGGAACTCGGCACAGCAGGTTTCACCGCAGCACAATGCGTCCAAGCCATCCACAGCCTCGTACCCACGCATAATAACGACCTGCCCGTAATCGTTTCAGGTGCCACAGGCGGCGTCGGGTCCATCGCCTTAGCCTTACTCCATAACCTAAATTATCCCATCCAAGCACTCAGTCGTAAAGCCGCAGAACCTAACAGCCCAGCAGCAACGTTTTTAACCCAACTTTGCAACCTCTCACCAGACAATATTCTCGACCCAAGCGCCGCGCTTACAGAAGAAATGATGGCAAAACCGCTCCTCAAAGAAACCGCACTGAGCGCCATTGATACTGTCGGTGGGGACATCCTCGCTTATCTCCTCAAAGTCATTCGCTACCGCGGCGGTGTCGCTGCCTGTGGGCTCGCCAAAGCAGCTGATCTCAACACAACCGTTTATCCGTTCATCCTCCGCGGCGTAAGCCTCATCGGCATAGACAGCGCAGCCTGCCCGTATCCAGAACGTCTTAACATATGGGAAAAATTGTCTTCCACATGGAAACTCACTTCGCTAAGCCCTCTTGTCAAAACTATTTCACTCGAAGCAGCACCCTCTGAACTCAAGCACTTCCTAACAGGGTCTGTCACAGGTAGAATTGTCGTCGAACACAAGTGGTAACTCCTACGCTCTGCTACCTATTAAAGAAGCTTAGAGCATTGTTAGTCATTGTATCCTATTTTATCATCGGGTTATTACTGCATGCTTGCGGCAAACCCGATGAAGTACTCGTCTATCTAGACAGTACGCCTAGCCATGCGAAACTATTTCTCGATAAGAAATACATTGGCATCACACCTGTTTATACAAAAGTCATTGAGGACAATCACTACCAGATCACTTTAAAGAAAACACACCACTACACCTATCAAGCACATCATAAGTTAGACGACGAAAATACTTTTCCTTTAAGTCCTATTGAAAAAGAACTAACGCTTATCATCACACCGCGCCCCGAATGGGTGTTTCTAAACAATGAACCCCTCTTTCAAACTACCGACCCCACAAAGAACAAGTCCTTTACTTTAACAAGTAATTTCCCATATGGCACACACACGCTCTTCGCATTTAAAACGGGGTATCCACTTCTTAAAAAATCATTACCTATCGATGAAGCTACACCCACTGAGCGCAAATTGACTTTCACCGCACCACCCTACCAGACAAGTGTTTTAATAACCAGTACTCCACCTGGCAGTGATCTGCTATTTGAAAATTACTTCTTAGGACAAACGCCACTAATCTTAAGAAATCTAAATTCCGCTCACTACGACTTCACGCTCAGAAAAAATAACTATCATTCCCAGCCGATCAATTTTACCCTCACAAAGAATGAACACAAAAAACTTCACATCACATTAACAGCCTACCCGACATTAAATCAAGTCACCTTTAAAGGATTACCACAACAAGCCATAGTGACGTTGCAAAAAATACCAGAAACTGAGACCAGTACTTCATCTAAGCCCACATGTGCTGACTGCACCATCCAAACGCTAGCCCTCAGTAAAGATACCAGCGCTCATACCCATAATGACAACTACCAGCTAAAAACAACCCTCCTAGCAGGAACATATCGCTATAAAGTGCTCTCCGCTACAACATATCCATCCGAAGGCACTTTTTCCATCACAGAGGGAAGTGACCACGAAGAAACCGTAGCCGTCATAAAAAAATTCGCTTCCACACTCACACCCATTCAAACACGATCACTTAACACTCTTAAAGTAACTACAGCACTCCTAACCGCAGACACACTGTACCTGCTACTAAATGAAAAGGGACACAAATCAAGCGCTCCAATCCTCCTAAAACACAAAATAACTACGCTCACAACCACACCACCCAACTCAAGCACCCTACCGCTCACCGAACAATCATTTAAGACCCTCACTCCTCATTACATCAAAACTCTGTTAAATGCCGCTGCGCGCAACCAACCGCTACCAACATTGCAATCTGAGCAGATCAGGTCATTTTCATATATTTTACCACAGTTCAATAACCCCGTCCAGACGCAATTTCCAAACACACTGCATCTCTTCGATAACAGCCTTCATAAGATCATTCATCTAGACCCATTCTCATTAGCACCTATCTCTAAAACAAGTTTGCTCTCGTGTCTAAATAAGACGTCAACTTTCACAAGCACGCTCCCCCTTATTACAGGCCAGGCTGCATTTCTCACCTCTCATCCCTCAACAGCCCCCACCTCACCTAACTCACAATCTACAACCACATCAAGCATCTCTCACCTCAATATGCTAGTCACCGATCTTGCTAATGAAGTCATCACAGAATTTGTCTGGGACGCCGCTTATTTTAATAACGATAAAACAACTCCTACTAAAAATCCAGCAGGCCTCATAGCCTGTCGTCCTTTCATAAAACAATCCCAACCGCTCCACGGAAAAGCAATTGCCGTTCTAAAGCAGACCTCCACCCCACACGAACATGATGAATTTGTTTGGATCGGTGAAGAATACGGCACCATTCTCAAAGTCTACGATCGCAGAGGATACTTCTTAGAAAAAGTTACACTCAATATGCCCTTACAAAAGAAATTCGCACGCCCTGAAAGTAGCCAGTTATTGTATTTGTTTGCAGTCCCCCCACAAACTCTCATCGTGATCGCAAGACATTTCATTAACCCACAAGTCGCTTCTGCCAAATCTTCCTCTTCCCAAGCCAATTTCATATCCCCACTCCCAGCTTATGAAGATTTCATTTATCGCTACACGATTAAAACCCAGCCACCATTATAAAAAATAACTGCCCGCAAACCCATGTCCTCTTTTTTAGACCGTCAGCCGCCGTGGTATGAAGAATGGTTCGATGAAAATTACATTGACCTTTATATAAATCGCGACGATCGTGACGCAGCGATGCAGCTCGATCTCATCGAGAAAACACTCCCCCTAAATAAAGGTCCCAACGGCGATAGCTTACTAGATGCAGCCTGTGGTTACGGCCGCCACGTAGCAGCACTCCTAGCAAGAGGATACACTAAAACACGTGGCATTGATCTCTCAAAAACACTGATCGCTCACGCCCATAAAAAAAACCCAATGCTTCCTATCAAAGTAGGGGACATTCGCACACTAGAAAAATACGAAAAACCACAGTCCATTACAGCAGTCCTCTCGCTCTTCACCAGTTTTGGTTACTTCGCTAACGACACCGACCACCTTAAAGCCCTTACCAGCATGCATACGGTGCTCAAGCAGAAGGGGTGGTTATGGCTTGATTTCTTAAATCCAGATCACGTCAAAAGCACCCTCAAACATGAAAATATGAAAACAACTCCCACCGGTAAACAATTTCACGAAAAACGCGCTATTGTAAAAAATCGCATTGTCAAAACTATCACCGTGACCCTTCCCAATGCCACCCCACAGTATTATCAAGAATCCGTTCTCTTATATACAAAAAAAGAACTGATAGGATTAGCCGAAAAAGTAGGATTTTCACCACAACACGTCTTTGGTGATTACACGGGAGCGGCTATCACAAAAACTTCACCGCGCATGATTTTTGTATTTCAAAAATAAGTTTCACGAAAACAAGGACATTCCCCCATGACCTCTTCTAATTCAGCTAACAACCGCAGTGTTGTTACAGGACAGCAATTAGGTCTTTTAGGCGGACCGCTTTTTTCTATTGTGAAATTAATCGGTGCTATTCGTGAAGCTGAAACAAGAAATACGCAGGCTATCTTTTGGTTAGAATCTCATGACGCGGACTTTTCTGAAGCAAACACTTTAACATTCATAGACCCCTCGCATACCATTCATCGCCTGCAGTGGAAGAAAAAGACATTCGGTATGCCTATAGGGACTATTATTATCGATGATGATCTGATCGCTATCATTGAGACGATGTTTCGTATGCTTCCACAAACAGCAGCCAGTCGCGCCGCTCGCCGTCTGGTGTTAGCCTGCTTTAAAGTGAAGCGAAATTTAGGAGCAGCAACTGAAGAGTTATTCAAGCATTATTTCAAAGACTTTAAAATAACTTTTTTTAATCCCTACAATAAGGCATTCCATGAATTTTCAAAACCACTACTGCTCCGTGAAGCAGAACACACCCCCGTAGACAATCAATGCAATCTGTTCGCCCTCGTAGACGGAATCCGTACAAGTGTCTTCCGTTCAAGTCGTCATCATTTCACAACAAGAACAGGAAAACCCGTTAACCTCCATCGCCACATCCTCGTCCCCAATCTTAAAACACGTAGCCTCCTCCAAGACGCCTACCTCAATGTCGATTGTTACATTGCTGGAAAAAGTGAAGCCGCTTATCTTAAAAACCTCGAACCCGAATATATTAGACACCACATCACACCAGCCACCGTAAAAAAAAGAATGTTCCTCACCCTCCTTACACCCCAATACCAAAACCACCTTAAATCACTCCATTCACTAGGAATTTCGCTAGCCACACTAAAACGCTACCCCTATCATGATCTTCACTACAACCTCATAAAAAAAAGAACCGGTCTAGACCTGCTAAATCACCGCGCTAAGCTAAAAACCGAGAAAGAAAATTTCCTTAAAGCACTTACACCATTAGAACACAAAGAAGCTATTTCTTCACCTATGCCGCCTAGTCTCAAAAAAATAGAACGACTGCTTTATAAAGAATTAAAACATCTCTGGGGCGCTAAGCGCGCGCGTAGCAAAAAACTCGTTGCACCCGAAGCCACCCTGCTAAAAGAACTTCGTACATGGGTCTACCCTTTTAATACAGAGCAGGAACGTATTTTCAATTGGGTTCCATTGATTGCTGAGCATGGCAAACCACTGCTGCATACGATCTACAATCAATACACCTTTACGAATAAGGTCTTAAAACTTGACTAGAGTCCCTTAGATTGAGTTCCTTAGTAGGTCATTTAAACAATTTCACAACTCCACAACTCCAATAAGAACGATCCATTAGGCTAGGAGGAGCATTTTTAAGGATGAATAAATCCATTCCAACTGTCCTGCGCTCCTATGCCATTAAAGGCGACACGAACATTGAGTGGAAAAAATCTGTCCTTACCTAGCGGGCGGCGCTCAGTGGTGTAATAAAGTGCATATTGACCGCTCTCATGATTATTTAATTTTTCTAACAAGTTAGCGGCTGTTGTCGTATTGTAATAAAGTAGTTCTCCACCCGTGCCTTCTGAAAAAACACGTAAGGGAGCTAGTTCTTGGGAAGACACCGATGATGTTCCACTATAAATGGTATATACAGGAATGCGATTGGCTAAGGCAAAATCACGAAGTGTCGTGTAATTATGATAGGAATGACGAGGTGATCTGTTCTGGCGCTCAGGAGCATCCCAATCGCTTATAAAATGTGGCGTTGTAACGACTAAGACAATAGCACGTCTCCTTGCAACAGGCAATAATTTCTCGACGGCGAGATGAAATGCTGCTTGAAACCCTGACCTGGGGGATTGAAATGGCGCCGAGAATGATCCTAGCGAACCTGTCGTGGATAAAACCTGATTGTCGCCATCTACAAGTGTCCGTTTCAAGGCTGCGCCGAGCACACGTTTTAAAGAATTGTTAAAAAATTCACCGCCGCCTAAGACCTTAATCTGAGAAAACGGATCCACCGCTGCTTCGTTAGTTAGGTCTAAGTTTCTCTGCACAATCGGCACAGCTACCGGCCCGCCAGCAGAGACTGCACCGTAAATGACCGGAAGCACGCTAACCTCAGCCGGCAATGTCGTCATCAATTCATCAAAAAAATCTGTTATCACAGGCGTTTGCCTAAAAGAGGGTGGAGCTGCTTCGATGATAACCGCTAGCCGATTGAATTCTGCTGTAAGTTCACGTGAAAGAAATTTTTGCGGTGCGCCCTGCTCAGCTAGGAAGAAATTGTTTTGCCTGAGCCCATTTATAGGCCTTCCGCGTGGATCACGAACGCTCACTTCTACTTTAATATCAGGAAACTGAGACGTATCTACACGCTCGGCTGTAATATAGGCATTGGCTGAGGTGAATTCATAAGGATTAAAAGCGTCAATTTTACCTGTCTTCCCATTAGCCAAATAGATCATGCCGTGCTCATTGATATGTAGCGCGCGATAAAGATTATCAGCAAAATCTACTTGAACTTCGCTAGCAGTTTCGATCTCATCGTCACTAGCAACTGAAGTACGCACCACAAGATCAATAGGAGTAAACCGCCGCTCTTCGGTATCCACCAACCACACATTATTTCTATCGAGGACGAGCAGAAGTTGTGGATAATGGGGAACTGTTTTTAGATCCAAAGGCGTACTGAGATTGTCTTCACCCATTGTATAAAGCGGTATTCCGCTTTCATCTAGGACTTGAATACGGTTATTCATACTGTCTAGGACATAAAAGTATTGACGCGTGGGTTCGTAAATAAGTCGCGTTGGATAAAGATATTCACCACTTGCAGAACCTTTTTTGCCAACACTACGAATCCACGTGCCGTCTTTAGAAAAAACCTGAAGGCGTGCATTTCCACTATCTGCCACCCATAACGTTTCATTGGGTCCCCACGTTACACCTTTTGGATTTAAAAATTCTCCCGAACCAACTCCCCTCTGCCCGATCTTATTAAGTACTTTTCTATTCGTATCTAGATGAACAATCTGATCGCGATCAAGGTCTGTCACCCAAAGATTGCCATCACTGTCTACAGTCATGTCATAGGGCCTTTTAATCGGGTAATAAATTAATGGAATGCGAATGGGCGTATGCTTTGCATTGTAATTTCCATAGGTATCGAGCGTAAAAATCTTATACGTAGATATATCTGCTACGTAAAACAAATCGCTCTTAGAAGGGTGCGCTATTAATGAAATAGGCGTGATAAGATTATAAGATTTTCCTGGATTGATGACGCGGTCTAATGTAAATTTAAATACGTTAGGGAAACTAAGCTCTTTCATATAAGTAAGCTTAGCTAGACCTGAGTTCGTCCGATTGGCAAAAACGCCCAGAGCACTCTCATACGCATTAGGACGGCCTTTTTCAATCGGGTTGGATAAATTGGCAGCGCGCGCTAAAAAATTTTGTTTTTCTATTAAATCATTGGGGTCTGTGAAATAAAAGTCTGTTTCTATTCGCTGGATATTTTGCCATTGTGTGAATGCTTCTTCGCTATAACCTGCCTTACTGTAAGCAAGCCCTAAGAAATATCGTATTGTACTGCGTTTAATGGTAGCTAGATCACCTTTGGAGTGCTTCTGCAAAGCCGAGAAAAAGTAGCGAATGGCAACCTCGTAGCTTTTAGCATTGTAAAAACCTAATCCTTGAATGAAGTATTTTTGTGCAAGTGTCGCGTCGTGATTGTAATTGGAATACGTGAATTCACTACGCGCTGGGCGTTCTGTAGGATCCAAGGCGGGCTTCTGCGCACCGGCTTTAAGTAGTGGCAGCATACCGATGACTACGATCAGTCCTGTCCTCAGCAGTGATGCCCACACAAGTGGTGTCCGTTTTAACAGATTTGCAATTGAACTCTGTACTAATACTACTGGAACCACATAATATTTAACAGCTTTTAAACTCATTCCCAACTTCATAATTGTGACTAGACCCTCCCATTGATGTCAAGTGTTAGAATTAATACCGTTTTAAAACGACGACGGACATAGAAAGCTAATCTTCCACCCCGCACTAGCATGCAGAGTTCCAAAAAACTCAGAACCCTTACCAGCCATGCTTTTATTAACATACAAATAGTACACGCAGCGGCTTATTAACCCAATACCTCAGTCTCAACTCTTGTGATTAAATACCTCAATTTCAATTTTATTTCACCATCCGCTAAGTCAATTTTACATTTTCAATTACATTTAATATGTGAAAATAATTTCTTAAACGGTCTTTGTTGTTTTATAAAGCGCTCTTCTTTTAACATAGGATTATAGATGATGACAATCAATCCATACCGACCCGTGCAACAAGGAAGACAATCTGGCATGTTACGGGAATTTCCATGTCTTCGCATTCGGCAGCAAGTCTTGCTGCGATAAGATCAGGGTCTAGTTCTTCAATGCTTTTAATAATATTGCTGATTTTAAAGGAATCGAAGTAGCGTTCGCCGATTTCGTTTTTAATATTAGAAAGCTCGTCACTATGTGCAATGATAATATCACCTTCATTAATATCTGTGAGCGCTTCGCGATAGGCAATATCATTATTAAGGCTTAATGGTGGGTCTTCTAGATCGTACGAGATAAGTTCTTGACTAGCATGATGGAAAACTAGTAGCGAAGTGTGTGCTGCATTACTGAAGCAGAGTTTTCTTCTATTTTTATCATAGGTATAAAAAGCGGCATTGACAAAATTTTTACGCTGGGAGAGGGCGAGTGTTTTATTGATTCGCTTCATAAGAGATGAAAGTTTTGTTTCATAATTGAGGCTTTGATGAAAGGACGCATGGAGCATACCTGCGATATAACTTCGTGCTGCCGTATCGCCGCTAACATCAGCTATCATCATGATTGGGTTTTTCTTCTGCAGATAGGCTGTGCTGTAAACAGTTCTACTAGGAAGGTGTTTATAAGCTGCTTCGATTGCGAATGAAAATTTATTCCACGGGGCAAATTGGTCTTGAATGCTTTCGCTTGCTTTATGGATAACGGTACTTTGCTCGATGCCCATTTTAGTACTGAAAACCTTATCGCGTGCGACTAAAAATTCTTTATGATTTAAGAGATAAGTGATGATAAATTGTATTTCATAAGCAACCGTTTCTAGCAAATAATAGCTCGTCTCCTCTTTCCATTCATCAAAGTAATCTTCTTTTTTATTGATAAGAATGAGTGTATATAGGAGATGGCCGCTTGTATTGTAGACAGGGACGGATAAAAGCGAACTGACCTCAACGGGAAAGACTTTTTCATCCTCAATGTTAATAACATCAGACTGGCGCTCCGTCTCTAAGAAGGAATAGTAATCTCTCACATAATCACTCACTTCATCCAATTCGTCAATAATAATAGCCCGTTTCCTATCGACAATGTTTTTAAGAAATGCGCTTAGGTCTATTTTAGCAGTAATGTTTTTATAATCAGAAGTGCTGCTCACATAATCAATGTAATCTAATTTAGATGGGGCTTCTTGATTATAAAAGCAAAAAAAGGCAAATTCTGCTTGTGTATAAGCAGAAATTTCTTTTAACATGTTACGAATGATGATATTGGGATCGTCATAGCGGAGGACTTGTTTGCGCATTTTAGCCCCGAGGGCGTTGATTTCTTGAGCGAGGTATTTTTGCGTCTTCTTAGCAATACTTGCCAATTGATAGTTTTTAGCAAGCACCAGAAAAACAAACGTTGTGTAGACGATATAGGTGATAGTTTTGAATACATGGAAGTAATTTTCGGGAACTGCAGCGAGTTTTTGCTCGAGCGCCGCATTATTGACAATAGCATCTACTAGAACAAAAACACCTGTGCCCGTGAAAAAAACATATACCAGTACGGTCAAGCCCAAATACCCTAAGCAAGCGAATTGGACGTGTCTATTTAACCAGCCATTACCGAAAGCGGCATAATTAATACGAATCCGATTGCTTGTTACGATAAGATACCACAATTGTGATATCGCAAAAATGGGGAGTACAAAAGAAATAGTATAGGACGTCCTTGCCTCAACTAGGTACACGGAAACTATCAATGCAATCAAGACAACTGTACTCGTAAGCATCCATATTTTGAAATTTTTGAGAGATTTAGGAGCTGGGTAATCAAATTTGTTATTAAATGGAAGTGTTCTGTAGACGCGAGCAAGAAAAAATACTGATAAAAACGTAGCGCCCGCTTCTAAGACGCACCAATCCACAAAATCAATTTTCGCCTGCTCGGTCGTAGGATCAAATACTATATTCCGAACGGTAAGAAAAAGAAGGCTCTCTTTTATGAAAAGAACCACCGTCGCACAGGCTATATAGAGATATTGCGTGTATTTTCTATCGATCAGATATATGATGAAGAAATACACCCATGAGAAGAGTAACAACACATTGAGCGTAATAGGAAATGATCGATACGTGAAAAAAGCAAGTATCTCACTAATACTGAGGTCTCCTAATGACATAATGACAAAAACTCCTGGCGACTACGAATATGGGGTTAATATGATTCTTTAAAAAAATTGATGTGAACTTTGCAAGTAGGATTAAGGGCTAACAAAAATATTTTAAGCTAAATGTCTAGTTATTGGGCTACCTAGTTATTGAGACGCCTGGTTATTCAAGTGTTTTTTTTTTTTTGAAGTTTTGATGGGGGACTTGTTTAATAAAATTTCCTAGCCACACAGTTTAAAAAATGTTCGTGCAGGTCAACAAAGCTGCAGATAGTGTCTATCATTCCAGGTGAATACTCCCATAATTTAGCGTCATTCTTAAAAACAATGCTTGCATTCTGGCAACCGCCACCCCTATAGATTATTTTTTATCCGTACCGAGTTGTGTTTAAATTTGTATTGTTTTAAAGCTAGATAAGTCATTTTCGGCTTAATGGAGTAAATATTAAGAAAATTAACCCTTTTTTGTTAATCTTAATCCAGAGAGTGTTTCTCTAAATACAAGATTATACTGAAAATAATGCCCTTTAATAAATCGTTCACTTAAAATTTGCTTGAAATTTACTTAGAATTTGATTAGAGTTTACTTCGAATATGTTTAATCCACATCACAAGTAGGACTTTTAAGGACTTTCTATTACACATCAATTGCAATTTCCTAATCACAGTTTTTCAATGCTAACATTTTAATTGAAAATCGTACAGTATACGCATATAATGTACATGATGTGCGTCATGTACATGTATATTATATGAGATAACCTAAGTACGCACACGAACTGCCGTGATAAGCCCCTACTCAAATATCGGTCATGTATTTAAAGGGATTTTACCACACCATATTTGCCCACGCCATATCTAACCACGTAAAATCACACAGGACGAGTCATACAGGACAGTTATAACAAAAATACATCACCGTAGTTGACAAAATACACCTATGATAGTATATTATTAAGGCAATTAGCCGTAGTTTAACCCATAGATTGCTCCCGCTTAATTACAACCTATATACAAATAATCATTGAAATTGATAAAGACAACGGCTAACACTTACAGACATTTACACACGTATTTCTAACACGTACGGACATTTAATACGTATTTAGTCGTTATTCAGATAAAACCGTACCGAGCCAGAGCAGATCTTAAAATACCCCTCAATAAAAGTAATTCTCAAAAAGAATCTAGAAAAAAATCTCGAAAAATATCAAAAAGAATATCAAAAATATCTATTGGAGGCTGAGCAGTTTTTATGGGACAGACCAGATTTCAAAAAATAGAACGTGACAACCTTATACCACTAAGTCATAATAAAAAAGCGCTCTCAGTGGGACTGCATATCATTCACGAAGTAACGAGCCCGCAAGCGTTTTCATCCCTTCGCAAAATGGGCCTCCAAGTCGCTTACAATCAAAACACATTCGCCGTCACAGACCACATCATTGCAACAACAGGTTCGATCGATGGCAATGAAGTTATCGATCAAGTCATGATCAATGCTCTAGCAGACAATTGCCTTGAATTTGGTATCACGCATTATGGCACACAGAATAAAAAACAAGGCATTTGCCATGTCGTCGGCCCCGATACAGGACTCACACGTCCTAATACGACTATATTCTGTGGTGATTCACACACTTCAACCCATGGCGCCTTTGGAGCGATTGCCGCTGGAATCGGCACGTCAAATGTTCGTGATATCTTAGCCACAGGAGCACTCCTCAATTACACTTCACCCGAGCAGATGAAAATTGAAGTGACCGGCAAACTGGCTTCCCATCTTTCTGCTAAAGACATTATTCTCTACCTTTTTCACAAATTAGGCAGCGAATGGGCTACTGGCGGTGCTGTCTTTTATACAGGAGAAGCACTACGCAAGCTTTCTATGGAAGAACGCATGACTATTGCCAATATGACGATTGAAATGGGAGGACGATTCGGTTATTTCGATGTTGATGACATTACGTTAGATTGGTTTCGTGAAAAACGTGACTTCTGGCACCCACGCCAACTTACAGATGAAGTTGCTGAGAAATGGCTCGCTTACAATTGTGACGCAGATGCTGTGTTTGACAAAACTGAGACTATTGATGCAGGTTCTATTAAGCAAATGGTCTCGTTTGGGCTTACGTTAAATGATATTGTCCCGATTGACAGCGCATTTGGTAATGTTGCTAACGTCCACACCTCACGCAAACAATACGAAGCACCCTCCGGCACGGCTATGGAAGGACTGCCTATCAATGGCGCGTTTATCGGTTCTTGTACTAATGGTCGCTTTAGCGACTTTAAAGCAGCCGCTGCTATCCTTACCCAACATGGCGGAAAGATCAAAGTTCCAACCGCACTAGCTGTCCCTGGTTCTATGGCGGTCAAACAAAAACTAGAACAGGCAGGCATCGATAAAGTCTTTAAAGCCGCCGGGTTCGAATGGCGCGAGCCTGGTTGCAGCTCTTGTCTAGCGATGAATCCCGATAAACTCGTAGGACGGATCGCTTCCTCTACAAATCGGAATTTCGCTGGACGCCAAGGACCGCAATCACGAACCTTTTTAATGAGCCCCCAATCTGTCGCCCTAGCCGCTCTTGAAGGGAAAATTTCCAACGTTGAGAAATTTCTCGTAGCCAACCACTAAACCAATCTCTAACCCCCGCTTACGTCCACAGGACAAGTTCTTTAAACCCCACATTGCTAGCGGAATAATCAATGAATGACATTGCCAGTGCCCTTAAACCTAAGTCCCCGTCCAATGAAATGATGGGACTTTTTAACAAAACGCTAGCGAAATACTCTTTGTCTGAAATAGCCGCTCATTTAGGACTGAACACAGGCACGGTCAATAGGTGGACAAAAACAAACAACGTCCCCAAATCTTATAAAATAGACCTCGCTAGAATGCTAATCACCTCTCATTCCAATCAATTGCCAGATAGTTTAAAAAAAGAACTAGAAAAATTTTATCACAACAACACCGAGCGTGAAAAAGACCAATTTTACACACATTCCAGCGTTGCCAAGCAATGCTGGGAAAAATTCAAGCGCATTGCTACAAAAACCTTAAATATTGATCTAGCCCAATATACGTTTATTGAACCTGCAGCAGGCGGCGGTGTTTTTTATAAATTACTTCCGAGCCAACGACGTATTGGCATAGATATTGAACCTAAACATCCAGCTATTAGCAAGCAAGATTATTTATGCTGGCGTCCCCCCAAAAATAAGAACAAATATATCGTAATTGGCAATCCACCATTCGGTTTACGCGGACATCTTGCATTACAATTTATCAATTATTCGTATGATTTCGCAGACGTAGTGGGATTTATTCTTCCACAACTCTTTAATAGTGACGGCAAAGGCGTTCCCGCCAAACGCGTACGTGGATACCAGCTAGCCCACACTTCCAAATTGCAATCCAATAGTTTTAACTACCCAGACGGTAAAAACGTTGATGTTTCTGCCATATTTCAAGTGTGGACTAAGATCAATACCCATAAAATCGCTAGTAAAAGGATTCAAACTTGTAGAGACTATATTAAAGTATATTCCTTATCAGACGGCGGCACACCGAGCAGTACACGCAATAAGGCTATGCTCGATAAATGCGATGTTTATCTACCATCTACTTGTTTCGATGAAATGCGCCCCTATGACAATTTTGAAAAATTACCGCACAGACGTGGATATGGGGTCGTCATTCTTAAAAACTATGCCCGGATAAAAAAAATTTTTACCCACAATGATTGGGGGAAAACTGCTTTTCACTCCACAAATGGAGCCCTAAATTTAAGAACCAGTCTTATCAATGAAGTGATTATAAACCATGGATTTCATGACTCATAAGACACCATCACAAAGCCACAGTTCCTACAACGAATGTAAAAGAGATTCACAAAGACGAATTCAATCATGTATTTCAATATTAACCACGTAGAGGATCATTAAATTATGAATACAACAACCCTTACAGGTGCTGCGACCTATTTTTTAGAACCAGATACAAACACGGATATCATTATCCCCGCGCGCTTCCTTAAACGTGTGCATCTAACAGGCTTCACACCTTTTGCCTTTTATGAAAAAAAATACCTACCCGATACGATTTGTGAAGCGTCTTTAACAGAGAAAGATTTTGTTTTTAAGAAAACAGTCCTCGATCCAGCATTTCCACCCAATCATCCGCATGCTAGCGATGCGACATTTTTATTGACATGGCTTAATTTTGGGTGCGGCAGTTCACGTGAACACGCTGTTTATAGCTTAAATAATTATAAAGTCATCATTGGCAGCGCACCACCAGGACAGAATGCTTTCGCAGATATTTTTAGAGACAACTGCAGACAAAATCTCATCTGGACTCCCGTTATAAGTGAAGTCGATCACAAAACTCTAGTCGCTTATCTAAAAAATGAAATTCCCAATCGCCCTGCATTGCTCTCACTTCATCCTGCCAAAAGACGCATCACCAGTAGTGATGGGAACATTGATCTTCCCTACAGTATACCCGAGCATCACGAGACCTATATTCTAAGCGGAACAGACCCAGCCACCATAGCCAAACAAGAAATAGAATCTGCTAAACTTGAGATTGCTAACTGGCGAAACAATAATCCAGCGATCGTCAATCACTATCCCAATGCAAAACTCTAACCTCCACCTAAACCTTACAAGCAGCGCCTTATTATATGACTTAGAACAGTTATATGCGGTCATATAATAAATATAAGCTTATCTGTTTGACCTAGCATTTTCACTAAGTACGTTTTCAGCACTCGCCTTAAGAGAAGTAAACGTAGCAGGAGATATTACAGTAATATTAAACGTAGTCGTTACTTCCTTACCAGGAAATAATGGGTCTAAAAATCTTTTTAATAATAACGCAAACAACTGATTTAAATAATCTATCGCTTGTTCTGTTATCGCAAGTACGTAGATAAGACGCCTAGGCCCTTGACTGAGCCCTAGAATAAAATTAACGTCTGCTGGCAATTCTTTCTCTAAGTACGCCATAAAGGTTTTAAGAACGCTGCGCACTTTCTGTTTGTACTGCGCTGCAAAGGAGAAGTTGACGATACCTAACAAGAAGTGGGGATGACCTGTCTCAGTATATGTATGAAAAATATTTTTAAGGAGTTCCTCCATATAAACTTCTGTTAAAAATCCTGTATCGTTATTTTCTGAGGATTTCTGAGTGTTAAGATCATCATGACTACGTCTACCTGAAAAATGTGTAAAGCATTGATGACATTTGGTTAGAAACCATGTAAATTGTGCGTAGCGGAGTGCGCCGATAAAAAACTGATTATGCAGATTACTCCCTTTGCCTTCAATGTCGTTTTCTAGAGCGAATGGCATATCTTTTTCTAGTTTAATACATCCTAAGAGGTGTTTATTTAGCGGGGGCTCTTGGTCTCTTGACTCGTTGTTTAACCTGGGATATTCGTTAGAAGTGGTATCAGAATTATGTAAAATAGAGGCTAGCCCTTCTAGATTCTGGCTTTGATCGTTATGTACTTGTTTAGCATAGGCTTTATGAATGAATTGATCTTCTTCTGTTTTCTTGGGGTGCGTCGCATCGTTTTCTGAAGGTGCTGATGGTAAAATTGACGGAGTATGCGTAGCACGTCCCTTAACATGCTCCTTAGAAGTAGTGATTTTTGTAGCGGATGCCTTATCTAGCTGGAGAGAGCGCTGCAGTGGCAGATCACTCTTAAAGAGGGGAATATGTAGTGTGATCTGGTAGCGTATTCCTTTCTTTTCATAAGTAACAAAGGGTTCTAGGTGCTTGAAGTAAACTTCTGTCTTTGCAAATAACTGCGGCGTTGTCGCCTGCATTTCAGCTAGCGTTTCTTTATCAAATGACCTTAACTGGAGCGCCTCAGTTTCATTAGCAGGTTTTTCTGCTGGGTGGGCAGCGGAAATATTTAGATGCTGATGAGAGTATTTAGCACTAGACGATGCTAGCTTAGCTTTATCGGTCGTGGAATGCTGCTTATCCCATAATTTTAACACCCATGCGCTTTTGAGTTTAAGATAAGTCCCATTTTCCTTATCGTGCTCTTTTAAATAAAGAAGTGCGCGGTCTGTTTTTTCTTCGACAGCCATAAGCTTCATCATCTGTTCTAGTAAATGCTGGTGACTGTAGGCTTTAAAGAGTGCTTCAATACCCTTTAAAAAAAGTGCTGATCTAAAAAAATACTGCTGCTCTGATCTTGCTTTAAGGATTTCACTCAGGTAACGAATATGCGTTTCCGTTCCCCAATCATCAAAAGAAGCGTTCGTAGTTTGCACCCTTGCTTCTGATGAAGGAGGTATTATTGTTTTAGAACCTGTTCTGTCTAGATGAAAAAACTTAGAAGCGTGCCCTGCTTTTGAAGCAAATAGAGATTGGTATGTTCTAAGCCTGACTTGTCTGGGAACACCATCTTTTTGAAGCGCTATTTTAGCTAATTTTGTCTGCAGCGTATACTGAGGCAAATATCTTCTGAGAACAACATATGCTATCCATGCACTTATACTGATCCCCACTAGGAAAGCTGCCAGTTTTAACCAAAAAATTTCTACTATCATTGCATCGATCATCATACAATTGTTCTTAAAGTTATCTCTAACCCATTTGCTTCACCTATCTATAGAGTGCACTTTTTTACGTATACCCATAACACCCACTACGAGTAAATTTAAAGATTAAATATTGCTTTCATCATATCATAAATGCGACAAATATTTATAAAGTAAATCTGCTCCTCAGCTACAATTAAATATTGATAAGAAATTTAACCGCGCATAACCCAACAAAGATAACCTATTAACATTAAACCCTAATTAAGCCCTGTTTATAATAAAAAGTAGATGAGACATAGATCCATAAGGAATAAAAAAAATTGAGCGCATCACTCAAAAAACAACTCAAGGAAAAATTCGCAGATAACATCGCCTTTGACATCCCCCTCAAACAAAAAAGTTATTTAAAAATAGGCGGCCATGCTAAGTATTTTTTAACATTGACAGAAGCAGAAGCCATTAAAGACGCTATAGGTTATCTACGCGAACAAGGGTTAGAGTACTTTATCTTAGGCAAAGGCACCAATACACTTATCAAAGAAGGTCCGCTCAACCCCATTATTATTCAACTCGCACGCACAACTAAACCTACCATTGACCTCGAGAAAAATGAAATCACTTATCCAGCGGGAATACTTCTTATGCAGGCCATAAAAATAGCTCTCCAGCACAGACTCGGCGGGATGGAATTTGGCATTGGAATCCCAGGTAGCATCGGTGGTGCTGTAAAAATGAATGCCGGCACATATCTTGGCGAAGTAAAAGATGTTCTAAAGAAAGCTTTTGTCATCAGACATTCCACCTCTCCCTCGACAAACCATTTAGCCCCAGCCAGCCAGCCACCTAATCTCACTCCTCTCTCCTCCTCTTCTCCTCCATCGGTTACCTCACAAAACCATACCCGCATTACTGAAGAAGATGCGATTAGTTTAGGGTTAGAGTACCGAAGTTCAAATTTGAAATCAAGTGAAATCGTACTCGCTGCTAAATTCGCACTCTCGCCCTTATCAGAAGCAGAATGCAAACTTCGTAAAAAAACTGTTTTAACAACACTTGCCAAACGTAAACAAACACAACCACTAGCCGCCAATTCACTTGGCTCTACGTTTAAAAATCCATCTCAAAATTTGACCGGACGTGCAGCCGTACCCAATAGTGAAAAGCTTTTCGCAGCAAGACTTATTGAAGCTGCTAACCTCAAAGGGGTACGCTGTGGCGGAATGAGTGTTTCTACCCAGCACGCCAATTTTATTATCAATGACGGGTCCGCCACCGCCACCGATGCGCTAAGGCTATTAGAATTGATCGAGACAACCGTTTATAAAAAATTTGGTATTCGTCTAGAACGTGAAATCACTTTGCTTGGATGGTGACATCCAGCAAACTAGATTAGCTTAAAAACTCACCTCGAATAGTAACATCCCTCGAACTAGGCTAGCTTAAAAACTCACCCGCACCATACACACCACGCTACCTGCACTCATGGTTTTGAGAGCAAACTGCTTTTACATTGCCGCACAAAGACTGATGCAGAGTAACGATTATATCCACCCTACCTTATCAAGAAATAACTTCACGGCCAGTTTTAGTGCGCCGCATCATAACAAATACGATCTCTCAAATAAAGCATGGGCACAAATAAAACTTTGGTGCTTTATTTTGCTTTATTGAGAGAACGCCCGCTATCTTTAAAAGACCTTCTTTAAAAAGAACTGCGGCTAATAAGCATTGCTATTTTATATATTACAGAACTTATACATCCTAGATAGAACTAGCCGCAAGCCTTTTATAACTTGAAGAATATCAATTTTTCCTAGAAGCAGGTGTAAGCGCTGGAACAACAGGTATCACTGATTTAGGGTGCTTCTTTTTAAGTCGTTGTTGCTTTTTTTTGTCCTTAATAATCTTAGCTTCAACATAAACAGCTTCTGGGACGGGACGCAGATCACGGACAATACCAACCCAACTCAATGCCTTCAATACGTAGTAAGTGATATCAAATTCCCACCAATAAAAACCTTGCCTTGCTGTTGCTGGGTAATAGTGGTGATTGTTATGCCATCCTTCACCTAAGGTGAATATTGACAGAAACCAGTTGTTACGGCTTTCGTCTTTTGTTTCAAACCGTTTCCTACCCCAGATATGTGTAAGGGAATTGATACTTACGGTGGCGTGAAAAAGAATGATTGTCGATATAAAGAAGCCCCAGATAAGAAGTTGCGGGCCTGTTACGCCTAGGGCTGGGAATTGCCAACTCATAAATTTGCCTATATAAAATACGGCCACTCCCGTTAGCGTAGGGACAAGGATATCAAATCTATTTAGAAAGCGTAATTCAGGATATTTAGCAAAATCTTTAATGTATTGATATGGAGTGCGGAAACTCACATCTGAGGTGAACCACCCCATATGACTCCACCAAAACCCACCATGTACAGGAGAGTGAATGTCTTTTTCCGTATCAGAATACCTATGGTGGTGTCTATGATGTGCCGCCCACCATAACGCACCGCGCTGCGCACATGTCGCCGCAAACAAAGCAAACATAAATTGCCAAAAACGGTTCAATTTATACGTCCGATGCGCAAAATAACGATGATAGATGCCCGTTATCGCAAACATTCGCACCAAATAAAATACGATTGCAAATATAACTGCAAATGGACTCCATCCTACCCAAATCACACCCAAACACATAAGATGCACCGCTATAAATGGAATCACACGGGGAAAATTGAATTTCGTTGAATTGCCTAAATGCTCTGTCCTTTCCGAATCAACCCACAATAATATGACTGTATACGCAGTCTTAAAAAATCGCTTGACATAACCCAAGATTCCTCTCTCGATCACAGCCTGAGATTTATCAGATATGCCCACTTCCGTAGATGATACTTGTTTCATAAAAATATACCCATTTATTATTTAATTAATTTTAGTACAGCAATTACTTCACCAACTCATATATACCTATACATAAATATATACTAATGATACATCATTATAGTATACACGTGAACACAGGCGTATACATTCGCAAATATATGCATTCGCAAATATATATCACAAGTATATTTACCGTAATATGTATATTATTAGTAATATTGTATTTATTGGTAGTATTTATCGGTATTCACTATATTTCGTTAGCATTCATTATATATTAGTATAACGTGCTATAACGCACATTACAATAACATATTTATCATTACATATCAGATATTATACATATCAAATATTATATTCACGAGAAATAATTTACTCGGTTTATTATTAATAATTTAACTTTACTCGTATACATTATACCCTAGTTTAATAAAAATTACTAGTAAAATTCTAAAATTATAGCATTCCTAAGATTTTACGCCATTTTATCAAAAATAGCTTAAAAAAATAAAACCTATGCTATATTGTAAAAACTACATTGAAAAAATTCATATTCTTTCAATATTCCTAGGTAAAACCGCTTATTTCCTAATATTCTCTACCTTTTCCTAACATATTGTTTTAACTTACCCTATTTACAGGTCTATAATATAAATATAATTATTATATGCCCCAAAGTCAACTTATTTATTAAAAAAAGTCAACCTACCTCTTCAATTACTAGCACAGCATATCGTAACCTCTCCCCAAATGAACTCCCCGCAAGTAAATTCTTCTCAAAAACTAACCCCTTCTCATTCACGTCTCAATACAGATAATGAAGAGATTGCCGCAAATTCAAATAAGATAGAGAACCCCATTGCTTCTAAATCAGCTAGGAAAAAAACAGATATTAAAAAAAATTCTAAACGACCTAACCCATCCCAACAGACTTCTAACCCATCGCAACAGACTTCAAGGCAACAAAATTTAAAGCACCAGAATTCAGGACAAAAAACTTCAAAAAATCACTCAGAACAGCATAACGGCACCCCAACCCCCCATAATTCCCCCATTAATCATCTTCACCCGCAGCCTCCATCCCCCACTCATTCTCCCATAACACAGCATTCTAAAAATATTGCCTCCCACCAAGACGCCAATATTGCTTCCCATCAAGATGACAATATTACTTCCCACCAAGACGCCAATATTACTTCCCATCAAAATACTAATATTACTTCCTATCAAAACACTAAAAACCTCAATGCCAAGCACCACATTCCACTAGCAGAACAACTCAGACCCACAACATTAACAGAAATTGTCGGGCAAGACCATCTTCTAAGACCAGATTCTCTCCTCCAGAGAACACTCAAAAAAAATTTCCTCCCATCACTCATTCTCTGGGGACCCCCAGGAAGTGGCAAAACAACCCTAGCACGCTTGCTAGCAGAACAATTAATAGCTAGCCATACATTTCATTTCGAAGTGCTCTCCGCTGTTTTTTCATCCGTAAACGCCCTAAGAAAAATCTTTGAAGATGCCAAAATCCGTAAAACAAACCCCTCTCCCCCCAATCAGACCCTCCTATTCGTAGACGAAATTCATCGCTTCAATAAAGCCCAACAAGACAGCTTTCTCCCCTACGTAGAAACAGGTGTCATCACGCTCATAGGCGCCACCACAGAAAATCCAAGCTTCGCTCTCATCAAAGCACTCCTCTCACGAACACAAGTCCTCGTCTTAAAAAAATTAGACGCAGCCGCTCTCACTAAAATCTTAGACCACGCCCAAAAAAAACTTGACCTAACCCTCCCCCTCACCGAACCCGCTCAATTAGAACTCATTCGCTTAGCAGACGGCGACGGCCGCTACTTACTAAGCCTCGTGCAGAACATTCTAACACATCCACCTCCACAAAAACCCCTAGATAAACAAGACCTCATCGCCCTCCTCCATAAACGTAGTATGCTGTACGATAAATCAGGAGACGAACATTACAACCTCATCAGTGCCCTGCATAAAACTTTACGCGGTAGCGATTGTGATGCGGCGTTATATTACCTCGCACGGATGCTTGCCAGCGGGGAAGACCCGCATTATATTTTTAGACGAATTCTTAGACTGGCTTATGAAGACATTGGTCTTGCGGACCCAGAAGCACCCCTTCACGTCCTCACCGGATGGCAGACCTACGAACGCCTCGGCAGCCCAGAAGGAGAGATTGCACTCGCGCAAGCTGTCATCTATCTTGCCAACGCTCCCAAATCAAACAGCTCTTACAAAGCATTGCAGTCTTCCTTGTCCTACGCCAAAGAACATTCGACGCCCCCACCACCGAAACATATTCTCAATGCGCCCACCTCTCTTATGAAAAACCTTGGCTACGGACATCAATACCAATACGACCACGACCACCCAGACGCCTTCTCAGGACAAAATTACTTTCCAGAAAATCTTCCCCGCAAACAATTTTACACGCCCCACCCACGCGGCTTTGAACGCACCATGCAAAAACGCCTTGCCTACTTCAATACCCTCAGACAAAATCGTAACCCTTAACCCATTGTCATTGCCAAGCTGACAAGACGGTATTGTCGCTAAATCTTAATCATTCGCTATATAACCCTTCCACAAACCCCCTATTGTAGCCATCAATGTAAGAACGCTCGCCTATATCAGGAATGGGACATATCGGAGGTATCGGCGCTAAGCAATAATAATCTCCATAGCATGCTCCCGCAGCATATCCCTTTTCGTATCCTCTGCAGAATGCATCACCGCCATATACAGGCATGTACAACATTGTCATAAGACATATTAGTGTCAGTAGTGTTTTCATGATCTTTGCCTCTTCATGTTATCAATATAGATTTTTAGATTATTAATGTTTTGTCTAGCAATTTTAATCAGTCCCTTATAAATCATGCCCTCACCAACGATCGCCCCTTACAACGTCACACGAACTACTCGGGGGCTTCGCTGTCCTAGCCACATTCACAACTGAATTGCCCTATATTATACTATAAATAGCTAATTTTGTCAAGTGTTTTCATGATTTTTTTAAAGAAATTGACTGAATTTCAATTTTTTTTACGATTTCTGCCTCTAATCATCACTTTATGCCCATAATTTATCGTTTTATGGTCATTATAACATGATTTCTATTATTTGTCAAGCCCCTGTGCATTTAAATTTGAACGGTACTAGCATGCACCAGAAAGTAGGGGAAGCAGTGGAACGAACACGTCTTATCCCACCTGCAAATTGAGAAGTTCTATGACATGACGACTAGGTGGAGGGGTGGTCTTAGTAAAGATGCAGATTGACTTAGCCTAATATTCTATCTGCGTTCATCCGCGTTTATCTGTGGTTAAATCTAATTCTCGATCTGCGTTTATCTGCTATCAATTGCTTTTATACAATCCAATTTGCGTTCATCCGCAGTTAATTGCTTTCGTACCATTCTTTGAATTGACCCTGTACCCAACTGAAATAATGACATCTAGATTGCAGAACTTAATAGGCTTATCAGAATTTGCAATGTGCAGAAAATGCACATTGCTCTTTTCTTCCAATTTCAAATTGTGATCTTGAATTAAGTGATTATGTTCATCTAATAAATTATTTTCATCTTTATTTTTTTATACATCATTTTTATAAAGGTCTAAAATTTTAAAATCATCTAGATTATTAGAATCGTAGTTTTGTTTTTTATCTACTTTCCAAATATCATTTTCTTTTATAATAATTCCACCAAAGATTTTTAGTCATTCAAAAAGTTAAATTTTGCCAATCATCGTTATTAGAATGATTATATTCTTCTTTTGAGTTTATTTTCCACGATGGATATTCAAACTTTATAATCCCACCTACAATTTTATTAAAACCTTCAATTTGATTGTCTTTTATCCATTTTTGTAAAGCTTCAGCCTTGTATTTTGTATCTTGACTATTAAGAGTATTACCTGACTTAGTATCTACAATATAAAGTATTTCATCTTTCTTAATAATCCAATCGGGATAAAAAAGCCTGTCTTTACCACCTTGTCCATCTTTATATTCCACAGCAAATTGATTTCTTCCGCTGTCATCTTGCTTATGCCACCAATCAATATCTTGAGTCTCTAAAAATCGAATAAAGTTCAATTCGTTATCTCGTCCATGATAACTTTTTTTAAGATAAAATTTTTGATAAACATTTTTATGAGGTGAAATATTACTTGAATCTTGATTGAAGAAATTAGGTTGTATTTCCTGACCAGATAATAATTCAAAATCATTAGTAAAACATTTTTCTTTTTCAGGAATAGAAATAGTAATTTTTTCTTTTCCTTCTGTTTCTTGTATTTTATCATCGTGTATTTTTCTAAATTCAATCAATGCAAGATGAATTGCTTTTTTTAATTCACTGTCAGGATTGAGAAATTCATTGACAAGAATTTTATAATATTTTGTGCTATCCATTCCTACTATTTCTCCAAAATAAACATTAAGGGCTTCTTTTAAAGGACTCCAAGAACGAGAAGGATTATATTTTGCTTTTTCGTTTTCTTGATTTTTTAATTCCCTAAAACAAAGCAAGTTATAAAGTTTTTGAATATCCATTTCCGAAAGATTATAATTAGCTTCATTTGCTTCTTTTTTTAATTGAGGGATAAAGTTATCAAAACTTTCAATTTCTGCATTAATGACAATCTGATTTTTTACTTCTGGATTCTCTAAATTAATTTTGTCGTTTAATTTTTTATAATTTTCTTTTTGTTTTTGAGTTCGTTTTGCTAAAAGATCATCACTGGATATGCCTTCTGTACCAAAAGACCTGTGTAATTGATTATGTAAACATTTTTCCCATTTATAAATCCCTACCAAAGTGTTATAATCTGTTTTATGATGAACAGTGCTTTTTAATTGAATAGGTTCTATGCCATCTTTTAAACTCGTAAAGTGAACAAGTGGTTTATTTGGAGTAGTCTCTGGAAGTGCCTCAAGATGAGATTTATTATAATTAGTATAAACATAAGCATTATTAAGTTCTGCCTTTTTATAATGCTTTCCTTCGGGCATTCTTTTAATTCTCCCTAAAATTTGTGTATGGAAAGCGGGATTTTTAATTTCCCTAAACATCACCAATATATCGGCTCGTGGACAATCCCACCCTGTAGCGGGGGCAACTTTAAAGAGCATAAAGTCTACTCCGCTTTGATTCCATTCTATATTTTCAAGATTTGCTTTTTCCTGACTTAACCAAATAGCAATTTTTTCTTCTGGGATTTGCTTATTACCTTTCAAATAACTCAGAACAATATCTTTTTTATTACCTGTAATATCTTGGGTTTCATTTTCATCACTAGGTAATTGGATAAGAACAAGTGGGTTAATCTTAACGTCTTCTTTCTCATAGTATTGTTTTAATTCTTCTCTTTTTCTACAAGCAAGCTCTAACATCATTTGATCTTCATCTAAATCTTGTTCTTTGATAGACCTTATTTCTTCTTCTTTTTGGATAATGATTTTCTCTTTAATCAAACCACTGTCTATAACATCTTTTTCAAAAACTTCCACAAAACCAGCTTTTTTTTGATTAACATCACTAATATTTGGTAGATATTTAGGAGTAGCCGTAACTTTAATAATAATTCTAGGGTTGATAAGATTAATCACCTCATCGGCTAGATCTGTATCTGTTTGAGTGTGCGCCTCATCAATGATTAAAACTAAATCTCTATCGTCTTTATGTGTTTCTTTAATATACTCATCAAAAAGACCTTCGCCATTGGTATTTTCTGTATCTCTTCTTAAAAGCCTAGAGTCCTTTGTCGTTCCCTTAATCTTTTGCCAATTAATAAAGAAAATATTGTTTTCAAGGAGTTTTTCCTCATTGAGATTACCTAAATCTTTCAAGTGCATATCTGTGCCTTCATTAAAATAATCATAAAACTTCTTTTTTGATTGCCGATAAGAATCTTCACTAAAAGAAATCCACAAATAAGCCTTATTTATTCCTTCTTGGAACTGATAATTCATATCTAGACATCGCAGAAAATCTGCCATCATAAGGGTTTTACCCGCTCCTGTGGGAGCTTTAAAAATTAAAGGTAGTTTATAGTTTTTAGTTTTCCATAATTTAATAAAACTCTCACTTAATTGTCTTATGGCCTCTTCTTGAAATGGTTTTAGTGTTGGGTAGGACATAGCTTTATTCTTTAATTAATTTTTCAACATCTTGATATAATTGTTTAAGTTCATCTATCCCCATATCCAAAATAGGTTCATACATAAAAGAATTGAGGTGAATATTTATAGGAGTTATTAAATTTACTCTTTCCAATACTTTTACAGTATTATTATTTTGAAGACATTCTTCTTTGTATGTCTCATATAATTTGTTTGTTTGATTTTTTTCTATTCCGCTAACATCAGCCTTAGTTTTTTTAATCATAAAGTCTTCAGCTAATAGCCTTATAGCAATTGATAAAACAATTTTACTTTCTAGTGAGTTATCATTTTCTTGAATACCCTTACTCTCGTTTTTTAGTAAATCATAATAACTAGAATTATCTTGATTTTGGTCTTCTTTTACCTTTTCTTCACCAAAAATTACTTTTAAAATACACTTTAAATCTTTAATTGTTGATTTTCGAGTATCTGTTTTAATATGTAAGAATTTAGTAATTTGTTCTTTTTCTTCATTTTTTCCTAAATATT
The DNA here is from genome assembly GCA_013426755.1 of Spirochaetota bacterium. Taxonomy (GTDB): domain Bacteria; phylum Spirochaetota; class UBA12135; order COTS27; family COTS27; genus COTS27. The sequence continues at coordinate 2,679,658 of AP019861.1, forward strand.
CTAATAAATTCCTTGCCATTGGAATAGAGGCTATGAGCATTTTATTATTATTTAAATTATCTATCCAATAAGTTAAAGGGTTATTTTGATAATGTTCTTCTATTAATTCTATTTTATCCTTTGATTTTAGTACATTAAGTTTATTTTTTCTCCCCATATCTAAACGATTAGATAAAGAACGGTGAAAATCAAAATTGTGAGTTAATGCTATTATGTAAAATCTTTCGTTTTTTGATATTTCATTAAGATAATCAATAATGGCATACTTATTCTTGTAATCAAAAGAATCAGCAATATCATCTATAATAAATAAACAATCTCTATTAGATTTTTTTCTAGCATTTATTTCAAAAAGAATATTTAATATGTATAAAGCTCTTTTTTCTCCTTGACTAAGAACTCTTAATAAAGTATCTCTCTCAACTTTTTTATCATTAAACTTAAATGAAACTGATGGTGTTTTATCATTTAGTATTACAGCTGCTTGATTCTCTACAAATAAATTAAAAGGAACAAAGAATTTTTCATTGAATTCAGTAATTACTTTGTCCCAGATATTTTTTTCTTCTTTTGCTTGTTTTTTAATTTCTTCTATAGTCTTTTTTGATTGATTATAAATTGGAAGTAAATTTCTAAAACTTTCTTTATTTTCTTTAAAATAACCAATCCATAACTTTGCTTTCAAATTTTCTACATTTTTAAATTCATTAATTATTTCGGGCTTATTAGATAAGTATTCTCTAAAATTTTTTAGATTCTGGTTTTTCTTTAAAATTTTATCTAATTTATTAAACTCTTCTTTTAACTTTTTATCTTTTAAAATTTTATTTTTTTCATCATCAATAACTTTTTCTAACTGTTTTTTATTTACTATTTCATCTTTTGTTCCTTTTAAAGATATAGAATGTTCTGCTTTGAAAAATCCATTTTTATCTAATTGTGCTGCTATATCTGTTGCTTGAATATGGTTAAAGATTCCTTTTTTAAAAAAATTAGATCGTTCTAAAAGTTCATTATATTTTGTTACATAGCTTTCTATACTGTTTATAAAATCTTTATTTTTAACTATATCTTTTGTTTTATCATTAAATAATTCACTATATTTAATATTTTTATGTGAAGTTTCATCATCATTTAAAACTTCTTTTTCTCTTGTTTCTAGGGCTTCAAAAAACTTTTCTCTTACCCCTTGATAAAAGATCGCACAAATTTCTTGTTCTATATCTGTTTCATTCAATCCTGATATTTTTTTAATTTTAGTAATAAAACCTTCTTTACTTTTTTTTATATTTTTATATTGATCATCAAACTTTTTTTTAAGTTCCGGTTTGACCAATAAACGATTTATCTTATCTGATTTGTAACTTTCATCATAAGGCTTTATTACCAGTAACCCCTCTTTCTGTAAATCTTTTTCATCTATCTTAATTTTTCTCTTAGTCTTTCTTTCGGTATAAATTTCATCTTTGGACTCTTGTCCCTCACTTAAATCTAAAAAAGTTTTAGCAAATGATGTTTTCATTGTCCCATTTGAAGCATAAATAGAGAAAACTTTTTTAGTTTCAAAATTAAACTCATATTCTAATGAATTTATGCCATAGCAGTTTTTAAGATTTATAGATAATTTTTGCATGATCTTTTATTTTTTAATTAACCTATTAACTTCTTTGTAAATTTCTAGTATTGGTTCGGGAATATCTTCAAGACGGATATTTTTACTAAGAGTATAATTTTTCTTGATGATTTTCTTATAAGAAAATATATATAAGGCTGACTTGTAATTTCCTTTTAGTTGCTCTACTATTTTCTCAAACTTCTCTTTGCTTTCTCCAAAATAAATGCCTACTCGTCTTTTTTTATCTTTACTTTCAAATATTTGATAAAAATTATTCAGTCTCAATTCTTCAAATATATTTTCCTTAATCGCTATCATCTGCCCCGCCTTATGCGTTAATTCCTTCCTATTTTTATCATTGATTTTTAATTTTTCCTTATCTTTTTCATCAATGACTTTATCTATCGTTATTAAATCCGTTTTGAAGTAATGAAGATTACCACCTAAGCCTTCTACAAATTCGCCATTTCCATTTTTATTATAACCATTGATGACTTTTTTTATTCGTGGATAGGTTACTGCGGAGCAAATACCGTATTTTTCTTCCCATTTATAATACCTTTTTGATTTCTCTTTTCTCTCTTTCTCAAATTCTATATTAGATAAATTGTACTTTTCTTTAAATTCTTTTTCTATACCGTTAATTTCATTATTAGTACAGAGGATAAATTTTCTATTCCCGCCATCTTCTTTATTGAGTTGTAAAACTGCATGCCCTGTTGTGCCACTTCCTGCCATAAAATCAAGTATAAGAGAATTTTTATTTGAAGATAATTTTAGAATTAAATGGATCAATTCATAGGGTTTTGAGTATTCAAAATTTACTTTACCAAAAAGTTCTTTAATTTTTCTGTTCGATTGTGTCGTTGAAAATTTATCTATTATTCCTATCTGTCTTTTATTTCTTTCTATTGGTTTATTTTTATTATCCACTTTTAAATATTGTTTTGTATAAACAGCCCAATTATTTTGTTTATCTTTCTTTATAACTACAAAACTGTTTTTTAATCCCCATTTTACTTTTTGTTCACTCCATCGCCAACAACCTTTAGGTTCTATTATAGTATTTTCTGGACTAATTATATTAAATTTTAAACTATCAGATTGTTGTATAGATGCACTATCTAATTTTATTAATTGATATTTCCCTCTTTCTTTTTCATATTCATCAGATAACTTGTATCTGTATTCATCTTCTATATCAACTCCTTGTATTTCTAAATTTTCTTTACTTTTGCCATAAACTAATAAATATTCATGTTTAATTTTAAAATGCCTACTATCTCCACTACCTCCTCCTTCTTTATTAGCCCATACCAAATTCCCCACAAAATTTTCTCTCCCAAAAATTCTATCGCAGAGTAATTTTAAATTGGCTTGTTCGTTGTCATCAATAGAAATAAAAATCACTCCTGTTTCTTTCAATAGTTTTTTAGCAAGAATTAATCTTTTCTCCATAAAGTTAAGCCATTTGCTATGGCGATAACCATCGTTGCTATCTACAAATCTATCGTTATATTTAAAATCCTTATTCCCAGTATTATAAGGCGGGTCAATATAAATGACATCAATTTTTCCTTGATGGGTATAGTTTAAGCAAGTAAGAGCATGAAAATTATCTCCTTCAATAAGAATATTTTCCTCTCCCTTATCGCTTTTGATTTCTTTTCCTTTTATTCTTTTTAAGACAGGTAGATTATTTTCACAATCAAGGACGACTTGTTCAGGTTCTTTTTCTTTATCCCAATAAAGCCCTAAACGAGTTTTTTGTAATTGTTCGATCTCCTTATTCTTTTCCTCAATCTCTTTTTCTTTCGCTTTGAGACGGTTCTCTAATTCTACTTGTTTATTCTTATCATTCATAATGTTATTAATTTAACTTATTAAGTAATTAATTGCTTTAATTAGGAATGAAACCCTTTAATTCATATTTAGATGCTTTTATAAGCTCTGAAATTTTTATATTTTTCATCTCTTAGACCAGAATTTTATTTTATTTTTTAGCATATTAATCTTTTCTCAATAAACATTTACTATACCATGATTATACACTAAGTCGTTCTAAAAATTATCACGAATATGACAGGCCATCCGCGTTCATCTGCGTTCATCTGTGCAGTTAAATCTAATTCTCAATCTGTGTTCATCTGTGCAGTTAAGCCCAATTCTCAATAGTAAAAATTGTTACGAATATGTTAATCTAGTGATATAGTATAGATTGAAAAACGTGTTAAACATATTCTCAATTAGATACTCCTTTCTCAGCAGTCATGAATATCAAACAATTGCTCTTCTATATCAAGGTAACGAGAATTACTGTTTCAACATTCACTCTGATTCTCATTGCATTTCTAAGCTATGAGCTATTCTTTGCATCGACGCCCTATGCTAATGTACCTTTTTTATTGGTACTGCAGGCTATTAACACCTTAAACCTGGTCGCTCTCAATCTAATCTCTGCTTTTATCAATCGTAATATTTAAAAACATTTATCAATTGGTACCCTTACACACTAGGCAATGATTACGCCTTAGATAAAAGCTTTCACCTCTCCTCTCTCAAATGAAGAGCAATTGCTAAAATTATCTTTAAGATTTTTTTAAGCAGACACCCGCTCTTCAATCACTACACCTTCTAGTATTTCCTTACTAGAAATCACACTCATAGACTGTGTAGCCATCATTGCTACCCAATTCGTCTATTCCAATCTCCAATCTCCAACCAACCCACTTCTCAATCCCACTTCTCAATTTTTAACCCATTTCTCTTCATAAGAGAAATACCACCTCCCTTCAAATTCGTCTCCTCTCCTGCCACACCACGTGTAGTAGGCTACCCCAATTCATACATTATTCCAGCTTACTACCACACAGAGTAGCAATTCTCAACATTGATACATTCTAGTACACCACCAAGCCCTAGTGCACCTACGAATTATTCCAGCTTACTACCACACACAGTAGCAATTCCCAACATTGACAATTTCTAGTACACCACCAAGCCCTAGTGTACCTACGAATTATTCCAGCTCACTACCACACAGAGTAGCAATTCTCCATCATTGATACATTCTAGTACACCACCAAGCCCTAGTGTACCTACGAATTATTCCAGCTTCTACCACACAGAGTAGCAATTCCCAGCATTGACACATTCTAGTACACTACCATGTCCTAGTGTACCTACCAATCCGCTTTTATCTGCGGTGAATTAGCTCCATACCATCCCATCTGTGTTTATCTGCGTTCATCTGCGGTGAATTGAATTCATATCTCACTACAACGAACGACTCGTCCTAGTGTACCTACGAATTATTCCAGCTTCTACCACACAGAGTAGCAATTCCCAGCATTGATACATTCTAGTACACCACCATGTCCTAGCGTACCTACGAATTATTCCAGCTCCTACCACACATAGTAGCAATTCTCAACATTGATACATTCTAGTACACCTCCAAGCCCTAGTGTACCTACGAATTATTCCAGCTGCTACCACACAGAGTAGCAGACTACCCCAATTCATACATTATTCCAGCTTACTACCACACAGAGTAGCAATTCCCAACATTGACAATTTCTAGTACACCACCAAGCCCTAGTGTACCTACGAATTATTCCAGCTCACTACCACACAGAGTAGCAATTCT